>CAVPVY010000001.1:0-11572 GCA_963709355.1 uncultured Planctomycetota bacterium
AAGTTTATTTTTAAACGCTTTAAGATCTTGTGCTGACTGAGAAGATTTGTAGGGATATTTTTCAGAAAAGCATTAAGTTTTCCATTAAAACCTCTTTCTTCCAGAAAAGGTTTGTATTGGATGACTTTCAGAAATTCAAAAAGTTCCTCTTTAAACTCTTTTTTAGTTCCAGAAGGGTTTCCCTGATATTTTCTCACAAAATCATGAAGTTTAGCATGAAGATCTCTTGCTGACACAGGCGGATTGTTTCGATTATCACTTCCATCCTGAGAATCTTTCGATTCACTATATGCTGGTGTTGCTTGATTGATTTTTTCATCCTGTTGAACTTTAAGTTCGTTTTCAGACGGCATTGATGGTGCGTAAGCGATTATAGCCACCAATCCTGCAGACAAGAAAATCGCCAGACACATATTATAGGCAATGAGCCATCCTTTGTGCATTTTAACTTGTGGGTGATCTTTTGAATTATTAATCATAATAATTTCTGACCTCAAGCTTTGAGCCATTGAATTGTTGTTTTTAAAATTCCCCTTAATAAAAAAATGGTGGGGGTGTGAAATTGCTTACTGAAAAGATGTTTTTAGAGGCTAAACCATCAAGTTCTAATTGACTCAAAAGGCACATGAACCTGAATTATCCCGATGCTCTTTATTCATAGTAGCCATAGAGAATCGCCAACTCTAAGAGTGTGTGGCAAGCATATGTTTTCAAATCCAACCTCGCACAAGCATCTAAGAAACTTTGGCAGTGATCATACCTCTCGTGGCGCTATGAGGAAGGCCTGACACTTAATGGTCTACCATTTGCTGGACAAAGTGTTTTTCGATGATGAAATTTCTGCTTTTATCCACTATTACCTCCCAGTTCTGATGAACACACTTGTAAAGGGTTTTTCCTTCATATGTCTTTGCCTTCCAATTGATATCAAGACTAACTGAAAAACCTTTCTCTTCATCTCCCGAAACCTTTAGATTTGATATTTCGTGGACATTCCACTGTATGTTTTCAACCACTTTTTTGTACCATTTTTCAAAATTGCTGAAATTCTTTATTGGACCAAAATCAGGAAAGTACATATCCACGTTTTCAGGATCAAGATGTCCTTTGAAAAAGCTTATATCCGACTGATGATCAAATTCTGCAAACCATTTATGAACAAATGCCTTGACATCGTTTTCGTTGAACTTTGTTTTTGCGTAGTCATCATATCTTTTACTGTTTCCCATATTTATTTCTCCCTTCTGACTATGTTTATAGCTCTGAATAAAACCTTGAATATTGGAACTTAATATCTCCTGTATATTCAGGCACAATATTTACTTTTCTGCATGACTCATCAGCAAACACATAAAAGCCCATTTGAAAGGCATCAAGCCAGGCAATGACAAATCCTGTTAAAAAATAATCTAAAATTCACTATATTTCAAAAAGCTTTGGTTGGTAGATTGCTACTAATGAATATGCTATCCAATGACTAAAGGAGTACCTAGATGCCACCTGTTATTTGTCAGAGAGGAATTATCACATATGGGCGTATATTCCATAACATCAAATATTTTATGGCTAAAAATAAACACCTTTACATCTTTTTTCTGAAAATTTATCTTGGATTTTGAGGTTTATTATAACGATCTCTAATGTTAAACCTCATCATAAGGTATAGTCTTATCTATACTTTTCAATAGTTCATGAAAAATCTCCCAGCCTTCTTTATACTTTATGATTTTCTTTTTGATGATTTCATTATCCAATATTATCAATCCCTTATTTTATAAATTTTTCCTTGAATTAAGATATGCAATAAAGTAATTTCATAAAGAGGAAAAAGGATGCTATGAATATTATATTAAAAACGTAAGAGCATATCTTTTCGAATACTTAAAAGAAAAATTTAAATGAAAAAAACAAATCATCCCTTTATTATTCTTGACAGTAATATACGTGGCAGCCATCCAATAATCTCTGGCACCGGCATTCGAGTTTTGGACATCGTGATAGAATATCAATACAAAGGTTATACCGTTGATCAAATTATTGATTATCATCCCCAATTAAAGTTAGAGCAAATACACGATACATTGTCATATTATTATGAAAATCAAGAAAAGATTGATCGTCAAATAAAAGAAGAAAAAATGTATGTTGAACAATTAAGGAAAAAGACATTAAAAAGCCTACCTAGTTTAGCTAAGTAAAATGCTTAAAATTTATACTGATGAAAATGTGGAGATTGTCATTGCAGAAGGTTTAAAACGACGTAAGGTAATTACCTGATCTGCACACGATATAGGTAATCTAGGGTTAAGTGATGAACAACAATTGAAATATGCAGCTAGCAAGAGAGCATGTCTATTTACTTATGATGCTGACTTCTTTAAAATCAGCACCAATTGGGCTAAACAAGATAAAGAACATTATGGTATATTCTACATTCATCCCCTAAGTACAACAATTGGTGAATGTATTAGAAAGTTGAAAGAATATGCTGAATTCTTTGAACAAGAAGATGTTAAAAATCAAATATTGTTTCTTTAACAAGAGGATAATGTCCTAACCTTAATATTTGGGTAGTGTAAAATATGTTGTGTAAATCTCTGAAGAGAGATATATAAGTAATGAGAGAAACGAAGTGAAGCGTAGCGTAACGGAGTTTCTCTCATTACAGAAATCTTTTTAGGAGGAATAAAAGACAATGGCAATATTTGCAAAAATAAAGATTTTGACACCTATGGCCTATGATCATTCTCTGTCCAACAAGACTCTCTTGTACAACCTTTAATATTAATGGCATCTTCAACTTCAACCCATTGTTTATATTCAAAATTCAATTGTTCTTTATTATGCATCTATGGGTAATATGCAAAACATAGTTTGGTAGATAATGTCTATTTGCACGTGCCAAAACGCTAATACCTTATGTTTGCTTTTTTAGTATTAAAATGTGGTGTTTAAGGTTATAAATCACCATACTTTGGAAGTCATCCTCTTTTATATCAACAATTTACCCTGGTCCGACCCCAGGATGTGCCTCCCCGCCAGGTTCTCTTCTTTCCCCTGCACGAAAAAAAGTCCTCATTTCTGTCGAGACGAGATTCTCAACTGAATTAATAAGCTTCTCAGTCGCTTTTTGCAGATACACTGAAATATCTTTTTCTTGATCAGAGATATGTCTGGCGTGAGCTACTTCGAGCTCCCACAAGCCAATTAGTTTGTCTATCTGGACAATCTGACTGCTATATTCTTTCCAGGTAGATGACCATTGAAATAAAGTACTAAGACCAGTAACAAATGCAATGACGAGAGATATAATTGAAACAATTATTTCTTTTGTTAACCAGGGGGCCGAAGCTGGGTATGTAAATTTAAGGTTTGTAACAATAGGAATTACCAAACCGAGAAACAGGATTGCTACACCAGCACCTTGTGCACCAAAGCGCTTTGAGTCAACCCGATCCCCATAGAATTTGCGCTTACCATCAACATGTTGTTCCTTTATTTTCTTGTAATCAGATAATATACGATCAAATTCCTCAGACACCATAATAATAATTCCTCCTCTCTCTTAATAATAGACTTTTGCAAAACCACATGGATTCGGCTTAATTAGCCTCCATTTAAGTGTTCAATTATGCCTAAAAAGTTACCCAGATACGACGCGGCCCATCTCCAGCTATACTTGCTGTACCTTTTAGTATTTTTGATCCATCAATTCAATAATCCTGCGGACAAAGACGTTGCAGTGGCCGCTGCTACGCGCCGTTACAAGGTCACCATCTACCACTACGTTCTCATCAACGTAGATAGCGCCCATATTTCTGACATCACCAATCAAATTGTTGTTTACAACCACTTTGCGACCTTGCACCAGTTCCGGAGACGGAGTTACTAGCAACATACCGTGGCAAATAATGCCCTTGAGTATGCTCTTTTCAGCAAATACACGCTTAAGGAATTTGGTCGCCGGGGGCAGTTTGTTCACATCCTCCGTCCAGCGTAGCTGATCAGATACATATCCCCCGGGCACGATAATGGCTGCATAACTACGGAGTGTCTCATCATTTATATTCTCAAAGCTCTCTTTCACTTCGAGGGGATCCTTAAACAAGAGCCCCTTAAACTCCTGCTTGGGTTGATCCCAAAGGCGGGTCAGAAAATTAACCTCGGCTCCTTCCTCAGGAAAGCGATACTTGTAGTACCAGATTTCCGGTTCCTCATAGTGGTGTTCGATTAAAATGCCTATCTTTTTTCCTTGAAGTTTCATGCTTTAGTCTCCCTTATGAATAAAGTATGCTTTAAAATTTACATGGAGAAATAAATGACGTTTACAGTTGCGCATAACCAGGCGCTTAGACAAATGGCACTACCGTTACGTTGTACGTAACAACTTCTAGCCCATAATCATTTTTGGTGGAACTTTTCACAGTCCGGTGTTGATTAACATTCAAAAGAGGTGCGCTTAATTCAGCAACGGACATTTCCCACCAACTTGCTTGCAAGTGACGATGATATCAAGTATGACTTCATCACCCACAATATTCGGCTTAATAGTTTGGATACAATGATTCTCATCAGAAAACAGGTTTATGACATAATCGTACCATTTATTGAAAGTTTCATAGTCACAAATTTCATAATCCAGGAACTTCATGTTTAAGCCTTTACAACAATGAGGTCAGATCTTTCAGAATGACAATTCTGATTCTATCTTTTGCATGGTTTTTGTAAGCTTTTTGTCCTTCTTCAGCTTCTCACGCAAACGTTTCCTTCCCTGGCTCACGGTACTATAATCCACACCCATCATTTCTCCGATCTCACTCCCTTTAAAACCGCCTAATCGATATAACAGATCCATGGCTATTTGTCGTACAATGCCTCTATCTCTCGTTATCTCATGAAAACTTTTTCCTACATCTTTACTGATAGCTTCAATGATTTCTTCTTTAGTTTTATACTTTCTCAAATGCTGTACGGCAGGAATTTCACGGGACTTCATTGGTAAAAATGTATCCCTTATCCAATCTACAAAAACACTACTCCCCAGTATACATCCACCAATTATGTCTTCCTTTATATCGATTCCTGTCGATAAATCGTTACTGATTGACTCCCAATACATTTTTCTTCCTTCTTTCGTATCTCCTCCATATGGTTCAAGCACCTGAGCGCAATCAATAAAACTCTTTTTTCTGGAATCGCTGATATAACCCAAAAGGCTGCTCCATGTGTAGTTCTTCAGATATTTCTTCTTTTCTGGAAGAGATACCTTTTCTATTTGTTCTGTTCTGACTGGATTCAGATGGATATATCGGGATAATATATAGAGATACGTCTCCTTCTCTACAAGAATACTCTTATATCTCCCCTGATACAAATGGCCGGTTCTTTTCTGTCTTCTATTAAAATAAGAAGTATAGCTGATATTAAACCATCTCATGAATGCACTGAGATTGCCAAGGGGTGTTTCCAGAAGCAGATGAAAATGTTATGTGCAGTAAATAATTATGTGAAGTAAATCCTGCAAGCACTCCTTTCTTTTTGTAAGGCCTACCTTATTTCCTTGCCTCATCTCAAATAACTTAACATAATATTTATGCTATTTTAGTTCCTGTTCATCTTCATTTAACTTTTACCTATAAAGAGTTAATAAGGAGGTTGTGATGATGCAGGAATCTATTTTTAGTAGTTCTCATACGTTAGAAAAGTTCCACAAAGAACCGCTTGGGCCATTACTTGAGGGGTTCTGTCAATGGCTAATTTACCAGGGTTATGCTTGTTACACCATCCGAAAGCATCTTTTTTGCATATTTTATTTAAACGATTATCTTGCTAATCAGGGGTTAAGTGATTATTCACAGTTAACTCAGCGTCATATCCGCATATTTCTCACGGAGTATCTCGCCAAGTCTAGAGGCGGCAAAAAAGAACACAACCGCCACCTGCGCATTACCTTTTCAATAAACCGATTTACAAAATATCTGAAGGAATGCCACATTGTAATAGACTTTAGCCATTGTCAAACATCGCCATCTCCTTTACTTGATGGCTACCTGCAATGGTTAAAGGATATTCAAAATTCAGCCCAGGGAACGATTGAGCTTCGCCGTGCCTATTTGTCCCGGTTTCTGGCAAGCTTTGACGGGGGTCTGTCCACGCAAAGGCTGGCCCATTTGTCTCCCGGTGAAGTAGAGACCTTTTTCCTGGAGTATGCAAAAAGTCGCGGGAAAGCTTCACGCCGCTCCATGCAGGCAGCACTTCGTACTTTCTTGCGTTTCTGCTATGCAAAAGGGTACATTGGTCGTGACCTGTCCGCAAGCGTGCCTACATTACGAACCTATAAGCTTGACACACTCCCACGGAGCCTGACCGACTACGAAATCCACAGAATCCTCTCTCACATAGACCGGGAAACAGATACAGGAAGGAGAGACTATGCCATCATTCAACTGCTCTATACCTACGGAATACGGGGAGGACAACTGCGAGCACTTCAGCTCAATGACATCAACTGGAGGCAAAACCGTATACATTTTTCGGCCATGAAGCATGGCAAAGAGATATACCAACCCCTGACGAACGATGTCGGTGAAAGCCTGCTCAGCTACCTTCGGCACAGCCGTCCCACCACGTCATATAAGGAACTGTTTCTCACGTTGCGTGCACCTTACCGGCCACTTAAATACTCAACTACCTTGTCTGAAATCATTGCCAACCGCATGAAGTCAGCAGGCTTAAAGGTTACCAGGTGCGGCTCTCACGCCTTTCGCCATGGATTTGCCACCCGCATGCTGGCAGGCGGTCATCCCCTGAAATCCATCGCAGACATGCTCGGACATCGCTGTATTCAGACCACTGCGGTTTACACAAAAGTGGATTTTCAAACCCTTAACCGTGTCCCACTTGACTGGCCGGAGGTGATGCCATGAAGCCACTTACTTTTTCAAGCTCACTGGCCTCTTTTATGGAACGTTTCGTAGCACTCAGACGTCTTTCAGGCACGGATTATCAGAGCCAGACAAGGTTGCTCGTCTATTTCGATGATTTCCTGGTACAGGAAAAATACAAATCAGATTTCATTTCACGTGAGATATTCGAACACTATCTTACCGGTCTTTCACACCTTGCGCCACGGACACTTTGCAACAGGGTCTGTGTTGTTAGCCAGTTAGTCCGATTTCTCTCACAGTTCAAACCCCTTTCCTATCTGCCTGAACCTATCAGATGCAAAGCTTCTTCCAGGCTTCCTTACATCTATAGTGCATCCGAGGTCAGTGCCTTGCTTGCCAAAGCATCCTAGTTCCCGCCATTATCATCGCTTCTGCCCCATACTTACACTACCCTTTTCGGCCTGCTTTACACTACCGGCATACGGATCGGAGAAGCACTTGCCATAAACCTTGCTGATGTTTACCTGGACAGACAGCGATTGCACATCAGAGATGGCAAGTTCCATAAAGCCAGGTGGATTCCCCTGTCACCGTCAACGTGTAATATGCTTCGGAGTTATATAGACAAACGAGTTGCGGTTCAAGTTTCAGCCTCTGATGATCCGATGTTTATTAGTTTGAGAAAGAAAAGGCTTGCCCATAGTACCGTATATTCAACGTTGCAAAGACTCCTTAAAGAGTGTGGCATCCATACACGTAATGGTATGGGGCCGCGCATTCACGATTTTCGCCACACCTTCGCCGTACACCGACTCCTTTCCTGGTACCGTGAAGGCTTGAATGTAAATGCCATGCTGCTGGCCCTTTCCACTTACATGGGGCATGTAGATATCAGTTCTACACACATATACCTGCACTCCACTCCTGAGCTGTTTGCCGAAGCGGACAAACGGTTTTATGAATATTACCGCAAAAATATAAAATCCGAAGGAGAACAATCATGAAAAAGGAATATAGATGCGCAAGTTTTATGAATACCTTCTTTAACCAATACCTGGCGATACAAAAGGGACTCTCTTCCAACACAATCTTTGCCTACCGTGATGCCTTAAAACTCCTGTTTTGTTTTGCCGCCGATCGCCTAAAAAAGGCAGTCGATAAGCTCAATATTGAAGACCTGGATGACGGGCTTATCCTTGCCTTCCTGGAACATCTGGAAACCGAACGAAAATGCTCAGCAAAAACCAGAAACGCCAGGCTTGCGGCCATCCGCACATTCTTTAACTTCATAGGAAGGGAGGAGCCGTCTCTTCTGGAACCGGCAAGAAAGGTTCGGAGTATCCCACAAAAGAAAACAGAACATAAACAAGTAGATTACCTGGACGAAGTTGAAATGAAGACTGTTCTGGATTCTGTACAACCAAACTCACGCACCGGGATTCGTGACAAGGCGTTACTTATGCTTCTCTATAATACGGGTGCACGGGCCGGCGAGATCGTTGACTTAAAGGTAAGCGACCTGCGCCTCGATTCATCGGGGCAGGTCAAGATCCTCGGCAAAGGAAAAAAACAGCGAGCCTGTCCCTTATGGCCTGAAACAGTTGGACTTATCAAGGATTACATCGAAGAGCGTGACGGGAAAAACCAAAAACCCGAACTCCTTTTTTTGAATGCTAACGGCAGCCCTATTACACGCTTTGGTATCAGGTATATCGTAAAAAAATACGCAAAATCAGCGGCAAATCAATCACCATCTATCAAAAGTAAAAAGGTTGGCCCCCATACCTTTCGACATTCCACCGCAATGCATTTGATACGGTCTGGAAATGATATCAATGTCGTATGTGACTGGCTCGGTCATGCGAGCATCAATACTACTCACCTGTATGTAGAAATAGATATGGAAATGAAGAGAAGAATGCTTCAGACCATTGAAGCACCACAGCTAAATACAAAGCTCACAAAATGGCAGAATCCTGGAATCCTTAAATGGCTTGATAGCCTATCGAATGGAGGGAAATTATGTGAAGTACATTGTTGACATATTCCTTATAATGCTATCTTATAATGCTATAATGAATGAGAGAGGGGAAAATGGAATCGGGGAGTATTTCACATAATTATTTACTGCACATAACACTTTTTATGTGAAGCTTCACATAAGTAATGTTTACCATCAAGACAGTAAGCAGAAATGTACGCATTGAAAAGAGAGCATGCTTCTTTGAGTACATTTATGAAAAGCTCGTAATCATCATCATTGAAAAATATTCGATTACGATTTGTCCTTCGATTCATAACATGGTACCATGCACCAGGATATTCAATTCGAAGTGGTTTTGCCTTGATGGCGGTCATAACATATCAGAGTATTGCAGTCAAGGGGAGATTTGACCCCTTTATGTTGTTTTTGAATAATCTCCATTCTTTTTTGTTTTATTGCTTTCAAGTCCCATTTGGACTCAGAAAAGAAGTATTGGAGTTTTTGGTAATCAGTATGAACGGCCTGTGCCATTGCCTCCAGAGAGTTTCTTTTATAGTCTTTAAACATTGCATAGATAACGAGAATAAACATTGCCAATTGTTTTTTGGTAAAGCAAGGGGCAAAATTATTAAGAAATTTATTTAATATGGATATGTTTGCTCGAAAAATACTCAAATCCTTTGCTCCAGGTAGTAATTGTTTTGAATAATTACAAATGCAGTTAATACCAAGAGTTGAGGGCAAAATCAAGCAATAAATATTGCCGCAAAGCATTAATATGTCATAAGTTACGTTCAGTTCGACTTACGACTTGAAAATATTTTTCCGGGTGCTTTTTTTAACAAAGTAATGTATATATCAATATCAAAGTTCAAAGATGTGTCCCGTTACTATCTGTTATTTTCTTCATTACATCTATATAATTTGATATAATTTCATAGTTGTGAGAGTCCGATAAGGGTGCGTTTATGGTAAAGATTTTATACTGATATTTCTTTGCACAACAAGCAATAGTAATGTCAGAAAGCGGGATTGACTTTCCCATTGAACGAAGTTTTCTGGCAAGAGTTCCAGATTTTATCCAGATATCTTTTGTTATTTCAAGATATTCAATGGTATTGAAAATATCTATTATGATTTCACGTTCTTTATTTGTCTTAATACCGTGTAGAGTTCAGCAATGATTATTCCAACACCAGATACAAGGTTATTAGAGATTAGGTCTCTAAGGCAGTTTGAGATTTCTGGTTTTGCGAAGATTCGACCCAGATACAGGTATCTGCAATAACTTTTGGGCTTATTTTTTGTCTTCATATTCCTTTAGTTCTTCTATCTTAATTGCTGCCAGTTGTTTTCTATGTCTAATGTGCCCTGGTAGGAGAGGATTTTTTTAATTTGTTTCTTTTTGAGGAATTCTTCGATGGCAATAGTGATGGCCCGGGTTTTTGATGTCTCATGAGTGACCTCAAGTAGCCTTTTCATCAAAAGGTCGTCAATGTTTAATGTTGTTCGCATATGTTATCTCCGTATAAATATGCCAATAAGATATGCCGTAATTGTATGATATTGTAACAAATGCTGGGGTCACCCATTAGTAGACTCCTGTCAAACCTAAGCTATTGACAAACGATTCAATCTCAATATGCCTATCATGGTCCAGGAACACATAGGAGATGGAAGGATGGTGCACTTGAATACCCCAATCACTCAGCTTGACGAGGAATGAGCCCGTTTCTCTCTATCCTTTCTATTTTCTAAAATTGGCACGAACCTCTCACATTATTCATGCTCAGACAAAAGCTGGTATATTTGTTCGCAGTATGTATTAATCTCTCCATAGCTTTCCTCAACATAATCTCCAAACTCACTTCCACGATATATGGAAACAGCTGGAGGAAGAAGTTTCGCCAAGTCGGGATATAATCGTGCGGTAATAGTACGGAGATTGTTATAGTCGTTTCCATAATTAACGTTTGGTTTCTCCATTCGTTGTTTTGCATCCATTTTATCAATGGATAGAGTAAATCCTCGTGCTTTTGCTAAAAGCTCTTTCTTGTCAAAATTAGTTAACATATGAAATCCTCCCAAATTGCCTGCAGTTACCTATACGGGCTTTATGCTCCCGCTAAACCCCTTTTATAAAAATACTACATGATTCAATTCTCATAAAGGTATACCCCTGGCTGCCTTCCAGGCATCCTCTGTTACTTTACGATACCTTGACTACTCAGGTTTTCCCCTTTTCGTGTCTATTATTTAGAGTCATTATACATAAAATCTGGGTTAAATCAATGTGACACTCGATGACAATCTTATAGGACGGTGGTGAAATTGAATTGTATTAAAGTAGTGTAAGCCCTGGGAAGTTAGAGACAGCTGCTTTTGGAATCAAAAAGGTGAATATTGTTCTCCCTTTGAAACGGTTTAGCGCAGCTGTGCTTCAATATCAAAAGGATTTCCCTCTTTATTAGCGGGCGGGTTCCCCGGCATCGTATTCACCTGGTAAATTTGTTTAACAGGGATTCTGTTTCTTACAGGTTTCCTCTGCTTGGAAGAGTCTGTACTTATTAATTGTTCCGGAGGATCAAATAATGTCCATTGTGAGACATCGATGATTCCGGATAAAGCTTCAGACAGGGGGGAGGTTCAGTGTTAAAAGTAACAGTTACTTTCAAAACATACCCAATCTTCATAATGCTAT
>CAVPVY010000002.1:0-3795 GCA_963709355.1 uncultured Planctomycetota bacterium
AACGTTCAAACTCAGCGGCGGGTTGTTTACCGTCCACTGGAGTGTTTTGTTAGGCGCTGTGTCGTTTTTGTCAGATCAAGTAAAGACCTCAATGCCTTATTTACCGCATCTGAATCTGCAAATGCTTTAGCAACATCCGGCTCAAGCATTACAACATTAGCTCCCTCAGATATAAGACGTTTGTAATACTTGCCACGAACAGCTTTTGTATAA
Organism: uncultured Planctomycetota bacterium; assembly: GCA_963709355.1. Classification (GTDB taxonomy): domain Bacteria; phylum Planctomycetota; class Brocadiia; order Brocadiales; family Brocadiaceae; genus PLOWO2-12-38-17. The sequence continues at coordinate 214 of CAVPVY010000002.1, forward strand.
TCAAAATCATAATCGGGCCGTAATTCATCACTGTTTTTCTTTTTTTTAGCTTTCATGTTTCTTCCTTTCATGCGTTGTTGCACACCGTGCACTAATGATGCGGATTGTTTTTCTCCTTTCGGTATGAGATACCACAAGCAGACGACTACGAGAGGAGTAACCTATAGTTATAAGTCTTTCCTCATAAGTAGAGTGATCAGGATCATCAAAGGTTGCAGACGTCGGATCATAAAATATCGTCATGGCTTCATCAAATGACACTTTATGCTTTTTAAGATTCTTTTTTGCCTTTTCCCTGCCCCATTCGAACTGCATATGATCTTTTTATCATAACCAGAACTATTAGAATAATGATGTTGATTTACATGCTAAAACAATGCATGTCTGTATTCAAGACAAAAATGGGGATGTAGAGAATGTCTCTTTAGAGTTGAAGTAAAAGTCAGAGTCACATTTTCTTTTAACTGATGCAGCTTTCAAAGAACTGAAAAATGAATATTTTTCAGGCATAGGGGGAATTTTTTGTTTGACAAAAGGGGGGCTTATAGGTGTTAGGCAAAAAACTGTCCTTGTCCATTTTACTTTTTATACAAAAGTAAATACTTCCATGGAAACCGATTTTACTGGTTTTGCTTCACCATGTACCATGCGGCGAATCCGCTCTGTTGTCTCACGACTAAAAGTTTCCTCACCACACCGTACACAAACCATTGCCGGAATGCTTTCTACTAATACAGGTTTGTTATCGATCTGAAATATTTCGTTGATGTATTCTTTTTTCGCCTCGGTTGAACCGCATACATGACAACTGAACATATTTACCTCCGTTTAGAATAGTCAATCCATTCACCTTCATTTGGTTCATAAATTGTGATAATCTTTACGAATTCTGTGTCAGCAAGTGATACTTGTATGTGTATTGGTCGTTCAATATTGGTTAATCCTAAAAGCAAACAACTGGATGTATACTTATCGCCTGGATACTCTTCAATTATTTTCGCATTCCTTCCAGCTTCTTTTATTTCCAACTCACTGATATTACGTTAAACCACTCGTTTTAAAGCATGCCTACTGAATTCAAACTCTCCTAAAAATAACTGTCTTCGAATTTCTTCAAGTGTTTTCATTCATTCTTTTTAAATATTCATTTGTGTTGTATGGAAAACATGATTAATTCAACAAATGAAAACTTGTCACTCTTACCTAAATGTTCGGCGCAAGTTACTTCTATCTTGGCGTCATACTATCAAAAAAATGCGTTGAATTGAAGTCAGAAAAAAATGTTAAACTTTTCCTATGTCTCATCTGCCAACTACCGCATCTTACCAGGAATTTGTATTGCCTTTAGAGACGCTTTCTCACAATGGTGAAAATCACCTCCGGCAATCCTGCATAGCTGTGCAGCTACTGTTTCGCGTGAAGCCATTTACTCTCCTTGTAAATAGTGGTCATTTGGGGGTACATACTACCGAGGCAGGAGCAAAGGATACCATCATCTGAAACATTAAGGAAATGGTTGTACTTGACCTTGAATCTATTTAAAGCAAAAAGAACTAATCTTGTCATTCTTCAGAAATGGTAAAGTGTTCTATACTTTGGCCTCGTTAGTATGTTGCCTTATAATGTCTAAAGTGAGCAACCCCGTTTGGCAAATAAAATAATAGATAATAGATAACAATAAGATAAGCAAAGAGCCTAAATATAATTGAATCGCAAATGACGAGGGTTGCCTCCACTTATTTGTTAGGTTTTTTTGCGTTTTATGATTTCAGTTAGTGATCTTAAGGCTTGATTTACTGAGTCATGGTCCGGGAAATCTTTTGCAACATCTGGTTCAATGACTACGATATTTGTTCCTTCTTCATATTTTTCGGCGTACTTACCATGGATGCCTTTGCTGAAATCGTATTCTTCAAGCATATCTGGGTCTTTTTGCATTCTCTTCATATTGCTTCCTTTCCTTTTTTGTTGCTTTTCTTGCGGTTATTAGTCTGATTTGAACTCCTCTTTCCGTATGAACAATTACCAGAAGACGGTTGTTGGGAGTTTCCTATTAGGATTAGTCTGTCTTCTTCATCGGAATGCAGCGGATCATAAATTGTCAATGACAAAGTATCTCGAAGGACCGTGCTGGCTTCATCAAAGGAAATTCCGTGAACTTTTATGTTCTTTTTTGCTTTCTTTGTGTCCCATTCAAATAGAAGCATATTTCATCATTTTTTTTACTTGCGCAAATATACTTTACAATGACAAGTAGAACATCATATTCATTATGATTAAGCATTTAATCATTACTATTTCTATTAGCTTTATCAATATTTGTCAACAATAAATACTTTAAATACAGATTTGCAGTGCTAATCATAAATCAAAGTTTGTGCCCTTTATTATTTAAGAACCTATGGTTTGCCAAAACCCCAAAGAAGTGAAAATAGCCAAATGAGTAGTGCCAGGCCCAGCAATGGCAAAATGATGAATACGAAAAAATTGGCTATCAGTATGCCTAAAATACCACCAATGATAAAGCCAACGATTGCTCCGCCGACACCAGCTCCAATAAATCCTTGGTAAACCCCGATAACGGCACCGATAAGCCCACCTATAATCATTGACCAAATCTTCCCATGTAGTCCCATGAGAGGTCTTAGGGGGGTGGGGCATCCTCTATCCTGCCTACCTCATGCCCATAACGATCTCGAATTATCTTATCTGACATTCTCAGTCCTCCACAACTACCAAAGTGAGGTGCGCCGGTAGAGGCATAGAAAACTATGAATAAAAATAAAATAAACAAAGAACCTGAAAACTCAAGAACCGCACGAGATAAAGGCGTCACCTCGACTGGATTGTTAGACCGACTTCTTTGTGCTTTCAAAATTTAATGAATTTTGTAATTCATTAGAATTAATTATCTTAAGTCCATTTCGTTCCAATTCTTTGAAGGCAGATGCTACTATCGATTTTTCTCCACTAGCATATTTTGACAATCTTGAGGCTACCAGGTTTTGGCAAATTATGATTTCAACATGGCTTTCTGAAATAAATCGTTTTAAGTCAATTGCAGAATCTTTAATGCAATGTTCCAATAGAAAGCCGCATATTATGAATGCAGTTATTCCTGTTGCGATTTGCTCATTCACCCAATGTTGAAAGGCTTTTGAGCTTAATGCACTTTTCTCATGTTTGATAAATATATTTTCAAATATTTTTTCCAATTCATTGTCTATTATCTCTGAATCAGAATTACTTTTCGGAACGCATAGATATGATAATGGATTGTTTAATTTTCTGTCTGTAAATTGTCCAGGAAGATATTCCGACTTTATTAATGCCTTATTATTGATTTTATTTAATGATAAAAACTTAGAAATATCTGCTAAGGCTTCCTCTATTTTTATTATTTCATTTATACCATAAGCTGATGCCAAGGTACCACCCCTCGAACAAAATCCTATTTGTGGATCTATAAGAACAATGGCATATTTTTTCATAATTATTTATATTGGTCTAACAGTGTTGATAAGCGGAAATATTTCTCTATATTGCCTTTATAAAACAGAGAAATATTCTATCTAAATTAAT
>CAVPVY010000003.1:0-36762 GCA_963709355.1 uncultured Planctomycetota bacterium
CATCCAACCACTATTTGCTTTACTCACTTTAAAATAATCAATCGGAAAGAAACCCTTTGTACAATATTTTCATATCCGTTTTCAAGTTTACTATCAAACCAATTATTTTCACATCCATATGAAGAATTCTAACGGAGAAAAATATAAAACAGTTCCTATCATTAATTTTCTTCAATCCAGTTCGAATTCCTCTCTCCAATCTTTCTTTTCTTCCCACTCAGGCTGTTCTTTCTTAGACAGGATGAATTCTCCCAAAACCAGCGTGTCAATCTCGGTACGCATAAAGCACTTATAGGCATCTTCCGGTGTGCAGACAATAGGCTCTCCACGTACATTAAAGCTGGTATTAACTATAATGGGACAGCCTGTCTTCTCATAAAACTTATTTAGCAGCCCATAGTAGCGTTTATTATACTTACCATCGACTGTCTGAATTCTGGCGCTATAATCCACATGAGTGACAGCCGGAATATGAGATCGTGGTACATTCAGTTTCTCTATTCCAAAAAGCCCCTTCTGTTCATCAGTCATGGGAATTCTGCCTTCTTCCTTTATGGGTGCGACCATGAGCATATAAGGACTTTCACTGTCATACTCAAACCACTCAGACACATGCTCCAGTAAAACCGATGGGGCAAACGGTCGGAAGGACTCTCGATACTTTATCTTCAGATTCATCTTTTTCTGCATCTCCGGATTTCTTGCATCACCTATTATAGAACGCGCTCCAAGAGCCCTGGCCCAAATTCCATCCTGCCTTGAAACCATCCTATCGTATCACCCCTTTCCAGACGTCCGGCAACTTCTTCACAAAGAACATCCTCAAGGCACTCTTTATATGGATAACTATTTTCATCCAGAAATCCCTTTATCTCATCTTTGGTATAGTGCGGTCCCAGATAACTGCCAGACTGATTGTCTTCCTTTCCATTCGCCTTTCGTGGCTTATCAAGATAGTGGTACCAGATTGTCAATGCTGCTCCTAACGCCCCTCCAGCGTCACCGGCGGAAGGTTGAACCCATATATTCTTAAAGGGCCCTTCCCTTAAAAGCCTTCCATTACCCACACAGTTAAGGGCAACCCCGCCAGCCATACAGAGATTCTTCTGTCCCGTCTTATCAAACACATGTCTCCCGATTCTTAACATGATTGTCTCTGTAACTTTCTGTATAGACGCGGCTATGTCCATCTCTCGCTGGGTGAGCTTTTTTTCCTGCTTCCTCGGTGGTCCACCAAAGAGCTTATCAAACCTGCTGTTAGTCATAGTCAGCCCTTGACAGTAGTTAAAGTAGTCCATGTCCATTCTGAAACTGCCATCTTTTTTCAGGTCTATTAATTCATCCATTATCAGGTCGACGTACTTCGGCTCTCCGTAAGGCGCCAGACCCATAACCTTATATTCACCGGAGTTTACCTTAAAACCTGTATAATAGGTAAATGCTGAATAGAGGAGACCCAGGGAGTGCGGAAAAGAAATCTGTTCTTTTAGTTCAATCCTGTTCCCCTTACCGACTCCCCACGAGGTTGTGGCCCATTCCCCTACTCCATCAAAACAGATTATTGCTGCTTCTTCGTAGGGTGAAGGGAAAAATGCACTTGCCGCATGTGATTCATGGTGTTCCGTAAAGAGCACTTTTCCTTTCCAACCGAGTTCTTTCTTGATTATCTTTGGAAGGTGAAGTTTCTTGCTTATCCAGAGTGGCATCGCCTTCCGAAAGCTCATCCATCCCCGGGGTACATAGCTGAGATATGTCTCAATAAGGCGTTCAAACTTGAGAATCGGTTTGTCATAAAAGGCCACATGATCGACCTCTGAGATATCAATTCCAACCTCTCCCAGACAGTACTCTGCCGCCCTGAGAGGAAAAGTTTCATCGTGTTTTTTACGGGTAAACCTCTCTTCCTGTGCTGCTGCCACAATATCCCCGTCTTTTATAAGGACAGCAGCACTGTCATGATAGTATGCAGATATTCCGAGTATGTACATAGTTTTATTAAAATAAGGTGTAGATAAATGGTGCTACGGCACTTGACTCAGTAAAGACGATCAACGCACCCAGTAAGACAAGGATAATGAAAATTGGTAGTAACCAGAACTTCTTCCTTACCTTCAAAAACGCCCAAAATTCTTTTAACAGTTCCATTTCTTTCCCTCCTTAAAATTGTCTTTCATAACGATTTCTATCTTTCAATCCTTCTAATTCATAGGGTTCCCAATACGTATCTTCTGCTAACATCTTCCTCTTCATCGGGTCCTTTCGTAATAGTTCCATTATAAGGCCAGTCGGAATAAAGATCAAAACAAACACAACAGTCAGGATAACCTGAGTATTAAACCACCCAACGACATGCGCAAGCTTCATCCATAGCTTAAAAACAGGACGAAGCAAAGTAGGAGCAAAGGCGACAAGAGGTAGTACAACTGTCACCACACCCATAAATGCATAGCTCAAGATGGATGGATAGTGCCTCCAGGCAAGCACACCAAAGATAGTGCAAAAGATCAGAAAGACTAGCCGAATATCTCGTTTCTCTTTTAAATATTTACTTCCCTCCTTCCTGCTGACTCGTAGCACAGGGAGGTGTGTTATTGGTGGTGAAATGCTACGGATTTTTATTAACTTTATTGGTAGTTTGCTCTCCATGAGAAGAATATCCTTTTAAGAGATAGATATTGGCAAAGCAGGCCAAAAATGCCGGGAACCAATACATTGTCTCGGCATAAAGCCTGTCGATAAAAGTCCCTGCAACTAAAAAAGCAAGAAAACCGGCATCTATTGCGACATTCTGATAGTATAAATAATAATTCTTGGTGTGAAGAAGATGTTTCCTGACTTTCCTGCTTAAGTTGAAACTTGAGAAAACAAAACCTAAAAAAGTATAAAACCAATGTAGCCACAGTCTACAAGGGGCATCAATCCAGGTCGAATGAGGTGCTCTCATTCCTCCTGCTTCTTGAAAAGATCTGTCTTCTGAAATAAACTGTGGGCTGAGATAAGCTAGCCCCACCCGCCTACGCCAAGTGGATACTCTTTTACCAAGTCTAGCCCTTTAAACCAATAGGGTGTCCTGTGAGCTCCTCCCTCTGCACCAACAAGTCCTCGCTCTCCAACTTCAACGTGCTTTAAAGTGGTCATCCTCTCCCAGAATGTTACATCTGTCAAATGATAAAACAGTATAAGACCCAAAACAAGCCCAAACGCCATTTTCATTTTGAATTTAAAATTTTTGACATGTTTAAAAAATATAAAATACGAAAAATAGAGTAAGGAAACTACCAAACCCATAAACGCACCACGACTGGTAGTCAAAATGACTCCATCCATAATGTAAGCCAAAAAAATTAATGAGGTAATTTTTTGCCAATATTTCTTGCCCTCGATTATGTAAAAGATTAAAATCGGGATGGGAGTAATTAATATCGCGGCTAATGCGTTTACTTCTTGAGAATCCGAAGGCCCGACACCCTCTAATCTTCCGTAACCTGTCCTTCCCAGTGAATGAGCTACCCACCCCAAATAAAAACAGCCGATCAAAAAAGCCCAAATCATTTTTTCGTACTTTTGAGGTGTATCAATCATTTTATATAAAAGGAAAACAAAGGCTATTATTTTAAATGGTTTATATAGATTTCTTTATGCTTTTCCGGCGACTGGCAATAAAGGAGACCAGGCCCATTAGTATAGTTAGAGATAACAACCACTTGGTTTGTGGAGCAGCAAATATTTGATTTTGAGTATATTTTTTCATCCTCATCAAGAATCCTGCGAATGTAATAATCGCGAAACAATAGATATCTCAGATCAGGTAGGTTTCCATACCACCATTGGGATCTTGGATTTACACAATATTCAATCTCGTATAGGAAAATGCCGTACGCTCCATCGATTAAGATAGCAGCAAATATGCCTCCCAGGTAGGTTAGTACGAAAATAATGACTATTTTTGACACTATTGTGGGCCACGGGTTTGCAGTAACGAGTTAACCTTCGATAATGTTTTGTTGAGATATTTTGCTTCAAGAATTTTTACGGATTAATCGTTAGTAATCTAGAAGCAAAAAGGTATCCTTAGCCTCGCGATTACCTTCACGATTGGGAGTATGAAATAAAAAAGACAAATGATATCTTGAGAACTGTATAGGAAATCTAGATGCAAAAAGATACTCCTTAGCCTCACGATTACTTCGATATTAGACGGATTTGTAAAAGGCAAACAATCTTGAGAAATCTTGAAGAATCTTGAAGCTGGGGGAAAAACTTTAGCCATACGATTTCTTCACGATTTGGCAGATTCATAAAAGCAAACACTCTTAAGTGATCTTGAGGTAATCTTAGGGCAAAAACTAATCAGTTTCTTAGTGTCTAATGATAATAGTTTATTTAGCAATAAGTCGCCACTTGAGGAATTGAACTTCTCTTTTTAATGAAAAGTTTGTTATGGCTCTTATTGTGGGACCGAATAGATTGTAAAAATAATGTTTATGGAATTTGGTTTTCTGAAATGTTTCTGAAAATTCAGGAATTTTTATATCTTCCACCATCTGACTCTTGAAATAACTGTGCATCGATCCGTTTAACATCATGAGGACTAGAGGGCGAGTCAATGTCTTTGTTTCAAATTTTTGCAGGTAGTTTATGCCTTTATCATAAAAAAAGCTGGCCTTTTCTACAAAGGTTTCACTCTGAGATTTATTTGAATATTTTGCTGCATAGAGTAATACATTACATTTACGAATGTCTTGCGTTGCCCATGTCTCATTAGGATGCTCTAATTTTTCCGGTCTATTTAGATAGGGATATTCATTTTTTGCCATCCACTCTGCATAATTTAAAAGACTCTGTCTGGCATAATGCCACATAGTATCAAACTGGGCACACTCAGTTTTCACATCCAGATATTTGCCAAGAGATTGGAGAAATATGATGTAAAACCATCTGTTTTCTGAATCGAGGAGCTCTCTTTTCGTAATATTATCATCAGGGTTAATAGAACACTTTATTAAATCTTCTGCTTTTTTCAGGATTTTCTGGTTGCCAGACAGTATGTATGAATCCATTAATGTATTCAGAGAATTACCGCTTGCCCTTCCCGGACCATTCAATCCATACACCTTGCCTAACTGTACCATGCTTTTTCTATGTGTAATATCTTCAATAAAACATTTTATTCTTCTAAGTCTACTCATAGAATAATTTACTAAAGTATTTTCACTTTCCGTAGTGTTTTCTACAAATGAAGTCAACTCCTTGATTGTCTCAAAAGAACTACCGTCACCGGTAAGGTAATAATGTAATAAAAGTCCTGTTGTGTAATTATGTGATAACCCCGGCCCTCCTCCATAAACCGATTTGTCTCTGAACTCTAAATGCTTTTTAGAAAAAGAGCGGTGTGTGGATGTTTGAGCGTCTATATAATGTTCTGTGTGCCAGAACATCCCTCGATTATATTCAGGACGGTCTTCGTCTGTATGGTACACATCGATATCTTTTACGTGTGCGCACAATTGATCCGCCAGTTGAAACCACTTCGTATTTCCACTCCTCATATACTGCAATAGGGATCCATAGATACCATCATATTGATTATTATAATGTGAGACCAATGGTTCTGCCCCTTTATGCCCTATTGCCTCATGGTCGGCATAAAACTCTCCAAAATTTCTCCAGCCATATTCATCTATTATTTCGCGTCTATTGAAAAAGCTGTTCTTTCCTAATATGGCGGTATTTACCAAGTCAAAATATTCTTTATCAGAATCTTCATTTTTCGGAGCTAAATATGGGATGGCTAGCGAATTTGAATACCATTCAGGAGTAGTCCTTGGGATTAGAGGATATTGTGCCCACTCCAATCCTGTTTTGTCACGTAGTCCCCTATCATGATTCAGGAAAATCGTGTGTGTCTTCTGCTCGCCACCCTGTAACTCAAAGAGATCATTGTATTTTTGGGGGAAAAGTCTTACTTTTAACGTATTTTCTTTAGCTTCCAGTGCCTTTGGAAAGTTCTGCCAGAAATTTTGAACTGATCCGGAAATTTGTATATTTTGGTCCTTAATAGACATGATAGGATTTGCCCTGAAACCTTCTCGAACAATTTCTCCCTTCGAATATACTTTATATCCTCTAAATGAATTTTTTACCTCACCGTATCGGTTAACATGATTTTTACTTTTCCAACATTCACCACCGCTGGAGTCTTGGTATATAGTAAGCTGTGAGCTGTGAGCTGTGAGCTGATAGGTTTGAGTTGTTGGCTCATAGTTCATGTTTGATAGCCCGTTGTTCGGCTCATGGCTCCCCGATGGAATGACCGAAGGATTCCACGGGGCAGGCATAGTTGATAGCTGATAGTTTAATGAAGATGGCTCTTCATTTAGCTGATAACTGACAGTTGGTTGTTCATTAGAGTTTAAGGTGGTATGTATGGATAGGTCCTTGAAAAATATTGAACCGGGGTCCCCGAGGTCCCACAGCCCACCAGGATGTTTTGCTGCTTGTGGATTATGGATGGTGAAATCTATCTTAACAATTGAACTGTTTGCAAAAAAGCTCATTCTGGAAAAGAAGTTCACAAAAGCTGGTTTTTGTGTGGTCTTTAATTCACCCTCAAACTTAATGGTTGTTCTCAGATTTCCTTTAGTCTCAATGAAAATATTTTTTATGTGAGGTTCATATTCTGTGTCTGAATCATCGGTGAGAATGATTTTACTCTCCGAGCTATTTAATATATCCTTGTCATCAACTACTACACGATCAAACGGTTTAAAAACACCGGTATTTATAGAGAAAAGAGTTGTACCGGTATTAACATTCAATGATTTCGTGTCTTGATTGATGCTGATCTCAGTTATATTCTCAGTCGTGTCCTCATACCTAGAGGTAGAGGAGAGCTTCGTTAGTTTCAATTCATTTGTTGTATTAGCATCGGCTGAGATCTGGAAATCCAGTAAGGCCCATTTTATACTGTTGTCTGACCATTTAGCGAGAGTTTGTGTCTGAAGTGGAAGATAGCCATATTCCGAATGATGGAGTCCCAGCCTTTGCTCTTCCTTTAACAAACCTTTGGGGAATGGTATTCCAACGGTAACCGGTTCGTTGTGGCGATTAATTCCGGAAGTTTCTTCGATGATAATGGGTATTGAAAAGCTCATAGTTTGATTTTTCCTGCCACAGAGTTCACCGAGAACACAGAGTTATAAAGAAATCCGTTTAATTCCGTCAACAAGTTTCTGCTCTCCAAAATTTATTAGCAAAGCTCGTTTAAGTCCCGTACACTTTAGATATGATAATACCTGCGCAGTAAAAATGTCTTCCAATTTTCTAACTGATTTTATCTCAACAACAACCTCATTTTCTACTATCAGATCAAGCCTCTGGCCTTTAATAACTTTGTCTTTGTAAACAACGTCAACTTCTTTTTGCCGTTTGAATTGAATATCTCTAAGTGTAAATTCATAACAAAGTGCTTCTTCGTATATTGATTCAAGCAAGCCCGGGCCTAATAAACGATGAACTTCGATGGCTGATGATATAATCTTTTCTGTTAATTTGTCTGACATAAATAATTAGCCACAGAGGGCACTGAGATTAATGAAAAAATTCTTGTGAGGTTCAGTTAATTAAATTGCTATAAAAATGTACTGTGTCAAGACACAATTAAGTTTTTAGCTCTTTGAAATTATTAAAAGAACAGAGACAAAAAAAGTATCTTTTCATGGTTTTCTCTGAGACCTCTGTGTTCTCTGTGGCTAAGATACACTAGTTATTTCATCGTAAATTTTTTCATAAGCAGCAACCATCTTGTCCACAGTAAAATGTTCTTCAAACCTTCTTCTCCCCGCTTTTCCAATCTTTTTTTTCAAATTTTCATCCTTAAACAAAATACAGATTTTATCGGCAAGAGTCTTTTCATCATCATTTGGAATTATAAATCCTGTTTCATTATCCTCTACAATCTCAGGATTTCCGCCAACATCGGTTACAATGCAAGGAAGTCCTGCAGCCATTGCTTCAAGAAGGGTCATAGCCGTTCCTTCGCTGAAAGAGGTCAGCAGGAAGATATCCATGGTCTTTAAATAGTTATAAACATCATCCTTGAAACCCGTAAAGATAACATGGGAAGAGAATCCAAGACTTGAAACAAATGCTTCCAAACTATTCCGTTCAGGGCCATCACCAACTATAATGAGGAACGTATTGGGGTAAGTTTCTCGCACACTTGCAAGAGACTTAATCATCATTTTTTGGTTTTTTATTGTGTCAAGTCTGGCGACAGTGCCCAGAACATAATCTTTCTTGTTGATTCCCAGAGAAGCCTTCCTGTTTGCAGCGAAGGAAGTTGTATAGAGAGAATCATCAATGCCATTGTAAACGATCTTTATTTTTTTCCTGGGAAAGTTTTCATACTCTACCAGGGCATCCCGTGTTGCTAATGAAATAGCCGTAATAGTGTTTGTAAAAAAACTGAGAAACGGATTCAATACAACCCGCTTAAACTTTCTTTTATCCGGATAAAATCTTCCATGTTCTGTAAAGATCACTTTGGCAGAGGTGAAAAAGGATGCAAATAACCCGTATATATAAGGTGTATATTGGTGACAGTGAAGGATGTCAACGTTACAACGTATAATATAATCATGAATTTGCCTTATTAAGGAAAGATCAAAACCCGGCTTTCTGTTAAAGGAAATTACCTGGCAACCTTTCTCCTGCAGTTTTCTACCAAAAGGGCCGATGGTTTGATCAAGACATATGATTGACAAATTGTATTTAGATTGATTTGTATTTTCTATCAGATTAGAGATAACCTGTTCAGCGCCACCTATCCTCATGTCAAATGTTATGTGGGCGATATTCTTCAATTTTTCCAACATTCCATTATTCCACCTAAGCATTGAGCAGGTTATCGAATGCCTTCAAGTTTACCTGCCATGAATAATTTTGTTGAATATTTTCTACCGCCTTTATTCCGATTTCTTTTCTTCTCTTTTCGTCTTTTAGAAGAGCTATGACCTCTCTGGCAAATGCTTCCTCCTCGTCGGCAATAATGATGTCAACATTTTTATGGTAAATAAGACCATCGCTTGCGTTTGTAGTGGCAACAACTGCGTTGCCGGTTGCCATGGCCTCCAGAATCTTATTCTGTAATCCCCTGGCGATCCTCAATGGGATCACACAAACATTCGCCATCAAGTAATATTTCCTTATATCCGGGACATAATCTGTTACGATAACACCCTTAATCTTTGAAAGTTTTCGTACCCTTTTAGTAGGACGGTTGCCTACAATATAAAAGAGAACATCGGGTATCTCAGCCTTGATCTTATGAAATATATTCTCGCAAAACCATTTCACACCGTCCTCATTAGCAAAATAATCCATAACGCCGGTAAAGACTAAGATGTTTTGCGAGTTGTGAGTTGATTTTTCCGGTGTAAAGTAATCGGAATCAACACCATTTAAGATGAAGCGAACATTTTTGACTTCAGGGTAAAGTTTCCTGAATACATCAACTTCCCTTTGAGAAACAAAAACCGATTGGTTGAAGGTACGATTAATATTAATCTCATATTTTAGCAACCATTTATTTTCCAGTTTATAAAGTAGATTATACGGAAATCTGGTATATCTAGAATATTGAAGCCATTTATCAGAGTCAAGGTCAACATAGTCCATAATAAGAGAGATATTGTTTAACTCTTTTTCTTTATATGGGCGTGATCTGAAAATATACTCGGCCATAGTGGAGCAAAAGCATATCACTATATCTATACTTTCGTTTTCCAGGATTTCGTTTACGTATTCCTGAAGATCAAAGTTATAAAAATATGATACAGAAAAAGGTACATCTTGAATAACGCTTTTAATAATCCTTAATTTTTTATAAAAATATACAGAATAAACTTCTTTGCAATATCTCTTCAGTTCCTCCAGGTGTTCTTTATCAGATTTACCATCTAAAATTGTGCCCAAATATATGTTATTTTTTTGAGATAAATATTTTATTTCGTTAAAGGAGCGAATTTTATCACCCTTATCCGGTGGATAAGGAATTCTATGTGCGAGGAAGAGTATATTCAACTTGTATCTTGTTACTTTAATTATATGTTTTTGATAAGATATATTAGAGTTATTTTTTTGTCCCAATAAAGTAAACAGCACTTGGAGCTATAATGCTGTTTTCTCCCTTAATAGTATATTTATCAAGATATTTTATAGGTGAAACTAACATACTAAAGATGGTGCTGAAGAGCTTATTAATAATTCTGTTGGAGAAAATAGTATGAGAGAATGCCATAAGTATCCAGGTTACTGACGATGCGGAACCAATATTAACACCTGTTTCAATCTTAGTGAAACCATTCCTTGTACAAATAAGCTCAATTCCCTTAATCGTAAATCTCCAATAGTCAACAGGATCAGGATGATAACATTGCATGAACGGAACATCTATATAGATGGTTCCATCTATTTTGAGCACCCTAAAAATTTCTTTCAAAACTATTTCGGGGTTGTGCACATGCTCTAAAGTACCTGTACAGAAAAGGCAATCAATGGTCTCATCTTTTAATGGAATGTTATGTATATCAGCCACGACATTAGTGTCACCAATCCTGGCGAAATCAATGGTCACGCATTCCGGCGTAATTTTTCTGCCACCGGCTCCAAGATCAACTATTTTTCCTCCTTCTGGTATTATTGATAAAACCTTTGTGATTTGGGGATTTGATTGTATTGTTGGTGTCGGATTTAATATCCTTTTAATAATGCCTCTATTTCCTGTCCATGGCATGGCTATTTATCCCAAAATTTGTATAAGAAATATGAATTTTATTATTCTAATCCTTCTATGCATTCTATTTAATACAGGCATGAGACTCAGAGATTATGCAAATAACGAGTACCATCAACAAAAATAATCTCTCGCATCCAAATAATTACAGAGATAACTGACACCATGATTGAGATCTTAAAACTCCATAAGTTCCGTTTACCCCAAATGTCCTTGAAATTAATCAGAGGCCATGAATCAAAGATTGTTAACAAAGGTATGAGGCGGAAGTGATATCGTGAGTGTCCAAAAACAATACTGTGCATTACCGTAAGATAACCGATTCGTATTTTTAATTTCTCTTTACAATAGCAATTGTCCTGGAAAGAAAATAAATCTGGATTAAAAACATTAATCTTAGCATATCGCCTAATCTCACCTTTTTGGCTCTTATCTTTAAAATAACACCAAATGATGGCAGCATATACAAAAATACCAACAAGATAAGCCATTTTAAATCCAGAAATATCATGGATACAAACAAAAAAGTTGGCAACAATATACCAAAGTATAGGGGAATGGTAAGACTGGGAATCTCTTTCATTACTAAACCATGATTGAAAACACCTTTAAGGTTGCTCCTACCTCTCCAGATCTCCTTTTTCATGAATTCCTTAACAGTAGCCGCTTCACCCAAATGAATCACTTCTATCCTGCTGTCAGAAACGATCCTGCCGTATTTTTGCAGCCTATATGAAAAGTCCACATCCTCACAGGTAACCAGGGATTTGTTAAATCCACCCACAGCTATAAACTGCTCCCTCCTCACAAAAAGATTCATCGACTCAAGCCAATCTACATCTTGTACCTGATTTTCTTTCTGGCGTATTAAGTACCATGTTTTCTGAACCCACGTGGAATCCATCGGAGGGGCAGGTGAACTACCCCAGGCAGCCACGCATAAATCACAGAAATATAATGAAGCTTTGTTCAACCATTCCTTTGATACAATACAATCTGCATCGACAAAAGTGATTATGTCTCCAGTAGATTGTGTTACACCGAGATTCCGCAAACCTGAAACGTTCAGTGAATCATCCAGTAGCACACTCACTCCATAGCGCTCCGCAGTCGCTCTGGTGCTATCAGTAGAGCCATTGTCAACCACGATGACTTCAATGTCTTTCCCGGGATAATTTAGAATTGATATAGATTCCAAGCAGTAGGGGAGATATTTTTCTTCGTTGTATGTGGGTATAATAATCGATACTTTTTTCTTATAGTTCATAGATATTATCTGATAGTTCTTTGTTGATAGCTCACAGTATACCGCTTACTGCTTACTGTTCACTGTTCACAGCTCACAGCTTACTAATGACGGTTACCGCATAAACTTCCCATACCACAGCTCAAACATCAACAGACTCCAGAGAATGGTACCGTAGTTTCTGGTCCTTGCCTGGTGAAGGTTCCAGATTTTCATTATTATCTCTTTACGGAAGAAATTGTTAACACCGGCATCTGTCGATAAGAGGTTGCTGCTCGCAAATGCTTTAAGTTCTTCTCGAAACCACTTGGCTAATGGAACAGAAAATCCCATTTTTCTTCTGTACATAATCTCTTTAGGAAGAATTTGCTTGAACGACTGTTTCAGTATATACTTCTTCTCTCCATTGTTATACTTAAGCCTCGGAGGAATGTTCGCGGCAAATTCTATAACTTTATGATCAAGAATCGGAGATCTTACTTCGAGAGAATTTGCCATACTCATCCTGTCAACCTTGACAAGTATGTCTCCCGGTAAATATGTTTTCAAGTCTGTGTAGAGAATTCTGGAAAGATGATCATCCGTATCGGCTTTATTATAATAGTATTCAGTAACCGAAAACGGGTTATAATCTCCTATCTGCCTTTTCGTATCATCGTTTACTAAATCTTTCCATAACTGATCATCAAATTCTGTATTTGTCAGGAAAAATCCGTAGTCTGATTCGTAACTGAGTGAGTTAAGAAGAGTTTTACCTTTTTGAAAAAATGCATGATTCCCCTTCGATAACATTTGAGATAGATATGGCAAGATTGATTTCCTAATTGTTCTGGGAATTCTTCTTCTGACCCGGTTTTCAATATCATCAATATAATATTTTTCATAACCGGCAAAATTTTCATCGCCACCATCACCGGAAAGAGCCACTGTCACATTTTGCTTAGCAATTTTTGATACATAATAGGTTGGAACGGCAGACGCGTCAGCAAAAGGTTCATCAAAATAAAACGCAAGATCAGTAAGGATCTCTTCTGCGTTTTCCTTTACCGTAAACTCATGATGATCAGTACAATATCGTTTTGCAACTATTCTTGCAAATTCAACTTCATCATATTCTTCCGAATCAAAGCCTATTGAACACGTTTTGACCGGCTCATTGGTTTGTTTGGCCATAAGTGCAACAATCCCGCTCGAATCTATACCGCCACTAAGAAAGGCCCCAAGGGGTACATCGCTTATCATCCTGAGTCTTACACTTTCATCCAGAAGATTAAAAAGTTCCTCTGATATATCAATTTCACTTAGAGTGGACTGTTTACGAAAGGAAATGTCCCAATACTCCTTTTTTTTATTCCATCTTTAGAACATATCATATAATGACCTGGTTCTAATTTATAGGTGTTTTTAAAAATAGTTTTCGGATCAGGTATGTATTGATATTTAAAATAGTCATAGAATGCCTCAAAATTTATTTCTCTTTTTAAAGAGATGTCTTTAAAGAGGGACTTGATCTCAGAAGCAAAAAGAAATGTCTTTCCGTCGAAATAATAGAACAAAGGCTTCTTCCCAATACGATCTCGAGCTAGAAACAGTATATTTTTATTACTATCCCATATTGCAAATGCGAACATTCCTCGAAGATGTTTGAGACAGTCTTCTCCATGCTCCTGGTAGAGATAAATAATTACCTCTGTATCACAATGACTAGTAAATGTATACCCCTTCAGCATTAAATCTTTTTTTAGTGATTGAAAGTTATAAATTTCACCATTATAGGTAATCCATATCGATTTATCTCTGGAGGCCATGGGTTGATGACCAAGTTTAGAGAGATCAAGGATACTCAAACGCCTATGCCCCAAACCTATGTGACCGTCTACGTAAATACCGCTATCGTCCGGTCCTCTATAATCAATAATGTCACACATTGATTTGATTAACTCTTCGGATACTGGTTTTCTGTTATAGAAGTTAAATTTTCCTACAATTCCGCACATTTTTGAATTTAGCTCATGGTTGATAGGTAATAGCTCTTAGTTCTTAGCTCATAGAATATTGATTATACATGTTTTCTACTTGCTGTGGGTTAGGGCCTTGAGCTTGAGCTGTGAGCAATGATCCATTAAAGGCTTATATATTTTCTTATTGTCGGTCCCATATAATTGGTCAAAGTGAGTGGAAGTTTTTGCCATATACGCTCTACCCTATCTCTATTGGTAGAAGTTGTTCTATTAAATTTGAACTCTTTGCCGTTCATAATTATGTAATTCCAATACAGAGGAACTGGTATTGATCCCCATTGCAGCTTAAATTTATAGGTTCCTTCATCAGGGGTAGATCTACCAAAATCAAATTGTGTATACCCATTATCAGCAGCATGTTTTAAAAAACTCCAGTAAAGAAGCATATTGGGTGAAAGGTTGTTGTACTCACGTAAAGTAGATGCCCAGGAAACGCATATCTTCCTGCCGACGGTTAAAATGATTCCACCGCCAATTGGCTTAAAGTCATGATAGACTAACCCCAGGCGGGCTTTTTCACCATAATGGAGTAAAATAAACTTGAACCATTTTTTTGAGTGAATGGGTGAACCAAGTTCTCTCATATTACAGCTAAAAAGATAATAGAAATCTCTTAGCTGTTTAAGAGATCCCCAAACAAAATGCAAACCGTTTTTTTCAGCCTTTCTGATTTGACTACGAAGTTTTGATTTGAAGTTATCCCATAACTGTTCTGCTGAGCTTGGTAGTCCTAGTAGCAAACTAACCTTATGAGATTGAGTAAAAACAGGCAAGCTTTGTATCTTGGAAGAAGAAGTTGTCATATTGCTGCGCCATTCAATCTGTTTTGCCTTAAGTTTTTTTGCTAATGCAATAGACTCTATCACAAGTTCGTGTCGTACTTTATCACAATTGATTAACGCTCCACCCAAATCACAAAACGGCAAGGAAACCAGCTGACCAGAAAGTAATGGAGGTTTTAAATATACTAAAGGTAAAACACCAAGCAACTGACTGTTTTCTTCTGCCATAAGGTAATAACCTATATGTTTATAGGCATCCTCTACCGCCATCTTCCACGCAAAAAGATGATAAGGAGAAGCATCTGTATGCGTTAACACATAGTTATCCCAATTCTCTCTGTCTTCAATACTAGCCAATCTGATATTCATGTTTGTTGGTTTTGGAGGTCCAATAGTTCAGTGTTCAGTATTATTGATGGACAGAGGATCAAGCAGAAAGCTCTCCGCGCATAGTTCATAGCTGATAGGACTAAGGTTTCACTTTTTTGGTTCAAGGTTCAACGGTTCAGTGGTTCAAGGATAACAGTTGCTGTTGAAGTATTTCCTTCTTCAAAGTGCTTCTCGATCTACTTTAACAATCACGTTACAGGTTATCAGCAGTTTCGGGCATCTTATGCTGAGGTTTAATAGGCCCGAATTTGAAATCGCTAAGCAATTTCTGAAACCGCTCTTTAGTTTTTGCTAAATTATGGTATGTTCTGAATCTTGATAAAAATATTTTACCATTAATTCTCGGTTGTTCCGGATCTATCTCCCAGGGATGTATGTAAAATATAAATGGTTGATTCTCACTTTTATTTATCTTGTTCAAGGCCATTCTCGTAAACCAGAAAGGGAACAGACGGAAATAGCCACCCCCTGAAACAGGGATATTTAGACCCAGTATTTTGGATGTCGAAATTGGGTATTCAACCAAATCGTGCTCGGCTAATTTAAATTCAAATCTTGGAGCATCAGGAATACCATAAAGGTCATGTGTGATCGGGAATATACTAGAATCATATTCAAAACCAAGTTCTTCCAGGATTTCAAATGCCCACATGGACTCTTTTGTTATTGAATAACTTGGTGCTCTGTATCCCAAGATCTTTTTCCCGGTAATATCCTCCAAAATATTTTTGGCTTTTGTAATGTCATGTTTGAATTCGTTTGGTGTTAGATTGTAAACGAGTTGATGTCGATAACTATGACAAGCTATTTCATGCCCATTAGCATCTATTTCCTTAATCATTTCAGGATGCTTCTCTGCCACCCATCCCAGTATGAAAAAAGTCCCCTTTACTTCTCCCGCACAAGAAAGTATCTCTAATAAGTTCTTCGTATTATTAACGACACGACTTTCATAACTTCCCCAATCCTCAAATCTGATATCTTTCTCAAATGCAGCAACATGAAAATAATCTTCCACATCTATAGTTAAATAGTTTTTAATAATATTGCTATGAATTGACATTTATTAAGAACTGTTGATTCTGAATGTCTTAACAGTTGTTCCCAGTAAATCCAAATTTTTTGAATTAAACTCTTTATGAAGCATTCCTCTATTCAAAAAATTAACATAAAATTTCTTATAGGGGAAAGAATTTCCTGATGTAAGGTTATCAATATTGTAAAAAGTACATTTCAGTTTAAGACAGGTAAGATAAAATTTAATACGCAAATATTTTGCCATACGTATATAATTGCACATGAGAAATAAGAGATTGTGTAACGTATGATCATAGCAGCGATTATACGAACAAGACAACAAGTAGCAGTTCTATCCATGAATTATATTGTTTATAAAATCTACTTACCCTATATAAATATAAACCAAATAACTGCTAATCAGTTCTCTTTAAAATGTATCAGCAGAATAAATATATGTCATCAAACCTCAGAGAAGTCATTAATTGGATAGAAACCCGTTCCAATGATCTCATCTCTTACAATTTTAAACATCTCCCCTTCTGTCTTTTTCTGAAGATCTTACCTTTCCTGAGTTTTTCTCAATCATTAAAAAACAACATTTCTCCCCTTGTTCCTCAAGCTTGAATAGAGAAAAAGTAACAGTTTGTGAATTTTAATCAGACATTGTGAGTCAAACTCTGGCTACTCTATTTATAATCCTTTGATACGGTGAGCTTCTGGAGAGGATTGAAAATGATGAACCTACTGTCTAGAAAGGCAGAAGAAATGGTGGGCAAATAGGAAAAGTTTTGATAATAATTGATAGTGAACACAAATGGATTGATTAAGATCACATCCCGCTTCGTCGAAAAACATCTCTTTTGTTAAATTATGCTTAGTTTCTGTTTGAATTGGCAAAAACATCAGAATGAATAGGAGTTGTCAGTCTCTGTTTTGTCATTTCCCCAAAAAGACTGACCCTTAATGTTAATAACAGAATTTTGAAGTCCAGTAACCAGCACATCTTATTTATATATAAAATATCATATTGAAGTTTCTTCTCAACGTCTCGAAAGGTTTCATCATATTTATAGTAACACTGTGCCAGACCTGTTAGACCGGGTTTTACGGTTAAACGTTTTGTGTAATTCGGAATGTCTTTTATAAATTTATCTACAAAGTACGGCCTCTCCGGTCTTGGGCCGACAATACTCATATCCCCCTGAATCACATTAACAAATTGCGGTAGTTCATCTATGTGTGTCTTTCTGAGAATTTTACCTAAAAAAGTTATTCGTGGATCATTCTTCTTTGCCCATGTTGGACCAAACTGATCTTCTGCTTTAAAATGCATTGTCCTGAATTTGATAATCTCGAATATTTGTCCATTCGTACCTACCCTTTCCTGTGTATAAAATACCGGTCCCTTTGAGGTCATTTTTATCATAACTCCGATTAAAAAACCGAGCGGAAGAAAAGTTATCAGACCAGAAATTGCAAGAAAAGAGTCTACGTGCGGCTTTGTTGTAATATATGCATCTTTTGAGGTTAAAACAGTATTGATTTCTAAAACAATTCCAACTACTCTGCTTTTTAAAACTTTTATGTCATACAATAACGACCGTCGGTGAACATACCTAATGTCTAGACGTATTGCTTCATCATAGTTGAGTTGGTCTGTTCTCAGTATTTTCGTACAATCCTACAAATCCGGGAGTTGCAAAGAAACGTTCTCTATACCAGAGAGGACAGTTCTTCCATTTGATTAGAAATTGCAGGTCGTGGCCCGATAAGACTTAATTCCCCAATTAGCACATTGATCAACTGTGGTAATTTATCGATACGCAGTTTGCGCATTATAGTACCAAATGGTATTAAACGTAGTTCATCATTTGTACTGGCCATTGTTATACCCACTCCTTTTTGCTTCTGTCGTATAAGTTTGAAATAAGTATACTCATCTCGTAATGGTTTTCTGGCCTGCCTGTGCGTAAGGAACGCACGCAGACAGGTAAAATCCGGTATAAAATTGAGCGAGTAAGTCCTCGGCTTTTGTCCGGGGATACCTTTCAGGTTTGGTTTCAGCCCGCGGCCTGTCAGCCGTTGCAAGCCCCCGTCAGTACCGGCACGGGCGGGCGATACTCATGCTGGCGGGGACGGAAAGAAAACCAAATCGATTTTAGTATAAACAGCGTTCTTGCCACTATTTATCCGTATTATTTTTATTTATCTTCTCCGTTCGAAATCTCCACAGTGTTAATCTTTTACCTAAATACCCTAACCTCTCCTCTTTTATGAAGACAGGTCCTCCGGGAGACAAAATCTTGATAACCAGAGATATCAAAAGGAATAGAGGTAATAATATTACAAGACCTAAAAGAGAACCGGTTATGTCCAGCACACGTTTCCATGCCGGAGTTCCATACTTAAATGACAAGGGGATTTTAATGTTATGTCTTAAGTTGTTCGGATTTTGTTCATTATGGTGTATTGATACAGCCTCAGATGCTCGCCTCTTTTCTTTCCCTGAATAAAAAATTGATCTTTCTGAATTGTTTTTATCATTTTTTTTTATGATTCCATTAAAATGTTGTTTACGGAGACTTCCGTTCTTGTGATAAATGTCTTGCCAATTGTCCGGATATTCATATACGGTAAATGTAATTGGTTGTCTGATTGGAAGAAGCCTTATGACGAATATCTTCAGCGAAACTCAACGCACTTTGTCTGTCAGTGCAACAGAGGATTACACCGATATTTTGTTTATGAAACAATCCAACCTCATCACATAAACGTGTCTGTCGGTTATGCAGTATTCTCACAAGTTTTTCGATGGCTTCCTGACTTTTTTCCTCAACTTCAAAGATAACAAGAGAAAATTTATGTCCGTTCCGGTCACAGCGGATTCGTTCCCGCAGAAGAATCTGTTCAAATGTTTTTTCTGAATGGATGTCGGTTTGTAACTTCTTCTGGTGTTTTTTGTAAAAATTTTTTCCTCTTTTCCAGTACCAGAGTAACTTTAACATGGTTAATCCTGTTTTGTTTCTAATGAGTACGTTAAACAGCCGTTACTTGTAAAGTTCAAAGCGTCAGCTAAGTGATAGTAAAAGCACACCCCTTGAAATGCTAAATACCTACCTAGCTGGAAGGGACGAAGATTAAAGCTGTTCTTAGAACATAAAACGACATAGAGTTTAAAAGCATTATCCCCACGAAAGAACGAAAAACTTAAGTGCAGCATGAGCCTAAAGCATTTAAGTTATTAAGAAGTACAGAGAGTTAACATAAATGACTGAAGACTGCCCGATCAATTGGAGTCAACGGGTGGCTGCCAATAGCTCGAAGAACGGGCGGGCAACAACATCCATATTTAATGATTCTAACCATTTTGAAAAAGCTAGTAATAGTGATGGTAATAAGAATGCTTTTGGATATCACTTTCATTCATAATACATCCTATAATCCTGCAATCGTGAAGTGCCTCGACAGCTCGTTTTGCTATACTTTTCTTTGTAATTTTACAATTGACAACCAGAACAACTCCATCCGATAGAGGAGCTAAAACTGATGTATCAGGGAAGGAAAGAATTGGCGGAGTATCAATAATCACATAATCGTAATTTTCTTTCAAATGGGAAACTAACTGTTTTTTTCCCCCAGATTCTAAAAGCTCACAGACATTAGGAATTTTGCTGCCTGCGGGTATTACATTTAATCCCGGTATTATTCCATTATAAGAACAATTTTCAATTTCCACTTCCCCGCCAAGATAATCAGAAAGTCCTTTATCAGGGACAAAACCAAGCAATTTATGAATCGAGGGTTTTCTGAAGTCACAATCTACAAGAACTACTCTGGCATTATTTTTACATAATGAAATTGCGATGTTCACTGCCGTTATGCTCTTTCCCTCCTTCTGAGCAGCACTGGTAATTACTAAGACCTTGCACCTGTCAATTTTCAACATCTTCTTCAGTGATACCTGCAGATGGCGAAAATGTACCATTACAGGCCCTTCCCACGTTTGCTTGCCAAGAAAGTCATAATACGATACGATATGCTCGTTTACATATCCTGTTTTCTGATCTTTCCTGAGCTCTTTTCCTTTCGTGTTAGAGCTATTCTTAACATCAAATGAACTACTATTTATATTGCCGGTTATCGTCTCATAATCTTTGTGAAATTTTTTTTTCTTTTTTTTCAACTGCGTATGTGATGTTTCGTTCACGTTTACTCAACTTTGAATCACTTTTATTCTTACGGTCTTTTTTCGTTGAAGGATTATGTAAGGATTCATCTTTCGTGCTGTTTTGTGAAACACTATTGTCAGAATTTGTTGACCCAGCTATAGCAGAATTTGATTCATACTCTCTTTTTTTCTCTAATTCCTGTTTGTTTTTATCTAATGCTTTTTCAATTCTGGACATCGTGATGTATGATTCGAACGTTCAAAGTTTAATGGAGAATTTAGAATTTAGAATTTAGAATAATGGAATATAGGTTCAAGGATTCTGATATCGAAGAAGCCAGAGATTAAGCTGAAAGCTCGAAGCTCAAGGCTCAAAGGGCGAAGATTAAAGCAATAAGAGGTCAAAGATTAGAGCTCCCCGGTTAAATATACTCATCTGATAATGGTTTTCGGTAAATCCGGAATAAAATTGAGCGAGTATAACTGCAACCAAGATTTGGTTTCCAGTAAAACCGAAAACCAAATCGGTTTTAGTATAATCAACGAATTTAACGGGGCAGGCCCCAGTGAAATTAAGTATATTTTTCACGGGGCAGGCAAAGATTAAAGCGTAAATAGCTCAAAGGGCTAAGCTGAAGGCTCAAAGGGTAAAATGCTAAAAGCAAGAAGCTGAAAGCAATATGAGCTCAAAGCTCAAAGCTGAAAGATCAAAGGTAAAGATATAAACTCAAGGATCAAAGGGTAAAAAACAAACAGTAAAAGTGAAAAGGTGAAAAACTGTGAAGCATGAAACTAAACCTGTTAGATCCTTATATTTAGTCGTTTATAAGCCCGCTAATTGCCTCTTTAACGATATTTTCATCCAATGTTTTTTTCCCCTCCACATATCCTGCCAATAAAGCTTCGTCACAGACAATGTTTATGAGACGTGGTATACCATTCGAATATGCATATATTTCCTGACACGCCTCTTTCGTAAAAACAGGCAACCCATTTGTAGCCAGCTACCTTTAACCGATGTGTTATATATTCTTCTGATTCCTCCTGACTCAACGGATTTAGATGGCAGGCTACCGCTATCCTCTGTTTCAGTTGCTTAAACTGTTGTAACGAAAAGGTCTCTCTTAACTCCGGCTGGCCAACGAAGACTATTTGAATAAGTTTGTGCTTTTCCGTTTCAAGATTGGAAAGCATGCGTATTTCTTCAAGTACCGGTATCTCAATATTTTGTGCTTCATCAAAAATTATAACGACAGGAGTATTCTGTTTTATCTGATCCTTGAGGAAATTTTGAAATTTGTTCAATAAGACATCCTTTGAATCGTCAGTCTCAGGATCAATAATCGAAAATTGATTAAGAATCATTCTCAGAAGTTGTTCGAATGTAGCCTTGGGGTTTACAATAAAGGCTGCCTTTAAATTATTCTTTTTTTTCTCCAATATACTCTTCAATATGGTAGTTTTACCGCTTCCTATCTCTCCGGTGAGCTGAATAATTCCTTTCCTTCCCTCCAGGCCATATGTCAAATAGGCCATTGCCTTTTTGTGTGACTTGCTTAAATACAGGTATGCAGGATCAGGTGTCAGGTTAAATGGATTCTCACCTAATCCATAGAAATTCATGTACATAGAAATTAGTCCTTTTCTCAAAGCGAATACAAATATATATTATGAATTTATGATTTAATTTGAATGACAGAAGTCCAGAGTCGTGTCATGAATCAGAATAATAACAATAGAAAATCAAATATAAGAAGACAAAGTCCCAGCTAAATAGTCTTCGAATTTAACGGGACAGTCCCCAGTTAAATAATGTACGTGTTTAACGGGGCAGGCAAAGCGTCAAAGCAATATAGCTCATGGCTGAAGGCTAAAAAATCAAACCAATATGAAGCTGAAAGCAGAAAGCTGAAAGCTCAAGGCTGCAAAGATTAAAGGTCAACATGGTCAATATGAATAACATGCATTACATTTTCATCAGGTTAATCCGTTCTTAATCTGTTGTATCATATCTTTTTTTGTCACGATCGTTGGAATCATTCCCAGAATAGGAATATTTAAATATTCCTGTACATCTTCTTTCGTCCTGAATCTGGGGTCAATTATTTCCAAACCGTAGATCAAACCGATTCCCAGGCCGGCACCCATGATAACTCCCATGGCCATTATCTTTAACTTTTTCCCTTTTATGGGCTCATAAGAGATTCTCGGAAATTCAACAATTTTAAATGGGTTACTCTTTGAGTCAAGAGAGACCTCTTTCAGAAGTTCTGCCTTGGATTTTTGAATGAGACGCTGTTCATAGAGTGTTTTGTTAATATCATAAGCCATCTGTAAATCAAAAAGCTTCTGTTT
This sequence comes from uncultured Planctomycetota bacterium, assembly GCA_963709355.1. Classification (GTDB taxonomy): domain Bacteria; phylum Planctomycetota; class Brocadiia; order Brocadiales; family Brocadiaceae; genus PLOWO2-12-38-17. Next base: position 22,778 of record CAVPVY010000003.1, read on the forward strand.
CAGTTCCGGAATATTTTTAACAGAAGGTGTAAAGCCGGCAATTGCACTTTCCAGCTCTATTTGACGACCCTGCAACGATTTTAATTCAAGCCGTAAATCAAACTCTTTTTGCATAATAGTTTCAAATCTTGGATTATTTACAATTTTTTCCTCTGTGATGACTTTTTCTGATTCCTTATCTAAAAGTTCTCTTAGATGGCTAAGCTCTTTTTCCTTCTGTTGTATGCTTGGATGTTCATCAAAATACTTTGAATGCAGCAACGTAATTTCAACTTCCAGGTTGTTGACATTATCATTTAATGATTGCAATGCCGGATTAGGTACCTGTATTACCTCACCGGTAATAGTTTTCGTTTCATTTTTTTTGCTCTCGGCTAGGAATTTAAGCTTCTCCTCCAGGGCTTTTATTTGCCTGTCAACCTCTACCTTTTCGTTCTTAACAGCATAATACTGAGGTAAAACACTGTTATCTTCACCCGGCAGATCATTAATATGTTCCTCTTCGAACTCGCGAAACTTTTTCTCTGATTCGTTAAGTTCCATTTTAAGTCGTTTTAAGTCTGATTCGATAAACTCCAGGGTTTCCTCTGCTTCACCTCGTGATGATTTTAGACGACTTTTCCATAAAATTTGTAACTAAACCGTTTACAATCAAAAAATTCTTTTCAGGATTTATTCCCTGTATAAGACAGTTCGATAAATTCACTTCCCTTTGTTCTTAAGTTGAGATCTTTAATTATCTCTCTGTACATTTTTTCCAAATCCGCTGTAGTCATCATCCGGTAATTCTTTATCGAGTTCAGCTTCCTTGATCACTTGAGTGACAGATTCCCAGGAAAATATTCTCTCCCTGACAGCCTGCAGAACCTGCCTGGCATCTAAATTTCGCATTACGCTCAGACAACACGTTAGTGAGCACTTTTGAGTCCTCTACAATCAATACACATTTCGATTCAAAGAGGTCCGGTATTTTAGAGGCATAAAAAACACCTCCTGCAGTAAACAGTATAAAAGGAATAATAAAAAACCACTTGCGTCTTAAAAACAGTTGTAAGTACTTTTGTATATCTATTTGTGTGTTTTTATTGCTCCATAATTTAATGATCACTTTCAGCAGGATCGATACAGGAATTGGTAAAGTCACTAATTTATGAATTTACTGAATTACGACTTGATGAAGGCACAGATTTCAGTGAGAAGCAATTCAGGAGCAGAAGTGCAGAAGTCAGAAGTCAGAATTGAGAATTATAAGAATAGAATATATAATTTAAAGTATAAGTATTGAATGTAGCAAATAATATAGAATAAAAAGCTAAAAGCTGAAGGTCGAAAAGATGAAAGCAAAAAATAGTCAAAGATCAAAGCTCAAAGCGTCTGAAACGATATAAGCGGTCGAAAGCATTCTAAAGGTAAACAAAGCATAAAAGCTGAAAGCAGATATAAGGTCAAAGCTGAAATATGGCTCAAAGGTTGAAAGTCTAAAGCTGGCTAAAATTAAAGCAATAAATCGCGGATAATGGCTGGGGCAATTATGCATAAACACTCAGAGTAGTTGATTGAAGCGTTATGAGGCTGCAAAGGCTCAAAGGGAAAAACAAAAAAGTGAAAAGGCAAAAATATGATAGAGGAAACAAATAATTATTGACACATGCATCTATAGCTCCGCCTTCTCAGTTACATTGGAATATCAATTCCAACTGTCGGTAACATCCGCTTAAAGCCAGCTTTTCTCTTGCTATAGCCGAATTAAATCCGGCAAATATAGCTTTAAATCTCATCGTACATCCTTGTACTTGTAAAGACACATTTTCATTGTGTCTTCAGATCATAAAGTCTTTAACTCGCAACTCAGAAATGGCACACATGAACCACGTCTGGTAAATAGTGGAATTTTTCTGGATACGTATTGCTTTTAAATATTCTTTTGCATTTGCACATAATCCCTGATCATCTCATTCTGGTTTTGTTTCATATTCTCAAAACATACTCCTGCGTAATGCTCTTCGTTTACGCCGGTCTCCCAGACACATTCTCCATCAGTTTCAATAAGTTTTGAACTACCGTTTAAGCTGAAAGTAATGTTAAAGAGTTCCTTACCAACTATTTCAATTGCATTTACACTCTCTTCTTTCTTTTTATTCAGGGCATTAATTTGACTTATCAGGACACCACCTTCACTCAGGTTCTCAATAACTGCCTTATAAGTAATGTCGCCATTATGAGATGAGCGTCTTTTAAACTCTGTAGGTAAAGAAGTTTTAACCCTTTGAAAGCATCTCCTTTTGATATCGTTCCTGAGAGTTTTCTTTCCTTCAAGAATTTCCTTTTCAAACAGCAAAACTGCCTCATCCGGATTCTGACAATTGTATAACTTAATAGTGTCTTCTTTCCCTGATATCTTGAGCAGGTTTTGCATCTCTACCCCAGCATTGAATAACATGATACGCATACCACGGTTTATAAAATTTTCCAATACATTGAGACCTAATCCATCAGCTTTTTTCATATGTTTCAGATTTATTATCTTGGAACACCTGCCTTCATCCATAGATGAATACAAGTAATCTTCAAGCTGTACGGCACCTCTCCCCGTTAATTCACCATTTATCTCAATGATCTCAATATCCGGGTGGTTATTGGAATACGTTGAAATCTTCATTTTTAGATTTATTTAGTTTCTTTAGTGCTGAGTGCTGTGGTGTAATCACAAAAAACATACCAATAGAAAAAAAATAATGAGATTCTTCGTAAGTATCTATTTTTAAATGCATGAGAGTGCAGAGCGTCTGGCATGATGTTCAGACAGATTGCGATCAAAACGTTCGGTTTCGAACACTTTTTTTTAAGAGACTTGCCAACTTTTTGTTAAACCTCCTATAGTGTAATTAGATAGAAAAATGTTTGGTAGCGGACACTGAGCGTTCGGATTCGGACGGTTTATGTGAAAAAGCAATATGAGCTCAAAGCAAGAGAAGCTCCCCAGTTAAATAAGCTCAAAGTTGAAAGGTCAAGGGTGAAAGGGCAAAGCGTAAAGGGGAAAGATATAAGCTCAAAGCTCAAAGGCAAAAACAAAAAAAGCGAAAAGGTGAATTGGGAAATGGATTTAACCTGGACATGTTGGTAAAGAATTTTAGATTTACGATTTACGATTTACGATTCGTTTATTAATGTTTAAATTTTATTGAAGTCAGAGAGCTGAATTCAGAATAGTATCTGATATAAAGACCATTCCATAGGGGTAAAAAGCACAAAGGGATAAGAGCTGAAAGCTCATGGTTGATGGCAAAAATGTTCAAAGCTGAAAGGTCAAAGGTCGAGGGAGGAGCAGCAAGATGCAGGGAGGAAGAAGGGAGGAGGAAAGGGGGGGAAGGAGGAGCAGATAGATGCAGGGAGGAGGAAGATAGGAGGAGGATGCAGGGAGGAAGGAGGAGGGGGGAGGGGGGGAGGAGGCAAAGGATTAAGGCAATTTAGGTTCAAGGCCAAAAAAAAAAAAAGGGAAAGGTGGAAGGATAATGGGGGAGGGGGAGGGGTTTAGGGCAAAGGGGGAAAGGAGGAAAGGAGATAAGCGCTGAAAGGGGAAGGAAAAAGGGGGGCGGAGGTAGAAGATAGAAGCAGGAAGCGGGGGGATGGTAGTAATAGGTGGTCATAGAGTTTTTTTATTATAAGTCGATTACTATAGTCGTCATTATTTTAAGAAGTTCGGTGGGATGAATTGGTGGATTATTTTCCACCCCGTCAGGTGGATGAAGAAGGTGGGGAGGAATAATAATAAGATTGTGGTGAGGGGGGGGATCGAGCGGGCGGAAAGATAGATTATTCATCTCATCAGTGGAGTGGAAACGGTTTTGTTTTTTCTAAGATAAGATAATTTAATTGAAGAGACGAACCGTCCTATAACGAAAAGTATCCATCTACCTTTATTACCTCAACCAGTTCATCAATCTTAGTGACTGTCATTTCTTTCTCTATCAACCATCCATCCTTAGTTATCGATCGTTTGATCGATTTTTTAAAGAGAGCGGACGGAAAGAAAGACAATCGATTGATTATTTTTGTTCGATTTTTTTTTTTTTCATCCGACTCACACACAGAAAGTCAATCCACCCCTCCCCCTCCCCCAGTTAGTCATCCACGAACGTCTTTAATAAGGCACCGTTTTTTATTTAGTGTGTGCTTTTTTTCACTTTGAGAGGGACGAGTTAGGTAGTTATCTATACGGACGGAAAACTCTTCTTAAAAGCTATGCCAGATTTCAATATCGGCAATGCCTCATCCTTTATTCTTATTTGCTCCATGATATCCTCTCATATGTTTCATATTAACCTCGATATAAAATTCATGTTTTATTATATCTTAATGCAATATAAGCATCTACTGAAAATTTTTAAAAACTTGGATCCACCTCGGGGTTTTAAAGGGGGGAAGGAGGAGGGAAAAGGGTTTAGGCTCCAGGGTAAACGGTCCGGGGGCCCGGGGTCAGGGGTGGAGGGCCCAGGGCCAAGGGTGAAAAGCTGAAAGCTCAAAGGTGAAAGCTGAAAGGTCAAAGGTCAAAGGTCAAAGGTCAAGGGGAAAGGAAATTAAAGGGGCTCCAGGGGGTAGGGTGGAAACTGGAAGGTTCAGGGTGGTGGGTTTGGTAGGAAACCGGAAAATGGAATGTATTTTAAGCATTTTAGGCCCTAGTTAAATAAATTATACAATGCTGAATCACTATTGTTCATGACAAATAATATTTACCATCAACGTTTAAAATAATTCACTATTGCGAGTAAATACTCATTAATATCTTTCAGGCGATGATGTAAAATATTGAATACTATATCGATGTTGACAATTTCATACTCATGAATCAGTATATTTCTGAATCGACTATAGAAACCAACTTCTCTGTCCTGTCTGATTTATTACTCCCTTATTCTGAAGAATAGAAAAGATTTCATTTAAGCTGCCTGCAACACCCCACCCTTCATCTGAAATAACATGGCTTCCAATATCAATGCATCCCTGAATGGCAAGTTGAAGGTTATGAAACACGATATCCTGTGTATCAAGGTCACTCTTTAGAAATTCTAAAGAACAGTCTCCTTTATCTTCAAGCCTTGATATATTACGCCGTATAAGAGAAATTTTCCTTAATATCACTGATTTATTAACCATCCAGGCATCCTCTCATAGCAGTAACCATTCCCTTTCTCATACGATCTTCAAGAAATTGAAAATCAAGGCATTTGATTAGTCTGGTGGCTCTAAATGATCTATGTATTTCTTTCTCTGTTTCTAAAACAACCTCCCCCTTGCTCAGTATCTGATAGGAAAGTAATTCACCTGACTCTTGCAGAAAAACAAGGTCAACCTCTCTTCCTGTTAATCTGGAAATCTCCGTCTGGTAACGAACCCTAACTCTTTGGCTCTCCATATAACCTTTGTATGGAGTAGTTAGTAGAGCAATGTCTACATCACTTTTCTTAGTATCATTTCCGGTAACAATAGAACCATAGAGGTAAACCGCAATCACCTCCTTTTTATCCTGGAAATATTCAATTATCCTGTCTTTCAGGCTCTCATTACACATAGTATAATTCGGTGCTTCTGGTATTAAAGTCTTTTGTTCAAAAATACCCCAGTTAAATAATGACAAGGAAATTTAATGTGGCAAACTTCACGTTTAAAAAATTATCTTAATGCAATATAAGCATCTACTGAAAATTTGTTAAAAACTTGATTCATCTTCGAGTTCTAAATGAGGGGAAAGCAATATGAGCTCAAAGCTCAAACAAAAACAGCTGATGGCGTAAAAGCTCAAAGGGGAAAGGTGAAAGGTGAAAGGGTAAAGGCAAAAAAAGATTAAAGTAATATGAGCTCGAAGGTCAAAGCTGAAAGATCAATGGGGAAATACAAAGAATGCGAAAAGTTCAATGCTCAAAGCAAAAACAGCTGATGGCTCATAGCGATTATAGCTCATAGCGAAGGGTTCATGGTCAAGCGTTTCGGGGTTCAGGGTTCAGGGTTGATGGATGATGGGTCATGGCTGAAAAGCTGAAAGCTCAAAGATTAAAGCTCAAAGCAAAAATAGGTCAAAGGAAAAAGGGGGGAAAAATAAATGTGGCTGATGGATGATGGCGTAGGGATCATGGCATATGATACATGGTTCGTTGCTAATGGTTATTTCGTGATTGTTTTCTTTGTTGATTTTTTAAGACTTGAAAGATGCTTACCTATTCTCTCACCTTCTGGCAAGCGTACACAAGTTCAGGGTTCACCTGTCCGGGTTACCTTTTTCGTTGACCTTTAACAAAATAGACTATATACTTTTTAGTTTCGAATTTCTAATTTTGCAAGAACTGGCCAATATATTATTTCTTAGAGATAAAAAGGTGCGGCATTTATGGTAAAGACAATTCCAGAAAAACAATCGTATACATATAAAGATTATGCTAGTCTCCCGGAAGGAGCTCCCTATCAATTGATAGGAGGACAACTTATCATGACGCCTTCTCCAATTCCATACCATCAAAAAGTTTCAAAAAAACTTGAATTTATGCTTTATGAGTATGTAGAGCTTAAAAACCATTTAGGCGAAATATTTGATTCACCCATTGACGTCTATCTTGAGGAAAAGGAAACTTATCAACCTGATATCATATTCATCTCAAAAGAAAGACTTGAAATAATAAAAGAGCAGAAAATTGAAGGTGCCCCAGATTTGGTCATTGAGATTTTATCACCATCTACCGCTTATTATGATTTGAGACATAAGAAAGAGATTTACGCAAAGCACGGAGTTAAAGAATATTGGATAGTCGATCCAATAGAAAAGAATATTGAGGTATATGAAAATAAAAATAGAGAGTTTATAATCATACAAATAGTTAGAAAAAAGGGAAAGATAAGGTCTACAATCATTTCCGGCTTCGAGTTGGAAATAGAAACCATATTCTGAAAGCCAACGTGCATTTTTTTCAAAAGAAAAGTCAGGAATTCAAACGAGATACTTAACTTAGCAGGTTTCCAAATCTTCAAAACTAAACTTAATTTTACACATTTTCTACACCATCAACTATCCAACCAAGGGTTATGAGCTCAAAGCTTAAAGGGGAAAGATGATGGCTCATGGCTGAAAAGCTGAAAGCTCAAAGAAAAAATAGCTGATGGCGTAGGGCTGATGGTTCATGGTTCAGAGTTCTGGGTTCCTTTTTTCGTTGAACTAGAACGAGAAGAGGATATTAGAGTTTATTCCATTCATCCAGAGAAACGTCATGCTTAAGCTTTTCTTCAACTTGTTTTAATAGCATTTTCATCTGTGGAACTGAGTATTCTCTATTATTAGGTATAACCTGTTTGTAGGAGCCATCTCATGATTCCATGTCTACCGCCTGCCTCGAAATCACTGAATCCAAGTTTCTTTAGTTTTCTGATAAAGTCCTTCTTCTTGCACGGCAACCATTTATGCACCAATAGCTTCCTTTGGATTTAAGTTGATTCCTTCGATAACAGGTATTTTATCGCCGTGCCTCAGCCCATTTATCAGCCAATCTTCTAAAGCAAAGTGAAGTTCTTTTTGACATTCATAAAGGGTATGTCCGAAAGCAATGGTTCCCGGACAAGCTGATATTTTTCCACAGTAAGATCCATCTTCAAGTTTTTCGTATTCAGCTTTGCTCATTGCTTTCTCGATATATTGCGTAAGCATTGTTAATCTCCAAAGTTTATGGTTGAACTTCCCGAAAATATCCTGGAAATAAGAAAACGTCACATTATACATTGGTTTCCTATATTATAGCAAGGTGTAAAGGTCTCCAGTTAAATAATCTACGAATTTAACGGGGCAGGCCGAGTGAAATTAAGTGCATGTTTCACGGGGCAGGCAAAGGTGAAAGATATAAGCTCAAAGGGGAAAGCAATATAAGCTCAAAGGTCAAAGCTGAAAGCTGAAAGGCAAAAACAAAAAAAGCGAAAAGATGAAAGATGATGGGTGATAGGTGATAGATCATGGCTGATGGTTCATGGTTGATAGCAAAAATGTTCAAAGGGGAAAGCAATATAAGCTCAAAGGCCAAAGCTGAAAGCAATATACGCTCAAAGGCCAAAGCTGAAAGCTGAAAGGCAAAAACAAAAAAAGCGAAAAGATGAATGGGGAAATGGATTTAACCTGGACAAGTTGGTAAAGAATTTCAGATTTTAGATTTACGAATTACGATTTGTTTTTGAGGTTATGGATTATGTATGGAGAATGTTTAAATGCCCCAGTGAAATAGGTTTCACATTTCACGGGGTAAACAGAATGATGAATAATGAATAAAGATCGAAGAATGATGTATGTGTAAATGCAGAATGCAGAATAGTATCTGATTTAAAGACCATTCCATAGGGGTAAAAAGCTCCCCAGTTAAATAATATACGAATTTAACGGGGCAGGCCGCCAGTGAAATTAAATACATGTTTCACGGGGCAGGCAAAGGTCAAAGCGTAAATAGCTCAAAGCTCAAAGGGGAAAGCAATATAAGCTCAAAGGTCAAAGCTGAAAGCTGAAAGGCAAAAACAAATAAAGCGAAAAGATGAAAGATGATGGGTGATAGGTGATAGATCATGGTTGATAGCTTATGGCTCATTGTTCATGGTTGATAGCAAAAATGTTCAAAGGGGAAGATAGGAAATAAAGAGCTATTTACTGGTGTTGTGTAACGAATTTATGAGACCTTTTACCATAGACGCTATTTCTATTCCCTCAGATTCAAAATGCAAGTAATCAGAATTTAAAATCCATTTCTTTCTTTTAAATATTTCAAGTAAGGTCATGGTTTCATATAAAGAGCCTCGAGCAATATAACAATATTGTACAAATTCTTTTTTCGAGAAGCGCCCCTTTCCTTCGGCAAGGTTCATGGCTATGCTTGTTGAGCATGCTTCTATCTGTTCTAAAAGGCGATAATGCTTCCTTGACGTATTAATATTCTCAATAAGATCAATAATGCTAACCGCAAAATCAACAGATCTGTTCCAAACTTCTAAATCCTCATAACCAAACTTCACGGTATTACTCCTATCTTATGGCTCAATAGACAAATTTAAATCGTCTGTCTATAGATGTAATTGAAAATAAGTGAGATAGTTGTGAATTAATGATAATTTTCGGCATATCAAAAAATTATTGAATTAAGTACTATTGTTCAATTACCAATTTTTACGTTAGAAACGTGGGACACATAAAGGGACTGACGTCAATCTTGTTCCGAATTCTAAATTTATTTATTTGTCTTTAATTTCAAGAGAAGCACTCCTCATACTTATAACAACCAGGATACCCCTAACCCTTTGAGCTTTCAGCTTTGAGCTCTCAAGTATAGTTAAATTAGCTTAAAGGTGAAAAATAAATGATAGGGAATAAAAGATATAGGGTTGATTACTGGTCTTATGTAACAAATCCATTATGCCTTTTTCTTTTCTCTTTCTTTATATTGTATTTTCTATCCTGCGGAGTAAACTTGCACGGCTGATTTCCAATATTCTGGAAGCCCGGGGTTTGTTCCAGTTTGTCTTTTGAAGCGCATTTCTGACCATATCCATATCAGTAGAACTTCAACATCCCGGAGTTTTTTACTCTTATCATGATCACTTGTTGATAACTCTTCCGAATTCGATTCTGTTACTTCAAGGTGAAGATGTTCGGGTTCGATCGTCGCACTCTTACTTGACCATGGTAACCAGGCTTTCTACAGTATTTTTGAGTTCCCGAACATTACCCTTCCAATCATGTTCAATAAGTATTTTGATCAGATCCGGATTCACTCTTTTTTTCCCCAATATTTTTTTCATTAGCATAATGCTCTAAAAAGCTAAAGAAAACAGGCTCGATATCACTTTTCCTCTCTCTGAGCGGGGGCATTTCAATTCGAAGAGTGTTAATTCGATGAGAGGAATTTCTCCGGAACAATCCTTCTTCTACCATCTTTAATAAATCCTTATTAGTTGCAGTGATAATCCTTACATCTACCTCTCTTTCCACAGTACCTCCCACCCGATAGAATGTTCCATTTTCAAGTACCCTCAATAGTTTTCCCGTGGACATCAATACTTAAATCACCTATCTCATCAAGGAATAATGTACCTCCATCAGCAATTTCAAAAATACCTTTTTTATCAGACACAGCACCCGTAAAAGCACCCTTCTCATGTCCAAACAACTCTGAACTCAAGATTGTATCACTGAACGCGGAACAATTCTGTATAACAAATGCCTTATCCTTGCGCACACTGTTATAATGTATAGCAGTCGCTATAAGTTCTTTGCCTGTCCCGGTTTCCCCTAAAATCAAAACAGGACTTTCCGTGCTTTCAATCAGATCCAATTTATCAAAGATCTTTTTCATATTCATGCCTGTTCCGATTATACTTTTATATTTTCCGTTACGTCTCCTATCGATTGCTCCAATTATACTTTTACATCTTCCGTTACGTCTTCTTACAAAAAGGGGGCGGCCACTCCTTTCCATAAGGGGTTCCTGATTCTTTTCCGTATTGTCCTCATCAAAATTATCCTCATCAAACAGGATTTCACACCAGGGAGAGATGTCTTTTATAACCATTTTCATAAAACGAAGAACATGCTTTTCCGTGAGACTTTCTGATATCGTTATTTTGTCATAGCTCTTCAGTAGCTCAGTTCTGGAAAGACCAAGCTTTGTTATTCTTCTAATACTTTCTTCTCTCTGTTCATTGGTTATTGGAAATTGCATTCCAGAACACACCATGGCTCCAATATAATTCCCTTTAACCGTTATTTGAACGGCTATCAGTTTGAGGTTTGTGTAAAATTTACATACAAAGGTTTCTTGAGACCCGTTTAAATTCTTGAAATTATGCGTTCGAAAAAGCAGGCACTCTTCCGCTGCTTTTTTATTTGAATTGATTAAGGAACAGAGAGGATTCTGAAAATGGAAGCCCTCACCCATATCCTGGGAGACGCCAGATTTATTGTAGAAATGGACATCTAGTCCCCAATAATCATGGACAATATCCCTGAATATATTTACCGTATGGGAATTTGTTATCTTATTCCATTTCTCCATGGCCTTATTACGTTAATTATGTTAAAAAATATTCACTCTTAACAAATTAGTTCATCCTGACGGCACGTTCGGTCGGGCTAACTTTTCTAAAATCCCTACCTCGTCCCCTCCAGCCCACCCGTACCGAACGATACGTTCAGGCGGGAATGAGCTTCGGGCTGGCGAATGGCCTGTTGGCCGAGTGGGAAAATACCTTCCATGGCAGTTTTTACGGTCCTTTGAACTTTCGCCTTCAGCGCAAAAAATAAGGAAACATTGAATTCCCTATGCACCAAGTAAATTCATTTGTTTTTAAAAGCTGAATTCAATAAACAAACATTTATTGAATTAACGAGTAGTGTGATTCCTGATTGTTGAATTGATTTCAATGTTCTTCAACATTTTTATGATTATTCTCTTAGTTGCTATACGTTAGTAACGTTACTGTGGTTCACTAAAGCATGTGAATAACAGCAACAAAGGTAAAACACGTTCATAACTTATCTTTTTAAATATTATAACAAAGGTGTCAGGATGACAAACTATGACATTTAATTATTTTTTCTTGACTAGGAATTAACACCTTATAGACTGTTTACCAGACCTTCGGTGTAAAAGAAAAATAGTTACTAATAAAGCTGTGGAATAATACATATGTACAATTTAGCTTTTCTTTATTGTAATAAGGGAAAGTTTGAAATCCTCCTCTCTGCCGTATTCGGAAAAGTTAGAGAGATTCTCCTTAAATAACCAGGCCGGACAGGAACACATATATAATATTCCTTTCCGGCTCGGCCAGATTGGAGGGAATTATTTACTAAAAATTCTGCATCAGTATCTCAATCTTGAAAAAGTACTATGACAAGAAATTTTCTTCTTAATCGGAATGACGTACAATTAACTTTTCGGCATCCGACTTATTGTAAACCCTCCATCCCCTGTAATTTCTTTTTGGCTTTTTGATCTTTCCCGCTTTCTCCCATCTCTTAATAGTTCTTGGATTTACTTCTAACTTTTTTGCTACTTCCGTGATTGTCAGCATCTTGTTCATAAATAAAAATCCTCTTCTTCATCTTTTTTCTTTTCATAACATGTATTCTAACGCAAGAATTAATACCTGATCAGGATACATGGTACGGAAGAGAAGTTAAGCAAATTTATCAACATGTTGCATGAATTAAACAATTCCTGTACCTTTGCACAGTAAAAAGGAAGTATTTCTATAACCTATTATTTCAACGAGTCTTAAAATTCTATACTATGAAAGAAATGAAGGATTGTGTGTCAGTTATTCTTTACAGTAGTTTTAAAATAGTTGAAATTGGAAACAAAATATTACCTACATTTCCGGTATTCTGAAAATTCTGAATTCACAGACAAGTTATTCCCTACCTGCCTACCCGTACTGAACAGCATGTTCGGGCGGAAATGTTCGCCGCCCCCCCCCCCCCGTGATGGTACCCGCCCATCATATCTTTCAGGCGAACGGACGGGAGCTGGCAAATTGGGCTGTTTGCCGGGTGGAAGTGGGAAATGAGGTGGCCTGGTTTGTCAAGACCATTTTATACTATTTTTTAGATGCATTACTTAATGAATCAATACGAGATAAAAAGTGTAACGGAAGGAGCCCGTAGGGCGACTGGAGTTACACTTTTTGTGAATCCACAAACCACTCCTCCTTGTCTATTTTTCTTACCTAAAAATAATTCTTTTTTGTGCTATTTCCCTTTCATATCTCCCATAATGTACCTCAACAGGAGTTCTGTATCCTAACGATTGATGATATCTGCGATTGTTATAAAACAAGAAATAACTGCTTAAACCCTCACGGGCATCCTTATTATACCTGATAGTTTTTTATATACACCTCGCCAAACTGCTCGTCGGACAGTCCTCATACTTTACACTCCTCCAAAGCCTCTCTGTAAAGATATTATCAAACACCCGGCCTCGACCATCCATACTGATCTTTATCCCCTTGCTCAAGAGAATACCGGTAAAATCATTACTCGTAAACTGGTGATCCCTGGTCACTGTTAAATATCTTAGGACAACCTCTCTCTAAGGCATCCTTCAATGCTTCCGTACAAAAGTTAACATCAAGAGAGTTGCTTAATCGCCAGGACAAAACGTAACGGCTGAACCAGTCGATAATAGCTACAAGATATAAAAATCCCTGCCTTAGCCGAATGTACGTGATATCAGTACCCCATACTTGATCTGGATAAGTGATCTTCGTATCACCCAGTAAATAGGGATATACCTTGTGCTCAGGATGTTTCTTGCTTGTTTTTAACCTGGGATAGATTGCCCGTAATCCCATTTGGCGCATGAATGCTTGAACTCTTTCTCTGCCTATTTCAATACCTTCACGCCTTAATGCCTCCCGTATCTTTCGGCTTCCATAAAATGGACACTCTGTAAAAATCTCATCTATACGGTGCATTATCCATACGGCTTCCTCAGATATCTTTTACCGGCTCGTAATAGTAATTTGATCTATGAAGCCTCAAAAGTTCACACTGCCTGCGAATACTTAACTTACCATGCCCTGATTCTATTAAGCACCTTCTCTCCTCAATGCTCAAACAATACAGCTTTTTTTTAAGCCATTCGTTTTCTACTTTCAGTTGGCCGATCTGCCGATACAGTTCATCCAACCAACTTCTCATTCTCTTTGTTTACCTTTTCCTGTTTCCCCTTGAACACTTCTCTAATGCCTACCAATGCACGTTTGCGCCAATTTACTATTTGCGTCCTGTGTACTTCGTATCTTTGATGACAACTCCGCTATTGTCTTTTCTTCCTTTATTGCTTCCAATGCTACTTTTGCTATAAAGTCCGCATTAAAACTCTTTCTCATTTTCGAACCTCCTTTTTGATATTATAACATCAAAAATGCATCTTAACTACTGGTCCGAAAATCCCAGTCCATTATAAGAT
>CAVPVY010000004.1:0-7487 GCA_963709355.1 uncultured Planctomycetota bacterium
AACGTCACTAATCAACCGCGGCAGCTTTTTGCGTCGGATGAATTAGTTTTGTTATAGCTCCTAATTTTCTAATTTTGTTTTAACCTCATTGTATCCCATATTTTTAAGTACAGTACGCAATCCTGCAAAAGTTTTTCTTTCTTGCTTGTGCTGAACAGGGTGGCCACCAATATAGGATTCATGAATAACAGAATAAAAATCTATTGCAAAGAAAAGAATTTTTTCCATAGTATCGTAACTTGCAAGAGCATCAATTTTTTGGCTAGGATTATATTCAGCATGTGCAAATTTTGTATCTCTTATTGTTTTGTATTCATTAAAATCTTTTTCATGTGTATTTTTAAATTTTTCTAAGATGTTATTTAATGGTTTTGCAAAACAACCATCTTTTTTGATTTCTTCTTTGTGCTTTTTAATAAAGTTAATTAAAGGGTTAGGATTATCTGGTTTTAATTTAGTTCCATTAATAAAATCAATGATGCTTGGTATCGAATTAAGGCTGTTTTTCTTTTTTTCTTCAAATATTTTACATATATCTATAACGATAACTTTTAAAGCGAATTGTTGAGCCATTGCAAAAAAAGTTTTCCCACCTTTTTTATTGATTTCTTTCGTGTTCAAACCAATTAATAAATAAATATCTAAAGCCTGTTTAAACTCATAGATAATTTTTGTTAATTCTATGTTTTTTTCATCTAATTTGTTTTTCATTTTTTTCTGTTATAAGTTGCTTTTCAGCGGGCGCGGTTTTTTTGCGATCCGCTGCAAAAGCCTTGTCTCCTCATAGTTTCGATATCGTAATATTATTCTTTTTACAATGAGAACCTATCTGTGCCGAAAGATGTTCAAATGTAAGTGATGGAACGCGAGTACCGAAAGTGACATTGTTGATATATCCATCAAAAACCACATTTACATTCGGACGCTTGCTAAGGAATCTTATTTCCTCTTCATGGTCCCACTTTCTCTTTGTCTTTGTCAATAAGCTGTTTCGGTAAGTGTCAACAACTCTGTTGGAAAAGAGTCCCGATTCAAGAAAAGAATCAATGTGGAAAACCTTTTGAGGCACATAGTGAACAAAATGGTACATCTGACCTACAAGATGGTCCGGGATGTTTATTTCAATCCGTACGCCATTCCCTTTCCCACCATACTCTTCCCATAATCGACTATCGTTTTTCTTAACTGAAAAGCTCGCGATACCTATTGAGTTTCTACACTCTTGAACCATATTGTTTATAATTGGTGCTAATATTTCTTCCAGTTTTTCATTCTTTAATACCATCGGTGCTGATACATGTGGCGGGAAAAAATTCGTTGTGCGGTACCGAGAAACCACTTTAGTTAAAAGTTGGGCTGTGCGAGGGGATGGCTTGTAATCAAGCATGAAGTTGAATTCGTGTTCATCATTTAATGAATCCGGACTTGCACACCAAATAGCGTTTCTTAAAACTATTTGGAGGAAATGGGGTTGCTTATCCTCCTCAGTCAAATCCCTGAACTTATATATTTTCATATATTGTTCTAGGCTAACAAGTAATTGATAAGTTTATAGATAACATGAAAAAATACATGTAATCTATAAATAAGGTAATTGATTCTCAAATGAATTTTAAACCTGTATTTCTAAAGAAAATAGAACATAACGTTAAAGACGGTAGCAAAGAGGTTGTATAATTTGAAATGATATACGATTAATCTAACAAAAGTCAATATGACAAACCATAACAATCAAAGACGCCGGAAACGAATTTAAGCTATATTAAGGTATTGTAAGTTTTGCTTATCAGCTCAGGTATGACAGCTGAAATGATAAAATTCTGGAATGTTTAACGCTACGTGCAATGCTTTAAAGATTGTAAATCTCTTTTCTATGCCCTACCCTATGAACAGTTATAATACTTTTGATATGGTCAATGTCATATATTACCCTATAATCGCCAACCTTAAGCTTATAGAACCCTGATAAATTACTTTTTAATGGTGTGATGTTTACCGTTTCGATGTTGTTTGATAACCACGCAAGCTTATCGGTGATCCTTTTGGCTATTGCCTTGTCAATCTTCAGCAGATCCTTAAGGGCTTTTGGTAAGATAATTACTTGATACATTTACTCAATCCCTAATTCTTTTTTTGCTGCATCAAGCGTAATCCCTTTGCCAGTCTCTTTATCCTGTGTAGACTCTTTAAGGTTTTCCTCTACCTCCGACCTTAACTCAAGCCCATAATCAGGGTCAATAACTTCTAAAACAGTGTCCCTTATTAGTTCCTTGAGTTCCCTTACTGTGATATCGGAGATTTTTTTATCTTCAATTGCAGTGCTCATAATAAAAAGATCATACTATGTTTTTGTGTGATTGTCAAAGTTATATCAACACTCAAAAACCCCTGAAACCGAAAGTCTAACAAGTATATTTTCGTTGTGTGTGAATGTGTCATAGTGGTCAGTAGGGGTCAAGTCCTTCTTTGACTACATATACCCTTAATTGTATTGTATATCTTTAATAAATTTTTATCTCTCTTCATTCTCTCATTAAAACGATAACAAATTGTTCCTACCGTCCTGTAACTCGCAATTTTATATCTTTCAGCAATTTCAGGCATTCGAAGACCAGACAACTCTCTTGCTATAGTAATGGCAAGATTACGTGGCATATTTTCTTCTCCTCTTTTAACCTGGATTGAGATGTATATATCGAATTACACTAACCAAATGCAGATCATCCTGCACTAATACAGATTTAAAACGTCCTCTAAACAAAGGGCCGTCTTTTCCATGTTTCCGGTTATGTCTCTGCGTATAAACTCCGTTTACATGTCTCATAAAGCGAGAAATGTTTCCTTCTGGTGTATTGACAAGTATGTGATAGTGATTTGTCATAAGGCAGTAAGAGGATACGGTAACATGAAAGAGATTACAAGCTTCCTTGAGGGTATTTAGGAATAATGTGTAGTCCCCTTCATCATAAAATATCTTAACATAGTTTGCTCCTCTATTCATTACAGGATACCAGGCACCACAAAATTCTATTCGTAATGGTCGTGACATTATCACATTATAAGTAATTGGCTATAATGCAGCCAAGAAAGGACTTGACCCCTTATTACTTCCGCATTGTGTTTTTTCTACATTTAATGGCCGTATTGACATGATGCTTTCCAATTATAAATTGCTGTTCTATTTAAGCTTTTTTTCTACCAGTTGGCCTGTGATATATTTATGCATTACGCTTTTTACCAGCGCTGAATATTTCAGGCCTTCTTTCTCTGCTCTTTCTTTAATTTTATCCAATTCGAAAGGATCAATTCTGATATTCATCTTTGCCTCTTTTTTGATGAAGTTTTTTGCCGCTTCTTTAAATACCTTTTGATCTTTTTTTGAAGTCCTCGGCAATGTTTTGGTATTAAGTTTGTTAATAGCTTCTCCTAACTCTTTTTCTTCATCATCAAGATATTTGGTCTTGTATCTATCCATTTTTGTTTACCTCGATTAAGTATTTAAATTTTCTGATTGGAAAGATGGTTTTCAAAAAACACTTCTTACCCTTTATTACGTAAGGCACACAATAAGCGTAATTTTCAATATCGACGACAAATATCTTCTGTTCTGGATACTTTTCTTTATTTGGATGCTCAATATTCAGCAAGATTCCTTTTTCGCTTATAGAGTCAATCACATTATAAAAAGTTACTCCTTGCTCCCGGAATAACTGATTGTTTTTCTCCTCATCAAATTCAAATTCCATGCATTAATACCATACTTATATGTGCGCACATTGTCAATTAATAATTTAGTTATATTTTTGCCTCAAGTTTAAACTTCCTACCAGTTCATGTTTACTTTTCACACAACTGGCAATCTGCCATATGTACAAGCCCGACGTCATTTTTACCTAAGTACTCATGCCCCCTGATGGTGTAAATTTTAAAATCAAACTCAATTATCTCGAATTGTGAAGGCTTTACTTGCTTGCTGCCTTTAAGTATTCCGCAGCGATATGAAAAGGTTGATATCCCGGCTATAAATACAATAATTAAAGTGGACTTTATAATCCTTTTCACGGCTAACTCCTTTCTGAAATATTTCTGTAGATCTAAAAAGCCTTATAAACTAATTACCAATTCTTTAATTTTACCTCTATGTACCTCAAACCTCCTGAGCTTCGTATCCCGCAACCTCCCGTTTAAGACTCTCCTGAATTGCCCTCTTGATCAGTTTGTTAAGCGAAGATCCTTGAGCCCTGGCCAACCCTTCAAGATAAACAAAATCTCTAAATGGAATGCTCAACGATAAAGATCTTTTTGAGTCCGGCCTGTTACTGAAATCAAGATTGATCATGGTTTAACGTCTCCCTTAAACCATGATAATAATAAAGTTAACACGGTGATCCTATCAAATGAATTAGTTCATTTGCGTGGGCTGATTACAGATTTTCAACCGGATGTCCATCGTGATGACGAAACAGATCTTTTAATGGTTCTTCGGGAGTTATGCCGAGCACTATTTCAAAATTTGCTTTCAATTCACCTTTTTTTGAAAGATTGACCGGCTTGAAATCAACGAGGACGGCTTCCCGTTCCTCTTTTCCCTGGATTCTCTGAAATATGAAATCTTCTTTATTCAACGGATGTCCTTTAATATACATCTGAGTCGTGAGAAACCGTTTGTCGCCTTTCCTGATAATGAAGTGAATGTGTGGTGTGCGTTTTACCCCAAGGTTGTATGGCACAGGCTTTATCGTGCGAAAATAGTACTCGCCCGATGAACTGGTAACGGTACGTCCATAGCCCTGGAAGTTCCTGTCGCGCTGGTCTCTGTTCGGACATCTCGTGTGAAGATAGATCCCTTTGCTGTCAACATGCCATATTTCAACGATCACGCCCTCGACAGGTTCTCCCGTCTGACCAAGAACTCGTCCCGTGAGGTGCGTTATCTCTCCTGCGGCAGGTGTCATGGTGTTACTGATGAGCACCAGGTCATTATCGGTATCCAGTGGCAGCCTGTCCGGGTAGAACGGTCCCTCAGTCTGTCCTGGCGTACTCATTAACTCTTTGGCAAATGCTTCAGATGAGGTGCATATAATGTTGTCAGCAAATGATCCGGCCGTGGCAAAGGCAATAGTCCCAAATGAAAGGTTTTTCAGAAACTGCCTTCGACTGTTAATGATAGAATTGGATTTCATGAATAGCCTCCTTTCCACTACTCTTTTCGCTCTTGTATGTCCCTCTCTTCCTCTCATAAAGCCTAACGAGATCCACAGAAAATGTCAATAAAACAAGTTTTTTTTACCGGAATTACTTGCCATACAGGCGTTATTGCTGATAAAATTTTATCAATTAGCAAAAAAGCGCCCCCTTTGCAATCTGCCAGTCTGGCATATCTGAAGTAAACGCTTCTTTACCAGCTGTCACAGTGACAGCGTACTTTTAAAAATTTTTTATCCCGAAAGGAAAATTTTATAACTATTTATAAAAATGAGCCTTACACCACATTTATCCCAAGCATTTCACCTGAGATAAAGGGTTCAGATAAGTACCAATATATAACAGAATTAGTTTTAGGCATTCCTTTTGCGGTTTAGTGAAGAAGATTTCAGGTTATTCTATTTACAGTCCAAAGAAGGAGGATTTTAAGGATGGGTGATAAGAAAAAAATTGTATACGATCTGGATGCATTCGAGGCACTGAAAAAAGGTATTAATCAGCTTGCTTCTGCAGTCAAGATAACCTTAGGCCCAAGAGGGAGAAATGTAATACTACAAAAGAGTTTTGGGTCACCAATAATAACAAAAGATGGAGTTACCGTTGCAAAAGAGATTGAGCTTGAGGACCACATACAAAACATAGGGGCACAGATGGTAAAGTCTGTAGCTTCAAAGACCAGCGATGTTGCCGGTGACGGCACTACGACGGCAACGGTTTTGGCAGAATCTATTTTTCTTGAAGGTCTGAAGAATGTTGTTGCCGGCTCAAACGCCATGGCAATTAAGCGTGGAATTGAAAAAGCCGTTATCAAAGTAGTAGAGGTCTTGAAGGCGACAAGTATTCCCGTTAAAGGAAGAAAAGAAATTGAGCAGGTTGGAACGGTATCGGCAAATCATGATGCTGAGATTGGTAAGATCATTGCAGATGCGATGGAAAAGGTAGGTAAAGATGGTGTCATTACAGTTGAAGAGGGAAAGAGCCTGGAGACTGATTCAAAATGGATAGAGGGTTTACAGTTTGATAAAGGTTACCTTTCTCCCTATTTTGTGACAAATCCATCAAAAATGCAGGTTGTGCTGGATGATCCGTATATCCTTATCCATGAGAAAAAAATCTCCTCCGCTAAAACCATATTACCTGTCTTAGAAAAGGTTGCACAAAAAGGAAAACCTTTATTGATAATTGCAGAAGATGTTGAAGGAGAAGCATTAACCCTGCTTGTGGTAAACAAACTCCGCGGAACGATAAAATGTGCGGCTGTTAAGGCTCCAGGGTTTGGTGATGAACTGAAAAGCAATGTTGGAAGATATTGCGATGCTAACCGGAGGACAGGCAGTATTTGAAGATCTGGGCATTACTTTAGAAAAGTTGGAACTAAAGGATTTAGGGAATGCAAAGAAGATAGAGATCGATAAAGACAATACCACCATTATCGAAGGTGCCGGTTTAAGCAAGGCAATTCAGGGCAAGATAGAGCAGATTCGTACAGAGATCCGGTCTACTACATCTGACTACGATCGTGAAAAGCTGGAAGAGAGACTTGCAAAATTAACCGGTGGTGTAGCGATGATTAATGTCGGAGCTGCAACCGAAAGTGAAATGAAGGAAAAAAAGGCAAGAGTAGAAGATGCTTTGCATGCGACCAGAGCAGCAGTTGAGGAAGGTATCCTGCCAGGTGGTGGAGTAGCCTATCTCCGTGCAATAGATAAGCTGAAAACACTCAAACTGGAAGGTGATGAAGCAATCGGCGTTGATATTGTCTACAGAGCATTATCTGCTCCCTTAAGCAGATTGCCAAAAATGCAGGCGCTAACGCAGAGATCATTGTTGAAAAAGTTATTGCGGCCAAAGGGAATGAGGGTTATTATGCCGCGCTCGATAGATATTGTGATATGGTTAAAGAAGGGATAGTTGATCCCACAAAGGTTGTAAGGACGGCGCTGCAGAACGCTGCAAGTATAGCCGCCCTGTTGTTAACTACCGATGCAATGATTGGAAAGGTACCCGAAAAGAAAAGATGCCGGCCATGCCGCCCTGGTGGTGGAGGTTATGGTGGTTACGGAGATATGTACTAACCGTTTTCTTTTCACCAACATCCCGGATAGAAAATTTATAGTAAAAAAGCCGCTCTTATCTACCAATAAGAGCGGCTTTTTTTATCGAATGGAGTTTACAAACCTGTTATATTTGCCTCTACATTATTATAGCAGTTTGGTTTCGTTTTAGTCTGTCTTAATAAATGAAAAAGGGAAGAGGGGGAGATAATGACCTTTATTACAGAT
>CAVPVY010000005.1:0-2897450 GCA_963709355.1 uncultured Planctomycetota bacterium
CTACGGCTCTTTCGTATTGTAAGAATTGTGAAATTTGCAGGTATTATAAGTCCCTCAATCTTATGGTGAGAGTGCTTAAGTCAAGAAAGGAAGAGTTGGTTGCGAGTTCAGTTTTAATGATGTTTCTCCTGGTGATGTCGGCATCGTTTCTCTATTATGCAGAATATTACGCCCAGCCGGACGGTATTCAAGTATCCCGGCATCACTCTGGTGTGCAGTTACCACACTCACAACCCTGGGTTACGGAGATGTATACCCGGTAACCGCTTTGGGGAAGGTGCTTGCGTTCGTTATCGCTATCCTTCGTATAGGCATGTTTGCGCTGCAACAGGTATTCTTGGTTCAGGATTTGTTGAAAGAAAATGTATAGGAAAAACTGTGATTCGGAGAAACAAATTTATATGTCTCCTCATTGTGGAAAGGAAATAAAATAAAACTATGCATAACTACATTAAAGACAGCACGATAAATTATTTTCCGCCTTTTTATCGCCTCTATGATTAGATTATCATCTATCTACTTCCTGAAATGGCTTTGTTTTGCCTTTTTGTCATCTGTTTTTGGAATAGTTATAACCTATTCTTTTAGATATTTGTTGCTAAAAATCTATGACTTAATTCACCTTTCCGGAGTACCTTCTACTCCTTCCCGTTACTTGCCGCCTTTCTTTGTAGTCTCGTTATTTATCGAATTTGTCCCACTTCGTCAGAAGAGGGAGTGATAGCATATGCTAAGGCAACCAATACGAATGGAATTTTATCGTTAAAAGCTTCCATATGTCATTTCTTCGCTGCTCTTTTTACCTTGGGACTCGGGGGCAGCGGTGCTTAATCGGGCCGATGGTCAGGACAAATGCAGGCATAATGTCTGGTTTTGGAAACTTGTTTATGAGAATGGGATTTACCGAGGAAGACCGTAATACGATTGTTATCTGTGGCGCCTCGGCAATTCTTGCTGTTGCATTTCAGGCTCCTATCGGGGCGGGTCTCTTTGCAGTAGAAATACGAAAAAGGCTTACCATGCGCTATCTGGATATTTTCCCGTCGATCATATCTTCGTGCCTGTGCATTGCCCTTATTCGATATTTAAAACTTCCTGCTCTTTTACCTTTTTATAGTGACAACAGTTATATCCAGACCAGAATTTATCGTGGATTGTTCTTCTGGGTTTTATAACAGGATTTTATTCTCTTTTAATGATAAAATTTTATGGCTGGTTACAAAAGTACATGAGGCGCAGTTCCCTCCAGCTAAAAAGCATGATTGCCGGAACCTTGATAGTAAGTATTCTGGGGTATTTGATAGACCAAGATCTTTTAGGGACAAGTTTCCCTTATTTCAAAAAACTGATCACAGGAGAAGGTTTCTGGCTGTTTGAAGGAATTTTTCATGGCAGACGATTATTCGCTGTGTTCATCTTCCTTGCCTTTTTTAAGGGGTTGACTAATTGTATAACCGTTGGTTCAGGACTTACGGCTGGATTTACAGGCCCGTCTGTCATTGTAGGCCTTTTTTTGGGTGCCGCTATGGCAAAGGCATTAAATATTGATGCTCACAGTGGTTCCGATTACGCTTTCCTGGCTGCCGGCATGAGCGGAGTTTTGTCCGGGACATTGGATGTTCCTCTTGCTGCTGCGGTAATGGGCGCCGAAATCTTTGGATCGGCTTATGCGCTTCCGACAATAATTTCCTCGCTGATAGCATTTCAGATAGCAAGAAAATCAACACTGCGTGAATTTCATTGAGTTTAAACGATATAGTTGTATGATGTATTATTAAATTGTTTTACCCATTTTTTATATATCGTATATTTCTACGACTACATCATAATCATCAATTATCCATATCTGTTAAACGTGATAATTAGTATGAATTATAGGCGATATTATGGCAGAGCAAAAAACAGTACCACTTTGGCGATACATTGAATTAGAACAGTTTTCAAAGCCAAAAGAACCAACAAAGGAGACTATTCGCAAAGGAGTGTTTGGCTTTCTCAGAAAGCTGAGGCGCACACCAGCGGGCAGTCCGCCTGTCATGTCACTGTCAGACCTCAACATTGTGCCCAACATATATTAGATAAAGTTGTATTGAAACCAGACTGGAATGAGGCATTTTCAGCGCTGAATGCGCTTTTGGATAATTGGGTAAAGACTGATCAATCTGACTTCTCTGCGCAAATTATTGTCGGCGCTCCATATAGCGGTACTTTACAAGTTGTGATACAATGGGCAATAATACAAAAGTGGCGTATCATTAACCCGCCGGACATAGATCAAATTTTGAAAGGCGGAAAAGACTGGCTGTCCCAACTGGATACCGATAAAAACATGCCGCTGGTGATTCCCTGTCTTGAACGGTTTTACTTGCGCCATCACGATGGATTAACGTTGATCCGGCAATTGCTGGACTGGCTGTGGAACAATAAATGTCGCTGTTTGATTGGATGTGACAGTTGGGCGTGGACGTATCTGTGTAAGGCATTGCAAATTGATTCTCTATTCCCAAATCCATTCATTTTAGAAGCCTTTGACCATGAGCGCCTTCAACGCTGGTTTCAATCTTTGTCCCTCATCTCCGGAAAAGAATGTTTCGTTTTCCTGCAGGACAACAATGGCAAATTTGTGATACAACCAAAAAAACCTTTGGAGACTCCAGGCAACAAAGATATTCAAACTGAGAAACAATTAACCAATATTAGTAAACCAGCTTCAGAACAAATTTTGTAACAATGTTGCATCGTGTAGTCGTGGAATTCCCGGAGAGCCTGGCCATCCTGCGATATGGCTTGCGCCTGACACCGGATGAAGATGTTCTGAAGAAAGCCTTGGATGAAGTGGAGGCTGATCTGTTGTTACACCATATGGGTGTCTCCATGGCCCCAGCTTAATTTACCAATTGTGCAGGACACTGCAAATCAGAAACTGCTATTTGTGCTGCATGCACTTTTACTCCATGCTGGGCTATCATTACAGGTACTCTCGCAGTTGTTGTCTATTCCTGATACCGAAGTTATACAGATTTTGCACCATCTGAAAAACGATGGGAATACTTGATGTGGAACAAGGGATTTGGCGGGTGACACCACTCGGCTATCCTGCTGTGCGTAGATTTCTTGATAGTGAGGGATATCTTGTCGACATTATATAAGGAGACACTATGATAGAAGATACAAGCATAACCCAGGTCTTTCAGGGCTTTAACAAAACCAATATTGCATACATTGCTATTATAATTGCCGCATACTGGTTGCTTACTAAGCTCATTGAGCGATTGTTTTTCTGGCTCGAAGGAAGACTATCCGGACGTTTTCGCTTATATATTTTACCATCGATGCCAGTATTGCGGTTGTTCTTTTTAATCTTTGGCAATTATGATAATTATTCCACTCGTCATCAAACCAACGTTCCAAAACCTGGTAGCTATTCTTGGCGTTGCTGGTTTGGCATTAGGGTTTGCGTTTAAGGACTATATAAGCAGTATTATTGCCGGTATAGCAGTCATTTATGAGCGCTGTTATCGTCCCGGCGACTGGGTGAAGATTGATGACGCCTATGGTGAAATTAAATCGCTGGCGATTAAGAACACTGAAGCTGGTGATGCCAGACGACACTATTGTTACCATTCCCCACACCAAAATATGGAATACCAATATTTACAACGCCAATGATGGCAAACGGGAATTTCTCTGTGTAGCTGATTTTTACTTCCATCCAAATCACGATGCGGCACAGGTGCGGCAAAAGTTGTACGACGTAGCGCTTACCAGTTCATATATAAATCTCGAGCGCCCTGTCATTGTCGTTGTTGCTGAAAAGCCATGGGAACGTCATTATCGTCTTAAGGCTTATCCTATCGATGGCTGAAGATCAATTTCAATTTATAAGTGACTTAACAGTGAGGGAAAGATTGCACTGTCAAAAATGGATGTTAAAGCAATAATTTTACCCGTAGCAGTCAAAGACAATTATAACTAATGAGTGAAAAAGCAATTTCTTATACTGTAATTCACGCTATACGGTGTTTGAGATACGGTATTATTCCACAAAATCATTGACGAATGGTCGTATTTGACCAAAAGTGAGCTAGGTTAATTAACCTCCGTAATTTCCACATGACAAAAAACCGGCCGTTGATTCTATAAAAACACAATATACGCTTAAGGAGTTTCAACGTGAATTCAATATGGCGTCTCATGTCTCTTGCAGGTTTGTACTATTTTTTGCAGGGAATGAGCGGCAACCCAGGACTCCATCGTCAGGCGCTTAACTTTTATCTTACCGAGCATTTAAGCTTCGGGGCGGCGGATCTTGCTTATTTTACGTTTCTCATAACGATTCCATGGATGGTTAAGCCGATATATGGAATTATCGCCGACAGCTTGCCGCTATTCGGTTACCAAATGAAAAGTTATTTTATTTTAGGAAGCCTTATTGCTTCGTTGTCTTACCTCATTATTTTCTGGTTTGGCTCTAGCACAGTATCGTCGCTTTCCTTTTTGTTTATTTTGCCAGCAGTAGGAGTTGCGTCTTCAGATGTTCTTTGCGACAAATGGATGCTTGTCACTGGTAAACCTTTAAACATCACAGACCGCATGCAGTCTGCGCAATGGTTTTCGATTTCCATCGCGGGAATTATTATCATGGTTGCGGGTGGATATATTGCACAATATATGTCGTTACGCCATGCTGTACTGCTTTCTTTACCGTTTGCCCTGATGATAATTCCCTTGACTATTTTCGTGGAAAGAAGAGCGGGTTGCTTCAGTCGGTCATGCCGCCAAGGAAGCAAAAGAGGGCTTAAGGCAAGCGGCAAAATCCAAAAAACTTTGGGCGTGTGCGGCATTTCTCTTTCTTTTCAACGCAATGCCACAGTTGGGTTCACCAGTTCTGTACATTTTACGAAACCAACGTTTTAAGCTTCTCACAAGTATTGATCGGTTATCTTGATATGACAGCTAACGTTGGATTTATAATCGGAGTTGCACTGTATGGTCTGTTTTGTAAAAAGCTACCGGAAAAATTGATGCTGCGGCTTATTGTAGTAAGCGCCGTGCTCTCAGCAATCTGCTTCATTTTTTTTCGAGGCACTCTTAGCGCCTTTATAATATTTTTTGGATCATCCGTAATAGGCATTATTGCTTATATGGGTCCGCTTGTCATTGCGGCTAAGGCATGTCCTAAAAATGCCGAAGGCACAGTATTCGCGCTGCTTATGTCTGTTATCAATTTCGGGAAACAGGGTGGCAATATAATCGGTGGCTGGATTTATGAACCGTTTGGGTTTACCTGGTGAGTATTTTCAACGATTTGCGTAGCCGCAACATGGTTTCTGCTGCCGTTGGTTAGTTTTGATGATAGCAGGAAAGAAGAAGTATAAGAAGATTTGGACGGTGCAAACAACAAACCGACCGGAATGGAAATGGAGTAGTATAAAAATACTAGATAATATCCAGATTTATAAAGTGGTCTACGGGCTTTTTCAAAGGACAAAGCTCCTTTTTTCTATTGTATGTCATTGGGGAAGATATAATCACAATATAAAATGTAAATAAGATTATTTTTTCCGCCTTCTTCTTATCCATTTATCAATTTCAACCGCAATGACAATGGTTATTGTTAATGCACATATCTCTTTCCACTCTTTTGCTCGTAAGCGGCACTGTCCTGAATATCCATTGAAGAACTGGGACATATAACACCGCCAGGTGAGCAAAAAATGCAGCCAGCATACTAGAAAATAAAAAGGGATTAGATAATGGGTTCATCTTGAAGATGGACTGCGTTTCAGAGCGGCAATTGAGTGCCTGATAAAACTGAAAAATACCATAGTAGTAAGTGCTACGGTGCGTGCCTGTTCCAAGGAAACACCAGAATTAAGATTTAGTATAAATATGAAAACAGTTCCTGCTGCCATAACGATTCCCATAAGAAAAGTCCTCTGTACCATAAGACCAGCCAGAATACCTTCTTTCGGTGGTCTTGGCAGCCTGCGCAAAACGCCTTTCTCCGCTGGCTCGAACGCTAGGGCGACGTCTTGAACCCATTTGTCACAAGGTTCAGCCAGAGTATTTGCGCAGCGATATACGGGATGGGATATCCCATGAGTAGTGTTGCAACAATAGCAATTAATTCTCCAAAACCACAGGATATGAGAAAGAGGGTAACTTTTTTGATATTATCATATACCACTCTCCCCTCTTCAACTGCCGCAAAGATGCTGGCAAAGTTATCATCTGCAAGAACGGCATCGGACGCTTCTTTTGCGACATCAGTCCCCGTTTTGCCCATGGCGATCCCTGATATGTGCCGCCTTGAGGGCTGGGGCATCATTTACGCCGTCACCCGTTACGGCTACCACTTCACCGTGCTTTAATAGTTGCTGAGTGATTCTCAACTTATGCTGAGGGGATACCCTCGCATATACAGAGACTGCTTGTACCTTATTAAAGAGATCTTCATCGCTCATCGTCTCAAGTTCCTTACCAAGGATTACTTCATGATCATCTCCGGCCAAACCGCAGTTTGTTTGCAATTGATACTGCGGTGACTGCATGGTCACCCGTTATCATGATAGTCCTGATGCCTGCTTGCTTACATCCTTTCACGGCCGCTATTACCTCTGACCGTGGAGGGTCTATCATTCCCTGGAGACCCACGAAGGTCAGCCCCAACTCCACGTCGTGATGTGTAAGATTTTCCATTTCATCAGAAGCCTCCTTGGAAGCAAAGGCAAGGACTCGCAATCCTTCTTTTGCAAAGTTATGCGCAATTTGTAAACCCTCTTTTTTCTTAGAACTGTCACCAGCCGCAGACTCGACACACATATCCAGCACCCTCTCAGGTGCGCCTTTAACAAAAATAAACTTTCTCCCTCCATGTCTGTGAAGGGTTGCCATGTACCCCCGTTCAGACTCAAATGGTATAGATGCAATCTGTGGATAGTGCTTTTTTTCCTCCTCTGGCATTAGACCTGCCTTCATTGCAGAGACAATCAGTGCCCCTTCCGTGGGGTCTCCGTCAACTTTATATGAACCGTCTTCCTCGTAAATATTTGATTCATTGCAGAGAAGCCCTATGCGCAGGACTTGAAGATGTTTCTTCTTCTCCTCTGCTTTAACAGACATTTGATCATGGAGTATTTCACCTTTTGGTTCGTAACCGCTTCCTGTAATTTCATATATGTGATTTCCGTCATAGGCCAACCTGACGGTCATCTCATTTTTCGTTAAAGTCCCTGTTTTATCTGAACATATAACGGTAGTGCTTCCAAGGGTTTCGACAGCAGGTAATTTTCTTATAATTGCATTCCGTCTTGCCATTCTTGCAACACCAATCGCCATGGTAATGGTTACAGCAACAGGGAGTCCTTCGGGTATTGCCGACACCGCTGTTGCCACAGCAACCATAAACATCTCTGATACCTTTGATCCATGTATTAATCCTACACCAAAGAGAATTGCAGAAAATCCGATAATAACTATTCCTATTAATTTTGCAAATCGCTCAAGTTTATCCTGAAGGGGGGTTTTTATTGACGACACCTCTCTGACCTCTTCTGCAATCTGACCAATAATTGTTCTCTCTCCTGTTTCAACAACTATACCTTTTGCCCTTCCACTCACCACTATGGTCCCCATAAAGGCCATGTTCTTCTGATCACCAGAGGTCAAATTGTCTTCGCTTATTATCGCAATGGATTTTTCAGCGGGGATTGATTCACCGGTAAGCATAGCTTCTTCAATTTTTAATTCATACGCCTTAATTAACCGCAGATCTGCCGGTACCTTGGTGCCAGAAGTAAGCAGGACAACATCGCCCGGTACAAGTTGCTCACTATTTATCTCTTTCTCTTTACCGTTTCTTAAAACCCTTGCCCTTGGTATGAGCATTTTCCTGAGCGCCCGTACACCCTGTTCTGCCTTGTATTCCTGGACATAACCAATAATTGCATTGAGAACCACAACAGCCATAATTACACTAGTATCGATGTATTCTTTGAGAAGTGCTGTTACAACAGCGGCTACAAGAAGGATATAAATGAGCGGGCTTGTGAATTGATGAAGAAGAATTTTAAGTTTGCTTATCTTTTCTTCTTCGATGAGTTTATTTGGGCCGTATTGCTTAAGACGTTCCGCGGCTTCGTTATCAGTCAATCCTTCTTCTGACGTCCCAAGTTTTTGCATTATTTCTTTTATATGAAGCTGATACCAGTTCATTCTTTACCTCTCATTGAATTTCCAAGATAATATTTCGAGATTGGTTTTAATCCCTCATCGAGTTCATAGACAAGGGGTACACCCGTCGGGATGTTTAATTCTGTTATTTTGTCATCGGATATATTATCAAGATACTTGACCAAAGCCCTTAAACTATTCCCGTGGGCGACAATGATGCCTCTCTTTTTCTCACGGATAGCAGGTGATATCACCTCATTCCAGTAAGGTAAAAATCTAAAAACAGTATCTCTTAAACTCTCTGTTAAAGGTATTTCTTTTTTATCAATATTTTGATATTTTATGTCATTCCCAGGATAACGCTTGTCTGTTATGATAAGCGAAGGCGGAGACACATCATAACTTCTCCTCCACATAAGCACCTGTTTTTCTCCATATTTTTTTGCCACCTCCGCCTTGTTTAAGCCTTGTAATGCTCCATAGTGCCTTTCATTCAATCTCCATGTATTGTATATGGGTATCCATACTAAATCAATCTCGTCTAAGATATACCACAAAGTTTTAATTGCTCTTTTAAGAACAGAAGTGAAGGCTATGTCAAAAATATACCCCTCTTCTTTTAATATCTTTCCTGCTTGTTTTGCCTCTGCAACTCCCTTATCTGATAAATCAATATCCGTCCATCCGGTAAATTTATTTTCATAATTCCATATACTTTCACCGTGCCTTACGACTACCAGTTTTATCATAAAAACACCATTATTCTCATATTATTTCTTATCATATTGTTAAGTCCTTCTTGAAAATCAAAATGAAAAAACGGAAAATCTGTTGCCACGTCAGTCACGAGGTAATTTTAAAAATTATATCCTAACGTGCTCAGTATAGTGGCATCATTATTACTTACGTTCTCAGCGCTTATTTTATTGTCGTATTGATTTATCCAGTTCAAGTTCAACGAAAGAGATTTTGTAAGCTTATGCCGTAATCCCATATCAGACTCCAGCCGCCAATCTACGGAGTCCTCCAGCACGGGTAAATAATCTACCTTAAAATAAAACAGGGTTGAAGCTAAAACTTGCCAATCCAGATAATTTCCTATCCTTAGACCGGCGCTTGTTTGTAAAATATTATCGCGGAATCTTTCATAAGTAAAAAATGGACCAATTTCTGATTTATACTTTAATCTATCCGTTTCAATAAATCGGTATCCAGCGCCAGACGATGTAATAGATCGGAGATTAAGTTCTTCGATCTCATCCCGCTCCAGGCTTTCTTGATAAAACGAATACACCTTTTGCAGGTGTTTCCTTTCATATTTCAAAGTGCCCCGTTGTTCATCAATGTTTTTCTCACCATCCTTTGTCTCAAACAGAAAGAGGCTGTTAAAATAAACATTATCTTTCGTTCTTTCCAAGGTAAAGTCAGTTTTTACGTTGGTTGTTAATGCCTCTTTATTTCCTTTCTGGATCGTAAGACCAGCATCAACATTTCCCTTCCATGGCTTCTTTTGTTGGACAGTGTTCTGCCGTGGATCATTTTGCGGTTTCGGCGGTGAGGAGGAGAAAGGAGCATTTGTCACTCCCTGCTCCGATTGTTCTCTCTCCTGTAAAAAGAATGGGCGGTTGGCTGCTATTTCTTTAGGATAAATGTCCTGTATGTTATCAGTCGTCTTGAACCTTATGTCTTTAACTGAAAAACTATCTGTGGTTGTAGTAAGAATAGAAAATTTCTTTCGATTATTCTCATGACTCACGATAACAATTTCTTTGTTCCTTGAAATGAGACTGACAATGCGCCATTGAATAAAGACTATACTGTCGCTTCTTTGTAGTACGGTGAGGTACTCTTCGTCCACACCCATTACTTCCCCTTCAACAATATTGCCGTCAATTGTTTTTATCTGATCTGAAAACACATTATTTATAAGAAGACATAGCCATAGTAAGAAAAGAGTTAAATATTTTAATATGCAGGTTGTTTTCATAAAGTTAGTAATATTTTTGGCACAATGACAGGCGGTTTCGTTACTTAATTTTTATCTTCTTTATTTTGATTATCTTCTTGCTTGATAGTCTCATGCGTATTTTGGACAGGAAAAGGCTCAGTGGAACGTATGTGAATATCCATTTGTGGGAAGGCAATTTCGATATTGTTCTTTCTGAAAATCTCGTCAATTGTAAAATTTAATTCACTCTGGGTAAACCAGCGTTTCCCGGGATCGTCTGCCCAAAAGTATAATTCAAAGATCAATGCACTATCGCCAAACTCGGCAAACCGCACGAATGGTTCCGGGTATGCTCTTACATTGGTATTCTGACGGGCAATTTCCAACAAGCATTTCTTTACAGAGTTTGTATCAGAACCATACGCTACACCTACCCTGACAAAACCCCGCATCTGTTTGTTTGGATGCGTCCAATTCGTTATCCTGCTCTCTATGAACTTCGAGTTGGGTACTGTAATAGTAATAGCATCCGGTGTTTGAATAGTAGTGCATCGTGCGCTGATTTTTTCAATTGTACCCAACGTCCCGTCTTCCAGGGTAATTACATCTCCGACACGCATGGGACGCTCAAAAAGAAGGATGATCCCACTGATAAAATTACCGATGATATTCTGCATTCCAAAGCCAATACCAATACCAAACGCACCTGCAAAGATCGCTAAACTTCGCAAAGGAATACCAGCCAGGTTGAGGCCTATAAGCGCCGCAATACCTATAATGATATATCGTGTAAGGGTAGATAGTGTTTGTCTGAGCCCACGTTCCAAGCGGAGCTTATAGAATACCTTTTCATCCAGCAATGTCTTTATATACCGTGCAACAAAAAAGGACCCAAGCAACACAATCAATGCAAAAATAATCTTTAAGGGCGTCGTATACCTCCCTTCCTCAAAGATAAAACGGTACTTCAATCCATTGCCAATAATGCCCAATATTGTGCCAATCTGCCCAAAGGTTTTTTGTACCAAATAGGGTGCAGCGGGCGAGTCTATTGAGTCACGAAACGTCTTTATCCATACGCGAATAATAACTACTGCCGCAATAATAGAAACTACATAATTAAACGAAACACTGTATATTGCCGTAACTGTGTGAAATTTCTTTTCATCAGGAGTGCCTTTTTTGATATGTTCCCTTTTCAGGCGCATCTCTCTGACATAATTTAACCTATACACCAGGAACTTCCACACCCAGAATGCGATAAAGGCAATTACGAAACTCTTAATACACGTTTTTAATAATACGTATGTTAATACAGGATATCCGAGGCTTCTTATCGCAAAAAGAAAGACAATGAAAGTAATAAAGACAGGGTAAATTACCGTTATTATACGGTGAATAACCCTTCCTAATTGACTTTCTGCACTGGGCAGCAATTTAAATATGAGTGTCTTTTGTGTTGCAAGCCATAATAGAAGTATCAATGTCCCCACCCGGTAAATAAACCAGAGTAGTTCAATAACGTCACTCGTGTATCGAAATATAGTGAGTACAGAAATTATCGATAATAAAACGAAAGAAAATAACAGAATAACACTCAAAGACTTATAAAGATGCTTTGGCGATACATACGCAAGCGAGGTAAACAGTATTTTCTCTCCCTTTTCAGGGCTAAAAGCCTCAATAAGAAAACCTTTGAAAACTTTGTAAGTGGCAATATAGATGAGTACCTGTATAGTTGCCTTTACTACCGGAATTTTTAGGTCAAAGATTACTGCTACAAGTACGGCAAGAATAGTCAATAGTATGGCAAATATACTTTTTTGCAGGATTATGAAAAGACTGTAGAAAAGTCTTGTTTTGTAGTCAAAAGATGCCTCATACTCATAAAATTCAATTGCCTTTTTTGCGCAAAGACGTCGGATACGTCGTTTCGTAAAGTAACATCCAATGGCTAACAGTACTATTCCGCACAATTTTATCCAGAATGTGAGGGTGTACTTATTTTGTGCTACATATGTTATAAAATCTTTTGTATGAAGTTGAACTGCATTGAACAAATCGTCTAATCGAATATAGCTGCCTGTTATGTCTTTATATAAAACAATAAATGTCTTTGTAGAAAACGAACTCCTTATTCTTGTCCAGACATTAGCCGCCTTCATATTGTTCAACGTTTCTTTGGTCTTATCCAACAGGGCTAACGATTTTTTCATGATTTCCAGTCGTTCATACAATCTATCTAGTCTTGCAGATACGAGTCCGGCCTGCTCTTCCAGTGTCTTTGCTATCTGCCGTGCATATGCTGTTGCCTTTCCCGCCAGTTCTTTGTCTTCAAATGATGTTCCTTCCTTTTCAATCTTTGAAATTTCCTCATAAGCTATAGACAGATTATCTGAAACCAGCTTTTCCTCCTGTTTTACAGAAGGAATGAGGCTTTCCAATGTCGTTATTGCCTCCGAAAAGCGTTTTATTTCTGAATCAACTTTTTTTAGCGATTCTTCAACATCTTTTAACGCCGCTCCTTTGTTTTTTAACTCTTCGACTTCTGCTTCTAACTTTCTATGTTCAGTAACGTCTTTATATCGTTGCGCGCCTATGGTAATAAGTTCGTCCTTCTTTTTTGCAATTAGTCCAAGCTGTTTTTGTACCTCTGCCTCCAGTTCCAGCACCCTCTTTTTCTCCGGGGAAGTAGTTACCATTTGTTTCTGCGCAATTTCCTCGGTTTTCCTGGCTGTTTCCTGTATGGTTTTTTCTGCTTCTGCCCTTGTAACCTCTGCTACTTTCTGCGTTACCTCTTCTGCCTTTTTTGCTGCTTCCAACTCAGCCTGTTTCTTTTTTAATTCTTCCGCCTGTAGCTTTTCTTCCAGACGTTTTGCCTTTTCGGCTAAAAGGGCTGCATTGAGTTCTGCGTTTTTAACTGTCTGTGCTGCTTCATCATAACGGATCTTTGCCGTTTCAAGTTTTTTCTCGAATATTAAAACCCACTGCGTATTTACAGCCTTTTTCCACGCGACAATGCTCTTAACCTTTTCATGCGCCGCTTTCATAAGGGCATCTTCCTGGATTTTCGCCTTCAATGATTCTAAATCCTTTGCAAGCTCCTGATCCTTAGTGGATATTTGCACTTTAACATCTTCCAGCTCCTTGGTAAAATGCGAAACAAGTGTTTCCTTTTCCTTGAGACTTGCCTGTACTGCTGTAATGTACCCCTTTGCAAGATCTGCCTCCTTTTTAGTTGTGGAAAACTGGTCTGATGGCGTCACGCCAATTGTTTCCGCCAACTTTACCGCTGAACCAAGTAACATAACCCAATCGGCAAAAACCTTTGCATGATTTTGAAGGGCTGCAAGCTGCTCCTTATATGCCTGTATCTGCTCATTGTCCACATCTATCTTCTGTTTAACAACTTTAAGTTCTTTATCTAATAATTCTAAAAATTCAGGTTTTGCCTCTTTAGTCTGATAGATATTCTTGTCCCGTTGTAATCCCTCAAGATAAATAGTTGTCGTTTCAACGTCACCTTCCAGATCTGATATAACAGGCTCTATTTCTTCAATGTATTTGGCTAGTGTGGCATTTATTTCCTCGGCCTTTATTCTGGCATTCTCAACATCCGTCGTTTTTACCGTTATGCCTGTTTCTGTAATTTTTACTTCATCGGTTTTTTTC
Organism: uncultured Planctomycetota bacterium; assembly: GCA_963709355.1. GTDB lineage: Bacteria > Planctomycetota > Brocadiia > Brocadiales > Brocadiaceae > PLOWO2-12-38-17. Next base: position 13,796 of record CAVPVY010000005.1, read on the forward strand.
TCAAGGGTTTGAGCTTGAACTGCAGCACAGAGACCTACCAACATAAAGCAAATGCTCAGATACAATGAGGACAGAACGGCATGTTTCTCTTTCAGAACTATACACTTCTCAAACATCTTCAAATAATCCCTTCCATTAAAGCCACAGGAAAATTAGTAAATATTTCTGCCAGATATAGGGCAGTTGTTTCGTTGTGCCTTACTGGTGTTATATTCTCTCCCGTAAAAATATTCCTGTATTTCATACCTGCTTCCTCAGACGGTATGACAATAACCGAGTCTTTCCATACCTCTTTGCCAAAAGGCAGACCTTCAGGTTGTTGTATAAGCTTTGTAAAAAATCTGGGCGCAACAACCAGCGCCACGGAATTCCCAAATTTCCTCACAAACGAGCAAATTGTATCGGCCCTCTCTCCCATTGCTGAAATGGGGGAATAATCTCCGCTTTGGAAGAGATCTCTGTTGGTTTTCCGGTAATTTAGGGCTTTATATATCAGGTAAAGCTTTATCTTCCCATTATCTTTATTGATAGTCAATTCCTTTGCAAGCTCTGATAGCGGCATTTCTTGCTCATTCTGTATCAGTTCCTTCAGCATCCTGGTTCTTACGCTGTAATCTACAGGTCTGCGGTTGTCGGGGTCTACAAGACTGAAATCCCACAATTCAGTGCCCTGATAGAAATCAGGAACACCCGGAGAAGTTATCTTGAGCAGTGTTTGTGAGAGAGAGTTAAACATGCCGTAGTGAGATATTTTCTTTTGAAATGTTTGAAAATCTTTCAGGAATTTATTTCCACTGACGTTACTCAAAATAGTTTCGATAAAATTCATGAGAGTATCTTCATACATAGTGTTGGGGCTTATCCAGCTTGTATTAACCTTTGCCTCTCTTGTTGCCTTTACTATATAATCCTTAATCCGTTTCTTAAACACGTCATATTCAGACCTGTCCATCGGTTCAACAGGCCATACGCCAATAAGGCTCTGATAAAGCAGATACTCTTCGTTGGCGCCTGGGATTTCCATGCCTTCACTAACGACTCTCTTTCTTTTATTAAGCCGTCTCCATCGTATCAGGTGCTCCCGCCACTCATCTGGTATTTCCGAAAGCACATTGATCCTTGCCCTTACATCTTCACTGCGTTTTGAATCATGCGTCGAGGTGGTGGTTAGGGCGTGGGGACAGGACTTGAACCTCTCTATATTTTGTCCATGAAAGGTCTCTATGGGTGTGCCGAATCTATCCGGACTTCCCCCTACGTCATTCAGGGAAAGAAATCGGTTATAAACATAAAAGGTTGTATCTTCGAGTCCTTTAGCCATGACAGGGCCGGTAATCTGCTGAAATCTCATAACAAAATCAAGCCATTCCTTCTTATCATCGTCTCCAAAATTTTCCGGATACTTGAGCAACAAGACATCCTTAAGAAAATCAAAGATTGATACGCTCATGGCAGGGTTCTTTTTCTTTGCCTTAGATACCGCCAATTCTATATACTTACGGTCACGTTCGGTTACATCCAACGATTGTATATACGTTCTGTATACAGGGAAAAAGGCGATAACCTCTTTTATAACTACAGTAAGGCTGTTTAAGGTAAAATCCCTTGTATGCCTGTTTTTTTCAGATAATCGGTTCAGGAAGTGACCGAGAGTATTAACCTCACTGGACATCACCGTTTCCATAATGAGTATTTTCTTCTCATAAATAATATCTTGAAAGTTGATCTTTGATTTGATGAATCTGGTGTATATGTCGTCAAATGCCTTTACATTAACCGTCTCGATAAAAATACCATTTAAGGAGTTTAAATAGTCATATCCGGTAGTGCCATAAATTGGCCAGTCTTCAGGCGTCTTTTCCCCTTTGATGAGGATCTTTTCGCCAACTATATAAAAGGGTTTCATTTGTGGATTAGACAATAAGCAGTCATCATACTGCTTCAATATTTCAGCCACTCTATCAGGATGATCTGCAACATTATTTAAAGTGCCTAGACCTTTATGGAGAAAGCAATTCCTTTGCAGTTTTTGAAAATATTCTGAGGGGTTGTACAAGCCATCGGGATGGTCAATCCTCAACCCTGTAACCGTGCCTTCTCTGATAAGTTTAAAAATCAATTTATGGGTTTCTATGAAAACAAGAGAATTTTCCATTCTGATTGCCGCAAGGTCATTAATATCAAAGAATCTCCGGTAATTAATTTCCTCGGTAGCCACACTCCATTGCGAGAGCCTGTAGATCTGCTGATTAAGGAGATTGTCAAGAAAGTTAAAGCTTTCGGACTTATCTTTTACACCATTAAATATTTTCACATTTTCATCTACGAATATTTTAATTCCAAGATTTTCACTGTAGAGATTCCATAATCGTTTCTTTACGATTTCTTTCTCGCGGTATCGTTCTGCAATCTTTTCCGGATCCTTTTCAGTATATGAGGGTAAATGGTTTAATGCAGTTATAATACTCAAAAGCTCGTTAAGATGTGGGTCTTCTGGAGAGATATTATTTTTTAACTCATGTATACGATGCTGTAGTATATCTATATATGTCTTTGGTCTTATAGGAAATTTATGCTGATAGTAATAAAGAAAGAAATCACCGTTTTCAAAGACAAGTTGCAATTCCTGCCTTTCAAGAACAATTCCATACTGATCACCTAAAGTAGGGATAAGTACTTTATTTTTCAGTTCTATTTTTACCGGTTCCCAATCAATGTCAAAAAAATTTGCATAGGGAGAACTCAGACCGTTTTCCAGAACATCCATCCACCATGTATTTTCTTTGCTGGTAATACACATATGGTTTGGGACGATGTCAAGGATCTGTCCCATTTGATATTTCCCCAGTTCCTGTACCATTTCATGGTATTCTTCTTCCTGCCCGATTTCGGGATTCAAGGTATTGTGGTCAACAATATCGTAGCCATGAAGGCTGCCGTCTTTTGCCTTAAAATAGGGGGAGGTGTATATATCACTAATACCGAGGCCGTTGAGGTAAAAAATAAGCATTTTGGCATCTGAGAATCTAAACTTATGATTCAATTGCAGCCTGTACGTTGAAACTGGTATACGGGGATCAGAAAGTGTTTCTGTAGACATTTTATTGCTCACCTTATTGATTGATTGCATTCCGCAAGATTTTTAGAAGCACCTTTGTCGGTTGTTATTAAAAGCAAATTGTTACAAAATTATTATTTTTATGCTCTGCCATAAATTACAGTTATCTTCGTTAGCTCTCGTATAAGTTCGGACGTAATTTGTTCTGGCAAAAGTCTCCATTCCCAATTATTTTCTGAAGTCGAAGGGAAGTTCATTCTCGATTCTTCCCCTAGGCCAAGAATATCCTGCAATGGTATGACAACCATGTTTGCAACGGACATCATAGCAAGTCTGATAAGGTGACTGTGGATATTGTCTTCTGTGACGTCTCCTCCCAGGTATTTTTGAATTCTGTCTCTGTCTTCATGGCTTATTTCCTTTTTATACCAGCCCTTCGTTGTATTATTATCATGTGTTCCAGTATAGACAACACAAGATGTTGTGTAATAGTGAGGGATAAATGGACTTGTTGGTAAATCTTTTCCAAATGCGTATTGGAGTACTTTCATTCCAGGAACTTCAAATATGCTCATAATCTCCCTTACCTCCGGCGTTATTTCTTCTCCAAGGTCTTCCGCAATAATGGGTAGGCTTGGGAAGTGTCTATACAATATATTAAAAAAATCTTTAACGGGGGTATTTACCCATCTCCCACTCACTGCCGTCTTTTCACCTGCAGGAACTTCCCAGTACGAAACAAAGCCCCTGAAGTGATCGAGCCGGACAATATCAAAGAGTTTAAGGTTGAATTCTATACGTCTCAGCCACCATGAGTAACCAGTTTCTTTAAGAACATCCCAGTTATAAACAGGATTCCCCCACAGTTGCCCCGTTGCACTGAAATAATCCGGAGGGACTCCGGCAACAAACATGGGTTTTTTTGCATCATCTAACTTAAAAATTTCGGGCTTAGCCCAGACATCAGCGCTATCGTATGTTACATAAATAGGAATATCGCCCATTATTTGTATATTTTTTGAGTTGCTGTATTTTTTAAGTAAAAACCACTGCTTAAAAAATAGATGCTGGAAAAACTTTTCCAACAATATCATATCTTTCAATTTTTCTTTCCAAAATCTTACTGCGTCAATTTCCCTGCGTTTTATATCATCAGGCCAATTACTCCAAATAGCCCCCTGAAAATGGTCCTTCAGGGTAACGAACAGGGTGTAATCATCGAGCCAGTAAGCATTTTCACAGCAAAACCTTTTAAATTCAGAATCCTCTTCCAGTTTACCCTGAATATTACCGAAGGCTAAACGAAGGATATTCGCTTTATAAGCAGTAACAGCTTTGTAATCAACTCTATCGTCACGAAAAGTTGGAGGATCTTTTATATCAGCTTTTGAAAGAATGCCATCTTGCACAAGAAGACCAAGGCTTATCATAATATGATTTCCGGCAAAAGCCGAATAACTACTATAAGGACTATTCCCGTATACAGAGCAAGTTGGATTTAAAGGCAAGATTTGCCATAAACATTGCCTGGTTTCTGCTAGAAAATCTACAAATTTATAAGCTGCCTCCCCAAAATCTCCTATACCATAAGGTGATGGCAGAGAAGTAATGTGAAGTAGAATACCACACCTTCTTAGATTCATTTCTATTCCCCTTTTGAAAATAATAACCCTAAGTTTCAGGCAGCACTGCTGCTGTATTAAAAAACAAGTCCTGCCCAATCTGCCTGAAAACTTCGGTCCATCGGGCCGCATTTTCATCGCCAGCTTTCGCCTTCGACAGGAATTCCATATAAGCTGTTTTTGCCATCTTGTAATAGATATTTTGCATATACCAGAAATTCATCTCTATGGGAAGTGATTGTAGAAGCTTTATCAGTGCCTGGATCTCGACAAGTGAAGAGAAATTGGAAGGGTCTTTATATATTTTATCCATAATTTCCTCTACCCTTTTGCGGGTTAAAAATTCTGTCTCTTTAGAATCCAACGGTACGTTCCATTTTTTAATATCATTACTTATTTGATGTATTCTCTTTACATCAATATTTTCTAAAAATGCCTTTTGAATATCAGAATTAAATGTAAACTCTGCTGCAATAAGGAATCCCTTCGGTAGGGGCATTCCTAATTCTTTTAAAAAGCCCATTAAAAGACGGTTATCCTCGTATATATGGCGATAAGTTAATTCGAAATCTTGCATAGTTATATCAATGATTTCATGCAAAATCTTGCGTTGTTCATCCTTAAAAAGATTTCTCAGTGAGTAGTTATGCATACCAAAATTCTTATCCATAAGCCTTATTATTTCAGCAAAGGAACCCTTTTCAAATGTCGTTATTATCTCATCCTTCATGGATTGATATGCCTCATCCCCTTGAAAATTACGAACGCCGCCGTTAAAATCATGGTTGCCAAGATAGAGAACGCCAAAACTAATATATTCTGTTCCTCTTGTTATCTTTGACGTGATGCAAATACGACCTACGGCAAGTTTTGCTCTTCCCGCAAGCAATTTCTGGTAGTCTTGTTTAGCAACCACATAGGAGTAAATTTCAGTTGTTTCGGGGTAGTCTTCAAAGAGTGAACTGACGGCATAGTGCACACCAACCTTCTTGAGATCTATCATAGACGGTTTGACGAACTGCCCATATATATGGGCACCGTCTTTCTGTTCGGGCAAATTACTTTGTACCCGAGAGAGTTTTTCCAAAAAGGCATTCTCGATATTTTCATTAAATACCTTTTCCGACAGTTGAATTACCCTTCCTGCGTACTGAATAATTTGTACCGTTTCTATGCCTGAAAGCTCATCAAAAAACCATCCGCAGCTGGTATACATAAGCATGGCATGCCTTTGAATTTCGAGCAGTTTGAAGATTAATACTTTTTCATTCTCATTGAGATTTTTTGCCTGATGTTCTTCGAAAAAATTGTTTCTATTTTCATCAGAGCGATTCAGAATTACACGTATATATTCATCTCTTGCTTTCCATGGGTCTTTCAGATATTCTTTTGCCTTTTGCTCATATTTGATAATCATCTGGTCTCTTAGCCAGTCTAGCACTTCACGCAAAGGTGATCTCCAGTTTTGATTCCACTCAGGGTGCCCGCCAGAATTACATCCACAATTGCTTTTCCATCGTTCTATGCCATGCATACAACTCCAGGATGAATTATCAAGTATTTCAACTTCATGCAACGGTGGATGTTTTTCCAGATATTCGCCATAATTTGTTAGTCGTGCAAGTCCCTGGGACTCTATATAATTAAGAGCAAAGGCAAGGGACATATCTCCAAATCGACTATGATGCCCATATGACTCCCCGTCGGTAGCAATATGGAGAATCTGAGACCATTCCCTTATGTCAGAAAAACCACTTAACAGACGATTTGCAAAATCTTCTCCCCGATGCAGTAATTTTTCAAATGCTACTGCCTGGGATATAGGTCCGTCGTAAAAAAAGATGTTTATTGTTCTGCCAGATGGCAACTTGAATAAATAAGCCCTTGTGGGATCAATTCGTCCTCCACTTACATCTTTCCACTTTTTTGCGCCAGCCTTCCTTACCCTGAACGCCTGATGCGGGGAAAGGATGGTAAATTTTATGCCATGCTCTGCCAGGATATCCAGTGTCTCTCTGTCAACTGCCGTTTCTGAAAGCCACATACCTTCGGGAAAACGTTTAAACCTGTACTCAAAGTCTCTTATGCCCCATAGTATTTGAGTGTGTTTGTCACGGGTATTGGCCAGCGGCATTATCATGTGATTATATACCTGCGCAATTGCGCTGCCATGACCCGATCTCCATCCAATACTTAGCCTGTCGGCATCAAGTATGGCCTGATATACGTCAGGTGTGTATTTTTCCATCCACGAAAGAAGTGTAGGTCCGAAGTTAAAACTCATTCTTGCATAATTGCTGACTATATCCACAATGCGATTTTCCCCATCCAGAATTCTGGATGCTGCATTGTGAGCATAACATTCAGCAGTAATTCTTTCGTTCCAATCATGGTATGGATGTGCAGAATCCTGTAACTCTATGGCCTCAAGCCATGGGTTTTCCCTCGGTGGCTGATAAAAATGTCCATGTATGCAGATATATCTATCCATTATCCAATATCTCCTTGTCGTTTAAAAAAAAGTATTCCCAGGGGAGGTAAATTCAGAGAAAGCGAATAGTACCTTCCGTGCATCGGTAACGGAGCAGCTTCCAGACCTCCAAAATTTCCATATCCACTTCCCCCGTATATTTTTGCATCGCTATTTAATACTTCTTTCCAGTGACCGCCCTTGGGAACGCCCACTCTGTAATTTTTCCTCGGTATAGGAGTAAAGTTACATACAATGAGGATAATAGTATCAGGAGCTTTTCCCTTTCGTACAAAACTGATAATGCTGTGTTCCCAATCGTGACAGTCTATCCACTCAAATCCTTCACCACTGAAATCCAGCTCGTGCAACGCCCGTTCGCTTTTATACAGATAATTTAAATCTTTGACCCATTTCTGTACTCCCTGATGATGCGGATGCTGGAGTATGTGCCAGTCAAGGCTTTCGTCATGGTTCCATTCTCTCCCTTGAGCAAACTCTCCGCCCATGAAGAGGAGTTTTTTTCCCGGTTGACCAAACATGTATCCGAATAAAAGTCTGAGATTCGCAAATTTCTGCCACTCGTCACCTGGCATCTTTCCAATCAAAGACCCTTTCCCATAAACTACTTCATCATGAGACAAGGGGAGGACAAAGTTCTCGGAGAATGCGTAGAGTATACTAAAAGTAAGTTGATTCGTACGATACTTTCGATACAATGGATCATTAGAGAAGTATTCCAGGGTATCATGCATCCATCCCATATTCCATTTCATGCCAAAACCAAGCCCTCCAACATAAGTTGGTTTTGAAACTATCGGCCATGCTGTCGATTCTTCTGCTATGGTCTGTACGTCAGGATAAGCGCCAAAAACCGCTTCATTAAATCTTTTTATAAACTTTATTGCTTCTGTATTTTCCCTGCCCCCATACTCATTTGGTATCCATTCGCCATCTTTTCTTGAATAGTCAAGGTAAAGCATTGATGCTACGGCGTCTACCCTGATACCGTCAATATGATATTTATCGAGCCAGAAAAGTGCGCTGCTAATAAGAAAGTTTCTTACTTCATTTCTGCCATAATTGAAAATATAGCTTTTCCAGTCAGGATGAAAACCCTTCTTCGGGTCCGCGTGTTCGTAGAGGTGTGTACCGTCAAAATAGACAAGTCCATGCTCATCCGCAGGAAAGTGAGAAGGTACCCAGTCAAGGATGACGCCAATACCGTTTTGATGCAGACAATCAATCAGATACATGAAATCCTGGGGAGTTCCATACCTGCTTGTAGGTGCAAAATATCCTACGCTTTGATATCCCCATGACCCATAAAACGGATGCTCCGTGACGGGCAAGAATTCAACATGGGTAAAGCCCATTTCAGTTACATATTCTGCAAGATTTTGAGCCATTTCTCTGTAAGTAAGAGACCTGTTGCCTTCTTCCGGAACCCTCTTCCATGAACCAGGATGGATTTCATAAATACTCAATGGCGCAGATACCGAATTCTCCTTACGCCTGTTTTTCATCCATTCATTATCATTCCATTCATATTTGAGATCCCATACCTGTGAAGCAGTTTTTGGCGGTGTTTCCCATCGAAAGGCAAAAGGATCCCCCTTATCGACCATGTAGCCATTGTATTTGGAGATTATGTGGTATTTGTATGTGGTTCCGTTGCCAATGCCTTTGACAAAACCCTCCCAAATACCTGAACTGTCGTCTCGTAGCACCAGAGGGTGTGAGTCCTTGTTCCATTGATTGAAATCTCCCAGGACTGTCACCCTCTCTGCGTTTGGCGCCCATACGGCAAAGTAGGTTCCCTGGACTCCATTAACAGCCATAAGGTGAGAACCGAGTTTGTCGTATAGTTGGAAATGGTTTCCCTCCTTAAAGAGATAAACATCGTGATCGGTAAGAAGCCTTTTATTTTGGACAAAATTGTCAGATGTTGTCTTCTCCTGTGACATCATTTTTCCTCCAGCAGAGATTTTATGCCTTTCAAGGGAATCAATGTCCATTCAGGACGATTGTTTAACTCATAGCCCAGTTCATAAATGGCCTTTTCTAAGATATACGCCCTTAGCAGGATATCAAGTGCTTCTCTCTCTTTAGGGATAAAAGGGGCATCTTTTGCTGTATCAAGATATGATTTTAAAAAAATACCCGCTATATACTTGTACCATAATTCAACCCAGGGTTCTAACGCAGGAATATCTTCCGTTCGAATCGATCCCTGTTTCAGAAGTGCAGTATGGGCAACGTAATGAAAAGACCTTATCATGCTCGCCACATCTCTTAACGGAGACCTCTTCAACCTTCTTTCGCTGAGAGTTCTTGCCGGTTCACCTTCAAAGTCAATAATAATAAAATCATTTCCTGTATAAAGGACTTGTCCTAGATGATAATCTCCGTGAATTCGTATCTTTATCACGGATATCTTCCTCTTGAAAAGTATTTTAAAGCGATCCAATATTCCTTTTTCACGATCAAGTATATCCTTTGTTAGTTCTTTCAGATTATCGGGTAAGTTTTTAACGTTCTTTTTGAGGAGCGCAAGGTTCTTTTTTGTAAGTGCCTGCATTGATTGGTAAAGAGACCTTTGATAGAGAACAGAAAAAGGTTCCGGCGTAAAATGCTTATTCTCTCCTTCAGAAGAAAGCAGGACGTGGAGTTCAGCAGTTCTTTTCCCTAAGAGGGTAATCATCTCAAGGTAGAGGCCTCCAATTAATTCTTTCATAAGTAATGGGATATCCTCGGTAACAACTTCAGAAAGCGAGGACGGAGTTTTTGGCATCTCCTGGATCTCGTTTCTTCTGGCAATAACTGCGCCAAAAAATCTTCCCACCCAGTCAAGGGAAAAAGTCCATCCGTCCCCCTGATTAGGAATACATGTTTGCAGCATTCCAATGACTACTGGTTCGATACCATGTCGTACATATTGTATGGCACCCATTAAAGACGGAACATTTGGAAAAGATACCTTTTCTGTCAGATATCTGCCGATTTCCAGATCGGGATTTATTCCTTCGTCAAGCCGCCGATAGAGTTTAAAAAAAAGTGTCTTGCCATACAGAAAAGAAGTATTAGTCTGTTCCGCCTTAAGAACCTGTGATTTTTCCGAAAGAAGTTCATCGTGTTTATATTTTTTAAACGCCTTTCCTGGATAAGAGACAAGTTTTCCCTGAAGTCCGATGATATGGTGCTTTTTTACAATCATAGCGAGGATCATTTTCCTGAACTCTTCATCATGCACACTGTCGTAAATGATCCCTTCGGCGGTCTCACTCTTCGTGTGTGTGATTACAGCATTGGGATTTTCTATAGTAATATTTTCCGCTCTGTCACCTGATGTGAAGGAGACCGGAAGAAGATAATAATCACAGATTCCTGTAGTGTACCAGACTGCAAGCAGGAGTAATTGAGAGACATAAGAGTTTTCTTTCAAAGTAATATTTTCTACGATTTTAATCGATTGTATCTCTCGAGATTTACCGCCAAACCATCTGCATCCATTTATGTAAAAGGGTAATATTTCCTTTTCCAATACCTCTTTTGTTCTTCCTCTGAAAACAGTTTCCCAGCTTCCAGTCACACTTACTACAGGGATCGTGCGTATTTTTACAGTTCTCACGCTGCTTTCTTCTTTTCGCAACAAAAACCAGTAGTAATCATGACGACCAAGGGTAAGAAGATAGGGGGTGTCTTTTATCATGGGAAATTTATTTCCGCTGAACACCTCCTCTGGTATACATCCGGTAAACTTCGAAAGGTCCAGCTCCACTGCCTGTGAGAATCTTGACAGATTCATTACAGTAAGGATACACTCTTCCTGATACTTACGCATGAACGCCAGTATTTTTGGGTTATCCGGAAACAGGAACTCTATGCTTCCCCTTCCGAATGCCTTAAAATACTTCCTCTTGGAAATAACTCTTTTCATCCACCAGAGAAGCGACCCCGGATTCATTTCCTGATTCTCTACATTAATGGTTTCATAATGGTATTCGGGGTCCATAATGATGGGGAGATAAAGCTTCTGTGGATTTGCCCTGGAAAAGCCAGCATTCCGGTCAATGCTCCACTGCATGGGCGTTCTTACACCATCTCTGTCTCCAAGATGGTAATTATCTCCCATGCCGATTTCGTCCCCATAGTAAATAATGGGAGTGCCGGGAAGGGAAAAGAGAAGAAAATTCATAAGTTCAATTTTCCGCCGGTTATTTCCGAGAAGGGGAGCCAGACGACGGCGAATCCCGAGATTTACCCGTGCAACCGGGTCGCTCGCATAGACCCTGTACATGTAATCCCTTTCTTCATCACTTACCATTTCAAGGGTAAGTTCGTCGTGATTTCTCAAAAAAAGCGCCCACTGGCACGTTTCATGTATTGACGGGGTCTGTTCAAAGATGTCAACAATGGGAAACCGGTCTTCCATCCAAAGGGCCATAAACAACCTTGGCATCAATGGGAAATGAAATGCCATGTGGCATTCGTCCCCGTTTCCAAAATATGCCACCGCGTCTTCTGGCCACTGATTTGCTTCTGCAAGCAGTATTTTATTTTTATAGTTGTTGTCAACAAAGGATCTTAGTTGTTTTAAGAATTCGTATGTTGCTGGTAAGTTCTCGCAGTTTGTTCCTTCTCTTTCAAAGAGATAAGGAACAGCGTCCAGCCGAAATCCATCAACCCCCATATCGAGCCAATAATTAATAACCCTCAGTATTTTTTTCTTAACTAAAGGATTCTCAAAATTTAAATCGGGCTGATGAGAATAAAATCGGTGCCAGTAGTAGGCATTTGCTACATGGTCCCATGTCCAGTTTGAATTTTCAAAGTCTTTAAATATAATCCTTGCATCTGTGTACTTTTCCGGGGTATCGCTCCAGACGTAAAAATTCCTCAGAGAGGAACCTGGCCTTGCCTTCCTGGCGCCTTGAAACCATGCATGCTGATCAGAGGAATGATTTAAAACTAGCTCCGTAATCACCCTTAGCCCCCTTCTGTGGGCTTCTTTGATAAATTCCTTAAAATCCCTTAATAAACCGTAGTCAGGATGAACACCAAAGTAATTCGCTATATCGTACCCATCATCCTTGAGAGGAGACGGGTAAAAGGGAAGCAACCATATGGCAGTTATGCCAAGATTCTCCAGATAGTCCAATTTTTCAGTAAGCCCCTTAAAATCTCCAATTCCGTTACTATTGGTGTCGTAAAAGGCCTTTATGTGAAGTTCGTATATAATCGCATCCTTATACCAAAAAGGGTTATCCTCAAGGTAAACATCTTTCACTGGCATATGTGTAACTCCTTACATGAAATAGTCAAAATCGGTTTCCTTTTTTAATCTTTTCCTGATCTTGAAAATATGAGCAGGAATAACCTGGGGATTAAGTTCAACATAATTTTTTTCTCCCTGCCAGATATATTTGTCGTCACTTAACAGATCATGTGCTAAATACGGCTGATCTGCGCTTATACCGTATATATCAATAGGAACTTTTATCCATCCGGATTGGATGTGATAGGGGTCAAGATTTACCACGACAAATATTATATCAGAAGCATCATCCGTTACTTTCCCATAGAAGAGGAGAGAGTCATTATCTACCTCATAAAACTGAACATTCGAGGTCATCTGAAGGGATGGGTTTTCTTTCCGTATTCGATTAACTCGTGCAATAAGATCCTTAAGATTTCCAGGTTTGTTCCAATCCCGGCATCGGATCTCATATTTTTCCGAATTTAAATACTCCTCCTTTCCTGTAATGGCCTCACTGACACAGAGTTCGAAATCCGGGCTAAAAATGCCATAATTGGAGGATAGTGTTGCAGCAAGAATAAGCCGCATCATAAAGGCCGGCCTACCTCCATGCTGGAGATGTTCCGGAAGGATATCCGGGGTGTTAGGCCAGAAGTTAGGCCTGAAATATTCTTTAACCTCTGTTTTCGTAAGTTCGTTAATGTAAGTGATAAATTCTTTCTTTGTATTCCTCCATGTAAAATAGGTGTACGATTGCGTGAATCCGAGTTTTGCGAGATAGTACATAACCTTTGGCCTGGTAAATGCCTCTGAAAGAAAAAGAACATCAGGGTACTTGCTCTTGACTTCCTTGATCAGCCACTCCCAGAAAGAAAATGGCTTCGTGTGCGGGTTATCAACCCTGAATATGCGGATACCTCTTTCTGCCCAGAAGATCACAACACTTTTTAATTCCTCCCACAGTTGTTGCCAGTGTTCAGTTTCAAAATTTATGGGAAGTACATCTTCATATTTTTTCGGTGGATTTTCAGCATATTGTACAGAGCCGTCAGGACGCCATCGAAACCATTCCGGATGCTGCTTTACGTACGGATGATCCGGGGAACACTGGAATGCCAGATCTAAGGCAATTTCTATCCCATAATCTTTTGCTTTGTTCATCAATTGTTCAAAGTCGCTCAAGTGTTCCCAGTTGAGGATGAATGGCTTTGTGTCCGCCTTCTTGCGATCCTATTGCCCATGGGCATCCCACATCATCTGGACAGATACAGGTGAATTATTCTTTCCTTTGCGGTTCGTCTTTCCTATAGGATGAATGGGCGGGAGATAAAACACATCAAAGCCCATCTTTGCAATCTCCGGAAGGATGGTTTCGCAATCTTTGAATGTTCCATGTTTGTCAGTTTCCGGAGAACATGACCGTGGGAATCGTTCATACCATGAACTAAAAAGGGCTTTTTGTCTGTCTACTACTATGGCAGAGCTCCCTTCCATAATTCGTAGCAGACTGCTTATCCGGATATTTCTTTATCAGGGTACTGAGTTCCCCGCTTAAAGCAATGGTCACCGCTTTTTGTCTATTTTCTTCTTTTTTTAAGAAAGCTATATACTGTAACAGGTTTTTTTTATCATCACCAGATATCCTTTGTAATATATCTTGAATGTGTTGAACTCCTATGAGTATTTCGATCTTTATATCCTGGTTGGCATCATATTTCTTCTTGAGGTCATTTCTGCCAGGTTTTGAAATGATCTACGCCGCCTTCCACTGTGTAAGTATAAATTCCCATTTCTTCGACAATAAATTTTCCCTGCCACCTGTCATTTTCCAAAAACAACATAGGGAGTTTCTTGCCATGTATCATCGTTCTGAAACTTGTATAAAACATTTGCCCAAACGAGCATCATGCCCATCGGCAAAGATATCAGCGGTAACTATTACCTTTTCTCCAACAACTCTCTTAATGGGAAAACGCCCACCATCGATCTCCGGATGTAGCCTTTCTATAATTACTCGTTTTCTTTCATCAATATGCATTGAAAAATCCCTTACACAAAATTAATTACTATATCAAATTTTCTCTTTATTATACACAACAAAACTCTGTCCATTTATGATTATTTCATCCCCAGGATTTAGCTCCTTCGGGAGAAGCGAACCGGGACCATTCCATGTTCTTTCAGATGAGTCCAGTATCTTACTCCACCCATCCATCAGGAATGGAAGGGGTTATTTTAACACCAGCACAGTTGAAATTAAAAATAATAAAAACATGAGTGGTGTCTTTCCCTCTTCTCATAAACATAATCTTTTCCTTTTCAAGGCCATCCACATCAAGGCTTTTTTTGTCGGAGTGTAAAAGTGCGCAGGATTGTTTTTCTTAGTGTTATCAGATTCTTAGAAAAGTCCAATAAAACCTTGTGGTTTCCTTCATTTCTTTTTTCCCAGTTTATTTTTGATTTCAGGAATGTTTCTGTACTCTGTGGGTCGGGCGGTTCACCCTGCCATTTGAACTCACCGAATTCTTTCTTCCTTCCCTGTCGTACCGCCTCAATAAGGGTTTGGTCGGAATGGCTTACAAAGTAGAGAAATGGGGTATTCTCACCATATTCTTCTCCCATAAAGAGAAGGGGTATATAGGGAGAAAGAAGGACTATTCCGGCGGCAAGTTTAAGAGCCTCAAACGATACAAGGGTGCTGAGCCTTTCACCAAGCATCCTGTTTCCTATCTGATCGTGGTTTTGTGAGAAAACTACCATTTGTTTTGCAGGTATATCCTTTGAAGGGTTACCATGATTTCTCTTTCTAAACTCGGAATACTCTCCTGAATAGACAAAACCCTCTTTCATGGACGTTACCATGTGCGCAATCTTTCCGAAATCAAGATAATATCCACGCTTTTCTCCGGTAAGAAGAGTATGAAGTGAGTGATGAAAGTCATCGCACCATACCCCATCAATACCGTACCCCCAGGATTCTCTTGGTATTACAACACGGGAATCGTTTAAATCACTTTCAGCGATAAGGTAGTACTTTCTCCTGTTTTTTTGAGAAAATTCTTCTACCCGTTCTGAAAGCTCAGAGAGAAAGTGTTTGGCTCCCATATCAAATATGGCATGAATAGCATCAAGGCGAAGGGCATCCACGTGATAATGACTGAACCAATGAAGGGCATTTTCTATAAAAAAGGTTCTCACCTCTTTGCTATATGCGGAGTCAAAATTTATAGCTTCGCCCCACGGAGTACTGTAAGTATTCGTAAAATACGGCCCAAAGTCCCTTAAATAATTCCCTTCGGGCCCAAGGTGGTTATATACGACGTCGAGAATGACAGAGATTTCTCTCCTGTGGCATTCATTTACAAGATGTTTAAGTCCCTCTGGCCCTCCATAGGACTTCTGAACTGCATAAGGGTAAACACCGTCATAGCCCCAATTCCTTTCTCCTGGAAATTGAGAAACAGGCATTAATTCTATGGTATTTATTCCGGTATCCTGTAATTCATCAAGCCTGGGAACTATGGCTTTAAAGCTTCCATCCTGGGTAAATGTACCAACATGAAGCTCGTAAATTATCATCTCACTCAATGGAATCCCATGCCAATTCCAATCTGACCAGTGAAATACACTATGGTCGATAACTTGTGATGCTCCATGAACTCCTTCAGGCTGGTAATGTGAAGCCGGGTCAGCTCTATCCTTTTCATCATTGAGAAGATAAAAATATTTTGTAGCAGGAGTTATGTCTGCAATAGTTGTTTTCCAATATCCTTCATGATCCTTTTCCATAGGGATAACTTTTTCTTCAGGAGAAATTATCTTTACCGCTACTTTGCTAAGAAGAGGAGCCCAGACATTAAATTCACACCTCTCATTTCTTACATAATTTATCCCATTTTTCATTTCAAAAATTCCCTTAGTAATGTCTTTTTGGATTCAGTCCTACAGCGTATACATTATCCTTTCTATTTCCCCATATGCCAAGCAAATGATAATTCGTAAGTTTTTTCTGCTTTTTCCATTGTTTGCCATCATAGTGAAGAATAATACCGTAATCTCCAATGGCAAAGATATTATTGATATCAGTGCCCCATATTTTTCTTAACCAATTACTTGTACCGCTTGTTTGTTGAATCCATTTCGTACCATCATAATAAAGAATAAGCCCGTCAGCTCCCACAACAAAGATATTTTTAGTGTCTGTTCCCCAAACACTCATAAGTCTTTTATTTGTTCTCAGATTGATTTTCTCCCATTTTTTTCCACTAAAATGTAGTAAAGTGCCATAAACACCTGTTGCATAAATATTTTCTCTGCTATTCCCCCAGACGCCATAAAGCCAATTGGAATAGTCATTCGTTTGTTCTTTCCACCCCGCTCCACCATAATGAAATATTTTCCCCAGAGAACCTACAATAGATATATATTTTTCATTAAGACCCCAAATACTGCTTAAATAATCACCGATACCAAACTCCTGCAATTTCCATTCTGTTCCATTGTTGTGAAGTATGGTGCCGTAATCTCCCACAATATAGACATTATTATGACTGCTGCCCCAGATACCGTTTAACCTATAAATAGTGTGGCTTTCCTGACGTGTCCATGAATTGCCGTCGTAATGGAGGATTACACCGCGATCGCCAATAGTAAAGATATCGTTATCGGCAAATCCATAAATATCTGTAAAAAACTGATTAAATCCATTATAGTGATGATTCCATGTTTTACCATCGTAATGTAATATAATACCATCACATGGCTTCAATTCTACTTCGTATTGATCCTCCAGACCCCACTCGTTCCCGTGGATGGCATTGATACAGGAGAGATAGATACTGGTAAAAATGAAAAAAAGAGTAATAATTTTTGCATATTTTGCATGCATAGAGATATCCCCTGAAATATTATATAGATACGTGGGTAAATACGCTTAACAGAAAATTTTCATAAAAGAAACTTACGGAAATGTTTTGTAATGTAGCACTTTCAAAAATTGCCAGTCAAGTAAAATTTTCTTGTTACGTGTCATTCCCATGCACCTTGTCCTCGTAAAAAGCGAGCGAAACCAGGAATACAGTAAAAAGAGGAAATATTAAAAATTAATTCATTTATTAAAAGTTTAAAGCCTTTATGACCTCTATAGGAATTTTGTAATGCATAAGGATAAGCCCCGTCATAATCCCAGTTCCTTTCGCCAGGTAATTGGGCAACGGGCATTATCTCTATGGTATTTATCCCAGATCGTTCAATTCATCAAGATGGCAAAATACTGCATCAACGGTTTCATTGGGTGTGAATGTTCCCACATGAAGCTCATAGATGATCCTTTTAGCGAAGTCAGATCCTTTCCAACTCCCGTCTTCCCAATGGAAGCAATGATCAATTACTTGAGAAGGGACATGGATACCGTTAGGCTGATAATGGTATGCAGGTTCTGGCATGTCTCTTTCGTCATCGAGCCGATAAAAGTAAGAGATATTTTGAACCAAATCTTCAATAGTATTTTTCCAATATTTCCCAGAGTCTCTTTTCATACGAATAATTTTCTCATAGGGAGAGATTATTTTTAACGATACTGTATTTACAAAAGGTGCCCAGGCAACAAATTCATATTGCCCATTCCTTAAATAATTTGCTACGATTTCCATTGCATTCCTTCTCCGAAGGATTTTTTAGTATAAAAATAACCAAATCCAGCCACCAGGAACAAGATAATTACGGATGTCGCAGCGCCCTGTCCAAAATCACCCTTGTAAAAGAAGAGTTTGTAAGCATACACAGATAATGTTTCTGTTGAGCCTCCCGGTCCACCGCCCGTAAGTACATAAACGAGGTCAAATATCCTGAGTGCATCGATAGCCCTGAAGAGAATTGCCACGCCTAATACCGGTAAGAGTAATGGCAGGGTTATGAAACGAAACCTTTGCCAGCTATTTGCGCCGTCAACAACAGATGCCTTACAGATCTCCTGTGGAATTGCAGAAAGACCCGCCAAAACTATGATAGCTACAAAAGGAGCCGTCTTCCAGACATCCGCAATGACTAAAGAAAAGAAGGCTAAAAGTGGTTTCCCAAGCCAGTTAATTCGATGTGTTCCTATAACTTCAAAGAGATAGTTTAGAATGCCTAAATTATAGTCCAACATCCACTGCCACATCTTTGCAGTAACTACAGTTGGAATTGTCCATGGAATAAGTATTATAATTCTCAAAAAGTTATTAACGAGTAATAGCTGGTTCATCATAAGTCCCAGACATAAGCCCAGAATAGCTTCCAGGGATATAGAAACAAATGTGAATGAAAGTGTAATAAAAAGTGAGTACCAGAAACGAGAGTGCGTCAGAATTGACTGATAATTATCAAATCCTGCAAATCTTTCTTCTGGCAGAATGAGTTTCGTATTTTTGAAAGATATTATAAGTGTGTCTATAAACGGGATAAAATTAAATGCTAGTACCAGCATTATACCAGGCAATAAAAACAGATAGGGCAGTTTAGTTCTCAGTAAATTCACTTTTAATTCCTTCGAGTTTTGCGTTAATGGTTCTTAATGCCACATCGCTGCTTGTTTGATTTGACAACACCTTGTTAATGTGTTTTTGCAAGATGTCGCTTACCCATTGGTAATAGGGAAGCTTTGGCCTGATTTGAATGTCTTTAAGAGCGATTTCAACTTTTGAAAGAAAAGGCAATTTCTGTATGAGTTCCGGGTTATTATATAGTGCGTGTCTTGTAGGTGCCCAGGATAAATTCATGGCTAGTTCCTTTTGCGCTTCTGGTGAGGTTAAAAACTCAATTAATTTCCATGCCTGCTCCTTTTTCTTCGACCGGGAATTGATCGCCAGATGCCACCCTCCATACACAGACGCAGGATTTCCGTCAGAAAATTTTGGTAACAGAGAAACTCCTACCTTGCCTTTCATTAACGGGTCTTCCTGGCATAGTTCCCACACATATGTCCAGTTTCTTAAAAACAGGCCTTTGCCCTGTTGAAACAGATGCCTGGAAGACTCCTCCGTAAGCTCACTGTTGGTATTTTGTGGCGATATCCTATATTTCCATATCAAGTCGTGCATAAAGTCGAGAGCTATTTTATTCTGATCAGAATCAACTATTATCTTTCCCGTATCGCTAATTATTCCACCGTTGTTACTGCCAGTAAATTCAACAAAATTACACACCAATCCTTCATATTGTTTTCCCTGCCAGAGATACCCGTAAACATGCTCATTAGAAGATATTTTTAAGCACGCTTTCACGAGATCATCCCATGTATGTGGCGTATCAAGATTATATTTTTCTAACAAATCCTTTCTATAGTATAAGAGACCGATATTGGCATCCCAAGGGATGGCATACAGATGCCCGCGAAAGACATCGGTCTTTTCCATCACAGGAACAAAAGACGCACGGTTTTCTGGAGTGATGTAGCCCTCAAGAGATTCTAACCAGCCAGCCGATGCAAATTCAGCTATCCAGATGGTATCGATTCTCATCACATCAACATCTTTGTTTTTTGCCCCACATGTGGTAATGTAATAATGGTGCTGCTGATCGGTAGGGGCGGGGAGGACGTTTAATTTAACCTTTATGGCAGGATTTTCAGCCTCAAATTCCTTTATGAGAGTTTTTATAAACCTGATTTCTTCTGTTCCGGCTCCGATACTGAAAACTAACTCATCCGTTTTGCTTGCTTTGAAAAAAGTATAGGTAGTCCATAATCCGACTATAATATAAACAGATAATAAAATTGTTTTTTTGGGATTAAATTCCACTGTGGACTTCCATAGTAAACCATAATTTTAAAAGGCAGGTGGCATATTAAGTGTTTTGTTTAAGTATTCCCCCAACGACGATTGCTCACTTGCCGCAATGGTGCGCAGCGGAATTGCGGTCAGGTGCAGCGCATTGTTAGCCCTTGTATCTCTGTTTGATATACTCTTGCGTCTGACTGGCGCTTAGTTCTGTCGTGGAAGGGCCAGTACGGATATAAAAGCGCTCTATGTTACCATCTTTTACAAATACCGGTGTCTTGGCTTTGGAGCATTCAATCACCATGACCCTGCAACTATCATAATCTTCAAAGCGCGCATGGATAAACTGCATCATCGGCGGCCCAATGCGGTCTTTTATCAGGTTTACAAGATGAAGGCTCATTTTGTCTTCATTTTCAAAACCGTCAGCATCAATACCAAGTGGGGTGCGGTCATCGGCAACACCAATTGTCAAAATACCGCCGTTTGAATTGAGAAATCCTGCGATGGTTTTCAATGCTGCCAATTCAATTCTTGGATCTTTGCTCCCGGTATGCAGGTTTACTCGCAAAGTAGATTTAAATTCAACTTCGCTCATTTCGCCGTTTGCGATGATGTCTCTTAAGGAAAGGAGCAGATATGGGGCTATTTCGACATGTTCAGCCGCAAGTGTTTGATAACCTTCCTGAATGACCTGCGCAATCAGTTCCCGTCGTTGTTCCAGGAACTCCCGGTAATTCATCAGTTCCCAATTTTCAGGCAACGCGTGCCAATGGTACATACGTGCAAGTTCCTCTTTCTTAAAGCGCAATGCCATTCCTGGCAGATACTCGGTCGGAGACTGATCCATAATCTTCATGTTATCGCCCCACTCGACCAGTGCGTAGTTGGCGATCTGATTTGTTTCTCTTAAATTGGTAATACCGAGAGTCTTGAGATAGCCCTTTGGAAAAAGGTGATGCCGCTCTACCGCCCCACGCATTCCCTGTGATACCGGGTCCAGCAACTCCGAAACCTTCAATTTAGAAAACAGAGCGCGGGCGTCAAGCAACACCAGGGCAGCGTTGTAGGCAAGCAACGAAGGGCTACGAGGCGATGATGTTGCCAAGTCATTAGGGAGGGTAATTTTCCAGTAGTCCGCCGTCAGTGCCAGATCGCAAGCGTTTTCCAATATATTCACAAAACCGTCCGCATCTTTTACTTCACGAAAGCGTGCCAGATCGAACTCCATGGCAGATTCCGGGGAACCAGTGAAACGTCCTGTAAGGCTGGACATGAAAAACCACCTGGCGATGACCCTTCGCAGACGGAATTCCTCGACGCCATACTCTGTTCGCCCCGTTAGATACAGAATGTAAGAGAAGAGCAGGTTGTTCTGAGAACTGATCATACTGCCGCTACGGAAACCCGGCAACCGAATACAATTCATGAAGTCATGCCAGTACTGGAGATTGACCACCCGTTCCTGGGCTTTTTTGAGCACTTCGAACTGCTCGACTCGTCGTTCATCACTGAATCGTTCAGTTTCCAGGTCTTTTCCGCGTAACAGGGAATAAACATATTTGAGCCGCGCGCGCTTGAACCCAAGTCCTACGCTGACCCGCAGCAGTTGATCGGGATCGGGTTGAATGAAATAATTGAATGGTGATGTTTTCCCTATTGATGGTTTGCGCGCTTCCCGGCAGAACTGCTCAAGCTGGGATCGACCTTCATCCCAGAAGACCGACATCAGAGTCAGAATAAAGTCCGCCTGGTTGAGCGGAGTGCCTTTGCTGTTGATGCGCACAAAAACATCAGCCACATCCTCTTCGCTGATATTCGCAGATAGCTCCAGCGCGGTAAAAGGAAAGCTCAAGAGTGACTGGAGTCTTGAGATAGCCTTCTTTACCTGCTTTTCTTCATCGCTGCTGATCTCGCGTGAACCTTTCAATTCAGAAAGATAGCGATCAACAACCTCAAAAATGTCCGTTTCCTTGCTCCACAACATGGAGATGTCGGTAATGTATGACTTATCTCTACGAATGGCGGCATCAGCAACTTCAAATTTTTCCAAAAACGGATTAAATGCAATATGAATCAATTCGCTGCCATAGTTTTCACGGACGACCGGAATCCTTTTAACAACCGCATATAGAGACGTTAAGCGTTGCTGGCCGTCAACGATCAGCAGGCGAGAAGGTTTTTGCTTGATATCCGTACCGATAACGCGAGCATCATCGGAAAATCCGTTTTGCCAAAACAGCAAATAACCCACAGGATAGCCCTGGTACATGGAGTCAAACAAATCTCGCACTTTGGCGTTTTTCCAGACAAATGGGCGCTGAATGTCGGGCAGGCCGATCTCGCCAAGTTCGATATACTTGACCAGGGAATTCAAGTCGTAATTTACTTGTTTAAAAACGGTTTCGCTCATAATCTTCCTTCGGTTCTAACGCAGAACTCAGCGGCGGCGAGCGATTTTCCTCGCCGTCCGCTGGAGTAATTTGTCAGAGTAGTTTATTTTTTCTGTTCCTTCCATAGGTTAGCAATTTCACCAAAGGTTAAACCTTCAAGTCGTTTCTCCTGACAAAACTTCTGCCATACATTCAGTTGTCGATTTCTCTTGATCCGATTATCTATTTGCTCAGTAGTCTCAAGTAGTGAGGATAGTTCTATTACTTCGATCCGTTTTGGACACTCTTTCCAGTTGTGTGTCCAACATACGATAACATCAACGCTGTCTGGATTGTGTTTGTGCGCCAAGAATGATTTAGTGTCGTATTCAAACTCAATCCGCACTTCTTCCCATCGATTCTGTCCCATTTTACGTCTGGCAACGCAATCCGGGAATCCAGATTGGATGGACTCGATCTTGAAGTCAAATGTATCATGGAGTACACCAAAAAGATAGACTACGCCCAATTCGTTTACAGGCGCACACGAAAGAGACTTAAATCCAATCTTATCACCAAACATACGTTTTCGGCTACCTGTGGTCATTGTTGTAAATTTTTATCCTTATCTCTAACGCAAAACTCAGAGGCGGCAGGTTTTTTGCCGTTCGCTGGAGTGATTTGCTATCTAATCTTTTCCTGTTTTTAATATCTTCTCAAAAGTCTTTTCGGCTTCTCTTATGTCTTTTTTGCTTGATATTTCTTCGTCTTCAATTATGTTTTTCATCCACAGCTGAATAAAAAGGTCTTTTCCATGGTGAATCAATTCTTCTTTAACTTTAGTACTGTTGTCAATACTGATGCCATTCGCTATCAAATATTGATAAGCCGTATCGGCAATTCTTTTGATTGCTGGGATATGCTCCAAGTTATCGATAGACTCTTCTAAGAAATATTTATGTTGGCTCTCTACCAGAACCATTCCGTATGCAGTCACTATTTTAATTATGTCTTGATTCATTTGTCTTTATATAGATAACAATGATTATACAGTCTGTATAAAACGGCAAACACAGACTGTTTCGATATGTATAAGAAGTTGCCGTGCCTTCTTGTCACGTATTGTAACTACTTTCGCATTAAAATAAAAGAGTTGCGTATCATCATAAAAAACGTTTCGTTATTGGAATGATAAAGAACAGTTCGTAATTATTGATAATATCTTCCTACTCGTTCGGGTTAGAATATAATACCCCACTTTGTTTTCGTCAATACAAAAAGAGTAATAGTTCACCGCCGAAGGACGCCCCCGATAGCTGCATTCGGGGACAAGCTCCGAACGCGGAGAAATAAAGGGAATAGATGGAATTTGCA
Source organism: uncultured Planctomycetota bacterium (assembly GCA_963709355.1). GTDB lineage: Bacteria > Planctomycetota > Brocadiia > Brocadiales > Brocadiaceae > PLOWO2-12-38-17. The sequence goes on from CAVPVY010000005.1 coordinate 37,709, forward strand.
TACTTTTTCCCTTTGTCCTCTATCATACGCTCTGCGACCTCAGCGTTCTCTGCGGTGGGCTGAACTGTTACGTTATATCAAAATTCTATCCTTGTCCCGGTTGCCGGGTCAAACCAATGAATATCATCGCAAGAAAATTTCAGCCCCACCAGATCACCCGCCCTTATTTGTTCAGCAGTGCTTTTTACATACCATGTTATGCTTGGAGCAATTTTAACATGGCTTATTGATTCATGTCCTAAGTATTCGATATATTCTATCATACCCGGTATTGCGGAAGGTGTATTTGCAGGTGCTATGGTCAGTTTTTCCGGACGTATACCGAAAATACAGTTCGTTTTTACCGACAAAGGAGTGGGAAATTCAAATCTGGTTTCTCCTGAAAAAAAGGAGCGATCTCCATACGGCTCTATGTGGATCATATTCATCGGCGGTGTTCCAATGAAACCGGCAACAAAGGTATTGTGGGGTTTCTGGTATATCTCATTAGGAGTCCCAATTTGTTGTAAACGACCTTTATCCATAATGGCAATACGGTCTCCAAGGGTAAGCGCCTCAGTCTGGTCGTGAGTAACATAAATAGTTGTGATATTACTCTCCCGCTGCAACCTTTTTAGTTCTCCCCTCGCTGAAAGCCGAAGAGGCGCATCCAGATTACTCAGAGGTTCATCCATGAGAAATACCTGTGGTTTTCGTACAAGCGCCCTTGCCAGCGCCACCCGTTGTTTCTCCCCGCCTGAAAGCTCTTTTGGATACTTTTGTAATAACGTGATCAGACCTAACATTTCAGCCGTTTCGGTTATTTTATTGTTGATATCCGTTTCCTTTCTTATTCTGAGGGGAAAGGCAATGTTGTCGTATACCTTCATGTGTGGATACAAGGCATAACTTTGAAAGACCAGGGCAATGTCTCTTTTCCCGGGTGAAGTTTGATTAACTATGTGCTCATTAAAGAAGATGTATCCGGAGGTTGGCGCTTCTAAACCTGCAAGCATATTTAATGTGGTGGATTTCCCGCTTCCGCTAGATCCCAGCACCACTAGAAATTCGCCGCTGTTTATTTCTAAATTGAGATTGTTTACGGCGGTGGTATATCTGTATTGTTTTGTAAGGTCTTGTAGTCTTATCTTCATTCCTTCACCGCGCCCGATGTTAAACCCTGTACAATATATTTCTGGAAAAACATCAAAAAGGCTAAGAGCGGAAGTGTCACTACAACAGAGGCGGCAGCAATATCACCCCAGGGAATTTCATATGTGCCTTGAAACATTGCAATCCCCACGGACGCCATCCGTGTGGATTCATCCAGGGTAAAGGTAAGGGCAAAAAGGAATTCATTCCAGCAAAAGATAAAGACAAGAACCGCCGCAGAAATAATACCGGGCAATGATATGGGTATGATAATATACCGAAAGGTTTGGAAATGGGTACAGCCATCTATCATGGCAGCGCTATCCATTTCGATTGGTATTTTATCAAGATATTTTACCAAAAGGAAAAAGGCCAGGGGAAAATTAAGGGCACTATAAGTGCAGATAAGAGAAAGGGGTAAATTGATCCAGCCAAGGGTATAAAATAGTTTGTAAAGCGCCGCTACGAGGCTTATGGAAGGAAGGGTAAACAGGATAATAATCATGAATAAAACGAAATACATTCCTCGGAATGGGAAGCGAGAGATTCCGTATGCTGCGAGGAGTGAGAAAGGTATTGTGATTAATACCGTGGATAATGAGACCATAAAACTATTAAGTAGGTACTTTGGAAAAGGGCTTCCCAAAAGGACGTTTTTGTATGCGTCAATAGTGTAATTATCAGGGAATATTGGTGGCAGTTGCATGACCTGCGAAGCAGGTTTGAGAGAGGTCAACAAAATCCAGAGAAAAGGGCTTATACTCCAGAATATGACAAGCACTGAACCAGCGTAAAAGACAAATTTCTTAAAAGTCTTTCCCATGATAATGTAGGTTTTTCACAGGTGCGGTATTACGGTTTTTCTGATTTTTCGCTGGATACTTTTGCCTTTCGTTTAGCTTGATAGATTACACCTAAAGCGAAATGTGATTTATCATCGTTTGGGTTGAGTTCTAAGGCTTTTTGTAAGGATTTAATAGCCTCGTCAAGTTGATCCTTCTTTGCATAGGCGACGCCCATATTATAATAAGCATCCGAATATTGTGGGTTAATTTCAAGCGTTTTCTTAAAGGCGGCGAGAGATTCTTCTATGGCATCCATAGAAGCATAGGTAACACCTAAATTATAATATCCCCTTTCAAATTTTGGGTTAAGTTCAACGGCCTTTTTAAAGGCTGCCAGGGCATCTGAATATTGCTTCTTTCCATGATAAACGATCCCTAAATTATAAAATGCCTCAATATATTGCGGAGATGCTGCGATGGCTTTTTTAAGGCTTTCAATGGCTTCATCTAATAGACCCTCCTCATAATATATTACACCCAGATTGTTATATGCCTTTACAAAATTGGGTTCGATTTCTAACGTCTTTTTGTATGCGTTGATAGCCTCTTCAATCATTCCTTTTTCACTATACACAATCCCAAGGTTATAGTGCGCCTCGGCATAACTTGGGTTTTTTTCTATAGCTTGTTGAAATTCCTTAAGTGCGGCATCCAGAGATTCATCTCTGCCCCTATCCTGACTATAACCAACGGTTACTAAAGCTGACAGCATAAGAGCTATAACGACAGACATTTTCATAATAGGATTCCTTTCAAATACTATCAAATTAATTAATAGGTATGTGTCTTTCCTTTAAAGGCACACACAATTTTGTCATATTAATTGATTCTGTCCTCCCTGATAGAGGAGATAGAACCTTATGGGTTTTTAACGTAGTAATTGATGTTTCTTGAATGCCTCCAAGGAGAAATGAAGACATAAGATATTTTCTTTCTGTTGCTTGCTGGACTATAGGTTCAAGTTCTTTTGTTGTAAAGGTCAAGTGAGAAATTTCCTCAGTCATATTACCCAGATATGACTCCATCTTATATTTTCCTGTCACAAATGCTGTTCCCATTTTAATCACGGGTGCAGGCGGTGTAACATGTATTAATTCTAATTCAGCACCAGACGTGACTGGCTCTGCGATCGTTGTTTTTAGTTGATCAGGAGTCACTGCAAGCGCTGTTTTTTCTTGTTTTGATTTCGAAATTGCTTCAGGGATTTCTTCTTTGGTTACTAAAGCAATTGGTTCCTTTTTAATGGTTTTTACTATTTTATTAACAAGCAGGTCTCCCACTAATAATTGTTCCAGTGAGGCATCTTTTTTAATAACTTTCAAATAGTGATAATTCACAAAGATTAATGCAATCCCAAAACCTATTACAATTATTGAAGTAATGATCTTAGAGACGACAGGAAAGAATTTCATAACGAGGTGAAACAAAGCGACAAAGATTAACGCAGACACTCCAACTTCTAAAAGACCGGCTTGTGGCGAACCCGTTGAGGTAAAATAAACCATGACAAGTAGTATTACCAGAAACCATATGCAAACGTGGGCAACCATGTGCTTCCATGTATTCATTGGCTTATGAGGAGACGATGTCTTTGCTGATTCTGTGTGTTTATTGTTTTTGTCTATTTGGTTGTTTTTTTCTGTCATAGCATATTGAATTGAAAAGTGAATATTTGCAAACGCTTATTTAGTTACAGCTGAAAGCACAGTATGATATTAAGCAATAGTTTAAGGTATTTTTCAGGTTTTGTCGAGTAAAAATCGCAGGACTGGTTTTTCAAATATCTTAAAGAAAGATATAATAACGTAACCAGACGTAAATAGTTGCTATGGTAATTGTTTCAATGGTAATGGGTATTGCATAGAGAATAAATTTTTTGAACGATATGGGATATCCTGGCTTTCCTGCGACATGATTATTGCCGCTTCAATCATCCACGGGATAAGACCTCAAAAATAGGTGAGGAATTTCAGGAACGGATTGGTTTTCTTTTCTTCTATCTCGTTATGCCCATATTGAGTCAGCCGTTTCTATGCCTCGGCTTGACTGAGGCCGTCTTGCGAGTACCCCAATATTTTCTCCACTTCCGGTAGGGGCAGGGATTTCAACCGTTCTTCTCATTGGGCTACAATCCATGTTTCGATTCGGGTTTGTTTTTGATTACGTGTTCGTATTCCTTCATGCGGGGTCTTCTGTCATGTTTTCTATGGTTTTTTCATCAACCCTGAGCAACCGCGCTCCGCGATGCTTTGAGCGGATGTTGACAACTACTTCTGCCAGCAATGGTCATCGCAGAAGTAGAACGTCTGTCCATTACGTTCGGCACATAGTGCAGCCGCTTCGTCCACCGTCATGGCTCGAGCGAGACCTTGCGTGGGGCATCAAATCAATTCCATGCATCGAGACCACCGCACCAACATTCGATGAATTGGTTTTAACTTCCATGCAACAGACCCTTGAATCTTCCGTAGCGCCGGATCAGGGCGTTGGTTGAGCTATCGTGCTTGAGTTGGCACTTGGCCCCGGTCTCAAGTTCGGGGATGATGCGCGCGGCAAGCGCCTTCCCCAGTTCGACCCCCCACTGGTCAAATGAGTCAATGTCCCAAATGGCGCCTTGAGTGAAGACGCTGTGTTCGTACAGTGCGACGAGCTTCCCCAGTGCCGCCGGCGTCAGCCGTTCCAGGAGGATCGTGCTGGACGGACGGTTGCCCTCGAAGGTTCGGTGCGGCACCAGCCATGCGGGTGTGCCCTCGGCTCGGACCTCCTGCGGCGTTTTGCCAAAGGCCAGCGCCTCTGCCTGGGCAAACACGTTGGCCAGGAGCAGGTCGTGGTGGCGGCCGAGAGGGTTAAGCGGCTGAACAAACCCGATGAAGTCGCAGGGGATGAGCTTGGTCCCCTGATGAATCAATTGATAGAAGGAATGCTGGCCATTGGTACCCGGCTCCCCCCAGTAGATTGGCCCGGTTTGGCAGACGACCTCAGTCCCATCAAGCGTGACGTGCTTGCCATTGCTCTCCATCGTCAACTGCTGAAGGTAGGCCGGGAAGCGCTTCAAGTACTGCTCATACGGAAGAACCGCCATGGTCTGCACACCGAAGAAGTTGTTGTACCAGAGGCCCAGGAGCCCCATGAGCACCGGCAAGTTGCGCTCGAAAGGGGCAGTGCGGAAATGTTCGTCCATCTGGTGGAAACCCTCGAGCATGGCGTGGAAATTTTCGGGGCCAATGGCGATCATCGTCGAGAGTCCAATTGCCGAGTCCATTGAGTACCGCCCGCCGACCCAATCCCAAAACTCGAACATATTCGCGGTGTCGATGCCGAACTTAGCCACTTCCCCGGCGTTGGTCGAGACCGCGACGAAATGCCTGGCAACAGCAGCGGGATGTTTCAAAGTCTTGAGGGCCCAGTCGCGGGCAGTGTGTGCGTTGGTCATCGTCTCCAGAGTCGTAAAAGTCTTCGACGAGATGATGAACAGTGTCTCCTCAGCGTCGAGGTCACGGGTGGCCTCGGCAAAGTCGGTGCCGTCGATGTTGGAGACGAAGCGGAAGGTTAGGTCGCGCTGGCTGTAATACCGCAGTGCCTCGTACGCCATCACCGGCCCCAGGTCAGACCCACCGATGCCGATATTGATGACGTTGCGGATCGGCTTGCCAGTGTGGCCCTTCCACTCCCCGCTGCGCACCCGGGTGGAGAAGTCGGTCATCTTGTCAAGTACGGCATGTACCTGAGGCACGACGTCTTCGCCGTCCACGACGATGGATCGCCCTTTGGGGGCGCGCAGGGCCACGTGCAGGACTGCCCGCTTCTCTGTGACGTTGATCTTCTCGCCCCGGAACATGGCATCGATGCGAGCCCTCAGGCCAGTCTCCTCAGCCAATTGCAAAAGAAGCCTGAGAGTCTCATCGGTGATGCGATGCTTCGAATAGTCAAAGTAGATGCCTACGGCTTCAGCTGTCATGCGCTCCCCGCGCTTTGGATCGTCCGCGAAGAGCTTCCAGAGGTGCAACTCCCGTACTTTCTGATAATGGGCGTCGAGCGCCTTCCACACCGCGTGTGTGGTGAGTGGAGCGATGCTTCTTGTCTGGTTCATCCCCCTTCCGGTGCTTGCCCGGGTGATCGGTAGATCGGCAGCGGGAACAGCGGGATTCATGTCCGTTTCCATAGCAGCAGTGTATTCTCCGCGGCGCGCGGCACAGTTGCATCTGGCTCGATGAACCAGAGCTTGCTGTGCCGCCAATACGTGGGCCTCCTCGCCTTGCCAAATCTCCAAAGCCGGCTGCTGGATGGCGCGGGCAAATGAGAACGTCAACGCCCAAGGCAGTCGCGACTTAAATCGAACATTCATGGCATTCAAACGGGCTGAGGCCAGTTCGCAAGATTGGCCACCCGACAAGAACGCAATCCCTCCAATGGCAGCGGGGACAGCTCGCAAGAGACACTTCACCGTGGCATCGGCCACCTCATCCAACGCTTCTTGCTTGGGACAGGTCAATCCCGGAAGCACCATATTGGGCTTCAGGATCATACCTTCCAGTATCACCCGTTGTGTGTAAAGTTGATCGAAAACTGTTCGCAGGACTTCCTCCGTTACCTCGCTGCACCGTTTGAGGGTATGATCTCCGTCCATGAGGACTTCAGGTTCTACGACGGGGACCAGTCCAGCTTCCTGGCACAACGCGGCGGAGAGAGCCAGCGCCTGAGAGTTAGCCTCTATGCATCCCCGGCTGGGAATGCCATCGCCCACTGCAATCACCGCGCGCCACTTGGTAAAGCGGGCGCCCATTTGAGAGTATTCAACAAGGCGGTTGCGCAATCCGTCGATGCCTTCGGTTATTTTTTCTCTGGGATGACATGCCATGTCCTTTGCACCGGTGTCAACTTTGATGCCGGGAATGATTCCCGCATCGGTGATGACTTTAACAAAGGGAGTGCCATCTTCCTTATGCTGGTGGATTGTCTCGTCATAGAGGATCACGCCACTAATGCACTCACCGAGACCGGGCGTGGTTACAATCAACTCCCGATAGGCGCGCCGTGCCTCCTCGGTCTGGGGAATCTCCAACCCGGCAAATCGTCTGTTGCAGCTTGGATTACTTTCATCCATTGCCAACAGGCCCTTGTCGTCGGCGACCAACGCCTGTACCGTGCTTATTAGCTTTTGTGTATTCATTTTAGATACGCTTTTTATAGCGACTCCTATATGTTTGTCCGCTCATCTCTAAGTTTTACTTTTGCACCGCTTTCTCCAGGGTCTCCGTCAGCTTGTCAAAGGATTTGCTGAAGTATTCAACGGCGCTCTGAACATCTCGCTGGCTGAGAGCTTCATAAATGGCCTTAACGCCTTTTCCATCACTCACCATGACCCTAATATCTTCTTAGTAATCATGGCTGCACGCAATCGCCTTATCAAAGATTGATGGATTCGAGGTCATCCCCCGCAGTCCGTCATACACAAACAGACGCCAAAGCTCGCCGCTGACGATCAGATCGCATTGGATATAATCGAGCCAAATTGACTGACCGAGCGTTCTCAATTTCATCAAGGTGATTGTCTTTTATAATTCTGTCTCCTTATTTTCCAGTTCTAATATTTTCGCAAGGCGGCGCTTGAACCGTTCGGTCCCTTTGAAACGGGCACTTAGAAACGCCTGTACCAAGTCCCAGGATAGAGCGTGTCCGGTGACCCCGCCGCCCAAGCACATCACGTTCATGTCGTCATCCTCCACCCCCTGACGAGCGGAGAAGGGATCCGTGATCAAGGCCGCACGAGCGCCGCGCACCTTATTAGCCGCAACGCAAGCCCCGACCCCGCTGTCGCAAATGGCTAGGCCCCGGGCGACCTCACCTCTTGCCACCGCCATGGTCATGGGCACTACAAAATCCGGGTAGTCGTCTCCTGTAACCAGTTTATAGGCACCGAAGTCCACCACCTCATATCCGGCGGCCTTGAGGTCCGTAGTTATGTACCTTTTCAACTCAAACCCACCATGATCCGCAGCAATGCCAACACGCATAATTTTTCTCCTATTTTAGTTGTATCAGACTTCCGGTCTAACTTAACAGACAAGCCTGAAACGAGATCTTCTCTCGACCGGTCTCGGTACGTTTCGGGTGATGGTCTCCATTCTTTAATCATTCCACTTCCAATTCTGGATTTCCGGCACGTCCTAGCAATATTTGTCTATGTACTGTTTGTGCTCTATGAGCTAGTTCTGCGCCATCCGCTTCAGCGTGGTGCCGCTTGTGCCCACTTCGGCAGCCGATTTATCACATCTTGCACCAGGTGGAATCTATCTAGATCGTTCAGAACTGTCATGTCGAAATACGTTGTGATGGTACCTTCTTCCTTATAGCCCCGAACATTCATTTTTCGTGGTTAGTGCGGCGGTACGTCAACCGATGCACCAACCACTTAGTGCTTTCCTGGCTCAAATTGCTTGCCGGCACGAGCAGAAATTATATATGCCTCTATAGCCTTCATTTTAAGATCGTCTTCTGCAAGTTTTTCTCCTTCCATGGGGTTTTCAATACACCAGTTTATCATGTCTCTCAGGAGAGACACCTTATTCATTTGTGTCTGATATTTGGGATATGTTTCGGGATGGGTATTTGCAGCATCCGGATGGCACATGTCGCAGGAAATCCCGTTTTTACCAAGGCTGGGGTTATGAAACAGCTTATATCCTTCGTTAAGCATACGATCCATTTCGGCTGCCCATATTCTTTTTTCCCTTTCCGTGTGCGATTTTCCTCCATGCACTAAAACGAGAGGTATTTCTTCTGTATCCATCACGCTGACATAAGGCATTCCGTTAAGAGAAAGCTGTATACACATCCCGGTTTTTGGTAACTTTGCGGTAATTTCTTCCTCACAAAACTCCATAAGCGCCATCAGCAGTGCTGCAGCTTTTCTTGCTTTCTCTTCGGGCATGACCTCTCCTTCATTACAGCCTTCAACGATCACCTTTTTCCTCCCATCACAGGCGGTAACAATCTGCACGGCCTTTTCCTCTGACGGTTTGACAGTATTCGAAGTATTACCGGCAGAAGCATCTTCTGCTTTTACAGAACAAGTAACCATTACCATGCCCAGGTAAAAACATATAAAAATATTATACAGTATCTTCATTTCTATCTCCCTTAATCTTTCTCTCTTCTGAAATAAACTAATATGAAGGACCAGGTACCTGCTCTCTCCCAGACAATACTTTTTCATATGAAACAACCATAGGGTTCCTACCCCAGAGCTGGTATGTTTTATTGATTTTCCCCTGAGAAGCTACATTTGCTGTCCCCCATCCGGTACCGTCGGACTGGTTAAATGGGTCTGGCCTGTCCATTTGAATGGTAAGTTTGGGGACCCCCTCGTGCGCATAAGGCCAAGGCCACGCGGTGGACAACATACCGTGGAAAAATATATTCTTTATTTTGTTGGTAAGCACCTGATGGGTATGGCCGTGTATGACTGTTACAGACTTAAATGGAGCTAACAATTTCTGGACTTCCTCTGCATCGTCAGTCCAGAAATTCCATGGTTTGTAATATTTGTATAAAGGCGAATGGGAAAACACAACGATAGGCATGCCCTTGCCAATACCGGAAAGGTCCTCTTTCAGCCATTTTCGCTGTTCTTCTCCAACGGTAAAAGGTCTGCCCTTTGGATTGTCTAACTGGGCCATAAATAACATGCGGTCCATTGCTGACATGTTTGTTTCTGACCAATAATCCTCTACAATAACACTATTAAGTATAATGAAATGCACTCCTTTATGGTTAAAGGAATATGTTGGTTTCCCAAAGAATTCCTTCCATGTTTCTCCCATATCATAATACCAATCATGTTCGCCTACCATCATATAGAGCTTGGGCTTTAATGGGGCTATAATATCTTTTCCGAGCAACAGCTCGTCACGCAACCCCAGCTGCGCAAGGTCTCCTCCATAAAGCACAAAATCCGGCTGTGGTTCCATGTTATTTACATCTTCAACAGCCTTTATCAAAGCTTTGGCAAATCTATGCTCCTTCCCACGCGAAAGGAGGTGAGAGTCTGATATATAAGCAAACATAAATTCTTCCGCCCCCTGTTTCATTGCAACCTGCTGTACCAGGTTTTGTGAGGAGTTTAGTATATAATCGGAACCGGCAATAAACACCCCGGCCTTCATCGTAGTTTTTAAAAATTCCCGGCGACTCATACTGGCGAAATGTGTGTGCTGCACTTTTTCGTTCTTTCTTGTGGTTTTTTTGTTCATATTTTATTACCCCCGGATATTAATTACAAAAACCAAATAGCCAATTAAAAACCCACCATGGCAAAACCTATTTTACGGCATTTACCAACTCTGCAAGATCATCGCTTGTTAGCGATTTCATAAACTCTGCCAAATCCTTCTTTTCGTCTTCCGACAAATTGAGCGGTCTTATTCCGCCATCCAAATTAGGATTCGGGATGCCGCCTTTATTATAAAATTCTATAACGCTTTCCAGGGTAGGCTCACTCCCGTCGTGCATAAACGGAGCGGTAAGGGCAATATTTCTCAATCCAGAGGTCTTGAAAGCTCCGATATCTTTCGGTTCCTTGGTTACCAGATAGCGCCCGAGTTCAGCAGATCCTTCTTCGTGTGCAAGCACTGAAGGGTCTGCGCCAGAACTGGCGGACTTTCTAGCTAAGGATTCAAAATCTTTACCCTTCATAGCAACCCCAATATTGTGAAATTTGTTATCAGTAAAAAAGGGATACGACACATTAAATTCATGGCAGGTTATGCAGCGTGCCTTTCCCTGAAACAATTTCCAACCTCTTTGTGCAGATGCGGTTATAGCGTCATTCTTACCGGCGATAAATCTGTCAAATGGTGTGTTGAAGGTAATGAGTGTTCGCTCAAAAGACGCAATAGCCATGGCTAGGTGATCTATAGTGATTCTCTCTGTGCCGAAGACAGCTTTAAAGGAGGTTTTATACTCGGGAATGTTTGAAATTTTTTCTACAAGAACGTCATGGGAAGGCATACCCATCTCTTTTGGATTAATTATTGGTTGTTTGGCCTGTTCTTCTAAAGTTATTGCCCTTCCATCCCAGAACTGTGTATCGAAAAAGGCTGCATTGAGTACCGTAGGACTGTTTCTCATTCCTTTTTGTTCTTTTATTCCAACGGCAAGTGTCTTACCATCGGCAAACCCTTTTTCCGGATCGTGGCAGGTGGCACAACTTATGGTATCGTCAACAGAAAGGCGTTTGTCAAAAAAGAGTTTTTTACCTAACTCTATTTTCCCTTTTGCTAAAGGATTATCTTCAGGAATTATAGGCTCCAGAACGCCTGGCGGTAAAATTAACACATAAGAATTACTCTCTGTCTGTGAAAAAGCTTTTAATTGCAGAAAATGAACAAAGCAAAAAACAATAAAATAGGGCATTATAATGCTAGTAATTTTAAATATTGAATTACCGACATACTTACTATGAGTTCGTGTCATATATTCCCCTCCTTTCTTATATAATATTTACAGAAGTTTTGTTGGGTCAGCTTTATAATTATTATACCATTTTTCTCACTGAAATCGCATTTTCCCTTTCAAAAACTAAAAAAACAAAACCTTAAGAAGACTACAAGTCTTTTGATTTTTTCATTATATTAAACACCAAATGACCCAGCTCACCTGCTGCAATGAATGCAGCGGAATAACGGTCAGATGCAGCACCTTATTAGCCCGTTTTGCCATCTTAATATTTTATGAAATTATTTATAAGGCTTGAAAACGAATCCGGTTTATATTTATTGAAATCTTCCTCATTAAAGAATACATATTCAAGGTGCACTTTCTTTTGCGAGGCATGGATATCTTCGCACCATTTTTAAAGGAACATCAGTGTCTTCAAGACCTTTTGTTCAACGATGAATAAGTCCTTATCGCTGCATGACAACCCTTCATCTACTTCTTTTGGCTTCTGAAACCGTTCATATGTATTCTGGCCTATTTCTTTATTATTTCTCACGTCTCTCACCCGTTGTACCTTTATCAGTATCTTCTGATCCTTGATATACAATGATTCCCTCAGGCTTCCCCATCGTTTATATCCAGAGTTACCATTCCTCTTGTATCTCTCTCTTGCTAACCGGAATACTTCTGATGGCAACATCCTTCTATATGCATCAACCCTAATGGGAACAACTCCTGTATCAGTGTCGCCTTGCTGTCTACCTCATACACACAATCTCTTCACCTCTACAGTTTTTGTGGTTTTGACCTTGCTTTTTTACTACTCTTTTCATTATCGGCTTCTTTCTTGGTGTTAAATATCTGCGAAATAACTTTTCACTATTTTAGGAGCCGATATCTTATATTTCAACTAACTATAACATACCGTCAGAACGTACTTGTCAATTCGCAATCCTTCATTCAAGATCCAATCAACGTTGCCACAGGATTCGAGCGGCTTCCAGGGGAACCGCAACGCCGGAGTAGTATGGTATCACTCGCGCTGTATAGTCTGTCGCCGGGCGGTAACCAGAAACAGCCGCGCTGTAAACGTAGCCGCCCGACGCACCAGCCAGTTGCCGGACGCGCTTCATCTTCTGCCGTACTGGTGCGCCGCCGTTCGTTCCGTCGGCATAAAGCTCCACCTGCACCGACTTCGGATCGATGTCATTGAGATACACCTCTGCCTCAAAGATGTGCTGGGCCGCATTTGTCTGTACCTTCACGTCGCCAAAGCGTAGAGTGACCCATTTCTCTTTCAGAGTATGTCCCCAATTAACTATGTTTCTGCCCACTGCGCCTTTATCGGCAGCGCGCTCACGGTAGGCTAACGCAGCCTGGAGGTAGTGTTGCTCGGTATATTCGCGCACCGTGCGGTTGGCGGAGAAGCGCGGTGTCAACTGCGCCATGCTTTTCCGCATTCGCGCCACCCAGGCCGTGGGAATGCCATTATCGTCGCGGGTATAAAACTCCGGGATTACCTCTCGCTCGAGCAGGTCGTAAAGCGCAGCGACTTCGACCGCATCCCAGGCGGGGTAGTCGTCATGTTCCTGGCCATTCCCCAATGCCCATCCCACCTCAGGTGTGTAAGCCTCTGCCCACCAGCCGTCCAGTACCGAGAGATTGATCCCTCCATTGACGAGCACCTTCATGCCGCTCGTTCCGCTCGCCTCCCAAGGTCGCCGCGGTGTGTTGATCCAAACGTCCACCCCCTGCACCAGGTGTTCTGTCAATCGCATGTCGTAGTCGCTGAGGAAGATCACATGGGAGCGAGCCTCGGGCCGCCGGATGAAACGCGTCCATTCCTGGATCAGGGCCTGCCCAGCCTGGTCTGCCGGATGGGCCTTGCCGGCAATGATGAGTTGCACAGGGCGCTGAAGATTGGTTAATAGACGAAGCAGTCGCTCCGGATCGTGCAGCAGCAGGTTTGGTCTCTTGTAGGCTGCAAAGCGGCGTGCAAAGCCCAGAGTCAATGCGTTTGGATCAAATAAATGTTTCGCCCCCTCAACCGCCTCGGGAGATCCGCCAGAGCCGGCAAGTTGCCTGGACAATCGCTTGCGAGCGTATTCAACAAGAGACTTGCTGGCGGCGATGCGAAATTGCCAGAGCCCGACGTCGGAGACGCAACGGATATCCTGTTCCAAGGTTTCAGTCGTACCCAGCCAGCGGTCCTTTCCACAGGCTTCCGTCCACAGATCATCAGCCGGGGCCGAGTCCCAAGTTGGCATGTGGACTCCGTTGGTCACGTGTCCGACTGGCACTTCGTCCGCTGGCCAGCGGGGAAAAAGAAGCTCAAAGAGGTGGCGGCTGACTTTTCCATGCAAGCGACTCACGCCATTAACCGCCCCGCTCCCGCGGACCGCCAGATATGCCATGTTGAAACTTTCCGACGAGTTGTTCGGGTTCTGGCGGCCCATGGCAAGCAAATCGTGGAGTGTAATGCCGAGTTTCTGCTTGGCATACTTACCGAGGTATTGCTCGATGAGGGCCGGATCGAAACGGTCAAAGCCGGCAGCCACTGCCGTGTGGGTGGTAAAGAGGTTCCCTGCTCTCGTGACGGCCAGCGCGACTTCGAAGGGCTGCACGGTCTCTTGCATGAAACTGTGGGCGCGTTCCAACACGGCAAAGGCCGCATGTCCTTCATTCAGATGACAGACTTCCGGCTGGATGCCAAGCGCACCAAGCAATCGCCATCCGCCTATCCCGAGAAGCAGTTCTTGCTTAAGGCGCAGCTCCGGCCCACCGCCATACAGCTCACTGGTAATCCCTCGATGAGCGGGGAAGTTCGCCGAGTCATTACTGTCCAGCAGGAAAAGCTTCACTCTGCCAACCTGGACCTGCCAGGCGCGCACCCAGACCGAGTAACCAGGTAAGGCGATCTCCAACCGCAACCATTCGCCGTTCGATTGCCGCAAAGGCGTGATCGGCAACTGTCCGGGGTCGTTATATGGGAATAGGGCTTGTTGCGCTCCGTCCTTGTCGATCACCTGACGAAAATAGCCTTGCTGGTACAGCAGTCCCACTCCGACCACTGGCACGCCTAAGTCGCTGTAAGTTTTGAGCTGATCACCGGCCACGTTGCCGAGCCCGCCTGAGTAAATGGGAAGTGCTTCGCTCAACATAAATTCCATGCTGAAATAAGCGGCGCAAGTAAGGGAACCCTGCGAATGATTCTGCTGAAACCACGCTGGAGTCTCCACCTCTTGCCGCCTGGTCTGCACCAAGCCATCAACGTTTTTGCGAAAAACTGGATCGGCCAACACGCGCTCAATCTGGTCGCGAGAGACCGTCTGCAAAACAACCCATGGGTTATGCGTGAGTTCCCACAGGGCAGGATCAAGCTGCCGCCACACTTTGTCGGTAGCATGATTCCACGACCAGCACATATCTAGGGCCAGCTCTGCCAGGGAATTGAATCCATCGATTTCGGTGGGTAAAAAATCCCTGAACAAACTGCTGGTGTGTGAATGAGTGTTCATTATTTCTTCTCCGAATTAGTTTTGCCTGCAGGTCCTGACTTCTGCGGTGCCGCAGCCAAAGCATTGTTGACGATTGTTTGGGCTTCCTCCAGGATGCGGCGAAGATGATCCGCTCCCCGGAAGCTCTCTGCATATATCTTGTAGATATTCTCGGTACCTGACGGACGCGCCGCAAACCATCCGCTCTTTGCTATTACCTTCAACCCGCCTATGGGCGCGCCGTTACCCGGCGCGCAGGTGAGGACAGTCTGGATTTTTTCCCCCGCTAGGTCTGTGCGCCGGACATGCTGCGGTGAGAGTTTCTCCAACATTTCTTTTTGATCAGGGGTGGCTGGTGCTTCCAGGCGATCATAAACAGGTTCACCTAACTCGCGTGTGAGTTCGTGGTATAGTTCTCCGGGATCGCGGCCCATTTTTGCCGTTATCTCCGCAGCAAGTAAAGCAGGGACGATTCCATCTTTATCCGTTGTCCAGGCGCTGCCATCCAAGCGGACGAAAGACGCCCCTGCGCTCTCTTCCCCACCGAAGCCAAGCGAACCGTAGAGTAAACCATCAACGAACCATTTGAAGCCAACCGGCACCTCATAGAGCTTTCGCCCAAGTTTCGCAGTGATGCGATCAATCATCTGACTGCTTACCACCGTCTTGCCGACCGCCGCTTCCTTACGCCACTTCGGTCGGTGTTGAAAAAGGTAGAGTATGGCGACCGAAAGGTAGTGATTGGGCGAAAGCAGTCCAGTACTCCTGGTGACAATTCCGTGCCGGTCATGGTCTGTGTCACAGGCAAAGGCAATATCGAAGCGATCTTTTAAATCAATCAACCTTTGCATCGCATTAGGCGAGGACGGATCCATGCGGATCTGGCCGTCCCAATCTACCGTCATGAAACGAAAGGTAGGATCGACTGCCTCGTTGACAACTGTCAGGTTCAACCCGTATCGCTCAGCAATCGTCCCCCAGTAGTGGACGCCGGCGCCGCCGAGCGGATCCACACCCATACTAATCTTAGCGCCACGAATGGTGTTCATGTCGATCACATTGCCGAGATCACTCACATAAGCATCGAGGTAATTATGCCGGTGCGTCGTACTGGCTCGAATGGCCTTCTCAAAAGGAATCCTTTTTACATCCTGAAGGTCTCTCTCAAGAAATTCATTCGACTTCGCTTCAATCCAACCGGTGATATCGGTTGCAGCCGGCCCGCCATTAGGAGGATTGTACTTAAAACCTCCGTCATGAGGCGGATTATGCGAAGGGGTGATCACTATGCCATCGGCAAGTCCTGTCTTGCGCCCGCGGTTGTACGTGATAATAGCATGAGAAATAACAGGGGTTGGGGTGTATTCATCTTTCTCCGCAATCATGACTTCCACCCCATTAGCTGCCAATACCTCAAGTGCACTTGATAGTGCCGGAACGGAGAGTGCATGCGTGTCCATGCCGATAAACAGAGGGCCATTTATTTTTTGCTGATTGCGGTAGATACAAATGGCCTGACTGATGGCAAGAATGTGCCTTTCGTTGAATGCTTTGTTGAATGCTGAGCCTCGATGCCCTGAGGTGCCGAACGCAACCCGTTGCGCCGAAACTTTCGGATCGGGCACTTCGGTATAATAAGCCGTGATGAGTTTGGGTACGTTGACAAGCATAGATGCTTCGGTAGGTTTTCCTGCACAAGGACTTACTTTCATGACTCTCCCGTCAAATGCCATGGTTACGTGGTCCTCCATTGACTACGCGATGTCCGATGGCCTCGATTGTATTAGATTGGTATCGCTGATTGAGATAATCGATTAACCAAAGTACCGCCACGCTGTAATCCGAGGCTTTAATTAAAAATGTCTCTTGTTTGTTTATGGTGATGTCAAAGAAACTTGCAGCGGTGCAGCTAAGCCCGATGCGTTCCAATTCGCCATACAGCTTACGTTTCAGAGGATTTTCCCTCTGGTACAGAGCCAAATTGATATTAGAAGATCCACCATTCACCGCGAGGTGATATTTTTATTCCTACCTCATGGTGCAAGGTCCTTCTGCTTCAAGACGCCTTGTATCTTCCTTCCGTTGGCATCTGCGAATCAATAATCATAGTTTTATTACGTCTCCAGGCCCTGGGATCTCAACGGATTGGAAATCCTGGGCACTAAGCTTCGTCTTCAAAGTCTCCTGAGATTTTGGTTCTCCATGCACAAGAATGACTTTCTCTAGATGCCCTTTACCCCGAAGGGCATCAGCAAAGCGAAGCAATCCATTCTGATCTGCGTGGCCAGAGAAACCGTTCAGAACAACCACCTCGGCTTCGAGTCGGTGCATGACTCCATAAATTCGAACTTCAGGTTGCTTTTCAACCAATCTTCTTCCCAAGGTATGCTCCGCCTGATATCCAACGATAATAACGGTGTTCTTTGCGTCCTCTATCGTGGCAACGAGATGCTGCAGAATTCTGCCACCTTCGCACATACCGCTTGCTGAAATTACAATGGAGGGCTCGTTTGACGAAGAGACTGTCTTCGAATCTTCAACACTTGAAATATACTTTAAGTCTGGAAATTCAAAGGGCGAATTTTCACTATGAAGAAGGGTAAAGGTTTCAGTGTCGTAACACTCCGGGTGCAGCTTGAAGACGTCCGTCAGTTTCACGGTGAGCGGAGAATCAACGTACACAGGAATTGAAGGAATCCGCTTTTGGTTATGTAGTTTCTTGAGCGCATAGATGATCTCCTGGGCACGCTCCAGAGCAAAGGATGGAATGACAATTTTTCCGCCCCTTTTAACGGTGCGATTGATCACTTTAGCCAATGCCTCAGTCGTTAGTTCAATGGGGTCGTGAAGCCTGTCTCCATAAGTGCTTTCTGTCAGGAGACATGAGATCCCATCTGGAATTTCTGGGTCTCGCAAAATGGGAAGATGCTTGCGACCTAAGTCACCTGTAAAAGCGAGACGCCTTTTTTGATCGTCGTCTTCGATGTCTAGAACGGATATAGCACTTCCTAAGACGTGTCCAGCATCAAAAAATGTCAGTGAAATGCCTGGAGCAATGGTCTGGTTTCTATGATAGGGGATTCCTATAATTTGCGATAGTGTGCCTATCACATCATTTTGGTCATATAGTGGTTCGACGGGATCGAGATGCTTAACACCGCGCGAGATGAGTTTTTGAATGTGTTCGGCATCACCCTTCATGATCCATGCTGTATCCATCAACATGGGTGAGCAAAGATCGCGAGTGGCAGGTGTTGTGTAGATCGGACCGTGATAACCATTTTTGAAAATGCATGGCAGAGCGCCCGAATGGTCGATATGGGCATGAGATAATACGATGGCATCGAGTTGTTTGCCATCTATTGAGAAATTTCGATTTTTCTCATAGGCCTCCTTGCGGTGCCCCTGGAACAAACCACAGTCTAGCAATACAGATGAGCGCGACGTGTGTAGTAAATGTTTAGATCCAGTGACTGTCTTTGCTGCACCTATAAATTCTAGCTCTATCATTGTGGAGCATCCTCAATTCTACATTTTGAAAACTTCTCCTTCGCGATCGCGGGGTAAACCGCCTCTTTTTCTTTCGGTAGGCGATTTTTGAGCAGTTCAAATGCTGTTTGAACATCGTCTACGCGATGAATAAGATTTAAGTCTTTAGTGTCGATCATCCCGTGCTTCACGAGCGAATCGAAATTGATCACTTCTTTCCAATACTCCGAGCCGTAGAGAAGAATGAGAATGTCTCGGTCAAGTTTTTGCGTCTGAGCCAGTGTTAGCATCTCCATAAACTCATCTAACGTCCCGAACCCTCCAGGAAACACAATGAGCGCTCGTGCTAAATGCGTAAACCATAGTTTGCGCATAAAAAAGTAATGAAACTCAAATAAGAGTGCTGGGGTGACGTAAGGGTTCGGGCGCTGTTCGTGAGGCAGACCTATGTTGAAGCCAATGGTGCTCCCACCGGCATCCGCAGCGCCTCGATTTGCCGCTTCCATAATACCACCTCCTCCACCAGAACAGATTACAAATCTTTTTGAGCCTGCCATATCGCGGGCCCACTCACTCAGAAGTCGTGCCAGCAAGCGGGCGTCTTTGTAATATCGTCCTAGTGGTCCGTCTTCTTTCATTCTGGCAGATCCAAAGAAAACGATTGTGTCATGAATCCCTTCCCGTTGAAGTCGGTAAAGCGGTTCAAGGTACTCGGCTAGAATGCGAAGAGGTCTTCCGTCGTCGCTGTCGAGAAATATTTGATTATGATAAGCAGGTTCAGCAGCAATTGGTTCATCAGGGTGATTCATAGTCCCTCCTTGGCTAAAGTAATAGAAACCCCTTTGTGTTGATACGATTCTTTCCTCCATTTCAGCAAGCTCAGAAAGGAGGGTCGGCTGGTAACCTACACGTGAGGAAAGCCTTCCCAAAAGCACAGACACCTCGTTGCCTGCCTGAACAAAGCGATAGACATTATCCATTAAGAAAAGGATATCATTTCCCAATTCATCCCTGAAGAATTCCGCTAAGGTAATTGCCGTTAACGGCGCTCGAAACCTTATCCCTGGGGATTCACACATCTGGCCAAATACGAGTATTGCGTTGGTTAAGATATCCTGCCTTTCCATTTCTCTCCAGAGTTCATGTCCTTCCCTCATTCTTTCTCCAACACCGCAAAATATAGATATCCCTGAATAAATCTTCACTATCTTATAAATGAATTCCATAAGCAACACGGTCTTCCTAACTCCCGCACCGCCGAAGAGACCAATTTTGCCGCCTTTGGGAAAAGGAGATAGAAGATCTATTATCTTTATGCCAGTCTCAAGTATCCCCGAAGCAGACATCTGTTATTCAAGAACGGGGGGTGACTTATGAATAGGTATTGATTTATAATCTTCAATCGAAGGTTTACCATCTGTTGGCTCAGCAAAGACGTTAAACACCCTTCCTAGGCAATTCTTACTTACTGGGATTTTGAGCGAGCTGCCTGATGAAATCACAGACATGCCCCTTTTCAGACTTTGCGTGAATCCAAGCGCAATAGCTTTTACCAATGTGCTGCTTATGTGGTCATGGACTTCAAGGAGGATATTTGTCCCATCCATTTTTTTCACAACAAGTGAATCGTTAATATTGGGCAGTACCCCGTTAAATTCTATTTCTATAACATCTCCATGAATAGTTGCTATTATACCTTCCATATTATCTCTTGTATTTAAAGGTAAAGACATTATAAGCTGAAATTTACCTCTCGAACTCATTTTTTGCAACAAGTATTCTATAAATAAACAACATCTTCAGGATGGTACATACAAAGAAACAAGAGCATGTAGTCCTTTAAATGACGGGTAAGGAGGAAGTTCTGCCTTACATGTTCACGTCCGTTTTCGCCAAGTCTTTTGGCGTATTCCGGACTGTTTAATAATTGTTTGATTGCAAAGGCCGCGCCGGCAACACTATGGCACAAGATGCCGCTATATTTGTGTTTGACCTGTAAAGGAATTCCACCTGTGCTGGATGCAACAACGGGCTTTGCCTTCCATAGAGCCTCAGTTACGGTAAGCCCAAATCCTTCACGCAGTGATTTTTGCACGATGACGGTGGATGCCCTCTGGAGTGCATTAATCTCGATATCGCTGCCTGAAGGAATAGGGAGGATATGTATGTCAGGGTCATTTCCAGCTGTTTCTTTTGTTTCTGCAAAGACCTTCGTTGATTCCGGATCATCAGTAGCAGTCCCACCTGCAAGGATGAGTTGACAATCAAGCCGCTTCTTTACTAAACGATAAGCTTCAATAACACCAACGGGGTCTTTTAAATAGTCAAACCGTGAAACCTGTGTAATAATAGGCTTGTCTTTTGGGATGTGATATTTTTCTAACACATTATCTATGTTATCCTGTGGTAAATCTTTATTTTTGTCGCTTAAAGGGTCGATAGAAGGAGAAATTAAAAATTGCCGTATGGTAAGGGTTGTGAAAAAACCGGTGCAGAAAAAACCACACCATTATACTGATGAATAAATGGGATTAAAAAATCCCATATCTGTTTGTTGGGCGTTGAGATGTCTATATGACATCTCCATATCCACTTGCTGTCGGGCTTTAATGGCTTTTTCCTAATCAGAGCAATAGGTTGCGGATCGTGGATAAATAAAATGTCTCCGTAAATATTGACTTCATCAATGTTCCTCTGGCTTGTCTCCATGAAGACTTCGAACATTTGTTGGGTAATTTCTTCAGATTTTCCATGAAGTGCATTGTGAAATTTTTTTGTGACATTGAAGAAACTTTCGCCTCCTTTAATCAGATCCCATCGGGCATCTACCCCTAACTCCTGCAATAAAGGCACTATGCGATTAAGAATCTCTGCCACACCTCCACCCACCGCAGTGGAATTGATGTTCTGAATAACTTTTCCCTGAAGTTTACCTGCTAATATTCGCAATTCTTCTATAGTATCGGAACCAACGATAGGTTCGTAATCTGTTATTTTTGGCATTATTTTTATATAGAGTTATACTTTTAATTTAAGCGCGGTTGCAATCTTGTTCCCAAGCTCACGGGCTGCATCAAAAGCATCCCGTTGTTCTTCAAATGTGTTTACACCGACAGATTGCACCGTGGCTTCATTCCCGTAAATCATTTTTATGCCTGATGTTTTGCACTCGTTGCCGTAACCGCATTTTATACAGGGGACGTTCCCCAATATTCTAACCGTGCCTACAAAATTCATCCCTTCCTCCATCATATAAAACATGATTGCATTTATTGCCATATCGCACGCAGGTGGCAATGCTTTATTTGTGGCAGGAATTGCACAGGTAACGACTGCGCCTCCCGGCTTGCCTGCCATGAATCCGTGCTTGTGACGAAGGGGATAGAGTCTCTCAATGAATGCCTTCGTTTGTGAGTCTATGGAAGAATACGGCGTGTAGCAACCAATAATCAGGGCATCGGCCTCTTTTACCTTTTCTGCTAATAAAATTCCGTCATCATGCGTGTTTACACACCTGTTTGTATTTACACAACCGATACATGCCCTGCATGGGGTGAGCTTGTGCTCAACAAGTTTTATAAATTCTGTTTCGAGACCGGTGGCCTCCAGAGCCACTTTTAATGCCCTGTCTGTGTTGCTGTTGTAAATAGGAGATCCGGAAACACCCAGTACTTTCATGCTCGTATACCTTTCCTGTTGTATAGTGCAATGCTGTTAACCGTTGGTGCAGAGGTGTAAAATTGTGCGTCTGCACACGACAACATACCCCTTACCCTCTCGTAAATGGGTGGAGGGTCTTCACCCTTAAACGCCATCACGGGGGGAGAACACCGGGAAGGGTCGGGTGGCAGTAATGGCGATTGCGGGAGTCTTAATCTTTCGGTATTTTGCCGTGCTACGATTTCGGCAGGGCAACCCCGCTATCGGTTTCAGGCGGTTTCTCCGTAGACCCAACAATCCGTTTTTCAATTAATTTTATAAGAGTATTTCAGAGGTTTTCCATAGTATAGGTATACGGATCCAGAGAGGCAATTTTGTTAGCCAGTTTCTTCTCTGAAAGACTGTCTTCAAGCCAGTTAGAAAAATCATTGATGCCTTGCCCTATACGAAGCCTGGCCTCAAACATGTGAAAGTATATTGAATTAATAGTCACCCGTTGTAATATTGCTTGAAATTCTTTGAGGTCTGACGCTGTATATGGTGTCTGGAAGACAAAACTAACCGATTTTACAAAATGAAATTCTTCGCCAGATGTTGCAAACTTATGAAGTGATCTTGGGTGTTTTACGATATAATTCTCAATGGTACGAATGATCTCGTTCCGAAGCTCACGAATGGATCTATACTGTATGGTATCGATACTATATAACGCCTCCCCAAGCTCCTCTTCGCCTAAGATGCCAGTAATCCAATATGCAAAGTCATTCGGAGGTTCTGGTGAGAGATATTGATGTTGCTGGAGGAAATGATGGGTATGATGATAAATAACTGAACCTGGAACCGTTCTAATGAGGTCCAGCATTTCTTGAAGATTGGCTGCCTTTAATCCAGTAAGTTCAGGCATGTGGAGTTGCGTATGGAATTTAAAAGGCGCTTTTGCTTTATTGAGGGAATTCATTATGAACCTCGTGCTTCTGTTCGTAAAGATGTTCTAAAAATGTCTTTACTTCCTCAGGAGAGTGGACATAATAGTCCGCTACGGACGTATTTGGTGTGAAAGGACTCCGGTAATTATCGTTACCGGCTACATGGTAAGGCTCCGTAACTGAAATATTTGCAGGGTTTCCCACAAAGATCGTTAATCCTTTTCCATTTAAACTTTCAAATACCTCAATGTCTGCCTTATCATCACCTAAATAAATAAGAATGGCAACCTCGGTGAATTCCTCTGTGAAATAATTGGCTAATAACCATTTAATTGTGCTCGCCTTATTCCACTTCACAGGAGGCCGTATCTCGTAAACCATCTTGCCGGTGCTTATGGACAGCAGTTTTCTGTCCAAAAAAGATTTTGTAATAGCATAAAGCGTACTGGTTATATATTCGACATCACCCTTTTTTTTAACTGTACGATAATGCAAACTAATTGAGAACTCTTTGTCTTCAATATGCATTCCTTCAATATGTTTTAACGATTTAAAGAGCCGCATATAAATGTGCCAAAGGAGGTAGCGTGCCTTCCTGGCCTCTTTACTAACATAATGTATTCCAGGTCCTTCTATCTCTATTCCATGATTGGCAACATATAATATTTCCGGAATGTTAACCAGTTTTTTTATTTGTTTAAGGGATCGTCCCGTTATTATGCCTAACAATATTGCTTTATGCTGAGAAAATTTTATTAAAATTTGGCGTATTTCTTCCGAAAGGGCAGCAAGGTCTGGATGTTTTTGTATGGGCGCTAAAGTACCATCAAAATCTGTTAAAAGAATAACCTTCTCTTTGGTACGAAGAAGCGCATTAACGGTTTGGATATTATCGAATAAGTATTTCATTGATGTAATTTAATTAATTCGTTCACGATGCTTTGTCCCCAATTGTATACATTATGTTCGTGTACTTGTTCTCTGAGGCGCTGCATACGTTTCTTTTTTTCTTCTACTGGCATTTCGATGGCGGTCTTTATAGCTTCTGCAAAGTTATCTGTGGCGTAAGGATTGATCTGAATACAGCCCATGAGTTCTTCGGCTGCGCCTGTGAATCGGCTGAGTAACAACACACCGGATTCATCAATACGGGAGGCAATAAATTCCTTGGCAACCAGATTCATTCCATCGTGCAACGAGCTAACGATACAAAAATCCGACAGGCGATACAAGGCTTGAACGCTTACCCTATTAAAGTGTGATTTTAACAAACGTATGGGTGTCCACCTGCCATCACGGTATTTATGATTAATCTCCACCATGAGATCGTATATCTTATCATTATAATCACGATAGTCATCAATGTGAATACGGCTTAAGTTGCCTGCCTGTACAAAAGTAACTTTGTTTCTGTGTTCTGGATATTTTTCAAGGAATCTGTCAATAGCTTTAAATCGTTCAGGGATGCCTTTGGTATAATCTATCCTGTCTAATCCAACGCCTATAATCTGACCTTTTAAACCGAGTTCTCTTTTGATGCGAGCCATCTCAGTCTCAACTTCTTTACTTTGCACCTGTAAACTTAATTCCTCAAAATCAATGCTAATTGGAAATGGACGGACATATGTTGTCTTTCCACTTTTTGTAGCAGTAAATTTCCCGTAATCTATCCTTGATTCAAGATTGCGGTCTACCGTATCTAGGAAGTTGTTGCAATGGTACTGGGCGTGGAATCCAAGGAGATCGTTTCCCAAAAGACCTTCCAGAATTTCTTGGCCCCAGGGGCATATACGGAATGCCTCTCTGTTTGGCCAAGGAATGTGCCAAAACTGCGCTACAAGCAGATTGGGTCTGCTTTCTTTCAGCATCTTGGGAAGCAAGGTAAAATGATAATCTTGTATGAAAACGAATGCCTTTTCGTTTCCCACCTCTTCCAGTATGACATTGGCAAATTTCTGATTGACTGATTTGTAAATTTGCCAATCTGCTTCATTAAATTTTGGCTTTACATATACAATATGACAAAGCGGCCACAGGGCTTCATTGGAAAAACCATAATAATATCTTTCTTCTTCTTCGTGAGTAAGCCAGACCCTTCGTAATGTGTATTGTGGATTATCAGGTGGAACGGCAATATGACATTGGGCATCTACAACCTCCTTATCGGCGTCACCGCTGCCGTAAGCAATCCAGGTGCCTCCCTCAGCTCGAATAATCGGGTCAAGGGCAGTAACCATACCGCTGGCTGGGATAATATATTTAATCTCCTCGCCCACATAGTTGTGGATATAAGGTTCCCGGTTCGACACGATAATAAGCTTATAGTCCTTGAGCTTGTTAGAAATAAGCTCTTTTAACGACTCTTTTGTATAAATCATATTTTAATAACTACTTTATTAAGTTCGAAAAGAAACCATAAATGCTACAATAATGAATTTTATTACCTGGGGTGAAATAGAAGATATTCAGCTAATACCTTATCGAAAATAAATATCAGGAATGCTAACACTACGATTAAAAGAATGACAGAAATATTAATTACTATAATTACCATCTAAAGTGAGATGACCGGCACTGATTATATTTACAACTTGGATAAAAATATTTTATCCTCAATTTTTGATTGGTGCGCTATACGCTGCGTCATTTTTTTGTTATTCTTTGAGATAGAAATGTAACTAAATACAGAATAAACAAGGATGCACGGTAATAAAACATCTAGAACAGGGGCGACTAATTCTACATCATGCTCATGAACCAACCCTAATATATTGGTAAGGAGAAGATTTCTAACAAAAAAGAACACGTACAACAAAATCTTTATGTGTCTATGAATACCAAGGTACTTGCAATATACATAAACAAAAGCAAGTGATGCACAAAGTCTCATTGCATTATTTAAAATATTAAAAATAAACGGCAGACCCTTTGATTCAGATTCTTCAGGGAAAAATACCTCTAAGGTTGTCGTAAAGAAATATTTTGAGAAAAAGTATATCCCAAAGCCAATCCCCGCCACGTAAAAAATATTCCTTATTTGTAAGATATAATCTCTTATTTGCCTGATAGAATCTTGAGATTCATTAGGGTCGCAGGAAACATACATCATACCCCTGATAGCATTTTTACTGCTCGATGATGTAATAAACATATAAGCTAATCCTAACAGAATAATGGTTATAATATCTCCACACATGTCAGGCAAACTTGGTGTATGAAATTCGTATATATGATGACCATGTCCACCAGGCTGAATAACATTAAAAAGTATAAGGGGCTTAATAATATCCCCCACAATAAATCTCAGAATAACAGCTAGAAAGGTAAAAAATACACCTATTCTGAGATTCTTTAAGATTGTTTTTTCCCGGTTCGTGAAAGCAAAGGCTAACATCTTTTCTCCTTCTTTATTTTATTGTCAAATTCTAAACACCTAGAATACGGAGATATTTATTAGAAAGGTTTTTTGTATTTTGAATAAACTTCTATGGCACATGATATTATATTACGATATGTTAACAATCATAAGCTTACTATTGATACTTATAATTTAGAATATATAATTTAGTCAAGTAAATTATGAACTACTTAAAAAGGGAGGAATTATGCAAATCAGGAAACGTTCAAAAATCAGAAGGCAGCAGATTATTGATATTATCCGGAATAGCATTTTTTCTAAAGGAATAGAACATATAAACATAAGTAAGATTGCGAGCCGTACAGGCACTTCCGAAACTGCTATTTATCGCCATTTTAAAAGCAAGTGGTATATATTAGGTTTTTTAATTGATAATATTGAAGAAACACTTATGGAAGCCTTGGATAAAGCGATGATAAGCGATGACTTGATTCAGAATCTAAGAAATGTACTGTTTGCACATCTTATGTATCCAAACGAACAACATGAGACATCTTTCGTCGTTATTACGGTGATAATGCAGTCTTGCGATGTTGCACTTCAATGTTGAATGTGCCGTAATCAAAAGGATAAAACCAGAAAAAGTTGTTATTTTCATATATTTCTCCATTTTGTTTAGAAATTATACCCTATGGTACTCAAGATTGTAGCGTCATTTTTGCTCAGTTTATTTAGACTTGGGGTTATGTCGTATTCATTAATCCAACTTAAGTTTACTGATAAAGATTTATTAATAATCTGTCTTAATCCCATATCAGACGCTAACCTTCAATTCGTTATTTTCCGTTGACTTAATAAATTGACAACTTAAAATAAGGCAAACAATTCCATAAAAGTATGGGAATAATTGACTAAATTCAACAGTAAAATACGAAACAAAAAAATCTAATTTTATAAAAATGTCCAATTATTTCATGACTTTCATGTATGTTTGCCCTAATCGGATATAGATTTAGGATGTAGTTTGGTTAAAGCGGAGTGTACTCAACAAAATTCATAATATTCGGTGAACGTAATTCATTCTACTTTAGCTGAAAACACAGTGTAATCTGTGTCCTATTTTAAAATATGAATACTGTTAAGAAATAAGATAACACAGGAGTTATTGTGAAAAGTTGTATTCTGGGTATTGATGGTGGGGGAACCAAGACTATATGTGCAGTATCAACCCTTGATGGTGAAGTTATTGGTATGGGCCAAAGCGGCACAACAAATCCTAATCTGGCGTCTGAGACTGAAGTCAAAGACGCGCTTCAAAAGGCGATATGTGAGGCTATAGGTAATCATAGAGAACTCAGCATAGAGTTTGTTTGCGCAGGCATGGCTGGAACTGGTACGGTTGAAAATCAAATCCTTATAAACAAACTCATAAGACAAATTTTAGACTTATCCACTTTACGTTCCTTGCTCAACAGCAGATTTAATCCTTCCAGAAATATTTATGTCTGCCTGGATACCGTTATTACCCTTGTTGCCGGGGCTGGTGTGCGGCACGGGCTTGTTGCAATATCAGGGACGGGGTCAATTATTTATGGCGAGACTATTAATGGGCAAAATGTCAGGGTTGGCGGATGGGGGAATCTATTAGACGAGGGAAGCGGTTATGAAATAGGCAGGCTTGCATTGCAGGCGGTAATGAAGTTTTACGACGGAGGCGCAAATCCATCATTGTTGACTCAAATGGTTTTAGATACATGCGGACTGGATTCGCCAGATAAGTTAACGTATTATATATACCGGAAAGACTTAAGCCCATCCAGTATTGCTGACTTGGCTAGGGCTGTAAACCAGGCGGCGATTAAGGGCGACATAGCGGCAAGGAATATTTTAGAGAAAATTGCTGATGAGCTTTACGATAGCATTTTAGTGGCTGCTAAGCGGCTCGATTTTAAGAACAATGATGCAACGCTGGTGTTAAGCGGCGGGGTGCTGACTAACATTGAGATAGTAAGGGAACGAATTGCAAAAAAAGTTATGGAGAATATTTCTGCAATTAAAACGATTGAACTCTGCCGGGAGCCAGTCAAAGGGGCTATCCGGATAGCGCTTGAAAAGAATGTGGGTTGTATTAAGAAGAACGTACCAAAAAAACAAACTAAATTTTTTTGAAGGTAGGGGAAAATGGACACCAAAAAATCTAAACCAATTTATATCAAAAAGGAACTTCATGTTTGTCCCGAATGTAGTTACGACGACGGTTTTCACACTTCATTTTTACGAGTAACGAAGAAGACCTGCAAGATTATCCTCATATGCCCAAGCTGCCATGCCCGATATGACCCGGATTGGATAGTTAATTTATAAAGAATAAGTTTCGCTTGCTTCTGGCATGAATTTCAAACTTGTAGAGACGCACAGCAATGCGTCTATGCATACTTGTTCTAGAATCGCTTCGATACTTTATTTAATGTTTCCTGTTGACTTGAATAATTAAGAATTTAGAATAGGGCAAAAGGGGATTGTGTAAAGGGCAAGAAATATTGTGATATACAGAATATTTTCTGATGAAGACGAAAAGAAACAAACATGCTGGAAGAGTTAAATATTACGATCTTCGGATAGAGATTATCTAAATCATTCAAGATTTCTGCTTAATCAAACTTATAGGATTGTTATACTAAATGTTTTATCAAAAGCATTGGATATTGGCTACTTCTCGAACCTAAGGTTTGAGTTACAACCATAATTTTAAATAGCAGGTCTGGGATGTAATTTTGCTTGTTTGACAATTTCAGGCACTGCCTCTTCCCATTCAACTGCCATGATGTGAATACCTGCCACGCCTTTAATCGCCCGGACCTGTTCAATTACTTCCAGACATATCTTGATGCCTTCTTCCTTGCCCTTTTTATTAGCCGAGGCGGCGGTCATACAGTCCATAACCTCATCGGGCACGTCCATACCGGGCACATTCTGTTTCATGTGTTTTGCCATTCCGGCTGACTTGAGCGGCGCCACGCCAGCAAGGATGAATGCCTTTTCGTGAAGTCCCATGTCGGTAACCATCGTCATCCATTCCTTGAATTTCTTGACATTGTAAATAATCTGAGTTTGAATGAAATCGGCACCGGCGGTAATTTTCTTGGCAAGTCTGATTGCACGGAATTTGAATGGATCGGCAAAGGGATTTTCAGCGGCGCCGATAAAGAACCTTGGTTCGGAGGTCTTCAATTCCTGACCTGATTGAAATTTCTTCTTGTCCCTAAGAATCTTTACTATCTGGATGAGTTGGATGGAATCTATATCAAAGACGCCCTTTGCCATCGGGTGGTCGCCAAATTTCTGGTGGTCTCCCGTAAGACACAGCAGATTTCTTGCACCAAGTGCAGCCGCACCCAGGAGGTCGCTCTGGATGGCTATTCGGTTCCTATCACGGCAGGTCATTTGAATAATAGGTTCTAGTCCCGCATCAAGAACGATACGACCTGCGGCAATGCTGGACATACGCACCACGGCGGTCTGGCAGTCTGTTATATTGAATGCATCCCCGTATCCTTTTAGTATTTCGCACTTTTTTTCAATTGCCGAACGGTCTGCTCCGCGAGGGGGGCCTAGTTCTGCGGTGACTACAAATTTGCCAGTTTTTAATAGTTTCTCTAAGTTGCTGTCGGATTTTATGTCAGACCTATTTTGAATCATAATTTGATTATAGAGAGATTTCTATTTGGGACACGGATTAAAACAGATTTTCAGGATATTTAAAATTAGAAGATACGATTTATATCTACGGCAAGCAGTGTCCAATTTAATTTATTTTTTAATAACTAAGTGTTCAAGAATCATCTTTCTCGGATGATTTTCCATACCAGTTGTCCAGTCCTTTGGTGGTACGATATTTTCCATTGTTGACAGGAGTTGTTGTGTGTCTAGCTGGTCATAAATCTGATTCCATACGCATGGCGTTTCCTGTGAAACCTCGCACTTGCCATTTTGCGAGCCGCCGCACGGTCCGTTCAAAAGACTTTTTGCGCACCTGCTTACAGGGCAAAGTCCGCCTGTCGTTCCTAAAATGCAATTGCCGCACCCGCCGCAGCGTTCCCAAAAAATTCCCTGCTCGATTGGCCCACCCATAAAGGTGGTATTCACACCGGGGAAGATTCTGATTCTGGGGAATTTTTCTGCCATGTACTGCACACCAATGCCGCAGGCAATTGAGAGAACGGCGTCACAATCCTTAATGGTTTCTTTTATATTATCAATAAACTCCCATTCGCATTGCCGGAGTGTAGAATCTTCTCTGACCTCAATTTGCCTGCCTTCAAATTTTGCTGAGAGCCGGAGTTGTGCGGCAAGCTCTGTAACCTGTTTTTCGCCGCCTGTATGGCATATTGTTACACAGGAACCACATCCCAGCACACATACCTTCTTGAAGCCCGAAAGCATCTGTTTGATTTCTTGAAATGGTTTTGATGATGCTACAATCATTGTGGTATTCTTTAAAAAAGTTTTTCTAAACGATATTTTTTAATTCTTCGACCATGTTATAGGCTATTTCCAGGATTTCCTTCCCATTTTGTGAGGAGATAAAGTACGTCCTGAATCGTCTTGTGTCCATTCCCACGTCACTGAGGATTTGAGTGGTGAATTTTGTCCTTCTTTCAATCCATTCATGTTCCTTACAAAAATGACATATGTCATCCTTGCATGCCGTTATCAGTACGCCGTGTGCACCTAATTCAAAGGCTTTAAGATACAGTGATGGGTCTACCTTGCCAAGTCCTAGTACGCCAATCCTCTTGATGTGGGGAAAGGGTAAATTGTTAATTTCTTCTGCTTTGGCTTTTTCATCATTATAAGCGCTAAATTGACAATGGAAATTAATGATAATGGGTTTTATACTTAAAGTAAATTTATCCTTGAAGATTGTTTGCAGTGTATCAATACCGCGGTCTTCATATGGTGTTTTGAAACTTATTGCCTTAGCCGGGCATTCAACGATGCATAAACCGCAAGACTGGCAATCGCCATCAATGTATGCGGTTGTTTCGCCTTTTTTAATCTTTGGTACTTCAAAGGGGCAAACCCTGACACAGGTGAGACACCCTACGCAAAGTTTATCGTCCACAAAGGCGCCAGCGCCGCAGTTCATACATCTTTGCGCCTCTTTCACGGCTATATTTAACGGAAAACCGAATTCAACTTCTTCAAAGTTATCTAGCCTTTTATCAAAGGGCATTGCAGGCATATCTTGTTTTTGTTCTTTCTTGATAAGACTGATTCTTGATGTGGCAATATCTAATACTGCGGGTTTGTCATCCCATTTTTCATCTTTTTTGAGTGTAGCATTTCTAAGGGTATTGTGAATAACAAGTGCGGCTTTTTTACCATGTGCCATACTCTCGGTCATGGTTCCACGTCCTAGCACAATGTCACCACCTGCATAAACACCCTGAACTGATGTGCTGAATGTGATAGGATTAACTATAATTGTGCCGCCGCGAGTTACCTGTATGCCTTCCTGACCTTTCAGGAAGGAAAGATTTGATGTCTGTCCTATGGCAAGGATAATTGTATCAGCTTCTGTAACGGATTCAGAACCCTCATAAAACGCGGGGTTGAATCGCCTTTGTTCATCAAATACATATTTGACTTTTAATGTTTCAAGACCTGTTACACGACCGTTCTTTCCGAGGATACGTTTGGGACCTATCGAATTATATAAGATTGCTCCTTCATGAATTGTTTCTTCGATTTCAAAATCTGTTGTCGGCATTTCCTTCCGTGATTCAAGACAGGCGACGCTTACCTTATCAGGCTTAAGTCGTAATGCAGTGCGCGCGCAATCCATAGCGACAGCACCTCCACCAACCACAAGTATATTTTTACCAATTTTTGCGTTTCCTGTAGTGTTTACCTCTTTTAAAAATGATACTCCTTTCAGCACGCCATCGAGTTCAATTCCTTCAATATTGAGGGATCGACTTTCTAACAACCCCACGCCAATAAAGATAACTGAAAACCCTTCCTTTTTCAGGCTTTCAAATGTAACGTCAACACCGAAGGCTGTGTTGTATTTTATCTCGACGCCTAAATTTTTTATGAATTCAACATCTCTGTCAATAGCAGTCCTTGGTAAACGGTATGTAGGTACGCCCATGCGGAGCATACCGCCGGGTGTCGGGTTGGATTCAAATATTGTGCATGAATACCCTAAAAGTGCAAGGTCGTTTGCTGCTGCCAGACCTGCAGGGCCTGCACCGATAATGGCAATTTTTTCTGGGTATTTTTCGGGGGTTATTCTTTTTGTTTCTTCAGAAAAGTTATCACCCAGAAAGCGCTTGAGCCATGCAATTGCAATTGGCGTATCAGTACTATTCCTGCGGCATTTTGTTTCACAAGGGTGTGTGCAGATACGACCGCAGGCGGATGGCAGTGGGTTTCTTTCTCTGACCAAGCGGAACGCCTCGCTGAAACGCCCTCTTGCAATGAGCTGGACATAGTCGCGGGCATCCTGCCGAATGGGACATGCCATGATACAGGGTGCCTCTTCATTTATTTTTCTGTCAGAATTTACAATTGTTTTATCCATTATCATAGTTAAGTATTTTTGTAAGTTTTTGAACCATACCTTAATTCCGATATTCGAGTTTTGAATTTAACAAATTATTCTCCCATGACTTTAATAATCAATCGTTTACTTCTCTGACCATCAAATTCAGCGTAAAATATTTGCTGCCAGGGTCCGAGGTCTAATCTTCCGATAGTTACAGGCACTATTACCTGATGTCCGATGAGGAGGTTTCTGAGATGTGCATCACCATTTATCTCCCCTGTTCTATGGTGGTAATAGTCATGTCCCTCTGGGTACTAATTTTAAGAGCCACTCTTCTATATCGCGATGGAGTCCAGGTTCTGCATCGTTAACAAAAACACCGGATGTAATATGCATGGCTGATACAAGCACCAAGCCTTCCTTAATATCGCTCTTCTTGACAGCACAGTCAACATTTCTTGTAATGTTTATAATTTCGCGGCGTTTTTTGGTATCAAAGGTCATGTATTCAGTCAGAAATTTCACGTGTTGTTATCCTTATTTATTATATTAGGTTTATAATCAGTCTTATCACGAAGCGACTTAATCTAATGACTGTAATGGAGGTTGTCAAGGGAAAATATATTAGTATGAATATAGGGTGTTTATTTTTTTATCAGGATATGTTTTTTCCAGTGGATATTATCGGTTTTTTGATAATCGGTGCGGTGATGAACGCCGCGGGATTCCTTACGTTTACGCGCAGAAGTTACTATGAGTTTAGAAACAAGCAGCATATTTTGTAATTCCCAGCCTGCTGGATTAGAAAATTCCTTGTCCATAACATAACTGCTCCACATTTCAATCATTTCTTCTGCTTCAAGCAGATGTCTCTCGTTTCTTTCTATACCAGCATCTCTCCACATGAGACTCTTGAGGGAATTTTTAATATCATTCAGATCTAACCAACTAATCTTTGATAGACACATAGATTCACGAATAGTGTATGGTATCAATTCGTGCCTGGTTTTTTGAATTGATTTAGAGGCATCTGTGCCTGCTATATAACCAGTTACCAGCCCTTCTAGCAAAGAGTTGCTGCCTAATCGGTTTGCGCCGTGCATGCCTGTACATGCTACTTCGCCGCATGCGTAGAGTTGTTTGATGGTTGTTCTTGATAAACAATCTACCTTAATCCCGCCTATTATATAATGAGCGCTGGGGCGTACAGGAATCAAATCTTTTGCGATATCTATTCCAAAAGAGGCACAGATTTCCTTAATCTTGGGGAATCGCCTGTATAAACGTTCTTTTGGGATATGGCGAACGTCTAAATAGACGTGGGTATGATCAGTCTTTTGCATTTCTTTTAGAATACTCTGGCTGACTGCATCTCTGGGGGCCAATTCGGCTTTTGGATGATAATTGGGCATAAATCGGTTACCTTTTTTATTTCTTAGTATACCACCTTCGCCCCGCATTGTTTCAGTGATGAGAAAACGTACAGCACCAGCAATATATAATGTTGTTGGGTGAAATTGTACAAATTCCATATCCTGCAAAGCAGCGCCTGCCCGATAAGCAATTGCAAGCCCGTCGCCTGTAGCCACATCAGGATTTGTAGTTTCACGATAAACCTGTCCACAACCACCGGTTGCCAGAATCGTGCGTTTTGACCATATTAATATATACCCCTTCTTGGGATGCAATGCGATAGCGCCGTAACATATACGATTTTTAGTGATTAGGTCAATAGTAAATGTATGTTCAAGGACCTTTGCGTTATTATTTTCTTTAATTATACGGATAAGTATATGTTCTACTTCATTTCCAGTTGAGTCACCCTTGGCGCGGATTATACGCGCGAAACGGTGTCCTCCTTCCTTTGTAAAGATTAAGCGATCGTCTTCCTTGTCAAATGATGCGCCCCAATTTATTAATTCATTTATACGGTTTGGTCCTTCGCTAATGATTGCTTTTACTGCTGCTATATTGCACAATCCCTGTCCTGCTTCTATAGTGTCTTTTATATGGTTTATAACGGTATCATTTGGAGATAGAGCAACAGCAATTCCTCCCTGGGCATAATTGGTGTTATTTTCATCAATTTTGTCTTTAGTAACAACCATTACGGAATTGGGTTTTGATGCCTGTACGGCAGCGATGAGACCTGCAACCCCACTTCCTATTATTAACACATCTGTGAAGATATGAGAGAATGTGCGACTGTCAAATGAGATAAGATGTCTTTTTGGTTCTGTTTGTTTTTTCATTATGTGAATTTTATATTTAGCGGATTTGTTTGTCAAAGAAAAGGTGCTTGAATATAAATTGAAATGTTGTAAAATTCACCCAAGTGATATTTGTTTTCTTGATTCTGATAATTTACAAGGGGGTTTTTTTACATGAGAACAGTAATTACAGGCGGGGCGGGTTTTATAGGTTCTCATCTGTGTGATTATTTAATTGAAAAGAGACATGAGGTTATATGTATTGATAATTTAATAACAGGCAAACCAGAGAATATTACCCATCTAATAGGGAACGGCAAGTTCCGGTTTATAAAACATAACGTTAGTGATTATATTTATGTAGATGGACAAGTAGATAACGTGTTGCATTTTGCTTCACCCGCCAGTCCAGTTGATTATCTGGAATTTCCCATTCAAACCCTGAAGGTCGGTTCTCTTGGTACTTTAAACAGTATTGGTTTGGCAAAAACGAAGAAAGCAAAATTTCTTCTGGCATCCACATCTGAGGTATATGGCGATCCGCAGGTTCATCCCCAGCGTGAAAGTTATTGGGGGCATGTAAATCCAGTAGGGCCTAGGGGCGTTTATGATGAGGCAAAACGATTTGCTGAGGCAATGACGACGGCATATCATAGCTATCACAATGTTAATACGAAGATTGTAAGAATATTTAACACATATGGCCCGAGGATGCGGGTAAAAGATGGCCGCGCACTGCCTAACTTTATGTGTCAGGCATTGAAGGGCGAAGATATCACAGTGTTCGGAAACGGGACACAGACAAGAAGCTTTTGTTATGTCTCGGACCTTGTGGAAGGAATATATCGGCTTCTTATTTCAGATGAGCATGAACCTGTGAATATTGGCAATCCGGAAGAAATAACTATTCTCCAGATTGCAAAAGAGATACTGGAACTAACAGGAAGTACGAGCAAGATTATATTTAAACCCCTTCCAGTTGATGACCCAAGGATTAGACAGCCAGACATTTCAAAGGCGAAAAAGATTTTAGGATGGGAGCCAAAGGTCTTACGTAAGGAAGGATTAGCTAATACACTTGAGTATTTTAAAGAAATGTTGAATAAGAAATTTTAGGTGTGTCGTGCTTTGAGAGGTTTTTGCGATATTAGTGTTTTACAATAAATATTAAAAAAACATTCTTCATAGCTGGTTACGTAAAGATGTTATTCAATAAAGAATAATTTTGAGTAACAAGGGCTTTTATTGATAAATCTTCATGAAAAAGGTTATTGCTATATTTGGTAGTCCACGCAAGGAAGGGAATTCTGATATATTACTTAATGAGTTTATTCGGGGTATTACAAAGAGTGATATAAAAATAGAAAGTGTTGTTGTCAGGAATTTACAGATCGCTCCGTGTAATTCATGTGGTGGATGCTGGGAAAGCGGGACCTGCGTTATAGACGACGATATGCAGAAGATATATCCATTACTAGTTGAAGCAGATGGTATTGTTATATCTTCTCCAATTTATTTTATGGGTGTTACTGCACAATTAAAGGCATTTATTGATCGCTGTCAGTCATTTTGGGCAAGGAAGTATATTCTCGATTTGCCTATAAGGGAAGGAGCCAGAATTTCTAACGGTTTCTTCATTGCTACTGCGGCACGTGATAAAGCCGCTGATTTATTTACTGGCGCTGTAAAAACAGTGAAGGCTTTTTTTCATGTTTTAGATACCAAGTATACTGGCGATATGCTGTGTTCCGGGCTGGAAGGAAAGACTGATGCAGCAGATAAACAAGCATTATTGGAACAGGCATATAATGAGGGCAAGTCGTTTGTGATATAATAATTTGTTATTTCCAAAAAATAGAAATACATATTTTTATCAATAATAATATATGAAAAATATATATTTTATTAACAACATAATTTTGCATGGTGGATAATAATGGAAAAAGAGCAACTATTAGAAAAAGACGAAGAAAAACAACATCGTTGTCCAGGTGAATCTTATACAATTAGTGATTCAATATGTAAGGGAAGGCAGAGGGTTAATTATCCCAAGTGTAAAGTATGTCTTGAGAAGGTAGAGCCGGTTCAAACACAAACAGAGTCCAGAATGTCTATGAATATCTTTAAAAGTTACGACATACGTGGAAAATATCCGTCTGAGATTGACGAACATACAACACGAAAGATTGGGGCATCAATAGCTCAATTTTTTAAGGAAAAGAATCAGAGTGCAAAAAATATAGTTGTTGGCAGGGACATGAGGGTTTCGTCAAGGGCGCTTGCGAATTCTTTGATTGAGGGTGTATGTTCGGCTGGGTTGAATGTTGTAAATATAGGTGTTGTTTCTACAGAAATGACCTATTTTGCCGTAGGTTATTATAACTATGATGGGAGCGTGATGGTTACAGCTTCTCATAATCCGGCAGAATACAATGGCTTTAAAATATGCAGGGAACGGGCTATTCCTGTTGGTTATGAAACTGGTTTGGATCGTATTGCAAAATTGACAAGGCAGTATCATCCACCGCGCGAACAACAAGGGAACGTTACTTCCAGTGAGATTTTTAAAGATTATAAGAAACACGTATTGAAATTTGTCAAAAACCTGAGACACCTTCGTATTGTAATAGATGCAGGTAATGGTATGGCAGGCAAGCTGATCCCTATTGTTTGTGAAGGTCTTCCGATTGAGATTATTCCACTTTATTTTGAACTGGATGGAAGTTTTCCCAATCACGAGGCTAATCCGTTAAAGGCTGAGAATATTCTTGATTTGCAGAATAAGGTGCGTGAGACAAAAGCGCATCTGGGCGTCGCTTTTGATGGAGATGCGGATCGTTGTATATTTGTGGATGAGATGGGCAGGGGGATTAGTTGTGATACTATTACAGCGCTTATTGCAAGGCGGATGCTTGAACAGGAAAAAGGCGCAACAATTTTATATGACCTTCGTTCCAGCTGGGCGGTGCCTGAAGAAATAAAAGCCGCCGGCGGTATACCGTATCGCGAGCGTGTAGGACACGCCTATATGAGGGCGACACTTCGCGAAAAAAATGCAGTATTTGGCGGTGAACTATCTGGACACTATTATTTCAGGGATAATTATTATTCAGATTCGGGTATGATTGCATTCCTTACGGTTCTTGATATATTGAGCACAAAACGTATCCCTTTTTCAAATATAGTGGCACCGTTTAAAAGATATTATTCGACAGGCGAAATAAACTTTGAAGTAGAGGATAAGGATGCAAAGATTGATGAAATTGCAAAGAAATTTTCAGATGGGGAGGTTAACTATCTTGACGGCGTAACTGTTGAATACAGTGATTGGTGGTTTAATGTAAGAAAATCAAATACAGAACCATTATTACGTTTGAACCTGGAAGGAAAAACACAGGAAATAATGGAAAAAGGTAAAAAATTGTTGATTGGTATTATTCAAGGTAAATCTTAGTGAATATTTCTCCCAGTGTATTAAAAAAGTGTCTTTCGATTTGTTTGTTAACGATAATATTTCTTTTACAAAACTTTGCACTTAATGAGTGCAGGTTGATTCAAGCCTATACTCCAAAAGGCGAAGAAATTCTTGAGGTAAAATTAAAGAATGGGCAAATATCAGTAAAACTTAAAAACGCTCCCTTGGAGAAGGTCTTAAAAGAAATCATGTCGCAAAGTGGTGCTAAAATCTGGCTTAATGATTCAATAGATACAACTATTACAATAGAGTTTCAAAACTTGCCAATAGAAGAAGGCGTTCGCAAGATTATTAAAAATAAGAACTATGCTTTTGTTTTCGCGCCGAATGAATCAAAAGACGGCAAATTATCAATAATTAGTAGTTATAAGTCTCAAGAAACCACTGCAAAGGGAAAGAACGAATTTTTTAAAAAACCAGTACAAAAACCCCTGCAACCTGCTGTAAAAAAAGATAAACCCAAAAAAGAAAGGCGTTCATTTGAAGAACTTGTAAAAGAAGCACTTGAGAATCCAGATGCAGATAAGAGAGAAGATGCTATTATTGCACTGGGTGAAACCAAGGATACAAAGGCAATTGAAGTAATTTCAAAAGCGTTAACAAATGATTCCAGCGAAGATGTTCGGTTGAGTTGTATAGATGCCTTATTGGAAATTGGCGATAAAAGCGTTGTTGATATTGTTTCCGTTGCCCTTAAGGATAAGGAACCGTGGGTACGCGAAAGTGCTGTAGAAGCCCTTGGCGAACTGGGTGGAGAGGCTGCTATTGAGCTTATTAAAAATGCTTTAAACGACGATGACGGTTCGGTTAGAGAGCTTGCTAAGGAAATACTGGAAGAACAGGGGCAATGATAAAAATTAAAAAATTTTATTTTTTATGTTGACATTTCTAAAAAATTGTTTAATATTATAAACGTTTAGAAAATTAAACGTTTGTTAATTTAAACAAGATCTCTCAAATCTCCCAACTGAGAGACCCAATTCCTCCCGCAGTTCCAACTCTGCGGGAGGAATTTATAAACTATTAGGATATGGATAGGAATATCTCATACTGGTTTGCCATTCATACTAAATCACGTCACGAAAAACAAGTAGATATGTTTTTAAAGGAAAAGAGCATTAATTCTTTCCTTCCGCTTATAAGAACACTAAGTCG
Source organism: uncultured Planctomycetota bacterium (assembly GCA_963709355.1). Classification (GTDB taxonomy): domain Bacteria; phylum Planctomycetota; class Brocadiia; order Brocadiales; family Brocadiaceae; genus PLOWO2-12-38-17. The sequence goes on from CAVPVY010000005.1 coordinate 77,446, forward strand.
CAGAAGAGACAGAAGAAAATTTGTTGATTTGCCGCTTTTCCCAGGCTATTTGTTTGTAAATATGTCCTTAAATAGCATGTATGACGTTATTAATACGCGCGGGGTTGTGAGGATTGTAGGCAATGATAATTTTAATCATACGCCAATTCCGGATAAGCAGGTAAATGATATAAAATTACTTTTAAGCAACAATGTTAACTTAGATACCTACAAATATTTGAAAAATGGCGTAAAAGTGAGGGTGAAGGTGGGTCCATTGATGGGTGTAGAAGGTGTTCTTTTAAAAAGAAAGACAAATTATCGGGTTGTTGTTTCGATAGACCTTCTACAAAAGGCTGCTTCGGCGGAAATTTCTATAGCTGATATTGAGCCTGTAAATTAGCCAGGTTTTGATAGGTAAACAGATAGTTTTATGGTTTAACTTGTTTAAGTTATGTAAGTTACATTAATAAAATCATGTAACTGAGAGGGATATACTCCATAATCACCTCGCACTTAAAACTGTTCCTAGCGTTTTAATTAATACTATTTTTATTTAAATTAAGCGTTCTGCAACTTCATTTGCAACGAAAACAAGCAAGACGCTGGGTATTTTCTTTGTATTTTCGTGCCTTTGTGGCTAATTTGAAATTAATGTAAACAAATATTATGGCTAATCAGGAAGAAATCACACAATATAACATCCTCCAATCAATTGAAAACGGCGAGCAGATATCACAGCGCCAACTCTCCTCGCAATTGGGTATTAATGTAGCATCTATAAATTTTGCTTTAAAGAAACTCACAAAGAGGGGCTTTGTAAAGATGCTCGGAGCCAACCCTCGAAGGATGCGGTATATTTTAACGCCCAAAGGAATTGCTGAAAAAACGCAGATTGCCTATAAATTCTTTGACAGAAATTTTCATTTTTATAAGGCTGTTAGAAAAGATGTTGAAGATAAGATTGACAGTATTCCATTTAATGAGAAAAAACGTGTAGCTCTTTACGGTGTTACAGACCTGATGGAGTTGGCATATCTTGTTATTCAAGATAAAGAACTGGAGCTTGTTGCAATTGTTGACGATGAAATGAAGATAAGAATATTTGGGTATCATGTGATAGGCATTGAGGAGATAAATACCCACGCCCCCGACTTTCTCTTGTTAACGAAAGAATTAGATGCCGATAAAATAAAACAAGTACCAGATTCCACGATAATTGTTGATATCAGGATTTAGGTACGTATGCAGCATGATGACAGTGTCAGGTTTTTAAATCAGTATAAGATATTATAATGAAGAAGGCATTAATAACAGGGATTACTGGACAAGATGGCTCTTACCTGACAGAATTTCTCTTGTCAAAAGGTTACGAGGTACATGGTCTTATTCGTCGTGCCAGTACCTTTAACACAGAGAGAATTGACCATCTCTATCAGGACCCTCACAACCCCAATGCACGACTTTTTCTTCATTATGGGGACCTCTCTGATTCCGGACAGATAACAAATCTTATTTACAACATCCAGCCCGATGAAATCTACCATTTAGCAGCACAGACTCATGTGCGTGTTAGTTTTGACATGCCAGAATTTACAGGAGATATTACAGGGCTGGGGACCACGAGGTTGTTGGAGGCAGTTAGAAGAAGTGGCATTAAAACTAAATTATATCAGGCAAGTAGCAGTGAGATGTTTGGGGACGCCCTACCTCCTCAGCATGAAGAAACCCATTTTAGGCCAAGAAGTCCTTACGCTGCAGCCAAGGTCTATGCCTACTGGATGACTGTCAACTATAGAAATGGGTACAATATGTTTGCTTGTAATGGAATACTCTTTAATCATGAATCACCAAGGAGAGGCGAGACATTTGTAACAAGAAAAATAACGCGGGCGGTAGCAAATATCATTGTCGGAAAGCAGAAAAAATTATATCTTGGCAATTTGGAAGCCAAAAGAGATTGGGGGTTTGCACCTGAATATGTGGTATGTCAATGGCTCATGCTCCAACAAGACAGCCCGTGTGATTATGTGATAGGTACAGGCGAAAGTCATTCTGTGAGAGAATTCGTAGAATTTGCCTTCAGGCACGTTGGGATTGAATTAGAATGGAAGGGAAGGGGTGTAGACGAAAAAGGTATAGTATGTTCTTTAACTCCCAACATCCAACATCCAACCTCAAGCAACATCGGCGATATTCTAATTGAAATAGATCCCAGATACTTCAGACCTACAGAAGTAGACTTCTTACGTGCCGATATTACAAAGGCACAAAGAAAGCTAGGGTGGACACCCAAGGTCACCTTTCAGGAACTCGTTAAAATAATGGTTGATTCAGATATAGGTTTGGTTGGCTTAAAACCGATTGTCGAAAGTGAAAAGATGCTGAAACAAAAAGGAATTGATTGGACGCTGTAGACAGTGGATAGTAGGCAGTAGGGAGTAAGTAGAATGCAGTACAAAGGGTACAAAGATCTTAAGGTTTATAATCTTGCATATAAATTAGCGATGGAAATATTCGAAGAAACAAAACATTTTTCAAAAGAGGAAAAGGTTTTCCCTTACAGATTAAATAAGGAGATCATCAAGAAGTATTCTTGTTAATATAGCAGAAGCGTGGAAGAAAAGGTATTATCCAAAAAGGTTCATTAGCAAAACAATAGATGCTGCTGGCGAGGCAGATGAAACAGAAGTTTGGTTGGATATATCTAAAGATGCTGGTTATTTAACAGCAGAGAAACATAAATATTTTACTTCTGGATACGATGAAGTTAATCGTATGCTTCACGGAATAGTAGACAAATCAGAAAAATTTGCTGGAAATAATCGCAACGCCAAGCAGGAATGAGAATATTTTGACTACCTTCCGCTTTCCGCCTACTATCTATTCCTTACTGCTTACTTTTTTCACCTCGGTTGATGGAAGGGGAAAATGACATCTTTCTGGTCTAACAAACGGATAACAGTTACCGGCGGCAGTGGTTTTCTTGGCTCTTTTGTTGTGGAAAAGCTGAAAGAACGTGGCTGTAAAGATGTATTTGTGCCAAGGAGCAAAGACTACGAACTGGTTGAATATGAAGCGTGCAAAAGACTTTATAAAGATGCAAAACCAGATATCGTTATACACCTTGCAGCAAGGGTAGGAGGCATAGGCGCCAACCGCACGAATCCGGGTAAATTCTTTTATGATAATTTAATGATGGGTGTTCAGATGATGGAGATAGGAAGGCAGGTAGGAATAGAAAAATTTGTTGCCGTAGGTACTATCTGTGCCTATCCAAAATTTACTCCAGTGCCTTTTAAAGAAGAGGATTTGTGGAATGGTTATCCGGAAGAGACCAATGCCCCCTATGGTTTGGCAAAGAAGATGCTTTTAGTCCAGGCGCAGGCATACAAACAGCAATACGGATTTAATGCTATTTATTTATTACCGGTAAATCTTTACGGACCGGTGGATAATTTTGACGTCGAATCTTCTCATGTAATCCCTGCAATTATAAGAAAATGTGTGGAGGCGATACGTGGGAAAGAGGGTAGGAGTATGGGGTCTGATGCAAACGACTCTTGCCTCTTACCTCCTGCCTCTGATACCGAATTGCCAACTATCACCGTTTGGGGTACCGGTAATCCCACCCGTGAATTCCTTTACGTTGAGGATGCGGCAGAGGGAATACTTCTCGCTACTGAGCGATATAATAAATCCGACCCCGTCAATCTTGGGTCGGGGTTCGAGATTTCCATAAAAGATTTGGTAGGATTGATTACCAAGTTAACAGACTTCAAAGGGAGAGTTGTCTGGGACACCTCAAAGCCTGATGGCCAACCCAGGAGAAAGTTGGATACCTCCAGGGCTTATAAAGAATTCGGATTTCAGGCTATTGTAAGCCTTGAGGAAGGGTTGAAGAGGACAATTAAGTGGTATATGGACAATAGATTATTGTAACTGTCAACAGGGGTTTTTGTATTATGCAAAACCTATCCAGAATATACTTCCATGATTTATGGGAAAGAGGATATCCAAGAAAATCTTCAGATGGAAGTTTTAGTATCTTTGGCAAAAGATGGTAATTGGAAATCGCAGAAAAAACATAGAAGAAAAGATATAGAACCGAGGAAGATAGAATCGAGAAATGAAAGTCCTGGATGTTCTTAAAAAATATTTTGTTGGAACGTAATTGTATTTATTAAATGAAACATTCATTAATTAAATTTCTACCGTTATTTGTTCGTACAAGATTAGATGGGCGTAATAACCTGCAAAATATCCTGGCAAACACTGGCTGGCTTTTTGCCGACCGTATCCTTCGTATGGGCGTTGGATTGTTCGTTGGCGTGTGGATTGCCCGATATATGGGTCCTGAGCAGTTTGGCGTCTACAGCTATGCCATCGTATTTGCCGCTATGTTTTCTGCTTTATCCAATTTGGGATTAGATGGAATCGTTGTGCGGAACATAGTTCGTAATCCAGCATCAAAAGATGAGATACTGGGTACGGCATTCTTCCTGAAATTCGCTGGGGGAATTATAACCGTAATCGTATCCGTTGGCGCTATTTTATCATTACGCTCAGGCGACAGCGTAACCTGTTGGCTCGTAGGAATTACTGCAGTTGGGGCAATTTTTCAGGCATTTGATACGATAGATTTTTGGTTTCAATCTCAAGTAAAATCAAAATATACGGTCTATGTCAGGAATGCGGCATTTTTAATCATTGCTTTCGTCAAGATTATACTTATTATGACCCGATCATCGCTCATTGCCTTTGCCTGTGCAGGGCTGGCTGAGATCGTTTTTGGTACGATTGGACTTGTCATTACCTATCGGTTGCATGGATATTATCTCATAAAATGGCAAGTTAGTCTTCGGTACGCGAAAGAGCTACTTGCCGATAGTTGGCCGCTGATACTCGCAGGTCTGGCAGTAGGGCTTTTTATGAAAATTGATCAAGTTATGCTGAGAGAAATGGTGGGGAGTGAATCAGTAGGGATTTATTCAGCAGCAACGCGTATTTCAGAAGTCTGGTATTTTATTCCTGTCGTAATTGTATCTTCTGTCTCTCCTTCAATCATAGATGCTAAGAAAATTAGTGAGGATCTCTATTACCAGCGATTGCAAAGGCTTTTTAATCTTATAGCATGGCTAGCGTTTGCGATTGCCATTCCTATAACGTTTTTGTCGAGACATCTGGTTTTGCTGCTTTTTGGAGAAAGTTATGCAGCTGCAAGTCCGGTTCTAGCAATTCATATTTGGGCAGCACTCTTTTATTTTTTGGGAATTGCTCAGAGTCCGTGGAATATAACGGAAGGTCTTATGAAGTTATCGTTACAAAGAACGTTAATTACGGCAATTGTAAATATTATCCTTAATCTTATACTTATACCTCTTTATTCTGGTATCGGTGCTGCAATTTCTACAGTGACTGCATATGTTTGTGGCGCATTTTTAGCGAATGGAATTAATAAGAAATCACGTCAGGTGTTTTTTCTTCAAGCGGAATCAATATTTTTCATAAGGTATTTTAAGCAGATAATTGTGAAAAACTTACTTATTCTTTATGAGAGAAAAACCTAGAATACTTATTTTTGTTGTTGCTTATGAGGCACAGGCAACGCTCGAAAAAGTTTTAAATAGAATTCCAGAAGATGGTTTTCCTTGCGATACCGAAATTCTAGTTATTGACGATTCTTCTCAAGATAAAACTTTTGAGGTTGGCGTCAAATATTCTGAAAGCAAGAATAAATATCCTATTACAATCTTATATAATGGAGAAAATCAAGGATATGGGGGAAACCAAAAACTTGGCTATTCATATGCAATAAACAACAATTTCGATATTGTTGTTTTACTTCATGGTGATGGTCAATATGCCCCTGAGTGTATACCAACCTTGATTGAACCCTTGCTGGATAAATCTGCCGATGCAGTCTTTGGTTCCCGGATGTTAACAAAAGGCGCTGCACGGAAAGGAGGTATGCCCCTATACAAATTTATAGGTAACAAAATTCTAACAAAAATTCAAAATTTCTTACTTAAAGAAAATTTTTCCGAGTTTCATTCAGGCTTCAGAGTATATAGTGTTGCGGCGCTTTCAAAAATTCCTTTTCAATATAATTCAAACGACTTTCATTTTGACACAGAAATAATAATCCAGCTAATCATGGGTAATTTTAAAATTAAAGAATTACCTATTCCTACATATTACGGAGATGAAATATGCCGGGTGGATGGGGTCAAATATGCCAAGAATGTAATTATGACAACCCTGTTAAGCCGATTTCACAAAATCAATCTATTGTACGATAGAAAATTTGATCTTCATAAGAACACCAATCTATTCTATGATTTAAAACTGGGGTACAAATCATCTCATACACTCACAATACATGAAATAAAACCGGGAAGTCGAGTCTTAGATATCGGCTGTGGTCCAGGGAATTTTGCCAAAGAATTACATAAAAAAAGCTGCGTGACAACAGGAATAGATGTGTATGAACCTAAAGACAAAGAGTTTTTTAAAAGTTTTTATTTGTGGGATGAGGCAAAAGATATTTTTACACATGATTTAAGCTCTTACGATTTTATTCTTCTTTTAGATATTATTGAGCATTTCAAAAGACCAGAAATATTTTTAGACAGTCTAAGAAGGTATGCCAAAGCCAAGCATCCTAAATTGATAGTCACAACTGGTAATGTGGCTTTTTTTGTAGTGAGATTACAACTGTTTATGGGCTATTTTAATTACGGACAAAGGGGTATTTTAGATATTACCCATACAAGACTATACACATTCAAAACGCTTCGAAAACTTTTTGAACAGTGCGGGTTTAACATTGAAAAAGTGCAGGGAATTCCAGCTCCTTTCCCAAAGGCAGTAGGACTAAATTTGTTTTCAAAAATATTGCTCTCGATCAATGATTTTTTGATACATGTTTCAAAAGGTCTTTTTTCTTACCAGATATTCATGGTGGCCACTCCCACCCCAACAGTTGAGACAATTTTAGCCAATTCTATAAATACCAGCAGGCTAAAAGCACAAGAAATTCTCAATGAGGTGAAATAATACATTTTATGTTTTCATGGTCTAAATCCGGAATAATTACCCTTCTCTGCATTATTGTTGCTTATATTCCGGCAATGATACTGATACAGAAATGCGAGTATTTCCTGGTCAACGATTTTAGACCTTATCATATAAGTTACTTTGAGAACTGGACGCAAAGATTGTTCGGTTATTTTAATCCTTTCGATACCAACGTATGGTTGCATCGTCCAGTTCCAGAATCATTTGAATGGTTGTCTTCTTTACTATTTAAAGGTCATCCAGGCATCTGGCATATCGTGTCACTTTCCTTTCGATTCCTCACCATTGCGCTTGTGTGGAAACTTCTGGGATATTTTAAATGTTCTCATCACGCAAGAATTATTGGAACACTATTTATAGCTTTTTTCCCTGCATTTCCTGAATCACAGCTTATATTTGCAGAGACGCTGCTAGTTCCTTTTCTGTTGATAACCTACATAGGTTTTATGGTTATGTATAAAGAGGGAGGGGCGCATAATACAAAGACCTCTCTCGTCAGCATTACAACGGCTTCATTTATTCTCATGACCATGTGCAAGGAAATATTAGCGCCTCTTTCCTTAATTTTCCTTATCTCTTTTTACTTTGTTCTGTGGAGAAAACAAACATACGCTCTGAAAATTCTTTACATAATTATGTCATTAGCAACCTTACTCCAACTACAGCGTTGTTATATGACAATCTTTCAACCGTATGCACATGGTGGTGAAAATACAGGACATTCCATCGTAGGTATGGTCATAAATCTCATGTGGATTTTCGGAGATTCTTTTTTGTTAAGGACAAATATTGCACCAACGACATTACTCCTATTTTTCTTTTCTATTATTGGAGTTTATCAGATGGTTTGCATGCTAAAAAACAAACAAGCATTTGATGTTGTGGTGTTTTTATGTTTTTTTTCATTCATAATATGTGTGGCGATCCATGTTTTAACACCATACAAGGCGCTTCGATATCTCTACCCTGTTGCTATTTTATTGGTTCCGATAATAGCCTATGGTTATGATGCCTTTTCCCCCTCAAAGACCAAAATAAAGACATGGATCTTTAGATATCTCGTCTTTGCAATTTCCCTTTTTAACCTACCTGGTATTTATGCTCAGGTACTATCTATGCAGGCATCGAGCAAGGCTGATTGGGCTTTTTTGTCTTATATTGTTCAAAAATATTCTTCAGGCAAGGATATCGTATTTGTCAAAGACCAGGATTATGAACGCAGTATTTGGACTCAATCAGAATTAAATGGGGTTAATTTAACTGGCCAGCTTAGGTTGGGAAACAATGGGCATATTTTAGAAGTCGAAAAGTGTTTTGATTTCAAGCATATGAACTCAAATTCAATCGTTGTCTCTACTCCGATTTTATATCCGGATAAAAATAAATTGGACATCCCTTCGCTTAAGGTTGATAAAACGTTTGATTTTACAAAACAAGGAACGACATATACGTTTCTTTCATATATACAAAGATTTTCCAAAACACTAAATCCATTTTACCGATTTTTAGCAGAAGGGGGGTCATCGCCATTTCCTGGTCACTACTGGCAGACTTACGTCCCTGTTCTCGAGAATGTGAATCCCGAAATTCCCTATATATCGATTGAATAGAACATATCTTTAAAAATGGTAAATATACTGTTCGCTTATTTTTTTTTTAATCAAGTTAAAGCATCTGAAGGAAAAAAGTGAAAAATGAACCTCTTGCTCATAAACCCATATTTTGAAGGCCGAGTTTATACACCATCTATCGGTCTTCTTGTACTTGCTACCATAGTACGCAGGGAAATGGATATACAAGTACGAGTCTTAGAGCCATCGCTTCAGGGGTATTCTTTTCAACAGGTTGTAGACTTTGCAAAAGACTATACTCATATAGGCATTTCCTGTTATACCGAGTCACGTTTTTCCTCGGTGGACCTTGCGCAGGCAATTAAAGGGGTAGACCACAATAAAGTGCTCATATTTGGAGGTCCTCACGTTACGTCTCTGGCTAGTTCCTTTTTGAAAGAGTATCCTTCTATTGATTTCATGATTCGTTCTGACGGAGAAAAGGCATTATTAGGGATTCTCAAGGGATCTGCTTCCTCGGATCTTCCTGGGCTTGTATATCGAGGAACGAATGGGCAAATTATTGAAAACCCAATAATAAGAGATAAAAAGGTCAATTGCCTGGATATTGATTACGATTTTATAGAAGATGTTATTGTTGACTGGAAGGATTTTGAAGTACCGGGATGGCTTTTCAAGAAAAGGCATCTGCCTATAATGGCCTCAATGGGATGTCCGTTTCAATGCCGTTTTTGTGCGGCGCCAGAACTAGGAGGCGGTTTGTGGCGTGGCACCGAACCGTCCGTTCTGGTTGATCACATGGAGAGGCTTATCAAGGAGCGCAGGATTGGTTATTTTCGCTTTTATGACCCTCTTTTTACAGCCAATGAAAAGAAAATTCAGGAATTCTGCAAAATAATTATAGAACGAAAGATATCGGTAAACTTTCGAGTCGATATCAGGGTTGGTACGCGCAAAAATACCCTCGAATTGTTGAAACGAGCAGGCTGTGATGTTGTAGGATTTGGAGTGGAAACTGGTTCTGATAAACTTTTAAAAGTAGTCGGTAAGGGTGTTTCAAGACGCCAGGTCCTTGAAACTATTCAAGATTGCAAGGAATTGGGGTTTTGGATTATTGGTTTCTTTATTTACTTTTTTCCCAACGAAGACGAGCATGATCGAAAGCAGACTATGGATTTGTTTAAATATTTTGATGTTTTGAATATCCAATTTTTTAAGATTTATCCAGGGACCTCATACTACCAAGAGTTCATTACAGAAAAGTTCATACAAGAATCCTTTTGGTTTGACCGATCGATTCCTTCGGATACTTATTTTTGCAAGGAGACTTTTCCTCGCGCAGAGTTTTCTATTAACGAGGGGATGAGGAAAATCGCCATGTCGTATGACCTTATCAACTTAAAATCTTTCGGTAATAGTTTTAAAAGAAATGGTTGGAAGGCACTGATGTCTTTGGCCTATTCAGCTGCCCATTATACGTTATTGCGTTCTGATATTTTGTTTAATCTAAAAAATTATCTTGCTCGACGCGGAGTCCTTGAGCCTCTCAAAAGGTTGTTGGCACTCGTCAGAGTTAACCCTTGGTGATGTATCCGAGAATGGCTTACTATGCAAGTTGCACTCATTAATCCCTATTTTGGCGAAGGGTCTAATTGGGAGACAAGTGGCGCCGTTCATAGCCCTCCATTGAATCTGGGCTTTATAGCTACTTACTTGCGAGATCACGGTGGAATAAAGTGTCAGGTGTACGATCCCTTTCCCCAGGGAATGGGCATCGAAGATATCCTGAAGGCTGTGACAGATTATAACGTCATAGGTCTTGCATGTTACACCGATACACGCCACTATTGTTTTAACTTTGCAAAGAGACTAAAGGAACGCTATCCCGGTAAATTCCTTGTCGTAGGAGGTCCGCACTGTTTCTCCCTGGACCAACTGATCTTGAAGCATTATCCATTCGTGGATGCGGTTATCAGGGGAGAGGGTGAGCAATCATTGCTTGGGTTGGTACAGGGAGCAGATCTGGCAACAATTGATGGACTTACCTGGCGCAAAGGGGAACACATTGTCCAAAACCCAAAACGACCATTGTTAGCAGATATTGACTCACTTTATGTAGATTATGATCTTTTACCTGACATGTCATATTACGGTGGTGACAATGAGGCACCAGAAAGACTTCGCAATCTACGGCAGGTGTATTTTATCTCTTCGCGAGGGTGTCCGTTTCAATGTATTTACTGCGCAAATGACCACTGGGAACGGAGCTGGCGTCCAATGAGTCCTGAAGTGGTCGTTAATCACATGGAACGTATCATAAAAAAATATAATGTCGAATATTTTCGGTTTTACGATGATCTTTTTACAGTGAATAAAAAGTGGGTGATGCAGTTTTGTGATCTCCTTGAAGAAAAATCACTGAAAATTAAGTTCCGGGTTTTAATTCGAGGTGATACCAAGCCAGAGGTGATTCGAAGATTATGTCAGGTTGGGCTGGTAGCGGTGGGTCTGGGAGTTGAATCTGGGTCAGATCGCATGCTAAAAGCGATTGCGAAGGGTATTACTTCAAAACAACTCATTGAAACCATGACTGAGTGTAAAAGATTAGGCTTGTGGTTGGTCGGTTCTTTTATCCTTTCACTTCCTGATGAGACTTCGGAGGACTTTAAAGCAAGCAAGAAATTGATGGCTTATCCGGATGTTTTTCAGTCCCCGATCATGACCATTTTCCCTGGTACACCCCTTTACAATCAACTGAAAAGCAACGGCGAGATTGACGACGAAATCTGGTTTGATACTGCGCAACAAGGTCGGATCTTATATTGTAAAGAAAATTTCCCCTCGGCACGCTATTCAAGAGAGGAGCTAGATAAATTACAACTTTATATTCATAATTATAAGAACTTAATATCGCCCGTAGCTCTCATTCGTCTTTATGGGCCTGTAAGAGGTAGTATAAATCTTGTTAAATCAGCTATGGATTTTTTAGCTCAGGGCAGGGTCTCGAAGATAATTGAGCAAAATCCTCATGTAAAGAAAAAAATATTGAATTTTTTGCGTTTAAAGAAAGTATGAGTTAATAGAATATGCCTTCATTACAAAAATTTAAAAGAATATTCCGGGAACAGGGATTTAAGGGTGTATATAATAAATTATGGTATATTCTGACTTACGGGAAAGAGACTCCCCGCAAGCTGATTTTAAAAACACTCTTTCCCTATTTACTCCATCTTCCGAGATTAATAGAGGTGGAAACGACCACTCGCTGTCATCTGAAATGTGTGATGTGTGAACATACGTATTGGAACGAAGTTGGGAGGGATATGACCTATGACGAATTTGTTTATATTATTGGGCAATTTCCTAACCTGAAGTGGGTAGGCATGACGGGAATTGGAACCAGTTTTCTGAATAGAGATTTCTTACGGATGATAGAATATGTTAAATCTAAAAAAATAGATGTTGAGATATATGATGCCTTTCATCTCTTAACAAAGGACAGAGCAAAAGAGCTGGTGCGACTGAAGGTAGATAAGATCATTGCCTCTATTGATGCCGCAACAGCAGCAACCTATGAAAAAATTCGCATCGGTTCAGATTTTAAACAGGTTAAACAAAATCTTTCCGATTTTTTTGATATCCGTCGGGAGGCTGGACAAATTTACCCGCAGGTTGTGTTTCATTACATCATCTCCAACTACAATTTATATGAAACGGAAAAGTTTATTGAACTACTTTACGAAGTTACCCGTGGCAAGGAGTGCCCATCAGTTTTCTTTACGAGCATCCTCCATCAATATAAGGAAATTGAAGGACTCCCCACCGTTATTCCCGAAGAAATTGTAGAGGCTACCAATCGTAGGGCATTGGAACTGAACGTCCTTGTTGCTTGGAATAAGAATGTTCCCCGGCGAAAGGCGGATGTTTGCAATTGTACCTATTGGAGTATGCCATTTATTTTCGTGGATGGCACTGTTATACCGTGTTGCGCCGGTAACGAAGGAAATCGTCGTGAATTCCAGCGTAAATATGCCATGGGAAATATTTTTCAAACTCCTTTTAAGCAAATATGGAAATCACAAAAATATTCCAAGTTTCGTAACCGAGTTCATAATAATGTTGTACCCGTTCAGTGCCAGTTTTGTCCTTCGTTCCATGTCTCTAAGTATCACGAGGATACTGAGGAACTAAAACTCTGGGAGAACAAAGAGTGATTTTTATTAATCCCGATAGCCGTACAAACAAAGACATACCTAATCTTGCTGTTGCTTATGCTGCCACATTGTTCCGAAGCAGGGTGCTTGATCTTAATACAATGCCTGACCCAGACAACCGCTTTTACGATGAAAAGGAAAACGACTATGTTTTGTCAGTCCAGTCAAGGAACTACGGCCATGCACAGAAGATAAAGGAAGAGATTATCTCAAAACACCCGGGTGCTGGCGTTCGGACCCTCAAGGGTATTTTGGATATACAGTGCTGTTACCCGTTTGTTACTTTTGATGAAACCTTGAATATTAATACCCCTTTTTCAGATAATCTTCCTTTTCCTGACTATTCATTGTTTGATTCGTTTAAGATTTTTTTGGCAAAATGGCAATCAGGTGACTGGTATTATCCTCTCATGACAAGTATTGGCTGTCCGTTTGGATGTACATACTGTATGAGCCACAGTAGACTTTACCGAACCAGATCGGTTGATAATTGTATTAATGAGTTGCAACAAGCTCAAACCAAATGGGGCATCCTAAAATTTTGCATTATGGATGACTGTTTTAATCTCAAAAAATCGCGTATTTTAGAATTTGCTGCAAAAGCCAAACCCTTAGGTCTTGAATGGATTTGCTCAAACGGCCTTCGTGCAGATTTATTCGATGAAGAAATTGCAGATGCGATAAGGACTTCTGGGTGCCGGCATCTTAGTTTTGGTGTCGAATCAGCCTCTGATAGAATTTTGGAAATGGTACAGAAAGGAGAAACTATTGCACAGATCGAGAAGGCTGTTTCAATTGCCAAGCCACGGTTTGATTCTGTAAATGGGTTTTTTATTTTCGGTTTACCGGGAACTACAATGAAGGATGATATCGAGAGCTTGTGCTTTGTTCTTAAACATGGGATTAATGCTCATCTTAGCGTGTACGTTCCGTTCGATAAAGGCATACAAATAGATGCAATTTTTAACAAAGCCTCTTCAGAGACACCTATTGATAACCATTCGTTTTCACAACCTGACCGGATGTTACGTTGGGCCGAGTGGATTGGGATTAAGGAATCATCACTTCCGGTAATTTTCAAGTATATGTGCAGATTAATCTTTCTTGCTAAATACAGACCCGGTCTTCTTCCAAAACAGTTTCTTAATATTATGAAAATTGTCTATGCCAAAAGTTTATCATCTAACTGATACCCTCCCTTATAGCCATTCTGTATGGGGTGGAGCCGAACAACTTACGGCAAAATATATTTCTGCACTTCGGAAACGTACACCAGGGAGACATTTTATAATTTGTCTTTTCCCTTCAACGCCAGAAATTTACCAGGATGCGTATTTTATCAGAAGCGCCTCATCGATAATGAAAGTTGGGCAGATGCTTGCTGACCTTATCCACTTTGATCCAATTTCATGTCTGGAATTATGTAAATTGTTTTCTCAACTTCCAACAAATTCTATTATACATATCCACAATTGTAAATATCTTTTCTTTCCTGCAATATTTGCCAATTATTTAACCCGAATACGCATAGTTATGTCTATTTATGATTACTGGATAATGTGTCCAAAAGTTTCGCTTGATAGATCAGGAGAGTTTTGTATCTCCATGGAAGGAGTCATTTGTGCGGATTGCTATGGTAGGCAGGAGAATCAATTGAAACAAACCTACCATTACTGGAGAAGAAGGTTTCTTAATGCCTCTCTCAGACAAATTTCTATGTTTCACGTGCTTTCACGCTCATCCGGAAACATCCTTCAAAAAAGTGGGATATCAGAATGCAAGATCAGGATTTTTCCCCAAATTGTTGAATATGAACAAATTGATGCTATTCCGCCTTTTAAAAATTCTTTTCCTACAATATTATTTTCAGGTTGGATGGACCCAAAAAAGGGACTGCATATTGCAATCGAAGCCTTTGGAAAGATTGCTTCATCTCATCCAACCGCCCGTCTTATTATTGCAAAATTAAACGACAATGAATCCTATGAAGCTCAGATTAGATACAGGATCAACGCCCTTGGTTTACAAGAACGTGTATTGTTTTTTGATCGACTGAAACGAAATGAATTTATTGCTTTTCTGAAAGGTTGTGATTGTTTGATTATTCCTGAACAATGGGAAAATATGTCGCCAGTAATATTGTGTGAAGCCATGTATGCAGCTAAGCCGGTTATCGCTTCAAAAGTAGGGGGAATTCCGGAATTCATTTCAGATGGTTATTCCGGCTTACTCGTAGAACGAAATGATGTCAGTGGTTTTGCACATGCAATAGACAGTTTACTTTCTTCTGAAAGAAAACGACTGATAATTGGGGCTCATGCTCGGAAAGAGGCAGAAGTTGTTTTTGATGAAAACAGGATACTTGATGGTCTTGACGAAGTTTATCGAAAGGTCTTACATGGGAAAAGCGGGTCTCTGCATGGATCCTTCTAAAACAAGCTGTGTCATCCTTTGTGGGGGAAAGGGGAGCAGGGCTTATCCTCTGACTCTTGAAAAACAGAAAGCAATGATTTCGGTTTGGGGACTGCCAATTCTTCAATACATTATCGATTATTGGTCTGCCTTTGCCGCTCATTTTATTTTTGTCGTAAAATATAAGAAAGAAGAAATTATCCAATACGTTTCTTCACTTTCAATTAATGCGTCTTTTGCCGAACCAAATGAGTTGAGAGGTATTGCAAACGGCCTTCTTTGTGCCGAAAAGCTGGTTCGCGACCAATTTATTGTAGTTCTGGGCGATTGCCTTTGCAAAGGAAGTTTTAATCTGCCCTCTACCTTCGAAATTGGAGTAGGTGTTTATGAAACAAAGTGTCTCTATGATATTAAACGCAGTTATTCTGTAGAAATTTCAGAAGGAAAAATCTTTAAAGTTGTGGAGAAACCGAAGTCGCTTCCAAACAATCTTTGTGGGATGGGATACTACTTCCTTGATCGCAGTGTGTTTGATTATATCGTCAAGACTCCTCCCTCTTCGCTGAGAAATGAGATTGAGATTACCGATGTGCTTCAGAAGATGATTGATAACGGGAAGATTTTAAGGCCTTTTGCTTTCAACGGAGATTACCTCAATCTGACTTTTCCGGATGATTATAAACGTGCACTTGAAATACTTGCTCCTTCTATCAGTATTTATAAGGGAAGTTCTTAAGTAAAAAGTATGAATATAGGCCTGAACGTAATCGGCTTTTTGCCTGGGGGTTTTGGTGGAACGGAAACCTATTTTAGGAATCTTTTGCATTATCTACAAGGGGTTGATCACGAAAACAATTTTACACTCCTTTGCGAGGTACAAAATATTCGTGAGTTTCCTTTATTCAATCCATTATTTAAAACAAAGTCTTACAATTTTGCAAAACCATCTCTTAATTGGCTGGTGCGTGGTCTTCTTAGAGCCACTATTAATATTGATATACTGCAGCCAAAGATTACTCGTGCCGGTATTGATGTGATTCATCATCCCTTTACTGTAGTAAATCCGAAAGGGTTGAAAATTCCTTCGGTATTAACTTTTCATGATATGCAGGAGGAGTTTTACCCGCATTTTTTTGCCGCCTCAGAATTGCGGAGAAGAAAGGTAACTTACAAAGCCTCAGTAACAGAGGCTACAAGGATTATTGCCATATCTGAATATACCAAGCAATGCCTTGTAGAAATATATGGTATAAATAATGAAAAAATCGATGTTATTTATGAAGGATGCGGTCCTGAGTTTCGTATCCTTAATAACACTGAAGGTGCCGAAAAGATAAAATCAAAGTACGATTTAAAAAAGCCTTTTTTGTACTATCCGGCTACTACGTGGCCCCATAAGAACCACAAAACTTTATTGTCAGCACTGAAGCGAATGAAGGAGCGATATCATTTTGATGGTAAACTGGTTCTTACCAGTATTGTTGGTCAACCAGGCAGTGAAATACTAAAGGAAATAGAGCGACTTGGACTGGGTGATATGGTAAATGTCCTGGGACATATTCCTTATGCCGAACTTCCCTATCTTTACAACCTTGCCCAGCTGTTGGTTTTCCCTTCACTTTTTGAGGGTTTTGGTATTCCACTGGTGGAAGCTATGGCTTGCGGTTGCCCAGTAGTATGCTCGAATGTAACCTCAATTCCTGAGGTTGTAGGAGATGCGGCAGTGTTGTTTAATCCTGCCTCACCAGAAGAAATGGCAGAGATGATCTGGTCAGTATGGAATGACGGTGAACGAAGGCAAAAGATGCGGTTGATGGGCCTTGATCGGGTCAAGCTTTTCAATTGGGAATATGCTGCAAAACAAACATTGGATGTTTATAAAAAGGCTGTCAAGTTTTTAGTTAAAAAATAAAAGATAATGAGTTAAAATGATAATTGATGAACAATACTAAGAGATATTATAAAGTATATAGAAAAACATTCTGTATTGACTGTAAGAATGTATTGAAATAATCCTATACATATGTCAAAAGAAAAAGTTTTAATTATTAAGCTTGGTTATTCAGAAACACTAGATGGTGAGATAGGAATGATAACGAGCCTGGGAGACGTCCTTCGGAGTACCGTTCTGCTACACCTTTACAAAAATGCTCATGTTACCTGGCTGGTGGACGAAAAGGCATTCCCACTACTAAAAGGTAACCCTTTTATACACAGAATACTTCCCTATGACCTTACCTCTGTCCTGCAATTACAGTCAGAGCGATTTGATACGGTCATTAATCTCGAAAAAGTACCAGGAGTATGCGCCTTTTCAGATTCCATGAATGCCTGGCGCCGATATGGTTTCCGGTTCGATCCTGAAAATGGTGTTGCTCTTGCCTACGATGGCTCTCAACACGTATTAGAGATTTGTATGTATCAGGAATATAAGAAAAAGACAAAAAAGCATTGGGAAGAAATCTTGTTTGAAATGGTAGGGGCAAAATGGCAAGGTGAAGGTTGTATCCTGGGATACAAACCGCAATCCAATATTATGTATGACATAGGCTTTAATTACGATGTAGGTAAAAAATGGCCTAACAAGGCATGGCCAATGGAATATTGGAAGGAACTAGAAGAACTTATTGGCAATAAGTACACGATCTCATGGCAACAAGGATTGAAAGACTTTGAAGAATACTTTGAGTGGATAAATTCCTGCCGTGTCATTGTTACCAATGATAGTTTAGGTTTACATATAGCTTGTGCATTAAACAAAAAGATAGTTGCGCTTTTCGGTCCTACACTCGCATCTGAAATCTACATACCAAATGGCATAAAATTATTACCTCAAGTTAATTATAACTGTATACCTTGTTTGAGTCCAAGATGTGTCCAAAGTAAATCGTGTATGAATTATATAGAATCCAAAATGGTATATGATGCAATTGAAAGTATTATGCAAGGGTAGTCGCATTTTAGTATTGAATTAATAATTTTGTGAAAAGAGAATATGGATAAGTATCGCATAGATAGTCATAAACTTTTATATCATGTCTCCAGGGTAAGAGATTGGTTAGAAGGGGAAAATATTTATCCCATCTATGCTGAAATATCTCCATCGGGTACTTGTAATCACCGATGTATTTACTGTGCTTTGGATTTTATGGAATATCAATCACGGTTTCTAGATAAAGATGTGCTTAAGGATAGGCTATCCGAAATGTCATCACTCGGTTTAAAAAGCATTATGTATGCAGGAGAAGGTGAACCGCTTCTGCACAGAGATATTGGAGAAATAATCAACCACACAAAAAAAGTAGGTGTTGATGTAGCAATAACAACGAATGGAGTACTGTTAGAAGAAAGTCTTGTTGAAAAAACCCTTGGAAATATTACTTGGATAAAAGTCAGTATCAATGGGGCAACGAAAGAAACCTATGCTAAAATTCATAAAACAAATCCTGATAACTTTGACTTGGTAATAGAGAATATGTCTTACGCTGTCGAGTTAAGGCAAAATAAGGGGTATAAATGTGCCTTGGGTATGCAGCTCATACTTTTACCTGAAAACTGGCATGAGGCAGAGCTTTTAGCTCAATACGCTAAAGATATAGGTATGGATTATTTGGTTATAAAACCATATTCACAGCATCCGTTAAGCAGAACGACCAAGTATAGAGATATAAAATATGGTGATTATCTTCATTTAGTCGACAAGTTAAGCACGTTTAACAATAGTAACTTCAGTGTAATATTCCGGATTAACACAATGAAAAAATGGGATGAAGGGCAACGAAGTTACAGACAGTGCCTTGCCCTTCCTTTCTGGTCTTATATAGATGCGGGTGGGATGGTGTGGGGATGTAGCGCTTATCTAAGCGACGAACGGTTTGCTTATGGTAATATTTATAAAAATACATTTAAGGAAATTTGGGAGAGTGAAAAAAGGCTTAAATCTATTCGCTGGGCAGAAGAAAAACTCGAGACAAACCAGTGTCGGGTGAATTGCAGGATGGACGAAATAAATCGATATCTCTGGCAATTAAAGCACCCACCTGAACACGTTAATTTTATCTGACTTTCTGATGTATTTCAGTAAACAACGATGATGTTCAATGGTCGATTATGTAAAAAAGCAAATCAAATACGCAAAGACGTAGTAGCGATTGCTATTCAAAATGGAGCCGGGCATATTGCCCCATCGCTTTCATGCGTTGATATTCTGATTGCGCTTTATTACAGAATAATGAACTTTTCTAGTTGCTCAAAATGGGAAGAAAGAGACCGTCTCATATTTTCTAAAGCGCATGGATGCTACGGTCTCTATTCAATCCTTGCTGACAAAGGATATATTAAACGTCAGGATTGGGAGAATTTTTATAAAGGAAGTTTTTTGGCTGGATGTTTGGAACGTTGTGTGGAAAATGGTTTGGAAGCAAGTTGCGGTTCCTTGGGTCATGGATTGCCAATGGCCGTGGGTATTGCCTTTGGGGCAAAATTACAGAATAAAACGTACAGGGTTTATTGTATTGTTGGCGATGGTGAAATGCAGGAAGGATCCAATTGGGAAGCAATTCAATTTGCGGTTAAACACAAGCTGTCGAATTTAACAGTAATCATTGATCACAATACATTACAAGCGATGGATTTTTTGAAAAATGTTTTAACTGGGGAAGAAAGAAGGAATGATTTACAAAAAAAAATGAAGGCCTTTGGATTTGAAGTAAAAACGTGCAATGGGCATAACATTAAGAGTATCATTTCCATCATTGAAAAATGGATAAAAAACCAGAAGAACCTCTTTGCACCCCAAGGATTAATAGCGAATACTACGAAGGGATATGGGTTAAAATGTATGGAGAACGTTCCTAAATTCCATTTCCGCATTCCAACGGAAGATGAAATCAAAATGGGGAACCGTTATGAATGATAACATGAAAAATTGTAGAAAGGATATCGTAAATAAAATTATCCCTTATGCGAGAAAAGACAAGAGGATTGTTTTACTTGTTTGTGATATGGGATTTGGAGTTACTGATAAATTTGAGGAAGAATTTCCTGGTAAAATTTTTAATATGGGCATGATGGAACAGGGAACTGTCGGTATTGCTGCGGGTATGGCAATGACAGGGTTAATACCGATTGTGTATTCCATTGTGAATTTCCTTGTTTTTCGCGCCATCGAACAGATTCGGAATGATGTAGTAATGCAAAACCTGAATGTTAAATTTATTGCGACCGGGGTAAACAACTACTTCAAGTTCTTGGGATCTTCGCACTGCTGTGGCAATGACGACAAGAAAATTATGCAATTAATAAGCATGAAGGTATTTGATCCCTATGAAGGTGGGAAAATTGATTTTAATAAAATTGTAAAAGATTGGATTACTGATCCAGAACCAGGATACTTCAGGGTGTAAGTATAACGATTAAAAGAATATAGCTTGTGGAACAAAATGTTAGAGTAATTAAAAAGATGAGAAAAGATTGGTAGAGCGAATGGGTAAGATAGTTCTCGATGGACATAAGCTTGCCTGGCACAAAGACCGTGTTGATGCTTGGTTGAATGGAGAAAGGATTGCTCCTATAACTATTGATTGTGCATTAACAAGATCCTGTACATACAGGTGTGTTTATTGTTATGGTATGCTTCAGTCAAACGATATAAAGAGGATGACCAGGGACGTCATATTCAGATTTCTTGATGACGCAGCAGAAATCGGGGTAAAAGCTATCAGTTTTGTCAGTGATGGAGAAAGTACCTGTTCTCCTTATTTGTATGATGCTATTTTAAGAGGCAGGCAAAACGGCTTAGATATGGCCTTAGGAACGAATGGATATTTGTTAAAGCAGGATCGATTAGAGCAAATATTGACGGCTTTAACCTATCTTAGATTTAATATTTCTGCGGCAGAAGCTGATAGGTATACGGGAATACACGGGTGTGAAAAGGAGTGCTATTTTAGAGTGATTGAAATAATAAAAACGTGCGTGAAAATAAAGAAAGAGAAAAATCTTGATGTAACACTCGGGTTGCAAATGGTATTATTACCAGAGGTTATAGACCAAATTATACCGTTGGCAAAATTAGGAAAAGAACTTGGCGTTGATTACCTTGTTATTAAGCATTGCAGCGATGACGAAATAGGGAGTCTCGGTGTTGAT
The DNA here is from genome assembly GCA_963709355.1 of uncultured Planctomycetota bacterium. Taxonomy (GTDB): domain Bacteria; phylum Planctomycetota; class Brocadiia; order Brocadiales; family Brocadiaceae; genus PLOWO2-12-38-17. The sequence continues at coordinate 98,852 of CAVPVY010000005.1, forward strand.
TATTCAAAATATTACAATATGGCTGATGTATTAAAAAAAGCCGAAACATATTCGGATGATGAATATCTGGTTAGGGCCAAGTGGTCTAAGATTTTAAGTGGTGGAAAACGAAATTATAGCAGATGCTATGGACCTCCTTTTATTATGCAGTTTTCTGGTTCTGGACTTGTAGCTCCGTGCGGTATGCTTTTCAACGATAAACATAACGAATACCATATTGGAAATATTGTTGATGCATCATTCAAAAAGATATGGCAGAGCGATCGCTATTGGGAAGTTGTCAATTTGATAGCTTCAGAAAAATTTGATGCCAGAAAGATGTGTGGTTCTCTATGTTTGCAACATAAAGTTAATGAATGTTTATGGGATTTAAAACATAAGAATGCTATCCTTGTTAAGGAAGATGCTGAGCCTCCAATGCATATAAATTTTATTTAATAAATCAAAGTATCAATCAGAACAGAAACAACTTCTTTTAAAAGGAAGCATGTTGTAAATATCTCCTTAGACCTTGGCATAGTTTATGCAATATAAAATCAGCGTTATCATGCCTGCCTTAAATGAGGAACAAAATATCTCTAAGGCAGTTGGAAACGTAGTGAAATCATTTGATCGACTGGATGTTCATGGAGAAATTGTGGTGGTCAACGATGGAAGTACCGATCGGACAAAGGCGATCGTTGAGGAATTATTTGAAAAATACCCATTTATTCAATTAATCTGCCATGACAAACCAGAAGGTATAGGGGCTTCCTACTGGGAAGGCATAGGAAAATCCAGGGGAGAAATTGTAACTATGCTTCCCGGTGATGCGGAAAATGATGCTTATGAAATTTTGCGTTATCTGCCACTTATGGAACATGTCGATATTGTGATTCCTTTCATTTACAATCAGAATGTGCGGTCTTGGAAGCGAAGAATAATTTCCAAATTTTACAAAGGTATTATCAATCTGTCTTTTGGAATGCTGTTGAATTATATGAATGGTTCTGTAATGTATCGCAAGTGTACATTACAAAATATTACTTTGAAAAGCAGTGGTTTTTTCTATCAAACAGAGTTATTAATCAAGAGTATTAAAAGTGGGTATTTGTATGCTGAAGTACCCTGTGCCCTTCAACAACGCATGAGCGGAGAATCAAAAGCATTGACCATCAAATCATTACTAAAAGTCATTTGCGGGTATCTTTCCACTATGACTTCTATCTATGTATTAGATAGGAAGAACAAACCAATCGTACCTGATTCAGTAACGGCTTTGCGATATAGACAAGTTAGTGAAACTGAAGGTACTATTCAGCCGCAAGTTAATGCAAATCGACTTGAAGAAATTGCATAAGAAATTAGAGCAATCTCTTATCGCATTGTGTAATAGCGGAGAACACTGAAGGTTTATGAACTGCAGTTCGTAGAGAAAAATTTTAAAAATCTTTTTGGTTTTATTTTAAATTTATGAAACCAATTATTATTCCACAAACCTATAATTATATTGCCACATTTTTATCACTCGCCTGTAATCTCAGGTGCAGTTATTGCATTAATTATTTCGAGGAAGGCAATTTTGGTAAAAAACATATCTCTGGAAAAGACTGGATTAGAGGATTAAATAGGATCATCTCCAGGGATGACCTTCCGCTTTCACTTCAAGGTGGTGAACCAAGCCTTCATAAGGACTTTATCTATATATTGAATAATATAAAACCTGAGCTGAACATTGATATTCTTACTAACTTACAATTCGATGAAGACGAACTCATACGTAATGTAGATCCCGATAGAATTAGAAGAAAATCTCCTTACGCCTCGATAAGGGTCAGTTATCACCCTGAAACAATGAAACTCGAACCTCTTATTAAAAAGGTGCTTAAATTACAAAATAATAATTTTAGTGTTGGGATTTGGGGTGTGATCCATCCAGCACAAGAGAAGGAGGTCTTGAGGGCAAAAGATTATTGTATCTCTTTAGGGATAGACTTCCGTACCAAGGAATTTCTTGGTGAGCATAATGGGGAGATGTTTGGTACGTACCGTTACGAAGGGGCATGTGATAAAAAATTTGCCAAAAAAGTATTATGCAAGACAACGGAGCTTATTATTGGAGGCAACGGCGATGTTTACCGGTGTCATAGTGACCTTTATGAAGGAAGGAAACCAGTAGGAAATATCCTGGATGAAAGTTTTGAGATAGAAGATAAGTTCCGTGAATGTGACTTCTTTGGACATTGCAATCCTTGTGATGTCAAAGTGAAAACTAACAGGTTTCAACAATTCGGTCATACTTCGGTAGAAATTAAATTTAATCAGCAATCTTTATTAGTTTGACGCCGATTGATTGTTAAGTGCTATAACACGATATTAATTGGAAGAAGATATTGACAATTATTTGTGTACTCTATGAAAAATAAAATACTATCAGGAAAAGGGATATTAATTTTTATACTATTTATTGCATTTTTTGTTCGGTTTACTTCACTTATTGTGTTTATGTATAAAAATAATATTACTGTTCATGAAAGTGGAATAACTGCATATCCTCAAATCGATGATTCTCAACTATATTACCATTCTGCGATAAATCTTAGTGAAGGGAAAGGGTATAGTTTTACTATTACGGATACATTCCAATACCCATTAGAATCAGAAGCGTTTAAACCGTCTCCGATACCTGATACATATTACAACAACCATTACCCCCCTTTGTACTCATTTTTTTTAAGTGTACTGTACCGCTTTTTTGGCACAAGCATGTTAATATATGCTGTACCACAAATAATTCTAGGAGTAATTACTTGTTATCTCACTTATATTATTGCTAAGGAGGTATTTCCCGCAAAAGTAGGATTATTAGCCAGTTTCCTTTTGGCTATTTACCCTCCCATAGTATGGTGGACATCATATATACGGAGTGAGAATTTATTTATCCCTTTGCAATTACTCACTGTTATTTTCCTTGTAAAAGCAGTCAAGGATAATCTTGATGTAAAAAATACTGTATTATCCGGGGTTTTTCTAGCCCTGTCTTTTTTGTGCAGGAATGTAATACTTTATTTACCAATATTTATTGTGTTTTATTTTGTTATTATTTTTTTTAGAACAAACAGAAAAAAACTACTGTGTGGTATTACGATATTTTTAATATCATTTTATATACCACTATTACCATGGGCGTACAGAAATTATACAATATATGATAAGTTCTCCGTTACTACAGTTGAAGATTGGGATGCGTTTTATATGTGTAATAATGTACTAGCAGCAAATGCGCCATTTTTTGAACTGTTCGAGCAAACGTATAGCCCCAATAACAAATACGGGGTAGATATTTCGATGCCAACAACAGAAAAAGAAAAGGCGTGTAGATCTTTTGTAAAGCAACACCCACTGGAATACGTAAAATTATGTTTTAAGAGATTCTTGGCCTACTGGGGACCTACTACCAAAAAACCTTCTTTTATAAAAAAGGTTATTGATATTTTTATCTATATCATAGTCTTCCCCATGACCTTTTTGGGTTTCTATAGATCGAAATGGTGGTTAAACGTAGGGGTGGGTTTCAAACCCATTTCTGCACTCCTTATCACCGTAATTTTGTATTATACGATATTGCACTCCTTGGTTAGTGTTGATGATGCATTAATATACCGCTATCCCATAATACCTTTGATATGCATTTTTTCAGCATATGGGTATTATACTTATTTTAAACCTTTCAAAGCATAAGTTTAAGTTGAACTACATAAGAAGTACTATTTTATGGAATACAGTGGAACACATATGTGCCTTTACTAAATGAAAAATGCAAAGTCAAGAATACAAAATGGGGAAAAATCTTTTAGAACCTTTTAGATTTCGTTGCACTGATTTGCGGTTAGAAAATTTTAGAAAGTATTATCGCTGTGTTAGTGAAAGGTTGTATCTTTTTAATCAGGGTCTACTGAAAAAAGGTAAACAATCCATAATAATCCTGAGAAACAGCGGGTTACAGTGGTATAGTAAGGTTCAGAATAGGGAGTAAAAGTGCAAGGAAATAGCTAGGAAGCCTTCAAATCCCGCGCACTTTTTTAATCTCTGCGTAGTCTAAAGATAAATTTTACCAAATATTTACTTCTATTAGCTAAATAATTACAATGCTGCTAGGATTTGTGGGTGTATAAATCCTGTACCTCCAGGTCACTCAATACTCTATTGTAAAGGCGGACGTCATCAATAGTACCGTCGAAATACCCTTCGGACCCGATTGTCCTACCAACACCTCAGTATACTACGTCAAAGGCATGACCGTGTTTCTTGTAGGAGGGTAACTTAAGCACAACAATTATATTTCCCTCTATATGAAAAAGAAAGGGGCATCATACATATTGGCATGACATCCCTTTTCTTAAATAATCAATCAATGTATAGCCAGCAATTATTTTACTTTGTTACTTTTACCTTCACCTGTGTCTTCAGATTAGCCGAGGCTTCGTTAAAGATTACCTTAGCCGAACCAATCTTTTTGCCTGTAATCGTGAATGTTGCCTGACCATTAGCACCTGTCGTCGCCATAGAAGGTGAAACCGTTGCTTTACTGCTGTTGTTGGAAGAAGCGTTCACCTTATCATCGGTTACCGCGCAGCCATGCGCGCCTGTTACCGTCACAGTTACTTCCGTAGTGCTACCCTGCGTTACTGTAACGGAATTTGGTGCAGATATTGCTGTTGCAGTATCGCATGTAACTAATGAAGAAAGATTACTGTCAAACTTTGAAACAAAGGCATCAGACAAAACAGAAGGACCATTGAAAGAGGTGTCATAAGCGCCCACGGTGGTTGGAAAGTCTGGCGACCCAGACGACCAAGTATAACCAACAATAAATACATTTCCTCCCGAGTTGGTGGCTATAGTATAGGCACGATCAGTGCCTGATCCCCCAATAAATGTGGATGCAAGGAGGCTGGTTAAAGCCCCATTGAACTTTGACACAAAGGCATCTTCAACACCATTATAAGAAGCGTCATAGGCGCCAGTAGTTGTGGGAAAGTTTGATGAATCAGTATAACCTGTAACCAATATATTTCCTCCCGTATCTATGGCCAAGGCATGGGTACGATCAGTGCTTGCCCCCCCTGAAAATGTGGTTGCAAGGAGGCTGGTTAAATTCCCGTTGAACTTTGATACAAAGGTATCTTCACCGCTATTATGAGAAGTGTCATAGGCACCCAAGGTGGTTGGAAAGTCTGATGAATAAGTAGAACCAGCAAGAAATACATCTCCCTCTGCGTAGATGATTATAGAATTTGCCCACTCAAGAGCAGATCCTCCTAGAAACGTAGATGCCAGGAGGCTGGTTAAATTCCCGTTGAGCTTTGAGACAAAAGCATCTCCACCACTATTATAAGAAGTGTCATAGGCACCCAAGGTGGTTGGAAAGTCTGATGAAGCAGTTCCACCAGCAATAAATACGTCTCCCTCTGCATCGGTGATTATAGAATTTGCCCAATCATTATTTGATCCCCCCAGTAATGTGGAGGCAAGAAGGGTCGTTAAATCCCCATTGAGCTTTGATACAAAGGCATCTTGAGAACCATTATGAGAAGTGTCATAGGCACCCAAGGTGGTGGGAAAGTCTGATGACAATGTATAACCAGCAACAAATACATCCCCCTCTGCATCGATGGTTATTGTATTGGCCCACTCACTATCTGCACTCGCGGATGTTCCCCCCAGAAATGTGGATGAAATGAGGTTGGTTAAATCACCATTAAGCCTTGATACAAAGACATCTTGATAACCATTTAAAGAAGTGTCATAAGCGCCAGGGGTGGTGGGAAAGTCTGAAGAACGGGTGTGACCGGTAACAAATACATCCCCACTTAAGTCGATGGCTATAGACCAGGCATCATCAATGTTTGATCCTCCCAGAAATGTGGATGAAATGAGGTTGGTTAAATCACCATTGAGCTTTGCTACAAAAACATCTTGAGAACCATTATGAGAGGTATCATAAGCGCCAAGGGTGGTGGGAAAGTCTGAGGAAAGGGTATGACCGGTAACAAATACATCCCCATCTGAGTCGATGGCTATAGAAGTGGCTTTATCATCGTATGATCCTCCAAGAAAAGTAGAGGCAAGTAACGGGTCGATGACGAGTTCCTTTGTTTTGTCATAGGAGGCGACCTTGAAACCGTAGATAAATGCCGAGTTATGTATGCCGGGTAAAGGATTTGTGTTTAAAGCTTCACACACCCCTGGCCCCTCTTGATAGAGGGGAATACTCCGGACTTCGCATGCTGCAACTAAATACTCAACTGCTACCCCCTGTTTTTTCCCATCAATCTCCTGATAAGCAATGGGCTTTGTGAATTTAACAGGACCAAGTTCTGTCTCTGCCACAAGCTCGCCAGCGTTGTTTATATGTAATTTTGGATTTTGGATGGTTTCGACCTCGCTCGCCACAAGTTTCGGATTTCTGATTCATCCCCTCTCGAGAGGGGACTAAGGGGTGTGTTATTTCAGGATTCTGCACTCCGCAATCTTTTAATCCGCTCAAACGTATTTTTATCTGTTCAGGGTCTGCTCCGGGCTTTACACAAAAGAGTTTTTCCACATTATTTCCATAAGCCCTTAACTTTAGGTTTATGCCTTTATATACCTCACCGAGATTGACAACGTCATAGGTGGATATATTTGCCTTCCATTTAGACGGGTCGTTGCCCTTGAAATAACTGACCTTTGTAACGGATGGATCTTCGCCCTGTATCGCCTTTACCTTTGCACCAACCAGTTCTTCCTTAAGAGAGATACCCCTCACCCTATCCCTCTCCCGCAAGGGTAGAGGAGAAACATCTTCCTTAGTGGCAACCCCACTACTCCCCTCTATCAAGAGGGGACGGGGGTGTGTTTCACTCTTCCCCTCTCGAGAGGGGATTAAGGGGTGTGTGACTCTTTTTATAGGGGGAATCCAGTTGGGCGAATGCCATTCGCCACTACACTCCTGTATGCTAACTGCTGATTGCTGACCACTGGATTCCGTCGCCTGACTCCTGTCTTCTGACTTCTCAGCCTTTGGCAATGCATACACAATTTCCCCATCTTTTGTTACAAACACCGTCCCACAGAAGGTATTGGCATAAAACTTTACCTTCTCATCAGACTGGCCTTTATTGGCAATGAATGGTATCCGGAGTCTTTGGGTCTTTTGTATAACCTCTTCTTTTGATGGTTTACCTGTACCCGCCTGTGCAAACAAGAGGGTATTTCCTAAAAATATCGTTACTAAAATTACCCCCGGTACCACAAAAACCCTATTCCACCTTTTCATTTTACTCCCCTCCTTTTACACCATTCCTTGAAATAAAAAAGCCTTACTGCAAAAATATTCATTCAGAACATATTCGGCAGTAAGGCTATCTTTCTGATGCTGGAGTTTCTACTTCGGGTAGACACAGAGACCCTGTTACTTTACGCCCCCTGATCACTCAGGGTTTGCCTTTATCGCTATGTTTTATTACGCCTAATATTTAAAACATATTTTTGTTTTTTAGTCCCGACACTTTTGAACGTACTATCTATAATATTTTAGGGTAAAGTGCTCTATTTTGTTTTCCTTGTCAATCCCTAAAAAGTGGTATATTAATTACGGACGACCCTAGAACGGTAATATTTCTGAAGTCGTATGTATCAAAATATAACAAGCCGTGGAGTCATATACACAAAGGTTAATATCTTTACTTTGTCCACCCGATTACCCGAGGTTTGCATTTATCGTGATAGCTTCTATGCATTTCTTAGTAAAATGCCATTTCAAATTGCAACTTGACCAATAACATAAATGAATTTTCATGTCAAGGAAGAAACTAAGAATCTTTTCGTCCCACCAAGCCCAGTAATCGTCTTATCTCTGTAAAGATGTGGATAATGATATGCAGTAAATAGGGAAGATATAAGAAGGGTCATTCTGAAATCTTTGCTTTATTTTATGTCGTTCTTATATTAAAATCATACATAAGTTTTAGTTTCAAATAATCATTGCCTTCTACAATTCATTTATTATTACATAAAAACGGCAGTCGGATAAAGCATATAGGGATAGGTTTAAAACCCGCACTTACAATCAACTATATATAGAAGAAAAAAATAGGTTATTATTTATCTGCGTCAGCTGTGCCTCACCGTGGAAGTTAGATATTATATTTTCATTATTTTTTATGACGTTATCATTTTGAAATCTTAAATGCAAACGTATGGTAAAGCCTAAAAATTCTTATAATGTATCCATTATCGTTCCTACATATAATGAAAGAGAAACAATTTTAAGCTTTCTTGAAAAAGTCACTAATCAAATTTCTAAGAATAATTTCAATGCGGAGATCATTGTTGTTGACGATGGCTCACCAGATGGGACTGCAGAAATAATAAATAACTTTAGCAAAACACACACCAATATTACTTTACTCAATAGACGTGAAAAAAGGGGATTAGCCTCTGCATGTATCTACGGTTTTAACCATACAGAGAGTCCAATTATTGGTGTTATGGATTCTGATTTTAGTCATGCGCCTGATGCTTTGCCTTATTTGTTAAATCCACTTCTCTATAATTTATGTGATATTACGGTCGGTAGCAGATATATTAGTGGAGGAAGAATTCTGAACTGGCCGCTAAGAAGGCATATAACTTCTAGAACTGCCTGTTATTTGGGTTCTTTACTCACTACGATTAAAGATGTTACTTCAGGTTATTTCTTTTTTAAAAGAGAGGTAATTAGGGGAAGAGCCTTAGACCCTGTAGGGTTCAAAATATGTTTGGAGATATTGGTTAAAGGTGATTATCAAACTATATTAGAGGTGCCTTATACGTTTAGTGATAGAGTTACAGGAAAAAGTAAAATGGGAATAAAAGAAATTCTTCTTTATCTACAACATCTCTATAAGCTGTATCAATATAAAAGAAACTAATAAATAAAGTTATCAAAGTATGAACTCTCATGCAGTATTGTTAATCAATCCGCCACGGATAAATGGTTGTTCCTGGACAAGAGAAGGGAGATGCCAGGAAAAAGAAGATGTGTTGGGAACGGCAAAACCTCCTATTTCTCTTGCTTTGATAGCTTCTTTATTACGAGAGAATAATATCGAATTCAAGTTACTTGATGCAACTGCACTTAATCTTAGTCCTGCAAAAGTAAGTAACCTGCTAATCGAATCAAGCTTCCACCCTGATATTATAATATTTTGCACGACAACGGCAACCGTCATGGCTGATACGAAATCGCTTTCAATACTGAAAAAGAAGTTCAAGAGCAAACTTATCGCCTTTGGTGCCCATATATCAGGTGCTCCTAAAGAGACACTGGAAAAAGTTTCTGACATCAATATTGGTATAATAGGGGAACCAGAGTATACAGTATTAGACCTTTTGAGTAATGGGAATTTAGAGAATCTTGGTAAAGTTCATGGTGTTGCATGGAGAAATGGTGAAGAAATATTTATCAATAGAAGCAGAAAATGGATAGAAGATTTAAATCAACTTCCTCCGCCGGCGTGGGATTTACTCCCTTTAGAGAAATATGTACTACCATTTACCAATGAACGATATCTCATGGTAGAAACGAGCAGAGGATGTCCCTTTGCCTGTGATTTTTGTGTGGCATCACTGAATCATGGTACAAGATTTCGAGAAAAAAGACCAGAGACGGTTGTTAACGAAATTGAGGATTTAAAAAAGAAATTTCACATAAAAAACTTTAATCTATTTGGAGACACGGTAACACTCAATAAAAAATTTGTTGAAAAATTTTGTGATGAGTTAATAAAGAGAAGGCTTGATATACGATGGCTGACAAATACGAGGGCAGATACTCTTTACGATCCAGATTTGGTAAAAAAGATGAAGGAATCCGGGTGCTGGATGTTATCAATTGGTATAGAATCGTTCAATGAAAAAACCAGAAGCAACATGCAAAAGAAACTTGAGACAGATAAGATAACCCAGGCAATTACACTTCTCAGGGAAATAGGAATTCTCTCCTTTGGTTTTTTCATTTATGGTTATCCCGGTGAAACGGAGAAGGATATGGATGAAACCACAAAATTTGCCCTTTCATTACCGTTAGATTATGCTAATTTTTATCCTGCTGTACCCTATCCCGGAACAGCATTCTATAATAAATGCGTAAGTGATGGTTCCCTTTATCACAATTCATGGAATAAAATGGAATATTCATCCTATATTATTAGAACAAACGATCTGAACGAAAAACGTGTTAAAAAGGCTATTTCTCACGCTTACCTTAGTTTTTATTTAAGCCCGCGGTTTATTTTCCGGCATATAAGGAATATAGGTCCAATAAACTTTTTTCTTGGCTCTATAAAATACGGCGCAAAGTTTTTGATTAGAAATTTAAAGTATACTAAAATCAATGAAACTTAAAAACTATTCAGGCAAAGATTGGTTTATTCGACCAGATACGTTTTCAGATATTGGACAAGAATACGAAAAGAAGGCCGTTAAGGACCATAAATACTTTGTTGGTGTGAAATCACGCCACTTTTTGAGGGTGATCAAAAAACTCTATAGGCATCCTCAGGATTTTACCTGTGTTGATTTGGGATGCGGTACAGCAGAAACAACTGAGTATTTTCAAGATAAATTCAAGTATACCGTTGGGTGTGATTATTCGTTTGGAATGCTTAATTTCGCTGCCCAAAAAAATCTTAAACGGACTTATTTAATTAATTCCATTTCCGAAGTACTGCCTTTTAAAGATAAGAGTGTCAATATTGCGGTTTTGTTCAATATGTTACATCATATAGATAGTAAGGAAAAATTGATACAAACATTGACCGAAGTTTACAGGGTATTGAAGGATCGAGGTATGATTGCCATATATGAAATGAACCCCCTTAATCCTTTAACCCGGTACGTTGTTAACACAAATGAAATCGATAGTGCGGTAAATCTTGATGGACATAGAAAATCCCTCTATCCAACAACCTTTTATAGATGGGAAACTAAATCCATTATCAAGCAGTGTGGCTTCAAGATACGGAGGCAAGAATATTTGGCTTTTTTCCCAAAATTTCTCTCTTTTCTTTTACCACTTGAACGCTACATGGCTAAAATTCCAATAGGGGGATTATATTCTGTATTTGGAGAAAAATGAGTCGTACCTTTTTAAAGAACAAACATGATACGTTTAGCTATGTATAGAGAGTTAAAAACTTTTGGGAATATATTTTTATCAAGATTTACTGGTAAAAAATTCCTTTTATCGACAAGCTTTGTCATCACCAATCGCTGCAATTCCCGATGTAGCTACTGTAATTCCTATAATATCAGTTCAGAAGAAATGAATACACAGGAAATTCTTCAAATGATAGACGAGTTTTCTACCTTAGGAATTAGGCGTATTGGATTTACTGGAGGAGAACCACTTTTACGGGAAGATATAGGTAGTATCATTACCTATGCCCATAAAAAAGGGATAACGACTACGTTATTTTCTAATGGAACTCTTGTACCAAAAAAGATAAATGACCTTAAACACCTGGACCTTCTTTTACTGAGTTTAGATGGACCTCCTGAAATTCATGATTCAATGAGAGGGCTGAAAGGTTCGTTTCGCCATGTGCTGAATGCAATTCATGCAGCACATGAAGCCAAACTTCCAGTATGGGTTAATACAGTAATAACAAAAGAGAATGTTAATCAACTCTCTTTTTTAATTGATTTTGCCAGAGAAAACCATGATAAGGTTATGTTTATGCCGGTTTTTAACCATACCTTGAGTGCAAAAAAACACACTATCGACGATCTCAGCGCAGACGAAAAGGCGTTTAAAATGGCTATTGATAATTTAATTATTCATAAAAAGAAAGGGGCTCCTATTGTTAACTCAATTAGCTATTTTCAGTATATCCTGCAAAATTGGCCAGATGCTAATCGTCTTCAATGCAGGGCAGGCCAGAATTTTTGCGCTGTAGGCTCCGACGGAATGGTATATCCGTGCCATTTTTTTATTGGCTCTCATTGTGGCGTAGATGGAAGGCGGACAGGATTTAGAAATGCCTTTGAAAGTATAAATACACCAAAATGTAAAGGGTGCTTTTGCAATGCTTATATTGAATTGAATCTATTTATAGAAGGACACTTGAATGTGATTTTAAATACTGTTAAGCATATTGAGCGAAGAAAGCATTTTGATTTGTAATTACATTACAAATATTCCTAATCCAAATGAGTTGTAACTCGTAGCGCGGGCGGTTTATCGTTTGACTGGGCTCACGACGAAGGCCCCAGCACAAGCCCACCACAAGGGATTGGCGCTACAATTTTTGCTACAAATGTTAAAACATTTTATTAAAACACTACTTTAATGCTAGAACAAGGCTACTCATCTTTTTTCCAAATATATATTACGGGGATAGTATTAATACTTTTCATTACAGGGATATGTTTTCTCATTTTTTTAAGAAAGTCCTTTCTTGTAAATTGGGCTCAGGGGGTTTTTGTAGTTTCAATAATATTCTGTAGTACATATATTCTGATTTTTCAGTTATTGAAACTCTACACATTCAAGTATTATGCTGATTTTGCCGTCTGGCTAGAATTGTTTTCGAAAATCATTGATGGACGTGGTGTTATTTCTTCTTTACATCAAACCTCGCTTGGATTTGGTGACACGAGGAATTATCTGGCGTTACATTTTGTCCCTTTAATATATATCCTTGCAATCCCTCTTTACGTTCTTAAAAATTATCCAGAATATCTCATCGTATTACAAACTCTCATTCTTGTTTCATCTGTTATCCCAATCTATCTTTTTGCAAGAGATACCTTCAGCAATAAAAAAATAGGTTATTTATTTGCTTCGGCTTTTTTGTTCTTCCCGACCCTCCATTATATCAATCTCTATGATTTTGAATTTTTAAGGATTTCCATCCCTTTATTATTATTTAGTTTCTATTTTTTATATAAGAAGAAATACACTATCTACTATGTTTTTTTCATTCTATCAATCTTGGTTAGAGAGGAGGTGGCTTTAACTACGTTCTTATTCGGATTCTATATCCTTTTTGTTGGAAAAGAAAAAAGAATTGGAATAAGCACCTCTGTCATTTCAATTTTATATTTTCTTGTGGTAATCAAAATCATCATGCCATACTTTGCGGGCAACTCAAATAGCATTCATCATCACCTGGCATTTGGTAATTTTTCATATATGGGAAATTCCCCTTCTCAAATAGTAATGTATATTATTTCACATCCATTAACTATCATTTCAAACTTGCTCAATAAAATAAAAATCGCTAATTTCCTCATGTACGTGTTGCCACTCCTTTTCACTCCTTTTTTTTCACCGTCGATTTTCCTCATTTCTACCGGCAATCTATTCTTCAATTTTCTAAGTATTTCAATTTCTCATTATTCATATATTCTCTATTATCTTTCTCCCAGTATTCCCTTTTTATTCTTATCAGCAACGAAAGGTGTGAAAAATATCAGTGACAGGGGCTACCCTTTTTTAAAGGCCAGGAATATTTATTTAAGCAAAATTGATAATAATAAATTTACCTATGCGATAGTGAGTTCTATTTTTGTTGCCTGTGTATCATCAAATATCTTCTTCGGCCCTTCGCCTTTGTCCATTCAGTTCTGGAATAGGGATTATAAATTAGCCCCTTATAAGACACATAATTTCCACTATTCTCAGTATATACCTACTGAACATCATAAAAAGGCATTCCAATTCTTTCCCTTAATTCCTGATGATGCAATTGTTTCGGCAGAACATTTTTTTCTCCCGTATCTTTATAAGAAAAAAATCTTAATGCAATTCCCCATTTTTGAAGGAGCCGACTATGTACTCATTGACAAAACCCATCCTGTTAAATTTGGAACTATAGATGTTGACCCAATAGAAGCAAGAAAGAATCCGCAAAAGTATTATGACCTTGTTGAAAAAGACACAAAAAATTGGGAATTGATTAAAGAAGAAGATGGTATATTTTTATATAAAAAAATACAATGGAAAAATTAGAGAAAGATTGTGAAAATTAGTGTAATTATTCCAACTTTTAACAGTGCAAAAACAATACGGGATACACTCGAGAGTATAATCAGTCAGAATTGGCCTGATATCCAGGTTATCATTCAGGATGGTGGTTCTACAGACGGGACAAAGGAAATCGTTGACAGGTATCCAGTAGCCTTGTCTGGCTGGCATGCAATGCCAGACAATGGTATATATGACGCAATGAATAAAGGTATTAACCGCGCAACAGGCGAAGTCGTTGCCATCCTTAATAGTGATGATGTATGGTTACCTGGTACTCTTAAACGCGTTGCCGATGTTTTTTTTCGTAATCCTGACGTAGGTATTGTCTCAGGTTCTATAGAAGTATGGGAAGATTTACCCAATGGAGCAAAAGTAGTCTTAAAATCGAGCCTGCTTCATTTGCACAAAGGACTCACTATACAGCACCCTGCAACATTCGTCAGACGTAATGTGTATAATCGCGCAGGACTTTTCAATACCGCCTATCGTATAGGTGCAGACTATGATTTTGTCCTGAGATGCATGGAGGCCAATATTCCATGTATTATACTCAATGATATATTAGTTCGCATGCGAGCGGGTGGAAAGGGTGGATCGACCTTTAACTTAGATGACTGGACGATTCGACGGTCTCATAAACTCTCATCAGCAATTACTGAGCTCTTTACCTGCATTAACAGCCTTGTGAGACATCTGGCAAGACAGATTATTTTAAAAATATTTGGCGGGAAAACATTATCAAGTTTTAGAAATTATTTATGGAACAAGCGCAAATACCGGTAGAGGTGCAGTTACTAAAAATATCGGAGAATGGCATGATCTATATTCGCTATTTTGAGAGGTTATAATTTAAGCGATATCTTCTAAAATTTTTAAAGTCTGGCTCGCTGTATTTTCCCATGAAAAAATTTTTGCCCTTGTTAATGAATTTATTCTCAATGTGGAGATTAAATTTTTATCCGTTATTGTCTTGAATATCACGTCAGCTATTGCAGCAGGATTTGTTGGTTCAAAATAAATAGCTGCATCTGCACAAATCTCTGGCATTGGCTCTAGCATAGAAGCAAGTATGGGGGCACCACATGCCATGGCCTCCACCAGAGTCAATCCGAAGGATTCGCAGGTTGAAGGATAAACAAATATCATACAAGCAGAATAGAGAAAGGGTAATTCCTCATAGGGGACGTTACCCAGAAAAATGATTCGGTCCTCATATCTATGTTCTATGATAAAATCCTTCATCTCTTTATAATAGTCCTCATCAAAGCATCTTCCTGCAAAAACAAGCTGAATGTTATCATCTATTTTACCCTCCAGTAGTATAAATGCTTTTATTAGTTCTAAGAAATTTTTATACCTTTGGATATGGGATACATAAAGGATGAATTTGTTTAAGCCGTATTTTCTCTTAAATTGGCTTAACCTGCCGCCTTCGTTATGGGGATGAAATATTTCTTTGTTTATACCGTGATAAATAAGTTCCGCATGATGAATTAAAGTTCCAGATTTTTCTGCAACAGTATGTGCGTTCATAGAAGGGAAAATAACTCGCTGGGCTTTTTTAATCGATAGTATTGTTAATAATTTTAATAGTTTTAACCTTATTCTTTGAATCAAACCTCGGTCTCTTGAGAGATCATTGTTAAATGGTTCAATGTTCTGTATCATAACCACATTTGGAAGCCGAGTGAAAAGAGGGCATACATTGCCAGGAGAAAAAAGAACATCAACGCCTTCTTTTTTCAGGATGAAAGGTACGTTTAATTGCTCCCATAGAATGCGTAGTAGAGAATTTTTTGAGGGTATTCTGAAAGACAAGAATTTGAAATTGGGATGCTGGAAATAAAACACCTCTTTTCCTGCAGGTGTTGTCAGGACAAGATATTGATGTTTAGTGTTTATTTTTGATAAATACGTTAAAAAGTTTTTTATGTATGTAACACCACCACCTGCAACGGCAGATGTTGTATTAATGGCTATCTTCATGATGTATTATAAATAAAGAGAGATTGTAACATTTTAGCCGTTTGAAAAATTGCCCTTAAAGTTTTTATTTATTAGTCCAGCATGCTTGTTCGTAACAGTTCAGCTGGTACGATATGAATGCAGAATAAAATCCCCATTACCCCCTTTATTATTTGGGATTCAGGAGGCCGTTATGCACCATTTATATAATACACATAAACTGTTACGTTTGTTCTCAAACTTTTTTGGGAACATAATCGCATCGGAACTTCATATCGAGATTTTAGCATTTTCATAGAAATGGAGTTTCTCATCCAACTACGCTCCCAAACAGGAATTTGGTAGCGAGCAGTATATTCAGTAAAATCCTTAAAGATTTTTTACTTTGCTTTGCAAACTCCTTCAATGAGATTCGTTCAGGACTTGCTGCGCTCGATTTAGTATGACAGTTCTTACGTGTTATTCTGAACCCTACAGGGCGAAGAATCTTTCGTTTGTGAGTAATTATTCACAAATTTGTTGATTTTTATAACCACCGCCCACCCCTCCTTCGCAAGAAATGGATGAAGGAAGGCGTCAACTTAATTTTGAGTAACTATGTAAGTAATATAGAATGTATAAGTAGAAAATAGTAACGTGAAATAAGGCATGAGACAATAAAAAAGTAAAAATATTTATTCATAAGGAGTTTCTCTAATGAAAGAGTTCATCTCGCTCCAGAACGCTGAGGTCGCAGCGGTTGTTAGAGAATAGACAGGGAAGTTGTATGGTGAAACCTTGGCTACGGAATGAGTTCTTCTTAAAGAAATAATTAATTGTTGAATACCACCTTTATAAAATGAGATAAAATATGCAGTGGTCAAAAAAACAGTCTTTACTGATTTTATATAGCTAAATTATTTATTGGCTGACATTAATTCTTACAAGTAATAATCCTTAATGAAATAAAAAA
Organism: uncultured Planctomycetota bacterium; assembly: GCA_963709355.1. Lineage (GTDB taxonomy): Bacteria > Planctomycetota > Brocadiia > Brocadiales > Brocadiaceae > PLOWO2-12-38-17. The sequence continues at coordinate 115,807 of CAVPVY010000005.1, forward strand.
AGGCATGCCTAGCAAACATGCCTTTTTTTATTTATATTTTTTCTACTATACAATATCTATTCTGCTTGTTAATGTTGATGATCTTTAGGGACTTCCTTTTCACAGTCAAAGCAAAAATATGTTATACCGCATTCATGCTCTTCGCCAACTTCTATTTTGCATGTTGGGCAAAAGTGTGTGACTCCGCAAATATGGTCGTCTCCAACCTCTTTTTCGCAGTCGTAGCAGAAATAGGTTATATCGCATATATGTCCTGTCCCTACTTCTTCTTCGCATTTGGAGCAGAAATTTGTAACACCGCAGATATGTCCATCACCGACTTCTTTTTTACAGTCTTGGCAGAAGAAAGTTAAATCACATATATGCCCAGCGCCAACCTCTTCTTTACACAGCTGGCAATATGTTGTGACCCCGCAAATATGTCCTTCCCCAACTTCTTTATTACAAGTTGAACATTGGTGTAAAGACAGTCCGGCCTTTCCCGGTTGCAAAGCTTCAGCGCTTTCTTCCTGTGGTAGCGTGGGTGCTGCAGCCTCAGGCTCGGCTGGTTGAGCAGCTTCTTCAGCAGGGGCAGCGGCTTCAGGTGCGGCTGGTTGAGCAGCCTCTTCAGCAGGGGCAGCGACCTCAGGTGCGGCTGGTTGAGCAGCCTCTTCAGCAGGGGCAGCGGCTTCAGGTGCGGCTGGTTGAGCAGCTTCTTCAGCAGGGGCAGCGACCTCAGGTGCGGCTGGTTGAGCAGCTTCTTCAGCAGGGGCAGCGGCTTCAGGTGCGGCTGGTTGAGCAGCTTCTTCAGCAGGGGCAGCGGCTTCAGGTGCGGCTGGTTGAGCAGCCTCTTCAGCAGGTGCAGCGGCCTCAGGTGCGGCTGGTTGAGCAGCCTCTTCAGCAGGGGCAGCGGCTTCAGGTGCGGCTGGTTGAGCAGCCTCTTCAGCAGGTGTAGCGGCCTCAGGTGCGACTGGTTGAGCAGCCTCTTCAGCAGGGGCAGCAGTCGGTGTCTCTACTTTTACTTCAACACTTGGTGAAGTTGTTTCTTTTACTTGTGTTTGAGTAGTAACACAAGAACTTAAAAGAACTGTAAGACTTAATAAACCCACACTTAAAAAAACTTTTTTCATAATTTCCTCCTTATTTAAAAAGATTTCACAATTAAATACTATTAATTACCAAGTAGGTCTATTTCTTTATGTTTTTCGTCCTTTATAAAATCAATTCCAATCGCTGTGAATAATTTTTGTTCTACAGTATCAGTTATTGTTTTAAATAGTGATTTTTTGTCTGTAATGTTTAATTCATTCAGCTCAATACTTCCGGCTGCCATCGTGGGATGTCCACCAGCATTCATAAATCCAAATGCCTTCTGTAATAGTAATGCAAGATTAAGCGTTGGGTTAGTGCTTCTTGCCGATAGTTGTATTTTGTCTTTATTGACACCATAAATAAGTACGGTAGAAATTCCCTCCATTTGTAATAATAACTCGGCTGCCTGTGGTAATGCATCTCTGTCTGTAATATATTCTACAAAGGATGTAAGATAAGAACCTGATATTTTTTTGTTTCTTATCGCTCTTCCAATTATATCAATGGTTTCTGAATTCATGTTAATTGATTCTATCTGATTTAATAACGCCAGATTTACTAATGGCAAAAGGTATGTTGCTGCATCTATGTCTTCAGTAGTAGTATTTCGTGTAAAACCACCTGTATCAGTCCTGATGCCATAACGAAGGGCAGTAGCGAGTGATGGATTGGGGACTATGCCTAAGTGTCGCAAATATCTGGTCATAATGGTAGAAGTAGCGCCAATTTTTGGTAAAATTTCAACAAATTCTCCTTTGACAAGACTTAAATCAGTTTGATGATGGTCAATTATGATATTTGGGATTGTATTTGGTGGTAAGATGTTATTTTTCGATGGGATGGAAGCCTCTATTAAAGCGATTTTATCTGCTTTGCTTAATATTCCTAATGCGTCATCAGGTCTTTTTAATTGTATTAATTCGGTTTGGAGAAGGTTTATTAGCACCTTATTTTGGTTGTAAGTTATATCTCCACCGTAATAAATTTTAGATTTAACATTGTACTCTTCCGTAATACGTTTTAAAGCAAGGCCAGAAGCAATAGCATCAGGATCCGGATTGTCTTGTAAAAATATTGCTATACCATTATTAATTGCGGACTTAATAATATTTACTAAATTAGAAACAGCTTTTTTTGATCTTGCGGTTTCAAGCTTGTTCTGAATAGCGCTTTTTACTAAGCTCGTTGTCTGAATAACGTAATCTGCCCCATTTTCTATAAGTTCGGAGGCTTCTTTATCGTTTGAAGTTGTTGATAAAACGAATTTGGCAGGAAATAATTTTCTAGTATTCCTTACTGCAGACAGATTATCTTCAAAATTTTTATGTAATATAATAAAAGCAATAATCTCGTTTGCCTGAAATGGAGGTGAGTTTAGTATATTGATGTCTTTAAGGACATCACAAAGAAGAGTGGGTGTTTTCAATTCCATTAACGTCGCTTCATTACTGATTATAAAAACCTTTTCTCCTGACTGGTTTAAACTTTCTACCAGAAGTTTTCCTATATCATTAAAACCCAAAATAATGTACATTTTGAAAAACTATTTTAGACTGCTTAAATATAAAAATCGGAGTTCATTATACGAAATAGGCTTTTTTAAAGTCAATATAAAAAGAAGACAGTTTGAATTTAACTTTTTATGGATATAAGAGTTATATAAAGTGTTTTACTTTTTTTGGAAATAAGACTCGGTTTTAACTTGAAATAAAATGTGAGGTTTATATAACATCATTTCTGAATAATTATTTATAGATGTAAAAGTTTTTTTAGAAAGTTAGGTATTATGGGAATATATGAGATTGTTAGTCAATTTGGTATACAGGAAAAATTGTGGCAGGAATCTATAGATAAGCATGATGTAGTTTATGATGAGTACAATGGTATTGGTTTTTATCGAGTAACAAAGAAGATCGGCGTATTAGAAAAAGGGGCGATCGTCACTGAGGAGGGTGTCATTCTTGATTTTCCGCGCATTGCACGAATTTTGCACCTCGAAAATGGCATACATAAGATATATAGTCATCCATTTTATGTAGAAGAGAAGGTTGATGGCTATAACTTAAGAATTGTACGTATCAGAGGACATGTATTAGCCTTTTCGCGAGGTGCTTATGTTTGCCCGTTTTCAACGGACAGGGTTACGGATTTTATTGATGTAAAAAGTGTATTTGATGAGAACCCAGGTTTGATTGTCTGCGGTGAGTTTGCTGGTCCTGATAATCCTTATAACATAGAATACCCGCCTTATGTTAAGGAAGACATTCGATTTTTTGCATTTGACTTGATGAGGGCTAACAAACATGGAAGCATTCCTATAGAAGAACGATATAGGTTATTTGACTTGTATCGAATGCCAACCGTGAGGAGATTTGGTCGGTTTTCAATCTCTGATATTCCTGTCTTAAAAAATATTGTTAAAGAACTGGATGAGGCAGGATGCGAGGGGATTGTAATTAAACCCACTCACCCCGCTGAAAAGTTTGTTAAATATGTAACATTGGGTTCATGTTTACGGGATTTGCGGGTTACTGCCCCTTTGATGGCAGAATCAATGTCTGAATTCTTTACACACAGAATTATTAGAGCAGCAATGTTTGTTAATGAAAACATTCAATCGTTGAATTCTGGAATCTGTTCACAGCTTGGTGAGGCCTTATTACAACCAATTTTTGAAAGTGTTAAGAAGGTAGCAAAAGGTGAAGTAATAGAAGAAAGATTTCTCCTTCGTTTTAAAGAAGAAGAAAATATTCAAAAAATGATAGACCATTTTTATAGATGTAAGGTTAAATTTGAGGTTTTGTCAAAAGATAAGGTGAATGATTATTGGCATGTTAAATTTGTAAGAAAATGCTATGCCTCGTATGAAATACTCCAGAAGCATCTTGACGGCTCGGCACATGTGGATTGAGTTAATAGTTTATTGTTGAAGAACTAAAGAATATCTACCTTATAACTAATATGTTATTTTATTTCTGTATCCTTTTCCTGACTCAGTAGTTTATTAAGAATTTCCCGCAATTTGCAAGGTTCGATATACCGAATACCTAGTTTCTCAGCCCATTTGACTATGCCTTTATCAGCAGTTATCAAGATACCATTCAATTCCCTTGCCAGGAGGACAAGGTCAACATCTTCTTTGCTGTCTATAATTCCCTCACGGAGAGCGGAACGATATTTTTTTCTCAGATTAGCTATTGTGTCAGGTTCAGTTTCTGGAGAAGTCTCTCTTACTGCCTCTTCTGCTACACGCAGACCCTTATCAATTCTACTTCGCACATCTTCAATAAGCTCGTACAGCAAAAAAGCAGGTACTGTCAGCTCATATCGTTTTGGTGGTTTTTGGAAGATAAGAATCTGGAAATCAGTAGGGATGTGTTCAATTTCTACAAAGTTAAGCAATTCCTGATAAATTGTTGGAGGCATATAAAATGTGGGTCCTTCCAGTTTACCTATAATTTCCAAGAATTTATACAGGGCTTGAGTAGGATTTGGACCAAAAGTATTATAAACTTCTGGGTTTGTAAAAATACTAGTGTCAATAATAATCTTTTCGTGTTTGACGCTTTTTCCCATAAAATATTTTATTTATAAAGATGTTTTAGCGAGATATAAAGTATTTTACTGATAAGTATTTTAAATTTAAATGAATTATTGTCCATACTGATAAATTTGTTCTTGTTGAATATTAGGTTTGATATAATTTTCTTTCTTTTTCTGTTAGTTGAAAAACTTTTCTAAAAAGTTGTTCTTCAGCGCAGGACATCTCTTTGTTTCTTCTTTTCATTGCGATTTTTGTAACTTGCAAGGCTTTTTCAAGATTGTAAACTTCTTTGCGATTATTTGCATACCACGTAAAAGAAGGGAGGTATTTGAGTGGATAGTCATAAGTAACTATATTGCACGAGAAACCAAATACACTGCCTGTCAGTATCGTTGTGTTTATAGCCGTTTTGGTGTGGTCTCCCATTGCCATTCCAAGGAACATGAGGTCAGTATTTATATTATTTCCTTCGAGTTCAACCTTTATATTTCCATAGGTATTTAGTAAGTTGCTGTTTACTGTATCTGCTCCCAAATTAACCCATGAGCCAGTATAAGAATCACCAATAAATCCATCATGTTGTTTGTTACTGTAACTATGGAAGATACTATTTACAACCTCTCCCCCTATCTTGCAATACTCTCCAATATTTGTGCCTTCGCGCAATCTTGAATTAGGTTGAAGAATAGAATGATTTCCAATATATGCAGGTCCTTCTATTGTTGTGTTTGGACTAATTGTGACATTGTCCCCAATATAAATTGGTCCTTTTTCTGCATCTAATACGCAACAAGGTTTAATTTTACAATTATTACCGATAAATAACATGTCTTTATTTAAAAAATAAACGCCTTCGTACGGCTTTCCCGAAATATTTCCTTTTTTAAGGAAAAGAGTAAAGTCTTTTTCAAGTTGCGATTTGTTAAATTTAATAATATCCCAAAAATAATTGATTACTAGTGCTTGCGTATTTGTTGTTGGTATGTAATCTTTTAAGAATTTAATTGCATCTCCTTTAACAAATGTTTCAGATGACAATTTGTTGATATTTTTACTCTTTAGTCTGGCATAAACTACTGTATCATCTTGTATCCCAACTTCTTCCTGCCCATTTACTGGAATATGATGGGGAATAATTGCCCGGCCATTTATAAAAAGGCATGTATCAATTGATGTGTTGTTAGTATTAATGCTATAGGAATATCTTTCTTTCAATATATCAGATAAGTAGTCTCTGCAAAATAATGTTATATAAGCATCGGGATAATGTCTTACGATTCTTTCTAAGGGCGTGAAAATACCGCATCGAAGTTCAAAGGTTGTTCTTGTATATATTAGGGGATTTAATTGCTGATATTTATTGTCTTCAAAAATGCAGATGTGTTGCACGCAAAAAGATCCTTACAATTTAAATTGTGATATCATAAGTATTAAAGTTGCAGTTCCTATGAAAATAAAGTTGAGAAACCTAAAGTATGTTTTTCATTAAGTTAAACAATTATGGCACGTTGACAAAAAGTTACTTACATAAAATGAAAATAACACGCTTACTATCAGGCAGGGGTTTTAGATTAAATTGCAATCTATTTGAAGCTTATAAATATATATAATAAGTCATTATTTATTGTTTGTAGCATACTTATACAGATTATTTTTGTCAAGTTAATAAATAATACCAATAATTAAAAAATTTTTTTATATGCTTGACATATAATAGGATACATAATAAAATCCAAACAACACTTAACTTTGCAAATATTTATAAGTAATTTCTGGTTGGTGAATAAAAGTTATGAATTTGCAGCAATCACCTATATTTTCAATTCCATTAAAGCGTCTGAATGGTTTTTTAACCGATAAGATTTATTTTAGAGACGCAAAAGCACTGACTCCACATCCTGCCTTGAAAGTGGTTAATAACGATTGTGGCGAGAGTTCGCTTCATGTCTTTGATAAATTTTTAATTAAACACGAATACAGGATTTCTAAGCAGGATGGCGAACGCTTTGTGGATATTACCAATGATAATAATTTAATTCACCGACAAGGGAATATTGTCTCGGGAGCTATGACTGTCTCAAAAATGATTCTTCCACTTGAAATCCTCTTTTCTGAAATAGAGATATCCTCGGTAAATATAAAATTTACAGGTTCGGCTTTTTACGAAGAAAGAACTTGTAGTCTTTTTATGTGGCAATTTGTCAGCAAGGACTATGTTCAAATTGAAGTAAAGACATATCAGCAAGAGCGGGTAATTGCCACAACTATTATTCTGGGAAGGTTGAAGATGGCAGATAAACAGGTTAAGGAGATAGAGGAATCCCTTGTTAATAAGAAGTGCCTTACAAGGGTGCAGGAATATTTTGATACACTGGGAATTAAGAGCGATTTCTACATTAATAAAGACAGCTACAAAGATTATACATACCCTCTGGCTTATATCGCCTCGTTACCTTCTGCTGAGATTGTAAATCAATTATCTGGGCAGGGTGGCATGATTAATATCCTGAGAATGGATTTTGGCAACTATGAAAGAATTCCAATTACCGGAGACAAAGGCCCTGAGGTAAAACTTGCGAGGGCAAAGAAGCGCAATACGTTTAATAAAATTATAACTGAAGTAGCTGAAGGGCTTGTTACTTATTACAAAGGTCTTGCTATTGTCAATCCAATAGCCAAATTCCGCAATTCTAAAGAACCAGTCATTGATGCAATCAATAAGTTAATAGGTTCAGAGACGAACACCATATCTGCTAATGGTACTAATGAAGTTTAAATAACCACATTTATTCACTGCAAAATACCTAGCCAGTCCCTTAATAAAAACTGGATTCTACCGATAAGCAACGACAACCTCCCCATGACGGTGTAGCCGAAGGATGCGCCAAAGGATATCATCAAAAACCATATTCCAATTTTTGAAAAACTTCCAATCGCGCCCTTATGTTCAACAGAAAACATGAAGTAAATAAGCACCGAGATTACCCCAAGCAGTATCAATAATGTGTTTATGCTTGAGAGTACGGTCTCTCCGCCTGAAAAGACTGGATGCAACGATGGTTTTATCTGTTCCAGTATAAATGCAGAAATTACTCTTGGTATACTGATTCCCGCTCCAAGGCCAACAACAAAAGCAAACGTCCACCTGCTTAACCAAGATAATTTCCTTGAAAATCTCAGGAGCATAAAGATACCCAGAAGAGAAGGAATAATCAGGGTGTAACGGGGCGATACCGTTGCGGCCTTTGAGAAAATGGGTACTATAAGCGGGTCGTACAAATCAGGTTTCAGGAAATTATACCACGAAATGATAATTGTGTAACCTAGAGCAACGCCTACATATAAGTTTTCGGCAATCTTGAAGGCTGGATTGTCCTTGTATAGAAAACTGTAAATGGCTAGTGTTATACCTGCGCCCAGTATAATTCCAAAACCATCGGACGAGAATGGTAATTTTCCTGATGCCGTCAGAAAAATATTTACACAGACAAATAGTCCGATTGATATTACCAGAATGAAAAAATTAGAATCTTTTTTCACCGTTGTTTCTTTCTATATGTTGCAAAGTAAACGACGTTACCGAATATAACAAACAGAATAATAATTACATGTGCAACACTTTGCGGCCGCATCCCGCTTACAGCATTTGCTTTCTTATTAACCAGCGCTTCATATTCCGCCGCTCCCTTAAGTCCTCCCAGCAAACCCACGAGCTGTTTTGATTGAAGAAATGGATACATGTCGGGTCCCATTACTGCCGTACATCCTGCCCCGAATTCAAATTTATATTTTTCTTTTCCATACACTATCCATGTCTCTATAGTTGTCCCTGCTGCAAGGTCAAATAAAAAATCAAGATTTCTAAGAGAATCAACACCTTGTAACACAGGCAATGTTGACGTCTCGTTTCCATAGAAATCTTTTGGAAACGCAGAGTAAAGGTTCTCACCCATGTTGATAATAAGAGAGGCGGCACCAGGTTTGTAACCCAGAAATGCATAATCCTCTCCATATTTTTTCTGATATTGATTAGCAACTGATGTTATGGCTTGGTCTGCAAGGCCGGGCGCTCCGGTGTAATGGGTCATACCAATGACCTTTAAATCCTTGCTAAAACAGTGATGGAGAAAGGCAACTGCCATGGGTTGCAGCTCTTCCTTGGATGACGGGTCATAATCAAATGCAATCATAACATGGGCACCTTTCGGCAATGAGTCCAGTTTTTGGTATATTCCGTGTACAGGCTCGGAGGCTGGTATGGGAAGTTCAAATCTGAGGAGGAGCGAGACAATAACTGCCACTGTGATAATTGCAAATATAATACGGCGGTCTATTCGCAGAAGCTTTTCCATTAATCACCCCCGCCCAGATATGACCGTTCAATACCAAATATAATTTTTATGGAGGTTGCAATAGCCCCCAGGCTTACGCCAAGAAGTATACCACGTTTTGCGGCAAGATTTGGAACAGCCATAATCCAGTCAGCAATTACCGGAATGTACTGGGAGATATAATTCCCGATTGGAACCCTTCCGAGCATAACCAGAATAGCTGCAATTAATAGTACGGTTGATTCTTTTGTGCGTGCTCGGAATGTCCGATATGCCGCTGAAGCGATAAAGAAAGCCAGAATTGAAAAAATTGTTGCGCCTGCCGGCACTTGAACGTAGTAATACAGCCAGTCGAATGTCGTACCGTCCTGTTTGTCATTCCAGAAAAATTTTCCACCGTTTATGAGTCCAAAGATAACGGTAATAATTGCCCCAAAATAGACAAATACACTATATCCCCAACCCTCAACCTTTCGCTTAATTCTTGTCCAGTGAAGATGAAACAGACTGTAAGCGCCAATAAACACGGCAAAGCCTGCGATAATCCTGTCCCATCTTGATACCACCTCCAATAAATCCTGTGAGAGTTTGTGCGGGACGAAATACTGCATTGCCATGAGCACACCCATGACAAAAGCTATTACTAATGGAACTGTACGTTTTAAAAAATTCATATTTCACCACGGATTTTCACGGAATTATCACAGAATTATTAAAAAATCCTTCTAAACATTTCAAACTTTTCTGCTCCAAAGTTAAATAATAAACCAACTCTTAGTCGAGTTGTTTTAAGATAATTTATTAATTGGGCTTCGTCTTGAACTGTTATTTGTTTTACTGCCTTGTTTTCTACAAGCACCCTATTTTCTACCAAAAGGTCGGCTCTAAACCTGTGTTCAAAAACAACATTCTTATAATAAACATCTAATTCCACTTGTCTTTGATAATTTATATTTATTAAACTCAATTCATAACACAAAGCATCCTCATAAACCGATTCTAAATAACCAAATCCAAGTTCTTTGTATACTTCCTTTGCTGCACCTATGATTTTGTAAGTTAAATCTTCATATAGTAATTTGCTCATTGTCTATCATTTTTAGTGATATTCCGTGACTTTCCGTGGTAAATTTTTACATTTTTCAAAAAGCCTCGAAAATACGTGTAATATAAGTCAACCCGAAACTGGCTAACATTGTACCCATAACTAATATAATAATAAGAAGACCTTTTCCCACGTCTTGTGCCCTAAGGGTGCCCATGAGCATGGGTTCCCTCGATAAATATGCGCTTGCGGCGTAGAGTTCCTCTCCTATCAATGTATAATCGCATGTTGTGATGAAGAATGGCAGCTGCGTATATGCGTCTGTACCCGCAATCTGAATTGCTCCTGTGGTTGAGCCTGTTTCGGCAAGTATCAGCGCCTCGGCGTAAAAGTATCCAACAAAAAAATTAGCGGCAGGTTTTTCGCGTGTCATAATACCGCCTACCGCCGCAACGTATGGGAATTGTTCAGAAGCAACAAGAAAGACATTATCGGAATTATACGCATCGGGGCGTCCTGCCTCCAGATAAGATTCTTTCACCACTTCCTGACTTACTGACATTACAATGGGATCGTTATTGACTACCTTCAGATTTGCATCGTAATCTGCTATCTTTCGTGCAATCCTTCCGAGTATGCTTATTGCCGCAATGGTTGAAATACTGCCCATGCTTGTTAAGCCATGGACAAATAGCACAGGTTTACCCATTTCTGTAGCGCGTCCCAGCGCCTCATCTACAGCGTCAAGCCCGCCAATCTTCCTAAGGAACATATTGGGATTACGGCGCGCATGGACAATAAAATAAAGGATAATAGCAGAAAGAATAATCATAATCACGAAACTATTGATCTTCTTTGTATGTATCCAGTTGCCATGGGCTGCAGCTGATGCGAGCATATCCAGAAAAATTCTATTATCTCCGGATAGCATAGCCAGTTTGAAGTAATAAACTTGTTTCTTATCAGCAGTTTCAGTATTAAAAACCTTTCTGGGATTAATCTGAATATAATGGTAGTTGCCATTGCTTTTATTGCGGCCATATATTTCGGGGACGTTCGTTCGATAGCTCGTATTGGACTTTATTCGAACAGTTTCTTTCTCGAAGGTGCCATTTTTATCCTTATCAATGTAAATCGCATAGAATACATCTGGCGCATCGCTGAGAGATGTTGACCATGTTAGAGAAATAGTTTCTCCCGCATCGTTGGGGGTATCAAATGCCGTGAATTCTGCAGGAGGGATGAGAAAGGCAGGTGATTGGGCAAAGAGTACAGTGGTAGTGAAAAACGGTACAAAAAAGAGAGTGGAGATAAAAAATGTTTTTTTAAATAAATTCATATTTTAATAATTTCAAACTGGTAGCGTAACCCTCTCGGTTGCGCAGATTAAGAAATCTTTCAGAGTTTTAATTATTTGGTAATAATTTATCGTAGTAAGCTTGTCTGCGTTCTTACAAAATACTCTATAAAATACGTATGATAGCGTCTCTATATGCCGCAAAGTCTTTAATGTGTTCTTTCAGTATGTCAATAACGAGTGCTTCATCTACTTTATCATATTGATGAACTATAATATTTCTGAACTTGGCTATCTTTGCCATGATACCGGAAAGGTTGTTGTTTATGATACTGTTTTCATAAAGGACTTTGAAGGTGTCCACATAAGTTTTGGGAACACGGTATCCTTTGTCTGAAATAATATGGTTGGCAATATCAGCACATGTTTCTATCATCATTTGCAGTGTTCTTTCGATAATACGCTGTACCTTCCAGTTTCCTGAATAATCTTCAAGTGAAATATTGGCAAACTCTCCAAGCTGTTTCGAATATTCATCCAATTCACTTAATTTTCTCAGTATGAGAGGTCTGTCTACCAACGATGTACCTCCTTTCGAGTATATCCAGCTCCTTTCGAGAGAAATCAAAATACTCCCTGAGGATTAAGGACTCAAAAGTGTGCCTTAGAAATGGTTTTTTATCCACCAAGATTACCTTGTTTTCTATTATTCTTGCCGCAAGCGGAAGAGATGCGGTGTTCAAAATAATCAGATCTATCTCATCTGTCTCTAAGAGTTCCATCAGTCTTCCTAGGATCTCCATCTTTTCTTGTGCTATATCTGATTCTTCTGAAAGATATATTGCGATATCTACATCGCTCAAGGGGGACAGCTTGTCCTTTGCGATGCTGCCAAAGAGATAGGTAAATACTACTTTAGGATGGGTATTCAGATATTCCTTTGCTTTTGGTAAAAGTTTGTGTATGTTTTCTGGCAGTCTATCAAACCTTATCATCGTATCTACCTTTATATTTTTTTCTGCCACAAAGAAACAAAGATTTTATAGCATGCGTGTCTTTGTGACTTGGCGGCATCGTTTTTTTAGCTTTTGCAATTATAATTTATTGCCTTAAAATTACAACAGGAAAGTAAGAGTAATATTATTTCTCTGTACATAGCAACTTCTCATATATGAATGCGTTTCTTCTGGTTTAATCTTTGCCATGAAGGCTGGTGGTTATAGCACAATTTCTGTATTGACATTGTTTGCTGTTAGTGGTATTCAATGCATACAAATGAATCTTGATTGTTTTGGCATGAATTAGTAGAGAATGGGCGTGGTTAAAAAGATGTTTAGTGAACCAGAGGGAATATTGGCATTGTGAACTCAGACCTAACCTTTATCACCAACGAAGAAAATAGAAATCTCGCAGAAAGATTCAAGGTGCTTATTAAAGGCACTCGACTTTTTGATGTGCTTGTTGGGTATTTCTATACAAGTGGATTTCATGCCATTTACAAATCTTTAGAAAATACTGAAAAGATTAGAATTCTTATTGGGATAAGAACAAACAAGCAGGCAATAGAACTCATTCAAAAAGCAATCAACAATCAACAATTAACACTTCCATATTCTCACGCCGAAGTAAAAGAACAATTCGAACAGTCTGTCACTGAAGAAGTGGAAAAATCGGAGGATAAACCCGAAGTTGAAAAAGGCATCCTTAAGTTTATTGAATGGCTTAAAAGTAAAAAACTAGAGATTAGGGCATACCCAACCGAAAATATTCACGCAAAACTTTACATTATGACCTTTGTTGAAGGCGACAGAGATGCAGGAAGGGTTATTACAGGATCAAGCAACTTTACACAATCAGGTCTTATTGACAACTTTGAGTTTAATGTCGAATTAAAAAACAGGGCGGATTACGAATTTGCATTGCAGAAATTCAATGAACTATGGAAAGACGCAGTTGATGTGAGGGAACGATACATTGATACGATAATAATAAGAACATGGCTAAACAATACCATTACTCCTTACGAATTGTACCTAAAATTATTATATGAATATTTCAAAGATGAACTCAGTCAGACAGACGAATTATTTTTGAAATATCTTCCCCAGGAGTTTAAAAAACTGGAATATCAGGAGCAGGCAGTTTTAAACGCCAAAAAAATACTTCTGGAATACGGCGGTGTTTTTATCTCTGATGTTGTAGGGTTAGGCAAGACATACATATCAGCAATGTTGGCAGGTCAGCTTGACGGCAGAACACTTGTCATTGCCCCTCCTGTACTTCTTGAAAAATCGAATCCCGGCTCCTGGACTAATGTGTTTTCTGATTTCAGGGTACCGGCCGACTTTGAATCACTCGGCAAGTTAGACGATATTCTTAACAGAGGGACAGATAAATACGAGAATATTATTATTGATGAGGCACACCGTTTTAGAACTGAAACAACGGTTACTTATGAGAAATTGGCGGAAATCTGTCGCGGTAAAAGGGTTATTCTTGTAACGGCGACTCCTTATAACAATGCACCAAAAGATATTTTAAGCCTTTTAAAATTATTTCAAAAAGCCAAAAAAAGCACTATTCCCAATCTGCCGGACTTGGAAGGATTTTTTAGCGGTCTGGATAAAAAGTTGAAAAAACTAGACCGTCAGAGAGATTTTGACAAATACATTAACACGGTAAAAGAAAATGCGCGGGAAATACGTGAAAAAGTCCTCAAATATTTAATGGTTCGTCGTACCCGAACAGAGATTGAAAAATACTTTTACGAAGACATAAAGAGCCAAAACCTCAAATTCCCTGATGTTGAAAAACCAGCCCCTCTTTTTTATGAACTCAATGATAGGGAGGACGAAATATTCAACAAAACCATAGAATTGATAGCGCAAAAATTCAAATACGCCCGCTATATGCCCATGCTTTATTATGAAGGTAAAGTTGACCAGCTTGAACAGCAGTCACAGAGAAACATGGGCAAGTTTATGAAAATCCTGCTTGTTAAGCGTCTTGAAAGCAGCTTCTTTGCATTTAAAAATTCTGTGGACAGGTTCCTGCACTCTTACGAGATGTTTATAAAAGAGTTTGATAACGGCAATGTGTACGTAAGCAAAAAGCACACCAATAAAATATTTGAACTGCTGGAGAGCGATGACGATGAAGCCGTCCAACGATTGATAGATGAAGGCAAGGCTGAAAAATATGCAAACAGCGAATTTAGAGAAGGCTTAAGAGATGACTTGCAGCACGACCATGACATTCTCCTTGAAATTAAGAAACTATGGCATCACATTGACCGTGACCCAAAGCTTTTAAAATTTTTAGGGGAACTGTCAACGAATGCGGTTTTAAAAGAAAATCATTTGATTATCTTTACAGAATCAAAGGAAACCGCAAACTATCTGTTCAAAAACATAAATCAACAATATCCAGATAAGGTGCTGTGTTTTACTGGTGATTCAGGCGAGGCAACGCGCGATAGGGTCATTGAAAATTTTGACGCCAGAGCCCGTCATCCTAAAGAAGATTATCGGATACTGGTCTCCACTGAAGTATTGTCTGAAGGTGTTAACCTGCACCGCTCCAATACAGTTATAAATTACGATATCCCCTGGAATCCTACCCGCATGATGCAGCGGGTAGGGCGTGTCAACCGTGTGGATACGCTATTTGACAAGATTCATACCTTTAATTTTTTCCCGACCAAACAATCAAATAACCAGATAAAATTGAAAGAAGCAGCAGAGGCTAAAATCAATGCCTTTTTAACCTTGCTTGGCGGAGATGCAGAGCTTTTGACTGAAGGAGAACCCATTGGCTCGCATGAACTATTTAATCGTTTGATTTCCAAACAAACACTGGAAGGTGAGGAAGAATCTGTGGAAAGCGAATTGAAATACCTTCATGTGATAAAAGAGATTCGCGATAAAGCCCCCGACCTTTTTGAAAAAATAAAACACCTTCCCAAAAAGGCGCGCACATCAAAACGTAGCACTGAATACACAAATTCTCTGATTACCTATTTCAGACGGGGAAAACTACAGAAATTTTTTAAAGCCGACCGTAAGAATGTGGCGGAAGAAATGGACTTCATATCTGCGGCAAAACTCTTGGAGAGCAGACCTGATGAAACGAAGGAAAAACTCCCCGAACAGTTTTACGACCTTCTGGATAAAAACAAAGAGGCATTTATTTTAGCGACAACAGAAGAAATGCCGAATCACTGGCAAAGGGGCGGACGTGACAGCGCTGCAAATATCCTTAGAATTTTAAAGGCAACCCTGAAGAACACTCAAAAACTGACAGAAGACCAGGAACTATACCTGAAAAAAATCCTCACTCAGCTTGAGGAAGGCGGCCTGCCAAAACAGACGGCAAAGCAAACATTGAAGGCGCTGAATGCAATTAAGAATGAAATCGTTAACCCTTTCAAGGTATTGGCAGTTCTTCAGACACATATCCCGAAAAAACTTCTGGAAGAACATTATGCTGAACAAAACCCGGCGGTGTTTGGTAAACGTGAAGTGATTTTATCAATGTATCTGAGTGGAGAGTATAATGGATAAACAGCAGGCACGGAATCTTATTAAAGAAACCTTTGAAAATTCTTTTGATAAAGAGAAATTTGCCTGTTTTATCAAAAACCTTTTAAGCCGTGTTGAAGAAGCCACTTTTACTTATCAAGGGCAATTCATTCCTGAAGCTTACAGGCAATATATCCGCACACTTGAAAGAATAGGTAAATTTAATGACGGTGAAAACAGGATTGATATGCTTATCATAAAACTCCAAAAAGAGACCTCCCTTGAACGAGCCCGCACCATGCAGAGAAACTTTGTTGCTGGATATTTACAGGGCAATTATGGCAGTTCAAATGAAAAGGAAGCAGCGCTGGTTGCTTTTGTATCGCCTGATGATGAAGACTGGCGGTTTTCCCTGGTCAAGATGGACTATAAGTTTGAACAGACTCAAACCGGCAGAATAAAGGTAAAGGAAGAGTTTACACCTGCACGGCGCTGGTCATTTCTTGTGGGTAAAAATGAAACCAGCCACACTGCTCAGAGCAGATTGGTGGACATGCTTTCAAATGATGAACACAGCCCAACCCTTGACGAACTGGAACAGGCATTTGACATTGAAACCGTTACCAAAGAATTTTTTATTAAATACCGTGAGCTTTTTATCCGTACAAAAGAAGAACTGGACAAGATAGTAACTCAGGCTTCCAGCCTGAAGAATGAATTTGAAACTAAGGAAGTCGATACCGTAAACTTTGCCAAAAAACTCTTAGGACAGATTATCTTTCTCTATTTTTTACAGAAAAAAGGGTGGTTTGGCGTTGCACGCGATGATGAATGGGGCACAGGCTCAAAAACTTTTTTACGTGAACTCTTTGAGAAAAAGCACAGCTACTATAGAAATTTCTTCAATGACATTCTGGAACCGCTCTTTTATGAAGCCCTGCGCATAGACCGTAGCCATGACGATGACTATTACAGCCGATTTAACTGCAAAATTCCATTCTTAAACGGAGGCCTGTTTGATCCCATTGGCAATAATGGCGGATACAACTGGGTGCATACCGATATCTGTCTGCCCGATAGCCTTTTCTCTAATAAAAATAAAACCAAAGAAGGCGATGAGGGTGATGGCATTCTGGATATTTTTGACCGCTACAACTTTACCGTCAGAGAAGACGAGCCGCTGGAAAAGGAGGTTGCCATTGACCCTGAACTGCTGGGGAAGGCGTATGAAAAGTTCAATGCCATCCGTCCTGACAACTTTGAGGAATATAAAAAGGCATTAAAGAGCGGAAATAAAGGGGAAGAAAGCAAGTTCAACAAGCAATACGGCGTCTATTACACACCTCCTGAGATTGTCCATTATATGTGCCAGCAGAGTCTGATCAATTACCTGCATACAGAGACTTCCACTGTCATTCCCGCAGAAGCGGGAATCCAGCCCCCTACCAAAGGAGATATTGAAACCATTATTCACTACGGTGAGCAGGTCCATGAGAACGAGGCGCGGGTTGAAAGTAAGGGCAAAGAAACAAAAACCTATTCCTATAAACTGCCTGAAAGCATCCGAAAAAACGCAAGCCTGATTGACAAGAAGCTGGTTGACATCACCGTCTGCGACCCGGCGGTTGGTTCAGGCGCCTTTCCAGTGGGCATGATGAGTGAAATTGTAAAGGCAAGAAATGTATTAACTACTTTTTTGTCACCCTCCCCAAACCCCTCCCATCAAGGGAGGGGAAATTATGATAAGTCCCCTCTACCCTTGCGGGAGAGGGATAGGGTGAGGGGTGAAAGAACTATCTATGACTTCAAACGGCAATGCATTGAAAAATCCCTTTACGGTGTGGATATTGACCCCGTTGCGGTGGAAATTGCAAAACTTCGGCTGTGGCTATCGCTTGTTGTAGATGAAGATGACATAAAGAACATCAAGCCACTGCCGAATCTGGATTACAAGATAGTCTGCGGAAATTCGTTATTGGGAGTGGAGAAAAACCTGTTTAACAATCATCTTTTCACTGAGTTGGAAAGAATAAAACCGCTCTTCTTCAACGAAACCAACCCCACAAAAAAGCAGGACTATAAAAAGCAGATTGATGAACTGATAAGCCAGATTACTAATGGGCACACAGAGTTTGACTTTGAGGTGTATTTTTCTGAGGTGTTTCATCACAAAGGCGGGTTTGATGTGGTGATTGCCAATCCACCATATCTTGAGTCTAGACATCCAGATTTCAGTGATGAATTAAAAGACTTGTATCAAGCCTCTGCCAAAAGAAGATGGAAAGACGACGCCAAATACATAACAAGAGGTTCTGACCTATTGATTTATTTTTTTGAAAATGCGATTTTCAATGTCAACCGCTATGGTTGCATTGTTCTCATTACACAAAACTCTTGGTTGGACACCGACTATGGGAAAAAATTTCAAAGTTTCCTATTAAAAAACACACAAGTACGGCTGGTAATCGACAGTGATTTTAGATATTTTGCAAGTGGCGAAGGCCCAAACATAAATGCTGTAATTACTTTGTTTATTGGTAAAGATTCCAAGCCATCAAATATAATAACCTTTGCGCGTTGCCATGAGAGTTTTGAACGAATAGCCAGTTTGACAGAACAAAAAGACAACCCCTTTGTTGATTTGCACAGGTACACCTACACGGATAATTTGTTGCGGGAGCTAAAGTGGGGTATTCTTCTAACATCTTCAAATGAAGTTCTTGCACTCTTGGAGTTACTGAATCAAAAAGCGGTAAAAATTGAGGCCATAAAGGGACTTAAGCTTTCTTTTGGACAAGGACTAAACGTGAGCAAGAATTTTATCATTAGTAATCAAGTGCTTTCGTCATTACCTTTCGTCAAAAAAGCCGCAATACCATTCCTAACTTCCGATGACGGTGCTATTTTCAATAACCTAAAAACTTCTCAATACATTCTTGATAAAACGAAGTTGACGAGAGAAGAACTCCAAAAACTTAAGGCCCATGGTATCAATGCGTTTGACCCAAATTCAACAAGCAAAAAGCCGCCGAAATTAATGATGCCACGAGGAATCAGTAAGCATTTTTGCGCTTTCAACTCAATAAATTGTTACTCATCGAGTTTTGTTGACGTATATGACAACTACGAGAATGCGCCTGATGTTGTGCTTTTAAATTTGTGGCTGTTCTTTAATTCTTCGATTTTTTGGCTGTTGCGAGAAATTAGCGGCAGAAAGAATTTAGGTGGAGGTATGTTGAAAGCCGAGGCGATTGATTTGGAACCCCTGCCTGTTTATATGGACTTTCAAAAAACGAAAGAGATAAAGGATATTTTACAAAGAATTGGTAAAAGGCAAGCACTTGTTACGGTTGACGAAATTGATACAAATGAACATAAACAGATAGACCAAATTGTGTTTGATTATTTAGGTCTAAATGATTCCGAAAGGAAAAACGTTATTTCAACATTGAAACAAAAGATTATTAAACGAGAAAAAAAAGCTTCGACATAATTCTTGCCGCCAAGTGCGAAAACCCTGCAGCAGATACGTCGGAGTTAAAAAAGCTGATTGACCAGATGGTCTATAAACTTTACAACCTCACGCCTGGGGAGATTGCGAGTAATGATTAAAAAAGTATCAAATCTCAAAAATTTTGGCATATTTCGCGACTTTTCATGGAGTAGCGATACACCTGATTTTGCTCGCTTCAATTTGATTTATGGCTGGAACAAAAGTGGCAAAACTACTTTTTCTAGAATTTTCTCTGCCTGCGAAAAGAAGACGACGGAGTTTAAGCAATACCCAAAAGACGGAGAATTTGAGATAAGGACACATAGCGATATTACGATCAAGCACTCTGATTGTCAAAACGGAGCAAGGCAAATCCGAGTATTTAATAAGGATTTTATTGAAGATAATGTCTCGTTCGATCCATCAAATCCAAGTAACCCGATTGTCTATGTGAGCGAGGAAGATATAGAAAGCAACAAGAAATTGAAAGAGTTGAAGGGAAAAGTTGATTCCTTATCTCAAAAATTTGAAGCGGCTAAAAAAGACCGACAAAACAGCGAGAGAGCAGAAGATAATTTTAGAAAATCCACGGCACGCACTGTCAAAGACATTATTGGCAATCTGAAAGTTAATGATAAATACCGCGACTATGACAAAGGTAGTGTAAAAACAGCAATTGAAAATGTTGGGATTGAGAATTTTTCCACACTTTCTGATGATGAGTTCGAAAAGAAGAAAAAACTTATCGGTGGCGATCCCCTCACAAGCCAATCTCAATTTTCAAAATACGAGATTAAATTTTCATTCAACGGAAAGAATCTATCAAGTTTTTCAGACATCTATGATGAACTTTCTGCATTGCTTAAACGCCAAGTAATAGCAGAAACTATTGAGCGTTTCAAAAATGATCCCGAATTAAACAAATGGACACAACACGGATTTGAGCTACATAAAACCAAAAATGAAAAGAAAAAATGTTTGTTTTGCCAAAATGAATTTTCCGCAGGTTTTTTGGAATCATTGTCAAAACATTTCAGTACCGATTACGAAAAATTACAGAAGGATATGGCATTTTTCATTCATGGATTGACGGATTTGAAAAAAGAAAAAATTGCGGAGAAAAATTCGGAACTATATGCGGATTTTCAGGATAGTTATAAAGACGTCACCAAAAAGCTAAATAACATCGTGGGAGAGATGAACGATTGGATAGACAAGGCAACAAAGAAGCTCTATGAGAAGCGCGATAAACCGCTTTTGATAGTTGGAGTATTGGAATTGCCAAAAGATTTCAAGAAATCATATGACGATGTGATTGATGAGCTAAACACCGTTATCACAAATCATAATTCAAAAGTAGAAAATCATGAGCAAGAAGTTGCAACTGCAAAAGAGGCTTTGGAGAAACACCTCATTGCCGTTGCCATAAAAGAACAGGATTATTCAAAAATCAAGCTAGATTATGATTCGAGCATTGAGGACGAAAAGGCAGCAAAGAATGCAGTCGATGAAAATAATCGGCAAATATCAAATCTTGAAAAAGAAACATCCAACATCGGGAAAGCCGTTCAAAAGATAAATAAACACCTTGAAGAATTTTTTGGAAGGAAAGAAATCCAACTTGAGTTAGATGACTCGAAAAAGGGATATGTTATAAAACGCGATGACGATGTAGCTCACAATTTAAGCGAAGGCGAAAAGAATGCCATTGCCTTCTCCTATTTTATCGTTAAGACCCAAGAAAAAGGGTTCAAAATCAAAGATGTGATAACTGTAATTGATGACCCTATTTCGAGCTTTGATTCTAATTTTATCTACCATTGTTTTTCTCTGATAAAAAATCATTTCAAGGAAGCCGAACAATTGATTGTCTCGACTCATAATTTTGAGTTTTTCAACTTGGTTAAAGATTGGTTTGAGAAAATAAATCGGAAGGTAGAAAGTGATAACAAAAAAATTACGAACGATGCGGACAAAAAGCCCATCCCGTGTGAATATTTTATGATTGAAAATGTTATTGAGAATGACAAAAGATGTGCCCTAATCAAACCGCTTGAAAAAACTTTGCGAAAATTTAAGTCGGAATATCATTTTCTTTTTGCAAGATTGAATCAATTTATGAATGATACATCACCTGCTTATACCGAATTCTATCTGATTGGCAACATCGCAAGGAGATTTTTAGAAATCTATACCAACTTTAAAATTCCAACAACGGGAGATTTGGCTAGCAAAGTAGCTCAATTGGAGACACCATCAATAAGCGATACAGAAAAAGATAAAGTTTATAGATTGATTCAAGAATTTTCTCATGGGCTTGATCCCGCCAGCGCTATCGAGCATAAGGATAAAAGTGAAAGCCGAGATGCAATCAAGGTATTGATGAAAATGATTAAAGAATCCGATCATAAACATTTTGAATCTTTGGAAAGTAATCTATAATCAAATCGATACCCCGCCTTGCCTGCGCTAAAGCTGTGACGGGGGGTCTAATGGATCGAATCTTTCAAATTGACAAATTATATCTGAAGGGATAAGTATAATAGCGCATTTTTGCTATCATCAAAGACTCGGATTACTTGCAAAACCCTGATAAACAAGCCAAAGTCCACGATTTGGGAAAACAAATTGACCAGCTTGTCTATAAACTCTACGGACTCACGCCAGAGGAGATTGCGATTGTGGAGGGAAAGAAATGAAAATCTATTGGTCTGTCTGCGAGCTGGTCAAAAACCGGCTTGAAAAGGCAAGGACTTTTAAATGAGCCAGATTGATTGGAATGAAAAGTCACTTAACCTCTAAAACAACGGTTGTAAAACTATGGACTTTACATGGGTTCGTAGATTTCTATATTGGTTTTGACATACGGGATAGATTCGATTGGTATTCTGCATTTCTCTGGCATCAAGGGTTAGAGAAATTTTGTAAGGCATATCTACTGGGAACAAAATCTTCAGAATATGAATGCTTACCAGAACAACAGGCACGGGAAACAATTGATAAAATTGTTAGAAAAGAGATGGGGCACAATCTTATAGAAATGCTTGATAAGCTTATAGCAATAAAAGTTTTGAATAAAGAAGTTAAAACAAAGGTGTATCGCTATTATGGAAAAGATTTTACAGGGGAAGAATTAATCGAGATTTTAGAAAAGGCATACATAGAGTGTAGGTATCCTCTTACGACAGATCCTGTAAAAAGGGTTTACTTTACACCAGCGAAAACTTCGTGGTGGGACCCTCTTGCTTCACAGGAGTTAATGGGTTTTACATTTGAAGTTGGATTAAAAATACTTGGCAGGATAGAAAAAGACTTCAATATAAACATTCCAAGAAACAGAACTGAAAATGAAGGCTTGCTTTTCAAATTCGTAAAAGACGAAGACTGGCTAAGATTTAGGAGATATTTCTTTGAAGAGGATGTATAAAAGCCCAGAAACGAATTGATTAAAATTTAAGAAGGTGTTTCTTTATTTTTGATTTGGTTACTAATCACCGACACCTCCTCCCTTGAGAGTAAGATTGATAAAATGGTATATGAACTCTATCAATTAACGCCCGAGGAGATTGCAATTGTGGAGGGGAAGGGGTGATAAATACGATTGAACTAATTGGCGTCATACTTACTTCAGCAATTCGTAATCTATTTGATCAACAACCGGATGTCTTAAAAAATACTTCCCGCACTGGAATGACGGAATGGAACTTTGGACACCATCTTACCAACGAGATTACAAAATATATATTCTGGCTTAATCATGATATGGATGTTGTGAAACATAATCAAAATAACCGTCGTCCTGACATCATTTTTCATAAACGAGGAAGTAATGCTTTGAACTATCTTGTAGTAGAAATAAAATGTAACAACTTAACTAATGCCGATTTTAAAAAAATCAAAAAGGACTGGATGGGCGATGATTTGCATTATCGTTTTGGTGCCAGTATTGTTGTTAATTCTGATAGTGATTTCAAGGTAACAGTTTTTTATAAAAATTCATCAAAGTCTTTTTTACCAGCAACACCAACCGTAGCGTTACCCAAAATCTCTAAATCCGAAAAGCAGCTTTTAATCACATTCGTCGATCAAATCCTCACCGCCAAGAAGAAAGATCCCCGCACCGACACATCGGCGCTGGAAAGACAGATTGACCACATGGTTTACCAACTTTATGGATTAACGGAGGATGAGTTTGCCATCGTTGAATGGGAATAAATAGGCATGATTTATCATATCTATTGTGATGAAAGCAGGCAATCGAAAGATCGTTTTATGGTGTGGAATTTTAGTTTAATAATGTAATTAAAATAAAAATTTAAATGTAGTTTTATGTAACAGGTTAGTTCACTAATGATAAATCAAAACAAGCCTTTCTTTTGTAAAATAGAGTTATATTCTTCACCATCCATAGGACACGCTAAAAGACGTTTTGCCTGATCTAAAGTATCTAATCTTAGTTCTTTCTTCATCACTTTAATTAAACTATCTCCGTAGGTTTTATAACAACTACCACGTGATGTATATGCATAGGCTCCCGTGCGTTTGTTGTTTACCTCATGATAAAAGTATTTATGTGATCCTCCTTCTTCTACAAACCCTTTTTTGCGTAAAGATGATTCAATAGTTTTCCTATCTATTTGCACCTTTTATTCCTGTTCAATAAAGAGCGTATCGTAAAGATTCTTTAATCTAACAGCATCACCTGTTACTTCATCGCGGGACAATCTTTTATAATAATGATAAAAATGGACTATATGCCTGCAAAAATCATCTATTGCTTCGTCAATAGAATTACCTGTGCCAATAACAACCAAGGTTTCATTCTCGGCGAAAAATAGATTATCCTCAGAATAGACACGGACTTTTATGGGTATTGAAACTTTGTATATCTTTTTTGGAGTAGTTATAGTCCACAGTGGACTGATTTGACTATGGGCTATTCTGTTCTTAAATTCCTTATCAGGCATCCTCTCTTTTGCAGTTTCGATAGAGAAAGGAGAAAAAGGCGCATCGGCTGATACCGTTTCTCGATCTACATCCATCAAGGATCGTTGTATGTAACTGGCATTTATCATATGGACACACCCTTTAGATATGCTCTGTAGTTATCAGTTATTAAATCTTCAAATAATTGCCTTGAATAAGTATGACTTTCATCCAGATACTTTTTTATATTGTTAATCGAAATGCCCTCTTCCTTAGCATAATCGATATCAAGCAAGATCGCTTCTCCGCTTTTATCAGCAGCTAATAAAGTCTCAATCCTTGTTGTGATGGAACCTCCGTTTGTTTTCGATATGAAACCTATATTTATATTCTTATATCTTTCAGATATTGTGGTTGGCAATTGAAGTCTCAGTTTTAAAAACTTATCCAGTGGGACAATTCCTTCCTCTCGTGTAAATGGGATAATATTAACATATCTAAATCCTGTTCGGTTAAGTGTGCTTATTTTGGGATAAGATATTCTGAACATATCTATCATTCTAATGACTTCTTTTTTAAATACTGTGAAACCTGGATATTTACGGCAATAGTAAGAAAACCTGTTTATCGCGAGCATAATTCCTGACGAACGATCTTCTTTTTCAAAACGGTAAGGTTCAAGTGCAATAAAACCCCCTTCCCTTGTTTGTGGTACAAAAACTTCTGAATAGTCTTTTCTAATCAAATCAAAGAAAATATCCCGTTTACATTCAACTACAGGTTCTCCAGAAAACTTTATTTCAAAAATAACTTCAACAAGCGGTGGATTGGGATATATCTCAGACTTTGTGTTTTTAGGCAAGTAAATTCCCTCTTATTTGATTTCTTAACTAACTCACACTTGACTCAATATTTAAAAGGTAAAATATCTGTTTAGGCATAATACCAGTTTCATTTAGTTACGTCAAATAATAATGTTTACTATTTGATTCTTATTTATAAAATATAACAAAAGGAATTGAATATTGTGTCGTTAACAAATGCATGGGGTCGCGGCTTGATTAGTGATTTGATGTTGAATATTCACAATGTTTTAGAATCTTTTGGGCGCATCTTTGCCATCACGAAAGGCGATGATTATCTGTAAAATCTTGCTAAACAAGCCAAAGTTTGCGATTTGGAAAAACACATTGACCAGATGATTTATAAATTATATGGTCTTACCGAAGAAGAAATAAACATTGTGGAAGGAGGCGAATAAAAATGAGAAGAGGTTCAAAAATAAAAGTCAACCCTGGAGTGCTAAAGGTACTTCGTGAAACTTCTGGATATAATATTGATGAGATAGCAAAAAAACTTAAAACTACAGCCGGAAAGGTAAGAGAAACAGAAGAAGGACTTGATTCATTTACTTTGACACAAATAAAAAAATTAGCTGATATTTATCACCGTTCTCTTGCGGCATTTTTTACGAATATACTCCCAAAGATGCCAGCATTAACTGACTACAGAATAAATCGTGAAAAAAGATTAACTCCGCAGGTATATACAGCTGAAAGGAGAGCTTATTATCTTATCAACAAATTAGCAGAATTAACTGACAAAAGAAGTCAAATCCCAAATTTCCCAGAGACATTGAGAGCTAATGAATTGGCACAGAAATTTAGAAAACATCTTAAATTGGGATTATTAAAATCAAAAAAATCTGAAGAGCTTTTAGCGTATTATAAACAAGTTTTAGAAGAAAATCTTTTAATCTCTATTATAGAACTTCCATTAAAAGCTGATGATGTGAGAGGATTTAGTATATCATCTGACATTTCTTGTGTTGTTTTAAATGAAGAAGATAATCCATCAATTAAATTATTTTCTCTTTTCCATGAAGTATACCACCTAATAAAAAGAACCTCTGGCATATGTTCAATAGAAATTGAACAAGAAGGGACAGATGTAGAACGCAACTGTGATTTGTTTTCTGCTGAATTTCTTGTTCCTTTAGACGACTTAAAGGAAGAGTGTAGAAAGTTTTTGAAACTGGACGAATCCACAATTTCAGAACTTTCTTCTGTTTATGGAGTTAGTAAACAGGTAATTATGATTAGACTTGTTTGGTTAGAATATATAAATAGCGCGCAATATAATCAGTTCAAAAAAGAAGGTGTTGAGAAATTGAAAGAAAAGAAAGAGAAAATATTTGGCCGCAGAAACTGGGATAGAGTATTTCAGAATCGGGTTGGGAATTTAGCTATTAGAGAGACAAATAATGCTTTTCGTTCTGGCAGGATATCCTATTCTGATATCTTTGATATCTTAAATATGAAAACAAAATATATAGAAAAATTTATAGAACGGTAACTTTATATTATATTTATATGTTCAGACAAAAAGAATTATTTTCGAGAATAATTTATTGTATTGATACCAGTTCTCTAATAAACCTTAAACCATATCGTAGAGATGTATTTCCTACAGTTTGGGGAAAATTAGAAAGTATGATAAAGAATGAAGAACTTATTTCTCCTTTAGAAGTTTATGAAGAAATCAAAGTTGGGCAAGATGAAATTTATGAATGGTGCAAGAATAACAAGAAAATGTTCAGAGATATTGATGATTGTCAAAGACAAAAATTTCAGGATGTAGAGAAGCAATACGATAATAACTATTGGGGAAACGAAATTAATAAACAAAGATGGGCTGACCCGTGGGTGATAGTCCTTAGCATTTGTGAAGAAGCAATCATCGTGGCCGATGAGAAAAAGACTCCCAATAGGATTCCATTTATATCTAATGCATTAAAAATAAAATGTTTAGACTTATTAGATTTTTTTAAGGGAATAGGAATTAAATATTAAACGATGATTATCTTGATAATTCTACCAATCAAGCCAAAGTTAAAATATATGAACGCCAGATTGATCAAATGGTTTACCAACTTTATGGATTAACGGAGGATGAGTTTGCAATTGTGGAGGGGAGAAAGTGAAAATTGACAAAATAGGAATATGGTCAGAAATTAAACTTGAGATAATAAAGGACTACGCTTGTGCTTATACGAGAATAATGAAGAATCAGGATTGGTGTAAGGGGTATGTCTACATCGATGCGTTTGCAGGTGCTGGCAAACATATTAGCAGGCGGACTGGTGAGATGATCCAGGGGTCTCCTCTTAACGCTCTTGAGGTCGAGCCTCCCTTCACCGAATATCACTTTATAGATCTCGATGAGGAGCGAGCGGATGTGTTCCGACAGATAGCGAAAGAAAATCCGAACGTCCACGCATATCATGGTGACTGTAACGAAATTCTTGGAACAAAGATTTTCCCAATGCTTACATATAATACATTCAAGAGGGCATTATGTATTCTTGACCCCTATGGGCTTCACCTTAAATGGGAAACGATAAAGGCAGCGGCGGAATTAAGAACGGTCGATATCTTCATCAACTTTACGATCATGGACATAAATCGGAATGTTTTGTTTGAGGACCCTGCAAGGGCAAAACCAGAAGATATTGAAAGAATGAATGCCTTATGGGGCGACGAAAGCTGGAGGCAACTTCTTTATAGAGAGCAGAAGACTCTTTTTGGAGGAACCCAACATGTAAGGATAGAGGATTATCAGGCACTTGCTAAAGAGTTCTGTAAAAGGCTCAAACAGATTGGATTCAATGATGTTCCCAAGCCAATCTTGATGAGGAACATAAAAAGTGGTCCTCTTTATTATCTCTGTTTTGCGTCTCAGAAATCTGTTGCCAAAGATATTGTGAATGATATTTTCGATAAATACAGAAAGGCTTATTTATAACTAAGAAATGCAGACTATTGAAAGAAAATCCCTGCTTTATAAAAGCGAAGTAGAATACGCTGACTTTTGTTTGAATCATGTAGAGGGTTGTTCCCACGGGTGTAAATACCCATGTTATGCCTATATGATGAAAAGAAGGTGCGGTATTGTTAAAACCTATGAAGAATGGTGCCAGCCTAAAATAGTTTCTAATGCTTTAGAACTTCTAGACAAAGAAATACCGAAATACAAGAACAAGATAAAATATGTTCATTTATGTTTTTCTACAGACCCTTTTATGTATGGGCAGGAACAGATATGCAATTTGAGTTTGAAAATCATAGATAAACTCAATGCAAACAATATACGTTGCACTGTATTAACGAAAGGGGTTTTCCCAGGCGAACTCGGTAATAGGAATGGGTTTAGTAATAAGAATGAATATGGCATTACATTAGTTTCCTTAAATGAAAAATTCAGGAAAGAATTTGAACCAAATTCAGCTAATTTTAAAGATAGAATAGACTCTCTCAAATATCTGCGTAAGAAAGGATTTAAAACATGGGTTAGTATGGAGCCGTATCCTACACCAAACTTGATTAAGCAGGATTTAATAGAAATATTAGAGTCTGTATCTTTTGTAAATAAAATTGTTTTTGGCAAGTTGAATTACAACGTTAAATCATCTGAATTCAAATATAATAAGGAATTTTATAACAGCCTTACTTTAACAGTAATTAAGTTCTGCAAAAAAAATAGCATAGATTATCATATTAAACAAGGAACACAAAATCAGTAAAAGACACAGGTACATTATCTGCGGACAAAAGTAGGAGATTGAGCGTCTGAGGGGGCGAATCTTTTAAATTGACAAACTGTATCTGAAGGGACAAGTTTAAGGGAGTATCTTTTTCTATCACGAAAGACGCAGATTACTTGCAAAACCCGGATAAGCAAGTCAAAAAAAAGACATGTACGCCGGATGAGATTGCAATTGCGGAGGGAAAAGGGTAATATGAAAATTAGATATTCTGAAAAATCATCAAAGCAAATTGCAAGGATTAAAAAAGGCGATAGGAAAAGCGCTGTGATGATAATAGAAGCAATAGAAGCATATGCGGAAAATCCATCCGGAAATTTTGATGTGAAAATCCTAAAAGGCAAATATGAAGATTTGAAAAGACTTCGGGTGGGGAATTATAGGATTATCTTTGAAGACGATGGAAATACGATGTCAATTTATGAAGTCAAACATAGACAGGAGGCTTATCAATGATTAAGACACAGGTTATTAAAGAAAAAAATAAACCCATAGCAGTAATATTAGATTACAAGGAATACCTTAAGCTCAAAAAAATTGAGGAAGACAGGATAGACTACTATTCTGCGATAGAAACAAAATTAAAAAATAAAAGATGGGTGGGACATAAAGATTTAAAGAAAAAGTTAGGCTTATAAATTGGGGTAAATATATTTTACCGCTCGTTGACCAAGTCCTTGCCGCAAAGAAACAACACACCCCTTTATCCCCTCTTAATAGAGGGGAATTAGCCGACGCTGACACATCGGCGCTGGAAAGACAGATTGACCACATGGTTTACAAACTCTACGACCTCACGCCGGAGGAGATTGCGATTGTGGAGGGGAAGAAATGACGATCATGGCGCTCAAAGAACCAGGATATAACTGGAGGAACACTTTATGAGTGAGATATTAAATGTTTACTGTGATGAGAGTTGCCACATGGAAAATGACCGCGAGAAGGTCATGGTTCTTGGTGCGGTGTGGTGCCCATTGGAAAAGGTCAGAGAGATTTCAGTTCGTTTGCGAGAGATAAAGGAACATCATGGCATTAAGCCGGATTTCGAGATCAAATGGACGAAGGTTTCCCCTGCACAAGCAAGGTTTTATCTTGATGTAATGGATTACTTTTTCGATGACGATGATCTTCATTTCCGTGCCTTGATTATACCCGACAAAATGAAGCTCCGGCATGAAGATTTTGGACAGTCCCACGATGACTGGTATTACAAGATGTATTTTGATATGTTGAAGGTAATCCTTAATCCTCATGACTGTTATAGAATATACCTTGACATAAAAGATACGCGAAGTGCTGCTAAGGTGGCTAAATTACACTATGTTCTGTGTAATAACATGTTGGATTTCTCTCGGAAAATTATCGAACGCGTACAAACGGTGAGATCCCATGAAGTTCAGATTTTGCAGTTGGCAGACCTTCTGATTGGAACGATTTCTTATGTGAACAGAGGACGTTCCGGTAATGCGGGGAAGGACGCTTTGGTCGCGCGGATGAAGGATCGTTCCAATTATACTTTGGTAAATACAACGCTTCTCCGGGAAGATAAGGTTAATCTATTTCATTGGCATGCTTCGGAGAGGCAGTAATGGAGAAACCGCACTGGTTGCCGTCAATAGTCACTGTGGATGGAGAATGGAACCATGTTCTTTCAATGCTCTACGGCATTTTTGATAAAGATATAAAACAGACAAAACGTTTTCTCAAAGGTAAGCCTGTCTGGTGGGACCGCCGGATTTTAGAAGGTGAGCAATACGAAGAAGGCTTCTGGCATTTAATATCGAAAGATGATCAAAAAACAAAAGATAGGCTTTTTGATCCGCGGCGTGCAGAACGTCTTCCCTGGTGTGGTCCTATAATAAGCAATTCTGATGACAGTGTTGTTAAGGTATGGGATTTTAAGGAAGCCAATGGACGGCTACGCACCTATGTTTGGCTTGAAGATTGGGATTATGTGTTGATTTTAGTAAAACGGCCACAAAGAATTGGAGAGATTGCTTTTTTAATAACTGCTTTTTATGTAAATGGGGATTCGAAGAAAAGGGATTTGAGGAAAAAGCTCGAAAATAATGTAACCTAAAATGCAATCGCCGCCCCGAAGGACGGCGAAAGATCTCTTTCTACACGTGGTAGATGAGGCTGAGAGTATTATAACGCATGGCTATGCTCTGTCAAGCAGAATCTCGATATCTGCCGAGCCCAACGAAAGATATAATTTTTTGGGAGGGTTCTATATAATTGCCGTAAAGGAATGACGAAGGAAAACCAGTCATGCCCATCAACCACCTACTCCACCAAAATCGCCCACGAAAGGGTGATACTTGATGAATTAGAAAATTGCAGATTTTTTGCCTGGGAAAGTTTAAAAGGTCAAATCTTTCAAATTGACAAATTATATCTGAATGGAAATGTTCAAAGATAAATCTCTGCCATTACGAAAGACGCGGATTACTTGCAAAACCCGGATAAGCAAGTCAAAGTCTTCAATTTGGAAAAACAAATTGACCAGCGTGTCTATATACTTTACGACCTCACACCTGAGGAGATTGCGATTTTGGAGGGAAAGTAATAGCTATGCAGATCATATATTCAAAGCACATTGAGACAAGAATTTCCCTGAGAAAAATTGAATACGACCTGCCGCAAAGAATTTACGAGGATGCAGATGAGAAATTCATGGATTATGAAACAGGACATTCCATAGCAGCTAAGAAAGTAATAATATAAGGCAAAGAAAGGGATGTGATGGTAGCATATAAGCGCGAGGATACGGATGTGAAACTTTTAACAATACATCCTTTAAAAGAAGGACAAAAAGAAAACCGGATTCAATCTGGAAGATGGAGGAGAATATAATGGACGATTTTAAGGTCTTTTATGATGAAAAAGAGGACGTTCTCTACCTTGCAAAAGAGGGGGAAGAAGCAGAAGTTGTGGAAATATCGCCTGGCATAAATATGGAGCTTGACTGCGATGGCAATCTCATCGGGGTTGAATTGTTTAAAGCATCTCACATATTTAAAGATGTCCTTAAATCAATGGAGAAGAAACTTCAGGTTACGTGACTGTTAAAAAAAGTTTCTACTCCCCGCACCTTCTTGCCAAATCCTCTCCGCAAAGAAACAACACACCCCTTTATCCCCTCTTAATAGAGGGGAATTTACCGATGTCGACACTTCCCCACTTGAACGCCAGATAGATAAAATGATATATGAGCTTTACGGTTTAACAGATGAGGAGATTGCGATTGTTGAAAACCTTAACCAGGAATAATTTAATCGGTACAATACTTTACTCTTCGATTAAAAAATTTTAGTTAGCTGCGATACATTCGTTCATTTGAGGTGATTTTCTTAGAACGGCTTACCCTGTGATTTTATTATGTCTAAAACGTCTCAATGTTTGTTCATGGTAACAGTTCAGTTGTCTCCACCAGTAGAATTCGGTCTTACAAACAGCCAGTTAACTGACGGCTAATCTACCGTAGAACAAAGAGCTCCAAGAGGCAACAAAAAATATAACCGCTCCGAGATTAAACACCCTTTTCCTGCTTGTTCGTGAATTCTCTGATTTCTCTACCTATCCTTTTCGCTTCATCCTTGCCCAAGATTAGTTCTGCGAAGTCCGTGGCAAGTTCTGCCGCCTGGTCAGAGGAAATACCCTTAATCCTTGAAATCTTCCAAGCACCGTCTTCTACCACTAATGTGCATTCCCCTAATCTTTCTTTCATAGGTAATCCGCTGCGATTTAAAAGGGATTTTATATCTTCAGGGTTCTGCGTAATCTTAAAGGTCTCTTCCATATCCGGGACTCTGGAGTGGATTTTTACTGTTGCGCTGTTATCACCTACCGATGTGCTAACTATCTCCTGTCGGACTGCGCTATGGGCAAGGTCAATAACCCTGGTTAGCTTTGGCGGGGTTATCTTTTTTATATACTTTAGTAATGACAGCCAATCAATAATAGTAGTATCAGTTTTAGAGATGAAGGAATATGCCGTATCGTAGTCGTTGTTCCTTACGGCATCAAGGTATTTCTCCGCTACTACCCTCGGAGAGTCCTGGGCATAGCTTGCTCCAGTAAAGATAATCAATGTAACAAAAAGAATCGGGAATATTTTTCTCATATTTTTTACCTCACAAAGGAATAGTCTGAATAAGATTATTTAAAATTATTATATCATATTTTGTTATCCTTAGCAAAATTTACCATGAAAAAACACACAGAAACTGATTGTATTATAACGGTACGTGGATTCCTAAGTTATAGAAACTGACAGAAAAACCTTGTGCCTTAATCCAGAGAGTTGATCATTATGTTTCAAGCATCTCGACATTTGTCCGTGGAACAATGGCTGAGGAACTATCGGGAAATTCTATTTCAAGGATGCGTACTGTTGCTTCTGTCTCAATCTTTTGTGGTGCAAATGGAAGTGTTTTTACCCTGCCAATTCTCCCGAAGTGAGGCACACGGATTACCCGTACCATGTCGCCAACCTCCATGCCTCTTTCTATAGGTTTGTCTATATTTTCTTCAGAAATATTTTCTATAAACGGTATAATTACCTCCGGCCTTACTACACCTGCCCGAATCTGCGTAGCTCCGTTGATGGATGTCCTTGCGCCTGTGCGTGATTTTAAAAGTTCAAACGTCCTTTGCGCCATCTGTATCTTACCGAACCCTTCTGTAATAATGAGGGTGATGCCTATTTCCTCTGAACCTGTAATGGCTACACCAAGGTCGTATCCCAGGAGCTTCTTCAGATCTTCGTCATCAAATCCGCCCGTTATTATTCCTCGTACTCCGGCCTTCTTTGCCATATCAATAACGTCATGCTGGACAAATGCACCGCCCACAATAATCTTGTCTTTGTATGCAGGCTTGATGTGTTCTGTTGTTAATGTATCATCAGGCTTGTTTACTGCGATTGCGAGTTCGCCAACAGACTCGCCACCCACGCCGAAGATACCCTGGATAAAGGTGGCTGTTGTATCCATAATCACGCCTTCTTTTTCAATAATCTCTATGACAGTTCCGTCTATATAAGCAATTACTTGAATAGGTCTTGGTGGTTCTCGCAAGAGGATTTGCCCTGTTACTGTGGATATAGTTTCTATTGTGCCTGTAATAGGTGAGAGCAGGACGGTTTTCAGCATCTTGATTAATGGTCTGGTTTCAGCAATTATTTCGTCCTTCTGTACAGCATCCCCCTCTTTCTTAAGCATGTATTCTTTCAAATCTTTAGGCTGAGTACCTAAACGATTCACTGCATTGATAGCATGTACCTTGCCTGGTAAATGTGTTCTGGCAACAACATCCTCTGCCTTCAGGGCAGCCCCTTTTTTAACAATAACATCCCCCAACAAGGGCAATGTCCTGTGGCTTGTAACCTTTGTCCGTTCTGCTATGCGTAAACCCGGCGTATAAGCGTGTGTCATAGATATAATTAAACCTCTTTAAGTTTGCCACGGAAAAACACGGAGGATCACGGAGAATGAATTAAATCTTTCGGATTTAACTCTTGGCTTTTAGTCGCAACTTTCAGTGTATTTCTGTGAATATCCGTGGTGAATTATTTAATATTATTTATTCTGGATAAGCGTTAATTGCCTTTCCCCATCGCTTGAGTTGTTCTACCCGCGACGCCTTATCCTTTGCCAGTGTGATAGGCCTGCCCCGTGTATCAATTACAATGCCGATAACCCCTCCAGAAATCTTTGCCTTAACAGGTTTTCCCTTTCCCGCACCAAAATCAAACTTTTTGGCTGGTTGAATTTCTATATCGGCATACTGGTCAATATCCAGCGGGAAGGCGCATAATTCGCCGTAAGGGAGCGATTTTTCAATCAGTTTGCCATCAGACATAGTTATTTTATAAGAGATACATTTTTCTCCTGCCTTGCCAATGCTACCCTTTACCACAGAGATACATGTCCCAAGATGAATCAGGCAGTCATTCTCGAAGGCCTCTGTGGCTGCCTGTTCATTTACGGTTGAAAGGACGCCAAGATGCGGCATCATGAATATGCTGTCAACCGCAATCCTTGTTATACCTTCAGGCAGAAAACTGTCAATCATCATGAGCATTGCCTGTGACCTGCGGGGTGCGTGGGAAAGTACACCTCCGCTGCCAACCAGTAAATCGAGTTTTAACATATCTACTAAAGTTTCACCTGTAATCTCCTGTTTAAACGCCTCCGAGATGTCGCGTTCCCTCTGAACTCCTTTGAGTTCCACTGCCAGAGATTTATGTTGTTCAAAAGAGAGTCGCAGTGCCTCGCGTGATATAGCCTGCTCTATTTTTAACTCTTCGAGTGTCTGCGGTATGGTAGTAGGTCTAATCATCTTGTTCTTTATCCTGTTTCGGAGGTCAGATTCGTTGATATCAAATGGTACCCATCTGAGAATGTTTTCAAGCCCCGCCTCCGCCAGCACATTGGAGATACTGTAACTCATCCCGAGATTGGCGCTGACTGTACGATTGAAGATTTCTCCATAAACAGAAAATATGTCTGTTGTGGCGCCGCCGATATCCACGCCTACCACGTTGATAGTGTTTTTTCTTGCAATCGTCTGCATGATGAGACCAACTGCGCCCGGTGTTGGCATTATTGGCGCCCCTGTCCAAGACATGAGTTTTTTATAGCCGGGCGCTTGCGCCATAACGTGTTCCAGGAAGAGCTTCTGTATTTCCTGCCTTGCAGGAAAGAGGTTCTCCCGCTCAAGCGTGGGTCTGATATTATCTGTAATGTGAAGGGATGTTTTTTTATCAAGGATTTCCTTAATCTTTTCACGGACATCCTTGTTCCCTGCAAAAATTACAGGAAGCTGGAAGGTCATGCCAAGGCGTGGTTTTGGATTGGCGGCAGAAATATATTCTGCCAGTTCTACGACATGTGTTATGGTGCCGCCATCAGTGCCGCCTGAAAGGAGTATCATATCGGGTCTAAGATGCCGTATGCGATCAATCTTTTCATGTGGAAGGCGTTGATCATTGGACGCAATAACATCCATCACTATTGCGCCTGCTCCGAGTGCTGCGCGCTGAGCGCTTTCGGCGGTCATTGCCTTGACTGCGCCTGCAACCATCATCTGCAGTCCGCCGCCTGCGCTGCTTGTGGAAACGTAAATATCTACGCCAATATTATCTTGTGCGGGCGTAATAATCTTTTCACCATCTAAAATCTTTCGTCCTGAAAGCTCTTCTACTTCTGCAAATGCATTGAGGACGCCTCGGGTTACATCCTCAAAGGGCGCTTCAACAGTTGTGGGTGATTCGCCCCTAAAAGTCTGGCGGTATACACCGTCCTTTTTTTCAATCAGGATTGCCTTTGTTGTAGTGCTGCCGCAGTCTGTAGCGATGATAACGTTCATGTTTTAACTTCCTCTTTATTCACCGCAAAAGGTGTAAAGCTCACAAAGTTTTAAAGACCATTGACGATTCTCGTTATTTCACTTTTTAGAAAAGGCGTTCCTTTGAAAGTGTATCCGCGTCTCTTGTCACTTCTAATCTTCCTTTATGCTCTTTGCGTCTTTGCAGTGAATATCTATCTTTTCCAATTCCTCAATAATCCTTTTTATTCCTTGCCTCTTTTCAAGCAAACCCTGAAAAGCATCATATTCGGCAGTTGTAAAAAAATACGTTAAAAAGGGCCTGAAGAATACCATCATCTGGCTTCCTATATAATTTATGGGTTGTACAGATTCAAGAAACAGCGTGGCTGGAATAGTAAGTCTTCTCTTATGAATTATGGTTATCAGTTTTGAAACAACAGCAAGTTCTTTCTCGTTTAATGCTTCGTCCTCACTGGATTTTTTAATGCTGAATGCATGCTTAAATTCCTTGCGAATAGTTTGCTTATTTATTTCGGGGAAGTATGAATATATTTTTGATAAAATATTTTGTAAGGGCATAGCGTCAAAAATGTTACCAAAACAGCATCAATCTTGTCAAAATTAAAATGATTATATGTCCGGAGACGGACATTTTTGCTTGTATTTATCCTTTCGTTTACTATAATAAAAACGATCTTTTTTACACTAATTGCTCCCTAGAAATTTTTAGCCTTGAAAAGAGGTGATATCTCATGCCATACAGGGCGTGGTTTCAATGTATATCCGGGTGTGATGAAAAATACGAACTGAATGAGGTTGTATATCAGTGCAGGAACTGTGGTGATTTACTTGAGGTGAAGCACGATATAGACAGACTCCGCAGGCATTCTTCCGACCATTGGAAAAAGCTGTTTGACGAGCGTTACAGGCGCACCAAGTGGCCCTATGGCAGTTCCGTCTGGGGAAAGAAGGAATTTGTCTGCCCAAGCGTTGCTAATGAGAATGTGGTCTCTCTGTACGAGGGCGGCAGCAACCTCTTCTGGGCAGAACGGCTTGGGAAGGAACTGGGTTTAGAAGACCTATGGATCAAACAGTGCGGGAATGCGCATACGGGCTCTTTTAAAGACTTGGGGATGACTGTGCTTGTCTCTATGGTCAAGCAGATGATTGCCGAGGGAAAGAAGATACCCGCCGTTGCATGCGCATCCACCGGCGATACCTCCGCAGCGCTTGCAGCTTATTGTGCTGCCGCAGACATTCCTGCGATTGTATTCTTACCTAAAAATAAGGTATCTAATGCACAGTTAATTCAGCCAATTGCAAACGGTGCCCTTACTTTATCCATTGATACAGATTTCGACGGCTGTATGAAACTGGTAAGGGAGGTGTGCACAAAAAATAATATCTATCTTGCCAATTCTATGAATTCCCTGAGAATTGAGGGACAGAAGACAGCCAGCATCGAAATGGTCCAGCAATTCGACTGGGAGGTGCCAGATGTAGTGATTGTTCCGGGTGGGAATCTGGGTAATACCGCTGCGCTGGGAAATGGTTTTCTTATGATGAAGGATGTGGGCATGATAGACAAACTGCCCCGTATTGTGTGCGCACAGGCCGCGAAGGCAAATCCACTTTATTTGAGTTATTTGGGCGGTTTTAAGGAATTTAAACCGGTGAAGGCGCAGAAGACGCTTGCAAATGCCATTCAGATAGGCGACCCGGTTAGTTATAAAAAGGCTATTAATGTATTGAAGGTTTTCAACGGTATTGTTGAGCAGGCAACAGAAGACGAACTGGCAAATGCCTCTGCGCAGGCTGATAAAACAGGTTTATTCAGTTGTCCGCACACAGGAGTGGCTTTGGCAGTATTAATAAAATTATTAAAGAGGAAAGAAATAAAGTCTAATGAAAAGGTTGTTGTTATTTCAACTGCACACGGTTTGAAATTTCCAGAATTTAAGATAAATTACCATGAGAACAGGCTTGAAGAAGTGACACCGCGTTTTGCAAACCTTCCTGTTGAAGTCTCTCCACAGTATGAAGTTGTAAGGTCTGCCATTTTCAAAAAATTTGAGCAAACGTTATAAGTTCGATCATGAAATTGTTCTTAATAATGTAATATAGAATTTTATATTGTTTCCATTTATATTTGCCTATTAAATTCCTTGACAAAAAATAAGTTCGGTGTTATAAGTGTCGCCTTTAAACCAGTTTTTGTTTATGGCTTTGCGCAAATGATTTATAGAAAAAGTGTTGTGAACTCTTAAAATAAGATAGATTTATTTTAAAAAGTATAGAGATTTAAAGTGTATACAACCGCTAGAAAGGGTAAAAGAATGAAAAGAATTGGTAATTCGATATGTGTATGTTTTGTTTTGTGTTTTGCTTTAGTTGGGATAAGTTTTTCTAGTGTTTTTGCAAGTGTCATTAAAATGGAAGTGCCGGAAATGTATAATGACTCTGACCTTGTAATAATTGGTAAAGTTGAAGATGTTAGGTCTGAATGGAATAAAAAAAACTGATGAATTACTGGAAACAAAATGAAATGATGGTTACTTACACAACAATGCGTATTTTTTAAAAAAGTAATGTTAATAGTTTAAGGTTAGGGGGTAAACATGCAAGGAAGAAAGTTTGGTTTGTTGGTTTTGGGTATGGTGATGGGTCTTTCTTTTGTACTTTCTACACCTTTGTTAGGTAAAAATCAAAAAGGTGATCCATCATCCTTGTCTCATCAAGTAACAAATATATTTGGGAAAGTAGGAACGATTTATAAAAATGTTATTGTTCCTGTTGTTTATAAATCAAATGGAATACCTGCTTCTATAGAAGAGGTAAATATATTAAAGGGAAATAGATCAAAACATTACTATATCGAGTATATATCTCTGCAAAAATATAAACAACTTTTTGGCATTGAAGAAATTCCTACAGAAGAGATCGATTGTATCGAAGGAATATTCGTCTACGACCCTTACAAAACAAAGACTTATGGAGAAAGAACGCAAGAGTTTAATGTGAAAATGGGCAAAGAAGCAGCTCAGTCAGGAACATTAGAAGAGCTATTTAATATGGCAAAAGCCGGAGATATAATATTAAATAATGATACAGGTCGTACCTTTGGTGGTTCATTATTTTATTTACATTCGATGCTTGAAACAGAAAGCGACTCGGTTATTGAAGCACTTCCAAATTTAGTTATAGAAACGCCAAACGCTGATGTTATAAACCGCATAAGTAAAGAACCTGTCACAACAGTTGCTCTTCTTGAAGTAAATGTTAAAAATTCATCTCACCGTACAGATGCAGTTACTTATGCTAAAAAACAAAAGGGGGAACCATATCTTATTCTAGCACTAAAGAAAGACCCTTATTCCCATAGCTGTTCTCAGTTAGATTGGCAGAGTTACTGGTACAAAAACCGATATGATATAGATTATGATGGTGGTTTATATGTAACCCCTGATCAGATTTATTTAGATAACGATATAACTCTATTGTCATCTTGGAATAAGAAGATTACCCTGACACTTGATGCGGCTGGGGTTCAGGGAGAGACTTCGGTTTATGTAAATGGAACTGCAATAGGGACGCTTCTTATAAATGGAAACGTTCCTGGTTATTTAACAAATACTTTTAATGTTGATCCAAATCTCCTACATGAAGGTAATAATGAAATTTACATTCCCGCACCTTATTCCACGTCTGACGATGTTTACGACGATATCCAGATTAGAAACATAAGACTATCTGCAAATATACTGTTAGATAAGGAAGCCGAGGCAAATTTAATATCTGAAGATGGTAGTGTTTATCATATAGGAGATCAAACTGTTGCTCAAATTACAGAATCGTATAATGACGGCAACTGGTTGGATCCAAATCCACCATCATTCTGGACGGCGCTAATTGGAAGTTCTCTGACTGTTAATTTTAAGTATCCGCCTGCTACAAATCATATTGCAACTTCGTTGATCGGCGGTAATGAAGTACAGGTATTTCATAATACGGCAACAAAACAGTCTCAATAAAATCGGCTAGAGTATAGAGAGAATTCTGCCCTTCATTAATTTCAATATTTTCATAAAGAGGGAAAAATGCAAAGACTATTTTTATGGTTGGGATTATGTTGCATACTAACCACTGCGTTGACACATTCATTTGCTGTTGCAGCGGAAAGGAAGATGTTAGTTAAAATAGAAATTAAGACCGCAGCAGACATAATTAAATTAAAACAAATGGGTATCGATATTGTCACGGAAGGGGCAAATCCTCCTATTCATGCAATTGTTACCGATAAGCAACGAGAAGAGATAAAGGAATATGGATGGACACTTCATATAGTGATTGAAGATTTAGACTGGTATTTTAAAGAAAAGATTGATGTGGACGGCGACTTGGGGAACTATCACACATATGCCGAAATGGTTGATGAGATGCAGCGAGTAGCAGCCACGTATCCGGATATTACCCGCCTTGTGGATATTGGCGATAGTTGGGAAAAGACACAGGGTATCGCTAACCGTGATATCTGGGCGATAAAGATTTCAGATAATCCCGATTCAGAAGAAGATACTGAACCAGAGGTGCTGATTGTGGGTTGTCATCATGCGCGTGAATTAATTACGGTGGAAATACCTCTTGCTATCATCAAGACGTTAACAGAAAGGTATGCTACTGATCTGAGAATTAAATATCTTGTTGATAATAGAGAGATATGGGTTGTACCTATGCTTAATCCTGATGGTCATGTTTATGTAGAAGATGTAAATTCATGGTGGAGAAAAAATCGTAATACCAATGATTATAGCGACCCTTACTATCAGGGTGTAGACCTTAACCGAAATTACAGCTTTCAATGGGGTTACGATAATATTGGTTCCAGTCCGCAAGTATGGTCAGAGACTTACCGTGGTGAGACGCCCTTCTCAGAACCAGAGACTCAAGCGATAAGAGACCTGATGGTAAGTCACAATTTTGTTATTGGTCTTTCTTATCATAGTTATGGGAATTTATTCCTTTTCCCATGGGGATACATTAATGAGGATACGGAAGACCACGAAATCTTTGAAAAACTCGGGCAAGTCTACTGCAAACAAAATGGTTATGTATATGGTAATGCAAAAGATGGTATCATTTATAATACAAACGGCGATATGGATGATTGGATGTATGGTGAACAGTTGACTAAAAATAGTATTTTTGGATCAACGGTTGAAGTAGGACGCGAATTTCAACCTCCAAGCAGTGAAGTCCCACAACTTGTTGAAGAAAATCTTAAACCTGCGCTACGGATGATATTCTTGGCAGGAAGACTTTAGTGACGAATTTATAGAATATTCTACGAATCAATCTTTAACAAGGTAATGTAGAAAGCTAGGAAGATATTGGGTCTAAATAGGAATGGGAAACACAGTACAGTTTGTATATAGATTAAGGTAGTCAAAAGAGTTTAAAGTAGAATATTTCCAAATACTGCGTAAAAATTTTAAAAGCCTTGTTCAAGCTTTTTGATGAACAAGGCTTTTTTATTAAAAAGCGAGTTGTTTTTACCTATTAAATTCCTTGACAAAAAATAAGCTGAACTTATAATAAATTTTACAAGGCAAAATTATTTAAGAATATTAATTTTCAGCAAATATATATTTTCAGTTCTCTTCAATTCACTTCTAAAGTTGGCATATGAATTATTTTAAGACGGCCATGTTGTTAATAGCCATTACTGTACTGCTTATCTGGGTTGGTGGTATGTTTGGCGGGCAACAGGGGGTTATTCTCGCATTTGTAATTGCCATGTGTATGAATTTTGTTAGTTACTGGTTCAGCGATAAAATAGTGCTGAAGATGTACGGTGCAAACGAGATTTCTGAACGAGATTCGCCAACTTATTACGAGATTGTGAAAGAATTAACAGCAAATGCGAATTTGCCCATGCCGAGGATGTATATCATTCCTACAAACTCGATGAATGCCTTTGCTACCGGCCGGAATCCCAGACATGCTGCTGTGGCGGTTACTGAGGGGTTAATAAAGTCTTTGTCACGCGATGAGCTAAAAGGCGTCATTGGTCATGAATTGAGTCACATTAGAAACCGTGATATTCTCATTTCCACAATTGCTGCTACTATTGCAGGCACTATTATGATGCTTGCTAATATAGCGAGGTGGGGGGCAATGTTCGGCGGGTTCGGTGGAAGGGGTGGCGATAATAGAAGGGGAGGCGGATTAGCCATTTTATTTCTGGCTATTCTAGCGCCTATTGCGGCGCTTTTAATTCAAATGGCGATTTCCCGTTCGCGCGAGTATGCCGCCGATAGTGGAAGCACACGATTGACCGGGGATCCGCTGGGGCTGGCAAGCGCCCTTGAAAAATTAAATCAGGCAGCGATAGCAAGGCCAATGCATGCAGGACAAGCAACAGCGCATTTGTTTATTGTAAATCCGTTGAGCGGCCGTTCATTTGCGTCTATTTTCAGTACGCATCCACCAGTCGAGGAAAGAATTAAAAGGCTCAGGGCGATGGTTTAATGAAGTGTGTGCAAAACGGGGCTGTTAGTTGTAAGTTTTAGATTTGATTGAATAGAAGCACCAGATGTTGGCTTATTGTTAGCAGTTGAATGTAGGGCAAGTTTT
The DNA here is from genome assembly GCA_963709355.1 of uncultured Planctomycetota bacterium. GTDB lineage: Bacteria > Planctomycetota > Brocadiia > Brocadiales > Brocadiaceae > PLOWO2-12-38-17. The sequence continues at coordinate 158,605 of CAVPVY010000005.1, forward strand.
AGCGGCTTAAAAATTATTAAACAATAGTTACTTTAAAAAGTAATTTACTTGGAGGGATGTGAATGGTGCATTATACCTGTGATATGTGCGGAAGACAATTGCTGGAAGACGAGGATTTTCGATATGTAGTAAGAATAGAGGTTTATACTGCATGCGATGCTGCGGAAGAAGCGGACGATGATGATACGGACGAAGATATACATGGTTCGTCAGAAGAAAATGAACCAGGGAATTGCGACGAGAGACATCCTGAAATGTTTGATGGCGAAGACTATAAAGCATTTCGGTTCGATTTATGCCCCAAGTGTCACGAGAAGTATCTGCAAGACCCGTTATTTTTAAAATCATGGAATCGTCTACATTTTTCTGAAAATTAAGATTACTGACATTTACAGTTGCTTGCGTTTTCTAAATAGTCATTAAGACGAAGCAAACTACCATGCGAAAAACAAACTATGGGAATGACAATAACAGAGAAGATAATTGCTGCACATGCTGGTCTAATGGAAGTGCATCCGGGTCAATTTGTTTATGCAGAGGTAGATGTTTGTCTTGGAAATGACATTACGGCTCCGATCGCTATTGAGGAGTTTGAAAAAGCCGGAATTAAGAGGGTTTTCGATTCAGAAAAGATTGTCTTAGTTCCTGACCACTTTACCCCTAACAAGGATATTAAATCCGCTCAGCAGTCGAAGTCTCTTCGCCTTTTTGCCGATAAACATCACTTGAGGCACTACTATGAGATTGGTAGAATGGGAATCGAACATGCGCTCCTTCCGGAGAAAGGAATTGTTGCGCCTGGTGATCTTGTAATCGGCGCTGATTCTCACACGTGTACTTATGGCGCGCTTGGAGCATTTTCAACTGGCATCGGAAGTACAGACCTTGCTGCGTGCTTTGCCACGGGTAAGGTGTGGCTAAAGGTGCCTGAAACGATTAGATTTGTTTATAACGGAAAGATAAGAAACTGGACATCTGGGAAAGATTTGATACTTTATACTATTGGCAAGATCGGAGTAGATGGTGCTCTTTACAGGACAATGGAATTAACAGGCAGCGCCATTGCCAGCTTGCCGATGGATGACCGTTTTACAATGTGCAACATGGCGATTGAGGCAGGAGCAAAAAACGGGATTATTTCACCTGATAAATATACGGAAGAATATATAAAGGGTAGGGTAACGAAGAAGCATAAGAATTATCAGAGTGACTCTGATTGTGAATATGCAAAAACGTATGAATTTAATGCCGATAAAATTTCACCACAGGTAGCATTGCCCAGTTTACCTGAAAATACTAAGCCGGTGGAGGAAGTCTCCGGAATTAAGATTGATCAGGTGGTGATTGGTTCATGCACTAATGGCAGGATTTCAGATCTCAGGTTAGCAGCCCGGATTCTAAAGGGTAAAAAGGTGCATCCATCAATCAGGTTAATTGTTATACCGGCGACACAAGAAATTTATAAACAAGCAGTAAAAGAAGGTATTGTGGAAATTTTTATTGACGCAGAAGCGGTGGTTTCAACGCCAACATGCGGTCCGTGTTTGGGAGGCCATATGGGTATTCTTGCGGAAGGAGAAAGGGCATTATCAACGACAAATCGCAATTTTGTCGGTAGGATGGGACATCCAAAGAGTGAGATATATCTCTGCAGTCCTGCCGTTGCAGCTGCTTCGGCTATTACAGGAGAGATTACACCGCCTGATGATGTGAGTAAGAACTGATGGGAATTTGTGGTTAGTGATTAGATAGTTTAAAACAGATTTTTTGTATTGTATACCAGGAGATAGTTAGAAATATGTCACAAAAGAAATATATAGGTCTTGATATAGGTTCTGTAAGCGTTAAGGCTGTATTAATAAATGAAAATAAAGAAATCTTGGAAAACCACTATGTTCGCTCACACGGTCAGCCTGTCGAGACTTTAATTCTGGTTCTGAGAGATATGTTTAATCGGACTCATATTGACGATATTGATGGTATGGCTATTACTGGCTCTGGTGGTAAGCTGGTATCAGAACTAATGAGTATTGCCCTTGTCAATGAAGTTGTGGCGCATAGCAAGGCCGCAACGATCTTACATTCTGATGCACAGACTATTATTGAAATCGGCGGCGAGGATTCCAAGCTTATGCTTATAGAGTACGATGAAACAACAGGGCAAGCGAAGGTAGTGGACTTTTCGATGAATACACTTTGTGCCGCTGGGACGGGTTCGTTTCTGGATCAGCAGGCAACAAGGCTTGGCATTGTTATAGAAAAAGAATTTGGTGAACTCGCATTAAAATCTAAAAATCCTCCGCGTATCGCAGGGCGTTGCAGTGTATTTGCAAAGACAGATATGATTCATTTACAACAGGAAGGTACACCCGTGCATGATATTGTGGCTGGTCTTTGTTATGCTATGGCAAGGAATTTTAGAAGCAATATAGGTAAAGGCAAGGAATTTAACAAACCCATTGTATTCCAGGGTGGAGTAGCTGCAAATGCCGGTATAGTTAAGGCATTTGAGGATATTTTAGAACTCAAACCGGGCGAGTTGATCATACCAAAGTATTTTAATGTAATGGGTGCAATAGGGTCGGTGTTTACTATTATTGACAAGAACATACAGTCACCGTTCCGTGGCTTGAAGGAAATCGAGGAATATTTGAGGAGTCGTTCTGCAAAGGCTTCTAGCCTGGAGCCGCTCCATTGTAATAACTATAAAATTGTTGATGGAATCCATTCAATTGCTGGTAATGTAAAGATTGAGGTATACGTTGGGGTAGATGTGGGTTCAATCAGCACAAATATAGTCGTCATAGATAAGTATAAGAATGTACTGGCAAGACGTTATTTAATGACAGCCGGAAGGCCGCTTGAGGCTGTAAAGCAAGGGTTATATGAAGTAGGATTGGAAGTTGGAGATAAGGTAATAGTGTGCGGTGCTGGAACAACCGGTTCCGGACGTTACCTGACAGGAGACTTTATCGGTGCTGATATCGCAAAAAATGAGATTACCGCCCATGCTACTGCGGCTGCGAATGTAGATAAAAATGTTGATACTATTTTTGAGATAGGCGGCCAGGATTCCAAATATATAAGGTTGGAAAATGGTGCTGTTGTGGATTTTGCCATGAATAAAGTATGCGCTGCTGGTACAGGTTCATTTCTTGAAGAGCAGGCAGAAAAGCTCAGTGTGAGTATCAAGGGTGAATTTAGTAAACGGGCGCTTTCATCGTGTTGCCCTTCCCACCTCGGTGAGCGATGCACTGTGTTCATGGAATCTGACCTTAATCATCACCAGCAACACGGGACAGCCAAAGAAGATTTACTGGCTGGTTTAAGTTATTCGGTAGTGTTGAACTTTATCAACAGAGTCGTTGAAGACCGAAAAATTGGAAATACAATCTTCTTCCAGGGAGGAGTTGCTGCAAATCGCGGAGTAAAGGCAGCATTTGAAAAGGTAACGGACAAAAAGATTATTGTTCCTCCTCACCACGATATCATGGGGGCTATTGGTTCTGCTATTATTGCCATGGAGGAGAGAACATGGCAAAAATCCAAGTTTAAGGGCTTTGATTTACGCCACAAAAGATATGAGCTCGCATCTTTTGTTTGTAAGGATTGTTCAAATATTTGTGAGATACGGCAGGTTAATATCGAAGGTGAAAATCCACTGCACTACGGGAGTCGTTGCGGTAAGTTTGATGATGAAAGGTCGTTGAAGAAAGGAAGGCACTTACCAAGGCTTTTCAAGGAAAGAAAGGATGCATTATTTAACACCTTTAAGAAAAATAAGCCAGATAATCCAGTTGGGAAAACGGTTGGCATACCGCAGGTGTCTACATTTTATGACTTCTATCCAATGTGGAAGGCGTTTTTTACAGAACTTGGTTTTGATGTTGTCACTTCAAGCGATACAAATAAGGATATCGTATATAATGGCGTGGAAATAATTACGGCTGAGACATGTTTCCCGATTAAGGTGGCGCACGGTCACGTAGTGGATATGCTGGAACGGGAGATTGATTATTTATTCCTTCCCAGTGTTATAAACCTAACGCACGTTAGCCAAAAACTCACGCACTCTTATGCGTGTCCTTACGTACAATGCATTCCATATCTTGTCCGTTCTGCCGTTGATTTTGATGACAGGCGGTTTAAAGTTTTGTCTCCAGTGATTCATTTTGAGTATGGAGAGGAACATGTTAACAAGACACTGCGTCAGCTTGCGAAGAGCATAGAAAGAACAGGAGATATTGTTGAGAATGCGATAAAGGCGGCACATGAAGCGCATCAGACTTTCAATAAAACGATGATAGCGCGAGGGGAAGAAGCCCTTGAAAAACTAGGAGAAAACGAAAAGGCATTTGTGCTTATCAGTCGTTCTTATAATGGGTGCGATACAGGCATGAATCTTGGTCTTCCTGAAAAATTGCGCGATTTGGGTATTTTAACCATTCCACTTGATTTTCTGAAACTGAATATAGAAGAAGTTGCAAACGATTATCCAAATATGTACTGGAAGACGGGTCAGAGATTTCTTGCCGCAGCCAGAGTAATTTCTAGGGATAAGAGACTTTATCCTTTGTATATTACCAACTTTGGATGCGGTCCCGATTCATTCATAATGAAATTCTTTAATAAAGAATTGAGTGGGAAACCATGCTTGACCATAGAGATTGATGAGCATAGCTCTGATGTAGGAGCCATAACCCGTTGTGAGGCGTTTATTGATAGTCTTAAGAATGTTAAACCAATTTCAGAAGTAAAGAAATTACGGGACGATGTTCCGTTTCACGAATTAAAAGAAAGAAAGAGGAGGACAATTTATATTCCATATATGTGCGACCATGGAAGGATGATTGCCGCATCAATGAGGGCAAACAATGTGCTTGCAGAGGCGCTGCCAATGGCAAATAAGCAGTCAGTTGACGTTGGCAGGCGATTTACTTCAGGGAAAGAATGTTATCCGGCTATTTTGACTACCGGAGACATAGTGAAAAAGGCATTAAGCCCTGATTTTGATGCGGAGGCAAGTGCATTCTTCATGGCGACTGCTTCAGGTCCTTGCAGATTTGGTCAGTATAACAAGTTTCATCGTTTGGTATTGGATGAGCTTGGATTCAACAATGTGCCGATATATACAATGGACCAGGGGGAGAATTATGGTGAAGATACAGATAAATTAGGCACGCATTTCCGAAAACGGGCGTGGAATGGCATTATGTATGTTGACCTTTTACAGAAGCTGCAAAGAGAGACAAGGCCTTATGAGATAAATAAGGGTGAAGCGGACAATTTATATGAAAGCTTTGTAAAAGAGGCAGAAGCGGTGCTTGAAAAACATAATAGTTTGGTTGAGCTTGCTATGGAGGCAGGGGCTGCCTTTTCAAAGGTAAAAGTTGACAGGATTAAACCCAGACCATTAATTGGTGTTATTGGTGAAACCTATGTTCGTTGCAATGAGTACGCAAATAATTTTTTAGCAAGGAATATTGAAAGATTGGGTGGTGAAGCATTTATCCCTCCATTTTCGGAATGGATTAATTATATAGCCCACTGCCGCAGGGAAGCTTGCGTATTTGAAAAGGATTATAAGGGCTTTCTTGGAGAATTTATTTCAGATATTGTCCAGCGTTACGATGCTTATAAGCTGACAAGGGTGTTCAAAGGCAGAATCAGACATTTTTTGAAGGATGCATCAATCAAGGACCTTATACGAAAAGGGAAACCATACATAGATGACTCTTACAAGGGCGACCCTGTGCTTAGCCTGGGGAAGGCTATTGAATATGCCGAGGAGGGATTTGACGGAATTGTTAATGTGATACCATTCCATTGTATGCCAGGGACGGTTGTAAATGGAGTACTGGAGAGGTTTCAAAAGGATTATGATGGGGTGCCGTGTTTGAAGTTATCATTTGATGGTCAGGAACAAACTAACGAAGAAACGCGACTGGAGGCATTTATGCATCAGGCTTACCAGAGAATGGAAAGCAGATTGAATTCACGTGTTACAAGAAGTCATAAAACAAATTCGGGAACAAGTCGTAAGGCATTAGTCTCTTCAGCGAGGATGTGATGAAAGGTAAATGTTGGAAGTTTGGGAACAATATTAATACAGATGAAATAATTCCAGCCAGGTATTTAAATACCACTGATACAAAGGAACTGGCGTCTCATTGTATGGAAGACGCTGACCCTGGTTTTATGAAGAATGCAAAGCCGAACGATGTTATTGTGGCAGGGGAAAATTTTGGTTGCGGTTCATCACGTGAGCATGCGCCGATAGCAATCAAGGCTGCAGGGATGTCGTGCGTTGTTGCAAAATCCTTTGCGCGGATTTTCTTTAGAAATGCCATTAATATCGGATTGCCCATCTTCGAGTGTCCTGAAGCAGTGGAACAGATTAAAGAAGGCGATGAGATAGAAGTCAATCTTGCTACTGGTGAGATTCTCAATAACACTTCAAGTAAACGGTTTAAGTTTGAACCATTTCCACCGGAAATGCAGGAGATTATCAAATCGGGTGGATTAATGAATTTTGTGAAGAGGAAGATGAACGTTGCGTAAGCCGCAAATAGTAAAGACAAATTTTAATTTTTAGAATAGAGTTATGCAAACTTTAGAAGTTAAAAAAGGTATCCACTGGGTAGGCATCTTAAATGCCACCCTTAGGGTATTTGATGTAGTATTTGAAACTCGTTTCGGAACCACATATAATTCCTACCTTATACTTGCAGAAAAGCCCACACTTATTGATTGTGTTCATGAGAAGTTTACTACGGAATATCTTGACAAGCTTCGTTCATTAATAGACTTGAAGGACATCTGTTACATAGTTGTAAATCACACAGAGATGGACCACTCTGGCGCTTTAGGACATTTACTCAAAGAAGCCACAAATGCACAGATTCTGTCAACAAGGACTGCGTCTCTTTTTCTAAAAAACATCCTTCACCGGGATTTTAAGGAAAAGATGGTTGAAGACGGTGAGGTTATTAGCCTGGGCAATAAGAAGCTAAAATTTATACATGCGCCTTATTGGCATTGGCCAGATACAATGTTTACTTATCTTGAAGAAGACCGCATACTCTTTCCCTGTGACGGATTTGCAACCCATTTTTGTGATGAGCGGATGTTTGACGATCGCATTGATGCCTTTTCTGAAGATTTCAGGCACTATTATGAACATATAATGGGTCCTTACAGAAAGAAGATACTTGAAGCAATAGAAAAACTCAAAAATCTTGATATCCAGTTAATTGCGCCAAGCCATGGTCCTATCCTCCGTACTGACCCGCAAAAATATATTAACGCCTATAAAGATTGGAGTACTCCCAAAAAGAATACAGGGAAGAAACAAATATTAATTTACTACGCCTCCATGTATGGGAATACAAAGAAGATGGCGGAGGCGGTGGCAAAAGGCGCAACGACAGTTAACACCGAAGTTAAATTAATAGATGCCACAAAGGCTTCGCCTGAATTTATGAGATGCGAGATTGAATGTGCCGACGGTATATTATTTGGATCGCCTACGATAAATGGTGATGCGTTAAGGCCTCTCTGGGATATTATTGATATTATGTTCAGCGTTAATATTAAAGGCAAGAAATGCGCTACTTTTGGCACTTATGGCTGGAGTGGAGAGGCAACAAGATTAATGGAGGAAAGGTTAAAGGGACTCAAACTTAACGTTGTCCAATCTCCGTTAAAGGTTAATTTTGTCCCTACCGATGAAGACTTAAAGAAGTGTTCAATCTTTGGTTATGACTTCGCAAAATCCCTGACAGTTCCCGCCATCTGATAATCTGGAATTTCAAATCTTTTTGTTGTATTTTTGTTACAATGTTGTATAATTAATACAACATGAAAGGAGGAGGGAAATATGGAAGATAAAAAATTATTTGGTGAATTTTTCAAGGCACGCAGGATAGCTATTAAGAAAACTCTCAGACAGTTTTGCATCGAAAATGGATTGGATCCTGGCAATATAAGTAAGCTGGAACGGGGATTGCTGCCACCACCTCAAAGCAGAGAAAAACTTGAGGAATATGCCGGCTATCTCAAAATTAAAAAGGGTTCAGATGATTGGTATACTTTTTTTGATCTGGCGGCAGCGGAAACAGGAAAGATTCCAGAAGACATCATGGCAAAAGTAAAGATAGAGGATAAACTTCCAATACTTTTTCGAACACTACGAGGACAAAAGGTATCTGACGAAAACCTTGAGGAATTAATCAAAATGCTTAGAGATGCGTAAACATGTCGAATGAAAATAATATAAAGGCACCTATTTTTTCTTATGACGAAATCCGTAATCACGCAAACCACTTTTTAAAACAATACCATCCAAGCATTGAAATACCCGTTCCTATCGAGGAGATTGCTGAATTTCAAATGGGGCTTAATATAGTCCCAATTCCAGGATTACTTCGCACTTTTGATGTAGATGGTTTCACATCAAGTGACCTATCGAATATTTATGTAGACGAATTTACTTATAGCTATCGCCCTGGTCGGTATAGATTTACCTTGGCGCACGAGGTTGGTCATATAATTCTTCATAGAGAAATTTATTCAAAAGCAAACTTCCGAAACATCAAAGAATGGAAAGACTTTATTAATTCGATTCCAGAGAAAGATCATAGATGGTTAGAATATCAGGCATACTCATTTGGAGGTTTAGTACTTGTACCTCGTGAACATCTTATAAAGCTTACTGAATTTTATGTTAACCGTATTCAAGAGGAAGATATTTCGTTACGAGGAAATTGGGATTTTGCCTGGGATTTGATTGCCGCTCAATTAGCCAAGAACTTTGATGTATCATCCGATGTCATTGAGAAGCGTTTGAGTAAAGACAAGGTTATGAATTTGTATCAATAGGCTTAAATTTAAACAAACAAGGTACATAGCACAACAAACATGACGGAATCACAACACTATATTCCACAATTTTATCTAAGAGAATTTACCGATCCTGAAACCCCTAATGGCTATGAACCATATGTGTGGAAATATGAACATGAATCTAAAAAGTGGAAAAAGAAATCACCCAGAAATATTGCATCGAAGCCAGATTTTTATTCATTTATTGATCAAAAAGGCAAGAGACGTGATGAAATTGAGAAAGGATTGTCTATTATTGAAGGTAAGACCGCTTCAATCTACAGGAATAAAATTTACAACAGACAATATCTATCAGATCAGGAAAAGGCAACAATCGCCGAATTCATTGCGTTCATGGTTACTCGTGTTCCAAATTTTCATAACATAGTTGATTCTTTTACAACTGAAAGGGCAATAAGAATGGTGGAGATGTATAAGACCCGACCTGATGCAGCCAAAAAATTTAAAGAGGAGTACGAAAGGGATATCGGAAAGAAATTACCAGAAGAATTTGATGAAAGTTGGTTAGATCCATCGCGATATAAAATTAACGCAACAAAGAGTTTTATTCTAAAAATGATGGTTAGCCTATCAGAAATTGCAAAGATTATTTTCAAAATGAATTGGACTTTTGTTCATACTACAGAAAAGGCGTGGTTTATTACATCTGATAATCCGTTTAGTATGAGGAATCCCAAAAGTAATTCTCCGTGGTATGGTCACGGACTCATGTCTCAGGATATCGAGGTTACCATACCACTTTCTAAGCAAATATGCCTTCTTGCAACATGGAACAAAGGATTGTGTCCACATATTGATACATCACAACTGATGGTAGAAGAACTTAATCACGATAGAATTGTAGCATCGGATAAATTTATAATTTCTTCTCAAAATGATTTTATAGGTTCTCAATACCTAAAATATAAAACAGAAATGGCAGTATTATAAAAGATAATTTCTGTGCAAATTAAAAATATCAAGGAAAGAGTAAATATGAAAGATGATAACATTTCTCAATACAGAAATGTCTCCACATGGACGAATGGAGTTTATATTAAAAATTTGCGTAAGTTGGGGTGGAAAGGCTTGACATTGCATTTCAGCTTTATGAAATGGCAATTAACTTGAGCGAACAGAATATAATAGAATCAAACCCGGGCATAACCTAGAAAGAACTGAATTGGATTTGAAATCCAGAAGACAACCGTTACTATTTCGTAAATGGAACAAGGCGATAGAGGAAACCGCCCTTTGAAAACCGCGCATCACCTTCATTCTCTGGTTTGAATTTCTTTAGCTCTTCTTCTGTGGGGATATATTTTTCAAAGTGATAAGGAATATTATCAATTAGAACAGTTGCGCCGTACATGTGTTCACCCATCCTTTTGTTTTTAGGATGATAAGGTCCTTCCATATCAATAGTAATATGATTCTTGGTTTCAAAGTCTTTAATTTCTACAAAATATGGCTTCATGATGCCTCCTGTTATGTTTTCTAATAATTAAAAATATTTAAGAAACTATACATTTTAAAACCTCAAAGAATAAAGCCAGCTTTTCCCCAATGAGCATCCATCCATTAGCAAATTTCCATTTTTTTTGAAGATTAAGTACATTTATGTTATTTATTTTTGAGTTGTTAAACTTTCAATCATTTCAATGCTTTTATGAAGTTGAAGCATTAAAATAAACCTAAAACCAGCAGGAGTAATTACAATTTGTTTTCCAATTTTGCCAAGTAATTCTAAATCAATTGCAAAATTGAGAAAAGTATACGTTGCTGTACTTAATGATTTAACAGCTCGCCACTCCCTTACTTTACCAGAGACAGTTTGGAACATTTTGCTTAAATCGTTTAGTTGAATCGGGTAAAAGTTTCTTGATAATAAAAATGCACTTTCAACAATTGAGTAAACTCCAAATACAGTTGAAGAATAGAAAGGATCCTTTGCGACAAACTGCTTTAAAACTTCAATCTGCTTTTGACTTAATCGGTCACTAAAAACTCCTTCATTGCAATGTTGAACATATTTATCGCCAATATCAGTGAGAAAGAAGTTTTCATTCCTTTTTCTTACTAATCCGAATTCTTTCGCTACTTTTAGATGATTATGAATACTTTGCTTAGATAAACTTACTTTTACAGCTATTTCGTTTTGTTTTGTTTCTCCTTTGCTTATTTGAACTAATGCTCTGTTTATTAAACCTAAACTAAAAACGCCATAGTCATTGGGTTTAATTTTTAAAAAAGGTGCGATTGCTGACAAATTCTCATAATAATTCTTTAAAATATCAAGAGGCTCATAGGTGATTAACTCAACGGTACTTTGTTTGGATGATTCAATCTGTTTTTTATTTGCCTCTGTGACTAATAAGTAAACTAAAATATTTCCGGAAATTAACTCACTATTATTTTGAAGATTGATGAGCTCATTTTTGTAGTCAAGCACTTGTTTTAAAAACTTTTCTTCAAATCTTGTTACCTTTAGCTCAATTAAACATAAATCTTTGCCGCTTGAAATTAATAAATCTATTCTTTCTTCTCCAGCTTTTAATCTTAACTGACGCGCAATTAGCTTTAAATCGCTTGGAAGATTTAGTAGCCTTTGTAAATAAAGTAGATTTGCTACTAGTGCGTCTTCGACTTGACTTTCGCTTATGTTATTATGATGTTTTAATTTCATACTGAAAATGCATTAGGGATACATAAGGTGAACAAAGTAAGATACTCGAAATAAAAATGTACGCACGGGAAACTAAAGTGAACCGTGAAACAGCCCCTCCCCTCGGAGGCTTAATGCATGAGAACGCCCAAGTAGTTGTTATCGGCGCTAACATTCTATCAAAATTAAACAGTTTTATACAACATCTCGGTAACTCAATCTGAAACGGGATAGGATGTCCAACCCTCCTTTTGCTTTCACCACTAAAGTTTCAAACACAGTTTGTCCATTCCATAAATTCACTTTTTGTTATATCTAATTTTTCTTTCATAAGAATACTTTTAATAAATTTATAAACTGGCAAATAATTATCTTTTTCAGGACTTTATAATTTTATTTGTTGGTTGTCAATAGATTTATACAAAGTGGTCAATAGCGAGCTACAGTCTTATGCCGACTTGGATGAGAATACTTTTATAGCATGAACGCAAACAAACGCAGATAAAAATGAATACCTACACTTTATAAAAATTCACCTGAAAGGTATGGTGTAACGTACTTTATGGAAAACAGTGCAAATCTGCTCAAACCAGCGTCTGAATGCATTTTTTGTATAAAGTTTTATGGTTTGAGTTGCAATATTTTGTAATTCGAGGCTTTCAATTTGATATGACTTTCACATGGCATAGCTGAATGCGGTATGTTAAATTTAAAGGACGGCAATTCCTTCTTTTCCTGCGGCTTGATTTAATCTGGCGTCATTGCTTGAAAAATATATCTCAGATCGGATTTTGCTTTTTAGGTTAATAGCTGATGCCAGATGGATAGAATCAAAACCCCTAAGCATATACTTTTCGGCAATATCGCCGGCAAACCTTATTAATCCGTCTGTAACTTCGATAACGAAATAACTTTCCCAATCTCTGTTAAAACTCTCTACAATTTTTCGCAGGATTCCGATAGAAAAACCATTTTCCCTTTGTTTCCTTGCAAATGCAGCCCTTGCTTCTGCATAGGCTACTTTTGAGGTCGAAAGAACTGTAGCATTTTGAACCGTGTCTTTTATTTTCTCGGAACCTGTCTCATCCACATACAATTTAACAAGGTTACTTGTATCTATATAGACAATCATCGTCTGTCTTCAATGACTATATCAGAGACAGTTTTTCCCTTAATTTTTACAGGGCGCTCGCTTCCTAACGGTTTACCACCTTTCCATACAGCAAAACCCTCTTCAATAAGGGATAGCAATTTTGAGTCCTCGTTAACTCTTTCAACAGGAACAATAGTAGCGATTATCTTCTCCCTTTCAGTAATTGCAACCTTTTCACCCTTTTTTATCTTACGAAGATAATAACTTAGTTTGTTTTTTAGTTCTTTTATGCCAACTGTTTTCATAGCCACATTTTAGTTTATAGTAGCTACTTCTGTCAATAATATTTATGTTCAGAAATTTCAATGTTGCCCACGAAAAGACGCGAAAATGGCGAAATTTATTTTTTAGGTCTTTTTGAGTGTTTCGTGGGTAATACAAAGAGGTTTATATAAATGTTCACAATTTTAATAGATGTTTATATTATTCAGTTTTCGATATTTCAAATCATTTTCGTGTAAGGTCATGCCAATTTCCTCAAAATTCCTAAATTTATTGCATCCATGTTATTTTCCTTTGGGGTTTCGATTACCTTTGGGATATGTTTAAATCTCTTCATGATTTGTTTGAAAGGCGCCAGTCCTAATTTGCCTTTTCCAATATTTTCGTGGCGGTCAATATTACTGCCCAAGCCTGCCTTTGAGTCGTTTAAATGAAAGACGTGCAGATTTCCTAGTCCAATGGTATTGTCCAGCTCTTCCATAGCCGTTTCAAACCCGGTTTTAGTTCTTATGTCATACCCCGCCGCAAAGGCATGACAGGTATCAAAGCAAATGCCGATTCTGACTGATTCGACACCATCCATAATCTGCCAAAGATGTTCAAACCTGTAGCCGATGCTTGAACCCTGACCAGCAGTGTTTTCCAGCAGGATTTTTACCTTTGAATTCTTAGTTGCGTGGATTACGGTCTTTAAAGCCTTAACTGTCTTTTTAATACCTTCATGTTCGCTGAGGCTTTTTGTATTGCCCGGGTGTAGGATGGTAAATTTTAATCCAAGTTCATTGCATCGTTGAACCTCGCTGGTCAATGCCTTTATTGAACGTTCCCACAAAACATCGTCGTTGCCGGCAAGGTTAATGAGATAAGAAGCATGAGAAAAAGCCGTCTTAATATTTGAATTCTTAAGGCTGTTTATGAAAATAGCCTTTTCCGCCTCACCAAGAGTTTTCTCCTTCCACTGCCTTTGATTTTTAGTGAATATCTGAAACGTGCCTATCCCCAGAGAATTAGCCTCGTTAAAGGCTTTATGCAGACCGCCGCTGATTGAACAATGTACTCCTAAAAGCATAAATCAGGTTTTATATGTTCAGGAATTTCACGGTTTATGGATTCCCCTATAGAAAGAAGGGATAAAGGCATGTGTAAGATTACAGCAACACCCCCCGGCCCCTCTTTCTAGAGGGGAGCGTAAAACAAAATTGTTGCATACATAACAAGTTTTTTTCTGGTTTTAGTGTTATTCAATGTTATTATAATTTCTGAGATGAGCAAAGCAAATTTAATAAAAATCCTTATATTTTCCTTTTTAACAAACCTCTTTTTATATCTTTCATTTCCACCTGCGGATATTGGTTATCTGGCGTGGGTTGCTTTTGTCCCGTGGTTTCTCCTTATTGTAACCGAGAAGAGATATGTTTATCTCAACGCCCTGTTTATCGGAGTAGTATTCTTTTTTATCCAGCTTTCATGGCTGCGTCATGTAACAGTTGCCGCATGGGTCTTGTTGAGTTTGTATTGCGCTGCATACTTTTTATTGTTTGCAGTGTGTACCCGATTTATCATTTTCAAGTTAAGGCTACCACTGGTTATTGTTGCCCCTTGTGTGTGGGCATCGCTTGAATTTATGAGGTCTTTCTTTCTTACAGGATTTCCGTGGTTCTTTACAGGGCATACCCAGTATAAATTTTTATCTGTAATACAAATTTCTGATATTACGGGTGTTTATGGTATCTCTTTTATTATTGTAGCGATCAATGCGGCTATTGCAGACGTGATTATGCGTTGTTTTGCCTGGAAGGGTTTGATTCCTGAAACTTTCCGGGACAGAAATCCTTATTCGGGTAGTAAATATATCTTTTTTTGTGTTACGTGTGTATTTCCGCTGGTAATATTAGTCGCTGCTTTGCTTTACGGTATATTTTGGCTAAAAGATTATGTGCCGCGAGAGGGCCCTGTCGTGTGTATGGTGCAGGGCAATATACCACAGGATTTAAAATTTGACCCTACTGAAGAAGAACAAATTCAAATTCTTAAGAAGTATTCTGATTTATCAATTAACGTAAAAGACAAACAGATTGACCTCGTTGTGTGGCCAGAAACGATGATGCCGGGATTGCTTAACATTGATCCTGAAATTACAGGAAGAAAAATTGATAGTTTGTCGCAGCTCACAGTTACCCAGCTTGCCAAAGACTTGAATGCTAATTTGCTAATTGGCGGTGTTGCTTTAATCCTGGTAGGGGACGAGCAGGTTTATTTTAACAGTGCTTATTATTATAACAAGAAAGGGGAATTAGTTGACCGCTATGATAAGATTCATCTTGTGCCCTTTGGTGAATTTACACCGCTCAAGAAATATTTTCCATTTCTTGCCAGATTAGTGCCGTATGAAATAGGATTGACACATGGAGTCAAACGAACATTGTTTTCTCTGGACACTCGTTCAAGTGGAAATTTTACATTTGGCACATCTATATGTTATGAAGATACAGTATCCTCTCTTATCAGAAAATTTAAGAAGGACGGCGTGGATTTTATGTTAAATATAACAAATGACGGCTGGTTTCGTAATAGCGCAGAACTCGACCAGCATCTTGCCATTATGGTATTTCGGGCAGTTGAAAATCGGATTTGTATGGCGCGCGCTGCAAACACTGGTATTTCATCATTTGTTGGTCCTGATGGTACTATCTATGATAGATTGCTGGATACTTTTGGTAAATATAGAGAGATTCGCGGTGTGCTTGTAAATCAGATAAAACTAATTAATAAACAAGGCACTTTTTATACAATATGCGGCGATTGGTTTCCAATCTTTTGTTCAGTAGTAACAGTGTCTATGGTTTTTATAGCCATTTTTAAGGGGAGTTTCCGCTTGACATTTTATAAGCGTTAACCGTATAATTCAGCCCGCGTTTACTAACTATAAAAAACAGCGATACTTGTGAAAAATAAAATCTTGCAAACCTTATTTTTAAAGTAAGATAACTTATGCACCCCTTAGATTTTATATTAGGATTCATGTCTACTGATATGGGGATTGACCTTGGTACTGCAAACACACTGGTTTGCATACCAGGGCACGGCATAGTGTTATCGGAACCCTCCGTTGTAGCTGTAAAACCTGGTACAAATAAGGTTCTTTTAACTGGTAATGCAGTGGGAAACGTTGCAAAGGCAATGCTGGAAAGGGCACCGGGCAGCATTTCTGTTATACGACCGCTGAAAAATGGCGTTATAGCCGACTTTGATATTACAGAGGCGATGCTTAAGTACTTTATTACAAAAGTACACAAACGAAAGTGGGGCGTCAGACCGAGAATCTTGATTGCAATTCCTTCCGGAATTACAGCTGTTGAGAAACGGGCGGTAGTTAATTCTGCTGAACGTGCAGGTGCAAGAGAAGTTTACCTTATTTCAGAGCCAAAGGCTGCGGCTATCGGTGTGGGTTTGCCTGTGGGTGAACCAGTAGCAAGCATGGTTGTTGATATTGGCGGTGGAACTACTGAAGTGGCGGTTATTTCTCTTGGTGATATATTTGCGCATGAAAGTGTCAGGATTGCTGGTGATGAGCTTGATGACACCATAGTTCAATATATACGGAAAAGATATAGTCTGGATATTGGACATCCTACGGCAGAAAGGATTAAGATTGAAATTGGTTCTGCATACGCCCTGGATGAGGAATTAAGTACGGAAATCAGGGGGCGCGATGCGGTTTCGGGTTTGCCAAGATCACAGAAAATAACGTCTGAAGAAATTCGTGCGGCACTAAAAGAGCCTTTTGATAAGATTGTGATTGCTGTAAGAAATACACTTGAAAGAACAGCACCCGAACTAGCGTCTGATCTGATATCAAATGGACTGGTTCTTGTAGGAGGCGGCGCATTGATTAGAGGAATAGACAGACTACTGATAGAGGAAACGGGTTTGCCAGTGAAGGTTGCAGAGGAACCATTAACGGCAGTTGCCAGGGGAACTGGTTATCTTTTAGAAAATCTTGATTTATATAAATCTGTTTTACAGGATGAGGACATCCGCTACTAGTTTCAGCAGTATTATAAAGAATCCAATCACAGCAATAATCTTTTTTTTAACGATATCCTTCGTTTTATTATTCCTGCCTCCGAGGATTTCAAATCAAATAAGAATGGCATGTGCCGCTCCTGTAAGACCGCTTCAGTTGGCGGTTTGTTTTTGCAGTAATTCTGCCAGTAATTTTTTTGAGAGAGTCATTATTGCATGGCATGATGCATATGACAAAAGTCAAGCAGAAGAACAGATTTCTCAATTCAAGAATAAGGTCATAGAACAGCAGGATACTATATATAAATTACAAAATAAGTTACAGGGTATTTCTGGACTTCAAGCCGAAGACAAAATTGATAAAAGAAAACCAATACCTGCTGATATAATTGGATACGACACCTCAAATCTCAGGAAAAGCATTGTTATTAATGCAGGTTCTAAACATGGGGTAAAACCCGATAATGTTGTTGTATCAAATAATGCGCTTGTTGGCAGGGTTGTAACTGCAGGGGAAAGGAATAGCATTATTCAATTGATTACAGACCCTGGTTCGCGTGTGCCTGGGAGGGTGCTTCAAACAAGGGAATTGGTAATTGTGGAAGGTGATTCTACCGGTTTTTGTAAACTAAAATATGTACCGAAGTGGGCAAAGTTGGAAAGGGGTTACGATATAGTTACTTCCGATGTTGGCGGGTATTATCCACCATCTTTACCCGTTGCCACTGTTTTTGAGAGTGAGATAAAGAGTGGTAATCTCTTTCAATCTGTTAAAGTACTGCCGAAGGTGGATATTTTAAAGATCGAAAGCGTACTGGTTATTACAAATTAGAAAAGCAAGATTTTAATCTGCAAGAATTTTGATTATTTTATAAACCGGATTGAGCTGATAAATTATGAGATGGATTACCTTTTTTTGCATCCTACTTTGCATAGCTCTGTTTCAGTCAACTCTGATAAACTGGATTAATATCGGACTTGCGGTTCCTGATTTATATTTTCCATTAGTAGTGTTTTATTCTTTCACTACGGATTTTAAGCGTAATACGATTACCAGTTGGTGCGCGGGTATGGCAAAAGATTTATTTTCAGAAGGGAATTTTGGAGTTTATTCTGTTTTCTTCGTTGCGGTTGGGTTTTTGCTCTGGTCTGTCAGAGATATATTATTTAGAGGACATCTGGTTACACAAATTATAATTACATTTATCTTTTCACTTGTATATAATTCAATGTATGCGGTTTACACGGCGATTTCTTTTAACTCGCTTACACCTTCAACTACCATATGGATAATCTTTATTTGTTCTCTTTACACGGCATTTTTGGTTCCAATTATGTTTTTAATCTTTAATAAGTTCCAACCTGCCCAGAGGTTTTTTATAAACAGGTAACAAATATCGCTTTAGTCTATGTATCCTTACCGTTTTAAAATTATTATAATCGTATTCATTCTGCTTTTTTTTGGCATTATTGCCAGATTGTTTCAACTCCAGATTATTGAGAGTGACAAGTACAAGGGCATATCTGAAAAACGACGTATAACAACATATTCACTCGAAGCTGCACGCGGTTCTATTTTTGATAGAAACGGGAAACTGCTTGCTGTGGACCGTAATACCTTTGATATATCTGTCCAGTACAAAAGTTTACTATACTGCTATGTTACTAGAACTAATAATTTTATTCCACGCATTGCAGGATTGGAGGCACATAAAAAAACAAAAAAGGCATGTTCTGAATGTCATGAAAATTATGATATATGGCTTGGAAAGCTGTCGCAGTTATTAGAAACTCCAGAGACTGAATTATTAGATATTGTAGTACAGGCTGTTGAAAAAGTGGAAAAACTCAAGCAAAATGTAGAAAAACGTGCGGGTAAATCCACACGTATTAAAGAGGAGACCGACTATTATCCGATTGTTTTTGATGCGGGATGGGAAAAAGTAATTCAAATCGAAATTCAACAGCGCGAATATCCAGGCGTTCGTGTTACTCCAAAGTCGAAAAGGATTTATCCAGAACAGAAATTAGCCTCACATATTATTGGGTATGTGAATAAATTAACAGAAGATGAATTAAAAGCGTATGATGACAATTGGAAAAAGCACACCTTGCTTTCCAGTAATACAGATAGCGAAACTACTTCGTTACTATATGAGGGCTATACCGAAAATGATTATGTCGGCAGGACTGGAATTGAATTTCAGTACGAAACGGAATTGCGGGGCCTGAAAGGTAAGAGATTTGAGGAAATTTCATTTAAAAAAGCCCAGACTGAGAAGACGATACTGGAAAGACCTCCCGCTGCAGGAAACGACCTTTACCTTACGCTGGATAGCAGTATTCAACAGTACGCCGAGAAATCGCTTGGATCAAACCAGGGGGCAGTGCTTGTTATGGACCCACGGACTGGAGAAATGCTCGCCATGGCAAGCAATCCACGCTTTAATCCCAATACAATTAATGAAGATTTTGATAAACTTATTAAAAATACATATAAACCATTTTTGAACAGGGCGACGCAGGGTGCGTTACCGCCAGGTTCCATCTTCAAAATTATTACCGCCGCTGCCGCTCTTAGTACAGGTCGGATAAATGCATGGACGAATTTTGATTGTCGCGGGTACGTTAGACTTAATGATATAACATTCAGGTGCTGGACGAATTATGGCCACAGTATGATTTCTATAGAAGATGCTATTCCATATTCATGCAATGTGTTCTTTTTTGAAACTGGAAAGGCGCTGGGTGGAGAGCTTTTATATGCGTGGTCAAAGAAATTTGGCATAGGCGAAAAGTCAGGCATTGACCTTCCATATGAAAAAAGCGGGAATATACCCAAAATTACCTCTACAGCGGAAGTCATGAATATGGCAATTGGACAGGGTGCATTGCTTGCAACACCGCTTCAGTTGATCAGATTGTATGCTGTAATTGCAAATGGCGGCACATTGGTTCAACCACACTTATTGCTTAAAATCGCAGACAGTAATGGTAAGGTAATTCGTACGTTTAAATCGGAGAGCAATCAAAAAATGCCGATACAGCCTGCTGTTCTCGATATCCTGAGGCAGGCGTTACAGGATACAGTTACACGCGGCACTGCCAGGGATAAAGGATTGGCTATTTACAATGTTGCCGGCAAGACAGGCACGGCTGAAACAGGAAGGCAGAAGGACAATCATGCATGGTTTGTTGGTTATGCTCCGTACGATGAACCAAAGTACTGTTTTGTCATCCTTGTAGAGCATACACCTGAACATGCCTCAGATATTGCATGTCCCATTGCAAAAGAGCTTTTATCTTATTTGTTTCCAGAGATGGATGGCTCATCGTAATTGATTTAATTTTCACAACAATTCCAATCTTGTAAACACGCATTGCAATGCGTCTCTAAAAACTTATTGATGATTATCCTGGATAGTGGATACAAAATAACTTTTCCTAAAGATTATGTTTTTGCTATGGACATTCGGGGAAATTTAATATTTGTAATTGCGTTACTATATTTGCACCTGCTAAATGTTATCTTTATCGAGAATATCTTTTTCCCCCCATATTCATTTTAAAAAATTATGGGACTCCTAAAAAGTAGTATTCATAATTCGTTTTATCACGAATTACACTTTTATGTTAGAAAGGGGTTTATATAAAATTACGCTTCTTAGAAGCCCATAATTTATAATTTGTTCATCTGTTCTCTGTACCGCCAGAACATGAACTGGAGTTTCTGGAATA
The DNA here is from genome assembly GCA_963709355.1 of uncultured Planctomycetota bacterium. Taxonomy (GTDB): domain Bacteria; phylum Planctomycetota; class Brocadiia; order Brocadiales; family Brocadiaceae; genus PLOWO2-12-38-17. The sequence goes on from CAVPVY010000005.1 coordinate 179,292, forward strand.
TTTCCATAATAATATGGTTGTTATTAAAGTAGATGTTCCAGTGAACTTGTTCATTATCAAACGGTTCTGAGAATTTATGAGTGCTATCAAAGTTAACAAGTAATTCACTTAAAACATTATTTACCTTATTGTGTCTTAACATCAATATTGGTGATCGTTCTTCTACCCTTCCGATGACTTCCAACGGAATTATTCCGTTCCACTCTTTAGAAAAACCCTCTACTATGTATTGCGCGCCGCCTTTATCAAATAATTGATACCATACATGGGCAAAGGTCATTGAACTATTTTCGTCTGTTACCCACCCCCAAACGATGTCCCCATCTATATCTAGTTCGGAAAGTCTTGAAAAGAACAAGAAGACGGAATCTTCACAATCACCATGCTTGCTCTGTCTTGTTTCAACGGGAGTCTGCCAGTAATCTGTCTTTGGTTGCTCGGCACAGTAATCAATATTGAAGGCTATTTCTTTATACGCCTCGTATATTTGTTCACCTTTTTCAAATGTGTTGATACACCATTCTTTGTAAAGTTGATTATTGGATACAGTCTCATTCCAGTCTGAATGATATTCTGGTTGCTTTAAATGCCATATATCTTCAACGGGTTTATAGCCCCTTTCCGGGAGGAACATATCTGCGTAAGAAATTCCTGCAAACGCATTTGGATTATAAACACGCATTGCTAATATGATGGCTATAACGGCTAAAAAGAATCTCATCTTATTATTGAGAATAATTATGTTTTATAGCTGTGATTAAAGTATTTCCAAAATTTAAAAACAAAAAGCAACCCTTTGGTAATTTTAAATCAAACATATAATCTTGAAATTGATTGTTAACTGATAGGTAGATTCTAAGGAGTTTTAAATATTGGAATTTTGTTTATAGGAATTTAATTTAAATTTTGTTACATTCCGGATGTATCTATACTTTGCTCATGAGGACTTTAAAACCATCAAATCTCTTTTAACTTTAGTATTACCACGTTCCTCGATGGTTTTAATTAATTCCTCATAATTAGCCCATCCCCTGTAAGAGCGAACCCTTACTTCAGTTGTATCTATGTCTATATCTGAACTTAATACCCCAAACACACCGAGGAGATACGCCCGTACATCGTGTGCCTCTACCTCTGTCATACCTTCTGTCTTAAATGTAATTGTATCTACCGGAACAACAGCGTGAAGATTATTATCTTCTAACGTCTTGATTATTTTTTTAGCAAACCGGATCCAGCCTTCGTAATAGTTGATTGTAACTTCTTTTGTCTCAAGATTGATATTGGTTGTTGTAACTCCTGGAAGTTCATCCAGGGTATTGCTTAATCTTTCAATGTCAGATGCATTTGTAATATTATCAATTTTAAAGGTAAGGTATTCAGGCATTGATGCATCAAAACCTGCGTCCCCAATGGCTTTTATAATTTGCTCTTCAGTAATCGCACCGGGACACAGCGTGGAAATGCAAATTTCTGCCCTGTCAGGACTGACATTTGCGCACTTGATAGCCTTATTCTTTTGTAGCGTTGCCTTTAATTTGATAGCGTCGGCTAGATTATTAACACCGTGTAATTTTAATGTTATACCATCTGGTGACGAACCACCGCCACCGCATGCATATATGTTTACAGTTGCGTAGGACAAGCCAATGCCGATTGATAAAATTATAAATTGTATTCTTTTTCTAAAAGAAACCTTCATTTATCCGTCCTTATTCAAATATGTTTAAAAAGGGTCGAATGACACCGTTGGGAAACGTATCATTCGACCCTTATTTAGATGTTATAACGCCTTCATGAACTCTACTAAGTCCTCTAACTCCTGCTGCGTCAAATGCGACGTCCTGCCATGCATGTCCTTCTCCGTCACCGCATTGTTTATCGTGTCTAACAACGTCCTTGCACTTCCATCATGAAAATATGTGCCTGACGCATAAATGTCCCTCAATGTCGGCGTGTCAAATTCCTTCACAAGGTCCAATCCAATTATAGGCGTGTCACTCTCCTCACCATATGGATCCTCTCCTGCCTCCAACGCCTTCATGTTGAACACCTTTCCAGGCGTTGACCTGAATCCCTTTACTCCTACACGGCCCGTTCCCACGTCATGTGTCTGTGCATCACTGTAAAGTGCCTTCGAATCCATCGGGTCTCCAGGATGACACTCTTCACATCCTACCTTCGGGTCATTAAATATCTTCTGACCCCTCTTCTGTGCCTCCGTCAATGAACCATCTGCATTCCTGAACGGACTTCCTGTAAACTCCAATGACCTGATGTAACAAATAAGTGACTCTAACCTCTCAGGTGAAAAGTTCTCGCTCCTGAACACAAACCCAGGGTCTCTTCCGCATACCCTGTCCAGTGAGCTTGTTGCACCTACAATTTCATCAGGGTGACCAGTAAATCCCTCATGCCTGAATGGCGGTAAGTACCTTCCTCCACGAATGTACTTAACGTTCTTCCAGCTGCCCCAACCCTCATCTCCTAAGTCCCAAATCAATCCTGTCGTCTGCCCTCTCTCATAATGACAGCTTGCGCATGCGTACTCGCCCTGGAGTCCCCATGATGCATCGTTGAATATGAACTGACCATACCTCACCAATTCACTCTTGTATGGTGAGTGTTTTACACGGTAATGTACCTCCGGCACCGTCAATGGCTCGCCCCTTGGCAGCGGCTCCCACTCTGGTCCTGTCTGGATCGTCGCTACTACCTGCGGTGTGCCTGCCATCAACTGACCAGTAGTTACCACCCCGGCTATACCTATGGCGGCAACCAAACCCAGTTTTAACGTTTTCGTAACCATATTAAACCTCCTTTACTTACAAAATTGCCTCGCATAATTCAAGCACATCGAATATAAAAATCTGCCGTCTCCTTTTTCTTTTGATATTAAATTTCTGGAGACTACTTTTCGTAAACCACCTCCTTTCGTCTTTACGTTTATTGTTTTAGGATTGTTAATGCTCTCGTATTAATTTTGAGCAATGATAATGCCAAAACAGATACGCACAAAAATATTATTCCTTAACTATCTGATTTTAAATAGGTTAGACAAATCAAATTAAGAGTATTTACAATTTTCATAAGTCAGATTACCATTTGAACTTGACCATTATAAGTCTTGAATATCTTTTATAATAATTTAAAAACATCTTAGATATTGATAATAAATGACTTACAACAATGCCTAAATTTAGGCATTGTATCGCCCATTCGTTGGCAGGAATATTGTTTTCTTAGTATATTATATCGTGCATTTAAAACTTGAATCATTTGTGAAGATAAATCGCATATAAAGTATTTAACATCAAATAACAGAAATTAGAATGTTTGCAAGTGAAGCAAAACGATTTTCATGGATTTATGTTGACTTTAAAGCCGATGACCTTGATAATAAGTAAGAATTTGAGATATCAACAATTACCTACCTACAAAACAACAATTAAGACGAAGAAGACAACAAGGCACATCACAGAGAGTTCTTGAATATCCCTCATATTTAAAAAGGCAAAGCAGGATATGAAAAGACAATGTTTATTTTGCTTACCTTCCGTTGATAGATTCAAATTAAAAGCATTTCTTCTGACAACTAAGAATTACCATCTTATTGTTTTTATGTAAGAGAAGATTTTATGAAATGAAAGAAAATATATAGAGATTGTTGTAATGGTTGCAAACCCAATTCCGATTAATTAATTTCAAAATGATAGAAAGGAGTCTTGGAGTCTTATGGAACAGTTCATTAGCAGAACGGAGAAGATAAAGGAAGGCAATATTATTATAGAAGAAGGTAGTTGGGCATATTACGCTTACGTTTTAAAATCCGGCAGGGCTAAGGTCTGGAAGAACATCAATAACAAACCGGTGCTTGTCGGCACATTAAAGGAAGGGGATGTTTTTGGGGAAATGAGTTTTTTTGGTATGGCGAAAAGAACCGCTACTATAACAGCGGATAGCGATGTAATTGTAGGAATGATCACGAAAGATACTTTTATGGAAGCCGTTAATAAACTCCCCAAAGAAGCACGTGTCAAACTCGACAAAATGACTCAAGACCTCTTTTACCTTAGCGATATCTATAGCCGTTTGACGAATTGTTTGCATGAGATATTGAATATCAAAGGGCAGATGATTGATCCCAGGCTCTTAGAGCAAGAGATTGAAAACATGCCGGATCTCTTGCGTAAGGTTGTGGGACTGATGAATAAACGTTTCGTTTCAGCTATAGACGGAAGCATAAAACTTATGGCGCAACTGGAAGAAGCCTCCAGAACTATCGATTCATTATCTACGACACTGATTCGAAAATCCGAATGAACGAGTATTTTGATAGTCTTTATTTAGAAACAGGAAAAGGGAATGGAAAACAATACTGTTAAATTTCCAATTGAAAAGGCGAAACGGATTGTTATGTTCTGTGATCTTAGGAATTCAACAGATATCTTGATGGATTTTGACCAAGGTATCTACTGTGGCATTGAAGGTTCAGAAATAAACGCCTTTACCTATGCAGAATTTATTATGGACGTCCATGAAACGTCCTATAAAGAACTCTATTTAGGGCATGAAAATACCTATGCGGAAATATATGGTGATGGTATGATGGGAATATTTCCGGAAGATAATGCAAAATACATTTTAGAAAATATTTATAGGCTGACAAAACGCATGCGAGCTTATAATGATTCCCAAAGCATGGGTGTCCTTAAACCCAGAATCGATATAGGCTTCGGCATTACGGTAGGAGAGGTTTCGTTTATTTATTACCCACTGGACAAACACCATCATCCGGTAAGCCGATGTGTTCATGAGGCTTCCAGAATTGAAGGACTATCGAGATTGTATGATGCCAGGGTTTTGATTTCTGACCGTTTTTTTAAATTTGCGGAAGGTTACATTTATACTGACCAAAGGTTCTCTTATCGTTTCATTGACCGGATTATATTAAAGGGCTTCAGGGAACCCATTACTCTATTTGAACTTCTCATTGACAATGACCCCAGATTTGAGATTAAAAAAAACTCCGTGAAAGAATATTGGGAGGCATATTCGAGGTATTGCAGAAGAGAATGGGGAACAGCAATGGAACACTTTCATAAAATCTACCACGAATATGGATTAGGGATAGGGTCGGTTATGGCAAAAAGATGCAAAATCCTTTCAAAGAGCCCCTCCAATACGGATTGGAATGGAATATGGAATATGGAAGATAAATAGTAAGCGTTTACAAATTTTAGACTGGAATGATAAAATATTGTCATCAATGAATATACTATTAATATACCCTGAATTCCCAGATACATTTTGGAGTTTCAAACACGCACTTAAGTTTGTACGCAAAAGGGCCTCCTTTCCACCACTAGGACTACTAACAGTTGCCGCAATGCTACCAACAGAGTGGTCAAAGCGCTTAGTCGACGTTAATGTGACAAGGCTCACGGATGAAGATCTGGCATGGGCGGATTATGCGTTTATCAGCGGCATGGTTGTACAAAGAACGTCAGCTCAGCATATCATTGGGCGTTGCAAGGAAGCTGGCATCTGCGTAATTGCCGGAGGGCCTTTATTCACGAGCGAGTATGAACAATTTGAGAATGTCGATCATTTCATACTCAATGAGGCAGAGCTAACCCTACCATCCTTTTTAGAAGACCTGAATAATAGTTGTGCCAGGCGTGTGTACAGCACAGCTGATTTTGCTGATATTCGAAAAACTCCAGCACCTCTTTGGAAGTTAGTAGATTTGAGGAAATACGCCTCGATGAACATACAGTATTCCCGAGGTTGTCCCTACCACTGCGAGTTCTGCAACGTGACGTCATTATTTGGACGACTCACGCGTACCAAAACAGCCGAACAAATCATTACCGAGATAGACAGTTTCTATAACATGGGGTGGCGTGGATCCGTATTCTTCGTAGATGACAATCTCATCGGTAACAAAAAAACCCTCAAGAACGAATTGCTGCCCGCTTTGATAGCATGGCAGAAAGAACATACACCGTTAACGTTTAACACAGAAGCCTCCATCAATCTGGCCGATGATGAATCCCTGATGCAAATGATGTCTGAAGCAGGCTTTAATGCTGTTTTTGTAGGGATCGAGACCCCGGATGCAGATAGTTTGGCAGAATGTAATAAAAAACAAAATAAAAACCGTAACCTGGTCGAAGACGTGCGGCGTATTCAGCGAGCCGGACTGCAAGTACAAGCAGGCTTTATAGTAGGTTTTGACACTGATACGTCATCCATCTTTCAGCGACAAATTGATTTTATACAAAAAAGCGGGATTGTCTCGGCGATGGTTGGTATGCTTCAGGCCCCGACAGGAACAAAGCTCTACGAACGTCTCAAACAGGAGGGACGTTTGCTTGGACAAATGTCTGGGGACAATGTGGATGGCACAACGAACATTATCCCAAAGATGGATATTGATACATTCCGGGAAGGGTATAAAAATATACTGAGACACATTTATTCTCCCAAAAATTATTATCAGCGGATAAAGACCTTCTTTCGTGAATATAAAGCGCCAAAGATTAAAACTCAATTTGAATTCAATCATTTACTGACGGTATTTCGTGCCTTCTACCACCTCGGTATCCTTGGCAATGAACGCATACAGTTTTGGAAACTCTTATTATGGACATGCTTTCAGTACCCAAAGTTATTCCCGCTAGCCATTCGACTTGCAATTTGTGGTCACCATTTCTGTAAAGTCTGCGAACTATACATCTTTAAGAACTCGTTATTGCCAACCGAATACCCGGAAAATAGTTCCGGGGATAGCTCACGATTATACGAATAGATTGTTTGAAAGCCCTCAATTGGTTACTTCAAATAGGATGTGAAATCATGAGTAAAAAATACGGGAACTAAGACCTCAATGCGAGTTGCGGCTACATTGCGCTATGTCTGTCCAGCGGCGGAAATATTGGTTTTGGTTATATTATATTTGACGAGTTTGTTTTGGAGTGTCGTGCGGGGTATCCGCAATATCTCTGACATACGTACCTGGTTACCATTCGTCTTCTGGTATGCCCATAAAAGAAGTTTTCTTTCTGCTTCACTGAGGATTTCTTGCAAGTCAATGGAATCGATCGTCGAAAGTTCTAAGAGAAATATACTCGAAGGGATTTCTGTTTCAGTTATATTTTTAGGAAGATTTTTGGGAATAATTTCGTCTGAAGTGCAAAATGCTACGGCGTGTTCTATAACGTTTTCCAGTTCCCGGATATTTCCAGGCCAATTATATAACAACAGTAAATTAAGCGCCTCTTGAGATATTGAATTAATTGTGACACGCTGTTGTGCAGTATATTTTTTAAGAAAATACGTTACCAGAAGCAGTATATCCTCTTTTCGCTCCCTTAAAGGCGGGAGATGAATTGTAACCACATTGAGCCGATAATAAAGATCTTCACGAAAACTGCCTTCCTGCACAAGTTTTTTGAGGTCTTTTTTGGTTGCGCAGATGACACGCACATTGACAGGAATCGTCTCCTCGCCACCGACACGCTCAAACTCCTGTTCCTGAAGGATTCTCAGGAGCTTGACCTGCATTTCTAAAGGTATGTCATCCACATCATCGAGAAATATGGTGCCACCATCAGCCAGTTCAAAACGTCCACGCCTTGTTTTTATTGCACCTGTAAACGAACCTTTTTCATGTCCAAATAATTCGCTTTCCAATATTTCTTTGTTCAAAGCGGCGCAACTTAGTTTTATAAAAGGCCTGTCCTTCCGGTTACTGTTGTAATGAATAGCGCCGGCTGTGAGTTCTTTTCCAGTACCGCTTTCTCCATGAATGAGTATGGTGGTATCCCGGTTTGACACTGTGCTGATAATCTCAAACACACGCTTCATGCCCTCACCCCTGCCTATCATATTATCGTAACCGTACTGGCCGAGAACGCGCTGTTTCAGCATGATGTTTTCTGCAATAATATCCTTGTGCTTGATTGCCTTTTTAAGTTTTATGATTAATTCTTCCAGGGGGAATGGTTTCGTAACATAATCGTGTGCACCTTCCTTCATTGCAGTTACGGCATTTTCAATGGAACCGTATGCAGTCATGATGATTACAACTGTATCTGGAGATATCTTTTTTGTTTCTTTCAAGAATTCTATACCGTCCATTTTCGGCAGGCGTAGATCGGTTATTACCGCATCGTAATTTGTAGATTGCAGTTCTTTAAGGCCTTCGGTGGCATTTGAAAATGCAGTGACGGAATAGCCCTCTTTTATCAATTTATCTTCGAGGGACATGCGCATTAGTTTTTCATCGTCAACAATAAGTATTTTACTCTTCATAATAAAAGTTTTGAGTTTCAATTCATAAAGAATCGAGTATTAAATAATTTAATGTAATTTATGATAAGATAACTCATTGATTAATTTATCTTTTTGATGCAGGCAGGCAAATCCTGAAAGTAGTTCCTTTTCCAACAGTGCTTTCTACATTAATTTCACCATGATGGTCTTCTATTATCCTTTTGGAAATAGCCAGGCCCATTCCTAGCCCTTTTTCGCCTTCTTTATTTTTTGTGGTAAAAAAAGGTTCGAATATTTTATCTTTTAGTTCCTTTCTGATACCGCAACCGGTATCAGCAATACAAACGGTAACACAGTTGTTGTGTTTCTTGCAAGTGTCTGTCTTTATTGTCAGTGTTCCACTGTCTGGCATACTCTCGAGGGCGTTTACCATGATATTGATTAGTACCTGAGAGATATTATCAGCGTCTATGTATACGTGTGGAATGGTTTCGTTCAAATCCTTTTTAATAGTTATGTGATATGGTTCAATTCTGTATTCAATAAATTTTATTGAATTGTTTATAATATGATTAATGTTTTTATCGGACATTTGAAGGCTGTAAGCCCTTGAAAACGTCAGTAACCGTTTCACTATTATCTCAACCCTTTTGAGTCCTTCGAGTATAAGGGCGGCATATTTTTTTGTTTGTTGAGTGTTTTCAGGTTCATTTTCAAGCATACTTGCAAAATTTCTCAGACCACCCAGTGGATTGTTGATTTCATGAGCAACCTCTGCTGCGAGTTCTCCAACGGCAGCCAAACGTTCTGCGCGCAGTAATTGTGCTGTCCTTTCTTCCACCTTTTGTTCAAGGTTTGAATATGATTCTTTTAGTTTTGTTGCCATTTGGTTAAATTCTTTAGCAAGGACACCTACCTCATTTTGTGAAGCGATTGAAATGCGATGATCTAAATTCCCAGAACCAATAGCCTTTGCCCCTTCAGCAAGTTGTAATATTGGTTGTGTGATGCGATTAGTAAGTGAAATACCAATTGCAATGACAACTATGGTACAGACAAGAATCAAAACAATAATACGCATCTTTAATTGTTCAACAGGTGCGAAAGCTTCGGTTAAATCCTGTTTTGCTACAAGACCCCAATTGAGAGTTGGAATATATCTGTATGCAGAAAGAACACTAACGTTTCTGTAATCCATAGACTCTTTAATGCCTTCTTTCCCGCTTGCACTGAGTATCGAAGGGATGTCAGGGGTGTAATTGATATTACAAACAAGTTTTAGCCCGGCGTCTTCTTTGTGTCGGAGGTTATTTAAATAAACAATATTGTTTTCCTCTTTCCTTACAAGAAGCGTTTCTCCGGTATTACCCATTCCGGGCCAGTTACTGATCAAGGGTTCAATACTATTTTTTACATCAACATCTAATAATATCACACCTATAATTACATCACTGCTTTCTAGGGTAAGTGGATCTGTCAGACAAACCGGGCAAAAATACGTCATGCAATTCTGGTCTGTGAGTTCAGAGGCGTAAACATCCCTTACATCTATTTCTTTCTGTTCGAGTGTGTCTATATATTTGTTAAAATATTTTACTGTTTTTCCAACGATATCGGGGTAAGTGGATACAACTATTTCTCCGTTTGCACCATCAATAATGGAAATAATGTTATAGTGTTTATAAAACTGTTTGAGTGCATGAAGATTTTCTAAAACCCTTTTGTAATTTATGCCTGCAGTTTCTGAGTTCATCAATTGATGAACATTTTCGAACCTTCGTCTCTGTTGCAAAAGACTTGTTGTTGCCGCAGCGAGCACCTTATTGCGGGCAATTACAGAGGTGTCTATAAATCGCTCTTCCAGCCAGTTGTTTAGTTCTCTTTTTTTCAGGTCGGCGATAGAAGTAAGTTGCTCAATAACTCTTTGTTCGATGGCGTTTTTGCTGCTGTAGTATTCTACAATACAAACGAATAGCAAAGGTATGGTAGTCAATAGGCAGATGTAAAATATAATCTGAACTTTGATGCTGTTGAATAGGTTTCTATAGTATTTCATACGTCTTTATACAGTTTTTACCAGTTTTTAAATTTTTATTTGTTCCTAATAAATTCTATCGGTAATCTTAAGGTATTCAACAAAATTTAATTACTAAAAGCTGCCAAGAGTATTGTGGGTGTTTTTATACGATTATGTCTAAATAAATTTTATAGAACCTGTTTGAGCGGTTTTTGCCTTAAATATTCTGCAAATTGCTAGAACTCCTTGTAATAAAATGCTAAAATTCTTAAATTGTTATAATGGATTATTATAAATAAGTAAACAAGCCATAATCTTACTTAAAATAGGAATCAGTCAGAGATGATTTTTATTATAAATTTCTTATGAATGAAACAATCAAAGCAACTAAGATATCAGGAGTATTTTTGTGGAAAATAGTGACTTAAGGGAAACAGTTTTTGCCTTCAATAAGCCCGATGTAGTCGCTTCATATGACCAGGATATGGATATTTGGCACCCAAACCGTGTGAAAATGGCATCGGTTTTATGTGAGTTAGTACCGTTTAATAAAAATGCTAATTTACGCATGGTGGATCTTGGTGTAGGAACAGGATACGTTTCCTATAAAATATTAGAAACATTCCCAAATGCAACAATTATAGCGATAGATGCCGCAGAATTGATGATAGAAAAGGCAAAGTTGCGGCTTAAGGATTATCTTAAGCAGATTACATTCAAAAACATTACTTTTCAATCGTTACTCGAGGCAGGAGAACCTATTTCAGATATAGACTTAGTGGTTTCAACATTTGCGTTTCACCATTTATACAGAGAAGAAAAGCTCAAATTATTTAAATATATTTATTCAATTTTAAGGACATATGGCTGGTTTTTGAATGGCGATGTCTTTGGGACTAATAACGCGGTGATTGAGGCAAGATACCGATACTTGCATCACCTTGGAATCCAACAGAGGACAAAGGCAATAAAGAACCAGGAAAAGTCTCTAGACCAAATTTCTTCTGAATATCTGGAGAAAGAAACAAAGGATGGCGACCATCCATTACTTCTTAATGATGATTTAAAGTTACTTTCTGAAGCCGGGTTTTGTATAGTGGAATGCTTCTGGAAGGAATATAGAGAAGCTGTCTACGGTGGAATAAAATGATACGTCTAAATGATTTGAGTATTTCTTTTGGCAGCAGGAGTATTTTAAACGAGGTTTCTTTACACATCCGGCGGAATGATAGGATTGGTCTGATAGGTCCAAATGGCGCCGGTAAATCTACACTTTTCAAGCTTATTTGCAAATTGATAGAACCGAATAATGGCGAGCTTATCATGGCAAAAGATATAAATATAGGTTACTTACCACAGGAAAAATTTGTTTTTGAAAGAATGACCGTATTTGAAGAGGCACGGTCAGCCTTTAGTGATGTCATTTACATCAAAACCCAAATCGACGGAATTCATGGTTTACTGGAAGATCAATCCCTAAGCAGCGAGGAGCATCAATTGCTCCTTGATAAGTATGCAAACTTTCGACATCAACTGGAGGTGGTTAACGGTTCAAAGGTTGATGCCGAGGTGAGCAAGGTTCTAAAGGGTATGGGATTTAAAGAATCTGATTTTGTAAAAGAAATTAACGATTTAAGCGGAGGCTGGCAGATGAGGGTTGCGCTTTCCAAGCTGTTGCTTCAGGACCCCAATCTACTGTTGCTTGATGAACCTACAAATCACCTTGACATTGATTCTATTCTGTGGCTGGAGGAATACCTTAAAGAATTTAAAGGAAGTATTATTATTATATCGCATGACAGGACATTCCTGGATAGAAATGTCACAAAAATCTGGGAGTTAGAAAAAGGTGAGGTGGATGAATATCACGGGAATTATTCCTTTTATGAGGTTGAAAAAGAAAGACAGACTGAATTGCAGATCGCACGATATATAAATCAACAAAAAAGAATTAAAGAGGTTGAGCGTTTCATAGAGCGGTTTAGGGCAAAAAACACAAAGGCGTCACAGGTGCAGAGCCGTATCCTCATGCTTGAAAGGATGGAGAAGGAAGACCTACCTGAAGACGCCGTAGCCAAGGTGAAATTCAGGTTTCAAGCATCGAAGCAGAGCGGAGTGAATGTCCTGGATGTAAAAGCCTTATCACATAAATATGATGGTTGTTTTATATTCCACGATATTTGTTTTTCAATTGAGCGTGGAGAAAAGGTTGCCCTTGTTGGGCAAAATGGTTCAGGTAAATCTACATTATCACGTATAGTTGCCCGTATTGAACAACCGCTTTCAGGTACCGTAAAGATGGGGCACAATGTGATGTTTGATTGTTTTGCACAGGAACATGCTGAAAAATTAAATAACGATAACACCTTATTACAGGAAATGGAATCTATAGCACCATTCTCCATGATCCCTTATGTAAGATATATATTAGGAGCTTTTTTATTTTCTGGAGACGACGTCTTTAAAACTGTAAATGTTCTAAGCGGTGGGGAAAAATCACGACTCACCCTTGCCAAGATGCTTCTTAAACCAACTAATTTTCTTATTCTGGATGAACCAACAAACCATATTGATATTGTAACCAAGAAAATTCTTAAAAATGCCTTATTAGATTATCACGGTAGTTTGTTAATTGTTTCGCATGACAGAGATTTCCTCGATGGGCTTGTATCGAAGGTTTATGAATTAAGAGAGGGCAGACTCCATGTACATATTGGAAATTTTAAAGATTTTCTTGATAAAAAGGCGTTAGATTTACATATCGGATCTATAAAGGACGATACCAAAGTTAATACATCTCCCAACCTTGAAGAACGCGGCTCACAGAAACAATTGTATTTATTGAAAAAAGAACAAAATGCCAGGAAAAGAAGGCTGACAAAAGAGGTTCAGGATATAGAAGGAAAGATTTCCCTATTAGAAAACAAAAAAAGAGAATTTGACAGCATTTTTCAGGATACAACTTTGTACAGTAATAAAGAAAAGTCAGTTGATATTAACAAGCAATATAAGATCATAACCCATGAACTAAGCGCTCTTTATAAAAGGTGGGAGACGGTTCATGCAGAGATGGTGTCTATTTGTGATAATTAATTTGATTTTAAAGGTTAATTTTTATAAGATTTTTTGGCTGTTTTTTTATATAAAATCTCAGGATATTTAGTTTTTAAAGAAAATGATTTACAACATCGGAATTATATCCCTTCTTTCCAATAACCAGATAAAAAAGCGAAGCTTTAAATTAATACCGATTCTTCTGGTAACCCTTGCTATTATCAACTTAAGTGGTTTAGTACATGCCGTTACCTTACAGGGAAACATATATAAAACTTCTGGGAAAAAATATAGCGCAAGGCACTGGATTAAAAATGGGCAATCAAAATATAGCCGTGCTAAGTACGAACTCGCTGTTAAAGCATTTAAAAATTCGATTGCATGCTATCCAGATTATTTTGAGGCATGGGATGGATTGGGGAATGCCCTTTATTGCATGGGTAGTTACGATGCTGCGATTCAGGCTTATGATAAGGCATTGGACGTTAAACCCGATAGTAATCCAACAAAAGTAAACAAGGGAATAGCCCTGTATAAAAAAGGTAATTACGAGAGGGCATTAAAAATATTTGACGAAGCTATTAAAGCAGAACCAAAGCTTTCGAGCACATTGTATAACAAGGGCGTTGTCTTGATTTCCGTGGGTAGATACAGTGAAGCAAAAGCGGTGTTTGATAAAGCAATCGAACTTAATCCGCAAGATGAATTATCGTGGTGTGGAAAGGGCTATATCTTGATTCTGCTTGAGGGTTATGAGGAAGCCCTTAAATTTTTTACCAAGGCAGTTTCTAATAATCCTAACAGGGGTTGGGCGTGGAATAATATGGGAATTACACTTGACAGGCTTCGTATGTACGATGAAGCTATTAAGGCATTTGATAAAGCGTTGGAGATTAATCCGAAGAATGCAAGGACGTGGCATAATAAGGCAAATACTTTATACAATATAGGTAAATATGATGAGTCAATGAAGATATACAGCAAGGCTGCAGAATTGGACCCACTCTTGTATGCCGGTATGAAAAAGTAATGAGCTTATAGGATTTATGGTTGGAAGAATGAAGAGAATATTTCTTAATATATTATTTGTTTTTGCATTTAGTGCTTTACATGTAATAAACCCATTTTATTTAACTATGGCCGACCGGTCTGCTAGTTCGCTTGAGAATACAACCGTATGTACAGCGTCAGGGCAACAAAGCTTTCCACAGATAGTTAGCGATAAAGCAGGGGGCGCTATTATTGTATGGGAAGATGCGAGAAACGTTAACTTTGATATCTATGCACAAAGGATTGATGCGCAAGGCAACGTGTTGTGGATGGAAAACGGCGTTCCTGTTTGTACAGCCCCGGAGAATCAGAATAAACTAAGAATAATAAGCGATGAAGATGGCGGTGCAATTATTACATGGCAGGATATCAGAAGAGGAAGCGGTAATTATGATATTTATGCACAAAGAATTGATAAAGAAGGGAAACCGCAATGGGCAGAAAATGGCGTAGCAGTATGTACTGAGGTTAATGCACAGAATAGTCCGTGTATTGCAATAGATGGCAGTGGTGGTGCTATTGTAATATGGCAGGATTTAAGGACAAACTATGCAGACCTTTACGCTCAGCGTATCAGTAAGGAGGGTGAAATGTTATGGGCGATAGATGGTGTTCTTATTTGTGGGACATCAGGTGCACAAAATGCGCCTATGGCAGTGGACGACTGTGCAGGTGGAGTTATTGCAGTATGGCAGGATTTTCGTAAAAGTTACGCAGACATATACGCCCAGCGAGTTGATGGAAGCGGTAAAATTTTATGGGATAAAAACGGCGTTGCTGTATGCACTGCTTCCGGACACGAAAGCTTTCCTGTTATAATTAGTAACAAAGCTGAAGGTGCAGTCATAGCCTGGATTGATACTCGTAACGGTAACAACGATGTTTTCTCCCAGCAATTGGATGGCAATGGGGCTGTACATTGGAAGGAGAACGGTGTTGCAGTGTCAATTGCAAAGGGCAATCAGAACTACCCCGTTATTACCAGTGATTGGGCAGGTGGCGCTTATATTGCATGGTCAGATATGCGCAGTGGAGAATCTGATATTTATATTCAGCGGATTGATATTGCAGGGAATGCTTTATGGGTTGAAGATGGTTGGGGTATTTGTACAGAAACAGGAATTCAAAACTATGTAAATATTGATAATGACGGTGCAGGAGGCGTATCGCTAGTCTGGAATGACAGTCGCAAATCAACTTTTTTTGATATCTACGCACAATGGATTGATCAAAAAGGGCAATTAAGATGGGGTGATAGAGGTTTGGCTGTTTCTATGGCATCCGATACACAGTGTTATCCAGTAATTGCTAATGACGGTATTGGCAGTGCGGTTATCTCATGGCAGGATGCCCGTAATAAGGACATTAGTTACTGGGATATTTACGCCCAGAAGATTAATGAAAAGGATTCATTGGGACAGTGATAATTTATTCATTTGTTCTTTATACCGCCGGAACATAAGCCGGAGTTTCTGGAATATATCACTAATGACATGGTTGTTATTAAAGTAGATATTCCAGTGAAATTGGTCATCATCAAGCGGTTTTGAAAACTTATGAGGATTATCAAAGTCAACAAGCAATTCATTTACAACATTGTTTACATAACCGTGACTTAGCATAAGCGTTGGTACACGCTCTTCCTCTTCTTTGATTTTTTCAAGTGGAATTATTCCGTTCCATTCCTTTGAGAATCCTTCAACTATGTATTGCCCGCCGTATTTATCAAATAATTGATACCATACATGTGCAAAGATAATGGAGCTATTTTTATCAACAATCCATCCCCAGGTAATATAGCCGTCAATATCAAGTTTAGAAAGTTTGGAGAAGAACAGGAAAACAGAATCTTCGCAGTCGCCCTGTTTGTTTTGTCTGGTTTCCAGCGGTGTTTGCCAGTAATCTGTCTTCGGAGGTTTGAGCAGTAATCAATATCGAAGGCGATTTCTTTATAAGCATCGTAGATTTGTTCGCCTTTTTCGAATGTATTAACACACCATTCTTTATAGAGTTGGTTATCGGATAAAGTCTTTTTATAGTCTTGCCACATGTCCTTGACAGGTTTATAACCTCTTTCTGGCAGGAACATATCAGCATAGGAAATGCTTGCAAATGCTTTTGTGTTATGAAGGACTATCACTACTGCAACGACTACAATTGTTAAAAAGTATCTCATAATACCTCCTAAATAAGGTTTAGGGAAATTTGGTATTTAAGATTTTTCTGTTAAACAATTGTGTAATTATGAATTTGGTGTCTTAATATTCCTCAGAATTTAAATTTTTTAATAACTTTTAGAGAATATCGTCTTGCTTTAGCGCTTAGCAAAGAGCAGTATTTTTGACTTTGCTGATTAAGTCGTAAATAAGGTAATAGATAAGTTGTACATTTGCAACAAATAATTAATAAAAACTGAAAAAAAATTTCAATTGTATTTCGTCCCTTGTAATTTAATTTTTATTTTCCAAATTCAACAGGAATTTTCCAGCCTCCTTTTGATTTTTATGATTTGATGTGTTTAGGGATATTTGCTCTAAGAAATCTTCACTATTTTCTGGTCAAAATGCGTACCTGCTTGCGACTGAATATTTTCAATAGCTTCATTCTTTTATATTTCTTTTAGGTGCGGCTTGAGAATAAAATGAACAATATACAAATTTTACCCGAGCATAACAAAAGACAGAAATAGTATTATTCAGAACTTTTATAAGAATAGTACTTTTTAGTTTTTTTATTACACCAGTAAGATTGCAATCTCTACGTATCTTCCTGTTTAGAGCCCGGTTCATTACTCTTAGAGATGGCATGTTTAAGAGGTCTAATTTATTCTTTTTAAGATCTTAGGGATTACGAAAATCAGTTTAGTGAATCATATTACTAAAAGAATTGAAATTAGTGCTGAATGAAACAAATGTTAGAATTGATAACTCAGCCCGATAAAGAATGTCCTTCCCGGTCTGGGCAGATCTTCCGGTATAGAAACAGACCCAGGATCGCTATAATCTTTGTCAAGCAGGTTAAATACCGTTCCCTGCATCTCCATGGTTTTGAAGAATTCCTTTCCAATAATAGACAGATTGAGCAAGGCGTAAGCGGGTAAGTCGTCACGAGTTTCCCTTTCGTCTGTCCTATCCCTGGAACGCCTTCCACTGACAAAGGTATTTAGGTTGGTATTTATATATTTCCAATAATGTACATTTATGCCAAAGTTGCCCTTGTGTTGCGCAACGAAGGGCAAATCATCTCCATGGTTATCCTCAGGATTCTGGAAGGTATAATTCATAAAGACGTAATTATCTTTCATTATGTTTACCTTAGTTTCCATCTCTATCCCTTGAACATGTGCACTCCCAGCATTCTCAAACTGTCGTGTATTCCGTTCGATATCGATAACACGGATACCAATAATATCTTCTACATCATTGTAGAAATAATTTATAGAGCTTGTGACATATTTGTTAAATTGGTAACTCAATCCAGCTTCGTATGTCCGGATAGTTTCTGGATCCAAATCAGGGTTTCCCTGAAATGCCGTTTGATTGGTGGTATACATTTCTTGAAAACTGGGCGCTCTGAACGCCTCCCCGTAAAGCAGTTTTAGCGAGGCATTTTTTGTGAAAGCCCATGTTACAGCCGCCCGAGGGCTGAGCGTGCCGCCGAAATCACTGTAGTGATCATACCGTAGCCCAAGGGTGAGGTTTATCGTATTGGTAATATCCCACAGGTCCTGCAGATAAACCGATTCCATCCTTCGTGTGGCTTCTTTTATAAAAGGATAGGTATTCGAAAAATCCTGCATGCCATCGAGTGGGTCCAGTGTTACGGGATGAAAGTTACTTGAATAGTGAACACTGGTTTGATTAATCAAACGGTACTCCAGACCCAGGGTAATTATATTTCCATCGAACACTTCGTAATCAAAGGGTATCTCCGTACCAACTACCTTTTCAATCACCGCCCCATTGCCAACAAGGCCGTCTGGATAAGTTTTAAGCACGCCACTGGTATTTGGTATAGTCGCACCTTCTGGCAGAGATTCAAAGAAAAAATTATTGTCGAATTGATCGTAATAGACCCTGGGTTTAAAAGTAAATTTTTCATTAAGGATTTTTTTATATCCAGCCTCGACAAATACATAGTTGGTTTCAACATCAGATTCGTCATTGAGAGCGCTTTGGATACCGATAAAAGGCCCTCTATTCTTATTTTGGTAAAAGCCCTCAACGTAAAAATCTTTGTAAGCCATTTTCAAGTTCAGATCATATTCTTGTCCCCAGTTCTGAACAGGTCCTGGGGCCTCTGAGGCTGCAGAGAACCCAAAAGAAGAAAGATTTTTGTCGGTTATTGTTTGGCTATCACTTTCAACAATGCCATCAAAGCCAGTAGTTTGTCTGTAATGAGCTATTCCAGAAATATTGACCTGCCCATACGTCTTACCAAACACAACGTTTTCCTCATAGGTATCAAAACTCCCGTAACCACTGCTAACCTTTATGCCGTTGATATCCTTTGCATCAAAGGTAACAATGTTAATGACCGCTGAAAATGCATTTTCGCCGTATACGGCAGAACCTGGCCCGCGTATGATTTCTATCCTTTTTATATTTTCTATAGGAAAATTGTCAAAATTCGTGAAAGCCTCTCCCCTAAATGGATTATTTACAAGATGTCCATTGAGCATCAGCCTTATTTGTCCGGCAAGATTGAGACCGCGTGCGTTGGGGAGTGTATTTCCAGTATTGCCACCCTGTGTAATTTCAAATCCTGGTACTGTCCTTAAAATTTCAGCAAAGGTACGATAGCCTAAATTCTTAATCTCCTCAGCCGTAATTACCGTAACAATACTTGGCGCCTTACTGATGGGAGTTTCATGCCTTGTAGCAATAGTTACTTCTTCATAAAAACCAAACCAGAGGGCTTCCATTGAGAAGTCTTCTTTAATGTTATTGTTTGTATTACTGGAATTTGGTTTGGATTCAGTAATATTCGCAGGCTCTTGGACAATATCAGTGCTTGTTGCTGCATTTTCAGCGTATGCCAATCTGGGATTTAAAGAGATATAGCTCAGTAAAATACAAAAACTGATTAAAGATAACCAATTTTTTCTGTATTTCGGTGTTTGTTCAACCATATTATAAATTTGATTGAAATGATAGTAATGAAGGGATCTTCTTTTTATATACGAATTTAATTACCATTATTATTGAATCAAGTCAAATATTATTTTAATTAAAAGAATTTGTGTGGCTATTAATAGACAGATATAAATTTTACCTTGCATTTATAATAATGTTAGGCTAATTTAAAATTCATAATTTCAAAAAAGATCCTGCATTGAGGACTAAGATATAAGAACAACTTATTACTTTATAAAACATCGTAAATAATTTTGTTTCACTATGGCATTTATCATCGAATATCTCAAAGAATCTGATGTAGAAGAAACTATAAAGCTTTTTCATTTCATAATAGATGAATTGCACGCCAAGAGTCTTGAAACGGAGCGCCTGCATTTTAAAGGTATCTATCCTGTAGAAGAGGTTAAAAAACGGCTAAACAACAAGAATTGTGTTTATCTTGCCGGCAAGGAGAACAATAAAGTTGTTGGCTTTATGTTTGCCTGGATTTCTGAGGGCGCAGGGAATGTACACTGGCTGGGACTGCTTCCTGAATATAGACGAAAGGGATATGGAGATAAACTCATCGAGGAAACATTGAGAATCTTTATGGAAAAAGGTTGTCACGAGGCAAAATTGTTTACGTACCCTTCTGAGAAGATTGCATATCGCCTGTTTCAGAAACACGGCTTCAGGGAGACGGCATTTATTGACAAGAGATTTTTTGGCGTCAGTATTATCCTGATGGTGAATCAGATTACTCCAATCCCTGAAGAACATCGTACAAAAAAGATTGTGCTTGCAGGCGAGGCAGGTCAGGGTATTAAACTCATGGCTCACGCCCTTGCTGATATTCTGGCGAAACTGGGAAAAGAAGTTGCCATGAACCTTGTATATGACGCTACTGTACGCAGTGGCAATATCAGGGCAGAGATTATATATTCTAATGACCCTATTGAAGTTCCTTTTTTTGAGGAAGCGGATATTGGTCTGCAACTTTCAAAAACGCCTGATCCAGAAATCAGGGCGAAACATGTGCTTATCGAGGCGTCAGCCTGCGAAACTGAGTGCAGGAAGTGCGAACTTCGCTGTCCGGTGAGTGATCGCATTCCTTTTGAGAAGCTGGCTATAGAAAAGTTTAGCAGTCCAATTTTTGTTAATATGATTGCACTTGGAAAGATATTGAGTAAAATCGGAATCAATATTGAGACAGTAAATTTTGCAGCGGAATTTCCGACTCAGTTTCTTGAAGAGAATATAAGAGCAGTACGTTATGGCTATACATACAAGGATTAGCACTGCAAAAATAATAGAAAAAGTATCCAATCTTTGCATGGATGCGAACTTTGTTTTGAATGAAGATGTTCTTAAAGCGCTTACTGATTCATATGAGGCTGAAGTATCTCCTGTAGCAAAAGAGATATTTGCTGATTTGTTAGAAAATGCAAAAATTGCAAAGGAATGCAGGATGCCTATATGCCAGGATACAGGGGCTGCAGTTATATTTGTTGAAATAGGCGTAGGCGTAGAAATTACTGATGGTAATTTGTACGATGCTATTAACGAGGGCGTACGCAGAGGATACAAAGAGGGTTTTTTGAGAAAATCAATGGTTTCCGATCCCATAAAACGAACCAATACGGGTGATAATACACCGGCTATTATTCATTCTGAGTTTATCAGTGGCAATTGTCTGAAAATTACATTCATGGCAAAGGGCGCAGGATGTGAAAATATGAGCAGAATCTCAATGTTGACCCCTGCGGATGGTAGGAAAGGCATAATTGATTTTGTGGTGGAGACAGTAAAGGTTGCAAAGGCAAATCCTTGTCCGCCTGTTATTGTTGGAGTAGGAATTGGGGGTACGTTTGATTATGCTGCACTCCTTGCTAAAAAGTCGCTTTTAAGACCACTTGGTACAAAACAAACCAACCCAGATACCGCAGCGCTAGAACAGGAAATGCTGGACAGAATAAACAACCTTGGTATTGGTGCGCAGGGATTGGGCGGTTGGGTTACTGCGCTTGCAGTACATGTAAACATGTATTCGTGTCATATTGCCAGTCTGCCAGTTGCTGTTAATATTGACTGTCATGCACACCGGGTTAAAACTGTTGCTTTATCTTAGGTTTACACATTGTCCCAGATTTACATATTTTTTAATTACTCTTGAGAAAGTGAGGTGTTAGTTAGGCAAAACGTAGTTTATCGGATATTTGCTATGTAGTGTAATTTTTGTCTTTTTGTAATAATTCATTCAATAAATCCCGCACCTTTTTCATATCATCCCAGACCTTTGCCTTTTCAATCGGGTTTCTCAGGAGATATGCTGGATGGAAGGTAACCATAAAAGGTATGTCCTTATATGCGTGGAATTTACCTCTTAAAGTACCAACAGGCGCCTTTGCACCAAGCAGTGTTTGTGCGGCAAATGTACCCAGTGCACATAATACTTTCGGCTTAATGATTTCAATTTGCTTAATTAGATAAGGCAAACAGAGTACGATTTCTTCTGGTAGAGGATTGCGATTTCCGGGGGGACGGCATTTAAGTATGTTTGCAATATAAACGTCTTTGCGGTTTAAGCCTATAGCCTCAATAATCTTAGTGAGTAATTGACCTGCACGGCCTACAAAGGGTTCACCCCTTAGGTCTTCGTCACGGCCAGGAGCCTCACCAACAAACATAAGGTCTGCATTTGGGTTTCCAACTCCAAATACTAGATTAGTGCGCGTCTTGCCCAGTGGGCATTTATGACAGGATAATATTTCATTCCTTAATTCTTCAAGAAGTTTGTGACTTTGCATTTTTTCGTTTGTACTAATATACTCACTTGAAGAATTTATTATAGGCGACTCTAATGTTAAAGTTTTTTTGTGATAAACCGGAGGGGGCGAATCATTAATTGCCTTGGAAATTGTAACCGTATCTATGCCAAAACCTCTTTCGAACTCAATATGGGTCTTTACGGCATTGATAATTGATTTAAGCTCATTTTTTATCAGGTCGTCTTGTAGTGGGTGCTGTTTAGATTCTTTTTCCGTCAATTTGGGAATATACTATATGAGTTAATTTTCTTTTAATAATGATTTCTCTATTTCGTTAAGAATAAGTTTTTGCACGTCCTCGATGTTACCCTTTATTTCACAACCTGAGGCGTATTTGTGACCGCCGCCTCCATACTTTGTTGCAACATTGTTAACATCAATGCCGTTCCTGCTCCTCATGCTTATTTTTACCCAGTTGGGTTCTGTCATCTCGCGGAACAGAACACCGACATACACCCCGTCAATTGAAATAGGAATATCTGCAAGCTCCTGAGTGTCAATTGCACTGACACTAGTTTTTTTTAACATTTCTTTAGTTATCCGGATTGTTGCAATTCGGTTTCCGTGATACAGTTTGAGCGTATTTAGCACATGTGTCTGCAAATGGACTAAATTTAAAGGATTTGTGTTATAAACATATTTGGATATTTCTAAATGCTTTGCCCCTTGTTCTATAAGAAAAGCGGCTGCCCTTAGTGCATCCGGCGTTGTATTGGAGTGTGTAAAACGTCCGGTGTCGGTTACTATTGCAATATACAGGGCAGTTGCAATATCTGGAGTAATTTTGATGTTCATGGCCTTGAAAAGCGAAAGGAGTATTGCTCCTGTAGCGCACATGTCTTCTGTTACAAAATTTATGTTACCGAAGTTTATATTGGAGATATGGTGGTCAATATTTATAATTACAGCGTCCTTAGGAATAATTTCTTTTACCTTACCAAGTCGCTCAAATGTAGGGCAATCCAGCGTGAATACAACCTCTGGCTGCTCTTTGGGTATCTGAGGATGGATATATAGCCCGCTTGCTGGAATTACAAATTTATAAGACTGTGGAATTGGAGAATCGTTTATGATATAAACAGATTTTCCCATATTTTTAAGTGCGTGATACAGGGCTATTTCAGAGCCAATAGCGTCTCCATCAACTCTCACATGAGTAGTAATGAGAAAACGTTCATAATGTTTAATAATACTGTTGATTTTGTCAAAAGGTGTTTCTTTCATAATGACTGAATTATATGGCGAATGAGTACCGTTGTCAAACCTCTTTTCCATTGCATTTTATTTTAAATATGTTAACATTTGATGATAGAAATTCATTTCTTAAGATTTTGTTATGCGGTTAGGAAGAAAGAATGAGAATTACCTTAAATGGCGAACAGAAAGAATGTCCTGAAGGAACAACCGTAGAAAAAGTGCTTGAATTATATAAGATTGACAAGAATCGCACCGCTGTGGAATTAAATACAGAGGTTATTCCTAAGAAGGAACATTCTAAACGCACACTTAAGGATTCAGACGTGGTGGAGGTTGTAACTTTTGTTGGCGGCGGTTGAGATTGGAAAAAAGGTAGAGGATAAAAAGTTAAAAATTGGGAAGTATGAATTTACTTCCCGACTTTTTGTTGGCACAGGGAAATATTCGTCTATGGACGTGATGAAAGAGGCATTGGATGCCAGTGGTACGGAAGTAGTCACTGTCGCCATTCGTAGGGTAAAAATAAATGAAACATCGTCTTTGTTAGATTATATTGACACAAATAAATATAAAATCCTGCCAAATACTGCGGGTTGTTATTCTGCTGAAGAGGCAATCAGGGTAGCGCATCTGGCGCGTGAAATGGGCATATCTGATATGATTAAACTGGAAGTGCTTGGTGATGAAAGAACGTTGTTGCCGGATCCAGTTGAAACCGTGAAAGCTACACAGATTCTAGTAAAAGAAGGTTTTACAGTCCTTGTGTATACATCAGACGATCCGATTGTCGCGAAAAAACTGGAAGATGCCGGCGCCATGAGTGTAATGCCGGCAGGCGCCCCAATAGGCTCAGGACAGGGTATTTTAAATAAAAACAACATAAGGATTATACTTGAATCGGCAAGGGTTCCTATAATTGTAGACGCTGGCGTTGGTACAGCGTCAGACGTAACAATTGCAATGGAACTTGGTTGTGAAGGCGTACTGCTCAACACAGGAATTGCTCATGCAAAAGACCCTGTGCTTATGGCAAGGGCTATGAAGCTTGCCTGTGAATCGGGACGATTTGCATTCATTTCGGGACGCATACCAAAAAGACTCTACGCAAAGACATCCAGTCCAGAAAAAGATTTTTAAACTATTGCTGCCCGTTTGTGCAGATTTCAATTTATTGATGGGTTCGCTGCACTTAACACATCCTACATTTAATCTTGTAACAAAAACTTGCTAAAGGTTACTGTAATACAATGCTTGCTAAACGAATTATACCGTGTTTAGATGTAAAAGATGGACGTGTTGTAAAAGGGACAAATTTTATAAACCTGAGGGATGCAGGCGATCCGGTGGAGATTGCCGCTCAGTATGACAAAGAAGGTGCCGATGAACTGACTTTTCTCGATATAACGGCCTCCTATGAAAACAGGAATATTATTATTGACGTGGTAAGAAAGACAGCCGAACAGGTATTCATGCCGTTGACGGTTGGAGGAGGTATTAAAAATATTGATGATATTCGACAGTTGTTGAATGCAGGTGCCGATAAAGTGTCAATAAATACGGCGGCAATTAAGGAGCCTGATTTCATAACAAAGGCATCAAGGCGATTTGGCAATCAATGTATTGTAGTTGCAATTGATGCAAGAAGGACAAGGTCGGAAGCTAATATAACAAATTGGGAAGTTTTTATAAATGGTGGCAGGACTCCAACTGAATTGGACGCTATCAAATGGGCGATAGAAGCCGAATCAAGAGGCGCAGGTGAAATATTGTTAACTAGCATGGACTGCGATGGTACAAAGGATGGATTTGATATTGAGTTAAACATGGCTATATCAGAGGCTGTAAATATCCCGGTTATTGCATCAGGCGGGGCAGGCAAATTGGAGCATTTTTATGATGTCTTTGCGATAGGGAAGGCGGATGCAGCCCTTGCTGCCTCTATTTTTCATTACAGAGAAATTTCCATTCGGGCAGTAAAAGAATATTTAGCTGAAAAAAACATTGTTGTCAGAATATGACGGCAACAAAGTAGAAATAAGCGAAATTTTTTCCGATCGACTCACGCCAGCATCAGCGGCAACCTTATTATCGGGAAAGCCACGCTTAAATTTCCCGATTATATTCTTAGTACCGTAGTCTTTTGCTTAGCCATGGGAATTTGTTAAATATATATCCCTGTCTATCCGCACTGCGGCTGTCGGACAAACCTGAACGCATTCTTCACAACCATCACAATGGGTCTTGCTTAAAGGAACGTTCATCATAGGAACAATACGCATTGAGAAACCTCGTCCCGCATCACCCAAAATATAACATTTCTTAATTTCTGTAACAGCCCTCACACATGCATGGCAGTTAATACACTTGTGTGTTTCTATCTTTATTTTTTCGTGAGAATAATCTGTTTTAAATGTCCTTCCCGCACCTGCGTATAAATTTTGATCAGCTTGATATTTTTGAGAATGTTTCTTTAATAAACAAATATCTACCACATTGCACCCACATTCCAAACACCGGTTTGCTTCATCTGTCATCTCGTTTTTTGTAAAACCCTGCTCGACTTCATCAAAATTTCCTGCTCGTTTTCTAACTGGCAGCAAATCAATTTCTTTTCGGGTGTGTGGAGTAAAAACTTCGAACATTTCAGGAGGCAAAATATCTAAGTCTCCAGGATAGGAACTAAAGCGGAGTTCTTCTCCCACAACCTCTTCCACTTTAAGGAATTGGTTTATAGACTGGGCTGCTTTTCTCGCATCAGCTACGGCACGAACCGCAAGATCAGGACCTTTATAACAGTCTCCTGCAACAAAGAGTTTTGGATCAACAGCAGTTTGATAACTATTTCCTTTCGTATCAAACAATCCCCATTTATTAACTCCTTTATTTTTGATAAAGGAAAAATCTGTTTTCTGGCCAATTGCCATAATAACAGAATCTGCCTCAATTTCAAATCCACTGCCCTCGATTGCTATTGGGCGTCTTCGCCCGCTCTCATCCGGCTCACTTAATTCCATTTTTATGCAGGTTATCTTAAGACATTGTTTCGTCTTTTCAATCTTAACGGGAGTAGTTAGTACCTTTATGTCCACTCCTTCGTCATAAGCATCCCTAACTTCTGCATGATGAGCTGGCATCTCATTTTTCGTTCTTCGATAAACCACCGTTGCTTTGGCGCCCAATCGTACTGAAGATCGGGCGGCATCCATCGCCGTACTTCCACCCCCTACAACTACTACCCTTTTCCCAATATCAACGGGCTCGTATTTAGCAAGTTTTTCTAAAAAATCAATACCGGAAAAGACCCCTGGAAGATCTTCCCCCTCTATCCCCATTGGCGTTGCCCTAGAAGCTCCCACGGCTAAGAGAACCGCATCAGAATTTCGAACGATTTCTTCAAAATCAATGGACTTTCCCACTTCCGTATTATAGTGAACAGTCACGCCCAATTGAGTTATAATGGCATCTCCTTCTAAATCCATGACATCTTCAGGCAGTCGATAATAGGGTATCCCATACCGAAGCATGCCTCCATGTTTTGGGTGTCGTTCGTAAATGGTGACTTCATGGCCTTGTAACCTCAAATAATAAGCTGCAGAGAGTCCGGCCGGTCCTGCACCGATAATCGTCACCTTTTTACCGGAAGATTTTTGTGGTGTTTTTTGCAAAAAGGGACCCCCTTCCTTTTCTTCCATTTCGGCGATATATCGTTTTTGAATACCGATTAAGATTGACTTATCTACTTTTTGGCGTCGGCAAACTTCCTCACACGGTCTTGGGCAAACACGACCTAAAACATTCGGGAAAGGGGCTTTTTCACGGATCAGATTTGCTGCTTCTTTATACAGGCCTCTGGCTTCTAAAAACAGAAAACCCTGGATATCAATATTTGCGGGACACCCTTTTTGATTACACGGCGCATAACAATCGCCAAAATGATCGGAAAGAAGTAAGTCTAAAGACGCTTTCCGTGATTCTTTAACCTTGTTGTTATCTAGTTCCACAACCATACCATTCTCAAGTTTTGTAGCACAGGAAGGCACCATCCCACCCCGCCCGCTTTTCAGCTCAATGGTACAAACCCAACAACTGGCATAATGTGATATTTTATCGTTATGGCAGAGCGTGGGAATTTCCACACCAAGCGATTTAGCTGCATCCAAAATGGTTGTACCAGCATCAAACTGATAAGCCTTTCCATCAATTGTTACATTTACTTTATTTGACATGATTATCCCTTAAAAATAGCATGAAATTTACAAACTTCATAACACATTCCACACTTAATACAAATCTTCTGATCGATGAGATGTTTCTCTTTAGGAGTCCCCGATATGGCATCCACAGGACAGTTTTTATAACATAAGTGACACCCCGTACAGGCTTTTTCAATAACCGAGAAATTAATTAGTTCTTTGCAGACACCGGCCCTGCATTTTTTATCTTTAATATGTTCTTCATATTCACCCTTAAAATATTTAAGCGTTGTAACAATTGGATTGGGCGCTGTTTTACCCAATCCACAGAGGGAAAGATCTTTCACTTTTCCTGAAAGGTCCGCTAGCTTATCAAGGTCGTCCATGGCGCCTTTGCCTGCCACGATTCTTTCCAATATCTCCAGCAACCGGGTGGTTCCCACACGGCAGAAGGTGCATTTTCCGCAGGATTCCTTCTGGGTAAAGGTAAGGAAGAACTTTGCCACGTCCACGATACAGGTGTCGTCATCCATCACCACCATACCACCGGAACCCATAATCGCCCCTGTTGCTGCAATACTTTCATAATCTACAGGTGTATCAAGCAGGCTTTTCGGAACACAACCACCGGAAGGCCCGCCTAATTGGACAGCCTTAAAAGGTTTGCCTGAAGAAGTGCCTCCCCCGATCGTGTAAATAATATCCCGCAAGGGGATGCCCATGTCCACCTCAACGAGGCCGCCCTTAGCAATCTTTCCTGCTACGGAGAAGACCTTCGTACCCTTGCTTTTCGGGGTGCCGTAAGCAGCGTAGGCCGCAGAACCGTTGTTGATGATCCAGGGGACAGAGGCCAGTGTTTCTACGTTGTTAATATTGGTGGGGTATTTCCATAGTCCCGATACGGCCGGGAAGGGCGGTCTTAACCGGGGGTTTCCCCGCTCGCCTTCTATGGAGGCGATGAGCGCCGTTTCTTCGCCGCAAACAAAGGCGCCTGCGCCTTCTTTGATTTTTAGATGAAATGAAAAATTGCTTTTGAGGATGTTGTCTCCCAGGAGATTTCTTTCCGTGGCCTGGGCAATCGCAATCTTTAACCGCTTAATTGCCAGCGGATATTCGGCGCGAACGTAGATATAACCGTAGTTTGCGCCAATAGCGTATCCCCCGATGATTAACCCTTCAATTACCCTGTGGGGGTCGCTTTCCAATACCGCGCGGTCCATAAATGCGCCCGGGTCGCCCTCGTCGGCGTTGCAGATCATGTATTTTTTTTCTGCCTGGTTGTTTCTGGCAAATTGCCATTTGGTGCCCGTAGGGAAACCCGCGCCGCCGCGGCCTCTCAGGCCGGAGGCCTTCATTTCTTCGATCACCTGTTCGTGTGTCATGGAGGTCAAGACCTTTTTTAGCGCCTTGTAGCCGCCTTTTTCTATATAGGGCGCTATGTCGTCCGGGTCAATAACTCCGCAGTTTTCCAGGACGATTTTGTGTTGTTTCAGACGAAAGCTTTCCTTTTTGTCCGGTTGGAGGGAGTTTTCGATAACGAATTTTTCGTCCACTGATTTCTGGGTGAGGAGTGGTTCAAGTACCTTGTCTACGTCTTTTTTGTGGATGTTTCCCAACATCAAGTGGTTGCCGTCGGGATAAAACACTTCCAGGATAGGTTCTTTAAAACACATGCCGTTGCACGACGTGTGGCTTAAAGAGGCATTGGTGTGACTTTTAATTTTTGAAGCCAATTCTTCATAGAGATCTTTGGCCCCGGCCGCTATACCACAGCTTCCTAAACCTACTACGAATCGAATATGCCCATTATTCTTTCCCATATTTTTTTAACGTGCTCCTTACTTTCGATGATGACAGCCCGCCGTAAACGTCCTCATTAATCATAACTACGGGGGCAAGAGAACAACATCCCAGACAAGCCACAGTTTCTATGGAAAACTCACCATCTTCAGTAGTCTGGTCTATATTAATGCCCAACTGGTCTTTAAATGCCACGATGGTAACGTCCACGCCTTTTACATGGCAGGCCGTCCCTTTGCATATCTTAATGGCATTTTTCCCTTTGGGGGTTAGTTTAAACTGTGAATAAAACGTGGCTACACCATAAATATGGGATTTCGTTATTTCCGACTCCTCACAAACCTGGTTTAAGACTTCAAGAGGGAGGTACCCATAGTCACCTTGAATAGCTTGCAAAATTTGGATAGCGGCTTCTTTTGTTTTACCGTAGTTTTCTATGTATTTTTTAACATTAACTTTTGACATTTTTACTCCATTAATTGTTTTTGTTTTTTGGATAATTATAGAAAATTAAAACGGTTTTTTAAATCATAAATTAAGAAAATTGCAAATTTTTTTTAATTTTTTGACAATTATGTCCCAACAAATTGACATTATATCTAGGGTAAAGTACCATTCCAGCCACTAAAAGTATAAGATGGTGGCATGAAAAACAAGAGATGTACATGGTGTGATTATAATAAATATTGGGTTATAAGAAGAGGGAAATATAAGTGTGCTAAATGCAAGCATGAATGGACACCTTATAGCTTGCCTCTTAGACTTACAAAGACACAATGGCAAAAGATATTGAGATACTTCATATTGGGGCTTAGTAGCAATAAAATCGCTAGTGAGACCGGGACTGACAAGCGCAGAATCCTCAGGGCATTGAATATGACAAGAAAAGTTATGATTAGAGATATACCAGAGGTATTTGAAGGTGCTGTTGAGGTAGATGAGACCTATATTGGTGGTCAATGGAAGAAAAAAAGGAAAGCAGAGAAGGCTCAAGAGACAAAAAGAGGGCGTGGAACGAGGAAGCAGCCTGTATACGGTGTACTTTGTCGTAATGGATATGTATGGGCTGAACTTGTTCCCAATGTGGAAGCCAATACTCTTTTGTCTTTGATCCGGAATAGAGTAAAACGAGGTTCTGTGGTTTACTCTGATACCTGGAAGGGATATACCGGAGTGGCGTCTGGAGGCTATGTTCACCGTATGGTAGAACATGGCAAAGGTGAGTTCTCTGATAAGAGAGGAAGCCATATAAAGGCATGGAAGGCTTCTGGGGATATCTTAAAAGAAACCTTGCAGCTAAAGGAGGTATTCGCAGAGAAAGACTTCCTCTTTATCTCGCTGAATATATATGGCGATTTAATCATCGAAATTTATCTACTGACGAACAAATAAATAAATTGCTGAAATTGCTTTGTAAAATACGGTAAATATCATAAAATCGGTGGCTGGAATGGTACTTTACCCTTATTTTTATTTTGAATTTACCAGCCTTTTTTTAGTTTTTTTTCACATCAGATAAAACACCAGCTTATTAAGTTCTTTATTGTAGTAAAGACCTTGTTCAGCCTAGCTTCTTTAAAGACAATTAAATTATCCAGTATATTGATACTTGTACCTAAGTTGATTGTTCTTAATGTATAGTTTATTCTTTATAAGGATGTGGTATTGGGGGAAAAGACAACGCCTGTTAGAAAATTTAAAGGCGATATTTATATTGGGGATTTTAAAGAATTGAATAATAAACAACTGAAGTTATAAGAAAGGATTCTTTATATATTTTGATTTGAAAGTGGGCCCACAAGGATTCGAACCTTGGACACGCGGATTATGAGTCCGCTGCTCTAACCAGCTGAGCTATGGGCCCTTGATTATCAAAATTATAACAGAAACCTGCACCTTTTCAATTTCATTTTTGTGTATCTTTTGAAAAACTGCTATGTTTACAATGTGTTATTTCTTTTATAAAATCGGAAAGAAATTGTGGACAATTTTATAATATTGGGTTGGGGAATATTGCAATACGACCTCACAGATGCCTATGAAAGAAAAAAACTGCTGGATTTATATATTTAAAGAAACTTGAGGGGTGTGTTTAAAAAATGAAGACGTATGTGATGATTCCAACTTACAATGAAAGGGAAAATATAGGGGATTTGATACAGGGAATCCTGAATCTGAGAATTCCCAATCTCCATATTGTAGTTGTTGATGATAACTCACCCGATGGTACATCGGAAGTGGTAAGGAAATTTTCTGATAACCCAGAAGTCGAGCTCCTGCTCCGGACAACCCGCAGGGGGAGAGGCTCTGCTGGGATAGCAGGTCTCAAATACGCATTGGAACACGGCGCAGACTATGTCTTGGAAATGGATGCCGACTTTTCCCACCATCCCAGATATATTCCTCATCTGCTGGACGCTATAAAAGACGCAGACATGGTAATAGGCTCCAGATATATTGAAGGTGGAAGGGACATCAACCGGGGCGTTATACGCAGGCTGGTAACATTTCTTGCCGGTGTATATGTAAGGATATTACTTAAATTAAAAATCAGAGATGTCTCGTCGGGTTACAGGTGTTTTAAAAGAAAGGTACTGGAGTCTATAGGGCTTGATTCAATGATCTCCACGGGTCCGTCCATTGTATCTGAGGTATTTTACAGGGCGCACCTGAAAGGATTTTCAATCAAGGAAATTCCTATAAAATTCGAGGATCGAACCCATGGTGAAACAAAGCTCAACTACAAAATCCTCATAAAAACCCTCTTAATGGTCTTGAGGTTCAAACGACTTCATAAAAAGGGGTGTTTGTTTAGAGATAATATTCCTTAAATGATAGACCTATAACAAATGTACTTTGATTCTCTGCAATAAATGACGTAAAATACTGTGGATTTTAGGATATGCGAAATACATTATCAAACCAAAATAACGCAAAAGATGATGATAATTTGGGGAGTATAATAACAAGTTAAATGGCATCAACGAAAAAGAGTAATAGGTATGTTGCACATTTTGACATGCTTGGAATGACCCCCTACTATCCCAAAAAATACAGATGAAGGTTGCCTAATTCAGATACATTTGAAGACAATCGTGCATACTATAAGAGATTTTCTGACACTATAATTATTTTCACCCTTTATGACCAAAATAGAAGATTTATACGCAATTCTGTTAAAATCAGTTTTGTTGTTTTGCAAGTCACTAAAAAAATGTGTTCCATTGAGAGGTGGTATTGCATATTGAGAGTTCTTTATAAATTTTGATTTGGATATGGTCCTCGGGAAAGCTTGGATAGATGCTCTTGATTTAGGGGGGACAACACAATGATCAGGTGTTGTAATTGATGATGCAATATACCAGAAACGAAATCTTATTCCTGACCATCAAAATCAGCCCTTCATGATCAAATGGTACCTACCAATAAAGAGCAATAAGGAAATAAAGTCAGTCTTGAACTAGACCTCCTCGTTTAAACCTGCTGTGGTTCTTCCTGTTAACATACAAGGCAAGTAAAAGAACACAGTAGATTTTATGAATTATCAATTGATAGGAAATGCCATTTAACAACGCACTCAAGCGGATTGCGTTCCGCCACCGCTTATTTTGGCGTTAGATTCGTTAAAGGTTAGATGGCGTAAAACAAGCATAAGGAGTCTTATCATTAATGAACTAACCAACGTCCGCGCCTTTATCAAACACGCATCCTGTAAGCGCCTTTCCCATATTATTTGTGAATCACAAGCCCACTGAAAGATTATAATCAAGTTTGAAGTCACCATTTTTGTATCAAAAATGCATTTCTGTGACAAATGTTGACTCAAATTCTGGTATTTGAGAGAGTTCTAGCACCTCCGCATTGTCTGCAATCTGAGATGCCCTGCTTGATAAATATTGTTAAAAAACAACCTGACGGCGCTCTCCAGGCTGAAACTTAATAACACTTATAATTTAGAATACAACCATAAATTAGTTGCTATCCGTTTTGTGATATTTAATAGCAGGGGGTAACAATAAGTGGTATTTCTTACTGCTTGATTTTATGTCATACATTTGCTTAAAAAAGGTAAATAATACAAAACAAAATTCAAATTACCTTGAAAGTTCTGAAAATATAACTAAAATTAAAAGAGTAGAAAAAGGGTAGAAACAATTAAATACACATGGAATAAACATGGTTTACTTTAAATAAATTTAATCCTTAAAGGCTTCATTTACAAATTGTAGGAGTTGTAAAAATGAAAAAATATCTTGTTGTGTCTTTGTCTATATTGTCTTTATCAGCGGCAGTTTGCATGGATAATATCTATGCCGATTCTAAAAAGGCTGAAAAACCACCAGATAGCCTCTATATGAAACAGACAGAAGATGAATCCGCATCCCAAGATGCGTCTCTTATTTCTGGCAAGATAGTGGAGGCGATGAATAGCGGCGGTTACACCTATCTCTGCATCGAGAAGGACGGTAAAAAAACATGGGCTGCAATATTAGAAACAAATGTTAGTGTTGGTCAGGAAGTTGCCTTACAGCCGGGTTACGAAATGGTAAATTTCACAAGTAAGACCCTGGATCGCACGTTTGATAAAATAATTTTTTCCACAGGGTTAGCATCGCAGGATGGCTCTACTGATACAAAGAGTTACCACGGTAAACCAATGGGCAGCAAGAGCCAGTCAGTTGTTTCTGATGAACCGATAAAGGTGGAAAAGGTTTCTGGCACAAACGCATTTACGGTAGCTGAACTTTACGAAAAAAGAACCGAACTCGATAAGAAAAACATTGTCGTCAGGGGCAAGGTTGTAAAGGTTTCTTCGGGAATCATGGGGAGAAATTGGCTGCATATACAGGATGGAACAGGAAATTCGGATAGTGGAACTCACGACCTCGTTGTAACTACCCACGACATTACATCGGTAGGCGATATTGTTACAGCAAACGGGACTTTATATAAGGATAAGGATTTCGGAAGCGGCTACAAATATGATGTGATTGTGGAACAAGCGAGTATTAAAAAAGAGAATGCCGCCGCAAAATAGCAAACGATAGAAATAAACAGCAGTAAGGGCATGTTGCAACATGCCCTTACTGCTGTCTGGACAACACCTGTCTCTGATTTACAGAATGTTATTTATACACTTTGGTTTAATAACGAAGTCTCCGTTGGATTTGCGTACACTCCGTATGTTATATTTGTCCAACTAAATTTTACAACATATCAAAAGTATTTTATTCGGAGTAAAAGCATAAATATGGACATCTTAAAACAAGTGGCTGAATTGAAAGAATTTCTTGGCAAGGTCTACTGCTTTATTGAAGACAATGAAGACTCATTCAAAGACGGCGTTGAGGCAGAAGATATAAAGAATGAAACATGGAAATGGATGCAGGAACTGTCTAAATTTTTACCTTAATGTAATCTCGGTATTTGCAGGTTCCATGTTTCACGCCTGCGGAAAAATTGAGATTATGGTTGTTTTTCTAGAATGTAAACCCTTCGTTAAGCATTTTACAAGGAATGTATTCTATGACCCGACCAATGTTCTATGAATTCAAGCCGCAGGAACCTATTAAGGCGCCAAGTGGCAATGTCCTTACCTGTAAAAACTGGGATAGCGAGGCGGCTTTGCGAATGCTGATGAATAATCTTGACCCAGATGTGGCTATCCAGCCGGAAGAACTTATTGTTTATGGTGGCGCCGGCCGCGCCGCAAGGAACTGGAAGGAATACCAGAGAATCTTAAATAGCCTAAAGACGCTGAAAAGCGATGAGACCCTGTGCGTCCAATCAGGTAAACCGGTATATATTGCAAGAACACATATATGGGCGCCGCGTGTGATAATTGCCAGTGCGAACCTCGTCCCTGCATGGTCAAAACAGGAGATATTTGACAGGTATGATGAAATGGGGCTTACCATGTACGGGCAGATGACTGCGGGAAGCTGGATTTATATAGGCACCCAGGGCATATTGCAGGGCACCTACGAGACCTTTTCCTCGCTTGCAAGGAAGGTGTTTAATACTGACACACTGAAAGGCAAGTTTGTACTCACGGCTGGTATGGGCGGTATGAGCAGCGCCCAGCCACTCGCTGTAACTATGAATGAAGGCGTGATTCTGTGTGTTGAGGTACGCAGGGAATGCATAGAAAAAAGAGTTAGAGAAGGTTTTTGTGATAAGATGACTAATAATCTCGACGAGGCGTTAAAGTGGATCATGGATGCAAAAGCAGGGCATATTCCACTTTCTGTTGGTCTGGTGGGGAATGCTGCCGTTATTCACCCCGAACTGGTGAAACGTGATATTATTCCTGATGTTGTAACAGATCAGACGCCAGCCCATGACCTGATGTGTTACGTGCCTGTCGGAGATTTGACCGAACTTGATAA
Organism: uncultured Planctomycetota bacterium; assembly: GCA_963709355.1. Lineage (GTDB taxonomy): Bacteria > Planctomycetota > Brocadiia > Brocadiales > Brocadiaceae > PLOWO2-12-38-17. The sequence goes on from CAVPVY010000005.1 coordinate 215,217, forward strand.
GCTGAGGGAAAGAAACAAGCGAGTATATAAGGAAAAGGTGCTGGATGCTATTATAGACCACACAAATGCAATTCTTGCCATGCAGAGGAAGGGCGCTGTATGTTTTGATTATGGCAACAATCTCAGGGCACAGGCGGAGATGTCAGGTGTGAGCATGAGGGATTCTGACGGACGTTTCCGGTATCTTGGTTTTGTGCCTGCGTTTATAAGGGATTTATTCTGTCAGGGTAAGGGACCTTTTCGCTGGGTGGCTTTGTCTGGTGATATATCTGATATCAAAAAAATTGACGATGCTGTTATAAATAATTTTCCTGAAGATATTTCGCTGATAAGGTGGATAAAACTTGCCAGTGAGAAAATACCACAACAAGGACTCCCTGCGAGAATTTGCTGGTTGGGATATGGAGACCGCGTAAAGATGGGTTTAATAATAAATGACATGGTAAGAAAGGGCATTGTCAAAGCCCCTGTAGTTATCGGGAGAGATCATCTCGATTGTGGGTCAGTGGCGTCTCCGTATCGAGAGACGGAGGATATGAAAGATGGCAGCGATGCCATAGCCGACTGGCCACTATTAAATTTTGCATTGAATGCCGTTAACGGTGCAAGCTGGGTAAGCTTTCATCATGGGGGTGGTGTAGGCATCGGGAATTCCATTCATGCAGGCATGGTCATTGTAGCGGATGGAACAAAAGAGAAGGAGGAAAGGCTTGAAAGGGTCTTAACGGCTGATCCTGGGATTGGCATTGCGAGGCATGTTGACGCCGGATATGAGATTGCTATAAAAGTGGCTAAAAAAAAAGGCGTAATAATACCGGAATAAACAAAAGTTAGTGTTCTAGGAATTTAAGCGTAAGGGTACGTTGCTACGTGCCCTTCAGATCGGTTCTGAAAATTTTTTTGGAGGCTTCTTATATGTCCGAATTAGCTTCGAAGAAATGTGTGCCATGTATGGGCGGCGTACCTCCGCTTAAGGGCGAGGCATTGCAGGCGCTGCGAAGACAGGTAATTGGCTGGAATGTCGTTGAAGAACGTCATTTATTAAAAGCCTTTAAATTTCCTGACTTTCGCAAGGCGCTTGATTTTGTGAATCAGGTTGGAGAGATTGCCGAAGAGGAGGGGCATCATCCTGTAATCACACTGACATGGGGCAGGGTGGAAATAAAGATTTATACACATAAGATTAATGGTTTGACGGAAAGCGATTTTATCCTTGCGGCAAAGATTGATGGGCTGAGGACTTCGTGAAGATAATGAAATTCATGCTTTGGTTTCTTAATAAAAATTTTTATTAAGTATCGAAGCCATTAATTTATCAGGAATAGAGGTTGTTTTCAGCTATGTCCAGATTTTTTAAATCCTTTTAAGTCTCATCTTGTGAATAGGCATATCTTATGCCTCTATTTCTATAAACCCTTCTTCATCCAGATTACCTGAAATTTCGATAGAAACTTGTAAGAATAATCTTACTATTTCTATATTCGTAAGTAAATGCTGATTAATCCTTGGTGTGATATATTTTGATTTGCCTTTTGCTAGGGCAAGGGGAATGATAAGCTGGTCGGCAAGATACTCATCAATAATGGCGTTGGTTTCCCAAAACTTGAAAAAACCATTGCAGGCTTCATCAGCAACGGTTTCTGCAGATTTACCAATTTTGCCAAGGCTAAAGTAACAACACTGACTATTTTCAAATTTCCCTAATAAGAATAACAGTGTCCCCATTCCCAAAGCGGGCAACTCTTCAATAAATATTTCATGCGGGATATTCTTTTCTAGGAGTCTTTTCACAGCATGTGCCTGCTGTCTTTTTGCGATTTTCATATCAAGATTGCTTACCGAAGATATACCATGTACTTTAACAAGGTTACCTCTGTATTCGATATACATGGGTTGCAGTAATTTTGCAGGATTTATTTTAACAAAAATCTCACCGCCTCCACGCGGATAGAATCCTGCCCTGATGGGTTTTATTTCTGCATCAAAACCTATTAACTTAAGAAAATATAACCACTGTTGTGTAAGATAGTCAACACAAGGGCTATGGCTTACATGAGTCCCACCGATTATGGTAATTGAAGAAGATTTATTGCTAAGGCTTAACGGATAAAAAATTGTCTGCAAGACAAGAGATACTGAACCTGCCGTACCTATATCAAAATGGTAAGCGCCCGATTTTGTATTTCCTGGATAGAATTTAAGGTTAGTAGAACGGAGTTGATTCCCGGCAACCTCTGCATCGCAGATTTTCACTGTGGCGTTAACCGCCTGCAGATGCTGATAGCTGAGTCCCGGTGTCTTTCTGTTGGCACGTATATTGTATATCTCGAATGGCTTTCTTGTAATGGCGGAGAGTGACAATGCAGTACGGAGTATCTGTCCACCACCTTCACCAAAAGAGCCATCAATTTTTATAATATTATTGTCCATTTTAAAAGAAAAAGGGTAGAACACATTCATGCCCTACCCTTTGGTTTAATTTATTATTTAATTAATGTTAACTTACTTGCCGCCAAATTCGCGCACCTTTACAATGAGTGCGTCAAGGTCTGCAAGGTCAACGCCAAGGTCTTCGAGTTTTACATAGTTAGGATTCTTTGTACCTTCGGTCATGGATTTCTTCATATCAGCGTCGGTTCTTGACTTTTGATATTCTAGGTCGGAAAAGTCAGGTACCCCAAATTGTTTTCCAGCTTCAGTGCCTTTTCCATCTGGTCCGTGGCATAATTCACAGGTATCTTTGTAAATCTTGATAATATCTCCAGCGCTTGCAGAAGAACATGAAAAACCTATATAAATGCTAAACAAGGTTGCTATTGGTATTAAAAAATAAGTGAAAATCTTTTTCAATGGAATTCCCTCCAAAAATTTATTTTACTAAACATTAATCATTTTCAGAATAAATTTATAATGTATTCTTAAACAATAATCACCTCCAGTCATTTTCTGATTCTTGATTCTATAAAATTTAATGCATTGTTTATATCTGCTCTTTGAAAAACAGGTACTGAGGATTTTAGATTATTATTACCAGTAATCTTTATATGATTTTTATATTCCTTTGCCTGGCCTCGTTTTTTCTTGTTTTTGTGAATTTCTATATAAGGATACCTCCAGCTTTTATAACCCTCTACAATTACGATATCAACCTTTTGATAGCTATATCTAACGATGTCGTCAATAGACGGTCTTTTTTTGTTAATTCTTTTTATGATTGCGAGCTTTTCTGGAGAAGATATGGATACAACGTCAGCGCCAGCCTGATAATGTCTGTGCGTATCCTTCCCTTCATAATCTATTTTAAAATAAGGAATATTGTATTTGATTGTACCGACTTTATATCCTTTTTTATTCAACTGTTTTATAATGAGCCCAATTAATGTCGTTTTACCTACATTTTGTTTACCAACTATTGAAATAACAGGGATAGCATTTGGCAAAGTTTATTAAATATTTATTAAAAGCCGTATGGGACTTTTTCAAATTTAAGTGAAATAAAGTTTTAAATAGCATTCAAGTTTTTTCAAATTATCAACAATTTTATAATAAGGTGTCAAGAATATTTCTTTATAGTTATTTTATAATATTTTTATGTTTTATATGCTTAATTATAAAAATACCAGAAGAATTTGATAAAATCCCCCTTTTTTGTTGCTGATCAAAATGTGCATAATAAATTTAGTAAAATGCTTCCTTGTATATCTAATCATTAAGCTTAAATGACTAACTATTGACTTTAGATATTGGGAATGTAAAATAAGTAAAATCATTTTTTAAAAGAATTTGGGTTTACTTATATGCAAAAGAGCAAAGTTGTTACAATACAACGACATATTGTTGAACAGGAGAGGTTATACCCGAAGGCAACAGGTGATTTTACAGGTCTTCTATGGGACATGACTCTTGCGGCAAAGACCATTTCACGAGAAGTAAATAAAGCAGGTCTTGCTGATATTCTAGGTCTTACTGGCGAACAAAACGTACATGGTGAGGTAGTTAAGAAACTCGATGTCTATGCCAATGAAAGAATATGTAAGGCAATGGAACATGGTGGACATCTTTGCATTATGGCTTCTGAAGAAAATGAAGATATCATTCCTATACCAGACGAATTCCCCAAGGGTAAATATGTTCTCCTTTTTGATCCTTTAGACGGTTCGTCTAATATTGACGTAAATGTCAGTGTTGGCACCATATTTTCTATTCACAAAAGAAAAACAACTGGGAAAGAGGCAACAATTGAAGATTGCTTAAGAAAGGGTGCGGAACAAGTTGCAGCAGGTTATATCGTATATGGATCCAGCACAATGATGGTATATACAACGGGAAGCGGGGTTCATGGTTTTACCCTTGATCCGAGCATTGGAGAGTTTTTACTATCACACGAAAGTATCAAAATTCCTCCAAAGGGCAAGATATATAGCATAAATGAAGGAAATTCAAATACGTGGGACGAGGGAACGAAGAAATACGTTGCTTATTTAAAAGAAAGCGACCAGACCACTGGAAGACCTTATTCACTGAGATACATAGGTTCTCTGGTGGCAGATTTTCATAGAAACCTGTTATACGGGGGGATTTTCTTATATCCCGCTGATTATAAAGACCCTAAAAAACCAAAGCCAAAACTAAGATTACTTTATGAAGCAGCCCCACTTGCATTTATTGTTGAGCAGTCGGGCGGTATTGCCTCAACAGGTAAGGAGCGCATCATGGACATCCAAGCCACTGAGCTGCATCAAAAGGCACCGCTCATCATCGGCAGTAAAGAAGATGTATTAACGTATGAGAAGTTTTTTAATCAAAAATAAACAGAGTTAACAGTCCATGTTTTATACCACCAAACAAAACTTATTAAAAGACAAACTATACAAAGTACCTTCGACGATGAAAAAGGCATTTGAAAAACAAAAATATAGTATTTCTAAGCAGCAGAAGGGTGAAAGAAAAACGGGGAATATAAATATTAATATTACGATTATAACCCGTGAAACAGAACCGAAGAACCAAGCGCCAAACAAAAAAAATTGGGTTGACTTCAACAACAATAAATACGCTATGGAAAAAAAATTTCCACTCTAATAATGTATTATAAGAAGAATTTATAAATTTTCTAAAAGAGGAGTTAACCACTTATGTTTTATCCTACAAAAGAAGCCTTAATTAATGACCTCAAAGGTATTGCTGATTTACAAAAGGGTATTATAGTAAAAATAACAGACAAAGAGGCTCTGGAAACCAAGAAAATTGACACTATTATCAATAATGCAGTCTTCAACAAAGACATTGCAGTTCGTGATGCGTCTAGATGGTTAATCAGGGCTATGACTAACAAACTGGGTATTGTTTCATCGTCCATCCAGCCCCTTTATGAAGCAATGGGTAAAAATCAATATAAAGGATTTACAGTACCCGCCATCAACATCCGTGGATTGACTTACGATGTGGCGCGTTCTATATTCAGGGCTGCGAAGAAGGGGCATGTTGGTGCATTTATTTTTGAAATTGCACGTTCTGAGATTGGTTACACAGACCAGAGACCGGCAGAGTATGTGGCAGTGATACTTGCCGCTGCCGTTAAAGAAGGTCATGAAGGTCCTGTGTTTATTCAAGGAGATCACTTCCAGATTAACGCAAAAAAATATGAAAAAGATAAAGACGCAGAGCTTAATACAGTAAGGAATCTTATTAAAGAAGCAATAGAAGCAGGTTTCTATAATATTGATATTGATACCTCAACTCTTGTTGATTTGAACAAACCAGACCTTACAGAACAACAACGTTTGAATTTTGAATTTGCTGCCGAATTAACTGCATATATTCGTTCTCTAGAGCCAGAGAGTGTTACTATATCCGTGGGTGGTGAGATAGGAGAAGTTGGCAAGAAGAATAGTACGGTTGAAGAGTTAAAGGCGTTTATGGATGGCTATGACAAGACCCTCTTGGCAAAGGGAAAGGGATTAAAGGGTATAAGTAAGATCAGCGTCCAGACAGGCACTACACATGGAGGAGTGCCATTGCCGGATGGGACTATTGCGAAGGTAAAATTGGATTTTGATACATTGAAAAGCCTGTCAATGGTAGCAAGGAATGAATATGGTTTGAGCGGGGCAGTACAACACGGTGCTTCTACATTACCGGCAGATGCCTTTAACAAGTTTCCAGAAACAGGTACTGCTGAAGTACACCTCGCTACAGAGTTCCAGAACATGATTTATGAAAATAGCGCATTCCCGAAGGATTTTAAAAACGAGATATACGAATTTTTAAGAAAGGTTTGTATTGCAGACAAAAAAGAAGGTGAGACTGATGAACAATTTATTTATAAGACAAGAAAAAACGGATTTGGTCCGTTCAAAGAGAGATTCTGGAATCTTCCTGATAATGTGAAGACAAAGATAGGAGAGGAACTGGAAATAAAGTTTGATTTTCTTTTTAAGAAATTAAACGTTATTCACTCAAAAGAGATAATAAGCAGGACGATTAAACCTGTTGAAGTAAAACTGCCTAATCTTTAAAATATTTTGTAATTGTTACAAACAATACATGATTGATAAGGATTCTGTTAAAAGAGTTATGCGCCTCTATAATAGATTTTTAAATTTCTTTCTGACCTCATCCATTCTTCCGCAGGACATCTTACCTTCTGGACATTTATCATTTACACAGCCGGGTCCTGCATCCTTGAAGATATATGGGGTGGCATGTTTGGCTAATCGTAACATTTCTGTTGCCATAGCCCTTATTTCCCACTGTGCCCGGTTGCAGCAGCGCACTCTGAAGAAGTGCAGTAGTTCGCGGGCATTCATTGTGACAATAATTTTGGTTTCTGCAGCATTGGGCAGTAAAAAGCGTGCATCCTCGAATGTGCTTTCACCTTTATCTCCAAGTATGGTTACGAGTTCATCATACCATTTCTGAATAGTTTCCATTTTTTCAATAAACCACTGCTTCTTGCCAATTTTCTCTATGCTTGGTGGGATAATAAAGTCAAAACCATTAGTCTTTTTGCTGTGTTGTCCAACATAACGCTGACTTTGTTGTGAATATGATGCGAGGCGGTGTCTGACAAGCTGGTGTGAACATGCGCGGGAGATACCCTCTATGCCGAATGTAAAAGTAACATGTTCAATCGGTGAGAGATGCCGCATGTCAGTCAGTTTTTCAATGAAATCTGCCTGTTCTTTGCCTTCGACTTGCTTCTTCAATTCATCAATGGTGGTAGGACTATAACATAGTTTCGCTGCGTGAGCGACCATCTCCTCGGGATTTGGGGTGTGCCGTAATAGTATTACGTTTAATTTTGATTCTGCCATATTTTATAGAAATTAGAATTCTATTCCTTTCTTTGCCTTAACCCCTTTTTTGTAATGATGTTTAACTTCTCGCATTTCAGTTACTATATCAGCCAATTCAATAATCTTGTTATGCGCATTGCGACCTGTGAGAATAACATTTAGTCTGGTGGGCTTATTTTCCAATAATGTAATTACATCGTCAATATTCAAAAGACCATGGTCAATCATGTTATTTATTTCATCAAGAATAACCATGTCATATAAATCAGAAAAAATTTCTTTTTTTGCATAATTCCAAGCCGTGTTTGCATTTTCAATCGTTGATTCTGCTTGCTTTTCTTTATTTGTTCTTATAAACCCTTGGCCTAACTGAACAATCTTGAAATATGGTTCCAGTCTTTTTATTGCATCGAGTTCACCTGTATGCCATGTCCCTTTTATGAACTGCAACATTATTACCTTCATGTCGTGTCCAGCTGCCCTGAGTCCAATACCAAGTGCTGCCGTTGTTTTTCCCTTACCATTACCGGTGTTTACTATTATCAATCCTTTTTCCACTTTAGTTCATTACTTGATCGTTTTTAAAAACAGATTTGAGTTTAAATTAGGTAATTATGCCTGATAATATTGTGTGCCTGAATCTGTTCTGTATTATATCCATGATACTTAGCTTTTGAACTGTGTAACGTAGTATCATAATATTTGAGAAGAGTATATAAATGAGGTTTAAAAGTCAAGAGTATTGAAAGAATAAAAATAGATTGCTTTAGAGTCAACAGTAAAATGGGATGTTGTTTCATTCATATGTGTTCCCCTTTTTTTAATTGTTGTGATATATTGGTTAGATATTGGGTTTTATTTCTGATTATTGAAATAAGTTGACAAATTATTATTAAGTGCGTAATATCGCTTCCGTATACATTCATATACAAAATTCTTGGCATTAATGAAGGATTATATTTCAAAGAAAGGAGTTGTTTATGTCAGAAATTAAGGAATGCGACCTGCCCGGTATAGGTAAGAAGTTTACCTTAGAGTTGGACTCAGGTGACAAATTGGTTGTAGTAATTCATTTTTCAGGAGAACGAGAGGTCTTTAAATTCATGAAAAGCAATGATGAGCCGAGTTCTGTAACCACACTCACCGATGAAGAAGCGCGTCAAATTGGCGCTATTCTGGCTGGCACATACTTCCAGCCGATACACGAAGACGAACAAAAATTGATGATGAAAAATGTAACCATGGAATGGATTAAGATTACAAACGATTCAACCCTGGCAAACAAAAAGATTGAAGAATTGAACATTAGAAAAATGACCGGCGCTTCTATAACCACGATTATTCGCGGCGAAACGGTAATCCCTAGCCCGCGCGCCGGTGAAATTATCAAACCACAGGACACCATTATCATTATAGGAAACAACGAACAGATTAATAAATTTATATCCATCTTTGAAATTAAACACCGTTTAGAAAATGATCGTCAATGAAAGTGTGCTATCTTTAGGTATTTCCCTCATTGCCTTATTTATTGCCGGCTTGCTGGCTACCAAGGTTAATCAATCCCTGATTGCCGTATTTATTGTAGTAGGCATGATTCTCCAGAATTTCTTTCCCGTTACCATTATTACAGAATTCATCGCTATGCTCGGCATTATTTTTATGCTATTTATGTTTGGCCTTGAATTTTCGATCGGCAGTTTAGTCAATAACCAGAGAAAGATATTCTTCAGCGGAATTTATGATCTGATATTTAACTTTCCGCTCGGACTGCTTATTGGCTGGTTGTTAGGATATGACTTAATACGATCTCTTTTGCTTGGAGGTATTATTTATGTAACCAGTTCTGTAATTGTGGCAAAATCTATTATTGATTTAAAACGTTCGGCGAACCCGGAAACTGAATATATCCTTAATGTCCTGATCTTTGAGGATATGTTTATTGCAACATTCCTTGCATTCATCGTTGGTATCGTTAATTACGGCCAAATGGACGCAAAGGGCGCTTTTATAGTCATACTGAAGACATCGGTCTTTTTTGCGTTCTTTGTTGTACTTGCCAAAACTTCAAAAAAATTTATAAATAAAATCATTGACATCGAACATACGGAATTATTTGTAATCCTGATTCTCTCGATTATTGTGCTCTCGGCAGGCGCTGCATCCTATATAGGACTTTCTGAAGCGATCGGGGCATTTCTTGCCGGTCTCTTGTTATCAGAAACCAAGCAAAGACATAAAATCTCAGAGGCAATAAAGCCCTTTCAACAATTCTCCACGGCAATTTTCTTCGTAGCATTTGGAATGTCAATTGATTACAAACATATTGGAGACATGATTCCCGTTGGGATATTTATATTCATAATCTCTTCTTTTAGCAAGGTTTATGGTGGGTATTTCATTGGGGGAAAATATGCATTAAGCAAAAGGGCTGGACTAAGACTTGGTTTAAGCCTGATTCCCAGGGGAGAATTTTCAATTATCCTGGCCGGCGCTATTTCTATGAATCCCAATTTGCCCTACCCTCTAAGATCTCTTACTGGTGTTTATGTATTACTCAGCGCCATTATTGGCAGCATCATAATGAAAGAATCAGACTGGTTTATAAAATGGTTTATTGAAAGGAGAGACACTGAAGTCAAACAAACAAAAAGCCCTTTATAAGGCTAACTTCTCTAGTACTTGAGAAACAACCTCTCAATCCCTTTTGCATAAAAGGCTTAGCGTAGTATTTTCTTACCCATCTTGCGCCTTACCGACATTAGAATTTCTCTCATCATCAGCCACTTGTCTTCCAGTGCCCACATGTGAAAAGGGAGCACACATCCGCATCGTAGGCAATCAACCTGTGGACCCATCATGCACGGTTTTTTAATTTGGCCCTGTGGATCGAGACAAAAAGAAACCTCCTTGAAGACACAGTTCCTCGTAATCTCCTTACACTTATCAGACTTCATAAGTTTCAGAACGTGACTGGATACACCTATAAAATCGCCGTATTTTTCCTCTTTTAGTCTCAGCAGCGTATCTAATATTTCATCACGCAATTCCCAACCAGGCCAAAGATCGTCGTTTTTCAGCCCTCTTATAGGTGTGTAGATTTGGAATAACCACCCCCGAACACCGATGTCTTTCCATTCTTCAATAAAATATTCGATGTCCTGATAATTCATCTTATTAATTACCATCGACACAAGTATTTTTAGCTCAGGCCTGTTAGCATGTTTCTTTATCCTTTCATGACAGCCCTCTCCACGAATGGCATCGTGCATCTCCTTCTTGCCGTCCACTGAGATATAAAAATTAACGTCAGGCCAATTAGGAAGTTCAATAGTACCATTGGTAGCAACCAGGTTCGACCTGAAATATTTCATGCCGCGCCCTATTAATTCTTTTCTTAGCAGAGGTTCTCCACCTATCCAGGAGCATTGATAAAACGGAAAATCCATCTCTTTTAAACTCTCCAGTTTTTCTATCCATGCATCATCACTGAGTTCGGGACTTTCTTCATAATCATGTGCGTAGAAATAACAATGTTTACAGCGCAAATTACAACGATTAGTGATATCAATTGCTCCTATTGTGCCTTTAGGTTTGCCGAATAGAATCGAATCTGGTCAAATCGTACAATTTAAAGAAAAACCTTGTCCTATCCTTCCCTATCTTGTGGCAGGAATAATCGAATAACTTATCTCTAACCGTCTTTTTTGGACCGAATTGTGTATTTCTTAAAGTGTTAATCATTTTACATCAGAAAAATCAATTTTATATTTTTTCTGAACGTTTCTGGTTTTTACTGTAATGGTTGTGCTTGCATCTGCATCTACCCTATCCTGTTGAAATACACCAACGATGCCTTGTTTATTGTCTTTACGTTTCATACCAAATTCCGCCTTCTGAGGCAGTATATTGTTTGTTCCCTGAATGAGTATGATTTGTACCTCTTCTGGTGCTTTTACATCTTCGTCTGAAATAACTACAACTACGTCAAAGGTAGTAGATTCCTCGATTGACTTTTTATCTTCATCTGACAGCGTTTTGTCATTCATATTCATCATGGCGGAAATAATCGCAGTGTGTATGTATTTGCTCATTATTAACCCGCCTTCACCGGTAGGATAATCGCCAAAGCAAGCCTTTTTTACAATATCGCTGCCTAAAATTTCTTTTCCTTTATATTTTGCCCCATAATCTATCGCTTCCTGAATTTGTTTTTGTGTTAAATTTGTATCAAACGCATCTAACTGTGTAAATATTCCAATTATAGAAATGTAAATTATACATAAAGACCATGTAAATGTTTTCATAAATTTCTCTTTTAATATAATGGTGATTAGGAAGTTTGGATTCTATTTCTTGCGGGGTGATCTATCTCTTTATCTGATAACCACTGTAAGCAAGAGAGATAAAACAATGTGGATTAAAATTTGAGTTTTAACTTTACTAGTAGGGCAAAAGAGAATTTATCACCGTTAAGTTTAAAAATATAGTTTTAAATGTCTCTCTATTATCCTTAGTTATTCTTCGCAGAGTTTAAGATTTTTTCCTGTTATCAAACTAATTTTTCGTCCCAAATTCTTCATTTCTTTGAGGCTAATACGTTTTGAGGTTTCACCGACTTTGGATACAAGTACTTTTCTCCCATCCGTTAAATTTAATAATACCAGGTATTTCAAGCAGTTAGTCGGGAATGAATCCTTAGCATCTATTGCAACCTCTACACTCTTAATCTTGGAAAATGGAAAGCTCTCCTCATTGTCAAAAAAAAGTGTCCTTCTTGTTCTAGTTGTTACCTGCTCAGTCTTTCCGTCAATTGTTATCGTCTTGAAAAAGGAACCTAAAACTAGTTTATTTGTGGCTTTTTTCTTTACTACCATTGATTTTATACCTCCTTTTTCAATAATTGTTATTAAAATATTGTTTTTAAAGATTTATTGTAAATTGTTTTTCTTTAAATTTGGAAGACCCAAAAGGCGACAAAACTGATATACAATTGTGGCAATTTGGATGTTTATTTTAAAGAATAAGCAAATTTTATGAAATGTATCAAACATAATTTATATAGTCAGAATTATTGTTTTTTCAGGACTTGTGTACATCTATATCTGTCTAATAGGTCTTTAATGAAGTTCATTTACGTGATTAAGATAATAAAATGAGAATAAAAAAGCAACTTAAAATGTTATTTGCGGCGATAAAAAGAGTCTTTAGTTTTGAATTTTATAAATAAAAATCCCCCTTTATCCTAATTCGTTAAATGGATTAAGGGGGATGTTCTAATTAAACATAGTAAAGATGAAAATTTAATTAACTATGCACCAGTCTTGATTTCTATCTTTGCATTCTGTTTAAGTTGCATTAGTAATACCCTGGCTTTTTCTGATAGTAAATCCATCTTGGCCTGTTGTTTTATATCGTCAAACGGAACATCTTTTCCTTGCTTTATCTCTGTGACTTTTATTATGTGATACCCAAACTCTGTTTTCACGGGAGCACTTACTTCTCCCACTTTTAATGAAAAAGCCGTGGCAGCAAACGGTTCGACCATTTGTCCTCTTCTCTTGAAAAATCCAAGATCACCCCCATTTTCTTTTGAAGGACAATCAGAGTTCTGTTTTGCAAGTTCAGCAAAATCCTTCCCTCCATCTACCTCTATCTTTAACTTATCAATCTTTGCCTTTGCTTTTGCCAGTTCTTCCGCTGTCTTCATTTCCCGCGTGTCTACCAAAATATGACTTGCCTTTACCTCTGTCCCGTCATAAACAGCCTTATTCTGCTCGAAATATGTCTTTATGTTGTTATCATTGAAATCTTTACTAAGGTATCTTTCAAAGGAAAGCGATATAACAATGTCCTTCCTTAATTCATCTAAGCTGGTACCGTGTTTTTCTAATACCTCATCAATTGGCGTATCTTTCAAACTTGGATTCGATTTAATATCCACAGTTACTTTATTTATTTCAGCTTCCACTTCAGCCTGTGGTACTTCAATTTTATTATTCCTTATATATTGTAAAAATAGTTTTTCGTTAATCAGACCTTCTACTATTTGTCTTGTGACAAGAGGAACCTGTTCTTCGGTGACTCGGTCTTTGATTCTGTTTAAAAGTCTATTAACTTCTTTTTGTATTATATTTTCATCATTTACTGTTGCTACTACCATGTTTTCATCCTCCTGCTTTACAGATGATGTTTCAGCCTGCACAGCGGATGGTGTGCTTTTACCTGATGAGGTTTCTGGTTGTTTGGTCTCTTTTTTAGACTCCTTTTTAGCAGTTTTCTTTTCTGTAGTGGCTTTCTTTGTATCTGTCTCAGCAGCGGAGGCGCTTAGATGAATGCATAAGATTCCGCACAAAACTATTCCTAATGGCTTAATAAAACCTCTTAACATGGATTTCTCCTATAAAAAATTCAAATAAAATACAATTCCAAAATTCTAATAAATAATAACCAATAAATCAAACTAGTTATTTTTTATTTACAAATAATTTAGTTTTTATAGTAAACGTAAAAATAAACTAAAATAAACGTGTCGTCGCAGGTTTTTAACCTGTATAAAATGCGAAAACCTTCGATTAACTCAGAACAGACCGTAAAGGTTATAACTACAGAATGTTTTTCAAGATTTATGGTGTTCACTGTAATTGAAGATTATCAATAGATTAGGAATTCACTTATGGTAATGGATTTTATTTGACAATTTTATATATAAGTCCTAACCTTAAATTAGGCATTTGGCGACCTTGGATGGCTGCCTCTTTCGTCCCCAATTTAATAGGGGATGGAAATTCCTTAACATGAAACTAAATAAAAGACTATATATGTTAAAAGATGTTATGTATAGAATATGTTTGAAATTAAATCAATTTATAAAAAATATCTCCGATTTTGTTAGCCTGATTAGCTTTAGGGATAAAAAGACACAAGTCACCGGGAGTATAATAAAATCGTCCATGCAAATTGTTTGTAAAAACATTATTAAAGACCGATTTTGTGGAGGAATAGCTTTATTATTTTCTGTATGCATACTCTTATTGCTATTAGGCGCCGGTTTTATTAACATTCTTTTAAGGTTTCCTTTCTGCTTTAACATCTTTTATATTTTAGGCCTGCTTGCGTTACTTTTCGTCTTTTTAAAGATAATACTATTTCCTTTTATATCATTATTGAATGTAGAAAAGATAGCCATCCTGATTGAACAAAAATATCCTTCTCTGAATAACTCGCTTATTAGTTCAATTCAGTTAGCAAAAGACAAATGTCTGTTTAGAACAAATAGAAATAAGTCGGGAAAAACACACATTGAATATTCTGAGCAATTAATTTCCATGCTCATAACTGATACGGCAGATCGCTTAAATAATCTTGATCTTAATCGTGTAGTTAATAATAAATTCCTTAGGATAGGTTGTGTGATTCTTAGTATCTCCTTGTTTATTGCTGGTATCGTTTGTTTGTTTAAACGGTCATATATTAATGAGAACATACCACTTCTTCTCAGTTTTTTAAGTAATGAAAAGGGCATTGGTACAAAAGTATTATCTGCATACCTAGGCCCTGCAATTGGCGATATAACAACAGGCTATAGGTATCCTCTTTATACAGGATTGCAAACAAAGACTTTGTATAATTCCACAGGAGATATTCAGGCTCTGAAAGGTAGTGAGGTGCAGATAAGCGCTATTACCAGCCGAAGCCTATCATCGGCAGGTATTGTTTTAAAAGATTCAACTAGAATTCCTTTTGTAGTGGAAAATGGCAAGATGTTAAAGGGCGTTTTATCGCTTCTTGAAGATGATACGTACGTTTTCGAAACCGTTGATACAAATGGCAGGATATTCAAGGATACTATAATTCACACTATCCATGTTGAACAGGACCGATTTCCTGAGGTCACTCTCGTTGCCCCTGCAAAAGATATAACTGTCAATGAAAAGGATACCTTAGAAATAAAATATACAACAAAGGACGATTTTAGCGTAAGTGAAATTTCGCTTGTATTTGAACACGGAGGTGAGAAAAAGACGAAACCTCTTGCCAGTTTTAGCAAAAGGCAATTACAATATAATGGTGCCTATTCGTGGTCATTAACAGAATTAAATTTACAACCGGACGACAAGGTTGCATATCATATAGAGGTAAAGGACAATGATGCTATTTCAGGTCCTAAGGTTAGCAGTTCCAAAACTTATTATCTGGAGATTTATAGTTCAAGAAAAAAGCATCAGGAACTGGTTCAAATGCAAGAAGCGCTTTTGCATGAGATGCTGTATTTGTTATCTGATGATTTAACAAAGAGAATTGATGATGAAAAATGTTTGTCTAGGGATTATTTAATTATGACACAAGATGGAATTCAGGTACGCGTGGAAAGGGTAATCAACCTGTTTACCGATATCCTGATTGGTATGCAGGATGATTCTATGGCTAATTATGGTGTTTTCTATTCTCTCGAAAATCTAAAAAACAAATTCCGGGATGTTACAGAGAAGAAAAGGAATGCCCTCAAACAGTCAATTGGGGATATTTCTGGAGAATCAATACCTGCGGAAGTATTGAATGGATTACTGAAATACCAGGATGAAGAGATTGTTGTGATTGAAGATACCATTATCTTCCTTAACGAGTTAATCCATAAACAAAAGCTGGATGACGTTATAGATACAGGTAAAAAGCTGATTCAATCCCAGAATAATATTGATAAATTACTTGAGAAGTTACGCGAGGGCGCAGATGCCGGCATAAATGAGAAGGTGTTATCCGAACTTAAACGGATCGAAGAGACCATCCAGCAGATGATGGAAAAACTTATGCAGATGGCACAAACCGAACACATGGATGAATTCCTCAATGCAGATGCCTTCAGGCAGATTGAACAGCAGGATATTATGAAAGAACTGGATACTATGAGAGACGCATTTAACAAGGGGGATATGGACGCTGCTTTGAAAGCTGCTCAAAGTTTACTTGCAGCCCTTCAAGGAATGATGAACCAGATGAGATCTTCTGCACAAAATATGGCAGACTCTTCATTTAATAATATGCTCAAAGATACAAATCAATTACTCGATAAGATATCTGAATTGGAAAATAAGCAAAGGGAACTAACTGAAAACACGGATAAACTAAAAAAGGATATCCAGCAGCGCACAGCAGAATCAATGAACGATGCATTCAAATCATTTTTCGAAAGACAGCAAAAAAGACTTAAAGTTATTAAAGAAGATTTATCAGAAACAAGAGATTTAGTTGCAAAAAAAGAATTGATACAGGAATACATCCGTGTAAATCGTGATTTAAAACGTATGGCTGAAGAAAGAGATATGATGGCAAGTCGCCTTAGTGAGTTGTTTGGCAGTGAGGAAGATGTAGAAAAATTCGAGAAAGAATCTGGTGAATTATCTAAACTTTTTGGACAGAATGCAGAACTCAACAGAGAAATCAACAGAGACCCGATACAAAGGGATTTCCTCAATATATCCAGAGAATTACCACAAACAGAGGAGACATTATCACATTTAGAAGAGATGCTGAGTGGATGGGATATAAAGGAGTCATTAAACCTATCAAAAGAAATGTCGCAGAATTTAAATAAATGGAATAGTCGTTTACAGCATATCATTGAGCAGAAGAAATCGGAGATTGATGAAAAAGACCTGAATATGGCAAAGAAAGTTGAGGAAGCCGCTGATTTGAATCAGCATATTATTAAGGACCTAGATGTTATGATGCAGATGCTTGAACAACAACAGACCGATAGTTTGACACAGGAAGACCATAATAATTTACAAAAATACTCTGAAAAACAGAAAGAGATACAGGAAGAAACGGAAGAGTTAACAGAATTGGCGGATAAGATGTCTGAACAAAATCCTTTTATGGATGAGAATGCAAATAAACAACTCGATATGGCGTCCATGTCTATGGGAGAAGCTAAGAAAAAACTCGATAAGTTTGACGTGGAGGATGCGGTGATTGACGAGAGGGAATCCATGTACCGACTTTCAGAGGCAAGAAAGGGTATGGAATCGGCGAAAGAGAGGATTGCAAAGGGGATGATGGGTAATGGTATCCCAATGCCGATGCCGTTCCGCGGCCGCATGGATGAAGGTCAATTAGGTGTTTCTAAAGAAAAAGTCGAAATCCCTTCTGAAGAGGCATATAAAGTACCAAAGGAATTCAGGCAGGATATACTGGATGCGATGAAAGAGGGGTTGCCTGAGAAATATAAAGATCTGAATAAAGATTATTATCAGAGTCTGATGGATTAAATAAATTCTTAGATTTTGTATCAGATTTTTTAAGAAGAACTATTGCGTATTTTTATCAAAGTACCGTGTTTGAGATTTAAACAGCCTTAATGAAACTGCCATAAAAACACATTGTTTTTTGTACAAAAAGCGTGGTATTGTATGAGAAAGAATTTTCATAAGAACCCCTTCGTAACATTTTCATTCATAGTGTTTATCTTTTTTTCAGTTCAATTTTGCGCAACTGCCCAGGATGCAAAATTCTTAGACATTGTCGGTGAAATTACATACGGCGAGGAGTGTTTAAAGACATGGCAAATTGAAGAGGCGTCATCAGTTGCAAATAAGCTTCTTTTACTTGCACCGAATGACCCTTATGTATGTTTTTTTTCAGGTGAAGTGCGTTTTTACGAGGGTAATTACCATGAAGCATTGTTATTTCTGAAGAAAGCGCTTAATGAACCTGCTATAGTTCAAAAGGGAGAGGAGTTTTATAATCTTGTAGATAAGATTTATCAAACAGCGAGCAAGTTTAAGGAGATCAAGACAGAGCATTTCCTGTTCAGATATGTGGAAGAAAAGGACGCCATCTTGGTTGATTATGCCGTTGATGCGCTTGAAAAAGCATACAACTCCATTGGAAATGACCTGAATTATTTTCTACAAACCCCTATCCTTGTTGAGGTATATCCCAATGCGGAGAGTTTTTGTACAATCTCGACACTTACAAAGGAAGAGATAGAGACATCTGGAACGGTGGCAATTTGTTTATTTAACCGCGTGATTATTACAAGCCCACGCCTTCAGCCAAGGGGCTACCAGTGGCTCGATACGCTTGCCCACGAATTTGTACATTATGTAATAATGAAAAAAACACACAATCGTGTTCCTATTTGGCTTCACGAAGGCATTGCCAAGTATGAAGAAAAACGGTGGATAGAGGATAATACTCCGAACCTACCTGTATCGCTTGAGAGTTTACTTACCGAGGCCGTTGAGAATGATTATTTTATTACATTCAAACAGATGCATCCATCGCTGGCGAAATTAAAAAGGAGGGAGGATACGGCGCTTGCCTTTACCGAGGTCTTTACTGTAATTGATTATATATTCAGGCACGGCGGGTATCCTCTGATTGTATCTATCCTGGACGGTATAAGGGATGGGAAATCCACAGAAGAAGCGGTATCGTCTGCAATGGGTGTTTCGTTTGATGAGTTTGAAAAGAACTGGCTAAATGAATTGAAGCAAAAGAAACTGAGGCGAATTCACGGTATCAGGATACTTCCCACAAAACTCAAGGAATCGTCGGCAATAGTGGATGATTTAGAAAGTGTTGCGGATATAGAGGTAAAGGATGCCAGAAAATACGCTATTTTAGGTGATTTGTTGCGCAGAGAGGGTTTGCACAGTACTGCTATTGTGGAATATGAAAAGGCATTCAATAAAGCAGGCAACATCTCTCCGCAGATACAGAATAAACTGGCAATGGCTTATATCTTAGATACTCAATATGCAAAAGCAGAGGAAATTCTGAAGATTGCGCTTGAATATTATCCTGAATATACAACCACATATATCTCACTGGGTGAGCTTTATCAGCGAAAAGGTGATTATGATATAGCCATACAACTCCTGTCTGAAGCCAATCACATCAATCCGTTTAACCCTGTCATACACAAAAACCTTGCTATGCTATATGACAAACTTGGTAAAAAGGATGAGGCAAGTATTGAAATGAAAAGGCTTAGGATGCTGGTAAAATAAGCTAGGCAGTCTTTCTGTATTTTTGAGCGAGTAGCGTCACTTCACCGCGCACGACAGCTGGCGTGACAACAAATGAAGCATCCCCCTTGTTGGATGGTAGATGATACATGGCATCAAGCATGAAGTTCTCAAATATAGCCCTCAATGCCCTTGCGCCTGTTTTCTTTTCATAAGCTAATTTGCTGATTTCGACAAGCGCATCATTTGAAAATTCTAATTTTGTACCTTCCATCTCGAAGAATTTTTGATATTGTTTGATCAGCGCATTTTTTGGTTCAGTCATAACCTTGACTAAATCGTCCTGAGTAAGTGGCATTAAAGAGGCAGTTATAGGAAGCCTGCCAACGAATTCTACTATCATCCCGAAATTTATAATATCCTCAACCTCTACTTTACTCAGGGTATCGCCCAATAACCCGTCCTTATTCTTTTCATCTGTACTTTTAATGTCAAAACCTATGGTTGTTTTTCCGATTCTACGTTTTATAATATCTTCTATTCCTGTAAAAGTGCCACCGCAAATGAAAAGGATATCCCTAGTATCCATTTGGATATACTGTTGTTCGGGATGTTTTCTTCCTCCTTGTGGAGGTACATTTGATATGGTACCTTCCAGCATCTTTAATAGTGCCTGTTGAACACCTTCGCCCGAAACATCTCTTGTGATTGATGGGTTGGGACTTTTTCTTGCTATCTTATCAATTTCGTCAATATAAATTATTCCTTGCTGTGCACGCTGTAAATTAAAATCCGCATTTCGCAATAGTGCAAGTAATACATTTTCAACATCTTCTCCAACATAACCTGCTTCTGTAATAGTTGTTGCGTCTGCAATTGCAAAAGGTACATCAAGTATCCTTGCAAGTGTACGCGCAAGTAATGTCTTCCCTGTGCCTGTAGGTCCTACAAGTAAAATATTACTTTTTTCTATTTCAACGCTATCAGTATCTGTACGTGAGATTAGACGCTTATAATGGTTATAAACAGCAACTGCAAGCGTCTTCTTTGCTTTTTCCTGTCCTATTATGTATTCGTCAAGTTGTTCTTTTATTTGCGCAGGCGTGGGCATTTTCCCTAATGTCTTGATTGCTACCTGTTTGTTATCTTTTTGGAGAAGGGTGTAACATGCCTCCACGCATTCGTTGCAAATAAAAATACTAGCGTCTCCCTGTATCAAACGGCCTACTGTATCATATTTTCTGCCACAAAAGGAACATGATGCCTTGCCTTCACTGGTTCTTTTTGCCATAGGTCTGTTACCTCACAGGTGTAAAATGTTTTTACTTCGATTTCAAATGCTACCAAACAATGGGAAAATATGCAAATTTTTTTTGATATACTTTGAGTTTTGGGACTGATCTAATAAATTTTTGATAAATGATGTAATAATCTGTTGAAGTTTCTATTTATTTTTTGGTATTATTAATCAAATTTATATATTTATTTTTAGTTTATTGGGAAAATTTATATGGCAAGCGGATTTAATGGCAAGAAAAAACACAGACTTAATAGGAAAAAATATCTTTTGAAAAGACGTAGAAGGAAATTCAAGAACGCTTAATTAAGATTTTATTTTGACAAATTTTGTCAGAATTAAAATTTGAATTAATAAAAATATAATAGTTTCTCTGCCATTCAACAAAATATCCATCCTATATATAAGAAGATAATACGGAAAGGTTCTTTCCACAGATTTATATTTTAAAATCTCGTGGCAAGTTTTATCTTCCGGCCTGAACAAAAGGCATCTGTTGACCGGATAATTGAAAAACTTAATATAAAAAAAATAGAGGCTTTGCAGTATCTGCAAAGCCTCCCAAGATTGTAACTTTGATATTCAACGATTTTAATTTCTAATCAGCTTTAAAAAGGCCAGATGATATAGAACGATTCTTGTTTATTTATAAAATAACTCGGGTGATTGTAAACAACTAAATGGGATAGAATTAATTTGTCAGTACGCTATTAAAGAATCCCTCCAGCTTTCTAACTCTCATTGGATGCTGTAGCTTACGAAGCGCAATGGCTTCAATTTGACGTATTCGTTCTCTTGTAATGTTAAACCGTTTTCCAATATCTTCTAATGTGTGCATATATCCATCGCTAATACCAAAACGTAATTTAATTACCTCTCTTTCTCTATGACTTAATGTGTTCAGAATTTTCTCTATTTGTTCTTTAAGCAAAGATTGCTGAACAGCGTAAATTGGTGATTCGGCTTTTTTATCCTGGATAAAATCCTCAAACACCGTTTCGCCGCCGTCTCCAATTGGATTTCCCAAAGATACAGGCTGAGAGGCTATTCGGAATACTCGGTAAACTTCTGAGATTGGGATATTTGCCTCTTTTGCGATTGCATCTATCTGTCTAACTTTATTGTGTTCATTTTGTGTATTCTTCATTACTTGGTTAGTTTTATTGACTATGTCCGTCATATGTACCGGGATGCGAACCGTTCTTACCTTATCATCTATAGCTCTGATAATTGCCTGTTTAATCCACCATGTGGCATAAGTACTAAATTTGAATCCCATACGATAGTCATATTTGTCAATAGCCCGCATTAAACCTGTATTTCCTTCCTGAATAAGATCATGAAATGCCATACCGCGTTTCCTGTATTTTTTTGCGATACTTACCACTAGCCTTAGATTTCCTTCAGAGAAACGCTTTCTGGCTGATTTATATTCATTGTAAATTGACTGAATGTTGTTCCTTGCCTTTTCTATTTTGGCAGCAGGCAGCATTAAAAGGGTCCGTATTTCTGTTATGTTATTAAAATATTTTTTCTGAGTTTTCTTTTTGTGATAAAAACCCTTTGAATGCTTTTTAAACTTTATTACATTTGACATTACCTCTAGTAACTGTCTCATAACAGGAAACATACTCTCAGTACGCATGTGTGTCGCTTCTATATTTCTGATTATCTTTCTTTTTCTTGCTAATATATTTCTGAACGTTCTGATCCTTACGGCAAGAGAAACACTTTTTTTGCTTATTTTTTCATAGTCAATGCGATTGTTTTTAAGCGCATCCCCAATTTTTTCAATAATTTCACGGATTTGGTTAATCAGTTCCTCTTTGCTTTGGTCTTTTATTACCACTGTGTCAACAAATTGAACAAGTTCTGATTCCTTGTCTACGCCATTAAGGGTGTGCATATAAGTTCTCATAGCATAATCAAATATTAATACCTTCCTGATAAGCAGTTTACGCATAACCTTTATTTTTTTTGCCAGATACAACTCTTCATCTCGGTTTAGCATGGGTAAGGAAGCCATTTCCTTTAAATAAAGACGAACAGGGTCATAATCTTTATGTTTTCCCTTTTTCTCAGTATTATCTGTTTCATCCAGATATTCTTCGTTATAACCTGCGAACCCCTCGTCATTGTTAAGATAATTATTTTTATACTCTAACATATCCATATTTTTTTCCTGTTTAATTAAGTTTGTATGAGACAGCTTTTCAAATATTTAAACATTTTTTTACTAAAAAATGTTTAAAAAAAATTAAATATTTTTAAAAACTTTATTTGGTGTATAACTTGAGAGCATGTGTAATTAGCTGTATGTTAAGGAGATAAGAGAAATAGGAATAGGTCTTTTTAATAATTCAGAACTAAACGGTATTTTTGTAAGGAATTTTATTTATAGTGGCGAATCTCAAAAACAACGAGTTTGTTACTACTGATATGGAGGAAAATGCCATTGCCAGTCCTGCGTATTCAGGCTTTAGACTTATTCCAAAAGTTGGATATAAGACGCCAGCCGCAATTGGAATACAAGTCACGTTATAAAAAAATGCCCAGAATAGATTTTGCTTTATCTTTAAAAGTGTTTTCTTGCCTAATGTAATTGTTCGTGGAATATCAATTATATCATTTTTTATTAAAATAATATCTCCTGCTTCTTTTGTAATATCTGTTCCAGCCCCTATTGCGATCCCTACATTTGCCTGTGCTAACGCAGGCGCATCGTTTATGCCGTCTCCAACCATCCCAACCTTTATGCCGTTATTTTGTAGATTTTTAATGACCTCCCTTTTTTCTACAGGATGTATTCTTGCTCGGTATTCGTCAATACCTACTTTAGTTGCTACTGCAGCAGCTACCTGAGGATTATCGCCTGTTATCATTATAACCCGTATGTTCATTTGTTTTAATAAACTTATAGCCGTGTTAGTATTTTGTTTTATTCTATCCATTAGTCCTAGAATGCCAATAAGTTTGTTATCATAAGCAACATACATTATAGATTTCCCATGAGATTCTAATTCCTTTACCTTTTCATGCAGATTATCGGTTACAATTGCGTGGGAAGTCATAAGTGTTTCATTACCAATTAACAACTTTTTCCTCTTATAAAAACAAATGATACCCCTACCTGTTTCTTCATTAAAGTTTTCAACAATATTCAATTTTATACCCTTTTTATTTGCTTCTTCAACAACGGATTGGGCAAGAGGATGATTTGAAAAGGTACATCCAGAGGCGGCAAGTTCTATAAGTTCTGATTCTGTAGTTGCATTTATGTTGACGATATCTGTTAATGCAAAATGCCCTTCTGTGATTGTCCCGGTCTTGTCTAATATTATAGCATTTATGTTTGCAATCTGTTCGAGTGCGCTTGCCCGCTTGATAAGAATTGAGTTGTCAAGTCCTACGCCGCTTCCAACCATAAGGGCAGTCGGGGTTGCCAGCCCAAGGGCACATGGACATGCAATTACAAGTACTGCAATAGCCTGTCTTAATGCCCACAAAAATGGTTGTTGCCCGGCAGCATCATAAAAGACAAAATACCAGCATAGAAAGGTTAATACTGACAGACATACAACAATCGGGACAAATATGTTGGATACCTTATCGGCAAATCTCTGAATGGGGGCCTTATCCATCTGCGCTTCCTCAACAGTACTGACAATTTTAGCTAAAACTGTTTCTTCACCTACCTTTGTGGCTTTGATTAGTAAAATACCCGTTTTATTTATGGTTGCCCCTGTAACGTTGTCTCCTTTCTGTTTGGTAACAGGTAAGGATTCACCTGTTAGCATGGATTCGTCCACTGATGAAGCACCTTCTATTACTGCGCCATCTACAGGGATAATCTCGCCTGCCCTTACTATTACAGTATCTCCAACCTGTAGAAAAGATGCGTTTATTTCTATTTCCTTTCCATCTTGTGATAGCAAATGTGCCTTGTCCGATTGTAATTTTATTAATTTCTGTAAGGTCTGGTTCGCCTTTCCCTTTACCTGTTCTTCCAAATACTTTCCTATGCGAATGAATGTAATCAACATTACTGCAGTTTCAAAGAAGGCATGACCAGAAGCGCCAAAAAGACCGTTCATCGCAAGAATACTATAAATGTAAGAGGATAATATTCCAATCGAGATGAGTACGTCCATATTTGCAGATAGATTTTTGATAGATTTATAAGCACTGACAAAAAAATCAAGGCCAGGACCTAATAAGGTCATTGTAGCAATAATCATAATAAAATACGGTGTGTATGTATGTAAGGTATCTGGTAAATGTGCATACATCAGCGTCATTGTAATAATGGAGGCTATTATGCAAAGGATTAGCCATCCAGTTTGCAGCGGTGTTTGTTTATCCTGTTTTAATGGAAAACGTTCTTTTGCCGTGTAACCAATATCCCTTATACGATTAAAAATTATATCTTTGCTTACAACAGCTGGGTCATAGTTTACAAACCCTATCGCTGTTGAAAAATTGATCCGAATAGATATGATTCCTTCTGAATCTTTAAGTTTTGTCTCAATTGTTTTGGCACAATTTGCACAGTGCATGCCTGCTATGTTAAATTTTACAATTTGTTCGTTCATTTACAGATTTATGGAGTTCAAACTTATATTATTTAGTCTTAAAATTTATTGCTAATGTAATACTATAATGTCTTTACCATTTCTTTAAATTGTCTGCCGCGTTCTTCATAATTAATAAACATGTCATAGCTTGCGCATGCAGGCGAGAGTAATACAACATCCCCTTTTTCTGCGTAAGTAGTTGCCTGTTGAAATGCCTCTTTAAATGTGTATGATTTTGTTATTGAAGGAGCTTTCTGTACACCCTTTTTTGTGATGATGAGTCCTCTTATCTTTTCAGCTGTTTTACCGATAAGTACAACCGCTTTTGTGTATCTTGTGCATGTGTCGGCAAATTCTTTAAAACAGCTTCCCTTATCGTATCCGCCGGCGATGAGTATTACAGGCGCGTTAAATGCCTTAATAGCGGCAATTGTAGATTCTGGCGTTGTAGCCTTAGAGTCATTGTAATATTTTACGCCATTTACCTCGCTTACAAATTCCAAACGATGCTCTAGTCCTGTAAAGTTTGTAATGATGTTTTCTATATGTGTCTCCTCAGCACCAGCTAAATACGAGGCGCATGAGGCTGCAAGTATGTTTTGGAGATTATGGTCTCCGGGTATTTTAATTCTGGATATGTTTGGTATTAAAGTTTTATTGCCATTTATCAAAAGGACGATATTATCGTCTTTTATAAAAACGCCATTATTTAGCGCGTGTTTTGTGCTGTACCAGCAAATATGTCCCTTACATTCTCTTTCCCAACTTCTTAATTCGTGGTCGTCATAATTGAGAATGACATAGTCGTGCTGGTCCTGATGCAGGATTATGGCTTTTTTTGCCTGAATATAATTGTCTATGGTTGGATGCCTGTCGAGATGATTGGGAGATATATTTGTTAAAACACTTATATGGGGGCTCTTTTTTATATTGTTGAGTTCTTCCAACTGGAAACTGGAGAGTTCAAGTACAACAATATCTGATGGCTTTATTTCTTCCATGTGAATCAGGAGAGATTTTCCGATATTCCCTCCGGTCCATGTTTTTCGTTGTGTTTGTTGAAGCATCTGTCCGATAATTGTAGTCGTGGTTGATTTACCGTTACTTCCGGTGATGCCTATGATTTGGCCTGGGCATAGGTTAAAAAAGATATTCATTTCAGTATTTAATGGGACATTATTATTTCTAGCAATTTGTAAAAAATTTGAATCTTTTGATACAGCAGGATTCACAATAATCATGTCGGCATTTACGAAATCTTCTTCATAATGCCCACCGAGTTTATATGACACAGGGAGACCTTCAAGCTGTTTTATTGACGGGGCAAGCTCCGAAGCGTTCCTCAAATCGGTTAATGTTACACGTGCTCCCTGTTTTACAAGGAATTTAGTAACGCCTGCACCGCCGCCAAACAAGCCTAATCCCATTACGGTAATCTTCTTATTCTTAAATTCATTATTCATAAGGGTAATTTTATCAATATTATATATACTTTCAATTGGATTTGATTGGTTTTTCGGGCTGTATTTATTTTAAAATCTGGACAAATCAAAAATATGTAAATTTTTAAGTATACGTAAGTTGCAGATAAATAAAATCGTTATACCTGCCATATTGACACATATTTAAAATACTCAGACACTAATACTGTCATAATGGCACTTTGTTTGTCTTGGTGTGTTAATTTATATTTTTTATATTGTATATCTAATTCTTTAATTGGGAAAGGGTTAAGTTTGTAGATATTATAACGGATATATTCCGTAATATATTTTTTTATTGGGCATTCTGTTTGCTCGCTTTTTACCTGTTACTGAATGTATTAGAGGATGGTAAAATTTTGGAGGTACTTAGATATGTCAGCAAAAAAAATTGTATTTGACCATGAAGCACTGGAAACCATTAAGCTTGGCGTTAAACAATTATCGGATGCCGTAAAGATAACATTGGGACCACGAGGACGCAATGTTGTTATTCAAAAGAGCTTTGGTTCGCCAACCATTACGAAGGATGGGGTGACCGTTGCAAAGGAGATTGAGCTTGATGACCATATGCAGAATATTGGCTCACAAATGGTAAAATCTGTTGCATCAAAAACAAGCGACGTTGCAGGTGACGGGACGACAACAGCAACTGTGCTTGCAGAAGCAATATTTGTTGAAGGATCTAAAGAATGTAACGGCCGGTGCAAATGCGATGGCGCTCAAACGTGGTGTTGATAAGGCAGTTGAGGCAATTGTTAAAAAATTGAAAGAGATGTCTATACCTGTTAAAGGGCGAAAAGAAATCGAACAGGTTGCTACGGTTGCTTCAAATTATGATACTGAGATTGGGAAAATAATAGCCGATGCCATGGAAAAGGTCGGCAAAGACGGTGTAATAACGGTTGAGGAGGGTAAAAGCCTGCAAACTGATGCAAAATGGATTGAAGGCTTGCAGTTTGACAAGGGTTATTTATCGCCTTATTTTGTTACGAATCCAAATACAATGCAATGCGTATTGGAAGACGCCTATATTCTGATTCATGAAAAGAAAATTACTACCGCAAAGGTTCTTGTTCCCATATTAGAAAAAGTAGTCGCAGACGGGAAAACCTCTTTTGATTATTGCTGAAGAGATAGAAGGTGAGGCATTGACCCTACTTGTTGTAAATAAACTCCGCGGGGCTTTAAAATGTGCGGCAGTAAAGGCACCAGGATTTGGAGATAAACGTAAGGCAATGTTGGAAGATATTGCTATCCTGACGGGCGGCCAGGCAGTTTTTGAAGACCTCGGTATCAATCTGGAAGCTATCCAACTGAAAGACCTTGGCCGTGCAAAGAAGATTGAGATTGATAAGGAAAATACAATCATTATTGAAGGTGCCGGTGACAGTAAAAAGATAAAAGGCTCGTATTGAACAGATTAAAAAGGAAATTTCAATAACTACTTCAGACTATGACCGCGAAAAGCTTCAGGAAAGACTGGCAAAGATGGCTGGCGGTGTGGTGCAGATTAATGTAGGTGCTGCTACGGAGAGCGAGATGAAGGAAAAGAAGGCGCGCGTGGAAGATGCCCTCCATGCTACCCGTGCCGCTGTTGAAGAGGGTATTCTTCCTGGCGGTGGCGTATCGCTTTTAAGGTGCCTTCCGACTTTGGATTCACTTAAACTTAATGGGGATGAGGCTGTGGGTGTTGATATTGTCCGAAGGGCATTAAGGGCGCCATTAAGACAGATTGCTACAAATGCAGGAGTAAATGCTGCGATTGTTGTCCAAAAAGTAGAAACTGCCAAAGGAAATGAAGGTTATGATGCGAGTGTGGATAGATATTGTGATATGGTTGATGAAGGTATTATTGACCCAACAAAGGTGGTCAGAACGGCATTGCAAAATGCTGCCAGCATATCTACGTTACTTCTCACAACGGATGCCATTGTGGGAAAGATACCGGAAAAGAAGAAGATGCCTCCTATGCCACCAGGCGGTGGATACGGCGGGTACGGAGATATGTACTAATAGTTGATTAATGATAATTGATTCAAAACCCCGCTCATGTGCGGGGTTTTTTGTTTCTGCTCTGTATAATCAGAAAGCAAGGAAGTGTTTCAAACCAACCGTAAGGAATTTTAAATGATTTTGTTTGATGTCAAAAGGAATTATCCTCTATAATTCGGAGACAATAAACTCCTTGCACTTAAAAATAAAAATTGATATATATTAAGCTGTTTCAATGAAAAATGGTTTTATAGGTAAGCGATCGATGTAATTTTTGTATTATTAATTACTGAATACAATGCAAAATAAAATTGAAAAGTTGTTTAAAGAGTTTTTTGCCTTTAACAAAAATATTACGCATAATCCATCAAATCCATGGCAACCCCCGACAGATGTTTATGAAACTCCTGATGAAATAGTGGTTAAGATGTCTATTTCAGGGACAAAGTCCGATGATATTCATGTCGCCTTTTCAGATGACATCCTCACAATCAGCGGTTATATACCTGACACATCCCATCATGAAAAAACCTGCTTTTATCAGGTGGAAATTCGTTATGGATACTTTGAAAGAAGTATTTTTATTCCAAAATCTGTTGATTCTGATAGTATCCAAGCTACGTACAAAGATGGCTTTCTACAGATTCTCTTGCCGAAGACGAAGCAACAACCATCTGAAACATTTTCAGTAAAGATAAATTACAAGCAGTAATTAACTATTGCAGATTTAGAAAGCATGATGAACCATTGCTTATAGCTAATTGTCTTTTAATGCCTCTGTAAAACTTTATATTTTGTTAAACAACACTATTTTGGTGTAAGACATATGACTGAGAGTGAAGATAAAATAAAGTCCAGCGCTGATGTTGTAACAGAATTGCAATCGGAGATAACGACTGAGGATAAGTCAGAAAAACTCAAAATACCAAAGGAAATACCAGTACTTCCTGTTAAAGACACCGTGGTATTCCCTGGTATGGTAGCGGCCTTAACCGTTTCTACTGAAAGAGACCTGAAACTTTTAAATCACGTCTTGGCAGGCAATCGCTTCCTGGCACTTGTAGCGCAAAAAGAGAAAGATATTAAAGTTATAAAGCAGATCGGATTTATATAATTTTGGTACAGCAGGTGTTGTGCTCCAGATGCTCCGTATGCCTGATAATTCCGCAAAAATGCTTGTGCAGGGTATAAGGAGGATCAAAATAGATGAATATATACAGAACTGACCCGTATTTTAAGGCCAAGATAACAGTTCTTGAAGATATTATTGAGAATGATATGGAGACTGAGGCGTTAGCAAGAAATGCTGCCGATCAGTTTATTCGTATGATTTCCATGGCGCCATCCTTACCAGAAGAATTAAAAATAGCGATTGTCAATATTGATAGCCCAAGCCGTCTTGGCGGATATGATTGCATCGCATCTGAATATCAGCATAACGGAAAAACAGCAGGTACTCGAAGCTATTAATGTTAAGTCCCGATTACAGAAGGTAACTGCCTTTATAACAAGCGAAATGGAAGTCTTGGAAATGGCTACAAAAATACAGTCGCAGGTAAAAAGCGAGATGGAAAAAGGGCAAAGGGAATATTATCTGAGACAGCAGCTTAAGGCTATCCAGGAAGAATTGGGCGAAGGCGATGAGCGGACTATCGAGGTAAAGGAACTGACCAAAAAGATCGAAGAGGCAAAATTGCCTCCAGAAGCCAAAAAAGAGGCCGAGAGGGAATTGAATCGTCTTGCCAAAATGCCTGACTGCTTCCGCAGAATATACCGTTTCAAGGACATACCTTGACCTGATGGTTGCACTTCCTTGGTCGGTTAGTACTACCGATTGTCTTGATATTCAGGCGGCCCGAAAGATATTGGACGAAGACCATTATGACCTGGAAAAGGTCAAAGAAAGGATTTTGGAATATCTTGCAGTTCGAAAGTTAAAACAGGATATGAAAGGTCCTATTCTGTGTTTTGTGGGACCACCTGGCACGGGAAAGACTTCCGTGGGTATGTCTATTGCGCGTGCCATTGGAAGAAAATTTGTACGCATATCACTTGGCGGTGTCCGGGACGAGGCAGAGATTAGAGGCCATCGGCGTACATACATTGGCGCATTACCCGGACGTATTATCCAGGGTCTGCGAAAGGTAGGCTCAAACAACCCTGTATTCATGCTGGATGAGATTGATAAACTGGGCGCTGATTTTCGGGGTGATCCTTCAGCAGCGCTTGCTTGAGGTCTTAGACCCGGAACAAAACCATGCATTTTCAGACCATTACCTGGACGTTCCATTCGATCTTACCAATGTGATGTTTATTACTACTGCAAATATTCTGGATCCCATTCCTCCGGCGCTCAAGGACAGGATGGAGGTGCTGGAACTCCCTGGATACACAGCGGAGGAGAAGGTATTTATCGCGAAACAGTTTACGATACCAAAACAATTAAAAGAACATGGACTCACGAAAGAACAAATCACAATAGAGGATAACGCTATTAGGGCAATCATCAGTGATTACACGCGTGAGGCGGGCATCCGTAATCTGGAACGAGAAATTGCCCACATTTGCCGGAAGGCTGCCAAAGACATTGCGTCAGGCGAGAAGAAATCTGTAAATGTTGCGGCCGACCTGTTGCACAATTTGTTGGGACCTATCAAGTTTTTCTCAGAAGTCGCGGAACGGACCTCTGAAGCTGGTGTAGCTACAGGTCTTGCCTGGACACAGGCTGGTGGAGACATCCTCTTTATCGAGGCTACCTCTATGTCAGGCACCGGAAAACTCATGCTGACAGGTCAGTTGGGTGACGTCATGAAGGAATCGGCGCAGGCAGCGATGAGCTATATTCGTGCTAAAGTAAAGAAACTGGGAATTACCTTCAAGGATTTTAATAAATATGATTTTCATATCCACATACCAGCCGGAGCCATTCCCAAAGACGGTCCTTCTGCTGGTGTGACAATGGCAATGGCGCTAATCTCGCTCCTGAAGGAAATACCTGTTCTTTCTAATGTGGCAATGACTGGCGAAATTACACTGCGGGGGCGCGTGCTGCCCGTCGGCGGCATCAAAGAGAAGGTGCTTGCTGCGAAGCGGGCGGGAATTACCACTATTATCTTGCCAAAAGAAATGAAAAAGATTTAGTGGAAGTGCCTGAGAATGCGAAGAAGGAGATAAAATTCATTTTTGTGGAAAAGGTGGACGAGATGTTACCGGTAGTTTTTGGAATAAAAGAGCCGGAGAAGAAAAAGAAAAAGATTTTTAGTAGGACCTAGGTTACCTACGAAAGACACGGAATATACGAAATTATATGCGTGTCTTTTCGCATGTTTTGTGGGTAATATACTGCTTCTGAAGATAACCTAATTTATTTCTGCTATTCATCATCGTAAGAAATTATGATTTAATATGTCCGATTTGAAATCTTATAACGTAAATTGAGATTGTTTTTTAAATCCAGCTGGATTCGGATAGGGAGACACAACGGTGTTAAAAGTGGGAATTATCGGAGCTACGGCTTATACCAGCCTTGAACTTATAAAGATCCTCTTGCGGCATCCCAAGGTAGAAATTACATATCTCGGTGTGCGAAGGACAGGCCGCCCAAAGATTTCAGAAATATTCCCTGTCTTAAAAAATTTATTAGATTTACAATGTGAGACAATTGAACAGAAGGAAGTACCTAAAAACGTTGACCTTGTATTTGTTACACTGCCACCCACCGTCTCCATGCAGTATGTTCCTTTATTTGCAAAGAAAGGGATAAAGGTTATAGACTTTAGCGCAGATTACCGTTTTCGCGACAAATCGCTTTATGAGAAGTGGTATAAGGCACAGCACACAGACAGCAAAGGCATAGAAACAGCCGTGTACGGTCTTCCAGAGCTTTTCAGGAACGAAATAAAGAAGGCCAACCTGGTGGGTAATCCAGGTTGTTATACCACTGCCACGATATTAGCCATGGCGCCCTTACTCACAAAAGGGCTTATCCATTCAGAGGATATAATTGTGGATGCCAAATCGGGTGTATCTGGGCGCGGGCGAGAGCCAAAGGAGGATACGCACTATTGTGAGTGTAATGAGAACATCGAGGCATATAGCGTTGGGAGTCACCGTCACAGCCCTGAGATTGAACATATTTTATCAATTAAGACAAATCAGAAGGTTTCTATTCAATTTGTTCCCCATCTCATTCCCATGAATCGGGGCATCCTGTGTACTATTTATGCAAAGCCTAAAGACGTGACGCTTAGTGATAATGATATACATAAAATTTACAGTGGTTTCTATAAAAATGAGCCTTTTGTACGTCTTAAGGAAGGTAACGAATTCCCCAAAACTAAAGACGTAATTTATACCAACTTTTGTGATGTTTTTACGAAGGTTACAGAAAACCGGATTGTCATCCTTTCTGCAATTGATAACCTCATAAAGGGCGCATCAGGTCAGGCCGTCCAGAACATGAACGTCATGTGCGGATTTGATGAGAAGATGGGTTTGTTATAGGATAGATTCTCACTTTTATCGGAATGACGTCGTAGTAAAGAATGTAGATTTTATTATGGCGTCTTCTATGATTATTCATTTTTGCAACACAATACGCGCAAACCTGCGTTTCCCAACCTTGAGTATCATGTCGGGCTTTATCTCGATGTTGAGTGCGGGGTCGTTAATGGATTCGTTATTTATAGTTATCCCACCCTGTATAACCAGTCTGCGCGCCTCGCTGTTTGTGCTTGCAAAGCCGCAAAGTGTTACAAGTTTTACAATCCAAATCTTACCATCTGTTAACTCTTTAGCAGGAATCCGTGTTTCAGGTATTTCGTCTGGAAGTTCGCGGTTTTTAAAGATTCGATCAAATTCTTCTGCCGCTGAGTCTGCTTCTTTATCACCATGATAACGCCTGACGATCGCTTTTGCCAGTGATACCTTTGCTGTTCTTGGATGTGTATGTACATCCAGTAATTTATTGATTGCATCCAAACTCAGGTCTGTGGTAAGTTCAAAGTATTTGCGCATGAGATTATCTGGAATGGACATCGCCTTCCCAAACATTTCTTTGGTGCTCTCAGTTATGCCGATATAATTCCCAAGGCTCTTGCTCATTTTCTTGTTTCCGTCAATTCCTTCGAGGAGTGGGGTGGTCAAAGCAACCTGTGGCTCTATGCCCTCATCCCTCTGGAGATCCCTGCCTACAAGGAGATTGAATAGTTGGTCAGTACCCCCAAGTTCCACGTCGCTTTTTACCATAATAGAATCATATCCCTGCATAAGTGGATAGATAAATTCATTGACGCTGATTGGAATACCTGCATTATATCGTTTTGTAAAATCATCACGTTCTATCATACGTGCTACGGTCATTTTTGCTGCCAGTTTGATAACCTCGCTAAAGGTCATTTTTTCAAACCAATTGCTGTTGTAAATAATTTCTGTTTTATTCATATCAAGTATCTTACCAGCCTGTGAAAGATATGTCTTGGCGTTTTCCATGACTTTTTCGTGTGAAAGCATAGGACGAGTCTTATTGGCGCCTGATGGGTCACCTACCGTTGCTGTATAGTCGCCGATTATTAAAATGGCGGTATGTCCAAGTGATTGAAATGAGCGTAATTTGTGTATGGGGATTGCGTTTCCTATATGAATATCAGGGGCAGTTGGGTCCAGTCCTAGTTTTACACGCAGCGGTTTATTCTCCTTGATTGACTTATGGAGTTTTCGGGTCAAATCTTCTTTTGTGACAATATCAATTGCACCACGCATTATAAGCTCTAATTGTTTTTCTACATCTTTAAACATGAATCGTTCGGGGTTTCGTTCACTTCTAAAAAACAGGAACCCTTCCTTTCAGAAAGTATTTTAAATATAACAAAAATACAAGGGTTAAAGAATTGTGCATGATATGTACAACCACAGAAGCTACGAGTGTCTGCGTCTTTTCAAATAAATATCCCAATAAAATTCCAAGAATAAATATCTGCAAAAAGGCAAATGGGTCCATATGCACGCCGGCGAAGATGGCAGAGCTTAAGATAATAGCATATCGTCCGGCAAAAGAATTTTTCAAGGCAGATTGCAAAAATCCACGAAATATAATTTCTTCAAGAAATGGCGCTACTATCGTTCCAAAAATAATTAAACTAAAGATAACGAAAAGTGATTTTTCTTCCAGTAGCCACTTTACCACAGCCTGCATATCCGGTGTTATCCCGAAGTAATTGGAGATTAAATGGATGATGAAACCCGCCAGCATGATAATGGGAATCGTGATTAAGTAACGCTGGATGCCAAGTATTATGTTTTTTGAGATGTTTAAGTTGGTTAGCCCGAGTGTTGAGATTGGTTGACGGTATTTTATGTAAACAATATAGAATACATAGGAACAAACCAACAGATTAATAAAAAGTGTAACGAATAAAATTATACTGCGTTGTCCAATCAGGTCTTGTGTTTTATGTCCGGAGATTGTGTAAATAATCCTTACAATTATAGGCAACCCGGCAAACATGAGGGTAATGTAAGCAATGAAAACCTTGATTGCATCCTTTAAATTCCAGCTACAATTAAGTATAGTTCCTTGTTTTATGTAAGTACTATTCATTTTTGATAATTTGTATAAAGGTCTCTCTGCTTCTTGGCCCGTCAAACTCACAGAAGTAAATACCCTGCCATGTACCAAGCGCCAGTTTACTGCCTGAAACTGGGACGGAAACAGAAGAACCTACCAAAGTAGATTTTATATGTGCATCGGCATTTCCTTCCATGTGTGTATAATGGCTACCCCGCGGGATAACCTTGTTCAGTTCATTTACTATATCTCTCTGAACAGAAGGGTCTGCATTTTCGTTAATGGTAACACCTGCCGTTGTGTGAGGTACGTAAACGAGGCAAATTCCTTCTTTAACTCCATATTTTTGTATTGCCGTATTAACCTCACTTGTTATGTCTACAAGTTCCGTTCGGGAGTGTGTTTTAATGTGTATTTTATCCATAATATTATTGAAAATTTACTCTTGTTCTAATGGTTTAAACTGGAGGTAGTATCGTAATGGTAAAGTTATACTTTGTCAAATTTTAATTATCATTTTTATTGCTATATTAAATATAAAAAATAAGTTAACATAAGAATTTATGCGCAGTTTAGAATCTGTGTAAAATGCATAATCATTAGGGTTGTGGCTAAAGGGTGATTATAAAAGATTTATCGCTTACTGTAGTTTGTCAGGATATTTCGCATAAGAATGGGGTTAATGGGGATTATTATGAAGATATGTGACTCATACAAAATCTGTACTATTTTTGTATTTATAATATCTTTTTATCAATCCTTTCTTTACGGAAACGGTCAGATGAACATGCCTTTGAAAGCAGACGTTGTGCAGAGGGTACAAAGGCTCGGGATACCTTTTGTTTTAAATAAAGGACAGGTAGCCGATGGAATAAAGTTTTATGCCGTTACACCTAATGGGAATATATCGGTGATGAAGGATGGGGGTCTGGTCTATTCAATGCCGCAGGGAAAAGATTCCGATAAACGATGCAGAATATGTGAAGCCGTCTATCTAAATTCCAAAATTCAGAATGTAAAATATAATTTATACTCGCAATCTAAAATCCAAAACCTAAAAGCAGATGTTTCGCATTCCGAATTCCAAAATCCTAATTCTGAAATGGGAGATGTTTCTATCAAGGAAGAACTCGTTGGGGCAACGACCTGTGATGTAAAAGGGGAAGGCGAGGCTATAACGAAAGTAAATTATTTTAAAGGCAATGATCCATCAAAATGGCATACCAGCATTTCTGCATATGACGTCATATCATTTGAAGAGGTGTATGATGGGATAGGCTCAAAACTGATGGCTTACGGGGATAATATCGAAAGGCTTTTCTGTATAAAACCTTATGCAGACCCTGACCAGATTAAGATGAGGCTGAGTGATTTTCATGCTCTCCCTTTAGCAGAAGAAGATATGGTGCGGTTAAAGGTAAATAATTCAGGCGAGCTTGAAATAGAAACGGAATCTGGGATTGTTAAGTTGGCTAAGCCAACTGCATATCAGGAGATTGACGGAAAGCGGGTGGAAGTGGAAGTCGCTTATCAGATTGCAGAAGGTGGAATGCAGAATGCGGAAGAAAGAAGTCTGAAATCAGCACTCAGTAATCAGCGGATTGATGCTGGAGATCCAAACTTAAAATTCAAAATCCAAAATTTAAAATTTGATATAGGTCTGCATTCAGAATACCGAAAACCGCATTTGGAATATGGTCTCAAGGTTGCACGTTACGATAGGACAAAAGAACTTATAATTGGCTATGCTTTAATCTCGACATATGTCGGCGGGGATGATTCTGATTTAATATATTCTATAACAACAATAGGACCGGACAATAGTATTTATGTGGCTGGTTACACTAAATCAACAAATCTTCCAATTACTGAAAGCAGCTACGACGCTTCATATAATGGCGGTGGAGACGCCTTTATATTAAGGCTGAAAGGAGACTTAACAAAACTTATTTCTGCTACGTACCTTGGAGGAAAGGCGGAAGATATTATATGGTCTATGTCTTCAGATTCTACTGGAAATATTTATGTGGCTGGATACACATGGTCGCCAGATTTTCCAGTTACTAAAGGCGCTTATGATAAGTCTTTTAATGCTGGTTATACTGATGCATTCATAGCCAAGCTGAACAATTCGTTAACAGAACTTCTTTCATCAACATACTTTGGTGGCTCAGATGAGGATTATGGTTATTCTCTGGCTATCGGTCATGATGGTACTGCATATATAGCTGGCAGGACTTTATCATCTGATTTCCCAATCACGACCAATGCCTACGATGCCAGTAAAGGTAACTATGGCGATGTTTTCATAGCTAGACTTAGTGGAGATTTAAAAGAGATACTAGCTTCAACATATTTAGGGGGAAATTATGATGATTCTGCAAGGTCATTATTGATAGATTATGGAGGAAATGTATATGTAGCAGGCAGAACAGGCTCTCCAGATTTCCCGATAACGCCTGGTACATTTGATGATTCTTATAATGACGGCGGTGATGGTTTTGTATCGAGATTAAAGGGTGATTTATCAGGGCTTCTCGGTTCTACATTTCTTGGGGGTTCTTCTGATGATTTTATCTGGGCTATGGGATTAGATTCCATGGGGAATTTATATCTGACCGGGAAGACCTCATCAATAGATTTTTTAAAAACAACGAACGCCTATGACACGATTTATAATGGAGGTGACCGTGACGCCTTTGTAACTTTGGTGAGCGGAGATTTAACGAACATGCTTGCCTCAACGTTTTTAGGCGGCGCTGCAAATGATTGGGGGTATGTTATAGCGATAGATTTGGCTGGAAATGTATATGTGACAGGGGAGACCTCGTCCCATGACTATCCAACAACATCAAATGCTAATAATATGTTTTATAACGGGGGTGAACGCGATGCCTTTATATCTGTGCTGGACGGCACATTAAACAGACTTTTTGTCTCGTCGTTTTTTGGGGGTGATGAATATGATTATATCAGCACAATGACTATTGATTCGGATGGGAACATTTATGCGGCGGGCTATACAAATTCACCCGATTTCCCAGTAACAAAAGGTGCATATGATACAACTTATAATGGCAATGATGCCTTTGTATTGAAATTTATGAATAACTTTATTACCCCTCCCGCGAAGGTAATAAAATAAAGATGGGTAAAGTACCATTTCGATTCCCGAACCTCATTTTTCACCAAATATTCGTACACACAAAAAGTCCTTAGATTTTAGCTTTGTCTGGTTGCAGAGAACCAGAATGAACTTAGTTAGATACAAGAAGTCTTATATCCGATAATTACTAGCGTAGCGTCTATTTATTGAGTGTACAAGTCAAGGGCAAAATTTGTCCAAAGTATGGATGCGTTCTAGGTTGTAATACAAGGTTTATGACTTAAAGTTTTTTATTAAACAATTTAAACGAGGCAATTTCTTATTCCAGCAATTTACCACACTTTTCGCCTGCCTCTTCTTGTTTAAAAAATATAATTTATCCAAACTTCCGTGCCGACCAAGGTTTTGTACCATCCAGTAATAACCACCCACATTTTCTGAGTCAAGAGATATAGCCTTTCTTCCGTATTTTTCACCCATTTCAAATCATTAGGTTTTTCCTTTATCGTTCTCAGCATAATATTCAGCCATTTTAAAACAACAGCGTGAGAGTTCTATAAAAATTTCTGCCCTATTTTTGTCATAATGTTCATCCTGTGCTGTGAGTTGTTTTCAAGGTATGTTCGTAAACGTTTATAGCTGTCCAGAGTTTTTCATGATTTGATCTTTGACGGTATAGTTCTCTTGCTTTCCGTATGTTTTCATAGATATTAACGTCTATGCTTTCTTTTACCGAGGCGCAAGCTATTTTTGGAATTAAAATGCCTATTACGATAACAAATAGTATTATTCTGTTGATCATTGACAAATTTACCGTTTCTACATTCTCCAAATTAGTGTTCTACAAAGATAACTTCCATTGATGCATTCTGTCCTGCAACAGAAAAGATTATGTTTGTGTAGCCTGGCGAAATGCCCTTTACCTCAAACGTTGCCCTTCCTGTGGCATCGGTTAAAGATTCTGGCGTAACAGTTGCAACTGTTGGAGAGATACTTGTTGCATTAATCTTCATACCAAAGAGCGGTCCGCTTTCTTTATCCAGTAATCTTACAAACACTGTATCCTCAGAACCTGAACATACGCTCAATTTATGAGGCGACACGATAATCTTTGTTCTTTCTTCATATGAAGGCATCTGCGCACAGGAATTCATAATCAGAATGCCAAGGCATACAAAAAAACAAGAAATTCTCTTATTGTTAATTAGTTTCATTATTTTTTCCTCCTTTTTGCATCAACTCTTATTGATGTGATAATGTAAAGACCAGAAAATACTGGTATGGAAGGAGAGATAAGTGTCTTTGCGCTAATGTAAACCCTGCCTGTTTGAGTTCTTCAATGATAATATCCTCGGGGAGTCTAATCTTTACTGGGGGTCCAATAGGACTCTCATCTGTAAATTCCAGTATAGCCAGTTTCCCCTGTGGTTTTAGAGCCGGTTTGATCTTTTTAATGAAATCAATGGGGTTTACAATTTCATGGTAAGTACTCAGCAAAATAGCGATATCCAAACTACTAGCAGGCAGCATAGGATCATTCATATTATTAAGAATAAGTATTACATTTTTAATCCCATTTTCATCCGTTCGTTTCTTTATGTAGTCCAGCATTTCCTGCTGTATATCAACTGCATAAACAGTTCCCATTATACCCACACGTTCAGATAATTTTACAGTAAGGTATCCAGATCCTGCACCAATGTCTGCAACAGTCTGTCCCTTTTTAATATCTAAAAGATTCAATATTTCTTCAGGTTTTTGCCATTTGTCACGTCCTTGGTCTTCAAGTAGTGGTATCTTTGCCGGGCTGAAAAGTTTTCCTGGTCTTTCACGCTTTATTTCATAGTCGGCAAAAGCACTAGTATATATATTTGCTATTGCAAGAAAAGCTATTAATATTTTGAGATGTCGAATATATTGAATCATAGAATTTATTATAATAAATTATGTGTACTTAGTATTTCCTTGCAGGCGTTGAATACATCAATAGAAGTTATGTTCTTCATACAAATCATTGTATCGCAATCCCCACGATAACATGGGGCGCAATCCGCATTTGCTACAAGTTTTTTTCCTCTGCAGTAAAGATCTATTTCCTGATGACACGTGGAGCCAAAAAAGGTTATAACCAATTTTCTTAAAGCAATAGCTAGGTGCAGGGCAAGTGTATCACCTGTAATAATAAGATGGCATTGATTTAGTAATCCCACGAATTCTTTTATACTGTGGTTACAGCCGCTGTCTATCAATGGATACATGGTTTTTGATGCAATCTCCTTGTTCCGTTCAACCTCTTCCGGACCTCCAAGTAATACTACGTGTGCCTTCAGGTCTTTTGATAAACGATCGGCAAGTTCTACGAATCCACCAATTTCCCACCGTTTTGTGGCGAATCTTTTACCTGCTCCCGTGTTCAAACCAATTATAACTCTTCCATTATTAATACCCCATTGTTTTGCTAGATGTTTACCGTAAGATATGTATTTCTGTGGAAGGTTAATTACATATTCACCATATTTTTCTCCAAGTCTCAGCGCTTCAAACATAAGTTGTTGATAGGTTTTTTGATTTCCTCTGAATTTGAGTTCGTCAGAGACGCCTAATTGCAGCAAATGTTCAGCTTCTTTGTTCAGGGCGTAAAGTAAACCATTTTTAGCTAATGCGAATCCCAGTTTAGTTTTAGCCTTTACAAGAGATGCAAGACTGGAGGCTACCGTATCTTTATCCAGACATATTAAAATATCAAATTCTTCAACCTGCAGGCGTAAAGCATTTTCATAATTTGTAGTTAATAAGCGATCAATATAAGGATTTTCTTCAAGTATTGCCACAGAAGATTTATCTGTAAGCCACGTGATATAAGACTGTGGATATCTTTCCATCAACACAGGCAGGATTGGGGTGGTTCTTAGTACGTCCCCAATGGCAGCCAGTTTGATAATCAATATCCGCGTCCCCATGGACTGATATTTTTGGCATGTATTATCAATGGGACAATCAAGTTTAAATTTACAGGGTTTTTCTGATGCAAAGAAACGGCAGTCAAATTCTTTTAACATTTAGTATTTTCAGAATTTACTTTTGTAGGGACGCGTTACAATGCATCTCTACATTAATTTCTTACATAATAAAAAGGTTGATCTTATCAGAAATAAAGGAACAATAATTGTACAGCTAACAGAAGCATTAGAAGCATGTTATCAATTAATCGTGTATTTCCAACCTTGACCGCAAGTGTTGCAACATCACCACGGTTAATATTTGTTACAAGCTCAAGCGTTTCAGGATTAACTATAGAAATATAATCAATTTTAGCTGTTTTACAATCATTAATTATCTTTTCCATTTCATGGATAATTTCCTCAGGATTTGTGGTACCAGCATTTACCAGAGACTTTGCTTTTGTCAGAGATCTATAAAGACAAGTTGCTTCCTGCCTTTCTGTTTTGTTAAGATATGAATTTCTGGAACTCAATGCAAGTCCGTCTTTGTCTCTGATAGTTTCAGATATTTTAATATTAACATCTAAATTTAAATCGGCAACTAATCTTTTGATGATAACCGTCTGCTGGAAATCCTTTTGCCCAAAATATGCGTTATCAGGTTTTATAATATTAAACAATTTTGTTACAATTAATGAAACACCGCGGAAGTGTCCCTGACGCGATCTTCCACATAACTTGTCTTCGAGATGTACAACTATAACAGACGTGCAGAAACCTTCGGGATACATCTCCGTAGCTGATGGACTGAATAATATGTCCACCCCTTCCATGGAAAGGAATTCACAATCTTTATCAAATGTCCTTGGATATTGTTTAAAATCCTCGTTCTTTCCAAATTGCAATGGGTTTACAAAAATGCTTACAACCACTTTGTCGTTGTCTTTTCTTGCCTGTCTGATCAAATTCAGGTGTCCTTCATGTAATGCACCCATTGTAGGAACAAAACCAATAGTTAATCGGTTATCCTTGATATTCTGAATACTTTGTTTGATTTCGTTTATCGTTGTAATTATCTGTAACAAACGAATCTCTCCAAATTCTGTAGATTGACTATAGGTTAAAAATAATATAAAAATTATACACTTTGAACAAGAAATTTTTACGCTTGCTCTAAAAGAAGTACACTGTTAATATAAAATTTAATTTAAGAAATTTAAAGATAACGCGTGTATGCTGCTTATAATTACCTTACAGAATAATTCACGGCAGAATAAATATTTTATGAATTCCATCATTTAAATTTCATTATTTATTAAGGAACGTAAGTTTCTTAACTAGTTATAAATAGAAACTATTTATAGTAAACCTTTCCGTTAATTTGAAAATATTGCTTTTTGTGATATAATTTATGTGGAAAGGGGGGCGGCTAAATAGGGCCTGACGGTCCCTAAGTTTAAAAAAGATGCGACTAACACATACCTAAATATAACAAAATAAGTAGCAACCGCCCCCCCGTCCTTGGCTCTTTGAAAACCTTCAGTAGCGACATATGGCCGCACGTAGCAAAAATTAGAAAGTATATAAAGGGCGTCGCGCCAACATTCGCTACTGTTTAATATAAATGTATCTTAAAAATAATAGTGCGAGTTTGGGGGGACGTAGGAATATATGAAAAGGTACGATATAGGATAGCCTGATATATCACGTGGTATATCAGGCTATTTTTGTTTTATCTTTTCTACGATTCAGATTAACACTATGTCTTTTGAATTCATAATGCGTTCGCAGTAATGGCACTGTAATCTTATTGGATTCTTGTTGATTACATGAAGTTTAGATATGATATTCTGGTATTGACTGCTCACACAATTTGGATTAAAACACTTGACAATACCTTCAATAGTGTCAGGCACCATAACCTTGAACTTCTTTACAACTTCATAATCTTTTATAATATTAACCGTTGCGTTTGGCGCTATAAGCGCAATTTTATCTACCTCTTTTTTATCAATAGTTTTTCCACCTATTTTTATTATGCCTTTTTTACCAAGAAACTTACTTGATAAATTCATTCCAACAAGGACTACCTGTTCTTCATTATGTATGTTTAATATATCTGCGACTTTTAATGTGCTTTTGCTATCTATATGATCTATGACTGACCCATCTTTTATTGCTGAGACGTCCAGGTGTTTCATTCAATAACCCCCAAAACAGCAGCCAGTATAGCTTTTCTAATAGGAATACCATTGCGTGCCTGTTGAAAATACACGGCATAATCTGTGTTATCAAGACTTTCGTCCATTTCATCTACGCGAGGTAAAGGATGTAATACTTTTAAATTATCCTTTATTCCGGCTTCTTCAAGTGTTGTTTTGTTCAACCTGTATATTCCTCTAACCTTTTCAAACTCGACAGGATTGGCAAACCGTTCCTTCTGTATCCTAGTGCAATAAATAACATCCAGTTTTTTGCTTATGCCCATCAATGAGTCTGTTTCATGGCATTTTACGTTTCTGTCTTTTAGTTCTTCTGTGCAATCGATAGGCATTCGCAAGCTCGGCGGTGAAATGAAATACATCTCAGCGCCAAAATACGATAATGCATAAGCAAGAGAATGAACGGTTCTGCCGTACTTCAAATCACCAAGAAAACCAATAGTTAACCCTTCCAGCGTTCCTTTCGTCTTCCGAATTGTGTAGAGGTCTAGAAAGGTTTGTGTCGGATGCTGATTTGCACCGTCTCCTGCATTGATTACCGGTACAGAAACAACATCTGCTGCCAGTTGGGCGGAACCTTCCATGTAGTGTCTCAAGACAATAATGTCACAGTATCCTTCTATAATTTTGACGGCATCGCTTAGGGATTCACCCTTTACTGTTGATGTGATTCCCGATTCTGCAAATCCGATTACCGTTCCACCCAGTCGTTTCATTGCAGATTCAAAGCTCAACCTTGTTCTTGTTGATGGTTTCAAAAAATAGAGAGGCTAGCACCTTCTCTTTAAGAAGGTCTTTGCATTCTTTTTGTTCTGTCTGAGTTGCTAAATCGAGGATATACAACAAGTCTTCTTTATTGAAACGCCTTATCGAAATAATATCTCTTTGTTTGAATCTTCCCATATATCCTCCATAGGGATTTTAGTGAAAAAACCAACATAATATTATCAGAGCTTTTTGTACAATACAAGAAAATTTGAATTGTATGAATACAATCCAATATTGTTCTTTAGCTTACAAATTTTATTGAAATAAGCGACTACATCAGTTATAGTAAAATCCCTTTTTAGTAGTATTTACTGAGATTTCTTTTGTATTGTTTATCATTGATAACCAAGTTTAAGTGTTTCTTAAAATTTGAAACATCCTGAATTATTCACTAAAAATTATTAAAGTGTTTTTAACTTTTTTATGTTTTATTCAGAATCTTAAATTTTGATTATAGGAACAAGTGGGTTTCATTAAATATCGTAATTTTGTTTATTTCGCATCAATATAGGAATATAGGAAATATGGAGTTTATTAATTACAGTACTTTGTTAAAACTTAAGCGGCGAATTTTTTCTTCAATCGTTTCGATTTTATTTTGAAATAGTCACGAGCAAGATATTCATTCTTTG
This sequence comes from uncultured Planctomycetota bacterium, assembly GCA_963709355.1. Taxonomy (GTDB): domain Bacteria; phylum Planctomycetota; class Brocadiia; order Brocadiales; family Brocadiaceae; genus PLOWO2-12-38-17. The sequence continues at coordinate 260,072 of CAVPVY010000005.1, forward strand.
ATAGTGTGCTTGTTGAGGCGAATTCAAGCAGGGAGTTAATAGCCAGTTTGAATTCATTGAAGGTTGTGGGTTTTGTTTCAAGGATTTTGTCGAGATAGGCATTTTGTTTGATCCAGTAGACAAGAGTCCATGCAATAAGGCAGAGATTCCAGTATCGTTCGATTTTTGCAATGTGCCTTACTTGGTAGTGATCAAAGTAAAAGGTATCTTTTAATTCCCTGAAACACTGTTCAATACCCCAACGAAGTAAGTAGTTGGCAATAACGGTCTTTGCAGAAGCACTGAGTTGGTTGGTGACAAGGATGTGACAGATAGTATAATCATCCTTGTTCCACTTATCGAGAACCACTACGAACTTCAAAGGTATATCACAATCTTTCAGCTTTGCCTCAAAAGAGTACGTTCTATAGGAAACTTCAGAGCCATCCGCAGTTTTGAATCTGATAGATTTGGTTTTATGCCGGTAATGCTTTTGGATGAGGGTAACGATCTCATCTGATTTTACACAACACCGTGTTTTTTTAGTCGGATGGTACATGAAGATATTTCTGTTGGACTTTATTTCAGAAAAGAAGATTTTCTTTCGTAAGTGGATGTGTTCAAGGAAATGAGTTGCGGCATACCATGAATCAAAGGCAACGGCAGAGAAATCAAAGGTTTCAAGAGACTTATCAAAGAGTTCTTTTGCAATTTGAATTTTGTCTTTAAACAGAGGATTGCTTTCTCCACCGGAGAATTCGCTGGAGGAAAGATAAGGAATAATGTCAATGGGAAAATGTTTTGCTGGTGAGACGAAGGCAATACCTACGCCAACATTACAAACTTCCTCCCTTTTGAGTGGGCTACAGTATTGCCACTTTGCGCCCTCGGTCTTCTTTGCAAAGGGTTTTGGGCAACCGGTGTCATCGATGGCAAGAAGTCCGTCTTTAGTGGAGGCAGTGGTTCTTTGCTTTTGAATGATTTCTAGTCTCTTGAGTTTGATAGCTTGGATATCCCATTTTGAGTCGGAGAAAAAGTATTGGAGTTTCTGATAATCAGTATGGGTTGCTTTAGCCATAGCATCAAGTGAATTTCTCTTGTAGTCTTTGAACAAGGCATAAATGACAAGGGTAAACATGGCCATTTGTTTTTTGCTGAAGCACGAGGAGAAGTGTTTCAGGAATTTGTTTAACAGAGAGATATTTGCACCGAAGATACTCAAATCCTTTGCTCCTGTTGTTGGTTGACCGAAAAGTTCACAAGTGCAATTAATAGCAGGAGTAAGGGAATAAGTCAAGTGCAAAATGTGTCGCAAAGCATTGATTTGTGGTAAGTTAGGTCGAACTCTACTTATGACTTGAAAATATTTTTTAACAAACGTTTTTTAACAAAGTAATGTTAATTATTAAATTAATACATGATATTGGGAAATAATTGATATGAAAACATTTAATATCGGCCTGGTTGGCATGGGGACTGTGGGGACGGGTGTAGCAAGTATACTTCTTGAAAAGAATTCTCCACTTGTGGAAAAGCTTAACTGCGTGCCTGTATTGAAGGGTATTGCAGATAGCAATCCAGAGGTTAGAAAAAAGCTCAAATTGCCATCGGATGTCTTATTTGTAAATAATGCAAAAGAACTTATCGGTAATCCCGATATACATGCTATCGTTGAGCTCATCGGTGGAATACATCCTGCAAAGGAAATAATTATGGATGCACTTGAAAATGGTAAAGATGTTGTTACAGCAAATAAAATGCTTCTGGCCCTTCACGGTTCTGAACTTTTTAGTAAGGCGCAGAAACACGGTAAGAGTATTTCCTTTGAGGCAAGCGTTGGAGGTGGCATTCCCATTATAGCTGCAGTAAGGGATGGCTTCATTGCAAACAGGATTGAGTCTATTTTTGGTATTGTTAATGGTACGACAAATTACATTCTAACCAAGATGACAAGGGAAAATGTAAAATACAGCGAGGCACTCTCAGAGGCGCAGAAAATGGGTTATGCAGAAAAAGACCCAACTATGGACGTGGCGGGCATAGATTCATCACATAAGCTTGCTATCCTTGCAAAGGCTGGGTTTTGGCGTGGATTTCGACTATAAACAGATTTATTGTGAAGGTATTAATAATGTTGACCTGTCTGATATCTGGTATGCGCATGAGCTTGGATATACCCTGAAACTCCTCGCTATTGCAAAAAGAACGGCAAACAATAATATGGAACTCCGCGTGCACCCAACACTTCTTACGCATGAACATCCGCTTTCGTCGGTAAACGGTGTCTTTAATGCCATCTGTGTTAATGGGAATGCAGTGGGAGAGACAATGCTTTATGGAAGAGGGGCGGGTCAGATGCCTACCGCAAGTGCGGTGGTTGCAGACCTTGTGGATGTGGCGCTCGGGCGTGCCGGTATTACCTTTGCCGCAATGAAGACTTTTTCAAGACATTGCGAACGTGTTCAGATCGCCGATATATTGCAGGTTAAGACCCGCTATTATTTACGGTTTTCTATCGTAGACAAACCAGGTGTACTTGCAAAGATATCGGGTAGCCTCGGCGACAACGAAATCAGCATAGCGTCTGTGATACAGCACAAGGTGAAGGGTAATGGCAATGTCCCGCTTGTAATAATGATCCATGTTGCTGAAGAAGGCAAATTACGGAAGGCGCTTTCAGAGATTACAAAGTTAGATGTGGTAAAAGACCAGACAAGATTACTGCGTGTTGAAGAATAGCGTTTTAATCAATATAGAATAGTGTTTGATACTGAAGTTTTCTAATTTTCTTCTTAGGGAAGCGAAGGACAACGTTTACATCTTGACGTGCGCGGAGTATGCCGATATGAAAACCACCTTCGGCGGATTCCCGCTTCTGCAACAGACCAACCCTGCTGATGCCACACGGCGGCAGAAGTTTATAAACTCCTTTAAATATTTTTCAGACACATAATTCTCATGCATGTTTATTGTTTCCTGATTACTGACAACTGACCGCTGACCACTTGTAATGTAATTCTGATCCAATGTTACGAATAAAGTGAATGGTAGCGTGGAGCAAAACGCTGAAGGTTACCTACGGTGCTGTGTATAGTTCGAGGTGTTCAAGATATGTGTATGCCTCTTCAAAGGTCTGTCCGCACATCTCTATGGTTGGTTTGAGATTTGAGCAAACAACAGGCTTTTCATGTTTGCTGTGGATAAGGCATCGGTTGTCTATAGTCAAATGTATACATCGGATACCTGCTGGCTTTCCATTTGGCATTCCGGAAATTGGTGATGAAATAGAGAGCGCAATGCAACAAGCCCCGCAACCAATTCTGCAATTCATAGAATATTTGTCAGATAATTTCGGAATTTCTTGATTTTGTTATATTTTTATGGATTAAAGACACAGACACGAAGTAAGTCTTGTATTTAAAGAAAAGAGATTATCAGATAATAATTCCTCAATTTATTTATTCTTCTAAGAAATAGTCGGAATCTATTTTCTTCAGTTCATACGATGCAATTGTGGAAACACCGACATTATGATCTATCATTAATTGTGCAAGTGTTTTTCCATCAATCAGGACAATCTTTGTGTCTATGCGTGAAACATAATCTAACGAATCTTTTGAAAAATCTGATGTTGTAATGAATAATCCCTTTTTTGCTCTTTGTCCAGTTAATGCCTCTACAAACTTTTGTATTTCTGGTCTTCCAACTGTATTTTCCCATCTCTTTGCCTGGATGTAAATAGTGTCGAGTCCGAGTTTATCTTCCTTTATTATCCCATCTATTCCACCATCTCCACTTTTTCCTATAGCCTTACCTGCATCTTGGCGTGTACCTCCGTATCCAATTTTAACAATGACATCAATAACAAGGCGTTCGAAGAAATTGGGGGAACATGATTTTAGGCTCTTGAGAAGTTCCGTAGCTAAATCGTTTCTGATTTTTTGGTAGGCATTTTCAAGAGATTCTTCCGGCGTTTTATTGTTAATTTCATGTTCTTGTTCTTCATCTGGTTTATTGTGGCGTAAGTCTAGAAATGATTCAAACTCCGGAAATTGTTGAAGAAAGTCTACGTTTATTTTTTGTGGTTTTTGCTTTATAACATCCAAACCTCTCTGAGTGGTTTTGTTGTGTCCTCTTCTGGTTGAATCTATAAGGCAGGCTTTTTTCATATAAGTTCTGGCCCAACCTACACGATTATCGAAAATTTCTTGTTGTCCACTAGGTAACAATTCCTTTCGTTCATAGTCCGTTAATTTGAATTCCTTTGCCATTGCTTCAACAGCATCTCGAAAGGAATGCTCTTGGTTATCTGAATAGAATTTTAGAAGAGGTAGAATTATAGTTTGATAGTCAGGAATAGCCATAGGTATTTTTACAATAAATTCGACTAAGATACCCTAATTATAATGTTTTTATATATTTATCTGGAATGATTTTAGAATTTTACTTAAATTGAAGAATAGAATCAATACACATTAATAAATAATAGATAGACAAACAACTAAATTTCCTTGCAACGCTTAAAGATATTAATAAAATAGGTAGAAAAGGAAAAAACTATAAAACTTATAAAAGGATTAAATTCCATGAAATACTGTATAATTATTCCTGACGGCTTGGCGGATTATCCAATTGAAAAACTCAGCGGGAGAACGCCTGTTGAAGCCGCTCGTACTCCAAATCTTGATTTCCTTGCGCAGAACGGTCAGCTTGGTACCGTCCGAACCATTCCAGGTGGATTCCCACCTGGCAGCGATGTTGCCAATCTCACTATAGTTGGATATGACCCAAAGGTTTATTATTCAGGGCGTGCACCTCTTGAAGCCGCAAGCATTGGTATTAAACTTAACCAAAATGACTGGGCGTTTCGATGTAATCTCATTACGGCAAGCGAAGATATTCTGGAAGATTTCTGCGCAGGACATATAAAAACTGATGAAGCAGACGTCCTTATCAGGTTAATTAACGAAAAACTGGGCAATGACACAAACCAGTTTTACACAGGCAAAAGTTACAGACATATTATGGTGTACAGGGGCACACAGCAGATGGATGCGAAGTGTTTTCCTCCTCACGATATTATGGGGCAGTCAATTGAAAGACACCTTCCCAAAGGGCACGGTAGTGAAATCCTTATAGATTTGATGAACCGTTCTCGTGAAATCTTAGCGGGTCACGAAATAAATAAAGTGCGCATAGACCTTAAAGAAAATCCTGCAAACATGATATGGTTGTGGGGACAGGGACATCGTCCAAATATACCCACCTTTAAGGAACGGTTTGGGCTTACCGGCGCTGTTATTACTGCTGTTGATTTAATCAGCGGTATTGCGTGTTGTCTTGGATGGGATGTGGTGGATGTACCGGGCGCAACGGGGTATCTTGATACGAATTATACCAATAAGGGTGAGTATGCCGTTCAATCACTCGAGCATCATGATGTTGTCTTGGTGCATGTAGAGGCGCCGGATGAGGCTGGACATGAAGGTAACTTACATGAAAAGGTAATGGCTATTGAACAGGTTGATAGTAAGATAATAGGAGCTGTTCTTGCCTCTAAGAATAAATTTAGAGACCTCAGGATATTAGTGCTACCCGATCATTATACGCCCATTGTTAAACGGACTCATACACCTGAGGACGTCCCATTTGTTGCCTATGGCACGGGCATAGAAAAAGGTGTAGGGCTTCCTTACACTGAAGCAAATGCGAATGCGTCAGGTTTACATATAAAAAATGGGCATCGTTTGATCGAGCATCTCATTTCCGGGTCTTTTAAGTAAAGATTTTTGGTTATTTTACAAGAATATTTTGCAATTTCTGCATCTTAATTGATTTCGTACAACCTCAATGTCAAATATAGTATATTTAAAGACACCGTTAACAGATAACGTAATTGAAAGTCTCAGGATTGGGGATAAGGTTTATATCAGCGGAATTATTTATACTGCGAGGGATGCGGCGCATAAACGACTTGTAGAACTGATTGATAACGGGAAGGAATTACCCTTGGATATTAAAAATCAGATAATCTATTATGTGGGTCCTAGTCCTGCTATTCTTGGCAAACCAGTAGGTTCTTGCGTCCTACCACTAGTTACCGAATGGATGTTTATACGCCAAAGTTATTGGAAAAGGGGTTAAAAGCCACCATTGGTAAAGGTAATCGTTCTGAGACAGTTATCGAGGCGATAAAAAAATATAAAGCAGTTTATTTCGTTGCTACAGGTGGTGCCGCAGCATTACTTGCAAATAAAGTAATAAAGGCAGATGTTATTGCTTACGAAGACCTCGGTGCAGAGGCAATTATGCGGTTCGAGGTGTTAAACCTTCCCGTTATGGTTGCCAATGATGTATATGGGAATGATTTGTTTAAAGAGGGCATTGCAAAATATAAAAGAGAGTAAAGTTAGATTCTTTGCTATGCTCAAAATGATAAATTGTCATACTGAACCCTTTCGCTCCACGTCATTCTGGAGCCGCATGACGAAGGGTCTTTTATTTATGCTCAGTAACGAATGAGATGAAAGGGGTCAATCCATTTTTATAATGCATGGAAGTAAAGAGAACAATAGATAACAAGGGCACTGAGATTATGGGGAAGAATTCTAGAAAAATCTTATATATTGTGCTGGATGGCTTGGGTGACGGAGATTATACATGTAAGGAACTCGGTAATCGAACACCGCTTGAAGCGGCGTTTACGCCTACTATGGATATGCTGGCAAGAGAAGGGCAGACAGGCTTGATGTATACTGTGGGCAAAGATATTGCGCCTGAATCTGATATAGCAGTAGTCAGCATACTTGGTTATGATGCAATAAAAACTTATTCAGGCAGAGGACCGCTAGAAGCGCTTGCTGCCGGAATTAAAATAAAGGATGGAGACCTTGCTTTCCGCGCAAATCTTGCAACAAGAGGAGTGGGAAGAGCGATTAAAGACCGTCGTGTTGGCAGGAATCTTACTACTGAGGAGGCAGCAGAACTATGCAAAGAGATTAATGAAAACGTAAAATTAGAGTCTGTACCATCAAAATTTATATTCAAAAATACCCTTGAATACAGAGGCGTCCTGGTAATACAGGGAATTAAAAACAAGCTTTCTGGCTATGTTACAAATACAGACCCTGCTTACACAAAGCACGGACTTTTAGGTGTTGCAAAAGAATCTGGTACTTATGAGAATATCATCGAATATTGCGTGCCTGTAAAAGAATGTCCGGATATTGAATCAGCTTATCGTTCTGCATTACTTGTGAATGAATTTGTATTAAAGAGCTGTGAAGTACTAGATAGGTCTGAGGTCAATAAGGAACGGATTAGAAAAGGATATTTACCAGCAAATCTTGTGTTATTAAGGGACGCAGGCGATTGCCTTCCTAAACTGCAGACTATTAAAAGCAAATTTAAGAAAAAATTTGGTTGTTTTGTGGAGATGCCTACGGAAGAAGGCATTGCACTGATGACAGGTATGAAGATTGTTACGATACCATCGCCCACAAAGGATTTAAAAAAAGATTACACTTTGCGTGCGAGCCTAACTATCAAAAATATTAAAAAGTATGACGGTCTTTATATCCATATAAAAGTACCTGATGTGCCAGGGCACGACGGCGATGCGGTCAAAAAGAAGGACATTATCGAGATGATTGACAAGTATTATCTTGCTCCGTTAATAGGCAGTCTTAATCTTGAAGAAGCGGTTATTGCAATAACTGCAGATCATTCAACTCCTTGTCAATTGAAATCTCATTCTGACGACCCTGTGCCTTTGCTAATAAGCGGTAAGGGTGTTAAGGCAGATAACACAAAGACCTTTTCTGAAAAGGCATGTATGAATGGGAAGATCGGCAGAATCAATGGTACCCAGCTCATGCCTTTACTGGTCAAATATGCAAATGCAAATAAATAAAGGAAGTTTATTAAAATGGACTCTTATTTCCTGTGGTATAATTTTCATTATTGCGGTAGCAAATATTCTTACCATTCCTTTGTTTATATCCAGCGATTATGTTAAAAACAAAATTACACATACAATAGAAGACAGGTTAAAATTTACCCCTCAGATTGGACCGATATCCTTTCACTGGCCGAACAGGTTCGGTATTTCAAATATAGTCTTACAGGGACTAAATCAGAATCCAGACGCTCAAACTCAGATCAGAGATGTTAAAGGTACGATAAAACTAATCCCGTTAATATACAAAGTAGTTGATATTAGAAAAATTTCTATAAAAGAGATTAATTTCGAAAATCGGGTGCTTGTGAGAGACCTTATCACGCACAAGTTTTCATACAGGGACAGCGTTGTTTCCGCTGATATGCGATTAGTTATAAACGAAGGGCCATCGGCTATTAAAGTAACGGTTAACTTCACCCACGAGAAACCGGCATTTGATGTTTCAATTGATGCAAGGGACATTCATATAACTCAGGATATGCCAGCCCTTCAGATGCTTCCAATATTTACTGTTAAGGAGGGAGAGGTAGAGGGTATTCTCAATGTTAATGGTTTCTATACAGGGTAAAGGATTGGATAAAAGGGTTTTCAATAAAAAACTTGTTGCCAATATGAATATCAGGGTTAGAGATGGATATATCAGAGGGAATAAGTTACTTTCCTCGATATTAGAAATTATTGGGGTAAAGGATACATATTATTTCGATTCAATTGATGCAGATATACAAATCAAGGATGAGAAATTTTTTATTCCTAAAATGGATATTCACGGTCAGGTGGTAAGCCTCAATACTGCCGGTATGAGTGAATTCGATGGCAAGATATCGTATGACGCAGTTGTTAAATTTGATAAGGAACGCATAGGTAAGGATATTAAGAAAATCACAGATTTGATTCTAAAGCAAAATGAGGTGCCTATAGAGATTCGCGGTACTACAAAAAACCCAAAAATTTCTGTAAAGTTGTCTAAGAATAATATAGAAAATCTTGTCAGGGGGTTTGTGGACGATTTCATAAAAACCCCGAAAGAGGGCCATAAGAATGATGCAGGAAGGTAATAACATATGAACTGGATTGATTATATAATTTTTGGCGTTTTATTCTTTGCGTCAATCCTGGGAGTTGCCAGTGGATTGTTGCTTCAAATTTTAAGAATTGTTTCCTTGTTAATTGCCTTTTTTACAGCGTTTCTTTTCTACAGCGTTCTTGGTAATTTACTGAATGGTGTTTTTACCGCTTCCACTGCCAATCTTGTGGGTTATTTTGTTATGTTTAGCGTTGCGCTAGTTGTATTGTATATCCTTACAGATATCCTGAAGAGGATTGTTGGGGCATGGAGTATGGGAATTGGCGGGAGGCTTTTCGGTGGGGTATTGGGTATTTTCAAGGGTATTATATTTTGCGGTGTAATTATCTTCGGCGTATTGTTGTTTTGTAATAAGTCAACGTGCGATACAGTTAATAACTCAAGGGTTGCAACTCAGCTTGCAAGGGGTATGAGAACGATAGTTTCTGTCTTTCCGGAGAATATATCAAACAAGGCAAAGGATTATTCTGAAAAGATAAATAAAAGTAAGAAACAGAAAGATGAAAAACCGTCTGTAAATAATGAAGATTTTAAATCGTCATTTTGATTAAGGTGTTCTTTTTCGTGGTTTACTACCACCTGTTAAACGATGAATGAAATGTACTGTTATTAATCTTGCAATTGATGATTTACTTTGATAGTATGACCTGAAATCTATTATTTGGTAACAAACTAGAAAAGATTAATTACTCAGGGAAATCTTTTGGATGTAGCAGACTTAAGCGTTTTAGTTGTGCCTCTTATTTTGGGACTGATAGTAGGTAGTTTTTTAAATGTCTGTATCTATCGGATTCCCAGAAAAAAATCCATTGTATTCCCTGGTTCTTTTTGTCCTGAATGTAATGCAAAAATCAAGTGGTATGATAATATTCCTGTACTGAGTTATGTGCTTCTGGGAGGGCGCTGCCGAAGGTGTAAGGTCAGAATCCCAATACGTTACTTGCTTGTAGAGTTGCTAACCGGGTATGTTTTTGTGCATCTGTATTATGTCTTTATACATTGCAGGCATGAGTCTCTCTGTATCTTGTTTTGTTACATCGTTCTTTGTTGTGCGCTGATAGTGTCTGCCTTCATAGACCTTAAATTGCTGATTATTCCTGACGAGGTCACATTTGTATGTATCCCACTTGCCCTTGTGTTAAGTGTGATATGTCCCGGGTTACATAATGCAGAAGATACATTAAGAAGTTTTACGTTAGTAGGAATCCACCGATTAGATACGTTAATTGCCTCTATTCTTGGCGTATTCGTTGGCGGTGGAATGATATTTATTTGCAGTATACTTGGGAAATTAGTGCTTAGGAAGGAAGCCATGGGTTTTGGCGATGTGAAACTCATGTGTATGGTAGGCGGTTTCGTGGGTTGGAAACTGGCAGTTGCTATATTTTTTGTGGCGCCGTTTTTTGGGCTATTAATGGCAATTCCAGTTTTAGTATTTAAAAAAAGCAAATTAATTCCCTATGGCCCTTTTCTTTCTTTTGCAACGTTGATATGTATATTTATGCAGGATTATTTTATAGGTCTAATTAACCTATATGTGCAGTTCTTTACAATTATTCTTACGGGATTCCATTCATAATTTAATGCTAAGGAATTCCGATGTGAGATTCTTCAGTTGCTTCCCCTTTGCCTCTGCTCAGGGCTAAAGGCGTACTTCCTCAGAATAACATGCATAGTATAATTGTCATTCTGAGTAAAACGAAAAATCTAATTTATAGATATAATAAATTCTAAACGAATTCAGAATCTCTTTACTGTGAAAGGAGGAAATGGCGTATGTTTGAAAGGTATGGTATGGTTCGGAGTATTTGCCTGCTTGGTGTGGCGGGAATACTGGTTGCAGGCACAGGTTGCGCAGAACTTAAAAAGCTGCGACAGGAGAATCAACAACTGAATGAACAGCTCTCGGGTTTGCAGCAGGAAAATGTAAATTTACAATCAAGGACAACCCAGTACGAAAGTGAAATAAATCGACTTGAAAATTCAAGGAGGGAACTTGAAGAGAAGCTAAGGGGTACGGGTGCAACTGTCAGGATAAAGAACGGTGCGGTTGCTGTTTCGTTGCCAGGCTCAATTTTGTTTGATTCAGGACAGGCGACATTGCGTCCTCAATCTAAAGCAACACTCAAGAAGATCGCCTCAATACTTAAAACATCTGCTGCTGGTGAACTGGTTAGAATAGAAGGTCATACTGATAATGACCCCATTCAAAAACAGAAAAATAAATATGAATCCAACTGGGAACTATCTGCCGCAAGGGCGGTGGCCGTTCTTCATTATATGGTGGATGAATGTGGTATTTCACCAACAAGGGTTTATGTTGCTGGATTCGGGCAGTATCAGCCAGTGGGCAGCAATAAGACAAAAGATGGTAAGGCTAAAAACCGTCGTGTGGAGTTTGTAATTATGCCAAGAGGCGGCGGATAAATCTTGTATGATTGCAATTGTAGATTATGGAATGGGCAACCTCCGAAGCGTGGAGAAGGGTTTTGAACGATTTGGATTCAATGCAAGGGTTACCGATAACCATAAAGAACTGGAAAGAGCAGATAAGTTGGTGCTGCCTGGCGTTGGCGCATTTCAGGATGCCATGGATGGTCTAAAACAGAGAGAATTAACAGATACAATAGTAAATTGTATAAAATCTGGTAAACCATTTCTTGGTATATGTCTTGGATTGCAACTACTATTTTCCAGGAGTTATGAGGATGGTGAACATACAGGCCTTGGTATTATTCCAGGCGAAGTGGTCCGTTTTAAATTTTCAGGAAACAGGACAAATGGTAAGTTGAAAATTCCGCATATGGGATGGAACAATATTAATCTCAGAAAATCAGATAATCCACTCCTCAAGAATGTTCCTGACAACGCCTTTATGTATTTCGTTCATTCGTATTATGTTCGTCCGGAAGATAACAGGGCAGTTGCAACTGAAACAGAATATGGGGTACGTTTTGCCTCTATGATATGGGATAAAAATATCTTTGCATCGCAATTTCATCCTGAAAAGAGCCAGCAATATGGCCTTGCAATACTGAAAAATTTTGGCGATTTGTGAATAACAACAAAACGTCTTTTTTCAATTGTAGTTGTCTACAAAGTCATAAGATTGGTTTTTGATATACAATTAGTAAGGGCGTGTTGCAACACGCCCTTACTAATACAAAATTGTAAAAAACTTTTTGAACAAACCCGTAAGCTGTTTGTGACTCATGAGTATTCAGTTGACAAAGTATGCTCATCATTCCCGCTATAGATTTAAAAGGTGGCAAGTGCGTGAGATTGACTCAGGGCCGAAAGGACGCCGAGACTGTATTTTCCGACGACCCTGTTGATGTTGCCAAATCATGGCAGGATCAGGGGGCTGAGTATCTGCATGTAGTTGATCTCGATGGCGCATTTGAAGGCGCTCCAAAGAACCTTTCCATTGTTGAACAGATTGTAAAGAATGTAAAAACACCTGTTGAATTTGGCGGCGGTTTAAGAACAACCCAGTCTATTAGGACATTACTCGATGCTGGTATTAATCGTGTAATAATTGGCACTAAGGCGATTGATTCTCCTTCATGGGTAGAGGAACTCTGTGCAAAATTTCCTGGTCGTATAGCGATTGGAATTGATGCAAAGAATGGCAGGGTTGCTATAAAGGGGTGGACTTCATTGAGCAAATTGACGTCTGTTGCCTTTGCAAAAGAAATCGAAAAGATAAGTCCCTGCGCTATAATCTTTACAGACATTTCTAAAGACGGTATGTTACAGGGTCCAAACATCCTGGCCTTGAAAGAACTTCTGTCTGCAGTGAGAATGCCTGTTATTGCATCGGGCGGTATTTCTTCGCTTAAGGATGTTGAATCGCTCTGTAAACTACCCATCGCTGGTATGATTATTGGAAAGGCTTTATATACGGGACATATCAGATTACCGGAGGCAAAACAACTTTGTAATTCAATCTGTAATAAACGAACGGCAAAAACAAGTTAACATAATTCTGGTAGCCACCTGTCTGCGTGCAATACACAGGCAGGCAGATTTTACACTTGCGCAAAAATGCACAACCGTAAAGGTTGTAACTGCACGTAATTTTATGACGGTTATATAGATTCAGGGATTTATTAATATATGCATATGACAATATTTAGGCGATTCGATTACCTGCGGGATATATAAGAAATACCTTGAAAACTTTAATTCGTTTATTACCATAATAAGGCTTATTTATAGCATAAATGAGATGTTGATATATTACACCAGTTAGCAAAAGACAAACTCCACCAGATTGTATTACCTCTGATGAATTCAGGGTTTTAAATGTAATATTTTAAAATTGTGTTGGAGATAGAATATGATTTCGTACGAAACTAAAGATATTCGTACCGCCGTACTACTGGGACATGGTGCTTCAGGGAAGACTTCACTCATAGAAGCCATGCTTTTCAAAGCTGGCGCAACGACACGCCTTGGTAGTGTTGATGACGGCACTTCCGTCGCCGATTATGACACTGACGCAAAGGAGAAAAAGCACACAATTGATTCTTCTATTCTGTACTGCAACTGGAAAGGACATGAGATAAATGTTATTGATACGCCCGGATACCCCGATTTTATCCGCGATACTATATCGTCCCTAACCGTAGCGGAAACCGCTCTTATAATAATATCTGCTACAGAGGGTATTCAGGTAAATACAAGAAAGTTTTGGGACTTTGCATCTCAAAAAGGACTCGGAAAGATAATTGTTATTACGAAACTGGATGGCGAGAATATTGATTTCCAAGAGTTACTCGAATCAATAAAAAATAACTTTGGTAACTCCTGTGTGCCTTTGAATTTGCCCGTTGGAACAGGGCATGGGTTTAATGGTGTGGTGAACGTTTACAATGTCCCCAATTCTTTGCCCGATGGTGTTATTGGTGGCGTCAATTCCATACATGGCACACTAATTGAGGCTATTGTTTCAGATGATGATGCATTGATGGAAAAATACCTCGATGGCAAAGAGATAGATAAATTAATGTTACAGTCTTGTTTTGTCAAGGCAGTTACGGCCGGACATGTGGTTCCAATCCTTTGTTGTTCCTATAAGAAATTGTTGGGTATTGAAGATATCCTTGATACTATATCAAATTTTACTCCGTCTCCTTTGGAAGGGATTAAGAGGGTGGCTGTTGATGTGCAAAGGAATCAGGAAATTACTATAGATGTTGCGAAAGAAAATTCATTCAGTGCTTTTGTATTTAAATCCGTAATTGACCCATTTGTCGGGAAGTTAAGCTATTTCAGAGTTGTTTCCGGGAAGCTGGACGGTGAATTGTCGTTTTATAATGTAAAGAATAAGAAGACGGATAAGGTGGGGCATATTTACAGGATTTTTGGAAAGGAACAAAAACCCGTTTCAAAGGCAATCCCAGGCGATATCATTGCGGTCTCCAAGCTTGAGGATATGCATATTTCGGATACCATATGCGATTCCAGGCATCTGGTAAGATTTCCTGACATTACATTCCCGACTCCTATGTATTCGCTGGCGGTGGTGCCGAAGAGTAAGGGGGCTGAAAAAAAGATAAGCGAAAGCCTTCATAAACTTACAGAAGAAGACAAGACATTTAAAATTACCCACGATTCCCTGACAAACGAACTTGTTGTTACTGGTATGAGCAGCATGCATTTGCAGGTAATGATTAACAGGCTAAAGCGCCGCTTTGGAATTGAAGTGGAGACCCATACCCCTAAAATTCCATACAAAGAAACCATTACAACAAATGCACAGTCACAGTATAAACATAAAAAACAAACGGGCGGTCATGGTCAGTATGGCGAGGTGCATATCAAGATAGAACCATTGCCAAGGGGGTCTGGATTTGAATTCGTAGATGAAATAGTTGGCGGCACTATTCCGCGTCAGTATATTCCTGCAGTTGAGAAGGGAGTAAGGGAGATTATGGGGAAAGGGATATTAATTGGTCATCCAATCGTAGATTTGCGTGTGCGATTACATTATGGTTCTTATCATGATGTGGATTCTTCTGAGGCGGCATTTAAGATTGCGGCTTCTCACGCATTCCAGGAGGCATTTCACAGTGCAAGACCTGTGCTTATTGAGCCGATTGTAACTATTGAGGTTACTATTCCGTCAAAATTTATGGGTGAAATAACGGGAAATCTTTCGAGCCATCGCGGGCATATTAAGGGAATGGATACCATAGGCGATTTACAGATAGTGAAGGCGACTATTCCAATGGCATCGGTTACAAATTACGAAACGGAGCTCAAATCAATGACAGGTGGGCAGGGGTCGTTTGCGATGGAATTTTCACATTATGATATTGTACCTGCACATCTCATGCAATCAATAATTGCACAGTCACACGCCTCACATGTGAAAAAGGAATGATAGTCAACGTGTGAAGTGGAAATTATAATTCGGCAGTCATTTTTAGCTGATAAGAAACAACACAAATATTTTGGAAGTTTAAATATATAGCGTTTTTATTAATGTTTTTCCCTATCCTTGGCGCAATCACTGACTTCACCTTTAATAAGACCGATGGTGTGTGAAATTACAGGCAGGACAACCGCCAGATTTTCTGCAACGCCTTTAGGGCTGCCAGGCAGGTTAATGATTAACGTCTCTTTATAAATTCCAGCTACCGCCCTTGAGCCCATTGCCCGTGGTGTGTGTTTTAGCCCTTCCATCCTCATTGCCTCTGCAAAGCCTGGCAACTCTTTTTCAATAACAGCCCACGTTGCTTCTGGCGTGACATCTCTTGGACCTACGCCAGTGCCACCAGTTGTGATTATAAGCTCTGCCTTTTGAGCAAATTCAAGCAGCTTTTTAATAATGAGGTCTTTTTCGTCAGGGATAACTTCATAAGCCGTGATGGTTGCATCAATTTCCCTTAGCATATTGCGAATGACTTCACCGCTTTTATCTTCTCTTTCACCCCTGGATCCCTTATCACTGAGTGTTAAGATAGCCACCTGTATCATACCTTTACCACAGCATCCTTTTCGAGTATTGTGATCTCATCTCCTGTTTTAATTGTGCCGCCTTTAATAATTTCTGCAAAGATACCCTCTCTTGGCATTATGCAATCCCCGGCTTTATAATAGATTGCACAACGGTCATGACAAAGTTTACCTATCTGGGTAACTTTCATAATTATATTATTGCCAATTTTCAGTATAGTTCCGACAGGAAGTGATTTTAATTCTACGCCTTCCGTTACAATATTCTCTCCGAAATCACCGTCTTTTATATTTACGCCCTTTTGGCGTATAATATCGGCGCTTTCTCTTGCAAGAAGGCTAACCTGACGGTGCCATTTCCCTGCATGCGCATCGCTTTCTAAGCCGAAGTGTTTAATCAGGTTACAAGAACCGACATTATGTTTTTGCGTGCCTTTCTTTTCGCTTATACAGACGGCGACTACTTTTGCCATAGATTAGTTTTATATTAATGTTTTTTGCCAGATTTGAAGAAATAATACTTTTGTAAGTAGAGTTTGAGTTTAGCAGTGTATGTTTATATAGTCAAGTAATAACATATTTAGAATCGGTTATAAATTACTTGTTTTTTTACGTTAATATGTTTAAAATTCATAAACTTTTTACAACGGGTATCATATTTGTTTTGAAAGGTGATATTTAAATGACAGGTGAGCATTCAGATTTAGCAATTATTAATCGCGCAAAAGAAGATAACGTAAAACTTGTACAACTACAGTTTACGGATATAAACGGTAATATCAAGGCAGTTACCATTCCTTTGGAGAGGTTCCCAGAGGCAATAGAAAAGGGAATCTGGTTTGACGGTTCTTCTATAGAGGGCTTTACTAGAATCTGTGAGAGCGATATGTACCTGAAACCAGATACAAGTACATATGCGCTCCTCCCATGGGAGAGCGAAGAGGCGACTGCAAGGTTGTTTTGCGATGTCTATATGCCTGATGGTTCCCCCTTTGAGGGAGACCCAAGGTATATTCTAAAAAGGGCGATAAGGAAAGCCTGCGAGATGAATTTTGAATATAATGTGGGACCGGAACTTGAATTTTTTCTATTTAAACCAAAGAATGATGGGCAGGTAGAGCCCACGCCGCACGATGTTGGAAGTTATTTTGACTTTTCTCCAAGAGACCTTGCCGGAAACGTAAGAAGGGATATTATTTTTACGCTGGAGAAGATGGGGCTAAATGTTGAAATGAGCCATCACGAGGTAGCCCCTGGTCAGCATGAGATAGATTTCAGATACGCCGAGGCGCTCAAGACGGCAGAGAACGCATTAACCTTCAAGCAGGTGGTAAAGTCTATTGCTCATAATCATGATTTGTATGCCACATTTATGCCCAAACCAATTTTTGGTATATGCGGCAGCGGTATGCATTGCCACCAGAGCTTTTTTGATATAAAAACACGAAAGAATATCTTTTTTGATGATAAGGATGAATACAAACTTAGTAAAATAGCCAGACAATTCGTTGCAGGTCAACTGCAACATGTGCGGGCGATGAGTGCAATTCTGTCTCCGACGGTAAATTCTTATAAGAGACTGGTGCCAGGATATGAAGCTCCTGTGTATATTTGCTGGGGGCAGAAAAATCGTTCTGCATTAATTCGAATACCAAGATATTCACCCGGCAGGGAGAAGGCAACAAGGGCAGAATTGAGGTGTCCGGATCCGAGTAATAATCCGTATCTGGCTTTAGCTGTTATGTTAGAGGCTGGACTGGATGGTATTAAAAGGGGGCTGACGCCGCCAGACCCGGTTGAAGAGAATGTTTACGAATTCAATAAGGATGAATTAGCATACAGAAACATTGCTACCTTACCAGGCTCGCTGGGTGAGGCAATTGAGGAATTAAAGAAAAACAAGTTAATGGAACAGACACTGGGCTCGCATACGTATCAGGTATATATACACGCCAAAGTAGCTGAATGGGATGAGTACAGAATTCAGGTAACCGAATGGGAGCATAAAAAGTATTTTGAGATAACTTAACAGCCTTAGTAGGTTTAATTATATATTAGAGTTAAACGCTTTCTAAAAATCTAATTGTTTTTAAAGTACACAGGTTGTTTAGGAATATGCGGCTTCTTGTGTTTGTGGGTGTGGTTGAGTGTTTAAACCTATTAAGAGGCTATTTATGGAAATAGGCAATATTTTCCGACATTTATTAATTCATAATGAGGCATTTGTAAAAAGCACAGAAGAGACAAAATTTTTAGCATATAGATCACATCAGAGTCCGTACATTACACTTCTTACGTGTGCAGATTCAAGAGTATATGGGTGTATTCTTGGGGATGGATCTTTTTAATAAAGTATTTATAGTAAGAAATGCCGGAAATCAGGTGGAAATTAATAGAGGGTTAATAGAATTTGCGCTTTATGTGCTTTATACCCCTGTTATGCTTGTGTCGGGCATACAGATTGTGGTGCTGTAAAGCTTGCCACACATGCATGTATAACTAAATCCAAAGAGATTATTAATCTAGCAAAGTCATTTGATAAACTAATAGAGACAGACTTTTCATCAGTCAGCCGAGAAATAAAGTCTGAAATACCCCCATTAGCCATTCCTATTGAAAGTGGGGATACCTGATTTGAGTAAGATTCAAAACGAAATGAAAGAGCTTGCTTTTCTAAGCCAGAGAAACGTTGATTCTCAGATAGAAAATGCCTAAAATACTTTGGTGACAGGGTACGGGAAGGCGGATTAATAATTATTTGGGGAATTTATGACTTTGTAAGTGAGTATTCAAAGCAACTTGTAAGGATTTTGATAGCAAATATTAATGGAGTTATCAATCCCATAGACCTTCAGGATAAAGCAAGGGCTGTTGTTAAGAGGATACCAAATTATGATGAAACAAGCGAGGAATTTAAAGTAGTTAGCAAATTAATTAATGAAAAGGTAACTCGAATAATGGTTTAGGTTTTATTATGAATAGCAAGTGTGTATCAAAAGAGAATCCGTGTAGTATAAATTTTGCTGAGAATGAATGTTCAGACGGAATGTGTTGTTTTACATGCGTTATTCCACCTGACAATGCTCATATTGGTTTCTTTAAAGCGCTTTGGAAGAGCGGAACTGGTGCATCATGTATAAAACTATTAGTTATGAGCGAGGGTTACAAAAACGAATTATACGATTCATGCAAGTTTCTAGACTTTTTGATTTATAAAAACGGTGCAGATTCAGATTTAAAGATGGATTTGCGTTGTTGCGTTTATGGGAGTCGTCCCAAGCAGTGTGCTGATTATCCTGACAGGGCAGGAGAATCTTTATACAATAAAATTAGTGGTCCGTGTATTTTTAATGAGTATACTGCGCCCAGTACTTATAAGAAACTTGTATATAAGAGAGAGTGGCTAGCCTACTATGCAATTCAGGACAATATTGATATTTTGAGTAACATATTTGTTAATCTGGATGCAAGCGCTGGAAGGGAACTTTTATTAAAAGCGAATGGTGTTTATATAGCAAAGATCTCTGTTGGGAATACTGAAGAGGATTATGTACTTATTCCAATTAATAAACAGGTGCAGAATGTTTTATATATGTCTGAAAAACATCAGCCAATTATTTCAATACGACAGGCATATGAAAGGTGGGAAGAGAAGATACAGAAGAACCTTCAGAATCATTATGGAAAGGATTGGGAGACGAGGCTTAAAAGTGCCGTAGAAATGGAGGAAAAAGATGCTGGTAAAAGATGTAATGAAGACGCAGCTTGTAACACTAAATGCTGATTCAAAACTTGGGTTTGCTGAGGATATTATGTACCTCGGCAGAATAAGGCATTTACCTGTCGTAAGGGGAGATTGCCTCGTTGGCATTTTAACGCAGAGAGACTTGTATAAATCATCGTTAACTTCTATGCTTACTAACTGGAAGGAAAACAAAGAATTCCTTGATTCTATCCAGGTTTCTGAGGTAATGACAAAGAATGTGACAACCATTTCGCCTGAGGAGACGGTTGAGAATGCTGCCCAGATTATGATAGATAAGAAGGTTGGGTGTCTTCCGGTTGTAAAGGACAAAAACAAATTGGTAGGCTTGATTACCGAGACAGATGTGTTACAATATTTCGTTAATGAGAATAAAAAAAACCAATAGTTATATTTTAAAAAGGATAAAGGAGTTTTAAATGTGCGATGTTGGCGGACATATTAGCAGTGACCTTATTACGTGGCAGTGTGCGTGTTGTGGTGATGCAATAAAGGATTCAGCCAATAAAAATGAAGGGCTTTGTGATATAGGAATATGTTCATCATGTCGTAATACCCCCGATGATTGGATGGATTTTGTTAAAGAAGAATGGGAAGAAGGTGTTTGCAGTGATTGTATATCACCGTGCAGTCTCAAAAGGTAATATCTTTATTTGTGGTTATATAATAAAGTTTTAATGGTAGTAAAAAATGATTTCAAGACGTGTGTTTATACATGGTGCTTGTGGATACGAACTTGGCGCACTGTCTATAGGAAGCTATAATTATATATTAGAACCTCACTGGATTGAAGTAAAGAATGTCAGCATAGAAATTAATGGACTACCTGAGCGGTTTGAAGGTATGACCATCGCACAACTCTCAGACATACATCATGATGCAAATTACGTTCCAAGGGAATTTTTTAGAAAGTGCATTCGTTAAGTTAATTTCCTCTCAGCAACATCTTTGTTAAGAAGATGTTCTTGCATTGTTAATTATTTTTACAATATTAAATGGAGGTATATGTCAGTGTCTGATTTGAAGGCTGACAGGCAAATTCCAAAAGGTGATTTTGCCGGCCTAATCAAGAATATCCGGTATGACGTTAATGCGGGATTCCTGGTTTTTTTAATTGCGCTTCCTTTGTGTTTAGGAATTTCGTTAGCCTGTGGTTATCCTGCAATTGCAGGTATATTCACGGCAATAATTGGTTCGACAATCGCAACATTTATCAGCAATTCTGAATTATCCATAAAAGGACCGGCGGCTGGATTGATCGTAATTGCTATTGGAGCCATAACTGATTTTGGATATACCGGCGGGCGAGATCCGGAAGCTGATTTTCAGGCTTATCGGCTTGCTCTGGGAGTAGGTGTTGCAGCTGGCTGCATCCAAATCTTGTTCAGCCTGCTTCGGGTTGGTTCATTTGGAGATTTTTTTCCTTTATCAGCCGTACACGGGATGCTGGCCGCAATTGGCATAATTATTATACTTAAGCAATTTCCTATTACAGTGGGCGGCCATGTAGAAGGTGAACCCTTTAAGCTGATTGCCCATATTCCTTCCACAATAGCGAATCTGAATCCAAAAATTGCAATTATAGGTTTTGGTAGTTTAATAATTATGTTTGGCCTTTCACTGATAAAACACAAGCATAAAATTTTCCAACGGATACCGGCCCCTATATTTGTCCTGTTTTTCGCTGTACCACTTGGATTGCATTTTAATCTTTCACATGAACATACTTATACTTTCGGAATACATGAACGTGATTATGCTTTCGGAATACATGAATATATATTGGGAGAATGGTCTCTGGTTAATGTTCCTAGTAACATATTCATGGCAATCACCTATCCTGACTTTTCTTCACTAAACTCAATAGCCGGATGGAAGTGGGTGATAATGTTTGCACTAATAGGAAGTATTGAATCTCTGCTAAGTGCCAAAGCAATAGATATTATTGACCCGTGGAAACGAAAGACAAATCTGGATCGTGATTTACTTGCTGTTGGGGTTGGAAACACTATCTGTGCATTTATTGGCGGACTACCAATGATATCAGAGATCGTGCGTAGTAAAGCAAACTTAGATAATGGTGCGCGTACACGTTTTTCGAACATGTTTCATGGAATCTTCCTGCTGTTGTGTGTCGCTTTGGTGCCATTTCTCCTCCACAGGATCCCATTATCAGCCCTGGCAGCTATGCTTGTATATGTCGGTTTTCAGTTAACCGCTCCACGAGAGTATGCCCACACATACAGGGTGGGTGTAGAGCAGTTAATTATATTTGTTGCAACGGTAATAGCTGTATTGGCAACTGACCTGATTATTGGTATTGCCATTGGTATTGGAGTAAATTTTTTAATAAATTTAATCAATGGCGTACCGATACGTTCTATGTTCAAACCATATTTAGACGTTAAAATTCGTGATAATAATACGCTAACTATTATGGTCAGAGATTCAGCCGTCTTCAGCAATTGGATCCCATTCAAAACGAAAATAGAGCAATTAGGTCTTGTTCAAGGCAATAATGTGATTATAAATATGAGTAATGTGAAGTTTGTTGACCATAGCGTAATGGAAAAGCTACACGAATTAGAACGAGAATTTGAACAAAACAATTTTACACTACAAGTGGTAGGCTTGGGAGGTCATAAAAAATCTTCCGACCATCCAGCCTCTTCGCGTATGCTTGATAGAGAATTGATTATGAGGAAGCGTGTTACAATCATTGCAGATTCTTCTCTTCTGGCTCAACTTAAAAAAGATTTCAGTAGTCTTGGGATAGCCCAATTTATGACAGTAAAACCTGTGGAAAGGTTAACAGAAACATCACCATCTGCAGCTTCGTTGATTCGGATAGAAGCTCTGCTTCGAACTGAGAAAACTGAAGAGCTTTTTGAATATCTTCGTGAACAAATTTTACAAAAGTACACTGCCACTATTGTATGCGTTGAAGATATTGAGGAAGTCTTGCCTTACAAATAAAAATCCGTAATTGATAAGCAAAAGTAGTTCTAATATGAAAAAACATGAAAAGGTTTTTGGTCAAGACTAGAAAGGAAGCATCAATCTAGTTCTTTGAAAAAAAGCTGGCTTCAGGAAAGCTATTATTTCACAGATAGATTGCCGGAATTAGGAGGCTAAATATGAAGTCAACAATATGCTATCACCTGCATTGCTAAAACAGGCTTGTGTTAGGGAATCTGTGTGTGGGCAGGAGGAGAAAATGTTACGTAGTAACAGATACAGATAAAGATAAAGAAAGATGAACAATTACCGATAGAGCAGATACTTTTCTTCCGATTGAAAAACAGGAAGAATACATGTGAAGATTCACCAGAGAGAAATGACAATAACCATATTTTGTTGGTTATTTTTTCCAGCGTGTTTGTCCGTGGTAAAATACGATAGCGTTACTTCTGAAATTATTAGGTAGTTTTTTAGTATTGATATGCTGGATTTTATTTACTTTTCAACGGTGTTGTTCTTACCTTGAAACTTCTTGAGGAATATTTGTTAGGCAGGTCACACCCACGGTGGGCAGATAAACTTACCTTTTTATGGTCTACCTTTTATATATTCTAAATTTGGTAACTTCTATGCATCTGGGTTGTTCCATGAAGGGAAGACAACCATGTATGTAAATAAAGGGATTGGAATGTCTGTTTACCCTTAGAAATAATAATCAAGTCGTTTTAAATTCAATAATTAAGGAAAGCAACGAGCAAAAATTCTTATAGATTCTAGCAGATACTAATCCATACTGGTTTCATGTTTTGATACTCTTTTGTTATATATAATCCGTAATAGAAAGATTGTAACTACGAATGACAAAGTAAACCCATTTGCAAGCGCAATAATTGAATTCTTCAAATGAATCCCATAAGCCAGCCATAAACTGACTCCAACCACGTAAAGGGATAACATTATTGGCGAGACATCATTTAATCTTTTTGTTTTTATACCCCGGATAATCTGTGGTATAAATCCCAGAGTAGTACAAATTGCAGCAATCGTTCCTAGTATAGGCCATATCATATTCTTTTAACCTTTAAATTGTATGTTTTGATTATGTTGGAAATAAGATGTTAAATATTAAGATAACATAAATTTACAAGAATTTCATTTTATAATTTAATACTTAGAATTTATAGGTAAACAAAACATGGGAATATGGGAGATTATTTTATTTGCAATATCAATCATTATCATGTTGACAGGGATGGCAGGAATAATAGTTCCTGTAATACCGAGCATTCCACTTATCTGGCTTGGTTCTTTTATCTACGCCATATTTACGCATTTTGAGAAGATTACATGGGTTGTATTGTTGATATTTGCATTACTTACAATCTTTTCAATTGTGCTGGAAAATATTGGCAATGTATATGGCGCAAAAAAGTTTGGTGCTACGAAGTGGGGAATTATTGGTTCAATTATTGGTACCGGCATTGGATTTTATACCGGAGGTCCTATTGGTTTGATACTCGGACCTGTTGTTGGTACTATTATATTTGAATTTATTGGTGGTAAGGATTACAAGGGCGCTTTAAAATCTGGTTTGGGTAATTTTGTAGGCTTTCTCGGTGGTTCGATATTAAAATTCGTAGTGGGTTTGGCTATGATTATCGTATTTATCTGGAAGATATTTGCGTAGGAGAATCCCAAAATCAAAAGGGATTTTTCAATTTTAATATGCAGTGGACTCTGTCCGACAAGAACTTTAAGAGTGTATTATTTAGTCGTTTGCTGTTTTGTTATGTCTGAGATTGTCTTAAATAGAGCGGGAGCGACGCCTCCTGCCTCCCGTCAATAGCAAGGTCGAGTGAATATCTTCCGAATTTCTCAAGTTTCAATCCCTGGATTTGAAGAACAAGGTTCATTACTCCTGAATCAAAATCAGCAGGGAACTCAACCTTTGTTGAAGTTTCAAGACTTGGCAGAATCGGCTTACCATCTTCATCCACCAGATTGAGTTTTATTTTATGCTCCCCTTTTTCTATGCGGCTGAATCTTACTCTCAGCGCCACTGCGCAGTGAGAACACACTGCTGGTAATTTCTGGGAGAAGATAGTGTCGAATGTGCCAAGTATATTTAGCTTGCCCTGGGCTTCGGTTGCGGCGTCACATAAAGACATTATTTCAATATACATTTGAGCTTCCTTTCAATAGTTATCGTGCAATATAATAGTTCTTGATTTTGTGCGGAATATTATACAGGGAATTATGAATAGATAAAGAAATTAAATAGCCGGAAACATAATTTTGTATAGGGTTTATTTCCTGTTTTTTGTCTTAACTTTGTTCTTTCCCTCAATATTACTGCGGGATAAATTATTTTTGTTTACACTATATTTTGCTTGTATAAGTTGTATTTTATCCCTTAATTCTGCTGCCCGTTCAAACTCCAATGCCTCCGCGGCCTTTAGCATTTCTTCTTCTAATTCGTTTACGTATTCCTGAGTAATATATTCCTCTTCGCTTTCGGCGACAGCTTCATAAACGATTCTATGTGAAGAGACCTCATCTTCAATACCTTTCTTGATTTCTTTACGTATGGTGGTTGGTGTAATATTGTGCATTTTATTATATTCTATTTGAATTTCTCTGCGGCGATTTGTTTCATCAATTGCCCTTTTCATTGAATTCGTAATCTCGTCTGCATACAAAACAACCTCGGCGTTTACATTTCTGGCTGTCCTTCCGATAGTTTGTATTAACGAGGTTTCAGAGCGCAGAAATCCTTCTTTATCTGCGTCCAGAATGGCTACCAGCGATACCTCTGGTAAATCCAGTCCTTCCCTGAGGAGATTAACGCCGACAAGGACATCAAACTTTCCCATTCTCAGGTCTCTTAAAATAGTTACCCTTTCAATAGCATTTATTTCAGAATGGAGGTACATGCATTTTAGCCCTTCTTCTTTGATGTATTCACTCAGGTCTTCTGAAAGTTTTTTGGTTAGTGCGGTTACAAGCACGCGTTCTTCTTTCTGTACACGTTTCTTGATTTGCTTCAGCAGGTCTTCTACCTGTGTTTTGGCTGGTCTAACGTGTATAATTGGGTCAACAAGACCTGTTGGACGTATGATTTGCTCAACCACCATACCGTTGCATTTTTCCAGTTCGTAACGACTGGGCGTGGCAGAAACGAAAAGTACTTGATTAATACGAGATTCCCATTCGTCGAACCTTAATGGGCGATTGTCAAGCGCCGACGGTAAACGAAAACCATATTCGACCAGGGTCTCTTTACGCGCACGGTCTCCTTTGTACATGCCGGCAATCTGTGGAATTGAAACATGGGATTCATCAACAATGAGAAAAATATCCTTTGGAAAGTAGTCAAAAAGGGTATACGGTGGTTCTCCGGGTGCGCGGCCGCTCAGATGCCTTGAATAGTTTTCAATACCATGACAATAACCAATTTCAAGCAGCATCTCCATATCATAACGTGTCCGCGCCTCCAATCGTTGGGCTTCCAGAAATTTATTTTTTGACCTTAATTCTTTAAGCCTGTTATTTAATTCATATTCGATAGATTTAACCACACCTTCAATTTTCCCTTCTGGCATGACAAAGTGTTTGGCGGGGAAGATTGATACCTCATTTACTTCCTGCATTGAATTACCTGTCGTGGGTTTGATTATGGAAATTTTTTCAACTTCATCACCAAACAATTCTATGCGATATGCAAACTCTTCGTAGGCTGGAAACACTTCTATCACGTCACCGCGTGCTCGTAGTGAACCACGGACAAAATTGATATCGTTACGTTCATATTGAATGCTTACAAGTTTTCTGAGGAGTTTGTTGCGTTCTATAACATCGCCTTTGCGAATATGTACGTACATTTCCATATATTCATCCGGTGAACCCAGCCCATAAATACATGAAACACTGGCAACAATTATAACATCTTTTCGTGACATAAGATTGCTGGTTGCCGCAAGACGCAGGCGGTCAATTTCCTGATTAATTGTAGCCTCTTTTTCGATATAGATATCTCGTTGCGGGATGTATGCCTCAGGCTGATAATAATCGTAATAGCTTATAAAATATCCGACGGCATTTTCAGGGAAAAAACTCTTGAATTCACTGTAGAGCTGTGCGGCAAGAGTCTTGTTGTGGGTCATAACAAGGGTTGATTTTCCCAGCGCTTCAATGACGTTTGCCATCGTAAACGTCTTGCCGGAACCTGTAACACCCAGTAAAGTCTGGTAATTTATGTTGTCTCTATAGCAATCAACTAATTGTTGTATTGCACGCGGCTGATCGCCCTGTGGTTTAAAGGATGAGATTAATTTGAAGATTGACATACGTCTCAGCCTTTATAGTACTGCGAGGATTTATATCTGAGGAGTAATTCATCTATAAGGACTTTTACCGTGGAGGCAATTGGTACAGCTAACAGTAACCCTAAAAATCCGAAAAGCTGACTGCAAATCAGGATGGAAAGAATTACCATTACAGGGCTCAGTCCCAGCCCTTTTCCCATAATCTTCGGAGTTATCAATAAACCTTCGAGTATTTGTCCAATGCCAAAAGTCATGCAGATATAAATGATATGTTTAATATCATGGTATTGTAACAGCGCAAGGGTGGAGGCAAGTAAAATTGCAGTTCCTGTGCCAACGTAAGGAATAAGATTTCCAAATCCAGCTATAAAACCTATGAGAAATGATAAGGGGATGCCTGAGATTATTAACCCGATACTGTAAATAAAGGAAAGTATAATGCAGATAATAAGCTGCCCCCTGAGAAAATATCGCAGGTTATCATTTACTTTGGATAGAATTCTTAGTGAGCTTTCCCTGTTTGGTGAAGGAAAGAAGTCTTTAATCTTGCGGGCAACGATGTTAAAGTCTAATAATAAATAGATTGAGACTATACCAAAAATAATAAAATTTAACAAAATACCAATGAAACCAAAGGTATTGTGAAAAATATTTTTGATAATGCTTATTGAAAAACCAATTGCATGCGGAATGTAGGTTTTAAATCTTTCCAGTAATTTGATAAGATTTATCTTTTGTAATTGAGTTGTTTTTTCATTGTCTGTGCTTAGGGAAGGAAAGTCTAGTTCGTCACTCAGTTTGTCTGTTACAGTTGATTTTTCAGGGAATGTGTCTGGATGTCCTTGTTTTTCCTTATCACGATTCTGGATAGGTTCGAATTGTTCTTTTAATAAAATATTGATGGGTTTGAGGAATTCTGTTTCTCCGTATTTTTCAAACCATGAATCTATTATTATCTGATACTTCGGGTAATGCTCTTTAACTTTAACAATAACCTGCTGGAGTCCGTCTGTAGTTTTTGGGATTGCATAAGTTAGAAATCCTCCAGTTGCAAGGAGAACGGCAATAATAATAAAAGAAATTCCAAAGCCACGGTGTATATGTTTTTGTGAAAAGGGCCAGTGTCTATTCTCGAAGAAGTTAACTACCGGATTAAATATGTATGCTATAAAAAACGCCATAAAGAACGATATAAGCGTTCCTCTCAGAAAGTAACATAAAGTGAAAAAGGCAGTGATGGAAAATCCTATGATGATTACCCGTACCCACAAATTTTCAAGTATTTTTTGTTTATTTTCCATCGTCTGTTCCAGTCTCTATCTTTATATAATCCTTTATTGTGTAAATAATGGATGGACCAATACCTTTGACATTGGAAAGCCCATCTATAGTCTTAAAGCCGCCGTATTTTTCTCTATATGCCACTATAGCCTTCGCCTTTGCCTCGCCTAGCTTTGGCAACAACATCAATTCATACCACGGCGCTTTGTTTATATCAAGCTTAACTTTTAAGAATTCAGGACTAAGGTTGCTTGCAATCTCTGTTTCTGGTAGCCACCAGTGGTAATCCATCCCTGTTTTTATTATAATACCAATAAACAACATTGTAGCTAAAAAGAAGATAACAATGAGTTGCCTTTTTGTTGGAGATATCTTACCTGGCGATTTTTGTGATGTTTGCATAATATCTGTATAAAAGATAACAGATATAAGATTGAAATTTATGTTATGTTGTATCATAATAACTGTCAAGGGAATTATTTAACTGCTATTATAAATAGTGATGTTTTTTAGCTGAATAGCCTATAATGCACCTGATTTTACAATTGACAGAATGTTTAGGGAATGCTATAAGATTCAAAAAATGCACAACCCATTAACTGAATGATGCATAATTTAAGGAGGTAACGTGAAGGCTTTTAAGTATATTATTTTAGCGTCTACTCTTCTTGTATTCCTTTCCTTTACTTTAGAAAGAAATTCATTCGCAGAGTCTTGCACACAGGGACACTCAGACCAGGGTGATGAACAAAAACATACGGATCATATATGTACAACAGGCGATAGACAATCACCGATTGGTATTTCCGTAACTAAAAAGGACAAATTAGATAGCATAACCTTTCATTACTATCCGACCCACCTACGAATTATAAATAATGGTTATACCATCCAGGTTAATTATGGATACGGAAGCTCGATATCCATTGGTCACAAAAAATACGAGCTCATACAGTTTCACTTTCATACACCGGGTGAACATGTAATACACGGAAAACATTACGGTATGGAAGCGCATTTAGTACATAAGGGTGAGCATGGAGAACTGGCAGTTGTTGCCATACTCATTGATGAAGGCAAAGAAAATGCATTCATAAATACCCTTTGGCATAATTTACCAAAAGATCAGGGAAAAGAACATACTGAAACAGATCTAAAGATAAATGCAAATGAACTCCTCCCCAAAGACTTTAGCTACTATACCTATTTGGGGTCACCTACCACACCACCATATAGTGAAATTGTAAATTGGTTTGTATTGAAGACGCCAATTGAAATATCGGAAGCAGAGTTGCACAAATTTACTTCATTATTCAAGTCTGATGCAAGACCAATTCAGCCTGTTCATGGGCGAATCGTCAGGGAAAGCAATTAAATAATCATTAATAAAATATTATAGGGTATCCACTAAAATGTTTTACATGATTAATTTTTCACTAATTTAAAACCATAAATCTTAGTTCGCAGGCAACTCATCTCTCTATCCACCAAGTATTCTATGGTTTTTCGTTAAAAAATAATCATAAACTAAGCCATGAATAAATATCTCATGCAAGCCGTTGACAGATTATATTTTTGTCTTCGTAAGGGGCAAATCCGCGTACCACAGAAACCGGATAGTTATGATTTTAGCAATTTGACAAAGAATGAGTATCTTGAGAATCCGGAACTATTCTACGAGAGACCCAATAGGATACCAACGTTTACATTGAACAGGGTTAACGATATTAATGGTATCGAGGTTTTTAATGTTCATTTCCCAAGCCCTGTCAGCACCAAACACAAAAAGAACGACGTTGCTCACGGGCTATATTTTAAAGCTGATGGGAAAAAAGCCAGGGTTTCTGTAATCCTTCTTCATGGCTGGGGGAGGAGCGACCTGCTGAAGGAGAAAAGGATTGCCTTGAACCTTGCCCGTCATAATATCAACTGCTTTATCCTCAAGCTTCCATTCCACTTTGAAAGGGCGCCCGAAAACACATGGAGTGGCGAGTACTTAATCACGGGAGATATTCCAAGAACGATTGAAGGCACACGCCAGCTTGTAATCGAGGCAAGAATGGTGTCTTCATGGCTAAGAGGGCATTCGGAGAAGGTTATTATATCGGGCATCAGCCTTGGCGGGATGATTGCGCATCTGGCGATGGCTGTCGAGCCTTTTGATGCAGGGATTTCAATTCTTGCGGGGGGCAGCAATGCAAATATTATCTGGGAGGGAATAGCGACAAAGGGTGTTAAAGACGATATTCAGAAGGCAGGGTTTACCCGTGACCAGGCGAACCATATATATAAAATAGTTGATCCGGTGGTTATTGCCAGACACAATAAGACAAGGAATATCTTGATGATAAACGGTCTCTATGACGAGGTCCTGCCGGTCAGGTACACGACTGAATTATGGGAGGCACTGGGAAGACCGAAGATAAAGTGGTATCCATGTGCCCATGTAAGCATAGCCTTTTTTGTAAGGAGCATGATTAAAGACATGATTGACTTTATTCATGGGCATGTTTGATTGTTGGAATTATCAAAACTCATCCATACAAGAGTATAAACTTTAAAGACTTAATTTATGATAACAATTCTTTTTCCAACAGCACATAATAGATTATAGGAAAGTGTTCTTGTAATAACTTTTCTTAAATATTATAGAAATTATAGATTTTATGAGCAAGCAATCATTTAAAGATATTAAATCAGGTATTAAAGATAATAGGGATAGAGGTTCTGTAGGTGAATTTTTAAAGGAAAAAATCCTGCCAGGATCAAAGCTATTAGCGGTCTCAGCCTATTTTACCATTTATGCATACGAAGCCTTAAAAAACTACTTAAACGAGATAGAGCATCTGAACTTTCTCTTCGGCGAACCTCGATTCATCAAGTCCCTCGACCCCAATAAAACCGATAAAAAATCCTTTAAAATCGAAGATGAAGAAATAAAACTTAGCAATAGACTAGAGCAAAACAGGATTGCCAAAGAATGTGCCGAATGGATTAAGCAAAAGGTTAATATAAAATCAATAAAACACACAAACCTACTTCACGGTAAGTTATATCACATTGATAATAACGGCGTGGAAGAGGCTATTATGGGAAGTTCGAATTTTACGGTAAAAGGACTGGGCTTAGCTATGAATAATAATATTGAATTAAACCTGGAAGTAGATAGTAAGCGAGACAGGAACGATTTAAAAGATTGGTTCTGTGAAATCTGGAATAATGACGAAATCGTGGAGGATGTAAAAGATGAAGTGTTGTCTTATTTGGGGCAGCTTTATGAAAACCACTGTCCGGAATTTATCTATTATAAGACGCTTTATCATATATTTGAGAAATTCCTTGAAGATCAATCCAGAGAAGGATTGCTTACTGAAAAGACCCAATTAACAGAAACAGAAATCTGGAAGACATTATTTGAATTTCAGAAAGATGGTGTTAAAGGCGCAATCAATAAAATACTTGCACACAACGGATGCATCATCGCAGATAGCGTTGGCTTGGGTAAAACCTTCGAGGCATTGGCAATTATAAAATATTTTGAATTGCTGAATTATAGGATTTTAGTGCTCTGTCCTAAGAAATTAAGGGAAAACTGGACTGTTTATCAAGCCCATATCAATAGTGAACTAAATCCCTTTATAAACGATAGGTTTAATTATACCGTGCTATGCCATACAGATTTGAGTAGGGACAGAGGGAAATCCGGTGATATTGACCTTGCTACCATAAACTGGGGTAATTACGACCTTGTGGTAATTGACGAATCCCATAATTTCCGCAATGACACTAAGGGAAGGAGAGATGAGGACGGCAATATTATCAGTAAAAGCCGTTATGAACGGTTAATGGACGATATTATTAAAAAAGGAATAAAAACCAAAATTCTATTAATCTCTGCAACACCTGTTAATATAAATCTGCGTGACTTAAGGAATCAAATTTATTTTATAACGGAAGATAAAGACGACACCTTCAAACAATCTATGGGTATTCATAGTTTGAAGGAGACGATTTCGGTAGCACAACGTGAGTTTACTCACTGGGCTGATCACAAGAAAAATCCAGAGAGAAACGTTAAGGAGTTACTTGAAAAATTACCTTCTTCATTTTTCAAACTCCTGGACGAACTGACCATTGCCCGCTCCCGCAAACATATACAAACTTACTACAAAGAGGAAATGAACAAGATTGGGTCATTCCCGGAGAGATTAAAGCCTATTCCAATCTCTCCTCAAATTGACACCAAAGGCCGTTTTATGCCCTATGACAAGCTGAATGATGAGATTTCCAAATATCAGCTTTCCTTGTTCAACCCTTCAAAATATGTAAAAGCGGAGTATAAGGATTTCTACGAAGAAAAGGCTGGAACAAAAAAAGTAATGAAGCTTGACTTATTTCCTTTTACCCAATCTGAGCGTGAATACTATTTAATCTATATGATGAAGGTAAATTTCATGAAGCGGCTCGAAAGTTCTATCAGGTCTTTTGAAATAACCATGGGCAATACTATCAGTAAAATTGAGGATTTGGAGGACAGGATTCGGCGGTTTAAACAATTTCAAAGCGAAAATCCAGAACTTGATTTTGATGATTTAACCATTACCGATATTGAAGATGAAGAATTAAAAGAAGCAATGGAAGTTGGTAAGAAGCTGACTTATAAACTAGCGCATTTAAAATTAGACGAATGGCTTAGAGATTTGCAAAAAGACAAGGCACAGTTAAGCATTTTACATTCAACAGCACAGGATATAAGTATTGAAAGAGATGCCAAGTTCAAAGAGTTAAGAAAGCTTATTGAAAATAAGGTGAAAAATCCTACCTTTACTCAAAACGGCAAACCTAACAAAAAAGTCATCGTATTTACTGCCTTTGCCGATACTGCAGAATATCTCTATGATGCCTTAAAAGATTGGGTTCTCAATGAACTGGAGGTGCATAGCGCTTTAGTAACAGGGGGTGCCAGTAATTGCAAAACCACCTTCATGCCCAAAGGTTACAAAGGACAATCAGAGTTCAATCATATACTAACGAATTTCTCACCGATTTCCAAAAAGCGAAACAAAGTTGTTTCTATGCCGCAAGACGAAGAAATTGATATTCTAATCGCCACTGACTGTATTTCAGAAGGACAGAATTTGCAGGATTGTGATTACCTTGTCAACTATGACATCCACTGGAATCCCGTAAAGATTATTCAGCGGTTTGGCAGGATTGACCGTATTGGCTCCATCAACAATGCCGTCCAGTTGGTCAATTTCTGGCCTACAGATGATTTAAATAAGTATATTAACCTCAAGAAACCGGGTGGAGGCACGCATGGCGCTGGTGGACATTGCAGCCACAACGGAGGATAATATCCTGAGCACAGAGAGAATCAGGGAATTGATCAAAGACGACTTAAAATACAGGGATAAACAATTGCTAAGATTGAAGGACGAAGTTCTCGATCTCGAAGACCTGGGCGAGAGTGTTACCCTGAACGAATTCACTTTAGATGATTTCAGAATTGAGTTGAGCAAATACATAGAGGCAAACAGGAAGGTATTGGAAGACGCCCCGCTGGGGCTGTATGCTGTTGTGCCTTCGCCGTCTGGCGAAAATGCACATCTTGCAGATTATTCCAGATTGGAGAAGACAACAAAAGACCTTACAAGCAAAGGAGTGGTTTTCTGCCTCAGACAAAAGGGGGATGGTTCTGGTTGCGAGAAGGTAAACCCATTACAGCCTTATTTCCTGGTCTATGTGAGAGACGACGGAGTTGTTCGGTATACGTTTACCCAGCCAAAACAGATACTGGACATGTATCGCCTGCTTTGCTCAGGCAAGACATCTCCGTATAAAGCGCTATGCCGTTTATTTGACGAACAGACCAACAATGGCAATAATATGAAGGAATATAGCAACTTGCTTGGGAAGGCCGTGGATGCCATTATAAACACGTTCAGAAAGAGGGTCATGAACCATTTATTTTCTGGAAGAAACGCCATACTGCCCGACCAGCAATCACAGGTATCAGAGACAACAGATTTTGAATTGATTACATGGTTGATTATAAAGTAGATGTCCATTTTCTTGACACAAACATAACTAATAGATTATTTCTATGAAAACCCATACTCACGTTAAAGATATTTATCGCCTTGAAGATATTATTAACAAGCAGGAAAAAGACCACTAATTTAAAACCCTGCTGGACAAAGCCAGATTTAGGATTGCAATTGCAAGACAAAGGGTGATGCAGTTGCCAACCAGACCAGGGCGCATTTACAAAAAATATTGCAAATACTTCCCCACTACAAAATGTTAAAGTATGTCAAAAGAACATAAAGAACGCATTCAACAACGAATAAATGCCTTTGTCACAGGCAGCCTTGCCGATAACGCCCTTGCATTGTTTAAAGAATTGGGTTACGAAAGCAATAAACGAATAGCCCTCGACAAAGGCGCATTTGAAGGACTGTTTGCCGAACACCATACAGTCGATGCGCAAAAGGCATTGATTAGCGACTGGCTATCCGCCGATTATCTCTTTCAATTAACTGAAGATGAAATCTCACATCAGAAATCACTATTTTCAGTAAATCAATACAACCCGAATGAGTATCAATCGTACTCCTTCGTGGCAATTGAATTGAAAAATGAACACTACGCCAGAGGAAGACTTTCACAAATTACTCGTGAAGTAAATAAGCTTTTCCCCATGCCGGTAATGATCCTGTTCAAGCACGGCAACACGCTAACCCTTTCCATAATCAATAGACGCTTACACAAACGGGATGAATCAAAAGATGTCCTGGAAAAGGTTACCCTCATCAAAGACATCAAAATTCCCATGTTAAAGTCCTCTGAAATGCCACCAAAAAAGCACAACCAATTCCCCCTTAACAAAGGGGGCAAGGGGGATGTCACCCACCGGGCACACATTGAAATCCTTTTCGACATTTCGTTTGATGAACTCAAAAACAAACACGGCTTCACCAATTTTGTGGAGATGCACGCGGCTTGGCAGAAAACGCTTGACACCAAAGAACTCAACAAAAGGTTTTATGAAGAACTTTTCTATTGGTATCTATGGGCTGTCGAGAAAGTTGAATTTCCGCAGATACGACCTAAAGAGGATTTAATACCTGATGAAGCCCATCAAAGCGAAAGTGTAATTAGATTGCTTACTCGTTTACTCTTTTGCTGGTTCATGAAAGAGAAGCAGGAATTGATTCCTGAGCTTTTATTTGATAAAAAAGAGGTTGCAAAAATCTTAATTGATTTTTCTCCTGAAAATGAAAAGAGTTCTGTTTTCTACAGGGCTATACTTCAAAATTTATTTTTTGCCACTTTGAATGTTCCCATCAAAAACAGGAAATATATCCGTGAATCTTTTCAGGGGAAGAATAAGGATTACGGCAACCAATATGTCTATCGTTATCAGAGTGAGTTTGCCGATGCAAAAGAAAATCTGAAATTGTTCAAAGACATTCCTTTTCTTAATGGTGGTTTGTTTGAATGTCTGGATGAAGTTCCAGAGAATGACGATGAAAAGGAAATCCGCCTGGATGGATTTTCATCAAAAGAAAAGAAGCAGGCATTTGTTCCTGATTATCTTTTCTGGGATGAGCACAAAGGAATTGATCTGAGTGAGGAATTGGACAATCCACGAAAGAAAAATGAAACTGTCAATGGCATTATTGACATTCTGAATTCATACAAATTCACCATTGAAGAAAACACGCCGTTGGAAGAAGAGATTGCTCTTGACCCTGAACTGCTTGGCAAGGTGTTTGAAAGTTTGCTGGCTTATTACAATCCTGATACAAAGGCAAATGCACGAAAGCAAACAGGCAGCTTTTACACACCTCGTGAAGTTGTAAACTACATGGTTGATGAATCGCTGATTGCGGCTTTCCAGCATAAATTGAGCAATGCAGGGATTACGGAAAATGTTGAACGGCGTTTGCGTAATTTAATCAGCTACAATGAAACTGAAAATCCATTTACGGAAAAGGAAACCAATGTCGTCATTCAGGCATTAGAAAATCTGAAAGTTCTTGACCCTGCTTGCGGTTCTGGCGCTTTCCCAATGGGTATTCTGCATAAGCTGGTTTGGATACTTCGTAAGGTTGACCCTGAAAACAAGATTTGGTTTGAAAGCATAATCAAACGCTTGCCTACATACGCACAGCCGGAAATGCGAAAAAAACTGGAAGGAGAAAACTGGGATTATCTCCGAAAACTTGGCGTCGTTCAGCAATCTGTTTATGGGGTGGACATTCAGCCAATAGCCATACAAATTGCAAAATTACGCTTCTTTATATCATTGCTTGTTGATCAGGACATCAAAGGAAATGAACAGAATAATTTCGGGGTGCTGCCTTTGCCTAATCTCGATTTCAAGCTCGTATCTGCGAATACATTGATTGGAGCGCCAGAGCAAAATCATCAGAATTATGGTCGGTTGTTTTTTGCACAAGATGAGTTCTTTGACACCTTCAATAAACTTACCGGACAGTATTTTGGAACCTACGAACCGGCAGAAAAAAAGAAGCTCACTAAGAAGATTGAAAAACTTGTAAGCGGCAAGGTGCAGGAAAAAGTAGATGAAATACAACGCCTGAGCACACATGCCGATGAGCGTTTTAGCAAGCATCTTGCTGAAAAAAACAAAGCCCTTATTGAGCAAAAGGCGTGCGATGCTAAATTATGGAAAAGTTATAATAACATGTTCAAGCACGAAAGTGTAGGTTTCTTTGAAATCAAATATTTTTTCCCTGAAGCGAAAGAAGGTTTTGATGTGGTGATTGGGAACCCACCGTATGGAGGCACTTATCCGTCTGAGTATAAAGAATATTTTCAGGCAAATTATGAATCAGCAAAGACAATTACAGGAAGGCAAAAGGGATCAATTGATACATTTTCTCTTTTTATTGATAAAGGGTTGAATGTTGCGAATAATAGTTCTGTTCTTACGTATATAGTTTCAATGGCAGTTACCTCAAGCGATTCTATGACTGCCCTTCATAATATGATATTCGGGTTATGTGAAACTATTTATGTTTCAACATATTCCAACCGTCCCAAAAAGATATTTGACAATGCTGACCAGCGTGTTGCAATTATCAGTTGTCAAAAAAACGGTAAGCCTACAAAAAATCTGTTTACTACTAAAGTAAACAAAAGGTACGAAAATACAAGCGTTCAAGAAGTAATTGACGAACTGAAATATGTTAATAGTTTTCCCTTTGTCAAATATGGAAGGATTCCCAAAGTTGGAACAGACATTGAGTTATCTATCCTTGACAAGATTTACAAATCAAAAACAACACTTTCTGATTTATTTGATGAAAAAGGCAAGCCTGTATACTATAGAAGTTCAGGCGGGCGTTACTATAACATCATCACAAACTATTCAACAGGTTCAACAAAGGAAAAAAGTATTGTTGTTAAGTCAAAATACAGAGATTTGATAACAGCAATCTTAAGTAGCAACTTATATTTTTGGTTTTATCATATTTACTCAAACAATCTTGACTTAAAGTCTTATGAATTAGAAATCTTTCCTATTCCCATTGAAAATATTAGTCAAGAAGATATCGAAAATATTGAAGGAATTTACAATGAATATTTAAAGGACCTGCATAAACATTCCAAGCTAAAAAAGGTTAATTATGCGCATGTTTCAGAATATCGCGAATATTACGCCCGATATTCAAAGCACATAATAGACAAAATAGACATGGCAATCAAAGAGCCGTATAATTTGACAGATGAAGAAATTAATTTCATCATCAATTATGATTTGGAATTTAGGATTGACGATGAAGACGAAAGCGATTAAATAAGACAGAAATTCGTTCCCTTGTATTTGCTGGATTCCCACTTTCGTGGGAATGCCTTTTATAACAAGAAGATGCCGATTCTGAAGGCAAATAGACGTTATGGTTTACAAACTTTACGGATTAACCTACGAAGAAGTAAAAATCATAGAGTCTGTGTTTACAATGAGTGAGGTGGGGTATGAGGCATTTGAAGTAAAATAAAAAATACTAATATTATATGTTTGTTGACAGGTTAGCGTGTTTTTTTATACATTTACAACATGAAATTGTATAAAAATATAGTTTTTTGGAAAATCTCAATATAAACAATACTTATTTAAAGAAGGAGTGACTTATGGGAGCAAAAGGAGCAACAGCAGAGGTTTTTTTAGCGGCTTTTAAAACATTACCGCAAAAGGAGCAGGATGTTTTTTTGTCATCTATATTAAAGGACAAAAGAGTTCGCGAAGATCTGATAGATATAGCCATAGCCGAAAGCAGGACAAAAGATAAGAGCAGACCATTCAGAGACTTTTTAAAAGAGCATGGCAATTAAATGGACAAATATTCTGTTGAGATAATCTCTAAGGCAGAAAAAGAGTTTATGAAACTGCCTGAATCCGCGAGGGTAAAGATTCGCAAACAGATACTTTCACTTGAAGAAAATCCCAGACCGTTTGGGTATAAAAAACTAAAAGAAACAGAATACTATAGAATAAGAAGAGGCGATTATAGAGTTGTTTACAGCATTGATGATAAAGCAAAATCTGTAAAAGTGCTGTCAATCGCCCACAGAAAAGATGTTTACAGATGACTCGGTCTTTTTCTCTCTCGTTAACAAAATCCTTTCCCTCAAACAAAAAGACCACCACGCCGATATTTTCGGCATTAGAGAAGCAAATTGACGTTATGGTTTACAAACTTTATGGCCTTACCTATGAAGAAGTAAAAATCATAGAGCCTGAGTTTGCCATGAGTGCGGTGGATTATGAGGCATTTCAAGTAAAATAAAAAACTACTAATGTTAGATGCTTGTTGCAGGTTAATCTATTTTTTTATACATTTATATTATAATTTTCATGACAGCCGCAGTATAAGAACGCATATAAGTAGTATAATTTATATTGTACTTCTATCAATTAAGGAATTGAGAACTACACAGTTTTAAAGAGGAGTTTATATTATGTATAATGGACTTTGGACAATCGAATTTATTTCTACAATGAACCGTTTTGGTGCAGGAGTACTGGTTTTGTTGAATGATGGAAGACTTTTAGGTGGTGATAATGGATATTATTATTCGGGTAGTTATAAAGTTGAACGCAACAATGTTCGAGGCAATGTTGCCATAACTCGTTTTAACAAGAACATAATTTCAGTATTTGGTGACATTGATCAGTTTTCTTTCTCCTTTACGGGTCAGATAAAACTGGATTCAGTTGAGGCTGAAGCATCATTTGGAGATTTAAGAATCAAAATTATATGTAAGAAGAAGGTGGATCTGTAGTGTTAAATCAGGACTATATAGTTCAACTGCGAAATGAGTATAACGGTAGAAAAGAGTTATTCAATCAACTCATCGATACTGCGAAAGTTATCATAAGCCAAGAAATTCAAAATCACAAGATAAAATATCATTCACTTATTCATAGGATAAAACCTTTTGATTCATTTGTTGAAAAAATTCAAAGAAAAGAAGTTAAAGAACCATTTCAAGAAATTATGGATGTAGTTGGTTTACGGATTGTATGTTTATTCCAGTCCGACGTGAAGGATATTGGAGCCATTGTGGAGAAGAGTTTCGAGATCCTAGAGGAAGATGACAAAATAAACAGTATAAATGTAAATATTTTTGGTTATATGTCATTGCATTATAAAGCTAAATTAAAGGACATTCAGCCAGACTACAAGGATATCAAAGACATTCCATTTGAAATACAAATCAGAACTATAGCACAAGATGCCTGGGCTTCTATTTCACATTACTTGGACTACAAAAATGAGACTGAGATTCCTATACAATTAAAGCGTGACTTCCATGCATTAAGTGGTCTTTTCTATGTAGCTGATACTCACTTTGAGATATTACGACAAGAGGTCACAAAGCACTACTTGAGTAAATCCGGCACAAAATGAGAAGGGAGGCTAGGATTCAGTCCTTCATATTTCAATTATAGGATGCAGAAGAACCTTGACCGCATGTAAATGGGGATACGTCAGACCAAAAATAATGAGTAGCGCGAAGAACAGAGAAATTGTAGTATTAAAAAACAATTAATTGCTGAATATTGATAACAATGCGGGTTTTTGGAAAATCTCAATATAAACAATACTTATTTAAAGAAGGAGAAAAACAGTTATGGCAACATCTACGATTGAAGATATTGAAAAAAAGATTAATGAATTATCCCGAGATGAGCAATTATGTTTGTTCGAACGGCTTGCGCATCAAATTAAAGGCGATGTATTAAATAAACAAAAAACTATAGAAGCCCAACTTACTGCAATGGCATTTGATCCAGAGATTCAACGTGAGATAAGAAAGATTAATTCTGAATTTACTGGTACTGAATTGGATGGGTTGGTAAAGGTCTAATGGCTGTCAAGAGAGGGGAAATATACTTTGTAGATTTAAACCCTGCAAAAGGGAAAGAACAAACAGGGACACGACCAGTTTTGGTCTTATCCATAGATGCTATTAACAAACTACCCCTTGTGGTAACCGTAGTTGTTGGGACAAAAGGTGAAAACATTTCCCATGATTATCCCACAAATGTTCGTGTATCACCATCAGAGAGTGGCTTGCCAATGGAAACAGTCTTCCTCTGTTTTCAAATACGTTCGATAGACCAAGCCAGGTTTCCAAAACAACCCGATGGTAAGATTTCAGATGAAATAATGAGAAAGATTGAAAATGCCGCAAGATATAGCCTTGGATTATAGATTTGTTGATTCATTCTAATTCGCTCAGAACGCATCATCATTGCATGGTATATGAGTTATATATGGAAGGGGAAGAAGTCAGTGTAAGGCCTTCATATTTCAATTAGAGGATGCAGAAGAACTATGTCAGACCAAAAATAATGAAAGTAATAATTCACCGCAGAGAACGCGGAGAAAATAATGCAAAGCATAAGAATCTTTAAAATCTTGTTTATATTACACTCGCACCCTTTGCAATCTTTGAGATCTCTGCATGGTGTTGAACTATTACAAGAAACAATTAATTGTTGAGTATTGAATGACGAAGGTTTGACCTTGCCCCACTTTAAGTATGATTTTTAGACAATAATCCTCTTCCCCTCGCCCAACGTTGCCTTTGTTAATTCCTCCATTATCTCATTCAGCCTTGGTACCATTGATGTGGGGTCAGAGACGATACCGTCCTGCATCAGCGCATTTTCAAAAAGCTGGAGGGCTATCTTTTCAACCAGTTGTTGATAGTCTGTATTTTCGTTCATCTTTGCGAGGTTCTGTATTAAACGGTGTTTCCTGTTAATCTCCATTATTTTCTTGGCGATCTTGTAATCGCTGTGCATCATTTGTATGAGTTTCTGGACGTGCACACTGGGCATACCTTCGGGGTTTACAAGACAGCACGGGCTATCGCTCAACCTTTGAGATTCCTTGACGTCCGTCACCCTGTCTGCAAGCGTTAACCTTAAGGTCTTTAAGAGATGGTTAAACGTTGCCTCAAAATCTTTAGGTTCTTCTGTGGTATCTACAATCTTCTTTTCGCTGTCTTTTAGCAAATCCAGATTTGCCTGGTCGGCTGAACGGATGGGTTTCTTTTCAAATTCCTGAAGTTCGGCAAGCAATATTTCATCATTGGGGTCTGTTAGATACAATACCTCCACGTCTTTCTTTCGAAATATCTCGAGATACGGGCTTTTTTCTATTGTTTCGCGGTTTACCGCTGTTATGCAATAAATCTCTTTTTGTTCCGGTTTCATTCTGTCGGCGTATTCCCTGAGTGAAATCAGTCCGTCGAAATTCTGGCACCTTGAAGAATTGAATCG
The DNA here is from genome assembly GCA_963709355.1 of uncultured Planctomycetota bacterium. Taxonomy (GTDB): domain Bacteria; phylum Planctomycetota; class Brocadiia; order Brocadiales; family Brocadiaceae; genus PLOWO2-12-38-17. The sequence continues at coordinate 302,225 of CAVPVY010000005.1, forward strand.
CATCAATTGCGCTAATGTTTCGCGGTTTTCGGAATCGAAATGCATGCCCTCTTTTAAAATCCTGCCAAATTGTCTCCAAAGTGTTTCATACTTTTCCTTTTCATTTTTTGCCATGTCCTGTAAAAGAGACAGAGTTTGTTTAACAAGGACGCTCTTTATTTTATGAATAATCCTGTTATCCTGAAACGTTTCTCTTGATATGTTTAACGGGATATCTGAAGAGTCAACAACGCCATGGATGAACCGCATATATTCGGGTAAAAGTGTTGTGCAGTCTGATTGTATCAGGATTTTGTTTGAGTAAACCTGAATACCGTGGTCGAGTTTTTTAAAACCATAGACTTCATAATTTGCGGACGGGCAGTATAAAATGCTGTAAAATTGTATCGGCGCCTCTGCTGATGTGTGCAAACGGAAAAGGGGCGTATCCTCCGTGTTTGTAATGAATTTATAGAATTCATTATATTGTTCCTCGGTGATATTCTTTTTTGGCTCTTTCCAGATAGCTGTAATCTGATTTGCCCTTTCTCCGCAAACCATGATAGGGAAGCTTACAAAATTGGAGTACTTTTTTATGATAGACTGAATTCTGGACTTATCGGTGTATTCTTTTTCCTCTTCTTTCAGGTGGACTATAATTTCCGTCCCGCGTCTTTCCTTTTCGATTGGATTTAAAAAATATTTTCCAGTGCCGTCCGAGTGCCATTCAATTGCAGGTTCCGCCTTTATATATGATTTCGTCCTGATTCTGACCTCATCAGCTACCATAAAGACAGAATAAAAACCAACACCGAATTGACCTATAATATTGGAATCTTTCTTTGCCTGCTCTGACAGTTTTGCTATAAATTCAAGCGAACCGGACTTTGCAATTGTCCCAATATTCTTTATAGTTTCTTCTTTGGTCATTCCGATGCCTGTATCGCTGATGGTCAGTGTCCTTTTTTCCTCGTCAACATCTATATTTATTTCAAGGGATAATTCTTTATCATCATGTTCCGTATCGGATATGGCATGAAAGCGCATCTTGGTTAGCGCATCCGAGGCGTTTGAAATGAGTTCTCTTAAAAAGACCTCTTTATGGGTATAAAGTGAGTGAGACAATATATTTAGTAACTTTTTTATTTCCGCTTGAAACTCAAAACTTTCCTCTTGTCTTATTTCTTCCGTCATATGTTCCTCCTGCAGATTATTATTTGTACAAGTTTGTTTGAGAAGATTACATACATTAATTGCTATAATACAGCATAAAGAATCAAAGTAAAAATATTATCATAAATTTATCCATAATTCAAATCAGTGATTCAAACAGCGATGTTGTTGAGCGCAAATATTGTCAGTAGTTATTTCACCTGAAATATATAATATTCCAGATTAATATCGATCGGATAGAGTACAAAATAAGTCATTATTGGCAATTAAGCCGGTGCCAGGAGTGAAACGAAAGATAAGCTATCCCAATGAGCTTCCTTGTAAAATTCAACCTGAGTACAAACAAAAGATACTTCACTACGTTTAGCGTGGTAATAAACGAAGGGGTACTGAATGAAGTTACGGTTAGATTGCTTCGGGCTGTGCTAACATAATGACAACTTATTTTTAGCCACTATCATCTGAGTTTAGAAATCTTTTGTTTAAGCTTGTTTACATTCGCAGTAATAGAATAAAAAACTTGCCAGTAAAAGCGGTTTTTATTATATAGAATGTATGCTAAACATATATACAGAGAAATATGTACTTAAGAATGATGTTGATGTTGCTGAAGTAATTTTACATATCCCTCAATCAAAGTACAGGCTGAATAGCAGCAATATGGAGTTGACAGCAAAATGAATTTCATTGCGTTAAAAATGCTTATTGGAGACCGTGCCAAGTATCTTGGTATTATATTCGGGCTTGCATTTGCCTCGCTCCTTATAACCCAACAAATGGCTATTTTCTTGGGTTTAATGACTCGTACATATGGTTTTCTGACAGATACCCCGCAGCCTGATATCTGGGTGGTAGACCCAAAAGTACAGTATATTGATGACCTCAAGCCGTTGCGGGAGACAGATGTCCTCCGGGTTCGGGGTGTGGAAGGTGTTGAGTGGGCAGTCCGTTTATATAAAGGGTTATTAAAGGCTCGTTTACCCAATGGCACCTTCCAAAACTGTATTGTTGTCGGGCTTGATGACGAGACTTTAATTGGCGGTCCACAAGTAATGCTAGAGGGAGAACTGTCTAATCTGCGTCATAACGACGCCATAATTGTTGATAACGTGGGCGCTGATGTTAAACTGGCAAATGTTACGCCGGACGGCAGGCGGATACCGTTGAGAATCGGAGATACAATGGAACTAAATGATCATCGTGCCGTGGTTGCTGGTATATGCCGTGTAACGCGGACGTTTCAATCGCAGCCTATCGTATACACTACATACTCAAGAGCAACCGTTTTTGCGCCGCGCGAGCGCAAACTTATGTCCTTCGTGCTGGTTAAGGCAAAACCCGGTTACGACCTTAGCACATTGTGTCAGCATATTCGAAAGACAACAGGCCTTGCCGCTTATACGAAGGACGAAATTAAAACGATTACAGTACGTTATTATATGAAATATACTGGCATTCCCGTCAATTTTGGAATCACAGTAGTACTGGGTTTCATTGTGGGAGTGGCTATTGCAGGGCAGACATTCTATAATTTTACACAGGACAATATTCGCTATTTCGGTACGCTGAAGGCAATGGGCGCATCCGATTTCATGCTGTTGAAAATGGTCTTGTTGCAGGCTGCAATGGTAGGAGGCATTGGATATGGAATGGGTGTTGGCGCCGCCTCCGCATTCAGTTTTTTATCGGGTCATACAGAACTGTCATTCTGTATGCCATGGCAATTACTGGTTGCCAGCGCAGTGGCTATTGCCCTGATATGTATTATTTCGTCTTTTCTTAGCATGTGGAGAATAGTTAAACTGGAACCTGCAATTGTATTCAAGGTATAAATAATGGTTGAAATGAATAATATTGCTGTAAGATGTAAGGGTGTGACCAAGACCTATGGGAGTGGAAGCACAGAAGTACATGCCCTGCGTGGTATAGACCTGGAGGTGCGCAAGGGCGAACTGATGATGCTTGTTGGTCCATCAGGTAGTGGTAAAACAACGCTTATTTCGATTATTGCCGGTGTTCTTGACAGGGATGGCGGCGAGTGCGAAGTTTTTGGTAGTGATTTCAACGAAATGAATTCGCGTGAAAGGGCATTGTACCGTAGCCAGAACGTTGGGTTTGTTTTCCAGTTGTTTAATTTAATTCCTGCGCTGACGGCGGCAGAGAACGCGGCTGCTCCCCTGATGATCAGAGGACTAAAGCGGCGTGAGGCGTTAGACAGGGCATGTGAAGTACTGGATAGGGTTGGTCTGGGCGATCGTACACGCTCACTGCCTTCAGAACTATCGGGTGGTCAGTTACAACGTGTTGTTATAGCACGCGCTATTGTGCACAAACCTAGGCTTATTTTGTGTGATGAGCCTACAAGTGCTCTTGACCACAAAACAGGTCATAAAGTGATGGAGTTGCTTCACAATGTGGCAGTTGGTATTGATAATGTTTTAATAGTTGTCACGCATGATACCCGTATATTTGAATTTGCTTCTCGTATTGCTAGTATGGACGATGGCCATATTATGCAGGTAGTTAACTCACACCATGATTTATTACAAAAGAAAGAGAATTAAAGGGGTTGCATGATAAGGAAATACCTACCACCTGTTTTGGCAGTGTTTGGGATTGGGTTTGCAATATGGACTGTAATCGTAGGCAATAAGGAAATTCCTCCTTTACCTCCAATAGTGAATCCAAGCGCACCGCCATACAAGTCTTTTGTGGCAGGGTCGGGTATTATAGAAACTAACACAGAAAATATCTCTATCGGGACATTCATTAGTGGAGTTGTTTCTGAGATTTATGTTTCCGTTGGAACTAAGATTAAAACAGGCGACTCGTTATTTAAGTTGGATGATAGAGACCTTAAGGCGCAATTAGAAGTAAGACAATCAGCCTTGCGTGAGGCGGAGGCGGAGGTAAAGGTGTCAAGAGCAACGCTGGCAGATTTGAAAGATCAACTGGCGCGGGCAAAAATATTGGCTGGAAAGCGTGTAATTAGCGAGGATGAACTCGAGCGCCGCCGCTATGCAGTGGAGGTGGCAGAGGCAAAACTTATTAAAGCAAGGACAGAGGTTGTTTCTGCCAAGGCGTATGTAAATGAAACAAAGGTGAATCTTGAACGCGCTATCGTACGTTCACCTGTTAATGGCGAGGTACTGCAGGTAAAAATTCATACGGGTGAATATGCGCTTGCCGGTATTAACGAGAAACCCCTGATGCTTATAGGCAATACAGAACCTTTGAATGTGCGCGTTGATGTGGATGAAAATGACGCATGGCGTTTGCGTGCAGGCGCTCCTGCGGTGGCGTTTTTACGCGGCAACAGAGAGATACAGACGCCTCTGAAATTTGTGCGATTTGAACCGTTCATAGTGCCAAAAAAATCTTTAACTGGTGATAGCGTTGAAAGAGTGGATACACGTGTGTTGCAGATTATATATAGTATTGAGCGAAAAGACTTACAAGTCTTTGCGGGTCAACAGATGGATGTTTATATTGATTCAGCAGATTAGTAGGAAGACAGCGGGGAGAATTAAATACGAAAACAAACTAAGGTTTTCATGCTTGACACAGAAATTATCTCATGATAACCTTCCAACGGATGTTACGATATAGAGACAGGCTTGCAACCCGTACCCTGGTTTTGATAGGACAAGGGTACGGTGTGCAGGGTGGGTTAATCGAAGCTAACCAATTACAAAACCGTTTGAACGGTTTGAACTATTTAGACTATTTGTTGGAAATATTAGGAGGAGAAAGAAGATGAGAAGATTTATTTGTCTGTGTTCGTGCGTAGCAATGATCGGTCTTATGGCTGGCTGCGCGCAAAATACCCGTGTGGTAGAATCGAAAAAAACGGTACAAGAAGAACCAAAGGCAGCTGAACAGGTAAGATTTGATTTCCCGCGAGATTATAAGAGTTGGGTGCATGGCACTTCAAAGATTGTCCTGGATAAAGAAAGCCCTCTGTATGGGTTTCAGCAGGTGTTTGTGAATAATATCGCTCTGGATGCGTACAAGAGGGGTGGTGGGTATCCCGAAGGCAGTGTGCTGGTTATCGGGTTTTATGAAGCGATAGAAGAAGGCAATGAAATAAAGCAGGGCAATATCATCTGGTATGCCGCAATGAAAAGGGATGCACGCGCTGTAAAAACCAGCGAATGGATTTTTGACGGATTTGACGGCAAGACATACCAGTCAATAGTCGGTGACCCCATTACCGGATGCTATAACTGTCATGTAGCAAAAAAGGACAAAGATTACGTCTTTACCAGCTTTACGGGTAATGTCTCCGTGCCTGAAGGAACCACGCTAACAGCCAAACCAGGTAGTTTTTCCTTTCCTGCGGATTTGCGCGCCTGGCACCATTCGAACTCCAAAGTCATACTGGATAAGGAAAGTCCATTATACGGTTTCCAGCAAATCTACGTGAATGAGACAGGGTTTGAGGCAAATAAGTCTGGTAAGAATTATCCCGATGGAAGCCAAATAACCGTGGGATTTTATGAACCTGTTGTCGATGGGAAGATCGTTTCACAGGGGGATATTATCTGGTATGCCTCTATGAAAAAGGATTCAACGGCAACAGAAACGAGTGGCTGGATTTTTGACGGCTTTGATAGCAAGTCATTGGAATCAAAGATCAGTGACCCTGTTGCCGGCTGTTACGCGTGTCATATATCCAGAAAAGACAATGACTATGTTTTCTCGAAATACGTTCCATAAGGCAACTCTTTTAAGAATATTTAATATATGAGAAGAAAAGGATACAACAGGCATTGTGTGGTTGGACACATGCGAAAGATACTCATACTTGTCGCTAATATTTTCTTTAATCACTGCTTTGTATTCAGAATCGTTGGTATCATAAACCGACGATGGGATTTTCTGAGTTCGGTTTTCGTAGCGTATCCTGCAACGAAAGATTATACGTCTGCTTATATCTACCAAAGACATTGGCACTTAATGAAATGGACGCCATGGATTTGCGGTGTCTTCCGGCAAGAGGGCAAATGGGGTTTGAGTCTGGGAATCACGACCACAGAAGAAGATTTTTGCCATCCTGAAAATACCGGTAACCTGCAAACTCTCGCCGAGAGGGCCGAACGTATTCGTCAGCTTGTTGGCGCCTCACAAAAGACATTCGCCGGCATTTTACCAGGGATACTTTTTAAAAAAAGGCTGATTAGGGAGTCCATCGAGACTGACATAACGGTGGAATCTATTTTAAAGGCTGAGAAATACGTCAGAAATACTGAAGGGTATGATGAAAACACACCCCTCATCATTTTAGGCGGCAATGGCTTCGTTGGGCGGCGGTTAATCAAAAGGCTGAATGGGCGTAAAGTTTATTGCGTGGATTCCACCAACGGAAAAACTAACGAAGAATCATGGCCATTCCATCTAAAAGAGAGCAGTGCAATCATGATAAACATCTCTAGAAATCATGCTTTGGCTTACTACACAAACCTATTTTGGCCTGGTTTGGTTTTGCTGAATGAAGTTTATCCTGAACCGGCTGAGGATGAACTAAAAATAATAACAGGAAAAGGTTGTTCAGCCTATCATGTAGTGGGGATACAAGGAAAGGCGTATCCTTCCTTTGTGAATGCATATGCCGGAGGAATCCCATGTTGTGCCGCCCGCATATCCGGGGACATGCAGGTTATCGTGAAAAAATTAAATTGAAGAGTAATAGTTCAGTATCCTTTACTTATTACAGGGCTAATTTAAACTGTATTAATTTTATGCTAAAACCAATCTAAAAGGATAGAATTAATTGAAGTGAATAGTATTAATATAATGCCAACAATACCTTAATTTTCAAGGTAAAACAGGAAATAAGCCCAATATCAAGGGCTTAAGGATTTTTAATATTTCACATTTGAAACCTGTTTCTACAACTGACCATAGAGAAATTTGAATAAATTAGATTTTATTGGTAGAGAACTATGATATTCCAGGAAATTATATTGAAATTACAGCAATACTGGGCTGATTATGGCTGTGTGATATGGCAGCCTTATGATATTGAGAAGGGTGCGGGCACATTCAATCCTGCAACATTTCTCAGGGCGTTGGGTCCTGAACCATGGAAGTGCGCTTATGTTGAGCCATCAAGACGTCCCACCGATGGCAGATATGGTGAGAATCCAAACAGGTTACAACATTACTACCAATTTCAGGTAGTAATAAAACCCGCGCCTGATAATTCCCAGGACATTTATTTAAACAGTCTGAGATTTATGGGGATTGACCTTGTAAAACACGACGTCCGCTTTGTTGAGGACGACTGGGAATCGCCAACGCTGGGTGCTACAGGTCTTGGCTGGGAGGTGTGGCTGGATGGGATGGAGGTGACGCAGTTTACCTACTTCCAACAGGTGGGAGGTATAGAACTTGAACCAATTACAGTCGAGCTTACATATGGACTCGAACGCATTGCTATGTTCATTCAGAAAAAGGAGTCAGTGTTTGATCTGGAGTGGGTTGAGGGTTACACATACGGGGATGTTCACAAACAGGATGAAGTTCAGTTTTCTACGTACAATTTTAAAGTAGCCGATACAGCAATGCTTTTTCAGATTTTTGAGATGTATGAAAAAGAGTGCCAGAGGCTCATCAAGGAAGACCTCGTATTGCCTGCTTATGATTATGTGCTAAAGTGTTCTCATGCCTTTAATATGCTGGATGCAAGGAGCGCTATCGGTGTCACACAACGCACGGGTTATATAGCAAGGGTAAGAAATCTTGCAAGGCGATGCGCAGAGAGTTACGTTAAGATGCGTGAGGCTTTGGGTTGGCCGCTTCTAAAGAACAAATCAACAGCAGTTAATTAAATCCCACACAAACATGCAGCGAAGGTGTCTTTTATCTCATCAATTGTCTGAAGTATTTCATCAGTCTTATTTTTTGAGAGTATTGCCTGTAATAAGGTGCGGGCCTTCAGTAGTAATTGATATTGCCTTTTGTTAAAGATTACCGGCATGGCAGGTTTGTAATTTGTGTCAAACTCCTTCACAAGTCTTTTATTCAGGGTTTCCAAGCCTTCCTTTTTTTGCGCTGATATATTACACAGAGGTTGTTTAATTTCCATTTCAATCTTTTTTCCGTCCAGTTTTGTAGTCAGGTCACACTTGTTAATAATTGGTATAATTGTATTTGTTCCTGTCTTTTGTTGTGAACAATCATGTCTTTTTTCTTGTAACCATGATTTTAGCGCAAGTAATATTTTATCGTCTTCGCGGTCAAAGGCTCTTGAATTATCGAATACTGCTATTACTTTGTCTGCACGTTTAATCTGCTCCATAGTCATCTCTATGCTTATGGATTCGAGTTTATCTTCTGTGTCCCTTATACCTGCAGTATCTATGAGCTCGAATGGGATGCCTTCAACGGAGATAAGCTCGCTCACATAATCTCTGGTTGTTCCTGGTTCGTGATGTACAAGCATACGGTCTTCACCGAGAATGGCATTAATAAGCGTTGACTTGCCCACATTTGGCTTACCAACTATTACAAGTGTCTGAGGGGATGTCAGGGCGATTCCAAAGGAAGCATCTTTCAATAAACTATTAATAAGGTCTATTAATTTTAAAAAAGTCTTATTTAGAGAATCACCCATGTCTTTGTGTTCAAAGGGGGGGGCGATAGGCGTCACTGAAGAATTGGAAGGATTCTTTTGCCCTTCATAAGGTTCTGTGTCAATAATTGTCTTGTAGTTGAATGATTTATTGGTTAAGGAATTTCTTATGTTCCCGATAATATCCAGTTCGTGTTTTATTGCACCGGATAAAGCGCCGGCGTATTGGTCGAGCAAAACCTTTGTGCCAAGTTTTGTATGCACTTGAACCAGTTCCTGCAGAGCTTCCTTTTGGATAAAATCAATCTTGTCATTTTCAAAAGACTGTGACAATAAAGATTCCCACGTCGTTCCTTTAACACCATTAGCCTGTAAATGTTCAAAAATCTGAGTTACAACGCGGATACCTCCATGGCAGTTTATCTCCACTAAATCATTGCCTGTAAAACTATCCTCTTTTTTTAAAATATTCAAAATAACCTCATCAATCTTCTGTCCGCTAATGTGGATATAACCATAATAAAGCTTATTGGAAACAGCGTTACAAAGGTCTGTAATTTTCTTCCCCTCAAATATGTTATTGACAATATATAGCGAATCAAGTCCGGATACGACAATCTTACCGATTCCGCCTTCACCAAGAGGTGTAACGATTGAGGCAATGGTTTCGTGTCGAGCGTGTTTATCTGTTTTATGTTTTCCAGGCATTTTTAGTGAATAACAAATATGGGAATAAAATACCCGATAGACGGTTGTAATATTGGAACAAAATACACGAAAGTATAATAGTGTTAGAGAAAATCAAAAATTTTAAAGAGTCTATCATATATATTATGTGGGCGCAAGTAGGACAGGCGTCCCGCCTGCCAATAGTTTTAATGCAAGGAATTTCTATCTTCCCGCGAAAGACACGAAAATGTCTGAATATTATTAGGGTTTGATATATTCCAGACGCTCTATTCTCCATGTACTTTTTAAAAAAGACTCGACAAACACAGTTGGTTTTGGTTTATAAAAAAGACAAGTCCTTGAATATTTCATATAAATTTTGAGGAGAAAGCGAATGGCATTATTCTTGTAAACCAAGCTAAAATAAACCTAATTTTACTTTTAGTTTTACAGTTTTATTACACATAAAACGCATTTTCTGACAAAAGCTTCCGGGAAAGGCGTTTTTGTTTCAATTTTTCTGCGTACAGCACAGAAAAATTGTCCGAACAGAAATGCAGGAAATTAACGATAGACATCCTTACGATGTCCAACGCGAATGATATGAATAATCTTCCGGGAAGGATAAACTTCATAGATAATACGATAATCTCCACAACGCGACGAATAACAACCGTGTTTTTCCCCTTTAAGAGGTTTGCCTGAAAAAGGGTTTTGAGGCGAGGGAGTCAATAAGTTTGATTATCCGATTGATGAAAGAAGGATTTGAATTTTTAAGTTTTTTGAGATCGCGGGCAGCTTTTGGGTCAATCTTGATGCTAAACCTGTCTGAGTCCATTTTTCAAGATTTTCCAGTCAAAGGTTTTACCCTTGCGGAAATTTGCCCTGGCTTGAGCGATATCGCGGTCCAATTTGGGAGTAGGTATGTATCCCGCTTCTTTAAGTAGCGTGTAATATTCGTCAGCCGCGATTAATACCATTGGTTTATCAATGGTTATAGGGTACATATTTTTTGCCATAATTGTTACTCCCGCGAATCAAATTAACACATAAATATTGAACTGTCAAGTTTAAAGAAAGAATGGGAAACTATTCATTTCAGAAAGGGGTGTTTCTGAGGTTATGAATCATAAAGAAACCGCTATGGCAGGTTCTTCGATGACCTTTATTTCATCTGATGGTTGTGGCAGACTTTCCCCTGCATCAACCATATCTTCGATGTATATCTCGGCGGTATCTTTTATGTTTTCAAGCGCCTCATGCCGTAAATATCCCCAGCTCGAGCAACCGGGAAGTGCAGGGATTGATGCGCTCCAGCGTCCGTCTTCCTCTTCTTGCAAAGTAACTTTAAGAACAAACGTCTTCATTGAAGTGCCTCCTATTGTTAGGTTTGTTTATTGAGTTAAGATGCTGTCTTTCAAATTGTATGACCGATGATGAGTGAAGTCAAGCTCGATCATGGAAAGGATTTTGTTTTGACAGGATTTGTGGGATGAATAATTGTGGGTTTTGTGCCTGAACGTGAATAAACTCTTATTTTTTATTTGTTTCCCCAGGTTCTTTGCGGTGAACTATCACGAAAAATCAGTGTAAATCAGTGTTTAAGTGCTTTCGACTGCAATTGTTAAGTTGTTTATTTTCCCCGTATGTTTTAGTGGCGTATGAAAGTCGCCAAAGGTCAAATTTATATATGCTCCATAGCTTGTCAATTGAAATATGAAGGTTTGATAATCACTATATTCTCTGTTCTCCGTTCTTTTTAGAAAAAAAGACTTGACAACACAGGTGATTTTTGTTTTATAGATAAATCCTGGAATATTTCATATAAATTCTGAGGAGAAAGAGCATGGCATTATCCTTGCAAGCCAAGCCAAGCCAAGCCAAGCCAAGCCAAGATACTTCTAATATTACTTTTAGTTTTACAGTCTTATTAACACATAAAACGCCTTTTCTGGCCAGAGTGCTGGGGAGGCGTTTTTTTGTTTCTCTGCGTTCTCAGCGGTGAGATATTATCTAATCGAAAGGGAGGTAGTAAGACTGTGAGAAAGAAGCTGTTGGGTTTTATGCAGGTCAGGTTTGGTATTTTGTGGTGTATGGCAGTTCTTTTATCTGCAATGTTCCCGGCGAAAGCCCTTCTGGCTGGACAGGAGGGGACAGAAATCTGCAAACTCCTCACAAACAAAACTGCCTTTGAAAAAGCACAAATCAAATCCCGTGAAATTGCCAAGCGTGATTTGAAGGGTGAATACACAAACACACAACACGGCGTAAGAGTGGAAATAATCGGTGAAGCAAAAGAAATTAACATCAATGGACAGAGTGGTATCGAACTCTTTGCAAAGGCGTGGAGAGGAACTCAACAACTCGGCTTCGGTAAAGACGGCTCGGTTGAAATAGAAAGGTTTAGGATATTTAACCCGCCTATTCTGGTTAACGACCCGAATGGGGATATTGTAAGAGAATGGAAGGATAGCGAAACTGGAGAATTAAAACAAAGAAAATTAAGAGAAGACCCGATTGAAGCGATACGGCAATCTCTTGCTCATACGGTAAAAATTGTAGGCAAAGACAATAACAATATCACAGTAGGTAAAGTGGGAAACACCACTTCCACTTTTTATCCTAACGCAGGAGCGGTAAGCCCTTGTGACGGATATGTATATTATAATAGCGAGAATGATACTTGGGCACATCATCACGATGCTGCAAATGGCAACACTGTCAGCGTTACTGAACTTGAAAAAGACTTTTTTGACCTTTTTATAGGTAGTATAAGAACTGGAAGTACTATTGTCGGTACTTGGAACTACTTTAATCGTTCTATTGCCAATTTTGATACTTCATCAATTCCCGATACTGATAATATAACATCGGCTACTTTTTCATTTACATCAAGAACTAAAAGAAACGGAGGCGGTGTGTGGGGTGCAGATGTGGTAGATGCCATAATTACAGGCGTAAGTCCAGCAACGACAGACAACATAGTTGATGGAGATTATAGTGCTTTTGGTTCAACTTTATTTTGTAGGGTCGTATTTGCTGATGTAGTTACAGATAGTGCTACTTATAACGATGCTCTACTTAACTCATCAGGACTCTCATATATTTCTAAAACAGGAGTGACTTCACTCGGTTTTAGGTCAAAAGCAGACTTTGATAATGTTGAACCAGCGGCGGCTGGAACAAGTCTATCAGGAGATATTTTAGGTAAATCCGCAGATGCCGCAGGCACAGCTCAAGACCCTAAATTAGTAGTGGTGCATAGCGAACCAACCCCAACCCCAACGCCGACACCAACTCCTACGCCATCACCAAGTCCGTCACCTTCACCAACACCAACTGATACGCCGACACCAACGCCAACTGATACGCCAACACCAACGCCAACTGATACGCCAACACCAACACCAACCTGTACGGACGATTATGAGCCAAACGACAGTTCCTTACAGGCGTATGGTCCTTTAACCTCTGGTTCGAGTTACAGTGGAAAGATTTGTTCAAGTAGCGATGTTGATTGGTTCAAGGTCATCGAAATGCTCTCTGGTAAGATATACCTGGACTTAACAGTACCGTCTTCTGATGATTATGACTTGGAGCTATATAGTTCATTGGACATATTGGTTTCCGAATCCACCAACGGTACTGGTGTGAGCGAATCAATCCGTTATGATGACGCCACAACGGGAACTTACTATATACGGGTTTTAGGATACAACGGGTCGTATAACACAACAAGTCAGTATACTCTTACGTATACTTTTATTCATTATGATGTGCCGCCAACACCAACACCAACACTAACGCTAGTTGGTACGCCACCGCCAACAGTAACACCAACGCCTTGCATAGGTGATATTGCTGGTCAGGTGACTGATGCAACAACAGGCGGTCTGATAGGTGGCGCTACGGTATCATATGGCATAGGTACATCGCGTCAAAATTTCACGATAATTGATAGCGCAACGACGAATGCTCAGGGCGCTTATGCATTCCAGGGCGTTGATTGCGGCGACTATGTTGTTGCGGCAGACGCAAATGGTTATTCAAGGTCAATAGCGGATAATGTAGCAACGCCGGTTACGGTGTTTGATGTTCAGACAACACGAGTTGACTTTGCATTGGAGCCAGAAGCGGTACCAACACCAACAGCAACACCAACTCCAACGCCGGTACCATGCGATGTTGCCACGGCAATAACTGCAAGTTCATCTACAGTTACAGTAGCGAAGGGCAATAGCACGGAAGTAACTGTGACGGTAACAGGAGTTGATGGTTGCAGGGTAGTAAATGATAAGGTGAAGGCAACTTCCAATGACACAAGCATAGCCACGGTTTCACCGTCTAAGGTGACGACAGATGCTAATGGTCATGCAACATTCACGATTACAGGCAACGAGGAGGGTTCAGCAAGGGTAAAGTTTAGGGAGTCCACGGCTAACCTGAAGATAAAGACAACAGTAAATGTAACGAAGTAAAACTCAACAATCACCTATATGTTTGGAAGCATTGACGCTAGGAACTCTACAGAATGGGAATAGGAGTAGTATCTAAAATGTTCGTCGAAAGCAAAAACGGCTTCGATATCAAAATGGTTAATCAGGGCAAAGCTTGTGCAATCCGTAAAACTTAATCTTTTATCTGCTAATTGTCTAAAGATGGTCTTTGCTGCTTCCTCAATATCTTCTGTAATACGGAGAATAATAATATGGCTTTTTTGTATTTCATCCATAAATCCAACAGATACAGCATGACTACCTCTTGTTTTAAGGAGGGTATAGACTTCATCCAATACGTAATCAGAACTATAGATATGTGCCTTTTCATATTGAATTTGTTTGTAGATAATTTTTGCTGTAGAGTTAAATTGGTCTTTAGGAACAGTAAGAGCACAGAATGCGCTCGTATCTATAAAGACCTTCAATCTGTATCCTCTCCGTAGAGATATTTATCATGATGAATGGAAAGGTCTGTATCGGAACAATCCTTGGCTATATCAATAATCCCGTGTAGATTGCATTCTTTTGCTTGATATTCATTCGCACCGGGTAGGATTATTGTAACTTTTTCATGTTCCTTGATATGTATTTTATCCAAAGGTTTAAAAACTCCGTTTTCAAATATTGCTTCAATGGTTTTTGCCATAGCTTTTTCTCCTTTCATTCGTGATTATACATTTATTGTGTGTTTTGTAAAGGCCAAATTAAGTACTATGAGAAAAAAGACTTGACAACACAGGTGATTTTTGTTCTATAGATAAATCCTGGAATATTTCATATAAATTCTGAGGAAAAAGAGCATGGCATTATCCTTGCAGGCCGAGCCAAGCCAAGATACACCTAATTTTACTTTTAGTTTTACAGTTTTAGTAACACATAAAACGCCTTTTCTGGCCAGAGTGCTGGGGAGGCGTTTTTTTGTTTTTCTGCGTTCTCAGCGGTGAGATATTATCTAATCGAAAGGGAGGTAGTAAGACTGTGAGAAAGAAGCTGTTGGGTTTTATGCAGGTCAGGTGTGGCTTCTTATGGTGTATTATTGTTTTGCTTTTGTCATCTCTTGTGTTGGCAGTTAGTGCAAATGCAACCCAATATTATGTTGGAGACGGGAGTGATGGTGCATTAACTATATCGTCTACCCAAACTGAGGACAGCGTAAAATCAAATATAACTGCACAAGCAAGTTCTGGCCAAAAGAATATAACAGTTAATTCTGCCAGTGGTTTTTCTTCTGGTAATTGGGTTTTTGTTATTCAAATTAAGGGGACTGGTGCTGGTAACTATGAATTTACAAAGATAGATAGTATTTCATCGAATACCTTAACAATGAAGGGAAACTTAACAAATACTTATCAATCAACAGGTGCTCAGGTTATTAAAGTTAAGCAATATAGTTCTGTGACTGTAGACTATGGAGGTGTCTGGACTGCCTCTGCTTGGGATGGAACTGTTGGAGGAATTTTGGTAGCAATGGTGAATGGCGATGTGACATTAAATAACGATGGTTCCATCACAATGGCAGGAAAAGGTTTTCGCGGTGGTAATGGAAAGTGGACGGGGAATTATGAAGAAGGGTTGATTACGAATTTATCGTTTCAAGGAGAAAGTACTAATGGAGATGGAAAACAGAGTACCTCAGCAAATGGTCAGGGAGGTGGTGGAGCAAGTACAAACAGTGGTACCGCTATATCCGCAGCAGGAGGAGGGGGAGGAGGATATGGTACAAGTGGTAGTAATGGTGGGACGAATGCAGGAAAAGGAGGGGTAGGAACGGGAGGGTCAGGAGGAGAAACAGCAGGTGTGGCTACCCTTGAGAATAACACATTATTTGGTGGAGGAGGAGGGGGTAGCGCTCAGTCTAACTATACACCTGTTGATCATGGAGGAAGAGGGGGAGGGATTATAATATTCGTAGTAGGTGGAAATATAACTTTAAATACCGGCAATTTTTCTGTAAAAGGAAATAAAGGGAATGATGATCAAAGCGATAACACTGGTGGTGCAGGTGGTGGTGCAGGTGGTTCAATAAGATTAATTTGTGCAAAAACAGTTGCATTGAGAACTGGAATTGTCATTGCAACTGGTGGGGCTGGCACTCTTGGTTATGGCTGGGTTACTGGTGCAGATGGTGGTGACGGTGGCTCAGGCAGGATCGCAACTCTTTCAAGTGCTACAATTTCAGGGACATCAAACCCCGCAATAGACACGAGTTCAACCGATACTACTACAACTATAGACCCATTTGCAGTAGCTTTGCCTCCTACTGTCACAACCAGTTCAGCAACTAACGTTACATCAATCTCTGCCACACTCAACGGCACAGTAAATGCCAATGGGCAATCCACCACGGCATGGTTCAACTATGGCATCACCAGCGGTACATACACGGGTACTTCCACCACACAGTCCGTAAGTGGGTCGAGCAATACATCGGTAAGCAGTGATATCAGTGGATTATCTTCAAGCACGACTTATTATTACCGCATAGCGGCATCAAGCAGCGCAGGTATATCGTACGGAAGCGAGGCGTCATTTACAACAAGTTCGGAACCGACACCAACTCCGACACCAACTCCGTCACCATCACCAAGTCCGTCACCTTCACCAACACCAACTTGTACGGACGATTATGAGCCAAACGACAGCTTTAGCACGGCATATGGTCCGCTGACGTCAGGGAACAGTTATAATGGCAAGATATGCAGCGCCTCAGATGTGGATTATTTTAAGATAACGGCAGACAGCACTGTTACGATCTCTCTGACGCTTGAAGTGCCGTCCGACAGTGATTACGATCTTTACCTCTACGATGCATTACAAGACGAGGTTGCGCATTCACAACAAGACAGGGGTGTTACTGAAGAAATACAACACGATACATCTACGACTGGAACGTATTATATAGAGGTTATTGGCTTCGACGATAATAATTACGATGAGAATCAAACGTATACCCTATCAGGGACTTGGACTTCATTTGAAACACCAATACCAACACTAACGCTAGTTGGTACGCCACCGCCAACAGTAACACCAACGCCTTGCATAGGTGATATTGCTGGTCAGGTGACTGATGCAACAACAGGCGGTCTGATAGGTGGCGCTACGGTATCATATGGCATAGGTACATCGCGTCAAAATTTCACGATAATTGATAGCGCAACGACGAATGCTCAGGGCGCTTATGCATTCCAGGGTGTTGATTGCGGCGACTATGTTGTTGCGGCAGACGCAAATGGTTATTCAAGGTCAATAGCGGATAATGTAGCAACGCCGGTTACGGTGGTTGATACACAGACAACACGAGTTGACTTTGCATTGGAGCCAGAAGCGGTACCAACACCAACAGCAACACCAACTCCAACGCCGGTACCATGCGATGTTGCCACGGCAATAACTGCAAGTTCATCTACAGTTACAGTAGCGAAGGGCAACAGCACGGAAGTAACTGTGACGGTAACAGGAGTTGATGGTTGCAGGGTAGTAAATGATAAGGTGAAGGCAACTTCCAATGACACAAGCATAGCCACGGTTTCACCGTCTAAGGTGACGACAGATGCTAATGGTCAGGCAACATTCACGATTACAGGCAACGAGAAGGGTTCAGCAAGGGTAAAGTTTAGGGAGTCCACGGCTAACCTGAAGATAAAGGTATCGGTGAAGGTGGTTAAGTAAGTGTAAGCGACGGCTATCAGGTGCCGATTGTCAGTCATAGATGGGTGAAGCGAAGCGCACCTAACGAAAAATTTATTTTTGCCAACAGACAGAATAATAATGATGGGTTCACTTCGTTTAAACCATTTACTCAACTCGATTATTTGAGAGAAGGGATTGCAAATATGAGGAACAGACCAGTTTTATTGTTGATAGGTTTCTTATTAACACTGAATCTTGTTCATGGTTGTTTATGTTTTAAAAATTTATATGCTGTTCCTGCATATGATGGCCTTTTTGAGTTAAAACAGCCTTCAGGAAAGACCTTTGAGGCAAGGCAGCGCGGAGATGAATGGTATAATTGGGTTGAAACAAAGGATGGATATGGAATTTATAAGAATGATAAAACAGGCAACTGGGAATATTATTTGCCTTCTTCCAATAAAACTCATCCCCAAATAGGGGTAAGAGGTCATCCGCCTCACCAATCGATTGTCGGAGAAGTGGATCCTGCTTCAATTGGTATCCCTAAAGGTTTAAGACCACGTAAAATTTCAATAAAAGGTTGTCCAAGGACAGATATTTCTCCAGCTGTAGGTGATAGAAATCTCCTTGTTATTGCCGTTGATTATGAAGA
Source organism: uncultured Planctomycetota bacterium (assembly GCA_963709355.1). Taxonomy (GTDB): domain Bacteria; phylum Planctomycetota; class Brocadiia; order Brocadiales; family Brocadiaceae; genus PLOWO2-12-38-17. The sequence goes on from CAVPVY010000005.1 coordinate 320,409, forward strand.
TCAACCTCATACATATACGGAAGATGAAATCCAATTGGAAATATTCGGAGAAGAAGGCAGTGTTGCTGATTATTATCATGATGTATCATATTCATCTGTGACAATTATCCCGGCAGAAGATACGATCTTTGATAGTAAATTTAATACTACGATAAAAGACGGCTTTATTGGATGGTTACGGTTAGAGGGAACACATCCTAATCCAGACGGTAAAAAAGAGACAAAGAAAGAAAGGATAGAACAGATTGTAAAACAAGAAACGATTGCAAAGGACGCAATTATGGCTGCAGATCGTTATATTGATTATAGTAACTATGATTTTAACAAAAATAATATTATCGAACCAACCGAACTTTCAATCATGGTAATTGTGGCAGGATACGAAGCTGCTGGTAATGAAAAAAAACAACCCTCTGTATGGGGACACAAATCGTGTATGGCAGATGTTGGCTATCCAATTGTGGATGGAAAAACTATAGAACAATATGCGGAATTTGGAGAAATCCATGCAATCCAAGGAGATCACCTTGCTACTATAGGCGTCATGGCGCATGAACTGGGTCACCTTATGTTTTCGTTACCAGATTTATATGATACCATTCCAACGAAGAATCCAGATTCGTCTGGAGTAGGAGATTTTTGTCTTATGGGTTCAGGTGCTTGGGGTTCGCCTTTCGGGGCGGATCCTGGTTCTTCACCCACACATTTATGTGCGTGGAGTAAAGAATCTCTTGAATGGGGCACAGTTGATACAATTACCTCAAGCCAACTTGTCTCCTTCCCAAAGGCGGACGGCTACCCCGCCTCAATCTTTCGTGTGGATACATCGGACCCAAATCAGTATTTCCTGGTAGAGAATAGGCAGTTTACGGGTTATGACATCGGTTTTCAAAAAGATACGGGTTCATGGACTTCAAGTGCATATGGACATGGCGGTTTGGTTATTTATCATATTGATAAATTAAAAACTGAACTGTGGCCTGAGAAAAATGAGGTTAATGCAGATGTAAATGATAAAGGGGTAGATGTTGAAGAAGCTAATGAAGGAAGGGAAGGAACCAGTATGTTGGATGATCGTATTTCTAAGGCGTTAACAGAAATGTTCTATTTTCAAGAAAATAATGTAAGTTTTACCGATAACACTGTACCTGATTCTAAACTTAAAAAGGGCAAGTCTACGAATATTTCAGTTACAAATATTTCTACCTATGGTGATATTATGACTGCCTACGTCACGCCACAAGGAGATAATAATGCTAGCATTACAGTAACTTCCCCCAACGGCGGTGAAAACTGGCAGGCGGGGAGTACCCAGAAGATTACATGGACTTACACAGGTAATCCCGGACCGAATGTGAAGATTGAACTTCTAAAGGGCACAGCATCAAGCACGATTACATCCAGTACTACAACAGGGAGTAATGGGAATGGGTCATATATCTGGACACTTCCAACAACTCAAACTACGGGGAGCGACTACAAGATCCGTATCACCAGCACGAGCAATAGCTCCTATACGGACACCAGTAATGGTAACTTCACTATTGGAACCACCGGCATTACCGTTACCTCACCCAACGGCGGTGAGAACTGGCAGGCGGGGAGTACCCAGAAGATTACATGGACTTACACTGGTGACCCCGGACCGAGTGTGAAGATTGAGCTTCTAAAGGGTACATCCGTCAATAGCACGATTACGTCCAGCACCTCGATAGGAAGCAATGGAAGCGGCTCATATATCTGGACGATTCCTTCTGATCAGGCATCTGGAAGCGACTACAAGATCCGAATCACCAGCACGAGCAATAGCTCCTATACGGACACCAGTGATGGCAATTTCACGATAGGAGGAGGCACTATTCCAACCATCACCTCAATTAATCCTACAAGTGGAACTGCAGGCACTTCAGTAACGATAAATGGTAAGAACTTTGGTACAACGCAGGGAACAAGCACAGTAAAATTTGGAACGGTAACAGCTACTGTTACTTCATGGAGCGACACCAAAATTGTTGCAATTGCACCTACTAATAGCGGAACGGTAAATGTAACGGTAACAACCACCGCAGGAGCAAGCAATGGTGTACCGTTTACATATAATGATAATCCTCCACGTATTGACAGTGTAAGTCCGAATCCGGTTATAGGTTCGAACATCCCGCAGCCATTCAATATCTACGGTAAAGACTTCGTTTCGGGTTGCAACGTGACGCTGCGGACTGGCAGCGAGATCTATCCCAACCGTCCGATCAGTTCCTTCAGCAGCACGGCGATAACCATTAACCCTAACTTCACTACCACGGCAGCAACTTGGACGGTGGAGGTCATTAACCCCGATGGAAAATCCTCTGGCCAGTTTACCTTCCAGGTGATTGCACCTTTTACTCCACGTATTGACAGTGTAAGTCCGAATCCGGTTATAGGTTCGAACATCCCGCAGCCATTCAATATCTACGGTAAAGACTTCGTTTCGGGTTGCAACGTGACGCTGCGGACTGGCAGCGAGATCTATCCCAACCGTCCGATCAGTTCCTTCAGCAGCACGGCGATAACCATTAACCCTAACTTCACTACCACGGCAGCAACTTGGACGGTGGAGGTCATTAACCCCGATGGAAAATCCTCTGGCCAGTTTACCTTCCAGGTGATTGCACCTTTTACTCCACGTATTGACAGTGTAAGTCCGAATCCGGTTATAGGTTCGAACATCCCGCAGCCATTCAATATCTACGGTAAAGACTTCGTTTCGGGTTGCAACGTGACGTTGCGAACTGGCAGCGAGATCTATCCCAACCGTCCGATCAGTTCCTTCAGCAGCACGGCGATAACCATTAACCCTAACTTCACTACCACGGCGGCAACTTGGACGGTGGAGGTCATTAACCCTGATGGACAATCCTCTGGACAGTTTTACTTCACGGTCATCGCGCCACCAAAACTGCCCCCTTATATCAGCAGTGTAAGTCCGAATCCGGTTATAGGTTCGAACATCCCGCAGCCATTCAATATCTACGGCAAAGACTTCGTTTCGGGTTGCAACGTGACGCTGCGGACTGGCAGCGAGATCTATCCCAACCGTCCGATCAGTTCCTTCAGCAGCACGGCGATAACCATTAACCCTAACTTCACTACCACGGCGGCAACTTGGACGGTGGAGGTCATTAACCCTGATGGACAATCCTCTGGCCAGTTTTACTTCACGGTCATCGCGCCACCAAAACTGCCCCCTTATATCAGCAGTGTAAGTCCGAATCCGGTGATAGGTTTTAATAGCCAGCAGCCATTCAATATCTACGGTAAAGACTTCGTTTCCGGTTGCAACGTGACGCTGCGGACTGGCAGCGAGATCTATCCCAACCGTCCGATCAGTTCCTTCAGCAGCACGGCGATAACCATTAACCCTAACTTCACTACCACGGCGGCAACTTGGACGGTGGAGGTCATTAACCCTGATGGACAATCCTCTGGCCAGTTTTACTTCACGGTCATCGCGCCACCAAAACTGCCCCCTTATATCAGCAGTGTAAGTCCGAATCCGGTGATAGGTTTTAATAGCCAGCAGCCATTCAATATCTACGGTAAAGACTTCGTTTCCGGTTGCAACGTGACGCTGCGGACTGGCAGCGAGATCTATCCCAACCGTCCGATCAGTTCCTTCAGCAGCACGGCGATAACCATTAACCCTAACTTCACTACCACGGCGGCAACTTGGACGGTGGAGGTCATTAACCCTGATGGACAATCCTCTGGCCAGTTTTACTTCACGGTCATCGCGCCACCAAAACTGCCCCCTTATATCAGCAGTGTAAGTCCGAATCCGGTGATAGGTTCTAATAGCCAGCAGCCATTCAATATCTACGGTAAAGACTTCGTTTCCGGTTGCAACGTGACGCTGCGGACTGGCAGCGAGATCTATCCCAACCGTCCGATCAGTTCCTTCAGCAGCACGGCGATAACCATTAACCCTAACTTCACTACCACGGCAGCAACTTGGACGGTGGAGGTCATTAACCCCGATGGAAAATCCTCTGGCCAGTTTTACTTCACGGTCATCGCGCCACCAAAACTGCCCCCTTATATCAGCAGTGTAAGTCCGAATCCGGTTATAGGTTCGAACATCCCGCAGCCATTCAATATCTACGGCAAGGACTTCGTTTCGGGTTGCAACGTGACGTTGCGGACTGGCAGCGAGATCTATCCCAACCGTCCGATCAGTTCCTTCAGCAGCACGGCGATAACCATTAACCCTAACTTCACTACCACGGCGGCAACTTGGACGGTGGAGGTCATTAACCCTGATGGACAATCCTCTGGCCAGTTTTACTTCACGGTCATCGCGCCACCAAAACTGCCCCCTTATATCAGCAGTGTAAGTCCGAATCCGGTGATAGGTTCTAATAGCCAGCAGCCATTCAATATCTACGGTAAAGACTTCGTTTCCGGTTGCAACGTGACGCTGCGGACTGGCAGCGAGATCTATCCCAACCGTCCGATCAGTTCCTTCAGCAGCACGGCGATAACCATTAACCCTAACTTCACTACCACGGCGGCAACTTGGACGGTGGAGGTCATTAACCCTGATGGACAATCCTCTGGCCAGTTTTACTTCACGGTCATCGCGCCACCAAAACTGCCCCCTTATATCAGCAGTGTAAGTCCGAATCCGGTGATAGGTTTCTAATAGCCAGCAGCCATTCAATATCTACGGTAAAGACTTCGTTTCCGGTTGCAACGTGACGCTGCGGACTGGCAGCGAGATCTATCCCAACCGTCCGATCAGTTCCTTCAGCAGCACGGCGATAACCATTAACCCTAACTTCACTACCACGGCGGCAACTTGGACGGTGGAGGTCATTAACCCTGATGGACAATCCTCTGGCCAGTTTTACTTCACGGTCAAGTAGAGAGTCCCAGGGTCATGGGGAGAAACAGGACTTTTAGGGATGGCAATAACGGGCAAAGAGGTACAGCGAGTGCAGCCTAAACTGTCAGGCAAGCATGTAGAAGTTATGCCAAAGCAATTCCAATTTTGTGGGGCGAGCAGGTGTGTACAGGAAAAAGACGCTTGACGTTACCTCTTATAAGGGACAAACGATCAGGATAAACTTCTTTGCAACTACCGATAGCAGCAATACCACGACGTTTAGAATTGATGATGTCAGTTTGATGTCTGATGGGAATTAATATGTGTTTATAAACAAACCAATCAACAGAAGGTTCTATTTGATAAAATTTTCTATGGAATTTGAGTTCCTGATGACTGATTCTGATTTGAGCCAGTTTTCATAACAATTTTGGTGTAATCTAGCTAATATGTTGAAATGGTTATGAAAAGACAAATTGTAGGGTTTTTTACAAGCTCAAAAATATGTTTATAAATGGCTTCCTGAGAGTACAAATTTTGCCATGCTTGGTGATACCGCTTTATCAATATGCAATATGTAATTTAGCACACCGTAATTTCTGAAACATACTAGCTGTTTGTTGGGTGTAGGTGCCGCACCAACAAAAAAATAGCAACGATGGGTTCGCCTTGCTTAATTCATCCTACAAGCGCATTTATGTTAAATATAAGGAATTACGAACACACTCTTTGTCATTCCCATCCCTGTTTTCACAGAGATAAACCCCAGTTGGAATCTAGTGGTCTAGATGCCTGCTTTCGCAGGAAGGACACGCCTTTTATATTTATGTGTTTCCCTTAGATAGTTGCTGCCGAAGGCAGTCTGAATTATTCAGGTTTAAACGAGCATGAAAAATATTTTAATAATTATATTGACAATTTATGAGAACTTCATTATTTTAATAATCAATTTGAGAATGAGTCTCAATATAATTACAAAAGGAGGGTAGTAGTATGAAGTATTATTTGTCTGCAGTATTGTTATTAATTGTGTCATTTTTTGCAATTGATGTATTTGCGCAATCCTCTGACACGGAGGTGTTGAAGGATAAGGTTGAAAGGTTGGAAAGCGACCTCGCTGAATTGAAAGGGTTGCTTAAACAACAAGTTGAAAGGGATGCGCAGAAGGAAAAAGAGATTGCTTCGTTGAAGGAGAAAGACGCACAGAAGGAAAGAGAGCTTTCATCTTTGAAGGTAGAGGTTCAGAAGAAGGAAGCGGTTGCTGTTTCTGAGTTGCCGTCTGTTGAAGAAACAACACTTCCTCAGAAGAGTGCAGAATTTTCAGAAAATAAGTTGTCTCCTGCATTCGGAGGGGTTTATACAAAGCCATTCCTGAGGAGGTTTGGCAGGAATACATATGTGGGCGGTTATATGGATTTCCAGTTCAGGGCTACGGAGGATGATGGCGGTGATAATGGTTTTGACCAGACGAGGTTTATACCCTTTATTTATTCTGATATCTCGGATCGTGTAAAACTTGCAGCAGAAATAGAATTTGAGCATGGAGGCATATCTGGTGAAACCGACGGTGAGGTTAAGCTGGAATTTGCAACAATTGATTTTTTAATTACAGATTGGCTCAACTGGAGGGGTGGTTTCGTTCTTACGCCGCTCGGAAAGTTTAATTTGGTGCATGATTCACCATTACAGGATCTTACAGACCGTCCAATTGTAGACAGGCTTATTATCCCTACTACGCTTACGGACGTTGGAATGGGATTCTTTGGCAGTCTTTATCCCTCAGAGTTGAGTAAAATAGACTATGAACTTTACGTAACAAACGGTGTATTCCGCGGTCTTGACGCCGATGGCACTTCTCACTTTAGCGCTGATGATGGAATTAGGGAAACACGCAGCGACTGCAGACTTTGATAACTACAATCAAAGTCCCGCAGTAGTGGGGCGTGTTACCTTCAGTCCGTTTATAGGACTGGAATTTGGCGGTTCGTTTCATACAAGCAGGTACGATGAGAATAACGAGAACCAGCTGACTATCCCTGCGCTGGATTTTGCTTATCAAAAGGGCCCGTTTGAGTTTGTAGGTGAAGGCGCTTATGCCTTCATAGAAACAGATGATTTTGCTGAAGATGCGGGTATAACCGACGATATGTGGGGTTATTATCTGGAGGCGCGCTATCACTTCATGCCGTCAGTATTGAAGAACTGGTCTCCAAAGATCTTTACTGAAAATTCAACGTTTACCGGTGTTCTCAGGTGGGATCAGGTTGAGACGGCAGGTCTGGAAGACGGAGAGGATGTTCACTGGATGAGGAATCGTATCACGCCTGGTTTGAATTACCGTTATACAGAGGATACCGTGTTTAAATTAGATTATCAGATTAACATGGAAGACAAAGATATGGAGGACGTGGCAAATAATACATTCCTGTTCTCTGTTGCCACGTATTTTTAGTCAAAACATAACACATAGTGTTTGACCCAAAACTATCCCATCCTTCTCAGGTTGAAACTCCCATGAACCTGCAGGAGGATGGGGATAGGTTTTATCTTATTAAGTATGACAGAAGAATTTCTTGAATTCTCTGGGAGTGGCATTTGACTTGTTTAAATAATAAACCATTACAAGTTCAAGGTTGCGATGAAAAGGATATTTCTACGGAGTAAGCACAACATGATTGAAATAGCTTTTAGTATAAAGGAGGCTATATTATTTCGGTATTTTGCATGTAAAAAAATTTTATTTATCAATTGAGACAAAGTCTCAATATTGATAAAGTTTCATGGTTATTTTTTGGTTTATTTAAAAAGGAAAGAGAGCATATGGGAAGATATAAAAAGATTATGTATGCGTTTTTAGCAAGTACTTCTCTTTGTGGGTTAATATTAACAAGTCAATTTTCTGTTGTTAATGCCTTAGATACGCTGAGTAATGCCGCTAAAGATCCCACAGAGGTACCAGAACCCATAAACCGTTCGAATTCAAGGACAGTGACGATTAATTTAGTGGCAAAAGAGGTTGTTGCTGAACTTACCCCCGGCAAGCAATTCTGGTTCTGGACTTTTGCAGAGAAGAAAGGTGATGTGGTTGGACAGGCTACAGTCCCTGGTCCTATGATACGCGTTATGGAAGGTGACACCGTTGTAATTAATTTAACAAACGACATGGGCAGTGTTGAACCACATAATATTGATTTTCACGCTGGCTTTGGTGCAATGATTGAGGATATCGAGGTAGGAGAAACAGAGACAATAACGTTCAAGGCAAAGAGAGAAGGGGCATATATCTATCACTGCAGTGGCGAAGGAATGCCTTGGGAACACGTTGCATATGGCATGTACGGTCTGATTGTTGTTGAACCTAAAGGAGGGCTTTCGAAGGTTGACAGGGAATTTTATATTGCGCAGGGTGATTGGTATATAAAGCAGGGTATAGAATCATATCCGGAGATAGACGGTTATTCACTCGACGAGGATAAGGCATCAGAAGAACAGCCTGATTATTACACATTTAATGGACATACGCAGGCGCTCGCAGATGAAAATATATATGGAAATGCTATAACGGTGAATGAGGGAGAGAGCGTACGTGTGTTTTTTGTTACAGGAGGTCCTAATAAAGGTTCTAACTTTCATATCATCGGACAGATATTCGACAAGTTTTGTCCCGGGCATTCTCGCACGATAATAAGAAATGAGGAAACTGCATATGTACCGCCTGGTTCTGCCGCTACATTTGAGTTTAAAGCATCAGGTCCAGGTGATTATCCCATTGTTGATCATGCCCTTTTCAGGGCTACTAAAGGAGCTTTAGGTTATCTGCATGTAAAATGAGTTGTTTTTTTAGATATGTAAGGAGGGTTAAGATATGTCTGTACTGATTGTTGGAGCCGACCATCTTGGGAGTATTCCAAGGGAACTTGATAAGATGGGGGTTACTGAGATTAAACACATGACTGGAAGGAGCGGACAGAAGATCCGTGACGGGATTCCAGAGACAATGGATTTTGTGATTATGCTGTATGATTTTGTGAATCATAATCTGGCGTATAAAATAAAGAAATTTGCAGAACAAAAGGAGATACCGATTGTATATGCCAAGAGATCGTGGTCTTCCATTTATCAAAAGATGAAAGACTCTAAACAGCAGCTTATAAGAAAGGGATTAAGGTTTCAATTAAACTAAATTACAGAGACATACTAAAAGACTTTAGGCTGCGATGACTTCATAAGGAAAATTAATCAACATGTTGATACACTGTTTTGTCCTTGTCATGTAATCGCGCGTATATATTAAGGAATTGATGTATTCAAGAAAGTTAATGCAATTTCATTATATAAGCGGCTTAATAATGTGTTTGTAAAAGGATAATATTTCTGTTAATATTTTTCAATTATGTATAGAAAAAGAATATCAATTAATTGGTATGATTTTGCGGTTTTAGGAATTATAGCCATGCTTGCAACTGTTTCAACTGGTTGTGCGACCGGTGGTATTAAACCCAGGAGTATGGCGGCTGTTTCTAGCTATTTTGATAAGGACAAAGAACTTGTGTGGGAGGCAGCACTGCAGGCAGTTGAAGGTATGCCGGTTGAAGTACAAGATAAAGAAAAAGGAAGATTGATTACTCGTTGGGTTAGCGGGTGGTCACAGGCAAGGACCACGGGATTGATTTTGGAAGGGCATTGGCATGAAAGGCATCGTTTGTTAATTAAGGTAATGGATGAACAGAATAAAACGTATGTTTCTATAAGTGCACAGGTTGAAGAGAAGTCACCGGGCGGCAGTCAGGCATTCCGCTGGAATCGTGTTCCTTCAGACGGTACTGTTGAGCAGGAATTTTTTGACAAACTGGAAAAAATCCTCAGTAATATGTAAATTTTACCTCACATTATGGCCAACCATAAATTTATGCCGCCAAGAATAAGTTCGTTTATAATATACCTTTTATCGGTCTCGTTTTTTTTGTGTGTTTCAAGTGTTGTCCACGCCCAGACGGACGCAGAGCCTGTTGATAATTTCCAGTTACAGGTGTATCTTACAGAAGAACAGGCGCTTGCCCTTATCTTCACTGAATGTGACGAGATTGTAACGGATGAATTTGTTATGACCCCTGAAGAAAAAAACAGTCTCGAAAAACTGCTCAGCAGAAGGTTGTACGAGGATGGATTTAGGGTGTATATCGGAAAGAGGGATGGCTCTATTCAGGGATATGCGATTATTACGGAAGAAATCGGGAAGTTCCATCCTTTTACCTTTGTTGTAGGCGTGGGTACTGATGGGAAAATCACGAATATAGCCGTCCTTGTTTATCGTGAGAGCCGCGGTGGAGAGATTGTCAAGAAACGCTTTTTATATCAATTTATAGGGAAGTCATTTAAAGACCCGATTAGGATAAACAAGGACATTATAAATATTACTGGTGCCACAATGTCCGTCCAGTGCGTGTGTGCTGGTGTCAGAAAAGTACTTTTTGTTATTAACGAATATTACCTTAGTGGAAAGAGGAATGCGAGTAATTTTAAGATAGCAGAGAATTATACGAAGGCAGCGATAAGAGAAGAATCTCTGACCGAAGCAAATAGTTATACAGGTGTAAAAGGCAGGGATGCAGAAGAACTAAAACTCTTCAAGCAGACCCGTATGATAATGGGTACCTTCGCAGAGATTTCGGTGTATTCCAGCGATGAGAAAAATACTGGTAAGGCTATTGATGCTGCGCTGGACGAAATTGAGCGTATGGACAGTATAATGAGTAATTATAAAAATAAAAGTGAGTTATCAATATTGAATAAGACTGCTGCAAAGTCGGCTGTTCAGTGCAGTAAAGAACTTCTGGATGTGATTGAACAATCTTTATATTACAGTAAACTAAGCGAAGGCACTTTTGATATTACGGTATCTCCAATTGTTGTGTTATGGGGATTTTTTGATGAGAAGGTACGTATTCCATCCGTCAAAGACATAGAAAAGCTCTTGCCAGCAGTTTCCTATGAGAATATAGTAATTAATAAAGATGGTAATCAGGAAATCGGTACGGTATTCTTTAAAAATACAAAGACGCAGATTGACCTTGGCGGCATAGGGAAGGGTTATGCTGTAGATAAGGCATTGAGTGTTATAAAGAAATCAGGTATATATAACGCCTGTATTGACCTCGGTGGTAATATCTATGTGCTCGGTACACCTGATGGTAAGGATGCATGGAGGATAGGTATACAACATCCAAGGAATAAAGATGAAATATTGGGTTATTTAGAACTAATAAATGAGGCCACTGCTACATCGGGAGATTATGAGCGTTTCATTGAAATTAAAGGGGAGCGTTACTCGCATATTATAAATCCAAGGACAGGACAACCTGTAAGGGGTACAATTGCGGTAACGATTGTCGCTCCAACCGGGACGGCTGTTGATGCATTGTCCACAAGCGTGTTTGTTCTTGGGCCTGAAATGGGTCTTAAGTTTATCAGTAAAATTCCTGATGCAGATGCCATGATTGCATATGAGGGTAAAGATGGAAAAATAATGATAGATATGACACCGGGTTTCGAAAAGAAATTTAAAAAATTAAATAATAAAGGAAAAAACAATGTCAAGTGGCATGTGGTCTCTCCCGATAAGTAATAAAATCTTTTTTACCTTTTTTCTTTTTATTATAACAATTGCCATAGGCATTGGTTTTCTTAATTACTACGAAAGGACGGGATTTTCTCCCCATAAAACAGTCCGTTATTACTGCGGTGACGAATACGAAGATGCAACCATATCCGCTTCGCCTGAAAAAAACAGAGCAAGGTTGGAAGAGGGGTTGTTTTTTCCAAAATCATACAGGGAATTGCTGGAGGTGACGCATACACACATATTTTCAATCCCCATCGTGGTATTTATACTTTCGCGTATCCTGGCAATGACACATACCCGCGAGGGGCTTAAGATCATAATTTATGGCATTTCATTTGTTGGTATTATATTGAATCTTGCAACTCCATGGCTTATCAGGTATGCATGCCATCACTTTGTAATTATCTTTACCATTTCCAATGTCCTCCTCATCCTTAGTCTTGGGGCTTATATCTTCATACCCCTTTATGAAATGTGGTTTAGAAAAGACCATGATAGCATAGAGGAGTAAAGCATCATTCCATTCCGAATTGCAACTCCATAGAACGGTTTCGATGGGTTCGCATTCGCTTAACGCATCTTACATGCCTGGCTTAATTCTGCGTAGAAATCATTTCATATCAAAACCTTTCCCTTGCTTTTTTATGGTCGTGGTATAAAATAGCGGTAGTTCACCGCAAAGTTCGAGGAGAACGCAGAGGAAAAGCACAGAAGGTGAGAAACTGGGCAGATGAGAAGTTGAGAAATGCAACCTCACAACCCCTCAGCTTCATAACATCTTCTATTTCTTTGTGATCTAAGCGTTCTGCGGTGAGCTGAACTGTTATGATTTTAGATATCGGGAGAGAAAGAAACAGGAGAAATGTTATGAAAGCTGTCGTCTTTAATGAACATGGCGGTGTTGAGAAGTTAACTTATACAGATATGGAGAAACCCAAGATATCACCATATGAGGTGTTGGTTAATGTAAAGGCATGCGCGATCAATCATTTAGATATATGGGTTAGACAGGGATTAGGTATAGAAATTCCAATGCCTCATATATCCGGAAGCGACATTGGAGGTGAGATAGCCGAAGTGGGGATGGAGGTCAAGAATTTCAGACCAGGCGATAAAGTACTTATAGTACCCGGCGTCCGTTGCAGGAAGTGTGTATATTGCATTACAAACAACGACAGCATGTGTAGTAGTTTTAAAATAATAGGGTTTCAGGTGCAGGGTGGTTATGCGGAATTTGCGAAGGCGCATGTGGATAATATAATTCCAGTTTCAAATAAGTTTCCCTTCGAGGAGTGGGTGGCAATTCCTCTTGTATTTGTGACTGCCTGGCATATGCTTATAACACGCGGGCAATTGAAGCCTGGTGAAAATGTATTGATTCATGCCGCAGGCAGCGGTATTGGCAGCGCTGCAATTCAAATTGCGCGTCTTGCCGGCGCTCGTGTGATAACGACTGCCAGAGGTAATGAAAAACTGGAAAAGGCAAAACAATTAGGCGCCGATGAGGTTATAGATTACTCAAAAGATGATTATAAAGAAAGGGTAATGTATCTGACAAATAATAAAGGCGTTGACCTTATATTTGAACATATCGGACCGGATACCTGGGAAAAAAATCTCCAATGCCTTTCAAAAGGCGGCCGAATGGTGGTATGTGGAGCTACGAGCGGTCCAAAAGTGACAATTGAAATACGGGCGCTTTTTATGAAACAACACGCAATTATCGGCTGTTACTTGGGCAGTAAAAAGGAACTTCTTGATGTGTTGAACCTTGTTGAACTAGGAAGATTGAAACCGGTTATTGATACTGTATTTTCATTAAAAGAAGCTGCCGCCGCGCAACAGAGGATGCTCGACCGTAAGAACATGGGAAAGATTGTATTGAAAGTATGATATTTTTGTAACTAATAAGTAAAATTCTTTTTATAACCTTTTTTTATTTAAGAACAGCAATAATTCAAAATGAACGTGCGAATTCATTTCTATTAAGGCGCATCCAGATAACATACATTTTCTATTTTTATCCTACCATAAAATTGCTGTAAATATTCTAAAGATTAATGAGTTATTATTGATTTTACAATTGATTATTTAAAAACTAATGTACAAAACTGTTACCTTAAAAAGCCTTGAATATTAGTTCGTGGTTGATATAATTAAAATTTTTCAAGATATATAACTAAATATAGGGCAGATGTAATGAATTTAAATACTGAGAAGAAAGCTGAGTGTATGTTTAAAGCGCCAAGGGGTACAGAAGATATATTGCCTGAAAAATGGACTTTATGGCGAAGGCTTGAACAAGCCGGGCGGGAGGAATTTGAACTCTGTGGATATTATGAAATCCGTACGCCCGTTTTTGAAGATACTCGTTTATTTATCCGTAGTATTGGGGAGGCTACAGATATTGTCGAGAAGGAGATGTATACCTTTGCAGATAGCGAGGATTCTAGTATAACCTTGCGGCCAGAAAGTACAGCGCCTGTTATGCGCGCATATCTGGAATATGAATTGCACAAAGTAAAAAAATTTCAAAAGTTTTATTACATAGGCCCACAATTTAGAAAGGAACGACCCCAGGCTGGAAGGCTTCGACAGTTTCACCAGATGGGTATAGAGGCAGTTGGTGCTACAGATCCTTTGTTGGATGTGGAGACTATTTGTATTGCTACCAGAATATTTGATCGTATTGATCTTAAGGGATATAAGGTCAAGATTAATTCCATAGGTTGTGAAAAATGCAGGCCTGTATTTAGAAATATTCTAAAAGAAAAACTCAATGAACATGAAAGGGAATTGTGTGAGATCTGCCAGTCTCGCCTTAATCGAAACGTATTTCGCATTCTTGATTGTAAGAATGAAAAGTGCAAGACTATCAGTCACAAAATGCCCTCCATCAATGATTATATGTGTCACGAATGTCAATCTCATGCAAAGGTAGTAAGAGAAGCCTTGTTGGAAATAGGTATCCCGTATATTGTTGATGCTCACCTGGTGAGAGGGCTCGATTATTATACCAAGACGGTTTATGAAATTACTCATTCATCGCTGGGCGCCAGGGACGCCATTTGTGCCGGTGGACGGTATGATAATCTTATTTCAGATATTGGCGGACCTTTTATTGGTTCGGTTGGATTTGCCATTGGGATGGAAGCAACAATACTGGCGCTTGAAAATACTTTATCAAAAAAGAACAAAACCAGCAATCAAGAAAGTAGTTGTCCTTCTCCAACGGTATATATTGTTTCTATTGAAGATGAAACAAGGAAACAATGTTTCTCACTGCTCAATCTTTTGAGAAAATCCAACATTTCTGCAGATTTTGATTACGAAGGCAGGAGTCCCAAGGCGCAGATGCGTACGGCAAACAAATTAGGGGTAAAATATGTGATTGTGTTGGACCTGATGAACTGGCTCGTGGCGACGTTAAAATTAAGACTATGGAGACCAGTGAAGAAGTTTCAGTGAAAAAAGTGATCAGTTCTCAAGTGGTTTCTGAATAGAGCAATGCTCCCAGAGTAAAGTGGTTCTATAAATTTCCAGGAGACTGTCAATAATGTCCAAATTAAAACGGACACATACTTGTGGTCAGTTACGCGCAAAGGATATAAATTCAATTGTTATTCTTTGTGGATGGGTGAGGCAGTGTTCGTGACCATGGAGGATTAGTTTTTGTTGACCTGCGAGACCGTTACGGTATTACACAGGTAGTTTTTAATCCTGAAAAGGGACAGGAATTGTATGAAACAGCCCGGCAGTTAAGACCAGAGTATGTTATAACAATACGGGGTACGGTTTCTCCGAGACCGCAAGGTACAGAAAATCCAAAGCTGGATACAGGAGAAATTGAAGTGTATGCCGATTCTACTTGAAGTGTTAAACAGAGCAGAGACCCCCCCATTTGAAATTACTGATGAAAGTAATGTGTCTTTGGAATTGACGGCTCAAGCATCGTTATCTGGATCTGAGACGGCCTATAATGCAAAAACGGATTATCTTTCGACACAAAATATGTCAAACAATACGTGAATACCTCGATGATTTGAATTTCGTCGATATCGAGACGCCTGTGTTGACAAAGAGTACACCTGAAGGGTGCAAGAGATTATCTGGTGCCAAGCAGGGTCAATCTTGGAAAATTTTACGCATTGCCCGCAATCTCCACAACTTTTCAAACAGATACTTATGGTAGCGGGTTTTGATCGCTACTTTCAGATTGTACGTTGTTTTCGTGATGAAGACCTGCGTGCGCAAAGACAGCCTGAATTTACACAAATGGATATGGAGATGTCCTTTGTAGATGAAAATGATATTATCCATGTTATTGAAGGTCTTATTTCCAGAATCTTTGACAGGGTTTTTGGTAAAAAGGTTATTACGCCACTTCCCAGAATCTCATACAAGGAGGCAATGGCGTCTTATGGATGCGATGCTCCTGACTTGCGTTTTGGCATGAAAATAAAAGACGTAGCTGATATAGTTCAAGGGTCGAGTTTCAAAATCTTTCTGGATGTCATTAAATCAGGCGGACAGGTCAGAGGCTTAAATGCCGTTGGGTGTGGAAATTATTCAAGAAAGGAAATTGATGATTTAACAACCTTTGTTGGTCAGTTTGGGGCAAAAGGACTTGCATGGTTTAAGGTAGAAGAAAGCGGTTTAAATTCTTCTATAACAAAGTTCTTTCCCTCAGAAATTCAGCAGAAAATACATCAATTCATGGAAGCAAAAAGTGGAGACTTACTCCTTTTTGTTGCCGATAAACCAAAAGTTGTATCGCAATCACTTGCGCAGTTGAGGCTGCATCTGGGCTATAAGAATAAGCTTATAGATACTAATACATTCAATTTCTCTTGGGTTGTGGATTTTCCATTGTTTGATTATAACGAAGAAATGAAACGATATGAGGCGCTACACCATCCATTTACATCCCCACATCCGGATGACCTTCTGATTTTAGAGAAAAAGCCTTTAGAGGTTAAGGCGCGTGCATATGACCTTGTGCTGAACGGTGTGGAACTTGGTGGAGGTAGTATTCGTATTCATGACACTGAAATACAAAAGAGGGTTTTTAGATTATTGGGGATTGATGATGATAGTGCATATAAAAAATTTGGATTTTTGCTGAATGCATTAAAGTACGGCGCCCCACCACATGGCGGTATTGCGTTGGGGGTGGATCGCATGGTTACATTGTTATTACAGCTTGATGATATACGGGAAGTTATTGCATTCCCAAAGACGCAAAAAGCCACCTGCCTCATGACTGATGCACCTTCGGAGGTTGACCCGCAACAGCTTAAAGAACTTGGCATACGAACAGCGTAGCCTCAAAATAAAATAATCGCTACAGATAGGTTGACCTGAATTGGATAGTTTTAAGCATCGGCTATATATAAATCTGGCAACTTGAAGTAGTATCGCTGTCAGACGAATCAATCAAAATTATGGCGTTCAATGTGAAAACCTTGTATTTGTAATATACCAATAAACCACCTGTTAGAGAGACGAAATAATTATTACCATGAAACGACAGCTTCTAATATTATTAATTGTGGCTACCTTTGTTGTGTTTATAGCTTCTATTGGTTTTTATATATATTTAAAGCGATTACATCGGGCTATGTCCTATTTCCAAACGGTTGGCGAATATGTACAGGAGGGAAAACTTAATGAGGCAATTTCTATTTTGAAGGATACGATTACTAAGAATCCTAGCGCAGCAGAGGCGCATGCCGCACTTGGTATGATTTATAACAAGAAGGATATGCTCGACGAGGCACTTTCGGAATTAAAAACAGCCCTGAATTTAAAACCAAGCTTGGTTAACATTTATCAGGAGATGTATTTAATTTATAAAAAGAAGGGGATGGAAGAAGAGGCAAAGAGTGCTTTGGGTACTTATGAAAAGCTTAAAGAGAAGTAAAATTTACTTTGTATAGTCAATATAAAAGTGATAATATTTTTATCATGAAGAAATTTTTACCGATCTTAATTTCAATCTTTATCTTATCAGGCTTTTTTAATACCAGACAACTCTTGGCTGATAGAGATGAGGATGCCAACAAATGTTACCTCGATGCTTACAATATGTACAAACTTGGTAAGCTTGATCAATCGCTTGAATTGTTAAAAGAAGTCATAGAGATTAATCCAAACCATGCTGAGGCACACTTTGGAATGGGTAGCATTTACTTCCGGCAGAATATGTTTGATGACGCCGTTAAAGAATTTACTAAAGTTACCAAGATAAAACCGGAATATGTCGAGGCATATCAGCGGCTATGGTTGGCATATAAAAAGCTGGGAATGAATGATAAGGCAGAAGAGGAACTTTTAAAGTACAAAAAGCTTCTGGAAGAACGTATGCAAGCCATGGGTGCAGGTTCACCTCAGATAGCAAAACCTGTTGCTACCACTACTCCAGAAAAAAAAGAAGAATATGTGGAAAAGTCTAAACCTGAAGAAACAAAACCACAAGAAGTAGTTAGCGTTGAAGCGGTACAGCCCGAAAAAACAAAACCACAAGTAGCTGCCACACCCGATACCCGTGTTGTCGAGTCCAGACCTTCTGAAGAAACCAGACCTGAAGGTCCTGCAGTAGTTAAACCCGTATTACCGCAACAGGGCGTTCCGTCTTCCGAAACTTCCGCAAGTCAGGCTGGGTCTATAGTGAGGGAACCTTCAGAGGCAAAGACTGTTGCAGAACCAGAAGCAGGAGCAGAAGATACAGCTCCATATATCAAGGTTGATAAAAGTAACCCGGTGTATGAAAACCTTTTTAAGCCGTCTAAAAAAGGGGGATCCGGATTGTTTCGTAATCCGCTTAGAATAAAGAAGGGTGCTGAAATATGGAAAAAGTCATATGTTGGTAAGCTTTCCAAGGGGCTCGTTTACTATATTGTAGTTGTGCAAATCTGGTTATGTATCGTTGCTTCCTTGTGTATATATTTTTCTAAATCTAAGAGGAAAAAAGTATGAAAAAGTGTCCTTATTGTGCGGAAGAAATTAAGGATGAAGCTGTTAAGTGCCGTTTTTGCGGTGAATTCTTAGGTCAAGTGCAAAGAGACAGGGTAAAAACATCAATACAAGGAAAGATCGATGTAAGGCAACAAAATGTACAACCCACGCAGGCTGAAAAATCAATGGTTGATTTGAAAAAACAGCAAAAAACACCTCAGCAGTTTACGGAAAAAGGCAAAAAGACAGAACTAACGCAAGTAAGCCAGATTAAAGAAACAATATTAGTTGAAGCGAAAGAATCAAAAGCTAAAGAGGTTGTTGCCACAGCGGAAATACCCGTTGTGACTACCAAAAAAAAGAGAGACTGGGTTTTGATTATTGCAGTTATCGTATTTGGTATTTTATTGCTTATAATTCAATTCAGTAAACAACTTGGCATAGAAGGGTTTCCTTAAATTAGCTGGATTCTTACAGATCGTTGCTTGAATATCAGCGGTTGAATAATATTTGAAGGCAAAATTTCAAAGGGATTCGGATTTAAGTCTTGAAATACAAAATCCCTTAACCACTCAGGAGTCTGGTCGGTAATTATCTAAACAACGGTACCTCTTTCGATTCAGAGAGAAGCGTTGTAACAACTCGAGACACATCTTCTGTAGAACTTCCTATGTATCGAATTTTATTTTCCCGGTCTAGCACAAACAGTTTAGGTAAATTTTGTACGTGGTATAAAGAAGGTATAGCCCCATTCCAGCGTTTCCCATCATAAATCTGTGGCCAGCTAATTTCTTCCTGTTTTACAAACCCGGTTAAATCGCCAATATCGTCATCCAGGCTTATGCCAATGACCTGAACTCCCCGGTCTTTGAATTTGTCATACATTTTTCTTACATTTGGGAATTCCTGTAAACAAGGCTCGCACCAAGTAGCCCAGAATACTAAAACGACGATGTTACCCTTATATTTTGCGAGGTCAACAGGCTTTCCATTGATATCCTCTGTATTAAACATTGGGGCACTTGTGCCGAATCTTACTGTGTTGCCAAGTTCGTTTGTGAATGACTCGGCTGCCAGTGGGTTAATTAGCCTTAATTCCGCAACAACATCTTTTGCTTTCTTAGTATCACCCTTTTCGATTAGTGCCTGTGTTTTAAAAAAAAGGGTATTAACCTTTAAAGCATTATTTATTTCTGAATTTAATATAAAATCAAAACATTTAATTGCCTCATCAAAATTGTTCATGAATATCTGCACGTTACCAGCATAGAGTCTCGCCTCTAATGCCTCTTCAGATTCCAGGATATTTTTCTGTTAAAGTGGTTAATTCTTTAAGTGATTCTTCGTAATATTTTTTTGAATCAGCAAATTTCATTTCTGGAAGATTTACCAATTTTTTTCTGATAATCTCAAGTTGTTTTGCCGCATTTGCATCATGCTGAAGTTCTTTTGCATTACTTATATAACCAGTGAACAGCAAGAAGGCTGAAGTAATTGCAACTGAGATTAGGACGATGCATTTTTTCATGTTTATAACTCCTTTAATACTCATTCTGTGTGAAAACCCACTTTTAACGTTTATTTTAGTTTTAAAATTCTAAGTGATATTAACATGAAGATATATTATATTCAAGGAACATTTCTTTACAGTTATTTTGTTTGTTTGAATAAATTAAAGAAACGAATTGCAAATTAAATATTATTCATTTTAAAATCATTAGTTATCGTTTAAATTATTTACTATTTACATCCGTTTGTTTTCAAGTATTATTCTGTGATAAAGTATCTTTTAAAAGATTTAATTTAAATAGGCAGACAGGGAGTATTTCGAATGCTAAATAAAACGATTGTGTCAATTCTCGCTTCTGTAATTGTGCTCTTTAATGCAAGTGCAATATTTGCCAGTCAATTGAAGCTCGATGTAAAGGAACACGTATTAAATAACGGACTGAAATTACTTATGTTGGAAAAGCATGATGTCCCGATTACCTGCGTTCGTATTAATTATAAAGTTGGTTCAGTTGATGAACGACCTGGAATTACAGGGGTTTCACATCTGTTTGAGCACATGATGTTTAAGGGAACAAAGTTATTTGGAACAGGGGATTATGCTGCCGAAAAGCCTCTGCTTGATATGGAAGATGAATTAATCATGAAGCTGTCTGATGAAAAAGCTAAAGAAGAGGCAGCCGATAAGAAAAAGATTCTGTCGCTTGAAAAGGAACTGGAAGAAGTGAGGAAAAAATTGAGAGCTTTGGTGGTTAAGGATGAGGTCTTTTCTTTATATCTGCGCCAAGGAGCTTCTGGCCTTAATGCTGCGACAAGTACTGACGGTACATATTATATGTGTGACATTCCTGCAAACAAATTGGAATTATGGGCATTTATAGAGTCAGATCGGATGAAAAACCTTGTGCTGAGGGAATTTTATTCTGAACGAGATGTGGTTATGGAAGAAAGACGACTCAGGACCGATAATAGCCCGTTCGGTACTTTAATTGAACAATTGAACGCTGTAACGTTCGTTGCACATCCATACCGTTGGCCCACCATCGGATGGCAATCAGACATTCAGTATATTACAAAGGCGGAAACATCTGAATACTTTAAGAGATATTATGCACCAAATAATTCAGTGATTGTTATTGTAGGAGATTTTGAACCTGTTAATGTAATAAAATTAATAGAAAAATACTTTGGCGATATTCCTTCACAGCCAGCGCCCCCGAAGGTTAGAACTGTTGAGCCGGAACAGAAGGGCGAACGAAGGATTGAAATAGAATTTGATTCTAATCCTTACATTGCAATTTCATATCATGTCCCAGCAATTGGACATCCTGATTTGTATGCGCTAGACGTCCTTAGTTCGTTACTTTCCGAAGGTAGGACAGCACGGTTATATAAATCTTTGATAGAAGGAAAGCGGATTGCCGTAATGGCACAGGCATCTAGTGGAATTGGTAAATATCCTGATACCTTTACTTTTATTGGCGCGCCAAGGGCGCCACATACAATAGCTGAAGTTGAGTCTGCTTTTTATGCAGAAGTAGAAAAACTAAAGAATACCCTTCCGACGGATTGGGAACTGCAAAAGATTAAAAACCAGCTTGAGGCTGATTTTATCAGGGATTTGAACTCAGCTTCCGGTCTTGCCAACGAAATAGGGCATTTTGAAGTGCTTTCTGACTGGAGCTATATCAATACATTCATGGATAAGCTGGCTCAGGTGACTGCCGAAGATGTAATGCGCGTGACTAAAAAATATCTTACAAAAAATAATCGCACAGTAGCTATATTAAAGAAAAAAGAGGATGAGGACAAGACCAATAATAAAAAGGACAATAACGTAGAAAAGTCATCTGTTACATATTAATTTTTATCTTTAGTCTTAATTATGAAAAACACATACAGGGGAGATTCTAAAGTGGGTAACAAACATTTTGTTTTTTCAGTTTTATGTTCCATATGCCTGGTTTTCTTTGTTCATTCTGCAGATCTTAGTGCTGAACCACAGGGGCACGAACATACTGTAAAATCATATACCGGGAAACCAGAATCCGAAGGAGCAAGAATAGTTTCCGGATTTAAATTTAAACCTCTTAATTTTGTACCTCCTAAAGTTGACAGGATTGTATTGGGAAATGGTATGATTTTATATCTTCTCGAGAACCATGATTTGCCAATATTTAATATCACAGCCCGTATAAAAACGGGTGCTATATATGAACCTGCAGAAAAGGCGGGGTTGGCCAGTTTAACAGGATATGTAATGAGGAGTGGTGGAACTTTATCCATGCCGGCGGATAAACTTAATGAGGAACTTGAATATATGGCAGCGTCTGTGGAAACTTCAATAGACCGTGAATCTGGCAGTGCGAGCCTTTCTACGTTAAAGAAGGATATTGATAAAGGGTTGAGAATATTCGCCGATGTGCTTATGAATCCTGTTTTTGCAGAGGATAAAATCAGAATAAGGAAGGACGAGGTTATTGAATCTATCAGGCGTGAGAATGATAGTCCGTCACAGATTGTTCACAGGGAGTTTCGTAAAATTATATACGATAGTAAACATCCTTATAGTAGAAGACTTAGCGGAACACCTGAAACAATAGAAAAGATTACAAGGGATGACATGATTGCATTTCACAAGAAATATTTTCATCCTAATAGTATGATACTTGGGATATCAGGTGATTTTAATAAAGACGATATTATAAAGAAGATTAATGCTATATTTGCCGTCTGGAAAAAGGAAGATATTCAATTTCCGGAAGTGCCAAAGATTGAAAGACGATACGAGAGGTCAGTAAATTATATTTATAAAGACATCAATCAGGCTAATGTTATAATAGGTCATGTTGGAATAGATCGAAAGAGTCCTGATTATTTTCCTGTAATGATAATGAACTTTATCCTGGGCGGCGGAAGTTTTACGGCGCGTATTCCTGGCAGAATCCGTTCTGACGAAGGTCTTGCATATTCCGCCTATAGCGCTTTTCAAACTTCCCGCGACATCGGAATGTTCTTCGTTTCATGTCAGACCAAGCTGGGCTCAACCAATCGTGCAATCTCAATAGCGCTGGAGGAGCTTGATAAGATACGTAAAATGCCAGTTGACAACGAAGAGTTAGCTCAGGTGAAGGAAACTTTTATTAATCAGTTTATATTTAAATTTACAACCAGCGCAAGAATAGTTGCACAGAAAGTTGATATTGAATATGAAGAATTACCTTTGAATTACCTGGAGACTTATCTGGATAATGTACAGGCTGTAACGCAGGAAAATGTCCAGCGCGTAGCAAAGAAATATTTACATCCGGACGAAATAAAAATACTTGTAGTTGGCAATAAGGAAAAATTTGATAAACAACTCGATAATTTTGGGAAGGTTAGTGTAATTGAGTTAGAATAAACCTGAGTTCAACAAAAGTTAGTAATACCAGTTTTTATAAGAACTATAAATTTCTAAATGGTAAATAACAACCTCAGTCCCAATGATAGAAGAGAGAGGTGTGTACATCGCTTGTAGCCCCCATAAATAGGTAAGTAATAGATTATTTTATTCTACTGGCTATTCCAAATTTTAGAAAACTCATGGTTCTCCTTCCTTAAAAAGTCTCCAATTACTTCTATCGTGCTATGGCCAAATAGTTTCATCTTCTCATCTGAGATTGTAAGTTCACTGAATCCCGGTTTTATTGCATCTAGATGTGTGTTCCATAAATGATTTTAGAGATTCCTGCCCAATAACAAGCACAAAAGCACCATGGAACACGGCTCGCATGTTGAATACATTACACATTCGTACAGGGCAGTTGTATTTAATTTTTTTACAAGCCTCTCTGATCGCAAGAATTTCAGCGTGTGCAGTTATATCAATAGGCTGCCAGACTGTATTATGAACACAGCTTATTATTTTAGCATCTTTTGCTATACATACACGGAAGGTGTTTTGCCCTTTATTAATGCCTTCTTTTGCCTTATCAATGGCTAATTTTATATGTAGTTCATTTAAATCTCTTATATTATTAAGAATTTATATTGTGTGTACTGTTTTTTATACAGCGACAAAGCATAGTTAAATTGACTGTAATATCAGCATCGTATTTTTAATTCCTAAGTAATGTTATTATATATGTGTTTTTTATAGTTTTTGCAGGATGAAAGAAATATATTTTTATAAACAGTGCATCATTTTATTAGGCTGGTTACTGATTGATTTATCTTTGTAATTCAATAATATTTCCTATATAATTTGTACAAGAATATTGGTTGTTTGCTTTTATTATAGCGTTGGTAAATAATGTAATCAATTGCTTGTAAGCAAAACATTTTTACTACAATAGCTGATAAGTATTTATAAACTTTTATACGAAGTCTTTAAAAAACAGTGCATTTATAAAATTGCAATTTGTTAATTGGCGTGGTTCTGCTTATATATTATTTCGGCACAGACGACCTGTTCTTTTCACAGGCAAATTGTAAAGTGTATTAATGAGTCCTGATATTTCAATAGTAATTCCATTATATAATGAAGTTGACAATATTGAACCTTTATGTCGGGCGATAATTGGTGTAATGCAGGATAGAAGCTATGAGGTAATAATTGTTAACGATGGCAGTACAGATGGTAGTACTGGAAAATTAAAGGAGTGGTGTTCGCTTCGTACTAACTTTCATTCTATTCATTTTAAAAAGAATGCTGGACAAACGGCCGCTATGGATGCAGGTTTTAAATATGCAAAGGGAAAGTATATAGTTACTTTGGATGCTGATATGCAGAACGATCCGGGTGATATTCCAAAATTATTGGAGAAACTCGATGCTTATGATATGGTATGCGGTTGGAGGCAGAAAAGGAATGACCCATGGATAAAACGTATTTCCTCAAAGGTAGCGAATTCCATAAGAAATAAGCTTTCAGACGAGGATATTAAAGATACGGGATGTTCTCTAAAGGCTTATAGAAGGGAATGCCTGGATAAAATCAAATTGTACAATGGTATGCATCGGTTCTTGCCAACGCTTTTTAAGCTGGAAGGTTTTTCTGTTACAGAGGTAATTGTAAGTCATTATCCAAGAAAATTTGGAAAATCAAAATATGGCGTATTTAATAGGGCATTTAGGGCATTTTTAGATTTGTTGGTTGTACGGTGGATGAAAAAACGTAAACTTAATTATGAGGTAAGAAATGATTAATCTTTTAGCACATATAAATTTTTGGATTATTCTCGGCTTTATTGGACAGCTTTTGTTTGGCTCAAGGTTTTTTGTCCAGTGGATCGCTTCAGAGAAGCGTGGTGAAAGCATTATTCCAGAAGTATTCTGGTACATAAGTATGGGGGGGAGTGCAATATTATTAACTTACGCAATTTACAGACGCGACCCTGTATTTATCATGGGACAATTTTCGGGCCTTTTCATTTATATTCGTAACATCATGCTGATTTACAAGAAAAAGAGATTGCTGGCTACGGCAACTGGAGAGGAAGGGCTGGACAAATATTCTGCAAAATCAAAAACTTTTTAATGGCTGGTCAAAACAGTAGTTCCGAATGGATAATAAACATGGATTACGGAAAACTTCCATTATTTATAAATGAGTAATTTTTAGTTTTTTTCGATATATTAAGTGAAAAAATATTTTTTCGCTTTTATTATAGTATTTTTAGCTTCGTCGTGTAATTACATAGAAGAGCGTTCCACACCGCATGTCAAAACACCCTATGCTTTCCGGAATACGGATATAGCAACCATAGCAATATTGCCGTTCAAGAATAAAACAGAGAAAAAGGACGTGGAAGATATTTTGCGAAAGTGTTTCTTCTCAAATCTCAGTTTAAAGGGTTACGAAGTACTAAAACTGGAGGAAGTTGACGAACGGCTCAATCTGGCTGGGATTAATGCGAAGAAGCTCGATAGCGAGGCTGTGTACAAGGTTGGCAGAATAGTTAAGGCAGATGCCATTGTTTACGGCGTTGTTACAAAATGCTGTAAAAATTTTTATGGTGTATATTCTCAGGTAGTACTCGGTGCAGAAATTAAGATAGTAGAGGTGAAAAATTCCGTGGTAATCTGGCAGGCCGATCATACAGAAAAAACACACAGCGATGCTATACCTGTATCTCCGTTCAGCATTCCGGAGGCGGTTGTTGATAGTTCAATGAATGTAAGAGAAAAGGTAATTGCAGAGACTGCGGACAGGTTAGTAAAAAAGTTTATTGTTTCTATTCCAGGAAAAAGTTTTAGTTCTCCAATCAGCGCCAATGTAATTTCAATCAAACAAGGGAATTCTTCTATGGAGGTGTACTACAGAGTACAGACTGGTGATACATTATCTAGTATATCTTTAAAATTCTATGATGACGTTTTAAAGGCGGATGAAATCAGAAGAGTAAACAGCGGTATATATGAAGAAACATTGACGGCAGGACAGGAAATGATTATCCCTGATATACCAATTATTGAGAATATTGAGGATGTGAAACAGATAGATAAGACAAAATATAAGAGGGCAGTATACCGTGTAAAATGGGGTGATAGCTTTTATAATGTTGCGTCAAAGATATTCAATGATGGAAAGAGATGGACGATAATTTATGATGCCAACAGGCATGAAATAAAAGATGTAAAAGACCTTCCGGTTGGTCAGGTATTAATAATACCAATAGTCATACCTGCATCCGATTCATTTATCGAATAAATACCTTTCAGTGCGTCTATTTTTTACAAGTACTTTATCAAAAATATTTATAGGTGTTTAATCAGCTATTAGGATGTCTGTATAAGTTTTTTGATGGTTTCATACATTTCGGGTAATTTCTTAATTAATACCTGTATGCGCTTTTCTGTGTTGATAGGCTTGGCAGGAGAACCCCAAACAATAGAATCATGCTCCAGACTCTTATAAACGTTTGAGCCTCCGCCGATAACGCAGTTATCACCGATAATAACATGGTCGGTGATACCAACATCCTCAGCAATCATGACGTTTTTCCCTATCTTTGTGCTTCCCGCAACCTTGGCATAAGCGACGAGCAATGTATTGTCTCCTATCAATACGTTGTGGGCAATATGAGAGTGATTGTCTATCTTCACCCCGTTCCCGATAACCGTTTTATCAAGTGCAGCACGGCAAATCGTCACCATGGATCCGATTTCAACATCATCTCCTATCTCAACAGTTCCTATCTGTGGAATTTTTTTGTGCCTCCCGTTTATTTGAAGATAACCGAACCCATCGTCGCCAATAACGCTATTACAATGGATGACAACACGCTTCCCGATTATGACACACTCTCTTATAGCTACATTGGCATATATAGTGGAATCATCTCCAACACAGCTTTTTGTACCAATAAACACGTTTGGATAAATTATAACATTATTCCCTATGTTTACGTGGTCTTCTATAACCACATGCGCTCCGATGGATACCCCTTTTCCTATTATAGTTTCTTTGCTTATAACGGCGGTGGGATGTATTCCGGCGGGTCGGGGAAAATGTTCTTTCTGGAAATCTTCGATAAATCTGATAAATGTCAGAAACGGATTTTCAACTACTATCTGCGGTTTTTTAAGTTCTTGAATCTCCCTGTGTACAACTATCGCCGCAGCTTTAGAAACCAGCGCCTGTGGTATTAAACTATCGTTTTTAATAAATGTTATATCTCCTTCTTTTGCGGCTTCAATACTGGCGATACCTGTAATGACAACGTCTCTGCTACCTATGATTTCCCCGCCTGTTATTGTTTGAATTTGTTTTAGTGTATATTCCATTACGTACGTTTTTTATTAATGAATTTTTAACATGGGAGCAAGATTTGGAGATATATTTTAAAAAACATCGTATCACAACCGTAAATGGCTGTCAATTGTAGTTTGATGTTGACAACATAGCTTATTAAAACAATAATATGTCTTAAATTTAATTTGGTTTTAGAGGGTGTAAATTTATGTGTGGAATTGTCGGATATATCGGACAGAAAGAAGCTGTTAAAGTGCTTATTGATGGGCTTAAGAGGCTCGAATACCGCGGTTATGACTCGGCTGGTTTAGCGTTTATTAAAAACGGTGGTTTGGGCTGTATAAAAGCAGTAGGTAAGATCGTTGAGCTTGAAAGAAAGCTCAACGGAAATATTATTCATACAAATATGGGAATTGCTCATACCAGATGGGCGACTCATGGCGCGCCAACCTTTGAAAACGCCCATCCTCATATTGATTGTAAAAACGAAATTGCCGTGGTGCATAACGGTATTATTGAGAATTACGATTATTTAAAAACGAAATTGAAGCGAGAAGGGCATATCTTCAGGAGTGAAACAGATACAGAGGTGCTGTCGCATCTGATTGAAAAATATTTTCATGGCAACCTTGAAATTGCCGTTATGAATGCTTTGAAAGAGGTGGAAGGTACATACGGTATTGCGGTTATATCCACAAAGGATAAGCAAAAAATTGTTGCGGCAAGGAAAGGTTCTCCCCTGGCAATAGGCATTGGAAACAAAGAATATTTTATTACTTCCGACGTCTCCGCCTCGCTTGAGCATACACGCGATGTGGTCTATCTTGATGATAATGAAATTGCCATACTAACTACAAATGGTTATAAGACTAAGACAATAGAAAATATTCCAACTTATAAAAAAGCAGAGGAAGTATTATGGAATATAGACATGATTGAAAAGGGTGGTTATCCGCATTTTATGCTCAAGGAGATACATGAACAACCCCAGGCGTTAAGAAACGCCATGCGCGGAAGGGTGGATAGTTGCAGCTGCTATATAAGGCTTGGAGGATTAATTGGTCACGAAAAGGTATTAAGAGAGGCCAGGCGTATCGTAATTGCTGCCTGCGGTACATCCTGGCATGCAGGATTGGTTGGTGAATATATGTTAGAAGAAATGACTCGTATACCGGTTGAGGTGGAATATGCCTCTGAATTCCGTTATCGTAATCCCGTGATTGAGGAAGGCACAGTAATAATTGCTATAAGTCAATCCGGGGAAACGGCGGATACACTTGGCGCAATGCGAGAGGCGAAACAGAAGGGCGCAAAATTATTTTCGATATGCAACGTAGTTGGCAGCACCATTGCGAGGGAGGCAGATTTTGGAATTTATTTACACATAGGCCCTGAAATTGGGGTTGCTTCTACAAAGGCGTTTACAGCTCAAATAGCCATTTTGTATCTGTTTACACTGCACATGATGAAACTGAGGCATGCCGAGGTTCCAGTGAATTCCGATACGATAAAGGCCGTACAATCTATACCGGATAAGATACAATCAATACTTGACAAGGAGAAGGAAATTGTTGAACTGGCTAAAATATACAAGGATAGTGAACATGCCCTTTATCTCGGGAGGGGATACAATTATCCCGTGGCGCTTGAAGGCGCATTGAAATTAAAAGAAATATCTTACGTCCATGCAGAGGGATATCCGGCCGCAGAGATGAAGCACGGTCCGATTGCCCTTATTAACAAAGATATGCCAGTGATCTTTATCGCCACTCAGGATAAGGTTTATGAAAAGATTATGAACAATATTGAAGAGGTAAAATCAAGAGGCGGAAGGGTCATTGCAATTGCGACCGAAGGTGATATGCAGATTATAAAGAAGGTAAACCACGTGTTTTATATTCCAAAAACTTCCGACGTCCTGACGCCAATTCTTTCTGTAATTCCACTTCAATTACTGGCGTACCACATGGCAGTAATGCGGGGTTGTGACGTTGATAAACCAAGAAATCTTGCAAAGAGCGTGACGGTTGAATAAGTTAGTACTTAAATGTAGAAAATTAAAAGTATGGGCAGGTTTTAAACATGTCTCTACAATAACGGCATTGCAGGGAACTGTCAAAAATTATTTTTTTGTACAGCCCTCAATTTTAATAATTTTTAGAATCCCTGGAATATATCATTTCCTTATGAGTGGTACAAATCGGACAGGAATAATGGATTTCTTGATAACCCTTGAAGAAGGGTCTTTGGTGATTAACATCAGGTCTTGTACTTCATACGCGCCGCCCACAGGGATAACCATGCGGCCGCCTGGTTTAAGCTGGTCTATAAGTGGTTGAGGGATATGTTCTGCCGCTGCAGTAACTATAATTGCATCGTAAGGTGCATGTTCCTGCCAGCCCTTATAACCATCACCGACTCTGTTTTCTACGTTATTATAGCCCATCGTTTTTAATAGCCCGGCAGCCTCTTTACCCAAATTCTCAACAATCTCAATTGTATATATCTGTTTTGCCAGTAAGGATAGAATAGCAGCCTGATAGCCGGAACCTGTCCCTATCTCTAACACGACTTCATCCCCGTCTAACTTTAATAATTCCGTCATAAAAGCGACTATATATGGCTGTGAGATTGTCTGCCCGTAACCAATAGGCACGGGTTGATCATAGTAGCTATAGGAACGATTCCGTTCAGGAATAAACAAGTGGCGCGGTATTGTTTCCATAACCTCTAACACCCTTTTATCAGTAATACCGCGTGAAGCAATCTGTTCTTCAACCATCTGTTTCCTCTGTTGCGCAAAGGCATCTTCGTTCATTATGGCATTCATATAGCCAATGGCTAAAACCCTGTCTTTGTCAGACGTCAACTGTATAACAAGAAAGATTACAATGGCAAAGCACAACCCCAGAAACACAAGAACGTTTGCATTCATAGAAATTATTTTCACGATAAAATTACAATTGAAACATCTTCTTTTTTGCATACTTTTCCTATTATTTCAGTTGTTTCTAACCCCTTTTCTTTGAGCTTTAAACACAATGTTTCTGCTTTTTCATCCGTAACGGATATAAGTAAGCCTCCTGAAGTCTGCGCATCAAACAGTATATCTACCAGCGTCTCTCTAACATCAGGGTCTATTCTTACAGTGTCTTTCATGTATTTTTTACTCAGTTTTGATACCCACGGTATCAATCCCATTTTAGCATAGCGTTCGCAGCCATCGAATACAGGTATGCGTCCTGCAGAAAATTGTAATGTTACCTTACTGGCTTCTGCCATTTCATACGCATGACCCATAAGACCGAAACCAGTTATATCTGTACAGGAATTAGCGCCTACTTCCAGCATTGCTTCTGAGGCTGTTTTATTTAACAAGACCATACTTCTGGTTATAAGTACTATATGTTCTTCAAGAACTTTGTTGGCTTTTGTTGCCGATATAACAAGGCCTGTACCAAGCGGCTTTGTTAATACCAGCACATCACCAGGACGGGCACCTGCATTTGTTATAATCTTTTCCGGATGAATAACTCCTGTAACAGATAATCCATATTTGATTTCGTTGTCCTGCAAGGTATGCCCACCGACGACAACTGCGCCTGCCTCTTTGACCTTATCTGCACCTCCCCTGAGTATTTCCACCAGAATGCTTCTGTCCAGCTTTTTTACAGGGTAACAGAGGATATTCATCGCGGTGAGTGGTTTGCCTCCCATGGCATAGACATCGCTCAATGCGTTTGCTGCAGCTATCTGTCCGTAGTCATAAGGATCATTTACAACAGGTGTAAAAAAATCCAGCGTTTGAACCAGCGCCTGGTCTTTGCTGATTTTAAAGATGCCCGCATCCGCAAAAGTCTTTGGACCTACTAATAAGCGCTCATCTGTAAAATCCTGTAAGTGGTTGATCACATACGCCATGTCTTCAACAGGGATTTTTCCTGCTCAACCACCGCAGGCGGCGTAATCAATCAGTCGCTTTTTTCCAAACACCACAGGTATCACCCCCTTTTCTTTTTCATAAAAACGTATCTGTTCCATTTTATTGTTTCACTGGAACCACGAGGTGGACGTTTCTTTCGGATTATACTTTGCATGACACTCGTCACAGCTATTCACCACCTTGAAAAATGCAGCGGTTACCATATCTTTATTGTTTTCTTGTGCTGCGCTGATTAACTCCAGTGCGCTCATGTGGAATTTGACGTCAAGATTCATAAATTCAACAGGCATGTCTTTTTTATTTGAACCTGTGAATGCTACAGGGCTGGAATTTTTAAGTTTCTTTGTATCATGTTTAATGGAATTCCAGTCCAGTTTATTAATCGAATCTGACAGATGCTTTAACAGTACCTTGATATCCTTCATATGCACTATGAAGCCCTGCTCGTTTTTGATAAATTCAAGTCCTTCGGTTGGATAGGTTTGTTTAACTTCTGAAGAGGCAAGTTTTCTTTCTATGCTTTCAGTTTTATCTTTTCCACATCCGATTATACAAAACAATAATAATATAGTAATGATTGATTTTTTAGCCATAGCAAATTAATAAATCTCTGAAATAAACGATATAGAAATATGTTGTTTATGCTAAATTGTTTTTCTCAAGAAAGCAATTGAAATGATTATCTTTGTTAAATCATCTTCAATGCCTTTCCAATCTTTTCAAAACGCATTATTGCCCATGTAAGGTCATCCTTGCTGTGCGTAGCTGAAAGCATCACACGGATACGCGCCTTTCCTGTTGGTACAGTGGGATATCCAATAGCCTGTGCGAAGATGCCTTCTTCAAATAACATCCTGCTGAAATCTCTGGCAATCTTTGTATCACCAAGCATAATTGGTGTTATAGGCGTTTTTGTATTACCAATGTTGAATCCAGCGTGTTTAATTTTCTCCTGAAATAATGCAGTATTTGACCATAATTGCCTTACCAGGGTATCAGATGTAATAAGCGAATCAACCGCAGCAATACATGCCGCCGCGTCGGCGGCAGTTACAGCGCTTGAGAAGAGAAATGGACGTCCCTTCTGTGCCAGATAATCTGTTAAACTTTTACTCCCTGCAATATAGCCGCCCACAACGCCAAATGCCTTTGACATCGTACCCACCTCAATATCAATCTTGCCATGCAGGCCAAAGTGGTCAACAATACCTCTGCCCCCTCGCCCCAATACACCCTCCCCATGTGCATCGTCCACCATTGTAATTGCCTCGTATTTACCGGCAATCTCCACAATCTCAGGTAATAACGCAATGTCTCCCTCCATACTGAAAACACCGTCGGTAATAATAAGCCTGCGCCTGGCATTCTTTTCTTCGGAAATCTTCGTTTCAAGGTTTTTGGGATTACAGTGTTCATAGCGCACAATCTTTGCCTTAGAAAGCCGGCACCCGTCAATAATACTCGCATGATTGAGTTCGTCAGAGAAGACAACATCCCCTTCACCAACAATTGCAGGAATAACGGCAAGATTCGCACAGAATCCCGATTGAAAGGTTATTGTGCTTTCAACTTCCTTAAAGAGTGCAAGTTTTCGTTCCAGTTCCTTGTGCAGAGTCGTTGTCCCTGCAATAGTCCTGACCGCCGCAGGACCTACACCATACATTTCAATAGCCTTTTGCGCTGAAGACTTTAATTGCGGGTTGTTGGCAAATCCGAGATAATTATTTGAACAGAGGTTTAACACCTTCTTTCCGTCAACCGTAATCCACGCCCCCTGCGGACCTTCAATCGTGCGGACGTTGATAAAGAGTCCCGCCTCTTTCAGTTTCTCTAATTCTTCTGTAATAAAATCTAATGTGTTCATAATAACCAGCCTTTATTGCTATGCTGTTATCAATCCTTATTTAATGTCAAGCGAAGGTCAAATAATACACGTCGGGAATAATCGCAGACCTATTTTTCCGCAATCGCCCGTTCAATAATTTCCGGAGTAGCCGGGACATCGCGATGTCCTGCCTTTGACGTGGTAGCAACACTTTCGATTGCGTCAACCACATGCATGCCTTCCACAACCTTGCCAAATACGCAATACCCCCAGCCTTCGGGAATTTTTCCTTTGTGATCGAGAAAGAAATTATCAACAGTATTAATGAAAAATTGAGCAGTGGCAGAATGAGGGTCCGTAGTGCGTGCCATAGCCACAGTGCCACGTTTGTTTTGAAGTCCGTTGTTTGCTTCGTTTTCAATTGCGGCGCGGACAGCTTTTTGCTTCATATCTTCGGTAAAACCGCCGCCCTGAATCATAAATCCCTTAATTACCCGGTGAAAGACGGTGCCGTCATAAAATCCGTCTCGCACATAGCCAAGAAAATTATCCACCGTTTTCGGCGCTGCTTTTGAGTCAAGCTCCAGTACGATTGTGCCTTTGCTGGTTTCCAGTAAAACACGCAGGTTAGATGAACTTGCCCATACGGACTGCATAGCACAAAATAAGAGAACAACTATAAGTCCTACAATCTTTTCCAAAACAGCCCTCCTTTCAGACGATATTTAATAAGAATATTTTCCTAATCAAAAACTCACTTTGGTAATCCTTCCAGTTCAATTGCATATTGGATTTCAGAAATTTACATTTAAGGTTGTTTAGGGTAATCAGATTCCGGGCTATAAAAATTACAGAAAAGCTGGTCAGTCCCATTAGATGTTTACAATCTAACAGGGTCATATGGCATCATATTCTTTTACCCCGTTAGAGAGCAAATCTCTTTAACGGGGTTTACTTTGGGTTATTTATCTCGGCTTTTCAAGCAACCCTCGTCTTTCGTGATATCAATGATGCGCCTTGAACTTTTCCCTTCAGATATAATTTATCAATTTGAAAGATTCGCTCCCTTAGACCGTAGACTTAGATTGTGAGGAAGTGTTGAAAATTCTGTCATCTTGTTGATCTTCTTATCCGTATGCCGTCTGGGGTAATAATAACCAGCTTCTTTTTTATATCTTCCTCCTTGATAGACTGGTAATATTTTTTGAATATTGCAAGTGTCTCATTAACAGGTCTTTTATATAATTTAGCGACAACTATTCCGCCACATTTTTCAGGAGGAAATCTGAACATTCTCGAAAAGTCTTTATCCATGGTAATAATGACCCTGTTTTCTTTGCATGCCTTCTCATATATTTCATCGTCAGAAATACCGGAAAGACCGCAGTCCCTGATACTCAGCACATCATTCCTAAGAGATCTTAAATAATCAATAATTGGCTCAAAAAGATTTTCATTGGCAAAAATCTTCACGTTGTAACCCCGGCTTCTTCATCAGCAAGAACTGCCGCATAATTCAGGCATGCTCTGATATCTTTATCAGAAATGTTGGGATATGCCTTTTTTATACCATCAAAATCTTCTCCAGCGGCAAGAAGGTCAAGTATTATATGTACTGGTATTCTTGTGCCTTTAATACAGGGTTTCCCACTGCATATCTTTGGATCGCTCACTATTCTCTCAATTGCCTTATTCATTTTACAAGTCTCCTTCTTATTTTAAAATGTTCTGCATTTCACTGCTCAAATTGCTTTTCTTATTATAACAAACGCACTGCCTAACTTCCCAAACTGATTTTTGACTAACTTACAAACGGTATTTATCTTTTCCCCTCCACATGGCAATCTTATTCTGCGTGAGGTCGTAAAGTTCACAGACAATCTGGTCAGCCCCGTTAGATGTTTACAATCTAACGGGGTCAATGTGGTGTCATATTCTTTTACTTTGGCTTATTAATCTCGGCTTTTCGATCAACCCTCGTCTTTCGTGATAGCCCTGTCCTCACAGAAGTGGGGGGAAAATACGCCTTGAACCTTTTCTTTCTGATATAATTTGTCAATTTGAAAGGCCCGACCTCTTATATTAGACATTATAGTATTCAATAATTAATAGACTAAATTGTTAAAAAACCAGTGTTTTTTAGATAATTGAAAGTTTCATCGTAAAACGCGGGGGTACGCGTTGGATCCTCAGCGTCCCCCGGAGGAACCACAATAATCATACCTTGGCGAGCGCGAGTCAAAAGAACACGGTAAGCATTCTTGAGATAGTTCTTTCGATCCTCTTTCCTGATGTGCTTCCAACGGTCACCGCAAAAAGACCAGTGCTCCCAGCCTTCATTCGAATAGCGAAAATCAGCGTCCCATGTAATGCATACCCAGTCGAGCTCCAATCCCTGTATATGAAATTCCGTAGCAACATCCTCAAGATAATACGAAGAGCGCACATCCTCCTTGCCGTCAAGGAACCAGTGAATCGGGTCCATTGGCGATTTCACATCAATCGCGTGAGGTTTTAGGCGCTCTGCCTGTGATGAAACAACAATTCCATAGCGTTCCGAGCCGCGCGCTTGATTTTTCAGCCATTGTTTAGCCTTGACAAAATCACGCGTTATGACTATCGGATACTTTTCTTTTACTTTATCGAGTGTTCTTTGAGCTTCTTCAACATCGAGATCAAGCAGTTGTTTGACTAAAAGCGACACATGTTCTGCGCGGAAAGACCGCATCGAAACGGCAAGGTGCAATTCTTCTTTATATTCGACGTGTTGTCGGGATTTTATTTGTTTCAAAACATCCTCTGCTCCATACTCTGCATCGGTTAGGTGCGGTGAAATGTATATGTGCCAATCGTAAAACGACCGATTTAACGATTCAATCCATTCACCAATTCCTGCCTCACCAGTATTGATCTCCTGCCCACCTCCAACGAGACACACGATTACCGCCCAGTCAGGATGACGATCAAGGCAGGAAATAAGGAATTCGGGTTCAGAGTGTTTAAAGTCGGGGGTATCTTTTTTCCGGCGCATGAATGAAGAAGTCTGTTCCGCATTCCAGGCTCGCTGGGCTTCGTCAAACAATGTGACATGCTCTTTTGGTGGATTGGGATCGCGGAGGCATTCATCGCGAAATTCGTGAACATTCTGAATGAATGCTTTAACTTTGCTACGTGCTTCACCAATTTTGATTTTGTCACCACCTTTGTGTCCACGCCATACCTTGTCCCTAGCAAGTGCTTCACGAAGAATTTTAACAAGTGGGCCATTGCCAGAAAGGAAAACGCTATAGAGATCATCAGATGGGTTGATGTGTTTTGTTGCAATATTGAGGCCAACAAGTGTTTTACCCGCTCCTGGTACACCAGTCACAAAGCAGATTGCTTTATGGGATTTATTCTTTGACAAACGAATAATGTCAGAAATCGCATCGGATGTCTTGCTCAAATTTATTGCACTTGCATCACTGCGCGATATTTCAGCAACTGAATGGTCATTGTAGAGTGCCATTGCTGCTTCGATTATTGTTGGGGTAGGGCAATACCGCCCGCTCTCCCACTGCGACCGATCAATGTCTTTACCGTAGGCAAAGCGTAGAACATTTTCTATTACTTTACAGAGAAGATCAACATTGGTTTTTATTGGATGAAATAATTTGTCATTTTGTGGTGTGAGAGAGACAGTAGTTACAACGTTCGTTGCTTCTGTGGCGATGAGAACAGGGGCGATAAACTGTTCGTGGCTTGACTCATGGAAGTTCTTCAAATCTAACGCGTAGTCCCATGTTTGGTCCATGGCATGCGTGGTGAATTCTCTTTCACCAACCTTGAACTCAAGAACAAATATCACTGGTCCTGTCAGAAGTACAATGTCAATACGTCTCCCCATACGGGGAATAGAATACTCAAAATAGATTGTTCCCTGATGAGATAACAAAACCTTACGCAGGATGTTGATTTCTGAAAGCCATGCACCACGTTGAGTATGCTCTAAGGAGAAATCACTGTTTAATGTCAGTTTGCCAAGTATCTCTTCAGTTGAAGATTTCAGAAAATTCGTGATAGAATCAGAGTAATACTCGCGTCTAATTCTCTCTTGTTTAGTATTCACTTTGAGTTAATTTAACCAAAGTTTTGAAAACTGGTTATAGATATTACCTACACACATTAGAAAGTATTGTCTTGTTGGGATCTGGCTTGCCAGGCAACATTTTATCATAAAGTATATACCGAAAACCATTCCCAAACAGGAATTTTCTGACGATGATTTCCGGTTTTGTGTCCTTGCTCCTGATCATTGTCATATTATAACTTCTGGTTTTCTTATTATGCACGTCTGCCATGAAATTTATTGCTCACTCAAAAGTTACGGAACAATCTATTGCTTTGTTTTTCTATGCCTTAATGTCCCGTATTTTACACCTCTTTCTCTTACACGAAACCCGATTTTCTGTTCCTTTGATTCCGGAGGCGCCAT
The DNA here is from genome assembly GCA_963709355.1 of uncultured Planctomycetota bacterium. GTDB lineage: Bacteria > Planctomycetota > Brocadiia > Brocadiales > Brocadiaceae > PLOWO2-12-38-17. Next base: position 358,341 of record CAVPVY010000005.1, read on the forward strand.
TCACCCCGTTAGAGATAGGAAACGCCTTAATCGATTTTTCAAATATCTTTTACCCATGCCTGACTTTAAATATCTCTCTCGCGCTATTGCATCTCGTTTGTCCAGACAAGCCTCATAATAAATAAGTTCAAAAGGTTCCCTGTTTTTTGTTGAATTTACCTTTCCAGCATTATGGTCGTTGAAGCGTTTCCGTAAATCACTGGCATAGCCAGTATACCACCGATTATCCTTTTTACTCTGAATTACATAGATATAGTGCATAGTGTATAATCTCTAACGGGGTAAAGCTGGCGGATGGCGTCAAAAATGACTTTTATTTCCTCATCGTGTCTTCCTATTTTTCTTTCAAGCTCTACTAATTTATGAGCAAGCTCTTTGTGTGTGGACAGTATTTCTCGCAACTTAACAAAGGCTTTGATTATATTAATGCTTATTTTAACTGCCCTATCGCTCTTTAAGACGCTTGCAAGCATAGCAACACCATGTTCAGTAAATGCATATGGCAGAGAACTTGAATGTTTCATTGTTTTAAACCGGTGACAAATTGTCACCAGTTGATTCCGTTCTTCAATAGAAAGCTGAAACATAAATTCCTCAGGAAATCGCTGAATATTACGCTTTACCTGCCTGTTAAGGTGTTTGGTTTCTACTCCATATAGTTTAGCGAGATCCCTATCCATCATAACCTTTTGATCCCTTATTAAAAAAATCATTTGCTCAATAGTTTCCTGGGGAATCAAATCTTTCATAATTCACTCCTCATATCTATATCAGCCCTTAAGGAATTCCCTGGCCATGATTTCCGGTTTTGTGTCCTTGCTCCTTATCATGGACATATTATAACTTCTGGTTTTTTTATTATGAACATCTGCCATAAATTTAGTTTTTCTGTTTGATAAATTTAATTGCTGCTTTCCATGTGCTATCTATCTCGCTCTTGTGTTTTTATAAATTTAAAAGCGTGTTTATAATTTTCCAAAAGGTCTTCTTTGTCCATTTACATATCCTCTTTTGTTTCATTAGGCTGACTTTGGCAGCGACTTTTAAGCTCCCCGTTATCGGTAGAACGGTCACCCGTCTGCCATTATAATGTCAGGTGAGGACGCCTGACCTATATGAGGGTGGGGGGGCGGCAAATTTACACACCCCTTTATCCCCTCTTTTTAGAGGGGAATCACAAAAAATTGAAATCCCTAAACGTGGATATAAGCCTTCTGCAGTATTTTCTCAACTAAATTCTTCTAGATATTGTTACAGAGTTGAAGATAAACAGAATCATAGATTTTTTGAAAAATATTCGTGTCTATCCGTGTAAATCCGTGCTAAACATCTTCTCTAAATATTTAAAAGCACCTTCCCGCACTTTCCTTCCTTCATGAGCTTCATACCCTTTTCATAATCCTTTAATGCAAACTGATGGGTAATGACGGGCGTCGGGTCTACAATGCCTGATGAAAGAAAACGAGAGGTCTTGTGCCATGTGGAAAATATCTTGCGGCCTGTGATTCCATAAATGCGAAGCTTCTTGAAAATAACCTCCTTGTTCAGGTCAATGTTTACCCTCCGTTCATAAATCCCTAAAATTGAGATTCTGCCACCAGGGGTAATCGTCTTGAAACACTGGTTTAGCGCCTGGGTGCTTCCCGAGAATTCCAGCACCACATCCACGCCTATATTATTTGTGGCGTTAAGCACTGTCTGTACGACGTCTTTTTTCCTGGGATTTATTGCAATATGCGCCCCCATTTTTTTGCTGATATTCAAGCGGTAATCATTAGGGTCTGAAACAATAATTAACGATGCGCCAGAAGCCCTTGCAATGCCTGTGGCAAACAAACCAATTGGACCAGCGCCAACAATTAAAACAGTTTTTGCTGATATGTCTTCGGAAAGGACTGTATCAACGGCATTTCCAAATGGTTCCTGGATGGTTGCCCATTCGTCGGGGATATTATGGTAGGTTTTCCAGATGACGTGTTCAGGCAGAACAAGAAATTCAGCAAAAGAGCCGTCGCAATCCATTCCGAGGAGTTGAAAATTTCTGCATACCTCAGCATTGCCGTTCTGGCACTGATAGCAATACCCGCAGGTAATGTGGCTTTCAGCAGAGACCCGTTCTCCAACCTTTATGCGATTTACTTCCTTGCCAATCTTTACAACGTTTCCTACAAACTCATGACCAATGATACGAGGAGGTGTGAAGCGATGCCGCGCCCAGCGTGTCCAGTCATAGACATGGACATCTGTGCCGCAGATAGAAGCAATGTGGACTTTAATCAGCACGTCTCGTAGTCCAGGTTTTGGAACAGGAACATCTTTATATTCCAATCCCTTTGACTGTTTCCTTTTAATAACAGCCTTCATTCGTCAAGATTTCCTTGTTTTTGCAACCGTATTGCAGAGACAGGTTTAAAACCTGTCTCTACTCTATTAAGATTTTGATGTTTACATTATGCTACATTTTTTATAATAAGCAAACTTATTATGTCTTGAATATGTAACACATTTATTTTAACTATTTTTAGTAATTTCTTCCTCCAAGTTTCAAGTATCCCTGTCTAATAAATAATCATTATTCGATTTTTCATAGAATGCATGAACGTATATTAATATAATATTGTTAAAGCGACTGTCAAAAAATAAAATGCGTTTTGGAGGGAAAAGGGTATGAAGGTGCTTATTGTTTATTACAGTACTTATGGCAATGTATATAAGATGGCAAAACTTGTGGCTGAAGGCGTCAGACAGGTGAAGGATGTGGAGCCGGCGATTCGTACAGTACCTGAATTAATACCTCAGTCGGTAATTGAATCGCAGGAAGGCATGAAGGTTGGCAGGCAAATGCAAAAAGACGTCCCACTGGTTACCCTTGATGATTTCAAAGAGGCGGGTGCAATTGCCTTTGGCACACCGACACGGTTTGGGAATGTGTCTGCGCAGTTGAAAAATCAAATAGACCAACTCACACCGTTGTGGTTTGCCGGTTCACTGGAGGGTAAACCTGCCGGTATCTTTGTCTCTACAGCGAGTCTGCATGGCGGGCAGGAAACTACCTCCCTGACGCTCATGGCACCCTTATTACATCTTGGGATGATTATAGTTGGGGTGCCTTATTCCGTGCAGGAACTTCTTACAACGCAATCCGGCGGCACGCCATATGGGCCAAGCCATCTGGCAGGGCAGGAGAGTAAACGTGAAATTGATTTACAGGAAGCAACGGTTTGCCGTGCGCTTGGTCGCCGTCTTGCTGAGATAGGTCTTCTCTTACAGAAAAAGTAGTAGCATAAAATATAAGTCCGGGCTTTTTTAATTTATGACAAGGTTAAAGCAATAGAAGTCCACGTAAATTTAAACTGTTTAAGCCGCCTTTCATTTCTTTAATAGATACGAAATATGAACGTCCTTATTGTTAATACCAACCGATATTGTAACCCTGTGCCTGTTATGCCGCTTGGTTCGTGCCTGGTTGCCGAGTCTATTGAAAAAGCCGGACATCATGTAAGATTTTTAGATTTGCTTTTTGAACACGACCCCTTATGTGCATTGGAATCAGAACTTAGTAAAGCGAATCCTGACGTCGTGGGGCTTTCTGTTAGAAATATTGATAATAATGACATGCAGCACCCGATGGCATTTTTCAGTGATTTAGCGCCAATGGTTAAATTAATCCGAAGCAGGACACAGGCAATCCTTGTGCTTGGCGGTGCGGCGGTTGGAGTTATGCCGGAGGAACTGCTCCGATATACAGGAGCGGATTATACGGTGTTGGGCGATGGCGAGGTTGTCTTTCCTGGATTGATAGAGTCGCTTTCCAGCGGAGGTGCAGTTGATCGTATAGATGGCATAGCATGGCTTGAGGATGGTGTGTTTAAAAGGAATACGAATTATGTATCCCGTTTTTCAGAGGGTTGTACAGTGCCTGATTTTTCCAGATGGATTTGTATCAAGGATTATTTAACGAGGCTGTCCACAGTGCCAATCCAAACAAAACTCGGATGTCATTTCAGGTGCGTGTATTGTACATATAGGAAAATTGAGGGGCAGGACTATCGTTTGTGTAACTCAGATTCTGTAGTTGACGCTATTGTATACATTGCTGAAAAAGGGCTAAGGGATATTGAGTTTGTTGATAATGTGTTTAATTCTCCTTACGAACATGCGATGGCAGTATGTGAAGGTATTGCCAGGGTTCAGCCAGAGGTGCGCCTTCAAAGCATTGAATTGAACCCGCTTTTTGTTGATGACAACCTTATTACAGCAATGGCGCGGGCTGGTTTTGTAGCTATTGGTATCACAGTAGAAAGCGCCTCTGATATTGTCTTAAAAAAGCTTAATAAAGGCTTTACAGCTAACGATGTTTATAATACAGCGCATGTGATAAGACGTCACAAAATGCCATGTATTTGGATCTTTATGCTTGGCGGTCCTGGTGAAACGGAGGAGACCGTTTGTGAAACTTTACAATTTGCAGAACGGTGTATACGTCCCAGCGACGCGGCATTTTTTAACATAGGAGTGCGTATCTATCCGGGGACCGAACTTGAGAACATAGCCAGAAGAGAGGGTATATTAATGCTCTCCCCGCAGGAGATGCTGGAGCCGGTTTTTTATATCTCTCCTGCGCTTGATTACGAATGGCTGACGAATACAGTGAGGGCTGCACTTGCGAAGCATATGAACTATATTGGTTCAGATACGATTGGTTTTTCGCTGCTGCCAAAGTTAAACCGGTTAGCGTATAAGATTGGCGTCAGGCCTCCGCTCTGGAAACATTCGCGCTCAGTACGGCACACTCTCAGGTTTCTGGGAATGAATGTGTGAGGATGAACGTATAATGAGGTATGAACAAAAGTGAGAATAAATTTCAGAAATACTAATGGCTATTAACGATAAAAATATGCCTGTGGACTATCCGTGCAGAAACGCAAGGATAGCAGCGACATCGGTTGTTACGCCTGCATATAGCGTTACACAGCCACAGGCAGAGGCGTTTCTAAAAAAACATTATTCAGATAAACTTAGCCGAAAAAGCCTAAAGGTTATGCACAAGGTATTTTCCCATCCGAGCGTATTGCGCAGGCATCTGGCGGTGGATACGATTGAAAACCTTGTAGATGAACATCCGGATGTCCGTATTGCCCGTTTTACAAAGTGGGCAGTAGAGCTGGCGTCTCAGGCAATATTAAAGACGTTAGCACAGGTGAAACGGGATGTTTCTGATGTGACGGGATTGGTGGTCAACACGTGTACGGGCTATATATGCCCGGGCATCTCAACATATCTTATAGAGAGATTAGGTTTATCAGAACGGATACGCGCGCATGATCTGGTAGGAAGCGGGTGCGGAGGTGCTATACCTAATTTACAGATGTGCAGTGATATGTTAGACGGGCATGGTGACGGCGTGTTGTTGAGCGTATCGGTAGAAATTTGCAGCGCCACATTTCAGATGGCGGATGATTTAAGCCTTATTGTTTCAAATGCAATTTTTGCGGATGGAGCGTCGGCTTCTATACTCTGGCGCCGCCCAACTGGATTGGAATTAATTGCCTCGTTCAGCCATTATGATACTTGCGCTCGTGAAGACATAAGGTATGTATATAAAAATGGACAACTTCACAACCAACTATCAATATCATTACCTGCGGTGGCAAGCAAAGCGGTTGCCACTGTGGTTAATGACCTTCTGGAATCTGCAGGATTGGGAACCGGGGATATAAGCCACTGGGCATTTCATCCTGGAGGCGAAAAGGTGATTAATGCGGTAAGGGATGCATTGCATCTTCCTGAGTCGCACATTAAGGCTACTCGCGATGTGTTGGCTAAATACGGGAATATGTCATCGCCGACGGTGTATTTTGTTTTGCAGGAGATTTTGAATAATGGCGGCATGAAGACTGGCGATTGGTGCGTGATGGTAGCCTTTGGCGCAGGTCTTTGCGCACATGCCATACTGCTCAGGGCATAAACATATAAAATGGAGTAAAGCGGAGTATCACTAACGAAATTAATAATGGGGGCATCTTCCTTAACCCATCATACTTGTGCTGTGTCTGCGTAAATCTGCGTCCTATTGCAAATTTAATGTTTGATTTATTGTTCCCTGTCAGCACCTGTTTTTTCGGATGGCCAGTAATAGGCATCCGGGGTAGGACGGGCGCCGAAGATTGCCGTGCCAATGCGCACCATGTTTGCGCCTTCCTCGATTGCTATCTGATAATCGCCCGACATACCCATTGAAAGGTATTTCATCTCTGCCCTTTCAATGCCCTCCTTAATGATTTTATCGTTTATTTCTTTTAACAGTTTGAAGCACTTACGTATTTTTACTTCATCCTTTGTAAACAAACCAATGGTCATGAGACCGCTTATTTTCAGAGTATCGTATCTGGCTATTTGTTTTACTAATGAAATTGCCTCTTCCGGGGCAATACCATATTTGCTTTCTTCATATGAGGTATTGATTTGTACAAGGATATCCATTGACCTGCCCTCGTGTTGCAATCGTTGGTCCAATTCTTCAACGAGAGACATGCGGTCAACCGAATGAATCATACTTGCAAACTTCAGCACGTTCTTTACCTTATTTGTCTGGAGATGTCCTATAAAATGCCATTCAGCGTTTTCACCTTTGAGCACCCCATATTTTTTTAATGCCTCCTGTACTTTATTCTCTCCGATAATACGACCGCCGGCATGGATGACTTCACGTATCCGTTCTGGGGCAACAGTTTTTGTCGCAACAACAAGGATGATATCTTCTGGTTTTTTACAGGCCTTTGTAGCGGCGTCAGCGATATTATTTTTTACAAGTTCCAGATTTTCTTTGATTGACATAAACCTTCCCAGAGCCTTTTCCCACGACCTTTCTGGTGAATTTTCTCAATGATGGTATTCCGTACTTTCACCGCTGTTATTTGAGTCAAGATGAATAACCCCGTTAAATAATTTGTAGCCTTAGGGTAAATCCTTATGTTGCAGTCCCGATATTGTTAGAATCGTGAGAGAAACCAAGAATGTTTTTATCTTATTGTTCGTTAGGATATTGAGTTCATTCTTTTAGTTATTTAAACAACGATGTCATACAGTTAGAAACTGATAGCAGTTTGTAATAGCAATTATATTATTCCAATAAAAAGACGTATTTATACAAGAGGCTTTATAATATTTTTCTTAATAAAGTGCGTCTTTCTATATATGATATTTTTTCATTGTTAATAAGTTCTTTAATCTTGTATGGGTTTCTAATTCCTTTTAACGATTTGCTGAATTGAGCTGTTTTTATTGATAGAATTCCTATTCTTAATAGTTTTTGTACTGCCCCCTGTTTTACCGAAATATTATTTATATCAGCAAAGTTTATTTCCTTAGGTGTTCCTGTAAATGGGTTGTTTTTAATCAAAATGCCATTACGTGTAATTATACATTTTGTTGTAAATACCACGATAAGTATGTAAATAGTAAGCGGAATGCTGATTGAAGATATACAAATGCCTGTTATTGATTTTATACCAAATAAACTAAAAGCGAGCAAAATTGAGAATGCTAAAATAGACAATCTTAGCCAGTATTGCAAGATATTTGGTCTAAAAGACAAGATTATTTCAGAAGTTACTTTCATTATTTTTATCAAAAAAATTATTTTTTGTTTAAACCTTTGTATGCCATAGAGAGTGCATTTCTTTAAATTATAGGTAAGGCATTATTCGTATCAAAAGAGCCTTGATTGTCTATTTGACTATTTTAATAATTACATTAGCGTTTATAAATATTATAGACTGGTTTTACATAATGAAATGCCCAGCTTCCGAAATAGGCAAAACACAAGAGTGTGATCCAGAAAGACTTCAAAAAATCTGTGTATCTGTAATTCTTTGTATATAATTCCAATCCCTTAACAGCCAATGTTATTAAGGCAGGATTAATAAGGACATCATTGGTTCCCGGTGGATTATTACTGCCTATGAGATTAATGAGTGTACCAATTACTGCGCTGATAACAATGGAAACATAGATATCTTCTTTGGCAATGATAATGCATGAAATAATCAATATATGTGATAATAAAGACATAACCACATATTGAAAGCTCCTGTAAAATTCATAAGATGTAATAAAGTAAGGTATAAGGAATATGAATAGTAGATAATCACTATCTTTATTTTTATTATACATTAGTAAAAATAGAGAAGTTGGTGCGATGAGTTTAAGCACGTCATTGTCGCTCCAATACCCTATATCGCCTAAAAAAATACAAAATATCCCTATTAGTGTACCCAAATATAAGATTAATTCAGCCCGGTATTCCAGTCTGACTATCCACCAAACGAAAAGAAAAACGAACAGGGATTTTGTAGTTGTAAAGCATTCCTTGAGCCAGAATACTTCTTCGTGTATATATATAAGACTTTCTAACGTTTCAATAATGAGTTCCATAGTCTTTAACTAAATTGTGTATTTTGGTTGTTGCAGTGGTAATGTAATTATAAATTTACTTCCAACGCCGATAGTACTCTCAACTCTAATCTTGCCGTGATGTAAATTTACAATATGTTTAACAATAGAGAGTCCGAGTCCTGTTCCACCCATCTCTCTTGAGCGTGCAAGATCAACGCGATAAAATCTTTCAAAAATACGCGGGATATGTTCTTGAGGTATACCAATGCCTGTATCCGATATTTCAAATTGAATAGATTTATTAATGGGAGCTACCTTTAAAATTATTTTGCCACCCTTTGGTGTATATTTTATTGCGTTATCTAACAAATTATTTAATAGTTGAGTTAACAGGTATTCATTTGTTTCAATTTTTGGTAATGCATTTGGTACATTAAATTCAAATAGCTGACTTTTTCCACTGCAATGTTCTTTATAGTTGGATGAGATATTTTCAATACATGGATTTATATCTATACTGTTAAGCTCTATATTTAAATCATGCGATTCTAATTTAGACAATTCTAGAACATCTTTGATTAAATTATCAAGTCTTTGTGCGTGTTTTTTTATTATACCCAGAAATTCCCGCGAATGAACAGGGTCTATTGTATTATTCAATAATGTTTCCGTATACCCCATAATAGAAGCAAGAGGCGTTCTCAATTCATGCGACACATTGGCGACAAATTCCTTGCGTGTATTTTCGAGTTTTCTTAATTCAGTAATATCATGGAACACAATAAGTATACCTCTTGTATTTTTATCTATTTGAATGGGTGAAAGGTGTGCCTGTAATAGTTTCTTTTCTGGCGAGGTGATTTCAATTTCCGATATTTTAGCTGTTTGAGTGTTAATTATCTCCCGTACAAGATGACGCAATTTTTCATTGCGTATTTTCTCCCATAAATAGTCTCTATTTAATGTAAGCTTTTGTATGCCAAATATATTCTTAGCAGCATTATTCGTAAGGATGATTTTTTCGTGTAAATCTATAGTAACAATTGCGTCATTCATATTTGCCATAATGGCGTCCAGCTTAACCTTATCATCCAGAATGGTCTGCTTTCTGGTTTGAAGCTCAACGCCCATTTCATTTATTGCATCTGCCAGGTCGCTTATCTCGCCAGAAGATGTAATTTTAACTCTTCGTACAAAGTTACCGCGGGCGAAGTTTTTTGCTATCTGGGTAATATTTAAAAGAGGCGAGGTATTTATTCTGATAATAATGAATCCAATAACCAGTGTGACTATAAATGTAAGAAAAATATATAGAATCAAATGACCGGTTATTGTTGGATCAACTTTTGGGTTATTAGTTAAAATACTTATGTGGTATCTCTTGATAATCTTACCCACCAACAATCCCGTCATTATGAGGCACAGGGATAAGAGCGTAGCATAACTTATAAAAATCTTCCAGAATAGCTTATTTTTAAACATCGCTGTTATTCCCTGAATTTGTACCCTATGCCTCGTACTGTGATTAGACGACTTGCGTATTTCTTTAATTTTTTTCTCAGAGATACAATATGAACATCTATCGTTCTATCAATAACAAATGTTTCTGGTCCTGAAACAGCATCAAGCAACTGGTCTCGTGTAAACACCCTTCCAGGCTTACTTGCTAACTGTTGAAGAATCTTGAACTCTGTAAGGGTTAATGGGATAGTTTCACCATTTATAGTTACTTCATGTTTGTATGTATCAATTCTAAGGCTGTCTATTTCAATATAATCTTTTGGTGTCGCAGACGTTTTAACCCTTCTAAGAATAGCTTGTACACGAGCAATAAGCTCTTTGAGGCTAAAAGGCTTTGTTATATAATCATCAGCGCCCAGTTTCAAACCAAGTGTGATATCAATCTCTTCGCCTTTTGCAGTTAACATTAATATAGCAATATTAGCTAATTCAGGATCTGTTTTTAACTTTTTGCAGACCTCGAGGCCATCTATTCCGGGCAGCATGATATCTAAGATAATGAGTTCTGGTTTTTCCCTTCTTGCCAGAAATAGTGCGTCTTCACCGCTATATGCTGAGATTACTTTATAGCCCTCTTTTTCAAGGTTATAGCAGGTTAGTTTTACAAGGTCTTGCTCGTCGTCCACTACGAGGATTTTTTCTTTTAACATTTAAATATTATACGCTAAACCTGTAATAATTAAATAAAAATAGTTACCTGTGTGGCTAGAAATATGAGATTTCAGAATATTTATGTCTTAATTGTAATTTGGTTATGTGCCTATGGTTCTATAATTTCTAATGTGAGTCTTTTAATTTGCACTATTGTTTATACCGTTTAAATTATTAACTTTGAGTAAGAAAAACAGAGAATATAATAAAAATATACGTGTTCTACGTAAAAGTTGAAAACTAAAATTCTGAAATGCAAGTAATTAAGCTAATTGCCTGTTTGAAGCTGTTGAATAGAATTTATAATGAATTGGAAAAGATATGAATAAAAAAGTGTGTATAGAATAATATATGTCTGCGCCTTCGGGATTACAGATACAAATATTGTTAAGACTCAAAAGATTATGCTGTTAGTTACTGGATTGTTGAAGCCTGCTTCTTCCATTGTGTATATAGTGGATTTTTAATTTTTGTAGCACAGCGTATTCCGATAAGGGATTCAAAGGTCTTAATTATTTATCAGTAACTCTCTTTTAAACATTTTTCCAGTATTTCTAACGCAATGTCAATATCGCTTTTAGTAACAATCAGTGGCGGGCAAAAGCGGATTGCACTACGACCGCAACCGAGCAAAAGCAGTCCTTTAGAAAACGCCTTTTGTATAATACTATCACGCATATCTGTTGCATATTCTTTTGTTCCCTTATCCTTCACAATCTCAATTGCAAGCATTAGTCCCAGTCCTCTGACATCTCCAAGAATGGGATAGTTACGCTCTAATTTTTTCAATTCATCAATCATATAAGAGCCCTGTTTTGCTGCATTATCTATGAGTCCATTTTCGATGAGCTTAATTGTTGTAAGCGCTGCCTGACAGCTTACAGGATTGCCACCGAATGTACTGGCATGACTGCCTGGTAGCCAGTCCATTATATGATCCAGTGAGACCGTGGCAGCCAGAGGAAGCCCGGAGGCTATACCTTTGGCAATTGTAATTATGTCAGGCACTATATTAAAGTGTTCACAGGCAAACATTTTTCCTGTGCGTCCCATGCCTGATTGTACTTCGTCTGCAACGTATAATATATTGAAATCACGCGTCAATTTATACAGGGCTTTGTGAAATTCATTTGGAGGTACAACGTATCCGCCTTCTCCCTGAATTGTTTCAACGAATATAGCAGCCACGTCTTCAGGAGGAACTTTTGTTTTGAATAACTCTTCACGAACCCATGTAACACAGGCAATGTTACACTTATCCGGGGTCAAACCATAATGACATCTGTAACAATACGCATAAGGTATGTGAATTACTTCTGGGATAAGGGGGAGAAAATGCTTACGCTGATTTAATTTGCTTGCGGTCAGAGATAACGCTCCCATGGTTCTGCCGTGGAATGCATTGTAAAATGCAATGACGATACTGCGTTTCGTGTGATAGCGCGCAAGTTTAAATGCTGCTTCTACAGATTCAGCGCCGGAGTTACCAAAGAAGGTCTTCCTGGTTTGTTTTCCTGGGCAGATTGCTGATAGTTTTTCTGCCAATTGAATTTGTAATGGATTATAAAAGTCTGCCCCAGACATGTGGATGAGGTCATTTGCCTGACTTGATATCGAGGCGATAACTTTGTCGTGGTTATGACCTGTATTGCAAACAGCTACGCCAGCGGTAAAGTCGAGGAAGATATTGTCATCAACATCTGTGACAATCATCCCTTTAGAACTTTTGACAACAAGGGGGTAGCTTTTGGTTGACGATGGGGAGACAAATTTCTTCTCCTTTTCCAAGTATTGGGTTGCAATTGGACCCGGTAATTTTGTATGTATGCAGGGATTATTCTTTAAAGTCATAAGGAGCACCTTATTTAAGAATGAATCAGGTAATATTACATTTGCTAACAGAATGACAAATTATAGTTTAAAAAACAAGAAATATTCTGAGTGCCATTATGCTGGATATTAAGCTATAAGGAAAGGAAGATTTAAGAATATAAGATAAGATACAAGTAAGTCAATAATTGCTGACGCTTAAGTCTATAATGAGAAATATTGCATGGTTTGTCTAATAAAACATAATAAACATAAAAAAGTGGGTAACTAAAATGGTATGTATCCTTAATTACTTTTCTTTTGACAATAAAATTTATATACCAAATCTGCAAATGATTCCAGTGCATATGAACCTTTCCCAAGGTCTGTAAGGCATCTCCTGAATTCACGTATATTTTTAAAATTTTCTGACATATACTGAGCAACAAAAGTTTCTGCAGAAATAAAATTCAATTCCGGACCTTTGTCATCGGGACTCTGATAAATTTTGTATGACACAATATCTGTAATCATTTTCAGGCTAACATCCTTTACTTTCGAAATCATATTTTTAACGATTTCAAAGCTAAGTATTTGTTTATCCTGATAATGATTATAAACTATTTCTGCAAATTGATTGATTGATTTTATCCCTTTGTTGAGTTGAGAGAGTCTGGTCCTGAATGTGTCCATATCCTTAAAGTTTTCAGAGATATATTGTGATACAGCCTCTGTTGCCGCTAGAAAGTTAGATTCTGGACCCATGTCTTCCGAGCTTTCTGAAATATCGTATGCCACAATATCTGTAATAGTTTTAAGTGAAATATCTTCCTTACTAAGGATTTTGCTTTTTATTAATTCTTTATCTATAGACATCTACTTCCTCCCTCTTTTTTAGAAACTGATGTTACATTTGCTTGACAACGAAGCATTTTATAAATATATTTACATAAGAGCAACAAATATAATTAATGATAGTTATTCAGATATTCCTTAACAGAAACAGACACTTCATACTAGGGATTTTAGAAATGAAACCAGAGACAAAAAATAGGGCTATTAATTCTATTAAATTACCAAATTATGAATTTATTATTAAATCCCCTGAATTTAAAAAAGACGGTGAGGAATTTACTATTTGGTTTCTAGAAGGTATTCTTGAGAAAAGCCCGAACTATGTTGATTGCCTGATATATTTAAGCAATGCATATACATCAAATGGAATGTATGAAAAGGCATTAATTCTAGACCAGAAATTGAGCTGTTTACGGCCTGAGGACCCAATTGTTCATTACAATCTTGCATGCAGTTATGCGCTTTTAAGTGATATTGATAGTGCGTTTGAGGTATTGGAAAAAGCAATTGACTTAGGTTATGAGGACGCTTTTCATCTTGAAAGGGACAAAGACCTGGCATCCCTCAGAAAAGATGAACGTTATTTAAAATTGATTGAGAAACTTAAGAATCGTTAATTTTGTTCAGACCGAGTTTTTTGTAAATAATTTCGATTCCTTCCAATGTTAGATTAGGACATACATTTGTGATTATTGGAATTTCTTTGGCTAATATATTTGCATTACCTCCAGTAGCAATTATTGCTGGATGACATTTTATTTCATCACAAACCATATTTACAATCCTGTTTACCATACCAATCGTTCCCCAGTAAATACCGGAATTTATGGCTTCTTCTGTATTTTTTCCTATGACACTGTAAGGTTTTTTGACACTTACTTCGGGTAAGAGTGATGTGCACCTGTGTAAGGCCTTTGAAAAAATGTCTATACCAGGCGCTATAATGCCACCCACAAAAGCCCCTTTATCATTCACTACGTCAATAGTTATTGCTGTACCCGCGTCAATAACAATTGTCCAGTTTCTGGTTTGCTCAAATGCGGCTAAAGCATTTATTAGTCGGTCTGTTCCTACTTTTTCAGGTTGTTCTGCTTGAATAGTGATGGGAACTAGAAAGTCTTTTTTAACAATTATGGGTCTTATTGAAAGTTTTCTTTGTATATATTCAACAAGAAACTTTTCTGTTTCTGGATTAACAGAGGAGATTATAACGGTTTGTATATTACAACGAGTGGATTTATTCAGTATTTTATTAAAATCTGTTTCAGCATGTTCAGGGGAGTTGCTTTTAATTGAATATGTGGAGTGTAAAATGTCTTTATCAAAAAGGCCAATATGAATATTTGTATTTCCAATATCAATTGCTAACCACATAGAAATTCACACGATTTGGTTTGAATCTCATCCAGTGTGCTTACTATTTTACTTAAAAGCGTTACAATGTTTCTACCTGTTATCATAGAAACAGGACACACAGGTTTAGAGATTCTTTCTTCTATTGTTTGGATGCACTCATTGCCAGTTTCTGTATCTAACAGGTCCATTTTATTTACAATAACAATTTCTTTTTTTTCTGTAAGTCTGGGATTATATAATTTTAATTCATTGCGAATAATAAAATAAGCATCCCATGGTTTTAAATTCGATAGTGGTGAGACATCGAGGATGTGCACAAGTAATTTTGTTCTTTCTATGTGGCGTAAAAACTCGTCACCAAGTCCTATTCCTCTATGTGCACCTTCAATTAGTCCAGGAATATCAGCCATTACAAACCTCCGGTAATTTTCAACCTCTACAATTCCTAGTTGAGGTTGCAGTGTCGTAAATGGATAATCAGCGATTTTAGGTCTCGCAGCCGATAGTCGGGAAAGCAAAGTTGATTTCCCGGCATTAGGCATTCCAATAAGACCCACATCTGCCAGCAACTTTAACTCAAGAATTAGCCATCGCTCTTCACCTTGTTTGCCTTTTTCAGCCTTACGTGGAACCTGATTGGTAGAACTCGCGAAGTATTTATTCCCACGTCCACCCCTTCCACCACGGGCAATAACAATACTTTTGTCTACTATGCTCATATCTTTCAAGACGCGTCCACTTTCTTTATCTTTAACTAGTGTGCCCCTGGGTAAGTCTATAATAAGGTCTTTACCATCTCTTCCCCTTTTGGTAGAACCTTTTCCATGTGCGCCATTTTCTGCAATATGTTTTACTCGTGAAGTAAGATCAAGCAGGGTATCTATTTTACCACTGACGCTGAATATAACGTCCCCTCCTTTCCCGCCATTCCCCCCGTCAGGCCCTCCATGAGGGACGTATTTTTCCCTTCGGAAACTAACACATCCGTTTCCGCCATTGCCACCCTTAACAAATATAATAGCTTCATCAGCAAACATATTTTTAAATATTTAAAAAAATAAAGGGCGCATAATAGCACCCTCTATGAATAAAATAACTTTTTTATAAATAATCTTGAAATTAAGAAAGTTTAATTTGGTTTTAAGTAGACACTCACGCGATGTCGGGTTTCAAATTTTACTATTCCATTAATTTTGGAAAATAAAGTATCATCCCTTCCACGACCAACGTTAAATCCTGGTTTAAATTTAGTACCACATTGACGAACAAGTATTGAACCAGCTGTTACGGACTGCCCTCCAAATCTTTTTACACCACGCATTTGAGGGTTGCTATCACGTCCATTTTTTGAGGAGCCCTGTCCTTTTTTATGTGCCATTTATTTTCTCCTTACTGAAAATTACCTTTATTTGTTAACTCTGGATTTAGTTATTTCCCGGCAACGATTTCTTTAATTTTTATCTGTGTGTATTTTTCGCGATGTCCTCTTCTGGTAAGTGATTCCTTCCTTCTGCGAAATTTTATGGTCATACATTTTGTGCTTTTCTTAACACCTTCAACTTCTGCAAGTACTTTTACATTTTTGTTTCTTGGTGGAGTGAATGTTGTATTACCTGCTTCATCTAAGTATAAAAGAACGTCATTAAATTCTAAAGTATCTCCGATTTTGGTATCTTTTTTAAAATCTATAGAAAGCCGCTCACCTGCCACGACTTTATATTGTTTCCCTCTGTCTCTTATTATTGCAAACATTTGCTAATGTCTCCTTATGTTATTTAGTTTCAATACGATAGTTAGACAATAAGCAATAGCATAACAAATATTTATAAATTGTCAATAAATTGTATTTATTATATAAATACTGGTTCATTCTTGCTATTTAAGAATTTTATATCTATTTTACCATATTCAAGATTATTTGTGCTAAAGACAGTTATCTCTTTGTTATAAGCTTCTTCTAAATCAGCGATTTGTTTCCTTTTTTGATTTTGTAAATAATTTACTATTTCAGTATTAGCAAATATTTCTATTTTATCAATTTGTGGCAGATGTATTGCAGATTTCAAATCTCTCATAGTACTTAAACAAATACTTTCTAACGTTTTTGTGTATCCTGTACACTGACAAAATTTGCATTCTTCAAATAACATATCACGAAGACTTGAACGTACCCTTTGCCTTGTAAGTTCAATTATACCAAATTTTGACATTCTAAGCATTTTTGTCTTTGCCTTATCTCTTTTTAATGCATCTGCAAGCATCTTTTCAATAGCATTAATATGCTCTTCCTCACGCATATCAATAAAATCTATTACAATAACGCCGCCCAGATCTCGCAGCCTTATCTGCCTGGTGATTTCTTTTGTTGCCTTTAAGTTAGTCTTAAATGCAGTTTCTTCAGGGTCACATTCTTCTTTGAATTTTCCGCTGTTAATATCAATTGCAACAAGTGCTTCAGTTTGTTCTATTACGATAGAACCTCCCTTTGATAATGGAATTTTTTTCCGGTTTATTTCTTCTATTTCCTTTTCAATGTCATATTTGTGAAATAATGGCTTTTCTTCTTTATAGAGAACCAGATGCTTTTCATATTTTGGCATGATTATAAGAAGAAAATCCCGAACTCTTTCATATACAAACTCAGAATCAACAATGATCTCGCTAATATCATGGGTGAAAATATCCCTAATAGTACGAGTTGCAAGATCACTTTCCTGGTAGATGGTTGCAGGCGATTTGGCTTGCCGTGTTTTTTTTTCTATGTTCTTCCAGAGTCTGAGTAAATAATGGAAATCTTTATTAATTTCTTTTTTGGTCTGCTGTACCCCTGCGGTTCTGATAATAAAACCTACATTTTGCGGGGGATTCAGGCTTTCG
Source organism: uncultured Planctomycetota bacterium (assembly GCA_963709355.1). Taxonomy (GTDB): domain Bacteria; phylum Planctomycetota; class Brocadiia; order Brocadiales; family Brocadiaceae; genus PLOWO2-12-38-17. The sequence continues at coordinate 375,807 of CAVPVY010000005.1, forward strand.
AGTATATTCCTTAATCTTTGGCGTTCTTTTTCATCCGTTATCTTCTTGGAGACTCCATGCCGGGGTGCTTCTGGCATTAAAACCAGGTATCTGCCGGGCAGGCTTATATAGGTCGTTAAGCTGGGGCCTTTCGCACCTATGCTTTCCTTTGTGACTTGTACTAATATTTCCTGTCCCTGGTGCAAAATGTCACGGATTTTGTATGGTTCTTTCGGTGTTTTCTGTGGAGTTGTTTCTTTTGAACGACTTATTTTGCCAATTGAAGGTAATATATCAGAGACATGAAGAAAGCCGTTCTTCTTTAGTCCAATATCTACAAATGCAGCCTCTATACTGGATTCAATATTAACAATTCTTCCTTTGTAGATATTCCCGGCTATTTGTCCGCGTGAACTTCTTTCAATATAAAGTTCTTCCAGGACGTTATTTTCTAATATAGCAATGCGACACTCTTCTGGTTCTATAGCGTTAATTAGCATTTTCTTATCCATAATCTTTTCCCTTAAATTAGGTATAAGAGTACAAATTGACCTTTGTTCTGGTAATCTCAAAAGACTCTTGTTCCCTGTTTAAATGTAAAGCTTGTAACACCTCTTCGGGTCTTGCGGTGCCTTCCGTCGTTATTTTGGTGGATAAAGTCAAACAGTTGTGTTTTACTGAAATTTCCTGAATAAATGGTCTTATGTTAAGAGTTTTTTTACAGTCATCTTTTGTGCGAGTTACAATAATTGACGGTTGTTGCAAAAGATTATGAATATCTAAATTTTTCAAGAGATTTCCGTCTTTAAAAACTATTTCATATATTACATCAAGAACAGGATTTTTCTGATAATGTGGTATGGCTTCGGCAGAAATAATCCTAATTCCATCTGGCAGATGTGAGTTTAGACGTTCTATCAAGATTTCGGAGGGTATTGTCTTAAGTAATTCCAGTTCTAATACTTCATCTATTCCAGATATCCCAACGCCGAGGGCGAGCAGGATTGAAAGCCTTGGGTGAGGATTGAAACCTTTTGACATAGCAATGGGTATATCAGCCCTTCTTATTGCTCTTTCAAAAACTTTCATCAAATCGTGGTGAGAGATAAAACGTATATCTCCAAGTTTTGTAAATCTAAAGAGGATTTTATTGATTATTATCTAACCTTAGAAAATTTATTAAATTGAGATGTTCATGCGAATTTTAATTAAGATGCTCCATACTGTCAAGGATTTTGCACATTAAAAACCTCTGGGAGTATTTCACGAGCAATATTTGTAAGGTAATCGATTGTCTTTTGAGGTTCATCAAAGCTGTAAATTGTCTCTGCGACTTCTTTCGCCTGTTCGAATGTGATTGACCTGACAATCTTCTTTATTTCAGGAACAATTGTAGCTGGAGCAACGCTAAAATGTGTGATGCCAAGTCCAATGAGTGGAATAGTATATTCAATTTCACTACCCATTTCTCCACAAATTCCAACTGGAATATTATTTTCTTGTGCCGCTTTTATTGTAAGTTTTAAAAGTCTTAAAATTGCAGGATGTACAGGACAATACAAGTATGCTACACGCTCATTATTTCTATCAACTGCAAGGGTGTACTGTATTAAATCGTTTGTGCCTATACTAAAGAAATCGCATTCCTTTGCCAGTATATCAGCAATCATGACTGAAGAAGGGACTTCAATCATGACTCCTATATCAATCTCTTTATTGAATGGGATTCTTTCAGTATCCAGCTCTTCCATAACTTCTTCTATCATTCTTTTTGCTAGCCGCAGTTCTTGAACAGATGAAATTAAAGGAAGTAATATTTTTGCATTTCCCAATGCGGATGCCCTCAGAATTGCCCGTAGCTGGATTTTAAATATGGCCGGATTTTCAAAACAGAAACGTATGGAACGGCAGCCTAAAAAAGGATTTCCTTCTTTTCCTTCGTCAGAATAATTAAATTTATCGGCACCTAAATCGAGTGTTCTGATAATAACAGGTTTATCTTTTAACTCGCGGACAACTGTGGCATAAGCTTCCAAGTGTTCTTCTTCAGTTGGAGGTCTTGGAGAACCAAGGTAAAGAAATTCTGTTCTATAAAGACCTATTCCCTCCACTCCATGTTTCATATTTACGACAATTTCTCTTGGGAATTCTATATTCCCGTAAATAGAAATATGTTTACCATCTGTTGTGGTGGAAGGTTGATCTTTGAGTTCAGTGGCTAGCTTTTCTTCAAACACATGTATGCTTATAACCTTGCTCCGATATGTTTTCAACGTTTCTTCATCGGGTCTTACAATAACGAGTCCTCTATTACCATCTACAATAACGGTATCTCCACCAAAAACATCTGTGGTAATTGTGCCTAGTCCCACAACAGCGGGTATTCCAAGTGCTCTTGCAACAATTGCAGTATGGGATGTTCTGCCGCCAACATCAGTTGCGAACCCCTTTACCTTTTCAGTATCGAGTGATGCAGTCTGGGAAGGAGTCAGGACATGGGCTATTAATACTACTTCCTGTGCAAGGTTCTTGAGTTCTTCTCTCTTTTCGCCCAGCAGATTTCTTAAAAGCCTGCGTTCAACGTCAAAGATATCGCCAACTCTTTCTGCGAGGTATGAGTCTTTAATATCCTGAAATTTTCTAACATAGACACGTAAAGCAAGGGAGACAGCAAATTCGGGTGTAAAATTCGCCTTTTGTATTTTTTCAATAATTTCATTCTTTAGACGAGCATCCTGTAATATCATGCGGTGCGTGCCAAAGATTGAGCCAATCTCTGAACTTATATTTTCTGAAATATTTGTTTCAAGATCGTGAATTTCCTTTTTAGAGTCTTCGATAGCTTTTTCCAGTCTGTGGATTTCGCCTTCTACCTCATCTGTTCTGATAATATGGCGGGGGATTCGATATCCTTCACTTTCGAATACAAAGGCTTCATGGATTGCCAAACCAGGCGAGACGGCAATTCCTTTTCTTATTTCCATGAATTCTTCTTCAAATTTACTTCTTATTAGGCCTTCCACTGCATCCAATGCCTCAGCCGCATCAGGTCCTTTAGTAATAATTAGTAACTCAGTGCCACTTTCGGCTCCAAGCGTCAAAAGCTCAATTACGCTTTTACCGTCAACGTCCTTGTTTTTTGTCTTTACTCTGATTTCTGAGCTGTATTTATTTGCAATTTCAGCAAACTTAGTGGCAGGACGTGCATGCATTCCGTTAGAATTCGTAATTTTTACCTTACGTTCTAATGATTTAATATTTTTAGTGTAAATATCCATTTCTTAGAATTTCAGAAAATATGTATTCTTAAAATACTGTATCTGTAACTTCTGTTAATCAGTGTAAAGAAAAAGGATAGTGTACCCCGCCGGATTAATTAAATGGCTTCTTTTAAATTAGATGTTAAGTCTGGATTCCGTCAACTTCTTTCAATATTTCAATTATGCCAGTCTTACCATTAGCTTCACGCATGAAGCGGCGGAAGTCATTATCTCTTATAACAGTGGATATTCTTTCAAGTGCTGCAAGATGTGCACCAGCAGAATCATTAGGGGAAAGCAACAAAAAGAAGAGATGGACTGGTTCACCATCAAGGGCATTGAAATCAACACCCTTAACGGATATTGCAATTGTACCTATAATCTTCTTTATACAGTCATGTTTTGTGTGTGGAACAGCAACGCCTTTGCCAATACCGGTACTGCCTAGTTCCTCCCTTTTCATAAGTGCTTTAATAACATTTTCAAAGTCTTTATTACTGATTTTCTGTGTTTCCTTGAGTGCATCCATCATTTCTCTTATGACTGTCTCTTTTTCTGTAGTCTTGAGGTCTGTTATGATAGCATCTTCTACTATAAAATCAGTTAATTTCATTTAATTAACTTCCTCCAATAGCACTGTCTGTGCTTTATGCATTCTATGTCTTTATAATTTGTCAATTTAAGCCATCCCTGTCTAATTGATAAAAATTTTGATAGAACGTTAATTTCACAGTCTTTTTATAGAAGTCTTATTTATACAAAAGGTTTTTTCTCGGACTGAGTTACTAAAACGCAAAAATGCCATTGTAATCGTAAAGATCCAATTTATTATTTATATCTACAGTTCAATAAACATACAGAGGATTATTTTGTTTCTTAAATCCTTGTTTTGGTTTTTCTAAAATTACGGTAAGAATTCAGGATATTTCAGCTATTTAAAGTATCTTTGTTAAAATTACAGGCCTGAATTCTTTAAATTGCTAATTTTACTTCTTATAGAATCATCCGTCAAGAAAATTAAGATCATGATTATATTCGGCTGTTGCTATAACAAATAAGTGAATAAATTTTGCACCGGATTCTTTTAACTTTTTAGAACATTCCGAAGCTGTCATTCCTGTCGTAAGTACATCATCAACAAGTAATACGTTTTTACCTTTAAATAACTCAGGGGATTTAACAGAAAAAGCGTTCTTTATATTTATCTTACGTTGACCTTTTGTTAACAAAGTTTGCGCCTTTGTATTTTTAATACGGCGGAGGTTCTTCTTAATTACAGGTTTTAGAAAATGTTTTTGAATCCCATATGATAAAATTTCTGATTGATTGAAACCACGATGTAATTCTTTCATCCAGTGCAATGGTACAGGTACAATAATATCTATATCAGAAACAAGCCCATTGAATTTATATTTTGTGTTTATTATATCGTACAGCGCATTAAACAGGAATTTTTGTCCTGCATACTTAAATTTATAGATTAATGTTTTAACAACGCCATCGTAATGAGTAATACATGTTACTTTGTCAAAGTAAAAATGTTTACTTTGACATACCAGACATCCAGTTTCTTTACTCTTTATTGTGTGTGGTCCTAAAATTGTCCCGCAGCGGGAACAGTGTGTATCAATAACGTATGAAATCTTTTTTTTGCAATCTTCACATATATACATCTCATAAGAATTGTTCAAACTGCATTTACAATGGACACAGTACCTTGGGTAAAAAACATCTAAGAAAGTATGCAAGTAGCGTGTAATGGTCATACTACATTCTCATCATATCAAATAATAGTAAACCGGCTGACCCTAAAATTACAATTGGTAACCATGCTGCTAGTACAGGATAAAGCATGCCTGTGTTGCCAAGGTTTGAGAATACAAAAGACATTAAATAAAAAATACCACAAACAAGGACACAAAGTCCTACACGTAATAATAGATTTCTACTTAGTCTGTCGAATCCAATGACGAGAGGTATGCCCAATAGTAGCAGCACAAAATGGTTAAGCGTATAAGCGATTCTGGAATGAAACAGCACGCTGTTTCTTGGATTATCCGGTTCTATTTTGCAGAGTTCCCTCAATTGCTCAAAGTTCAATAAGCTAGGGTCTAATTTTATTTCTCCCAGTTTCTGGGGCGTTATTATGGTTTCGATTTCCAAACTGTCTATTAATTGTACTGGAGCAATCCATCTTCCACGTTCGTCATAAGTATGTTTTACTACTTTGGAAAGCAACCATTTGTTGTTACCCAACCATCTCCCTTCTTCTGCACTTATTGTTAATTTTTTCTTCCTATTTTCATACCTGGCGATGATAAATATGGACTTCATATGCTGAGTTTTATTGTCATACCTCCATACACGTAGCAACATATTGTTTTCTTTATCATCCATGAGTAGATTTCGCTGAATGTTGTTGTTGAATGAGGTTTGTCGTAATGTCTCTAAGCTCTTTGCGAAACGCGGAATAATCCATTCCTGATCGCCAAAAGATGCAAAAGACATAAATACTGTAACAACAAAGATTGGCAGTAAAATTCTATAAAGGGAGATTCCAGCAACCTGCATTGCCAGTATTTCCCGGTTCCTTGCCATTCTTACAAGAACAATACACACGGCAATTAAGGTTATTGCTGGAAAAAACTGAAAGATGATTACAGGAAGAAGGTAAGAATAATAACGTATACCTGTACCAAAGGCCTCTTCTCCCATTTCTACAAACTCTCCAAGTTTTTGAAGCAGGTCTACTATAACATAGATACCTAAAATTATGAGTAAGCACAAAAAGAACGTTGGTATAAAAGTCTTCAATATGTAATTATCTAATCTCGAGAACATGTCTTATTTTGTATTGGTTAATGAAAGTTTATTTTCTTTATATAGTAAAAGGATAGATTTTTTTAAAATCGGATGAATTATAAATGGTTCAATTTCAGAAAGTGGTTCTAAAACAAATAACCTTGAATGCATGAGGGGATGGGGTATTTTAAGACAGACATCATCAATGATTTTGTTATCATAAAGTAGTATATCAATATCAATATTCCTGGGACCCCATTTTATATTACGAATCCTTCCCATGCTGGTTTCTATATACTGAAAATGTTCGAGTAACTTATAAGGAGATAATTCAGTTTCGATACTAACAGCGGCATTTAAATATATAGGTTGTGGATGACCGCCTACAGGCTCTGTTTCGTAAAATCTCGAAAGTTTTGATAACCGTATTTCTTTAATGCTAATGATACGATTGTAAGCATCAAATAGATTGCTTTTGCTATCTCCCAAGTTTGACCCGAGGCTAATGCATACGTGTGCCATAAATTAAAAATCCCAAGTTTACTTTAGGGATGATGTTTCATTCTAAATTTTTATTAATTCCACCTTGTATTGCTTGAACTTGAACTTAAACTTAAACCTAAACCTATATATATTAATTAGCTCTTCTTTTCAAATAATATTTCATTTTATATAGTACAGAAATTACTGGATCGTACACAGCTGCCACATTCTGTACATTCATCCACGCTGCAATCGGATGTAATTTCCCCGTTTATAGACTTATGCATTTCATTTATAAGAAAGGATTTTGCCACTCCGCAACTGATGTGGTCCCAGGGGAAGACTTCTGCTTCACTTCTCTGGCGGTGTACATAAAAAGTCCAATCAATGCCAACCTTCTGAAATGCCTCAAGCCATTTTTGAAATTTAAAATGTTCTTCCCAAGCGTCAAATTTGCATCCGTCCTGCCAGGCTGTATAAATGACCTTGCCTAGTCTTCTGTCTCCACGAGCAAAAATACCCTCCAATACGCTCCGCTCCGCATTATGAAATTTAACGTGAATGCATTTCCTCCTGATTTTTTCAAGTAACATTTTTTTAATTTCCTTCATGCGCTGTAAGGTAATCATTGGATACCATTGGAAAGGGGTATGTGCTTTTGGTACGAAAGGTGCAATGCTTAAATTTACTTCTCCCCATGAACCTTTTACGCCTTTTTTTAAATCTGAGACATTATAGGCAAGTTGTGCAATTGCATCAATATCTTCATCTGTTTCGGTAGGAAGCCCAACCATAAAATATAATTTAATTAAATTCCATCCATGTTTGTAAGCTTCCTTAATACCACTGTAAAGATCTTCATTACGGATATTCTTATTAATAATTCTTCTGAGTGTTGGTGTTGCCGCTTCAGGCGCCATGGTAATTCCAGATTTGCGCACTGTATTAAGCATCGAGGGTAAAAGGGTGAGATGTTCATTTACCCGTAAAGAGGGGAATGATATATTCACATATTTTGGGCTGAAAACACGATTCATTTCTTCCATCAAAAGATGAAGAAATGGGTAGTCGCTAATGGAGAGAGAGGCAAGGGATATCTCGTTATGACCTGTATTAGCGTAAATTTCTCTTGCTAGGTTCAGAATATTTTCGATAGTACGTGGTCGTGTAGGACGTTTACTCATACCAGCTTGACAGAATCTGCATCCTTGTGTGCAACCACGCATTACTTCAATAGTAATACGGTCGTGGACGGTCTTTACATATGGAATAACGGGTTTAGTGGGATAATATGTTTTGTTTAAGTCCTTCACAGAAGCAGCATGTACAGGAAATGGTATATCTGATATTAAGGGACTTATTTCTTCTATTGTGTCATCTTGTCTGTGTGAAGTATTGTACAGAGATGGTGCATAAGCATTTTTAATAGACCTTGCTATGGTTATAATTTTTTCTTTACGAGAAAGGTTGCCTCCTTTCAAATTTTTGAATAATTCAATAAAATCCGGTAGGCATTCTTCTCCGTCTCCAACCAGAAAGACATCTATAAAATCTGCTATAGATTCAGGTGATATAACTGTTGGACCTCCGGCTATGATTAGCGGGTCGTTTTCATCTCGTTCGTGTGCAAAGACTGGTATGTAAGAAAGGTTTAACATATTCAAAACATTGGTATAAGTCAGTTCATATTGAAGCGAGAAGCCAATGATATCAAACTCTTTTAAGGGGGTATAAGTCTCGAGTGAGAATAATGGAATTTTATGTCTTCTCATTAGTGATTCCATGTCTTCTAACGGTGCAAAAACCCTTTCGCAGGCAGTATCCTTTCTTTTGTTAAGCAAACCATAGATTATTTGAATGCCAAGATGCGACATGCCAATACTATAAGTATCTGGAAATGCTAATGCAAATTTTACGCTAACGTCAGCGTGGTTCTTGACAATGGTGTTCCATTCTCCTCCAGTATATTGACCGGGCATTTCTATTAATGGCAATATATTATTTATTACAAATGTCTTTAGATTGTTCATTACTTTTGATTTAAAAAATCTGTTTTTCCTAAAAACGCAGAAGATTTATTACGCTTTTATTTATAATTTAACTTTATGTGCCATGTATTGCCATTCAAAATCTTTGAAAGATATTCATAAAAGACAAATTTTAAATCGTATTGAGTTAAGAGAATTGTTGAGCAAGTGTTTTGATTAAACAAAGAGAATATAATATTTTTAACCGTTATCGTTAAGATAATCGAAGTTTATTTTGCAGAATTAATCGGAATTAATATTGATATAATTATAACATGATTTAATTGATTTTGTAAAAAATTTGGTGGGGAAGAAAATTAGGGAGGTTCTATTGAATTAATGGAGTAGCAATTAAAGATAAATCCCCCTATATTTTGTTTAATCAAAATATAGGGGGATCTTTTATTCCTTGTTGCTATTTTGTAAACTTAGATTAGAACATGTATGCAACATCAATAGCTGTTGTAAATTCGCTGTCACGTCCATTATAAATTGGCAGGGTAGAATTTTCATCATTGACAGAGCGTGTCATTCTAAAAGAAGTGGCTCTCCCCGTAGCATCGTGGCTTCTCAAATGCAGTGCATGACTTGTAAGAAACATTACGCATGAGGATATTACAAAAATCAATTTTACTATCTAAGCTTATTGCATAATTGCATTCAAAACAGATACTTCTTTTTGTTTTTTTATTTCTCATCTACTCATCCTCCGCAATAGTTATAAACATACTTTTAACAAAATAAGTGATATTTATATTTAAAAAAGAAGTCAATGTTAAGAATATATAGTGCAGGATGCTTTTTTTACCCTCTTAAAATTTTTAAGAAATTATTGAAATTACTTGCAAATTTTATTCACAGAGGTAATATATTACATTAAATCAACCGTGTATTTAATTTTGTCATTCATATTTATGATTATGATATAGGAGGAAAAGGTATGATAATGAAAAAAGCGCCTGAACTTAAATATATAATCTTCATGTCCTGCGCATTATTAGTGTTATTCATAACGGGTAAAACCACTTTCGGTGTTGATAACCCTTATAAATATGCTAAACATAAAGAAATGTCTCAGAAGAGTACTATGCATCAAATTCAAACTAGCGTAATCAAAACATTTGATAGCATGGAACAACGTTTAAATGATTTTGAAGCAACGAATCAGAATCTTGAAGGACGGATAAATATGCTTGCATCCGAGAAAGAAAGGTTAAACAAGGCATATACCCAGATGAAAGTAAGGTTATATACACTGGAAAAAGACCATGAAAAGCTGAAAAAAAGGGCAGCATCCTTAGAGATTGCCCATAAGAAACTATCAACCAAGGTCAATGTTACTTCTGCAAAAAAACAAACTCCAGTAGCGGAGAGGACGTCCGTTGCGCAAAAATCGCCAAAAAGTACAGCGCAAAAGACGACTGCCGAAGAGATTTCTATCGCCCAGGATAAAGGGAAAACCTCTTCTACGGTAGTATCTGTTGGGAAAACATCTGAAGAACTACAAAACAAGGGTGACGGTGGATTAGACATAAAAAAGATTAATGAAAAGGGCGTTGAATATGGCAAGAAAGGAATGTATGATGCAGCAATAAAGGAGTTTCAGAAGGTTGCAGCCATTGAACCAGAGATACCCAATATTCATTATAATCTGGGGCTTGCTTACAAGAAGAAGGGAATGATTGCAGAAGCCGAAAATGCATTTGCCGAGTATGAACGTCTAAAAAGACAAAATAATTAAGAAGCCAAAGAGGTCACAATTCTCTCTGCTTCGACTTTGTACATAATGATCGCTTCTGACATGCCACACACCCTGTTCCCTTGTAAACCTTATGATTCCATTGGTGGCTATCTGCCTTTCCACGTTTACACGAGGACAAGATTTGTTCCGGTCTTCCGGTACGTTAACCGTGTCCCTTCAGGACATACACAACTGTCACTCCCCTCATCATAGTTAAAATTACTGTAACGATACCGGTTTTCCTATTTCTCATACACGTCAGGCTTGTATTGTTGAAAATTGCTGTTCAGGCATGTATTCACCTATCCCTTCTGTATCGAGTGAAAATGCTACCTCTTTGACTATCCTGTATAAGTGGTTTTTGGGGATTACCGTACATCCTTGTACAAGCAAATACGAATTGCCCAGTTAAGTGCTATCTCGCAAATTACGATTCATTTTATATAAGTCATTTTTTGATTCAAAAGAACTTGCCTATCAACAAACACATTATCAGCCGACTGTTACAGGGTGTCGATGTGTTAAAAAAACCTTCACAATGCTAAAAGATTAAAGCTATAAGGCGATGGCATGTATTAAAAAATGCGGTTTCAGGGGTAATAAGAATGTGTGTAGTATCGGAATGTTAATTTTCGGACAACGTGCTTATCACCAACCAACTCAGCATTTCTGCAAAGACCCGTTATTCCCAACCACTTGCTTCGTTGGGGTATTGAACAGTGTTTCAGTGAATTAAAAGATACCTTTTATTTTGGTCACTATCAGGTCAGACACATTGAAAAAATATGTGCAAAAAAATCCCCCCGTATATTACATAATGGTAATATAAGGGGGGATTATATACATCTGACATTACAAATAAAATCTTTAACTTCTCATTTTCAAAAAGAATTTAAGTCAATAATCGGCATAAACTCTTTTAGAACAAATACTCTACACCCATACCAACGATGTGCTCGTCGTCACCATAGAGACCGATTGATTCAGGGTCGGCGTAATGGTTAAACCTGTATTCAGGCCTAACCAAAAGATTTTCTCTTACCTTAATATTAGCTGTGACGGTTGTTTCCCATACGGACTGTCCAAAATACCTTACACCATCGGTATCGTCAAAGTACTCGCATCTTACAACACCCTGGACTGAATCTGTAAAATCATAAATAGCGTATCCCGCAAGGCCCCACCAATGTCCCGTGTCTCCAGTTGCAACGCCATTCTCAATGTCTATTCCTGCATCTTCTGCTATGCCCCAATCGGCGTTAAACATAAACTTTAGCTTGTCGGTCAATTGGTACGAGGCAACAAGGTCCAACATCTGAGTTAGACCGCTGGTCGAACTCGATCTCTGGTCTGGAAGCGGGTCTCCCTTTTCAGCATCCCATCCTTCTGCCCCATGAATACCAGCCAGAGAGACGAATGCCTTATCAGTTGGCGCATACGATAAATACCATCCAAATGATTTTGCTGAGTTATTGTCAACAAAAGAGTCCCATCCGTTTACAACGTAAACTGCTGCATACAATTTATCAGTGAGGTCGTATCCTGCCTTTAACCCGGTATGCGTAAATGGTATGGCATTATTATAAAGGATACCATGTTGATAGTTTGGGTTATTAATGTTTTCTACCAGTTCCGCACCGATCCAGGTATATATCTTACCAAGGGTTAATGTAAGGCCACTTCCAACCGGTGCCTTATAGGAAACATTTGCTGTTGCGACGGTAAAAATATCGTCTCTGTCAGGATCGTTTGTAGCGGCTTCTCCCAAAAATGTAATCCTCTTTGCCTTCTCTCCAAAATACGTATGCATCTGCCATCCTATGGGATGATCGTCTGTTACCTCTTTGTCAAGGAAAAGCGTAAAACTCTCAAAGGTAAACGAATTGTTCTCGTTTTCACCGACAAAATTAAGCGGACTTAATGTATTTTGTTGGGGAGAATTACTATGACGCCTGAAATTGTAAAAGTAATTTACGTCAACAAAACCACTCAATGTTAATCCTTTGAGGATGCCTGACAATGGAGATTCTTCTGTACTTACATTGGCTTCGGGACTTGCTTCCTGAGCGAATGCCGGCGCTGCAAAACTTATCATAGCACCGCATAATATGCTAGCCAAGCCCAGTTTGTATAAATTCTTCATTAAAAACTTCCTCCTTTCTTAAAATTACTTGATTAAAATATAAGGAAACTTAAGCTTACTTTTTTGATTCTTTTGTAATTGCCTCCTTTCCCAATTTTTAACTAAGAAAGTTAATTAAAATTAGCTTTTAAGAAAACAGCAAAAATAACCCCTAAATAAACCGCAATTCGATTTAATTAAAATATTTACTTTTATTAAACAGACATATGATAGAAAGAAAGACTTAACTAATAGCAATCAGATAAGTTAAGAAAAAAACTAAGCTTACCAAAATTATATAAAAAACCAAATTTAATAAAGCTAAATAAAGATTTCTTTATAATTTTGCTCTTAATCTGCCGCACGTGGACAATGTTATACACGGCAACTCCTATAGTTTGTCTATCATATATATTATTTATGTAAGGGTTTGTCAACAAAAATTTAAAATAAATTTTATAATAAACATTATATTCTTGACCTTATAAATTTGGAAAGTATAATTATCGGATTAAATTTTTTAATTTGTAAAAAAGCAAATATCTTTCGACTTTGCATGAATTCCTGTTTTGTTCGTAGAAAAGTTAAATTAATAAATATAATTACAAGATTTATGCTCTTATATATCATTATTTATTAAAGAACTAAAATATTAGAGACACAATTTTTTAATAGCGCACTTTTAACAGAATAATGTTTTAACTAATTATTAATCTTGGCTGATTTAAGGAGAAAAAAGATTATGGTATTGGACCCCACCAAACATGCAGATTGGGAAATAGCAGCAGATGCTGAAACTCGGATGAAAACGGTGTATCAATTAGCGGATGAATTGAGTTTACAGAAAGACGAATTGCTTCCCCATGGCCATTATGTGGCAAAGATTGATTTTAATAAGGTTTTGAAACGGGTAGAGAGCAAACCAGACGGGAAATTTATTGACGTAACTGCCATAACCCCAACACCTCTTGGTGAGGGAAAATCAACCACAACCATGGGGCTTGTCCAGGGTCTGGGGAAGAGAGGCAAGAAAGTCATTGGTGCCATTCGTCAACCATCAGGAGGGCCAACTATGAATATCAAAGGTTCCGCAGCCGGTGGTGGGCTTTCCCAGTGTATTCCCTTAACCCCTTTTTCGCTTGGGTTAACCGGTGATATCAATGCTATTGTCAATGCTCATAATTTAGCTATGGTGGCACTTACATCCAGAATACAGCATGAATTTAATTACAACGATGAGGAGCTTGCTAAAAGGAATCTGAAGCGTCTTGATATTGACCCTGACAGAATCGAAATTAAATGGATTATTGACTTTTGTGCCCAGGTGCTCAGAAAGATAATAATTGGTATCGGTGGCCGAATGGATGGTTTTATGATGGAATCAGGATTCGCTATAGCAGTGTCTTCTGAGATTATGGCAATTCTTGCAGTCTCAAAAGATTTAAAAGACATGAGGGAACGGATAGGCAAGATGGTTGTTGCCTATGACAAAAAAGGCAAGCCAATTACAACTACTGATCTTGAAGTGGCTGGTGCTATGACTGCATGGATGGTAGAAACCATTAATCCAAATCTCATGCAAACTATTGAGGGGCAACCTGTTTTTGTTCATGCAGGGCCTTTTGCAAATATTGCTATTGGTCAATCCTCGGTTATCGCTGACAGGTTAGGCCTGAAATTAGGTGATTATCATGTAACCGAATCAGGTTTCGGAGCTGATATCGGTTTCGAAAAATTCTGGAATTTAAAATGCCGTTATTCAGGGCAGAAACCGCATGCTGCAGTAGTTGTCGCCACTATTCGAGCTCTTAAGTGTCACGGTGGTGCCCCGATTCCAGTGCCAGGACGCCCTCTCGATCCTTGCTATAAAGAAGAAAACGTCGGGTGGGTTGAAAAGGGAGTGGAAAATCTTGTCCACCACATCAACACAGTTAAGAAAGCTGGAATTAACCCTGTAGTTTGTATCAACGCGTTCCATACAGACACTGCAGCTGAAATCAATACGGTTTGCCGATTGGCTGAAAAAGCGGGAGCTCGTGTAGCCATGTCGCAACACTGGCTAAAAGGAGGCGAAGGCGCGCTAGAACTGGCTGACGCAGTAATTGATGCATGCAACCAACCCAATAATTTTAAGTTTCTTTATGAATTAAGTACTCCTTTAAGGTCGCGTATCGAACTGATTGCAAAGGAAGTTTATGGTGCAGATGGCGTTGATTTTACTCCTGAGGCATTAACAAAAATCAAGGCATTAGATAGTGACCCCGATATTTCAAAGATGGGAACCTGCATGGTTAAAACCCACCTTTCTATTACTGACAATCCACAAATAAAAGGTAGTCCTAAAAATTGGAGATTGCGCATCAGGGATGTAATGACTTTTAAAGGTGCTGGATTTGTAGTACCAATAGCAGGAGATATTAAACTTATGCCAGGAACAAGTTCTGACCCTGCATTCCGACGCGTGGATGTTGATGTAAATACAGGAAAGGTAAAGGGACTTTTCTAGATACATGCTTTTAGTAAAATCCTTAAAAGTAATCAGACACAAAGAGTGTAATCTACGATTACCAAAATCATTAGCGTTTTTAAAAAATTAGAAATTACGTAAAGTCAGTTAACAGATTTGGTTAACCTTGGTAATCGTAAAACTTAATTTCATAAAAAGCTGTTGAACTATTTAGTTCAACAGCTTTTTTAATGTTTTCTGCATCAAAATACCGTATTGACTAATTTTTCTCCTGATAACCATTATCTGCGTTGATATCCGAAAGAATTTTGTGTGATTATTTGATTATGTATAAGCTATGTAAGTCTATATTACAACATTACCTTGACATGTATATTTATATTTGATAAAAATTGGTGAGTATTTGATTCTAAATTTTACCTTCTTTTTAATACAGATATTTAACTATTCTGTATTTTAGTGAATACCCGAATTTAATCTTTTAAAATAAAACTAACATCTTAATTACAATTCATTTATAAAAAAAAATAACCATGGGACTGTTAACTAAAGTTTTTGGTACATCAAACGAGAGGCTAATTAATAAAATAAAGCCTATTGTAGACTATATTAATTCTCTCGAATCCAAAATGATGTCTCTGACAGATGCAGAAATTCGCCAGCAAACCGACAAGTTTAAAGAGAGATTAACTAAAGGGGAGAGAGTTGATGATATTTTACCAGAGGCTTTTGCTACAGTAAGGGAAGCAAGTCGCAGAGTCCTCATTGCCCCAAATCCAGACAGCCCCAACCGTACAATGAGACATTTTGATGTCCAGCTTATTGGTGGTGTTGTTTTGCATCAGGGAAAAATTGCTGAAATGACAACAGGAGAAGGCAAAACACTCGTTGCAACCATGCCCGCTTATTTAAATGCATTGACAGGAAGCGGCGTTCACATTGTTACGGTTAATGATTATCTTGCGAGACGTGACAGGGATTGGATGTCGCCGCTATATGAATTTCTGGGTTTAAAGGCAGGTGCAATTCAGGCGAATCAAAGTTATGAAGATAAAAGGACTGCTTATTTATGCGATATTACCTATGGTACGAATAACGAATTTGGATTTGACTATCTTCGTGATAATATGAGGGGAGGACAGGAAGAACAGGTACAGATTAGTCGGGGACTGAATTATGCAATTGTTGATGAAGTGGATAGTATTTTGATTGATGAGGCACGTACTCCGTTAATCATTTCTGGTCCAGCGGAGGAGTCTACAGAAAGATATTATATAGCAGACAAGATTGCCAGACGTCTAAAAAGTGGGAAACATTTTGAGTTAAAAGAAAAAGAACGCATGGTACATCTTATTGAGGAAGGCGTAGAAGAAGTTGAAAAGTATCTGAATGTAGATAGTATTTATACCGGTACTAATATGGAATGGCCTCATTATATTGAACAGGCGTTGCGTGCCCACTATTTATTTAAGAATGACAGGGATTATATAGTCAAGAACGGTGAAGTTGTTATTGTTGATGAATTTACAGGCCGTTTGATGGAAGGCAGAGTTTGGAGTGATGGTTTACATCAAGCAGTACAGGCGAAGGAACATCAGCGGATTAAAGAAGAAAACCAGACACTTGCTACAATTACTCTGCAGAATTTCTTCAGATTATATAAAAAACTTGCTGGCATGACAGGCACAGCAATTACTGAGTCAGCCGAATTTGACAAGATATATAAACTTGAGGTTGTTGTAATTCCAACAAATAAACCGTTACATCGCACAAATTTTCCAGATCGGGTTTACCGAACTGAAAAGGAAAAGTTTGATGCTATTATAAAGGAGATTGTAGGGGTACATAAAGAAGGAAGGCCGATACTAGTTGGAACTGTTTCTATAGAAAAATCAGAATTACTTAGTGAGCGACTCATAAGAGAAGGTGTGGAGCATGAAGTATTAAATGCCAAGCACCATGAAAAGGAAGCGCATATTATTGCAAAGGCTGGTCAGCGGGGAAATGTAACTATTGCAACCAATATGGCTGGACGTGGTACAGACATTGTTCTGGGCGAAGGAGTTCCTGCGCTCGGAGGGCTTCACATAGTTGGGACCGAGAGACACGAAGCAAGGCGCATTGATAACCAGTTGCGTGGGCGTGCTGGTCGCCAGGGAGACCCAGGCTCATCGCGTTTTTATGTGTCACTTCAAGATGATTTGATGCGGATTTTTGCTTCCGAAAGAGTTAGTTCTCTTTTAAAAATGTTTGGTATGGAAGAGGGTATGGCAATTGAACATTCAATGGTTACAAAATCTATTGAAAGGGCGCAAAAAAAGGTTGAAGAACACAATTTTGAAATTCGTAAGCATCTGCTTGCGTACGACGAGGTAATGGATGAACAGAGAAAAACTATCTATGGTATGCGGCAAAACATACTGCAGGGTAAAGACCTTAATGAATATATTTTCAGGATGTTAGAGGACGGTATTCAAGAAGCTGTGGACATCGCTTTTAGTGTAAAAAAGGGTGACGAGGAAGAAGATTCATTAGATCTCGAATCATGGTTTAGGCAAAAGTTTGGTTTAACAATAAATCTGGATGAGGTTGAGGACAAGACAGCGCAGAGTGTGGAGGAGTATTTAAAAAGGAAGGCAGTAGAGGCATACGAAGCCAAAGAGAATGCTATTGGCAAGGAAGAAATGGAAAAGATTGCTCAGATTCTTTTGTTGGAGAAAATTGATATAAAATGGAAAGACCATCTTTATGCGATGGATCATCTGAGGTCAGGCATTGGTCTCCGTGGATATGCGCAGGTAGATCCTAAGATTGAATATAAAAAAGAGGCGCTTACCATGTTTGCTAGCATGAACCTATCAATCAGGGATGAAGTAACTGACCTTATATTTAGATTGCAACCAGTTAAAGAATTAAAGAGAAAAGATATATGGCATCCAGACCAGTTTGTTCATAAAGAAGTTTCGGGGTTAGAGGCAATGCAAGAATCTACAGTTGCGGTCGGTGCTGTTGAAAGTGTTGGTAAGAAGTCTGAAGAACGGGCCGAAAGAAAAATTGAACCTATAAAAGTTGGCATCAAAGTAGGTAGAAATCAACCTTGCGTATGCGGCAGTGGTAAGAAATTCAAACAGTGCTGTGGCAGGACAAAATAATCATTTTATTTAATGAATGGAATTATAACCTGAAAATTCACACCATACCACATGTCTAATATCATGGATGCTGTTTATTTAACAGTACTCGTCTGTGGTTCACCATATTTTATTTCAAAATTTCTGGTAAATAAGCGTTACCGTGCCGGTTTAAAACAACGTCTCGGTTGGGTTGATATAAAAAAAGTTGAAAAAAAGCGTATATGGATTCATTGCGCTTCAGTAGGTGAGATACTAACAGTAAAAGAATTTATAAAATGTTTGGAAAATGAGTTTTATGAATTAGATGTAGTAATATCTGCAAATACGAGTACCGGGCTATCGGTTGCGCAAAAAAACTTTAAGGATAAAGATATATTTTATTTCCCACTCGATTTGAGCTGGGTGGTTAACAGCGTATTGAATATAATACAACCGGATTTTATATTTTTAGTTGAGTTGGAAATATGGCCTAATTTCATTATATCAGCGGTTAGGAGGCGGATTCCAATCGCTTTAATAAACGCAAGAATATCTGAAAAGTCGTTAAAGTGGTATAATATGTTAAATAAAATCTCGAATGATTTTCTAGGAAGTTTAAAGAAAAAAGAAAATGTTTTTTGCACAAGGACGAAGACAGATGCTAATCGGCTTATAAAACTTGGTATTCCAGAGGCTCAGATTTTTACAACCGGTAATATGAAGTTTGATAATATTGTTACCTGTGTGCCTGAATACACAATGAAACAGTTGCAATCGTTGATGGAAATTAGTGATGAGGACAAAATCCTTGTTTGTGGCAGTACACATGAGGGTGAAGAGGTAATTCTTTTAAGAATTTATTCGCAACTGTTAACAAAGTTTAATAGACTCAGGCTCGTTTTGGTGCCGAGACATATCGAAAGAATAGAGTCTATAATTAAATTAATTGAGTCCCAGGGATTTAGCTGTATACGAAAAACATCGTTGGATAAAGGAAATAAAGTCGGTAATCAAAAATACAAAACCGTAGTTTTAGTAGACACGATGGGTGAATTGTTAAATATATATGGCATTGCAGACTGTGTATTTGTAGGGAAAAGCCTTGTACCTTACGGTGGACAAAACATAATGGAACCTGCCGGGCTTGCCAGACCAATAATCGTGGGACCTCATACATTTAACTTTGCAGAAGAAATTCAGCTATTGAAAGAAGCTAATGCCATAAGAATTGTTCATGATGAGTCTTCATTATTAAAAGAAATAGTATTCTTGTTGGAACATACAGAAGAAGCTAAAGAAATGGGTGAAAGAGCGCAGGCAGTTGTATTGAAACAACGTGGCGCTACAATTCGTAATTTAGGGATTTTAAAAGAGTTTTTATTTAAGGAGAGGATAGTATAAGTTATGAAAAAGGGCAGACATTTATTTACTTCAGAATCAGTATCTATGGGGCATCCTGATAAGGTTGCTGATCAGATTTCAGACGCTGTACTGGATGCAATGCTTGAGAAGGATCCTATGAGCAGGGTAGCATGTGAAACACTTGTAACGACTGGAGTTGCATTTGTGGCTGGCGAATTCACCACTAAAGCCAACGTGAATATACCCGACATTGTGAGGAATACAATAAAAGAAATTGGATATACAGATGCTTCCATGGGATTCGATTACAATTCATGCGCAGTCATTACAAGTATTGGCAAACAATCTCCTGATATATCTCAGGGAGTTACAGAAGGCGAGGGACTTCATAAAGAACATGGCGCTGGTGATCAGGGTATGATGTTTGGCTATGCCTGCAATGAAACGCCTGAATTGATGCCGCTTCCGATTATGCTTGCTCACAGGATTATTATTAAACATGCCGAATTGAGACAAAAAGGCGTGTTAAAATATCTCCGCCCTGATGCGAAATCTCAGGTCACCGTCGAGTATCAGGACCATACGCCGGTAAGAATCCATACCGTAGTAATTTCTACGCAGCATGACCCCGATGTAAAGTATAATACTTTAAAGGAGGATATGATAGAAAAAGTTGCAAAACAAGTAATTCCTCCCAATCTTTTAGATAGTAAAACAATTTATCATATAAACCCAACAGGCCGTTTTGTAATAGGCGGGCCTCAGGGTGACTGTGGTTTGACTGGACGAAAAATTATTGTGGATACATACGGCGGATGGGGACGACACGGTGGTGGCGCTTTCTCAGGAAAAGACCCAACGAAGGTAGATCGAAGTGCTTGTTATGCAGCCAGACATGTTGCAAAGAATGTAGTAGCCTCTGGCCTTGCAGATAGATGTGAGGCACAGGTTGCGTATGCTATTGGTATTGCCAAACCGCTAGCTATTCATATTTCTACAGAAGGTACAGGTAAGATTCCTGATGAAAACCTTACCCAGATATGTGAAAAGGTTTTTGATATGACACCAAAAGGGATAATTGACCGTTTAAAGCTAAGAAGACCAATTTATAAAATCACGGCAAGACATGGCCATTTTGGTCGTTCAGAAGATACCTTTACCTGGGAAAAGACTGATATGGTAGATGCGTTGCGAAAAGCTGCTGGTGTTTAAATCGGTGTTGATTGAGGATGCTATCCTTCAAATTTTTTATGAAATAAATAGGAGATTTCATGAATTGTGACATCAAAGATATAAATCTTGCTTCAATTGGTAAAAAACGTATCGAATGGGCTAACAATGATATGCCCGTTCTTGCGCAGATAAAGGAAAGGTTTGAAAAGGAGAAACCCCTTAAGGGATTGAGAATGTCTGCCTGTCTTCATGTTACAGCAGAAACAGCCAATCTCGTCAGGACGCTTAAGGCAGGCGGCGCAGATGTTGTGCTCTGTGCTTCAAATCCTTTATCTACACAAGATGATGTATCTGCCTCTCTTGTTAAAGACTATGGTGTTTCTGTCTTTGCCATAAAAGCTGAAGATAATAAGACATATTACAAACATATTACATCGGCGCTGGATCACAAGCCAACAATAACAATGGATGACGGCGCTGATTTGGTTTCAGCTATTCACAAGGAACGGAAAGAACTGATACCGCAAATACTGGGGAGTATGGAAGAAACCACTACTGGGGTGATAAGGTTAAAGGCAATGGAAAGAGACGGCGCCCTTAAGATACCGGTTTTTGCAGTAAACAATGCTGATACAAAACATCTTTTTGACAATCGTTACGGAACAGGACAATCCACACTTGATGGAATTATTCGGGCAACTGACATCCTGTTTGCCGGGAAAACAGTTGTGGTTGCAGGTTACGGATGGTGCGGAAAGGGATTCGCCATGAGGGCTAAGGGTATGGGTGCAAATGTTATTGTTACGGAAATCAATCCGATTAAATCCCTCGAGGCAGCTATGGATGGATTTTTGGTAATGCCCATGATTGAGGCTGCAAAAATTGGCGACCTGTTTTGTACCATGACAGGCAATGTAAGTGTAATTGGAAAAGAACATTTTGAGGTTATGAAAAACGGTGCAATCGTTTGCAATTCAGGACACTTTAATGTTGAAATTGATATTACGTCCCTGGAATCAATAGCAACAAAGGTTAATAAATCAGTAAGGAATTTTGTTGACCAGTATGTGTTGAAAAATGGCAAGTCTGTTTACTTACTTGGTGAAGGACGTCTTATTAATCTTGCTGCTGCAGAAGGACATCCTGCGTGCGTTATGGATATGAGTTTTGCTACTCAGGCTTTGACCACAGAATATGTGGTAAAGAATAAAGGTAAATTTGGTTCGAAGGTGTATGATGTGCCAAAAGAGATAGACCAGTGGGTAGCCAGCTTAAAATTGAAATCAATGGGAATAACTATTGATACACTCACAAAAGAACAAGAGAAATATCTTGCCTCATGGGAAGAAGGCACTTAGGAGTCATATGTGAATTTATTTGGTATTAAAGGCTGGTAACTGTCTTTTATCCAAAACACGCATTGTTAGTTAAATAAAAAGGTATTCATGTAATATGGCAATTATTAAGCCGTTTAAGGGTTTGCGGTATAATCAAGATATCATTAAGGATATCGCATCAGTTGTTACACCTCCTTATGATGTAATTTCACCACAGGAACAGGAGCGATATTACCAGTTACATCCTAACAATATAATCCGTTTAGATTTTGGTAAAGACCTTCCTGGTGATACGGAAAAGGTAAATAAATATACCCGTGCCGCTGAATTTCTAAACAATTGGGAAAAAAGCGGAATACTTAAACAGGAAGAATATCCTGCAATTTATGTATATGACCAGGAGTGCTTATCTGAGAACATGCGAATAGTGCGCAGAGGATTCATTGCCTTAGTTAAGCTTGAACCGTTTGATAGCGGATACATTTATCCTCATGAACAGACGCTCCCTGGTCCCAAAGAAGACCGTTTAAAACTTACAAAATCATGCCAGGCTAATCTCAGTTCAATATTTGCCCTCTTCCCTGATGAAAACAACGAGGTAGATAATTATCTGTCAGGTATAACACCGAAGAAGCCGGATATAGATTTTACCGATAACAGTGGTGTAAAAAATAAATTGTGGGTTATAAAAGGAGCTAACATCATTAACAATCTTACCGAACTTATGAAGGAGAAACCTCTCTTTATTGCTGACGGGCATCATCGCTATGAAACATCGCTTGTTTACAAGGAACAGATGCGGAAGGAAAACGGCAGACTTTCTAGTGATTTACCTCTGGATTATGTGATGATGGTATGTGTGTCTATGAATAACCCCGGCTTGCAGATCTTGCCAGCACATCGGCTTGTTCGCAACATAAAGGATTATAACTTCGACTGGATTCTTAAGTCTCTCAAAGCATCTTTTACGGTTGAACTGATTGGCAAGGGGTGTTGTGTAGAAGGGTTTATGTCGAGACTTAATAATGAAACCAGTGGTCATACCTTTGTGTTGTATGCCGGCAAGGAAGATGCCTATTACAAATTGTCGTTAAGCAATGAAAAATTATTGGATACAGTATTTGCTAACGACCATCCCGAATGGAGACATTTAGATGCCGGCATCCTACACAGTATAATCATACATAAGATATTGGGTATACATTCTACGGATGTGACCTTAAAAGATTATGTAAAATATGTAAAGGAAGAGTCAGAGGCTATATCACTGGTGAAGTCAGGGCAATACCAGTTGGCATTTTTTCTGAGGCCCACTCGTATTGAACAGGTAAGAGAAATTGCCATGGTTCGTAAGGTAATGCCTCCAAAGTCAACGTATTTTTATCCGAAGTTAGTTACCGGTATGGTCATAAACAGCCTTACTTAGTTTAACATTCTTCTGAAGTCTACACCTTCTGAATAACCCTCTTTTTACAAGAAATTAAATGCTTTTCGTAATCATTTTTAGTTTTTCTTGTTATTTTCCTATTTTTATCTTCTCTTTATCAGAATCCTTTTTGCCAGTCTTGAAGGCACTGCCGGACAAAAGGGGCAGAAACAGATAGGCCAACCTAAACTATATATAGCCAGTTCCCTACTCTACCCAGAATTCCAAGTAATTTAATTTAAAGCAATCTCATTCGATGAGAAATTACCTCTTAGGAATACTGTTTTTTCACTTGACTATAACCTCAATAGGTGACCCCTTTTCCCAACTTGTGTTTTGTATTCATTATAATCGTGGACGCTCCCTCCCGAAATTTACCTTAATGGCATAAATCAGAAGTCTTTCGATAAGGGCCTCATCTACTTTTGGATGTGCAGGAACAGTACCAAGAATTTCTTTGACATTTCTATTATCAAAGACAGGTTCTCCGCACGTATAATCCTGGTATTGCTTAGTAATTCGACTTATTCTTTCTTCCAATTTAGTTGCCGGGAAATTCTTATATTCACAGCTAAGAGTATCAGTATCCATGATCTGAATCCCTTCCATCTGAATGATTTTAAAGCTAGTTTCCAATAACCAGCCAAGTTTAGGCGGATTAGGATTAACTATGTTAAATGTCTTTCCTACACTTGCGGGGCTTTCTGCAAGCCGTACAACTATATCAACGATGTAGTCTACACATCCCATGTTCACCGTTGCATTGGCTGACCCACAAATTCTCATTGGGATATGGAGAATGCCATTTTTCAGTGAAATCCCGTCATCACGGTATAGACAAAGATTATTTGACACTTTGTCCCGCAAGGTTTTAAAACCCATCATATAGTTGTAATAACCAGTGAATGTTGTAGCAGAACCCGTGTCAGATCTGCCCACAGCAATTCCAATTCGATAAATATTAGTCTTTAGCCCCAGCTTTCTTGTTATATCACGCACCAGTATTTCCGCCTTAAGCTTTGATTCTTCATAGGGATTACGGAATCTTTGACCGACATCTACATCTTTTTCATATGCTGTCTGCATGCTCCTGTTTAACAGTCTCGCGCGGTCACCTGCTATGTAGGCTGTACTCATGTAATGAAATTGCTTTACAGAAAAAACCTCAATGAACTGAAGAACATTCTGGGTACCAAGGAAATTATCTTTATAAATTTCCAATGCTTCTTCTTTTGCAAATTTGGTATTGCCGGCAACATGCCAGACTTCGAGATCATAGCATTTGAGGACTTCCCTATCTTTGCTCTTAATCCCCAGTCCCGGCAGGCATATGTCTCCATGGACAACCTTTCCTGAAAAGCCCGGTACAATCTCATTTACACGGCATTCTGCCGTTTTTAGTCCGATGTTGCGAGCAAGCACAAAAACTGGCAGTGTCCGATATTTAGGCGAGATTGAAAGTCGCTGTAACAGATTGCTGCCAACAAATCCGGTAGAGCCGGTAAGGAATAGCGCTTTTTTCTGCATAACACAATTTTTTTCGATAAAGCTATGCATTATTTACGCAACAGGTCTAATCAATAATAAGATAGTCTCCTGCGTATCCTAAGGGTTTATTTCTACTGCGATAAGCCATGGTACCTTTATCAAGTTCTTTAGCACAGATTTTTGAGCAATGTTTCATTAGATCATACCGGTGTTTCGGACATGCTAGAGACATTTCATCAGTTTGTTTTAATCTCATATTAAATTGTTTGTCAAAAACCGATGGTTCTTCATTTGTTATAAACGGCAGGTAATTTGTGAATGTTTCAATCTCCATATTGATCTGAATAGCCTTGTTGGTCATCTTATATCTCATTTATATTTGAAACTTCCATTGCCTTAAAGTCTATTTATTGAGCCAGTTGGTTGAATTCATGCTGAGTGGGCAAAAATAAAAATATCTACCTAATAGGTGTGATAGTATATCTAAATGATTGAATAATACAACAATATTCTATCTATGGGTGTGTTTATAATCCTCCCTCAAACAAGGATAATTACCAAAGTTTGAAGGAGGTAATAATGAAAGAATTAAAGTTGTTTGGTCTGAGGATAAAAGAACTGAGGACAATTAGAAAATTATCCCAAGAGCAGCTTGCGGGGAAAGCCGCTATCAGCCCCAAATATATGAGCAGGATAGAAATGGGACAACAATTCCCTTCAATTAATGTCATTACAAAACTTGCAAATGTCCTTCAGGTAGAATCGAAAGATTTTTTCGAATTTGCTAATGAAGTTAGAAATACCAAGGAATTAAAGGAAATCATCAGTGTGTTGCTGAAAGAGACGGATGAGGAACGACTAAGAATTGCTGTAAAAGTTCTGAGGGCATTGGTAAGATGAGAATGCAGGGGAAAGAAAAGGGGTACAATCTTTTAAATTGACAAATTTGCTTCGATTGTTTCAAAGATTCTAAAAAATTTTTAGAATTTGTGCTTGATTTATGGAAAATATTTGTAAATGTCCTTTCTATTCAGAAAACGGACAAAGATTACGGTGTCATTCTCAAGCGCAATGCCAATCCGATAATCTCCTGCTCTCAAGCGAAAGTAATTTCCACTGCCTTTGAGCTTCTTCAAGTTTGGCATCTCCGATAAAGAATCGGACTTCTCAACCGCTTCGATTATCTCTTTTACGCGCTTCAAAAGTCCTTTATCCTTAACATTCTTCAGGTCTTTAGCAAAACTATCCCTGAACTCAACTTTCACTGTGCATCCTCTAAAATCGCAAGTACTTCATCACGCGAAACAACTTTACTGCTAAGCCCTTGCTCGATAGCGTGCGATAGAGCAATATCTTCAATTGCCTCTTCTACAATATCTTGCACCAAGTCACGATGCTCTGTGAGGGCTTCAACCAAAGCTGATTTCAGCAAATCTTTTAATTTTTCTTCATCAATCGTTGCTGTTGCCATATACCACTCCTCTATTTGATTGCGGATAAATTACGACTTTTATACTGATAAAAGGCTTATAACATTATTTTATATTTCTTCTACAATTGTCAGCATATTATCTCATGAAATAGTGGATGTCAAACCAAAAGCTGGCAACGTTATGTTGAAAACTTGGAGATATTTTAGATACAAGGAATTTCAATTTGCCCACGAAAGACGCGAAAATGGCTTTCGTTTCTTTTTGTGTGTTTTATGGGTAATATGCCACTGCCAGAGACAGCCTAATTACAGACGTTGTTATCAATAGTTTCAAAGAGAAGACAAGCCTAATCCTCTGCGCGCGGAATAAAACGTCTCATGTGCTTGGTCTTGCCCCGCTGATGCTTTATCTCCAACCGGCGGCTCTTTGATGCGAATGTGGGTTTTGTTTTACGGCGCTGCTTGGGCTTCTCGGCTGCCTTACGGATTAGCTCGGCCAGGCGAGCAATTGCGTCCTGACGGTTTCGTTCCTGTGTACGGAAACGACGGGCTTCGATAATCAATACGCCGTCTTCGGTAATTCGTCTGCCAGCCAGGCAAATCAACCGCTTTCGAACATCGTCAGGCAGTGACGATGAGTTTGCCACATCGAAGCGGAGTTGCACAGCGGTGGCAACTTTGTTGACATTCTGGCCGCCGGGTCCTGGGGCACGAGTGAATTTCTGCTGAATTTCGCTCTCGTCAATTGTGATGGTGCGTGTGATTTGAATCATGCCTCTACCTTTTGAAATGCCAATCGGTAATACTATAAGAAGTATGCGGCGTTGGCGATGATGAGGTAAACAACAGCAAAGAACCTACCCACCCAGTTACTCTTATTATAGTGGACGACCAGCCACGTACCGCCAATGGACATGCCCAAGGTGATTAATTCAATCTTGTTAAAAATTGAAATTCTGGGGACACCATACTTAATTTTAGGAATCTTAACTTTTCCTTTGTGGTCCCTTCGGGCCAAGCTTATGCCGACATGGCATGCTCCTGGGATTACCACACGAGTGATCATAGCCAGAGGGGAATCCTAACCGTTTTTTAACACAGAGTCAATAATTAAGTATGGTGTCCACGAAATCCTTCAAGTCTTCTTTAATTTATATCTTTAAAAAGGTTTTGTTTAAGAGTTTAAGGGCATTTTTAATGATCTGGATATTTTGGTGAGACAATTTTGATAATGGATTCTTTTCACGGATAAAAATCTTCTGAACAAGAACCCTCTACTCAGAAAAGAAATCCCCTACCTTCACCATCAATGCCTCAGCAATTTTTGCAAGAGAATCAAGGCTGACACTTACTGCCACCTTTTGAGTTCACTTATAAATTTATTATACTGTAATTGTAGCAACGCATCCTCATATTACCAATGCCCTCAGAACTTTTACAGCAATTCTTAGTCGTTCTTCATCCGTCTCTTTCATTAACCCATGGATGATTTCCATCAATTCCTTGGTATTTCTTACCTCATGAGCAAATTCGAAAAATTTTTCAACTCTACCTGAAGGGCATTAGCAAGTTTTGCGATGACGTTAATTGAAGGGAATTGTTGTCCCATTTCTATCCTGCTCATATATTTTGGGCTGATAGCGGCTTTCCCCGCAAGCTGCTCTTGGGATAATTTTCTAATTGTCCTCAGTTCTTTTATCCGCGCGCCAAACAACTTTAATTCTTTCATCGTTTCCTCCTTCAACCTTTGGTAATTATCCTTGTTTGAGGGAGGATTATAAACACACCCATAGATAGAATATTGTTGTGTTATTCAATCATTTAGATATACTATCATACCTAATAGGTTGATATTTTTGTTTTTGTTTACTTCATAATGAGATGCGGTAAGATAAAAAACAGAGGTAATCTGACATAACATTTCCAATTACTGTCCTACTTTGGAAATCAATATATGAGAAATGTTGTTTATACAATTTTCCAGATTATTCTCTATTGGATTGCTTTAGTTGTGTTTAAATTGTTTTTCCATTTTGAGGCACATGAACAAAAAAACCTGAAAGAAGTTGAAGATGGTCCAGTAATTTTTGTCTCCAACCATGCAAGCTATATAGACGGGGCCATTTGCGGTATTTCGCTGCCCAGAAAAAGGGCTTTGGACTGTGAAATTCTTCCCGCTACGATTTTTAACCACAGAAAGATTCTTTCAATGGAAATATTTCCCAATAAATATTTTCTTAAGAACAGGAGGCGCACTCAGGGTAAAAAAGGCAAAGGTAAAATATCCCGACGGGCGACACCTCCACGATGCATTGTCAGAGGCATTAAAAATCTTAAGACATGGAGGCAAAATCTGGATATTTCCTGAGGGTACTTTTACAAGCGACGGCAAGATTCATAAGGGCAGAAAGGGAGTAGCCTTCCTCCATCAACAAACTGGGGTACCTATCGTTCCTGTTGGGATAATAGGATGCTACCATATTTTAAATAAAAAGTTGCCATTTTTGCCCTCATTACGGTCTTTGCTCAGACTCAACAGTATCAAGGTAGTCATAGGAAAACCAATCTACACCTTAGGAAATGCGAGTTTGGAAGAGGGGTCACGTATCGTGATGGATGAGATTATTAGGCTAATCAATTAGTATGGTACAAGAATACGGGATATTTTATGATAATATACGAGTCTCTGAGTGATCTTTTCAGGAGATTTGCTCTTGCACCGGCAAAGAAAAATGGGTTTGCATTTATTGGTCATCCAAGAAGTTTTTATGATGCAACAAGGAAGTTTCCTTTTCTCCGGTGGTTGCCGAAATATGCAGTTGATAGTTTCCTGAGAAATATGTGGCCAGTGACCGCTGCAAAGGTTGAAGGTTTAAAATCTTTTGAAAATGGAGAGGAAATTCCTGGTTATATAATTGGTGTCCCCTTAACTCCAAAACAAATGATGGAAGATAAAGATCTAGCGAAGAAAAGAATATTGCAAGCAGTCAAGTTAGCAGAAAAAAAAGGTGCAATCATAGTTGGTCTCGGTGGATTGACCTCTTCTTTGACAGAAGGAGGCACTTATATTATTAAGAATAACCGTAATGTTGATATAACCACAGGAAGGTCATATACAGCCCATACAGTTACATCCAATTTTCTCAAACTGGCGGAATATTTTGACATCAGTTTATCCAAAGGTAAATTTGCTATTGTTGGAGGCGGCGGTTCAATAGGCATTGCCTGTGCAGAAATACTCTTAAAAAATGGCGTCAATAATTTGACACTTATTGATACTCCTAAGAGAGCGGATACTTTGGAACGAATTATTGAGAAATTGAAGAAGACGGAATCTGAACGGGTTTTGAATATGCAAACTTCACATTACATCAACGACATTAAAGATGCTGACATAATTATTGCGGCAACAAATGCTCCTGAAGCGATAATAAAGTCCGAACACCTGAGCGCGGGAGCTATTGTTATTGATGATGCACAGCCATCTGATGTCGATGCTACAGTGTTAAAGGAGCGTGATGATGTGCTGATTATTGAAGGAGGTGTTATCACGGCAGAAACAATTACATACAACATCAACCTCGGACTCGCCAGTAGGAATGATATATTCAGTTGCCTCGCGGAGGTTTTAACACTTGCAGCACATAAAAAGAGAGGACATTTTACCGTTGGCTGGCTTGATCTGAAACTTGTTGATGAAATCCGTGAAATGGGATCGAGGTTAGGTTTTAAATTGGCGCCATTTCAAAATAAATATGGCCATATAACAAAAGATTACTTACGAAAGATCAAAGATATAAGAGCGAAGCATAAACGTAACCATCCATAAATATTAACTATTCTCTCTGGAATCCGTTTAGACAGGACTGATAGGATTTACATCATTTTATCTTTTGTATTTTTCTATTCACTTTTAAATTTACATCGAAGAAAAATTTCTAAATCTCTTCTCAATGGAATAGTGTTTTGAATAGTTCTTTTTTTAAAGAACCATAAATAATCATTATTTATCGTTAACAAAGGAAAACCATGAATGAAGCGGTTAGTTGCTGTAATCTATGTTTCCATTGTTATATTTATTACCGTGAATTCTGGGGACACCATACTTAATTTTAAGAATCTTCACTTTTCCTTTGTGGTCCCTTCGTGGAATCAGAGAAATGCAAAGTTAGACAGAATGGAGTCTTTCAAATTGACGCCATTAGTCAACAATAAAGATTTTATCTTTCTAACCCCTCGGATTAAAGACCCCTATGAACCCTCCAAATTATGGATGCTCAATAAGGTTGCGATGGCCAGTAATTTTATCTTTGTTCTACAATTTTCAGCATATTATCTCATGACATAGTGGATGTCAAACCAAAAGCTGGCAACGTTATGTTGAAAACTTGGAGATATTTTAGATACAAGGAATTTCAATTTGCCCACGAAAGATGCGAAAATAGTGAAATGGCTTTCGCCACTTTGTGTTTTTTTAGTTTAATAATTGACATAATATATACTTTTAGTTAAAATTCTACCATAGTTCATCTTATCAAGAGTGGCAGAGGGACTGGCCCTATGAAGCCACAGCAACCGGTCTTGTTGTAGTAATAATTGACAAGATGCTGGTGCTAATTCCTGTCTCGGTTGTTGGGAAGAGATAAGATAGGAACATGAGAAAGCCTCTTCCTATCTTACTAAATGGAAAGAGGCTTTTTTATTTGTGTGACATTTGGAGGAAAAAAATGGGATTTGTGAAAGGTCTGAAATGCCGGGAATGCGGGAAAGATTACCCAAAAGAGCCAATTCACGTATGCAGTATGTGTTTTGGTCCGCTGGAAGTTAATTATGACTATGATGGGATAAAGAAGGTGCTTACCAGAAAGGTAATTGAATCGCGCGGTAAGACAATGTGGCGTTATCAGGAACTGCTTCCCATTGATGGGGAACCGACGGTTGGCGCACAGGTTGGTTTCACGCCGCTTGTTAAAGCAAATAACCTTGCAAAGATACTTGGCGTAAAAGAATTATATATAAAGAATGATTCTGTAAACTACCCCACCTTTTCTTTTAAAGACAGGGTGGTTTCAACTGCATTAACCAAGGCAAAGGAATTTGGTTACAAGACTGTAGGATGCGCTACAACAGGAAATCTTGGAAATGCCGTTGCCGCACAGGCAGTTCAGGCAGGTCTTGAGAGTTACATCATCATGCCGGCCGATCTTGAGCAGGGCAAGATTGTCGGAACGTTGATTTATGGCGCGAATGTGATAAAAGTAAGGGGGAATTACGATAATGTTAATAAGCTCTGCACCGAGATTGCTGACAAATACGGATGGGCGATTGTGAATGTAAATTTAAGACCGTACTACGGCGAGGGTTCGAAGACTTATGGATACGAAATCTTGGAACAGCTCGGATGGAAGGCGCCAAAACATATTGTCGTCCCAATGGCAGGAGGTTCATTGATTACGAAGATAGAAAAAGCCATCAAAGAATTCGTAAAACTGGGACTTATTGATAGTGCGGATACAAAGTTGCACGGTGCTCAGGCAAGCGGCAGTTCGCCGATAACCACGGCAGTTAAGGCTGAAACTGATGTGATAAAACCTGTAAAACCAAAGACTATTGCGCAGTCAATTGCAATAGGTAACCCGGCAGATGGCTATTTTTCTGTCAGGTCTATCAGCTCAACCGGCGGATGGGCTGAAGATGTGACTGACGATGAACTTATAGAAGGTATAAAATTGCTTGCCAGAACTGAAGGTATCTTTACAGAAACAGCGGGCGGGGTGACAGTGGCAGTAACCAGGAAACTTATTGAGCAGGGACGGATACCAAAGAACGAGTCTATTGTAATTAGTGTTACAGGTAATGGATTGAAAACACAGGAGGCAGTGCTGGATAAATTAGAAACACCCCCGGTTATTAATCCTTCTCTCAAGGAGTTTGACACTATTATGGAAGAGAAGATGGCTGGGGTAGTATAGAAAAACAGATTTAAATTATTTTATTTGTGTTTTTTTCCAGGATGTTGTTATTTTAACAGTAAAATAGTTCTTTTTTTAATTATCAAAAGTTAGAAAGATTTTATAAATGGTAAAACAGAAAGGAGTATTGATATGTCAGTAAGTGTACGCATTCCAACGCCACTTAGAACTTTAACAAAAGGGGCTGATGAGGTTAAGGTGAATGGTAACAATATTAAGGATATTATTGAAAATCTTGAGGCAGATTATAAGGGTATTAAGGAAAGAATTTGTGATGAGAAGGGACAAATAAGAAGATTTATTAACTTTTATCTTAATGATGAAGATATCCGTTTCATGGGGAACTTAAATGCGTCTGTAAAGGATGGCGACCAAATTTCCATTGTACCTGCCATTGCAGGTGGTCATCAAAAATTTTTTGTTATTCGATACTGAGTGGTTTAAGGATTTCTCTGTGAGGTCGGCATAAATAACAATATTTAGTATTTGTATAAGAAAGGTATATTCAGCGAAAAGTTCTTATCAGCACCTGACACATATATACTACTTTGTAAAAGAGAGATCAATCTTTGAATGCATTTTGATATTGAAAATAATGGAGGCGGCGATAAAGGATGTAAGCATTGAGGAACCACCATAACTGATAAAGGGAAGCGTAATCCCAACGATAGGCGCTATTCCTAATGTCATACCGATATTTACTATTATTTGAGTTGCAAACATTGTAACAAGCCCAATAACAACAAGGCGTCCGTAAGGTTCACGAGTGCTTCTTGCAATGCCAATACCGCACATAATAAAGACTGCATATAGGAAGACGATAAAACATGCCCTCAAAAATCCCCATTCTTCTGCAATAACTGCAAAGATAAAATCTGTGTGACGTTCGGGTAAGAATTTTAGCTGGCTTTGTGTTCCACCACCCAGCCCGGTACCAAATAAGCCTCCGGAACCAATGGCAATTAAGGATTGAAGGCGATGATAACCCGCGCCCCAGTCTGTAGCCTTTTCAGGCCAGAGAAAACCGATAAGCCTCATCTTTTGATAAGATTTTAACACAAACATCCATAACAGAGGAGAGACGGCAATACCTGCACCTATTAGTAAGCCAAGTTGATAAAGTTTTATACCAGCCGCGTATAAAATTGTAAGCAGTATCGGAACCATAATCAACGCAGTACCAAGGTCTGGTTGTTTTATAATAAATGCCATGGGTAGCAGAGTTAGCAAGAGTGAAATTCCTATGTCAAATATTCCGAGTCCGTATTTCTTGTATCTGAGAAATTTGGCAAGCGTTAGAATTAAGGCAATTTTCATGAACTCTGAAGGTTGAATTGAAAAAGTGCCAAGCGAAAACCACCGCTGAGAACCTTTCACAAAATTACCAAGTACTAACAGTATGATTAGGAAAAAAAGTATACACGCATAAATAATATATGAATAATTCTCAAATGAAAGATAGTCGAAATAAAGCAGAATAAAAAAACCCGTGAAACCTGCTGCGATCCAGACAAGTTGTTTAATTAAAAACTTTTCAGACGACGCGCTCCAGACGAAAAACACGCTTACCAACAGAATAATACAAATAATCGGGAACATCAACCAGTCAAAGTTTTTTGAGTATGTGTTGCTCATCATAAAATATTATATCAAAAATTATGTGTTTCTATAAGTTGTTGTTATTATAAGAAAGATTTAGTTAAAAATTAAGTACTTATTAAAAAATTCAAGATTATATTGCGTAACAAACTTATAATCCGCCCTTTTATGAAAATTATAATGTATACTCTGAAGAAAACTATGTGTGTATTTCTAATTGTATGAAATATTTGTTATGACGCTATATCCAAAATATAAACACCTTTTAGTATCCTTCTCTTTGCAACTTTATTTGTAGAAGGAACCAGATTTAATAACAACTAATTTGTTTAGCATGTACGCTGGGTGTCTTGCAACAATATTAAGTTGAAAACATACATGTTTGTGTTATTTAATAATAAGTTATTGGGTATTTGATAATCTTCTGTTGATTACATTGCCCACACCCTTATTTAAGCTTGTAATTGATGAAATATGGAACTTAAGACGATTACAGTTGAAATACCGCAGGGTGCCAATATTATCATTGGTCAGACTCATTTTATTAAAACGGTGGAAGACCTCTATGAGGTCATGGTTAACGCAGTGCCTGGTATCAAATTCGGCATTGCCTTTTGTGAGGCATCAGGACCGTGCCTCATCAGGCACGAAGGGAATGACCAATTTTTAAAAGATGTTGCAATAAAAAACGCACGTAATATTGCGGCAGGCCATACATTTGTTATCATTATCAAAGATGCGTTTCCTGTAAATGTATTAAACGCAATCAAGGCTTGTCCTGAGGTATGTTCAATTTTCTGCGCCACTGCGAATTCCATTCAGGTAATTGTGGCAGAAACCGAGCAGGGGAGGGGCATACTGGGCGTAATTGATGGGTTTAGCCCAAAAGGTGTTGAGGATGAAAAAGACATCCATGCTCGCAAGCAACTGCTTCGCAAATTCGGGTATAAATTGTAATTTATAATACTCGTATGCCGTTAGATTTCTTCAGCACGAGTGGGATTGGTTAAGCAAATCTAACCCATCATTATTTATTTTTTTATATGTAAAATCTTTACTGCCTCCAATAATTCATTAATGTTTTTGTAACTGTTCAATTTGAGCTGGATATTCCTATCTCTTCTTTGTGCCTTTTTTACAGCATCGGCGGATGCACTCTGCAAGAAATCACTTGCCAAGAGTAACGAATACCTCGTTGCATGGGTGCGTGTCGGGTTTGCTGCACCGTTTTTACTCTTACTCCTGCCGTTTGCTGAAATTCCCAGCCTTGACATATATTTTTTCCTTGCCGTACTCACATTACTTCCGTTAGAAATTACAGCGCTCATATTGTACATGAAGGCAATTAAATCATCGCCCTTATCATTGACATTACCATTTTTGGCATTAAGTCCTGTCTTTATGATCTTTACCTCAAGCCTCATCCTTGGAGAAAAGCTGGATAAATTTGGAATCATCGGTATATTAGTTACCACTATCGGAGCTTATCTGCTTCATGTCAATACTACAAAACAGGGTTTTTGGGGGCCATTTAAAGCGATACGACGGGAACGAGGCTCTATGTATATGATTATCGTTGCCTTTATTTTCAGCATTACAGCGAATCTGGGGAAGATGGCTGTAGTGCACTCCAGTCCCTTATTCTTTGCCGTTACGTATGTTCCTGTTCTTTCTACAGTTCTTTTCCCAATTCTGGCGTGGAAGAATCGGGGTGAAATTAAACAAATATTTTCTCATCTTACGATATTCAGCCTGACCGGGCTGGCTATAGCATTTGCTACAATTGCGCACTTTTTTGCTGTAAACATTGCAGAAGTGTCCTATGTCATTTCGGTAAAGCGTACTAGTCTCCTTTTTGGTATCATATATGGTGCCATCTGGTTTAAAGAAACGAACATCCGGGAAAGATTAATCGGCGGTATTATCATGATTATTGGGGTAAGTATCATTACATTATTTTAAGGTAACGGTTTACCACGGAAATACACGGAATATCACTTGATGAATACTCAGTATAGAAACTGTAAGTTGTGAGTCCGTGATTGAAAGTCGTAAGTTGTGAGTTATACTTTGGAAGCGTAAGCGTGTAATTTACAATCCTGAATTCAGTGTAATTCCGTGAGTATCTGTGGTGAAATATAATGACTAAAACTGTTGAATGTGTTCCAAATTTCAGCGAGGGCAGGGATCTTGGGAAGATTGCCAGGATTACCGGCGAGATTAAAAAGGTCAAGGGCGTAAAGCTGCTCAACGTAGAATCAGACGCAGACTACAACCGCACCGTTGTCACCTTTGCCGGCAGTCCTGATGCAGTTAAAGAGGCGGCATTTTATGCCATTGAGATTGCTGCTGAGGTTATTGATATGTCAAAACACAAGGGCGAACACCCCCGCATCGGAGCTACAGATGTCTGCCCGTTTGTGCCCGTTTCAAATGTTACGATGGACGAATGCATTAAGCTTGCGCATGCACTGGCTAAGGAAGTAGGGGAGTGGCTAGGTATACCTGTTTATCTATACGACAAGGCTGCTATTGCGCCGGAAAGAAGATTATTGCCTGATATTCGTAAGGGGGAGTACGAAGAACTGCCAGAAAAGATGAAGGATGAACGGTGGAAACCCGATTTTGGGCCTGCAGGATTTAATGACAATGTCAGGCGGACTGGTGCCACAGTAATTGGCGCACGTGAATTCCTGATTGCGTACAATATAAATTTGAATACAACCAGAATTGAGACTGCCAGCAGGATTGCAGGTATTATAAGGACTTCCGGAACGATGATAAGAAACGAGAAGGGTGAAAGGATACGTAAACCCGGATTATTAAAATTTGTACAAGCGATGGGTGTGTATTTAAAGAAGTATAATGTTGCACAGGTTTCCACGAATGTGCTGAACTATAAGGTTACACCACCCCATGCGGTGTTTGAGGAGGTGCGGAAACAGGCAGGCAGTATGGGTGTGGAGGTTACTGGCAGCGAAGTTGTAGGTTTGATCCCCAGAGATGCCTTGCTGATGGCAGGGCGTTTTTATTCAAATGAAAAATCGGAGGAGAGGCTTATTGCCGTGGCTATTGAAAGGCTTGGATTGAGCCAGTTAAATAAGTTCATACCAGAGAAAAAGATTGTTGAATATTTGCTGAAAGAAAATAATTAGCCTTATTATTTCCTCTAAAAAGGGAGGGATTAAAAGGGAGTGTAACCATGCACTTAACACACTCCAGCCCCTCTTGATAGAGAGGGGTCTGACCATCACTGTTTTTGGATATGTCCACCTAACTCAACATTTAAGAATCTTAAACAAGCAGTAAAGAGATGTCTCGCTTGTGCTCAGCATGACAAGGGCGAAGTTTATTGATGGGTTAAGCGGTAGTGCACCCAACAAAATTCTAATCCTATACCTGCCTTTTATTTATACATTACCAGTTCATAATCCATGCTCCCGAGTCCAATCTCCTGAGCATAATTAATCTGAATGGTGTAATCAATACCGGGCCAGGCATCCTTGAAAAAATCCTTTCCGATGCGTTCTTTAATAATATCCGTTGTTGCCTTTTCAATAGCCACAGGATCCATGGATGCAATAATACCGATATCAGCAATATCTGGCTCAAATGGTTTGCCCATACAATCGCAGTGCTTTGTAATGTGTGTAAGAAAATTGAAAAAGACAAATTTCCCCGACTTTCCCTTCATGATGGCAAGGCAGTACTCTGCAACTTTTTTTTGAAGGTTAACCGTGCTCTCATCCCAGGCAATCTTCACGGCATCAAACTGGCAGACGGCCAGGCACTCCCCACAACCAATACATATTTTGGGATCGATGATGGCGGAGTGCTCTCCTATTTTAATTGCTCCCACAGGACACCACCTGCCACACACCCCACAGGTATTACATCGTTTTTTAAGGATTTGAGGAATTACTCCGGAATGTTGCGCTAGTTTTCCACCACGCGACGAGAGTCCCATTCCAACATTTTTAAGGGTCGCGCCCATACCTGTCGCTAAATGTCCTGTCACATGTGCGATTGAAATGATGGCATTAGCAGCCCTTGCTACACCTGATACGAATGCATATTTGCATAATTTCTGATTGATCTCCACCTTTACATCATGCTCACCAAAAAGTCCGTCACCTATGATAATTGGAGCGCCTGTATTCTCGTAACCGAAGCCATGGTCATGGGCGTGGGAAATATGGTCAACTGCGTTTGTACGCTGTCCTTCATATAACGTGTTTGTCTCAATCAGAAATGGCTTCCCGTTGCACTCCTTTACCTTCTCCACTACAGCCTTTATAATCGGCGGTTTGAGGTGTCCTATATTTCCTTTCTCACCGAAGCTGGTCTTTACGGCGACCATGTCATTATTTTGGATAGCATTCTTAAATCCAGCAAAGTCGAACAACTGCTTTACCTTCACGGATCTGGAAGATAAATCCTCTCCATTTTCAGTTTTAATAAAGAATACCTTGCTTTTCATTTTATCCTCCATTAAACGAGAGATTTTTCTTTATGAAACGAGGCATGAAGACGCATGATTATATCATTGATATTCAGTAATGTTAAGCGTAAATCAGGTAATAAATCTGATATTGGGTTTGACAAATAACAAAGGACATTCTTTAATTATGATACCTTAAAATAGCCTTTTTTGTTGTGAGTTATATTAATCTTGTAGAGAAACGCCATGGTGTGTCTCTATAGTATGATTGCAGTGTGTTTATACATTTTCAAGTCGTTAAAATTATCGGATGGTGATTAATAAACCTACAATGGATAGACCGCCGCATTCCGTATTGAACCAGCCAGTTCAATACCTGAAAGGCGTTGGACCAAAAAGGAGTGAAACACTCAGACGGCTGGGGATAAATACGATTTATGATATGCTACACTATTTTCCGCGTGATTATAAAGACCGCACCAGGATACAAAAGATTTCTGAGGCAAAGCTGGGCGGAGAGATTACCATACAGGGCAAGGTGCTTGGTGTTAATTCCAGGGTGTCAAGGAACAGGATGCACATTCTTGAAGTTTTCGTAGGTGATGAAACAGGTACAGTTGCCGCAACGTGGTTTAATCAACCTTTTCTTACAA
Organism: uncultured Planctomycetota bacterium; assembly: GCA_963709355.1. Lineage (GTDB taxonomy): Bacteria > Planctomycetota > Brocadiia > Brocadiales > Brocadiaceae > PLOWO2-12-38-17. Next base: position 414,684 of record CAVPVY010000005.1, read on the forward strand.
AAAAATTTCGTATCGGAGATATGCTATTTTTACATGGGAAAGTCGGCGCTTATAAATATTTGCAGTTATTAAGCCCTGAATATGAAATTATCAGTGAAGACGAAGTTAATGTTAAGGGAGGTGAAATTATCCCGGTTTATCCGTTAACAGAAAATATAAGTCATGTACATTTCAAGAAGATTATGAGAGATGCAGTTAATAGCTTTTCAGACTATATAGAGGAGATATTACCTGAGAAGGTTATCAGGAGGAATCAGTTAATTCCTCTTAAAAGTGCCTTAAAGGACATACATTTTCCAAGATCATTCGATTGTTTGAAGAATGCGAAATACAGGCTGGTTTATAATGAATTGTTCATACTGGAAATAGCCATGGCTTTGAGAAGACGGTGTATTAAGGAAGAACGGGGGGTATCGTTCAGGGTTGGTACAAATGTAGATTCACACATTCGCAAACTTATACCTTTTAATCTGACCGGCACACAGGAACGGGTGATTAATGAAATTAAGGAGGATATGCGAAGCGATAAGCCCATGAATCGTTTGTTACAGGGTGATGTTGGTTCTGGTAAGACGGTTGTGGCAATTTATGCCGTACTTGTAGCAATTGCTAATGGTTATCAGGCTGCCCTTATGGCACCGACAGAAATACTGGCAGAACAGCATTATCAGACTATTCAAAAATACCTTGCTGACTCACACGTGCGCGTTTGTTTATTGACAGGAAAGACAAATACTAAGCAGAGAAAAAGCGAACTACAGCAAATTGAGGATGGCAATATCAATCTTGTTGTTGGGACACATGCCCTTATTGAAGAAGCAGTTAATTTTAAACAGTTAGGGCTTGTAGTGGTAGATGAACAACACAAATTTGGTGTTGTACAGCGGTTGAAATTGAAAGAAAAGGGTACGTGTCCAGATATGCTTATTATGACGGCAACACCTATTCCCCGCACACTTTCTTTAACTGTGTTTGGAGACCTTGATATTTCAGTAATTGACGAGATGCCGCCAGGACGCACCCCGATCAAAACTATGCTTGTGCCTAAGGATGTTGAAAAAGAGGCTTATAAATTTATCCAGAGTGAGATACAAAAAGGCAGACAGGCATTTATTGTCTATCCGCTTGTTGAGGAATCTAAAGTATTCGATTTAAAATCAGCAACAGCAGAAGCAAAAAGACTGCAGAATGAGGTATTCCCTGCTTTGAAAATAGGTTTACTGCACGGGCAGATGAAGCCAGCAGAAAAGGAAAAAGCAATGTCGGATTTTAAAGAGAGGCAATATGATGTTCTAGTTTCAACTATAATAATTGAGGTTGGGATTGATGTGACAAATGCAACAATTATGGTAATTGAACATGCCGAGCGTTTTGGGCTCTCCCAGCTTCACCAGTTGCGCGGGCGTATTGGCCGTGGAAGCGAGCAATCACACTGTCTTCTTTTTGGCGATCCAAAAACTCCTGAGGCAAGGGAACGTCTAAGGATTATGGCAAAGACCAATGACGGATTCAAGATTGCAGAGATGGATTTTAGATTGAGAGGTCCCGGTGAATTCTTTGGAACCAGACAGCATGGGTTGCCGGAATTAAAGATTAGCGATCTTTTAAGAGATTTCTCCATTCTCAAACAGGTGCGAAAAGATGCCTTTGAGATTGTTGCGGAGGACCCGCATCTGGCATCTCAGGCGCATTTAAAAATCAAGCAGAAGATAATTGAGACATTCAAGGACAGACTGGAGCTTGTTAATATAGGTTAATTATTTTATTCCGAGACAGATTGTTATTGTACAAACTTTTTGTATGGATGCGGTCATGTATAAGAGAATAGTTCTATTTATTTATATCTGTTGTTTCATTATTATTGTTTATGTTGACAGTTTTGCAAACGAAGGCAAAAAAGTATCGCTGGATGGACAAGATTTCAGCACGGAGTCCTTCTTTAAACTCAAGGGAATGGGATTCGTTAAGGATAAGGTTGATTTTAATAAAGGGTGGCTGGGTGTATTTATGGAGAATGCAGAAGGGAAGGGAATTAAGGCAAAGGAGGTTGTGAAAGGTTCTCCGTCTGATATAGCAGGTATAAAGGCGGGCGATATTATTACAAAGATTAACGGCGAAACCACCATAGGCAAAGAAGGTGAAAATCTGATTAAATTTAAGAAAACTGTTGAAACATTTGGCACGGGCGGTTCGCCAGCAATAACTGTTTTAAGAGACGGTAATGAAATTGTTTTTAACCCAAAACTTGTTGCAAAACTATTGAAGGATGTAAAAGAGAGAAACGATTATTTAGTTTCTACCAGATATTCAGGAACCAGTACAGCAACCGCTCAGGCTTGTGAATCAGAAGCAACATCAGTAAAAGAAAAGGATGCTTCGGATAAAATAGGTTTTATGGAGTTTGCCTTAAAGCAAAGAAAATACAGGGATAAAGTTAGTGAGTTATTACAAAGAATAGGTGAAGAAATTTATGTCAGAGAGGGCTTTCAGAAAGATTTTAATTCAAATCTGTTCCGTTTGTCCCTTGTTAATCAAATAATGTTACATCCGATGGAGATGCCAGAGATTAGTCAGGTAATTTACAACAAACTCTCTTATGGAGATAACATTAAGCGATTGTCCTGTATAGCAGAACTACTGGATATTAATATTAATTTTTCTGGTAACAAGGAAGCATCTACACTTACACCTGATTTACGCAGTAGTAATATCGCTAATTCCTTGCAGGGGCAATTACAGTCCATTATTGATAGTATGGCATCGTGTATTGTTCCTATAAAAGAGGCATTTGGCAGTTTATCTCATGAAGAGGTTGAATTTCTAAATCAAAATGCTCATAAAGTATGGTCGCCTGAAAAGAAAATAGAATCACAAGACCTTATAAACTTTCTGGATTTATCTCAGAAAGTTGATATTGCAAAGATTTTTGAGGCAATGTCATTGTTATTAAGCAGTGCAGACTTAGCTAAAATAGCACAATCAGAAGATGGCGTTACAGAGGAAAATATAACACCGTTTCAATTACCGGAGTCCATTAAATGTGAGAACGGTCATAATATAGCATTGAATGATAAAAATTTTACAGGCGATATCTTGTTTGTTCAGGATACTATGTATGGGAAGATTGTTGTCGGTGGGACAGGGACGTCCTATTATTACAGTGATGCGGCAGTAATTATTGACCTCGGGGGGAACGACTTTTATTTTAACAATGCAGGTTCGTCGGACCAGGATATGCCGGTGTCTGTTTGTTTGGATTTTTCTGGGGATGACGTTTACAATGCGGCGAATTCGTTCGCCCAGGGTGCCGGAAGGTTTGGGGTGGGCTTGCTTATAGACAGTAAAGGGAATGATAAGTATTTGGGTAAGGAATATACACAGGGTACAGGTATATTTGGTGTTGGTATGTTGATCGACAATGAAGGCGATGACTTTTATAGCGGGAATATGATAAATCAGGGCACGGGTTTTTTTGGTGCAGGATTAATTAATGACAATAATGGTAACGATGTATATTTCAGTCAACAATATGCACAAGGTGTTGGATTTACCAGAGGGTTTGGTCTATTGCTGGATTCAGGAGGGAATGATTTCTATTTTGCTGGTGGGAAATATCCTGATTTCAGAGAGCCTGATAAATCTTTCCAATCAATGTCACAGGGGATGGGTATGGGCATCCGGCCTGAGGAGTCTGTTGTCGGGGCGTCTGGCGGGATTGGCGTGCTAATTGACCAGAAAGGGTCTGACCAATATCTTGGCGACTATTTTTCACAGGGCAGTGGATATTATTTTTCTATGGGTATTTTGTATGATAAAGAGGGTTGTGATAAATATTATGCCGGTCGCTATGCCCAGGGCGCTGGTATTCATTCCGCTATAGGTATGTTGAATGATGAATCAGGCGATGATACATACGCATGTTCTTTTGGCGTGTCGCAGGGATGCGGACATGATACTGGTATAGGTTTTCTGGTTGACAGTAGAGGGGAGGACGTCTACATCAGTAAAACTTCTTCGCAGGGTATAGGTATTGAAAAGGGAATTGGCGTTTTAGCTGATTTCCAGGGGAATGATGTTTACCTGGCAGATAGCAACAGCCAGGGGTTTTCAGTCCAGTCGCAGAACGAAGAGTTTATAAGCATGGGTATTTTAGCCGATAACCAGGGGGATAAGGACGTTTTCCAAAATGTTGTAAAGAAAAACTTGTTGTTATATCGCGCCAATGGAGGGCTTTTGTTAAATAAATGAACAGGCAGGAGATATTTATGGTTATTTATTGAGATTGCTAATGTGAATATAGAACTTATTGAACGCAAAGGACATGTCCTGACGAGGTCTACCTTGAAGTGCCTTAAGGAGGTTGCCTCGATTAACCCTACGCTTGGATGTATTCATCAGTGCGCATATTGTTATGCAAGGGGCTATGCGAACTACCCCGGCGACGGCAATGTGCTTGTTTATGCAAATTTACCTGAGAAATTGAGAAATGAGTTATCAACCCGCAGAAGACTTCCTGACTATGTATTTTTCAGCCCGGCGTGTGATGTTCTTCAACCTATACCGCAAGTACTAAAGGTAACGTATGAATTAATGCGTATTTTGTTTGAAAACAGTATTGGTGTAAATTTACTCACGAAGGGTAGGATTCCTGTGAAGTTCATGCAATTGTTTCGAGAGTATAAAGAATTAATACATATTCAAATTGGCGTTACTACGTTAGACCACGATATTCAAAGGAAGATGGAACCGTATGCCGCAACCCCGCATGAAAGGATACAAAATATCGAAATGCTTTACAATGCGGATATTATACCTGAGATAAAACTAGACCCTCTGATTCCAGGTGTAACTGATACAAAGCAGAATTTATTGGAATTGTTTGGGGTGCTCAGGGACTTTGGTATAAATTCTGCAGGTATTAATTACTTGTTTCTGAGACCTCAAGTAAAGCGCAATCTTTGTAAGGCGCTTGGTAGTGCCCCTCTACTGTTTAAAATCTTGAAATATTTTAAAGATGGAAAGGCTCTGAATTTGTTGGCAGAAAGGTCTCGTGTATTTGCCCTCGATACACAATTCAGGAAACGTGCTTATGCACAGATTTCAAACCTGGCGAGGGCTTTTGGAATTAATGCCTACGTTTGTGGTTGTAAGAATCCTGATGTTACAGAGGAACTGTTATGCGGTACGAACTGGGGGCGGCATTTTGAAAAGACATCCATGCAAAAACAATTATTTTAAATGATACTTTATTTTTGCTTATTGGAAAAGCGTGGCGATTACATAACGTAGATTTTCCATTTTCCTTGTATGCAAATTAACAATAAAGTAAAATTCCGCTTAAATTTATCCCACAATTCAGCGATTTTGCTAAAATGAGGTTATGTTAAAAGTACTCTTAAATGGCTTCTTGTAACATATAGATTAAATTGTGTTGTGAGGTATGATAAGAAACCAACCTTCTCTTTTAATGGTGTGATTAGATAGAAATGGAGTTTGAATATGGATTTAAAACAGATTCTAGAGGATTTCAATACATTTAAAAAGAACATCTCCTCAGCCGCTAAGGTGCTAAAAGAAATCTTCAATTTAGAACAAAACAGGATACAGAATCTGCCTAAATTGAGAACACGATTGGCTAAACTTGATAAGATTATAAAGCAGTCTGGGCAGAGTATTGATCAACGCGAAGTTTTGTTTAAATGGGCTGAACAATACAAGCAGGATCTTTTAAACTCGGAAGAAGAGGTTAAAAAGCAGTTTGGAATAGAGCTTGAGCAGGAATTGAGAAAGACAGGACTTTCACTTTCAGGACAATATCCCGAACTAAAGTCAAGTTTATTTACAATTGAACTTTTCTTTGATAAAGGACAAGTAACATTATGGTATGGTCCAAAACAGGAACAATTAAATCGATGTCGCCTTTCGTCAACTGAAGTAGTAAGTACCATAGAAAAAATTAGAAAGCAACTTGGGTCACATTTAGATAACGATGTATTTCTAAATAAATTGCATGAGTCTTATTCTCGCGCAGCAGGTACTAAGCAAGGTGAATCAATACCTATTACTACTGTGTTAGCCGAACTTGCCTTTTTGCTTCAAAGCCAGCAATTTCGGAGTGACCCAAGGCAGAATAATTATAAAGGTTACAGCCGTGCTGATTTCAGTTATGATCTTTTTCGTATACGTCAGGCAGTAAACAAAAATCTCCACCTCACTGTTGCAACACGAGCCAATACAAGACGAAGACAGGATTTCCTTTGGATTCCTGATGATGAGAGTGGAAAAGGTACAACATATTCTCATTTGCAATTCAGGGAGAAACCAACATGAATGAACTCAGTCAAGATATTGCTCGTAAAATCATTGATAGCATCGGATCGTTTGGCACACCGCCAGAGTATGGTTTCCAATTCTTTACAGCAGGCTTGGATCCATACTTGTCCATCATTAAAGATGAGTATTTATCTTCTTTCATTAAGCAGGGTGGTTCTACATTCAAGATGGTTGTGGGAACATATGGCGGGGGCAAGACCCATTTTCTTTACTGCGTACGCGATCTTGCCTGGGAATCCAACTTTGTAGTGTCATACGTTAGTCTGCGTCCGGGAGAGAGCCCATTTCACAAGTTGGAATTAGTGTATAAAGCTGTTGTGCAAGGTATAGTTTCTCCATTATCACCGGATGAACTCCTTTCTGGGAACGAACAAAGCATTGTTAGTTTTTTAAAACGTTGGTTTAGTCAAAGCTATCAAGAGATGCAAAATAGAGGGCTATCCGGAGAATCCTTACGTGAAGAGTTATTAAAAAGGGTTGAGGATATTAAGGGGATTGAAAGCATTAGCTTTGCAAAAGCAGTTAAGGCTGCATTTCGTACCCTAATTAATAAAAAAGATGAGGATTTTGACAATATTTGTCAATGGTTGAAGGGTGAAAGCTACGATAGACGTATTCACGGAAGTCATGGTATCCTTCAACGCATAGACAAAACAACTGCCTTTACGATGATACGTTCTCTGAGTCAGTGGATTAGACAAATTGGTTACTCAGGTTTGGTTGTACTCCTTGACGAAGCAGAGCGAGTACCGAGTTTAAGCACCAAGGATCGTGAACAACATCTGAATAACTTACGCGAAGTTATTGATGAATGTGGACACACAACATTTAAAGGAGTTATGATCTTTTATGCCGTCCCGGACGAGAATTTTTTAGAAGGGAGAGCGCAAATTTATGAGGCACTCAAACAGCGCGTTGCTACAACTTGCGAAAGACTAAACCCTACTGGGGTAAAAATTGAACTTGAAAAAGTTGTTACCGAGCCGGTTCCTTTTTTATGTGAGGTTGGGAGTAAGCTGGCTAAAGTATATGAAAGCGCATACAACCATAAATTCTTGGAATCGGATACACAGCAGACAATTAAAACAATTGCTGAATTTGCAAAAGAACAGCGGTTTTCTGACATAGGATATAAGCGTATATTTGTGCAAAGACTTATTAGTGGACTCCATTTTTTACGCCTGAAAGGTATCCCTCCAACAGTTAGTGATTTGAGGTAACTGACATGTCTGAAAGGATTGTCTCCCACTCTAAATATGGGTGTGGAGTGGTGAAACAATCGCGTTATAAAGATTTTGAACTGCTTGTGCAGTTCAAGGACGGCCTATCACGATGGATACGGTTTGACGAACTAGAGCAAACTTTACCAACACCCCAAATTGTTTCTTTAACCACCTCTTTACCAACACCACCCATTAATGAAGCTTTTAAATCCAGACGCATGATTGAGGCATTTCGACTTGGAATTGTTCCTTATGATTGTGTTGAGGATTTTACTTTCGGACGGCAAGAAGAGTCAAAAGAATTAATGAACTGGCTTAATAGCCCTGAAGAAAATGTATTGCTTCTTGTCGGTGAATACGGAACAGGCAAAACACATTTTCATCACCATATTTACTGGCGTGCCTTGCAGGAGGGATTTGCTGTTGCTTACGTCGCCATGGATCCCAACGAAGTACCCTTCCACAAACCCAAGCGGGTTTATAGTCATCTTGTTCAAACATTTCGTTATTATTCAAAAGAAAACAAGCTAAACAAAGGATTTCGTGATTTTCTTGAAGAAGCATTCATAAAAGGTGTTTTTAAAGATCACGTATATTTTAAATATCTTATTGACAAAGATAACGATGAAACCTTATGGGACTGGATAGAGGCGTTAGAGTCAATTATTAGACCTTATGCCCTTAATAACCTAAACTACATCAAATTACCAGGGTTATATGACTATTCAAATACCGTAAATATCTATTGTTACTTACTGAGTGCTTTAGGATGGGCTGCAAAGGAAGTATTGGGATACAAAGGACTCCTTTTGATATTTGATGAAGCAGAAACTATAGATATGTCTTTTTATTCTATTCAATTTATACGTGCTCGTGATTTTCTGAAAGCATTGATTCTTACAGCGCAAAACGATGAATTACTTTTTAGTAATTCATGTATAGTACGCTCCAAAAAAAATATAGAATGTTGCCGTCGTGGTGAAGGTCGTAAAATACCATTTATTTATAAATATCCTAGTGGATTAAAACTCCTGTTTACATTTACACCGATAAATATTATTAGCCAACTTGATGAATTACGTACTACGAAGAAAATTGATCTGCAATCTTTAACTGCGGATGACCTTAAGAAAGTACTTGAGCACGTTTGTTTACGTTATAAAAATGCATATGGTAATTTAATAGATAATTTTATATTTGAAAATATTTTTCAGGATGTAATGAAACACGATAAAAATACACGGTTATTTGTTAAGAGCGCCGTTGAAGCATTAGATTTAATTCGTCTGAATCAGAAAATAGAATAAGATACAGCATGTTAAATGTTGACCATATAATGAAAATACGTCACCGCTTGAAATATTCATGGTTACCATTCTTTGCAAGGTTTGGAAGACTAACGCCAATTCAAGAAGAAACTATACCAAAAATTCTTGATGGAGCCAACGTAGTTGTCGCGTCTCCAACCGCATCGGGTAAAACAGAAGCAGTGGTTGCTCCTATTGCTGAGAGGTTTGTCTCAGAAAGATGGAATGGTCTTGCGATTTTGTATGTTGTTCCAACTCGTGCCCTTGCAAATGATACACTTGCACGTATTGAAGGGCCTTTACGAGATATGGGCATCGCAAGTGTTCTTAAACATGGAGATAAGCCTTATCTGCCTGGCAATTTACCCAACTGTCTCATTACAACCCCGGAATCCTTAGACTCCCTCATTTGCCGTCGTCCAAAGATATTTGCCACACTCCGTGCTGTAATCCTGGATGAGATTCATTTGTTAGACAACACTTACCGCGGCGATCAGTTGAGGCTGCTGTTACATCGGCTAAAAAAACTTGCGTTTGATACGTCATTCGCAGTCCATTTATTGTCGGCTACGTTATCGGAACCTTATCAAGTTGCCCAAAGATATTCTGAAAATTTCGAATTGATTACTGTTAAAGGACAAAGAGAGATTAAATACTGTTTGCTTGAATCTCACAAAGACGTATTTCGTTTAGTACGAGCACAAAAGTGGAAAAAACTCTTATACTTTTGTAACAAGCGTGAATCTGTTGAGACTGTTGCTGCCGAACTAGCTAAATTGTGGCATCCTTATCCTGTTGTAGCTCATCATGGAAGCCTTAATCGTGAAGTACGCGAGGAAGCAGAGAAGATAATGAAAGAAACGGATGTTGCGGTGTGTGTTGCTACTTCTACACTCGAAATTGGTATAGATATTGGTGATATTGACCTTGTTGTGCTTGCTGAACCACCGTGGAGTATTTCAGCACTACTTCAGCGTATTGGGCGTGGCAACCGTCGAGCAGGAATCATTCAGACGGTTGGAATTGTGTCATGTGATGAAGAGAAATCCCTTATGGAAGCTATGTTCAACACAGCCAAAACCAATGCGCTTCCACCTGAATCATACGAACCTGATTTATCCGTTGCTGTCCAGCAAGTCTTTTCTCAATTCTATCAACATCCAAAAGGAATCCGCGAAACAGAACTTATTGAACTCCTCTCTCCTATATGTTCGCCAAATGAAGTAAATCTCATTTTGAGACAATTGCGCGATAAAAGTTGGATTGAATATCGCATGGGTTACTGGTTTGCATCCACACGATTAATGGATAAGGGTGAAAAAGGGTATATTCATTCTAACATTCCTGATTCTAAAGCTTATAAAGTAATTGATATTGATTCCGGTAGGGAAATCGGAACTATTGCAGGACTATTTGATGAAACATTTGTGCTTGCGCGAAGAGCTTGGAAAGTTGTTTCACTGGTAGGAGATATTATAAAGGTACGACGTTTTAAAGGAGAAGCAAACTCTGCCATTTTCAAAAGACAGAGGAATGTAGGGGCTTTCTATGATCTTCTGCCTCCAGAATTGAAATGTAAAATGTCTTAGATTGTAAGGAAAACTAAAATATCTGAATCAATAATCGATCAACTTTTGGAGTCTGTGGAATTTCATCTGAAGTTAAGGTGCCTTGATGAAAAATTGATTTTTACAAGAAATACATTGAAGAACTTACTTGCGAAAAGTTTGCAAAAATAGAGGATATTTATAAATGGTTGATCAAGAAATTAGAGCTATAATTAGAAATTTTATCAACGACTTAATAGTAAAGGGTATTAGAGTATAAAAGACTGTGCTTTATGGTTCATATGCAACAAGGAAAGTGCGCCCTGACAGTGATATAGATATTGCGATTATCTCCCCCGATTTTGGTCATGATAGATTTAATGAAGGGAAATTGCTTATGCAAATAGCATGGCGGATTGATCCCAGAATTGAACCAATACTAATTTCTTCGGAATCATACAAAAAAGACACATGGTTACCACTAATATATGAAATAAGAAAGAGGGGGATAGAGATTAGTTCATGATTGCTGAGTATGGACAATATAATTTCTAATCGTTTTTTGGCCTGAACTAACAGATTTTGATATATTCGAAGGCGCCAAACCTCGATTTTTAAATCGGGGTAAAAAGCGCCGCTCAGTATCAACCCTGAGCATACCCCGGGCTTCAGACCGGGGAGTCGAATGGGTTGATTTAAAGTATTTTAATTAGTAATTTTTTTAAAATGGTGTTTAAACCTTAATTTTCTTATAATTCCAGGCGTTTCATGAGTTGTTTGATATCGTCCTTCTGCGCCTGCGATGGGTCAATTCTTAATAACTCCTTCATATAATATTTAGCCATCTCCGTATCCTTCTTGCCCTCTGCATATAAAAAGACAAGGATTCTTCGGGCGTTTATATTGTTCGGCGAGAGTTCAATAATATTTAGAAACTCTTCTATAGCCTTGTCATACAAGCCCAATCCGCGATACAGCGTGCCAAGGGCATGGCGCGCATTGAGGTATTTTGGGTCAAGTTGAATCACCATAGTATATTCACGGATGGCATCGTTTAGTTTTCCTGTATTTTCATAGGCGAGCCCAAGGTTATAATGACTGTTCTTTTGTGTGTTATCTAATTCGATACACTTTTTAAATTCTGCAATGGCTTCGTTCAGCATGCCTCTTCTTGCGTAATTCGTCCCGAGGTTATTTCTGGCGGGTATATAATTGCTATCGTAAGAAAGCGCCTTTTTAAATTCTTCAGCCGCCCTGTTTAAATCCCCGGTTGCATTGTAAACACTGCCAAGTCCGTTGTGGGCGAGTGTGTAATCAGGTTTGCTTCGTAGTGCCTCTTCGTACTCTTTCTTTGCCCTGTCTATATTCCCTCTGTTAAAATAAATATTTCCAAGGTTATTATGAGGTGCGGCATAGTCGTTGTTTAATTTAATGGCCTCCTCGTATTCTATTAATGCATTATCTTCCTTACCCTTTTTTGTGTAAACAATCCCAAGATTATTATGTATATCTGCTACACGGGGATTAAGCCTTATGGCGGTCTGGTATTCTATTTGCGCCCTTTCCAGAAACCCGCTTTCCATATATACGATGCCGAGATTGCAATGCCCTCGGTAACTATCTGGCGAGCGTTTGATTGTCTTTGTCCAGAGTGTTAATTCATCTCTCCAGTTCCCGTTATTCTTTATGATATTAACGCTATAGACTCCAGTAGTAGCTACTATTAAGGTAAGTTGGACGACCCTTCTAAGTTTCAGGGCGCGTGGCGTTATAGTAGGGTCTGTAATCCTGGAGATAAGAATTCCTTTAACGACACAAAAGCCCATTGCCGGGATGTAAAGGTATCTTTCCGCCATGATATTACCGATTGGTATGATATTCATGACTGGAAGCAGTGTGATGAAGAACCAAGCCATCCAGAAGGCGAATATGTTCCTGTGTTTGCAAAAAAAGGCAAGTATAATGAAGACGGTTGTTAATAGAATTATGGATAAAATGAATGAGCCATCCAATGGAGTCTTTATAAACGGTACAATATAATCAGCGTTTAGATTATATGGGAAGAATGATAATTTGACGTAAGAAGCTAAAACCTTGAACATTGTAAATACATTAGTACAGAAGCCTCCAGGCTGATAATTAACTTTAAGAATAGCTGGATTTCTTAATACAACGAATCGGATTACGAGATAAAATAAGGTTATAGCAATGTATCCTATATATATCCCCCGAAGTCTGCATAAAATATTCTTCCATACTTCCTTCTTATTTGAAAATACAACAAATAAAGGCAGTAGAACAGGCAGAGTTACTGCCATTTCTTTTGAAAAGACTGCTAACAAGTAAGCCGTGAGAGAAACAGCATAGTAAGTAATAAATCGCCTTTTTTGATAACTAACATTATCGTAAAGAAGCGTGTCGGATTTTATAAAATATATAAAAGAAACAAGTAGAAAGGTTGCAGATAAAAGATCCTCGCGGTAGCCAATGGCGTTAACCGTTTCTATGAGTATTGGGTGTGTGGCAAAGAATAAGGTGGACAGGAAAACGATTTGTTTATTTTTTAAAGTGATATTTATAAAAAGATAGAAAAGTACATTGTTAAGTGTATGAAAGATTATATTTGTAATGTGGAACCCAAGAGGTTTTGAATGCCAGATTGCGTAATCAATAAAATATGTTATTGTAACAAACGGACGATAGGTCATCTCGCCGGAAACAACAAAATAATCTTTTGTAAATATCTTAGGGAAGTATTTCCATTCCTTTACGAAGGAATTTTCTACAATGATTTTGAAGTCATCAAAGACAAACTTATCGTAGGTGGTATTTAAATAGAGCAAGATTGAGAATAAGGATATAAGAATTATTATAAGTAAAGAAAAAGTCTTTTGTGTGTAATTTGTTGTGTGGTTTGTCACAATATAGGGTTTGTGTTGAAGTTTGAGTTTATTTTTTGTGAGGTAAGTTTACATACACGGTTTATCAGGCCATTTTAGAAGTGGTGAGTTGCTTTTTATATTTGTTAAAATTGAATGTATTCGGCTAGTAGTTTATTAAAAAACTTTAGTTTTTAGCAAAAGGTTTTATTAAGTCGTTTAGACCAGATAATTATCGGTAACAAATTTTACGAGAGACAGTTCAATTAGGCTTAGTTATAGCCGAAGTTATTTTTTATTGTCAAGCTATTTTTCAACGGATAGCTAAAAATTGTTTTTTTATTGACATGTATCAAGTTCTTAAATAACATTGTGATGTAATTAACAATTGTTTTTATTTAACAAAAGAAGTTATGATTGTTTACTGTCAAATTTGAAGAAAGAGATTAGTTCGTTCTGTATTTAATTTTTGTATGGCATTAGAGATACACACTATAAATGGAAACGGTTGAGAAATTAACAGGGACATTAAAAAGTCACGGGTTAAAACTTACTCCACAGCGATTGATGATATTCAAGATTTTAGAAGATAATATCTCTCATCCATCTGCTGAGGAGATTTTTAAAAGGGTAAAGAAAATCTACCCCACGGTATCTTTCACAACGATATATAAAACCCTGGAAACATTAAGGGACCTTGGGGAGATAAAGGAGCTTGTAATTGACAAAGACCGCAAGCATTATGACCCCAATACAAAACCTCATCATCATACCATTTGTAAAGTTTGCAAGAAAATTAATGATGTATTTGAAGACTTCTCACCACACATAAGACTACCAGATTCCATGGGAAGCGAATTCGATGTTTCAGGCTTTCAGATATCATTCCATGGTAAATGCAGTAATTGTAATTAGAACGGTTTTATATAAAAGAATCCAGATTAGTCCTCCGAGATGTTTTAATTTAATACAACTTGTCGGAATTTGTTATCCTGAGTAAGAATAATATTCGTAGAAGTTCGCTTGGGAAAAGAAGGCGCAATCCTGATTATATTGTAGAATTAACTTATGAAGGATACTTGATGATACTATTTATTTGTGAGTGCGATAGTTTATTACTTAGTACATTATTTGGAAGAGTTAATTAATGCCTTGAATAATTTTAAATGTTGTGTGTTATTTATCATGCGTTCAGGATGCCACTGAACTCCGACGAGAAATGGATAATCTTCTCCCTCGATAGCCTCTATAATACCATCGTCAGTGCAGGCCGTGTCTATTAATCCTTTTCCTAATTTCTTAATTGCCTGGTGGTGAGTGCTATTAACCTTGATGCAATCAGTACCGATTATTTTATGGAGCAGCGTACCTTTTTTGATAATTACGGGATGAGTATATTTATCATTTTCAAGCGTTTTGTGTATTAGATTTGTTTTAATTTCAGCAGGAATATCCTGAATTAATGAACCACCTAAGGCAACATTAACAAGTTGTAACCCGTAACATATTGCCAGAATAGGTTTTTTCAATCGAAGGGCAAGTGTTACTAAAATAAAATCAGACGTATCCTTGTCAGGATGGGCACATACAGTCTTTTCATGCCTTTTTTCTTTATATCGTTGCGGTGGGACATCATCTCCGCCAGTAAGCAGTAACCCATTTACTTTATCCAGAATTATTTCTAAGGATTTCTTTTCGTTTATAATAGGCAACAAGAGTGGGATACCACCAGCCTTAATTACTGCTTCACTATAATTTTCATAAAGAAATGAATATGGCTGTTTATTACAATCTTCAAAATCACAGTTTATTCCTATAATTGGTTTCATATCTTATTTTTTCATTTAAATTCAGCTTTTTTCTATGAAGTGGAATTTCTCCACATCAACGCCAATATGTTGTATCCTGATTTTCACTGCCGGGCATTCAATTATTTTCAACGATTGCTTTATATTGTTAGCCTAAACAAGTCGGGCTGTTATATTAAATGGATTATACGCTTTTAAATTTTTGTGGTATGAATATATGAAGGTTTCGAAAAATCCGAGATAATTCTGGATGGTATGGGCGCTTGTTGGTTTCACAAGAGTAATAACCAGTAATTATAAAATGTACCTGCTCAGGTCTTCATCTTTTGCAATTGCCTGCAATTTGTCATGTACGTATTTTGCATTTATAACTATTTCTGCGCCGTTCATGTCCGGGGCATCGAAGGAGGCATCTTCCACGAGTTTTTCCATTACGGTGTGCAACCTTCGTGCTCCAATATTCTGTGTGCGTTTATTAACCTGTACGGCAATATCTGCTATTGCCTCAACGGCATCATTCTCGAACCGTACTTTTATTCCTTCAGTTTCCAAAAGTGCCTTGTACTGCTTAATTAGGGCGTTCTTTGGTTCGGTAAGAATTAGTAAAAACTCCGCCTTACCAAGATCATCCAGTTCTACACGGATGGGGAATCGTCCCTGGAGTTCCGGAATCAAATCAGATGGTTTTGATACGTGGAATGCCCCGGCGGCAATAAAAAGGATGCGGTCGGTTCTGATCATTCCATACCTTGTGTTTACCGTTGTACCGTCAACGATAGGCAATAAGTCTCTCTGGACACCTTCGCGGGAGACATCAGGACCATGTGTAGATTCCCTCCCGGCAATCTTATCAAGCTCATCAATAAAAATAATTCCAAATAGTTCGGTTCTGCGTATTGCTTCCTGCAGGACTTTCTCTTTATCAATAAGTTTCTCAGCCTCTTCCTGTGTAAGAATTCTCCTGGCTTCTGGTACTGTTACCTTTCTCATTTGTGAACGCGGCGGAATCATCTTTTCCAGCACATTCTGGAAGTCCATGCCTATTTCTTCAACACCTGCAACAAAGCCTTGTAACATATATGGTTTTTCATGGATTGTAATTTCAACCGTACGATTTGAAAGTTCTCCATCCTGGAGTTTCTTACGAAATTTCTCTCGCGTACTCTGGCGTTGTTCCTCTGCCTCAGTATTTGGCGTTTCTGTGCTTTTTGGTACAGGTGGTAATAATAAATCCAGGAGCCTTTCTTCTGCTATTCTTTCAGCCTTTTCCTGTACCTCATGTATCATTTCTGTTTTGACCGTATTTACGCCAATCTCAGTAATATCGCGTATCATAGACTCCACATCACGGCCATGATAACCTACTTCAGTATATTTTGAGGCTTCTACTTTAAGAAAGGGGGCCTTAACAAGGGCAGCCATACGCCTTGCTATTTCAGTCTTTCCTATACCTGTAGGGCCTATCATAATAATATTTTTGGGAAGAACTTCTTCCCGTAATTCATCAGAAAGCTGCTGCCTGCGCCAGCGATTACGGATAGCGATAGCCACAGCGCGTTTTGCGTTTCTTTGCCCGATAATATATTTATCAAGTTCTTCCACTATCTTGCGAGGCGTTAATTCTTTCACTACTAGATTTCCTCCACCTTAATATTTTTATTAGTGTAAACGCAAATATCTGCAGAAATATTAAGGGCTTCTTCCACAATCTCTCTTGCACTGAGAGGGGTGTGTTTTATTAACGCCCTTGCCGCCGAAATTGCATAAGAGCCGCCCGAGCCTATTCCAATAATGCCATCGTTTGGTTCAATTACATCGCCTCCGCCAGATATCAAGAAAGAGTATTGTTTATCTACAACAATTAGCAAGGATTCAAGCCGCCTGAGTACCTTGTCCGTTCGCCATTCTTTTGCCAGCTCATGTGCGCTGCGCAACACGTTCCCCTGATATTCTTCAAGCTTGGAATCAAATCTCTCCATAAGGGCAAATGAGTCTGCGGATGAACCAGCAAAACCTACGAGTACCTTGTCGTGGTAAAGTCTTCTGATTTTTTTTGCATCGTGCTTTACAATCGTGGCGTTCATTGTTACCTGTCCATCACCGCCAATTGCAACATGTCCATTCTTTCTAACGGTTAGAATTGTTGTAGAAATGATATCGGGTTTTGTATACAAGTTCATACTTTAATTGTTTAAAATAGCATAAGTATAATAATTTTGAATGCTTCCAGTAGCTTCAATAAAAAAATGTTATCAATTTGTAAAAGAGTTATCAAGGGTTTTCTTATTTATCAAATAATAGTTTGAATGATTTCCAGTTGTTTTGACTGACCTCTAATTAGCTAAACGATCTACTGTTACAATAATTTCTCAGAACGTAAGCATGTGTGTAATATAACACCCGGAATACTTAACAATGATCAAATTGGAGGCACGGTTAAACATCGAAATTCTGCATATATTCACAATGCACAGCAGTATTGTTTGAAAGATTAAATTCTGACTTTCATTTCTTAAATGTTTGACAATTATATAATCAAAAGTATAATCTCAATTTTGGAAGATCAGCGAAAATATTTATATAGTATTGTTTCTTTAACCTGTCTTTAGGAGGTATATATCATGTTGGCAAAAGATATTATGAATAAGATTGTAACAGCAGCAAAAAAGAAGACAATCGGCAGAGACCTTGCTGTAAAGCTGTTGTCCGGTATGTACAGCGGGTTGCCTGTAGTGGATGACAATGGGAAGGTTATTGGTGTAGTTTCAGAATTTGACCTTCTAAAAGCGATACATAGTGGAAAGGCCTTAGAACAGGTGAAAGCAGAAGATATCATGTCAAAAAACCCCATTTGCGTATCAGAAAATACATCAGTCGAAGAGATTATAGAGCTCATGATAAAGAATAATGTTATTCGTGTGCCTGTGGTGCGAAATGGTAATCTGGTGGGTGTAATATCCCGATGTGATATTTTAAGCAGTGTCGTTGAGCCTGAGTTTATTACGGTTTGTGCAGATTGATATAATCTTATAAAATTAACAATATCTTGGGATGAACCGAAAGAGAGAACGGCGGATGTCATTTCGTGTTTTTGTTACAAGGCTGATTCCAGAGAAAGGGATTAATTTACTAAAAAAATTTTGTCAGACCGTGGAGATAAATCCATATGACAGGTCGTTAACTTATGACGAGCTCTTACACCATGTGAAAGATAGTGATGCAATACTTACAATGCTTTCAGACAGGATTGATGCCCGATTGATAAATGAGACGGTAAAGCTTAAGGTTATTGCCAATTATGCAGTGGGATATGACAATATTGATATAAAAACTGCTATAGAAAGAGGTATTCTTGTTACTAACACGCCGGGCGTATTAACGGACAGTACAGCGGATATGGCATGGGCGTTACTTTTCTCGATAACCCGCAGGGTTGTTGAGGGTGATAAATATACGAGGGCTGGTAAATTTGTAGGCTGGGAGCCAATGCTTCTTTTAGGCGGCGATCTTGCAGGTAAAACGCTTGGTATTGTTGGGGCAGGCAGGATTGGGACGGCTATGGCAATGCGATCAATGGGATGGTTAATGAAGGTACTTTATACTTCAAGAAGTAGCAGGAATACAGTGCTGGAAGAGTCGCTTTGCGCAAGAAGGGTAAGTTTGGATACACTGCTAAGGGAATCCGACTTTGTTTCCATACACGCCCCATTAACAGGAGAAACAAGGCATATAATTGGCGCGAAAGAACTTTCATTAATGAAAAGAACAGCATATCTTATTAATACAGCACGTGGCGCTGTAATTGATGAAGGGGCGTTAGTAAATGCATTGAAAAATAAACAAATTGCAGGTGCCGGATTGGATGTCTATGAGGAAGAACCAAAGTTGAAACCAGGTATGAAAGAGCTGGATAACGTTGTGTTAGCGCCTCATCTTGGAAGCGCAACTATTGAAACAAGAACAAGGATGGCGGTAATTGCGGCCGAGAATATCATTTCTGTTTTAAAAGGAGAGAGACCTAAAAACTGTGTGAATGTTTAATTTATCAGTAAATTGTGAATAAGTCTTTCATTCAATAAATTTCATAAGTTTGTCCAAAGATTACTTGCTGTCAGGAGTATTATAATTGTGAAGAAAATTAGAAAATATACTTTATGAAAATATCAACTATGGTTTAACTGCAGACGTATTTAATAATGTAAATATCCTATTTTTACTCTTTGCTAAATATGTGTTTGTCAGGGATACATTTGTATAGAAATATTTATTTATAATCTTTCATAATCATAGAAATCTCATGTGTCAATGCCATTACCCTTTCAGCTTCCTTAATGGCGAGTGTTCCCGTTCCACAGCTCGGGGTTATAATTGACCTATCTTTGATCAGTTCGCGTGAAAATCCTTTGTTAGTCAGAAATTGAATACCTTCTTGCAGTTTTTCAATCAAATCACTTACAGATACGCTCATAACCTTAGGGGAAGTAGGAACGATACCCCATGCAAGGTAACCGCCTCTGTTAAGAAATGCCTTTATTTCCCGCCAGTACATTAGATATTTATCCATAAATTCGTATGCGTCAAAACTAACGATATCAACCATTGATTCCATAAGCATTGCCCAGTCGGTATTACCGCAACAATGAGTACCTGTTAATCCTCCATGTGTTTTAATAATATTGTATACCTCATTCAGGGCGTTAATTGTTCTTTCACGGCTTATATTCATAAATACAGAACCAAAACTTGTAAGGGATGGTTCATCTGCGAATATAATCACAGGTACATTATATTTGGATAATTGGATAAACTGCCAGTAAGCCTTCATAGCTATTAACTTGATGATTACGTCAAAGAATTCTTCACTGTACAATGCTGTGATTCCCGAAGATAATTTTATTGAACCTGCAAGCGTAATGGGGCCCACAACCTGACCTTTTATTGCCTTGGGAAATTTTCCTGTTAATTTGTTTAGATGGTTTATCATCTCATAAAATCCTGCAGCATAATTCTGACTTATCCTGAATAAATCAGGTTCATTTTTTAAATACGTTTCATAAAAACCTTCCAGGGCGGTTGTGGTGTCTTGAGAAACATCAATATTAAGCTCCTTTTCATTTATTTTCGCGCATGGTAATCCTTCCGTATACTGAATGCACATATCTTCTTTAATGCTGTATCTGGGTAATTGCGGCCAGCAGGGTATTTCCGGAAGAGATTTGAGCAATAGTTTGCAGGCAGTTTCTATATTGACGTGTGGAAGACTGCCGATTGCCGTTGCAGAGAAATTGCCTTTAAACATATTTTCTATAATATTGACTTTAAAATTGAAAAGTTTTGAGATTAAAAACGTTGCTTATTTGCTCAGTTCTGTTAGACTTTTCAAGCTTGATTGACATAAATGTTTATTGTATTATATTGCCAGTTCCCATGGTTGTCTTTTTTCTAATAGTAGTGGACGTCGTCTGTTATTAATAAATTCTCCTTTATAAAAAGGAGACCAAACATGTTCAATCAGGTTAATAATTATACATTACCTGCGACTTTAATCCAATAGGTGTTCTTGAAAATACAATATTTGTTTTCTGATGGGAGTCTTTCCGTCTTATGGTAGTATAATATTTCTTAAACGTTCCGTTTCAAGTGTACTAATTGGAGAGATGAGAGGAAGCGCTGAGGAGGATGCCGCCGAGGTAATAAAGCGAGAGATTAATAAACCAGTTATTGGTTTTATTACCGGTAGGACTGCACCACAAGGCAGACGTATGAGGCAGGCAGGCGCTATTATTTCAGGAAATAAGGTACTGCCAACTCAAAGATTACAGCGTTAAAAAATGCAGTGGCGGGGAGATGTAAACAAGTTGAATAAAGCATAGCGTACCCAACAAAGTAACTGATGATGAGTTTGCTGTTGCTTGTCCTGTTGAATGTGATGGGGTTGCTAGTGCTGTTGCTTGATCCATCTTACACAGCTACTTGAATTTTTTTACAAGGAGAAGCAGTGGGATTGAGGCAAGTTGGGATACTATTGAGAATATGATTAGAACCATAAGCGAGAAATCATAGAAGACACCCATTGTCGCGCTGCCAAGGAACCAGCATATACCGTAACCCATATTAAAAATGCCGTAGCCTGTGCCGCGCCTGTTAGCAGGTACCATCTCGGCAATAACAGCCCTCATGATGGATCCTGCGCGCCCATACCGATGCCCCAGAGTATCATTCCGGTGAGCGCTGTGTAGAAACCACCAAGGAAGACTAACGGTGCAAAGGGTGTTGCTATTAAGATGGTAATAATTAAAATAGAAATACCTTTTCGGTCGTACAGATAGCCGAAAAATAATGCCGTTAAGGCGGGCACAGCCACCATATTTAGTGTATATCCAATAAACGTGATGAGCCAATATTTTCTGGTTCTGTCGCTGATGTATCCGGAAACAAGCCGTAAACAGTATCCAACTAATTCACCGAATCCTGCGACAATGCCTACAGTAGTAGCGTTGGCGCCAAGTATAGACAGAAAGGGGCCTTTTATACTATTTGCGCCCTGATAGGTTATATCTGCAAAAAGGCTTACAATGCCGATAAGTATAATAAACCTAAGCGCTGTTAGTTTTGATATATTTTTGTTGTTTTCATTTAATTCTGGATGGACTTGCATTGAATTTTTCTGGTTTATTCCAAGGTGATTTTTGTTAGAGTTTCCTGTTAAGATTAAACATTCTATGCAATGGAATGCGAAGTGTGAATAATATATGAGAAAAAGACGTGATGTCAAATTAATTGCTTTTAAAAAGATTTATAATGGGTTTTGCTACGCTTAAAACATCCTATACCCGTCAAATGCAGCCTAATTTAAAAATGTTAATTAAAGAAATCGAAGGTATAATTTAATCATTGAAATTACATTATTAGGAATTTTGAGTGATGTAAGAATATACGTGTTTAAATGGGCGAATTTTCATTTATAAAGTGGATTAGAAGCAGGCAGAAGCGACGCAGTGATGTTGTTCTTGGCATTGGGGATGACTGTGCCATTGTAGATGGTTCTTCAGATAGATTGTGCCTTATAACAATGGATATGCTGGTAGAAGGCACGCATTTTGATCTCAGAAGATGTACGGTGAAAGAGGTGGGCAGAAAGGCTATTGCGTGCAGTATAAGCGATGTAGCGGCAATGGGGTGTGAGGCTACAGTTGCCGTGATTTCTGTTTGTTTTCCCAATCATACAACTGAAAAGTTTGCAAGAGAATTGTATGAGGGCATATGGAGTATTGCAAATAGGTATAACATAGAAATCATTGGCGGGGACACTATCAGCGGTTCATGTCCTTTATGCATCAGCGTTACCATGCTTGGGCGGGATAATGGGAGAAAGCCAGTTCGTCGTTCCGGTGCAAAGGCGGGGGATATGATTCTTGTAACTGGAACGCTGGGTGGTTCGATACTAGGCAAACACCTTTACTTTGAACCTCGACTAAAAGAAGGGCTTGCCTTGAACAGAAATTTTAAAATCAATGCCATGATTGATATAAGTGATGGATTGACGGCAGATTTAAATCATATTCTGGAAGAGAGTCGCATGGGCGCTGTATTGTATGAAAATAAAATTCCTGTGTCAGATGACGCGATAAAGTTGTCAAAAAAGACTAGGAAAACACCTCTTTATCATGCATTGACGGATGGCGAGGATTTTGAATTATTGATGACGTTGTCTAAAGCGCAAACAAGAAAGGTATTAGAGTCTCGTTTGTTTTCGGATACTTTGATTAATTGTATTGGTGAAATCACGACAGGGTATGGGATTCGTATGAGGGGTAGTGATGGGAGTATTTATCGTGTAAAACCGCAGGGGTATGAACATCTTAAATAGTAATTTATGTTTGAAGGCTATTCATATGGATACGTGTAACAAAATAGATTTCAGAAGCACTGGCGTTGATAAGACATTAGAAGTTGGACGAAGGCTGGGTAGATTACTGATAGCTGGGGATGTTATAGCCCTTATTGGAGAGTTAGGGGCAGGGAAGACGACATTTGTGAAAGGCATTGCCGAGGGTGTAGGTATTAGAAATTTACATATCGTAAAAAGCCCTACATTTTCACTGGTTAATATTTATGAAGGGAGGGTTCCTGTTTATCATTTTGATGCGTACAGGCTGGAAGATACCCATGAAATGCTGGCGATAGGGAGTGATGAAATGATTTTTGGGAGAGGTATTTCAATTATAGAATGGGCAGATAAGGTATTTCGATGTTTACCTGAAAAATATATGAAAGTAACTTTCTCAATTGTGTCTGAAAATGAGAGAAGTATAGCATTTGGTAGTATTGGCGACCGCTACGATAAAATAATAGATTGTTTAAATTGTGCTTATAAATAATTTCTTACTTGATGTTAGTTTAGGTGTGCTGCGCACTATTGGCGGGCATAATTTAACGGATTTTTATTCTTGCGTAGCCCTGATGGTCGCCATATCTATCAGCCCATACTATACCTATTTCCCAAATATCGCCTTTTTGCATGAGTTTGAGCAGTGAGCCAAGTTCCTCAACGTTATTAATTCTATATTGACCTACATAAACGATCACATGTCCTGCCTCAATCCCTACAGTATTGGCAGGGCTGTTTTTTTGTACGTCTGAAACCACTACCCCGCTCTTAACCCACCACAGATTTAGTTGTTTTGCCAGCTGCGGCGTTAAATCCTGAACATATAGTCCCAATTTTTCTAATGCAAGTTTCTCGACAGAAAGCATGGGCGCCTTTTCAAGTGTGACACCTAATTTAACTTCAGTTCCACCTCGGTTAACTATAATGGTTAATTTGT
This sequence comes from uncultured Planctomycetota bacterium, assembly GCA_963709355.1. GTDB lineage: Bacteria > Planctomycetota > Brocadiia > Brocadiales > Brocadiaceae > PLOWO2-12-38-17. Next base: position 438,609 of record CAVPVY010000005.1, read on the forward strand.
CTCCTGCATTTTTCTTTAGTACATATTTTTCAAAATCGAGTATATCCAGAATCTCTTTTGAATCTATTTTTGTTATATAATCCCCTACCTTGATTTGTGCCTTATAGGCAGGGCTTCCTGTTTCTACAGATGAAACCTTAATACCTTCAGATGGATCGTCATGTTCCTCTACCTGAACGCCAAACCATATTTTACTTAGTTCTCTAAAATTGAAAAGTTTAATGAGTGTTTCTCTTACTTTATCAACAGGGATGGCGAAACCTATACCCTGAGCCTGATTTACAATTGCAGTATTAATGCCGATTAATTCTCCATTTATGTTGATTAGAGGACCTCCGCTGTTTCCAGGATTAATTAATGCGTCAGTCTGAATAAGTCCGTCGTATTTAATATTGCCATATTCACTTCCAAATGTGATGGTTCTGTTTTTAGCGCTCAAGACGCCGGTGGTTACAGAATTTTCCAAACCCAAAGGATTACCCAATGCTACAACGGTTTCACCAATCAGAAGGTCCTTAGACGTTCCCATTTTGGCATAAGGAAGAGGCGTTGGAGAGTTTATTTTTAATACAGCAAGGTCGCTTATAGGATCAGAACTAATCATCGTTGCCTCAAAATCCCTCCCGTCGGATAGTCTCACCTTAATTTTGGTTGCGCGGTTGACGACATGTTCATTGGTGACAATGTAACCTTCTTCGTCAATAATCACACCGGAACCCAGCGGCCTCTCTACCATTTGCTTCTGGCTCTGACCAAAAAATTCTTCAAAGAATCTCTCGATCAGTTCATTTCTTGAACCAAAAAAGGGATCATCATGTCGTTGGCTGGTAAGTCTTTCAGTGCGAATATTAGCCACAGCAGTGCCTACTTTTTCAATTGCCAGAACGACGGGCGTTACACGGTTGCTCTTTGGTTCATCTGAGAGTGCGTTAATTTGTTTCGAGAAGATTATGATGAAAAGAATAATGAACGAGAAGAAGATGCTAGTTCGTTTCATTTAATATACCGATTCTTTTGAGTTTATTAATGGGTTTGCTTGTGCTTAACCCGTCCTACATTTATTTTATAAAATGTAGTACTTGCAACGATAAACAGTTTTGTGTTATCGAATGCTAAAATCTTTTGTCTGATTGCTTTTAAACCTTTGTCCTTTTCCAGATATGTATTATATACAGAATTTTTTGAAGTGCCAATCGTATATTCTTTAGTTAATATACGATTAGTCTTGAAAATCAAATTTTAATGAAACCCTCCATGTGGCGAGCTTGTTGGTGGTTTACTATTAGGAGAAGCGTCTGCAGGGTTGTTTCCCTGAATATTTTTTATTGTATCCTCAAGTGTTTTTATCATAGTTTCATCAACAACCGTAGTAAAGTATTCTTCTCTTTTTAAGAGTTTAGATAAAGATTCACCATCAACAACATATATATAATCTGAATCTTTGTTCTTTACATAGTAGTTGTTAGCGTCTTTCTTCTTACCTATGTAAAGCACTGAATCACCTTTTTCCGTGCTCAGTGTTATAACAAGTTGGGGTTTATCTAAAGAAAATTGGGTAAGGTTGGTTGTTTTATATTGTTCAATATAACTACCTTTTAATTCATCCAGAACACCAATGTAAAAGTCTACTTCTCTGCCCTGCACGCCTTTCTGCTCATTACCTTTCAGCACCCAAATATTGTTTATTTTATCCAACTGAATAATTTTGTCCGTATAATTCAGTGTAAGTTTTGTGACGTTTCTCCTTTCAAAATTAAGTACCTTTGTGGGTACAAGTTCTGCGTCAAAATCTCTAATCTTAGGCCATGAAAGCTCAAAAACAAGGTTGCTATCGCTGAACATACCATAAGAATTAACCTTATCGGTATTTTTGACTCTATTACCAATAAGAAGTGTTCTTGTTTCAACAGGTTTTTCCAGAGAATCTTTAGACTTAATAGCAAGTTCAGATTTTTTATCTAGTTCCTTTTTATTTTGTTCGTCAATGGGTTGTTCAGGGGCTTTTTCGTAAGTTACCGAAACCTTGATTCTGGGATTATCCAGACCGTAATCCTGGAGGTCTTTTGACTCTCTTGTTACGTAGTTTTCAACTTTTAAATATGACAAATTCCAGATGATTTGATTAACGGCATCAATGTCAGCATTTGTCTGAACGGGTTTGGAAAGTTCCCAACGGAACTGACCTTCTGCATCTTTTTTGATTGATTTGTCGCAAACGAATGTACGATCTTGCTTCTCAATTACAATTTTCTTAGCAAGATCTTTTTCAAATTCGCATACAAGTCTGTCTCTAAAGGATAGCAGTGCATTTTCTATTTTATCGTAAAATTCGGCGGTGGGTACTGTATATATAGGTTCTTCATTATTACGTTTTACATAGCATTTATTTTCTTCAGGCAGTTTTTTGCCTATGAAGAACTTGGCTAATTCTTTGTCCTCCTCTTTTGTAAGTGAAATTTCGTATATTGGTTCTTTAAGACTATAGGCTGACAAATCCGCTGGTTTGTCAGAAACAAAGTCCTCGATTTCAAGAGATTTAATTTTTTCGATAAAATTTTTAACCGTATCTTGGTCTGCGTAAATATTAATTGGTTTTGTAATTACCCAGTCCAGGTCTAATGATTTTTCGATGGCAATTACTTCAGATGTTGTTTTAATTTCTATTTTATTAATGCCGTACGTTCCTATTGACTCGAATCTGACTACTTTTCTGTCTCTCAGGTCATTTGGTTTTTTGTTCAAATCTATGAGTATAGAATCTTTAAGGAAGAAAACCGTAGGTTCATCTGTGCGTTTAACATAGACCTTGTTGTCCAGGTTATGACCAAATATAACTGATTGTGTTGTGCCTTTTTCATCAATTGTAACAGCGAACCGGGGTGCGTCCAGGCCGTATTTGACAAGGTCTGCAGTGCCCTCAGGTAGAAAGTCGCTGGGGTCTATTTGCAGGTTTTTGAGTTTACCAAGCAGTTCCTTAATTTTTTCAGTATCTGCAAGGTCATTAACAGGTTCCACGAGTCGCCAGAAAGAGCCCTTTTTATTACATACAAGATTGGAATCGGTAGTTTTTATATTGAAGTTATCAATAGCTTCCTTATCAAATGAGAATACCCATTTACTTCTTAAGTCTAATATATTTTTACTAACCTTTCCGTAGAGAGAGCCTTGTACGACAATGACATCATCGCTTGTATCTAATTTAACATAAACATTATCACCTGCAGCGAGTTTCTGACCAACGAAAACTGTATATTTATCTTTAGGTCCTTTGACATGAATTTTATCAGATTTTGCTGGAATATCGGTGTACATAGTAATTGATGTTTTAGGTGAATCAAGTCCATAATCTTTAAGATCGAATGGTTTATCGTCTTCCTTTTTGAACGAGCCAACCTTTTCCATGAATTCGAATTCGGAAAGAATACTATTTACTTCAGAATTATCTGCGCGTAATTTTAATGGTTCAACGATATGCCAGTAATTATCGCCGCTTTTTTCAAACACAATTTTACCACTTTCGTTATTCAGCTCGATTTTTTTAATTAACGACGATTTAAAATCTGGAATTACCTTTTTTTGTAGCCTTTTCCATTCTTCCTGAGGTAATTGCTTTTTTTCGTAAAGGAAGACATAAGAAATACCTATAGCAGCTACAATTAAAAGGATAATCGTTGTTCTGAATTTCATAATTTAATACTTTCCTCCAATGTTGAAAAGGTAGTGAAGCTTTATTCTATCTTTGAATTCTCAATTAACGGCGTCTTTTCCACCAGACAATACTACCGGTAATGATTGGAATTATAGGGATGCCTGCAATAGAGACCCAGAATATAAACTTCATTTGTACTGGATTAATGGTTGCCTTGCGGAAATCGGGTGGCTTAGCAGAAATACCAAGCTGTGTTTCCTTTCTGGCTAACCAGTTAATTGAATTACGTATCAAGTCGGTGTTCCCGGGATTATCCAGATATTCGTTACTTGCGAAATTTACATCGCCGAAAACGACAAGTCTTGCCCCCTGTGGTACGGCATTAGGGTCATTAGCCATAGAAGGATGTGACTGTGTAACGGATTTGGGTAACTCTTTAACCAGTGCAGCTACAGCCAGAGGAACAGGTCCATGTAGATCCGTATCTATGCTGTACTCCGGTTTATTTTGACGAAGATTTGCTACATCCGTTTCTCCCCAAGAGCCTTCAGGTGCGCGCATTAACACGGTTGCCTGATACGGCATCTGATCATTGGGCGGCGCCGCATCAACAGAACATGCGCCGAACAAAATCGTATTAAAGCTTTTCAGGTCATTTGTTATTGCATGATCTTCAGCATATTCATCCTTGCCGACATATATCTCGGCTACTGTTTGCTTGCCAAAAAGCGGCATATTAACTTTATTATAAACGACAATGTCATCCCGCACTACAATACTATATTCAGCCAGGAGTGTCTTGAGTCCTGTTGGTACATTTGGATTTAATGCAGGTTCAAACATGAGCAATAGCTTACCTTTGTTTTCGAGGTAATTGCGGATGATGTTTATTTCTTCTGTCAGATAAGCCTTGGTTGGACCTGCAATCACAAGCACTTCGCAATCATCAGGTATTTTCTTGGAGGATAATATATCCAACGGCACTACACGGCAGTTGTCTCTCTTAAGTGCATTAGCGATACCAGAGATTCCTCCTCGGTCATAATCTTCAAAATTTCTTTCACCATGTCCTGTGACAAGGTATATTGCGGTTTGTTTTTCCTGAGTAACGCTGAGTATCGCTTCTGTGAATGCCTCTTCGCCTTTAAATTTGAATGGATATTGCTTCTCAATTACTTCGCTTTGAGGTACATGTTTACTGTATTCACCGCATTCGAATACAACTGTGTTCAGTTGCAGATCGTCTATTTTAAGGCGTTTTGCCAGTTCTTCAACCTTTGTACGGTTTCTAAGTGGGTCAACGTTTTCCATCTTAATTTTTTCAGAATGGTAAGCATATTCTTTAAGTATATCCACTATTTGCTCATAAAAAATTTCGCCCGGATTAAACAGCGTTGTGATAACAACAGGCTTATCCAGATTCTTAAGTATATTTTTTGTTTTATGCGAAAGAGAATACTTACCGCTAAGGGTAAGATCAAAACGCTCATAGTGACGACTGTTTATAAATCCAGTTATTGCGAAAATACTGGCTGCAAAAACTGACATAATGGCAACGTTTGTACCAACGAGTGCTTTTCTCTTAGATGTTTCAGTTGAAAACCATTTATTCCGTATTGATTTTAATACGCTGAATCCGATTATGATGCCTCCCCCAATGCCCATTGGAATAAAGGCGGATAATCCCCATGAATTGAAAATCCTTGATACGCCAAATCCTGCTATAACTGAAATAATACCTGAAAGTATAATATACCCACTAAACTGGCCAAACCAGTTGTTCTTTTTTTCATTCAACTTGTTCATCTCCATCTCCTGCTTTCAACAATACGTACAACAATGAATAATAGTAGTGCAGTAAAACTGATGTAATAAATTACATCCCTGGTATCAACAATGCCTTTTGTAAAGGTTTCCCAGTGGTCGTAGGTGCCAATATATTTTAGCGTGCTGTACAGCCATCCTTCGTTTCCTGCACTTGCCAAACCGATAACTAGTAAAATAAGTAGTGCTACAATACCAATAACAGCGGCGACAATCTGGTTTTTTGTAACAGCAGATACTAATAGTCCTATTGATACAAATAACCCACCCATCAAGATAAGCCCAATATAACTGGCAACGATTGCGCCATAATCAGGATTGCCAACCCAGGCTAAAAATGCTGATATAAAAAGCAGTTGGGACAACCATTACGTTATATAGAGCCCATGCAGCCAGAAATTTTCCAAAGACCACTTCAAAATCTGTAACTGGGGCAGTCATAAGAGGTTCAATAGTTCCTGTCTTGTTTTCTTCTGCCATTAATCTCATCGTAATAACAGGTGTAAGAATTGAAAGAATAAATTGTGTGTATGCCAGACTGTATCGTAAGGTGGTTTCCTGCGTTAAGCCTAGCATTACGGAAAAGAAATAACCTGAAAAGACCATGAATACAGCAATAACAACGTATGCAATTGGCGATAGGAAGTAAGCGTTAAGCTCTCTTTGAAATATGGTACCTGTGCTTGTCATTTATGTCGTTACCTCCTGTTCCCGCGTGGTAATTTGGTGAAAAATTTCCTCAAGTGTTATAGAGGCCTGTTTCATTTCTCTAATAATTCCATTGTTTTTTACAATATTAGAAAAGACATCTTCCCTGATATCCGCTCCTTTTTCTGCTTCTACCGTGAAATTACTTATTTCGCCTTTATCCTGCCATACAACCTTTTTAACGCTTTTTATGTTTGTAAGTGCATTTTTGATTTTTTCGCCATTGCCGCGTACTTCTAATACCAAATTGTTTCCTGCCCTAAGTTGTATAGCCAGATTAGCAGGTGTATCCATTGCGACAATTTTGCCTTTATTAATTATAATTACTCGTTCGCAGAGCGTTTCGACTTCAGGAAGGATATGGGTGGAAAGTAATATGGTGTGTTTTGCACCTAATTCTTTTATAAGTTGTCTTACCTGACGAATCTGGTTGGGGTCCAGTCCGATTGTAGGCTCATCGAGTATAAATATTTTTGGATCATGAACAAGTGTATCAGCCAGCCCCACCCTCTGACGGTATCCTTTAGAAAGCGTACCTATGATCTGATTTTGTACTTCTGTAATCCTGCATTTTTCTATGCATTCAGCAATCTTTGTTTTGCGTTCACGAGAAGGTAATTTTTTTAGTTTAGCACGGAATAGTAAATATTCTTTTACCCGCATTTCAGGATATAGCGGTACGTTTTCTGGTAAATAGCCTATTTGCTTTCTAACATTAATTGATTCGCGGAAGACATCATAACCCGAAACAGTTGCAGAGCCAGAGGTTGCGGGCATGTAACAGGTCAGTATACGCATTGTAGTAGTCTTTCCGGCGCCGTTTGGTCCAAGCAGACCAACTATCTCACCCTGATGCACTTCAAACGAGATGTCGTTTACTGCATATACATCTGCGTAACGTTTTGCCAAATGTTCAACTTTAATCATTGTGTAAAGATAACCTCCTCGCTTTGTGTCTAGCGTTAATCTTGTTTTAAATGTTATTATTAACTTTTTAGTAGTTCGCAGCCTTAATAAAAGGAAGATCGTTTCTTTTTGAAAGTAGAATTTATTTTAATTTTTTAGGGTCTTCTTATTGTTCCTCTGCTTTTCTAAAGTCGGAGATTTGTAACAATACATTTTCATCGTTAAGTTTGATTTTCCCTTGCATAAGTTCTAAAAAAGCTATATGTACAACGTCATCAGTTTTGGTTTCAACAAGTGGAGTTGACTTTCTTATAAGTTGTCTTGCCCTGCTTATAAGTAAAGACGTAAGTCGTAATGAACCACCAACCTGTTTTGCTAATTCATCAATTTTATACTTCATTTTAACACCTTTGTTTTAATATATGTTCCCCAAAAATAAAATTTTAAAGTTTCTGAAAATTAAATGTGTTTCGATATCTGATTTAGTCCAGGATTTGGAAAACGGGTAGAAAGCAAAAACTACTTTAATCTGATTTGCAATTTACCATAAATAATTTAAAAACATTTTTGGAATTCTTTAATTGTATCAAAGGTATAAATACTATATGCAAATTCTTCTTTGTCAAGGGAAATTGAGTGTGTAAATGTAAAGTATATAGACATGGGTAACAGTTTATGTAATATGATATGCCTATCCCTATGGGATAGGCGACTTACTAAATTTTTTTATGGAGATGTTACCCATGCCCAAGTATTATTACGATCAACTTAGTCGAAAAAGGTTAGCCTGGATGCTCATGTATAAAAAGATTAATAACGTCTCAAAGGTATGCCTGTATTTTGGCATATCTCGTAAATGTTTCTATAAATGGCTTAAACGTTACGAAGACTCAGGAGGTGACCCTGCAAGCCTCATTGATCGCTCAAAACGTCCCAGACGCTCCCCTATGCTTACCCATAAATATATTCAGTCTATCATAATAAGACTTCGTAAAACCACTTCCTTCGGCCCCGACCGTATACGGCTGTTCTTATTGAAGGACTATAATATCTCGCTTCCAAGGTCCACCATATACGCCACTTTAAAACGCAACGGACTCATTGAGAAACCCAAGAAGATGCACAGAAAACCTAAGTGTTATCAGATGCCCTCTCCAGGATACCTACAGGTAGATATAAAGCTGCTGGGCGGCTACAGACCCGGGAGCTTTGTTCAGTACTCCGCTCAGGACGACTCTACCAGGATCAAATTCACCAAACTTTACCAGGAACGCTCTACATCTAACTCCCTGGACTTCTTGCAATATATATTCAGACGCTTTCCTTTCAAGATCAGGCACATCAGGACCGACAACGACGCCGTCTTTACCAATGCTTACACCGGTGAACCCAAAACCCATCCCTTACGGCAGCCCAAGACACATCCTTTTACCCTGTCGTGCATGGGGTTGGGTATAAAACACAAGCTCAATAGGCCTTCTTGTCCAGAGCAAAACGGCAAGGTAGAAAGGTCTCATAGAACCGATGGAGAAGAGTTTTTCCGTTTACAAAAAACTCGGAATCTTGACCTCCTTGTAAAAGAACGTAAAAAATACGATGAATTCTTTAACAACAAAAGACCACACATGGGGCTTCAGGGGTGGACTCCACTGCAAAAATTACAAACTTTTCCTAATTACAAAAGTGTTACCTATGTCTATAGCTAATACAATTAAGTTTATTCTATTGTACTAACAATAAGCTCTTTTCCCATTTTTTAATATTAACGTTTTACCAAAGTCTTTCATACTACTTAACTCATTACTTGGAAAGACAGGGCCATCAATACATATTCTCTGTCCGCTACAGTCACATTGACCACATACACCAAAACCACATTTAATGTATCTGTCAAGGGACACCTCGCATTCAATGCAGCGGCTATTACACAATTCAAATATTCTGTACATCATTTTTTCAGGACCGCACGCATAAACCCTCTGAAAGGATTGCTTTTTTAACAATTCTACAAATAAATCAACAGTTGTTCCCTTAAATCCAATAGACCCATCCTCCGTACATATATTCATATTTTTAAAACGTTCTCTGTATATAATCTCTGAGGCAGTCTTTGTGCCCTGTACAATAGTCACATTGCCCAATCTTTCTGTAAGGGTTGCAAGGGATGCCATGCCGATTCCCCCTCCAACAAGGCAGGAATTTAAGGTTTTGGGTATGCTAAATCCTCTGCCGTAAGGGCCGCGTATACCAAAGTTGTCGCCCTTTTTCATATTATGCAATGCGTTCGTAAATAAACCTTTTTTTAAAACAGATATACCAGCAAGTTCTTCTTGAAAATAAGATATAGTAAATGGTTTTTCGTCAAGTAATGGTAACCAGACCATGATAAATTGACCGGGTTCAAAGTTCTGTTTTGATTTAAAAAAAAATGTCTTTACGCACGGAGACTCTTCTATGATATCAAGAATTCTCACCATTATTGGTTGTTCAATCATGCGCAACACCTACAATAGAATTAATACTGTAAAAACCATTCTCCTGCATCCACTGTGTCATTTCTTCGCATACCTTCTTAAACACGTCAATACCCCGATAATAAACGCCTGTTCCTATCCCAATTGCTGAAGCACCTGCCATTAGCATCTCAATAGCGTGCCGTCCTGTAGAAATTCCCCCCACGCCAATAATGGGAAGCTTCACAGCTTTGTATATATCATAAACACATCTGATGGCAATGGGTCTCAAGGCATCTCCGGTAACACCGCCCACCTTAAAACTTAAAACAGGTTTTTGTGCCTCGATATTAATAGTCATTCCAGGCCCCATTGAATTAGATGCTGTAATAGCATCTGCGCCTGCATCTTCTGCAGCCTTTGCAACAGTACAAATCTCTGGAATATTAGGTGATATTTTAACGAATAAAGGTAGCTTAGTTACTTTCCTTACAGCCGATGTTATATCAAAAGTGGCTTGCGGCGTTCCCTGTCCGGCAAGCATGCCAAATCCAGGGGTATGCGGACAGGAAAGGGGAATCTCTATTGCTGAAAATTTTGATTTAGAAAGACTGTTAATCACTTGTACGAAATCCTCTTTCTGCGTACCAATTACACTTGCAATTACGGGCGCTCCAACATCTTCTATGCTGGCAAATTCTAAAACCGCTGCATCAACGCCCGGATTCGAATATCCCACCGCATTAAGCATTCCCCCTTCAAAAGTAATAACAGTGGGATTCTTATGCCCTTCACGTGGTTCGATGCTAACAGATTTTATAGTTACCGCACCCGCACCGTTTTCTACCACGCGTCTTAATAATGCCTTTGTCGTACCAAGTATACCTGATGCCAGGATTGTCGGATTAGCAAGTTTTATGTTGCATAAATTTATAGATAAATCTATCTTTGGCATATGTAATAACTATAGTAATCACATTGCATACAAATGTAAAAATAATTTTATAACTGATTTATTAGAGTTTACTATTGACAATTTCAAAAACAAGTATAAATATACTGTCCAGAGTCATTATATAAAAAAGACATTATTCACATAATTATGAAAATTCTTGGAATAGATCCTGGTACTCAGATAGCCGGTTACGGTTTGATAGAAAAAACTGGTTCAAAGATAAGAGCCATAGAGTATGGTTCAATTAAAACGAAAAGAAATCAAGATTTTCCACAGAGATTAAAAACAATTTATTTGAAAATAATGGATATTATTTCTAATCACCAGCCGGACCAGATAGCGATTGAAGAGGTTTTTTATGGTAAAAATGTAAAAGCAGCTATAAAGATTGGAGAAGGTAGAGGCATTGTTTTCTTGTGTGCTGCAACAGCAAATATACCCATTACAGAATATGCAGCAACTGTTATAAAAAAGGCGATTGTGGGAAACGGTGGTGCCCATAAAAGTCAGGTTCAGGAAATGGTGAAAATTATACTCGGTCTAACAGAAAATCCAGAACCTGAAGACGCCTCAGATGCGCTTGCAATCGCAATTTGTCATAGCCATAATATTATATAATTATAAATTTAATGAATTCGCATAAGTTTTCACAACTAAACTTGACTTGACATTCGCTTATGTTATAATTTTTTCTCATTTTTATAACATTTTGTTGATAATAATTAGATATTAAGAATAATGAAAAATGCCATTCAGAAGGCGAATATACTTATAGAAGCTATTCCTTATATACGTTCTTTTAAAAATAAAATTGTCGTTATCAAATTCGGCGGCGGGGCAATGGCTAACGATGAGGTGCTTACTAATGTACTCCAGGACATTGTATTTATGAAAACTGTTGGTATGATGCCCATACTGGTTCACGGTGGAGGTCCTCATATTAGTCAGGAGATGGGGAAAAGAGGAATGACACCAAAATTTATTGAAGGACATCGTATAACGGATATCGAGACCCTTGAGATTGCAAGGGACATTCTAATTAATCGAATAAGCGCTTCAATTGTAAAGAAGATCCTTGAGTTAGGAAGCGATGCTGCATGTATCTGGGAAGATGGCTACTGTCCTTTAAAGGCTGAAAAACATTATGTTGAAACAAAAACAGATGATGGTAAAGTGAAGAAATTGGACATCGGCTTTGTAGGTAAGGTAACTTCTATTGCTAAAGAAAAATTTCTAAATTTATGCAATGCATGTACTATCCCAGTAGTACCTCCCATAGCAAAAGGAAATAATGGGAACGTTTATAACGTCAATGCAGACAATGTAGCGGCGTTTATTGCAACGGCGCTATGTGCAGAGAAGCTAGTTTTTCTTTCAAACACAAATGGCATAATGACCGAACCAAATGACGAAACATCAATTGCTTCTACATTGCACGAAGATGAAGTTCATAACCTAATTCAAAAAAAGATAATTGGCGGTGGAATGCTACCCAAGGCATTGGCTTGCATTCAAGCGCTTAAAGGTGGGGTGAAGAAGGCACATATTATAAATGGATTAACTCCGCACGCGCTATTATTGGAAATTTTTACAGAAAAAGGCATTGGAACGCAAATTATCATATAGATTCTTTTCATATAGGCGATGTTGGCAATCTGCAATTACAGAGGCATTAAGAAATCAAGTAATCAAGTAATTCTCACGATTTCTCTCAAATTGCAATTTTTTATATATAACCTTTTACATTTTAAATTTTAATCAAATTTTTGAAGTTTGTTGTGTATAGTAAACAAACTTGTATAATTCAAATAATTTAATTTAACTATTGGCTAAATTAGTTTTTTACCTTTAAAGAAAATAAAATATTAAAGCATGAACACGAAAGAAATTATTGAAATTTACAACTGCTACGTCATGCCTAATTACACCAGAAACCCTATTTTATTGACTAAGGGACATGGTGTAGATGTTTGGGATGCGGAGGGCAAGCGGTATCTCGACCTCTTTTCTGGTTGGGCTGTAAGTTTATTAGGACATTGCAATTCAAGTGTAGTCAAGGCAATACAAACACAGGCATCCAAGCTTATACATGCTCCTAACATCTATTACACAGAACCACAGGGTTTATTGGCAAAATACATTTCTGAGAAATCTTTTGGCGGGCAATGTTTTTTTTGTAACAGTGGTGCTGAGGCAAATGAGGCGGCAATTAAATTAGCCCGCATTCACAGTTCGAGCGCAGGCAGGTATAAGATAATCACCTTTTCTGATTCTTTTCATGGTAGGACAATTGCTACGGTTTCTGCAACAGCACAGCCAAAATACCAAAAAGGGTTTGCTCCGCTCGTTGAAGGGTTCGCCTACGTTCCTTTTAATGATCTGGATGCGCTTAAAAAAGCAGTTGATGATAAAACCTGCGCTATTATGTTAGAAACCATACAGGGTGAGGGTGGCATTAATATTGCCAACAAAGATTTCTTGCAGGGCGTTAGGAAACTTTGTGATGAAAAAGGATTATTACTCATCCTCGATGAAGTACAATGTGGCATGGGAAGAACAGGTAAATATTTTGCATATCAACACTATGACATAGAACCGGATATTATGGCATTAGCAAAATCGCTGGGCGGTGGGATTTCAATAGGGGCGATGACAGCTAAAAAAGAGATTGCAAAAAGCCTTGTTCCGGGAAGTCATGCCTCGACTTTCGGTGGAAATCCTCTCGCGTGCTCAGCAGGGGTGGCAGTATTCGAAACAATTGAGAAGGAGAATCTACTCGAAAACGTAAAGAAAATGGGTGGTTACTCAATTGATCAGTTAAAATTATTACAAAAGACTCATAAAGTTATCAAAGAGGTACGTGGCGTAGGCCTTATGATTGGAATAGAACTCAACGTAACCGGAACAGAAATTATAAAAAACTGCATTCAGGCAGGCTTATTCCTCAATTGTACGCATGAAACAGTCGTCAGATTTATGCCACCGCTTAATGTTAAGAAAGAAAATATAGACGAAGGGTTAACAATACTAAAAACAGTCCTCTTTAACCTTAATTTATGAGAAGAACATATGAAATGTAAAGACCTGACTACAATAGCAGAACTTTTATCATCTGACATTGAGGAAATTTTTAATGTTACGAAAGAACTTAAAGAATGGCATAACAAGGGCTACGATGAAAAATGCCTGAGCGGGAAAATACTTGGAATGATATTTGAAAAAAGCTCTATGCGTACCCGTGTCTCCTTTGAAGTCGCTATGACACAGTTAGGCGGTCATGCCATTTATCTCACCCAAAACGATATAAATCTCGGTAAGAGAGAAGCTGTAAAAGATGGAGCCAGGGTATTATCACGTTATGTAAATGGAATAGTTATTCGTACTTTTGCACAGGAAACAATCCAGGAATTAGCCAGATATGCTACTGTGCCCGTTATAAATGCGCTGTCAGATTATCTTCATCCATGTCAGGCATTAACAGATCTTTATACTATTAAAGAAAAGGTTGGTACACTTTCAAATATAAGGATTGCTTTTATTGGAGACGGAAATAATGTAGCCAGATCACTTGCGCAAATTTGCGCAAAACTTGGATTGCATATTCATATCGCCTCACCAAAAGGATATGAACTTACGCCTGATTTTATTTCTAAAACAAAACAAATGGCTGAAGGGATTGAAACAATACACCTCTATCAAGACCCCAAAGAAGCGGCTGAGAAGGCAAATATTGTTTATACTGATACATGGGTAAGTATGGGACAAGAGGCAGAAGCCGAAACACGCAAAAAGGCTTTTAGTGATTTTCAAATTAATAATGAACTTTTAAAAGTAGCAAAGGATGATGTTAAAGTTATGCATTGCCTGCCAGCTCATCGTGGAGAGGAAATTACGGATGAAATTATTGACGGGGCTCATTCAATTGTTTATGACCAGGCCGAAAATAGACTCCACGTTGAGAAAGCATTGTTAAAACTTTTATTGCGTAAATAAAATTGGTTTAACACGGAATATCACTGAAATGATTGATAATGAGCAAGATATTATATGAAGATTTAACTTATAAATTATATGGTGTGCTCAAGAAGTGTATTACGAACTTATTTAGCTAATATAACTTATCAACGACAAATAGAATTAGATGTGCATTATAAAAATGTTGTATTTGAACGTAAATTTCGTGCCGATCTACTAGTCGGAAAAATTGTTCTTGTAGAAAATAAAGCAATCAAAACTATAACTAATCCGGATGAATCGCAGTTAATCAAGTATCTTAGAACAACTCGTTTAAGGTTAGGCTTGTTGTTTAATTTTGGTGCAGATAAATTTGAATTGATGAGAATATTATGATGGTTCTGTGTGATTCCGTGAAAATCCGTGGTAAATATATAATAATACCATGAGAGTTGACAACCGTAAACCGGATGAATTACGTCCCCTGGCTATAAAGCGGCTTTTTACTAAATATGCGCCTGGCTCTGTGCTTGTTGAGACAGGTGATACTAAAGTAATCTGTACTGCTACAATAGAAGAAAATGTACCACCGCATGTTAAAAATACCGGCGAAGGCTGGATTACAGCAGAATATTCCTTACTGCCAAGCGCAACACCTGTCAGGACGTCAAGAGAATCCTCCAGAGGTAGATTAACAGGCAGAACCCATGAAATCCAGCGGCTTATAGGACGTTCAATGCGTTCCATCATAGATCTCTCCTTATTAAAAGAACGTACGATATGGATTGACTGTGACGTAGTGCAGGCTGACGGCGGTACGCGCACGGCTGCTATAACAGGCAGTTACATAGCCTTGATGGATGCTGTTAAATGGATGATGAATAATAACATAATAAAAGAAAATCCCGTCCTGAACAGTATTGCCGCAGTGAGTGTTGGAATAGTTAATGGCAGCGTACTTTTAGATTTATGCTATGCAGAAGATGCGTCCGCCCAAGTGGACATGAATATTGTAATGACTGGAGACGGTAAATTTATTGAAATTCAAGGCACAGGTGAAGAATACACATTTGATGATACTCAATTAGAAGAGATGTTAAAAATGGCTAAAAAGGGGATTTTAAAAATTACCGCAATCCAAAAAAAGGCATTGGAAAATAATTGTTAATTAGCCCTTTGCCAGCATACAAATACGAAGACTAACCGGGTTGAATATGTTGAACAAATTTGTTTTATCATACAGTTTTCTGAGCCGATAATGTAGTTGTTTTATTCTCACAAACCAGATTCTCCATAAATATCATTTGCTAGTCAAAATATAATTTTAATTATAAAATGATTCATACAAAGACCGTAGTTATTGCTACACAAAACGAGAAAAAGAGAAAAGAAATACAGGATATCCTGAAAGACGTTCACGGGATTTTGCTCAAAGGTATTGAGGAATTTCCTTTTTTACCGTTGATGGAAGAGGACGGAAGCACCTTCAGGGAAAATGCAATAAAGAAGGCAACAATTCTGGCTAAGGCATGTAATACATGGGCAATGGCTGATGATTCAGGACTTGAAATTAATGCCCTGAATGGACGCCCCGGGGTATATTCCTCGAGATACGCAGGTTTAAACGCTACCGATGAAAAAAATATTGAAAAAGTACTATTCGAATTGAAGGGCGTACCTAAGGAAAAACGTACAGCCAGGTTTGTTTGTACAATTGCGCTTGCCAGTCCTCATCAGCTATTTTTTATAGTCGAAGGTTATTGTAATGGCATCATTACTGAAGAACCCAAGGGTACTGGTGGTTTTGGATACGATCCGGTATTTTACGTACTAGGTTACAGGCAAACTTTTGCCAAGATAAACCCCTCAATCAAAAACAAAATAAGCCATCGTGCAATTGCCCTGGAACAGTTCAAAAAACATATAATACCACTCATCCACTCGAAATAAATTCCCAAAGAGTTCTTTTTGCTAATAAAAGAGTGGAATTGGGCAAGGTAACAAATAGTTTCTTAAAGTATAAAATACAGCGCGAGTAACGCCAGCGCCCCGCCTAAAAAATATTGTGAGACGTCTTTTATAATATTCTTCTTTTTAATACCAACTATGCCTTTATGTTTTTCAATAACTTGCGCAAATATATGCTTGAGTTCATCGCCTGTGGCATCGTGCTGATATGTTCCACCTACCATTTCAGTGATTTCTTTTAGAAAAATGGGATTGGGTTTTGTGTAAATAGTTTCTCCTTGTTCAGTGACCTCGTAACCTGTCACATGCCCTTCTTTATCTCTTTTTGGGATTGGAGAGGCTTTTTTTGTATCACCAATGCCAACTACATAAGTAGAAATATCCTTTTTTTCCAGAAGAAGTTTGACTGCTTCAGCAGCCTGGCTACGCGTTATAATCTGTTCCTCACCATCCGTGAGCAGTATCATTACCTTCTTTGTGTTGTCTTTGCTGAAAGAATTCATAGCCAGCATAAAGGCATTACCGATATTAGTTCCATAAGGCACAAAACGCACATAGTTCTCATTAATCATATTTAATATGCGCAGAAAGATTCTTTCGTAATCAGTTGTAGGGTATGGCAACAGCGAGAATGCGCGCGCAGCGAAGACTACCAAGCCGACGCGGTCGTCTTCAAGTTCACGAACAAGGTTAGATATTTCAATCTTTGCACGTTGCAGACGGTTTGGTTTTACGTCTTCCGCAAGCATGCTGATTGATACATCAAGTATAAAGACTATTTCCAGTCCTTCTTTTTCATAATGGTCTTGTGTTGTTTGCCATTTAGGCTGTAGAACTACAAGTCCCAGCATACAGCAGGCTGCGCTGATACTGGCGCTTTTTAAAAGATTTCTATATGTTTTAGGTATTTTGCTGAATCTGTTAATTAATGCTTTTTGCCCAAAGGCTTTTAACCAGGCTGATTTTCTTTTGTATAGCAATAAATAAAGAGTGAAGATTATACCAGAAAGGATAAAAACGATTATTTTATATTCTTCGTAGTTAAAGAATAACATTTCAATCAGTCTGTTTATTTATAATAAAAGGGGGGTTATGTTACTCTGTGAAAATAGATTACCAGCGTATTTTTTGTTCGCCGCTGTATTTATATTTCATACCCCATGGTATGAGCTTTAGCGCCTCAATCCTGTCTTCCCGTTCCTGCTGTTCAGGGCTGAACATGGTATTGAATTGCTGTTCACCAAGCCTCATCCTTTCAAGATTTTTCTTTGCCTGGAAGTCGTTGGCGTCTATTTTCAGCACTTCGGTATATTGCAAGGCGGCGGTGGAGAAATCCATATCAGTTGCAATAAGGTTTGCATTATTATAAATAGCCCTTGCTTTTAACACGGGGTAATTAGTTTCCATAGCCTTTCGATATTCAACGCTGGCTTCTTTCTTGTTTTCCAATAAAGTATATATAACACCTTTATTAAACGATATCATCGGGTCTTCTTTTCTGAATTTTGCCATAATTCTGTAAATTGGTGAGTCCTGAAGCCTTTGGATAGAAACTAATGCGTCCTGATATCTTCCCAGTTTAATATTTTCTTCAAGATGGGTTATTGTGTCGTGTCTCTTGTAATAACCATAACCATATAAAATCAAGAAAAAAGATAGGAATAGAAGAAGAATTCTTATGACTTTCTTTCCGGACATGGCTTCCTCCTGTGTACTTTTTCTTAAATATTATTTAATACTTCATCAAATATACAACCAGTATATTGAAGAATAAATGAGGCGTTATTAGCGTTTTCGTTTCAGTCTTTTATATGTTGCATATTCCTCGTCAGCCTCTTCCTTTAAACCTACCTTATCATATACTATGCTGAGATTAAAGTGTGCAATTGCGTAATCCGGGTCTGTTTCAATAGCCTTTTTATATTCTTCTATCGCCTCATCATACATTCCCTTCTTCAGATAAAGATCGCCAACTTCATTATGTGTTTTTGCATCATCTATATCGGGTTTATGTGATGCAACCCCCTTCTTTTCTGCCGTAATTGTTTCTTCCCTTGAATATGTTTTCGGTGATGCTGAAACAGTATGTGCACCTCTTGTTTTAGGTATGGATAAAGTTACCATTTTTACTTCCCCTGCCCGAAGTATGTTAAGGCTTGCCTCCCGTCCTGCATTTTTTGAAATTAACTGTTCCAAATGCCTTTTGTTTTCAATCTTTTCACCGTTGCATTCGGTGACAAGGTCTTCCACCCGGACTCCGGCAGTTTCCGCTATACTGCCCTGTTTAACGTTAACAACAATTGCGCCGGTCTGCTTTGTTTTATATCCAAACCAATCTTTATTCTCGCTGGTGAGGTTGCAGAATATAAGACCTATTGGATTGTGGGATTCCAATAATAATATGGCAGTACCCTTACACCATGATGTATATTTTACCCCGTAATCGGTGCCTCCTAATTCTCCGTATCCTTTCCACGACTTTGAAGCGCCAGTATCATATTGTACGTTAATTACAGCCTGAGCATCAACAGCACATGCCTTTTCTCTTATCTTTTTTGATAAAACATCGTATCCGGAGAAACCAAATTCACCCAGACTGACCTCGCCCATTTTTTTATAGGCAGCATCAATATCTCCAGCGCAGACAAAGATTTCATCACTTTTCTGTCCGTCGGGGGAACGAATGCTTTTTTTCGGTTCGAGTGTTTGTTCTTCCTTCTTAAATGGAGACATATTTTTAAAAAAATCACCAGTTGAACTACAACCCGTTAACGAGATAATAAGAATAGTAGGAATTAGGTTTTTTGTTTTCATTTCCGTTCTTTAGATATTTAGCCTTATTTTAAATATATTTATTTACCAATCAATGACTATAATAAATTTACTGATTTATCCGCATTTCCTTAGCATAGAGTAATTATGCACAGGGCGTGTGGTTTTTACAAACACCTTTTGCCCTATATGTGCCGCTTCGATTGCTTCATTGTATTCGTTTCTTATATCTGATAACTTCTGGCAGAAATCGTCGCTCAGGCGTTTCCCCATTATTTCTATAATAGTATTAGAAGAAAATTTGTTTTTTACGATAACTTCTGCAAGACCATCTGGAAGAATGTTATTAATGGTGCCCAGATAATTGTATTCTTTAAAGTAAAAACTTCCAGGATGTGTTGTCTGGCTATTGTAGCCTTGATTCCCAAAGAAAAAACCAGCGCCATATTCTCTATGACTTACTTTTTCAAGTTCCGCCAGCCATCTTGGGTCATATTTATAATTAATAGGGTCTCCAAAATATTGGTCTATTGCCTCCCTGTATATTCTGGTTACTGCTGCAACATAGTATTGACTTTTCATACGACCTTCTATTTTCCATGCAGTTATTCCTGCGTTAACTAATTCTGGAATATATTGTATCATACAAAGGTCTTTGGAACTCAATATAAACGTACCACTTTCGTCTTCTATAATAGGAAATGTTTCGTTGGGTCTTTTTTCCTCTTTTAGTATATATTGCCATCGGCATGAGTGTGAACAATCCCCGAGGTTTGCATGCCTGTTGGTCATGAAGCTGCTCAGTAAACAACGACCAGAATAAGACATACACATGGCGCCATGCACAAAGACTTCAGTTTCTATTTCACAATCGTCCGTTATTTCTTTGATTTCTCCAATAGTTAATTCTCTTGCAAGGACTGTTCTTTTTATACCATGTGAATGCCAGAATTCAACGGATTTTAAATTTGTTGTATTTGCTTGTGTACTCAAATGAACCGGAATATGTGGAGCAATTTCTTTGACTAGCAGTAAAGCGCCTGGATCCGAAATTATTAATGCATCTACTGGAATTCTGCCAAGTCGTTCAAGATAAGGACGTAAGCCATCAATATGATAATTACGCGCAAATATGTTTAATGCAATATAAATTTTTTTATTCCGCCCATGAACCCAGTCTGTTGCATCTTTGATTTCCTGCAAGGTCATATTGGTCGCACCCATGCGGAGGTTAAACCCCTCTCCGCCGACATAGACAGCATCGGCACCGTATTCAACTGCTGTTCTGAGTTTTTCAAAATCACCTGCGGGCACAACCAATTCAGGTTTTTTATATTTAATATTTTTTATGTCTATCATGGTAAATATTTTCAGGAAGTTTTTGTTTTAATCATATCTAAATAATCTTGCAATATTAACTGGGCGGCGATCATGTCTACCCGCTCTTTCCTTTTCTTTCTGGAGAGATCACCTTCCAGCATTGCCCTGTTTGCTCGGACTGTACTTAATCTTTCGTCAAAGGTTTTTATTGGAATGTTTATGTGTTTCTTTAGAGTGTCAATAAAGCTTAAAACCTCCTTTGCCTTATCACCCAGTGTATTATTCAGATGTTTGGGCAGACCAACAACAATTTCTTGTACCTCTTTTTCCTGGATGATATTTATTATTTTTTTAATATCTTCTTGAATGCTGGTACGTTCTAAGGTAGGCAATCCCTGCGCAGTGATGCTAAGCGGATCGCTCAATGCCATCCCGAAACGTTTTTCCCCATAATCAATACCCATAATACGCATAACTTATTCAGTTAGTTCTAGAAGGTTTATACATAACCCAGACTATAAAGTATTAATCCGGTACCGACTGGCATGAATAAATTATCAAGTGCCTTTAATGGCAATGATTCGATAACGGTAGACGAAAATGCGGCAACCAAGGCGGGGAATAGTGGCAGATAAAAATAACCACATAAGAAAGCCACAATCAGCGCAGCCATTGAACCTTCGATACTTTTTTTTCTATTATACGGAACCCGGTGACGACCGAGTTTCTTTCCAATTAACGTTGCAGCAGTATCGGAAAATGCCACAATCAGGATAACAGCGCTTGAAATATATGCCGGGAACAGAATCAAAGAAATGCCTGCGCCAAGAATCAGAGTTACTGGCCCGTATGCTATGCCTTTTTCTTCCGTTTTGCGAATACTTGATTTTGTTATGCTTCCAAACATTGGGAATGAATATCCATTTATTCTAATGCATTCTGAGATCAAATATATAATTAAAAGAATAAATAATACTGATAATGTTGTTTTGTAAATCAGACCTGAAAATATTGGAACCAGTGCGATAAGTATATGTATAAATTTTCTGCGTATTTCCTGGTACCAGGAATGCACGAATTGCTTTCGCATACCGGCAAATAGCGTCTTATATGTATCGGCATCTGTTATATTTAATATGTCCAGAACCTCAACTAGATTGTTACTATCTATCAGATAATCTGCTTGCTGTCGGATGGCGTAATGAGCATTAACGCCAACATTAATACCCGACTTATCCATAATATCCAGATTATTCCGATCGTCAACCAGGACAATTGTATTTTGCCATGAAAGGTTTTTTTCTCTTAATATCTGCTCGATAAGATTTTTCTTTCCATTGGTTTTTGTAAGTCTCCCATGTACATTACCTGTCAGGATATCGTCAACTGCACCAATATCTATACCATGCCCTTCGTCTGCCGATAGTCTGGATGCGAGGTCTTTTACAAACAAATCAGGTACGCCGCTGCTGATAAGAACAGTATAGTATCCGTATGTGCGCAAAGTTTCAATAGTCTCCTTTGCGTTTTCTATTAAAACAATCTTTTTGTATATTTTTTGAGCTTGCTCAAGTGTAATGCCTTTAAAGCGGCAATAAACGCGTGCAAGAAGTTCATTAATAGGAATTTTATTTATATTAAATAGGAAACTTAAAAGCACTGTGCGTACATATACCATTATTCCAGCATGGCGTGCTAAATGTAGAAAAAAATGTCCTTTAAATAAGACGCCGTCTACGTCCATTACAACAAGTTTTTTAATGGTCTTATTGATTGTTATGCCTCTTGAATGAATTTAGAAAAGTCTATTGTTATTAATTAATTTAGAACACAAACACATCAAAGCATTCCGCTTATTAGCTGTTTTAAAATTCCAAGGGCAAAAAAGACAATAATAGGAGAGAAGTCAATACCTTTAAACGGTGGAATGAGCTTTCGTACAGGGTTTAACACCGGGTCTGTTATCTTGTAGAGGAATCGTATTGCTTGATTATAAGGATTATGAGGTACCCATGAAAGCACAATTCTTATTAATAGTACAATTTCATATAAACCAATTAGCTTACCTAAGAAGATTCCCATAAAAAAGCTCCTTTTCAGATTTTATATTAGAATTTAACCAAATAAATGTATAAAAAGCGCGAAAGTATTTTAAAGGCAGTAAGAGAATAACTCTGATGAGTATTTATTAGTTTGTAGTATTCAAACTGTGAAAATTCTAGCACAGGTTAATAAGTAGAGCAACAAAAATAAAGGGTCTTGACTAGCACAGAGGGTATTTTCTAAACATTTTTAATAGTATAGCATAAATATTTTCATTACGATGATTAAATCTGAATTCACATTCTTTAAGGTGCAGATAGAAAGTATTTTGAGGCACACCATGAAACTTTTGAAGTCGCCTTTTAGAATAAGACCAGAAGGACTCTATGCCATTAATATGACTCTTATCATTAGCAAACTCATCATCACCGTGCTTAACCCTATAGTGCTTCTCATAGCCGATATCTACCAGTCCGCTATAGCCTCTCCATTGGTCAGAATGAATAATGCTTTCAGGAGATACCTTGCCTCTAATAATGGCTTGCAGCGTGGCTTTAGCGCAGTTTGGCACAATCTCTGTATAGACTTTGCCGCCTCTTTGCAGAATACCAAAAACAGGTGTTTTACCATAAGCCCCTCTACCTCTTTTGCCTTTTTGTCTGCGTGCGCCAAAATAGGATTCATCAACTTCTATCTCTCCTCTGAATGGAGAGGCTTGTTCACAAAATTCAGATATTCTTGTTCTTATCATACGGAGGTATCTATTAATAGTGTTGCGATTTAAATTACATAAAACAGCAATTTGCTGTGCGTCTAAATCAAGGGCAAAATGCTTTAACAATTGCCTTATTTTTGACTCTGAAATTCTTGAACGGTTTGCATACCTGTTTTTCATTGTCCTGACTGTGGTTAAAGCATATTGCTGTGCCCTGTGCTAGTCAAGACCCAAATAAATATAGGCAACTAATATGGCAGGATTGCTTGAAATATACAATACAGGATGATAGAATTTTAATAACTTCTTGTTCCACTAATACAAAGGATATTAATATTGATGGCGTCATCTTTAATGAAACACGGGTTCTTATTAAGCAAATATTTATTATCTTTTTATAAAGGAAGTTACTGTGATCTTTTTTGATAACTCACTAAATATTAAGACCACCACAAGGATTATTCTGGACGAAATCCGTTCTGTACTCGAAAGGATAGATGAAAAGTCATATGAAGATTTTTTATCTGCCATCCTGAATGCAAAAAGTGTATTCGTAACAGGGCAGGGGCGGTCAGGTCTGGTGTCTCGTACCTTTGCGATGAGACTTACGCATATTGGTTTAAATGCCTACTGTGTTGGAGACGCTACAACACCCAATTTAGACAGGGGGGATTTGTTGATAGCATGCAGCAGTTCCGGCAGTACGCATATAACCCGTTACATTGCAGGGTTGGCTAAAAAATCGCAGGCTACTGTAGTAGCTGTAACCTCTCACAAAGACTCGCTACTTGCGGGACAGGCAGATATTATTATAGAATTACCTGTACAGGAGGTTAGTACTTTATATAAGAGTGATGGTTCAATTCAGTTCCGCAGTACACTTTTTGAACAGGCATGTCTTGTATATCTGGACGGAGTTATTCTTTCGCTTGTGAAGA
The DNA here is from genome assembly GCA_963709355.1 of uncultured Planctomycetota bacterium. GTDB lineage: Bacteria > Planctomycetota > Brocadiia > Brocadiales > Brocadiaceae > PLOWO2-12-38-17. The sequence continues at coordinate 462,814 of CAVPVY010000005.1, forward strand.
AACTGAACAGTTCTGAAAAGGATATGCAAAAGAGGCATTCCAACCTCGAATAAGACACATCTCAAAAAAGGGGATTCTAACTATCCACTAAGTTACTGTGTTCTTCTTTATACCTAGGTGTCTTCGTTGCGTTAAGATTGAACCATGGAAAGAGTTTTTGGTCTCTAAACAGTGAAATTTGATATTTTTAGCAAAGAAAATGTAAAATGAAAACTGCAGAAATAAAAAGGGATTTTGAGAATTTACGTTTTAACTTTTTTATTTTACACTTCCGACCTGTTCGGATTAAGACATCTGATGTAGCATTTTCATGTAGGTTGGGCGAAGCTCCTTAATCCCCTCTAGGAAGAGGGTCTTGGGGTGTGTTATGGCGCACCCAATAAGGTATTACTTACAATTTACATTTTACAAATTACGATTTAGATCCCAAATTGTAAATCTCAGATTTGTTGGATGATGGGTTCTCTTTGCTTAACCTATCCTACCTGACTTTAAACTTGATATTAAGGTAATGGGTATGATAAATTATGTTCCATTGCAGAATCTTTAAGGAAAGAATTTGATGGGGTTCTTTATCATATTACTTCGAGAGGGAATACAAGAGAGTCTATAAGATGCAAATCGTATTATGTTTCTTTAAAGATGTAATTTATATTGAAACTATCCAATAGTATTGTTCGGTACTTTTTTAAACATTTGAGAAAAGAGGAGTGATATGAATAATTCTCAGGGAGAAAAAGAAATATTAGTTGTTGTATCTAAACTCAAGCAGTACATCCGTTCGGCGTCTGGAATGAATACGGCTGGTAATGTTGCGTCAGCATTGTCTGATACCGTTCGTAAGTTGTGCGATCAAGCAATTGAAAAAGCAAAAACGGATGGTCGCAAGACCGTAATGGATAGAGACTTTTCTTAAATCCTTGTTTTTGGGAGAAATGGAAAGCCTGATGAAACGATGGCTTTCCTTTTTAATAGCCATTTTTAGCAAAGAAAAAGCAAAAGAAGAATGCAGAATGCAAAGGTGACTTTGGAATCTGCATTTTAACCTTTTCATTTTACAATTGTTTTCGACTAGTTGGGGTTAGGACGTCTGATATAGCATTTTCATATAGGTGGGTGAAGCTACTGTCTTCCCCTCTAGAAAGAGGGGCTGGGGGGTGTCTGCTCCGACAAGTAGATATCCTAAATTAGCAATGCCATATCCCAGGATAAACAGCGGTTTCGCCGGAGTCTGCGTAGCGATGTAAACGGCTGCACCTATTGGATACAGCAAAGCAATCGCGCTTACCCATGGAAAGTTAGATGGCTTAATTCCAATGAATTAACGCATCTTGGACTAATCATATGCGCTGTATCCATAACTCAAGACAACGATGTTGAATATGTTAAATAATATGTCATCATTGACGGCTAAGCCAATGTCGGAAATGACATTCTTGGCATCTTCAGTTATCTCATCAAACACAGACGCCGTGTCGGTTTGCCAAAAGTCTCGGTCATACGCTCGCAAATTCCAGCGATCGATAAAACCTTCAACAAGTCCACGGGCTTCTTCTGGAAACATGGCTATAGTCCCATTGATGCCTTGGACCGCTGGTCTTGATTTTGCCGGTTAAGATGATGGTCGATCAATTGAAAGAAGGGTCTGCCTTCAAAGCCTGCTCGCAATTCTGATAGGTTGATGGTTGGAGGTCTTCTATTCATTTTTCAATAGGCCTATCAAGGATTATACTGCCTATATGCAGTCTTTTATTACGGCTGTCATGTAAATTTATGTCGCAAACGTATAATAAAACAGGCTATTTCGTCAACATGAATTTAATAGGGAAAGAGAAAACTGATTCAGCGTCTTAGCTGAATAATACGCTTCATTAACTGTCGTAATATTGTTGCGCTTATTTTCAGCAGAAGCGGTATGCTTATCGTATCAAGGAGTATTTCACGATATGCCCTTTTCCCTGATACACTGTCAAAGAGCGCCCGTCTCAATGCAGGATGATCATCTGCTATTCTAAAGATGGGCTTTAGGAAACCATAATAAGCGCCCCAGATGACAAACCTTCTCACGATATTGGCATAAGGTAGATCTTTTACAACCTTGTGGAAACTGCTCATATAGGTTTTGAATGCCTCTTTTGAAATACCAACGTGCATCATGGTTTCAGCGGCTTTGATACCCATCAGGCATGCCGCATTGACCCCTTTGCCTTTGAACGGGCGGATGAGACCGGCTGCATCTCCAACAGTGACATATCGGTCCCCGAAGAGGTGTTTGGCAGGTTTTACCGGGAAACAGCCGCGATGGTAATCGAGAGTGCCCGGAGATTCCTTGAAATTATGAGGGAGTATTTCCAGCACGTCTGGTAATTGCAGGAATTCATCCATTGAACGGGAAGAGATTTTTGCGCCGGCGATATTAATCGTGTAGTGGTCAGCCTTGGGCGTAACTGCGCCGAATTCTATTTCTCTGTGTGACGGCAAAAAGGCATGGATGTATCCATCTGTATTTTCAAGGTCATGATACTGCCCCTTTGGATGGAATTTGGTTAGTATAGTCAACAGGAATTTTGGTGGTTTATAGGGAGTCTCCCGTTCAAATATCCTGTATGTGCCTTCTTCAAGTCCAAATGCGCCCACGACGACGTCGGCCCGGATGTGTTTTATCTCGCTGTACACGGTAACTTTTTCTTTACCGATTTCTACATCAGTAACCATACTTCGTATAATAGTTGCGCCAGCTTCTTTTGCCTTTTGAAGGAGATAAGCGTCAAATTGAACCCTGCGCAATGCGTAAGAGATCTCTTTTTCTCCATCCAATTTGATAACAGAACCATCCGTGTGGAGATAGTAGCCTGGCACTTCTCTTTTCACGAGATGCCAGGGGAAGGGAACTCCCAGTTGATCCTCAATAATGCGCTCAATGGGCTGAGAGAGCACCCCTGCGCATTCATTGTGTTCGATACCGCCTTCAAAATCTTTATGCTCATAAATGATGACATCTATAGTGATATTTCGTTTTTTGGCAAGATTCTTCAGGGCAATCGCGCAACTTGCGCCCGCCGGGCCACCGCCAATTATCGCCACGGTTTGACCGTTCTCCAGCGGGCCTAAGACGGATTCTTTCAGGAGTTTTAGTTTTTCTGTTTGCTTGATGTGTGTGCGGTTTTTTAGGTTTGCATAAGCCTGTTTAATAACGGCATAAAAAATATGTGGGAACATGATAAAGTGCAGGCGGATGTCTATTACCTTGAAAAAAATCTCTTTATAACTTGCGTTGCCGGTAACCATGTTCCACAGGATGCTGTTAATCTGGGTAGACTCCCAGGCATTCTGCCATTTTGTGAGGTGGTCAATTTGTGCATTTACCAATTCCTTTCGTGACGTAGTGTAATCATTGATACTGAGCATAAGATTGCCGAAGAAGTTGTCCTGCGCAAGGAGTTTTAAGGCTGGTTTGTAATATCCTTTTTTGAAATCTTCTTCAGAAATACCGCGTTCGAAGATCGTTTGAGCGGCTAAGCGTGCCGTGTCAAAGGCAGATTCGATGCCATTTTTATAGGTACGAGAGATACTGGCGTCACCGATCATTACAAATCTATTTGTATAGGGATGCGCGGCATGGGAAATCGGTATTTTTGGAAAGCAGATACAAAGGTCTTTCGGTAGCGACCACCCGCTGGGCATGAGTTCACGGACCTTTAGATGTTTCATAAATTCTACCAGGTGCACCTTTGTTATGTCTTCTTTACCGATCAGAGAAACGGTAACATAATCTCCCTTGGGGATGAAAACGGCAAATTTGATGGGTTTTATTCCAAGGGCAAACACGTAAATTGTTTTGCTAAAATGCTCCTGGATATAGGAATGACCAAAGTGGAGTTCTGCATTGCATGTCCGAACTGATTCAGGCTCTTGATACCCAAATTCCTTACCTACAATCCTCTTGATAAGAGATGTGTTAAGTCCGAAAGCACCCACGACTAGATCGGCAGACATCTTTTTTCTTATACCTGCTTCATTGTAAACGATGTTTACTAAATCCTGTGTGTCTTTTGGCAGGTCTATTTCTTCTACAACAGCAGGAATGACATTTACACCTTGCGATGCAACATGTGTCAGCAAAAAATCGTCAAAACTGATGTTTGTGGTTAACTCTGAAAACCGGGGACCGTTTCCGCGAAAAACCGTTATGATTTTTGGCTTGTGTCCAGGTTTTGGATGGTATAGCTGGATACCACGTTCTTGTGTCTGAAAATAGTAACCGTCTATTTCTTGTCGGACGCGCGATTTTGGCAGAACAATTCCCTCAGATTCCATTTTATTGGTAAGGGTTTCAGACAAGACACCCGCACACATGTTACAACCAACCGGACCCTTTTGAATAAAATCTCGTCCATCAAGGATAGTTACACCTACCTTACGTCCAAATTCGTTTGCGAGTTTTAATACAAAATGGGCAAAGAAACTACCTGCTGGTCCTCCGCCTATTACAATAATGCTTGCGTTGTCTTTAAGAGGAATTTTCATTTTATTATTTCAAGAGTTCCCGTAATGTCTTTTCATAAACCTGATATGCCTTTAAACCAAAAAGAACAAAACGCACGAGTTTAACTTCACTGTGCGTCTTGAGATAATCTACAGCAGTTTTTAGGGCGATCTTAGATGCTTCATCAATAGGATACCCATAAGCACCGGTGCTTATGGATGGGAATGCCACACTATTAAGTTTATGCTTATAGGCAAGATTAAGACTGTTCTTATAAGCGTTAGCTAATAATTCTGCTTCGCGATTTTTTCCATTATGATAAATTGGACCCACTGTGTGGATTACATATTTTGCTTTTAAATTTCCACCGGTTGTAATACGAGCCTCGCCGGTAGGACATCCTCCGAGCTTTTTACATTCTTCAAGTATCTTCGGTCCTCCTGCCATGTGAATTGCCCCATCAACTCCGCCGCCTCCTAAAAGGCTTGTGTTTGCCGCATTGACTATGACGTCAGTATCCTGTTCTGTGATATCACCCTCTATAAGTTCTAACACCGATTGGTTAATATTGACTTTCATAATAATCACTCCTGTACCGCAATGTTCTTTAAAAATTTTACAAATATACTAAACAGATATAAATACAAACAATTATTAGTTCTTTAAATTCTTAATAATATTGTCTAAGAACGTATAAAAAAGGTAGTGGTGTCTTTTTGACGGTGGTTTTAAAAACCCTGTAAACTGTTTTTTAATGATTGCAAGACTTAAAGTAATTTTACAGGAAAAAATAAAAGATTAAATACAATTTAACCTTTTTCTAAGAAGTTCTTCAAGTGTGGGTGTGCTTAATTCATGGAAATTATACCTGACACGGTCGGTAGGTTTATCAATATCAATTATTTTTCTTAAATCAATTGGGGTACCAATAATTACCGTATCACATGGAACACGGTGTATTGTTTTCTTAAGTTCTTCTATCTGGTCATGTCCGTAACCCATTGCAGGAAGTAAATTACCAATGTGAGTATATTTTTTGAGCGTTTCTGCAATAGTTCCTAGGGCATAAGGCCTTGGATCAACAATCTCGCTTGCACCGAACATCTTAGCGGCAGCAGTTCCTGCACCAAAAGCCATTTCTCCATGTGTCAGTGTAGGGCCGTCTTCGATAACTAATACACGTTTACCTTTTATTAGTTCGGGTTTTTCTGCAGTAATTGTTAGTGATGCGTCTATTATATCGGCATTAGGGTTAAATTGTTTTATGTGTTCTTTTACAAGTTTTATGTTTTCTGGTGTCGCTGTATTTTCTTTGCTTATGATAACAATATCTGCCATTAATAGATTTGTTTCGCCTGGATAATATGCGATTTCATGTCCGGGTCGGTGTGGATCAACAATGGTAATATGGATATAGGGTATATAAAAGGGCGTGTCGTTATTACCGCCATCCCATATAATAATATCTGCCTCCTTTTCTGCTTCAGCTAGAATAGCTTCATAATCAATCCCTGCATATACTATTGTATTCTGTTCGATGTGTGGTTCATATTCTTCAATCTCCTCAATGGTACAGTTTTGAGTCTTAAGATCATTATAGTTCTCAAATCTTTGCAACCGCTGATTTACAAGATCGCCATATGGCATTGGATGCCTTATAACAACAACTTTCTTCCCGAGTATTTTGATAATTTCACAAACTTTTCTGGAGGTTGGACTTTTTCCGCTGCCCGTCCTGACGGCACAGATGGCAATCACGGGTATGTTGCTCTTTAACATAGTTTGCTTTGTGCCAAGCAGGGTAAACTTTGCTCCCGCTGCATTTATTGCGCTGGCTTTATGCATAACATATTCATGGGATACATCGCTGTACGAAAAAACAACCTCATCTATTTTATGAAATTTTATCAGTGATGTAATTTTTTGCTCGGATTCTATTGGAATTCCGCATGAATACAATTTACCTGCAAGTAGAGGAGGGTACCGCCTGCCAGCGATATTTGGTATTTGCGTTGCCGTAAATGCAATTACTTCATATTCAGGATTATCACGGAAGCAGACATTGAAGTTGTGAAAGTCCCTTCCTGCAGCTCCCATAATAATAATTTTTTTCCTCAGAGCCATTATAAATAAGTTATCTTCCTAATAGCTTTTGTACTGTAAGATAAACTTCATCGGAGATTACCTTCTCAGGTAACAATACGCCATTCTCTGTGCAATTAATAATTAACCAGTCTCTTTGTGTTCTTGCAATTTCCATAAAAGACTGCTGTGCACATACAAGGTGATTTATGTCTTTCTCATGGACATCCTTTTTCTCACCAGCCAGATAAGCGCGCGGAGCTTTCTTTTCAATAAGCTTGTATGCTATTTCAACAGGCACATGTAATAAGATATTTAAATCAGGTCTCGGTATACCGAAGATATGATGTTCTAGCTTATCAAGCCATTGAATAAATTTATCTTTTTCCTCAGGAGCATGTATCTTGCCACCCTGATGCGCCATGTTATCGCATACATATCTGTTTGATATTATTATCCTGCCTTCTTTGAGCCAGTTGTTTATTTGCTCTTTTGCTTCCCATCGGTCACCTGCATATAAAAGCGCTGCAAGATATGGGCTAACTGAGTCTGCGCTGCCGTATACTCCTTTTAAATATTTTATAACCATCTCTGCAAAGAAGGTCTTGCCGTATTGAGGGAAATCGGTAGTAACAACAGCGTATTTTTCCCTGAGCAAACGCTCATATATTAGTTTTGTTTGTACTGTCTTTCCACTACCATCAATGCCTGTTATTACAATTAACTTGCCTTGCATTATTAAAAACACCCCTGTTTTTTTAACTATTTTTAAACCTTCTTATTTTATTGTTTTTATTCAGAAGTTCAGTTTGATTCTATAATTTAAGTTATTTGTGAATTATTATTGAAAATCATAGCAATTTTGTAAACTACGTTCAACAAATTGTTGAAGAAGATTATGCGGCTATATGCATTGGTAGTAAGAATTTTGGATATTTTTAACTTAAAAATAAGATATTTGCCAGTATTATTTAATTGATGAGGTTTAATAAAGCATAACACATGGAAAGGTTGAATTTTATTACTTATGTACTAGAAAACCATACAAAAATTTGGCGTTACTAAACCATCCGATTCTTTCGTTTATATGAATATCTTTTATATTGACCTGAATACTAAAATTTGCTATTATTTTTAAAAATAATAACTGCACATTACTTCTCGCCATATGCATATCTAGTTTCAATATTAATGCTTATGTTAAAAATAATTAATAAGAAATTATCTAATTTGTTTTTGTTGTTAATGTGTCTGTTTTGTTTCGCAGGGTGCACTACAATTCCCAGAAAGGTTGTAGTTGAAAAAACAGAACGAAGGACCGAGGCCGAACTTCATCGGAAATTGGATGAATGGACTGATCAACTACATTCAAATGAGCCTACAATAAGGAGCTCAGCAGCAGTTTCTTTGCTTGGATTGAATCTCCATAATGCACAAGACCCACTATTAAGGATTTTAAAAGATAATAAAGAGCGTGAAGATGTACAAATCTCTGTTATTAAGGCGTTTGGTTTTACGAAGGATGGCCGTGCAACGGATATCTTAATAGATTTGTTGGATAGCGATTCTGTTTTGATACAAACCGCTGCTTCAGAAACGCTCGGTGTGTTAAAGGCAAGAAATTCTATACATAAAATGTCAGAAGCCATGTTGGACCCCAATCGGACTATAAATGTTAAGATTTTACTAGCTAAAGTACTGGGAAATACTAACGACCGTGATGTCGTAGAACCACTTATCAAGATGCTTGCGGCAAATGATAGTGGATTGAGAGATGTTGCAAAAAGGTCGCTGGAAAAGATAACAAAACAAGCTGATGGTAATGATTCAGCATGGTGGAAGGAATGGTGGATTCTAAATAAGTCAAAAACTCGAGAACAATGGCTGGAAGATATTGTGTTGAAACAGGAGGAGAATACAAAACAGCAGGAATCAATCGTTGAGCAGCTGAAACTTGAGATTGCACAAAAATCAATTAAACTTCTTGAACTTCGGTCTGATAGGAATGACCCAAAACCTCTGATTGAGGCTATCAAGAGCGATTATCCAGATGTAAGAATATTTGCAGCTAAAGAGTTGGTAAAGATAAAAGACCCATCTGTAATTAGTGTATTGATAAATGCAATATCTGATAAAGAAGAAGATGTCCGCGTTGAAGCGGTTCAGGCATTGGGTGAAATCGGTGATGATAGTGCTGTAGAACCTTTGATTTCTGCCCTGGATGATAAAAGTATTGTTATCAGAGAAAAGGCAGCCAAATCCCTTGGTTTGTTGGGGAAATCAAATGCCGTCGATGCTTTAATTCAATCTTTAGATAATAATAGTAATTTATCCATTGTATGTTCCATGATAGAAGCGTTGGGACAGATTGGTGACACAAGGGCTGTTAGACCTTTATCTGTTTATTTGACAAACAAGGAGTCGAAAATAAGAGAATGTACGGCAGCAGCATTAGGAAAACTACACGATAGTTCGGCAGTAGAATTATTGATTAATGTACTTAACGATGAACAAGAACGCGTACGGTGGTATGCTGCCGATAGTTTAGGTAAAATAGGTGATGAGAGTTGTGTGGAAGCGCTTACTAAGCTGCTTTCAGACTCAAGTGCGCGTGTAAGAGAATCCGCAGTGACAGCTTTGGGACAAATTGGAAATCAGCAATCGGTGGAATCTTTGATAAAAACGCTTCAGGATATAGATAAGCGTGTTGCAGAACAGGCCGCAGAAGCTCTTGTTAATATTAAAAATATGAGTTTTGAGACGATGGATACTTTGGTGACAACTTTTTTTACAAATAAGGATTATAAGGGAGCGCAAATTATTCTCGAGAGGAAGATTTCTGAATATTCCAATCAGCCTGAATATCAGGAAAATATTATACAGGCGAAATTTAAGCTGGCAGAAGCCTTGTTTGCCTTAAAAGAATGGCAAAAGGCCTTGACGCTGTACGATGAACTTATAAAACGATTTCCAAATGACGATACAATTAAAATGCAGCTTATACAATGCCTGAAAGAAATGAAACAATACGAACGCACTCTGGAATGGTATACAAGCTGGATGAAGGAGTCCCCACAGAATAGTCAAATATATTGGCAAGGTCGTCTGGATATCGCAAGTACAATGTTTGAACAGGGCAAGTATGATAATGTAAAGGATATAATTGAAGGATTCAAAACAGAAGATGAGGATTTAGGTGGGGAACAATTTAAGCAACAATTTCAAAGATTAAGTGAATTGTGTATGACAGAATTATCCAAGGCTAAAGAGTTAAGCCAGAGTTTGGAACTGGATAGTGCTGCTGAGGCGGGTAGTAAGTAATCATTATTTGAGGATTAAAGAAATTTATGAAGATTCTTGTTGTTGGTGCCGGCGCGGTTGGATATAACCTGGCAAAACAATTATCGAAAGAAGGACATGATATCTCCGTAGTTGAAAAAGACCAAAACCTCATAAAACGTTTGAGTGAGAAACTAGATGTTCGCGTTGTGTCGGGAAGTGCCAGCTCTATTGCCATACTTGAAGAGGCTGGTATAAAAGATGCTGATATGTTGCTAGCGGTCACTAACAGCGATGAAATCAATATGGTGGTTTGTACGCTTGCTTATGGATACGGTGTTAAGACGAAGGTTGCAAGGATAAGAAATCCTGAGTTTACCGATGATGAGGCAATTATGCATCAAAATGGATTTCATATTGACCATGTTGTGAATCCCGAAAAAATAACTATTAATTCAATTTTAAATATTATTGGTACACCAGGTGCAAATTATGTTGCTGATTTTGTTATGGGTGATATTTTATTAAGAGGATTTAATATACCGCCTGATGCTCCAATAGTAGGGAAGAAACTTGCCGAACTTAAAGAAGTTGGGTCTTCCGATTCTTTTTTAATTGTGGCAATTCAAAGAAAAGAAGTGCTGGTTATCCCTGCTGGTGACGCTGTGATTAAGCCCGATGATAATATATTCATATTGGTAGCAAAAGAGGCCTTGCCTTTCTTTTTGCCAATGGTTAACAGAAGAGCGGATGAAGTTGAAAAGGTTATTATCTACGGTGTAAATCGTGCGAGTATTGAACTAGCAAAGAAACTGGAGGAACAAAGGGTAGGTGTTGCAATTATTGAGCCCAGTAAAGAAAAAACAGAACAAGCCGCAACGATACTAGATAAAACTATTATATTACGGGGAAGCGCTCTTGATATTGACGTGCTGAAGGAAGCATCTATTGATATTGCTGATTTCTTTGTTGCCTTATCAGAAGACGAGCAATCAAACATTGTTTCTGCTTTACTGGCAAAAAGACTCGGCGCTAAAAAAGCTATTGTGCTAACTGTAGACCCTGCATTTGTACCTATTATTAATTCATTAGGTATGGATATTGTAATCAATCCAAGACTAATTACAGTTGGGTCTATTTTACAACATATCAGGCGCGGTTGCACCCTTTCTGTAGTAAAATTTCAACAAAGCGAGGCTGAGGTAATGGAATTAGTAGCGGAAAAAGATTCGAAGATTGTGGATAAACCGCTTAGAGATATATCCTTTCCTCAAGGCGCTATTTTGGGCACTTTTGTGCGTGACGGGGTGATGCAGTTACCTACGGGTAGCACCCGCATAAAACCAGGAGAATGCGTTATCGTCTTTGCCCTTCCCAATGCCATAGAAAAAGCACAATCCTTTTTTGTTGGCAAAAAAGATTGAAAAGAAATTTAACACTTCATAAAACAATTCGTTCATGAAAATTCAAATAATCCTGTGTTTTTTAGGTAATCTTACGCTTATGTTTGCCTGCATCTTGCTGGTGCCGCTGGGTGTGGCATTTTATTATAGAGATGATGCCGCTATATGGTCATTTATTTATACACTTATAATCGCAGGTTTTTTAGGCGGATTAAGTAAGATTTTCTTTAGAAAAAGAGAAGAAGGAATAGGTATCCGAGAGGGTATTGCCATAGTAACTTTTAGCTGGATTGTATGTATCTTCCTCGGGGCAATCCCTTATTGGCATTCAGGTGTTTGCATAACCTATTGTGACGCTGTTTTTGAAACAACAAGCGGTTTTACTACAACAGGGGCATCCATTTTCAAGGATGTTGAAGTATTACCTCACAGCATCCTTTTTTGGAGGGCATTTACAAATTGGTTAGGCGGTATGGGGATCGTCGTTATCTTCGTAGCCTTGCTACCGGCAATGGGTGTGAGCGGCTATCAACTCTTTAGTGCTGAGGTCAGCGGCCCAACTGCTGATAGAATAAGACCGAGAATCGGTGAAACTGCAAAATTACTATGGATAATTTATCTTATTTTTACCGCTTCTATGACATTATTGCTCTTTTGCGGTGGTATGCCTATCTTTGATGCAATATGCCATACCTTTAGCACAGTCTCGACGGCTGGATTTTCTACAAAAAACGCCAGTATTGCTAGCTTCGACAACCTATATATTGAAATTGTAGTTGCTACATTCATGTTTATTTGTGCATGTAACTTCTCGCTCTATTACATGTGTTTTCAAAAAGATTTTAAAAAAGTCCTTAAAAATTCGGAACTTAGATTTTTTGCGGGTCTCATTTTAATAGCAATTATATTCGTCGCCCTGTTATTGTACGTTGATAAAGCTGAATATTTTAATAATAACATTAAGGATGTCCGTTACTACGACCTGGGGAATTGTTTTCGATATGCCTTTTTTCAGGTGATGACTGTATGTACTGGAACTGGACATGTTTCTGCTGATTTTGATTTATGGCCTAATGCCTGTCGGTTTTTATTAGTTTTATTAATGTTTATCGGTGCATGTGCAGGCTCGACGGGTGGTGGTATAAAATGCGTGAGGATATTATTGTTACTGAAATCTAGCATGAGAGAATTGGTCCGCGTATTAAGGCCGCGCATGGTAAAGCATGTAAAGTTAAACGGCGAATCAGTAAGCGAAGAAATTATTACAGAGAGCTCTGTATTCTTTGTCGTATACTTGGGATTCTTTGGTATTTGTTCCCTGGCACTAATTGCATTAAACATAGATATAGTTACAGCTTTCTCTGCCGTGGCAACCTGTATGGCAAACTGCGGTCCCGGACTAGCCAAGGTAGGTCCTATGGCTAATTTTAGTGATATGGCATACGCAGGTAAATGGATTCTGAGCTTTTGTATGCTTTTAGGCAGGCTGGAAATATACAGCCTGATACTTCTGTTCTTACCTATTATTTGGAAACGATAAAATTCCGTTGACTCAATAAAAATGAGTTGATATACTTTGGGTTCATTATGGGCGATTAGCTCAATTGGCTAGAGCACTTGCCTTACAAGCAAGGGGTCATAGGTTCGAGTCCTATATCGCCCACCATTGCTTGTAAATAAATTGTTACAAAGAATTAATCAAAAAATATTTTGGGAAGTTATAAGCGTATAAAATAATTAATTAGTCAGTTGATATTTGGGGGCCGTAGCTCAATTGGTTAGAGTACCAGACTGTCGATCTGGATGTTGCGGGTTCGAGTCCCGTCGGCCTCGTTTTTTATGCGAGTACAAATCAAAGATTTAACGTTTTCAACCCCCTCAAAAAACCGTTCCCAAGGTATCCCCAGAATTAAAAAAAGGATAACGCCTTGAATTATGTTATTACTTATTTTATTTTTGGATAAATCCTGAAAAACAGCAAAACTTTTTCTTTATTCTCATAGCAGATTATTATTTGCTTAACTCTAATTGACTTTTAAATCATTTTTTGGTATAAAGATTTGTACATAATATAAAAGTAGGGTTAACTTGTAAGAGATATTAAAGCTAGAGAAGATACTGGCAATGTCATTGAGGTTAAGATACGGCGTATAAATACTTCTATTGAAAAACCGCACGGTTATAAATTATAATAGCCGTTTTATGTTCTGATTACGCAAGATTGCTTAAACCACACACCTACTTATAAAGATGATTGATTGGTCAAAAATTGAAGAATCGCACGTTATCAAGACATTCCGGAAAATTTGCTATAAGTGGTGGAGAATTGACATCCGGTTTTATGATGAATATCACGTCTGCAAAAACAAAGACATGTCTTTCCGAAATCCCATCTGCAACGAAATACGTTCAACATTAAAGGGAGATAAACTTTGCTTTCGAACGTATCGGAAAACGCTTAAAGATTTCAGCAAAAAACCAACCCCTTTTATCTACGAATGTTATGCCTGCCAGCACGGCCAGATTCACGGTCTATTGAAGTTTCCACAGACGCTGCCATATATTCAAGTTCCTCATTAAGTTTATCCGCCGGCATGGATAAAGTCCCACCACTCCTCATTACATATCCCGTTAAGCTGGCCAACCCCGCCTTTTCTGCCGGTTCATATATAGCACCCGTTTTTATACGGGCTGTGATATTAAATATTGGCAAATCATGGTTCTCGAGAAGATATAAAATCATACCATTTCCCAATACAATCCTGTCAACTTTAGGAGGTACAAAATTAAGAGGTTTAAATTTAAATCCGGAAACTATTCTTGCTCCTTCGGATTCTGGTTTCCCGGTATATGATTTTACAGTATGTTCGTGCCCCTGTGTAGGTCATGTTGGAATAGATCGAAAGAGTCCTGATTATTTTCCTGTAATGATAATGAACTTTATCCTGACAGACGCGACCCTGTATTTATCATGGGACAATTTTCGGGCCTTTTCATTTATATTCGTAACATCATGCTGATTTACAAGAAAAAGAGATTGCTGGCTACGGCAACTGGAGAGGAAGGGCTGGACAAATATTCTGCAAAATCAAAAACTTTTTAATGGCTGGTCAAAACAGTAGTTCCGAATGGATAATAAACATGGATTACGGAAAACTTCCATTATTTATAAATGAGTAATTTTTAGTTTTTTTCGATATATTAAGTGAAAAAATATTTTTTCGCTTTTATTATAGTATTTTTAGCTTCGTCGTGTAATTACATAGAAGAGCGTTCCACACCGCATGTCAAAACACCCTATGCTTTCCGGAATACGGATATAGCAACCATAGCAATATTGCCGTTCAAGAATAAAACAGAGAAAAAGGACGTGGAAGATATTTTGCGAAAGTGTTTCTTCTCAAATCTCAGTTTAAAGGGTTACGAAGTACTAAAACTGGAGGAAGTTGACGAACGGCTCAATCTGGCTGGGATTAATGCGAAGAAGCTCGATAGCGAGGCTGTGTACAAGGTTGGCAGAATAGTTAAGGCAGATGCCATTGTTTACGGCGTTGTTACAAAATGCTGTAAAAATTTTTATGGTGTATATTCTCAGGTAGTGCTCGGTGCAGAAATTAAGATAGTAGAGGTGAAAAATTCCGTGGTAATCTGGCAGGCTGATCATACAGAAAAAACACACAGCGATGCTATACCTGTATCTCCGTTCAGCATTCCGGAGGCGGTTGTTGATAGTTCACTGCGGAGTCTTGATACATATTCCGTCCAGGGCAAGTAGATTAAACCATCCGGATGGATTTCTATGTCTTTTGTATTAGCTATAGACATAGGTAACACTTTTGTAATTAGGAAAAGTTTGTAATTTTTGCAGTGGAGTCCACCCCGGAAGCCCCATGTGTGGTCTTTTGTTGTTAAAGAATTCATCGTATTTTTTACGTTCTTTTACAAGGAGGTCAAGATTCCGAGTTTTTTGTAAACGGAAAAACTCTTCTCCATCGGTTCTATGAGACCTTTCTACCTTGCCGTTTTGCTCTGGACAAGAAGGCCTATTGAGCTTGTGTTTTATACCCAACCCCATGCACGACAGGGTAAAAGGATGTGTCTTGGGCTGCCGTAAGGGATGGGTTTTGGGTTCACCGGTGTAAGCATTGGTAAAGACGGCGTCTGTTGTCGGTCCTGATGTGCCTGATTCTTGAAAGGAAAGCGTCTGAATATATATTGCAAGAAGTCCAGGGAGTTAGATGTAGAGCGTTCCTGGTAAAGTTTGGTGAATTTGATCCTGGTAGAGTCGTCCTGAGCGGAGTACTGAACAAAGCTCCCGGGTCTGTAGCCGCCCAGCAGCTTTATATCTACCTGTAGGTATCCTGGAGAGGGCATCTGATAACACTTAGGTTTTCTGTGCATCTTCTTGGGTTTCTCAATGAGGCCGTTGCGTTTTAAAGTGGCGTATATGGTGGACCTTGGAAGCGAGATATTATAGTCCTTCAATAAGAACAGCCGTATACGGTCGGGGCCGAAGGAAGTGGTTTTACGAAGTCTTATGATGATAGACTGAATATATTTATGGGTAAGCATAGGGGAGCGTCTGGGACGTTTTGAGCGATCAATGAGGCTTGCAGGGTCACCTCCTGAGTCTTCGTAACGTTTAAGCCATTTATAGAAACATTTACGAGATATGCCAAAATACAGGCATACCTTTGAGACGTTATTAATCTTTTTATACATGAGCATCCAGGCTAACCTTTTTCGACTAAGTTGATCGTAATAATACTTGGGCATGGGTAACATCTCCATAAAAAAATTTAGTAAGTCGCCTATCCCATAGGGATAGGCATATCATATTACATAAACTGTTACCCATGTCTATATACTTTACAATTTCTATGTCTTTTTCATTGACCGGTGTATAGAGAATCTTCTTCTGTTCCTCTGTAAGGGTAACCGTTCCGCAGGTAGGGACGAGTTTTTCCATCTGTCCATCAAAGTCATTTAGGCTTTTCACTTCACCCTTTTGGGGCTCTTGTGATTCAGAACTCATTGATTGTGGCATTACTTCCGGCTTGCTTTGTACTAATGCAGTTGTCATATTGATTTCTCCTATAAAAACTATTTTGATTTTTCCTGCTGCATGTCTTCAGTCAAGACAGCCTGCTGAGACAGGTACAGCTTTACAGCTTCACTAACCATCGTTGTGATATGTTTCCTTGTTGTCTTCTTCATGTGATAGAGCTTTGCCATGTCTTCTTTGGCAATCTGATTTGCCGCCCAACCGTATTTAACATATCCCATTTCTTCCTCCTGTTATTTGTTCCCCGGCTACGCAACCCGTATCTTTCGTAAAGGCCTGCTGACCATCATTGCATCGAGCTCCGTCTTTACACGAGACATGTTCTTTGCAATATGGTCACGAAACGTATCGTTGCTTCGGATAATGTCCGCATTGACACCATCAAGGATCATGCGGCACTTCTCCACTGCATGAGAAAGCTCGGTGTCGTTGGTAATGTTTAACGCGCTGAAATCGTTAAAGGTTTTGAAAGAATCTTTAATAGAACCACTTTTGTTGCAGGCACAATTCTGGCGCCAAGAGAGATTTTGATCGAGATTCCCTATCGTGAAAAGTTCAAGTATTTTGAAGATTGGGACCTTTTATTACGTTTAGCTGAGAGTGGAAAAGTAGAATTTTACAATTGTCAGGAACCGTTATACACATATTTTATTCGTAAAAAGGGTGTTCTTTTTAAGCCGGAATGGTCAATCTACAATATTTTTGAGCGCAATTGTCAGGAGAGAAGAAAAAAAGGGATTGTAGCGTTTGCGTGTCTTGATGAGTTTCTTCAGTACCTCAAAAAACATCCGCTGGAGCAAATAAAATGGTATGGTTTAGAAGCATTGATTAAATTGAGATTGCAAATACAGAGAAGGATTTCTAAAAATAATTAGATGAAACAGCTCATCGTAAATTCAGATGACTTGGGATATACCATAGGAATTAATGAAGGAATTATTAAAGCTTATAAGGCTGGGATTGTAACTAGCACTTCACTTATGGTGAGAGGTAAAGCAACTTCACACGCAGTTCAAGTAATAAAAGAGCATCCAGAACTAGGACTCGGACTGCATTTCCAAATTGAAGATGAAGATTGGGGACCCCATCGCCGTATTAAAAATATAATAGCAATGACGTTAATTAAAAGAACTCAAAAAGAATTTTTAAACCAAATAGATATATTCAAGCAACTCACAGGGAAAATGCCCGATCATGTAGATAGTCATCACAATACTCACTTTTTGCCTAGAATTAATACTTATATTACCTTATTTTGTCAGAAAAATAATATTCCTGTACGTGGTCAAACAAATTACATTGAGTCGTTTTATGGTATACCTTCAATAAAATCATTATCAATCGATAATTTAATTAATATTCTGAGAAATCTACCTGAGGGTATTTCAGAACTAGTTTGTCATCCAGGTTTTGTTAGTGCCGATTTGAAAAGCAAATACTCTAGAGAACGTGAATTGGAACTCCAAACTCTTACTTCTCAAAAAATAATACATGAGATTGATAGATTAAAAATCAAACTAATCAATTGGAATGACTTCAATAAGAAAAAATCAATAACATAATGGTATAATTTTTCCTGAGGCTGTGATGACCTTGAGATTAAAAGATTATGTTCGTTTAGTGAAATAGTTCAAGACCAGAAAACAGGCCTCTTATTTGAACCTGGTAGCCCGGAAGACCTCGCCCTGAAAATGAAGTGGATGATTGAAAATGAAGACGCCTGCATTGAGATGGGCAGGAATGCACGCAGGGAATTTGAGGCGAAATACACGGCTGAAAAGAATTTTGAGATACTGATGGGGATTTATGAGAAAATATTGGGAAGATAGGAAGGTGGGAGGATGGGAAATTGGGAAGGTGGGAGGTTGGATGTAAACCACGGATGCACATAGATGGATACTGATTGAAAGAAAACTATCGGATAATAGTGTTGGGACAAGGTGTATGTTTATAATGTACAACTTACGACGTAAGAGGTATAATAAAAAAATGAATAATTCTTGTATTGTTATGATTTAATTTTACGTAGGTCTTTCTAATTGTGAAAACTAAGAAGTGATAGATATTGAAAGCTATTTTTTGCACATGTATTAGATAAAGAATGTGATGGGAGGAATGGATAAGCGGATTTTTTTCAGCAATCATGCAAAGGTCAAAATGGCAGATAGAGGTACTTTTGAAGACGAGGTAATAAAAGCCATTAAAGAAGGGAGTTCTGAACCTTCCAGAAAAGGTCGCCTATTGTTTAGGAAGAATTTTCCGTTTAATAGTATGTGGCGGGGAAAACATTATCCGATTAAACAGGTTGCCCCCGTAGTTGCTGATGAAAACGACAGAAAGGTTGTTGTTACTGTGTATGTTTATTATTTTTAGGGAGGTGACACAAGATGAAAATCAGGTATGATGCTGAAGTGGATGCTTTGGACATAAGACTTATTGAGAAGAAAGTAGAATGTGAGGTGATACATCTGAGTGACCAGGTGAGTGTTGACATAGGGCCCGGCGGCAAAGTGGTAGCTATAGAAATACTGGATGCTTCTGAATTGATTGATGGATTAAAAGAAAAGGGTATCGAGATTGACAACATCTTGTTAAAAACACCTTCATCTGCTGGCAAATAGAAAATGGCACATTGACTTCAATTACAATATCTTACCATTCAAAATGCTTCCATATGAACAACCCAAAAATCCTGAGGTAAAAGGCGTAAAAAAGAAGGAAATTTACGAACTCTTCCCGCAAGTCAGAAGTTGGATGTCGGATTTAACGAGAAATTTTTAGGATTAAAATACTAAAAAATTAGGTCCATTACCTCAAAAATGGTTACAATATTTTGAGGAGGTTATAGTTATAGAAGATAGATGAAAATAAGGGCATATGAAAGATTCAAACTTTTAATAACGAACAGGGGACTAAAGGAAAATATCTGTGGATATCCGGTTACAACCCTTCCTAAAAATAAATGTATTTCAGAAATTTCCGACTGGATTCATGATGGCAGGAAAGGAAAGTACTTCGTTTGCGCTAATCCGCATTCCCTCGAGGTAGCCAGAAACTATCCACATTTTGATCTTGCAATAAGAAATGCCAACCTGATTGTACCGGATGGCATTGGTGTTGTAATTGCCTCCCGGATACTCGGCGGTTCTCTTAGGGAAAGGGTTACCGGAAGTGATATCTTCCTGGGATTAAGCAATGTCTTAAATAAAGAAAGTAAGTACAGCTATTTCTTCCTCGGCTCTACAAATGAGAACCTGGCTAAAATCAAAGATAAGATGGAAATGGATTTCCCTAATATAAAGGTTGTTGGAACTTATTCGCCCCCTTTTAAACACGAATTTAATGACGAGGATAATAGACTAATAGTTGAGGCTGTAAACCGCGCAAGGCCAGACGTCCTATGGGTGGGTATGACGGCGCCAAAACAGGAAAAGTGGATATACAAGCATAAGGATCAATTGGAAGTAAAGTTTATTGGCGCTATAGGCGCTGTTTTTGATTTTTATACCGGAAATGTAAAAAGGTCTCACCCTATCTTTCAAAAAGTTGGACTGGAATGGCTCCCCCGGCTTATTCGCGAACCCGGCCGCCTGTGGCAGCGCAATTTTATTTCTAATCCATCCTTCCTTTTGCGAGTAAATCATGCTAAATTTCATAATGAATTAAGACGGGATTAACAAGATGTTCAGGATAAAGAAACGACAATACAATCTTGTATATCCTGTTCACCCGGTCTGATTCGTTAATAAATCGGTGCATTTTCCCCCGTTCCTGCTTTCCCGGTAGCGGCTGGGAGATTACCCGCCTGACCCGGCGTACCTTAGAAGGCGTGATGGTTGGAGATAATCCGTTAAGGGTAAATCGGGCTGCCTTTGATAGCAACTTCTGTAGCCGCAAGCAGATGAGCCTGCAAGCCTGCAAGCAGACAAGCCTATAAACATGCAAGCTGGAAAGCGGATGCAGATAAACGACTCTGCGATTTTGTCAGGATACTCAACCCTCATCTCACGGCGTACATTCCAAATTAAATGAATGTTTTATAAAGGTAAATTTACCGTTACGCAATCACAACTTAAAATAAGAATTACCGGATGATTGGAAGCGTATTAACTGCGATGAAAAACATATATGGAAACCTGCCCTCTGGATACTGAAAAATCGATTTTCAAAATAATACAAGATAAATAAACTGGACAGGAAGGACAGGATAAAATAAGATAAAAAATAAAAGTAGACAGGTTAAACAAGATATACAGGACAAAGGAAAGAGACAAAATATTGTAAATCTAATTCAAGAGAGGAGTTAATTATGCAAAATTCAATTTTAAAAGAAATTAAAATTAAACTGCCCGATGATATTATCAATGCTGTTTCAAGTAGTGAAATAATCTCAATGTTGTTAGATAAAGCACTAACCAAGGTAGAGTATTATAAAAGTAAATGTAAGGAATTCGAAGGAAAATATAATATGGATTTTTCTTCCTTTAAAAAAAAGGTAGAAAATGCGGGAGAAGAAGAATTTGCCGAGTGGGACGATTTAATGATTTGGGAAGGATATGAATTAGCTTCTCATGAATGGATGAAAAAATATGAGGAATTAAAAAGTTGCATGGCATAATATCAAAAATAAAGGAATCAAATTTATTTCCTGCAGTTGATATCATTGAATACATAGACGAACAGAATGTAAAGTTGATAAAAATAAAAGCACAGGTTAAAGATGGAACGACTTTGTACATTACAGAATTACATACATTTGATTATCAGAAATATTCTTATCATTGGCAGCAGAAAACCGGTGAATTAATAATGAGATGGGACAATAAACCACATTGGAAGAACATAAAAACCTTTCCCCACCATAAACATGAGAAAGGCAATGTATTTCCCTCTTTTAGAGTTAGTATTGATGATGTGATAGAAACAATACTGAATACTATTAACTCATAAAAACATTGGAATGGCTCCCTTTACTCATCCGCGAACCCGGCCGCCTCTTGCAGCGCAATTTCATTTCTAATCCATCCTTCCTTCTACGGGTAATTTGTTCAAAATTTCACAATAAATTAAGACGGGATTAACAAGATGTTCAGGATAAAGAAACGACAATAAAATCTTGTATATCCTGTTCATCAGGTCTAATTCGTTAATAAATCGGTGCATTCCCCCCGTTCCTGCTTTCCCGGCAGCGGCTGGGAGATTACCCGCCTGACCCGGCGTACCTTAGAAGGCGTGATGGTTGGAGATAATCCGTTAAGGGTAAATCGGGCTGCCTTTGATAGCAACTTCTGTAGCCGCAAGCAGATGAGCCTGCAAGTCTGCAAGCTTACAAGCCTGCAAGCTTACAAGCCTGCAAGCCTACAAGCCTGCTGGAAAGCGGATGCAGATAAACGACTCTGCGATTTTGTCAGGAGACTCAACCCTCATCTCACGGCGTACATTCCAGATTAAATGAATATTTTATAAAAGTAATACAAGATAAATAAACTGGACAGGAAGGACAGGATAAAATAAGATGCATATAAAATTTCTTCAATATGGCGCCGATGTCTTAACATCTGCCCCATCGGATGCGCTGGGTGGCCTTGGGCTTGAATCGGGCAAATATATTCTTCAATCCTGCCGTCTCGAACCTGAGAATAATGTCCATCTGGTGATTGAGGCCTATTTAAAATCAAAAGTGTCTCTATCCCTTGTCATTTTAGGCGATGCGCCAATGGGTGATAAATACAAAGAAAGGCTTCGAGGTATGGCCAACGGTAAAGTACGATTTTTAGGAGCCATCTATGGCCCGGCTTACAAACAGATCGTTGCACATGCAGGACTATATGTCCATGCACATGAGGTGGGGGGCACAAATCCCTCACTCCTGGAGGCGATGGCCGTGGGGAAGGTCCCACTGTATTTAGACGTACCCTCTAATCGTGAGGTTGCAGGAGAGGTGGGATTCCCATTTCCCAAGGACTCAGCTTCTCTTGCTATTTGTCTGAATGACTTAATGCTTAGGATGAATGATGTGCAAGCCCGTGCTGACCAAGCAATGCAGATTATCGAAGAACGGTATTCATGGTCGTCAGTAGTGGATAAGTATGAAAAATTATTTTATAGTTTGATAGAATAATAGCATACTAAATTAATCTGGCCAATCCTGAATAAGTCCAAAACAAAATTTAACATTACAGTAGTATGATGTCTTTACCTGCTATTCCAACACGAACGGATGGGACCTCGTAGCTCTGGGATATTTAGAGGTTGTGCAAAAAGTCCCTTGTCTATACAGTCTATGTAAAGCGAAGTGGCACTTCGCTCTACAAGTTGTATGCAAAAATAACTTTTTATACAGGTTCGAGTCCCGTTTAATCTTTTCATACAGTGTTAATACTTCGGTATCTGAAGGGAATATATCTTCAATTATCATTAAAAACCGGTAACTCCAGGTCCCTCTTTTTCTTCAGAAACAGCAATCTTTACAGCCTCTTTAAATGGGGTTTTCACTATGGGAATAAACTGATCTATACTGTGATCGAGGCAGACAACCTCGTTTTTCAACCCCTCAATAAGAGGATGTGCAATACCCGATGATACAGGAGTTACCAAATCCACCCAGTAGGCAGCAAGGCGGGGTGTTAAAAAAGGCATGCGGAATATGATCCTTCGGGTTATTCCCCTTGCATCCGCATACTGATCCATCATCTCCCGGTAGGTTAGAATCTCTGGCCCTCCAATATCAAATCTTTTTCCAGCCGTTTCAGGATTTAAAAGGCATTCCACAAGATAAGTCAAGACATCCCGCACGGCAATGGGTTGAATCCTTGTATCTATCCACTTTGGACATAGCATAACGAACAAACGCTCCACAAGATATCTTAGCATTTCAAAGGATGCACCGCCTGCCCCTATGATGACGGCTGCGCGGAGAATAGTGGGAGATGGCTTTCCGGAAGAAAGTATTTCTGCAACCTCTGTCCTGCTTTTTAAATGTTCCGAGAGATTTGTTCCCCTCTCTCCGAGGCCACCGAGATAAAGTACCCTCTTCAGTCCTTCAGCATCTGCTGCGGTAATAAAGTTTTTTGCAGCACGTTTATCCATTTTGGCAAATTCAGCATTTTTGAAGAGACTCTTTCCACCCAGAGAGTGGACAAGATAGTAAGCAGAGTGAATACCATGAAGAGCATCTCTTAACCCATTGCCCTTGACAAGGTCACCGCTTACAACCTCAATAGCCGAATTTCTCCGGATAAGGGCAGAGACTTTATGCAGATTGCGCACCAACAGCCTCAGCTTGATGTTTCTTTGGGAAAGTTCGGGTATCAGCCTGCTTCCTATAAAACCAGTACCACCGAGAACAAGCACCTTGTCATCTGATTTGAGTACTACTTCTTTGTTAAGCATAGTTTATTGCAAATCTGACGGATTGCTAATAAGAGAAAAGGAACTGAATCGTTTTCAGCACATCAAGCCATGAGAGGGAGGGATAACTTAGCAGGTAGAACGGCGAGCATGCTCGCCGTTCTACCTGCTAAGCTTGTAATATACTGGAATATATCCTATCGGACGAGAGACCCTTATCGTGTTTCTTTCAAAACGTAGATGGCTATTTTGATAGAAAAAAGGCACCACGCATGCGCATCTGATTTTTAGTCCCATTGATATACGTTGTCATCGTAATACAGTTCAAGCTTGTGTTTGTGTTTTAGTTCTTCCTGTGCTAAGATTTTACATAATTTTTTCATCTCAGGATTATCAGAGGACTTAGCCATACTTACATAGAAGTTATAGGATTTCTGTTCTTTCTTCATGGCTACAATCAGCACATCCTGAAAGTCCTTGATTTCGTGGACGTCTTTATCAACGAGATATTCAGCAATATGAAGGTCTTGAATTTTAGCAGGCTTGAATTGTTTAATTTTAGAGACATCAAATTTTTGCAACATTTCCTTATGTTTCAATTCTTCAGCGGCAAGCTCCTTTAGCCATAACTGAGCCGCTGGATCTTTCACGAATTTTAACGCATCCATATAAAATTTGTATGCCTTATCTTCCTGTTGCGCAGCCTGTTTAATAATTTCCTTTACATCCATCGTTGCCATGCCCCCCCTCCTTTTTCAGTATGTAAAATTTATTTTTTCAGTTTATCCGATGCTTTTAATTCAGCCAATTTGTGCTCGGCTGCAATGGCTGCCGTGACTCCTTCGCCTATTGCAGTTGCAATTTGCTTGTAAGAATTTTTCCGAATGTCGCCAACGGCATACAGCCCTTCAATCGCCGTTTCCATGTGTATATTTGTCTCAATATGGCAGCCGGCATCAACACATAACAAATTGCCTAAAAAATCAGTATTCGGGGTACTCCCAATGAAAATGAATACCCCTTCGCATGGGATATCCTTCTTTTCCTTCGTTACCAAGTTCTGGGTAACTACGCCACCTACCTTTTCTTTCCCATTAATACTTTCAATTACCGTGTTGAGTATCACTTCTATCTTCGGATTTGAAAAGGCGTCATCCAGATAAATTTTTGTCGCTCTAAATTCATCCCTCCTGTGTACTATCTGTACGGTTTGTGCATATTTCGTCAGGAAAATACCCTCAGTTATAGCAGAATCGCCGCCACCGACAACAACAACTTTTTTCCCACTATAGAAAGCGCCATCGCAGGTTGCACAATAACTCACTCCCTTGCCGTAAAATTTCTCTTCACCAGGTACACCTAATTTTTTAGGGTCTGCGCCAGAGGCAAGGATGACTTCATGGCTTGCATAATTATCTGTATCGGTCGTTACAACTTTTAAACCATTTTCTACCTCTAATTTCAAGACTTCTTCATACCGTATTTCTGCACCAAATCGTTTGGCCTGTGATTCCATTCGTTGTGTTAATTCAACACCGCTAATAACTTCAGGAAACCCAGGATAGTTCTCAATCAGTTCCGTACCGGCTAACTGACCCCCCAGATATTTTTTCTCGAAGATTACTGTCTTCAAGAGCGCACGACAGGTATAAACGGCAGCGGCAAGAGCAGCAGGACCTCCCCCGATAATGATTACATCGTAATCCTTATTCACATCCCCTTTAATCCCTTCATGGCATTTAGGACCTGCCATCCGTAGAAATTCAATGCAAACTGTTTTTTCTCAATATGGCATTCGAGACATTGTTTTGTCCCCTCGATAGACCAGGCACGGGTTACGAAAGCAGTTTTAGACGTTTCCCCTTTTAGGGTAAGCTTGTCCTTTCCGTCATGACAGAAGTTGCACTCCGTCCCCATTATTTCACAAAGCTCAAACATCCTTTTTGCCTGTTGCTCGTTTTCTTTATAATGTTTTCGATCAATATGGCAGTAATCACAATCAACACCCAGCGCTACAGAGGCTCTCATCATTAATTTTGATTTTTCCCCTTCCTCGGTAAATACCGTCAAATCTTCATTATGGCAAAAATTACATTCTACTCCAAAAAGCGCTGATATTCTCTTAACCTGGGATTCTCTTTCTTCCTTAGTCCCTTTGAAGTAAGGATTAGAATACGTAACGTCTGGTTTGTTTTTTGCTGCCTGCTCTGTATTAGCGAAAACACCGTTCCAGAAATAAAAAGATATTGCCGTACCCGCAATAAAGACATAAAGCTTCAAACTCTTTCTTTTTATTAATTTTGACATAAGAAATTATTGGGAAAAAGATTATGAAACAGAGGCGCCATTAATCGAGCTTATCGAATAAATCTTTATTCGCCCCGCAAGAAGGACATACCCAATCTTCTGGTAAATTTTCAAAAGCGGTCCCGGCATTAACACCATTATCCGGATCGCCCTTTACTGGATCGTATATGTAACCACACACCCGGCATTCCCATTTGGCCATGTTTTTCTCCTTATTTTTACGTTAATAAATCAATCGTGCCGTACAGTTACTAAATTAGTTTTTTGTATTATTACCTAAGCCTTCAAACTAATTTCTTATACATATCTTTACATAAACCACCGGAAGGACACACCAAATCGTCAGGTTAATTCTCAAAAGGGGTTCCAGTACCAACTAGCATATATACCACCACACCTGACATTGCCACCGCATAGCCAACGTCCCTTAACGTTTATTATATTATCATTCAGGTCAAAACCATTTATTTTTCTGATAATATGGGGCATGTAAAATCAAATTCCAAGCTTATTATTTTTTTCTTTTTTAGGCCTTCCTGCAGAATTTTAGATATTTTACACTACCTTGTATTCCGTAATCAATCTTTAAAATAAAAGAAGGTGCAGATGTTTTAATATTCTGCACTTTCTTTTTCACCCTCTGTTGTAAATTGAGATTTAACGATTTTCGATGGGTGTTTGTTTATCACGGAGATTTTTGTGGCACTCAAAACAGGTTTTTTCTACCATTTTTACGAAGGATTTGAAGGTTGCTTCCTGATTATTTGATGTCGCCGCTTTCTGGACATCCAATGCAGACGATGCTATCCCTTTTAGATAAACACCAAACTCTTCTTTCAGCTTTGTAATCTTTTCCGAATCATTTGGATCTATTTTCGCGCGCTTAAACCATTTATTTTCCGTTGGATCCATGGGAAAGAATGTTGCATTTATCTTATAACTCTGATCCACAATAGCGCCAGACTCTTGTGCAACATACTTAAAACTTCCTGTCAATATTCCATCAAGTATATTGTTTACACGCTTTGCAATCTCCCTCATCAATACTTGAGTAGGTTCTTCAACATGCTCGTGGAGCAGCATCTTCTCTTCCGCGAGAACACCCTTGGCAGGAGGAATAAAGACCGTCAATCCTGCCAAACTCAAACCTATTAAACTAGCACTTAAAAACCGCAATCTTTTCATAACAATGGCTCCTTTCTTCAAATAATAACGTAAAATGTATTTTATATTCCACAATTATACCATTCTTTAGTTCAGCTATAAATATTTTTCTAGCCTCCGCCTATCTTCATCCAATCAGGCCATTCTGGCCATTTTTGCCTGGAAGCCTCGTGGCAAGTAAAACATGCATTTTTTAACATTGCATCAAAGCTTTTATATGTTTCTACAATGTTTTGTTTTTTAGAAGTTTCGGCAATATTCTTTGAGGCATTAACAACTACTTCCAAGTATTTTTCAAAATCCTTCTTCACGGCATTCACGTCCTCTGGTTTGTTTGGATCCTTACCAGTTTCTTTGAACCACTCACCAACTTTTCCACTCTCCGGAAAGAAATTCTTTAATATAGTCTCGCAGTTTTCTGTCACCGCATTGGACTCATTTATCACAGCGACATGATCACCAGTTATTATGGCGTCAAGTATCCTGGACGTATGAGAACTGATTAACTTCATGAGTGAACGGGTAGGCGTAAGTTCTGAACCATGATGTGACTCAATAGCTTTCCCCAAAGCAATATTTCCTCTCGATGAGTAAGACATAGCTACCGCAGTTACTACAAACCCACAAATTAACACATGTCGCAATTGCTCAAATTTTTTCATAATTATACATCCCTTTCTTAAATTAGATTTTTTGCTTTGCTCAAAATGATAATGATTAAAGGCCTAATAAAAAAACATCAGTTTAACTGGCATGCTTAAATCCCTCATTATTAATTCGTATGCACGAACAGGTATATCGTAACATCAATATTTTGATCCAAGAAAGCGTGGACAGGGGCATAATCTGTACTTTCTTTTTAACTCAATCTCCATTAAATGAATACTTTTATACGATAATATTATCAACGGTTTAAACCACCTCCTTACCGATCCTTAAAGTAAAATACAAATACTCAACGCTTACGCAGAGACTTCCTTCGTGCGGGGTTCAGTCATGGAAATGGGCGACAATACCTGGTCTATTTGATCCACAGTGAGCAGACCCTGTTGCTGAATAATCTCTTTTACTGATTTCCCAGTTCGCATAGATTCTCTTACCACCTCAGATGCCTTTGAATAACCAATCACAGGGTTTAAGACAGTGGCAATTCCAAGACTTCTCATTGCATAATCACTACATCTGGGTACATTTACAGTCAACCCGCTTACACATTTTTCATTAAAAATCTTAATTGAATTAGCAAGAATATTAATTGACTCAAGTAATTCATGCTGTATTAATGGCATCATAACGTTAAGTTCGAATTGCCCTGCTTGTGCAGCTAGGACAATGGCTGTGTCATTACCTATGACCGAAAAACATACCATATTCATCATTTCGGGAATAACAGGATTAACTTTTCCAGGCATAATTGAAGACCCTGGTTGTACCGCGGGTAATTCAATTTCTGCTAATCCTGTATAAGGTCCTGAATTCATCAATCGTAGGTCATTTGATATACGTATAAGTTCAACGGCTAACGTTCGAAGACTACCTGAAAATTCAACAAAAGGCGCATTGCTTTGCATTGCCTCAAATCTATTCTTTGATTCTTTTACATCAAGGTTTGTCATCTTTCTGAGTTTTTCTGTAATTTTTTTTGCATATTCGTGGTGGGTATTAATTCCTGTACCAACAGCACTACCACCAATACCGAGTTCCTTTAGAAATTCACAAGCCCTTCCGATTCTCTGTGTTGACTTACTGATGGATTCTGCATAGCCTGAGAACTCCTGCCCCACACGAATAGGTGCGGCGTCCTGTAAGTGTGTGCGTCCAGATTTTACAATTGAATCGAAAGCTTGAGCTTTCTTGTTAAAGGTTTCTGTTAAGTCATATAAATTCTTAACTAATTTTCTCGCTAACTGTAACATTGCAATTCGCATAGCAGTAGGATAGACATCATTTGTGGACTGACCATAATTAACATGGTCATTAGGATGTACTGATGAATAATCTCCTTTGACGCCTCCAAGCATTTCAATTGCAACATTAGCAATGACTTCATTTACATTCATATGGTGGGATGTCCCTGCGCCTGCCTGATAAATATCCACTGGGAATTGCTGTTGAAACTCCCCATTAAGTATACGGTCACAAGCAAGTATAATCATGTTGCCAATTTTGCTATCGAGACAGCCAAGCTCTACATTGGTCATTGCCGCTGCTTTTTTTATATAGACGATAGCATTAGTAAATACAGGCTGTGATTTCTGTCCGCTTATTGGAAAATTCTCAATTGCCCTTGCGGTTTGAATTCCATAGTAAGCGTCTTTTGGAACCTGCATTTGACCGAGGTAATCTTTTTCTATACGGAATGAGTCCGTTCTTTTCTCTATTTCAGTCATTGTTGGATGTTTGTACTGTTTTCCCATAGACACTTCAGTAAATGGGAATATAACGAATGATACCAATTCTTTCCCTCTATAAAAAGAGGGGACAAAGGGGTGTGTAACTTTACATTTACACCCTCCACCCCCTCTTCTCTATGTAGATTAAGATAAACTCTGGTTTTTGAGTAGCCCATTCTTAACCAAGCCGAAAGATTTTGTGTGAAAAGTTGCGTTTCAAAAAAACTAAACTGTTACTATGTTTTTAAAATCCCCAAGACTTTAAATTCCCCAAACACTTCATCTCCATGAGGGGCTTCCGCTAATGCATCAGTTAAATCAGTGCCGGCATAATGCATATTATAATGTGTACCTTCTGCCCATCGGTCACTACTGGTGATGTCATACACCTTTCCTTTATATGCAAAATAAGCAGGCCGTCCGTCTTTACCGTCGCATTTTGACAATTCCGCAGTCGTAAATATCTTTTCCTCTGTAAATTTTTCTGCCGTCTTTTTTTCCCGTACTTCTTTTCCCTCTTTCAAAAGGCCGTATTTTTTAATATTACTGTCTGCAATAGCCTGTATTTTGGCTATTTCGCCTTTACCTCTCTCCGTGAAAAGATGCGAATAGCGGCCCTGAAGTTTCAAGTATTCGTCTACGGGTTTTGCTGTTTCAATTGTTTTTACCGATATGAGCTTCCCATCCTGATATTCCAGTATGGGATATAGACCGGTCTCAACGACAAGCTTCGCAATCTCATAAGTAAGGCCTGGATCGTGTCTCCAACCAAGAGGACAAGGAACAAATATCTGTATGTACTTCGGTCCTCTTATGGAAAGCGCCTTTTTTACTTTTTTTTGCACATCTTTCGGAAAGGCAACAGACGCAGTAGCAACATATGGAACATTATGGGCATTGGCTATTTCAGGGATATTTTTCTTCGGTCTTGGATTGCCGAATGATTTTTTCCCTGATGGGCTCGTTGTGGTGCGCGAATCGAACGGTGTTAAACTGCTTCGCTGCACTCCTGTGTTCATGTAAGCTTCATTATCATAGCAAACATATAGGATATCGTGTCCACGATCGAACATGCCAGATAAAGAGGCCATCCCGATGTCAGCGGTAGAGCCGTCTCCCCCCTGCGATATAACCCTGACTTGATCCAATTTACCTTTAATTCTCAGGGCTGCCTCCACTCCTGATGCAACTGCAGCCGCATTCTGGAACAATGAATGGATCCACGGCACCCCCCAGGCCGATTCCGGGTATCGGGAGGTAAATACCTCCAGGCATCCGGTTGCATTGGCAATAATGACGTTTGGTCCTGTCGTTTCTACAACAAGACGAGCGCCCAATGCCTGTCCGCATCCGGCACATGCAGTATGACCAGATGAAAATAATTCCGTAACCATCAGTTGATTCCTTTTAGATGTTTAAATCTATGAATTTCACGTCTACCTGTGAACCGGCAAGCGCGCTGTGTACCTCGAGGATAGATTTTTTCGTAATATCCCTTCCACCCAACCCCAGAACAAAGCCGCTGATCTTGGGCTGATTGCCATACCCGCAAAAAGCGGATTTGATATCCGAGAGCAAAGGCCCTTCTTCTCCTAAAGAAATAGCCTTTTCAAGCACGGCAATTTCCCTCGCATTTTTTAGTGCCTCATACACAATTTTTTTTGGAAATGGGCGATGTGCAATTACTTTTAACAAACCTACCTTTTGCCCGTCTTCTCGCAATCCATCAACTATTTCCTTGATCGTTCCAACCATCGAACCCATAGCGACAAAGACCTGTGTGGCATCTTCCAATCGGTACTTTTCTATCAGGCAATTGACCTTTCTGCCAAATATCTGCTCAAAATCATCGGCAATACCTGGAATAACATTCAACGCATCCGTCATGGTTTGATGAATCGCATAGCGTGTTTCTGCGTAAGATTCCGGCCCCATAAGAACTCCCATAGAAATGGGATCATCCGGATTGAGACAATGCAAAGGTTTAAAATCAGGAAGAAATTTGTCTACCTGCGATTGTTCTGGTAAATCCACTACTTCGTATGCATGGGTCAGGATATATCCATCCATGCATACCATAACCGGCAGCATAATATTATGGTCTTCGGCAAGCCGATAGGCCATTAAGTGCAGGTCGCACGCCTCCTGATTATTTTCTGCATAAAATTGCAGCCAGCCTGCATCCCGTACCGTCACGGAATCCTGGTGGTCGTTCCATATATTAATGGGACTGGATACAGCGCGGTTAGCGCAGGTCAAAACGACAGGCAATCTTAATCCCGCGATGCTATAGAGTACTTCTATCATATAAAGTAGTCCTTGTGATGTTGTAGCTGTATAGGTTCTTACACCTGTGGCGCTTGCCCCCTGGACTGCAGAGGCGGCCGAATGTTCACTTTCCACATTAATAAATTCTGCGTTTAGTTCGCCGTCTGCTACCATTTGCGCCAGCGACTCGACAATATGGGTCTGGGGCGTTATTGGGTACGCAGAAATAACCTGTGTCTTGCACAATCGCACGATTTCTGCAACAGCATGGGAACCTTCAAGGTATCGTCTCACGCCACCATTCCTCCTTTACCATTTCAATATCTGCAACAGGACAGACAGCCGCGCAATTACCGCATCCCTTACAATATTTATAATCGGAAATGTACGTACACTTCTTGTCACCTGAAATACAACCTTCCGGACATACCATCACGCATAAACGGCAGGCAATACACTCCTTTTGAATAAAATGGGGCTTTTTACCAGACCGCCAGGATCCAGTTTTATTTGTCCTGCTTGTGCTAGGTTTTGAAGTAACAGGGATAATCACTTTAAATACCTTTCTTTATGTATTCGTATCCACGGCGGGCTGCTTCTGCGTTTTTTTTGGCAACCTCACCTGAGAAACGCTCTAGAATTGCCTGTTGAAGTGTTTCTAATCCAAACTCGTTAGTTGCTGCTGCAAAAGCACCTAAAATCGTTGTGTTGCCAATAGGACGCCCCAAAACTTCTGTTGCAATATCGTTTCCAGGAACAGTGAAAACCTCGATGTTTTGAATTGGTTTAGGACATTGAACCTTTTCATGATGATTAATAATTGCAACACCACCAGATCGAAACCCTTCAAAGACGTCAAACCCACGCATCAAAGATGGGTCTAATACTATTAAATAATCAGGCTCATACACCTGACTGCGCAAGCGTATCACCTGATCGCTAAGTCGTACAAAGGCGTTCATTGGCGCCCCCATACGTTCAGCGCCAAAATGAGGAAAAGCTAATGCATACTTGCCTCCTATAAATGCGGCGGTCCCCAATAATGCAGCTGTTGTAATAGCCCCCTGACCCGCCCTTGCATGAATTCGTATTGCCTTCATAGTTTTTTATTCACGATATTCATCCACATGTCGTAGATACGCCCCTCACTCTCAGCCTCCCATAATTCAGTATTTTGTATATATTCAAGCGCGTTTTTTAATATGTCTAAATGTGTTTTTTCTTCTCCAGCAAGAAAACGGTATACCTCCTTTTCTTTCGCATCTACAGCTTCCTTTGCAGACTTTTCATAAAACACAACCCCATTTTCTTCTATTTCGATTGCAAGTTCTATGGCATCAATATCGTTAGTGCTGGGATTTACCTTCTTTTTTAATTCGTCACCCATCTTCTGGAAGATGTTCGTTAACCTCTCTTTGGGATTTGTAATATCATTCACATCAGTTTGCGATGTTCTTTTATCAGATAGTATAGTTTTCAACCTCTTGACATGTAATTTTTCGTCTTCCACAAATGATTTGAACATAGCCTTACCTAATGGATGAAATGTTTTTTCTGCTAAATCATTGTAAAACTTTATTCCATCGATCTCCATTTGTAAAGCGGAAGATTTTATATCTTTTAGAACCTTGCCCATTTATATCTCAAGCCCTTTCTGTTTCCTGCCATAGTTTATAATAAACATTTTATTGTGGAAGAAATTTTATAGCATAGTCGTTGTCTTTGTCTACAAGGGCAAATTTCTGGCAGCATAGCGAGCAACGTTCTTCATTGCCAATTGACGGCATCTTACCAAAATTGATTTCCCAACCGCACATGAGACAATAAAAACCAACATCCTGATCATCGGATTCAATGTCTCTTATAATTCTTACTATAGCGTCTTTGTGTCCCTTCGCAGCCCTTGCCAAATGTTGAAAAGTCCCTTTTACTTTTATGTCTTTTGA
This sequence comes from uncultured Planctomycetota bacterium, assembly GCA_963709355.1. GTDB lineage: Bacteria > Planctomycetota > Brocadiia > Brocadiales > Brocadiaceae > PLOWO2-12-38-17. The sequence continues at coordinate 496,557 of CAVPVY010000005.1, forward strand.
TTCTGCAGCCAGTTGGTTATATAAATGCTCCTGTTCTTCTTCTATGTCTAAATCAGCTTCAAGTAATTCTAATACAGTTTTATAGCCTTCTCTCATAATATCTTTTCATTTATTTTCTTGATAATCTCGTAAGATGGTCTTCTAATTCTGCCTTGTGCCTTATTTCGTTCTGCAAGATGCCTTCAAGTAACGAATTGATTTTAGGGTCAGCGAAAGCCTTGATTTGGTTGCTATATCTTTCAATGCCGAGGTCTTTTTTGTGTAATACCAGTTTTAAATTCTCAACATCTTTATTAATAATTTAATTCCTTTCCACAATAGAATAATTTTGCTATTTACACTTCATTATAAACAGCTTTCATTATTAAATGAAAAAAGTATTAATTTAAATATCAATTACCATACCAAAGAATTAGGCTTTAAAACAAGAAATAAAATATATCATAGTTGTATGTGATTATAATAGTTGCAGAGCTTTAGTGTTTTAAAGCGACATAAAAGCAGAGACATCCATCAAAAATTTTAGACAAAAATCCATATATTTAGATTTATGCACATACATTATGTGCCGTAATATCTTGCCGGTTATTTTCAAAACGTATTGCCTTCTCCATCTATATGAGCTATTAGATAGTGTTATCAGATATTCTCCAAGGTGGTGTAGTTCTGATTACCAGGAATTATGTTTACAGATGTCACTGTAAAAGTCAATTACGATAGATGCCCAAGCATTTCTACCCGCACGTAAAAAGCTTAGTAAGACGCTAATATGATTATGTCCGTAATTGTTTATATTTTAAATTCAACAAAGATTTGTAACAAATTTTCATTTGGATTTATATAATAATATCTTGGTTTTCTTAATTGTGTTCATCTTTATTTAAAAAATAGTAAGTGACACATCCTATAAACAATTTTAGATTACAAACAATTGACAGAGAGAGTTAGGTATATTGTATAATGGACTGTAAAGGCTAGAGTTATGAAATATATACCTTTTTTATTAAAGGAAAAGTTGATTTTTATATAAAGTATATTATATAATGTGAAAAGTGAGGTAATAAGTAAGTATTGTGAATTTGTATTAATTGTTTTTTTAAGGAGGTGTTATATGAAGAAGTTAATTTTTGGTGCCTTAATTGCTGCTGGTTTGATGTTTGCTGGTGGAACAGTTTACGCACAACCAACCTTTGACATTCCTGGCGCTCCATCTGAATCTGACGTTCAAATGGATGAAGTAATGGGAATACAGGTATGCGCGGTGGATAATTATGGCAACGTATACCATTTAACAGTAAGTGGTGGAAACATTAGTGGCACCATGGACTCTCCATATTGTGGTCATTATGATTGTGTAACAGGGACATATACTGGGTTAAGTTTCAGGATGCATATGGGGTGCCCATCAAGCAGTTCTTGTGTAGGTTTTACATATACGGGTGTTGTAAATCCACAGACAAAGACAGCAAGCGGGACATGGGTAAATGATGGCGGGCAAGGTTCTGGTAATTTTACAATGAGTCTTTGTCAGTAATAGTTTGATTAATGGTTGATGACCTAAAGATTATATGTGTATGTTACGGCTTAAAGCCGTAACATACACATAAATTTTAGTTACATAAGATTTTGTATTAGTAGTTAGTGAAAATATATGTTTTTAGATTGCTAAGAGTTCCCTTCCTGCAACTTTTGAACCCAGCTTCCACGATAGCGTGGTTTGTCTTCTTTCCGTTTTTGTCAATTCAGTATACGTATCAAGTGCATTACCGCCGTATTTGATACTTTTAGTTATTGCCTCTGCTGCGTATAGTCCCGATGACAATGCACACGATATACCTTCGCCGAAGGCATTTAAGAATCCTGCGGCTTCTCCAACAATTAATATGTTTCCCTTACCCAGATAAAAGCTACCTGTTGCACACATATTATTACCCATACAACTAGTTTTTCTAGCCAATTTTCTAAGTTTTAAATCAAACTTCTTCTCCAGCATCTCAGTATATTTATTGAGATAAGGAGATATCTTATTACCTTTTTTAACGGCTATACCAAAAACCAGTAAATTATCTTTGACGCTAAACCACGCATACACATCACTATATTGTTGTTCAAGGAAGCCGTGATAAAAATAAGGGTCTAAATCACAAACACCTTCGTAGTAATTCTGATGTGCGATAAACCAATTGATATCTTTTTCAAATTTTGAATCGAGCTTTGCCCTTATCGCAGATTTACTGCCCTCTGCACTTACTAAGTATTTACACTTTATTTTAATTATTTCTTTATTTGTGGTGTCGAAACATTTCAGCGATATGAAATTGTCATGGACTGTAAACTCATTTAAAAGACAGCAATCCTTTATTTCCGCCCCTGAATTTTTAATAAGCCAGTAATCAAATTCAGAACGCCATATGTTAGTTGCTCCGCCATACTTACTAAATGGCCAATCACTAAAATGTTTTGTATCAGTCCATAACCTTACTCCTTTTAAGAGGTTTGGGGTAGCACAAACTGATTGTGGAATCTTTCCAAAATGTTTTTCAATTATTTCTTGTGATTTTTCAAAGATGATTCCAGAGCATATCTTATATCTGGGGAGTTTCTTCTTTTCTATTACAAGAACATTAAAACCTTCGTAAACCAGGTATCTTGCTGTGGCAGCTCCTGAGGGCCCTGCGCCTATAATTACGATATCATAATTTTCTTTAGGAAAATTCCCCATCTTTGAACAACTTCCAGTTCAGATTCAATCTATTCGCTAAAACAATATTTTATGAATGAGCTTTCAATAGTTTGTTACGGACTCAACATTCTTCTGGCAATCTCAAAGTAAATGACAAGTCCTGTGGCATCTAATAATGTAGCAATGAGTGGGGCAGATGCAAAGGCAGGGTCGAGTTTCATAAATTTGAAAAATAATGGTATGGCTATACCAACAATATTGCCTACGCTGACTACAGTGCAAAGAGAAATACTAACTGTTAACGCTATATTGATTTTCCCCAGTGTTACAAAGACAATAATAAAAGCAATAGAACCTATAACAAGCCCAAGCGTAACGCCAACCTTAGATTCTCGTAGTAAGATTTTCCACCAATCTTTGAATTTTACTTCGCCCGTAGCCAGTGCCCGGATGATTAGGGTAGAGGACTGTGAGCCAGTATTACCGCCTGAACCAGTAAGCATCGGAATGAAATACGTGAGGGCAATTATTGAACTTAACATGCCCGAATAATTTTTTAATATTGTTTGTGATATTATCGCAGCGATTACAAGTATTACAAGCCATGATATACGATTGCTGATACGTTTAAAAAATCCCACACGGAAGTATTCCTCTTCAATCGTTTGAATACCAGCCATCTTCTGAAAGTCTTCCGTTACTTCCTCCTGGACAACATCCAATACATCATCAACTGTAACAATACCTACCAGCCTGTCTTCGTTGTCTACCACAGGTACGGCGAGTATATCGTATTTTTGGACAACCTGTGCGGCCTTTTCCTGATCGTCAGTGGTGTGGACATAAAGTACGCTTTCATTCATGATGTCTTTGATAAGCTGGTCAGGATTGGCAAATATGATGTTTTTTAAGGAAGCTACTCCTCGCAGTTTTTTAGTTTCATCAACGATGTAACAGATATATACAGTTTCTCTGTTCAACCCCGTCTTGCGAATATGTTCAAGGGCTTTTGCGACTGTCATATCAAGCTGAAGGTCAACATATTCGGGTGTCATAATGCGGCCGGCGGAGTTATCCGGATAGTTCAGGAGCTCATTTGCTTCTTTACGTTCTAACTGCGGTAGTAATTTCAGTAATTTTTCAACAACATGCGCCGGCAGTTCGTCAAATAGTTGAGTTCGGTCATCCGGCTGCATTTCTATCAAGATTTCTTTTGCATGTTGCTCCGTAAACTGTTTGAGAAGTTCTTCTTGTTCTACGGGATCAAACAAGGCAAAGACTTCGGATATTTTATTCTTATCCAGCAACCTGAAACCCATTACCCGTTCTGTTGGGGTGAGTTCTTTGAGGATGTCTACAATATCAGCAGGATGTCGTTCCCGAAGAAAGTCCCTGAGACCTTTGAAGTCTTTGGTTTCTATAAGCTCTTTAATTTCCGGTAAGAATATCTTTGTCCATTGTAATTCCATATTTATTCGACTTTCTCTACTCCAAGAGCCTTTGCCATACCAAGGAGCGTCCTTCCTAACCTAGACCTCTTCATTTCAATAGCATTAAAATCGCAGACCTCATCACAACAAAAACATCCGATGCACTTTTTTTTGTCTACAATTACTTTGCCATTTTCTTTAGACATTGCACCGGCAGGACAGTTTCTTACACACTCGTAGCATCGTGTACAATTTGAATGATTTACGGTTGAAAATGTAGAACATGTACTGTCAAACATCATTGCCAAAAGGAAATTTGGCAAATACTTTCCTGCAAAAGCCTGCGCGCCGCTTGAGGGTTTTTGGAAATCAGGCACTGCAACATTGTTTATTGATTCGCCAACAACATTGATAGTATCCAGTTCTCCTATGCCCAATCCGCGCTGATGTGCAAATCGGATTGTTGGTATTGCAAGTGGTTCAAATCCAATAATCGTACTTGCAACTGTGTCCATTGCAACGCTGTCTTTACTGGCGAGGATTAATCCAACTTTTTTGGGTTGTCCCGCATTGGGACCGTTCCCCTCCATACCCACAATGGCATCCATGATAGTAAGATCAGGAGGTACCATTTGATGTATATCCACAAGTGCCTTTGCAAATACTGTTGGCTTAGGCGCAATTAAATGAACATTTTTTTTCCCATTACCAGGAATGGTTCCGAGCATATTCTTTATGGCGCCAGTGTATTGTGTTAAGCCATGCGTCTTTAGTTTTGGTACAGAGACTATGAAATCAACTTTTCGTAATGTCCTCGCAATACGGAATTTTTCTAATATTTCATAATCCTTATTGTGTATGTCAATATATTCATCCTTATCAAAATTGATAATTTTTGCTCCAGTATCTTCAGCGATCTCGTTAATACGGGTAACACGAAATGCGTTAAATGTTGAACTGTTTTTTACGCTGCCGGAGGAATCTCCAATATAAACTTCACATCCAAAATCGTTCTGGAATATATTAACAAGTGCCCTGACAACCACAGGATGGGTATTTACGGCTCTTTCCGGAGGTTGTGAAGACGAAAGGAGGTTGAGCTTTAAAAGTACCTGCATCCCAGGCTTGACCATTTTATCAACACCATTTATTAAACTCAGGGACTTATGAATTGCATTGTATACCTTTTCTAATTCATAATCTTCACATTTGACAATTGATACTGTTGGCATCTAGTAACCCCTGTAAAGTAAAAATTGGCTGTAATTTAAACTAATAACATACGCATTATCAGCGGCTTCAATCTCGCTGTTTATGTGAGTTATATCCATATTTGCTGCTTTGATTTAAATATAGCAAAGTAATTGGATATTACAACAAAATACTTAAAAGAATTTGTTCATTGCCTCTGCCAATGTCGTATCTTTTTTATATTGCTCCCACGCATCGGGTTTCTGTCCAAATAATTTATTTTCTAACCTTATTAAAGGTCTCCTTGAATATGTCTATAATAGTATAAGGGGGAATAGTTTTTTATAAAGTCAGGTGTGGTGCAAATATAGCTAGCGTACTTTTGTTGTATTTCCGTCTGAGAAATTGTGGTTCTTACGAATCTAAGTAGTTTGTTCTGATATTCGTCCAGAAGCAGTTGTATCTGTTGGAATGGTACTTCACCCTTAAATGTATTTATTCAGGGTAAATTTGTAATCGTTTTTCAAGGTCTTCAATTTTTGAAACGTAATTTTTATACAATCCGCTTTTGTATTCCGCCTGATTCATTTCTTCAAATTTCTTGATTAATAATACGTGATCGTCTGGAATTAGTACTTTATTTATCCATGGGAAGAGAACTCTTTCTTCTGTTTGAATATGTTTTCTCATATGTTTTATATATGTATGAGCTACCTTTGAAATTCTCTTTCTTGCTTTTTTGCCCTGATGGAATTTATTTGTTAATTCAGAGAGAGTTCTTACCAGTTCGCGCGCTGTAACGTGTTCCATAAGTAGCCGATACAGAAAATCTGTTTTTCCACTCTCTTTTATATCCTTTAGAAATGGGAAAAGTATTTTTTCCTCTTTTTCCCGATGATTTTTGTCTGAAAACTCATTGATAACTTCAATAATTTCATCAAATGTTTCCTTAGAGACCTGTTCGCCCTCATCCAGACAATATGAGGCTTTTTCTAAGATATGCAAAACCCTTTTTGTGATGAAAAAGTCTTGAAGCAGTATTTCTGTGGCGAGTATTTCCTTGTTTTCAGTTTGCTTTTTATCATAGATGCGGTTATGTTCAGGGAAATTACAGGAAGGAATAACAAGGCAAAGAATAACAAAGGTAATATATTTATTTTTCATATATTGAAAGTTATGTTTAATCATCAGAGAAATTGTTAAGTTATCGTTCCTAAGATATTATTTAAAACTTTTTGAATTGAATAATATAAACAGAATTTGTGCCCTTGAATCTGGATAAACTTATTCTCCAATTAATGCCTCTGCCAGACGAATATCCTCTTGCGTAGTAATTTTGATATTTTCGTCTGTGCCGGGCACTATATAAACAGGGTAGCCTGCATTCTCTACCATTTGTGAGTCGTCTGTAAATTCAAATTCTGAGTTCTTAAATTTATCAAATACTTCCAGAATTAATTTTCTTTCAAATCCCTGTGGTGTTTGTGCCATCCAGAGTGTATTTCTTGGAACAGTTCGTTTTATACAAAAATCGCTAACTATTTCCTTAACCGTTGCCTTCATTGGCGCTGCAAGTATTGCGGCGCGTGTTTCTTTGACTTTATTTATAACTGCCTCGATTTGCTCTTTTTTTATAAGAGGCCGAACAACATCGTGGATGAGCACAATATCAGCGTTACGGTCAATATGACATAGCCCATTGTAGACACTGTCCTGTCGCCTTTTTCCTCCAGGAACAATCTTTTTTACTTTAAAGGTGTCAAGGTTAGATTGCCATTGTTTACGAAGGGTTTCTATATCATTTTCCGAAACAACCAGGATTGTTTCGCTAATTTTGTCACATTGAGAGAAACGTTCCAATGTGTGTAAAAAAACAGGCTTGCCGTGTAACTGCATGAATGGCTTTTTAACTGGTCCACCCATGCGTAATCCAATCCCTGCCCCGACTAAAATAACAGACACTTTCATAACATAATCTACCACAGATATACACGGAATTACACAGAATATCTTAGCGTACCAGCATAGCCGCTACCAATTTGATTATCTCTCATTTCCCTTATTTGCAAGGAGGGGATAAAGGGGAGTTGGAAAACATTTAAAAATTTTAAGGCCTCTAATTCATTAGAATTCCTTTGATTTAACCAATTTAATAATTAAAATGAACTTAATAATGAATTCTGTAAAAGTCAAGAAATATTGTGATATACAGATTTTTTTCTGTGTTTCCCAATGATTACAGAAGTATTTCTGTATAATTATAAGTTAAAAGTCATTGGAACTAAATAAGAGTAAAGCTCGAATTGTTAAAGAATCACCCACTAAGATATGCGGTAGAGGAATTTTCTCTTGCTAATCGCGCGTATCGGAGAATGGTAGAAATTGGCATCGGTGATTTTACTGAATATGAAAAGGCATGGAGAGAGTTTCTTCATAGAATTGAAAGGGTTTGGTTCAAAATTCAAGCCGCTGTCCATAATATGTCTAATTGGAAAAAAATAGAATCAGAAGTCGTAAGGTTACGAAAGAAAGACCCTCTTTTAAGCTACTTACAACAAGCTCGGAATGTTGAAGAGCATAGTATTTCAGACTTGGCTAAAGATTGGGAACCAAAGTTAGAGGTCAAGCAGAAAGGTGATAAGATTGAATTAAGCTGGCAAGCGTGGGATCGCCCATTATTAACTGTGAAGAATAGAGACGGTGTTTATAATCCTCCCAATAGTCATATGGGAAAAAGTATTGAACATCTAAAGCGTAAAGGCAAAGCTGAACCGAGAGTAATAGCTGAGCTTGCTTTGGGATTTTATTGTGATTTATTGAATAGAGTATCCGTTGAAGTTGTCGGAAATAAACGTGACTTTTAACAAGAAAATCCAGCCTACCGCTAAAACGTCGGCTGATTTTGGTGTTATGTGTAATTGAAAATGGAGATATTCTTCCCAATACCCAGTATTACTGAAAGCTTTTTCGACAGAGCTATCGAGAAAATAGGCGGCAGACGGTTGCACGAAAACGAGAAAAGAGAGGGCTTTCAAAATGCGGATTACTTACTGCCCGGTGCTATCTTAGAACTGAAAATAATAGAGGAAGAAGGTCTTGAAAAGGAGTCTCGTCAAAACAAGACGAAGAACCTGTTAACAGACAGGTACATCCTTCCGAAGGAAGTGGACATCGATATCAAGAGGATTCCAGATGAGATTAAACCTGAGTTCAGACAAATATTAGGCGGGCCAATCAAGACAGCAGTGAAAAAGGCAGCCAAACAAATAAAAGAAACAAAAACTTATCTCAAAAGGAAGCTCGATTTTGGGGTGCTCATCGCCGTTAACAGTGGCTATGGCTCCCTGCCGCATGATGAATTTGAGAATCTTGTTTTGTCCTATGCGAGAAAGGACACCTCGCAAATCGATTTTATTATTTGTTCCACCGTTGACCACCACCAAGGCGATTTCGACACGTATGTCTTCCTGACATCTCATTGCTATTCTATACAGGAGGGTCTTCAGTATCCAAAATTAGATGATCTTATCCAAGCAATCAATGAGCTTTTCGGCGAATCAATGACATACATGATGAGAAACCAAATGGATCCAAAACTGTGGGATAGCAGCTTGCCCCCCGTTTCCGATATTTTCTTTGACGGTGATGACGTTAGATTCATAAGGAGGGCACCTGAAGTACCTGATTCTAGATTCAAAAAACTGAACACCGAACGAGGCGGTGCACCGGATCGCCGATAAATCCGGCTCTCGGTGACCTCGTTGTTGGACGTAAGTAAATCGCAATTTCCGAAGAAAAGAAAACGTCTATGGGGTGGACAAAATGGCGTAAATTAGCTGAAGGCAACAAATGGCATGACGATATTTTTGATTGGGATGGTCCTGCATGCTATGAGTTAGCGCTTGCTGGTCCGCGTACTGGCAAACTTAAAATAATCTATGTGGGAGAAACTGAGAATGAAAAAAGAAGAATGTCTCAATATGGATCGTATGGTTCACACATAAGAAAGGAAATTAATAAAGCCCTTAGAAACGGATGGATTCTGTGGTATAGGGCACAGGCTTTTGATACAAAGAAGAAAGCTAAAGTTTCTCAGGATAACCTATTAGAAAAACATGACTACCCATGGAACATTATCAACAACATAGAAAATTAGAACAGCGCCCGTTGAAACCATAAGAATGCTGTAATACTATCGCCGCATTTCTTTACTCTTGAGAACAGTATATGCCTTTAAGCCAGAAGGAAATTCGAGACCGCGCTACAGAGTTCGCACATGAATGGGCTGGTACTTCCCGTGAAAAGTCCGAGTCTCAGACTTTCTGGAACGAGTTCTTCAAGATCTTCGGTATCACCCGCAGACGCGTAGCTTCCTTTGAGGAACCCGTTAGAAAGTTAGGCGATCAAAGAGGCTCTATAGACCTGTTCTGGAAGGGAACGCTCCTTGTAGAGCACAAGTCGAAAGGGCAAGACCTTGACTATGCCTATCAACAAGCGCTTGACTACTTCCCCGGCATAAGAGAACAATATCTGCCCAAGTACGTGCTGGTGTCGGACTTCGATAAATTTCGGCTTTACGATCTCGATGAAGACACCGAATCCGACTTCACATTATCCGAACTACCGCAGAAGATTCATCTTTTCGGCTTTATCTCCGGCTACAAGAAACAGAAGTACCACGAAGAAGATCCCGTAAATGTCCGAGTTGCCGAGAAAATGGGCGAACTGCACGATGCCCTATTGGCAAGTGGCTATGCAGGTCACGCGCTTGAAGTATTCCTTGTTCGCCTCATGTACTGCCTGTTCGCGGACGACACTGGCATATTCCCAAAAGATCACTTCGAGTTCTTCATTGAAAATAGGACTAACCCGAACGGCACGGATGTCGGCGCTGTAATTGCGATGATCTTCCAAACGCTAAATACGCCTGAGGATAAGCGACAAACAACGATGGATGAGGAATGGAGACAGTTCCAGTATGTTAACGGGTCGCTATTTAGCGAGGCATTGCCCATTCCAACCTTTGATGCCGAGATGCGAGCCACATTATTAGAGTGTTGCTCATTTGACTGGAGCAGAGTGTCGCCCGCAGTATTTGGTTCGATGTTCCAGGCGGTGATGAATCCAATCCAGCGTCGAAACTTGGGAGCCCACTACACTTCCGAAAAGAACATTATGAAAGTCATTCGTGGGCTTTTCTTGGACGAGTTACGTAGCGAGTTCGAGTCAATCAAGCACAATGTGCGGAAATTGGAGCGGTTCCTTGAAAAACTCTCCAGGCTCAGATTTCTCGATCCGGCATGTGGATGCGGAAACTTCCTTGTGATTGCATATCGAGAAATTCGTAGGCTTGAAATTGAAGTACTCAAGCAATACCATAAATTGTCTGGTAATAAAAGACAGTGGTGGTTTGATGTTGGTCAGTATTTTTCTGTGATTGATGTTGATGTTATGTATGGCATCGAGATTGAGGAGTTTCCCGCCCGCATCGCCGAAGTTGCCTTGTGGTTGACTGACCATCAGATGAATATGCAACTTTCGGATGAGTTTGGGGACACCTTAGCACGCTTGCCACTCAAGAAATCTGCCAATATCAGGTACGGCAACGCTCTACGCCTTGATTGGGGAACCCTGTTTCCAAAGCAATCTGTTATCAATGATAAAGTAGAGCTTTACATCCTCAGCAATCCTCCCTATGTTGGCAAGAAAGCCCGTACAGCCAGTCAAAACGAAGATATGGATATTGCTTGTCAAGGGCTCTCTAATTACGGGATACTCGATTATGTTTGTGCATGGTACGTACTCGCATCACAGTACATCCAAGGTACTTCAGTTAAAGTAGCATTTGTCTCAACCAACTCGATTACACAAGGCGAGCAAGTCGGGATACTATGGCAATACCTCTTTAACAAAGGCATGAAGATCAACTTTGCACATCGCACCTTCAAATGGTCAAACGAGGCTCGCGGAGTCGCACAGGTCTATTGTGTCATTATTGGATTCTCGATGGCTGATATACCCAACAAATTGCTCTTTGACTATGAAACGCCAGTTGCAGAGCCGATGGAACTGAAAGTAAGCAACATTAACCCTTACTTGGTTGATGCCGACAACGTGCTCATCGCCAACCGTACCCAGCCAATATGCAATGTTCCGGAGATGAGTTTCGGCAGTATGCCAAACGATGATGGTAATTTTCTTCTTTCCGACTAACGAAAAAGCTGAACTTATAGCCAAAGAGCCGGGTGCCGCTAAATTCATTAGGCCACTTATCAGTGCCCGTGAATTTCTAAACGGCGAGAATCGCTGGTGCTTGTGGATGGTTGATGCTTCGCCTGCCGACATCAGAGCAATGCCAGAGATAATGAAGCGAGTAGAAGCTGTAAGGAAGTATCGTTTGGCAAGCAAACGGGATGCGACAAAGAAGTTAGCAGAACAGCCCACACTATTTGGCGAGATACGACAACCTAACAGCAACTACGTGCTGATACCCCTACATTCTTCGGAAAATCGAAAATATATACCCATATCTTTTTTCGACAAGGGGTTCATTGCCAATAACTCATGCGCCACTTTGCCAAATGCAACGCTTTATCATTTTGGGATTCTCACCTCTGCGATGCACATGGCATGGATGAGGCAAGTCTGCGGTAGAATAAAGAGTGACTACCGTTACTCAAGCAGCCTTGTCTACAACAACTATCCGTGGCCAGAAAATCCAACACCAGCACAAAAGCAGAAGGTCGAAAGGACAGTGCAGGCTGTGTTGGATGCCCGCGCCAAATTTCCTGATGAAACACTGGCCGATTTATACGATCCCGATGTGATGCCCAAGTCTTTATTAGAGGTGCACAAGACATTAGACGCCGCCGTTGATACTTGCTATCGTAAGAAGGTGTTTAAGTCAGAACTGGAAAGACTTGAATTCCTGTTTGCCCTTTATAGAAGATATACAGAGCCTTTGATAGAAGCCGTAGAACGTTAAAGACGCGGGGTCACACCTTCATATTTCAATTGACAAGCAATGAGGAACAGACAAAATGCAAAACCATGGCAAAACCATTGCGAATAGAATTTGAAGGGTTGGGAAGTTGTGAGGTTAAGATTATTTCGACTTCCCAACTTCTCATTTTCTCAACCTCTGTTTTCATTCTTTGCGCTCTTTGAGACTTTGCGGTGAACTATTACTAAACTCTTTCATACGGATAGAATAGTTTTTTGTATTCATCCTGTGCAAAGCGGTCTGTCATTCCTGCGATATAGTCACAAACTGCTTGATAAAGACCTGCTTTTTCTATCCACTTTTGATACTCGGCAGGAAGTTGTTTAGGATTATTAATAAAGGCCATAAATAGTTCTTCCAGGAACCGCATTGCCTTATCTGACATCCGAGCTACCCGATAGTGCTGATACACGTTTTTAAAGAGGAAATTCTGGAGTTTCTTTTTTTGTTCAGATAATGCAGGAGAAAAGGACACGATCAGGTTGGGATGATTTCTGACGTCATTAACAGTTTTTATTCCTTCACGTTTGATTACTGATATAGTGTTTTCAAGCAGATCGGTGACTTCAGTATCAATTAATGTTTTGATCGTTTGGGCGATTATAATATCATTATCGTGAATAATATATATTTGCTTTACTTTCTTTTGTGTTTCACACCACAGTTCCATTTTTTGTAAATCATTATCAGTAATAATTCCTGCCTTTAAACCATCGTCAAGGTCATGGTTGTCATAGGCGATAGAATCAGCAAGGTCAACAATCTGCGCTTCTAACAAAGGTTTTTCATTTGTGTTGTATTCAGTCTGATTAGATTTATGGTTGTAAGGTGTCGAGTGTTTTGCTATGGATTCCTTTAATTCCCACGACAGGTTTAGACCGGGAAAGTTGGGATATTTTTGCTCAAGAACATCAACAACACGAAGCCCGTGCAGGTTGTGTTCAAAACCTCCATGACCTTCCATCAGTTTCTTTAATGCGTCTTCACCTGAATGCCCAAACGGTGTGTGTCCGAGGTCATGTGCGAGGGCTATTGCCTCAGCTAGGTCTTCGTTCAAATTTAATGCACGAGCAATAATTCGTGCAATCTGTGAAACTTCAATTGTATGTGTTAATCTCGTTCTGTAATAATCTCCTTCGTGGTTAACAAATACCTGTGTTTTGTATTCAAGCCGTCGAAATGCAGTGGAGTGGATGATCCTGTCTCTATCGCGCTGGTAAATACTGCGAAATGGGTGTTCTTCTTCAGGATACTTTCTGCCCCTGGAATCCTTGCTTTTCATTGCATAAGTAGCAAGTTCACGTTCTTCTCTTAACTCAAATGCTTTTCTTGTTAACATATATATCTTCAAAATATGAGTTATTATATAAATCCTTTTTAATTCTTATAAAACTGTCAAAAGACATAAGAAAGTTACAAATATTTCTTAAATTCTTTACACAGGCATTCGAGTGATTGTGGGATAACTTTTACGTCAGAAATCACAGGCATAAAGTTAGTGTCGCCATTCCAACGCGGCACTATATGAAGATGGAAGTGTCCTATGAGCCCTGCACCGGCAGATTTACCAAGATTAATACCAATGTTGAAGCCCTCAGGCTTCATCATTTTGGTAAGAACTTCCTTCATTTGGGATGTTAACTTCATAATTTCCAGCGTCTCGCTATCAGTAAGATTTGAGATATCGGGTTTATGCATATTTGGTACCACCATTAAGTGGCCGCTGTTGTAAGGATATTTGTTAAGGATGCAAAAACATTCTTTCCCACGATAAATAATAAGGTACTTTTCGTCCTGATTATCTTTATGTGCCTTACATAGAAAACAGCCGTTTTCATTTGGATGTTCTTTTATATATGTAATACGCCATGGCGCCCAGAGATTTTTCATAAATTAATCCTTTTCTTGGATATATAAGACTTAATTAAAGATTAGAATGAAATATAAAAGTTTGTAATATTGAAAAATTTACAAAATCTTTTGTTTTTAACGATTTGTTGTTCTAACCACACCCGGCACATGATGATGCAGTGCAGGTGTCACAACCACCAGACGCACCGCCAGAATTTGCGCTATTGTTGCTACCGACGGACAAACCAAAGATTGAAAATACTTTCCGAATATTATCATCCTGGCATGATGGACAGAATAGCTTTTTTCTCTCTGATGAGCTCCTGAAGTATTCATCAAATTTTGTATTGCATTTATTACAAACAAATTCATAAACCGGCATAATAGGCTACCTCAAATTTATGCTTTACCGAATTTAAGTTTTTAATAATTATACTCGACTAATTTACGGTAAATAGGACATTGGATTGGCAGGTTTATCTTTTATGTAAATCTTAAAACAGACTTCGGCTGAATTGCCTATACTTCCCTGAACAATATTTGAAATAGGTTGCCCCTGTTCTACGTAGCTACCTTCTCCAACCATTGGATTACAGCGGCATCTGTACATAGTTCGAATGCCTTTTTCGTGTTTAATTACAATAGTATAAAAACCATTGCCTTCGTCTGAAACAGCCTCAACCGTACCCTTTTTGGCGGCAACGATTTTCTGCCCCGGCTGTGATTGAATATATATACCAGTATTTTTTACCCCAACTCTAACGTCCCCGAACTGTGATGTAACCGCACCCTTTACAGGCCATATAAATCCACTAGAGGGTATTCCGCTTGTTGTATAGGTGGTTTGAGAATAACCTGAACGCTGAATATTTGTTGTATATGAATTATTTGATACAGGAATAATTAGCTTTTGTCCCACTTTCAAATCTCTGGCATCAGAAATTTGATTAACCCTGAGAATTGATTCCACGGAAACCCCATAATTTTTGGATATG
This sequence comes from uncultured Planctomycetota bacterium, assembly GCA_963709355.1. Lineage (GTDB taxonomy): Bacteria > Planctomycetota > Brocadiia > Brocadiales > Brocadiaceae > PLOWO2-12-38-17. Next base: position 511,710 of record CAVPVY010000005.1, read on the forward strand.
TGCCATAATGTATCTCCTTTCTTAACGGTATAGATAGTTTTTGCAGTTGTAGCCTGGGATTGATAAGCATGCGTGTTTTCTTTGTCTTCTAAAGATTTTACTTCCTGTTCGAGAGGTACCGGTACCTTTTTTGTTTGTAAGGCACAACCTCCTTGAAAAAGCGACAAGTATAATATTAATATTATACTTGAGCTTGTTAAAAGATATTTTTTCATGGCTATATTTTATAATTTTAACAGCGTATAAAACCAAATTCAAGTTTTAAGATTGATTGCAATGACAGGCGACCTACGGAAAGGCTATAAATAACTTGATATTTTAAATTCTATAGTAAACGACAAAAGTAAGCCGTCGTTCCCCGTATCAAGTAGTGGGCAAGCATTGCAAAACTTGTCTTCGCAAAAGTGGAGATCAGTATGAGGCTATACAAAACTACAAAACTATTTTGTAATAGTATCCTTGCGAATAATAGGTTTGCGATTGGTGTCTTTCTGTTTTTTATTAGAGGTGCTGAAATCAGTCAATCTATGCTCACTCGTGGGGAAGTTATCTCCCAGATACGACTGGCGTGCAACTGGATTGTTTAAGATTTCCTGTGTGTCACCGCTTGCTACCACTTTACCTTCATTTATTATATACGAGTGAGATGTAATACTAAGTGCCTCACGGACATTGTGGTCTGTGATTAATAAACCAATTCCTTTGTTTTTGAGTCTAATAAGGATATCCTGGATTTCACTAACTGCAATTGGGTCAACACCTGTAAATGGTTCGTCAAGCAGAATCATGGTTGGGGAACCGGCGAGCGCCCGTGCGATTTCGAGCCTTCTCCTTTCTCCGCCTGAAAGGGTATATGCCTTATTTTTTGAGAGTGATTTCAGATTAAATTCATCTAATAATTCAATCAGGCGTTTATATTTTACATCAGCATTGTGCCTGTGTGTTTCCAGTATGGCAAGGATGTTTTCTTCTACGGTAAGACGCTGAAAGACGGAGGGTTCCTGACATAAATATCCCATTCCCTTCCGTGCCCTCATATAAATTGGCATGGTTGTAATGTCCTCATTTTGGAAAATTATTCTTCCATTGTCGGGTTTAATGACGCCGATAATCATATTGAAGGATGTGCTTTTACCGGCACCATTCTGTCCGAGTAATCCGACAATTTCGCCATCGTTGACCTCAAAGCTCACATTATTGACAACTGTGCGTTTTCCGAATGATTTTGTTAAACCTTCTGCCCTTAGTAAATTCATAATTTAGTTCTTAAGAATCTTAAACAAATAATAGATAAATGCTTTACTCCGTATACTGTTACCCGTTAAGCATGATAATCTGTCATTCTACGTGTAGCGAAGAATCTTACTGAAAAACCTGTTTTTTTGAAAGATTTTTATTTTATGAATTTGATATTATTCAGCGGCCAGAATACAAAAAAAGCCTTACCCACTATATTTTTCTCAGGGACAAATTTCCATACCCGGCTATCATTACTATTCCTGCTGTTGTCTCCAAGCATGAAATATTCCTTTTCCCCCAGTTGTACAGGTTCTGTTGTACCCCAGGTACCTGAAGATAAGCTTGTATAATAAATATCATGGAAAATATCAATATTTTCAAATAGTGCATTTACATGATTGCCACCTATGCTGATTCTACTTGTATCAAATGAGCGCGCTTCAGGCATCTTTCTATCATCATAATCATATATGAAAATTTCGTTATTATCAATATATAAGCATATCAAATGGTCAACATTCGAAAATTCTACTCTGTGTGGTTGTCCTGTTAGTATATTAAAATGTTTTTCTTGTACTACATTCCCGTTTTTCATGAGACAACCATTTTTAATTGCGCTATCTGTGGGGATTATAGCTGTAAAAATGTCATTATTTATTCCAAGGACAAGTTCCAGATAATTTGAACCATTTGATAGGGTTACATCGAGGATAATTTTTACATCCCCCATTTCATTATTTCCAGACCTGTTATTGTAACCATTCTGATCAGTAACCGGTCGTCCAAATGTTGCCAATGATGAATTTGGATTATTATCATACATGTTATTTAATACCAGCGTTTCTTTATTAATCTTCCATTTGCTGCCAGCGGTAACCCAGATTGGGGTAATATCTTCTTTAGGTGGGAAATGATTATTGTAAACAGGTATCCATAGTGTATCCTGTACATTTTTTGGTTTTCTTTGTATTGTGTCGTTGATATATATATTGCCGTTGACAATCTGTAACTTTTCTCCCGGTAGTCCAACAAGGCGTTTTATGTAATTCTTTTTCTTTTTTGAAAATCTGGTTGAACCGCAACGAGGACATTGTAAGCCTTTGTGCCACTCTGTTTCAGACAACAATACGGAGCAGTTTTTACATTTAAGGTCATACAACGGGTACACAAATACCATTACATCCCACCGTTCAGGATTTTTAAACTTGTACCAGAATTTAGCGACCAGAATCCTGTTTCCTCCATGTACTACGCGGTTTGACAGGTCTTTCCATTCGGTTGTGGTTTGACATTTTGTACAAGTTCCTTTTCTCCATAACCATGCAGGCCAATTGTAGCGGATTTTATTATTACAAGCCTCACAGTATAAAGATGTACCTATTACAAACTGGCAATTAGGGCAGGTTGCGCTGTCGCTTTGCCGGTCAGCATAAAAACTCCAGGTACAGTTAGGGCATTTCACATTTTTATGTTCGCCTAGTAAGGTTGGCGCCATTGAACCTGTTGGTATCTTAAATGCCTCTATAACCAGGTATCGTATGGCAAAAGCAAGTGCGACAGCTATTGCTATAGATTCTATATTTTCGCGTAATTTGCCTTTACGTTTCTTTTTTCTACCATCGGTCTTTTGAATTATTTGCCTTTCTTTGTCGTTATTCAATAGGTGCCTCTTTCATCATGTTTCATCAACGGCTAGTACAGACAGGAAAGCCTTTTGTGGAATTTCTACATTTCCTATGGATTTCATTCTCTTTTTCCCTTCTTTTTGTTTTTCCAGGAGTTTTCGTTTTCTGGTAATATCGCCGCCGTAACACTTAGCTGTCACATTTTTAGCAATTGGACGTATAGTTTCTCTTGCAATAATCCTGCTTCCAACAGCTGCTTGCAATACGACTTCAAAAAGATGCCGAGAGATTTCATTTTTCAGCTTCTTAACAAGTTTTCGTCCCTTAAAATCAACGTCTTTTTTATGTACAACAATGGAAAGCGCATCCACTCTTTTGCCTGCAACAAGGATATCCAGTTTTACGAGGTCTGCAGGTTCATACCCTATGAAATCATAATCCATCGTGCCGTATCCCCTCGTCGCTGATTTCATCTTATCAAAGAAGTCGAATATTATCTCGGCTAGCGGTAATTCATAGGCAAGGATTGCGCGCCTTTCACTGAGATATTCAGTGCTTTTGTATCGGCCCCTGCGTCCCTCGGCTAATTGCATTATTGTGCCAAGATACTCTGTTGGTAAAACAAAGTTTACACACACTATCGGTTCCCTAAATTCTTCAATTTCATTAACAGGAGGAACTTTCTCAGGGTTGTCAACCTTAATTACTTCTTTATTATTTTTAAGTATTTCATAAGTCACGTTTGGAGCTGTTTGGACAATATTAATGTTACTCTCACGTTCTAAACGTTCCTGTACTATTTCCATATGCAGGAGACCAAGAAAACCGCATCTGAATCCAAATCCAAGCGCTTGTGAAGTTTCAGGTTCGAAAGTGAATGACGAGTCATTAAGACTCAGTTTTTCTAACGCCTCCCGAAGCAAGTGAAAATTTGCATTGTTGGATGGATATACACCACAATAAACCATTGGTATAGGAGCGCGATAACCGGGCAGTGGTTCTATGGTTCGTTCTTTATTATGTGTAACGGTGTCACCTACTTTAACATCGTGTAGAGATTTGATGTTAGCGATACAATATCCTACTTCTCCTGTAAAAAGTCCATTTTTAGCTATCATCTTTGGTTTAAATATACCTACTTCTTCTACCTTGAAGGAGCTGTTTGTCTTCATCATATAAATTTCATCGCCAACTTTTATAGAGCCATCGAATATACGCAGGTATACAATGACACCGCGATATTCATCATATACTGAGTCAAAAATTAGCGCCTTTAGCGAGGCATTCGGATTCCCCGTTGGCGGTGTGATGCGCTTGACAACAGCTTCGAAAATACTGTCAATGCCTTCGCCTGTCTTTGCACTAACCATTAATGCCTCTTCAGGGTTGATACCAAGTGTCTTTTCCATTTCTGTAAGTACGTCGAAAGGGCGAGATTGGGGAAGGTCTATTTTGCTGATAACAGGAATAATTGTCAGGTTGTGTTCCATAGCAAGGTATGCATTTGCAACTGTTTGTGCCTCAACACCCTGCGAGGCGTCAACAAGCAAAACTGCGCCTTCACATGCGCCAAGGCTCCTGGAAACTTCGTAACTAAAGTCTACGTGACCCGGCGTATCAATCAGGTTTAGATTATATTCTTCTTTATTGTGTACAAGTTTCAACGCTACTGCGCTTGCTTTTATCGTGATACCGCGTTCGCGTTCCAAATCCATATCGTCCAGCATCTGGTTTCTGAATTCTCTTGATGTAATTGTATGCGTTCTTTCCAGTAAGCGATCCGCCAGTGTGGATTTTCCGTGATCAATATGCGCTATTATACAGAAATTTCTAATTCTTTCAGTAGGCATCCTGCTGCTCCAATAATTCCAACATCGTTTCCAAGCTCTGAAAATAGTATATTTGTCTCTTTATAAGATGATTCAAAAGCACTCTTTTTAACTGTTTCTTTAATCGGGTTCATTAACAAGTCTCCGGAACCTATCATGCCCCCTGATAATACAATCAATGCCGGGTTTAATATGTGCATAATGTTCACAATAGCAATGCCTAGAAATTGCCCTGTTTCTCTAATGACATTAAGTGCTGCCTTGTCTCCCTGAAGGGCAGCATCGCTAATCATTTTAGCCGTAATCTCATCAGAGTTCTCTAAAAGTGATGAGACGCCTTTCTTTAATAGTTTTTTGAAACGGCGTACCATAGCTGTGGCAGACGCATATGCCTCTATACATCCATTATTACCGCAGCTACATTTAAGTCCATCCATTTTAATTACCATGTGACCTATTTCTGCTGCAACATTATTAACTCCACGCCAAAGTTTGTTATCAATAATAATGCCACCGCCAATACCCGTACCAATGGTTAACATTACAAGAGAATTTGAGTTCTTACCCGCGCCAACCAATTTCTCTCCCAAGGCTGCCGCATTGGCATCATTTTCAAGCACACAGGGCTTATCGAAATTTTCAGTAATTAAGAGTTTGATGGGGACATTACGCCATTGCGGTAGGTTGGGTGAAAAAATAATAATTTCGCCCTTTTTATCAATAAGACCGGGAGAGCCAAGTCCAATGCCTATAACATCCGCTTTTTTAATACAAGCATTTTGTATAATCTCATCTATTAGTTTGAAAATCTGGTTTATTATTGTTTGTGAGTCGGCATTATAGTTTGTTTTTGTTGACAATCGGTGGATAACAGTACCTTTTCTATCAACAATGCCTGCTTTTATATTTGTACCGCCAAGATCAATACCTATTACAAAATTTCCCAATTATTCAATCTCTTCAAGAAGGACAATTTAGATTCATATTTATTTTTAGTTACACGAATTAATTATGAACTAAAAATATTAACAGAAGTCTTGCACCAAGTCAACTTATATACAAATATTGGATAATTGGATAACAGGCGGTTGTAGATTTTTTTAAATGTAGTACAATTAAAAGCTTGGTAATGTAATGTTAAAAATTCCAATAGGATTTTATTTCCACTAGTTTTATTTTAAATAGGGTATTTTTGGATTTTTAAAATAAATCAGTTGCATCAAACTGGCTTATTTATATGCTTAGGATAATATTTCACGGGAGGGGACGTCTGGGGGGCTAAGGTTGCGAGCAGGGTGCTGGGGACGGCTGCCTTCTTAGAAGGGTTATTATGCGCAAGGATTTTCCACTTTATTGTGTAGAGAGAAGGGTAGCCCCAATAGCCTCGTTTACACGCATATCAAAAGAACCCATCCTTGAGCGAGGCGTAATAACGGAAACTGACGTTATAATAATTATGGATGAAACACTACTTGATGATAATACAGCGTATCCGTGTGAGATCGATGTAATTTCAAGCCCAGCTATAAACTCATCAGCAAATAAGCCTTTAAGAAAAATGGGTAACTGGCTGGTGTTCAAGCCTGTCTGGGATTACGATATATGTATGTCCGCAATGTATGACATGTGTAGTAAGATGTCCAGACGATTGTATTACAGTTAATAAAAGCGATTTTCCATATACAGATTATGATAATTTGTAAAGGATGTATGATATGTGCTGAGGAATATCCTGTAAAAGCCATTGAAAAGGTGCGGGAGGTTCATGCATGGTAAATTATTAATGTATTTTATCTTATTACTTTAAAAGAACTTCTTTTCCGGTAAGTTTTTTATCAACCTTATACAAGAGCTTTGATTGCGACTGTGCTGCACTATAATACTAGTATGTAAGAATCAATTGAATACCGTAATGGGTATTTATAATCAGAATTTGTTTTAATGTTTAGTTTGAAATATATTTATGTATAAAAACAAAAAAGGATGTGTAAAATCTTACACATCCTTTTTCATTAATTTAAAATCCTTTAGACTTGTTATTCAGCCGAAGGTATAAAATCTGTTGCATTAGTTTCATTATTATATACTGTTGGCATATAGAAAGTATTTTCTGCCGCCTGGTCTATTTTCTGGTTACACTTCGGACATCTTCTATTGTGCGGGCCTCGGCTAACAAACGTCTTTCCACACATCAAACATCTCCTGTCTGCCTTATCTAAATAAAAATTCTTTGGGGAAAGATTATTTTCATTATATCTTTTTAAGGTTTTACGACTCGGTCTTTCTTTTTGCTGTACAGTCATCAAAAAAACTCCTAAAGAATTAAAAATTTAAATTACATTGATTTTATAAACAATACTATATACAATATTGTTCCAAATTTTTTGCATGAATTCTTTAACTCTAGAAATTCCAAATATTTAATTTTACTTGTATTCGGAGATATTTATTTTATAATTATACTCCGAATTACAGAAAACGCACCATACGGGGCGTAGCGCAGTTTGGCTAGCGCGCCTGCCTTGGGAGCAGGAGGTCGGAGGTTCAAATCCTCTCGCCCCGACCAAATAGCTAAATTCCAAATATATTATCAAATTAATTAATTGTTGGCAAGGGTTTAATTACAATCAATAAAGTTGTTAAAAACGCTATGGCAGGAGTGTGGTTTTTGTGTTTTTTAAACAAAATATCACAAACAAGGCAAAAGGAGGGGAAAATTTAGTAAAATTTTCCCTGCGTAAGGTTATATTCCTGATTTGTCAGATGAAATTGTGAATCTATCAGAGGTGTTAGTTTTTTGATTTTAACTTCTTTTTTACCAATGACTTTTTAGCTTTTTTCTTAGGTTTCGCTATAGGATTTGGACGACAAAGAAGTTCGCTTTTTGAAGCAAGTCTGCCGCATGAACCGCAAAAATATTTTAGATTAATAAGCTTGGGGGCACATACATGTCTGGGATCTCCTGTTACTGTGCCACAAAATTTACAAGCTATGACTTTTTCTGCAATCCTTGGCTTACATAGATGACCCTTTTCAGTGGCTGTCATACCGCATGTTTGACAAGTATAAATATTATTCATAATAATTTCCTCCCTTTTAAAAATTTTTCCGGGTTAAATATTAGCGAATTTTATGATTCACAGGTAATTCCTTCAACTTGCAATAAGTGTTTGTATTTGAGTACCTCTTTACCACTTCCAGAAGTATAAAAGCTTACATTTGCCCTTAATGGAATTTGAAGTTTGTCTTCCAAGGTATTATTAAGCAGCCCCTCTTTCTCGAGAACTGTTTTTAGATTTCTGGCTGTTCCACAGTTTCCATCTATAATATTTATGTTTTTTCCTAATACTTCTAGAATCTCCCTCTTTATCAGGACATAGTGTGTACATCCTAAAACAACAGTTGAAATGTTTTTGTTTGTTTCGGGGAGAATATTATAAAGATAATCTACAATGTTTTCGTAGTTGTTGCCTCGTTCAATGAGTTCAACAAGCCCTGGACATGGAATGGGGACAATCTCAGCGAGATGTTTATATTGATAAACCAATGAGTTAAATTTTTTACTTTGTAAAGTGAGCGGCGTCGCCATTACGATTATTCTACCGTTTGTTTTTAACTCCACGGCTGGTTTTATTGCAGGCTCCATTCCAATCACAGGTAATTCAAAGATTCTCCTGATTTCTTTAATAGCTGCACTTGTTGCTGTGTTGCTAGCAACAACTAAGGATTTAACACCCAGCTTAAATAAGAAATCTGCAGCTTTTATAGTAAGCGACCGAATAGTGTTTTCTGATTTTATTCCATAAGGGGCATTAATACTATCGGCATAATAAATAAATTCTTCGTGAGGTAGCAGCTTGATTATTTCAACAAGCACCGAAATGCCCCCAACACCAGAATCAAAAACTCCTATGGGTAATCTGTTCTTTTGCCTTCTCACAGGATTGCCAGAGTATTAATGTCCAAAATTGTTCAAGATGAAAAATAACACGCTCCGAATATTAGGTTGATTTTTGAACCCTATAGTTTTGAAATTTAGATAATTTATGGAAATGGGAAACACGTCTTCTAGAATTTAGAAGAGATTATAATACATAAATTAAACTATTACCAAGAGTAAAGCAATAAATCAAGTATAAAAATTTTAATTATTGTATTAGCTATAGACATAGGTAACACTTTTGTAATTAGGAAAAGTTTGTAATTTTTGCAGTGGAGTCCACCCCTGAAGCCCCATGTGTGGTCTTTTGTTGTTAAAGAATTCATCGTATTTTTTACGTTCTTTTACAAGGAGGTCAAGATTCCGAGTTTTTTGTAAACGGAAAAACTCTTCTCCATCGGTTCTATGAGACCTTTCTACCTTGCCGTTTTGCTCTGGACAAGAAGGCCTATTGAGATTGTGTTTTATACCCAACCCCATGCACGACAGGGTAAAAGGATGTGTCTTGGGCTGCCGTAAGGGATGGGTTTTGGGTTCACCGGTGTAAGCATTGGTAAAGACGGCGTCGTTGTCGGTCCTGATGTGCCTGATCTTGAAAGGAAAGCGTCTGAATATATATTGCAAGAAGTCCAGGGAGTTAGATGTAGAGCGTTCCTGGTAAAGTTTGGTGAATTTGATCCTGGTAGAGTCGTCCTGAGCGGAGTACTGAACAAAGCTCCCGGGTCTGTAGCCGCCCAGCAGCTTTATATCTACCTGTAGGTATCCTGGAGAGGGCATCTGATAACACTTAGGTTTTCTGTGCATCTTCTTGGGTTTCTCAATGAGTCCGTTGCGTTTTAAAGTGGCGTATATGGTGGACCTTGGAAGCGAGATATTATAGTCCTTCAATAAGAACAGCCGTATACGGTCGGGGCCGAAGGAAGTGGTTTTACGAAGTCTTATTATGATAGACTGAATATATTTATGGGTAAGCATAGGGGAGCGTCTGGGACGTTTTGAGCGATCAATGAGGCTTGCAGGGTCACCTCCTGAGTCTTCGTAACGTTTAAGCCATTTATAGAAACATTTACGAGATATGCCAAAATACAGGCATACCTTTGAGACGTTATTAATCTTTTTATACATGAGCATCCAGGCTAACCTTTTTCGACTAAGTTGATCGTAATAATACTTGGGCATGGGTAACATCTCCATAAAAAAATTTAGTAAGTCGCCTATCCCATAGGGATAGGCATATCATATTACATAAACTGTTACCCATGTATATATACTTTACAAAAAATTTTAATTATTTAGAAAGAAATTTGAATTGTTGCTTTTTTAGCGGTGTTAAACATCATACGATAAAATGTACTTGACATTTTAGTTACAATTAATATAATTTTAAGCTTTCAAAAGTTTGTTAAATAAATATTTTTTGTCTACCATACTAACAAGAGAGGAGAATATTTGTCTACAGTGAGTATTCAAGAACTAGTTGATGCAGGTTTCCATTTTGGACATCGTACAAGCCGGTGGAATCCTAAGATGAAACCTTTCATATTCGGGAAGCGTAATCTGATACATATTATTGATTTGCGTGAAACTGTCAAGGGGCTTGTAACTGCTTGTAAGTTTCTGACTAATTTGGTTCGGACAAACAAGGATGTCTTATTTGTTGGTACAAAGTGGCAAGCACGTGAAATTGCTGAACGCGAGTCACAGCGATGCGGAATGCATTACGTAAGCGAACGATGGTTAGGGGGCACTTTGACAAATTTCGATACAATACGTAAACGTTTAAAACGTCTGGAAGAATTAGAGAACATGGGGAAAACAGGCGCTATTAATCAATTTAGTAAAAAGGCAATATCTTCTTTTAACAGAGAACGAAAAAAGATACTTTCAAATCTAAAAGGCATTCGTAACATGGCGACTTTACCAGGAGCTTTAGTTGTTGTCGACCCGAAACATGAACATATTGCAATCAGTGAGGCAAAAAAGTTAGGTATCCCAACTGTATGTCTTGCTGACACTGATTGTGATCCGGATTTGATAGATATCTGTGTGCCGGGCAATGACGATGCAATCAGGTCAATTAATCTTTTCTTTACTAAAGCCTCAGATGCAATTATGGCTGGTAAGGAAAGCAAACTTGATATGGCTAAGGTTTGAAAATTAATATGGGTTATTGAAAAATCTTTTGCTTAAAATCAATATAAGTCGAACTAATACCTTTGTATCTCCTTATAAGAATAAAAGAATTAAGGAGAATGTTCAATTCCAGAAGTGATTAAAAGTTGCAAATCTAGTTCGCTGCCTTAAAGAACATTTCATATAACCAATTCTTTAATTGTTTTCATGATAAAATTTATATTTCAAGAACTGCAATAACTTATATCATGTTGTACGGAGGTTATAATGGCTGACATATCAAGTATAACAAAGTTGAGGGAATTAACAGGAGCTGGTATCTTAGAATGCAAGAGCGCGCTTGAGGAGGTCAAGGGTGATTATGAAAAAGCCTTAGAAATTATTAGGAAAAAAGGTATTGCAAAGGCTGCTAGAAAAGAGCAAAGGACAACCGCTGAAGGTAGAATAGGCACTTATATTCATACTAATGGAAAACTTGGTGTACTGGTAGAACTTAATTGTGAAACAGATTTTGTGGCAAGGAATGAAGTTTTTCAGCAATTTCTAAAAGATATTTGTATGCAGGTTGCCGCAACAAATCCTATTGCAATAAGGAGAGAAGATATTCCAGGACAAATTATAGAGGAGCAGAAGAAAATATCCACGGAAGAAACAAAAGGAAAACCTGTAAATATTACTGAAAAGATAGTTACCGGAAAGATGGAAAATTTCTTCAAAGAAAAATGTCTCCTAGAGCAACAATTCATAAAAGATAACACAAAGACAATTCAGGATTTATTAATTGCAAATATTGCAAAAATTGGAGAAAATATAAAAATAAATCGTTTTGTTAGATTCGAAGTCGGAGAATGTTAACAAATTGTTATTAAGAATTAGTTAGTTCATGGGTGGCAATGTTAATATAAAAGGGGGTTGTTAAAGATAAGCGGTGAGAGTTTTGCAGATAAAACTGGACGGGGCATTAATACAGAACAATTTAGCAGACTCGCAAAAGAAATAGTGGAAATATTCAAAAAGCAGTTTTTGGTGAAGACATTGGAGCATATATCGGGGAACGACAAGTATGTCAAAAGAATCAATATGTAAAGATGCTAGAATTAAAATGGAAAAGGTTGTTGCTCATTTGCAGGAAGAATTAAAGGGTTTAAGAACTGGTAGAGCAAACACTGGATTAGTGGAAAATATAAAGGTTGAATACTATGAAACACTAACACCTTTAAAACAACTGGCAATTATTTCAACGCCTGACGCACAATCATTGATGATTAAACCTTATGATGCATCAATAATTTCGAGTATTGAGAAAGCCATACTCCAATCCGATCTGGGTTTAACCCCAGCTATTGAAGGGAAACTATTGAGGATTATGATTCCGCCTCTAAATGAAGAACGACGAAAAAGACTTTCTGTGCATGCAAAAGAATCAGGTGAAAAGGATAAAGTAGCTTTACGTAATGTAAGGCATGACGCAAACAAACATGTTGATAATGAAGAAAAACAAGGCAGCCTTACTGAAGATGATGCCAAACGTACCAAAGAAGATATACAGAAAACAATCCATGAATTTGAAGGAAAGCTTAACGATTTGGTCAAAAAAAAGATTGACGAAATAATGAAGGTTTAAAACTAACGTATCGGGGTACACGTTTGACAAACTAATATTGCATAATAAAGAAAATCTGTCAAAGGGGGCATAGCTCAGTTGGCAGAGCACCGCCCTTTTAAGGCGGGTGTCGATGGTTCGAGTCCATCTGCCCTCATCATTTTTTATGATTTTAAATGGCCCCATCGTCTAGCCTGGTCTAGGACAACAGATTTTCGATCTGTGAACAGGGGTTCAAATCCCCTTGGGGTCAAATCTTTATAAAACGAAAGCCATGAGATAGAATATCTCATGGCTTTCTTGTTTCAGTAAATACTCATTACAAATATCATGGATACTAAGAAAAGAGAAATATAACTCTTCCGGGGCAATTAATCGGAACCTTAATTTTTATTATATCTGTTGTGATAAAAAAGCTTACGGAAATACAGGATTCCGGTGGTAAGGAGCAATACCGTTTGCTTCAAAGACAGGAACGACCTAACCCAGTAGGTTAAGCCCCTCAGGCGCAGAATTCTTCAGGAAGGACCTTTTTGAGATTTGGAGAAGTCACAAACCGCCACACCTTGCCACTATTTCTCCTACCCACCTCGTTGATTTACATAATAAGTTTAAAAAGACGGAACAGTATAAGGGTACAAAACTATTTATTAATCTCTCTCCCTGTCCACTTGGATGGGCAATTGAGTCTTCCCATTCTACAATATTAGCAAAACTTGCGGTTGATACAGGTATTTGGGCATTAAAAGAAGCTATTTATGGTGATATAAAACACACACATATTTCAAAGAAATTTAAATTTGTTGAAGAATATTTAAAGGAGCAGGGGAGATTTACACATTTATTTAAGCCACAAAGGAAGGAATCTGTGATAAATAAGATACAGGAGAGGGTCAATAAATACTGGTATTCATTACTGGAATATAAGAAATAAAAACGCAAATTAAAATAGTAAATAAAGCCCTTACCCGAACAAGTTTCTTCTTGTCTCTAGTATCTACGCTCCTTTACACAACCTTATAATGATGTTTTTATGGATAACGTTTAGTTGTTTTGGACGTCTGCCATAAAACCAATATTGTTCAGGTATTATCTCTTTGTTCTATAAGATCTTGTAACGTCATTAATGAATGTTAGCTTGGGATTCATGTCTAAAATTTCAAATATTTATTAATCGCACAAAAGGCATTTGGCGAACTCATTAAAAAAGCCTTGACTTATAAATTTAGTATTTCTATAATTTGGAAAATTCTACGTCTATTGCACGAGACGAGTTAAATAGGGCAGATAGCTCAGTTGGTAGAGCACAGGACTGAAAATCCTGGTGTCGACGGTTCGATCCCGTCTCTGCCCACCACTGCTATTTGGGCAGATAAATTTTATACAACCAATTCTGAAATCCGTGTTAGTTCAGATAGTTGATTATAGTTCAATAAATGCAATTCCTACCTTTATTTTATCTTCCTATTAATTTTTTACTTAATAATATCGAGTTTTTAAAGTCTATTTTTAATATATTCTTATTTTGCTTTTTGGTGACTTTATGAAAGATATTCAAGTCTTGAATATAAAATCGTTAGAAGAACGGGCAAAGATAATTAGAAGATATGTTATAAAAATGTTAGCGAAAGCAGGTTCTGGCCATCCGGGCGGCTCGCTATCAGCGGTAGACTTACTGGTTGTTCTCTTTTATAATAAAATGAGACACAATCCTCAGCAACCAAAATGGCAAGATAGAGATAGGTTTATATTATCTAAAGGTCATGGGTGTCCGGCGCTGTACGCTATACTTGCAGATATGGGCTATTTTAGCGTAGATAAGCTCGAAACGCTCAGGCAGTTTGGAAGTATTCTTCAGGGGCATCCATGTATGAAGACAACGCCAGGAATTGAAATATCTAGCGGCTCATTGGGACAGGGGCTTTCTGTTGGTTTGGGCATTGCTCTGGCTGCAAAATTAGATAAAAAAGATTACAGAACATACGTTATGTTAGGTGATGGGGAGATTGAGGAGGGTCAAATATGGGAAGCAGCGATGGCAGCCAGTCATTATAAGGCAGAAAACCTTTGTGCAATTCTAGATCAAAATGAGCTGCAGATCGATGGATTTACTCATGAAGTAATGTCATCACATCCAATTTCAGCAAAGTGGCGTAGTTTTGGATGGCATGTAATTGAAATTAATGGGCATGATTACGAGTCAATAATAGATGCATATAATGAAGCAGAAAAAATAAAGGAAAGACCGACTATAATTGTGGCAAGGACGATTAAAGGAAAGGGGGTTTCCTTCATGGAAAACCAGGTTGATTGGCATGGGAAAGCCCCTACAAAAGAAGAGGCTGAAAAAGCATTAGCTGAATTGAGATAGTTGAAAGTTTATATCTTATTAAAATTGTTAGCGGGCCCCAGTTTGATTTCCACGATGTAAAATATTTATCGTTTAGATTAATTATTGAATGGATGTGTATAAATGGATGAAATGATAGCCACTCGTCAGGCTTACGGCGACGCTTTGTGGGAGTTAGGTGAAAGAAACAAGAATATTGTTGTACTAGATGCTGATCTTTCAAAATCTACAACCACGGCAAAATTTGCAAAGAAATTTCCAGACAGGTTTTTTAATATGGGTGTTGCCGAGGCTAATATGATGAATACAGCTGCGGGGTTAGCAACATGTGGGAAAATAGCCTTTGTAAGCAGTTTCAGTATATTTGCTACCGGTCGTGCCTGGGAGCAGGTTAGAAACACCGTTTGTTATAGTGGGTTAAATGTAAAAATCGTTGCAACACATAGTGGCGTATCAGCAGGACCAGATGGGGCGTCTCATCAGTGTATCGAAGATATATCGCTGATGCGAACAATTCCAACGATGACCGTTATTGAACCTTGCGATGCGGTTGAAACAAAAAAGGCTATTTACGCAGCGGTGAATTATGATGGACCCTTGTATATTCGTCTTGGCAGGGCTGCCGTACCTGTAATTACAAAAAAGGAAGACTTGTTTAATATTGGAAAAGCAACGATTCTCCGAACGGGTAAGGATGTGGCAATTGTCGCATGTGGCGCGCTTGTATCAAACTCTCTTGTTGCAGCCGATCTGCTGTCGAAAGAGGGAATTGAGGCAACAGTGGTAAATATGCATACTTTGAAGCCAGTTGACCAAGAGACCCTTGTAAAAGTTGCTAAACAGGTAAATGCTGTCGTGACGGCAGAACAACATAGTCTTGACGGCGGGCTTGGTAGCGCCGTTGCATGTGCATTATCGCGAAATTACCCCGTACCTATAGAAATGATTGGTATTGACAATCGGTTTGGACAATCTGGAGAGCCGGATATCCTTTTTAGAGAATATCATTTATTATCCGAGGATATTGTTTTAGCTGCAAAACGAGTAGTAGAACGTAAAAAAAAATAAAAAAGGGTTTTTCGTTTATGCTCAGAGATTTCAAAGAGGATTCGAAACAAGTTAGGAATAGCAGGCAAAGACTAGGTGTCGTGGTAAACCTGTTTCAATATCTAACTTGTTTCTTATTTATATTTCTTATACCAGTTGGTGCTATTTCTTCTGGACAGGATGACTCTATTGAAAAACTTCGGATTGAATCTAAAGAAAATATCAATAAAGCCACGAAAAGCATTTATGCTGAATTTGAAGAATTAATAAAGGTGGTTAAGGAATTACAGGATAAATATGTTGATGAAATTAAACTCAATACAATTCTAACAAATGCATATCGCGGTATGCTTTCTGGCCTTGACCCATACAGTCAATATTTCGGACCTGAGGAATTGGAAAGTTTAAAGATTGAGACAGAAGGGGAATTTGAAGGTATAGGGATTGAAGTAATTATAAAGGATGGTTTACTGACAGTAATTACTCCCATTCTTGATTCGCCTGCGTTCAAAGCTGGAATATTGGTAGGAGACCGTATTATAAAAATTGATGATGAATATATCGAGAATATAAGTATTCAGGATGCTATAAGAATACTTCGCGGAAAAATAGGAACTAAAGTAACACTAACTGTTGTGCACGAAGGCGATACAAAACCAGTTGATATTACGATTGAGCGTGCAAAGATTCATGTTAATAGTATAAGGCGTGCAAAAATAATAGATGATGACTATAAAATAGGTTATCTTTCTATTGCAAATTTTCAGGAAAACACAGTAGTTGACATGGATAATGCAATTCAGGGTTTGTTAAAAAAAGGCATGAAGTGCCTGATTTTAGACCTAAGATTTAATCCGGGTGGTTTGTTGAATATTGCAGTGGATATGGCTGACAAGTTTCTGGATAGAGGTGTTATCGTTTCAACTAAGGGAAGGGAGAATTCTCAAAATTATATTTACCGTGCCCGCAAAAAGGGAACATATCCAAATTTTCCATTAGTTGTTCTTGTGAATAATGGTAGTGCGAGCGCATCTGAAATTTTTGCTGGTGCAATGAAGGACAACAAACGTGGTATTTTGCTGGGAATCAAAACATTTGGTAAGGGATCTGTGCAGAGTCTGATTCCTGTTGGAGATGGCAACGCCGCTCTGAAATTAACAACTGCAAGATATTATACTCCTTCAGGAGTTTGCATTCACGATAAAGGGATTGAACCTGATATAAGTGTGTCGCTCAGTTTTGCCGAAATGAAGGCATTAAATGAACATTTATCAATGTCAAATCTAGATAATAAAAATATAGATGTAAATGGTGGAGCATTGAAAGGAACGTCCAAAGCAAAAGAGACGCAAAAGTATGTTGACATTCAAGTTGAAAGAGCTGTTGATATTCTTAAAGGTATAGAAGTTTATGCGAAACACAAGAGCACTTCACAGTAAATTAGTAAAGTTAGTTATAACTGGATTGTTTTATAAAGCAGGATATTTCCTGCTTTTTTTTTGATATGGTTATCCTGGGTATTGAAACATCCTGCGACGAGACTTCGGTTGCGATTGTAAAAAACGGAACAGAAATATTATCAAATGTTATTCTATCTCAGGATGCATTGCACCGTAGGTTTGGAGGGGTTGTTCCAGAGATAGCCTGCAGGGCGCACCTGGAATCAATTACAGGCATTATTGATGGTGCACTCGGCGATGCAAAGGTAAAACTTAGCGAAATTGATGCCGTCGCAGTTGTTAATACGCCGGGTCTGATTGGCGCTTTACTAATAGGTGTTACAGCGGCTAAAACTTTATGTGTGGCGTTGAATGTGCCGTTGATAGCTGTGAATCATCTGCATGCTCATATATATGCAAATAGTCTTGAAATTGATAAAATAGATTATCCTACAATTAGTCTTGTGGTTTCTGGAGGGCATACAACTATTTTCTTATCAAAAAGCAAGACGAAACATATTCATTTGGGCGCAACAATTGATGATGCAGCGGGTGAGGCATTTGACAAGGTATCAAAGATATTAGGATTGGGCTATCCCGGTGGACCTGTTATTGACAGAATTGCGAGTCGGGGAAACCCTAAAGCGGTAATGTTTCCAAGGTCTTATCTTGAAAAAGATTCCCTGGATTTTAGTTTTAGTGGCTTGAAGACTGCCGTGTTATATCATTGCCGTGGACAGGATTTGAAGACACCGGGATTAAGAAAGTTGTCTGAGAAAGAGGTTGCAGATGTAGCAGCAAGCTTTCAGGAGGCAGTAATTGATGTGCTGATGTATAAGCTTATCCTTGCGTCCAGGATGTACAACGTTCGTGGGATACAATTGGGCGGTGGAGTGGCTTCGAACTCCAGATTGCGCTTCAAACTGGAGGATAAATCAAAAGAAATAGGGATTCCGTTATACTGTCCATCCTTAAGGTTGTGTACTGATAACGCCGCAATGGTGGCTGGGTTGGCTTATATGATATATTTGGAGGGGGCTGTCTCAGACCTTGATATAGAGGCTATTACGTAAATAGTAACTACAGGATTTATTATATATCTCATGGATAAAATAAATTTGGTTCGTCAATCTGTGCAGACACCGGACTGAACAAAATGAAGGAACAACACATTGTCATGTTGAATCCTTCACATTTTGTCATTCTGAACTAAAAGTTAAGAATCTATTCTTTTTGCCCATGATAAACTCCGTGAAGCATCTATTCATTTTACAATGTTAGCTTATTTATAGCGTTTATTAAAAATATGGATATAAAAGTCATTAAAAAATTATTTGAGGATTATAAAGCTGGACAGATATCAATAAACGATGTTCTTGAAAAGATTCGTGAGTTGCCTTATAAGGATATTGGTTTTGCGAAGGTTGACAGTCACCGTAAAATTCGTTGTGGCTTCCCGGAGGTAATCTTTTGCATGGGCAAGACGCCCTCGCAAGTCGTAAAAATAGCAGAGCATATCGTTGCGGGTGGGAATGATATGCTGGCGACCCGTGCAAATAGAGAGATTTACGAAGCTATTTCCAGAAAATTTCCTGAGGCTGTTTATAATGAACAGGCAAAAACAATTGCAATAAGAAAGACGCGTAAAATAACTCAAAAGGGACTTATCCTGATTGTAACAGCAGGTACCTCGGACATCCCTGTGGCTGAAGAGGCGCGAGTGACTGCAGAAATAATGGGAAACAATGTTAAGGTATTATATGATGTTGGTGTTGCAGGTATACACAGGTTAATGAAAAATCACGTAGAACTAATCAAAGCAAGTGTAATTATTGTAGTAGCAGGCATGGAAGGTGCCTTGGCGAGTGTCGTGGGTGGCTTGGTAGATTGTCCTGTAATTGGGGTACCAACAAGTGTCGGATATGGTGCGAGCTTTTATGGAGTTGCTCCGCTCTTGTCTATGTTGAATAGTTGTGCCTCCAGCGTTACGGTTGTGAATATTGATAATGGGTTTGGGGCAGGATATGTAGCCTCCTTGATTAATCGAATAAAGAGATGAAAGTAAAATAGGTCATATTTGGTATTAATCAGTTGGATTATTAGTAATTTAATTAAGTTTCTGCCTCGTCTAAATAAAATAACAAATGTTCGGGTGATTTATGTATGAAGTTAAGGATGTGCCAAAGATTCTTCAAAGGAGTCCAGATACACATAAAGGGGATTACGGGCGGATACTCATACTGGCTGGTTCTGCTGGAATGACAGGTGCCGCATGTTTATGCAGTATGGCAGCATTGCGCGCGGGTGCAGGGATAGTTACGCTTGGTGTTCCAGAAAGTTTACACGGAATAATTGCAACAAAGCTGACGTGTGTTATGACGCATCCGTTACCAGAAACTCATTTGAAAACCCTGTCAGAACTGGGACGCCAAGATATACTTGACTTTTCACAGCGGTTTGACGTAGTTGCTATTGGTCCAGGTTTATCGCAATACATGGAGACCCGCGGGTTGGTATTATG
The DNA here is from genome assembly GCA_963709355.1 of uncultured Planctomycetota bacterium. Lineage (GTDB taxonomy): Bacteria > Planctomycetota > Brocadiia > Brocadiales > Brocadiaceae > PLOWO2-12-38-17. The sequence continues at coordinate 531,436 of CAVPVY010000005.1, forward strand.
GTTATTGCAAAATCTTGAACGTCCTATTGTATTAGATGCCGACGGTATTAATGCGCTGGCAGATAGTCCCGATATAATTAATAAAATTAAAAAACACGTTATTCTAACACCGCACCCGGGCGAGATGGCACATCTTGTTGCAGCGAAATCCTCTCAGGATATTCAATCCAATCGTATAGAAATAGCCAAGTCGTTTGTCAGAGGAAAGAAAAATTTAACTTTAGTGCTAAAGGGTTATAGAACTATAGTGATGAATGAAGAAAAGTTTTATATTAATACTACAGGGAATCCTGGTATGGCGACAGCGGGCACTGGTGATGTGTTGACAGGTATGATTGCTGCGTTATTAGGACAAAACTATACTCCGTTAGATGCAGCACAGCTTGGCGTCTATTTACACGGCTTAGCCGGTGATATAGCAGCGCAGGAAAAGGGTGAAATATCATTAATAGCTACTGATGTTTTGGAAAATTTACACAAGGCATTTTTAACGTATAAAGAAAATAACAGTGATTGACAAAAATAGTTATTATGAAGGTAGACTTAAAAGATTTAACAACTCTTTTAGTTAAGAATTTGTTGTTTGCTATTGTACCAGTTTTAATTTCAGGCGTTATATGCAAAGCGCAAGAGAACTATTACATTCCTGGCGGTACAGTAAAAGAGCGGTTAATAGAAGGAATTGGACGTACACAGCATTGTATAGATTTTTGTGTTCATGATTTTGCTTCTTTGGATGTTAGCAAAGAATTGTTAGTGGCAAGAGAAAGGGGCGTTCGCGTACGCATTGTGGTTGTGGAGAATAACAGTACGGCTGTAAAAGGCTTGCTTGCAGAGTTTTTGGTAAATAAAGGCTTTGACGTCAGAGTCTTGAGGTCGGGGTTTAATGGTAACGAAAAGGAAGATTTTATTATTTTCGATGAGAGAACTTTAGTCACGGGTGCTTATAACTGGCTGGCATATAAAAACAGAAATATTTGTAACGATGTCATAATTTATTACGACACTGAACGTATCTGTACATATAAGAACATGTTTTACAGGTTGTTTGCAGACGGCGAAGCCGTGCCTGTAAAGGAGTTGGTCGCAACGAGCGCTATACCTCAATACGGTACAGTTACTAACATTGCAGAGGCAGAACAGACGAATAAAGGTAATATACCATCTGAAGAAAAGTTAGTTGCATCTGAGATATTGAATAAAACTGTTCCCGAAACAACTTCAGTAGATTTTATTGGCTTATCCTTTGAAGAAATGATAAACAAATTTGGCAAAGGCAGTACACTTTCCCGCTCGGAGAAAAGAAACCTATGGAAGAAGTATAAAAACAAATATGTGCTATGGAGGGGCATTATTGTCCATAGAGGAATGGGACGGGTTGATTGGAATCGAGTTGGGGTAAGTTTTAAGGACGGTAGAAATGCTGATGCTGAAATTATGTTTGATTGGAAGCTGTTTGAGAAGGTTACATCTATGGAAATAGGTACTACTATTACTTTTACTGGTAAACTGGTTTCACGACCCGGATTAAACTCGCCTTGCCGCATTGAAGATGTGAATTTAGTTGAAAAGTGAAATTTTATATAGGCAAATATTTCGGAAGTAAATTTTTATATTAATTTCTTATCTAATTTTTAGGAGGGTAATGTATGAAAAAGATTACTGCAATTATTAGGGAAGACAGGTTTTCTATGGTAAAGGATGCATTATCGGACATTGGTTATCCAGGGATGACAGTAACAGAAGTAAAAGGACACGGAAACCAGAAAGGCATTACTGAACAGTGGCGCGGGAGGACTTATACGACAGACTTTTTAAAGAAGATGCAGATTGAAATAGTGGTTTCAGATAAAGAAGTAGAGAAGATTTTACAGTGTATCGTGAAAGAATCGCAAACAGGGAGTATCGGCGATGGGAAGATATTTATAAGTCCAATTGAGAATGCCATCCGTATCCGAACCGGAGAAAAAGGCGAGGCGGCGATTTAGCTGATATTTATACAAAAAATAAATAACGGTTATTTATGGTTGATAATATACGGATAGTAAAAAAGTTTTGTAAAATTTAAATTTATTGTTTGTTAATGTTAATTGCTAATAGAACAAAGAGGGGGGATAATAGTAAAAATAGGGTCTAGAAATTTTGTATAAAATTGAATTGTTTATAAGAAATCTTAGTTTCAAATAATGCGAGCATGATTATGGGAGCTGCTGAACTAAATGTTGTGACAGGCGCATTCAGTTATACAGGGAAGTATATAACTGAAAAACTACTTTTGATAGGAGAACGGGTCAGGACGCTTACTGCTCATCCCAATCGCGGGAATATGTTCAGCAACCGCGTTGATGCCTTCCCATTTAATTTCGATAACCCGCTAGAATTGATAAAGAGTCTGGAGGGCGCCGCTACCCTATACAATACATATTGGGTGCGCTTTCCATACAGGCAGATTACATATGATAAAGCGGTTAATAATACAAAAGCGCTTATCAATGCTGCAAAAGAAGCAGGAATCCGCAGGATTGTCCACATCAGTATTACAAACGCCTCTGAAGAATCTCCATGTGCGTATTTTAAAGGGAAAGGGATTCTGGAAAAATTTATTATTCAATCAAAATTATCCTATGCCATAATTAGGCCAACGGTGATTTTTGGGCATGAAGGCATCCTCATAAATAATATTGCTTGGTTTCTGAGACATTTACCTGTCTTTGCTGTTATGGGGTCTGGTGATTACAAATTACAGCCTGTCTTTGTTGAAGATGTGGCGGAGATAGCTGTAAATGCAGGTCATCGTGGTGATAATGTGATAATTAACGCCATCGGTCCTGAAATATATCCATATGAAGGACTTGTTAGATTAATTGCCAGCAAGATTCATAGCAAATCAAAGATTATTCATTTAAAACCAGCGCTTGCCCTTTTCTTTTCAAATCTTATTGGGTTTTTTGTTAATGATGTGATATTAACTGAGGATGAAATTGACGGGTTAATGTCGAATCTTTTAATCTCAAAAGACCCACCAACAGGGAAAGTGCGATTGAGCGCTTGGCTGGATAAGAATATTAATATCGTTGGAAGTAGTTACGCCTCAGAGCTAAGCCGGCATTATCGTTAAAGCGTTTAATTCTATTGAAATAATTTTACTCATCCATATTCAGTCAAATAATAATCTGCTTTAAATACGATTGCAAAAATACCTTGCAAGTTTGTAGTTACGCTGACAGTGAAATACAAAAGAATCTAATATCCCGCGCCCTCATATCCTTACCCCAACCTTCTTAAATTCCTTTTCGCTGTAAAGGATGATGTAATCGTTTAGACCTGTCTTTTCCTTTATAGCCAGTATCACTGCCTCGCATTCAGGGTCGGTGTAACCGTGAATCATTGTAAAGACGTTGTATCCCCAATCTGGATAGGTGGGCCGTTCATAACAATGGGTTACCTCTTCAAAGCCTGCCATAATATTGCCTACCTCATCAACGCGTTCCTTTGGTACCTTCCATACACACATGGCATTAGCGTCAATACCAATCTTGCGGTGGGCAATAGATGCGGCAAGACGCCTGATTTTTCCAGTATCCAGCAGGTTTTTGAGCCTCTGCATTATCTCGTCCTCCGTCATTCCAAGTGCGTTGCCTATATCTTTATATGGGGTTTTCGTTATGGGTAAACCTTCTTGAATGTATTTTATAAGTTTTATATCAATATCTTCTTTTGTGTTTTTCATAATTTTATTTAATATATCTTGAAACGGACTCCGATTTTAAATTTTTTTACTGTGGGCAAACTTCTTACGGTTAGTCCTGTCCTTTCTTCAATTTCTTTTAACCTGCTTTTAAGTTCCTCGTCATCCTCTGCCGACATGGTAAACCACATATTGTAAGGAATATTTTTATTCCTGCCCTTTCGCAGGTAATTGTGAGATACACCGCTGTACCCATTTATGATGGCGCTCACCTCGTCAATGCGATCTTCAGGGACTTTGATTGTGGCAAGCGTTGCCTCCCTGCCCATAGCCTGCGTATTGATAATAGGGGCAAGCCTCCTCACATATCCCTTTTTAATCATAAACTTTATGCGTTCAATGATTGTATCTTCATCTATACCTAGTTCTTTGCTTAGTTCCTGAAAGGGCCTTGAAACAACAGGGAGATTGGATTGTAAACGGTGAAGTATTTTTTTGTCAGTATCACTGAGTATCATATCTTCTTTTTAATTTCCTCTATGCCTTGTTGTTCAATAAGCGTTCTGAAACGATGTTCGGTCTTACTAGAAAGTATGATGTCAACGCACACATCGAGCGCTTTTAGTGCAGCGGATTCGTCTGCCTGCGGCAATAAATCTAAGGCGAATTTGGGATGTCTTCCAACCTTCCCACCAATCACTACACGGTATTTCTTTTCTTTAGCCTTTATTGAGCCAGTAGGGCACACCTTTGCACATAATCCGCAATTTACGCACTTTTCCATGTCAATAGCTACGTGTGTATTTTTTATAATAATTGCATCTTCACGGCACGTCTCCACGCATTTCATACACTCGATACATGCACAGGCAGTATCTATGTTAACAGGCTCTATTGCATGCACGCCGAAATCCTTTATCTGCGGCATGGAACAACTGTTTGGGCATCCCGATACAGACAGCTTCATGGTATGGTGCGGGAGGATTTGTCCTTCAGTATTGTCCATTACTTTCTCAGTAAAATGTATTTCTTCCAGTTTGTTTTTGAGTTTTTCCGCTAAGATTCTGGAGTCTGTAATAAGAAAGGGACAGCTTACCTCAGCACCTCTGCATGTTTTAACCTGATAAAGAATTGGTTTCCCGTTTTCATCGAAATATTTAGAGTATTTTCTCAATATGGAGAGTTTTTCGTTATTTTTGGTTTGCGGTTGTTTCGTAACTGTTTGCTGTGAACTAGTTTTATCCATAAACCTATCCCTGGCGGTAATTACGTCGGATTCTGTTACCACGTTTCTTCCGCGCTCGCGGACAAGCGTTTCTATCTTTTCTCGCACAAGCTTTTGTATAAATGAAGGCACTTTTTCTAGTAATAAGGATGCTGATTTATCCCAGTCCAAAACTAAACTCCTTAAAGAAAAAAGCCACAATAGAAATTGCGGCAGTTTATTTAGCAGATGTTTATTTGAGTAAATTTTAGAATTATAAAAGCGTCAATTTAATCATAAGTTATATATGTCCTTGTAGCCAGAAAGCTGACTGTCAAAGTCAGATTAATTGATGCTTAAGCAAGTAAACGGTCGTCAGAATAACACACTTTTATTATATTTTAAAAAGGTGAATTGTCAATTTTAAATTTTAAAGGGGCTTCTTATGATGATTTTATAAATTATTCTGCCTTGACATTTGACTTGGTGTTACATATATTTTGGGATATTGTAAAAGGTTGTTTACTTGTAGTAGGTTAATATTAATAATAATTCTAATATTTGGTAATATAAATGGAAACACTCATGTTATCGAATTTATCATCGGAGACACAAAAGGCAATAGGGCCATTTTTGTCAGACATTCTTGAAAGCCATAAAGAGGATATTATTTCGATATATGTAATTGGCAGCGCTGTTACAAAAGATTTCCATGTAAAGCATTCGGATATTAATACGCTGATTATTGTAAAAGAAATAAAAATTCCGTTTTTTGATTTTATTGCTGCACTCGGCAAGCGTTACGGCAAACGAAAGATACGCGCCCCGCTTGTTATAACCCGCGATTACATCAGTCGCTCCATGGAAGTGTTCCCGATTGAGTTTTTAGATATGAAAACGATAAATCGGCTTGTCTATGGAGAGGATATTTTAAGGGATGTAAAAATTGAAAAAGCTGATATTCGTTTGCAGTGTGAGCGTGAATTGAAGGGCAGGCTTCAGCATCTTTGTCAGGGATACATTAAAGCTATGGGAAACAGGAAGGTGTTAAAGGATTTATTTGTTGGTTCATTATCAGGTTATTTTCCGATATTTAGAGGGATTCTTTGTTTGTATGGGAAGGGAATTCCTAAAGAGAAGGGAAATGTTTTGTATGCATTGGATGAGTGCTGCAATGTTGATACGAATGTATTTAGAAAACTGCTTGATATAAAATCTAAAGATGACTATCCAACAATTGAGGTATTAAAGGAAATATTTAAAGAATTGTACAGCGTTCTGGATGTTATTATAAAAAAGGTTGATGAATTCGGGAGTGAACATGCATAGAAAAGTTCTTTATAATTACTTTAGCGTGTTTGTTCTTTTCCTTTGCCTGTGCTCGATTACACTGGCACAGGAGATACCATTCCCAAAAAGATATGTTGAAGACAGGGCAAATATCATTACCGATGCTGTAGAAGGGGGTCTTAATGGTTATTTACAAGAGCTTGAGCAGAAGACAGGCGCACAGATGGTTGTTCTTACAATCAATACAACCGGGGGCATCCACATAGAGACTTATTCTATTGAACTTGCCACAAAATGGAAATTGGGACAAAAGAGTAAAGACAATGGTGTCCTTATGGTTATTGCGAAGGACGATCGTTCTTATAGAATTGAGGTTGGATACGGTTTAGAAGAAATACTGCCCGATAGCTTTTGTGGTTCGGTTGGAAGGTCATATTTCGTATCCAATTTCGAAAAAGAACAGTTTAGCATGGGTATATTTCAGGCTGCTGTAGTTGTGATACATAAGATTGCAGCATATAACGGTGTGGAAATTACCGGGATGCCTAGTATAAAAGAATTGAGAAAAAGATCGGCAGGAACCCAGAATCCCTTGTTTTCACTATTAGTACTGCTGGTTGGATTGCCGTTCTTAATAAATTTTTTCTTTGGCAGGAGACGCTCCTCACGGTTATGGTGGGGTGGTCCTCCCATCATATTCGGTGGTCCTAGGGGTTTTGGTTCCAGCGGTTCTGGTGGGTTTGGGGGTTTTGGAAGTTTTGGAGGCGGTATGGGTGGTTCATTCGGCGGTGGCGGGGCGTCTGGAAGGTGGTAGTATTCAATGCAACAATGTAAAGCGTAAAGCGCAAAGTGGATTTATTTTTGTAACATCACAATCAGGGTAAAAAATATATGAAAAAGATAATTCCTGTTATCGCTATTGTTGCAATCTTAGGTATTATTTTTGGCGTATGGTATGTCAAGGGATATAATAAAGTTATTGCCTTGAATGAGGATGTTAAGAATACATGGGCACAGGTGGATACCCAACTCAAGAGGAGGTATGACCTTATTCCCAATCTTGTAGAGACCGTTAAGGGTTACGCATCGCACGAGAAAGAGATTTTTGAGAAACTTGCTGAGGCAAGAAAGGGTTACTTTAGTGCCGGAACGGTTGAGGATAAGGCAAAGGCTGCAACACAAATAGAAGGGTTTCTATCGCGCCTGTTAATGTTTAGAGAAACTTATCCTGAACTAAAGGCAAATGAGTCGTTTCTCAAACTACAGGATACGCTGGAAGGCACAGAAAACCGCATCGCAGTGGAACGTAAGCGATATAATGACAGTGTAAAAGACCTTAACGCGTACATCAAGAGTTTTTATGGTAGATTCTTTGCCGGGCGTGTCGGGGTAACAGAGGCAAGGTACTTTGAGGTTGCAGAAACGGAGAAGGAAGTACCAAAAGTGAAATTCTAGTTGGGGATTTCATTCTTAATATGAGTTGTTGAGATTATAAAATTAAAGGTCGGTATGATTATCTGCGAAAATCCGCGTACTGAAAAAACAAAAATGAATAAATGTAAAGATAAAAAATATCCCTGTGATGATTGTTTTAGTTGCCAGTTCTGCAGCGATGAACGCTGCGCCGCGTGTTTGTGTAACACTCACAAAACTAGGCAACTGAGTACGGAAGAACAGATTGCCTTATATAATGCTTTAAACAAGGATATCTGTTGTAATTATAAATGACACTTGATTGATTCGGGATCAAAGATTTGCAGACTTGCTCTAAAAGTGAAACAAACGCATCAGACCTCTTTGTTATGCAAATAACAATTTACGATACTCTGGTTTAGGAACAGGGTCGTCGAATTCCTTCGAATGCTTAATCCACAAATCAAATGCTTCTTTGATATTCGAAAGCGCATCAGTATGAGAATTGCCATGGGGAATGCAGCCATGAGGTTCAGAAGTTTCTGTAACGACCAAGCAAGGGGCACGGCAGTTTTCTTGCAGCGTCCTTTTTGAGCGCCTTGTTAGGCTGTCCTTTCTGTGTTGAACATTAATGGTCGCTGTCCATGTTTACGTGCCTGTTTATGCTAACGATTCTGGAGTGTGGTTCTCACAAGAATTAATTGTCTGTCCTTTTTGCATTTCGATCAGGCTATTTACGTCCCATAGCGTGATGTTTTTTCCATGAACAAACTCGTAAACTCCTTTTGAAAATCCATTCTTGGAAATCAGTATCGCTCGTGGCGCCTTAAAATGCTGAAGGGTGCCATATAGTTCCCTTGCTACCGAGGGGGACACGCGCGATGTATGTGTTTTGCACTGGATAACCGTTCCATCTGTTAGGAGCACGTCCACACCTTTATAGCCTGATGCAGGAGTAACTCTTGCGGAGTACCCGGCTTTATTCAGTAAATTTGCGACTTAATACTCAAATTGTCTGCCAGTTAAAGCATCCCAAAAAGCAAATTGAGTCCTAACAAACCATCGGTCATATTGCTTTTTAGCATTTTCGTAACGTTTTAACCCGTCATAGAAGCACTTGCCTAAGTAGTTATCCAACAATGTATACGAAACCACACCGGGAATTAGTCCCCCAAAGGGTTAAAAATAGTCCGAGTAGAGACCAATTACCAATTGCGCTAAAAGCTCATACCCAGAAACAAAAGTCAGCAATAACAACCAACAACGACAAGAAGACCATTACGAATTTCAATTTAAACCGCTTTTGGAGTTGTTCCTTTAGAGAGTCTTCCATGAGGTTAAAATCGCTGAGATGTGGCTTTTTCATCGATTCCCGTTCTAAAGTTTCTTCTGCTTCTGTATCCATTTAGTATGTGTGCCTAACGACGGAATTGAGCGGCAACTGCAGACGACACACAGAGAGCAAACGCATGCGTTTGCTCTCATTTTCACGAAGGCAAGGCGGCAGCCCGAAGGGGTTGTCCGCTCGAATGACTTATTATAACAAGTTCTTTATTTCGTTAACCTCAAGTAACCTTGAGGTGTGATAAACTGTAAGTATCTCTACTAAATCGCCTCTTATTCTATAAATTATTCTGTAATTACCAATAATTACTTCTCGGATTTCTTTACGATTTAATTCTGGCACAACTCGTCCAGATTCAGGAAATAACTCTAAACGGTCCACTGCCTCAAAAACTTTTATTGTAACCATCCGTGCGTAATAGCTTGAATCCCTTGTAATAAAATTTGCTATGGCTTCAATATCTTCTAAAGATTGAGGAGACCATTTTATTTTAGCCATTTTTTCATTTTCTCTTTTGCTTCCTCATGAGAAATACATTCGCCTTCATCTGCCTGTTTAATGCCTTTTTCAATTTTTGCAAGTAAATATAATCTTTCCATGGCTTCTTCAACTGAAGTCTTCTCTGGTAAGTCACGTAAACTGTTTATTATCTTTTTCTTATCTAAAGCAAACATTTTCGCACCTCCTCTTTTTAATTTTTGTTATAATATTTGTTTTTTGTCTTTATTCTATAGTATGACATAGTGGGTTTCAAACTAAAATCGGCAGAATTATGTTGAATACATGGAGCTATTTTGTAATAGTTCATTACAGTGGCGCAGAGAACATGGGGAAATGAGGGGAAAGGGCGGGGTTGTACTTTTTTATCTCTTTTCCCTTGTCTTAACCTTTGCAAACTCTTGACAAATCTGTTTCAATTCTTTAATAATTCTAAAAAGATTTTAAATGCTTAATTGTTGTGATGTCACACATTCATCTACATCCAAATAAGCCAGAATTACTGTCCCCAGCCGGCAATATGGAATGTTTCTTTGCCGCCGTTGAAAACGGCGCCGATGCTGTTTATCTTGGCTTAAAGGATTTCAGCGCACGTGCCGGCGCGGATAATTTTACCATTGATGAAGTAAGCAAGGCGATTGCTTATGCGCATAAGCGGTCTGTCAAAGTTTATATTGCCATTAATACCCTGATTAAAACCAGTGAAATAGGACAGGTTGTGGATTGTCTGATTGCGCTGGAAGAGTTACAGCCAGACGCCCTAATAATTCAGGATTTGGGGCTTCTTTACTTAATCCAATCTAGATTTCCACGGTTTAATCTTCACGCCAGTACACAGATGACCATTCACAATCTCGCCGGGGTTAAACAGCTCGAAAGAATGGGGTTTAAACGCGTTGTCCTTGCAAGGGAGTTGTCAATTGAAGAAATTAACAACATTTTAGGAAACACCTCTATTGAGATAGAAGTATTTGTTCATGGCGCCTTATGCTACTCGTATTCCGGCTTGTGCTTCTTTAGCAGCATGACTGGCGGCAGGAGCGGGAACCGCGGCATGTGTGCCCAGCCTTGCAGGATGTATTACAAATCTCAAAATGGAAGCAATGGGTATCTTTTTTCAATGAAAGACCTCTCCACGATCTCCAGAATAAATGAATTGATGGAAGCAGGGGTCCGTTCGTTTAAAATTGAGGGTCGTATGAAATCACCCGAATACGTGGCGGTAGTAACACACGCCTACAGGCAGGCAATTGATGGCAATCTGGCAAATCTGGATGATACTATTCATCAATTAAAAACAGTATTTAGCCGGGAGACAGTGAATTCATATCTTTTTCCGAAAAATAGTTACGGTGATGTAAAGAAGTTGAGCAACGGTCAGTTTAAGACCTCTGATATGATTAATTCTTCGTACCCTTCGAATATCGGGTCATATGCAGGAGAGATAATTAAATCAGAGAAAGGTTATATTGTTATAAGGGCGGATGTCGAAATCGGCGTGAGGGATTTACTGCAGATATTTGAAGACACAAATGCAGAGCCAGAATTGCTGTACGTTAAGAGTATTCAGCGTAATGGAAGGCGGGTGTTTGATATTAATGCGGGCGATACAGCCAGTATTCCTTCTGAAAAACAATATGTACGCGGCGCAAAACTGTATTTGCTTTCGTCTCAAAAGATGAAAGAGGTGTATGCCTCAAAGATTCCAGGAAAATTAGCAGCTTGTAAAATTCCAATGAGAATTGAGATTCAGATAAATCAGGATGGGATTGATGTAAAGGGGTTTGCAAGAGATGTTTCTCTCGTGAAAAATTATAAAATCAGACTTGAAAAGGGGGTTAAGCGGGTAACTCAGGAAGAGAATATAAAAAATTGTTTTTCACGGCTGGGTGATACGCCATTTGAGTTACTGGAAATTCAGATAAATATCTCTGATAAGTTGTTTCTGCCACTGAGTGTGTTAAATGATATTCGAAGGGACTTCTCCAAGGATTTAGCCATAGAGTTGCAGAAGAATAAAGAACGCAGGTCAGAAGATGTGAAAAATTGGGTAAAGGAAAAGTTTGCAGAATTCAGACAATCCAAGATCATGTTGTCAGAAAGAGATATTTCTGAAAATGACATAAAATTGTCTATTAAGATTGACAGGCTTCAATATTTGAAATACATCCCGATGGAGAATATTCATAGAATTTATGTGGCATTGAGAGAACCGAGTAATTTTGTATGGGAATTTGAGAAAGGTTTTGAAGAAGGTTTTGATTTGGATGCTGATAATGAGTCCACTCTTAGAAAAAGACTAGTAATCTCACTGCCACTTATTATGCGGGATAGCGGCTTTGAATGTGTAAATTACGACCAGTTTAGAGAAATTGTAAGTGAATTAATTTCGCTTGGTTTCAGGCAATTTCAGGTTTCAAACCCGGGCGGTATGGGTTTATTTGATGGGAAGGATGTGTCGCTGTATGCCGATTATTCGTTTTATTGTCTAAATCCGCTTGCCATGATCAGACTCAGGGAACTGGGGTTATGTAAATACACGCTTTCGCCAGAAGACGATAAGGTTAATTTACAAACATTATTTAACGATGATGCGGATGTAATTATTTATAAGGATACACCGCTCTTTACTTCTGAGACGTGCATCTGGGCAAATATGAAAAGTGCATGTTCTGGAAAGAAGCGATGCGGTTTTAAAGAACAAATAATAGAAAATGAATATGGTGATAAATTTATTGCCTTGAATGACGACTGTAGGACGGTGGTTATTAATGAGAAGCCATTTTCTATTATTCAGTTTATCCCAAAACTTCTGGAGGCAGGACAGAGAAATTTCAGGGTTGATTTATGTTGCAGGGATTATACGCCTGAAACGATACATGACATATTCTCCAAAATTCTAAATAGAAGCAAGGTGAAAAATTCAATGATTGGGAATTTTGAAAGGGGTTTATTGTAGCATTCAAGCCTTAAAAGCAACCATAGATTTCGCAGATTACACAGACCTTTTTGTTTCTTCTGTTTTAGGCTCGTGAGGCACTGTCAGACGAAAGGGACAGAAACAGACACGTCCTCATGAAAATGGGAATAGACCAAACCTAAACCAATACGCCAGTTCCCTACTCTATCCACCCCACAATTGACCCTAATTGACAACCCTAACTTCCGCGCGGCAATTCGAGCAATACATTTGGACGACCTCCCCGGTTTGAGTTACTTAATGTTTGAATTAAGCCGCGCCGAAGGCGTCGGCTTGAATGATTGGTTAGGCGTCACTTCTTGGCGCCCAAGTCCGACAGTAATTCGAGTTGGAGCTCTTGTATTTGCACAAGGCGTTCCCACTGGTGCGAAAGAAGATGATCAACCTTTTCATGTAGGTGTCGAATCTCCAGTTCAGCCTTGAGGTTTACCTGATAGTCGTGCTGCGACCGAATTCGATCTTTTGCTTCCTGGCGATTTTGACTCATCATTATGACTGGTGCTTGGATTGCGGCAATACAGGAGAGAATGAGGTTAAGGAATATAAAAGGGTACGGATCGGGCGGACGTTGTACCAGCACGAACGAGTTCGCCCCAACCCAGATGAAGAGGAACACGCCGAAGCAGATAAGAAACGTCCAGCTGCCACCGAAAGTGGCGATTTTGTCTGCTAGACGTTCGCCGAAGGACCACTTCTGCTCGAACTCGGCCTCAATGTTCGACGAGAGAAGTTCGTGTTCCCGAAGGCTGCGCACGACCTCGTGCTCAAGGGAGGACAGCTCACCCCTTTCGGATTCGAGTAAGGAACGAACGTATTTCCCTCGAATCTGGGTAAGGTCTGCTCTGCAAATATACTTTTCCGACGACCAATCCGGAAAGGTTTTCAGGATTTCATCCGCTATCTCCTTGCGGACTATTTCGCCAGAAACAATGTTGTGCGCGTGGAACGACTTGCCACAAATGGCGCAAGTTCTAAGGGCAGTATTTTTGAATGTCATTTAGACAACGTCCTCCTACGTAACACCCGCGTTCAGCGGCGGTGAGCGTCAGCGAACGAACCGGCGGAGCCGGCGTCCGCTGGAACGCGTGGTTAGAGCGCACTTGGTAACTCCACTTCAACGTACCGAGTGTTGCCCTTGCACCAGCCAAGAATAAATCGAGGCGCGCGAAGTGCCGGAACGTCGTTAAGGTCGGCACTCAGCGATGTGCAGTTCAGTGCCTGGCAAAACGCCGTGAAGTCATCGCGCCATGCGGAAGTTGGGCTAAACGAGTGGACGAGCATTACCGCGATCGGCGCATGGAATGCCCTCGCGGTGAGGAGCACTGAGACAGACCGATGAAGTAGCTGGTACCGAATGGAATCCGGGAATGGGTGATTGCAACCCAGTTCGGACTCTAGGTAGGCGATGCGGCGGAGCTGGTCGGCGGTGGCCTTGGCCTTCTTTTCGCCCAAAGTCGGACCGAATGTTTCATCAACTTTGGCCTCAACGCCGAGCACGACCAAATTGCGGGGATTCCGTGCAAGCGCAAGCACATCGGTTTGTGATGCGGTTTCGCCTCCGGGCAGCGCTACCTCCCACTCTGGAATAGCGACCAGCAACTCAAGGTCTGCTAGATCCGGGTCGGCTGCGTTATTGAGAACAGCAACTACCTCAGTTGGAAGAGCCGGGTCCGCGTCCTCCCAGCAGGCTGCTGCGGACATGGCAGAACGACCCTTTTTCCAGTGCAGCTTCGGCTTCCCAAGCAGGCGTTGCCAGTCGGTGCCACTCTGAGTGGGGACAAAGATTCGCTTCACGATGGCTCCCTGTGCGCTCTAACAATAATTAGACTGGTCATTATAACCGCCCCCGGCACGCTGGGCTGTCAGTCTATTACGCCGGTATTTTGGATATAAAAATCTCATTATCTCATTTACCTCCTTTATGTTGCGCAGAATTGTTATGAAAAGCAGGTGTCTTAGACTGATCAGTATAAGACACCGCTTTTGGTTCATCAATTGGACTTCGCACTCCTTTTGGACCGTAATTCAGCACATGCGTGTAAATCATAGTAGTTTTAATATCCTTAGTGTCCCAGCAATTCTTGAATAGTCCTAATGTCATAACCTGATTCCAAAAGATGGGTGGCGAAAGAATGGCGAAAGGTGTGACAACTTGCTCTTTTAGTAATTCCGGATGATGTTACAGCCTCTTTGACAGTTCGTTGCATAATGGATTCATCCATGTGATGCCGGCCTTCTTCGGTGGTTTTCGTGTTCTTCCACCTGTTCTCCTGCGGGAAGACCCATTGCCAGCGCCAATCGGCGGGCGCGTTGGGATACTTGCGATCCAAAGCGTCGGGCATTTGCACCCGTCCCCAGCCTTCGGCAAGGTCTTTCTCATGGACCGCCTTGACCTTTCGCAGATGGTCTTGAAGCGGTTTCTTAAGCAATTCAGGGAGCATCGTTATCCGGTCTTTCGCTCCTTTGCCGTCGCGGACAAGGATTTCATTGTGGGCAAAGTCAATGTCCTGAACGCGCAAATCAAGACACTCCATCAAACGTAACCCCGCGCCGTACAAAAGCGAGGCCATGAGCCACTTGTCGCCCGTCAAGTTCGCAAGAACGGCTTTCACTTCATCGCGGGTCATAACCACTGGTAGGTGTGTTGGCTTGCGGGCACGGATGACATGGCCGAGATCGCCAACTTCACGACCAATTACGTGGCGATAGAGGAACAGCAAGGCTGAAAGCGCCTGGTTCTGCGTGGAGGCGCTCACCTTTTCCTTCACGGCGAGATGGGTCAGGAAGGTGTTGATTTCCGGCTCAGCCATTTCCGCAGGGTGACGAACCTTATGGAAGAAGATGAACCGCTTGACCCAATGAAAATAGGTCTCCTCTGTGCGGCGGCTGTAATGACGAGAGAGAAGGGCTTCACGAAGACGGTCCATGAGTTTCGGTTTCTTGTCAGTTTCCGATGTGTCTGATGGACGCTTGCTGGTCATGTTCGAACTTATTGTTACGGAACGAGCTTCCTGCATGGTCTCCCCACATAGGCAAAGGAAATCAGAGATTATCATTTACCGTTTTGCAATGTCAAGGTTCTTTAAATGTGATGATAATACAAAAATGAAGAAGAATGCAAGCTTTTTTGGTTTTTTCTGGGGAAAGAACGGGGGCGAATCTTTCCAGGTTGTCCGAGAATAGGTGTTTTAGCAAATTCTTGTGTCATGGTTTGTGCTAATTCTGTGCAAAAATCAATCTAAAAGGGTATAAATAATAGAATCGAACAGAATAGGCATAATGCCAATAAATCCTTAATTTTAAGGTAAAACAGGAACCCAGTCCAATATCAAGGACTTAAGAATTATTGTTATTTCACCTTTTTAACCTGAAACAATAATTTAGCCTCGAAAATAGTTTCGGTTTTCTATGAACGCCGGAAGTAAATTATGATTAATTATGTCTTATAAAAAATGTGGGTTCAAGTTGCAAACCTTGAACTCGCAAAAAGTCTTTCTCAGCGGCCGCTGTGTTTGTTATTTCTTTAAAAAGCCTTTTTCCCAAAAACTGACTCAAAGCGTTTATTGAATGTTTCATGGGTAAAATGAAAATTTTGAGGGCCGTAGACTTCCACACAATAGGCAGCGCAAACGGCCCCTATTTTTGCCGCATGGACAATGTCGTTTTTCGATGTAGCGAGTCCCTTGATTAAGCCCGCCCTGTATGCATCGCCAGCACCAGTGGGATCGCTTACCTGATTTACTTTAGCAACAGGTATCTCAAATGTTTTTGTTTTTTTGTTTTCCTTTTGCATGATTGTAGAGCCGAATTCCCCTTTGGTTGCGATCAGTATCTCTGTCTGACCCAGAATGTCGTCAATTGTCATAGAGGTTTTTTCCTGAGTTAACTGCAATTCATAGTCGTTACAGATGAATATTTTTGACCCGTGTATCAACTCTGTTAAAAGCTCTTTAGTCCAGGCTGGAAGGGATTGCCCTGGGTCAAAGATATAATCAATCCTATTCTTTTTGTAAATATTTGAGAAATTAACCATGTCTCCTAAATTCCCAGGTGCAACGATTGCAAGGGCTTTTTCGCATGCTACAGAATCGAAATCGAAATTGGAGTTGAATTTCATTGCGCCAGGATTAAACGCCGTTATCTGGTTATCTGACTGGTCGGTTGTTATATATGCGCCTGCAGTTAGCTCTTCATCTATGACCTTGATATGTTTTGTGGTAATCTTATTCTTGGTTAACCAGTTTCTATATGGCTCAAAATCACGACCGGCCGTGGCTAGTATGGTTGGGCTTTCACCTAGCAGGGAAAGGGCATAGGCAATGTTACCCGCGGTGCCTCCAAAATTTTCCGTTAAACCGTTTATCATAAAACATACATTAAGCATGTGTATCTTATCGGGGAGTATATGGTCGGAAAATTTTCCAGGAAAGTCCATAATCCTGTCATAAGCGAGCGAGCCAGAAACAAGAATATTCATTTTATCTCCTTAATTAATTTAATTTTAACTGTTCAGCTCACCGCAAAGACGCAAAGTTCGCAGAGGTTGTAATAAGGGAAAAGGTAACAGTTCACCCCCTTCCCAACTAGGGCGGGGAATAATCATTTCTCTGCGTTCTCTGTGACCTCTGTGGTGAACTATTACAACTATTGTTTACTACAATTTTCTCTTTTATATTAAAGACTTAGCACAGCGAAAGCCGATGGTGTCATTTTTGTATGTAGGTTCATCATAATCGCGGTTTGAACAGCGTATGTGCACAATGCCAGAGCCATTCCACGAACCGCCCCGCAGTACCTTACAACCACTCAGTGACCCGCCTGTTGGAGAAGGTTTTAATTCGTAAATGGAAATACCTATCTCTTCAGGTCTCCAGAAGCCCGGATTTTCCTCAGCCACGTTTGGACCCAGCGGGTCTTTATTTGGCGCATGTTGATAATATTTACTATCGTACCAGTCTGCTGTCCATTCCCATACATTTCCTGCCATGTCAAAGCATCCGTAAACGCTCCGACCCTGCGGATATTTAGTAACAGGAGTTGTTTTTTTGATTTTTGCCTCAGCGCAGTTCAGTCTTGTTTTGTCAAATTCATTACCCCATGGATAAATCCTGCCGTCTGTGCCACGGGCAGCCTTTTCCCATTCTGCCTCAATAGGAAGCCTTTTGCCCGACCATTTTGCAAATGCCTCTGCCTCATGCCACGAGATATTTACTGTCGGACAGTCTGGTTCTCCATTCAGAACATCATCCAGTTCATTGTTCTCGAGTGGATTTGATTCCGTAATGTAATTCCAGCCAGCATCTGACCAGTATTCCTGCTGTGTGTAACCCCCTGATTCAATAAATTTTTTGTATTTGGCATTGGTGACGGGGTATTTGTCAATATAGTATGCGTTGAGATAAACCTCTCGCTGGGGGATTTCATTATTCAGTCGTTCAATCTCAATATGCTGGTCGAGCGCTAATAAGTTCTCGATGTCCTGCTTCGTGCTTCCCATCAGGAAAGCGCCTTCTGGGATAAGTATCATGTCTTCCGGGGAATTCTGATTTCCTTTAAGAATTTTAATCATAATTCAGAAGTTTATCACTGGATATTTGAATGTCAAAAGTTTTTTATAATTATCAAGGTATTTCGGGTATAATATAAGGGTGTTTATTGCGTTAAGAGTGTACAAGGAAAATTAAATAAGGAATCTGAAATCGGACGTGGATGAACACAAATTTACACAGAAGTCTGTGTCCCAATACTTAGTATGACAGTCGAAGTCGGAGATTCCTTCCAGCCGCCCAGCATTGAGGTTCCTAAACTCGTAGGGGAAAACCTTGAACCCGCCCTCAGGCTCATATTTGCAGCAGGAGGGGGTTATGATATTGCGCTGGTATCAAAGAATATTTAGAAATATATTCAGGTGGTATTACAAATTACTATGATAATACTGGTAAATATACTGGTTATGCACCTTCCGCTAGTGGAAGGATGGACTATTATGATAAATAGGGCAGACATACAGGATATTCATATAGTAAGCCCGACAATACGATAACAAATTCTTATGATAGTAACGGAAAATATACAGTATATTCTAAATACGACTCGGGCGTTACAAGA
This sequence comes from uncultured Planctomycetota bacterium, assembly GCA_963709355.1. Lineage (GTDB taxonomy): Bacteria > Planctomycetota > Brocadiia > Brocadiales > Brocadiaceae > PLOWO2-12-38-17. The sequence continues at coordinate 549,962 of CAVPVY010000005.1, forward strand.
CATTACAATCAAAATGGAAAGTATAAAGGCTACGATTCTGTGAGGTAAATATGAGTTCTATTCTATTTAGTAATTGGTGCGGTTTAGCCAGTGACCAGAGAAGTTCTTAAATTCGCCAACCAAAAAAGCATTGATTTGTCAACACGGGCGGTTTTGTTTGACAACCGAGACAAATAACACACCACGATTTAATTTCTTAGTAGAATATTTTTACATTTTTCAGCAAAGAAAGTTAAGTACTATAGTTGTTCTACAGCAATGAAATGCTGGAGAATCAGTTATTGTTCTTAAGAAAGTTTTCTGTTAACTGAAAATATTTTATTTATTTAGATGATTTGTTAGTATAATATATTGAAATATCTTTTGTATTTAACAACTATAATAGAAAGGTTATTTTTTTATGAACTTTAAATCAATATTTGGAATATTAAGCACGGTGTTCATGTTTTCCAGTGTACTATTTGCGAGCGACCCAGGGGAGTGGTCACCAACCTGGAAACTTCCACCCGATAAGGCTCCTGAGAATATTGTTGATCAACCTATAACAGTTCCGGGGGATGTGAAGAAAAGCCAATTTTTCAGTCCAATCTCTTGCGGGGCTTGTCATCCAGATATTTTCAAGATGTGGAGTGGTTCTACACATGCCAACGCATGGAGAAATCCACTTTTCCAGGCGCTTTATAATTTGGGTAAAAAAGAGGCAGAAGGTGAATCGCAGAAACGAAATGTTGAATCGTGTGTCCGTTGCCACTTTCCTATAGGACATAGCAGTGGGGAAGAAAATTTACCTCTGGATGATGAAAAGGGAGGTGTTATTTGCGATTTTTGTCATTCGGTTAAAGCAACTACAGGCATTGGAAACGCCCCTTACATATTGAGTCCTGGCAATGCTGCTATTATGGAAGGTGGTACAAAATACGGACCATTTAAGGACAGTCCGGAAACTATTCATGAGAATCAATATTCTGAATTGCACACACGCTCAGAATTTTGTGGTGGGTGTCACGATGTGTCACACGCTGGTAATGACCTCCCTATTGAACAGACATACACCGAGTGGCGTCAGGGTCCTTATAACACCAATGACCCAAAAACAATAGTACACTGTCAGGATTGTCACATGAGACAGCGGCCCGGATTCCCGTGTACAGGTAGCACAGAGAGACCTGATAATCCTGGTTTTGCCGCGCCTGAAATAATGGGCGGTAAGAAGCGACCTCACATATGGACGCATTACTTTGTTGGTGGAAGTGTAACGCCGATATCTCTCCCGCCTAATTCAGAAATACAGCCTCAATTAGCCATTGAGAGGTTAAAAAATGCTGCAACCGTACAAGTCATTGTAAACCCCGGTTATAAGGCGGGGGATTTGTTAAGATTTCAAGTAGATATAAAAAATACTGGTTGTGGACATTACTTACCTACCGGTCTTACAGAGATGCGGCAGATGTGGTTAAAAGTTTCAGTAACGGATGCTGATGGTAAACTAATTTACAAAGTAGGAGATGTGGATGAAAAGGGGAAGATTGATGGCAATGCTACCATCTACCATACTGTATTTGGAAACGAACAAGGAGAACCAACGCTTCTTGTGTGGACTGCAACACATGTGATATCTGATAATAGAATTCCACCTAAAGGTAAGAAGGAAGAACGCTTTGTATGTCAGATTCCTGCCGATATCAAGCCCCCGCTCAAAGTAGAGACGGTTTTGCAGTATCGTAGCGCCCCGCAGGATGTGGTAGATGCCCTTCTGGGAGAAAAGACTACAAAACTACCCATAATTGAGATGACAAACGCATCTGTTGAACTTAGCCTGTAATACTTAAACCTGGAAGGGGTATATTTAGTAAAAATAAACAGTATCAATTTGCAATGAATCAGATGAAACTAATTTCTGGTTACGCCAGTTCAATAACGAAGTGCAACACATGAGGCGAACACTATCCTATTGTTTATAAAAAACAGATATAAACAGTATCTAAATGATGGTATTTTATCTTAGTCTATGAACAAGGATGGTAATTTGGATTTTATATGCTAGATTTATCAGAACATTTTAAAAGATTCGATATCAGGAAATCAGTAACAGTAGAAATTTCTTCGTTGATATTGAAGAAAGGTACTTCCAGCTTTGGGTCTTTATTTCCAACAACGGCAATGAGATTCCTATCGTCCTTACATACCAATTTGTTACTTATCTCTGTACGGAAAACCTCAATCTTAGGAATTTCTTCGGATTTGTAGCCTTCAATAATAACAATATCCGTATTTTGTAAGTAAGTATTTATAATTTCCGTTAATTGAATTTCGTTATAAGATTTTCGAATGATACCTATTATATTTTGTGATGTTACCACTACGACATCCGCCCCTGCTTGAGTGTGTTTCCAACTATCTTTACCTTCTGTATCAAGTTCGAAATCATGATGACTATGTTTGATTGTTGCGACTCTGAAACCCCTGACCTTTAACTCCTTAATGAGTTTTACAATAAGGGTTGTTTTGCCACTATTTGATATGCCCGTGACTGATATAATTGGTATTTTAGATTTCATATAAGTAAATTATAAAAAATAGTTTTTAAAAACAAACTAAATTCTGATGTTTATAAATAGGAAAGCACACAGGATTTAACCTTGACAAGTTTTTTTTATTGAAGTAAACTTTTGTTAATTGGCTTTTAAAACCCAATTACCAAAATTGAACATAATTATTCTTATTAGAAAGTAAGCCGAGAGTTAAATTATGGATAATACCGAAAAGATACTGGACAGGAGAGAACTCTTCAAGGATTTATTCTCCTTTGTTGGTAGAAAGGCTGCGGACTACGCAACAAAGAGGGTAAGTCGCGTAATGCCAAAGACGAGCTTCCTAAGACCCCCAGGCGCCGTTGAAGAGAACGAATTCCTTTCTTTATGCACTCGTTGTGATGAATGTATAAAGGTATGTCCTGCAAAGGCTATAAAGAGATATGAAGGTTTATCGGATATTGCAATAGGCACGCCTGTTATTGTACCAAAAGAAAACCCATGTGTTTTATGCAATGGTTTGTTGTGTATCAGTGCTTGCAAGGAGGGTGCATTAAAGCCAGTTGAAAATATAAGCAATGTAAAGATGGGTGTTGCCAGCATAAATAAGCCACATTGTTTTGCATGGGAAGGGCAGGATTGTCAGCTTTGTTTTATTAAGTGCCCTTTACAGGGAGATGCGATATATCAGGACGATGGTAAGCCAGTAATTAATACTGAAACGTGTGTTGGATGCGGAATTTGCGAGTATACGTGCAATACTATAAATAATACATGCGCTATTAAAATCGAAGTTGAAAGATAGGGGTTCCAATCTTAATTTGAATTTGTAAAAGGGGAGTATTATGCAGGAGTGCCAGGTTCCGTTTACGTGTGAACTATGTGAGAAACAGTTATCTTGCCAGCTTGACCAGATAGAACATAACAAGTGGTCAATAGCTCAAAGGATGAAGGAAATTACGTACAAGATTGTAGTTATGAGCAACAAAGGAGGCGTAGGCAAGAGTACTGTAACAACGAACCTTGGTGTTGCACTGGCACGAAAGGGTTACAAGGTTGGGATTGCCGACGCAGATATACACGGTCCAAACATACCAAAAATGCTTGGTGTAGAAGGTCAAAGACTCAAAAAAAGCAGTGGGGGCGTATTACCTCTGGAAGTGTTACCGAATTTGAAAGTGGCATCCCTTTCCTTTCTGATTGAAGATCCATCCATGCCTGTTATCTGGAGAGACTCTGCAAAATGGGATTTTCTGTGCGAGTTGATGGGGAGTGTATGCTGGGGCAATTTAGATTATCTTTTAGTTGATTTACCTCCCGGAACTGGTAATGAGGCAATTTCTATAATAGAACTTATTGGAAAAGTAGATGGTTCTGTGATTGTTACAACGCCGCAAGAGGTTGTTTTAATGGACGTAAGAAAGGCTGTTTTATTTTCTAAAGACAGCAACGTACCTGTTATTGGAATAGTCGAAAATATGAGTGGTTTAATATGTCCGCATTGTAGTAAAAATATTGATGTATTTAAGACCGGTGGCGGCAAGAGAATTTGCAGAGAACTTGGCGTTGATTTTCTTGGTAGAATACCTTTAGACCCAGGGATTACAGAAAAGTGCGATAATGGCATGGCCTTCGTTGACGCCTCCCCAAATTCGGATGCAAGCAAGACATTTAATGAAATTGTTGAAAAATGTGAGCTGTTTGTTAAGACACGGAAAGAAGTATTTGGCGAGGTTACTGTATACAGAGAAGTTCCTTTCCTGGGCAAAGTACCAGTGGATCCAGACTTTTTGAATGATCGGACAGGCCATTAATTTGAAAATATAAAGGGGCATATGTTTAATTTTTAATAGAACAAATTATAGTTTATTGCCTTCCCTAAATTTTAGCAGTACATCCTCCCTGTTATGTTATGATAATAGATTTCTAATATGTTTCGTTCAATCAAAAACAAATTAATCTTCCTGTTTTTAATTGCCGTTCTCACCCCCTTGTTAGTAATGCGACTTATTGCTTATCCTTCCGCACATAAAGTTATTCAAGAAACAACCGTTAGTAACCTGCAATTAATAGGATCAAAAAAGGTATTGCAGGTTAAAGATTGGTTAAGCAGGGTTAAGATGAGTGCAAAGCGTATTGCTGATAACCCAAACATCATCGAAGTAGTCAGTTCAACAAAGATAGATACTTTGGTTATTTCTGAGTTGCTTTCTTGTTTATCACAGGAGTCTTTATTCCACAGATTTATGATTAGTGAGGCTTCAGGGGCTATAATTGCATCTATTGATGACAAGTTGATAGGGTTAGATATATCCGACTTGGAATGTTTTAATTCTGCTATTAAAGGGCATACATATGTTTCAGATATTGTTCCGTCTACATTTTTTGATACGGATGAATTCGGAACCAGGTCAGTAAAAGTACCCACCATGTATATTGCTGAACCGTTGTGGGGCGGAAATGGCAAGGTTGCTGGCGTAATGATGTTTGAGGTGAATTTATCTACCCTGAATAATGAAATTCATGAAACGAGACACGGTGATAGTTATGATATTTATATGATCAATAGACATGGTGTGATGATTACTGAATCCAGCTTTATTGAGCAGTTAAGAAATGCGGGATTGATTAAAAGAAGGACAACGCTGGAGTTGCCCGTTGTTGAACCTCAGAATAAAAATTTTACAAAAGGTGTTGCCGCTTGTTTAAGCGGTATTAATGGGTTTGATGCGGAAGGCTATGAGAATTATGTCGGGAAAAAAGTGATGGGTGTATGGTATTGGATTCCTGAACTCAAATGGGGAGTTATTACAGAAATTAGCGCAGACGAGATATCACTAGCAATGAGGAACCTGAAGAATCCATTTACGAAGATATTTACATATTTGACTATTACAGGGATGGCTCTGGCAATGGCTGGTATCGCATTTGCGATCATAATTGGGCAAAAGATTGCAAATCCTATTGTTAAGTTAACTGCTGCTACAAGAAAGATGTCTTCAGGTGACTTATCCCAGCGAGTTACAGTAAAAACCAGGAATGAGATACAGGAGCTTGAAGATTCATTTAATGTGATGGTTGAATCTGTACAGGAAAAGACATCAAAATTACAGGAAACGACAAATTTCCTAAACAGCATTCTGGTTAGTTCAACCGAACATTCGATAATTGCGTGCGATCTAGAGGGGAATATACTTGCATTTAACGAGGGTGCCAGAAGGATGTATGGTTATGAACCTGAAGAAGTGACACAGAAATCTAATATAAGTATATTTTATCCAAAATCTGACGATTTGGAGGACAAGGTCAAAAAAATACTTGAAGCGACATTAGCTGCAGGCAGATATAAGAATGAGATGCAATTAATACGAAAGAATGGAGAGAAATTTACGGGTTATAGCACTTTCACAATAAGACAGTCTTTAGGGGGCAACCCTACCGGTTTTGTGGTGATTACAAGGGATATTACTGAACAGAAATTGTTGGAACAGGAACTTCATAAGTATACGGCGCACCTTGAAAGTATCGTTGAAGAGCGGACGAAAAAACTCAGGGTATCAGAAGAAAAATATAGACGTCTTTTTGAAACAAGTAAAGACGTTGTGTTTTTTTGTGACCTGGAATGTAACTTTATAGATATTAATCAGTCAGGGGTTGACTTGTTTGGTTATGAATCGAAAACAGAGATACTGAAATTAAATTTATCACAAAACTTATTTTACAATCCAGACGAAGGTAAAGCAATAAGGGAGATGGTATACAGGAATGGTTTTGTTAAGGATTACGAGGTTGAATTAAAGCACAAGGGTGGGGTTAAAGTGCCATGCTTGATGACAAGCAATTTAAGGAGAGATGAGCGGAATAACGTTATTGGTTATGAAGGGATTATTATAGATCTAACAGAGAGGAAGAGGGTAGAGCAAGAAAAGGATATATTAAATAACATTAATAAGTTTCTGGCATCAAAACTCGATATTAGAGAAGTTTTTAAAACGCTCAGCGAAGAACTTAATAAGGTTATTGATTTCGATCGTATGAGTGTTACCCTTCTTGATGAAAAGAGGGAAGAATTTATAGTATTTGCCGTTTCAAAAGATTACGATCGTTCTAAACTTGAAGAAGGCATACACTATTCTAAGTATGGAACACTCGCAGGAAAGGTTGTTGATGATGGCGAGTTTTACATGGTTGATGACACATCTAGGGGTTCATTTTCTACGGATACGATCCTGTTTAAAGAGGGCATAAAATCACGTATTGCATTCCCGTTGATATATAAAGGTGAGACTATTGGAAGCGTTAACTTTGGAAGTAAAAAGGTTAAGAATTTTTATGGCGGCCAGGTATTTGATTTTATTAGTAAGATTACACCTCAACTGGCTATAGCAATTGACAACACTCGTCTATTTGATAAAATTAGAGAATCTGAGGAAAAGTATAGAAATCTTGTGGAGGATATAGAAGATATAATATTTAGAATGGACAAACAGGGAAGATATTTATTCCTTAATAATGCATTACAGAAGGTAACAGGTTATTCTCCGCAGGAATACTATGATAAACCTTTTATTGCTACTGATATTATTAATAAGGATGATGTAAATCCTGTTAAAGAGGAGATACAGAAGGTTCTTGCAGGTAAATTAAAAGTTTCAAAGGATTTAGAGTACAGAATTTATTGTAAGAATGGCAAGGAGCTCTGGGTTTCTCAAAGCATATATCCAATTAAAAGCAAGAATGGAAATATTATAGGCATTGAGGGAATCATAAGGGATATTACTGGTAAGAAAAAGACAGAAGAACAGATCCGCCGCTCAGAACGTCTTTCTTCAATTGGAGAATTGGCAGCCTCAATTGCTCACGAGATCAGGAACCCGCTGGGCGCTATCTCAAATTCAGTGAGCATGTTGAAAAGAGACCTTGCATTGCGGGGGGACGATAAGAAACTATTTGAAATGGTTGTTGAGGAGACCGCTCGTTTAAATAGTATTATAACTAATTTTCTTACTTTTGCGCATCCAGCAGAATATCATTTTATCAAAAGCGATATTACTGAAATTATTGATAGAAACCTTATTTTTGCTGGAACAGGACGCAAGGTTTAATAAAAAAATAAAGATTATAAAACGTTACGAAAACAGTGTCCCCAAAATATATTTGGACAGGAATTGGATAAGACAGGTTTTTTGGAATTTATTGGTAAATTCGGTAGATGCCATGCCAGGAGGCGGGAAGATATTCGTATTAGTCAGAAAGCCAAAAGTACCAGAAAACAACCAATTGGAGATTGTAATTAAAGATACTGGCAGTGGGATTCCACCTGAAATAATAGGAAAAATATTTGAACCGTTTTTTACTACAAAGAAGACAAAGGGGACCGGCTTGGGGCTTCCAATTGTTCACCGTATTGTAGATAATCATGAAGGTATGATAGATGTGAAGAGTGATCATAATAAAGGAACGTCCTTTACAATTCGGTTACCTTTAAGAAATAAAAAAGCTAAAGTTGGTATTGTATAGGGTTTTTAATTTATGTTCAACATTCTGATTGTTGATGATCAAAAGAATATGAGAGAATCCCTCGCGATTGCGTTTAAGAGGGCAGGTTATAATGTTGATAGCGTCGAAAATGGAGAGAATGCCGTTAAACTTCAGGGGGATAAGTTGTATGATTTAGTTATGTTGGATCTTAAGATGGAAGACATGGACGGTCTGGAGGTACTTTCTCACATCAAACAAATTAATCTTGCAACTGAAGTTATTGTAATGACTGCGTTTGGTACAATTGATAGTGCAATCGAGGCGATGAGAAAGGGAGCATATGATTACGCTACAAAACCGTTTCAGTTAACTGATATACTTTCATTGGTCGAAAGGGCATTGGAAAAGAAACGTCTTACCGATAAGGTTGCAACTCTACAAAGGGAGATTAAAGATAAGTATAAATTTGATGGTGTTGTAGGAAATTCTCCGGTAATGATGCGTGTATTAAATATTCTCATGGAATTAACAAACAGCGAAAGCACGGTTTTGATTACTGGCGAAAGCGGTACCGGAAAGGAGCTGATTGCAAGAGCAATCCATAATAATAGCAGAAGGAGTAATAAACCTTTTGTTGTTGTAAATTGTGGAGCTTTGCCAGAAAGTTTGCAGGAAAGTGAGTTGTTTGGACACGTTATTGGCTCTTTTACTGGTGCGGTTAAAGATAAGAAAGGTATTTTTTTAGAAGCGCAGGGTGGCACACTTTTCCTGGATGAAATTGGTGAGACATTACTATCGAGTCAGGTTAAACTGCTTCGTTTTTTACAAAACGGCGAGATACGGCGAGTGGGAGATAATAAACCAATATTCTTGGATGTTCGCATAATTGTAGCGACAAATAAAGACCTTGATGAGGCAACGAAGGGTGGAGCTTTTAGAAAAGATTTATTTTACAGGCTCAATGTAATAAGGATTCATTTGCCACCGCTGAGGGAAAGGAAAGAAGATATTCATGTTTTGGTAAATTATTTTGTTAATAAATATTCAAATAAATTGGATAAGAAACTACCTGAAATAACAGCAGAAGCGATGTCATTACTCATGAATTATTCATGGCCTGGAAATGTTAGAGAACTGGAGAATGTAATTGAGAGAGCTGTAACTCTTGTTATGGGCGATAGGATCGAAGCATCTGACCTTGCATTGCACGATTCTCTGGAAACAGATAACATTGATGTTATGATCGAGAATAGTGGTATTCGCGCTGCATTGGCACAACAGGAGAGGAAGACGATAATAGCATCTTTGAAAAGGTATGCAGGAAATCGTAAATTAGCTGCAAGTAATTTGGGTATTTCTACTACAACTCTCTGGAGAAAGATGAAAGAATATCACATCATACCCAAAACTATTTATAATACTGAAAATATTTAATACTGCTAATAAAGCTAGCTGCACACTTATTAATCCAGGTAGAGAGAAATAGAAATCAAGTGAGATAATATTCCTTGACGTTGCTTTATAGTTTAAAGGTTTGAATAGTGAATACTATTATAGATAAATATTTTAGGAAAATAAATCGTTTAAGAATATCAGTAACCGAACTCTGTAATCTACGATGTGTTTATTGTAGGCCAGAAGATGGTATGGAACTTACATCTCATAAAGATATTTTGACGTACGAAGAGATTGCAACTATTGTGCGGCATGCTGTTAAATTGGGAATAAAAAGCTTTCGCCTTACTGGAGGAGAACCGCTTTATCGAAGAAATATTGAACGGCTGTTGTATTTGTTTGGAGGGATAAGCGGCATCGAAGACATGGCAATAACTACAAACGGTATTTACCTGGAGAAGTTTGCGAATATTCTAAAAGAAATAGGATTATTCAGGCTCAACATTAGTCTGGATAGTTTAAATGAATCAAAATTTGAGAGGATTACAAGAGGCGGTAAGTTGCAGGACATCCTTAAGGGAATAGAGGAAGTTCTGAGGATGGAGTTTAAAAACACAAAAATTAACGTGGTTGCAATGAAGGGTATTAATGACGACGAATTCGAAGATTTTGCAAGGCTTACATTGGAACGCAACCTTGAAGTCAGATTTATTGAATACATGGCAATGAATAAAGAGAGTCTTGTTTCTGAGGATAAGTTCATTCCCACGAATGATATTATTAATATTATAGAGAATAACAATGAACTAATATCGCTCCCTCCATCGAGACTTGGTAGTGGTGCTGCAAAGATATATAAGATTAAAGGTGCCGTAGGTACTATTGGTTTTGTTTCTGCAGTAAGTCAGCCGTTTTGTAATTCTTGCAATCGGCTTCGTTTGACTTCTGACGGTAAACTTCGTTCCTGTTTATTATCCGGCGGTGAAGTTGACTTGAAGGCAATTCTTAGAAATAATCCAACAGAAGAGACAATTACTGATGCTTTTCTCTGTGCCGCAAATTTAAAACCACCTGTACATTCTGGCAAGGGGCATGTAATCATGCATCAGGTGGGGGGATAAAAAAGATTATTTTATCATGCTTGAAAAATGACAAAATTAACACATTTTGATGAACATGGAGCATCCCGTATGGTTGATATAGGTAACAAAGAAGCTACCGAAAGAATCGCCATCGCCCATGCGAAGATTACAATGAAACCTGAGACATTTCTTCTTATTATGGACAAAAAAATACAAAAGGGAGACGTGCTTGAAGTTGCAAGGGTTGCAGGTATTATGGCTGCAAAGCAGACCCACAGTCTCATCCCAATGTGCCATCCACTCAATATAAACAGTGCAAAAATTGATTTTACCAATAATTCAAAAGATACAATTTACATCGCATCAGAAGTTAAGGTTAACGGGAAAACAGGGGTAGAAATAGAAGCCGTCACCGCAGCCGCTATTTGCGCTGTAACGATATACGATATGTGTAAATCTATAGATAAAGGGATGATGATAAGCGACATCCACCTCGTAAAGAAATCCGGTGGAAAGAGCGGAACGTTTGTGTTTGGAGAAAAAACAAGCTAAGCGCCCTTCAATATTCTTTGCGCTAGTTCACTGGGTAAACTCGCTTCTGTGATTTTCTTTGATGCGGTTTCTACATTGTAAGACACTCTTTTAAAACAAATATGCTTGGAATCTGAATCAAATACCACATAACACGCCTGAGGATTCCCATCTCTTGGCTGCCCTACTGAGCCCACGTTGATATAGTATTTCCAGTCTTTATTCGTTTCAATGTCAAAGGACTCCAGCTTATTGGTTGACGCTTTTTCGATGAGCATGAGCCTCATATCATAATTATCCGCCGGTATTAATACGGAGGCGTTTACAGTTCTAATTTCCTTTGTATAAATGTAAGCCGCAGGTCTGTGTGTATGGCCGCCAAAGGTTATTTTCGAACGTAGCGTTGCATATTTTAGTACGCCCGCGTTCTTGACATAGTCATAGCCCTGGGGATAAGCAGGTGTACTATGAACGATTTCAAAGCCTTCCCTGCCAAATTTCATTCTTAATGAAAGATTTTTTAAGAATTTGAAATTTTCGTTTGTTAATACATGCTTGGTCCATTCAGCAGCTGTCTTCGCGATTGGGTTCATTTCAGAAGTAAGCGATGGTTCGTCGGACGCCTCCTTATCATGATTTCCTGCAATCGTAATACATCTTTTTTCCAGTAGAACAAGAGCTTTTAGCAGGGTTTCTGCTTGTGTGGAATCTGTGTATGACTGTGTAATAATTTTATTAATGTGTTCTAGGGTGACTTTTTTCCTGCCATAAATCAAATAACGTACAATATCGCAGCATTCGTTTGGTGATGCTCCATAGCCGACGATGTCGCCGGCAATAAGTATTTTAACAATCTTATCTTCCTTTTCTGTTATCTCTTTTAGCACAGCCAGTAGTGCTTCTATATTTCCATGTATATCCGAAAAGATAATATTCCTCATAACATATAGTCCAAAATTGTTGTCAAATACTTAGTAATGTTTTTTTTAATTCATCTGCAGATTGAATTCTATTAAAAACATTAGCCTCCAATAATCCATTTACGATTTCTACTAGTTTCCAAGGTATTTGGCTGTTTATTTGGGATAGAGATACCTTTTCTGGTAGCCATAGTTTTTTTGTTAGAGCCTGGTACAGTATGAGTCCTATGCAATACAAATCTGTTCTTCCGTCTAATCGAATGGTTGAAGATATCTCTTCATAGTGAACTTTTCTCGGTCGGTCTTTTAAAAATGTGAGCATCTGTAATTGTTCTGGAGACGAATACTCTTTGCTAATTCCTTTAATTACGCCCCCCTTTTTTATAGATAATTCAAAGTCTATTAGGTGAACGAAGCCTGTTTTCTGGCTTAGAATGAGATGCCCCGGTTTTATGTCACAATGAATATAATTTTTGCTATGAATGTATTGTAAGGGGTCGCAGACATTTATAAACAATTTAATAATTTCATTAATGGTTTCGACACTTCTGACATCTTTTTTTTCTAAGTATTCTACAAGGTCATATCCATTTATATGCTGTAGTACAATATAGTTCTGCTTTATTAAGAATTTACCATCTCTGAAAAGTTCATCCTGTCCAAAATTATAAGCAACGGGTATTTGGATATGATTAAGTTCCTTTAATAGGTAATATTCTTCAGAAAAATCAAAGTCTGGCGAGTATTTTATTCCCTTTTCATGCATGTTAAACAGCACTGCGTAATTAGATTTGTGTAAACTTGCCTGACATTTGAAATCATTAAATTGATATTGGTTGATTCTGTACATAAATTTATTTTATACGAAATTTGTGAAATTATAACGTAAGTTATATATAAGACAAGAATTTTAAATATTTGTAAGGGAGGAAAATATTTTAAAATGTCATCGGGATTGTAGCGGTGGCTGAAAAAAATCAGTATATAAACATATTGTGAAAAGTTATGACCAATCTTAAAATTCCTGGTTATGTTTAGGTTTTGAATTGTCATGCCAAATTTTAAGAAAATAATAAGTAGTTTTTGTTTAAAATAAGTTGTAAATTTACATTTTATAGTAAATAATAACTATCATGGAATACAAATATATTACTTCTAAATTGTATGTAAATTTGAATTGTAGTAATAATTGCGATTACTTGAATAATTTTTATTAATTATTTAATTATATGATGTTAATTTTAAAGACTGTTTATTTTAAAAAGTTATCTGGAAGGAGATGTAAATGATATGAAATCTTAAAATAAATGTAATTTAATATTGTAATTAATTTGAGTAAAATGTATCATTTTAAAAATGAGGGATACTTATGAAGTTTGTTTCAAATAAAATTAAGATTGCAGTGTTATTGTTTTTAATAACAACAGGGATATTTGCATATAACCTTGGTATTGTTGAAGCTGCCGACCCCAATGGTAGTATGACCTATACCGATAGCATCAGTGGATTGAAATTTTCTATAAATTTTATATGGGCACTGCTAGGTGCGTTTTTAGTTTTTATTATGCAAGCGGGTTTTGCCTTTTTAGGTGGATTTTTAAGGCAGAAAAACATGCTCGGTTATATGGCGCATTGCTTCATTGATTCAACGTTCGGTGCTATAGTATTTTATCTTTTCGGTTTTGCATTGATGTTTGGCGGTTCTAAGTTGTATCCCGGACTTGAACATGGTAATTCGTTTGCTGGTTGGGACGGCTTTTTCCTCGCGGGCAGGGCTTATGATGTTCAGACAATTATGTTTTGGTTGTTCCAGATGGTATTTGCTACAAAGACTGTTTCTATTATTGCAGGTGGTGTGGCAGAGAGGATGAAGTTTGCACCGTACTTGATATATAGTTTCCTGATGTGCGGTGTAATTTATCCTATTTATGGCCACTGGGTTTGGGGTGGGGGCTGGTTAAGTACACTCCAAATTGGTGCTGGAGTTAAAGATTTTGCCGGTTGCGCATGTGTGCATACAATAGGTGGAATCATGGCATTTGTTGGTGCATTAGCACTTGGTCCCAGAAAGGGAAAATATAATCCTGATGGGACACCAAATGCTATACCCGGACACAATCTTGTATACGTAGTTATTGGTACACTAATACTTGCTTTTGGGTGGTTTGGTTTTAATGCGGGCAGTACGCTTGCAGCAACAGATTTACGTATATCTGTAATTGCAACAAATACGTTTATTGCTGCTGCAGCTGGCGCCACGATCATGCTATTTGTGACATGGGCGGCAACAGGTTATGTTGATATTCTTTTTATTTGCAATGGTGCGCTTGCTGGTTTAGTTGCTATTACAGCGCCTTGCGCATATGTTGCGCCGTGGGCTGCAGCAGTGATTGGGTTGTTTGCAGGATTGGCAATGAGAGGCGCAGTGTGGCTTGTTGAATGCAAATTTAAAATTGACGACCCCCTTGGTGCCGTAGCTGTTCATGCAGCAAATGGTATTTGGGGTATGATTGCCGTTGGTATTTTTGCCGATGGCACATATCAGGGGGTAACGGGCTTAATTATGGGTTCTGGCTGGCAGTTACTCGCACAGTTTATAGGAACAGTTGTAGCTATAGGTTGGGCATTTGCCTGGGGTGCTGCGATCTTCTTTGCACTGAAATATACGATAGGCATACGAGTGTCTGATCTTATAGAGTCTGATGGTGTGGATACCCATATCCACGGTATGGCATGTTATCCTGTTGAAGAAGGTTTTATTGCTGCTTTAACTGGAGAAGCAATGATTGATCTGAAACAGGAAAAAGAACAGCTAACCTTACTCGAAGAGGCAATGAGTAAAGATGCGGATAGGGAAAAGATATATTCTGACAAGCTCGGCCGATGGGTGTATGCGAGACCTAAAACGGAGAAAGGCAAGAAGTAAGAATTTCATTTAATGTAATTAGATAGTACTCAATTGGATGGAGGTTTTTAATGAAAAAGATAGAGGCAATAATCAGGCCAGAAAAATTTAATATAGTAAGAGATGCCATGACTGAGTTAGGTTATCCCGGTATGACCGTCACAGAAGTTAAAGGTCATGGCAGTCAAAAGGGTATAAGTGAAGTATGGCGTGGAAGAAGATATAGGGTTGATTTGCTTTCAAAGATTAAATTAGAAATTGTAGTCAAAGATTCAGATGTAGAGAAGATAGTTAACACTATCATTAATGAATCTCAGACAGGTAGTATCGGTGACGGAAAGATATTCATATTTAATGTAGAAAATGTTTTCCGTATTCGCACGAAAGAAACAGATGAGGCGGCAATCTGAGCCTTGTGCATAAGTTTTATGCTGCTGTTGTCTCACTTCAAAAGAGACAACATCAGCTATTTTTTTATAGATAATTGAAGAGACATCTATTTATAATTTTAAGCGTAGGGTTTTTTGTTTGCTTTTCAAGGAACCTGCTTGCAGGTGATCCCAGCGGTATTAGTACTTATTCTGACAGTATTCAAGGACTGAAATTTTCTGTAAATTTTGCATGGACACTGCTTAGTGCTTTTCTTGTTTTTAATATGCAAACAGGTTTTACATTCCTTGGTGCTGGTTTTGTGCAAAAGAAGAATACCCTGAACTATATGGCAATGAGCCTTATAGATTTTTGTATAGGTGCGCTGATTTTCTGGCTTTTTGGTTTTGCGCTAATGTTCGGGGGATCAAAGTTGGCGCCAGGCCTTTCGGAGGGGAATCATTTTATTGGGTACAGCGGTTTTCTGTTACTGGGAGACTCATATGATGTCTCTACTTCGGTGCTATGGGTATTTCAAATAATGTTTGCCGCCACTGCATGTACAATTGTTACTGGTGCTGTAGCGGAAAGATTCAAATTTCATGCACATGTAATTTATAGTTTATTTTTGTGCGGCGTCCTTTACCCTATTTTTGGTCATTGGATGTGGGGGAAGGGGTGGTTACAAACGTTGCCATTCGGTGTGGGTGCAAGGGATTTTGCAGGTTCTGGGGTAGTGCATGGGATGGGGGGCTTGGTTGCTCTTGTGGCGGCATGGTTGGTGGGTCCAAGATACGGAAAATACAATCCGGATGGGAGTCCAAATGTTATTCATGGTCACAACCTCACATATATTGTAATCGGTACGCTTATTCTTCTTTTTGGGTGGTTTGGTTTTAATGCGGGTAGTACGCTAGCTGTAACTGAGCTTCGCGTTTCTATCATTGCAGTAAATACATTTTTATCTGCAGCTGCCGGCGCAGTTAGTTTGTTGTATCTTTCTTTTGTTATGACCAAAAAAGCAGATGTTATTATGGCCTGTAACGGCGCACTAGCTGGCTGTGTAGCAATTACAGCGTCAGGGGCTTATGTTCCACATTGGGCAGCGATTGTAATTGGTATTATTGCAAGTTTGATAACAAGGTTTTCATTATATTATGTTGAAAGTAAATTAAAAATTGATGACCCTGTTGGGGCTATTTCAGTTCACGGGGCGAATGGGTTGTGGGGCTTACTTTCGGTTGGTATTTTTTCTGATGGTACATATGGGGGTGTTAAGGGGTTAATTACAGGTTCTGGTTGGCAATTATTAGCACAATTTATTGCGTGCATTACATTAATGGTGTGGTGCTTTGCTGTTGGATTTGTATTCTTTTATATTATTAAAAAAATGTTTGGTTTAAGAGTACCAGTTAACGTAGAACGTTCAGGAATTGATGTTTATGAACATGGTACAAGCTGTTATCCAGGTTTTTGAGTATATATTTCTTTCTGCAACGATTATATTGAAAGATAAATAACTATTACAGCCAATAATATTAAGTTCAATAACTTGAAATTTAATACTAGGCTTGGTTTAGGCTTTCGATGTATTTTTTCCCTGCTTTATTCGGCTTTCTCACGTCTGTTTTATGATTTTTAATACTTCACCTTAAGCTAGAAGCTATTGAATTTATTGAGAGATAAATTTAAAGTCTTAGTTTTTGTGGCTACGGGTTTTGTTTTAGCCACCTTTGTTTTGGATACCTTTGGTTTAAATCAACCAAAATTTTACTTGCAAGTTTTGTGCTAATAACTGTCTTTTTGTTGTAAAAACAGTCATAATATATTATAAATTAATAAGTTATATGATTGTTAGTTGTTTTATTAGTTCATAGGCATACAATCTGCTAAAAACTTAAAATATTTTGACTTTTTTAAAAAAGAGTATATATTTTGAGGTAACTTATTATGCAGTATTGAGTAATCCTTTATTTTTTCTGCTAATATATTACTCGAAGCAATGCTAAAGGATATAAAATACGGCGTACTAGTAGACCAAGTACTCGGCGCAGGCCAGAGTAATGTCATTGCGGGTGAATTTTCCGTAAGCATTGATCTTGGTTACCTAGTTGAAAATGGAAAAATTACTGGCAGAGTAAAAGATTGCATGATTGCTGGTAATGCCTTTACAGTCTTTAACAACATTATAGCAATGGGTAACATAGCAGAATGGTACGGTTCAATTAAGGTACCGCCTTTTTACTTCAGGGCATTAAATATTGCAGGGAATGCAGGTTAAATTCATCTGTCTTCTTAATAAACCATTTATCTTACTACAAGTTCTGATAGTTAGAATAGCTATTGTGGTAAAACAAAATTGCAAGGGAAAATAGTTATTGACAGTAAATTATTTAAATATATAATGTTATCCTAGACAAAGGCAGATTTTGTAAAAGTAAGGGTAGGATTTTTTAAAGTTATAATTTTAAATTTTTAGATGTAAATTGTATTTTATCTGTGTTAATATGTGTCCAATTGTAGAATTTGGGTATTAGTTAAAGATTAGATAGGGTAAAACATAGCGATAAAGGCAAACCATGAGCGATCATGGGACGCAAAGTAAAGGGTCTTTTATTGTTGCGCTGATCTTTATGGTTGACTGATATTCCAGCGTTACGATATAAATAGAAATCCTGGGGCGTTAAGCAAGTTAAAAGACAGCCTTACTGCCGAAGATGTTTGTGTTGAATATCTTTACAGTAAGGCTTTTTTGTTTTCATATTTGGAACTTTAGAGAATTTCTTTTATAGTCTTTTGAACAAGACGGAAACGGCTAGGATAAACAGAACCATTTGCTTTTTGTTAAAGAACGAAGAAAAATGCTTCAGGAGTTTATTGAGTAGAGAAATATTTGAATCAAAAATACTCAAATCCTTTACACTGATGAATAGCACAATGAAAATTCACAAGCGCAACTTTTATCAGGAGTAAAGGAAGAACTAAGTGTAAAATATATCGTAAGACATTGGTAAGCAGTAGGTTATGTGCGATTCAACTTACTGCTAGTAATTTTCTTCCAAGACACATTCTTTTTACAAAATAATGTTTTTATTATTAAAATGAAACCTGATTATAAATTTTGTGTTTGTTTTGTTCTAACAGTATGCATTAATATTTTAGTATCACTTCCTTTATTTTCAGAGAATTATATTGTCAATGGACTTTTATGTGAAGAACCACAATTAGCAGATATTAAAAATAGTATTGTACGTCGAGAGTCTTTGGTTGTTAAAAATGACAGAGTTTATATTAAAATAATACTTGACGAGGGGGCTAGAAATATTACAAATCATAAAAGATACAAAGAGATATTATATTTACTACCAAAGGAAGTGGTTTATGACGATATAAGTAACCGTATATTTTTTTATATGGAAAACAAAGAGTATGAGATTGGGAGGATAAAAAATTTCCTTGGTTTTATGCCTTATATTGCACTTACCGAGTTTGTCAGGATTGCAAGTTCTCCAACAGATGCAAAGCTTTTAATATCTACAGAAAATGAAAATATTCGAAAGACTGCAGTTCATTCGGATGAAGGCATGGAAATAACTTTGGGAAGAAGATGTGGCCAGTGTCATATTCTTGAATACATATATTCTCATAAGAATTGGGTAGAGGAGGATATTTTACATGCATACAACAGGCTTCAAATGGATAAAGAAGAGAGATTTACAAAAGATGAACAGAAGATAATTGACCTATTTAAAAGTTATCAAAAGGGTGAAATAGATAAAGGAATGCTTGCGGAATTTAAATCTTTAAAACAAATGGGAGAAAAAGATGTAGCCGACTTTACAGAAGGCGTTTATATGGATAATTGTGTACCTTGTCATAATCCTGCAAGAATGAAGGATGTTTCGTTGTTATATTCAAAGCGCAGATGTAAAAGTGTTGTAGACCGAATAAAGGAAAAAGAACCATCCCTCTTTTTACAGGCAGATATGGATAGATTAGCCAGCTATTTATGGGAAATAAAACTAAAACCGTATAGTAATTGAATTTTTTTTATGAAAGGAAGGTGATAAATGCATAAGTAATGTAGCAATTTTTGTCGTTTCGAGAAGGAATGTTTAGTTGTGTGTGCATGCAACATGTGGTTAGGCAGTAAAATAATTATTTATAAAGGAGAGGGAAATGAGAAAAGGAGTCTGTTTAGGCATTTCATCGATATTTGCGTTATCGATGTTAGCGCTATTTGCATCAAATGCGTTCGCAGACGATGCACCCGCGATTGATACAGGAAATAATGCATGGTTGCTTGCCTCGTCTGCCTTGGTTTTAATAATGACACCAGGTCTTGCCCTGTTTTACGGTGGTATGGCAAGGGCAAAGAACATGGTGAATACAATGTGGATGAGCTTTATTGTTATTTGTGTTGTAAGTGTACAGTGGGTATTGTAGGGTTATAGTTTATCATTTGCACCGGGAAGCTGGTTTATTGGTGGTCTTCAATGGTGTGGGCTGGGAGCAGGTGCAGTGGGTCAGGCGCCTAGTGATCTTTATGCAACTACAATACCACATTTGACTTTTATGATATTCCAATGCATGTTTGCTATTATTACACCTGCATTGATGACAGGTACTTTTGCAGAACGATTTAAATTTAATGCATGGTTATTGCTTGTTCTATTATGGACAGCAGCAGTCTATGCACCTATTGCCACTGGGTGTGGGCTGCTGATGGTTGGTTATTAAAATTTGGTGCATTGGATTTTGCCGGTGGAACAGTAGTTCATATTTGTTCTGGTGCCTCTGGTTTTGCAGTGATGCTCATTTGTGGGAAAACGCAAAGGCTTTCCTAAAGAGATAAAACCTCCTCATAATTTACCTTTCATGATGCTGGGTACTGGTTTACTGTGGTTCGGTTGGTTTGGTTTTAATGCAGGTAGCGCAGTTGCGGCCGAGCGGACTTGCTGCAAGCGCATTTGTGGTTACGAATACTGCAACAGCCGCCGCTGCCTTTACTTGGACTGTGTCTTGAATGGATACATCACAAGAAACCAACCATACTCGGCGCTTGCTCTGGTGCAGTAGCAGGTCTGGTTGCCATTACACCCGCATCCGGTTTTGTAGGACCAATGGCATCAATTGCTATAGGTGTTGGCGCAGGTCTTGTTTGCTTCTACTCTGTAACTAGGATGAAAAAGGCGTTTGGCTACGATGATGCCCTTGACGTTATTGGTGTGCATGCTATGGGTGGAACGTGGGGGGCATGGGCAACAGGTATCTTTTGTAGCACTTCGGTAAATCCAGCCGGTTTTGATGGCGCAATTTATGGGAATGTTGCACAGATGGGAAAACAATGGATAGGTATCCTGGCTACATGGGGATATGCGTATGGCGTAACGTCGCTTCTGGCTTGGTTTGTAAATGGTACGATTGGTTTGAGACCAAGCGAGTCAGATGAAATTGCAGGTATGGATATTTCCCAGCATAAGGAAATTTCTTATCATTATTATGAAACCGAGAGTGTATAATATCCATTGTGGAAGATACTCGTTGATAAAAATTAGCCCTATTTTAGCATTTGTTTAGGGAATAGGGCATGTTTATTAATGAAGGAGGTTTTTAAATGAAAAAAATTGAGGCAATCTTAAGACCCGAGCGTTTGTCCATTGTAAAAGATGCACTGGAGGAATTAGGTTATCCGGGTATGACCGTGACTGATGTAAAAGGTCACGGAGCCCAACGTGGGATAACTGAGCAATGGCGTGGAAGAACGTTCAGGGTGGATTTGTTGTCAAAGATAAAGATTGAAATGGTTGTTGGTGACAAAGAGGTAGAAAAGATTGTACAGTGTATAACAAAAGAGTCACAAACCGGAAGCATCGGAGACGGTAAGATATTCATTTCTAACATTGAGGATGCCCTTCGTATTCGTACGGGCGAAAGAGGAGAAAAAGCCGTCTAGTTTCAGCTTTTAATATTTAAGGTAAAGGGCGTTGAATTATTTTTGAATTCAACGCCCTTATTTTTTTATTATTCTAGAATCTCTTTATGATTGAAACAAGCATTAGTTCCCTGCCTTTATGGTTTTTTAGACATTTCCTTGAATACAAGGAAATTAGTCATTTCATATCCAGTCGAATTGGTGGATGTAGTAATCCACCTTATCATTCTCTTAATCTGGGATTCCATGTTGGCGATAATACAGTTTCCGTGCTTAAAAATCGTGAACGGCTAGCTATGTCACTCGGAATCTCCGTTGAAAGTTTTACTACTGCAGCCCAAATTCACGACTGTAACGTGAGAATCATTACAAGTGATTTGAAAGGAAAAGGTGCGACAGATTACAACACGGCTGTAAAAGATACCGATGCTATGATAACAGATATTCCCGGCATTTATCTCATGGTTTTACAAGCGGATTGTGTGCCTATACTATTTCTTGACTTTAGAAAAAAGATAATTGGTGTTGTTCATGCTGGTTGGAAAGGTACGCTTCGGATGGTAACAAAAAATACTGTAAATGTATTTATGGGGGAATTTAGTAGTTCATCTGATGATATTATTGTTGGTATGGGCCCATCCATCGGTCCTTGCTGTTATATTGTTGGTTCGGAGATTATTAATCAGGTCAGAAAGGTTCATAATAATAAAAGAGAATATATCAATGAGATAATAAAAAGTGATAAATATTTAGATTTGTGGAATGCAAACAAGATACAGCTAATGGAGATGGGAATTCCTGAAAAGAATATAGAAATTGCTAGGATATGCACTTTTTGCAACCATACCACCTTTTTCTCCTATCGTTCCCTGGGCGGTGAAACAGGAAGGTTTGGTGCTGGAATAATGTTAAGAGAATAATAATTTGCTAGGCAACATTCATTGCCCTAGTGAATTATCTTATATACTTACCAAATATAACATCAAGCTTCTTTTTTGTGGTTTCTGGAATAAAATCTTTATGTGTTACGATGGCGTTTTTAGCTGCGGATGCGCATTCGCAATTCCTTTTTAATTCGATTTTTGGTATGGCAGCCTTAAGTATTTTTTTTGCTGTTTCAACATTTTCGTTAAGATTTTCAAGGATCATTTCTAATGTCACAGGTTCCTCGCTTACATGCCAGCAATCATAATCTGTTGCCATGGCAAGCGTGCTGTAACATATTTCTGCTTCACGTGCTAATTTGGCTTCCTGAAGGTTGGTCATGCCAATGACGCTGACTCCCCATTGCCTATACACATTCGATTCTGCACGGGTAGAAAATAACGGTCCTTCCATACATAAGTAAGTGCCGCCTTTATGCACACGGACATTATGTGATTTTGCCGCAATATACAAAGTATTTGCAAGCGCATTGCATATTGGGTTGGCAAAACTCACATGACCAACAAGACCATCTCCGAAGAAGGTGCTGATTCTCTTTACTGTTCTGTCAAAGAATTGATCGGGGATGACTATGTCCATGGGTTTGATTTCCTCCTTCATGCTGCCAACCGCGCTGACAGCGATTATGTATTCCACGCCAAGCTTCTTCATTCCATAAATATTCGCCCTAAAGTTGAGTTCAGACGGTAAAATTGTATGATTCTTTCCATGTCTAGGTAAAAAGGATACCTTGCGTCCTTCTAAAGTACCTGTAGTAAAACTATCAGAGGGTTTTCCAAATGGAGTGTCTATTGATACGGTTTCTAGGTCCTTAATCCCCTCAATTTTATAAAGACCACTACCACCAATGATACCTATCATCTGTGAGGTCATTTTTCAGTTTCTCCTTGTGATTTGAAGTATAAGTTTCAAAAAAATTACGGTTTCTAATTATGCGAAAAATGGTATATCTATGTCAATAATTAAAATTTGAAGTTTTTCTGGCTATAGGTATAATTCAGTCTGTTAAGAAGACGAAAAACAGGTATGTTACTGCTGTTTTTTATGGTGAAGGTTATATGGTGGCAGTTTTAATTAAAATATAGAAAAGAATATTATGAAGAATCACGAAATAGCCACATTATTTGGACGAATAGCAGATGTGCTTGAACTCAGGGGGGATGATTCGTTTCGTATAAATTCATATAGGAAGGCATCCAGTGTAATTGCTGACTTAACAGAGGATATAGAAAAGCTAGCAAGCGAAGAGAAACTAACGGATATTCCCGGCATAGGAAAGGGGACGGCTGAAAAGATTGTTGAATACATTAAGACCGGTAAGATGTCAAAGTATGAGGAGGTGATGAGGGGGATTTCTGAAGAAACAATCACACTGATGCAGATACCGGGTTTGGGTCCAAAGACAGTTGCCATGTTAAACAGGGAATTGGGGATTGTTGGTTTGAGCGAGCTGGAGAGGGCTTTACATGAGGGCAAATTGAAGGGATTGTTTGGCATCGGTGATAAAAAGGTTGAAAATATTATCAAGGGCATAGAATTATTTAAAACAAGTCAGCAGAGGATCTCTATTGGAATGGCATACCCTGTTGTTAAGAGGATTATAGCAGGGTTAAGGAATAACCCTGAAGTCAAAGAAATTCAGGCCGCAGGCTCTTTGAGGAGGATGAAAGAAACGGTCGGAGACATAGACATACTTGTATCCGGTACGAACGGCGCAAGTATTGTAGAATCTTTTGTAAGTATGAATGGTGTAACCCATGTGCTGGCATCCGGTGATACAAAGGGAAGCGTCATGGTAGAAGAGGGGGTGCAGGTAGATTTAAGGGTTGTCAAAGAAGATGAATTTGGCGCTGCCTTACAGTACTTTACTGGTTCGAAGGAACATAATATTCACCTGCGTGAGATTGCAAAGAGGAAGGGATTAAAGATTAGTGAATATGGCATTTTTAAGGGAGAAAAAAGGATTGGGGGAAGCCTGGAAAAAGATGTTTATAAAGCGCTCGGTATGAACTGTATACCGCCGGAACTACGCGAAAATAGAGGAGAAATAGAGGCTGCTCAATTAGGAAAACTACCAGATCTTATTGAATTATCCGATATAAAAGGCGACCTTCATAATCACTCTAACTGGAGTGATGGGACACCTACATTTGAAGAAATGGCTGAGCATGCCATAAAAATGGGGTATAAATATCTTGTAGTTTCAGACCACTCAAAATCACTCCATATAGCAAATGGTTTAAAAGACGAGGAATTGCTTGAAGAGATTGAAGAAATTGATAAACTTAACAAGAAATTCAAAGGCTTTACATTACTTAAAGCAACGGAGATGGATATTAAAGCAGATGGTTCACTGGATTTTCCAGATAAAATTTTAGAGAAACTTGATGTTGTTGTAGCTTCCATTCATAGCGGATTTAAGCAGGAAAAGGACAAGATTACGGAAAGAATGATTGCAGCTATTCGTAATCCTTACGTCAATATAATTGCCCATCCCACAGGGCGATTAATCAGTAAACGTGAGGGATACGAAGTAGATATTGATAAAGTTATGGAGGTTTGTGCTGATACAGGCACTGCACTAGAAATTAATTGTTACTATGACAGATTGGATTTGAGTGATATTTACTGCAGGAAGGCAAAAGAGGCAGGCGTGATGATTGCTATCAGTACCGATGCCCATCATATTGACCAAATGTGGATGATTGAACTTGGTATTGGAATTGCGCGAAGGGGATGGCTGGAAGCGAAAGATGTAATTAACACGTTTTCAGTTGATAAATTAAAGGCGTTTTGTATGAAAAAGAGGCGATGATTATTGACGTTTCCGATTCATTCGGTTTAGACTTATAAAGTGTTCTTGCTTGAATTCTTTTAAGGATGATTTTTATGAAGAAATTGATAGTTCTTGTTACACTTTCAGCGTTTTTATTATGTGTTAGCTGCAGGTCTGTTTCGACCAGCACAATGAATATAGATCTGGATATTTCTGATGAGATTACAAATGATGTTATAAAGACGCTGGCTGTATTACGTTTTGATGATGAACAAATCCACGGTGAAAGGGTAAGAGGTTTATTAGTAAAAGCTGTTAAGAATCAAGACCCTGGAGGAATGCTTGCAGATATTATGACGACTGTATTGTCTGAGTGGGATAAATACAATGTTTTGACACGTTCAGAGGTTAAAGATAAGGTAAAGACATGCGGTACCAATGAGAAAGATTTGGTAAAATGGAGGGATTACGATGCCGCAGGAAAGATATTGAAGGTAGATGCAGTTATTATTGGTAAGGTAAATAAATTTGGACTGGTCAACACGCCTTTTTATATGCGAGGGCGTGCATCCTTCAAGGCTGAATGCATTGATACGAAGAGTGGAAATGTCGTATGGTCAATAGATGCAGACGAGAGTGCCTCTTACAATGATGAGGTTGACCTTGCGCTTAAGATTATTAAAGAGGCAGTCGAGAGGCTTAAAAGAGAGATGTAAGATAAATATTGCAAGAAGCAGCGTTTTTTATACCAAGTTTGAAAGAAAGACAGTAATAAGATTATTTTATTTGTTTGTAACCGTTTTAATAGAATTATAAATAATATCGAGCATTCTATCCAGTTCCTCGTTTTTAATAATTAAGGGGGGCATTATAACTATAATATGCCCCAGCGGCCTGATGAGCAGACCATGTTTCCTTGCCTCAAAACAGACTCTGATTCCTATCTGTTCTTCAAAATGGTACGTTTCTTTTGTTGTTCTGTCTTTCACCAGTTCAATGGCGGCAATTAAGCCGCACTGTCTGATGTCCCCAATGTGTTCCAAAGATTCAAAGATTTTGAGTCTTTCATGCAGATGTGAAATTTTTGGTTTCATGTTCTCAATTATTAGATTCTTTTCAAAGAGTTGAATACTTGCAAGCGCTGCGGCACACCCCAAAGGATTACCTGTATATGTATGTCCGTGAAAAAGGGTCTTCAGGCTGGAATACTCTCCCAGAAAAGCATTGTATATTTCTTCGGTAGCAATGGTTGTAGCTAAAGGCATATAGCCTCCATTAATGCCTTTTGACAGGGTCATTATATCTGGTATGACGTTTTCATGTAAGCAGGCAAACATCGTGCCCGTTCTGCCGAATCCAGTAAGCACTTCATCTAAAATAAGGAGGACGTTATATTTTTTACACAATGATTGGACGCCACCTAAATAGCCTTCCGGATGTGTAATCATCCCACCTGCCCCCTGTATAAGAGGTTCCATAATCATAGCCGCAGCATGCTCAGCATTTTCCTTTAAGATAGTTTCTAATGCCTCAAGGCATCTCAACATGCAACTGTTTTTATCTTTCCCAAGCGGACAGCGATAGCAATATGGCGCAGGCGCAAAAAGGGTTTTAAAGTAAAGGGGTTTGAATGAATTGCAAAACAATTCTATTCCGCCAATACTCATTGTTCCAATAGTGTCTCCATGGTAACCATATTGTAATGCTACAAATTGCGTCTTATTTTTTATCCCTTTATGCTGCCAGTACTGGAATGCCATTTTGATTGCTACTTCATTGGCGGTAGAGCCGTTATCAGAATAAAAGACCTTGTTTAAACCTTGAGGTGTAATTTCAGCGATTTTTCTGGCAAGTTCAATTGCAGGTATGTTTGATGGACCCAAGAGGGTTGTATGCGCAACCATATCTAATTGTTTTTTTATCGCAGCATCAATTTCTTTATTGTGATGTCCATGTATGTTGCACCACATTGAGGAGACTCCATCTATGTACTCTTTACCATTAATGTCCTTAAGGTAGATGCCGTTCCCTTCTTTGATAATTAATGGTGTCTCTTTGACATAGTCCTGCATCTGTGTAAACGGATGCCAGAGGTATGCCTTATCCAACGTTTCTAATTGTTTTTTGTAATTCTCATCTAACATATATTTTGCTACCCGCATTTACTTTAAAATATTTTTGTGCGTTTCCGTGACTTATTGAAATTTCTAGAAAACCGGTGCTTCCAAAGAGCGCAAGTGGTTTGCCTTTGTTAACATTCGCGTAGTTTATGCTCATACCAACGATCTTCTTCTTTCCGATGAATATTTTCAAATATTTGTAGTTAATTTCTAAACTTCTAATGTGTTGTTTAGTAATGTTGGTTATTAGGTTGCCAAATCTGTCAACGTAGATGATATTACCTTCAAGCTGTTCGTTGTTTTTCGCCTTCACCGCGGGAATATCCAACAGTTCAAGTTGATGGATTTTCTTCCCTAATTGTCTGAGTTTTATTTCAAGTGATAAATATGCTGCAACAGGGGCAAAGATGTCCCGCCCATGAAAAGTATTGCTGATTGAAGGCAGGAAATATTTGTTGTTTGTAATACGAACAATGTATTCAGGTGTTTCTTCTTTAACAACAAAACTGAGAATACCGTTATTGGGAACGACAAAGAGATAATTTCTGGTTTTAACACAAACAATGTCTCTTTTACTTCCAACACCCGGATCCACGATTGCTACATGGATGGTGCCGGCAGGAAAGTATTTATAAGATGTGTAAAGTAGATAGGCGCCATTGAGTATATTCTGCGGGGAGACATTGTGACATATATCAATAATTTTAACAATAGGGTTTATTCCGGTTATGACACCCTTCATTACGCCAACATATGCATCCTGATAACCAAAATCGGTCAATAAAGTAATTACACACGGTCGGCATTTTGACATAGGTCTCCCCAGGATCTTACTTTTTAACCCTTTTGTTTTTGATTTCTGTCTGTTCCCCAAGAAAGAAGGGGCAGTAAGTCCAGCAGTTTATATTTACTATTCTATGTTGCCCACAGCACTCCGGACATAACCAGTCACCGAGTTCTATGCACAAGCGTTCACCTCTTTGAAGAGCGCATATCTTGCAATGTACCATTTTTACAAATTAAAGGGTAAATTTTTGAAATTAAGGAGGCAGTTCAATATTAATGCCAAAATATTTTTAATTCAAGGACTTTTTAGGAAGAAGGGCCTCAAAATTATTGGTGGTTTTATTTTCCTAACACATTGGTGATATAGTTTCTCAGGCAGTCTATTCTTGAATTAATGGTTACATAAGTATTAAATCTGAAAAACCCCAAAACTTTATTATATGCCAATAAACTAAAATGTCTTTCCAAGAATTCCAGTAAACCGCTGGGATTGTAACCTGCCTTTTGTGCGTATATAACACCGGTCGTATCTGCCTCATGTTCATATTCTTCGAGGTGGTTATTTAACAGTAACAACACAGCAGTTGAATTGGTTTTATTATCGTCTTTTGGGGGTGTTTTCATAACTTCATGATAAAATTTTGATGCATGTCTCAATGAAACATGAGCAAGTTCATGCCCAATTATACCAGCAACTTCATCTTCTGTTTCTGCAAATCTTAGTAAACCATATGTAAGGTATACGTATCCACCGGGTGCAGAAAAGGCGTTGATTGAATTGGATTGAATAATCTTGCAGTTAATATTGAATGATTTAATATCAGATGTGGTAATGATTCTTTGTATTATTTCGTTAACTGCTTTATTTAGTTCAGGATCGTTTTCTATATAAAATTGATTTGTTATATATTCGTCTATCTTTTTACCCAGTTCGGGTTCCTCTATTTCGCCTATTTCCTCTGTGTTTTCGTTAATATGCCAGCCTTCACTGGCAATACTGATTCGTTCATAAGTGAAGAATATGAGTATAAAAGTGAGGGTGACAAGAAATAACTTTTTTAGTGTGTTATGTAACATCTTATTCTCAAACTAAAAAACATAAATTAACAGAATTTGGAGCGGGCGAGGGGAATCGAACCCCCATACCCAGCTTGGGAAGCTGGTATTCTACCACTAAATTACGCCCGCATTATATTTCTACGGTATGAAATTTCGACTCTTTACCATCAAGTTTTTGCATGCCTTGAATTGATGTTGGAATCGAATTATTAATATCAGGTGTTAAAATGTTACATCTTGAACCTTGATGAGTGCCTCTGCGTTCAAATTCAAGTATTATTCTCTGCGTAATCTCTGTCTTTGTTGACTTCCATATAGGCGAAATAAGGAAGTTGCCATGCGTGTCACCTACCAATCTCTGGACGGTTACGTTTGATGGAATACGCTCCAGAAAATCAACAGCTAGTTTAACATATGTATCCATATCCATAGTTTTTACTCTTCCCCTAAAGTAATCTTCTGCCAGGGCTGTATTTTTTGCAACATAGAGGTGGTGTAATTTAATTCCATGTATTCCCAGTCCTGCCACTGCATCCGCTGTTTCCATCATGTCTTCTGTAGTCTCGCCTGGCAAACCCAAGATAACATGAACGCATATACGTATGCAAGTATTTTTTGTGCGGTTTACAGCATCCAGAAAGGCATTGTAGTCGTGCCCTCTATTAATGTAACTGAGGGTCTTATCATGGATGGATTGAAGTCCATATTCTATCCATACATGATAATCTTTTGTATAACTGTTTATAAGGTGCAGGATTTCATCAGTAACGCAATCAGGTCTTGTGCCAATGGAAATTCCAACAATATCCTTGTCTGTCAACGCCTCTTCGTAACATGCCTTTAGTGTTTCTAAATCTGAATATGTATTTGTAAATGACTGAAAATACGCTATGAATTTTTCTGCCCCGTACTTTTTTTTCTGGAATACCTTGCCGTTTTCTATCTGTTCTTTTATAGAAAGCCAGGTTTCCCCGACGTTTGGGCTGAAGCTTTCGTTTATACAATAAGTACAACCGCCTATACCTGCACGTCCGTCACGATTTGGACACGTAAAGCCTGCATGAAGTGGTATTTTATGGACTTTGTAAGGGAACTGTTCCTTAAGATACTCACTAAAAGGGAAATAACGGTATTTAAGCAGATAAGGTTTTTGTTGATATAAGGCCGACATATTTTTCATAGAATTAATTTATCAGCAATAAAGGTAATTATCAAATACAAAAATATTTTTGTTAAATTTGTGCCAGGTGTTAATGTCTAAAAACTGCAGTTGCATTCAAGCAGCATCTCAAGATTGTTTTCAGCAGTAAAATAGGGCGACAGTTTATCTGTAAGCCAAAATGAATGGTTTGCCATATTTACGCTGGTCATACATGTGTGTATTAATAAGGAGAGTTTTCATTTTGCTTCCTCTATATGATTTGCTATCTCCTGTTCAATCCTTGCCTTTTCAAACATGTTAATTTCGTTATATATCTTTGCCAGATTAAAATGATAACGTGAGTCATTGGGATTTAAGGTAATTGCCTTGTTGAGTTCTTCGATAGCATTGGTTACCTGTCCATGCTTAAAAAGCGTAATCGCCAAATTATTATGGGTATCGCTATTTTTAGGTTCGATGCGTAAGGCATTTCTATATTCCTGAATTGAGGCATCGTACATACCTTTTTCATCATAGGCAATGCCGAGATTGTAATGCGCTAAGGGATATGCATATCGTACCTCTGACGCCTTTAGTAAGGCAATAGTATACTCTTCGATAGCCTTATCCAGCAGCCCTTTTTCATAGTATTCCTTGCCAAGATTGTTATGTGTAGTAAAACCGCAAGATGTATTGGATACAGTATAAGACCATAGTGTCTTATCGTCATACCATTTTCTGTTGTGTTTTATAGTAGAGGGAAAGTAAAAAAGGAGTAGCGTTAATAAACATATTATTGAAATGTAATGATATTTAATGGCAAGGTATCTTTGTATTTTAAGGAGGACTATTCCAAGAAATATACAGAATCCAATAGAAGGTAAATATAAATACCTTTCTGCCATAATATTACCAACGGGTACAATGTTCATTACAGGCACTAATGTTATGAATATCCAAAGAATTGGGAAGGCTGTGTTTTTTTGTCTTCGAAATAGTTTATTAATGATAATAGTGATGCAAATTAAAGAAGCAAGAGATAGAAGAAATGTTTGACTGATTAAAGAAGATTCTAATGTGACATGATAGTCGGGATTAAGTATAACAGGAAAGAACAATAACTTTACATAGGATGCTATAACTTTCGGCATGGTGAGTATGTTAATTGCTATACTATTTCCAGGGTAAGTTATATTTTCTATACCGCTTCTTAAGAAAAAAAGCCTTGTGCAAATATAAAGCACACTAATTAATACAAATCCTGAATAATATTTTGTAATTCTTGTTTTAAGGTTAGTTTCGGATTGAGGAAGAAGTATGTCCATGATAAAAATAATTAATGGCAAGGAAACGGCCATTTCTTTAGAAAGAAGAGAAAGGCAATACGTAATGAGTGTGATTATGTAAAATATGTTTTTACGTTTTGATGTATGAAGTTTTCCGTAAAGGAGTAAACTTGTTATAAAAAAAGTAGTGCATAGTAAATCTTCGCGGAATCCCGCTGAATTTACTGATTCTGTGAGTATAGGATGAGCTGTAAACAGCAGGCAAGAAATTATGGCTAGTTTTATATTGTGTGTTATTTTAAGAATGAAGAAAAATATTAAAGTGATATTTAAAGTGTGGATTAGTAGATTTGTTAAATGGAATCCGAATGGGGTATGTTGCCATATAGCGTTATCTATAAAATAAGACAAGGTAACAAGCGGACGATAACTAAGTTCTTTTGATATATCAAAATAATTTTGGTTGAAAAGAGCTGGAAAGTATTTAAAGTCCTTTATGAATGAGTTATTCACAATGACTGTAAGATCATCATAAGCAAATTGATGAGTTACAGCGTTTAGATAGGTTAAAAATGATGTGATTGATAAGATGAGAGGAAATAAGATACGATAATTTCTTGTTATGTTATACGATTTATTAAAAGCATTATTTTGAGGTTCCATTTATTTATGTTGCTTATGCCCTTGGGTGTGTCCTGTCGTATACTTGTTTTAGTTTTTCCGTTGTTATATGGGTATATATTTGAGTTGTAGAAAGGTTGGCATGTCCAAGAAGTTCCTGCACAGAACGCAAATCAGCGCCCCTATCTAAAAGGTGTGTTGCGAAGCTGTGTCTGAATACGTGTGG
This sequence comes from uncultured Planctomycetota bacterium, assembly GCA_963709355.1. Taxonomy (GTDB): domain Bacteria; phylum Planctomycetota; class Brocadiia; order Brocadiales; family Brocadiaceae; genus PLOWO2-12-38-17. Next base: position 582,071 of record CAVPVY010000005.1, read on the forward strand.
AGAAATTTTTAGATTTATCCCAGTCTTTTTAATATATTTTTCAATCATCCTTGCTACACTGCGCACGGAAAGACGGCCACCGCGATTGTTCAAAAAGAGCGCATTGTTATTTTTAGTTAAAATATGTGCTTTTGTTTCTGAGTTTCTTTTATCAAGATACGACTGTATAGCTTTTAAGGCGTGTTTCCCTATAGGTTGTAAACGCTCTTTTTTGCCTTTTCCCCTGACCTTGATAACATCATTCTGGAAATCCACATTTGTAATATTTAAACCAACGAGTTCACTTACCCGTATACCTGTGCTATAAAGGGTTTCCATGATAGCGCTATCGCGGATGCCTGATAATGTATTTGTGTCCGGTATTTTCAGAATTGCTTCGACTTCGTTGATACTCATAAATTTCGGGAGTTTCTTTTCAAGTTTTGGAGTCCTGATATTTTCTACCGGACTAAATTCTAATATACCTTCACGGCACAGGAATTTGTAAAGAGACCTTATGGTTACAAACTTTCTTGCTATTGTAGTCTTTGTATATGAGTGTTTTTTTTGGAATGCAAGAAATTTACGCAATAGTAAACGGTTAACATCCTTGAGGTCACAACAACCCTCCGTCTTAAGAAATGAAAGGTATTGATTCAAGTCATTTCGATATGCTCTTAATGTTTGCTGTGAAAAATTTTTGTCGTGTTCAATATGTGCAAGATATTTGTTAATATATTCTTGCATGGATAAAGTTTAAAAACTCGCCCTATAGAGTGGATGTATAAAAAAGAAATTAAGAGCAAAACATTCCATCGTTTCACCGAAGAGCTTGTAATGGTTGTTTTGCATTTAATTTATAAATTAACACACACATATTTAAATGACAAGGATAAAAATGGCTTCTTAAAAGCCATGGAACGGTTGATTTACCTTGACAAAGATTTATACCACATCTAGAATTTGAAAATTGTAATGTTATGTTGTTCCTATTAAGAAGTTTATCCAGTACTTTAAGGATAAAAATCAGTATTAGGGTGGTTTTGGATGGATTTAACAAGACATTTAGAAGGTAGAATTATTGTTCGTGAGGTAAACGGCGCTTGTCTGCCTATAGAGGCATTTCCCAGATTTGTTTCACAAAATAATTTATTTTTTCTTGACAGTGCCTTACAGATAAAGGGAGTGGCGCGGTATTCGTTTCTTGGTTTTAATCCTTTTTTAATAATAAGAACAAAGCATCGTAAGATTACGCTGATATGTGGAGAGGAATCAACTGAATTTGAAGGAAATCCATTCGAAGCCTTCAGAAGTATTTTAAGACGTTTTAAAATAAAAGACGCAGAAAAGGTGCCCATCCTTTTTCAATGTGGGGCAGTAGGATATTTTAGCTACGATTTATGCCATTTTATAGAAAAATTGCCGGATAAGTCTGTAGATGATTTATATCTGCCAGACATTTATTTTGGATTTTATGATGCTATTATTTCATATGATAATTTTCTTGGTAAGTGTTACGTAATAGGAATAGAATCCGATTGGAATAGTACAATAAAAGATAGGATGAACCAAATAGTTGACGTGCTGTGTGAAAAGCTTGATGTTTGCGACGAATCTCTTGGTTATAAACAAACTCAGTGGATATGTGAGACACCTTTAAAGTTCAACTTCGCAAAAGACCAGTATATCAATGCAATCAGGCGTATTAAAAAATATATTATATCAGGGGATGTTTATCAGGTCAATCTTTCACAAAGAATAGAAACCAAGGTTGATATTCCTTCCTATGAGCTTTACAAAATATTGCGTTTGATGAATCCCGCCCCTTTTTCGTGTTATTTGAAATTTGACGATATCGCTGTTGTTAGTTCTTCGCCAGAAAGATTTCTTAATGTAACTGGCAGACATGTTCAGACTCGGCCAATTAAGGGTACACGACCGCGTGGAGAAGATGCCATTGCGGATGAAGTTATGAAACATGCATTGTTAACTAGCCCAAAAGACGATGCAGAGCTTACTATGATTATTGATTTGGAACGCAACGATCTTGGCCGCGTATGTGACTATGGTTCTGTTAAAGTAGTAGAAAAGAAAGTGCTGGAAAGTTTTTCTACAGTACATCATCTTGTTTCAACGGTCGAAGGCAACCTGCATGAAAGGCATGACTTAATAGATTTAATCAAGGCTACTTTCCCTGGAGGTTCTATTACTGGCGCGCCTAAAATAAGAGCCATGCAGATAATTGATGAACTTGAACCCACAAAACGAAGTGTTTATACAGGTTCTATTGGTTATATAGGATTTAACGGAAATGCAGACTTGAACATTGCCATTCGTACATTTATTATGAAAGACAGTAATGTGTATTTCCAGGTTGGCAGCGGTATTGTAGCTGATTCAAATGAATATGAAGAGTATGAAGAAACTATGCATAAAGCAAAGGCACTTATAGAGTCGTTGAAACCATGTCTTACTTTATCTTCTTAAATGATAAAATTGTCGAAGGGACAGATAGTCACTTAAGCACTGTAGATCGAGGTTTTCTTTACGGTGATGGCTTGTTTGAGACTATCAGGACATATAATAAAAAACCATTTCGACTCGAAGACCATGTTGTACGCCTTTCAAATTCTGCACGTTTCCTGGAAATTCCTTTTAATTATACACTACAACAAATTTCTGAGATTCTTGAAGAACTTCTTATCAAAAATGATTTGAATAATGCATATGTCAGGATGACGTTATCACGGGGCGCTGAAGTTAATGGATTTTTTCCTGCAGAGAAATGTGCGCCCACATTTATTGTTTATACAAGACCAGTTGTTAGTTATCCATTGTTATTATATGAAACAGGTATGTTGCTTATTACGTCAAGTATACGCAGGAGCACAACATGTCCTATTTCAAAGCATAAGACGTTGAATTATTTAACCAATTATATTATTAAAAAAGAGGCGATGAAACGTGCAGCGCATGATGCAATTATTCTGAATACCAGCGATTACGTGACAGAATGTACCGTAAGTAATATTTTTATAGTGGAGGGCAGAACTGTTTTGACACCGTCAATTAATGCCTGTATTCTTCCGGGGATTACACGAAAAGTTGTTTTAGAATTATGTAAGGCAAGAGATATTAGCGTATCGGAGGAGCTTTTTAACTTAAAAAAAGTATTAGGAGCTGATGAAGTATTTATTACCAACTCTATTATGGAAATCATGCCGGTTTCAAGAATTGATGGAAAGCCCATTGGGAAAAGTATCCCGGGAACTATAACAAAGCTTCTGCAGAACGAGTATAAGGCGTTGACTCATTTTCAATAAATAAAAACATAGAGGTTTTTGGTTATTATGATATGAAGACAGCATGTTTACCAGTATCCTTGACAATAATAGCACAAAGGAATATATTAGTTATATGATTTATAAGTTAGATTTGATATGAAAGGATAAGACGTGTGGGATTATTCTGATAAAGTTAAAGATCACTTCTTCCGTCCAAGGAATGTTGGAGAGGTTGAAAATCCTGATGCAGTAGGCGAGGTGGGAAGTCTGGCGTGCGGCGATGCATTGAAATTAATGCTTAAATTGGATACTGCAGAACGCATAGTTGATGTGAAATTCAAGACATTCGGATGCGGAAGCGCTATTGCGTCGGCGAGCGCCTTAACAGAGATGATTATTGGAAAGACGCTGGATCAGGCTGCAAAGATTACAGATAATGATATTGCAGATTATCTTGATGGATTACCAGAGCAAAAGATGCATTGTTCTGTCATGGGACGGGAAGCGTTAGAGGCTGCTATTGCCAATTATCGAGGATTAAAAATTGAAAAACCGGTAGAAGAAGGAACTATTGTTTGCAAGTGCTTTGGTGTGACTGATAATAAGATTGCACATGAGGTCAGGGAACACAAATTAAATACTATTGAACAGGTTACAAATTATTGTAAGGCGGGCGGCGGGTGCCAATCCTGTCATCCACAAATTCAGGCAATAATAGATGAAGTATGGCATAAAGAGAAAGAAAAGGCAATTATTGAAGCGTCGAGAAAACCGGTAAAAAGGTTGACGAATATTCAAAAAATGAAGTTGGTACAGGAAACAATAGAGAAGGTTATTCGGCCGACACTCAAATCCGACGGTGGTGATATTGAATTAATAGATATGGATGGCGACAGGGTTATGGTTTCCTTCAGGGGAAGTTGTTCGGAGTGTCCGAGTTCGAAGGTTACTTTAAAATCTACTGTGGAAGCAAAATTGAGGGAGCTTGTTACAGATACGATAATTGTTGAGGAGGTAGTTTCATGAAGGTTGTATATACAGATAATAACGCAACAACAAAAGTTGCGAATGAAGTTGTAGATACTATGATGCCTTATTTCGCAGAGTACTATGGCAATCCTTCAAGCATGCATACCTTCGGTGGTCAGGTGGCGAAAAAGATTGATTTTGCAAGACAGCAGATAGCTGAACTGATTGGTGCAAACCCGGATGAAATTGTATTTACCAGTTGTGGTACCGAAAGCGATAATACAGCTATATGGGGGGTACTCAGGGCAAATCCACATAAGAGGCATATTGTAACTTCAAGGGTTGAACATCCAGCTATTTATAATTTATGCAAATATCTAGCGCAGAATGGCTACCATGTGACTGAAATTGGTGTTGACAGTCATGGTATGATTGATTTGAGCGAGTTATCTGATGCAGTAAGAGAAGACACTGCGGTAGTATCAATAATGTATGCGAATAACGAGACAGGTGTTGTTTTCCCTATTGAAGAAATAGGCGCTATTGTGAAGCAACGGGGATCTGTTTTGCATACAGATGCCGTCCAGGCAGTAGGTAAATTACCAATTAATCTTTCAAAAAGTACAATAGACCTTTTAACCCTTTCCGGACATAAGCTGCATGCGCCTAAAGGTATTGGTGCTTTATTTATCCGAAAAGGGACTACATTTACTCCATTTATTATTGGAGGACATCAGGAAAAGAACAGGCGTGGCGGGACAGAGAATGTTCCCTCAATTATAGGACTTGGTAAGGCATGCGAACTTGCAAAGAGATGTATAAGCGAAGATCAGTCCCGTATAAAGCAATTAAGGGATAAGCTAGAAACTGAAATACTTAAGAGGGCGCCGGATACACGAGTTAACGGACATAAAGCCTGTCGCCTTCCAAACACAACAAATTTGAGTTTTGAATTTGTCGAGGGCGAGGCGATTCTATTGTTGTTAAATGAAAAGGGGATTTGTGCGTCGTCCGGTTCTGCTTGTACTTCAGGTTCGCTCGAACCTTCTCATGTACTCAGAGCAATGGGTGTTCCATTTACAGCAGTTCATGGTTCTGTAAGGTTGAGCTTGAGCCGATATAATACTGCTGATGAAATTGATTACATTATTGAACATCTCCCTCCAATTATTAGAAGATTGAGGGAAATATCTCCATATGGAAGGGAAATAAAAGTTAAAGGACAAACGTCTACAATATCGGCGCGGCTATAACTGAAGAAGTGAATTTATAATTGCGCCGACAGCTAACTATAAATTTACTAATGAGGGTGGTAACCAAGATGGATATATTTTCTTGTGTTGTTTGAAGTTATCCCAAAAGTATAATTTTAGAATTAGATTTTATTGATATAATCAAAAATTGAAGGAACACTTTATGTTCCCCCTCTAGAAAGATGGGATTAAAGTGGTGTGTAAATTTGTTCTTAACACTACCCAGCTTCTCTTAATAGAAAGTAAGTATGGTCTTCGCTACTTTTTGAACCGTTCTTGCTATTGAAGTGATGTTATTTTTCCTTTGTCTTAATAACAACATATCTGGAAAATTCACCTCGTTTTACCAATAAAAGAATATCTTTTTCTTTACTTCCTTCACTTAATGCCTTCTTAAATTCAGAAACATTGCCAATCTTCTTTCTGTTCACCTCTTTGATTATGTCTCCTTCTCTCACATCGGCTGTAGCAGCGACGCTTCCAGGTTGTACCTCAGTGACAATCACACCGCTGTCCGCTTCAACACCTAGGCTTCTGGCTAATTCCTTTGTTAGATTTTGTACAGTCATTCCAAGGTCTTTTGTTGAAGGCGAAACGCCCGGTCCAGCCGCAAATAAATCCGCTGGTTGTTCGCCAATTTTTACTGTTAACTCTTGTTCTTTGCCATCTCTAAGGATTTTAATTTTTACTTTTTTACCAACCTCTGTCTGAGCAACAACATTACGAAGGTGGTTAACATCTCGGACAGGTTTACCATCGTATTCAATTACAATATCGCCACCTTGAAGACCAGCTTCCTTCGCCGGGGAATTATCATTGACATCACTTACAAGAATACCTTCAGTCACAGAAACATCAAATTTTTTTGCCAGTGCGGGATCAATGTCCTGAATTACAACACCTAACCAACCTCTCGTAACCTTGCCCTTTTCAACAAGGTCTCTCATAATGGTTTTAACCATGTTGATTGGTATGGCGAATCCAATGCCCTGATAACCGCCACTTCTTGTATATATAGCAGTATTAATGCCAATGATTTCACCGCGGATATTGACAAGCGGTCCTCCGCTATTTCCAGGATTGATAGCAGCATCTGTTTGAATCATATCCTCATATTGTGCAACACCTACATTTGCCCTTCCTGTGGCGCTTATTACACCTATAGAAACTGTTTGAGACAGACCGAATGGATTACCAATAGCAATTGCCCACTGGCCGACCTTAATTGCATCTGAATCACCAAGTTTTGCAGAAGGTAAATTCTTACCTTCTATCTTTACTATAGCTATATCTGTTTGTGGGTCGGTACCCATTACCTTTCCGTCAAATTCCCTGCGATCACCTAAAGTGATTTGCAGCTCATCTGCATCTTCTACAACATGATTGTTTGTTATTATATAGCCCTTTTCGCTATCAATGATTACACCTGAGCCGAGCCCCTGAATCTTATATTCACCTTCAGGGAATCTAGGTCTAAAAAATTTGTCAAAAAAACCATCGCCAAAAAAATCTCTGAATTGCTCGAATGGGTCAGCCCCTTCTTCGTCTTCAGGTCCTGGTCTGGGTTGTGAATGGAAACGATCGTTTGGCATTTGCCTTTGTCTCTGTTGGCTATGTTTAAATGTTTTAACCGATGTGATAGAAACTACGGCTGGCTTAATCTGATCGACGACACGTTCAAATACTTTTTCAAATTGTAAGGCGGCTGTTAACTCATCGCTATTTGTCTGCTTTTCTGTAGCGTACAGTTCTGCTTCGAATGGTAGATAAATACAGATTCCTGTAACTAGGGAAATGGAAAGTAGATAACAAGATATAAATTTATGTAATTTTCTAAACATGGTTGTAAAACTCCTTAAAGTAATGGTTAGGACATTAAATTTGTCGCATTTTATTCTGGATATAAATTTTTGTCAATACAAATAAGATTGTGAATATTCTTGTGTTATACTTGCAATTTATTTTTGTGTTGATAAAATAATTTTAAATTCTCAAAATTTTGAAAGGCTTAAGAATTATAAGAGATAGCTAATTTCCTTTCTTAAACAGGTATTCAGAAATATTTGTTCCATAAAAAATATGATATGGGAAGGATATATAAACATTGCATAAAAAATATTTATTTACCGCCGTTGTACTAACAGTAATTATTTTACAGGGTGTTGTGTTTTCTTCTGATGTTTACTTTAAGCATCAGGAAATAAAGTCACAAATTGTAAAGGCAATAGAGGACTCTAAAGAGTCAATTGACATTGTTGTTTCGCATATTGATTCAAGTGACATTTTAGGGTTTTTGGTTAAAGCAAAGGAGCGAGGTGTAACTATAAGAATTGTGGTAGATAGAAGATATGCTTTAAAGAGGGGGCCGTTTTCTATTCTTTGTAAGAATAACGAATTTCAAATTAAGATATTGAGACGTAAAGAGACACTGCGTGGTAGTATTGCCATTTTTGACAGCAAGTTATTAACAACAGGGTCATATTGCTGGGATGAAAATACCGGTAGATCGTACCTGGATCATACTGTTTTTACAGATGAAGCAAAATTGTTAGTAAAATATCAGAAGGTGTTTGATCTTCTTTTCCATGAAGGAATGAAATCTGGAGTTAAACTAGTTCCTTATTCTAAGAAGGAAGTATCTCATGAAATTGTTGAGGAAAGATTGGAAGAGGCTAAGAAAATATCATCAAATATTATTTCTGGAAAGCAAATTATTGTGTCAAACTATGGTTTTACGATTACGGAGAATCCCTATGGTTGCATTGATATGAAGTTTGATGAATTTAATAATATATTCGGAATGGCAAGTGGTCTCTCAGACGAACAAAAGGAAAGTCTGTGGAGTAAATGTGTAGGCAGAAAAGTAAAATGGAATGGTAAGGTAAGTTATATTGGTTGGACATTGTTAACAGGTTGGATGATGAGTGTTACGCATGGTGATACCGGTGTTGAGATAAAGTTAGATTCGGCAAATAAGTCACATTTTTCAAGTGTAAAATATGGCAATACTGTAACATATACTGGAAGTCTTGATTCTAGAGTGACGAGGATTTTTCCGTACAAGCTGACAGAGGGTGATGTGCTTGATATTGAGAATACAGCGCCAAGACAATTGAGTTATGATGAATTAATAGAATGTCCAGATATTGTGCCTATTTCACAAGGTCCCAAAAAGGTCTTTATAGTGGAAACATTTGAAGACATGGATAATATTTTTGGTAAAGGCAGTAAGTTATCAGAAGCAGAAAAAGACGAGACATGGAAAAAATATGAAGGTAAATATGTCACGTGGACTGGGCAAATTGTTTATAAAAATATAAATGTTGCATCCGGTTTAAGAGTTGGAATGACACAGAAAGAAAGAGGGGATGTAGAGCTTAAAATCAATTTGGCTAAAAAAGACAAAGTGTTGCAATTCAAGGATGGTGAAACTGTCGTTTATTCAGGAAGGCTAAAATCAAAACGTGGAAATAATACACCATATATGTTAGAAGACGGCGATATTGTAAGTTTTAAATAGCAAGATAAAAACCCTTTATTACCATTTTTGTTGTAGTGTTTTTGTATTTATCTGTTAATTGGTTTTTTAATCCTGTCATGTTAGAAAGGGTTTGCTGACTTTATTTCGCTCTTGAGCGAAGGGAGGCGTAGTCATGGTCAGAAGAGTGATGGGTATAATAATTGTATTTTTTATTGCTTTTATTGGATTAAAGGGGATATTGTTTGCGTTTGACAGTTATGAATCGGAAATTACTGAAGGGAATGTTTTTGTCCGTAAACAAATGTATCAGGAAGCCCTTAACGCCTATGAAAATGCTGTTCGGTTGAAACCAGACGCCTTTGAGGCTTGGTATAATAAAGGGCTTGTACTTGATTATTTAGGTAGATTTATGGACGCCGTTAAATCATTTGAAAAGGCCACACAATATAAACAGGATTATTACGAGGCCTGGTATATGAAAGGAAGGTCTTTAGACCATGCGGGTGAGTATGAGGAGGCAATTAAGGCATTTGATAAGGCAATCGATATAAAACCTGATTATTTTACAGCATTGTACAATAAAGGGAATGTGCTGGACCATATCGGAGATGTAGATGCAGCGGTTGAGACATACGATAGTATTATAAAATTGAAACCTGATGCCTATGAGGCATGGAATAATAAAGGCTTGACCCTTGCTAAGGTTCCAAACAGGAGAAAGGAGGCATTGGAGGTATATGACAAGGCAATTGCAATAAATCCACAATATTATGAGGCATGGATTAATAAGGGAAATTGTTTTGTCAGATTGCGCAAGTATAAAGAAGCGGTTGATGCATATGACAAGGCAATCGAATTAAAGCCTACTGAACATGCTGCATGGGCAGACAAAGGGTTTACACTTGCAGATTTAGGCAGACATGAAGAAGCTGTAAAGGCTTTCGATAAAGCTACAGAACTTAAGCCTGATTCCTATGCTGCATGGAATGGTAAGGGGCTTGCGCTTGATGCCTTGGGTAAATATGAAGATGCCCTTGCGGCCTATGAGAAGACTATTGGAATACAACCCGATTCCTACGGTGCATGGACAAATAAAGGATTGACTCTATCCAAGATTGGAAAGCATATTGAAGCTGTGGCTGCATACGAAAAGTCCCTGCAGATTCAACCCGATTCTTATGAAACGATTACAAATAAAGGTGGCGAGCTTTTTCAACTTGGAAAATATGAGGAGGCCATAAAGGCATTTGAAGCCGCCATAAAATTGAGATCGGATTATCCACAGGTTTGGAATGCAAAGGGATTGGTGCTTATGCGGTTAGGTAGATTTATGGAGGCAGTAAAGTCGTTTGATAAAGTAGCTCGGATAATAACAGAAGAAGAAGCCACAAACATTCCCAGACAGGCTAAGATTAGATTTGAAGCGCTGAGTAATAAAGGTCTTGCACTTGTACAGTTAAAGAATTATGAAGAGGCAATTAAGGCATTTGATAAGGCCTTGAATTTAAAATCAGATGCCTTTAGTTTGTGGATAAATAAAGGACTAGCTTTTTTAGAATTGGAAAAACACCAGGAGGCATTAAACGCTTTTAGTAAGGCAACGACGTTAAGTGGGAATATACATGAGGCGTGGAATTTTAAGGGTTATGTATTTGAAGAAATGGGAAGACAGCTTGAGGCGCTTGATGCATATGATAAGGCAATCCAAATTAAGCCTGATTTTATTGAAGCATTGAATAATAAAGGGCTTTTGTTGGACTTTATGGGAAAGCACGGCGAGGCAATTGAGATTTACGACAAAGCATTAAAGATAAAACCTGATTTTGATGTTGCGTGGTTTAATAAGGCATGCGCATATGCCTTACTTCAGAATAAGGAGGGTACGCTGAATTCTTTGACTAAGGCTATAGAATTAAATCCAAGATATAAAACTATAGCGAGGAATAATCCTGATTTTTTAACTCTTAAGGATACTGAGGAATTTGAAAAAATTATAAGTAAATAAAAGCTCTCAATGATTTTTATTAGATTAGTCAATGACCAGCATATTGGAATATTTAGTATTAGATATTTTGGTATAATTTTGGCTGATGTAATTGTTCAAATTAAAGCTTCTGAAAAGTTAGTTTTAGAATCTTCTTCGTTTCGGGTGTAACCTTAACCTTGTTGTCAATGCACACGCCAATAACCCATATGGGTTGATCGTTCATTACAACAACTGGAATGGCATTGCGTTTCTGAGCAGGGATTTTGTTATCTATAAATATGTCTTTTAGTTTTTTATGACCCTTTGTACCCAAAGGCGAGATTGCATCACCGTCTTTACGCCCTCTTACAGATATAGGCAAGGTAATTCTTTCAAGATCAAGAATCTCTTCGTTCGTTGTCTTTATTCTTTTGTATTCATCCAATGATAAATTTTGTACGTCTGAAATTTCAGCTGTTAGTTGGTATGAAGGGGAAATTGGTGTTATCCCAGGTATCTGAATGATGGTTTCAGGTATGGGTATAAAAGATTCCTGGTGAGGTGTTTTTCTGATATAAAGAAGCCCTTTTTCATGCCACAAATGAAGTTTCCCTGGTAATTGGAATTGCCGTCCTCTACCCTTTCTTGATGTTTCTTCAATTATTTTCGTATAATGTGCGTAGCTGAATTCTTTTAGTGGTATTTGCATTTCCATTAAAATTTCGTAGAAAATAAAATATTGTATTATTTTGGACTGTTTTGATAGAAGATGCGAATTAATGATATATGAATCTTCAGCTTTTTTTATAATAACAGCTTCTAAGGTCTTTGTTGCTTCAGAAGATAGATATTTATTATTTATATTGAGGATTTGACTCAATTGTAAAAGTATATTTTTGAAATTTGGGTTGTACTGGTTTTCAATTAATGGAATTAGTTCATTTCTTATTTTATTTCTAAGGTATTTTGTTTCATAGTTAGATGTGTCTATTCTAAAATCTGCTTGTTCGTTTTTCAGATATTCGATAATATCATTTCTCCAGGTATACAGAAGCGGGCGTATTAGTTGGGTTGATGATTCTCCGATAATCTGGCGTTTTATTGGGATTCCTTCTAATCCTGACAAACCTGTTCCCCTTATTATTCTATGTAAAATGGTTTCTGCGTTATCGTCTGCCGTATGACCTAATGCCACAACAAAGGCATTGTAAGTTTTCGATGACTCAATAAAAAATTTGTATCTTTCACCGCGGGCAGCTTCTTCTATTGAACATTTAGCTTGTTTGGCGATTTTATAAACATCCACATTTTTTAAAATAAATGGTAGGTGTAGTTCTTCTGATAGTTTCTGAATGAATAGTGCATCTTCTTCAGAGTCTTTTCCACGAAGTTGGTGATTTAAATGGGCTACGATAAGGCGCAAGTGAAGCCTTCTATTTGTGTTAATGGCATAGAGGATTTTTAATAACGCAACTGAATCAGGTCCGCCAGATACACCAACTATTATCGTATCATTTGGGTTGATAAGATTATATTTATCAATAGTATGGAAGACATTGAAGGATAGTTTATTGTGTTGCATGTTTTAAAACCGTTTTTATTTCAATATTTGAAATATATCTTGTTATTTTGAGTATGTCAAGTTTAGAAATAGATTGACTTTGGTTTGCAGGTTCGTAAAATATCCCTTGCCTCATAATATTGAGAAGCCCAGTTTTGAAGGATTTTCATGTAAATTATATGAAAAAGTCTACATCCGCATTCTTAGTTCTCATCCTTGTCGTGTTTGTTTTTAATGTCTTCGTTTGTTGCGCAGAATCAAGAAAGGGGCGGAAGCTAACAATTAATGTTGCTGGAATTGAGCTGGAGGTTGAATTGGCAATAACGCCTGAAGAACTAGCGACAGGTATGATGTATCGTGACAGATTAGATGATAATCAGGGTATGTTATTTGTCTTTTCTAAAGAAAGAATTCTTTCTTTCTGGATGAAGGATACCCGTGTGCCTCTGTCTATAGCATTTATTAAGGCGAATGGTAGAATTGTTCAAATTGAATCAATGAAACCATACAGCCTGGACTCTCACGTTTCAAAAGAAATGGTCAAATATGCATTAGAAATGAAAGATGGTTGGTTTGCAAACCATAAGGTAAAAGAAGGGGATATCGTCAAAATACCGCCTATCATGAATTGAAATAGATATATACGGATGGGGAAAACTGAAAAGAAACACAATTGGGTGCGTGATTAATTCTTCAGACAATATAGAAATTTAACATAGTGTTGACCCATGTATTTTTGCTTTTCATTGTAAGTCGTCTTTTTTATCTTGGTTTTGACACAATATTTTAGGTGGTAGAAATTCATAAAATAGTCAGGAATTTGATATGCAGCGCATTATTAGTGTTATTAATGAAGCAGATGGTTCGGAAATGGTACTCATACCAGGTGGAGATTTATAATAGGTGAAAAGAGAATCGTTATAAATGTGAACGCTTTTTATATTGATATGTTTCGAATAATCAATTCTCAATATAAAAAATTTATTGAGATTACAGGCATAAGGAAGCCTTTTTTTGGGATGATGAGCGCTTTAATAAACCATTGCAACTGGTTGTTGGTGTAAGCTGGAATGATACAGTTGCTTATGCTAAGTGGGCGGGCAAACGACTACCGAAAGAGATTGAGTGGGAAAAAGCAGCGCGTGGAGTTGACGGCCTGGAATATCCGTGAGGAAATACTCAGCCTGATAATACAAAGGCAGTCTATAACTTGGATCCAAATAAAGGAGCGCATGCGCCTATAGGTAACCGAAAGGAGGGTGCAAGTCCTTATGGTTGTTTTGATATGGCAGGAAACGTGTGGGAATGGTGTGAGGATTGGTATGAAGAAGGGAAATTCAGGGTAGTCAGGGGTGGTTCATGGGTAAATCATAACTACATCCTCAGGAGTGCTTACAGAAGCTGCAGTTATCCAGAGGGTAGAGATAATAATGTTGGTTTCCGATGCGTTAAACAAAGTAAATAATTATCTTTTTTTGATACCTAGCGATTCTAGTGTAAGTAAAATATCGTATTTCCCAATAAATTTGAATTCCTCATCGAAAACCTTCTTCATGTCATAGTTATTTTTAAAATCATCTAAAGAATCTTTATCAGTTTTTCCCATCAGACCCCTTTCCACTAAATTAAACACTATATTCCCAAAATCTATGTCCTGATTTATACCCCATTGCTCGAACACTGTTAGTGTCATAAAACCGAACTGCTTTATTGCATACTGCTTGATCCCTTCCATAAGCTGTTTCCCGGTTACATGGCGGTCAACATCTGTCGTTTTATGTTGGTTTTTACCAAGCATATTTGTTGTATAGTCGAGTGCTTCGAATATAAATTGATATGCTTGCGGTGAGTAACGTGCATCTTTTTTAATAATTTCTTTAATCTTATTCCGTGAATTTAACATAACGTTTCTCCATATGTTAATTATTAAAATTTCCGATATAATAAATTTATTATTTATATCTAATCAATTACAGGTATGACGTTGACATTTAAACATGGTGCCTTTTTATACAAATCCTGTATTTAATTTTTCTAACGGTCGCATATATTTGTTCACTGTATTGTTACAATATGCTCAATTCTGGGAAACAGTGGTTTATCCTTTTTAACCTCAGTGCCTTTTTTAATACTTTCTCTGATATCAAAACATATATGTTGGTCATCTTCTTTTATACCAATTTGGCGTTGAATTTCAGCCGCAGTTTTTGGCATAAAAGGATAAAGAAATATAGAGATATTTCTTATCGCCTTAATTAAAGTAAGAATAACTTTAGCAAGGTGTGGTTTGGAATCTGAAGATTTTGCAAGCGCCCACGGTTTACTATCTTCTATGAATTTATTAATATAGTTTATAAATTCCCAGATTATTTCCAATGCCTTGCTAAATTGCAACTCATCCATTTCGTTAACTATTCTGTTGTTAGTTTCCTGCGAGAGTTTTTCTACATCTTCCTCAGGCGCACTGTCCACAGGAACAATTCCATTGAAATATTTTTCAACCATCGTTAGAGTTCGTTGCAATAGATTGCCAAGGTCGTTGCCAAGATCGGAATTTATTCTTTGTATAAGGGCGTTATAAGAAAAATTTCCATCGAGACCAAATGGTACTTCTCTGAGTAAAAAATATCTGTAGGCGTCACTGCCATACGATTGGATGATAGTTGATGGGTCTATTGCATTTCCCAGCGATTTTGATATTTTTTGACCTTCAATTGTCCACCAGCCATGTGCAAAAATCTTAAATGGCAGGTCTATTTTCAGGGACATCAGTATTGCAGGCCATATAACACCATGAAACCACAGGATTTCTTTGCCAATGATGTGAACATTCGCAGGCCAGTATTTTTTAAATCTTCCCATGTCGTCATCGTAACCTAAGGCTGTGATATAGTTCATGAGTGCATCAATCCAAACGTATATAGTCTGACCAGGGTCAGTAGGAACCTGAATTCCCCATTCTACTGCTGAACGGCTAATGCTTATGTCATCAACTTTGGATTTTATCCTATGTAGTAACTCATTTTTTCTCGATTCTGGTTGTATGAAATTTGGATGTTTTTCATAAAATGCAAGAAGGTCTTTTTGGTATTTGGATAATCTGAAAAAATAATTCTTTTCCTTTACTTTTTCAGCATTTCGCTTACATTCCGGGCATTTATTGTCTTCAAGTTGTGATTCTATCCAGAAGCTTTCGCATGGGATACAATACCAACCTTCGTATTCGCCGAGATATATGTCTCCGTTTTCAAAGATTCGCTGAAATATTTTTTTTACTCGAAGACAATGGAGTTCATCTGTCGTACGAATGAAGCCATCGTTGGAAATGTCAAGTTTATTCCATAATTCTTTAAATTTATTTACTACATTGTTGGCATATTCAATAGGTGTTTTGTTACATGCCTGTGCTGCCTTTTGAATCTTTTGTCCATGTTCGTCAGTGCCTGTTAAGAAAAAAACATCAAACCCCTTTGTTCTTTTATAGCGAGCCATTACATCCGCAGCAATGGTGGTGTAAGAATGTCCTATATGGGGGACATCATTAACGTAGTATATGGGAGTGGTTAAGTAAAAGGAGTGTTTATTCAAGTTTGCAATCCTTCCCTTCACAGTCCCTATCACATTCGGTTTCTTTTTGTTGTAAAGGCTCTCTTACTGTGTCTAGTATATTGCAGAGTGGTACATTCAAAACATTTCCATTTTCCAGTTCAATTGTAACTTGCTGTTGTAGTATATCATAGTTTACAACCTCTCCTGTACCAATTGCTGTTTTGACAACGGAACCCTTTTTTGGTAAATTGAATTTTAATTCTTCATAGATTCTATCTTCGTATCGCAAACAACACATGAGGCGACCACACCTTCCCGATATTTTTGAGGGGTCTAGTGTGGCTTTCTGGTTTTTTGCCATTTTCATAGTCACAGGTTCAAGATTTTTTAAGAAAGACCTGCAGCACAATTCTCTTCCACAGTGTTCGTAATCAGCCAGTAGCCTAGCTTCATCTCTGACACCGATTTGTTTCATTTCTATCCTTGCCTGATATTCTTTAGCAAGGTCTTTTACAAGTTCTCTAAAGTCAACACGTCCGTTGGCAAGAAAGTAAAATATGATCTTTTTTGTTCCAAATAAATGTTCTACACTTGCAAGTTTCATCATAAGTTTGTGTTCTTTTATTTTTTTTTGGCAGAATTTAAATTCAACAGGGATTAACTCGTTGTCTATTTTTTTCTGTTTCTCTTTGTCATCGGTAGTTGCTTTACGTATAATTTCTCCGAGATTTTCCACAGGTTCATCATCCTGGATTTCTTTGACTTTTGCAATGATTTCGCCGAATTCTATACCACGGTTAGAACGTATTATAACATGGTCGCCGCTTCTAATGGAATTGAATGTCGCTATAAAATCTGAGGTATTTCTTAAGACACCGTATCGGACAGTTAAAATTTGTCGCATGGAGGTTTATTAAATGAGAGATAATAAATGTAGCTAAAATTTTGCAATGTTAATTCTTAAGGATATTATCAATTATATTATCTATTGTCAAGCTTAACGTTGATGTGTGTAATATCTTATAAGAATTAAACTTGCATTACTAATATAACTTATTATATTATAAATATAGTGGATTAGCATATTACCTATAATTAATAATTTTTCTTGGTTTTGAAATGGGGTTAAGTTGTATTATGTCACTTCCAGTGAAGACAATATTGATTTCGGTAATTGTGAGCATGTTTCTTTTTATGACTGACAAGAAACTAATTGCTCAGGATTCGGCCAGTAAATTAAATATGTTGGAAATTGTTATATCAAACCTGATTACAAGGGTGGAGGTTTTAGAAAAACGTGTTAGCGAATTAGAAAAAGGAAAAGGTGTTTCTTCCGGAATTTTAAAACAACAAAAAAAGGAAATTGCTGATAAAGAACCTGCGAAATTTTTAACAATGAGCGGATTTGAGGATATTGGCAAGGGATTTTCTACTAAAAACGTACGTTTTAATCAGTTTGGCAATAATGTACTTTTTACTGGAGAAATGGCTAATAAATCAGATAAGAACTATCGTTTTGCAAAGTTTAAATTAGAGATATATGACGATAAAGATTTACTTATAAAAGAAGAAGAGTTTACGATTCCAGATATACCTAAAGAGACTATAAGAAATTTTGAGGCGATGCTATTAGGAATTGAAATAAATCTTATTCAAAGGTATGTAATTAAAGGAGTGGATTGAAGCGGGGAAAGGTAAAGTTTATTATACGTTCTGTCTGTATTCCCTCCAAAAGAGGTGGTCGTATGATTGGAAAGTACTGAAAATTTAAATTTAATTAAATATACTTTAAGTTAATAGTTAGAAGATTTGAAAATTTATTTGGGTTTTTTTGTTGTTATCGATGGTGTACGCTTTGAATAATATAAGTAATTGTTTGTATATAATTGTGACAATATTCAGTGTTACAATATGTAACACGCAATAAGCCTTATTACTATGCGTTAACTGTAGCAATTATAAATAAGTTTTTAAGAAATGTAACAATTTGTTGCATATTAATAAAAAGCTGTTTTATAGCATTCATTCCTCTATCAGAAGGTCACATCTCCCAATCTTAGCAAATCTTATAACATTTTATTGAATATAAAACTCTTCATAATGTAAATTGGTATAGTACCTGCTTGTTTTAATACAACACATAATGTATTCTTGATTGTTGGATTAAGTATATAAGTTTGTTTGGTAAAACAACATTAATTTATAAGGGTCTCTATTGCGGAACTTTTCATCTCTATTCTTTGAGCTCCGCATGTTTTGGAATGTCAGGGATTGCTACATTCTCGGGATATTTCTGACAAATCTAAGTATTTTAGGATTAGAATATGGAATTTGCATTACAAATTTATCTTAAAGATATAAAGAAGAATTCATTCCTCACGACAGACGAGGAACGAAAGTTATTCAAAAAGGTTAACAAAGGGGATTCGAGGGCAAAGGAATCTATTGTAAAGTCTTATCTTCCGCTTGTGGTGAAGATTGCAGGCCGTTTTGCTCATTATGGAACGCCCATTGTTGATTTAATAAGCGAAGGTAATATTGGACTTATGCGGGCTGTAGAAAAGTTTGACTGTAAAATCAGTCATCAATTTGGTAAATATGCTTCGTGGTGGATTAAGTGGTCTATTATAAGAGCACTAATCAATAGTTCAAAAACCATACAAATTCCTGTATATATGGCAGAAAGGGTTTCGAGGTGGAAGAAGGTTTCCTCAAGACTCGTGAATCATTTGCAAAGACTTCCTGATAGAAGCGAGATTGCACAAGAACTAAAAGTTGATGATAAACGGGCTCGCTGGATAGAAGGTGCTATAAAAAATACGTATTCTATAAATGATGTCTACCTTAATCATGAGAATGATTCAAGGGAATTGAGCGAGAATATACCAGATAATAGTGTAAAGATGCCCGAGGATGAATGTGTCGAGTCTTACGATAAGAAAGAATTAAAAAGACTGCTGGAAATAATTGACCAACGAGAGGCTTCTATATTAAAGATGCGGTATGGTTTTGATAATTATGAACCCATGACATTGCGTGAAGTTAGTAAGAAACTCAGCATCAGTCGAGAGTGGGTCAGAAAGATTGAAAGAAAAGCCATAACTAGGTTAAACAGGCTTATGACTCATAAAAAAGCTGTTTAAAAATTCAATTCATATCCTATTGTTGGTACCCAATTTGCCCTTAAACCATCCTCATTTACAGGTATCTGTACATTGGCGAACACAAGCATTCCCATGCGTGGACTCCATTTAAACCCTGTGGAATAATCAATAATGTCGTTTCCTGTCTCTGATTTTTCCATTTTATGACTGCCTACAATATCAAGCGCAACTGAGAAGTGGTTATTACCCTTGCCAAATCCGTAGTCCGTACCAGCAATGTATACGATTCTATCCAATCCTTCACTGCCGCTGTTGAATTCGTATCCAATATTTGTATGTGGAGTAAGACGACCAATGTTTTTTGAAATTATGAAAAAGGGTTTTATACTGGTCCGGCCTGTTCCCAGTAGATCATCGTCATCACCAGTTTGCAGTTTTATATCAATTGCAGGAGAGAAATCTATCCACGTGGATTTAAATAAACTATATTTGTTTCTAAGTAATATATCACCTATACCTGTAGATGCGCCAGAAACGGAATCTCTTATTGTGCCTCCGGAGTCAATACTGTAGCCAAGCGTGCTGCCTTCTTCGCTTTTTTCTGTAGTACGATTCAAAATCGTTGCAGTACTGTCTACATCAAGTTGTACTTGCATGATAGGTATAAGGATGGAAAAGTCCCAATTATCTGTTATTCCATAGATACCGTAAAAGGAAAACAAATTAGTTTTTATGTTTACGTCAAAATCCATTTTCAACAAGTTGACATCTTTTTGTTTCTCGTCTAATAATACTATAGATTCCATGTTATCGAGGTCTTCGCCCTGTATAGAGGAATAATTAATATATGTGTATGAAAAACCAAAGTTAATTTTTCCTCTTCCAAGTGTAGTTGCGCGTTCAGCGAAAATGGGGCCGAGGCTGTCTGTAGTCCTTGTAAATACCTCTAGTTCGCTATCATATTGGAAAGTAAATCCACCCCCTGTTGAGCTAACCGGGAACGATCCCTTTTCAGAGTTTAATTCTGAATTTAAATTTTGAATTTCTAAAGATGAATCTAACGGTATGAAGACAGTTTTTACAACGTCTATGCCGCCAGTAGGTCTTTCCTTTTCAAACGTCCTTGTTACAGGGACGCCATTTCCACCATATAATGTAGTTATGATGTCAGATAAACCTGTAGCGAAACTATTATATTTTGTGATGTGAATTGTTAATAAAATAACTGCGATGATAATTGAATATTTTGCTATTGAACCTTTCATGTCTTCTTAGAACTGAGTTTATTTTAGTACAGCAAGGGTTTACTAATTTAAGAAGAATTGATTTAAAACAGAATTCTTCTGTTATTTTCTATATATATTCTTCTAAGATTAGAAAATAAGCATAGTTGAAGGAATTTGAACGAAAGATTGATTGAGTTAAGTTGGATTAAGAATACCAATAAGTGAAAGTATAAAGCAAGAGTTTTCTTGTTTTAAAACAATCAAGGTGTATATCAAATATTAGTATTTGGAAATAATATAATAAATAAGATAAAAATCAGGTCATTTTTATAGAGTCGGTTACAAATTATGATTCTTATTGGGCGCCATCAACAGTGACAAATACCATTTCAAAATGAAAATCATTTGATTAATACCGCATGTCTGATATAATTTTGATTTAAAAATGGTATTATTAAAGGCCACAAGATAGGTATTAATATCTTTCGGAGATTTCTATTCATGTCGGAAAAAAGAGAAAAGGTAGTACTTGCATACTCAGGAGGTTTGGATACCTCTGTTGCAATAAAATGGATTCCTGAAAAATATAACATGGATGTTATAACAGTAACAATTGACCTTGGTGCAGTAAAGGATTTGGAAGGAATTAGGCAAAAGGCATTGAGAATAGGGGCAAAGAAGGCTATCGTTGTTGATGCAAAAGAGACATTTGTAAAATATTTTATATATCCTGCTTTACAGGCGGGTGCTTTATATGAGGGGGTTTATCCTTTGGCAACTGCACTTGGAAGACCTTTAATCGCAAAATTACTGGCAGATGTGGCGCATGAGGAAAAGGCTGACGCCGTTGCTCATGGTTGTACAGGCAAAGGGAATGATCAGGTACGATTGGATGTATCCTTAAATGTTTTAAATCCAAATTTGCAGATTATTGCGCCTGTACGAGAGTGGAGAATGACTCGTGATGAAGAGATTAAATATGCAGGGAAGCACAATATTCCAGTAGAAGCTAAAATTAAAAGCCCATACAGTACTGATGAGAATCTCTGGGGTAGGAGTGTTGAGTGCGGTGTATTAGAAGACCCATGGGCTGAACCACCTGAAGAGGTTTATAAATGGACAAAAAATGCAAAGGAGACCCCGGATGAGCCCGAGTACTTGGAGATACATTTTGATAGAGGTATTCCTGTGGCTATTAATAATGAGGAGATGGACGGAATAACAATTATTAATACATTAAATGCAAGAGGTGGAAAACATGGTGTCGGTCGTATTGACCATTTAGAAAATCGGCTTGTAGGTATCAAATCAAGAGAAATTTACGAAGCGCCCGCGGCTATTATATTGCATACAGCGCACAGGGCGCTCGAAGGTATGATTATGACAAAGGACGCATTGAGATTTAAGGAGACGATATCTACACAATATGCAGATTTGATTTATAATGGACTCTGGTTTTCGGCATTTCATCAGGATTTGGTGGCTTATGTTATGAGCAGTCAACGTATCATGAATGGCACAATTCGTATAAGACTATCCAAAGGTACATGCACTGTGGTTGGCCGTAAATCGCCCTTGTCGCTTTATAGTGAGAAATTAGCTACATATCAAAAAGAAGATACATTTGATCATTCTGCATCTGTTGGATTTATTAAAATATATGGTTTACAAGTGAAAATACAGGCACAGAAGCAAATGGATGTCCTTGTTGGCAGGGAGACGCTGCAACTTGATTCTATAATGCCGCCAAAGCTAAAACCTGTTAAGACTTCGGAGAAGTAATATGGATTGCAAGTGTTTTAAGTTTTTAATTTCGAACGGCTCCGTGATATGAATAATTTAGCGCCATTGAGGTTTTAATAAAATTCTTTAAATAAAAAAGCCCGAGGATAATTATTTCAATGCTATCTTAATCTTTTTATATATTTAAAATATGTCTTTAAAAAAGTGAAAATACCATGAGTCGTTTTTAGTTAATTTTCACATTTGATGTTGTTGCGATAGTAGTGCGTAAAATTGTATAAAAAGGCGAAGTATGAAAGTGCTACTTTTATTCCCCCCATCATGGCATCCTTCCCAGCCATATTTAAGCTTACCTTCACTTACTGCATTCTTACGGGAGAATGGTGTTTCAAATGTTCTGCAAAGAGATTTGAATATTGAATTGCTTGATATACTCCTTACCAGAAAGAAGTGTCTTGCGTTTTATCAAAAAATTATTAACAAATTGAAGGATACTGACAGAGATTCTAAATGTTGCGAAAAAGATCATGAAAAACGGCTGATACTGGTCAACGCATTGGAAATAATTCCTGAGATGGCAGACAAAGTTGAGCGTGCAAAAAATGTCTTGAGGAACGATAATTTCTACGACCTGGAAAAATATGTTGACAGTGTTAATGTAATTAACGACTCACTGAGATGTATGTCTGCTTTATATTATCCTTCGTTGATAACAGCAGTTAATAATAACTTGAGATATTCTGTATATTCTTCTAAGGAAGTATTTATGGCGCTGGATGATCAGGAAGAAAACATTTTTTTAAATCTTTATAAAGAGCATATATTACCTTCAATTCTGGAATATTCTCCAGATTTGCTTGGTATTTCTATTACAAATACTTCACAGATTATTCCAGGATTAACTCTTGCAAAGCTGGTAAAAAAGCAAAACGAAACAATCTATATTACAATTGGAGGGAGTGTTTTTACAAAATTGATTGAGAATATAAAAAATATAGACGGATTGTTTTCCATAGTTGATAGCTTCATTGTTTTTGAAGGAGAACATGCCCTTCTGGAACTGGCAATGCAGATAGATGGGAAAAAGGACTTTAAGAAAGTTCCTAATTTAATTTACAGAGAAAATAATACTACGAAAGTTAATGAGCCATTTTATGTAGAAGATTTAAATGCCCTGCCAACGCCTGATTTTGAAGATTATAATTTAGAACGCTATTTTGCCCCTTCATCTGTCTTACCGATACAAACATCAAGAGGTTGTTATTACAGAAAATGCACCTTCTGCAACCTGCATCTCGACCATAGAAATTTTCGTTTGAGACATACTGATTTGCTAATGAAAGATATCCGGACGCTTTCGCAAAAATACAATACTACGAACTTCTTTTTTACTGATGAATCTGTCCCGGTAAATAAACTCAGGGAGGTATCCCGTTGTTTGATGGAAAATAAGTGGGATATAAAATGGATGGGAGGGGTTCGATTTGAAAATTCTTTAGATAAATCGTTGTTGGAAAATATGTCAAAATCAGGGTGTTTGAAGCTTGTGTTTGGTCTTGAGTCTTACAATCAACGAATATTGAATTTAATGAAGAAGGGGACAAGGACAGATATTGTGAAAAGAATATTAGAAGACTGTCTGGAGCTAGATATAGCATTTCATCTTTATACAATTGTCGGATTTCCAACCGAAACCGAGGAAGAGGCAATGGAAACTTTGGAGTTTGTACTACAGAAGAAATTTCTATCTTCGCATGGTTATTCCTGTTTACCATCTCTTTTTGGGATGGAAAAAGATTCTCCAATTACTCACAATCCAAGAGAATATGGTTTAAAGAGCATTATGGCGCCAAAGGCTGAGGATATGGGGTTGGGTTACTATTATGAAGTTGAGCATGGGATGACACCTGAAGAAAGTAACAGAATGTATGACTATGTAATAGGTAAATTGAGCGAAGAATTATGTCCCTTTCCATATAATTATTCAATGTCTGACGGATTGTTATATATTACGAGGTCGAAACAAAAAAGTTACAACCCAGCAATATCGGTATAAAACATGTTCAATTATAAAAATTATTATCAAAGGTATTTAATTTATTAGTTTGTCTATGAGAAGACTTTTATACTTACCGGATATATTTCCATTAAAATCTATTAAAAACAGGTTGATAGTTATTTTTTTGATATGTTCGTTTACTCCGTTGTTATTGTTACGTTTCATGGCGTTTCCCAAAGCACAAAAGGATCTGGAAGATGCGCTGATAAGAAATTTAGAAGGTGTGATGCAAAAGCAGGCAGAAATTGTAAAGATGTGGTTTGAGGAACGGAAGCACGATGCAAAGATTGTTAGTAGAAACCTTTCAGGTGTGATGGGAAAAAGCATAAGCGAAAAAGACACTAACACCGTGATGTTGAATAACTTTGCTGAAATGATTAGAAATGAATATGACTATAAGGAGGTAAGTATTACTTCAGGCGATGGCACAACACTTGTGGCCGCAGAAAGCGAGTCTAGGGGTGCAAATCTGATAGGATATGATTATTGTAGAGAGGCTTTGAATGGGAAAATTTTTATATCAGGTATTCAGCGGGATTTTAGTGCTGTAGTGGATAATATTGAAAGTGTAGGTTATCCAATAATGTTTTTGTCTGCACCTTTGACAGATACTAATGAAACCACAATAGGTGCAATTATTCTCAGGGTAAATACAGCGCCTCTTAGCGGGATTGTGAAGACAGCTAAACTCGGAAGAACTGGGGAAACATTTCTTATAAACAAAGAAGGTTTTATGTTAACCGAGTCACGGTTTTCAGATGCTTTGAGAAAAGGGGGCATTATTAAACGAAATACCGCCCTTGAATTAAGGGTGGTGAATCCTCGCACAGGAAAGCTTACAGAAGGCGCTCAAAAATGTCTGAGTGGTAAAGATGGCTATGATGCAGAAGGTTATATGAATTACGATGGTAGTATTGTTCTGGGTGCCTGGTGCTGGATTCCAGAGTATGATTGTGGCTTGGTTGCGCAAATAGATATTAGAGAAGGATATGGTGCTGCTTACAGTTTAAAAAGGTTTGTACTCTCCATGCTTCTGGTTCTTGCGTTTCCATTGACATTAATTGCGTTTTACTTTGGCAGGAGAATATCAGCCCCGATTTTGGATATGACTGAAATAACAAAAAGAATTGCTGGTGGAGATTTGGGACAAAGAGTAAAAACAAGCGATAAAAAGGACGAGATTAATGAATTAGCACAAGCGTTTAATGTAATGACAGAGTCTCTGGAAGAAAAGACTATTAAATTGAGAAATTATACAACTGACCTTGAAAAGATAGTAAGGGAAAGAACTCTTAAATTGCAGGAAACAACTAACTTTTTGAATAGTATCTTGGCAGGTTCAACAGAGTATTCAATAATTGCAGAGGATTTAAATGGCAATATTCTGGAGTTTAACAAGGGGGCAAGTCTTATTTATGGATATAATCCTGAAGAAGTGGTTGGTATTGCCAATGTTAGAATACTTCACACAGATGAAGATGTTAGGTTGGGAAATGTTGAAAAGATATTAGAGATTGCCCGTAGAACAGGCCGTTATGAAGGTGAGGTAGTGAGAAGGAGAAAAAACGGCGAAATTTTTCCAGTTCATGTGACATTCACTCTCAGGCGTGGTGAAAATGGCCAACCCATTGGTTTTGTTGTGATATCAAAAGATATTACAAAAGAGAAGTTAGTGGAACTTGAAAAAGATATTGTAAATAGTATAAACAAGGCGATTGCGTCAGGGCTTGATATTAGAGATGTTTACAAAAACATCTATTTTGAATTAAGGCGTATGATTGATATTTCATGGTTGGGTGTATCGTACCTTATAAAGGGTGCTGAAATAACTGAAGATTCCGATATTGTTGAAGGGGTCTTATTTACAGATTTATGGATAAACAAGACACAACACGGTATTTATGCTATGCCTTATGGTATTGCATATAAAAATGGTGTACCAGTTTTTGTATCGGATACTCTGGAGAAAAAATATCCAATTGATCAGGATTTATATGAAAAGGAGATACGTTCTTATCTCTGTTACCCTCTAAAATCAAAAGGAATTACTATCGGAACTGTTACACTTGGAAGTAGAAAAGAGGATGCATTCAGAGAGATACATTTTGGATTATTGAATCAAATTACACCGCAGTTGGCAATTGCTGTTGAAAATACAAGACTTTTTGTGTCCATAAGAGAATCTGAAGAAAAGTACAGGGACTTAGTAGAAAACGCACCGGAAATGATACATGAGATGGATCCAAGAGGAAAATTTATCAACGTTAATAGAACAGAGTTGAATAAATTAGGTTATTCATTGAAGGAAATGAAGCATATGACCCTTGAAGATATTGTGCCAGCGAAGTACAAGGATGATATAAAGCGATATATTCAACGTGTGATATATAAAGGAAGTGGAGAGTTGGAAACAGTGTTCTTTACAAAATTGGGAAAGGAAATAAATGTAGAGATTAATGGGACGGCGCTTTATAATAAGGCAGGAGAGTGTGTTTGTACAAGAGCATTTGTGCGTGACATTACAGAACGAAAGCGGATGGAAGAACAGGTGCGCAGGTCAGAAAAACTAGCATCTATGGGTGAGCTGGCTGCTGCAATTGCCCATGAAATAAGAAACCCTTTAGGGGCAATATGTAATTCAATTGGAATTTTAGATGCACATTTAAAACTAAACGGCCAGGACAAAGTTTTATTAGAGATGATTATTGGACAATCAGAGAGATTAGACAGGATTATAAGTAGTTTCTTAATCTTTGCTCATCCAAGAGAACCTTCTTTTTCTTTACAGGATATTAAGGACGTAATTAAAAATACTATTTTTCTTCTCGAACAAGACAACCGATTTACAGATAAGATTGAGGTTAAAGAAATTTATGAGAGCATCTTGCCGAAGGTGTTCATGGATCCTGATTTGATTCATCAAGTGTTATGGAATTTGTTTGTGAATTCACTTGACGCTATGCCCCATGGTGGACAGATTAGAATTATGGTAAGAAAGACAACTCTGTTTTTAAGGGACGCAGTAGAAATTGTAATTTCCGATACTGGCATGGGTATACCGCCTCATACGCTTGATAAAATATTCGAGCCTTTTTATACTACAAAAACCGAGGGAACTGGGCTGGGTCTTGCAATGGTACATCGCATTGTTGATGACCATGGTGGAACGGTTGACGTTAAAAGTAAGGAAGGGAATGGAACAACTTTCTTTATAAAACTTCCTGTTGGGAATGAGAAATTGGTTGAACAGGGTGGTCTTTTAGTGGGTTAGTGAAGAATGGACGAAAATAAGATTCTTATTGTGGAAGACCAGGATGCTATGCGGGAATCCCTTGTTATAGCTTTCAGAGACGAGGGGTATCAGGTCGAGGGCGTTGCAAGTGGAGAGGAAGCGATTCAAAAATTGAGTAATGATGTTTATGACCTGATAATTACAGACCTCAAAATGAAAAAAGTTGATGGCTTAGAGGTACTGAAGGCAGCAAAGACTGCAAACACATCATCAGAAGTAGTGCTTATTACAGCTTATGGCACTATCAGCACCGCCGTTCAGGCGATTAGAGACGGGGCGTACGATTACGTGACAAAACCCTTTCGTCACCATGAAATCCTAAAGGTTGCCAAAAAAGCCATTGAAAAGAAAAACCTAAAGGACAGAGTTAAATACCTTGAAGGTGAAATTCGGGATAAATATAAATTTGAAGGCGTTGTATGCAATTCTAATGCAATGATTGAAGTTCTTAAAGTTACGGCCCATGTATGCAATACGGATAGCACCGTGCTTATTACAGGTGAAAGCGGTACAGGTAAGGAGTTAATTGCGAGGGCGATTCATTATAACAGTCCTAGGAAAGATGCCCCGTTTGTTGTAATTAACTGTGGCGCATTACCTGAAAATTTACAGGAAAGTGAATTGTTCGGACATGTAAGAGGCTCTTTTACAGGGGCTATTAAGGATAAGGTGGGATTATTTCAACATGCACAAAAGGGGACTATCCTACTTGATGAAATTGGTGAAACCCTGCCTTCAACACAGGTAAAACTTTTGCGTTTTTTACAGGACGGAGAGATACGTCCTGTTGGAGGTAATAAACCAATATATGTGGACACAAGAATCGTTGCTGCTACAAATGAAAATTTAGAAAAGGCAGTTGAGTCTGGAAGATTTAGGAAAGACCTCTTTTATCGAATTAATGTAATACGTGTTCATCTTCCTTCTCTTCGGGAACGTAGAGAGGATATACCTCTTTTGATAGACTATTTTTTGAAAAAGTTTTCAGACAAACTAGAAAAGGCGAACAAGACATTTTCTAAAGAGGCAATACATGTACTGGTTAACTACGATTGGCCTGGTAATATTAGGGAATTACAAAATGTGGTAGAAAGAGTGGTTGCACTGTCAAAGAATGAGATAATCGGCGTTGACGAGCTTCCACTCCCTGTAGAAGAGCTCACAGCACTTAATAAGAAACCATTTGAGCAGGAGAAGAAGAAATCTTTTATTGTTACAACGCTTGCAGAACAGGAAAAAAATGCCATTATTGATGCGCTGAATAAATACGGGGGCAATCAAACAAAAGTTGCTCAGATACTTGGGATATCTACAACAACACTCTGGAGAAAAATCAAGAAATACAGGATAAAACCTCAGCATGAAATTTTAGATGACATGGGAAATTAATTTCATCTCGAAATCACAATATAAGCTAAGTGTAAATTTATTTAGTTTTTTTGATTTTATGTATAGTTAAGGTTAAATTGATAGAAGAAGATAATAGGGAGATTATATTCATTCAATACTTGATTATTGGGTCCTCAAAAATTGAGAGAATCTGCTATTATAGTGTAAATAAAAAAAGTTCCTTAGAATCCCTCTACGTATTTTGCTAGAATTTATACTGACTTTTGAGCCGTACTACAGCGACACAAGAGGGTGTTAACCGCATATCCTTAAAGTGTGTTTGTGGCTATTTTGTGGAAGAAAAGACTATGTTTTAACAGGTGAAAAAAAGAAATCGCCTGACGCGTGTCCATCAACGCTTACAGGTGCATATTGCTTGATCTGCTCTATCATTCATTGCAACAGAGGTATAATAGGTAAGCCGCGCTGATACTTCCTTGCCCGAACGCTGCCATTCGATAATATCGTTATTGTAATACGTCCAGAAATGCTTTCGTAAGAATAGAGTGTTCACCGCGCTACCTTTTATTTATAGTGGATAATTGAGCTTGTAATCAAGGTATATAGTTTCACAATGAAATTACCATTGCATAATGTAATCTTTCTTGGCTGGATAAATTTGCCATGTTCGCGTGGTTACAAGTATTTTTGCCATTATTAAGATATTGAATGTTGACTAGTTATATAAAATAAAAAATGGTTTTTAACTTTTTATTCAAAGTTGGTATATTTTTCGTTTATATAAAAAGCAGTTAGTATTATTAACGTTACAAATTTTGTTAAAAAGGTGCAAGTAGAATGTTCAAAAGGCGGAAGCCTTTAGATGTTAAAAAGATTATAGATGTCCAATTTGATGTAAAAGCTGATTATGAAGGAAGAAATAGTGGATTTATTGAGCGATTAATCGGTTTTTTTAGGGGAGGTCCGAATAGGGAGAGGGGGAAAATGCAAATAATTGAGAAAGTTAATAATATTTGGAAAAAACTACCAAAGGCGCCGCAGCCTGCGATACCTGCCAAAGAAGTATGGCTTTCGTTGTGGGGGGCTTTCCTGGGCGTTGGTTTTACAGCGATGCTGGCTTTTCTATGGAAGTGTCCGATGTTGTTAGGACCTTTTGGCGCCTCTGCTGTGTTGATTTACGGTGCTTATAAGGCGCCACTTGCGCAACCCAGAAATGTATTATTGGGTCATTTTTTAGCCGCTTGTATTGGTGTGACAGTGCATGATTTCTTTGGTGCAACATTCTGGTCTATTGCGCTTGCCGTTGCGCTTGCGCTTGTTCTAATGACTGTAACATATTCGATACATCCGCCTGCAGGTGCTACCGCATATGTTGCAGTTCAAACAGCGGGTTTGGGTTCGGGATATATGTACATTCTAAATCCCGTACTTTTAGGCGCCTTTATCTTGGTATTAATTGGTGTAATTTTTAATAAACTCGGGAAAAGAGATTATCCTACACATTGGTGGTAAATTTGTAAAAAGTGTCTTAATTATAAAATACGGAGAAACCTATGTATATCTCGATTAAAAATCGGCTTATTTTTCTGTTGATTGTATTTACTTTGTTACCTTTTGTTTTATTACGTATTATAGCTTATCCAAGGATACAGTCAGACCTACAGGAAGTGTTGATACGAAATCTTGATGGTCTTGGGCATAAACAGGCAGAGTTAGTAACTAGTTGGATTAATGAAAGGATGAAAAATAACCGTGTCGTTGCAAATAATCCATTAATGATTAAATCTGCAAGAATTACAAAGGATGATAAGGATTATCCGGATATAGTTCAGTATTTAAACATTATAAAAACTGAATATGGATACAAAGGTGCTTTTGTCTGTAACGATACAGGTATCGTCACGATTGCTACAGCAGAAGAGAGTCTTGGGAATGATGTATCGCAGATGGACTATTTTAAACAGGCACTACAGGGAAGCACCTATATTTCAAGCGTTATTCCATCTGAGATTCCAATTGCAAATGAAGTTGGAGAGAAAGAGCTCGGAATGCCTACTATGTTTGTTTCCTCCCCATTGAGAGATAGAGATGGCATTATTGTGGGTGTTGTTGCATTGCGGATTGATGTTAATACGTTGAATGAATTGATGCTAGATCTGAAATTGGGTAAGACAGGTGAAACGTATCTTGTAAATAATGAAGGGTACATGCTCACAGAATCCAGATTCAGCACGCATTTAAAAGAGATGGGACTGGTGAAGAAAAGGTGTGCCCTTGAATTAAAGTTAATTAATAGGGAAACAGGCGAACTAACGACGGGTATTAAACAATGCATTGCCGGAAATAATGGTTTTGACGCAACTGGTTATAAAGACTACTCGGGCATAACCGTACTGGGTGTATGGCGCTGGTTACCAGAATTTGATTGGGGCGTGGTTGCCGAAATTGATAGAGATGAAGGTTATGGTGCAGCCTATAATCTTAACTATATTGTAAGTTTTGTTTTATTGGTAATTGCATTTCCTATAGTGATTGTTGCTTACTTTATGGGCAGAAAGATTTCAATGCCGATTATTAAATTAAGGGAAGTGACAGAAAAGATGGCATCCGGCGATTTGACTCAGAGGGTAGACATAAAGAGAGATGATGAAATTGGTGTTCTTGCAAATGCCTTCAACTCAATGGCAAAGTCTCTGGATGAAAAGACAAAGGAAATAGTAAATTCTGAAAAACGGTATCGCGATTTATTTAATTCTATAAAGGAAGGTGTTTATCAGTCTGAAACAGGCGTAGAGGGTGTGTTTACATTTATTAACAAAGCAGGCGCTGAAATACTTGGATATAGCAGTCCAGAGGAAGTAGTTGGTACGAAGGTTAAAAATATTTATGTAGACCCAGAGGATAGAAGACGTTTGTGTGAGAAACTCGAAAAGGACGGTGTTTGGAAAGAGTTTGTATCGCTGTGCAAGAAAAAGAATGGCGATAGTTTTTATGCGGAACGTACAAGTAATATGTTGCGGGACGAAAAGGGGACCCCCCTGGCTATCTATGGAGTACTTAGAGATATTTCTGAACGAAAGAAGGCAGAACAGGAGGTTATCGAATCCGAAAAGAAATACCGCTTATTGTTTAATTCGTTAAAAGAAGGTGTTTATCAGTGCGAACCGGAGGTAGATGGTGTATTTACATGGATAAACCAAGCAGGCGCAGAGATTTTAGGATATAAATCACCTGAAGAAGTGATCGGAACGAAGTTAAAGGATATTTATGTAAATTTAGAAGACCGTTCAAGATTAGTTGAGAAATTAACAAAAGAAGGTAGTTGGAAGAGTTTTGTATCATTCTGCAAAAGGAAGAAGGGCGATCAGTTCTACATGGAGCGCACTTCAAGCCTCATTAGGGATGAGAAGGGTAAGCCTTTACGCATAGAGGGCATATTCAGGGATATCACAGAACGAAAGGAATTTGAGGCGGAATTGAAGAAGTCTGAGAGGCACTATAGAGAATTGTTGAATTCACTGAAAGAAGGTATCTATCAATGTGAACCTTTTGAGGATGGTGTATTTACATGGATTAATAAGGCAGGTGCAGAGATACTGGGCTATAGTTCACCTGAGGAAGTTATCGGAATTAAAGTAAAAGATATATATGTTAATCCCGACGATAGGAGAGAGCTTGTCGAGAAACTGGAAAAAGAAAATGTATGGAGAGACTTCACCTCTTATTGTAAGAGAAAGAATGGTGAACGGTTTATTTCTGAGAGGACATGTAATCTGGTTCGCGATGAGAATGGTAAACCATTAAGGATTGAAGGTGTGTTTAGGGATATAACTGAAAGATAAAAAACCGTTTTAATGAATTAAAATATCCTTAACTAGGAGCAAAATTATGGGAAATGAAAGTTCAAAAGGTTTATCTGTAAATGTGAAAACCTTTGTTTTGGTATTGTTATTTGTTAATGTTGGATTTGCATCAAAGATGATTCATAAATACTACGATATGAAAGATGCTGGATATATCAGGGAACATACGTTTCAAGAACAACTTGAGCAAAGGGTGATGAAATCTTTCGGTTCTATAGAAGAAATGAACAAGATGGTTGCTGATATTACCAGACAGAAGGCGGAGGCTGAGAAACTTGCAGAATCCTTTAAGGAACAGGGAGAACAATTGAAATTCACAAATGTGAAAATAGAGGATTCAAAGGCTAAGCTTGCAGAAGAAAAGGCTATGTTACAAAAACAGATTTGGGAGCTAGAAGACTCTTTATCGCAGGGAAAGAATGCGTTGAACAGCAAAGAAACGTTAACTCTGGAACTAATGAGTAAAATTGAAGTGCTCGAAAAGGAAAATGCGGAACTTAAAGAACGGCTTAAATGAGTACGCAACTTGGTTAACGTGTCTGGGGTGAATTGGGAGTATAAGGATTTTATGGTAGGAATTTTGATTATTGGGAACCAGGAGAAGGTCAGAAAATCTCTTGTGATTGCATTTAAGAAACAAGGTTATGAGATATGCGATGAATCATATTGGGAAAGCGCGAAACAGGTTTACAGTGATAAACACGACCTTGTTATTGCTGATTTAGAGGGAAAAGAGCACATGGGTGTTGAAGTTCTTCAGGCAATTAAACTTTCAAATAGGAATGTAGAGATTATAGCAATCCTGCCTCGTAACTTGATTGGAACAGGTGAAATGTACAATTACGAAGTGTATGATTGTGTTCATAAGCCTTTTTTGTTGACTGATTTAGTTAATATGGGTGAAAAGGCACTTGAAAAAAAGAAATTAGCTGATAAAGTGCGGAATCTAGAGCAAATAATGTCTGGGAATAAGATCGTTTCATAGGGAAATTGTATATTTATTTAAACTTGTTTTCTATTCTTGATTTGTGAAAGGGGGTGCGTTAAAGAGCCAGAATACATTTTTTAAAAACTATAGTTGTTTTTATTAGTAGTATCAAAGTTTAATTTGGACTTAAAAAACTTAAGAAGGGGCGTTGTTTGAAGAATCCTAACAACAGCTTTTTTTAGGAGAACAATTAATGTTATATACTGGAGCTGTAGATAGTATTGCGGCAGTGTCTTTAAAGAAAGCCACGTCAATGAAACACAGCCTGACAGGTTTCTTGACACTTTCTGTGATGGCTGGTTTTTATATTGGATTTGGAGTTATTCTGGCATTTATTTGTGCCGCACCCGTAGCGGCAATAAACCCAGGCATCGGTAAAATAGTTGCCGGTGCAACATTTGGTATTGCGTTGTCTCTAGTAATTATTGGTGGAGCCGAGTTGTTTACCGGATACAACCTGTTGATATTTAAGGGTACCTTGAGGGGTACGGTTACGCTTGGCGATGCTATGTTGGGTTGGTTTTGGACATACGTAGGCAACCTTGGCGGGTCGATGCTTTTTGCGCTTATGATTATCGCATCAGGTATCTTTGCCCCTGATCCCTGGAAGTCATTTTTACTCAAGGTGGCAACATATAAAAGCAATGGGCCATGGTGGGAGCTATTTTTCAGGGGTCTCTTCTGTAACTGGCTCGTCTGTATGGCTATATGGTCTTCTTTTAGGTGCACAAGCGATTCGGGCAAGTTGATTATGATCTGGTGGTGCCTGTTCGCCTTCATTACGACGGGTATGGAACACAGTGTGGCGAATATGACGATACTAACGATAGCCAATCTGTTGCCGCATGACCCTGCTGCGATTTCATGGGGTAAGATGTTTGGCCATAACCTTGTCCCTGTTACCCTTGGTAATATTGTGGGTGGTACATTCTTCGTTACATTCCTCTATTGGTTCGCAACTGCAATGGATGAAAGAGGTGCGAAGAGGATAGAGGCTATAAAGGGCGGTTCTGGCGCTGGTGAGTTACCACGTGCCGGCGGGTCTCCTGAAGAGATTAAAGACATAAGGGTAAAAATGAAATCATAATAAATAATAGTTTGCTTAGTACGGGTGTTAATTAAAAAAGGGACTTTCTTTAAAAATAGTCCCTTTTTTATTTTAAGAATTTGTTGAATAATCTTTGGACAGCAAATGTTGGATTATTTACTTATATTTGCCTCGCCAATTGCGTAAAGTTTCCCATCGTTGGAGCCGATGTAAAGGGTACCTTTGGCATCAATAGTAGGTGGCGATTCTATAGCATCTCCTGTTTCAAATACCCATTTCAAACTTCCATCAGAATTTAAGGCATAGACTTTTTTGTCTCTGGAACCAACGTAAATTGTGCCATCTGCCCCAATAGCAGGAGAAGAGATAATAGAGGCGCCTGTTTCAAAACGCCACTTTAGTTTTCCATCGGGTGTAAGGGCGTATATGCTATTATTGCCTGAACCAAAGTACACGTTTCCATTAATATCCATAGCAGCAGAAGAATCAATGTCATATACGGTATCAAACGTCCATTCTACTTGTCCGTCCGGATGAAATGCGTAGAATTTGGCATCTTCAGAACCAATGTAAATATTGCCGTTGGGCGCTATTAACGGCGAGGCGTCTAAAAGGTATCGGGTTCCAAAACTCCATAACGCTTTGCCTTCTGGTTTCATTGCAAATAAATAGTAATCTCCAGAACCAAAATAAATCATGCCATCTGGAGCTATGGCAGGGGACGAGACAATATGATCGGCAGTCTTTTGGGTCCATTTTAACTTACCGTCCTGGGTAATAGCGTGGAGTTTCTTATCCCACGACCCGACATAAATCGTACCATCAACCGCAACAGCAGGAGAAGAAATAATTCCACCTTCAGTTTTATATTTCCATCGTATACTACCATCAAGGTTTACTGCATATAAATGGCTATCCCAAGACCCAAAGAGAATGGTACCGTCCTTTGTGATGGCGGGTGATGAATCAACCTCCCCTTGTGTCTCGAATGCCCATTTAAGGTCACCGTTACGATTAATAGCGTATAGCTTCCTATCTTTCGAGCCAACGTAAATGGTACCATCTTCTCCAATAGCAGGGGAGGAAGTGATTGGGCCTTCCGTTTGGAATGTCCATTTGAGGACAGGTTTTTGAACGCTCACGTATGGACTTCTTCCAGTATGCTGTAAGTCATGCCTGAACATAGGCCAAGGGGTGTCGGCAAGTTGGGCATAAAGTGATGTTGATAGGAAGACCGTTAGCAAGAAAAGAATGAATATCGGTAATGCAAAAAACGTGACAGTCTTTTTTAACATTAGAAATTTCCTAATAGTTTGATTTTCTGGAAAAATATTTTAGAAAATAAAGATAAAAACATTGGAATTCAAGATACTCCCCTTTATTAAGAGAGGTTGGGGGGATGTGTCTATAACTGAATTACACACCCCTTTCTCGTTAGATTGAACGCTCACGACGAAGTCCCCACTCTCTAAGTGGGAGAAGAAGAGGCATCATTCATTTATTTCCTTTATCCTTAAAGTATTCCTTTTGTTGACGGGACGTCTTTTCTGCGTTCATCTATTCCGACAGCGTCCTTTAACGCCTTTGCAAGACCTTTAAAAATTGCCTCTGCAATATGGTGTGCATTAGTGCCGTACGGCACGTTAACATGGAGATTAATGCCTGCGTTTACGCAAAAAGCCTCTAAAAATTCTCCAATTAGTTCGGTATCAAAATTTCCAATCTTTTCGGAATGAAACTTTACATTAAAAACAAATTCAGACCGCCCGCTTATGTCTATAGCGATATTTGCAAGCGACTCTTGCATTGGTGTGCTTGTGTTTGAAAACCGCCTGATTCCTTTTTTATCACCCAGCGCCTCTTTTATCCCCTTACCGAGACATATACCTGCATCCTCTACTGTATGATGGTCATCCACAATGCGGTCTCCTTTTGCCCGTATTGTAAGGTCAAACAATGCGTGTTTTGTGAGTAAATCAAGCATATGGTCAAGGAAGCCGACGCCGGTACTTATATTGCTTTTCCCTTTCCCATCCAGGTTAATTGTGAGTTCGATGTCAGTCTCTTTGGTCTTTCTCTGAATTGTTGATATTCTTTTTGTCATATTATTTACAGATAAGTTCTCTTAAATTCTTCAGCAAGAGATCTATTTCCTCTTTCCTGCCAATTGTAATACGGAGACAATCATCAAGTCGTCTCAGGTTGAAATATCTTACCAATATTTTACGCAATTTCAATGTCTGATACAAATGATTTGCAGAGACGCCCTTCATACACCGTGTAAGTACGAAATTTGTCTGGGATGGATATACAAAGAAACCCATGTCGCGAAGCGAATCAGTCAGATACTGACGTGTTTCAATTATTTTCTTGACGTGGGCCTTCATATCTTTTTGGTCATCAAGCGAAGCAACAGCCGCAGCAATGCTGAGGCGGTCCACGTTATACGAGTCTTTTACCTTCATCATACCCTGAATCAGAGATTCTTGAGCAATACAAAACCCCAGCCTGATTCCTGCCAGTGAATATGATTTTGAAAGTGTGCGAAGGATGAGCAAGTTATCGTGTTTTTCAACCAGACGGAGGCAATTATCTTCTGCAAAATCT
Source organism: uncultured Planctomycetota bacterium (assembly GCA_963709355.1). GTDB lineage: Bacteria > Planctomycetota > Brocadiia > Brocadiales > Brocadiaceae > PLOWO2-12-38-17. The sequence continues at coordinate 619,393 of CAVPVY010000005.1, forward strand.
GCATAAGCCTCGTCAATAACAATTACACCATTAATCTTTGACGCAATCTTTGATATTTCCCTGGACGGAATCATCGTTCCGGACGGTGAGTTCGGATTTGCAATAAAAGTAACCCTTGCCCCCTTAACAAAGAAATCCTCCGGAAGCGAATAATCTTCATTAAAATCTATATCGCATGTAACCCCATCCTGCAATTCAGCGAGCGTTTTATATAACATGTAGGAAGGATAAGGGAAAATAACCTTATCGCCAGAGCCGGCAAAAGTGCGGATTATGATTGATAACAGGTCATCAGATCCGTTTCCAGCCATTACACGCTCAGGCTTTGTTCCTAACACCGCAGCAACCTTCTTTCTGACCTCCGTTGCAACAGGGTCTGGATAAAGACGGAGTTTTTCATTTGCCGCCTCTTTTATGGCAATTAAAACTTTTGGTGAAGGAGGGTACGGGTTTTCATTTGTGTTTAACTTTATGTAAACACCGTCTTTTGGCTGCTCGCCGGGTACGTATCCCGACATCCTTTCAATATTATCCCTAAAATAACTCAAGCGGTTGTCTTTTATAATACTATTATTGATTAAAGATTTCTTTTTTTGGTAAGTATCTTTCATAGAAATAAAGTGTCAAATTAATATCAAATATTTTAATTTAATACCAGGGAATTTTAAAGCGAAGCGTCTGATTTAAAGTCTTCAGTATTAAAATATTTTACCATCATCAAAACCTTTAAATACCATCTAATCTGATTTGAACAGATTTTGTATGTGCATCAAACCCTTCAACCCTTGAGATTTCTACTATATCTTTATAGACATTTTTCAAGGCACTTTTTGAAAATGTTATTACGCTTGACCTCTTCAGAAAGTCGTTTACAGAAAGCCCTGATGAAAAACGCGCCGTCCCGCTTGTTGGAAGTACATGAGAAGGTCCGGCAATATAATCTCCCAAAGCGACTGGCGAATAAGCGCCAAGAAAGATTGCGCCAGCGTGTTTAATCTTTGATAGTACTGTCCTGGGTTTTTGAGTCATAATCTGCAGGTGTTCAGGTGCTAAGGTATTTGTTATTTCAATACACTCATCAATACCTTGTGTTACAATAATAACGCCATATTTATCTAAGTATTTTTTTGTATCAGCACATCGTTTTATACCTCTCAGTTGTTTTATCAAATCTTTATTAACTTTTGTTGCCAGTGACTCAGAACACGTAACCAGTATTGAAATCCCAGGTGAATGTTCTGCCTGAGATAATAAATCGGATGCCACAAAAGAGGAATTAGCATGTTCGTCGGCTATAATCAGCACCTCGCTGGGACCAGCAAGCATGTCAATTCCAGCATATCCAAATATCTCCTTCTTGGCAAGCGTTACGAAGATATTTCCAGGTCCAACGAGTTTATCTACCCTTGGTATAGTTTCGGTGCCGAAGGCTAGCGCAGCTATGGCATGCGCCCCGCCAATTTTATATATTTCATTAATACCGCATTCGTTTGCCGCTACCAGTCTTTCAGGCGGAATTGCGCCATCTTTTGCCGGTGGTGAGACCATAATTATCTTTTTCACACCCGCTACTTTTGCAGGTATGGCATTCATTAGTACGGTTGATGGATAAGATGCAGACCCACCGGGTACGTAAATCCCAACAATATCAATCGGGGTGTATATGGTATCAAGCACTATACCATTAGCCCTTAGTGGTCTGACGTTACGGATGCGTATATGCTCCTGATATTTCTTTACGTTTTTAATGGCATGTTTAATTGATGTTAGAAATTGTATGGATACCCTATCGTATGCATCTTCAACCTCGCCTCCTCTTACTTGAAAATCTGAGGGCTTTATGGAAACTTTATCAAAGAGCCTGCTATATTTTACGAGCGTCTTATCCTTGTGTCTTTGTACATTACGAATGATTTCTGAAACGGATTCTTTATAATTCAGGGATAGCCCGTCTAACACATTTAACTGTCTCTTTAGTTTCTCAATTTCCTTTTTAATATTGCACTTCCGGGTTTGAAATATCCGCATTATTTTTATTTGCCTCAAAAATTAACGAGGCTTTAAGCCTCGTTAATTTATTAAATTACGGGTTGCTGATTTAATTTTTAAGGAATTTTAAACCGCCTGTAATTGAGACACCTCGCTTTAGTACAGCTTGTTGGATTATTTAAATGTGTAAAATATATTATATAAACCTTTGGTAAAAGAAGGGATTATATTTGTTATTTGAAATAATGTCAATAAACCCAGTATAAAATATTTTTAGGGTCTTGACTAGCACAGAGGGTATTTTCTAAACATTTTTAATAGTATAGCATAAATATTTTCATTACGATGATTAAATCTGAATTCACATTCTTTAAGGTGCAGATAGAAAGTATTTTGAGGCACACCATGAAACTTTTGAAGTCGCCTTTTAGAATAAGACCAGAAGGACTCTATGCCATTAATATGACTCTTATCATTAGCAAACTCATCATCACCGTGCTTAACCCTATAGTGCTTCTCATAGCCGATATCTACCAGTCCGCTATAGCCTCTCCATTGGTCAGAATGAATAATGCTTTCAGGAGATACCTTGCCTCTAATAATGGCTTGCAGCGTGGCTTTAGCGCAGTTTGGCACAATCTCTGTATAGACTTTGCCGCCTCTTTGCAGAATACCAAAAACAGGTGTTTTACCATAAGCCCCTCTACCTCTTTTGCCTTTTTGTCTGCGTGCGCCAAAATAGGATTCATCAACTTCTATCTCTCCTCTGAATGGAGAGGCTTGTTCACAAAATTCAGATATTCTTGTTCTTATCATACGGAGGTATCTATTAATAGTGTTGCGATTTAAATTACATAAAACAGCAATTTGCTGTGCGTCTAAATCAAGGGCAAAATGCTTTAACAATTGCCTTATTTTTGACTCTGAAATTCTTGAACGGTTTGCATACCTGTTTTTCATTGTCCTGACTGTGGTTAAAGCATATTGCTGTGCCCTGTGCTAGTCAAGACCCTTGTTTTTATAATAACAATCTTGATGAAAATATCCAGCTATTTAAAGCCTTTTACAGTATAAGCGTGGTTAGGACGGTTATGCCAAGGCGAACCAATCTGCATCATTTAAAAAAAATTATTTATTGACATTTAAGTATCTATTAGTGTATATAACATCACAAATAGTAGTGTTTTATTTATTAAGTACAACATATATACGTGGTTATGTTATTTAATCGTTTGATAATAACAAACTTAGAGCGAGCTGGTGACGCAGCGGAATGGGTTTTGAATTTTGTTTTGAGTTCCAAATTTTTGGACATAATTCAAAAGATAGCCTTACTGCCAAAGATTTCATAGAGGTCTTTAACAGGAAGGCTGTTGTATTTTATAGGGCACTGCCCTGAATGCTAAACTTAAGTAGTGATGCCTTTTGTTCGCGCTAAGTTGGCAACACGTCATGGGGTGATATTAACTAATAAAATAGGGGTAAGGGGGTATTGAAAATAAAGAACAGATCTATTTTAAAGGCGTTTCTATTCACAGTCATATTAAACCTTACGATTCTTGGAACGGGTTATGGGTTAATCTGCGCGGCAGACGTGGAATTAATCCTTGGGACATCCAGTGCCTTTAATGTGGTAAGGGGTACGACTGTAGCTGGCGGGACAAGCACAATCTACGTGGGCTCTGCAACGGTCAGCATAAATTCAAATACCCAGGGCGCGATGCTCTACATCAACGGTTCATCCTCCGCAAATACCGACGCATCATTGCATGTTGTGAACACTTCAGGCACATCAACTTTGTATGTTAGAAATGACGGCAATGTCGGCATAGGCACGACAACGCCTGCGACTGCGCTGCATGTGACAGGTACGGTGACTGCGACAGGGTTTATAGGAGACGGGTCGCAGTTAACGAATGTGACGTCGTCAACGGTAGGTGCAGACTCAGTCACCAGTGCAGCGATTGTAGATAATTCGATTACGGGCAGTGACATTGCAAATACGCTCAGCATGACGGACACTAATTTAGACGTAGGTTCATTGACGGTGAATGCGGGTAACTTCAGGGTAGACACTGCTGGTTCAATGACAGCCTCTACGATTAAAGCAACGGGTTCTGTAACAGCTAGTTCAATTGTATCAACCGGAACACTAACGGTAGCAAACAGCGCCTTTGTGGTGGATGAGAATGGTTCAATGACGGCAGCCGGCATCACGGTATCAAACCTTGGGACGCTGACAGGCGGCTACTTATCGGTAGGAACAATATCAGCCAATATAACCACCCATGGCACAACAACGGTGCGATTCCTTAATAATATCTTTGCAAATGGCACGGTGACGGCGGCAGGGTTTATAGGGGACGGGTCGCAGTTAACGAATGTGACGTCGGTAGGTGCAAACTCAGTGAGCAGTGCGCAGATAATAGACGGCTCTATCAGCACGGCGGATTTATCAGGGACGATAAGCGTCAATACGACAGGGACGATAAACGCTGGTTCAACAACGGTATCGACGTTAACGTCGACGGGTTCGGTAACGGTATCGGGAACCTTGACAGCGGCAAGTAATACCTTTAGGGCTGACGCAGGTTCTGTAACGGTTACTACCCGGATTGGGATAGGCACATCAACACCTAGTTCAAATTATCTATTACAAATTACTAATAGTAATGACCCTGGGGTAGTGGTAGGAGGCTCAGGTTCAATAACAGTTAAGACACTCACGGCAACAGGCTCAGTCACGGCAACAACGATGTCAACAACCGGGACAGCGACCATTGCCACAACATCCGGAAGGGTCGGCATAGGCACGACAACGCCTGCGACTGCGCTGCATGTGACAGGTACGGTGACTGCGACAGGGTTTATAGGAGACGGGTCGCAGTTAACGAATGTGACGTCGTCAACGGTAGGTGCAGACTCAGTCACCAGTGCAGCGATTGTAGATAATTCGATTACGGGCAGTGACATTGCAAATACGCTCAGCATGACGGACACTAATTTAGACGTAGGTTCATTGACGGTGAATGCGGGTAACTTCAGGGTAGACACTGCTGGTTCAATGACAGCCTCTACGATTAAAGCAACGGGTTCTGTAACAGCTAGTTCAATTGTATCAACCGGAACACTAACGGTAGCAAACAGCGCCTTTGTGGTGGATGAGAATGGTTCAATGACGGCAGCCGGCATCACGGTATCAAACCTTGGGACGCTGACAGGCGGCTACTTATCGGTAGGAACAATATCAGCCAATATAACCACCCATGGCACAACAACGGTGCGATTCCTTAATAATATCTTTGCAAATGGCACGGTGACGGCGGCAGGGTTTATAGGGGACGGGTCGCAGTTAACGAATGTGACGTCGGTAGGTGCAAACTCAGTGAGCAGTGCGCAGATAATAGACGGCTCTATCAGCACGGCGGATTTATCAGGGACGATAAGCGTCAATACGACAGGGACGATAAACGCTGGTTCAACAACGGTATCGACGTTAACGTCGACGGGTTCGGTAACGGTATCGGGAACCTTGACAGCGGCAAGTAATACCTTTAGGGCTGACGCAGGTTCTGTAACGGTTACTACCCGGATTGGGATAGGCACATCAACACCTAGTTCAAATTATCTATTACAAATTACTAATAGTAATGACCCTGGGGTAGTGGTAGGAGGCTCAGGTTCAATAACAGTTAAGACACTCACGGCAACAGGCTCAGTCACGGCAACAACGATGTCAACAACCGGGACAGCGACCATTGCCACAACATCCGGAAGGGTCGGCATAGGCACGACAACGCCTGCGACTGCGCTGCATGTGACAGGTACGGTGACTGCGACAGGGTTTATAGGAGACGGGTCGCAGTTAACGAATGTGACGTCGGTAGGTGCAAACTCAGTGGGCAGTGCACAGATAATAGACGGCTCTATCAGTACGGCGGATTTATCAGGGACGATAAGCGTCAATACGACAGGGACGATAAACGCTGGTTCAACAACGGTATCAACGTTAACGTCAACAGGTTCGGTAACGGCCTCAACTTTGGCGATAACAGGAAACGTCTTTAAGGTAGACAGCGTTGGTTCAATGACGGCGACGACGATTAAATCAACGGGTTCAGTAACAGCGAGTTCAATTGTATCAACCGGAACACTAACGGCAGCAAACAGCGCCTTTGTGGTGGATGAAAATGGTTCAATGACGGCAGCCAGAATCACGGTATCAAACCTTGGGACGCTGACAGGCGGCTACTTATCGGTAGGAACAATATCAGCCAATATAACCACCCACGGCACAACAACGGTGAGATTCCTTAATAATATCTTTGCAAATGGCACGGTGACGGCGACAGGGTTTATAGGAGACGGGTCGCAGTTGGAGAATGTGCCGTCAACGGTAGGTGCAAGCTCGGTGGGCAGTGCGCAGATAATAGACGGCTCTATCAGTACGGCGGATTTATCAGGGACGATAAGCGTCAATACGACAGGGACGATAAACGCTGGTTCGACGACCGTATCAACACTAACAACGACAGGTTCAACGACAGTGGGTGGCACGTTGACGGCGGCTAGCAGTACCTTTAGGGCTGACGCAGGTTCTGTAACGGTTACTACCCGTATTGGGATAGGCACAGCAACACCTAGTTCAAATTATCTATTACAAATTACTAATAGTAATGACCTTGGGGTAGTGGTAGGAAGCTCAGGTTCAATAACAGTTAAAACACTCACGGCAACAGGCTCAGTCACGGCAACAACGATGTCAACAACCGGGACAGCTACCATTGCCACAACATCCGGAAGGGTCGGCATAGGCACGACAACGCCTGCGACTGCGCTGCATGTGACAGGTACGGTGACTGCGACAGGGTTTATAGGAGACGGGTCGCAGTTGACGAATGTGACGTCAACGGTAGGAGCAAGCTCGGTGGGCAGTGCACAGATAATAGACGGCTCTATCAGTACGGCGGATTTATCAGGGACGATAAGCGTCAATACGACAGGGACGATAAACGCTGGTTCAACAACGGTATCAACGTTAAAATCAACAGGTTCGGCGACGGTATCGGGAACCTTAACAGCGGCAAATAATACCTTTAGGGCTGACGCAGGTTCTGTAACGGTTACTACTCGTATTGGCATAGGTACATCGACACCGAGTTCAAATTATCTATTACAAATTACTAATAGTAATAACCTTGGGGTAGTGGTAGGAGGCTCAGGTTCAATAACTGCAAACACGCTGTCGGTGACAGGGACGGCGACGGTGACGGGCACGCTGACAGCGGGCAATGACCTTCGGGTAGATACAAATACGCTGGTAGTGAATGCAGCAACCGACAGGGTCGGCATAGGCACGACAACTCCGAGCACACCCTTGCATGTGATAGGCACGGTAACAGCGACGGGGTTTATAGGAGACGGGTCGCAGTTGACGAATGTGTCGGCAACGATAGGTGCAGACTCGGTGAGCAGTGCAACGATTGTAGATAATTCGATTACAGGCAGTGACATTGCAAATACGCTCAGCATGACGGACACTAATTTAAACGTAGGTTCATTGACGGTGAATGCGGGTAACTTCAGGGTAGACACTGCTGGTTCGGCAACGGTATCGACACTCACGGCAACAGGGTCAGTCACGGCATCAACGATGTCAATAACCGGGACAGCTACCATTGCCACAATATCCGGAAACGTCGGCATTGGCACGACAACCCCTACAGCAACACTTGTTATCCAAGGTCCTGCTACTGGTAATGGGCTTCATCTGCGCGCAGGAGAGACGGATGGGGTTGATTTTATCATGAAAGTGGAGGACCAAAACGGAAGCGTTCAGGCAATGTATGTTGACGCAAGTGGAGATGTTGGCTTAGGAACCACGACACCACAACATAAATTATCAGTAGTGAATGGTTCTATTTACAGTCTGAGATACACACTTACCGATACTGCGACGATTGCCGTTGACTGGAATAATGGAAATGTTCAATCAGTTGTTTTGGGTGGAAACAGGACCATTACTTTTTCTAATGGAAAGGATGGGGGAAAGTATATCTTGCTCTTAAAGCAGGATGGCACCGGTAACAGGACGATTACCTGGCCAGGGACAAGTACCGTCAGGTGGTCAGCCGGGGGCACCGGAACCACACTTACGGGCACAGCCAGTAAGACCGACTATTTTGGCTTTATTTACAATGGTATTGATAATGTCTATGACGCCGTGGCGGAGAGATTGAACTTCTAATCAGCTTTTTACCACGGAAATACACGAACAGGCACTCCCGCCTGTTCAGCGCTGGCAGGGAAACGGATAATTAATAAATATATCTTATCAAAGACAAAAAGAATGTAGGTTGGCAGAAGCCTGTCTGCATGAGGATACGCAAAGACGGGCGGGGCGCACTAACAAATCGGATTGAACGGCTCCGATGGGTTCGTTTCACTTAACTCATTCTATGTTTATTAATTTAATATTCGGGAATTTCAAACTTTTTGGTTATCCTATCAACACACACCAGTCCCCTCTTTTTAGAGGGGAGATTATTGTATTTCCCCTCTATCAAGAGGGGATTAAGGGGTGTGTATGGTAAACGTTTTAAATAAGTTGACATTCTGTTCCTTTATGTCATTCCCACGCAAGTGGGAATCCAGAAAAGTAGCGAAAGACTGGATTCCTGTTTTCGCAGGAATGAAAATTTTTCGGCAGTTTTATATTTTTTATAAAAGTCACTGGATTTTACATAGCAATACCAAACCTAATTTAATAACAATGAAAAGAAAACAGTTCGGCTAGAATTAAGAAACAGATAGATCCTTTTTTCCACAAGTGGAAAATAAAAAACAATTGCCAAAATTTATAAAAGGAATCATAATTGTATCGGGTGTGTTGGGAAGCAGCGCTATCATGACACAACCTGCCTTTAGAAATAATCAGGGTTATGCCGAAGAATTTATCATTCCTGCGCCTGCGATAGTTAATCTCAATGCCGCATCGCTGAATGTGCCAGGCACTATTACCGTTGCAAGTTCAGGGACTTTACAATCATCTACTGGTACTATTACTGTTAGTGAGAATGGAAACTGGTCGAATTCAGGCACTTTCAGCCCCGGCAACGGCACGGTTAAGTTTAATGGGACAAATCATAGAATCAATGGCGATTCAACCTTTTATAATCTTATATGTACTACGGCGGGCGGGCAGCTTACCTTTGAAGCCGGCAAGACGCAGACCATTACAGGTATTACAAGATTAAATGGGGCCTCAGGAAATTATCTCAGGCTCAGGAGTTCATCCGATGGAACTCAATGGAGATTTGATCCGCAGGGGACAAGAGATATTGATTATGTGGATGTAAAGGATTCAGGTAACCTGTCCAGCACAATAATTAGTCCTACAAACTTTACGGACAGCGGTAATAATACGAACTGGGTTGCAGCCCCTACTCCTGAACCTACCCCCACTGATGGTGGTGGTGGCGGCGGTGGCGGTGGGGAAACACTTACCGTAACCTCCACCAGCCCGGTAAATGGTGCTGCGGACGTTGCAGTGACCACAACGGTCTCCGCGACGTTCTCGTTGTTAGTAAACGGCTCAACAGTTACTACAGATACTTTCACACTCAGTGACGGCAGTAGTCTTGTAAGCGGCGTTGTGAGCACTAACGGGGCAACGGTAACATTTACTCCGTCATCGAGCCTTGCTCATAGCACAACATACACGGCAACCCTTACAACAGGTATAAAGGCGGCAAACGCCCAAGGCACACAGATGACCTCCAATTACACGTGGAGTTTCACCACGATAGTAGTAACACCAACCCCGACACCAACTGTTACGCCGACAGCAACGCAAACGCCAACGCCAACAGAGACCCCTACGGTAACTGTTACGCCAACGCCTATTCCGGGTGGCACGAAAACAGCCACATTAGATTTAAGCAAGTATGTGGCATATCTTAACGGAGATACGATAGTGGTGAGGGTGGTAGACGCAGACAGGGACACGAATACTTCAACGGCGGAGATACTGACAACTGCCTTGAAGACGGCTGGAACTACCTATTTCTCCGGGGACTTATTGTTGGATCTGGTTGAGAACGATGTAAACAGCGGTACGTTCCTCGCTACTATAAGGACAGGTACAGTGACGACAGGAGGCGCAGATAGTGATGAAAGGTCTAACTACGGCATTATAAAGACGCAGCAGGGCGGCACTGCAACTGTAGTTTACAGGGATACAACTCCATTGAGTGCTTCGTTGACGAAGGATGTGTACTTTAGCAGTTATGATGCAACAATTGAATTTTCCTCGGATGAAATACCAATGGATTCATATGCATCTGTGACACTTGCCGATGCAGAAGAAAATACCGATCACGCAGAAGCGGAGACCCTCCTAGAGCACGTATTTATTCACACCTCAGCGTCTAACTTCGCCGTGATGGAGTGTATAGAGACTGGCGCTGATACAGGGACGTTCATGGGTTCAATATTGGTCAGCAATGCGCCTACGGAGGATAAGAAGAATATCCAGGCGTCAGAGGGGCAGACTTTGACGGTAAGTAGTCAAGATAAGATTAATACATTTGGAGCACTGAAAATTGTGAACGATACGGCGCTGGTAGTTGCGGCTGTAACGGTGACGCCAACAGCAACGCCTACTGTAACACCGACGCCGGTGGCGTGCGAATCTGTTGAAGATGCGACAGATATGGAGGTTGACCCTGAGTCGAAGATGACGATAGAGGCAGGCGCAACGGGAGACATAAACGCGCGCCTGACGGGTGAGGATGGTTGTGTGGTGGTAGGAGCGGCTGTTAAAGTGAAGGTAACAAGCGGTGATAAAAAGATATCGTTCCTGGAGCAGGGGATTATAGAGGACTCAAAGTTAGTAAAACTAACAGACGAGAACGGCGGGGTGGTGTTTACGGTAATAGGCGAAGCCGTTGGAACAGGGGTTATCAAGGTTGTATATAAGGAAGGTGATAAAAAGTTAAAGAGAAAGATAAAGGTAAAAGTAGTGGAGACTGCGCAGACGCTATGACGCCAGCGGGACTGGATAGCGTCATAAATTGCGGAACGCGGGTATTGGAATGCAGGGGAATAGTATTGTGAGTAATAGTTAAGCTCAACGAGAGCATGCAGAGATCGTTGCGGCTGTTTAGCGTGTGGACAGGAAAACTATGCGGATTTTCCCCTTTGTTTTGTTATTTCTCTGCGTTCTCTGCGCCCTTTGCGGTGAACCATTACTATTATGAGGCAATAAGTTACTAGTTATAAGGAAACCCCTGCCGGTACTTTAAGAAAGATAAATCAAGAATATAGAACATTGAAATACAGTAAGAAGTCATTTAAAATAATTGTATTAAAAGAATACCTTTTCCTTGTAGGTTTTGACAATATTTAACAAAGTAAATGTGTGGATCAACCGCAAGTGTTAAGAATGGAGGGTTGAAATGTACAGATTGTACGTTTCACAGATTAGTAGGTTGGCAATAGGCATGGTATTAATTGCGCTTGGCGTAACCCAGCCGTCGTGGGTGGAGGTCCATGCCGCCGGGGAAGGGTGGTACAGCAGTTGGCAATTACGGAAGGCCATAACCATAGACGCCACCAAGGTCAGCAGCGGTCCCCACACCAACTTTCCCGTGCTCATCAACCTCACCTCTGACTCCAGTCTGGCGGCCCGTGCCCAGGCTGATGGCGACGACATCCTTTTCACCTCCTCCGACGGCACCACCAAGCTGAGCCATGAGATCGAGAAATACACCAGCAGCACAGGAGCATTGGTCGCCTGGGTGAAGGTCCCAGCCTCTCCTCAGCATCAAACACCGCCCTCTACATGTACTACGGTAACGCCTCCGCCGCCAGCCAGCAAGATGCAACAGGAGTGTGGAATTCTAACTACGAGGCCGTATGGCACCTAAAAGAGACACCAACAGGCACTGCCGACGAGATAAAAGACAGTACCCTCAATGGACGTCATGGTACGACTGTTAATATGGAAACTGGTGATCAAATGACAGGACAAATAAATGGGAGTATGGACTTTGATGGTGCTGTTAGTAACGAACGCATCGATACCGAAAATTTTATGTCATCGGGCGTAAGCCAGCTTACTGCACAAGCATGGGTCTTTAAGGACACTACTAAAGATGCCCGTATTGTTTATAAAAACAATGCGGGTAATACTAGTCATCCCGTTTTCGGACTGGCTTCAGGAGCTACCAATTTGATTCGAGCTAGAGTTAGGATTTCCGATGGCTCAGGCACTGACCAATCAAGCACGGCGACTATCTCCCTGAACACATGGACATTTGTCGCCTTCACTTATGATGGTTCAAATATAAGAATTTACAAAAACGGGGCGCTTGATACCACTGTTGCCGAAACAGGGACGCTAGCCGCAACCGCCGATGTCGTAGTCATCGCCCAGAATGAAGCTGGTGTAAGCGTAGACAGGCATTGGCCAGGTCAGATTGATGAGGTCCGCCTCTCCAATACCGCCCGCTCCACAGGCTGGCTCCTGACCGAGTACAACAATCAGGGCACGCCTACCACATTCTATACACTGGGAGCAGTCACATCCTCACCAGCTAATTTCTTTCAATTATTTGAATAATGAAAATAAATAATTTTTAGTAAGAATAGGTATTGGTTAAACAAAGTGAACCAATCGTTATTAATTTTGTTGAGTACGCTTTGCTTTGCCCAACCTACATATATGATGGGTTCGTTTCACTTTACCCATCCTACCATCCTTCCCTAGATGGGAGAGGTGTGGAGAGGGTGATGGAAAATTTGATTTCGATTATCTTCCCATTCTTAAAAAGCCAAGGTGTGGTTCCTTGAAGGAGTACAGGCTGTGAACGCTTCCTTCTGCCTGTGCAGATGGAGATCTCATTTCAAAACGCAGCACCCCTTCGTAAAGCCCCTTGTGAAGTTCCTGTATATTTCGGCATCCCAGTTCCTGGAATGAATGAAGGAGGCTTTGCATTAAATATTGCACAAGGTGAACAACAGAGCCTTTATCAACAACGGTACCAGTAACACCCTGTGCCACTTTTACCCTGTCTTCAGAGGAGAGGTATCTCTTGCCTCCGCCTTTTTCCATGGCTTCATGAGACGCCATGCCCCTGTATTTTTTCACCCGTACACCGCCTTCGTAAAAATATTCGCCAGGTGATTCACTGGTGCCGGCAAGTAAACCGCCCATCATTACCGTGCTTGCGCCAAGCGACAGCGCCTTAACGATATGGCCTATATTTGCTACGCCACCATCTGCAGCAACCGGGACATTAGCATATTCTTTAGAAAATTTTGCGGTGTGGTAGACGGCTGAAGCCTGAGCCCTCCCAACGGATAGCGTCTCCTGTGTGATGCAAATGGAGCCGCTGCCCATACCAATACGCAGTGCATCAGCGCCTGCGTCAATTAATGATTTACACTGCCTTGCTGTAACCACGTTCCCGCCTATTATATCTATATGCGGATGGTGTTTCTTTATGTGTTTAATCATGTTGATTTGGAAGATAGAGTCGCCCTGGGACGAATCAATTACAATAACATCCACGCCTGCCTTAGCAAGCTCAGCCAGACGTTCTTTATCGTCTTCCCGGGTGGAAAGCGCTGCGCCTGCGATGAGTTGTTTATCTTTGTTTTTTGAGGCGAACGGGAAATCCTCATTCTTTAACATGTCAGTGCGGCTCATGAGGGATACAAGGCAGCCTTGTTTGTCAATAATAGGGAGCTTCCCCTTTTTGCTTTCCATAAGTATTTTGTTCCCCTCGGCAAGCGAAATGCCAACTGGCGCGGTAACCAGATGGGTTGTCATTACTTCACTGAGTTTCTTTTTTCTGTCTCTTACGAAGTCAATATCTCTTTTTGTTACTATGCCTGCTAATTTGGTATTTAATGTGCCGTCTTCCGTAATTGGGATACCTGAAAAGCCGTGGGTTTCCTTGATATTCTCAACATCTTTAATGGTATGCTTCGGACTCAGAACGACGGGTTCAGTGATGAATCCATTTTCAAAGCGTTTTACCCTGCGCACCTCCCTTACCTGTTCTTCTATGGTATTGTTATAATGGATAATACCAATACCCCCAAGCAATGCCATACTAATTGCCATTTTGGCTTCGGTAACAGTATCCATGGGCGAACTTACAAGCGGTCTTTTGATCTTTATATTTCGTGTCAAATTTGTTTCAAGGCTGATTTCTTCTAAGGTAAAGTCAATGTGTCCGGGGAGTAGTATAAAGTCGTTGTAGGTAATACCGACTGCCTTTTCAAAAAAGACATTTGCGTCTAGTCCGTTAGCTGTCATGAGAACCTCCAATAAAAAAATATTTTCCTATTATGGAAGTTTATGGATTATATTAAACGACAAAGTATTTTAATCATTTTTTAGCAAAACAAGGTTCAGCCTTTAATTTGTGAGTATTATAACATCATATATGGGTCAACATCAACCATTGCTTGAACACTTTTTGAAGGCTTTAACATATCCGGGATAAGCTGCAGCGCATGGTGTATGACATCATGATTGTTTGCCTTTAATAAAATGTGCCACCGAAACATATTATTGATTTTGTTCACAGGCGCCGGCGATGGTCCCAGTATTTCCAAGGATTGTCCGTTTGTTTTTGTAATCTCCTTTAGCTTTTCGGCTACCGTGCAGGACTTCTCCTTTGCATTGTCTTCTTTTTTACTGCGGAATACTATTCTTGATAATTTTCCAAAAGGAGGATAATTTAATTGCTTCCTGTATTCAAGTTCTTTTTTTGCAAATCCATCATAATCATACGCAGCGGCAAAGGTTATACTGTAATGCCGTGGGTTAAAGGATTGGACAACGACCCTGCCTCCCTTCATGCCTCTGCCTGTGCGTCCTGCAACCTGAGATATGAGTTGGAATGTCCGTTCGCTTGAGCGGAAATCAGGTAAGTTGAGCAGTGTATCCGCTGAAATTACTCCTACAAGTGTTACATTCGGATAGTCAAGCCCTTTTGCTATCATTTGAGTGCCGATCAATATTTGAAATTCACCCCGTTCGAAAGCGGTTAATGCCTTTTCGTGGGCATTGCGGACACGCATTGTATCGCTATCCATGCGTAGAATTTTGTAGTCGGGAAATCTTACTGAGATTTCATCTTCAATCTTTTCCGTCCCGAAGCCGCGGAAATAAACATTGTTTGCAAGGCATTCAGGACATGACTCAGCGGGAGCGGCTTCCGCATTACAGTAATGGCATAATACCTTATTTAATTTCTTATGAAACGTCATAGGTATATCGCAGCGATGGCATTTTAATACGAATCCGCAGCGTCTGCAATGAACATAGGGGGCAAACCCCCTGCGGTTTAAGAATAAAATGACCTGCTCCTTTCTAGCCAGTACCTGATTCATATTATATTCGAGTCTCTGGGAAATATAATGGTATCCTCTGCGCTTGTGGACTTCTTCACTCATATCAACGATATCAATAGGCGGAAGTTTTGGGTTGACTATTCTGCTGGGGAGGACGAGCTTTTGATAGTTTCCTGCAATTGCATTGTGATATGCTTCAAGAGACGGTGTTGCTGTTCCGAGCAGCACCATAGCATTCTCACAGGCTGCCCTCATTATAGCAACGTCCCTTGTATGGTATCGCGGACTTGTTTCCTGTTTATAGGTGTTTTCATGCTCTTCATCAATAATAATCAATCCAATGTCTTTTAAGGGTGCGAATATTGCTGAACGGGCGCCGATTACAATATCTGCCTTGTTTTCTTTAATATCATTCCATTGAGAGTAATGATATGTCCCGAGGAGGTGACTATGCAGTACCGCAACACGGCTGAATCTTGCCTTAATCCTTTGAATGGTTTGTGAAGTAAGCGAGATTTCAGGCACGAGGAATATTGCCCTACGGCCCTGTTCTATGACTTTTGCAATTGTCTGAATGTAAATCTCTGTCTTTCCGCTTCCTGTAATGCCATGAAGCAATATTACAGAATTTTTTGGTTCAGAAATTATTTTGCTGATTGTATCGAAGGCATTTTGCTGATCGGGCGTGAGGGTTAAATGCTGTTGCAGTGTGGCGGTATTATTGATTGTACGCAGGTCATCTACTGGTTTATTTATAAGTGTGATAAAGCCTTTTTTTTCAAGTTGACGCAAACCATGCATATTGCAGCCGCTTATATAAATTAATTCCTTAAGGGGTATTTCATAATTAATGTCTTTTTGTAAGGTAGCGGCATGCGGTACATTTCCATTATTTTTTATTTCGTTATGCGATACATTTGTTTTAACGGAAAGTTCTAAAAGGACTTCAAGCGCCCTTGCCTGTTTTGGGGCGCGTTTCTTTATCTGTGACAGGGTGTCTTTATCAAGTTTGGTTGTGTTGTTGCAACATCTTACAAATGGATTAAATTTATTTCTTGTTTTACTGCGGACCACCGGCGGGATAACGGCTTGCAGGGCTTCACCCCATCCGCAGAGATAATATTCAGATAGCCATTTTGTTGTTTTGAGCATGTTATTATCGGCAAGCGGTGACTTGTCAATTATGGCGATTATGTCCTTTAGCTTGTCTATAGATGGCGTATCGGTAAATCCAACGCAGAATCCTACAACAGTCTTATTTCCGAATGGTACTTTTACACGCATGCCTGCGGCTAGATATTCACTAATATGGGGTGGAATATTGTAGTGAAATATTTTGCTCAGGGGTATGTTGACGACTACTTCGGCATATAAATTCCGGGAAGATTTGTTTATTGGTATCGCATGAATCTCTGTGATTTGTTTATCTTGTACGGCAGATAACGTATTATGATTTCGAGGAATGGAATACATAGTTTTTTAATGTGTGAGACGATTAAGAAACAAATACCGACTATTGGTTAAATTTGTGCTGGAAAATCTGCGTTTAGAGTTTAACAGATATTATCGCTGATTTGTAATGAATATTTATTAATCTAGATGCTGCAAGGGGATACGGATTAACGCAGATAAGCAAAGATTAATAATAACATAATTATTTTTATTAATTTAATTAAAAGTTTATTTAAAGTTCTTTTATATGCGGTGGGAAAAACAACAATAATCTGTATTCCTCTGTGTCCGACTGTGGCTTTTATTGTGGACTGCAGGCAATATAAGTGAAAAGCGCCGTTCCCATATAAAGGACGTCTTCATCCAGTAAAAACCGTGAACTGTGTAAAGGCTGGTTGGTGCCTTTTTCTATATTTCCTGAACCCAAAAAGACGAATGCGCCTTTTATCTTTTCCAAATAGTAAGAAAAATCCTCTCCGCCCATTTTGGGGTCTATATAATCTACCGAATTATCACCAAAGAGTTCTATGATTTTGTTTTGCACAAAGTCCACCTGCGGTTGTGGATTATAAAGCAGCGGGTGTCCTTTGAGATATTCAAATTGATACCCTGCTTTATTGGCTGAAGTGATTCCCTTTATAGTTTCTTCAATCAAAAGAGGCATCTCGCATCTCAGTTCTTTAGTAAGCGTTCTTACGGTACCTACGATTTTGACCTTATCTGGAATAACGTTGAATGTTGTTCCACCCGAAATCTGGCATAGAGAGACCACGCAGGGATAAAGTGGATTCACTTTCCGTGAAACAATTGACTGAATTGCCAGTATTACTTCTGCTGCAACGACAATTGGGTCAACGCATAAATGTGGGGCGGAGGCATGACCGCCTTTGCCTATAATGGTTATAGTAATGCGGTCTGTAGCTGCCATTGTTGCGCCTGCCCGTATCCCGAATTTACCTGATGTGATATTCGGTTCAATGTGTAATCCGTATATTTCATCCACATCGTTCAGTATCCCCTGCTCTACCATTAGTTTTGCGCCGCCGGGGTGTTGTTCTTCGCATGGCTGAAATATGAATTTTACATTTCGTTTCAGTCTATCTTTAAACTGTGCCATGAGTTTTGCAGCGCCTAGCAGCATTGCCATATTGGCATCGTGAGCGCATGCGTGGGCTGTTCCCTCATTCTGCGATTTGAATTCTAGGTCATTTTCTTCTGTTATTGGTAAGGCGTCCATATCGGCACGGAATGCAACGGTGCTCGCAGCGCCGTTAATCGGCAATGTTCCAGCAACACCTGTTTTCCCAATATCTGTTTGAACAAGAAGCCCAAGTCGTTTTAATTCTTCAGCAATTGCCATGGATGTACGGAATTCATTAAAACCAGTTTCAGGATATTTATGGAATTCCCTGCGAAACTTAATAATATAATCATGCAATGCCCTTGCGTGATTCTGTATTTCTTGTGTAAGTGATTTGTTCTGTAACATTTTTATTAAAATTCCTTATAATAAGAAATATTTTATAAAATATTATGCTTATAGATATCGGTATTTGAAAGGGCTTTAACCCCTAATCCTTCACCTTCAGGTAATGAAATCTTTCCCTTCTCGATCATTATTCCAACGTATGGATCGTTTGTAACCAGCAAGTGTCCGTCAAGGTCAATATAGTCAATAAGCGGCGACAGATGTGCAGCCGCTGTAATGGATACAGAGCTTTCTATATTACACCCTATCATTGTCCTGAGATCAAGGGCGCGCGCAGTGTGAATCATGCTGAGTGCCTCACGAATCCCGCCGCATTTCATTAGCTTGATGTTAATTCCATCTACAGCGCCTGATAATCTTGGGATGTCTTTTGAGTCTCTAACGTCCTCATCAGCAAAGATGGGTATTTTTACACCTTCTTTGAGTTTTTTAAGGTCTTTAATATTACCAACCGGGAATGGTTGTTCTACTAATTCCACGCCGAGTCCTTCCATTATGTTTATCTTTTTAATAGCCTCGTCCAATGTCCAGCCTGTGTTTGCATCGGTGCGAAAGATGGCTTTTGTTATTTTGCGTAATTCCTTAAGCATTTCAATGTCGTTTTTAAAACCTACTTTTATTTTTAATATGGGTAAATCCCTTACCTCTTCTGTCTTTTTGCACATGTTCTCAACTGTGTCAATTCCGATGGTAAAGGAGGTTGTTTTTGGTTCTTTTGGATTTAAACCAAGGAGTTTGTAAAGGGGCACTTTTAGTTTTTTCCCTACAATATCATGAATTGCCATGTCAATTGCCGCACGCGCAGATGCACCTTCTGGGAAATTGCTTTTGAGAAGCGATGTGATATCTTCTATTTGGAACGGGGCTGTAATCTTTAATAAATTTATGGCTTGATTGAATACACTAGTTACACTACTTACGTCTTCGCCAAAAAAACTGGTTGGTGCTGCCTCGCCAAGCCCAACAATTCCATCATCGTCTTTTATATGAACTATAATATTATTTTGAACATCACGAATTTCCCTGGCTATATGAAATGTATATCTTAGTTTTAAATCTAATGGGTGGTAAGTGAGGTTCATGGCAATTGGGGTTGGATGATTTCTATAAATTTATCAATGCCAAATTTAATAGGGTCGGTGACAGGGAGTTTGGTTTCTTTCTCAATCTTTTTTATTTCGGCGAGAGATTCCTGGTCGGTCATGCCAAAACAGTTTAGTGATATACCAATTACCTTACATGGATGCATGGGCTGTGCAAGTTTCTCGTATAGGTCAATCAGGTAGGCAAGAGGTAATATGGGGAAGTTAGGAAAATGACGGAGCGTTTTTCTTGATGGTTGATGGCATAATATGAGTCCTTGCGGTGCAGAGCCGTGTAATAATCCAAGTGTTACACCGGAATATGCAGGGTGGATAATTGAGCCTTGGCCTTCGATACTTAAGAGTTGATACTGAGCGTGGTCTAATACAAGTTTTTCTGCGGCGCCTGAAATAAAATCGGATACTACATGGTCAATTGCTAGCCCGCTTCCTTCAATCATAATACCCGTCTGTCCTGTTGCTATAAAACAGGCATTAATGCCCCTTTTTTTTGCTGCCTTTGTAATTTCGATAGAGGTTACCATTTTGCCAATATTGCAGTCTGAACCTACTGTAAGTATTCTCAGGGTTTTTGTCTCTTTTGCCTTTCCTGTCCCTATGGGGATGTTTTCTGGTACCTTGCGGACGTCCCATATCTCAAGTTTGTTACTTTGTGCGAGCCTTGAGAATTCGTCTTCTTCGCTTAAATGAATATGTAATCCGCTGATGATATGAAGCCTGCTTTTCAGGGCATCGTTGATATGTTTACGCCATTCAATTGGCAGCATACCGCCGGGTGGGGCAATGCCTATAAGGAGATGCGTAGGTTTTAATTCTAGTGTTTCTTCAATGTTGCATACTACAGGGATTCCATTGCCAACGCCAACAATTGTTTCTAAGTCTTTACCGGCATTGGTACGGTCAATAACAGCAACGACGTCATCTCTGCGATATCTGATAATGCTTACGGCAGTCTTTGCGCTGAATATATCCAGTTTGCCTTCTGCCAATATGATAATTCGCTGTTTACTCGTTTGATTCATGGAGGGACTAACTTCGGCGCTTCTTTTTGATAACTCTGCTTTTTCGTTTCCTGTGTTTTTGTGATGAAGCAAGTTGTAATCTGCTGATATGCTTCGCGTAAGCATCAGCGCTCATCATTTTATCAAGGAGGTGTGTATCATTTGATATAAACTTTATTAGCCAGCCATTGTTGTAAGGGTCTTTGGTTAGTGCGTCTAAAGAATCATATAGACGTTCGTTTACTGCAATAATCTCCCCACTGATTGGAGAAGTAATATCGAGTAACATATGCAGTGATTCCACTTCTCCGAAACATATACCAGAAAGTATTTCTTCCCCAGTCTTGGGAAGGTCAAGGAAAATAAGTTTATCGAGCCTATCAACAATGTATTTTGTTAAACCAACAGTAATTGATTTATTATTGAAAAGAAACCATTCGTGAGTTTTTATGTATTTTAAGTGTGCTGGTATCATAACATAATATCCTACAATAAATTGTATCCTTATAAATGCTAACAAAAGATATTTATAATGTCAAGAATATCAGAAAATGAGCTTGTTTTAAATATAATCTTTCTATTTTTGTATGAATTTTTTATACTCACTAGCATTAATTTTAATATTACAAGCTGTAGTTTTTATTAATTATTTCTAATAATACATTTTCTTGATTATGTTTCTTTTTATTTAAATCCGCATGGACACCGTATCTTGAATAAAGGTATATATTGTCTTTTGATAAGGTTGTTTAAAGGTCGTCGTATACGAGTAAGCCGTATTGGTGTTTTTGATTTTCCAGCAGGGTTTTATGCTTATATAGGTAGCGCACAGAATAATCTGGAGAGCAGGATTAAACGACACATGAGAAGCGAAAAAAGATTCTACTGGCATATTGATTATTTGCTAAAATATGGTCAGGTGATTCATGTTTATAAATTTGCAGGCAAAAAGGATAAAGAGTGTGTACTGAGTCATAAAATTAGTAATTTAAATAATGCCTCTATAAATGTAAAAGGATTTGGTTCTTCTGATTGTTCGTGTGCTTCACATCTTTATTTTTTTCAGGATGTTCCTTGCAAGGAAATTTCAGAATTGGCTGTAAAGAAGCTGTAAGTTATGTGTTTTGTGAAATGGCAAATTAGTTAAGTAATTGACAGTATGCAAAACAAAGATTTCAAGGGTGTAAATAAATGATTACTGAAACGCCGATGATGCGTCAGTACACTGAAATAAAGAGACAGCATAAGGATGCCCTGCTTTTTTTCCGCATGGGGGATTTTTATGAAATGTTTTTTGAAGATGCAAAACTCGCCTCTAAGGTGTTGGGGATTACCCTTACTTCACGTTCGAAGGCCGAGGGTTCAGTACCTATGGCCGGCGTACCTCACCATTCTGCTGATTCTTATATACGAAGGTTAATTAAGGCAGGATACAAGGTTGCTATTTGTGATCAGTTGCAAGACCCCGAAGAGGCTAAAGGAATTGTTGATCGCGGTGTTACAAGAATTATAACCCCTGGCACGATTACAGAAGACGCCTTTCTTGAGGACAAGAGCAATAATTTTCTAATTGCGGTAATTGAAATGAATGATTTGCAAGGTCTTTCGTGGGTAGACCTGTCTACCGGCAGGTTTGAAGTTGAGGATATTGAGAAGGAAAGACTTTTTGATGAATTTGCAAGATTAAATCCTGTAGAGGTGTTATTGCCCGAAGAGACTGCGAGGAAAGATACACTATTTGTTGAGAGGATGCGTTTAGAGTTTAATGGGATAGTCACGCCAAGACCCGACTGGGAGTTCTCACGGGATACAGCGTATCGGACATTACTTGAGCATTTTGGTACAACATCACTTGAAGGGTTTGGTTGTGAAGATATGGGCCCTTCGCTAGGGGCTGCCGGGGCGGTGATTCAGTATCTAAAAGAAACACAAAAAACGCCATTAAAACATATCGGTAAAATTCAGAAATATCAGTCAAATAACAGGGTGCTTCTTGACAGGGTAACGCAACACAGTTTGGAACTTACTCAGACTATGAGGCTGCGTGACCGTGAAGGCTCACTGCTCGGTGTGCTTGATGAAACAAAGACTCCGATGGGGGCAAGATTACTGCGTGAATGGATTATCAGCCCATTGAGAATGCCCGATGAAATAAGACATCGCCAGCTTGGCGTTAAGGAGTTATTCGGGAAATCAGAATTAAGGAGAGAAATACGGAATATATTAAGCGAGGTCTATGATATCGAACGTATTTCGTCAAAGATAAGCTGTGGACGCGCCAATGCACGCGACCTGATTGGATTAAAACAATCGCTTTCGAAATTACCATCGATTAAGGAGAAAATGTCATTTTTTATTACGGATATTTTGGTTTCCATTGAACAGCGGTTAGATACGCTTGAGGAAGTTCGAACTCTTATTGGTACTGCAATTGTGAATAACCCTCCACCAGCAATTAAAGATGGCGGTATCATCAGGGAGGGTTATGATGCAGAGTTGGACGAGTTAAGATATACCAGCAGGAATGGGAAGAACTGGATTGCCAATTTCCAGGCTGCTGAAATAACTCGTACCGGCATAAATACACTTAAGGTGGGCTATAATAGGGTATTTGGATATTATATTGAGATTACCAATGTCCATAAGGATAAAATTCCTGAGGGTTATATCCGGAAACAGACGTTAAAAAATGCAGAGCGTTTTATCACACCCGAATTGAAGGACTACGAAACGAAGGTATTAACTGCAGATGAACGCGCAAAGGATATGGAGTACGACCTTTTTATACAGGTGCGTGATCAGGTTAGCGCATTCACGCCTCGCCTTCAGGCTACAGCTGAGGCAGTTGCGTTGATTGATGTGCTTTCGGCTCTTGCGAATACTGCCGTGGAAAACCGTTACATAATGCCTGAGATTAAAGACAGTTTAGAACTGAAGATAATTGATGGGCGACATCCTGTACTGGATCGCAGGCAATACAGCGAGAGTTTCGTTCCTAATGATATTAACCTTGATGGAACAAATGATAAGATAATGATAATTACCGGACCTAATATGGCAGGAAAGAGCACGTATATACGACAGGTTGCTCTTCTCGTCCTTATGGCGCAGATGGGGAGTTTTATCCCTGCAAAGGAAGCGGTTATTGGAACGGTTGACAGGATATTTACGCGGGTGGGTGCATCTGACGAACTTTCAAGGGGCCAGAGTACGTTTATGGTGGAAATGAATGAGACAGCTAATATTATGAACAACGCATCAGAACGCAGTCTAATAATACTTGATGAGGTTGGGCGCGGGACAAGCACCTTTGACGGCGTCAGCATAGCGTGGGCAATTACTGAATATATATATCAACACATCAGGGCAAGGACGCTATTTGCTACCCATTATCATGAACTTACCGAGCTTGCCATACTGTTTCCGGGAATCAGTAATTTTAATATTGCGGTAAAGGAGTGGGGGGATGAGATTATATTTTTACGAAAAATCATTGAAGGTGGAACGGATAAGAGTTATGGAATTCACGTTGCGCGTCTTGCCGGCATACCTAAGGAAGTAATTCAGAGGGCGCGCATCATACTGGATAATCTTGAGGCGGCAACACTGGATATAAATGGTAAACCTAAATTTGCGCCATTGAACAATGCTCAGACTAAAAAAGAGCCTGCACAGTTACGATTATTTGCCTCGAAACAGGATGCGATAATAGAAGAAATCAAAAGACTCGATACAACCATAATATCTCCTATCGAAGCACTAAACAAACTTGACGAATTGAAAAAAAGACTGGGGGATAGTACAGAATAAAACCTTTGAATTTTAATCCTTTTATAATAAGATACTAAGTTATAGCGGTTGAAGTCTTAAATATAAAATTTATGGCATTAATTACGAGAGTGTAAGTTAAAATAATATTTATCATTCAAAAATCGCCTTGTTTTTGATATAAGGTAGCTATAAATTCTACCATTATTTATTAGTATAAGGAGAGTATATGCAATACATACCTATTCTTGCCATATGCGCGGGTACGTCAATTCTTATGTATATTATACTCTTTTTATTAATACCTGCCTTTGTATTTGTAATATTTAAGTTTGGGCGACTTTATATAAAGGCATTGGCAGCGGATGCGCCCGTGTCCTTTGCGCAGATTATAGGTATGTCTTTCAGGTGTGTTGACGCAAGGTCTATAATAGAACATCGTATCATGGCAAAGAAATCTGGTGTTGATATTGCATCCTCTACACTGGAGGCGCACTGCCTGGCAGGTGGAAACATCGGCAGTGTTACTAGAGCCATTATAGCGGCGAGCAAGGCAAGTATTGAACTCAGTTTTGATAATGCCTGCGCCATTGACCTCTCTGGAAGGGATGTATTTGATGCCGTGAAGACGAGTATTAACCCGAAGGTGTTTGGTTGTATGAGTTCAGATAAGGATTCTGATACATTAGAGGCGATAACTAAAGATGGTATCCAATTAAGAGTCAGGGCACGCGTAACATTAAAAACAAGGATTGATAAGCTAATTGGTCGGGCGACGGAAGAGGCTGTTATTGCGGGTGTTAGTGAGGGTATTATTACTGCCATAGGGTCGTTTGATAATTACAAAAAGGTGATAGAGATGCCTGATATGGTAACTAGGATTGTGCTTGAGAAGGGGCTCGATGCAGACACAGCGTTTAAAATTCTTTCAATTAATATTATTGATATCGGTGTTGGCGAGAATATAGGGGCAAAGATACTGGCGGAACAGGCGGAGGCTGATAAGCGTATAGCACAGGCGGAGGCTGAAAAGCGGCAAAGCGCAGCACTGGTTCGTGCGCAGGAAATGAAGGTGATTACAGAAGAAAATAATGCGAAACTGGTCGCAGCCGAGGCGGAGGTATCTAAAGCCGTTGCACAGGCTTTCCGGGAGGGGAATTTGGGCGTTATGGATTATTATCACATGAAAAATATTAAGGCAGACGCCGACATGAAGGCGTCCATCTCAAAATCGGAATCACAGCCCACACTGGTTAAATAAAATTTCAGTATTACGCAGTTAAATCCGGTGGTCCAACCATCTCATTTGACAAATAAAACCATTTCGATTGTCAAATCCCAAATACAACATGACGCCGTTTGTCCCGTTAGTGTAGCGAATAGTATAAGTATTTAGATGCTTCATTTTGCTTCGCTAAATTCAGAATGACAGGAACAAAATTCCACATTCTAAACAGTTAGATAAAATTTCTTTGAATATTCTTAATAAGTTATTATACTGGATTTAATCATGCCAGAGTGGTGGAATTGGCAGACACGCCAGACTCAAAATCTGGTCCCCGTCACAGGGGGTAAGGGTTCAACTCCCTTCTCTGGCATTTTTAGAAATTTGGTTTTGCATGCCTCAATCATCTATATTAAACCAGAAATCTACGGCAGGACGCTGATAAACACAGATTTCCACAAGATTCAGTTAGTATTCAACAAGTGTGTAAGCATTATTTTGTAACTGTAACCGTTACCTGTGCGCTCAGACTGCCGTCACTGACTGAATGTAATCGTGAAAAAACCTGGCTTACCCTTTGCCTTTATCGTAAACACTGCCAGACCATTTGCATCGGTTTTTTGATTCTTTGGCAATTTACATTTGTTAATTATTACAACTATTTTATATAGTATGGAGGATTTTGCTGTGTAGCTCAATGCACAAATAAAAATACTATACCAATGATGGATAATATCCCGCCGATGATTTCTTTTTCATAGTGTTCAATACTACAGAGGTTTATTTTTGTTACGCCTGTATATGCGATAATAGTGAGCCCAACCATACTTGAGACGGTGGTTACGGTGAGGATTGTAGAGACCATAAAGAGCGTACCCCAGTTGAATGTACTTGCGGCAAGGAATATGGGTAATATGGCAACGCACGGTGAACAGCTTAACATCAGAAATAACGATACGGCGATTGCCTTGTCCGATAGCTTTGTGTGGTCGTGATCGTGTGTACCTGTTCTTAATCTTCCAATGATGATAAACATGATGCCTAGTATGATTAAAATAGCGCTTGCTAGCGGCTCTAAAAAGGTCTCTGTATATTTCTTTATGTGAAAGCCAAGGAATGCGATTATAAAACCAAGGGTACAGGTTGTAACAGAATGACCCAAACCTGCAATAGCGGTAATGGAAGCAGTCTTTGTGAGGCTCCACTTCTGCCCTTTTCCCACAAGCGCAAATGGCATCCAGTGGTTAGGTAACACGGCATGGGTTAATGCTATTAAAAAGGTTGCCCCTATGAGACTGAGTGCAGTCTGATACATAAAGTATTCTATTTATATCTTTCCGGTTATTATATCCCAATAATTGAGATGCGGGCGTTATCAGCCGCATTGATTGTCTCTTCAATATCAAGAATAATAGTCTTCTCCGCCTCAAGCGCAAGAACAGATGAAGAGGATTCTCTCAACGTCTTGATGGTGTCCAGTCCAACGGTAGGTATGTCAAATCGCGGGTCAAAATCATGTTTGCTAACTTTTATAACAATGATATCGTCTTTTCCAAGAGTGCTTCCGCGTCGTATGGTTTCGTCAGTACCTTCAAGGGCTTCGACTGCTAAAACGACCTTTTCCTTTACCACGATGCATTGTCCGATGCCAAGTCTTGCTATTTCTTTAGCGACATGCCAGCCGAAGTTAATATCTTCCATTTCTTTCTCGGTAGGTTGTTTTTTTGTTAACACGCCTTTTTGTGTAAGTATTTGTGGTACGTAGAGGGTGGAGTTTTGAAGTTCTATACCATCCTTTAAGAGTTCATCAGCCACGGCGCCGAGTAAACTATGGTCATCTCTCCTTTTTACATTCTTATACCATAGGTTTATTGTCCTGAGATCTGGAAGTAATCGAAGATTTCTGAAGGAGGAAAACATGTTCGTTTTCGTAAGCCCGCCTGCCATTACTGCCTTGGTTATTTTCTCATTTTTGAATATCCTGATTAGTTTACCAACCTGCGCAACGCCTATCCAGTATAGTTTTTCAACATATTGTTCTATTTCAGGGGATGTTTCTCCTTCTATTCCGACGGCAATTATGGAAATTTTATTTTCCCGCGCCCCTTTGGCGAATAGTATAGGGAAACGGCCGTTTCCAGCTATTAATCCTAATTTCTCCATATTTTTATTATGGTAGTAATTCTGAATCTAAAAATATAGTAACTACAAAAAATAAATTTACGTATGGCAAGGCTTAAGCCTTGCTACAAGCAACCCTAAAGGGTTGCCCCTACCAGATTATGTTAATTTGCCTTTGACCTTTACTATATTATAGAAATGAAGCTTGAATATGAGTAATTCAGAATATTTATATTTTTGGTCTATTTTCCTGATGAATTTTTTGAATGGGCGCTACGTTTTTCTAATCCCTTTATTCTTTTTTCAAGTGTTTTGATATGTTCTTTCAATTCAGGTAATTTTTCGATTATTATATAACATCTGCGCATTCGTTGTATAGGTAGTGCCGGTGCGCCCAGATATGTTTCGTTATCAGGGATGTCCCGCACAACACCAGAATAGCCGGCAATTGTCACGTTATTGCCAATTTTTACATGTCCCGCAATACCAGCCCCCCCGGCGAGTGTTAGATGTTTCCCTATTTTTGCTGAGCCTGCAATACCTGCCTGGGATACTATAAGAGAATTTTCACCAACTTCTACATTATGTGAGATGATGACCTGACTGTCAATTTTTGTGCCTTTTCGAATGACAGTTTCTCCCATCACAGCGCGATTGATAGTTGTATTTGCGCCGATATCCACATCGTCCTCAATTACGGCGATACCTACTTGTGGAATTTTATAATAACTTTGACCATCGGGGGCGTATCCGAAGCCGCTGCTGCCTATAACTGTGTTTGCATGAATGACAACACGCCTGCCTATTACACTATCGTCGTAAATTACAGTGTTAGGATAAATGATAGTGTCTTCTCCTATGGTACAATTATTTCCAATATAGACACACGGATATAACACAACACGATCGCCAATGTGCGTATTTTCGCCTATTGCTACGTAGGCATAAATTGAAACATCCCTGCCAATAGTTGCCGTTTTTGGGATTCTGACGGATGTATCAATGCCTTTTATATGCACTGGTTTTTTGTACATCAGCAGTTCAACTAGTTTCGCAAAAGCAAGGTATGGATTTTCACATACAAGGAGATTCTGCCCGGCATCTTTTAGCTTCGGGGATACAATAACGGCAGATGCATTTGTCTGATGGATTTTTTTAGCATATTTCTCATTGGAAATAAAAGTAATATAGCCTTCCTGCGCCTCGTCTATGCCCATAACGCCGCATATTTTTATTGAGGGGTCTCCTATTACAGTACCTCCAACGTATTCAGCTAATTCTTGCAAAGTTTTTTCCATTGATTGACACCTTTGTAATAGATCTTATGAGAAAGAATGTAATGATTAAAAGTATCCATCCGATTAATCCCGTGGCAACCGCGCTGTCTCCATATAGCCATTTAGAACTTGTTCTTACTTGATCGAACAATACGGTGTTTGTTTTGGCAATAAAAATCCAACCTGCATGGAGTCCAATGGCGAGATACAAGGATTTTGTCCTGATGCATGCATATGACAATACCACGCCTATCAGAAAAATGCCGATTACTGAGGGCAGAATACTGGTAAAGTTGATGATGATGTTTTTAAAAGATTGATATATTACTGTGAAACCGACAAACGGGTGAATACCAGTGGATACCAATAGTTTTGTTTTAAAGAAATGTAATATGGAAAATATCAGACTGCTGATACATATTGCTGATACAGTCCCCATATCCTTTAAGAAGCTCTGTAATATAAATCCCCTGAAAATTACTTCTTCTATGAATGCGACGAGGAATGCCACAAATAATATTCCTATTAGTTTGAGTATCAAATCCCCGGGCGATTTTACGTCCATGTCGAGTGTCATGTTATCGTTGGCGCATGAAAAGGCGGTGTATAAAATAAATATGCCTGTACCTAACATAAAACCGATTTTCAGGTGTTCCCGCCATCTATCTGTGTTTCGGATGCCGGATAAAGCGTAAGCATTAATCATCAATGATTTTCTGAATAAAAAAATCAGGAGGATGCCTACAGCCATTATAATACGCCGCATAACCCTGCCAAAGTCATAACTGCCTTGTTTGAAGTTAAGCAAGTCCACCATGAAATGGTTCGAGGGCAAGAATGGGTCTAATAAAGCCTTTATAAAAGGGGCAATCAGGCTGCTCAGAAATAAAGTGAACAAAAACAAGACAAAAAACTTGTTGGATTGTTTTAAATTGTCGAAGAATTTCATTCCGAAATGATATTGTTATGGGGATGAGTTGTCAACTGAAATTAAACCTGATGCCGGAGAATTCTTGTTTTCCAGCTAAAGACGCGAAAATGTCTGAATATTGTTCTTAAATTCTGCAATTGGACACAGATTGACACGGATAGGCGCGGATAAAATAATGACTTAATTATTTTGCGTTAGCTCATCCATTAGGCACTTATCAAAAATATTTTAGGGTCTTAATTAGAACAGAGGGTTTTGTCTAATCATTTTTAACAGTATAGCATAATAGTATAAGCGTGGTTAGGACTGTTTATGCCAAGGCGAACCAATCTGCACCATTTAAAAAAAACAAAATTATTTATTGACATTAAAGTATTTATTATTTATATTGTACCAAACTTAGACTGAATCGGTGACGCAGCGGAATGGGTTTTGAATTTTGTTTTAAGTTCCAAATTTTGGGACATAATTCAAAAGATAGTCTTACTGCCAAAGATTTCATAGAGGTCTTTAACAGGAAGGCTGTTGTATTTTATAGGACACAGCCCTGAATGCTAAACTTAAAATGCGAAATATAGAATTTTAGATTTTGTGATTTAAATAACGATGGTTTCGTACATGTTTTAGTTACAACCTGCCACAGAAGAAAAACGCACGTTTTTAATAAGGCAATGTAAGCCCCTGAGGGATGCAAGTAACAGTGACTTTTGTTCGCGCTAAGTTGGCAACACGTCATGCGGTGATATTAACTAATAAAAAAGGGGTAAAGGGTATTGAAAATAAAGAACAGATCTATTTTAAAAGCGTTTCTATCCACAGTCATATTAAACCTTACGATTCTTGGAACGGGTTATGGGTTAATCTGCGCTGCGGACGTGGAATTAATCCTTGGGACATCCAGTGCCTTTAACGTGGTAAGGGGTACGACTGTAGCTGGCGGGACAAGCACAATCTACGTGGGCTCTGCAACGGTCAGCATAAATTCAAATACACAGGGCGCGATGCTCTACATCAACGGTTCATCCTCCGCAAATACCGACGCATCATTGCATGTTGTGAACACTTCAGGCACATCAACTTTGTATGTTAGAAATGACGGCAATGTTGGCATAGGCACGACAACCCCTGCGACTGCGCTGCATGTGATAGGCACGGTGACGGCGGCAGGGTTTATAGGGGACGGGTCGCAGTTAACGAATGTGACGTCGGTAGGTGCAAACTCAGTGAGCAGTGCGCAGATAATAGACGGCTCTATCAGTACGGCGGATTTATCAGGGACGATAAGCGTCAATACGACAGGGACGATAAACGCTGGTTCAACAACGGTAACGACACTCACGGCAACAGGCTCAGTCACGGCATCAACGATGTCAACAACCGGGACAGCTACCTTCGCTACAACATCCGGAAACATCAGGCATAGGAACGACTAGTCCTGGGTACAAATTAGAAGTTAATGGCTCAATGAGGATTTCATCCGGGTCCGGTGGTGGCTTAGTGTTTGCAGACGGCAGCACATTATCTACTTTTCCTAGCGAGGGTAGTTCTCAATGGACAACAAGCGGTTCAAATATTTATAACAACAATCTTGGAAACGTCGGTATAGGTACAACAACGCCGGGTACTGCATTGCATGTGTCAGGTACGGTGACTGCTACAAAGTTTATTGGGGATGGTTCGGGGCTATCGGGATTTGTGAAAATAGTCAAAACAGCGGATCAGGACAAGGTGAGTGATGAAACCCTTGCAGATGACAATAGCTTAAAGTTTACCGTTGCTGAAAATCAAAACTGGATATTTAAAATAACGGCGTTTGCGTTCTCAACAAGTGCCGTCCCTGATATTAAAATAGCAATATCTGCCCCATCAGGTGCCAGGGTTATTTTTGGTCTTGATGCATACGGCACTAATTCTACTACCGTTGATGATGCAGTGCCTTCGGCAAACACTTCGTCCGGCTTAATTCAAATTGCTGCTAATGAGATCAAGGTAATACACATCGATGGGAGTGTTATCAATAGTACTACTCCGGGAACAGTTGGATTTCAATGGGCACAGAACAATTCTAATGTTGCAACAGTCACAGTTAGGGCGTGTTCATTGCTGGAAGCTAATAAGACATCAAATTGAGACATTTCTATTTTCTGTACTTAGTTACTGAAATAAAACCATTACTTTTGTCATTTCGACCGAATTGAGGAATCTGTAAACCTTGTAATATCAAAGGTCAAAAGATTTCTCTATACTCTCGAAATGGCAGTTTTATTAGTTTTCGTTCAGACACTACTTACGTTGTTATTTCCTTAATTTTGTAAAAGTAAGTTTTGAATAAGAGAATTATTTTCAATAGAATCATAAAATTATTTCTTATTATAAGGGTCGCCTCAACAACTTATATTCATATACAGTAAAATGTATGTTAGTTAAAGTGGAGCGTATGCAACAAATTAATAATGACCATCTTACCTTGCTTAACCCATCCTGCCAGTGTTGTTATCTTGTGATTTATTTGTCAGCCGGGTTGATTTGTTCAACGACAGGGATGGTTTTTATTTGTCAACAGTAACGGTTGACATGCCAAATTTGTATTTATATTTTTTGTGCAAACCTGTTTGGATTAGGACAAATTATTGTCATACTTTAAGGAAAGATTCATAACAATAGCTGGCATGCTGTGGGGCATTGTCATTGCCCTTAGTGTTAACACAGGTTCGCTGACCAATGCAGTTGATTTTACAATACCTGCAACTATTTCGCTTAATGAAGATACTTTAAATATGCCAGGTAGTATAACGGTGGCAAGCAGCGGCACGCTTACCATTAATTCAGGCAGAACATATAATACGAGTGGATCAAGTGTTCTCACTACAGTCAACGGCACTATTAATAGTGCAGGAACGGTAAGTGGAGGTTCCTCCAGACTTAATTTCGCAAGCGGCAGTACATACACACACAATCAGAATGGAGGAACGATTTCAACTGCAACATGGAATGCAAATTCAACATGTGAAATCACAGGGATTACAACTACTGAAATAAGTAGTGGAGCAGGACAGGCATTTGGTTATTATAACTGGAATTGTCCTAGCCAATCAGCATATATAAGTCTTCGGACAGGTTTTGCTGTAACTAATGCAATACAAGGTAACTTCACCGTAGTAAACACCGGCAGTAATGCAGTTCATTTTTCAAGCAGTGACGAAAGTGCAGCTACTATAAATGGAAACTTAGTTATAAGCGGAGGGCAACTTGATATAGCCTATAGTTCGAGTACTAATCGTACTGTGAATGTGTTAGGCAGTTTTTCAATGAGCACAGGCACCCTAAACGTAAGTGTTTCGAGTTCAAACTCTGGGACATTAAACATCTATGGAGACTTTTCTCACACAGGCGGGACGATAAGTGAAACGAGTTCGACCACTGGAGAAATCGTCTTTAAAAAAACAGGAACACAGACATATACATCGGGTGGAACCATTTCCAACACTATAAATTTCACGGTAGATAGTGGTTCTACATTACAAACGGCTTCAAGCTCAACTGCCATAACGGGAGGGGGATCATTTACCCTGTCGAGCGGTGCCGCGCTGGGTATTACTTCAACTGCAGGTATTACTTCTTCAGGCGCAACCGGAAACATTCAGGTTACAGGAACACGCTCTTTCAGTACTGGCGCAAACTATACTTACAATGGCAGTGAGGCACAGGCGACAGGCAATGGTTTACCATCAACGGTAAACAACCTGACTATTAATAACTCAAGCGGTGTAAACTTAAGTGCAAATACAACCGTTAATGGCACGTTAACATTAACAAGCGGCAACGTTATCACTGAAGCAAATACCCTCAGCATAAGTTCAACAGGCGGCGTTACACGTACAAGTGGACATGTTGTCGGTAATCTAAAGAAGAATGTAGCAACCGGCGCCACCTCAAGGACATTTGAAATTGGGGATTCAAGCAGCTATACACCCATTAATGTTTCGTTTGGAAACGTTACATCAGCAGGAGATTTGACTTCAAGCACGACAGCCAGTGATCATCCCATCATTACTAATTCTGGAATTATTGCAGCAAAGAGCGTGAACCGTTACTGGACAATTACAAACAGCGGTGTCAGCCTTGATACCTATAGCATAACTTTCAACTTTGCAGCCGGCGATATAGACTCCGGGGCAAGTACGAATAATTTTTATGTTGGCAAACTGGAGGGTGGAACATGGACACTTTCAGCAATCGCAGCAAGAAGCGCTACAAGTATTCAGGCAACTGGAATGACATCCTTCAGCGACTTTCAGGTAGGCGAGTCGTCTCGTGCAGGCAATTTGTTTGAGTTATTTGAATAGAGATGAAGAGAAAATAGTTAAGTCAGATAAAAACTATATAATTGCGATGTAAAGGAGTCAGATTAGGCGAAGTGAACCCAGGAAATATTTTAAGGTGGATAGGTTTGTTTCGCCTGATCTATCATACATCCATGTTTGTAGCATATACAATATGAAGTAAATAATTTCATGGAGCTATTTATGTCAAGGTTAAGAGGGCGTATTATAATATTTTCCACAGTTGTTTTTACAATACTTGCTATTTTAATACTAGGATTGCAGGTGCAAGCCGTAGAAATAACTATATCATCAGGCACAACCATGAACTTGAATACTGTAAACTTAAATATGCCAGGGAGTATAACGGTGAGAAGCAGCGGCACGTTGCAGGCTAGTTCAGGCGCTATTAACATAGGCGGCGATGGGAACTGGTCGAATTCAGGCACGTTTATCCACGGCAACGGCACTGTTCAGCAAAGATAAAGTTTAGGGAATCCGCGGCTAACCTGAAGATAAAGACAACGGTAGATGTAACGAAGTAGAACAATTACTGACCATACATTAATTGGTTATTTAAGAAAAGGGGCGTCATGCAAAGAGGTGTGACGCCCCTTTATTTTTCATATAGAGGGAGATATAATTGTTGCGCTTACTTCACCCTCATATAAGAAACACGGTCGTATTTAAAAAGGGAAATTATAATGTTTTACGGGAAGACGGTTCGTTGAATTGTATTGACTACACATGGGTATTTAGCTATATTAAATCCCTTATTTTTTGAGTGTATTCATCTGCCACAAAGACACTAAGGCACACTGTTAGCAGGCTGGGTGAAGCAACCCGTCAACGACTAGATTGCCAGAGGTTAAAGGCTGGAGGCTGGAAGCAAAGCGACATAATAAAAAATGCAAAATTCTGATTGAAATAGAAAGCTTGAAAAATATGAAACAAAAAAAACCCTGGGGCGGACGCTTTACAAAGCAGACTGCAAGCTCGGTAGAATCCTTTACTGAATCAATATCTTTCGACTGGCGGTTATATAAATACGACATCGAAGGAAGCGTTGCACATGCTGATATGCTAGCTCGGTGTAAGTTAATTACTGATAAAGAGAGGGATAAAATTGTTAATGGTCTGAAGGGGATTCTGTCAGATATTTCCACAGGTAAATTTGAGTTTAAAAAGCCGCTCGAAGATATTCACATGAATATTGAATCCGCATTGATTGAGCGTGTGGGAGAGGCTGGTAAGAAGCTGCATACTGCGCGGAGCAGGAACGACCAGGTCGCCCTCGACCTCAGGCTTTGGATACGAGAGCAGTTACGAAATACAATTAACCTTGCAACGTCATTGCAGGTTGAGTTAGTAAAGAAATGCAAAAAACATTTTAACCTGATAATGCCGGGCTTTACCCATCTTCAACATGCTCAGCCAATCCTTTTACCTCATTATTTGCTTGCTTACGTGGAGATGTTTGAGCGTGATAAAATGCGTCTTCAGGATTGTCTGGACAGACTCAACAAGTCACCGCTCGGCGCCTGTGCCATTGCAGGTACAACACTTCCGATTGACCTTGCATATACAGCAAAACAACTTGGTTTTAGCGGGGTTTGCGAAAATAGTTTGGATGCTGTAAGTGACAGGGATTTTTGTGTAGAATATGTATTTTGCCTTTCGACAATAGCCATGCATCTTTCGCGATTGTGCGAAGAATGGATTATATGGTGTAACGACGAGTTCAAATTTGTTGAAATTAGCGATGCATATTGCACAGGTTCAAGTATTATGCCTCAGAAAAAGAATCCTGACGTGCTGGAACTGATACGCGGCAAGTGCGGCCGTATATTTGGACATTTGATGTCTCTGCTGACATTACTGAAGGGATTGCCATTGAGTTATAACCGCGATATGCAGGAAGACAAGGAAGCTGTATTTGATGCAACAGACACAGTACAGGGCTCATTATCAATTCTGGCAGAGATTGTTATGAATATGAGTTTTGACGAGGAGAGTATGTTGGAGTCGTGTGAAAAGGGATTTATTGATGCGACTGCACTGGCTGAATATTTAGTTAAAAAAGGAGTACCTTTCCGTAAAGCCCACGAAATAGTTGGAAGTATTGTGCGGGAATGTATCAAGGTCAATTGCCGATTAATGGATTTAAAGCTCGAAGGATTCAAGGCATTTTCTTCTGTTATAGAAAAGGATGTTTTTAATGTGCTTGGTGTAAAAAACTGCATTAAGAACTACAGGAGTTACGGCTCTACAGCGCCGGGGTTTGTTAAAAAACGGATAGCTTATTGGGAGAAGAAACTGAGCAACAGGTTACCACGGAAGAAAACAAATTAGCACGGTATAGACAGATTTTGAAAGGTTCAGTGTAATTCCGTGAGAATCAGTGGCGCATTATTGTTGTAACTACTGAGGTAGATAGACTGAAGACTGAAGGTTTTTAGGGGTAAATCATGCGTGATCACACAAAACTTCGGGCATTTGAATTGGCTGATGAAGTAGCAATGTTGGCTTTTCGGGTAACCGCAGGGTTTCCGAAAGAAGAGTTGTTTGGACTGACTTCTCAAATACGGCGGGCAGCAGTTTCAGTTACTTCTAATATCGTGGAGGGTTGCGCTCGTGACAGCGAGGCAGATTATCTCAGATTTCTCAATATAGCCTTCGGGTCATTGAGGGAACTGCATTATCAACTAAATTTGTCGAAGCGTTTGGGCTTCTTGCCCAAAGAGGATTCATCTCTGCTTGAACCAAAGGTCGTAGAAACCGAGAAGGTTTTGAATGGTTTGATTCGTGCCTTGCGAGATAATTTACAAACTTCAGCCTTCAGCCTAAACACCTGAGTAGTTACTTGTTATTTTTAAGGGTGAATAATCAATGGATGCTTTTGAATACAGAGGTAAGACGCTCTTTTGTGAGGATGTAAAAACAGAAGATATAATTGGTGATGTTGGTACGCCTACCTATATTTATAGTAAGAATGCAATTCTGGCGCGATATAGTGAGTTAAAGACCGCATTTAGCGACGTAGACACACTGATATGCTTTTCAGTTAAATCTAATTCCAACCTGTCAATTTGCAGATGCCTTGCACAAGAGGGGTCTGGTTTTGATGTGGTTTCTGGTGGAGAATTATTCCGTGCCATTAGTGCGGGCGGTGGTCCGTCAAAGATTGTATTTGCAGGAGTTGGGAAAACAGACAAAGAAATAAAATATGCCCTTGAAAATAATGTTTTTATGTTCAATGTAGAATCAATATCTGAACTTGAACATATTAGTAGATTAGCCGGGGAGCTTGATAAAAGGGCGCATGTAGCCTTACGAATTAATCCCGATATAGATGCAAAAACACATATAAAGACCACGACAGGGAAAAAAGGAAATAAATTTGGTATTGATTTTAGCACAGCAGAGAAGATTATCAGAAAATCTTCAAAATATTCGAATGTTAGTCTGTGTGGGTTACACGTGCATCTTGGTTCGCCTATTTATACAGTTGATCCTTATGTGCATGCGCTTAAGAAGGTGCTGTTGTTTGTTGAAAGATGTAGAAGCACAGGGGTGGACATAGAATATGTAAATGTTGGGGGTGGCTATTGTATCTCTTACACCGGCGAGAAGGTGATAAGACCGGAGGCTTATGCTGTAAAGATGCTTCCGATTATAAAAGAGATGCAATGCAAGCTGATTCTTGAACCGGGACGTTATATTATGGGGAACTCCGGGATACTGGTCACAAATGTTATTTACAGAAAAGAAACTGTGCACGGGAAGAAGTTTATTATATGCGATGCGGCGATGAACGATTTGATACGCCCGGCATTATACGATGCCTTTCACAGGATATGGCCTGTAAATACGAATATCAAATTGCCGGCGGTGGAAAATCCAAAAAAGTCAGTAATAAAAAAAGGAATGGAACTGGTAGATATTGTAGGCCCGGTTTGTGAAAGTAGCGATGTTTTCGCATTTGGAAGGGCATTGCCTAAAGTAAAAGAGGGGGACCTTCTGGCAATATTTAGTGCGGGTGCATATGGTTTTACGATGAGTTCCAGTTATAATTCCAGACCGCGTGCGTGTGAGGTATTGGTTGATGGTAAAAAGTATTGTATCATTAGAAAGCGGGAGACTTACGAAGATTTGATAAGGGGCGAAGAATTTACGAAGTGTTAATGCTTTATGGCGAAATATTATCCTGTTTTTTTGAATATTGTTGGTAAAAAATGTGTGGTAATTGGCGGTGGAAATGTTGCGTGGCGCAAAGTATGTAGCCTGAAGGAGGCTGGCGCAATGGTAACAGTTGTATCACCCGAATTTTGTTCTGAACTTGAAAAAGAAACTGGAATCGAAAAAATCAGGCAGAAATATAGAGGGGAATTACTTGGAGGTGCTGTGATTGTAGTAGCTTCTACTGATGATCAGGAAGTAAATAAAAAAGTTTATTATGACGCCGTTAATCGGGGCATTCCGGTAAATGTAGTTGATAAACCCGAGTATTGTTCTTTTATTGTGCCTTCATCTTTTGCTCGTGGTGATTTATGTATAAGTATTTCAACTGGAGGGGCAAGTCCTGCCCTTGCCAGCAACATAAGGGCGTATCTGGAAAAACAATTTGGGGATGAGTATGAGGAATTTGTAAAACTTTTATCTGAGATAAGGCGGAAAGTAATTTCTGAGGTAAAAGATGAATCTATCAGGCGTGCAATCTTACAACGTATTGCAGGGCTGGATTTTCTTGAGATAATAAGAAAAGACGGTATCTCTGAGGCTAAAAGAAAGATGCTGGCGCTAATTTCAGAAAAAATTTTAAATGATTAAGTAAGCTTGTTGTGGAAATTTGTTTTTTCTTGCAAGATTTTTTGTGAAGTGTTAATATTTTTTATGATGGGGCTAATTCGAAGACTTTAGTTTTTATTAATAATTTAATTTATGTAAAGATGGCGACTTACATGATAAAGTCAGGAGTATAAATGAGTGAACGAACGACTACGCAGAGAATAGATATTAATGAATTAAAATCAGGTGGTTTTATAAAACAAACACAAAAGGACCTTTTTACAGTCAGGTTGAAGGTGCCTGGTGGAAGAATTACACCCGAAAAGATGCTGAAGATAGCAGAAGTTGCCAAAAAATATAGCAGGTTGGGTTACTGTCACCTTAGCTTCCGTCAATCAGTGGAAATTATTGGTGTTCATATTGACGACTTTGATAATGTGATAAAAGAATTATCAACTGTAGGCCAAAAAATTGCATCTTGTGGTCCTAGGGTAAGGGTGCCTACTGCATGTGGAGGTTGTGAGTATAATCCAAATGGCATTATGGATACGCAGTCGAAGGCACTAGAGGTTGATGAGAAATTTTTTGGTACGCCGTGCCATCATAAGTTTAAGATTGGATTTTCTGGCTGTCCAATTGATTGTACAAGAACACGGGAAATGGACCTGGGATTTCAGGGCGTTGTTTATCCAGAGTGGGGTAAAGATTTGTGTACTGGGTGTACCTTGTGTGCAAAGGCATGTCTTGAGGGTGCAATTGTTTCAGACAAAGAAGGCAGGCCTGTATTTGATCTGTCAAAGTGTGTGTACTGTGGTGATTGTATAAGGGCATGTCCAACGGATGCGTGGAAGGGCAAGAAGAAGGGCTGGCTTGTGCGCGTTGGCGGAAAACATGGCAGACATCCTCGTGAGGCCGATCATGTTGCAAATTTTCTACCCGATAATAAGGTAAATGACTTTATTTCTGCAACGCTGAAATGGTATAAAGAAAATGGGAAGCCCAAGGAAAGAATAGGTATTTCTGTAGACCGTGTAGGATTGGATAAATTTAAAAAAGAAGTCGTTAATCCATTGCTGAAAGCATAACGATGATTTTCAATGAAAAACAAAAAGAAATTTGTTATCTTTGCCCATAGCGGTACGTATGACAAGCTTTATCAGATTGTTACACTTGGCTATCACTGCTGCCTCAATGGGGCGAGAAACTTACATATTCCTGTTTTTTCTGGGCATTGAGGAGATTTGTTAATGAGGAATTTGATTTAAAAAGGTTGTCTTCTGAATTTGGCAGTGAAGGTGAACGCTTAGCAAAAAGAATGCAAGAAATAAATCCCATCTCACTCAAAGAAATACTTCAAGAGGTCAGGAGTATGGGGAATTTGAAGATTTATGCATGTACAGCCGCTGTTAAGATTATGGAATTGGAAGAATCTTTAGTTAAATCAAAGGTGGATGATATACTTGGTTTGCCTGCATTATTGGAAATAGCCGAAGGAGCCGAAACGCAGCTATTTATTTAATAGAAAGTAATTGGTGTGACTAGCACAACAGCAAAAAAAATTAAGTATGTACCAAAGCAAATCCCAAATAGTTCAATTTTGGACAGGATAGGAAACACCCCCTTATTAAGAATTTCAAAAATAGCAAAAGAATTGAAAGACAGAGATGTGGAAATTTATGCCAAGGCGGAGTGGCTTAACCCCGGAGGTTCTGTTAAAGACCGCCCGGCTTTGCGTATTATAGAGGAGGCTGAGAAATCAGGTAACCTAACCTCCGATAAGATTATTATAGATTCAACATCAGGAAACACCGGTATTGCATATGCTCTAATAGGCGCTTCAAAGGGATACAAAGTAACCTTGGTAATGCCGTTAAATGTAAGCGAGGAGAGAAAGAGGATTGTGCGCGCTTTTGGTGCTGATATTGTATTTACTGACCCCCTGCTCGGTTCGGATGGAGCAATGGTTGAGGCAAAAAAGATTGTTCAAAATGAACTCTCTAAATATTTTTATGCCGACCAGTACAATAATCCTGCAAATTGGAAGGCACACTATGAAACAACGGGCGTGGAGATATGGAAGCAAACAGCCGGCAGAATAACTCACTTTGTGGCTTGTCTGGGTACAAGCGGTACCCTTATGGGTACAGGGCGGCGACTAAAGGAATACAATTCCGATATCAATGTGATATCAGTCGAACCGACTACAGACATTCATGGGTTAGAAGGTATGAAACATATGACAACTTCGATTGTTCCCGGAATATACGATGAGCTTTTTCCTGACAGAAAGGTATTTATTGAAACGGAAGATGCTTATTCGATTGTCAAAAGGCTTGCCTATGAAGAAGGTGTTTTTGTTGGATATTCTTCCGGCGCAGCCCTTTCAGCATCATTAAAAATAGCAAATGAAATAGAGCATGGTTTGATTGTTACCATTTTTCCTGATAGAGGAGATCGCTATCTTACTACCAGTTTCTGGGCGTAATAATATCTTTGAAGATGTTGGGGGAGATAATTATTTGTTGTATATCAATAGTGTAAGGCTTCGTGAAATTAAGGATCTGGTTAAGAAGAATTACCCATATGAATGTTGCGGTCTTTTAATTGGTACAAACTTATCCGAGAAGAAGATAATAGAAATTAGACCTGTTGAAAACAAGAATAAGGAAAGAACTCACGACAGATATGAAATAGACGGTAAGGATTTTGTTAAAATAGACAAGGAATCAAATAAAAAGGGTTTTAGTATTATAGGTATATTTCATTCTCATCCAGACCATCCTCCGCTTCCATCAGCTTATGATACAGAACATGCCTGGGCTGGATATTCTTATATGATTGCCGCAATCGAGAATGGAGAAAAGATTGATATCAGGTCGTGGGTTTTTAACGAAGAAAGAAAGCAATTTGAAGAAGAAGAGATAGGCTGTAAAGACTAAAGAAAATATGTGTGGAGTATAAGAGTATAAAATGGCAGACAAAGAAACAGTTCCCGATGAAAAAATTGACTTAAGAGGTGTCCTGTGCCCAATTAATTTTGTAAAAACAAAATTAAAATTGGAAATGATGGATTCCGGACAGGTTTTAGAAGTTATACTTGATGATGGTGAGCCTATAAGGAGCGTTCCCAGAAGCATAAAAGAAGAAGGTCACAGGGTTGTTAAAGTGGAGAATATAGACGGGGCATATCATCTATTAATAAAGAAAGCGTAAAAATATATTATTTCCTGGTAAAATATGCTTGACTTTTTTTATTGGGAAATATAGCATTCAGGGAATAGTAAAAAATATTTTGTATTAAATAAAAATGTGTAATTGGAGGTACGAGTTATGGAGACAAAGGGAAAAGATAAGTCTCTTACGTCAGAAACTGGAGGCGGAATTTGGTTTAGTTTTTCACGTCGA
The DNA here is from genome assembly GCA_963709355.1 of uncultured Planctomycetota bacterium. Classification (GTDB taxonomy): domain Bacteria; phylum Planctomycetota; class Brocadiia; order Brocadiales; family Brocadiaceae; genus PLOWO2-12-38-17. The sequence continues at coordinate 661,635 of CAVPVY010000005.1, forward strand.
AATTTTTTAACCCTGGCAGGATGGGGTCTGTTTTTTGCGACAATGGGCGCTTATTTAGCGGAGCTTTTCGGTTATAAAGGGTTTTTCTATCCAAAAGTACTTTTTGAACCCTCACCAAAATTCACAGTTGGAGAACCTAATAGCTTTCCTGAAAATTCTGTTACAACCCTAAAATCAAGAAAGATATTCATTGTGCGCGATGGTAATAGCATCAAGGCTATTTCAGTGGTATGTCAGCATCTTGGATGCGCTGTAGAATTTTCAAAAGAAAAAAATATATTTGAATGTCCATGTCATGGTAGCAAATATTACAGAAATGGTGTAAACTTTGCCGGTCCTGCCCCAAGGCCATTGGATCACTTTGAGATAGCTATAGACGATAATGGTAAATTAGTTGTAGATACAAGCAAAGTTGTGCCTCTTGAAAGCCAGCTAATTGTATAATTCATGTGATTTTTAAATAGAAAGTCAATGTACTATGAAAGAAGCAACTATATCTGAATCAAAAAAAGGAATAAGGGCGCTTCTGGATTTAGACTGGTTACAACAAAATATTCGTTGTCAACACCGGTGTCCCGCCCATATGGATGTGCCTGGCTATATACGTTTAATTAGTCAGGGTAAATACGTTGAGTCATACAAATTAATGAAGGAAACCAATCCTTTCCCTGCTGTTTGTGGATATGTTTGTCCTCACCCCTGTGAAACGAAATGTAAACGAGGAGACTTTGACAGGCCTGTAGCTATTGATGCCTTAAAAAGATTTGTTACGGACTATGTTTATAAAAATAAAATAAAGATTACACCGCCAAAGGTTGAGTTAAGAGGTGAAAAGGTTGCAATAATAGGCGCTGGTCCAGCGGGACTAACTGCTGCAAATGATCTTGCAGCGATGGGCTATAAGGTTACTGTTTTTGAAAAGGAATCACAGGTAGGCGGCATGATGATGTGGGCAATCCCATCCTATAGATTACCACGCGAACAAATAATGTTTGATGTTGGCCATATACTTGCACGTGGTGTTGAAATAAAAATAAATACTCCCATTGGTGGACCTGGCAAGACAACATCAGATTTATATGCAAAGGGATATAAAGCTATATTTGTTGCTGTAGGAGCTCAGAAAGGAAAGAGGCTGGAAATACCTGGAGAAGAGGGAACAGAAGGTGTTATGGATTGCCTGGAATTCTTAAAGAATGTAAATGCCGGTGACACTAGAAGCCCAGGTAAAAAAGTAGCTGTAATTGGTGGTGGTAATTCAGCCATAGATAGTGCAAGAACAGCTATGCGCTTGAGTCCTGAAGTATATATTGTTTACAGAAGAACAAGAGAAGAAATGCCTGCCCTGTCGTGGGAAGTAGAAGAGGCTGAACATGAAGGCGTAAAGTTTCACTTTCTTGCTGCACCAATTAAAATATTGACCGAAGATGGGAAAGTAAAGGCTCTGGAATGTATTAAGATGAAGTTGGGTAAGCCTGACGAAACTGGGCGGAGAAGACCTGAACCAATTCATAATTCCGAATTTACAATTGAAACCGATTGTATTATAAGTGCTATTAGCCAGGAACCAGATTTAAAATTCCTCGGTGACAATCATGGTGTAAATGTTACCAAATGGGGCACAGTTGCAGTTGATGATAATCTTATGACTAGCAAAAAAGGTATTTTTGCCGGTGGCGATGTAACTTTAGGTCCAAGTACAATAATTGAATGTATTGCACAGGGGCATTTGGCTGCAAGGTCTATTGATAGGTACATCAGAGGAGTTGATATGAATGAGCCAAAAAAGAAGGCATGGGTAACGCTTCTGGATGGCGAGTTCATACTAAGAGAAGAAAATTATGATGCAACGCCACGGCAACAGATGGGTATGTTACCTGTAACTGACAGACAAGGAACATTCAATTTAGTTGAGCTTGGCTTAACAGAATCACAGGCGCAGGAAGAAGCAGAACGATGCCTAAAATGTGATCTTAGTATTAGTGTTGAAACAAATGAATGTGTTCTGTGCGGTAGGTGTAGTATGGTATGTCCGGTTGGAGCATTGAGACAAGTAGATTTATATGATGAGAAGAAAGAGTACAGGCCATATATTAGTGAAGACGGTATTGTTATAAAATATACAGATAAATGTATTCGCTGTGGAAATTGTAAAGATTGTCCTGTAAGTGTAATATCCTTAAAGCGTGTGCTTTGGAAGCCAAACGAAGAGATTAATAAAGTGGTAGTGGCAGTGGAGGAATAGGAGGAGGGAAGTTACTAAAATGAGGAGGAGGATTTGGGAAAAAAGTAATATGCGGAAGGGGATGTTCAAATGAAGATATTTCCGAATTTAATAAAGAAAATAACCGAAAGCGAAATCTGGAAATCTGTATTTCGCCATGGATACGCAGATACACCAAGGAACAGAGTTCTTCAAATTATAAGTAACGTATGGCTGCACTTACACCCTGCAAAGGTGAGGGAACACGGTACAAAAATACGTTTTACATGGTGTATGGGTGGGATTACCTTTTTTATCTTTTTATTTGAAACAATAACAGGAATTCTTTTGATGTTTTATTATGTGCCCGATGTAAATAGGGCATATGCGGATATGGTTGATTTGATGTATGTGGTACCGTTTGGCAGGCTTTTGAGGAATTCACATCGCTGGGGTGCCCATGCAATGGTAATTACTGTGAGTGTACACATGCTACGTGTATTTTTAACAGGTTCGTATAAACCACCACGGCAATTTAATTGGGTTATTGGTGTAGTTTTGTTAGTTCTTACACTCTTGTTAAGTTTTACCGGATATTTGTTGCCTTGGGACCAGTTGGGATATTGGGCTATTACAGTTGGCACAAACATGGCTCGTGCAACGCCATTACTGGGCCATGAAGGACCTTTTGCTTATATTTTAGGTATGAAACCAGATAACGATATCCGATTCGCTTTGTTGGGTGGTACTCTGATTGAGGCGCCAGCTTTGTTGAGGGCGTATGTATGGCATTGCATAGCGATACCAGTAATAGCTTCTGCATTGATGATGGCTCATTTTTGGCGTATACGTAAAGATGGTGGTATTTCAGGTCCTTTATAAGGAATTTGAATTTTATAAGCAAGATTTCATAGGAGTGGTTCCATGGAAGTTAGAGAAAAAAAGGAGATAGTAGAAGTTAAAGACGATAAGGTGTTTACCTGGCCTACTCTGGTTGCAAAAGAGTTCCTGGCGGCTATCTTTGTAACAGTGGGGTTGCTGTTTTATTCATATGTTGTAGATGCACCACTTAGAGAGCTGTCAAACCCGGGGCAGGCAGAAAACCCAGCGAAGGCACCATGGTATTTTTTAGGTTTACAAGAGGCACTGGTTTACTTTGATCCATGGTACGCTGGTGTTGTACTTCCAACAATTATTATTATAGGATTAATTGTTATTCCTTATTTGGATAATAATCCCAAGGGAAATGGTTATTATACGTTTAAGGAAAGGAAATTTGCCGTAACGGTTTTTATTTTTGGATATATATTTTGGTATATTCTGATCTATATAGGTACAGCACTTAGAGGCCCGTTCTGGGCATTTTTCTGGCCCTGGGAGCAGTGGACGCATGATTTTCCCACGCCACCACCGCTACACAGTATGCCGCTACCTCTGGGTATTATTCTTATGGTGGGATTTTATTTTGCTGGTTTAGTTCTCCCTGTGTTTTTTAAAAGAGACATTCTGTATAAGTGGGGATTCATTAGATATGTGCTTACAATGGGGCTTCTTCTTACAATGATTGGGACGATTATTAAAATGATTCTGAGGTTGGCATTTAGCATTAAGTACATAATTGCAACACCGTGGATAAATATTTGATTTTTTTAATATCTCATTTTTAAACAATTCCATATTGGGTGATTTTATGAGCATGCAAAGACTAATTTTTTTCATTTTGAGTGGATTATTTTTTATAAGTTCGTCTTTATGGCTTAAAGAGGAATTTTATCCAAAATGGGAAAAATATCAGAAGAAATATTATGAAGCGCAGTTGGTAAAAGCTGAAAAAGAGTATGAAGAGGCAACTACTGTTAAAGAAAAAGAAATATTGGGTAAGAAACTTGCCTCATTGAGAAGACCTGTCTATGAGATTAAACAGGTCCTTCTTAAAGGTGATTATAGTTGGTCTAAGCAACAGAATGGAGATAAAGTTGACAGGTGTATGACCTGCCATATTGATGAAGAAGAGCTAAAACATTCCCATCCAATGGCTAAAGAATTTCCGTTTGATATATATGGATGTTCTGTTTGCCATGGTGGTATTGGCAGGGCTCTGGATGAAGAAATGGCACATGAAGGAATGTATTATCACAAACGACAAATGATACAACGAATGACTACTGCGGATCCGCTGTTTAAATTTTGGGATGAGTTAGCGATATTAACCCCGGAAGAGACCGATCCAAATCTGAGAATAGAGATGGGAGATTTTAAGAAGTATTTTATTACAGGTGAAAAGGCTATATATGTTGGCAGTAAAAAATGCCTCAAGTGCCATACAGGTTTAACTTCTCCGCATGTGGAGAGATGGCAGAGAATCAAATTTAAGACCTTTGAGTATGTTAAGGAAGCGCCTGATTACATTGCTGGTAATGAGGAATACAGAAAGAAATGCTTTAAGTGTCATACTACAGGTTATGATGAAACTACTGGGAAATATTCAGAAGAAGGTGTAACTTGTGAGGCATGCCATGGAGCAGGCGAAGTATTTAGCTACTTTATGGATATAGGCAAAGCGATGGAAGGCCAAAAGTTAGCAAAATTGGGGACATTCGGGACACCTTATAATATTTGTGGTCCATGTCATCATTCCAGAAACCATGAGATGCGTTTGAAATTCTTCCAGGAAAGGGGAGGAACAGATGAATGGTTTTTCCCACAGCATACAACCCCGTATAAGACAAATTTGTGGGAGAAGGAAGATTCTAAATCGAAAATGTTACCAAAAATTTACTGATTTTATTTAAAATAATAAGATGATTTATTTTTATATAACGATTGCGGTTAAAATGGAAGGAGACTAAAATGAAATTTTTTAAATTAGGTGCGATTTTTCTTGTCGCTCCTATAGTATGGGTGTTGCAGTCTGGAGGTGTACAAGCTCAGACTGAGACAGAACTGAAGGAAATGCAGAAGAAGGCAACAAGTTACTATGACATTTTGTATCCAAATGATACGTTAAAGGATTGGTTTACAAATAATGTTGGTTTGGAAAAGGGTGCGGGACCTTGGCAAAACATATACAAACCAGTACCTTTGCAAATGTATTGGTTTCCAGTCAGACACTATGTTAAACCAGACGGGACATATTATGATCAATTGCTGGAGAAGTATAAACCAAGTGATTGCGTAAAATGTCACGAAGAGGTTACGCCCGGTTTTGTAAATGATTGGAGAAATTCAACACATGCAAATCCCAGGAAAAATCCTAGCTTTGCTGAAAAAACACAGCAGATTGAGAAACTTATAGGTAGAGAAATTAAGGAAGTGACCTGTAGTGATTGTCATGGTAAAGATCATAAGGAATTGCACATGGCTACTCCGCAGACTTGCGGCGAATGTCATCCGCAGCAAACAACAGAGTTTATGAGTGAGGCTGTTCGTGGGCGTCCCAATCACATTGAAGGTCTTGCAGCAAATGTAATCCCACCATGGTATCCAGAGATGGCCCGTAGGGGATTCCCGGCAGGTCAGTTTGGTTGTGACTTATGTCATGCGACGGACAGATGCAATATTTGTCATACGAGACATAAGTTTTCAGCAGCCGAGGGCAGAAGACCTGAGGCTTGTATGAGTTGTCATATGGGTTTTGACCACCCAGATGCTGAAACTTATAGTGAATCAAAGATGGGTTATATATATCATTTAGAAGGAGAACACTGGGATTGGGAGAAGCCGCTTGCAGAGGTTGTTCCCGGGAAAGACTACAGAACACCCACTTGTCAATTTTGTCATTTTGATCAGGGGGATGGGACGTTTGCTCATAATCCTGTGACTAAAGGTGTGTGGAGAATGGGTACAGTTCCACCAACTGGAGTTGATTTTAAATCGTCACTCAAAGACTATCCTTATGGTATAAATTTGCCTCCTATGAATTATAAACTAGATGTGTATTCACCAGAGAATAAAAAGAGGTCGGATCAATGGGTAGCGGTTTGCAGCAAATGTCATAGCCCAAGATTTGCAAGGTTATATCGTGAAAATTTAGATAATTTCATGTTTGAGATGTGGAAGCATCAGGATAGGGCACAGGCAATCGTAGAAGAGATAGCGGCACTGGATGCCTTTGAAGTACCCATTAAGGAGAGAGATATTTTCCCTCTGGGCGATATACTTGCCGATGCCCTCGGGCCAGGATTATTGGGTGATGCAGTTTACAAGGCATTCAAAACTACCGGTGGAAAGGTTCCTGTAATTGGGCCTATCCTTGGATTGTACGGCGTGTTCTTTACAGGTAACCACAATCCATCGGAGCTTGAGATAAATTACGCACGTATGTGGTTTGGTGATAAACTGCATGGGTATAAAGGTGTTGCTCATGGTCAGCAAGATATTGCATGGTGGTATGGCGCTGCGAAGGTATATCAGGAAATTAATAGACTTGAAAGTCAGGCAACAATGCTTAAGCAGGCAAAGGAAGTACGCAAACTTTTGGATACAAAGAGCAGGAAAAATGTTGCAGGCATGGTAGGTACAGTTATAGGTATAGTCGCTGTTCTGATGTTTGGAGCTGCAATATGGAAAAAGAGGCGTGAAAATAAACGCTAAAATAATTTCAAGAAATTGGTTTTTTCAATAAGAAAAGAAGGCATCTTTTAAAGGATGCCTTCTTTTTTTTGTTTATAGAAAGCCTATTTCTTCTGTGAATAGTGGAGATATTATTATGTTTGATAGTCTGAGAAAAAAGGTTTTGAGTTCCGTACAGTTTGGTGCATTTCAATATAATTTCAAGAATGAAGAAGATGCATACCATAAATCAAGTATTGTGATTATGGGTGTACCGTTTGATGGGACTGCAACTTATCAGTCTGGTACTAAGATGGGCCCTAATGCGATATTAAGTGCATCTGTGAATCTGGAGCCTTACGATGAAGAATTAGGTGAAATTTATAAAGTTGGGATTTATACTATAGGTACAATTAATGTTGAAGAAATACACACAGAACCAAAGGAAGTGATTGATGCCGTTTATTTTGTTAGCAGAGAGGTTGTGAAGGACGGTAAATTTTTAGTAACGTTAGGCGGAGAGCATTCAGTTTCACAAGGAGTAATTAAAGCCTACAAAGAAAAATATAAAAAATTATCTGTGCTTCAATTAGATGCACATCTCGATTTAATGGGACAATTTGGTGGCACGCGATTTAGTCATGCAAGTGTTTCGAGGCGGGTCGTCGAAGACTTGAAGTGTAAAGTAACAAGTTTTGGGGTCAGGGTGATTTCCAGGGAAGAGTGCGAATTTGTAGAAAGAAATAAAACTTCTGTTTCGGTGTTTTACGCCAGAGAAATACATGATAATGATGACTGGCATGACGAGGCTATAGAAACTTTAGAAGATTTTGTGTATATTACATTAGATGTTGATGGTCTAGACCCTTCTATAATGCCTGCAACTGGTACCCCTGTTCCTGGTGGGTTGGGGTGGTACAGGACAATAGATTTCTTACGTAAGGTGTATAAGGTCAGAAAGGTAGTTGGTTTTGATGTGGTAGAATTAAAACCAAACGCAGGAGATGAATCTCCCAATTTCTTAGCGGCAAACCTTGTGTATAAAAATATAGGATTTTACAAGAAATATACATCATTATCTAAAAGATAATATGATGAAAAAGGGACGTCTGTTAATTCTATTGTTTTTATTACCATCTGCTGCTTTCCCAGAAACTATTTATAATTTATTTACTGATTTGAAACTTTCCTTAGAAAATTACTTACGAATTTCAGGAAATACCTTTGGTAACAATCAAGCCATTGATGGCGATGTAAGTGACGGATTTTCTTATATAGGTTATGCCTGTGATGCAAGTCTTAACATAATGAAATATATTTTCTGTTTCTGATACCGTAAACTATCATATGAATGTATACAGAATTAATTCATACATAACATGGATGTTTTTATTTGTATTTTGTATATTATCCGGCTGCGGTAGTAAGGCAGCAAAGCATAATGAGGAGGGCCTTTATCTTTATAACCAGGGAAAATATGATGCTGCGATTACTGAATTTAAAAAGGCATTAGATTATAGTCCAGAACATTACGATGCCCATTATCATCTGGGAATTTCATACTATGCAAAAGGTATGATTGATGAATCACTTGTAGAATTAAAGAAAGCAATTGATATAAATCCAGACGAGCCAAAGGCGCATTATAATATTGCATTTGCTTATGTGTATAAAGAACGTGTTAATGAGGCAATTCTTGAATATCAAAAGGCTATAGAGCTATATGCAAAAAGAAAGGATAAAAAAGAAGCGGAAGGTTATCTGTATATGGCAGTTGCATATAGTTTAATAGAAAAAAATGATGAAGCGTTTAATGCATGTAAAAAAGCAATAGAAATTGCCCCCGATTTAGAAGATGGACACTATTTCCTGGGGGTATGTTATTATAAAAAGGATATGCATGACGAGGCAATTGCCGAACTTAAGAAGGCAACTCAGTTAAACCCCAAATCTGAAAAGGCACATAGCATTCTTTTTACAATTTACGACAAACTAGGAAGGACTGAAGAAGCAATAGAGGAAGACCGTGTACTTAAGAAAATAGCATCAGAAAGGAATCAGAGGTGAAAGGTAATATAACCGATAGCAACAAAGAAAGTGATTTGAAAATACTTGAACAAGCGCTTACATTAGAAATAGAAGCAACAAGAAGGTATCATGAGCAGCATGATATTGTTAAAGACCCGGAAATTCATACATTGTTTGAAGGTCTGCATAGAAATGAAATTGATCACGAAAAGATTATTCGTGAGCACATAGCACGATTAATTGGGAGTGGCAGTGACAAAGTATGATGATGGAATGAGGATTATTAGTGATATTTTTCAGTAATGTCTTAATAATACTTCCTAAAGATATTAACCATTTGAAGAGTAATAAATAAGATGATAGGTCACGGCTATTTGTCTGTTATAAAGATGGTTGAAACCGATCTCGAATTTGAGAAGGATGCAGTGAAGATATATACTGAATTCGCAGAGAAGGTTCACGACCCAAAAATTAAAGAAATGTTTATCAATTTTGCAAAGGCTGAAACAGGGCATGTTAACGGTCTTAAAAAGTTGATGCAGCGTATCAGAGACGGTGAACATGAAGTAAAGTTTTATTGTCCTGTTTGCGGCTGGACAGTTAATTTTGAGAAAAAACCAAAAGTAAGAGACCATGCGCGGTGCCGCATGTGCGGTGTTATATTCGAGTTAATTGAAATTGGCGGAGATTACGATATTAGAAGAGTATAATATTTTGATGTTAACTAGAATATTTTAAATATGGATATAAGGGTTTATCGAATCTCTACCTGCCACTGGTGTGATAAGGTAGAGGCTCTCCTAAAAAGATATAATGTAGGCTTTAAATCAATCGTAGTAGATTTGATGGAAGGGGAAGAGCAAGAAAGAGCTATTGCCGAGGCTTACCATCTCAGCAGGCAACGTTCATTTCCAGTAACCTACATTGATGGTACATGTATAATAGGATTTCATGAATCAAGAATAAGGAGTGTTTTAAAATTACATGCCAGAGAAGATGAAAGTAAAGAAAGTAAAATTAAGAGTGGCGGGGAGACTTCTCGTTTTACTATAGACGGTGTGGAAGATAGAAAGACCGTTGAAGAACTGCGCCAATGGCTGGAACGTGAGGCGATAAGCCATGGTTATAAGATTAATCCTGATAAGAATGTGATTGAAGAAATTATTATAGGCTTTGCAAGAAACGAAAAGAGATATGGATACAAGGCATGTCCCTGTCGCCTTGCTACGGGAAAGTACCAGATGGATTGCGACATTATCTGTCCGTGTTCTTATTGTTTTTTGGATGTGGAGAAGAATGGCAGGTGTTATTGCACACTTTTCGTATCGGATCGGTATATTGCAGGAGACCCTTCTTTGCCACAGTATGTGCCTGACTCAAGAGAACGTGACGATGTGAGAGAAGAAGCAGCGAAAGATGTTAGAAAAGAGGAAGAAGCATCAATTGTTGGTACACCGCATTATAGAGCACATACAAGAGTGGTAGGTTTTTTGAGAGATTTAGCTGATAGAAATAAAGCCAAGGTAATCTATGAAAAAATAGTTAACAGTTTGGATATATCCAGTTCATCCGTTCAGTGGGGTGAAGATACAGCCCATGTTAGTACGACAATAGAAGACACAAAGGTTGACATAAAATTAAAACAGGATGCAGATTCGTACGTTTATATTATAGCCTGTAGTGGTATTAAAGTAAAAGCGACAACCGGTGAAGAAATATTTCGAAGGATAGATTTCACGGGGTATAAAAACAAGCTCTTTGAGTGTTATATAGTTGTATTGCATAAAACTCTGTTTGATGTTGATGAAAAAGAGGTTCTGCCACAATTTATGTCTTACAAAAAGAAATATAGCAGTGAACTCAACTTTATTATTCAAGGAAATCCAATTAATATTTCTGCATGGTTTGAGACAGAAAATGCTGATAAGGATACATTTTTAATAGGTTCTGTTAATCCTGGAGATTATATGTTTGACAAGATTGTAGAAGATATTGTTATGCTTGAAACAGATTATAATCTTCTTGGTATAGAGAAACAAAGATATATTTTATCAATGGACAAACTGGATGTTCTGGAGTCTAAGGTTGTGTCTAAAATGGGTACAATTAGTATGAGCTTGCCGAAGTCGCAGCCAGAAACATTAAAAGCATGGTTACATGAGTTAAGTAACAACTTTGGTGAGATTTCTGGCATTACTGAAGAAGCACGACAAAGAATGAACTATACAATCTTAAAGAGAGATGCAATTCGAAAGATTCTTAAAGATTGGGAGGAAAGTAGCAAGAGTCAAGGTTATCCATTGGTGTCAAAATTCTTTTTGGATAAAGTAGAGGGTCTTAGTGATCAGTATCAACGTCTTTTTACACGCATTGACAGCATACGCAGGGAAATGACTGACTTGATTACAATGTTACGCACCAAAATAGACCTCTTCTTACAGGAACAGAGTTTAGAGCTTCAACAGAGCGTAGACGAAACAACAAAGACACAGATGATAATGCAGCATACAGTAGAAAGTCTGTCGGTAATAGTTCTTTCTTATTATATAACACATATGGCAGGGTTTATTTTTGAAAGTCTGGAGGTAAGCCATGTTATTAGTATACCTGTCGCAACTGTGAAAGCTATATTTGTACCGATTGCTATTGTAATAAGTTGGTATTTGACTTTTCGCGCCAGACAATTTATAAAAAAACACACTAAAAACAAATCAAAATAGTTTAATAAACTTGAACCGGTAGGAGGGGAACAATAGTGGAAAAGGATATTGCTAAAGTTGTAATTGACGAAGGACAGATTCGAGGCAAACTGCTTGAATTGTCTAAGACACTGATTAATGACTATAAAGAAAAAGACTGGACAATTATTGCCATTCTAAATGGGAGCCTTATATTTCTTGCGGATTTAATACGTCTGATTCCTTTCCCCGTAAGGCTAGACACTGTTGATGCAACGGCATATGGTGAATCCACTTTTCCTAAAGAAGACCCCAAGATTATCCGTCAGTTTAAAATAGATATTGAAGATAAACATGTATTGATTATGGACGATATTATTGATACTGGTGGAACCATGAAGAGAGTTATTGAAGATATAAAAAAATACAACCCCAGGAGTCTTAAGAGTTGCGTTCTTTTAAGCCGTATCGGGAGGAGGCAATATAATATTAAACCTGATTATTGCTGTTTTGATATTGGGAATGAATTTGTCGTGGGGTATGGTCTGGATTATAACAACAAGTATAGGAATCTACCATTTATTGCAATACTAAAGGATGAATGTTACCGTCATAATGCCTGATGTAATTTGGGAGATGATAGTCAACGATTTCACCGATTTCCAGATTCAAATATATTTTAATAATGGTTTAATGTTTGTAGTTGTTAACTATAAAGAGGATAACATTATTTGAAAGCCGTTTTTGTACATTTATATGGAAGCCATTGCGGGACTACAGAACTATTAGCGGTTAATAAAATAACAATTGGTACTAATAGTTCAAATGTACTTCGTTTTAATCCGGATATTGATAATAAAACATCAGCATATCATGCCGAAATAGTATTAAAAGAATGTGATTATGTATTGCAGGATAAAGGGAGTGAGAATGGAACGTTTGTAAACAACCGACCAGTCAGTGAAATAGTATTAAAAGATGGTGATTTAATAGAATTCGGCGCTGGTGGTCCAAAGGTCAGATTTAGGGTAAAAACAGATGAGGCTGATGTATGTAAACCATGGACAGATGTATTGGAAGATTCACTGGGTATCGCGCGTTCAACGCAAAAAGGACGTCTTAATACTGCAACGATATTTTTAAAACAACTTCTCTGGGAGGCGTTTACTCAATCTTCGATACATGTTAAATTCGGTATAATTACTTTTTTGATAATCGTCTTTAGCGGTGTTGTAACGTATTTTTACATTCAGTATAGGGGATTATCTAAGATTGTAGAAAAGGTACGAATACTCGAGATTGAGAGGTCTGTTGCGGAGAATATAATCAAAGAATACAGCGGTGGAATTTGCCTCATTCAGGGGGTATTTTATTTTATAGATGAAGCTACAGGTGAACCACTGCCTATGATGGGAAGGGGTCCTCGGGGAATTAACGAATATACAGGCAGTGGGTTTCTGGTTAGTAAAGATGGTCTTGTACTTACTAATCGCCATATTGCAGAGCCGTGGTGGGAAATGCAGGCGTCTCCTTACATTCAACTTGGACCGTCAATTAAACCGATGTTTGAATTGTTCAGGGCTTTTTTCCCGCGTATTAAGGAACCTTTTAACCTGTCTGTAGTAAAGATTTCGGAAGATGTTGACATAGCGTTGCTCAAAATCGAGAAGAGAGATGTAAATATACCTGTTCTAGAATTGGATGTTAGCAGAGGTGTAGCCGTGGTTGGCGAACCCATAATCTTGTTGGGATATCCAGCAGGTGTCAAAGCTATTTTTGCCAAGACAGACCCGGAGATTGTAAAACAACTTTCTAATATACCATTTGTTCCTTTAGTACAGGAACTCTCAAACTGGGGTTTGATTAGACCACTTTCAACTCAGGGGCATTTAAGTGATGTTATGCACAACAGAATTGTTTATGATGCTCAAACCACTGCTGGTGGGAGTGGGGGACCTATTTTCAATAATAATGGCAAAGTAATTGGCATAAATTATGGAGTCTTTCCTGGATTTAGAGGTTCTAATTTTGGCGTGCCGATAAGTTATGGTATAGAACTGATTAAATTAACATCATCGAGTAAAAAGGATTAAAAAATGAAAGGTGCTTTGCTTTACCGTTTTAAAACTTTACACACTAAGGCTGATATGGGTTATTATACAAAAGTTAGATTAAAGGGTATTTGTTTTATAATTTTTTTAGGTATGTTTGTATTTGGTATATTTTGCAATTCAATATTTGCTCGTTCAGATGGTGCGCCTATAGCCTGTCTCGGCGCAGGGATTGATAAATTCAATGTAAGATTTGCTGCTCCTAGTTGGAATACCTGCGGTAATTTAGGATGTCATTATCAGTACCCCATTGATTCTGGTAAGAACAAGTTTATGTTATTTGTGTTAGACAAATGTGCGCCAGGTGAGATTGTTGATATTCTAGTATCATTTAAACAGACGGATACAGAATTCCATGGATTTCAGATCACAGCGCAAGATACTTACTTTAACCGATTAGTAGGTACCTTTATCAATGTGGGTGATGATGAGGACACTCAGGTAGAAGCCGGTGGACGTTTTGCAACTCATACAAAAAAGGGGACTCAGCAAAAATTCTGGCATGTAAAATGGCAAGCGCCCCCTGCTGATTTCTGGGTAGCTAATCCTGTAAGGATTTACGCAATGGGAATCGAAGCCGATAATGACGAGACACCGATGGGCGATTATGTATATAAGGCGACAAGGCTGATAGTTGTGGAATCAAAGAATACGCCAAAGCCGCATGTACAACCTGTTAAAAAGGACTAATTCCAATGAGCGTGGCATCTCATGTTACGTTAAAAGAAAAGATAAAAACAAATTCATACATTTCCAGGCCGATAAAAATCAGACGGATAGATTTTCTGACAAAATTGCTGATTTTATTTTTTGGATTTATACTTGTGACTGGGTTATTCAGGGCGGCAAGCGCTTCACAGCTTGATTTTTCATGGAGTGCTCCAAAGACATACGTCCATAATGAAGGCACAGGCGGTGAAGTTACTTACATTATATGGTTCTACAACCTTGGCAATACAACCGATAAGCCTATATTAGTTCCGATCGAAGTCTTTCTTGCGACCGATACAGGGGAGAAACATCTCGATACCTATTATCCGGAAATTATGGAACACGTGGCGAAGCTGGATGCCGATTATAAGGATGATAAGAAGTATTCGTACGCATTAATTGCGAAAGGAGAACTGGCTCCAAAGGTAATCAAGAATTGTGTTGCGATGTTTGAAGATGTGGACCCAAAGGCTAGGCGCCTCGATATCTATGTAACAGGTATATCCCATTTCTTTTTCTGGCGGTGGAGGATGATTGATTATTCGTATAAAATTACTTACGAAAAAGAACAGAACTACTGGAAACTCATTGAACACGGAATGAGCAAGGACTCTACCCACCGTGCGCATGAATTTGAATCAAGGTGGTAAATAAAAGTTAAGAATTCGTGCGAATGTATATCACCTTTATTATGCTTATTTAACAGCAATAATTACCTTCTTAGGTGCTACTATTACGCTTTCTAGGTCTTTTTATCTTTTTATTTTGTACAGGGAGGGTAATGCATTTGATGTTTTCAGGTCGCCAGGATGGAGAAATGACGCCCTTGTGATGGTAGCGTTCTAATAGTGTACCCCATGTAATGTGAAAATCTCCGTATCGGTCGTTTATCATGTCCATTGCTTGTGTGGCAGCCTGCCTGGTCTTATCAGTCCTGAAGAGTGGTATCTGAATCATATTTTTGGTCAAGTTACTAATGCTGACACCTATTAATCTCACAGGTTGTTGTAATTGTACTGTGTTTAAAATGTTTTTAGCGATAATGTAGATATCAATACTGTTGCTTGTATGTGTTTTTTCTGTGCTGTGTTTTGTGAATGTATAGAAGTCTGGATAACGGAGGGTGAGGGCTATTGTCCTGCCAGTATACCCTCCATGGCGCAAGCGGCGGCCTATCATCTCCGATAATTGAAGTATATATTGTTCCAGTGTTTCAATATCGCTTACATTCCTGTCAAGGGTCATGCTGTGACCTACCGACTTGGCGTCTGGTTCTTGTTCCAGTGGTATTACCATGCTAAGGTCTATGCCCTGCGCCATAAGCTTCAATCGTTCTCCGATTATGCCGAATTTGTTTTTCAACAGTCTTATAGAGGCTCGTCTCAGTTCACCACACGTCTTAATTCCCATGTCAGCTAAATATTTTTCTATATGTTTACCTATGCCGCAGAGGTCATTTACTGGCAGATCTTCTAGTATTTTTTTTACATCTTCTTGTTGAATGACAACAAGTCCGTCCGGTTTTTTCATGTCACTAGCAAGTTTCGCCATGAGTTTATTTGGGGCGATACCAATAGAGCAGGTCAGCCTTCCAAACTCTTTGCGTATATCATTCTTTATTTTGTGAGCAATTGATTCAGTGCTGCCAAAGAGTGAAACAGAGCCTGTAATATCCAGAAATGCCTCGTCTATGGAATAGACCTCTACAACGGGGGTATATTGCCGATATATCTCAACAAGCCTACGACATGTATCCGTATAGCGCCTCGTATCGCCAGGAACAAGTGTAATGTGCGGACACAACCGTTTCGCCTCATATTTGGTCATACCTGTTTTAACACCGTAAGCCCGAGCTTCATAGGAAGCTGTAGTAACTACAGTCCTCTCGTTCGAGCCGATTACTGCAACTGGTCTTCCCCTGAGAGACGGATTGGTTTGCTGTTCCACAGAGGCAAAGAAAGCATTCATGTCAATGTGCATGATGGTTTTTTTATCCATTGTAGTCATGTTATGATTTGTAGTGATGTGGAAAACAGAATTAACCTGTGGTTTCTACAGAGTGGAGCGTCCACCCCAGTGTATCAGTATTATATGATAATGAGAAAAGGCTATCACTGTCTGTCACTGTAAAATGATGGATGTTTGCCTTTCCTATTCGTTCCGTCCATATGTATGTAATCTCCTGTATGTTGTATTTTCTCCCATTCCATATAAACCAGACGGGTTTGAGTTTCCTTTTATTATCGCCAAAAATGGCTCCTACCTTGATAGGTTCATTAATTTCTGTAATCATAGTTTTTTGGAAAATTATTTTTCTAATTGTCTTATTACCGCAGTGACCTTGCCGATAATGTGTATTTCATCCTGTTCATTTTTTACGGTAATCGGTTGCATATCAGGATGCTCAGGTTTCAATTGTATTGTGTTCCCCTTTTTGTAGAACCTCTTTACCGTAGCTTCATTATTTACAAGGGCAACCACAATCTCACCGTTACTGGCTACAGGCTGCGGCTTGACAAGCACAAGGTCGCCTTCCACAATATTTGCGCCCATCATGCTGTCTCCCACTACCCTCAGGAAAAAGGTATTGCTTTTGCGGCATATTGTTTTATCAATAGAAAGGTATCCTTCAATATCTTCTATAACAGGATGGGGTGTGCCTGCTCGCACCCTTCCTACGATTGGGATTGTCATTAATTCCCGGTTTCTTACGGATACGTCAACAATCTCAACAGCCCTTGGACTATTAAACTGTTTTCTTATGTAACCCTTACGTTCTAAGATATCGAGGTATTTTTTTATAATGTTGGTGCTGGAAAGTCCAAGCCCATCCATAATCTCGCGTAATGTGGGCGGGTATCCCCTTTCCTGAAGGGATTCCTTTAGAAAGGATAAAAATCCTGCCTGCTTTTTAGTTAGTTTAGTATCCATAATTATAAGGTGAACACATGTTCACCATTATATTTTTTATCCTCCCAATGTCAAGCCTTATCTGATAAATTATTTGGGCACTTTAAATTAGGCCGCCTTCGGCGACTACACGAATTAAAGATAATCCCTCCCTTGATGGGAGGGATAAAGGGAGGGTGTGTAGCTTTTTCTTTCACTCCCACCTAGCCTTGCCCATCAATGGGGAAGAACAATAGTTTGAAATTCCTAAACATATTTAGGCTTGACACTATCGGAGATATATGTAACATTATTTTTTAGTTACCGTAGTTTTGATTTAACCGAAAGTTCTTATTTTTTAGTGGGAGGAAATGTTATGCAAGGTTTTGATAGAAGGAGATTTTTAAAAACCCTTGGGGTTTCGACTGTTACCGTGGGGTTTGCCACTGCTATGGGTGCTTTAAAAAGTGTCAGCGCTGACGAGGCAGATTGGTTTCAGAACGTTAACCGTGTAAAAGACCCTCTCAATAAAACCCCAAAAGAGGAAGGTCACGCCCCAGTGGTCCAGTGGCCCATAAACATAAAGAACGGCGAACCATTTAACCTGGACATTCAGATTGGAGAGACCCTGCATCCCATGACTGCAGGTCATTATATACAGTGGATTGAGGTTTATAATGGAATCGAACTCATTTCGAGGGTGGAGTTTTCATCGCTCTGTCCTCAGGCAAGGGTAACAGTGCCTATGGTTGTCAAAGAATCTGCCACGCTGAGGATTATGACCCGCTGCAATCTGCATGGTATCTGGGAGACGGTGAGAAAGGTTTCTGTCTAATGTAGAAGCAAAAACAAAGGCAAAGGCAAGAGTAAAGACTTGTCCCTATGCACTTCTTGCTTGCGGCTTCAGTTACTACCGGTATTGGAGGTGTCGCTTCGGCAGCTAACGACCGAGCTCACCTGCCGCTATGGAGCACCAGCGGAATAGCGGTCAGGTGGGGCAATTTGTTATGACTTGGGTAATCTATCGTATGGTTCTGGTTCAACATCTGGTACTTTTTTTAATATTGTTTCAAAATCTTTTTTCTTCCCCAATTTAGCTTCTTTTTTTAAATAATCTACGGTTATAATGGCAGAGACCTTTTCGGCTGCTGCACTACTTATGAATTGGTTAATAGAAACCTTTTCTTCTTTAGCAATTTTCTTTATCTTTTTATGTAACGATTCCGGCAATCTCACACTCAAAATACTCATAGTGAACCTCCTTGCAATCCAATAAATTCTTTAGGCGTTATTGGTTTTGGTTTAAATTGTTCCAAGCCCTTAAAATGTTTAATATTGTGAGTAACAATGTAATCACAATCACCTGCTACTGCTAATTCCAAAATCATATCATCTTTTTGGTCTTTTAAAATTGGTCTCCATAAATAGAAAATCTCTTGATGGATACAAATTTTACAAAAATACCTTAAAAATCCCAGTATTTCTTGCTTTGAATATCTTTCTAAAGGTTTTCCCTTTAATAAGACTTCTTGATATTCCACGTATAACGGAACAGAAAGCATTACTTGAAAAGTCTTGCATGGCAATTGTGAGATTAATCTGTATGAAGCACCTCTCTTAGACCTGAGAGCTGAATATAAAACATTGGTATCAATTACAAGCCTCATAATGCGGCATTATATACGATACCATGTATTTTGCAAGGATTTTTAAGGTATAAC
This sequence comes from uncultured Planctomycetota bacterium, assembly GCA_963709355.1. Taxonomy (GTDB): domain Bacteria; phylum Planctomycetota; class Brocadiia; order Brocadiales; family Brocadiaceae; genus PLOWO2-12-38-17. Next base: position 680,527 of record CAVPVY010000005.1, read on the forward strand.
GACCAAAGTCAGCAGCGGCTTTTACGACATCCGCACGAGTGATTTGTTAGGCTCTCCGCAACTCCAAAACTTTGACTTCCACCACGATGCGGTCATTGAGCTTGTCCTTTTCAACCTCTAAATCATATCTGGACTGCAGGTTCAGCCAAAATCTTTCTGAGAGATTAAAATAACGCGATAGCCTCAAAGCGGTATCGACGCTGATTGAACGTTTGCCATGAACTATCTCGTTAATACGGCGGGGCGGGACATTAATGTCTTTAGCCAATTTATACTGGCTGATTCCAAATGGTTTGATAAACTCCTCCATAAGAATTTCTCCCGGATGAATAGTGGTTATCTTTTTTGTCCGCACGTTAACAACCTCCTAATGATAATCAACTATTTCCACGTCATAAACATCGCCTTCTGACCAGCGGAAACAAATACGCCACTGATCGTTTATACGGATGCTGTGTTGCCCTATGGGATTGCCTAACATTTCAATTGAACAGTTTGCCTAACGCCTAGCATGGTTACTGCCGCCCGATGAGTATGATAGCAAAAAAAGACTTTAGAATGAAAGCCAAAATGAAACTGAAAAGCACCGCTAATTTGGCGGTTGGCTTGATGCCATTGTTAGGCATTGCCTTATTTATAATTGAATTATGAAGGTTTGACCCTCGATCTTCTCTCTTACTTGCGGCTTCACTTGCTACAGGTATTGGAGGTGTTATTTCGGCAGCTAACACTCGGGTTCAGCGGTGAGGTTGCGAGTCCGCTGCAGCCTTTGGTTATGCGGCTCTTCTCTCAGAAAATCTGTATATGATCCTTCTTAGCGTTTACGGGCGGTTTGATAGTCGTTCTCAACTTGTTTCTCTTCTGATATTGGCACCAGACGAGGCTGGACTGACATAATTGTAGTGCCAGGATGTGGATACACTAAACCCCATCCATACTTATAGTCATCAATTACTTTTCGTAATTCTTGAACAGCGTTTTCGTACAGAATAAACTTAAACCCTTTCACTCCTAGAATTTTTCCAGCGTCCGACAAAGCAGCAATGTACAGTCGGTATTCTCCTCGAGTCAAATCGAAAGTCTTATCAAAAAAGCTCCTGGCTTTGCCAATGACCTCTGGGTCTGCTTCAACGAAGGCTTGAGAAAGCCCCTGTCTCTGGCTTTCAATTAGCTTGTCCGAAATGCTCTTTCCTACACTAGCTCTTATTCCTTGACTTTCCTCTTCCTCATCATCTGAAAACGGAGCAAAGCACCGAACAAATTCTTGGCAGTGCTCCCCTGGTTTTACAGAGATTACACCGAGTAATAACTCTGGCCAATCCTGCCCTTGCTGTGAAGGAGGCTGTTTCAAGAACATCGTCTGGGCTGGAACATGCCATTGCTTTGTTGCAGAATCCCGCCCGCCTGGAGTTGCTTTGACTATGAAACAATCAAGCTTCGAGATATCAACAGTTGTAGCTCCATCGTTATGTAGGTCTACGAAGACCGTTAAATTAAGATTTCCTAGATAATGATGTAATAAAAAGTTGCCTTGTCCTGGAAGGGTGATGTTAATGTGAGGTGAAGAGACAAGAGATCGCAATTTAGGCCACAGTGAAACTATCAGAGCAACAACGGCCGTAGCTGCTATCCAGACATCTGGATCGATAAGAAAAGAGAGATTCATATGTTACCTGCAGATATAGCCTCAAGTGTGAGAGAGTCTCATACGGTATATATTTCAGCGCACGACAATCAATAGCCACACCAAAAGTCCTATGACCACATAGAGCAATACCTTTTGCCTATTCAAAATAGCCTGTAATCGGCTTACGTCGCCCTTTAGATTCCCGATGCTTTCGGACACTCTCTCCTGAAACGCAGTTGCGTGTGTGGTCAGCTTAGAAAGGGCCTCGACCAGAGATTTTCTTTTTTCTTCATAACCTTCCGAAATGGAGGCAAGTGCGTCTGCTACCCTTTTCTCGACTCGGTCAGCGAGATTCTCTCTGTTGTCCGTATTATTGTCAAACTCTTTCTCTATGTCTTTTTCCCCTACCTCATCGATTCTAGGCAAAGACTTTTCGAGTCTTGTGATACGCCAACTCCTCTTGGCCCATTCGTTCGTAAAGTTTTTGAAGGTTGCCCAGGTATCTCCCTTCACGGAGAGCTCTGCGAGAAATTCCAATTTGTCTGTGGGTGGATAACCTTCCTCCGTTGTTTTCCATGGGACGGCCTGCTTTGCAAGCCTGTAAAGGCGTAATTCTCCAAGCTGCTTTTTCCGCTGCCATCCCGTCAAGCTTTTAGCCTTTCGCTCGAGCACCATCTCTGCCATTCCAGCGTCCTCCCACGCCCCGCTTAACGAATCATCAACATCCGAGAGGATATCGTGGATAGCTTCATAAAATACAAGGCTCAAATCTCCGGCCATTACCGAAAGGTCGCGTAAGGTATCGATTTTCTCCTTGTCGGGCTTGCTCAAGATTTCCGAGAAATCATCATAAGAAAGATCGAAGTTAGATGAGATTGCGGCACTACGTACCATATCCAATCGTTCTGCTGTCTGTTTGAAGATCCTCCACCGAAACTCCTTAAGAACTATGTCCCTTCGATATAGCAACGTTGCAAGCTGACCCGGCGTTAATTGGTTAAGAATATTTTGGGGTATTCCTGAGCTCAGTCCGACTTGTTCTGGCAGATGTTCAATGAGCACGTGAGAAATATGCTCGGGTACCTTTGCAACTAGTGCCCATAATGCTTCAACATCCTTCCCCGCCATGTATTCGCCATAGCCATCGTATCGGCTTCGCCAGCGATCTTCTCCATAGTGTTCGTGGAATGATGGTTTATTGAGGTAGTCTGCCAAAATCTCATATAGCTCAATCTCTGAGACTCGCCCTTGTTCAAGATAGTTATCTACCGCATATGCGATTAATGAAGCTATAGCTTCTCCACTACCGCTAAGCTGCCGAACCTTTGCTAATCTTGCTTCATGAGGAAGACTGAAGAATGATTCTGGATTCTTAATGTCCTTATCAAGGAAGTTCCATTCGCTCTCAAGTAAGCAATACTTTACAAGCGGATCGGAATCCATCTCGATTCGATCTTTAAGAGCTTTCTCTTCCTCGTTATCATCACGACCGAAATGGAATTTTCTAGCCGCCAAATACCTGACATACACGTTTGAACTGTCCAGGGCTTTGCGCCGGACTTTTTGCGCAAGATATGCGGGGAAATGAATCTCTTCCAGTGCGGTCAGTATTTGAATCTGTGCTTCCACGCCTAGGCCATCCCATGCGGCAATCAACTTCTCTGTTCCGCTTGGCGTAGGATGCAGCAGGTCCATCAAGTGCGGTGGCAATGTGCTCTTAATCTCTTTAGTCATCCACGAGCTCCTTCTCATGCCGTATAACTTATAATTATAACAGAAATAATTCCACAATAATTGGAAAACACAGAAGAAAATCTGTATATCACAATATTTTTGACTTTTGCAGGATTTCTTATTAATTTATTCTAATTGTTCGATTAATTAAATCAAGGATAAAATAAGTTATGGTGATATGCGTTCAAATTTGTTTAAATGGTATATAACATGAAATTAAAGGATGATTTACGAAGACAAACCCTATCAAAGGTTAAAAAGATTGTTGTCAAAATCGGAACAGGCGTTTTAACTACTGACGATGGATGCCTGGACAAGAACCAGATAAAGCAACTGGCGGGGCAGGTTGTTGAATTAAAGAAGATGGGATACAGCGTGGTTGTTGTAAGCTCCGGCGCAATTGGTTCAGGTATGGGGGAGTTGGGTATAGAAAAAAGACCTACCACGTTGCCAGAACTACAGGCAGTTGCCTCAATTGGGCAGAGCAAACTGATTAGTATGTACGATGAGTGTTTTAAATTGCACGGTTTCCATGCGGCGCAGATACTGCTTACAAGGGAAGATTTTGAAAACAGGCAGAGATACTTGAATGCCTGCAATACCATTCATACATTGTTTCAGTTGAACGCCATTCCTGTAGTAAACGAGAACGACACGATTTCTGTGGATGAAATTGCATTTGGTGATAATGATGCGCTTTCGGTGTTCGTGACAAACTTACTAAATGCAGAACTGCTTATTATCCTTTCCTCAGTTGATGGATTGTACGATAGATGTCCGACTGCTAAAAGTAGAGCGACTGTTATACCAATTGTTGAAAATGTTTCGGACGATATAAAGAACCTTGCATTTAACACAAAGACACTTATGGGAGTCGGAGGTATGCAAACCAAGCTGGATGCCGCATCAGTTGTGACAAAGGCAGGTGAGACTGTGGTTATTGCAAATGGTCGAACGGATAATGTGTTAAAAAGGGTAATGCAGGGGGAAAATTTAGGTACTCTTTTTCTACCGAACAAAGAAAAACTTACAAGCAGAAAGAGGTGGATAGGGTACACCATGAAATCCAAAGGAACTATTTATGTTGATACTGGTGCGGTATGCGCCCTGTCAGAAAAAGGCAAGAGTTTACTTGCCTCAGGCATTGTTTCTGTGGAGGGTAATTTTAACAAGGGCGACATTATTTCAATCTCAAGTAAAGAAGATAAGGTAATCTTTGCGAAGGGCTTAACAAATTATTCATCTGAAGAAATAGAGAAGATTAAGGGACGCAGTACATCCGAAATTACAAAGGTGCTTGGTTACAAGTTATACGATGAGGTTATCCATAGGGATAATATGGTAATTTTGTAATGTAAATTGATACGTACTGCGCTGTTTTGGTTTATTTTCCGGAATTAAGTTCGGCATTTATTGCATTTATAAATTCTTTCAGTTTGTTTATTTCAACAGGGTCATTCGCTAATTTGAGCGATTCATTCAAGTAATATAGTGATTTTGCGATATTTTTTTTATATTTAAAATAAAGAATTCCTAAGTCTCTGAGCGCCGCAAAGTCTTCCGGATTGTATTTTATTGCAAGGTTGAATTCCTTTAATGATTCTTCATATAGACCTTTCCCTGCATAAGTAATTCCAAGATTGTAATGAGCGTCTTTATGGTCTGGTTTCGATTGGATGGCTTTCTTAAATGCTTCAATTGCTTCGTCTGTATTCCCTTTTTTCAAGCATATGACTCCGATATTGTTGTGCACATCCGCATAGGTATTATCTATTATTAGTGCTTTTGCATATTCAGCTAATGCCTTTTCAACGTCTCCTATCTTTTCATATGTGTTCCCCAGATTGCAATGTGTAAGGGGGTAATATGGATTATTTAATAACGCCTGTTTGTATGCCTCGATTGCCTGATTGTACAGACCCTGTTTGTGATAAATGGTGCCCAGATTGTTAAATGCGAGTGTGTTTTCATTGAGTCTTGAAATCGAGGCACTATAAGCTTCTATTGCCTTGTTGGTCATTCCCATTTTCTCGTAGGTAACGCCCAGGTTATAGCAAATAAATGGGTAGCTGTATTTGAATGTGAGTGACTTTTTATACATCTGAACAGCTTCTTCGTACTGTTTATTTTTGAAAAAGACATTGCCTAAATTTCCGTATGCACGGGCGCTGTTTGGTTCCCTTTTAAACGTATTAAGCCATAAAGATGTATCGTCACGCCATACGCCGTTTCTGTAAACTACGCCAATCTGCATACTGAAGAGGATTATTCCGGCGATAATCAGCTCTCTTTTCCTGAATGTGTAAGTTGAAAACAAACTGCCTATAGCGCCGCATAAACCAATAATAGGTAGATATAAATATCTTTCAGCCATAATATTTCCAATGGGGATAATGTCGAGTACAGGAAGCAGGGCTACGAAAAACCAGAGGCTGAAGAAGATAATTTGCCTGTTCTTTTTACAAAATCTTACGATTATAAAAATTGTAAGTGCAATTAATAAGACTGACAAAATAAAAGGGATGCTGAATACCCTTGTTTCAGATATATAATAATCCGCATTCAGATTTAGTGGTATGAATAGGAGTTTCAGGTACGATGCAACTATCTTTGTCATGGTGAACGCATTGCCGGGATAGATTTCTATTATTTTAAAGGTGTTTTTAAATATGATGAATCTAATCAGGAGATAAAAGCCAGTAATAAAGGCATAACCTACATAAGGCAGTATCCATTTTTTTGCTTTTGCGGATACGGATGTTCTAGACGCTGATTTGACGGTGCTATGGGAAGCACAGAGTACGTCGAACAGCATTAGCAACAGGGGGAGTGTAATTGCCATTTCTTTTGAAAAAAGGGCAAAGAAGTAAGCTATGCAGGAGATGGTGTAATAGATAATAAAACATGCCTTCGTTTGTTTTTGAGCACGTATTTTGGCAAAGTATATGAAAGAAACGAGAAAGAAGACAGATACCAGTATGTCTTCCCTGTAACAAACCGCATTGACGGTTTCTGTAAGGAGCGGATGAGATATGAACAGCAGGGTTGCAATCAAGGCAGGGGTGAGCTTTCTTAAAATGCTTTTCGTGAAGATATAGAATAAAAATACATTGATGGTATGTAATATGACGCTTGTCAGGTGGTAACCGATTGGATTCAGTCTCCAGATGGCGTAGTCAATAAAGTAAGTTAAAGTTACAATCGGACGGTAGCTCAGTTCTGCGGAAAGCGGTAGATAATCCTTAGTAAACAATTTGGGGAGGTTTTTAAGCGTCTTTATTAAGTAATTCTCGGTAATTATATGTGAATCATCATAAACAAATGTGTGATGGAGCGTATTGATATATAGAATTGCAGAAATAGAAATAATGAGGGGTAGGATGTATTTTAAATATGTCTGTTTTGTGGTCAAGGTTTTTGCCTGGAAACTGAACGAATCAAATATAAGCTCATATTCATGAATAAATTATATAAATTTTTACAAATATTATCATATTGTTAAATAAGAATGTACCTATTATTTACCGTCTTGCGCGAGGTTTGAAAAAATTTACAATCTTCTTCCATTTAAAAAGCACGTGGGTAAAGGCGATTGCCAGCGTCGTGTACGCAAAATACTTGTGGGGGACAAACCTTCTTAGTTCCAATTCAGACTGTAAGTATCCAGTAGTGCCTGTAATGATTATAGAAAATATGAGGACAATACTTGTCCAGTTATCAATATGTCGTTTCATTGTCTTATATCTTCCCGACTGCATGTAGTGCAATAACGGCCTCTTTTTTGCCGTCAACTCCAATCAATTCGTTTATGTCATTATCAATAAAAGCGCCTATTACAACAGAGCCTAGTCCTAGCGATGTTGCCTGTAAGTATATATTTTGACTTATATGACCAGCCTCCATGTATGTGTATCTGTATCCCCTCTCCCCATACTTTGATCTTACCCTGTCGAATATGGCTGAGAGTACAAACACAACCCCTGCATCCTTCATCATCTCCTGATCAAGGGCGGCGTGCATTACATTCTTTCTGAAATCGCCCTCCTTAATCAATATAATCGTATGATCTCTTACGGAATAATGATATATACCTTTTTTAAGTGTTTCAACATTGTTTACGATTATATAAATTTCAAATGGGTAGAGCGCGCCTGCTGATGGTGCGGTTCTTAAAAGTGTACTGAATTGTTTGCCAGTTATTCCCTGTGCAGAAAAGAGAAGTTGTGAAAGTTCTGGCAGTGTGAGAGGGGTTTTTGAATATTCCCTGATTGAGCGTCTTCTTATTAAGGAGTCTTCGAGCCTTATCCCCATATATTCAGGCGCGGGCATGGCTGTTTTAGGTTTATTGTTATATTCTTTGAATTGAGGTGGTTTTGCCGGGTTTGGTATTATCAAGTCCTTAAGAATCTTTGTCCATGTAAGCTTTGTTTCTTCGTGGAATGTTTCACCTTTGGTTGCACTATCAGCGATACTTAAAAAGGATAGGATAAAGGTAGGGATAATAATTATTTTAATTTTAATCATACATTATCTCCTATAGTTTTGTTATGTTCTGATTGTATTAAAATGAAGAAATTCAAGAATTGGACTCATAAAGAATATCCTGATGGTTTACGAACTAATATTTTATTAATTAAAATGTTTTTGCTCAAACATAACGATAATTTTTGCTATGTTTGCTTTTACTTTTATTATAGATGTATCATAGAAAATTAGCATGAAAATTATCGTTCAGTATTAATATGATTGTAATAGAATTTGGAATATATTTAAAACGGAACACATAATATGTATATGTGCTTTAGAATATACGACTTGTATTTCAATGCGTAACCATACTTAAATAATGGCTTACGGCATAAACGGGTAAGTGACTTTAATTTTGACTGGTAGGATTCAAATATCTGTTTGTAATAAAAAATGAACTATCTTCTCTTTTTTCAAAGCAGGGGTGAGTTTTTCTGGGATTTCGTTTACATGCATTTATAGGTTTTCTCTTTCGTCGGTATTGGTTTGTGGTTGGCTGGATTTCAACTTCTGATAGATGGCAAATTCTGCCTCAGCCTCCACGTTCATCCTCTTTTCTTTATATAGTATTCCCAGATTCTTATGAGCAACGGGGTCTTCAGGATTAATATCCAGGAATTTTTTCAATGCCTCAATAGCATCGTCATTCCTACCCACCTTCTGATATGTAATACCGAGATTATAATAAGCGTTTGCCATGTTGGGGTCAATCTCTACTGCCTTTTCCCATTGTTGAATTGCCGTGTTATGCATGTTTTTTCTGGCATAGGCATTACCGAGTTTATGAAAGACATTTGCATCGTCTGAATAAATGTCTATAAATTTTTCCAATGTTTGTATTGCCTTGTCTGTTAAACCTTTTGCATTATATGCGTCAGCAAGGTTGACAAGCGCATCGCGGTCTTCTGGATTAATTTCAATAACTTTATTCCACATGGAAATGGCTTTATCCGTCTTCTTCTGATTATAGTATGCAATGCCCAGATTAAAATAGGCGTCTGTATTCTTTGGGTTTAATTCTATGGTCTTTTTCCATGCAGAGATGGATTTATCCTGATTGCCACTAGCGGCGCATAGTTCTCCATAATTGTAGTATGCCTCAGGGTATGCAGGCCTGGTGTCAATTGCCTTTTCGTATTCTGAGATTGCCTTGCTTATCATATCCTTTTCAGTATATATTTCACCTAGTTTGAAGTGCGCTTCGGCAATTTTTGGATTGAGTTTAATTGCGTTCTCGAATGAATCAATTGCTTCTTTATACGTACCTTTATCGCTGTATATCAGACCAAGATTGTAATACGCTTCGGCAAATTTAGGTTCCAGATCAAGTGCTTTCTTGAAAGCATTTTCTGCTTCTTGGGTGTTATTTTCTGTATATAGCGCAATGCCCAGATTATTGTATGCCTCTGGATAATTTCTATTTAATTGAATTGCTGATTTAAATTTAGCTGAAGCCCCTTCAATATTTCCACTTTCGAAGTATAACAGACCAAGATAATTGTGAGCTTCTGCATCTTTCGGATTCAATTCAATAGCACGCTTAAATTCATCAATAGCCTTTTCGTTTAATTTTTTGGTGTGATAAACTAACCCAAGAGCAAAATGTGCATCCGCTTCTCTGGAATCAAGTTTGATGGACTTTTTTAAATAGGCAATGGATTCATCGAGGTTGTTTTCATCATAATACAGAAGTCCAATATTGTAATTTGTATTCGCAACAGATGGATTCAGCTCAATGCTTTTTTTAAATGCAGAAACGGAGTCATTAAAAACCTTTTTTCCCTTGTATGCAAGCCCAAGGTCATTATATGCATCCGCTTTTTCAATAATCTGACCAGGTTTGTAGTAAGATATGGCGGAGAGTATTTCGGTAATTGATTTGTCCTGTTTATCATTTTCAAAATATGCCTTGCCAAGGTAGTGATGCAACTCTCCATCTTTCTTCAATCTCTCAGAAGCCAGTTCCAGTTCTTCAAGCGCTTCGTCAAACATCCCTTTTTTAAAATATGAAATGCCAAGCGACTTGTGTTGTTCAGGTTTTGTGGCAGAAGTCTTATTGCTAAAGGCATCGGGGTTTTCAATTGTTGGTTTTTCGTTTGTTCTAGAATACTTAGGTGTTTGGCATGCTACAGGGAAAATAATCAGTAGTAAAAGTATACAGTATTGCTTTCTTGTGTTCACGTTTGTTGATTTATAATTTAAAGAGAAATGTTTTGAATCAATTATGTCTATTATAATGTATGCCTAAAGCATTGGCTTTAGACTGCCATAGTTTAGATTCCGAATCTTTATTGATAGGCAATATATACTAAACTCAAGTCACGAATGGCTTTTTTCTAATTTATCAAAGCTATATCCTAAAGTCAAATAGTTATTGAATGTGATTATATCGTATAGTAAAATTTTGTTTAAATTTACGTTTAATACGATTTGGGCAATAATAAGGTGCAAAGAGAGTAATGACTAACAAGATAATAATTTTTGATACAACCTTACGCGACGGAGAGCAGTCGCCGGGCGCCAGTCTGGATATACATGAGAAGGTACAGATTGCAAGACAACTGGCACTGCTTAATGTAGATGTAATTGAGGCTGGGTTCCCTGTGTCATCGCCGGGTGATTTTGAGTCTGTCAGACGAATAGCACAGGAGATACGCGGCATTTCTGTAGCCGGGCTTGCGCGTACAATTGAAAAAGATATTGATGCAGCAGCAAAGGCGCTTGAGAAGGCTGAAAAACCAAGGATCCACGTGTTTCTTGCGACTTCAGAAATACACAGGAAATTTAAGCTATTTAAGGCGAAGGAAGAGATTGTCAACCTTGCGGTTAAAGGCGTCAGATATGCGCTCAAATATGTGGATGATGTGGAGTTTTCTCCTGAAGATGCCTCCCGTACCGAACTTGAATTTCTTGTTCAGGTTGTGGAGGCAGTTATAGACGCGGGTGCAAAGACTGTTAATATTCCTGATACTGTGGGATATGCGGTACCTGATCATTATGCGGCTATTATTAGAGGTTTGCGTGAAAAGGTGGGAAATATTAATAAAGCAGTAATTAGTGTACACTGTCATAATGATTTAGGGCTTGCTGTTGCAAATTCTCTTGCCGCAGTAAAGTCCGGTGCGCAGCAGGTTGAGTGTACCATAAATGGTATTGGAGAAAGGGCTGGAAATGCGGCATTAGAAGAGGTAGTTATGGCGCTAAAGACACGGCATGATTTTTACAAATACTCAACACGCATAGCTACAAAAGAACTTATTGCGACAAGTAAATTGGTGAGTACACTTACAGGGCTGCGTGTACAGAGGAATAAGGCGGTTGTTGGTGAGAATGCATTTGCGCACCAATCAGGTGTGCATCAGGATGGAATAATTAAGGAACGTACAACATATGAGATTATGAAACCTGAAGATGTTGGACATTTAAAGACCAGGCTTGTACTTGGGAAGTTGTCAGGAAAGCACGCCTTCCGGGAACGAATAAAGGAACTGGGATATGAATTATCCGAGGGAGAGGTTGCGCGCGCCTTCGAAGAATTTAAACGTGTGGCAGACAGGAAGAAAGAGATATTTGATGAGGATATTGAAGCCATTATTGGTATAGAGAAAATGGATGTTCCTGCTATATTTCAGTTGGAAGGTCTTAGTATTAGCTGTGGACCAAATACTGTGCCAACTGCTGGCGTAAGAATCAGATTAAAGGGTGATAAAATTGTGAATAACACTACCAACGGAGATGGTCCTATTGATGCGCTTTTTAAAGCAATTGATCTTTCTACTGGTATTTCTGGAAAGTTGCAGGATTATAACATTCGTTCTGTTACCAGCGGAAAGGATGCTATGGGAGAGGTATTTGTTAATGTTGAGATTAACGGAAAGATTTATGGGGGTCGTGCTGTAAGTACAGATATTATTGAGGCAAGTGCAAAGGCTTATTTGAATGCCATCAACAAGGTGGCTTCTAAAAATATAGAGTATGCGCCTGTGGTAGTTAAGAAATCAAGTATGAAGATTTAAAGAGATTTAATGTTACAAATAGTTTAAAGTTTGCAAGGGGACGTGTAATGCGTCCCTATTGTGTTAAGTGGGGTTGAAGATTAATTTATGATTTGTATACCAATTATAGCAGACAATGTTGATGATGCAATTAAGGATATGACAGAAGCATCTAGGGTTGCGGATGTTGTTGAATTGCGTCTTGATTATATGAAAAATCCCAATCTCAATCGTTTGTTGGAGAATCGTAATAAGCCTGTAATAGTTACTTACAGACCATTCCGTGAAGGTGGTAAGTATGAAGGAAATGAAGAAGATAGAATTGCAGTTTTAAAACTTGCCATCAGACTTGGTACTGATTTTGTAGATATCGAGCATGACACTATTCAAAATATAGGTAAGGAATCGGCTTATATCTCAAGGAATAAAACAAAGATAATAGTATCCTATCACAATTTTCGTGAGACGCCGGATAACCTGTTGGATGTATATAAGAAACTTTCATTAACTGGCACCGATATAGTAAAGATTGTAACTTATGCGAATGATATTACAGACAATGTAAAAATATATCGTTTGTTACAACAAACAAGTAAGCCGTTAATCTCATTTTGCATGGGTGAGTACGGCTTGATTAGCCGTATTTTGTATAAGGAATTTGGCAGTTATTTGACATTTGCTTCTTTGCAGAAGGGCGTGGAATCCGCACCGGGCCAGATTGCCATCAGCGAGCTTTTAAGTACTTATAGAATACGGGAACAGGATAAGCAAACAGCAATATATGGGTTAATAGGGGATCCGGTCTTACATAGCATAGGTCCGGTTATTCATAATGCGCTCTTCAAGCAGATGGGTTTCAATAACATCTATGTTCCTTTTAAGGTTAATAATGTTGATAATTTTATAAAAATTTTCAAATTACTGAATGTAAAAGGTTATAGTGTAACGATTCCCCATAAAGAGTCTGTAATAAATTCACTTGACGAAATAGCTCCACTTGCCGGGAAGATTGGGGCAGTGAATACTATTGTAAATAACAAAGGTCGTTTTATTGGATATAATACTGACTGCGAGGCTGCTATTAAAGCGCTGGGTAGTGTATTTGAAGTATCTGGGAGAAACAATCATTTAAAGGGTAAAAAAGTTACATTATTAGGTGCAGGAGGCGCTGCGCGCGCAATTGCCTTTGGGCTTAAGGAGTACGATGCAAGCATAACAATTCTGAATAGAAACATTGAACGGGCGCGGTTGCTCGCAAGGGATGTGGGTTGTTCTTATGGAGAATTCGATTACATCCTGAAGAATGAAACAGATATTTTGGTTAATGCTACTCCTGTAGGGATGTATCCGGCAGTTAATGAAATACCAATTCCAGAGAAAATGCTAAGGCCCAATATGATTGTTTTTGATACTATTTATAATCCGGTAGAGACAAGATTATTACGTGAGGCAAAGGCTATAGGCTGTAAAACAGTGGGGGGGCTGCCAATGTTTGCCTATCAGGCAGCAGCGCAATTTAAATTGTGGACAGGCCAAATGCCATCTGTTGAAAAGATTGAAAAAATTGCTTCTGAAAGGCTGGTTAGCAAATAATTATATCTGTTAAATAATTTTGTTTTTAGTCCTTATATATTATAGTTTCTTATTGACCTGCGAATTCAATTTTCTCATGACAATATAAATTTATAAACGAGGGTGATTTGAATATTTTCTTAATTGGTTTTCGTGGCACGGGGAAAACAACTATTGGAAAAATAATTTCTCGAATGCTTGATAGAGAATTCATTGACGCCGATGAATATTTAGAGCAAAAGGAAGGTAAGACAGTAAAAGACGTTTTTGACGAAGGCGGAGAGAAATTATTCCGGGAAATGGAATCAAGGGTTATTGATGAGTTATGCCTTCTGGATAATAAGATTATAGCGACTGGTGGCGGTGTTATTCTCAGGGAAGAGAATGAAAAGAAACTTAAGAAGAATGGAGTATTAATCTTGTTGACAGCGGATGTTGATACAATTTATAAGCGAATTTATAGGGATAAATTTACACAGCAGAAAAGGCCGAGCCTGACAGACAGAAATGGTTATCAGGAGATTGAATATCTTCTAAAGTATAGAAATCCTCTTTATGATAAAGCGGCTGATTTTGTGTTAAATACAGATAATATGTCTGTTAATGATGCCGCAAGGAAGATAGTAACCTTTATTAAGAACCATGTTGTAGATTTAAAAAAATAGTGACGAGATTATATTCTGGAGTTATTGATTTCTTTTACTATTCTAAATACTATTTTTTCATAGGATTGTGTGAGTTTTTCTTTATCTTTTTTCTCCAGTGACTTCAGAGGATTATTTTCTATCTCACCCAGAAGATCGTTGATTTTCTTTGTGAGCGATAATGCGGCATCTGTGACGGCAGTGGACTTTATTTGAACTTCTGATTTTAGTTGTTCTTTTTGAGCCTTTTTTTCAGAAGATTTTTGAGGGGATACGTGTTTCTTTAATGAATTCCCCTCTGAGGATGTGTTTTTTCCTTCTCCCATAAATTGCTCCTATATAATTAAGGTGTTTTGCTTTGGTTTAATAGTACATTTGTCTCCCCGATTTACTTCTTAACACATGGCAAGTTCTTTGCATATTTTCAATATGTATACAAATAATTGTATTTAAAATCAATAATATTCTATGATAATTATTTTTAGTCTTAAAATGTACGAAATAGAAATGGTTTAGTATAACAAAATAGGTTATAAAGTCTTTTAAGATATGGTGAATTTATTAAAATCCTTCTCAAGTAAATTCTATATCGCAAATATAAATGGAATTACTTTATTGGTTCTTTGCATTTTCTTTATTTACGGGATATTTGTAAATAGTAATAACCAGAACGCTTACAATTTACAGCACGCAGGAAAAGAGGCAATCGTTTAAAGAGGCATTTTATATGTAGATGGGAGTTCCACACCACAATTAAAACGGGTAGGGGATGTCTTTAGTCATAATGGACATCTTTACGCAGTTAAACAACCTGGCCGGTTTTTCATAGGGGCTATTGTTTATTTTTTCTTACAGCTCGTTGGGATAACTTATAAAAATAATTATTTACTTGCCTCCTCGCTTGTAACATGGCTTACCTCCGGGCTGATGACCTCATTAATTGTATTAATACTCTTCAAGCTTTCTTTTTTATTTACAGTGGGTCGTAGATACAGTGTTTTGATATAAGTATTCTATGGACTGGGGACAATAGTATTTCCATACAGTGGTGTAACTCATCATGATATTTACGCCGCTTTTTTAATATTTACGTCGTTTTATTTTCTTGTTTTAAATCATCGTGTTGATTCACAAAAAATATTATATATTGTTCTAGCAGGTGTTGCAGGAGGGTTATCCCTTTTCGTATCTATATTGCCTTTGTTTGTTTTGGTGGCTGAAATTTTGTATCTCATCTCTTATAGAAGGTGGAGGAGTACAGGTTTGATCTTATTTGTGTGTGGACTTTCCGTTTCACCATTATTACTATATAACTATTATGCCTTTGGCAACCCTATATTACAAGTGAACCCGGGCAATATACAAGGGAAAAGAGATTTCTATTGCTTCAATTCTTTTCCTATATGCGTATTTGGTAAACATGGCCACAGTGGGTCATTGTCAATATGGATCAAGATACTTTCTGCCTGCCTTACCATTTTTATGTTTAGGTTTGTGTGGATATTGTAAGGGGTCAACTTCTGTTTTTAATAGCAAGATTAAATTCTATTGTTTCCGGACAAATAACAAAGATTGAGGAAGAAAATATATGGAGTCTGTTGTCCTATTTATAATTGTTTCTGTTATTGCCGGGTTTTTACTTACTTACTTTTTGTCAGCAAGGTATTCCATACTTGAAAGAATTGCTTATGGCACGGTTGTAGGTCTAGGACTCCATACATGGATTGTTTATCTCCTTTCGTTGGTATGGGGACTTCAGTTCAAGAGTATCTATATATCAATTGGCTTGTTAGTTGTGTTTTGTTCAGTAGTGCTAACAATCAAATGGGGACATATTAAGGAGAAGATTTTAAGTGAAGTAAGAGAAATAAAGGATGATTTTTTTCTCAATAAGGTATCGTATTTTGTGCATATTGCGGTATTCTCTTTCTTTACTACGATTTTCTGGCGTTTGTTTTATAGAACGATCATCTGGAAAAAGGATGGGCTGTACGTTGGCTTAACAAATAATTATGGCGATCTTCCGCTACATATGGCCTATATAACTTCTTTTGTATGGGGGAATAATATCCCCCCTCAGGATCCTACTTATGCCGGTGAGAAACTGGTCTATCCATTCCTATCCGATTTCCTATCTGCCATTTTTCTTAAGCTAGGTTTAGATTTTAGAGACATATTGTTCATCCCTGGGCTATTATTGACTGTTGTTTTTTATGGTATCCTTTATTATTTTACGTATCGTCTGACGAAAAAAAGGTTTGCTGCGATCATTTCACTATTTATCTTCTTTTTTGCGGGTGGATTCGGTTTCTACTATTTCTTCCAAGATCTTGTAAATGAGCCTCACAGTCTCTGGTCATTTCTCGCGCATCTACCACGAGATTATACGAAAATTGAACGCCTGAACTACCATTGGATCACGCCATTGACATGCCTTAATGTACCGCAGCGTCCTTTTCTTTTTGGCTTCCCTATTACTATGCTTATATTTTCTCTTTTATACACAGGTATTGAATACAAAAAATGGAAAGAATTTCTCTTTGCCGGTATCCTTGCTGGTTCACTGCCTTTGTTTCATGCGCACAGTTTCCTTGCTATGCTTATGGTTACAACACCGCTTGGAATTGTTTTCTGGGACTGGCGTAAGTGGTTCCTGTTTTTTATGCCTGCTTTTATTCTATCGTTGCCACAGGTACTCTACCTTTCCGGGCATGTAGGCGGTGGAAGTTTTTTTAAACCAAATATTGGTTGGATGGCGGGCAAGGAAAATATTCTATGGTTCTGGTTAAAAAATACCAGCCTTTTCTGGCCTGTAGTCATAGGTGGATTTGCAGTCATCTTTGTCAGGGCGAACAGCCGTTCGTCCCTACAGTTGGGGTTTTATTCTTTACCATTCTTGATACTTTTTCTATTACCAAATCTTGTACTCTTTGCACCATGGAATTGGGATAATATAAAAATATTAATATATTGGTTTCTCGGTGTTACACCAATAGCGGCGTGTGTCATGACTTGCTTATATGAAAACAGGCGTTACAAAATTACTGCAAGAATAGGCTTTTTCGTAATTATGTTATTTTTAACTATTTCAGGGGCAATTGATGTTTTTAAGTATGCAATCGCACCCGTGAATGGGTCAAAGGAATTTTCTGTAGAGGAAATAGAACTTGCAAAACGTATTTCTATAGAAACCCCCGCTGACGCGGTATTTTTGAATGCGCCTGTACATAATCACCTTGTGTTCTTGTCCGGTAGAAAGGCATTGATGGGTTACCCAGGTCATATATGGAGCCATGGTTACGAAGAGGGTCAAATGCGTGAAAATGATATAAAGAAAATGTTAAGAGGCAAGCCCGACGCATTTCAATTAATGGATAAGTACAAGCTAGACTATGTTATAGTCGGTCCGCATGAAGGAAGGATTGGTGTAAATAAAAAATACTTTGATAATAATTATTCATGCATTATTACAACAAAATATTATAATGTTTACGATCTTAATAAAAAGAAACAACCGCTTCCGGTTGGTAGTGAAGGGTCTCTAGATAACAAATACGGACTGAATGTTTACTACTTTAATAATTTAAACTGGGAGGGTGAACCTGTATACGAAGGAGTTGACTCTGACATTGAGTTTGATTATTCAAGTGACAACGAAAAACCGGTATCCAGTCCATTTAGCGCCATTTGGGTAGGATTTATTGATGTTGATATAACAGGCGTGTACTCGTTTCGGTTGGCATCAGATGATGGCTCATGGCTTTTTATAGATGATAAACTTGTAATAGATAATGGTGGTTACCATGCGAGGAAGTCTGCAAATAATAAAATCTTATTAAATAAAGGTAAACATAGAATGAAGATTAAATATTTTGACGGCGGTGGAGGAGCCGTTCTTGACTTGTTATGGATTCCGCCTGGTGGTGTAGAAGAAAAGATACCTGTAGAGAGATTAAAGATAAAAGATTAAAGACAAAAGATAAAAAAGGAAAAATTGCCATGGCGATAAAATATAACGTTGCGTCTAAAGAAGGCAAATTGATTATATGTGAAAAAAACTGCGAACTATAAAATAGATTTGAGAGAACGTCTAGTTGATTTTGCTGTAAATACTATTAAATTTTTAGGAACTATTCCTTACAGAAAAGAATATGACGTGATTCGTTATCGGTTATCAAAAGCTGCTACCTCAATGGGTGCTAATTATGAAGAAAGTCAGGCCTCTACACCAAAGAAATTCCACGCAAAAGTAGCTATAAGTCTGAGAGGATCACTGGAAATCTGTTTTTGGTACAAAGTTATAAACAAACTCAATTTGGGAAAAGAAGATATATGCAGATATTTAATCCAAGCATCAAAAGAGTTATCTCTAATTATGGGTTCAATTGCATAAAAAACTAAATAACAATAAAATGGTTTCTCTTTAATCTTTAATATTCAAGCCATGAAAGAACGACAAGGCCAAATAATTCTACTACTCATCGCTTTTTTTGTACCAATTTTCATTGCATCATTGATTCGCTTATGGGATCTTGACCTCAGACCTCTTCATTCGGACGAGGGGGTAAATAGTTTTTTCTTGTTGAATTTATATAATAATAATTATTACCACTACGATCCTTCCAATTATCACGGTCCGTTCCTTTATTACATCGGATTAATTCCTTTTTATATTCTAGGTATCTCAGATTTTTCATTCAGGCTTATGCCTATACTGTTCGGTATTATTGTAGTTGCATTGTTGTATCCTTTACGGAGAAGGATTGGCAAAATGGGCTTACTGACAACCGGATTGCTTATTGCCATTTCTCCATCCATTTCATTCTTCTCAAGGGACACCATCCATGAAATATATTTAATCTTCTTTTCACTGGCAATAATTGTCTCATTCTTTCTTTATTCAGAAACAAGGAAATCAAGGTACATTTATTTTGCAGTCGCAAGCATCGCATTTGTGATTACGATAAAAGAAACATATATAATCACATTTGCAGTTTTTGCACTGTCTTTGGTTATTGCGTATTGTTTTGAAGTAGGATTCTCTTCTAAAGGTACACGGTATGCAAGGTTTAAGAATATCTTTACCACATTTGCAAGCGAATGCAAGAAACACAAATATGCTGTTGGCATAAGCGTAGGGATGTTCTTTTTAATCAATTTCCTGTTTTATTCTTCTTTTTTTACCTATTACGAGGGTGTAAATGGGATATTGAGGACTTTAAAGATATGGTCAAAGACTGGGATGAATACCGGCGGACACGCCAAGCCGTTTATTTATTATTTTAAGGTGATGTACAGGTATGAGATGCCCGTGCTTGTGATGGGGATTGCTGGATTTTTTTACGCATTCAGGCAGAGAAATAAATTTACCATCTTCATGGCGTTCTGGACAATCCTTATTTACTTTACATATTCCCTTGTTCGTTACAAAACACCATGGTTGATAATCAACATATTATTGCCTCTTTCTATTATGGGGGGTATTTTTATAAATGGGATGTATAGGGTTATAAAGAAAAGATGGCATTATGCCGTCTTTTACCCAATATACGTGTGTGTTATTGGGTTTTTATGTTACCATGCAATTAAACTGAATTTTATAAATTATGATGACGAGCGATGTCAGCTTGTTTATGTCCAGACCAAGCGTGATATTTATAATTTATTGGATAGATTGAAATCTTTATCAGATGTGGGCGGAAAGGAACTGGATATCAATATAGTCTCAAAAGAATATTGGCCTCTGCCATGGTATTTTAGAGAATACAAAAATGCACATTTCTGGGGGAAGATGATTGATAACCCCAATGCGCCTGTGATTATAGTAGACAAGAGCGGTGAGGATGAATTAAAGAAAAAAATGAAGGGAGATTATAAGAAGGAAAGGTTTATTCTTCGCCCCGGTGTATGGCTTAATGTCTATGTACAAAGAGACTTGTATGAAGGCGTTTTTGGTAAGGAGTCAGCATCAAAAACAAGTGTCCAGCCGATGGCAAAGGTGACAAGTGACGGACTTGAACAGGGTCTAGTAGGGAGTTTCTTTCATAATGTTGAATGTACGGGAAAGCCTTTTTTAACAAAGGTAGAAAATAGGTATATTTCTTTTACATATAACGACGAGACAAAGAAACCATACAGATCTCCATTCGGTATTAAATGGGAAGGATATCTATCTGTTGAGAAAAAAGGATTATATAAGTTTGCAACAAAATCTGACGATGGTTCTTTTGTTTATATTGATGGGAACATGGTTGTTGACAACGGCGACCTCCATGCAATGAGATATATATCGAGCGTTGTATTTCTTAATGAGGGATTCCATCATGTCCGTGTGGAGTATTTTGACGCAGGGGGCGGGGCGGCTATGGAGTTCTTATGGACGCCGCCGGGTGGGACTGAAACGCTTGTTCCAGCGAATGTACTTTTTCACAATAAATAAAGTGTATCCAGAAGATAGGGTGTTTCTCGCTCCCTCTATGGGAAAGGATTGGAGAGGGCGGGCTATTGCTCAAATTTATCTTTTTTTTGTGGTGTCCGGAGTTTCCTATGTTCACATCTAAATTACATTTCGCCCCGCTTTTTCATAGATGACATTGAATAATCGTCATTCTGAGCCAAAGCCCTGCGTAAAACGAAAGGTCAGCGAAGAATCTGTTATTGTGTCCATGTAACCAAAGTATAAGGATTTTACCAAATATATATCTCAAAAGACTAAACTACTACGAATAATTTAGCTAATTATGTGTACCATTTTTAGGAATTAGAAATTTATTTATAACATCCCTTAAAATCTTTAATCTTGATGTTTAACAGGTCTTTAAACATCTGGATAGAGTGTTTTACTGGGTTGACCTTGCTCAGTGTAGAATTTCTCCACCTTATAGGTATTTCCTTTATCTTATAGTTGAATTTCCTCGATAAATAAAGGGCTTCGACATCAAATGAAAAACCATTTATTTTACATCTGCCGAAAACTTTTTGAACAACCTCTCTTTTAAATCCTTTAAATCCGCATTGTGTGTCTATAATTCCATTAAGCAACATCATGTTTACCATAAAATTGAATATCTTCCCCATCTTCTCCCTGTACCATGGTTGATGAACAAGAATAACTGAGCCGGGCAGGCTTCTTGAACCAATGACTACGTCATAGCTGTTTATGAGATATGGCAGACATTTTTCCAATTCTTCTATGGGTGTGGAGAGGTCTGCATCGGTGAAAAAGACATATTCACCTTTTGCAGACAACATCCCATTTCTGACTGTACAACCTTTGCCCATGTTTTGTCCGTTTGTCAGAACAACGATATGTCCATTGGAATTTGCAAAGTCTCTGGCTATCTGCAAGGTGTTGTCGGTAGAGCCGTCGTCTACCACAATAACTTCATATGGGTAATTTTGTCTTGATAAATATTTGCAAATCTGATCGAGAGTAGACAGCAGTCTTTTTTCTTCATTATAAGCAGGTATTACTATTGAAAGAAAACAGTCTTCCATCTTTCGTCAGAACCTCATGTCGTTCACACTGAGGATTGCCGTTAACATGGAGATTACGATTACACCAATGACTGCGCCCATAAGTAAAATAAGTACCGGTTCTACCATTGTTACAAGTCTCTTTGTCCTTTGCTCAATATCTGTGTCGAAATTATCCGCAACTTTAAGCAACATCTTGTCTAAATTTCCAGTTTCTTCTCCCACTTTTAACAGGTGGGCCGCTATTTCTGGCAAAAACCCCATCTGTGCAAGCGACACTGTAAGTCCCGCGCCTTCTTTTACGTTTGCCTTTACAGTAATAAGGATATTTGCAAGATGTTGATTGGACAGCACGTCTTTTACAATATCCATTGATTTGAGTAATGGCACGCCGTTTTCCAGTAGTGTGCCAAGGGTTCGGGCAAATCTGGATATTTGTATTTTCCATAAAAGATTACCAACTACAGGTAGTTTTAACTTCCTCTGATCAATATTTATTGATGTTTTTTTATCTTTTCTTGCCCTTTTATATAAAAAAAATATAGCAAAGGCGGCGATAAACAATATCCAGCCGTATTTAATGGAGTATTGGCTCAAGCCCATGAGTATAGTTGTAGTAAAAGGCAAAGAGATGCCCATTCCCTCAAAGATCTGAGAAAATTTTGGGATTACGTAAACAATCAGGGCTCCCACCGACATTACACCGGTACTGCTCAGCAACAGTGGATAAATCATTGCTGAGATAATTTCACCTCTTATTTTCTGCAATTTTTCCTGAAACATACCCAGTCTTTTTAATACTTGAGGTAATACGCCACCCTCTTCTCCAGCGCGTACCATGTTAATATAAACGCTGGAAAACAATTTCGCATGGCTGTTAAGCGCTTCCGCAAGAGACTTTCCAGATTTAATTCCGTTTAGTAAATTTTCTACAATAGGTCTAATTTTAATATCGTGACAGGATAATAGAATTGCAAGGCTTTTGTCTATTGGAATGCCACCTTCAAGCAATGTTGCCAGTTCCTGAGTGAAAGGTAAAATGGCTTTTTTGTTTGTGCGTCTGCTGAGAAATCCTAACTTTTTATCTTTTGTTGTTTGTTGGACACTTAAAATAACGTGTCCTGTCTTTCTCAATTCGGTGATTAACTCTATTTTAGTGGGAGCCTCTTTTTCGCCTTCTATAATACCACTGGATGTTGAAAGTAGTTTATATTTGAATGTACTCATAAATGATTATTTTTTAATATTAGACCTCATTGCAATAATTTGTTCTTCACCGTACCAGTCGAGTATTATCTGGTCGGGCTCTATATTTTTTACCTTGTATCCAACAACGTCTTCGCCCTCTTCAATGAATATAAATTGACTCTTATCTTTTGATGTATCTGGATTTTCTATTAATGCTTTTTTGATGCCTCCGATAATCATTATACCCCTTAGGTTAATTTTCTTTGGCGGTTCTTTAGGTTTTTGTTCATCCGCAGGTTTTGGTGGTGATGGCAGTTCTTCTTTGGCAGTTTTTGTTTCAGCAGAGGCTTGCGGGACCCATGCTGTTCGTGCTGGTGAAAACGGGTTACTTAAGTGTATTGGTTCATATTGATCTATTGATTTTGCATCTTTTGCAAGCAAGGTTAATAGATTATTATTTATTGAAATATTTTTTACATGTTTCTCCCTCTTTACAGCGCTTTCAGGTGGAAAATAGATTAATAGAACACAAATAATTACAAGCGCAGATGTGCCTATTAGCAAAACAAGGTTTATTATCGGCAAATAGTGTTTCCATTGTTTTAACTTCTTACTAAAGAAGTTCGTAACGTGCTGTAAAGATTTTAAATTAATATTTGCCGATTTCATTTGTTTATGTTTTCTTTTCTATTGATGCAATGGCTGTAAGGGTGGAAGAAACTGTAGCCCCTTTTATAACATTTAAACCAGATGTCTTGATTTTCAGGCTATCTATAAAAAGTAATTTATCACTATTGTATTCAATATCATATAAGAAATTCTCTAATTTTTGTGAACTATCTATTTCGTTTATGTCAATGCTAATTGACAGTGCAATTAAATAGGGTTGTTTATTGATTATCTCTTTTTTTGAGGCAGTGCTTCTGGAAACTACCAGACCATTTTTTGCGGCTATATTATTTATCATTTCCTGTAATTTTGCTGATGCAAGGTCTTCGGTTTCTTCTGATATAAAATTTTCCTGTATTTTCGTATAATATTGTTCAAGTTCGTTTAATTTTGCCTCATATTGTTTCTTGTTATCAATATATGAATAATATCTTTTCAATAGTTTTTTTTGGGTTTCTAACCGTTCTTTTGTTTCATTTATTGATTTTATGAAGGGCGTAATCACAACTTTATCTATGCTTAAATAAGACATGACGATTAAGGCAATAACCAATAAAGCTTTTTCTCTTGCCTTCATTTTTCTGAATTTTTCCAGATATTTCGCCATATTTATTGATTTTCTACATTTCCTTTGATTCTGAATTTGTCCCTACCATTCTGTGTTTTTGTAACTGGAGAAGTAAGGCCGACACCAGCAAATAGTTGTGAGTTCTCCAAGACAGGCACTAAATTGGTAGATGATGTTGCGTCACCTTCTATTTCAAAGGTGTTACTCGCAATGTAAGTGGACTTTATCCATGCATCGCTTGGCAGCGTCTTTGCGAATTCCAGAATTATGTCAATTCTGGGCATATATTCTCTTCTTACTTCATTAACATTGGAAATCGTTTCCTCAAGTATTGTTATTCGCTCCTGGATTTTTTCAACGGTTGCTACATCCTTTTTATTTGTTTTGATTTGTGTGTTTAATTTTTTTAATACTGCCAGATTGTTTATATTCTGTATGTAAGGTATAAGAAATGAGAAAAATATCAAAAAACTTATAAGAAAGCACATTGTGGTAATTTGAGGATTCAGCCTTTTCTTGGGGTGCATAACAAGACTTAGATTACATGAATAGTTTGACAGCCCATATAGTCCGGCGCCGTATGACTCAGAGGTTTCGTCTAATAATTGTGAAGGAATTGAACACTCGAGAGGTAGTATATTATTGTCTAGGTTTGATAATAATATTTCTGCCGGTGGGTTTGTTTTAATTTTGCTGTTTAATTCGTCTTCTGTTTTTATTATTGAGGACAAGACCAAGTTGTTCTTTTCAAATAAGTTGTAACTGTAATTTTTAAGGTTTTTGCTAATCAGCGCAACAATACCTTCCTTTTCTTCGACAATAGGGATAAAGGCAAAAGGTGAAATGATAACCCTTGACGGTATGATTTCTAAAGCCTGTAGTCTTGATAAAACATTATCCAGTTCAGTCTTTCTAACGGCCACTATAATAATCTTAGTTTCCTGTATGTTATACGATATTGTTTGAATATCGAAATATACATCTTCATTGCTGAAAGGAATAAAGCTATCCAGTTGGTATGTGAGAGCTTCTTTTAATTCTTTTAAATTTGAATACGGACAGTCTATTTCTCTGATAATAGCAAGCTCTCTTGGAACTGAAAGTATAATTTCATCAATAGATTCTTTTTGAGGTAATGATGGCTGTAGTTGTTGGGTGTCCTTAATCATAAAATCCTTTACTTTGATTGTCTCATGGGAGCATCTTGCAAGTATTTTACAAAGGGTAGTTATTATGAGGTCATTTCCACTAATGGACAAACCCATAGCTCTTTGTGTAAAAATGCCAGAGAAAGGTATTTTCATATAAAATATTTTAAATATTATTCTGGATAAGCTGCAATTATACTACAAGAACCAGCGCCTTTTTGAACTATTAACTTATAGGAATTTTTAACTTTCTCAAAGGTAGAAATTGAATTAATTGTTACAAAATTTGAATTATCAAGTGTCAATAGTTCCATAGTCTTTTGTAATTCTTCACCAATAATACCGTAAGGACCAAATATTTCTTCTAAGTCTACGATGCTCTTAATTTCCCCATTTTTCTTCCTGAATTCAATAATTGCATCTGCAATATCCGGGGTTATTATTGGTACATAAAGAAGTACTTCTTTATGCGCAAGATTAACATTAATTTTGCCCGAGCCATAAATTGTCAGATATTCGCGAAGCAATTCGAATATATCTGGTGTAACCCCTCTGATTAAAGTTAATTCTTCTATTGTTTCAAAAGGTCCATTTTTTGGTTCGTATGGTTCGAGCAGGGTAGCGTAAAAATCTTTTTCTGCACCATTGACATGGTGCAAGTCATCTTCATCAAACCAGTCTAGTATGGAATCTGTTATTATTTCAGCTGTATGCTCTTTAATCTTAAACGAAATAAGGAATTTAATAAAATTAGCTCTCGTTTCATCCGTTATTTTATTTATATTTATTTTAGCGCTTTCATCGCTGATGAATACATGGCAATCTCTATCGCCTATCTGGACATTGTAAGGTTTATTACTGGGCGTCCATGTTTTACCTTTAGTTCTTATGGCGTATTCGTCTTCTTGTTTAGTTGTTTTTTTGTATCTGCCACTTTTTGTTTCTTTTTCCAAGGTTTGTTGTTTTTCAGGCTGTATCATCATTTGTGTGGCATAAACGCATGCCCCGCGCGCGGCATATATGTTTTTTAGCCGCTCGCTGGAAGTAATTTCTGCTTTTATAGCAATACTAGTATTGCGCGTTAAACTTAAGGCGACAAACCCAAAAATTACTATTGCCCATAGGCTAAAAATGAGTACATAGCCATGACAGGAGACACCAACTCTTGTTCCTTCCCATTTTTTGATACAGTAAATTTTATAGCTCTTGGGGTTTTCCCGTCCAGTTCCTCTTTCCATTTTAGATTAGTACCTTCTATAACATCGGTATTTAATTCTAGTAAATTAGTATTATTTTCGATATCAGGTTGTTCATTTATATCTTTTTTTATATTAATAAGATAAGAAAATGAAATCATGCTGCAATCTTTTAGGAAAACCGTGGAGTTACTTTCATATGTAATAATTTTGTAGTCTGAGTCTTCCGATAACTTGATTAATATACTTGGATTGAGTGTGTTTTCTGTGTAAGTTAAGTCCCAAAGGCCATTTTCATTTATTCTGGCTTTATAATTAGCTATTATTAATCCCTGACCATAGCGTTTTTTTAAGGACAGTGGTGTTATAAAAGTTAGTGAGTCTTTTTTTCCTGTAAAATAAATAGTTTTCTTCTTTTTAATTGTTTCAACAATTATTTGATCTTTCTTTGTTGGTATTTTCTGGATGCGTAAAGAAGAGACCTGTTGCCAGAAGAAGTCAAATGCAGCCTTTTCTTTCGTTGAATTATTAAACCAGACCTCATCCTTTTCCATAGAAAATAGCCCCATTCTTATTGCATAAGCACCAGACATAATTAAGATAGTTCCAATAAAGATTGCTATAAGCAGTTCAAATAATGTAAATCCATATTTATCTCTTGTATTTGGATAATTTATATGATAGGGGGAGCACCTCTTATTCTGTTTTAGTAGTTTGGTTTTCAGCATTTTCAGTTTCTTTTTCTATAAAGAAAAATAGCGTTTCTATTTTTATTCCTTCCACTTGTGTAGTTAGCAATTTAGTTCCCTGCGGTGGCAGATACGGATTGTCCATAGCATCTTCTTCGTTCGTTAAATTAACAGTGCTCTTTTTCACGGCTTCTTTATATTTATCAATTTGTAAAACTTGCCATTTAATGCCGTCAGAGGTTGTATTCCCAAAAGATTCTTTCTCGTTCAGCTTTTCATAGTCTTTACCAAGTATTCCTAATATTGCCTCTTCTGTCTTTGTTCTTGCAAGGAGCAATAGTCTTGAATGGTCGTCAATCTTTCCTCTTAATTTTGAAGAATTTCCTATCAGACTGAAAAATATACTTATAGAAATACCAACTATTGCCAGGGCAACCATAACCTCGAGTATGGTAAAACCAGAATGGGTCTTAATATTTTTCAACTTCCATATTCCTTTGAGTTAACAGAGGCTCTATTTCGTTAAGTTTTTTCTGGAATGCATCTGTTAGGGTATCGGCTTCTTCTGCATTGTTTGCGATATAAGGTGTTATTAGCATAAGTAATTCTGTTCTGGTATTTCTTATAGATGTTGATTTAAATAGATTGCCTAAGTATGGAATATCTCCAAGCAGGGGTATTTTGCTTACGCTCTTTTCATTTTTCTGCTGGATTATGCCACCGAGGCTTATAGTGTGTCCGCTCTTTATCACGAGCGAGGTTTCTGCATTGCGGGTTGAAAATGTGGGAGAATTACTAACACCAGTTGTAGTAGTTTCTGCGTCACTTACTTCCTGTTTGATATCCAATGATATAAAGTCATTTTCTGCAATATGTGGAGTAACTGTAAGGATTATACCTGTATCACGGTATTGTACCTGCTCAAATGTAACAGTGGTGCCAGCCTGCTGTCCAGCGCTTGACAAAATAGGTACTTCACTACCAACCTGTATATTTGCAGGTTGTTCGTCCTTTACAAGGAGGTGAGGCGCGGAAAGGATTCTTACATCTGATTTTGTTGCAAGTATATCCAACAGGATTTCGAAATTTCCCTTTTTAGAAATCATTGTCGGTATTTCAGCGGTTCTTTTCATGTCTCCGAGCCCAAATAATTGTGTTTGTCCCATGTCCCATAACCATTCAGTACCGTAATCTAAAGAACTATTAAGTCCAATTTCTATTATCAAAGCTTCAATGAATACCTGTTGAGGTGTGGCGTCTATTGCTTCTATTATGGCTTTCATGCTTTTGTAATCGCTGGGTAGCGCCTTGATAACAATTGAATTTGTTTTTGGGTCTGCAATGATTTTCATGGCTTCAAGCTGTTTTTTGCCAAATAGTTTTGGCTGTGCAGACATTTTCTCGCTGTAAAGTTGTGTTAAAATGGGTGCAATTGTATCGGCTTTTTGATGCTGCACCTTGTAAACATAGACCTTAATATCTTCCTCTAATTCAGACGGGGGAACATCAATATTTTGTATCCAGAGGTCTATTTTGGATAGGAGCTCGGGTATTTTAGAGACAATTATCATTTTATTTGATTCTGTAAAAGGAATGATGTTGAACTCACCCTCGTTGCCTACTTTTCCGCCCATTGATTGGACTATAGTAGTGATGTCCTTAGCCATGTTTCTTGAATCTGCATACTTAAAATCGTAAATCTTTACGGCTTTACCGGCGAAGAAAGGAGTGTCAAACGTTTTTATTAGTGTAAGTAACTTAGCTATATTTGATGCATGTTCAATAAGTATAAGATAATTAGAATTTCCGTGTGTAACGATATTACCTACACCTGTAATGAAAGGTCTTAGTGTTCCGCTCAGATTTTTAGCGTTTTCATATTGCAGTGGAACTATTTGAATTATTATATCTTTATCTGGAGTAGGAATTTTATCACCGAAGATGACAATATTTGTTTCCTGTCTCGATTCTGCCCTTGGAAGTACTCTGTATAGATCGCCGTCTTTTATAATTGCAAAATCATAGACATAAAGTAACGTGCTAAGCATTGAAAGAAGTTCTTCTTTGTACACCTGTCCTGTCGCGTGGAGATTTATAGTGCCACCTACTTTTCTGTCTAAGATATAGTTTGCTTTAAGAATTTCACCTAAAATTACGTGTATAACATCTTTAATCTCAGCGTTATCAAAGTTAAAAGAGATATCAATTTTGTTTCCGATGTATTCAGGTTTTTTAAGTGACGGTTCTGGTTTTTTACGTTCTTCAGGGTACGTAAATTCGTCAGGTATTTTTTTCTTTTTTTCTTCTTCTTTCATAACCGCTTTATGGGGTGAAATTTCATACTCCCACGGTCTCTTTTCAACTTCTCCAGTTGTTGTAGAAAGTGTTGTTGGTTTCTTAAACGGGGTAAAGTCAGTTTGTTTTATTTGCGTTCCTTTACAACCTGCGATAAGGATAAAGGCTGCTATCAATATTATTGATATTTTACACTTGCTCATTAATGAGCCTCCCATAAACGGGTAATGCTTTTATTATTAACATTTTATTAATTCTATGTCATTTAGTATAATGAAGTGCAACGAAAATTTGTTTAAGAGACAAATAGTTCATTATATTTCATGATAGTTATCGTAGTGTGGTGCGGAAGGGGGGACTTGAACCCCCACCCCGATATCAGCGGGACTAGCCCCTCAAACTAGCGCGTCTGCCGATTCCGCCACTTCCGCATTTAATAGAATTGTTTATATCTAATTAAACCATAACAATTTAAGATTTTAACAACACAATATAGAAAGTCAAATATTTTTGCAAAAAACAGTTATAGATTTATTAGTTTGAGTTTTAACATTGATTTGATTGACAAAATAATTTACTTATAAGACTAAAAATTTAAACTCTGCATTTAGATTTAAGCATACCAAAATCTTGGGTATATAACATGACAAATGTGTTTTTAAAGAAGCAAGGTTTTACAATTATTGAATTAATAATAATTGTAATGATTATTGGAATTCTTGCAGGAATTCTTGTTCCAACACTCAGTACTGTGTTAAATAAGGCATATCAGATTGAATGTACAAATAACATGCGACAAGTATTCCTGGCGATAGAACAGTATGTTAATGACAATAATGGTTTGCTTCCACGTCCAAATAACAGTGAGATGAGCAAAGACCGAGCAAAAACATGTACAGGTGAAGTATGGTTCAAGGTGATAGACAGATACTTGTCAGTTTTAATCCCACCCCTCGAAAGGGATGAAATTTCATTGGAAGAGCGTTTAATTTTTGTTAAGCAAGACCCGGTTTTTAAGAAGGTTTCCATTTCTGAACGTGACACAACCAGAACGATAAAAATGAATATGAATCTTGTCCAGGATAGTGAGTGTCAGAGAACGATTGAAGCTATATATAATCCGACAAGAACTGTTTTATTATTTGATGGTCGTATAAACAACGCAGGTGTGTCTAATAATTTTGAAGGCTCTTATGGCAGTGTTGCACAGAGACACGCAAGAGCTGCAAATATTCTTTTTATAGATGGACACGTTGAATGTATACAGAATGGTGATTCTGATGGGACAACAAATAATGGCTGGCCAAACAGGCAAGCAGGCCGGGAATTAATCTGGGACCCGGAAAACCCTGATTTACCATAAAGTGTTTATTATTCCTTAGGTGTTTCTTTAATTCCTGCCCATTGTTTTCCTATTGGTTTTTTCCAGCGTACATCAACATAATCCATTCTTTTCAAATTGGTTCCTTCTGATTTTGCAATACTTAATAAGTTTTGCAGTTTTTCCTCATCAGAGAGTTCGTTTGGTTCATTGCAAAGGGAAGAGCATCCCCATCGTATTTGTGTGTTATTTTCAGTCCAAAGAATAATATCACTCTTACCAGTGTTCCTTTTCTTACATACGTTTGATACGTCTACGGCAAGGATTTTAAAAATATTATGTACATTATTTGCCCTGAGAAATTTCAATAATTCTACGCCTGCTTTGATTCCGTTATCATTCCATGTCTTTCCAAGCAAAGGTGGCTTTGTTAATTTATTACTTTGAATAAAGAGATTGTCATATTCATTATTTGGCAGTTTGTAATATTCTTTGGGTAGCAAAACACAATCATAGTCTACAAGATAGATGTTGTTTCCACATTTAACAAGGGCTGCTGGTGTGCGTAAGACGAGTTTAATATTTAATTTGTTGGGATATATTCTTTTAATTGCATCTATTTTTTTTATTGGAGTAATTTTACTGTAAGCAGCAGCAATTTCCTGAGTGAGACTGTATTCATACATACTATAGCACGGATTTAAAGATGAGACGTATTTTATATCATTAGAGAAACGATCTGTGACCCATGCTGGTGTGTTAAATGAGAAAGTTGAAGGGCTTAGCTTAAAGGTGTTTAAGTTTGTTAAAGAATACCAGAGATTTTTAATCCACCATATTGAGAAAATTGTTATTAAGGCTAATATTAGAAGCCCAATTAGGAATGGATATATTTTTTTTTTATACTCCGCAGTTTTAGTTGAAAAAAAGTCAAAGAAAGGTTTAAGGCGGGTAGTATTATAATTAATTTTTTTAATTCTGGATTTATACATTTACGTTAATAACTGAATTCTGATAAGCGATGTCCACAATTTTTTTACATAATGCAGGGAATGGTATTCCTGCTGCTTTTGCAGCCTTTGGAAGCAAGCTTTTTTCAGTAAAACCAGGAATTGTATTTACTTCAAGTAAATATATATTGCCGTGGCAATCCATCAACATATCTACTCTCGAGAATCCCTTGCAGCCAAGAGTCTTATGTGCCTTTAGTGCCATTTCCTGAGCATTATTATATAAAGAAGGTGGAAGGAAACCAATATAATTAATAGAATTACTATCTGTGTTTATCTTTTCTTCAAGTGATGTTTTTACAATTAAGTATTCAGTTCTATTGTCTTTATATTTTGCGTCATAATTGAAGAACTCAGTTGCTGGTTTAATTTCAATAATCGGTAAAGGTGTTTCGTCTAAAATTCCAACAGTTAGCTCCCTAGCTTTTATGTATTTTTCTACAAGAATTTCATATCCAAACTCGAAAGCCTTTTCCAAACATATTCTAAGATTATTAACATCTTTAAGTATGGATATTCCTATACTAGAACCATTTCTAGTGGGTTTTAAGACTACTGGCAGTCCAAATTTCGTTATCTCGTTTCGTATTTCATCATAATCTTGAAATTCGGTTATAGTAAGGTAGCTTGGTGTCTCAAGACCTGCCTTAACAAAACACCGTTTTGTTGCCAGTTTATCCATTGCCAGTTTACTTGCATTTACTTCTGAGCCAGTGTAAGTAATCCCGTTAGATTCTAATAATTGTTGTACACCACCATCTTCGCCAAAATATCCATGTAAGGCTATAAAGGCGACGTCAGTTTCTAAGTAATTAAGTTCTTCAATCTTTTCATCTTTTACATCAAGGCAGGCAACATCGAATCCAGCTCCCTCTAATGCTTTTGCGACGGCACTGCCTGAACGTAAAGAAATTTCTCGCTCGGAGGAGATACCACCCATTAAGACTACTATATTTTTAGGCTTCATTTAATTCTCCTTTTTGATATTGTGTTTGTTAGTTACTTAAAATTTTTTAAATGTGGGCGATACGGTTATTAACAATTGTTTATATAGTTTATTTTAAACTTGAAACCAACTCATTAGAAACCTTCCAGATATCGCCTGCTCCCATTGTAATTACTATATCTCCCGGCTCTATATTTGACAATAAGGCATTTATGATATCATCCAATTTAGGAATACACTGTACGTCTGTACCTGAGTTCCTAATTTCTTCACATAATCTGGTAATATTTATTTCTGCCTGTTCGCATTCACTGTCACGTGCAGCATAGATATCCGCTAATATTACTTTATCAGCGTTTTTAAAAGATGTTGCAAAGCCTTTTAGGAGGTGGCGTGTTCTGCTATATTGATGAGGTTGAAACACACACCATAGCTTTCTATTTGGGTAGAATTCCCGCGCAGCCTTTAATGTAACAGATATTTCGGTAGGATGATGGGCGTAGTCGTCAATTACGGTGATATTGTTTCTTATTCCAATAATTTGAAAACGTCTATTGGCTCCGTTATACGATGCTAAGGATAAATTGATAGTATCTTTATCAACACCTACAAAAGTGCATACGGCAGTTGCAGCAAGTGCATTTAGTATATTGTGATGTCCTGGTATTCTTAATGAGAAGTCTCCAAAATAATTGTCTTTTTTATATATTCTGAATTTGTTTGTACCATTGATTGTAGACATCCTCTCAGCATGCCAGCCAGAAGATTTGTACAGAGAAAAAATTTCCACCTTGCATTTTGCTCTTTTTAATGCTATCGGGATATTATTATCATGGTTATTGACAACAAGTAAGCCTTCCTCTGAGATAAGCGATGCAAACTCTCCAAAGGCGTTTATTATTTCTTCTATGTTTTCATAATAATCGAGGTGGTCTTCTTCTATGTTAGTAATTACACCTACTTGTGGTGTAAGGTTTAAAAAAGAACTATCATATTCGCAGGCTTCTGCAACAAAAAATCTACCCCTGCCCAAATATGAGTTTCCACCGATATCTGGTACTTCTCCACCAATAACAAACGTAGGGTCCAATCCAGCCGTTCTTAATATTGTGGAAATCATTGCACTTGTGGTTGTTTTTCCATGAGTTCCACTTATTGCAATCCCTTGTTTCTGTTTCATTAAGGAGCCAAGTATTTGTGAATATTTTACTACTTTAATACCCATTTTCCTGGCAGTTATAAGGTCCGGATTGTCTTCTGTAATAGCGGCTGAGATTACTACGGTATCTGTTTCTGTGGTCATGCAGCTTCCGTCTTGTTTCGTATATATCTTTGCGCCAATTTTTTCGAGTGAATAAGTCAAAGAGGAAGAACGTATATCGGAGCCAACAACAGTATAACCTTCTTTTATCAGAATACGGGCAACAGCGCTCATACCAATTCCACCAATTCCAATAAAGTATATACAACGCCCATTTAAAGACTGGTATTTAAACGGACTTTCTATGACAGATATATAAGCCTGCATCCCTTTTGCTCCTTTTCTTTAAATAAGGTATGTTGATGATGTTAGTAATAATATATGTTTAATTCGAATAATGACTGAGAGAATTAATGTTTTTTATAAACGTATATATAAAGTAAAGATAGTTATTTTATGAGTTTAACCAACAATTATAGCAAATTCAGAACATTTTAAGCCTATCACTCTACATATATTATCAACAACATTTACGACCGCATTTGGTTTACCAAGTCTTTTACTGAACATTTGCATTCTTTCATACTTTTCTTTGTCATTAAGAAGTTCTGTAATAAGTTCTATGACTTTTTCGGGTGTTAGATCAAATTGTTGTAATAAATATCCTCCGCCATTGCTAACAAGTTCCACTGCGTTCCAGTACTGGTGGTTATCAGTCGCATGTGGATATGGGATCAGTATTGACGGAATACCTTTTGCGGTAATTTCAGCAATGGTGGTAGCGCCTGCCCTGCAAATTATTAAGTCAGCTAAGCTAAAGGCAGCCCCCATATCATCTAAAAAACTGCAAACAAAAGAGTTAATTTTTGATTGTTTATACGTTTCTTTTGCAATTTCGTATCCGTATTCACCTGTGCAATGGATTATTTGTAGTTCGTTGGAATGTTTTTCTAACAATGGAAGACATTTTAACATAACTTCGTTAATTACCTGTGCACCTTGACTTCCGCCAGTGATCAGTATTGTCTTTTTAGAGGAATTTAGTCCAAATTTCTCTGCAGAATGAAACTTTTGGCTGATTAGAAAATTATTGCGAATGGGGGTTCCTGTAACGCGCACAGCCTTTGCCTTATTAAACCATTTAAGCGAACCCTGCCAGTGACAATCTACCTCGTCCACCCATTTTGCCAATAATCTATTAGCCCTTCCAGGAATAACATTTTGCTCCAATAGGACGGATGGAATACTGAGTAATTTTGCCACAATAATTGGGGCAAAAGAAGCATATCCACCAAGCCCAACTATTATATCGGGATTTAATTTTCTTATGGAAATAAGAGACTCAGTAATATCCAGGATTGTTGAACTTATAAAAGTTATTATTTGTTTGAGTGATTTTCCAAATTTTTTTGCATGAGTTTGATGGAATTTGAATCCTTTTTGTTCGACGCATCGTTTTTCAAATTCTTTATTTGTTCCAAAAAATACAATGTCCGCATCGTGAAATCTTAAACGAATTTCTTCTGCGATGCTTAATCCAACCATAAGATGTCCGCCAGTACCGCCACCTGCGAGAATAACTTTCATTATTTGTCCCCTTTTCTTAAAAGTTAATAGAACGGTACATTTTAGAATTTTATTTTTATTTCCAGGAAAAGCTAGATATTCTGGAAGTTAAACTATGCCATATTCTAATTGGGAATATTCTGTTCGTTCCATCTTTATGTTCTTCAGCAATCTGTAAATCTGAATGTTCTGGTTGAGCAGATTGTCTTGCAATATTTATAAGTATACCAATACCTATCATTGAGAATAGTAGTGACGAGCCCCCAGAGCTAACAAGAGGCAACGGAATACCTTTTGTTGGTAAGCTTCCTGATACGACGGCTATGTTGATAATTGCCTGTAATCCAAACATTACAGTGATTCCAAATCCCATAAAAAATCCAAATATATCCCTGGCTTCATGTGCAATTTTTAATCCTTGCCATATTAATAATAAGAACAAGCATATAATAACCATTACTCCGATAAAACCAAACTCTTCTCCTATAATAGTGAATATAAAATCGCTGCTGCTTTCTGGCAAAAAGAATAGCTTTTGTTTGCTGCCTCCGATTCCAAGTCCTGTTATGCCTCCCGAACCAAGTGCAATCCATGATTGAATTATATGATATCCTGCCCCTGCAGGATCTTCCCATGGATTAAGGAATGCAGTAATTCTTGTTTCTTTGTAGGAGTTATCGAACAACATTTCATAAATAAAAGGTGCAGATGCTATAAAAGTTAATAAAACGAAAATAATTCTTGTTCCACCGACGACAAGCATAATTAGTGACAATATTATTATAAATACAGAGGTGCCAAAATCAGGTTCTTTTATTACGAGCGCACTTGTAGTGCCAATAATCAGAAATGGTAATAAGAAACCACGCTTAAATTTGTACATAAGATCTTGGTTTTTTGCAATATAACCTGAAATAAATATTATGATTGCTAGCTTTGAGAATTCAGACGGTTGTATACCAAGTAAGTTTCCGAACCGAATCCATCTGCGTGCGCCGTTTGTAATGGTCCCTATACCAGGTATCAACACAAGCAGAAGCAAGATAAAAGAAATAACCAGAATGGGGATACTTAATTTCTGTAAATAGTGATAATCTACCTTCGTCATTATAGCAAGCAATACAGAACCTATTAGTATCCAAAGAAGATGTTTTAAAAATTGATAACTACTTATATTTGATCCAAAGCCTGTGGTATCGGTACTGAATACTGTAACGATACTAAATCCAAGTAATGCTATTGCAATATAAATAACAAAATGCCACGATTTCATTAAACAGGTCCTCTAAAGTAATACAAAACTAAAGATTGCCAGCATGGCTGCAATTACCCAGAATCTGATAGTAATTTTCGTTTCTGACCATCCAATAAATTGAAAGTGATGGTGTAACGGAGCGCAGCGAAAAACTCTTTTCTTTGTAATTTTATAATATAGCCTCTGAATAAGCACAGAAGTTGCTTCAGCAATAAAAACTCCACATAAAACAACCATAAGTACCTCATGTTTTACAATTATTGCAAGTAATCCAAATATTCCTCCAAGTGCAAGAGAACCAGTGTCACCCATAAATACTTTTGCAGGGAAGCAGTTGTACCATAAAAATCCCAGACTTCCACCTACAGTTGCAGCGCAGAAAACACTCAATTCTCCACTGCCAGGGACATAAGGAATCTTCAAATAATTGCTGAAATCTACACTACCGGTAATATATGCAACAACCGCAAAGGCGCATCCTGCGAGGGTGCTGCATCCTATCGCTAACCCATCCAAACCATCTGTGAGATTAACCGCATTTGACATTCCAACTATTAAAAGGGTAACAACTATAATATAGAATGGTCCTAAGTCTATTGTTGTATCTTTTATGAAAGGGAGAATAAGTTGTGTACCCCATGTAAATTTTTTAAAATGGAAAAACAAAATCAATCCGAGTATAAGTCCCAGGGCTGATTGAAACAATAGCTTTGATACATCGCTTAATCCGGCAGCATTCTTTTGTGTAAGTTTTATATAGTCATCAATAAACCCGAGCGCTCCAAGCCATATCATTGCAAACAACAACAAGAGTATATAACCATTATAAATATCACACCAGAGTAGTGTAGCAACAAGGATAGAAACGATAAAAGCAACACCACCCATTGTCGGTGTATCCTTTTTAGTAGAATGCATGTGCCGTAGTTCGTCAGAATCAGTTTTTGATGTATCTTCACCAACTTTTAATGACAATAGCTTTCTTATAAACCATTTACCAAAAAAAATACTAATAAAGAATGCAGTGAAAGCAGCTAGGCAAGAACGGTAAGACATATATTTTAAAAATTCTAAATCACCTATTGAAGAAAACCAACTGTATAGCAACTTTTGAACCTCGATAACTTTTATTTTGATGCTTTTTAGTATTAATTGTTGTGATAGTTACAAGCTGTTTCTTGTTTTGGAAAGGATTCTTTAAACTTCTGGATAATATCTTCCATGTGCATTACTCTTGACCCTTTAATTAATACAGTATCATTTTCTTTGAGCTTATTTATTTCGATAACTGATATTTCAGAAATATCGTTAAAGCTGACGATGTGGCTTCCTGGCATACCATGTGCTTTGGCTGCATTTGCAATTTCAATTGCATATTTTCCTACTGTCCACAGTATGTCTATGTTAAGTTGTGCAACCATTTTTCCGATTTCGCGATGTAATTGTGCAGATTCATTTCCAAGTTCTAGCATATCCCCGCATATAAATACTTTTCTACCGGTTGTGTCTGCATTGTAAAAATATTGTAGGGCGGCTCGCATAGATTCTGGATTTGCATTATATGCATCATTGATGATTGTAATATCTCCTGTACGTATATGCTCAATTCTCATAGACGGTAATTTAAATGTGGGGAAGGGGTTTTTTAACTTATCAGTATTGAGACCGAAAGCATGACAAACTGCAAGAGCCGCCAAGCTGTTATAAATATTATGATATCCTGCAATCGGAAGGCATATTTCTAGATTTTTATTGATTGTAAAAGTGTGTCCTACCCCTTTTTTCTTTACATCCGTGCATCTAATTTGTGCACCATAATTGAAACCAAAGCTTATTGCTTTGCCTTTAAATTCACTAGCTATTCTTACACACCATGGATTGTCAAAATTATAAACAAATGCGCCATTTTTTCTGAGGCTTTCAAGTATTTCTCCTTTTGCCCTCATGACACCTTCTATGCTTCCGAGACCTTCTAAATGAGTTTTTGATATATTTGTGATTACGGCAATATCAGGTGAGCCAATTTCAGATAATCTTCTAATTTCTCCGCGTGCATTTGTTCCCATTTCCAATACGCCATATTGATGTCTGTTTTCTATTTCGAATATCGTTAATGGTACCCCTATAAAATTGTTATAACTTTTTTGTGATCTTGCAGTGGGACCAAAATGAGCTAACAGGTGATATGTCATTTCCTTGGTGGTCGTTTTCCCATTGCTTCCTGTAATACCAACAATCTTTACATTTAATTTCTGGCGATAGTATTTGGCAAGGTCTCCTAACGCAATCTTGGTATCTCTTACTTGAATTAACAGGGAGTTACTATATACCGACCCTAATTCGATTCTGGATGATACAACTGCTCCTATGGCACCAGCATTCAAAGCCTCTGAAACAAACCGGTGGCCGTCATGACTATCGCCTATGATTGCAAAAAATAAATCACCGGGTTTAGTTGCCCGGCTGTCTGTGGATATGCCTTTTACATTTTTGTTTTTACCGTAAGTTATTATCTGCCCGCTAATAGATTTAATAACTTCTTCTATTGATAAGATTTCCATTTTTATATAAATTTCTTAATAACTTTGTACTAAAGCACTTCCTAAAAATTGTTTTACGACTTCACGGTCGTCAAAAGTATACCTTTTATTCTTTGTAATTTGATATTTTTCATGTCCCTTCCCTGCAATTATTAAAGTATCTCCCTTTTTGGCTTCGGCAATAGCCTCTTCAATGGCAACTTTTCTATCTGGTTGTATCCGAAAAGAGGCATCCTTTTTAATACCCTTTTGAATTTCATGTATAATACAAAGAGGGTCTTCTGAACGAGGATTATCGTTTGTTATCCAGAAAAGGTCAGAATATTTTTCTGCTATATATCCCATTTTTGGTCTTTTCTTCCTATCCCTATCTCCACCACATCCAAAAACAAGGATAATACGTCCTTTTGTTATTTCACGAAGTGTGATGAGAATCACCTGTAACGCCTGATGTGTATGTGCAAAGTCTATGTAAATATCAAAATTCTGTCCGTAGTTAATTTTTTCCAGTCGGCCGGGTACAGCACTCAACGATTCTATACCTTTTTTTACATCTTCAATTTTAAAACCAAGCGATAGTCCATTTGCTGCTGCAGCAAGGGCATTATATGTGTTGTGCTTTCCAACCAACTTCAGGTCAATAATTTCCTTGCCCCATGGAGAATTAAGCAAGAATTTTGTTGCGCAAGCACTTACATTTAATATTTCTGCTATTACATCTGCTTCTTTGCGTTTTATTCCATACCAGATTACTTTTGATTTAGTACACTCTGCGAAATATTTGCTTGCATTATGATCTGCGTTTAATATTGTGAATGCATTTTGTTCGAGTTTATTTACGAGCTTAATCTTTTCTGCTCTATAATTAGTAATATTTTCATGATAATCGAGATGTTCTGCTGATAAATTCGTGAATATTATAGAATCAAACCTTACACCATCTAACCTATGTTGTGAAATGGCATGAGATGATGCTTCTATTACAGCATGTCTTATATTAGACTTGAGCATTTCAGAAAGATAATTCATAATATCAACAGACTCTGGAGTTGTTTCTTGTGCAGGTATTCTCCTATTGCCAATTTGATATTGAATTGTACCAATCAATCCTGCTTCATAACCTGAAGCTTCAATAATTGATTTTGTAAAGTATGAAGTAGTTGTTTTCCCATTTGTTCCAGTGATGCCTGTTATTGTCATTTTTGAAGAAGGGTCTCCAAAGAATTGTCTACTCATAAACGCAAGTGCCAAGCGTGTATTGTTTACAATAATTTGGGGAACTTTTTTTGGGGTCTCTACTCTTCTTTCTGAGACAATTGCAACGGCCCCTTCTTCTATAGACGAATTTACAAAATCATGCCCGTCAAGTTTGTAGCCTTTAATTGCGACAAATATATAATCTGCTTTTACATTGCGCGAATCATGTGTGATTCCACATATTTCCTTTTCTATAAAGTCAAAGGTATTATATTTATTTAAATAAGAGCATAGCGCACTTAATTTCATATATGGTTATAAAGATTTTTTTAAAATTATCTCTTCCAATTTCATTGGGGAATAATTTATTTTTAACGTTGCATCATATTGCTGGATTTGTGTTCTTTCTGGCATGGTAATCTGTTCGTAAAAATGTTTTGTTCTATCAATCTTATCTATTTCTTCAGCATATTCTTTTAAAAGCCTGTTTAAAGTTTCCTTATGGTTTGTTCTTGCTAATTCCATGTCCTTATCCGTTGCATATAAACCATACCATAATATGAAGTTTTGTTTTTCAATTTCTTTATGTGTCATTTTTATACTCCGATGATAAAGAAAGAACATAAGAATTTGTCTATATATTAACTATTATTTCAAGTTGTTGAAATAATCTTTTTACCTCCTTTTTAAATATAAAATAAGATTTTACATGGTCGTTTGGAATTTTGTAGGTTCTATGCCTAAATAGAGTAACGAGCGCCTGATAATTTCTCTAACGACTGGTGCAGAGACTGTGCCTCCATAATATGCACCATTTGTAGGTTCATTAATCATTACTAAAACACATATACGGGGGTTTTCTGCGGGTGCATAAGCAATAAATGAGCCAATATATTTATCATGCGAATACCTGCCTCCGCTATCCTGAACTTTTTGTGAAGTGCCAGTTTTGCCTGCTACATCGTATTCCAGGAGGTTTGCATTTTTTCCAGTGCCACCTGTAACAACCTTTTTAAGTATAGGATTCATTATGTTGCGTGCTACATTTTCATCAATTACTCGCTTGCTTTTATGTGAGCTGTTTAAGTCTTTTTTTATAGTTTCACCATCTATTCCAATTATTGCTTCTACAATCTGTGGTTTTTGTAAGAGGCCACCATTTGGAATGCTACAAAAAGCAGTAATAAACTGCAGCGGTGTAACAGCTAATTCATGCCCGATGGATACAGATGCAAGAGAATATTTTGACCATTGTTTTAAAGGACGGAAGGTACCGTTAATTTCACCTGGTAATTCAATACCAGTCTTTTCTCCAAAATTAAATTGTCTAAGATGATGATACATCTTTTCGTTCCCCATAAGCATTCCGAGTTTAGACATTCCTATATTACTTGAATAGGCAATAATTTCAGATACTGTAAGATTACCATGACCGCCATGCGTATCGTGGAGGATTCTACCGTTTATTTCGTAGGCACCATTATTACAAAATAGTACATCGTTGGGTTTCATAATGCCTTGTTCGAATATACCTACTATTACAATCGGTTTCATTAATGATCCGGGTTCATAACAATCAGTAATAGCCAGATTTCTTCTATTGTTAACTGGATATTTTTTGAAATGATTTAGGTCATATGTAGGATAGTTAGCAATGGCAAGAACCTCAAATGTCGTTGGATCCATTACAATTGCTGTTGCTGACGATGGTTCCCATTTCCTATAAGCAATTTCAAGCTCTTCTTCAGTAATACGTTGAATATTGGCGTCAATTGTTAATCTAATATTGTTCCCGTGTTTTGGGGACTGTATTTTTGTGTCAGGTGTGATAATTTGGCGTTGTAATGCATCGCGATTTACAAATTTATATCCAGACACACCGGATAATTCTTTATCGAAATAAAGCTCAATACCTTCCAGGCCTTTTTCGTCAATATTTGTAAATCCTATAACGTGACTTGCTAATTGACCATTGCGATAGAAACGATGATATTCGTGTTGAGTGTAAATTCCCTTCAAAGACAATTTTTTAACCGCTTCAAGCTCTTCGTCGCTGAA
Organism: uncultured Planctomycetota bacterium; assembly: GCA_963709355.1. Taxonomy (GTDB): domain Bacteria; phylum Planctomycetota; class Brocadiia; order Brocadiales; family Brocadiaceae; genus PLOWO2-12-38-17. The sequence goes on from CAVPVY010000005.1 coordinate 722,949, forward strand.
CTTTTCTTTTAAGCCAGACAAAGCGCTTGTTTTTATTATTTAATTTGGAGATCTTTGATGAATTGAGTTTTAGAATTTTGTTTAAAGGGCGTGTGGTATAGTTGACATCATCAATTTCGGCTGGGTTTGCATAAATAGAACCTACTTGTAAAGACTCGGCGAGCGTACTACCATTTCTATCAAGAATCATGCCTCTTCTGGCAGGCAATGAGACCTTTTTATACTGTTGTATTCTAGCACGTTTAGTGAATTCATCATGTTCAATTAGTTGAATGCGTCCTATACGAACTGCGATTGCGATGAACGCTATAATAAAAGCAAAGCCAATTATATTCGCCCAGAATCTATGTTTTTTTAAAGGGGTCATTTTGCTATTTATAAAAATAAATTAAAATATTTTTACGGACGCTTTCGAGACTAGATTATTATCCGTCCCGAAAGCGTCCGGGAGGAGGGCTGTTGTATTTATTTCTAAAATTTCTTAGTTATAAGTAATCAGGCCGATTAAATAAGGTCTGGTTTATTTATTATAATTCAAGAGTAATTATTTAGTTATGCAATGAGCAACAGTTCAGGTTTAATTTTTTTGTGTATACAGGTCTTTAATAAAATTGGTATCAGTTGCCTTTATTACATTGTCTTTGAACTTTTGTCCCAAGAGAATAATGCCAGTTCTTTCCTCTTGGATTGTGATTGGTAATTTTAAAGACTGTACTTTAATGGCAATAATCTCTGGTTTCTTAAGACGACTTACTTTGTAATTTAATATTTTGTTTTTTTCTTCAAGTTCCGCATAATTCTTTTGTAATTTGGCTATTTGGTATCCTACCTCTAATGTTTTGTTTTTTTCCAGAGCCACAAACATTGCCATTGCTATAGTTATAATGAATATCAATATTATTCTTGACATGCCCACATCAGATCCTTTCAGCAGACCGTAATTTAGCACTCCTACACCTTATATTACTTTTTATTTCAGATTTACCGGGAGTGATTGGTTTCTTGGTAATTATCCTGAATAGATTTTGTTTGGTCGATTCGGTGAAGATATTTTTTACAATCCTGTCTTCAAGGGAATGGAAACTTATTATTACAATACGAGCGCCTGTATGCATATAATTATGAATTTTATCCAGGAAAATCTCCAGGTTTTCTAGTTCTTCATTAACCGCAATTCTTAATGCCTGGAACACCTTTGTTGCAGGATGTATTTTGCCCTTACCTTTTGAAACAGCATGTTCAACAATAGCCGCCAAGTGTGTTGTCGAGGTAATACCAAATTTCCTTTCTTCATTTATTATGGCGGTTGCAATCCTTTTTGCCAATCGCTCTTCTCCGTATGTTCTTAATAATTTCTCCAGTTCCTGTTTAGAAAGCTTCTTTATCAACTTCTTTGCAGTTATTCCATTTGCCCTGTCCATTCTCATATCGAGAGGTCCGTTTTTGTAAAAACTGAATCCACGGTCTGCTCGGTCGAGTTGCATGGAAGACGCCCCAAGATCGAGCAGTACACCGTTAACTCTGTTTATGCCTGCCTGGCGCAGGACTTCATCAATATCTGAATAGTTTGCATGATAAAGTCTAAAAATACCGCCTGTATTAGATAGGTTTTGTTTGGCTATTTGTAAAATTTCCATATCTTTATCAATACCGATTAATAGTCCATCAGATTTTATTTTATCAATGATTTTCGTTGCGTGACCTCCGCTTCCTACAGTACAATCAACAATTGTATATCCTTGTTGTAATTTTAAGTAATACAATACCTCCTCAACCATTACAGGTTTGTGAGGAAAATTATTTAAATTATCGCTCATTTAGATTCATAAAAAGAAATATCTTTATACCTTATTTCAATGGTAGTAATATTTTATTTGAAAAGATCCTCCGCTATTTTTTCGTATTCTTTATTATGTTCAGACTCGAAGTTTTTCCATCTGGTTTCATCCCAGATCTCAATACGATTGCTTACACCTACGATAACAGCTTTTTTTTGAATTTTTGCAATATCTTTTAAATTTTGTGAGATCAATATACGTCCCTGCGAATCATAATCTGGTATTTCTTGTGCTTTTGAAAAAAAAAGGCGCTGGAATTGACGCGCCTTTTCATTTGTAAAAGGAAGCTGGTTAATCTGTTGAACTATATTCTGCCATTCTTTTGGAGTATACATGAATAGACAAACATCAAGCCCTATTGTTATAAAGAATCCTTTCCCATCTATTTTAGTATTAACCTTATCACGAATATCAGAAGGTATGGCCAATCTATTCTTTTCATCAATTGTATGATGGTATTCACCAGTGAACATTTTGTTATCCCCACTTCTCACCACTTTGTACCACTAATGACTAAGACAATAAACCTTTTTATAGATTTGTCAAGCGTTATTTTTCTGTTTTCGGTATGTAATTTATGCGGTTTAATTAGGTATTCAAAGAGTTGTACTTTTTATTTTATTCACTACTATATATGGTGTCTTTTTTAACTTAGAGACTTTAAAAAAAATTTAAAAATAATTTGTTTAGAATTTCTTCTAATGTGTTTCTTGTTTATACAAAGCAGAAATGATGGGGAAATATTCTTTTTAAAGTTTAGCATAAGCGTTTGAAATGTTTTGTAAAATATATAAATGGAAAAGATGTTTTAACGTGTAAGTTTAATTTATTTGGTATAAATCTATGGAATTTAATATGAAGTTATCTGATTACGATTACGATCTTCCTAAAGAATTAATTGCCCAGCAGCCAGAAAAAAATCGTGGAGAGTCCCGTATGATGGTATTAAACAAGAACACTGGCAGGTTAGAGCATTGCAGATTCAATGAGATAACGAAATATCTTTCTAAGGGGGATTTATTGGTATTGAATAATACAAAAGTAATTCCAGCACGTTTAATGGGGAATAGGAGTAATGGCGCATCTGTCGAGTTGTTACTAGTTGAGGAATTAGGAGAAAATCACTGGAAGGCTTTGGTGGGTTCAAATGGCAGATTGGTTGCAGGCGAGGAGATTTGTATTGAGAATACTATTACTAAACTGAAATTGATTAATAGAGCGGAGGACGGATTATGGTTAGTTGCGTTCTACAGGAAAGATAAAGTAAGAGAGCTCTTATGGCAAGTAGGTAGAATGCCATTACCTCCATATATAAAGCGTAATAAAGACAATACATTGTCCTCTTTTGATCGCGAGCGTTATCAGACGATATTCGCTAAAAAGGAAGGGGCGATAGCGGCTCCAACAGCGGGCTTACATTTTACTGAAGATATTATTAAAAAACTAAGAAATGGGGGTGTTGAAATAGAGTTTGTTACCCTTCACGTTGGCATTGGTACTTTTTTGCCAATTAAAACTGGAAATATTTTAGAACATCATATGCATAAAGAATATTATGAATATCATATAGATCTAATACTTAAAATAGAGAAAGCAAGAGAATTAAACAAACGTGTAATTGCTGTGGGAAGTACCACATGTCGTGTGCTTGAAACCGTTGCGATGAAGGGTAATACTCCATTTTATTCTGGCTGGACAGATTTGTTTATTTATCCACCATATAATTTCAAGTATGTTGATGTTCTGATTACTAACTTTCATCTTCCTAGGACTACCCTTCTGTTGCTTGTTTCTGCTTTTGCTGGTAGAGAAAATATACTAAAAGCGTATGCAGTTGCTAGAGATAAAGGCTATCGTTTTTTTAGTTACGGTGATTGTATAATAATACTTTAGGGAATGACTTATTAAACACAGAATTATGGTGATTCTGTATTTGTTATTAAGCGGATTGATTGCAATGTGTAGGCTGAATCTATAACATTTCCTAACTTGAAAACGCAAAGATCCTCTTGTTAATACTTCCTTTTCTTAAATCTTATTCTAGTGTTTTGTAAAGTATATAGACATGGGTAACAGTTTATGTAATATGATATGCCTATCCCTATGGGATAGGCGACTTACTAAATTTTTTTATGGAGATGTTACCCATGCCCAAGTATTATTACGATCAACTTATTCGAAAAAGGTTAGCGTGGATGCTCATGTATAAAAAGATTAATAACGTCTCAAAGGTATGCCTGTATTTTGGCATATCTCGTAAATGTTTCTATAAATGGCTTAAACGTTACGAAGACTCAGGAGGTGACCCTGCAAGCCTCATTGATCGCTCAAAACGTCCCAGACGCTCCCCTATGCTTACCCATAAATATATTCAGTCTATCATAATAAGACTTCGTAAAACCACTTCCTTCGGCCCCGACCGTATACGGCTGTTCTTATTGAAGGACTATAATATCTCGCTTCCAAGGTCCACCATATACGCCACTTTAAAACGCAACGGCCTCATTGAGAAACCCAAGAAGATGCACAGAAAACCTAAGTGTTATCAGATGCCCTCTCCAGGATACCTACAGGTAGATATAAAGCTGCTGGGCGGCTACAGACCCGGGAGCTTTGTTCAGTACTCCGCTCAGGACGACTCTACCAGGATCAAATTCACCAAACTTTACCAGGAACGCTCTACATCTAACTCCCTGGACTTCTTGCAATATATATTCAGACGCTTTCCTTTCAAGATCAGGCACATCAGGACCGACAACGACGCCGTCTTTACCAATGCTTACACCGGTGAACCCAAAACCCATCCCTTACGGCAGCCCAAGACACATCCTTTTACCCTGTCGTGCATGGGGTTGGGTATAAAACACAAGCTCAATAGGCCTTCTTGTCCAGAGCAAAACGGCAAGGTAGAAAGGTCTCATAGAACCGATGGAGAAGAGTTTTTCCGTTTACAAAAAACTCGGAATCTTGACCTCCTTGTAAAAGAACGTAAAAAATACGATGAATTCTTTAACAACAAAAGACCACACATGGGGCTTCAGGGGTGGACTCCACTGCAAAAATTACAAACTTTTCCTAATTACAAAAGTGTTACCTATGTCTATAGCTAATACATCTTATTCTAGTGTTTTTTGTTGCTTATTTTTCTTGGTTTACTATAATAAGTTAATTTTATATTCAAACAGAAATAAATTGTCTTATGAATTAGTCGTTTGTTAAAGAGGGAAATTGCAAATGTCATCAACAACACCATCAACTATGAAAGAATTTGAAGCGGTAAAACGGATTGTAAGTTACCTCAGCGGTTCTCAAAATGTTATAAATTCTACTGATTGGACAATACGTCGAAGTGCGGAAAGATTTGCGTCGTTCACAAAATATGGAAATGTAGCGGTTCATTCAACTGTAAAGAATCGCAGCGCAAAGATAACCGTCTATGTTGGAAGTGATGCCGTTCGTTTGAAAACGCATAATCCGCAACAGGCAGAGATAATGACTAACCTCCCTAAAACACTTTTACAAGTTGAGGAATATGTGAAGAGAGCACCATTTGTTCGAATTGCCAGAACAATGGGTAACAATAATGAGTTTTCTCCGCATTGCACAATTTTTGTTTCGATACAAAGACCCGAGATGATCAGGCTTGCTTATATGACGTGGGCAACCCTGTTTACAGCAAATAATAATAGTGAACCTAAGCAGAATATTGTTTACGTCCCTGAATGGCAAGAGACAGATCGTCAGATTCTGGTTTTCCCTGAAATTAGCACAACTGTTGTCTTGGGCAGTGATTATTACGGTGAGTCGAAGAAGGGGTTTCTGAGAATGGCTATGTGGAATGCAAAACAAAAGGGAATGCTCGGTTTACATGCAGGATCAAAAATTTTGAAGGTAAAAGGAACCGATGGACGTATAAGAAAATATGGGATGCTTATTTTTGGTATGAGTGGTACAGGGAAGACAACCCATACCTGTCATACACATGGCTTGGGAGAAGAAGGAGAGGGCATTGAGATATTACAGGACGATGTTGTCTTCTTAAAGAAGGATGGTTCTGCTTATGGTTCTGAGCGTGGGTTCTATCTGAAGACAGAAGGGCTTGATTCTGTTACCCAACCGATTATATACAAAGCGGCAACATCACGCGATGCAATCTTTGAAAATGTTATGATTGATTATGAAGGGAACCTGTATTTTGAGGACGATACCTTAACCAGCAATGGTCGCGGTATTATGATGAGAGAAGACCTGAGTCCATATATTTCAAACAATATTAATTTACCATCTGTTGAGAGTATGGACGGGCTGATAATTGCCTTTATTACGCGTCGCCATACAGTCGTGCCTCTTGCTGCCAAACTTACACCTGAACAGGCGGCTGCGGTGTTTATGTTGGGAGAATCTATTGAGACTTCTGCAGGAGACCCAAAACGTGCAGGAGAGTCTATCAGAGAGGTAGGTACGAATCCATTTATTGTAGGTGATAAATCGTATGAGGGTAACTGGTTTTATGATTTTGTAAAGAGACACGAAGGTAAGGTCCATTGTTATCAGTTGAATACCGGTGGCGTCGGGGAAATTATAGAAAAACAACCTGATGGTTCAAAGGTATTCAAGCGTAAGGTACTTAGAGTGGAGATACCAGAGATGGCAGCTATTATACGCGGTATTGCACGTGGTACAAACAAATGGAGTAAAGATAAATATTGGAATCTGGAAATACCAGCATCTGTGCAGGGTGTGGATTTGTCTAAATATGATGTGGAAAAATTTTATGATGTGGATGACGTTGTAAAACAGGTATCTGATTTGAGGTCTGAACGTGTAAAATATATAGAGAGTTTTAGTGCGCTTGATGAAGCAATTATTAATGCAGTCAGAAATATGTAATTTTTTCAAATCCTGAATTTTTTTGTTTGAACTTGAATGGATATCTTTCAAAGAAATATTTCTTTTTAATAAAGTGTTTGTATTTACTTAAACAATTCTCTGACCATAAAGATTTTATCATTAATTAAATGCTAAAAATTAAATTTTTTTTACTAGATCATATTATTAAAGTTGACGCTAACTTTTATATTATATGTTATGCTAACTTTTTTAGCTGTCTGAAATTATACATAATTGAATGCAATGATTTAAATATTACCAAAATTGCTTGACATTTAAATTTTTTTTGTTAAAATCCCTACCAAGTCTATCAACTTTGTTATAAACAAATATAAGAATTATGAAGTTATCCAAAAAAAGCGATTATGCCATTCGTGCAATGATTTTCTTATCATTGAACTATAACAAGGGCGCTGTTCAAATAAAGGAGATTTCGACAAAGGAAAGGATACCTCAGAAATTTTTGGAAAATATACTTCTTACATTAAGGAAAGTCGGGGTATTAAATAGTAAGATGGGACTTAAGGGGGGTTACGAATTGGCTAGACCTCCTGATTTGATAACATTAGGCGAGGTGATTCGTGCGCTTGACGGTGCGATTGCGCCGGTGGATTGTGTCAGTAAGATTTCTTATAAACCATGTTCTGAGGAAGTTACATGCGTTATACGCGATGTGATGATGGATGTGAGAAATGCGATAACAGGGGTGTTGGACACTATGACTTTTGCTGATATGTGTAAACGCGTAGTGGAATCGCTAGGAAAAAAAAGTAATGAGGTTTTAACATATTCAATATAAAATTTTTCGCTAAATGTCTACCATTATGGTAGAACATGTGGGTTTGTATTTTACAATAAAAAGTGAGATTAATGATTTTAAAATACTGGATTGTTCTGTGTAGTTTGTTCTTTTTAATTATTAGTGGTACCGCGTGCTATAGGCGGGCTAATGAAGATACTATTCGAGTAGGTTATTTCCCGAATATTAGCCACGCACAGGCTGTTATTGGGCTGAACGGCGGTACCTTTGAGAAATACATTGGACCTGAGGTCAAAATAAAGGCGACCCTTTTTAATGCAGGACCTTCTATTATGGAGGCGTTGTTTTCTGAGGATATAGATATTGCGTACATTGGTCCTAGCCCTGCCATAAATGGCTATGTGCGCTCTGGCGGCAAGGCGTTAAAGGTAATTTCAGGTGTATCGAGTGGGGGATCGTTATTTATAGTAAGACCGGATTCCAACATAAAAAAGCCCATAGATATTTCCGGAAAAAGAATCGCATCACCACAACTTGGGAACACACAGGATATCGCCCTTCGTGGGTATATTAAAGACTGTGGTTTAAAGCCAACAGAAAGGGGTGGGACTGTTAATATCCTTCCCCTGCGAAATCCCGATATTTTAAATCTTTTTATGCAGAAACAAATAGATGGGGCATGGGTGCCAGAACCGTGGGCGACAAGACTTCTTAAGGAAGCAGGTGGAGAGGTTTTTCTTGATGAAAGAACCTTATGGGATGGCGGTAGGTTTTGTTCAACGCTAATGATTGTAGGTACAAATTTTTTAAAAAAACATCCCGATAGGGTCAAAAAATGGCTGACGGCTCATGTTGAAATGACCCGGTGGATTAATCAATATCCTGAAGAAGCAAAGGCTGTCATTGGTGACCAGATAAAGGCTATTTCTGGTATATCTCTTCCAAAGGATATTGTTGACGAAGCCTTCTCTCGATTGGAGATTACCTACGATCCGATCGTCTCATCACTGTTTTCTTATGCAGAGATGGCGTATAACGCTGGTTTTTTGGGAGAACAGAAGCCTGATTTATCGGGAATGGTAGACTTGAGGCTGCTCAACAGGATACTCAAAGAGAGGGCGTTGCCACGAGTGAACAAACGAGGAAAACTAAAAATAAGATAAGGCTGATTGGAGGTAGTGAAGATGTCGGAAAGCGCAGGAATTGAAAATCTCGTAGATATAGATCATGTTAAAGTAGATAATGAACAGCAGGAATCTCATAAAGTGAATGGGGTGTGGCCAAAACTGCGCGTTCAACACATATCTAAAGCATTTCAATCAACAAACGGAAAAGTATATGTGCTTGAAGATATAAACCTTGAGATACAACAGGGAGAATTTGTATGTATTGTTGGACCTTCCGGGTGTGGGAAGACCACTCTTTTAAACATTGTTGCGGGATTTGAAAAGGCTGATTCAGGAGAGGTTTGGGCTAATGATCATAGAGTTACTGGTGCCTGGACGGATCGGGGTGTTATATTCCAGGAAGCAGCCCTTTTCCCATGGCTTAATGTGATCAAAAATGTTGAATTTGGTTTAAAATTAAAAGGTTTAAATAGCAGGGAGAGACGAAATATCGCCCTTGAGTATCTTAAGATGGTCCATTTAACAAAATTTCAGAATGCCCACGTGCACGAACTATCCGGCGGGATGAAGCAGCGTGTAGCCATAGCTAGGGCACTTGCAATGAATCCAGAGATGCTCCTGATGGATGAACCGTTTTCCGCACTGGATGCACAGACACGGTGGATACTCCATTATGAGTTACAGAATATCTGGCTAAAAACCAGGAAGACAATCTTATTTGTTACTCATAATATCCGTGAGGCTGTATGTTTGGCAGATCGCGTAATAATTCTTTCTACTACCCCGGGAAGGATCAAGAAAGAGTTTTTCGTTGATTTACCAAGACCCCGTGATGATAACGATGTGAATGTGGCAGAATATTCCACGAGGATTATGAAGGAACTAAAGATTGAACTTGATAAGATTGTAAAGTGTGAAATGGATGCAGATTCATGTGCAGAATGTGATATAAAGTGTACAACAGAGGTGCCTGCTAAGACAGATATTGGGGGAGGAATTTGAGAGATGTACAGTATACTCAAAAGGGTGATATTCTTTATCCTTCTTATAGGGTTCTGGGAATTGTTGTTTCGATGTGGGATATGGCCGGAATATGTCCTTCCTTCTACGGTTTCAGTATATAAAACACTGATTCGTGGATTTCAGGACCATAGCTTTCTCATCGGAATAGCGATAAGTATGAAAAGAATTGCCATTGGTTATGGAATTTCCATCGGTGTAGGTGTTTTTTTAGGGTTGCTTATTGGAAGATTTAAGATTTTTGAAGAAACGCTCGGTTCTTTAATTTCTGGATTACAGACATTGCCGACCATTTGTTGGCTGCCGCTTGCCTTGCTTTGGTTTGGTTTGAACGATACTACGATAATATTTTTGGTTTTTATGGGTGCTGTGTTTTCTATCACTGTCGCAACGGATGCGGGAGTTAAAAGTGTTCCGCAACTTTATATTCGTGCTGCAAGCACCATGGGAGCAAGACGGTGGAAGTTGTACCTTGAGGTCATCATACCATCTGCGCTTCCTTATATTATAACAGGTATGAAGCAGGGTTGGTCTTTTGCGTGGCGCTCTCTGATGGCGGGGGAATTGTTAATTGTATGCCTGGGATTAGGACATCTTATGATGATTGGGCGGGAGCTAAATGACATGAGTCAGGTAATTGCTGTAATGATAGTGATTATTATAATCGGTATCCTTGTGGATAGATTATTTTTTGTAAAGGTGGAAAGACGTATACGTGAACGTTGGGGTTTAGTAAAGGCTTAGAGTTACATTTCAACTTCAACAGGTAGTTCCATATTTTGCATTGATGCCTGTATTAATGCCTCCTGGTCTACTTTATCCTCCGGTTGTTTAATCCGGTCTGCGCTTCTTTCGACAAATTGAACGCCCTCGGTTTTATATTTCTTTTTTAGAAATTCGCACTTTGTGCAGTCTGGGGCTGTATAAATATATTTCATAAAGAGACCTCCTTAAAATGTTAAAAGTTATCAAATTAATGTTGTTAATTTTACTAAAATAACTGATTCTTTCAAGGGCATTTTTTAATTTAGATTAAGGTGATTATAGATAGGTATAATCGTTTGACTGGATAAGGCTTATATGTTATATTCCTTGAAATACGGGAAGGAGTGATTTATGCCAAGATTTATCGGATTAATTGTTGCAGCTGGAGTCGCAATCTGGGTATATCTAGATGCGAAAAAGAGGGGATATAAAACCCTTGCGGCTGTCGGCTGGATGTTGGGTGTGTTTTTATTGATGATAGTTTTTTTACCACTTTATCTATTTCTGAGAGCAAGAAAAGTTAAACAAGTGGAAATTTTGATACCTTGCAAATATTGTGGAAAATATTACGAGGGATCGCCTATATATTGTCCTAACTGTGGACATAAAGTTGGTGGTTACTCATTTAATAGAGAGGAACAACCATGAGTGTAAAAGAACGAGTAATTGAAGACCTCAAAAGTGCGATGAAGGCACAGGATAAATTAAGAACGTCTGTCCTGCGTATGATACTTGCTGATATAAAAATTGAGGACACGTCCGGTAAACCTAAGGACAAGATTGATTATGCAGAGGTGGTTCGTGGTTATCATAGGAAGCTCAAAAAAACACGGGAAGAATATGAAAGACTTAATTTGCCAGAGAAGGTAAAGGAATTGTACGGAGAAATTGCTATCGTAGAGGAATATTTGCCAAAACAATTATCAAACGATGAAATCAGAAAGATTGTTGAAGAGGTTATTAAAGCAAATAATTATACTGCAAAGGAAATTGGCGTTGCAATGAAACAGATTATGAGCAATCACGGCAGTGTTGTTGATGGGAAGAAGGTACAAACTATATTGAAAGAAATATTGAAATAAATAGGTTTGTAAAGTTAATTTCTATGAAATTTCAGGATAAAATAAATAGAATTTAAGAAGTATAATTATGCTGGACAACTCGATACTAGAAGACTTATCAATATACAGCGAGGAATTTACACTTGGATATGGCAGTACGGCATGTTTACTTATACATGGCCTTGGTTGCGGACCTATTCAAATGAGAGAGCTTGCAGAATATTTGTGCAAGTGGGGTTTCACCGCAAGGGGGATACTTTTGCCGGGTCATTGCGGGGAGGATATAGAAAGACTTGAATTAATATCAGGGCATGACTTGAGAGAGAAGGTTGAATATGAATATCAGCAATTAAAAGAAGAGTACGAAAATGTAGTAGTTATTGGATTTTCGCTGGGTGCACTGCTGACACTGCAACTGGCAATGAAATATCCAATAGAGAAAATAATACTGATGAGCACGCCCGTGTTTATATTACATGAGTATATGCCTCTAAATGGCTTAATTGATTTATTCAGGATTTTTGTGAGGAGACTGAAAACTATAAAGAAGACGTGTTATATGGAGACTGACGGGTATTCTGGTTATTTGTACCAGCCTGTAGAATCTTACTACTCATTGCAGACCGTTTCAGAAATTAACCAGATGATTGAAACTATAAAACCAAGATTAAAAGAAGTGAAATCATCTGCGCTTGTTATTCATTCCAAAAAAGACTTAATTGCCGCCCCTTCAAGCGCGAGATATGTTGTGAAACATCTTAGCTCTGCCGAAAAACAATTGGTATGGCTTGAGCGAAGTCATCACTTGATGTTGTATGGAAATGAAAAAAAGGTTGTTTTTAACGCTGTGAAAGAATTCCTGAAATAAAAATCTAAACTACTTCCTGATGTAATGATCGTCCTTTAAAAGTCTTCGCGTTTTGCTATATTCCATAATTCTTGCGACTTCATTTATAAATTTTTCGCCATAGCCATGTCTCTCGAGAAGGTAAAAGTTCAGTTCCATCCCCGAGGCAATACCTCCTGCGGTGATAATCTTTCCCGCAGCCACTATCCTGCTGTATTCAGCTTTACCGTAGGATAAAAAAGTTTTAAATCTATCCAGAGGTACCATTTCGTTATGCCCCAGCCTCTTTTCTTGATGTTGCAGGAAGATTATCCAGCAACCCTGCTTGTGCAAGAATCCACTAACCTGTGCATACCAAGGTTACAAGTGTATCTTTAGGTAATGACTTTACAAAATCTATTAAGCTATGGTTAAAGACCTCTGTATGGGTAACGATTCCTCCCGGTATAATAAATGCGCTCATATAAGGTTTATCTTTTAAGGAGTATTTAGGAAGAACTGTGAGACCTGCCTGCTCTGCAATTGTTCGCATGGTATCGGCTATTAAGAACACTTCAATAGAAAGATCGAGTCTCCTTGCTACTGCGAATACACCATAGGGCGCTGTGAAGTTTACTACCTCAGTGCTTTCAAAGATGTATATACCAACTCGAACGGTGACAGTTTTCACATCTGCATAAAGACCTGCGGTAAACTGGCCGAAAAGATAGCAGTAAAAAGGCATAATTTCTTCATTTTGCTTCCCCCCGGAGTTTGGTACTCTTTTAACAACCACAAAGTACCCTATTTTTTTACAGTTTGCACTTTACTCAATCTTCATCCAAGCGAAGAATCTGATCCACTGCAAATATCATTAAAATCGCAGAATGTCGGAGTTGTACAAAAAACAGCGCCAAGTACCACTCCCTTCTATCGAGAGATGTTGGGGGGTGTGTTAAGAAAAGATTACATGCCCCTTTTAGCCCCTCTTTCTAAAGGGGAAAATAAGATGTTCCAACACTTTTGTTGAATGTATCCATGAAGCAATGGGCGCTTTGTTGCCGACCCCGATGGATTTATATTGTTTACTTTAACTTCTCAATCTTTGCACCGCAGACCTTGTACTCGGCTGTTTGGGTGATGTTGTCGTAAGCGTCCTTTGTAAGTTTGTTGACTGCCGACTCAACAAAGTGCATGGGTATCCAGATAACGCCTTTTTTTACCTTCTCGGAAACCTCGGCACGGGCAGTTATCTCACCTCGGCGTGATGCGACTCGAACCATCTCGCCGTCAAAGATACCCAGTTCCTGGGCATCTGCCTGATTAACTTCAACAAAACAATCATTTGTTTTATGGATAATTCCGGCAGACCTCCGTGTCATGGTACCCGCGTTATAATGATATAAGGTACGCCCCGTTGAAAGTAATAATGGGTATTCCTTGTCAGGACTCTCGGCAGGTGCACGATACGGTAACACAAAAAACTTGCCAGGGCCCCTTGGAAATTTGCCTTCGTGCAAGAATTTAGTACCGGGATGCTTTGTGTCCGGACACGGCCACTGAATACCGTTTTGTTCTATCCTTGCATAATTAATTCCTGCAAATATCGGCGCAACGCTGGCAATCTCATCGTAAACTTCTTTTGGCGATGAGTAATCCATTTTATACCCCATGCGATTGGACAGCTCACTGGTAATCTGCCAGTCGGGTCTTGAATTTCCAATAGGATTAATTGCCTTGCGCACACGCTGTACGCGGCGCTCCGTATTGGTAAATGTGCCGTCTTTCTCAGCAAAACTAGCTGCCGGCAGTACTACGTCTGCACACTTTGCAGTCTCTGACATAAAGATATCCTGCACAACTAGGAATTCAAGATTTCTTAGTCCTTTCATTGTGGAATCCTGATTCGGCTCACTAACGACCGGGTCTTCCCCGATTACATACAATGCCTTAAATTGATTCTTGCCCATGCGCTCGAACATGGTTGGCGCAGTGGCACCAGGAGTTCTTGACAATTTGACGCCCCATGCCTTCTCAAACCTCTCCATAACTGCATTATCTGAAACATCCTGATATCCAGGCATTTTGTTAGGTATACACACGTCTGTCGCACCCTGCACGTTATTCTGGCCACGGATGGGATTGACACCCGTACTGGGTTTTCCAATATGTCCTGTCAATAATGCCAGATTTGCGATGGTTCGCACATTATCGGTTCCACAGGTATGTTCAGTAATCCCCAAGGTGTAGTATATGGCTGATTTTTCTGATTTAGCATACAACCTAGCAGCCTTGCGAATATCTTCTGCAGGAATACCGGTAAATTCTGAAGCCTTCTCAGGTGTGATATCCTTCAAAAATTTTTTTAATTCTTCAAAGCCCTCGGTACGTGTTTTTATGAATTCCTTGTTTTCAAGACCTTCGGCGACAATAACATGTGCCATCGCATTTAATAACCAGTTGTCTGAACCCGGTCTTACCGGGAGATACAGTTTTGCATGGTGGGCAAACCAGATACGACGAGGGTCTGCTACAATAAACGTACACCCCTTCCGCAAGGCCTTCTTCATCTCTAACGCAACAATCGGATGTGCCTCTGTCGGGTTGCCACCAATCAGAAAAATGAGTTTACAATCCTTGATTTCGCTGATTGAATTGGTCATTGCACCACTACCGAATGACATCGCCAGACCGGCGACGGATGGTGCGTGTCAAGTCCGGGCACACTGGTCTACGTTGTTAGTGCCAATCGTAGCCCGCGCAAACTTCATTGCAAGATAATTTTCTTCATTGGTGCATCGTGAAGAACTCAGTACTCCTATATAGTCAGGTCCGTATTTGGCTTTTATTTCGCTTAATTTAGCGGCGACAAGATTCAGCGCCTCATCCCATGTCACCTCTTCAAACTTCCCATTCTTCTTTATGAGCGGATGCTTCAACCGGTCAGGATGATGGATAAAGTCATATCCAAAGCGTCCTTTTACACATAAATTCCCGTCGTTGGGTATAGTCCCTACCTTTGAAGTCACTTTGATGACCTGATTTCCCTTCGCATTTAAAAACATTGTACACCCTACACCGCAATAGGCACAGGTGGTTTTGACCTGTTTAAAGTCCCACTCACGCCCCATCCTAACTGCCTGTTTCTCAACCAACGAACCAACCGGACAAGTAGAAACGCACTGGCCACAGAGTACACATGTTGTATCTCGGCGGGGTTTCCCAAAGGGTAACCCGGTCTCGGTTTCAAAGCCTCGGTGTTTGAAGTCGATAGCATAGTCCTGTTGTATTTCGGCGCAGATGCGCACACAGCGACCGCACAGGATGCACTTGCTCGTATCGTGTTGAATAGCAGGGTTTTCATCCTCTATGATACCACCGTCAGGTTCTTCAAAAAACCGACTTTCCCTCACACCGTACTTATAAGCAAGGTCTTGCAGACTGCAAGAACCACATTTCTCACATGTCATACAATCCTTCGGATGGTCTGAGAGGATTAATTCTAATACCATCTTACGTGTCTTAAGGACTTTTTCAGAATTGGTGCGGATGATCATACCATCGGTGGCTTCGGTATTACAGGATGTAATAAGTGCGGTTGTGTTGCCGCGCTCTATTTCTACCATGCATACACGGCACCCCGCAAAGGGTTCCAGGCGTGGGTCATGACAAAGGGTAGGAATATTAACACCAATTGAATTGGCTGCCTGTAGTATAGTTTTTCCTTTAGCAATTTCAGTAGCTTTACCATCAATAGTTAGTTTAATTTTTGGAACCATTACCATAAATTTCTTCCTCCTGATTCTATATTACCATAATTCCTGCATAACCTACAACCTGATCATAATCCCCTGTGATATCGCCACTGGTTTCATAGCGTACTAGTTCAGCTTTTTTGGCGCCTCTTTCCTTGGAACATACAAGCATAATAACTGTTGGGTAAATACCGCACATAGTGATGTGCATTTCATGTACTTTACTATATAGTTTATCCTCGTCAAGCGCAAGAATTTCTGCTATTGCAATTTTATCCTTTATATTTGCTGATGTTTGTGTTTCATGGTGTGTCATATCAGAGGATGCAACCACAAGTGCATCAGATCGTATTTTATTCAGTACCTGTGATAGACTTTTTCCGATATTTTTAAGATCTGTTATATTTCTTGATGATATAACCATAACAACAATTTTTACGGAAGGCTTAAAGTATTGAATAAATGGTATCTGTACCTCAGCGGCGTGTTCATATAAGTGTGCCTCTTTGTCCTTCTCAATTAAGTTGCATACGTTTAAGAGGTCGTTTACTACTTCTTCATCCACCTTTACGTCACCCAAAGGAGTACGCCATGAACCACAGGGCCAGATAGAATAAGGTGCTCCAAAACCAGTATGATTTGGGGATAATATAATTACCGTGTCAGGTATCTCTATTTTTGAATAAAGATTACCTGCAACACGCCCAGAATATATATAACCTGCGTGTGGCGAAACAATGCCTAAAACAGTATGTCTTTCTGCATCCTTGTTTACAAAATCCTCTATATCACTTCTTAATTGAGTTTTGTCTGTGCTGTAAAAACTGCCGGCTGCTGCAGGATATCTTATCATATTAATTAAATGAAATATTCTTGTTTTTTTATTATGGATTATAAGTACATGTTATTAATGTAATTTCTAGAATTATTAATTATAATACATCTATAGTCTAACATGATATTTTATTACAGTCAAACTTCTTCAGAAAAGATTAGTTTATACATTTAATTGTAGAAATACAGCGACGTGTATGTTCTCTTTGGTTCTTGAATTGATTTTTTGTTTGAAAGATGTTGTTGTATGATTTAAAATTTTCATAGTGTTTGTGAATTAGACTCAAAATACAGCGCTGTTTAGGAGCATTATTTTGGCAAAAGCATTGGCTTTATTATCAGGTGGATTGGACAGCACCTTGGCTATTCGGGTGATACAGGAGCAGGGGATAGAGGTAATTGCACTTAATTTTGTTACAGTATTTTGTCGTTGTACGTCTCACGGTAGTTGTAAACTTGAGGCAGTAAAGGTTTCTGAAAAGTTTGGCATACCTATAAAAGTTATAAATACCACAGAAAGCTTTCTTGAATTAGTTAAAAAGCCGAAGTATGGTTATGGTAAGAATATGAATCCATGTATTGATTGCAGGATCAATATCTTCCGTATTGCGGGAGAGTATATGCGTGAAATAGGCGCCGATTTTATAATTACTGGCGAGGTGCTTGGACAGAGGCCTATGTCGCAAAGAAAAGAAGCGATGAGGATTATTGATAGAGAGGCTAATCTAATAGGGTTGGTGTTACGTCCTTTATGCGCCAAGCATATGGAACCTACTATCCCAGAGAAATCAGGACTAGTAGATAGAGAAAAGCTTCTTAACATTCGTGGTCGCTCAAGAAAAGATCAGATTCAACTCGCGGATGTTTTTCAGATAAAAGACTATCCCTGTTCTGCGGGAGGCTGCTTACTTACAGACCCTGAATTTGCGAATCGTATGAGAGACCTTATTAATACCTGTGATGCAAATGTAAATGATGTTAATTTACTGAAGGTAGGAAGG
Source organism: uncultured Planctomycetota bacterium (assembly GCA_963709355.1). Lineage (GTDB taxonomy): Bacteria > Planctomycetota > Brocadiia > Brocadiales > Brocadiaceae > PLOWO2-12-38-17. The sequence goes on from CAVPVY010000005.1 coordinate 740,826, forward strand.
CATTTCAGGTTTGATTCAGAAACAAAGGTCATTGTTGGCAGGAATGAAGATGACAACGCGAAGATTGATACACTTTCGAGAGAAGGCGATGTTTTATTGAATTTAGTTGATATGCCTGGGCCACTTACGCTTATGCGGGGGGAGATTACTGATGAAAAGATTCAAACAGCTGCGCGACTTACTGCGAGGTATGGGAAATCGACCCTTCTGCCTGTTGTGAAAGTTTCTATACGTGAGGTAGAGAAAAATGCTTCGTTAACAATAATTGAAGTTGTACCGATGAGCCAGGAAGAGGCAGAAAGGCTTTTATTAAAGAAGAAGGAACATGTAACGCATGATATTGAAAATTACAGGAGTATTCTAAAATGAAGATACCTTTTAAAGATTTGTTCACTCGCGTGGCGAGTCTGAAAAGTGTATTATCCTTTGCGCAAGGTGGGTCATTTATTAAAGCAGATAAAAAGATTTTTATAATACTTGGACCCGCCTTTGGTGTATTTATTATCGCCTTGTTCTGCTACTGGTTTCTTATAGAGAAACCCAACTACATGGAAATGGTTAAAAACAAAGACGAGTTGATAAAAGAGTTAAAATTCATGCGGGATAAACAAAAAAAGATCTACGAGAATACAGTTGCTTCTTATGAGGACAAGTTGAGAACCGAATATATTCAGAAATCCAGTTATGATGAGAAAGTAAAAGATTATGAGCAAAAACTTGAAACCTTTAAGAGCGGTTTCATTGCTATAAATGAACATGATAAGCAAACAAAGGAACTTGAGCAGAGACTCAAAGAAGAGAGTCAATCTAAGGAAAAGCAGTCAAAAGAGAACTATGAACAGAAAATATTAGCATGGGAACAAAAAGTTTCAAACCTTGAAGATAAATATGTCAATCAGAAGACAGTACTTGAGAATTCCTTGGCATTTGTTAATGAGGAAAAGGAAACATTGGAGAATACGCTTTTGATTGAGAGGCGAAAGGTGTTAATACCTTCTCTAATACTTCCAGAAATTATGAATAGGGAAATAACTGCTGATATCTTAAAGAAATTGGTTACAATAAGAGACAGATTAGAGAGACTAGAAGAAATGAATGTAATTTTGAAACCGGATACATATTTTGAGATGGGATTAGTTTCTTATTATAATAAACAAAATGATAAGGCAATAGAACAATGGGAAAATGCAGTATCTTTAAATAAGAATAATGTTAAAGCATATATTTGTTTGGGAATTGCTTACAATGAGGAGGAAATGTATGACAATGCAGCTAAGGTATTAAAACGTGCCATTGAGATTAACCCAAAGTACGCAACTCTGCATTTAGTGCTTGCACGAATTTATGAACAAAACGAAATGCTGGATGACGCCATTTATGAGTACTCCGAAGTAATTGAAATTAATCAGAAAGCTGTGGATATTCATTACATCCTTGGTACGCTTTACGAAAAAAATGGGATGAAAGAAGAGGCAAAAAAATGTTTTGCTCAATATGAAAAATTAAAGGCGAAAGAATAAATTAGTAAATCTTATAAACATGTGTTATTTAAAGAAAAAAACCTGGATTTTATAAATATTCTTTATTCTTTAAGACGGCGGTTATTGTTGAAAATAGAATTTTAAAATCAAAAAACAACGACCTCTTTTTTACATATTCAGTATCATATTTTATCCAATCACTAAATTTACCGCTTGATTTTCCCGTTATCTGCCATAGACCTGTCACTCCTGGTTTTACTGAAAGTCTAATCTCTTTCCACTCATTATTTCTTGTCATTTCCTCGTTCGATAAAGGCCTTGGTCCTACAAGACTCATCTCGCCTTTTAAAACATTAAATAATTGTGGCAATTCATCAAGACTCCATCTTCTTAAAAATCTTCCAATGGATGTAATTCTTGGATTGTTTTTCATTTTAAACATCGGTCCATCAACATCGCTCTTGAGCTTTTTCTTAAGCATTTCTGCATCTTTTGTCATAGTTCTAAATTTATACATATTGAATTCCCTTCCATTCCTGCCGCACCGCTTTTGTAAAAAGAAAACAGGGCCGCTGCTAGTTATTTTTATTAAGGTTGCGACAACCGAGAAGAAAGGAATGAAAATAACTAGTAAAAGGTTACATAAAATAATATCAAATATTCTTTTCAATAAATCTTGTTTAATGGATTCCATAATTTTAAATTAATTGGTAAAACAAACTAAAATATAAAGAATTATTCAGTTTCTTGCTCAAAATATTTTCGCAAACTTTTACCAGAAGTGGGTATGTTTATCAATTAAATTCCATACTTTTTATATTTGTATGTAATATTTCACACTCATTGTATTATTTAATAAAAAATAGTTAAAAAAACTTGCAATAAGCAATAACATACCATAAGCTATCGAAGTTTGTTAATTATTTTTATTGTTAGTTAAAACTGAAAATATTATAATAATTTAGGTTTTATTATAAAACAAATTCAGATAATGTTTGAAATCATGCATAAGACAGGCGAGAGACAGGGATTTATTCTATAGTTAATCGTTTAGAGTATTCAGTAAAGTATTTTGTGTTATCAATACTATAGTTTCTGACAACTTTTTCTAATAAATAAGATGATGATAATAAGGATATTAGCTTTAATTATAATCTTTCTGACTTTTATCTCTGCTTGTGGTACAGACAAGAAATTTACTAAAAATGATTCCGTTGCAGAAGTTTCTAAAAAGAATACGGATGTAGATTTGGAGGGTGGTAAAGAAATAGTTCTTTCTGAATTCATTCTTGGTGTTGGAGATGAAGTAGAAATAACGGTATATAGACATGATGATTTAAACAAAAAAATACGCATACCGCCGGAGGGTAAGAATACGCTTCCACTTATAGGTGAGATACAGACTAAAGGTGTAAGCATACACCAACTTAGAGAAAAAATTAAAGAAGGTTATGATGTTTATATAGAAAATCCACAAGTTACTATTGAGATAGCATCTTATAAAGGTCAAAAAATATTCGTTTTAGGTGAAGTTAACAATCCTGGAGTTTATCAGTTTGACCCCCCAACAACCGTACTTGAAGCAGTTTCGAAGGCGGGTGGATTTACTCTGGATGGGAAAGACAACAGTGTTGTATTGATAAGAGGTGGTGCAAACAATCCCAAACTAAAGAAACTAGATTTGGAAAGTGCTTTAGATAAAGGCGAGATAGCCCAAAACGTTTTTTTGCAAACGGGAGATGTAGTTTTTATCCCGAGAACATTTATTGCTAATGTTGATAGGTTTTTTCAGCATTTTGAGAAAATTATTCGTCCCATGTTGTTTATGGAACAAGCTATAATACTTGCCCCACGCGTTCAAGATGTTTTTCAAGGAGAAAGCGCTGGTGTGAGTCAAAAGGACGTACAAATTGTAATTACGCCTCCATAGGCCTCGGCGTGTTTAAATTTAATTTACTAGGATTAATGTTGAGCGATTTATAAATCTAGTTTATATTGAGTAAAAGATTTATTAAGTATATCTTTTTTTATGTATAATCCTGGAATTGCCGATAGTTATATAATATGTGTTAAAAATTATATATATATAAATACGAGTCGTTCTAATAAGCAAGTTTATAAGCTTTATATCGCCTCCGCAAAACGGTTGTTTTTTAATATTGTAATGCCAGATAAAGTTACATGCCATATTATACATACCTATTAGTCCTGTGATTGGTCATTCTATATTTAATTGAATAATGTTGCGATATTTAATTGAAAATATAGAGTCAACTAGTAAGGATTAAAGATTAGTAAATTTATTCTCTTCTGTATTTTACTTGAAAAATTTTTGTGAAAAAAGGTAACTCTTATAATTAGTTATAAAAATGATAGATATTTATACTGTTTTAAATTTGTAAAGGATAATCAGTTGATATAAAAAAGTAATTTATACACATTAAATATAATGTCAATCTTTTGGTATTGAATTAAACTTGGGAACATTGGAAGTGAGGGAGATAGTATTTATGGAAGATTTTGATGATATTGAACAACAAGTGAGGAATATAATAGTGGAACAGCTTCAGGTAGATGTTCGAAATGTAACGAAGGATTCTACAATAGATGGACTTGGTGGTGATTCTTTGAAAGCCCTTCAAATATTATCCTTATTTGAAACACATTTTAATATATCTATATCCGATGAGGATGCTATTAAAATTAATTCATTCAAAAGTGCGGTTGAGGTTGTAAAGAAGAATTTAAAAAAATGAACAGAAGAGTGGTTATTACTGGTATTGGAACAGTTACGTGTGTGGGTATAAATAGAGATCCATTTTGGGATGCAATTATCAATGGGAGATCTGGTATCAAGAGAATCAGTTTTTTTGAGCCATCTCAACACAGAACACAAATTGCAGGAGAAATCAGAGAATTTGATCCTCTTAAATATATACATAATAAAGAAGTCAAGGATATGGATAGGATAAGTCATCTTTCTATCGCTGCGACTGAGGAAGCGGTTGATAATGCTGGTGGAAAATTGTCCAAGGATACAGGTATTATTATTGGTACTGGAATAGGAGGTATTACTACTGATGATATTGAACATAGTCTTTATAACTTAAAAGGACCAAGATATGTACATCCTTTAGCGATTCCAATGATAATGTGTAATGCTACAGCATGCCATATTTCGAAAAGGTACGGTTTAATGGGGCCTGGCTATACAGTTGTTACTGCCTGTGCTTCTGGAACCAATGCAATTGGAGAGGCGTATAGATTAATAAAAAATGGTTACACTAATACAATAATCGCAGGAGGAGTAGAGGCACCCATTAGTCCTGGAATTTGGAGTGGATGGTGTGCGCTGAGAGTTTTATCTACAAAGAATGATAATCCAGAGGGTGCTTGCAGGCCGTTTAGCAAGGATAGGGGTGGTATGGTATTGAGTGAAGGTGCGGGTATTGTTGTTATAGAAGAGTTAGAACAAGCTTTAAAGAGATCAGCAAATATATATGCAGAAATAATAGGCTACGGTTCTTCCTATGATGCAAGCCACATAACAGCACCGAATAGTAATGGTCAAGCAATGGCGATGGAAATTGCATTGAAAGAAGCGAATCTGCCGCCAAGTGAAGTTGATTATATTGGTGCACATGGGACTGGAACAGTTTTAAATGATAAAATAGAAACAATGTCTATTAAAATGGTGTTTGATAGTAAGGCATATTCAATACCGGTAAGCTCAATAAAGTCTATGATAGGTCATACATTAGGTGCTTCAGGTGCGATAGGGTTGGTTGCCAGTTGTCTCTCAATAAGAGATAATATTGTTCCACCAACGATTAATTACACAACTCCAGACCCGGAATGTGATCTCGATTACGTACCGAATAAGGCAAGAAAATTAAATTTAAATGTAATTATGTTAAATTCATTTGGCTTTGGTGGAAGTAATGGTGTTTTGATTATTAGAAGATTTACTTTATAATTCTACTGATTTATCTTTTGGTTAAGATCAGGCAATGAGATAAGATTCAATTATTCTATAAATAAAAATATTTTAATTATTGGGCGGTTATTTGAAAGCTGGTAACCAAATTCTAAAAAATACGGGGTTTGTTTTTGCTTCTGGAATAGCTAGTAAAGTATTTTCATTCCTCTTTATAGTTTATGCTGCTAGAATTCTTGGCGCGGGAAATTTTGGGATATATGCCCTGATAGGGGCAGTGACGTTTTTCTTCTCGTATTTTGGGAATTTCGGTATAGGCCCGATGGCTATAAGGGAGATAGCCAGGGATAAAATAAAGGCAGAAGAGTTATTTAACCACATCCTTTCTCTGAGGGTAAGCCTTGTGTTGCTGGCGTATCCCCTCCTTGTGCTGGTAGTAACCCTTCTGGGATATAGGGAAGATGTTAAATACCTTTTGTATATAGCCGGCCTCTCTGCTATATTTTCTACATTCTCAAGCTCTTTTAGTATCTTATATATAGCCTTTGAGAGGTTTAAGATACCTTCCCTTATCTTTATTCTGGTATCCTTTTTAAGTAATCTGTCCAATATCCTTATTGTCTATTTTGGTTACGGTTTGAAAGGTATTGTTTGGGTCTCATTTTTTGGTAGTTTATTGGGTGCTGGGATTTCTGGTCTCTGGATAAGGAAGCGGTTCCTTAAATACAGATTTGCCTTTAATATTTCAGTTTGGAAAAATTTGATGTCCCTGTCTATGCCATTTGCTGTTCTTTCATTCTTTCAACAAGCCAATAGATATATGAATATCTTCCTTCTCTCCAATATTCCCAGCAAATTCCCTGGAGAGACAGCGATGGGATATTATAGTTCTCCTGCCTCGATATGTCAGACTGCCTTGATACTTCCCGGCAGCTTTAGACAGGCTGCTCTTCCCACAGTAGCCTCCAATGCGGAAAATATCAAAATGGTGGAAGATATCATCGACGGGTCTACGAAATCGCTTCTTGTGGCCATCATATTCCCTTTGATCCTCGCCACAACATTTTTCCCTCGGGAGATTATTACCATTATCTTTGGTAAGGAATATCTGCCAGCATCCCCTGCCTTGACTATCCTTGGCTGGGCATATGCCCTTCAGATCTTTAATGCCCCGGTTTCAGTAACCCTTGCCGCCTCCAGGGAGATGAAGAGGTTTATTCCATGGGCAGCACTAGGGCTCGGTATTAATCTTGTACTTGCCGTACCATTAATCATTTACTACAGCTTCGTTGGCGCTGCAATAGCTTTCCTTGCTTCAAAGGTCTTTGAAACCATATTCAGGAACTACCTCTTACAAACCATTTGGGGTATAAAAAGGCTGAAGATAAAGGACATTGTGAAGATGCTTGCTCCTATGGCAATCATCTTTATTGTAATACTAGTAGCTTATATCAATTCTGTTGGTCCAGCAATCCTGCTGGTTTTGACCATGATTTTATATTTTGTCGGTGTCTTTTTTTCCAAAGATTTCCGTCAAAGAATTGCTACCTTCATCGGGTTAAAGAGGAGGGTACTATCAGGTGAGGAAGGGGAAAAATGAAGAATTTTAAGAGAATAGGAATAATTTTAGCAATAATTTCAAGTATAATAGTTTTAACAGTCCTCCTTTTTAAATCAAATAGTGTCAAATCATTTTTAGCCTCCAGGCTTAGTCTGAAGAATATGCCACAGCCCCAAAGAATGCAACACAAAGAGCGATTCTCACATGATTTGATAAATAAGACTGATTATTCAAATAAATTAGCAAAAACGCCGTGGCCTATGTTTCGGTGCGACCCCCAGCATACGGGACGGAGTCAATTTAAGGGACCGGAGATTCCGAATTTTCAATGGGAAGTCCCTACCAAAGGAGCGATTGAGTCATCCCCAGCTATTGGTCCTAATGGTACCGTCTATATTGGTTCGCACGATTTTCATCTTTATGCTTTTACACCTGCAGGAGTTTTGAAGTGGAAATTTCTTACTCTGGGACTTATAAGAAGCTCTCCTGCTGTTGCGGCTGATGGAACTATTTATGTTGGTTCTTTTGACGGTAATTTATATGCCATTACTCCCGAAGGACAGATCAAGTGGAGTTATTATGCAGGGGCTCCTATTCTCACCTCTCCTACGATAGCACCAAATGAGACAATATTTATTGCATCCGGTGGTCCTAAGGATGGCACACTTCATGCGGTTACATTTCAAGGAGAGCGCAAGTTTAAAGTTTTACTGGAAGGAACGATTAGCATTTCATCGCCGACTTTGGCAAACGATGAAACGGTTTATCAGATTACTTACCCTGGAATTTTGTATGCCATAGACCTTCAGGGGAACATCAAGTGGCAACTGAAGATCGAGGAGACTAGGGGCATCAGAACAACCCCAGCAGTTTCGGAAGATGGAACTCTCTATTTTGGAGCACGCAATGGGATATTTTATGCAGTAAATCCAGATGGATCTGTGAAATGGACATTTGAATCTGAGAGTGATATAAGGTCTTCTGCTGCAATAGCAAAGGATGGCACTATTTATTTTGGTTCGTATGATCATCATTTATACGCCTTAGATCCGACTGGACGACTACGGTGGAAGTTTAAGACAAGGGGACCTGTTGAAGTTTCACCATGTGTTGATAACGAAGGGGTTGTGTATTTTTCTGCTCAGTCTGACCAATTTTATGCCGTGAATCCCGACGGTACACAGAAATGGAGTTTTAGACGAGGGTTTATTTACACGTCGCCGATAATTGGATCCAAGGGGACAATTTATGATGCTGGAGACTATGCCGTTCGAGCGGTGGGTGATTTATTCCCCAGCGTAGATATATCGGTAGAGGAAAAGATACTGAAAGTAGCCTTATCAAATAAAGGGAATACCTACGGGACAGTTGATGTTAAGATTTGGTCAAGGAATAGTAAAGGAGATGAAGTTCATCTGTGGTCTGAACAGATAAATTTTAATGCGGCAAGTAATATTGATAAGATAATTGATTATAATTTAAGTGATTCTGTAATTGTTGGTGCTCGGCTGTTAGATCCCGTGGATGGGGAACTCTTGAGCGAGAAGTATCTATTCATTAACAAAAGCAAAGATGAATAACCTTATCATTATAAGCTTGGACTGTGTGAGGCGAGAGGCAATTGGCTGTTACCATCGTATTTTTCCTTCATATTTTCATAATACGATTCCTGCTTTGAATCTTAGAGGTATGAGAAGATTGAAACGAATATATGAACCCGTCATTGATCCAATTATAAAGTGGCTCTTTAAACCTAAAACGTCTTATATTGATTGTATTGCCTCTAATGGTATTTTATTTACACAGGCTGTCTCACAGGCACCGTATACACCTGCTTCACATGCATCCATATTTACAGGGCTAAATCCTTTCAATCATGGGATAAGACAATTTGTTGGTTTTAAGATAAATCCAAGGGCAATGACACTCGCAGAGAGATTGAAGCGAGACGGATTTCAAACAGGGGGGATTGTAGGTTCAAACGCTTTGGGTGAGTTTTACGGCTTTCATAGGGGGTTTGATATCTACGATTTTGACTCTAACCAATCAATTGGTAAGGTAGGCAATTTGAAACTGTTTCGAAGAGACCATAAAGAGGTAACAGAAAAGGCATTGCAATGGATGAGCAAGATTGATGGTAGATTCTTCCTTTTTGTTCATTATTTTGATATTCATGAGACTATTGAGCATCCAATAACATATCAGCCATTGTATCAAGTCTTAAAAATGAAAGAAGTGGATCAAAGTATTAGGAGAATAACTCAATTTTTGATAGATAAGGAGTTATATGATGATACAATCATCGTTATATTGTCTGATCATGGAAACGATTTCGGTATCCATGAACCTGGCCATAGAGAGTATTTATATGATACTACGTTGCTTGTCCCTTTGATTATCAAGGCTAACAGAGCACTCAGTGGTTTGCAGGTCACTCAGCAAGTACGGCTTATTGATGTAATGCCAACGGTGATAGAACTGCTTGGCTTGCCGCTTGATAATTCAGAAGGTTATGAGCAGATGGAGGGTGTTAGTCTTCTTCCGTTATGTAGGAGACAATATCAGGAAGAACTTCCGGCTTATAGTGAGACTTGCATAGAGTCTTCAGATGAGCGATGGGATATATTAAAAAACAGTTACATGAGTTTGAGATATTCTGGTTGGAAGATTATCGTTGATAAAATAAATCATAAGAAATCCCTATACAATCTGAATATTGATCCCTTTGAGTGTAATGATTTATATATGACAAATAAAGACATGAAGGAATTATTGTCACAAAAACTCGATAACCTCCTTACCCAATCGGCTCAAATGAAGGGTAACATGAGTGAAAATGAGATTAGCATGATCAAGGAATCTTTGAGGGGATTAGGCTATCTTCATGATGAAGCAGAGTGATGCAAAGATACGATGAATGGTAAAAGCATCCAAATAAAAATCTCAGTTATTGTTCCAACATATAACAGGGCGCAGATGTTATCGAACACGTTGCGAAGCATAAAATGTCAAAGCTTACAAGAGGAAGCATATGAAATAATTGTTGTGGATAATGGTTCAAAGGATAACACACAGGAAATTGTAAGACAAGTTAATCAGGAGGGGGGAAAGCGTGTATACTACATATGTGAACCGAATTTAGGATTGCATAATGCAAGACATGCAGGCGCCCGTAAGTCTATAGGTGGAATACTGGCATATACCGATGATGATGTGGTATGTGATAAAAATTGGCTGACAGCACTTTTAAATGAGTATCGTTCGGACGAAATTGTATGCGTGGGTGGGAAAATACTTCCAAAGTGGGAAGTTCCACCACCTAAATGGATGAGATTTTTTGATCCATGGACGTTGTGTTTGTTAGATTATGGAGATACTGTAATTGAATGTAAATGGCCACAGAATCCTTTTGGTTGTAATTTTTCCATTAGAAAAGATATTTTATTTGAACTTGGAGGTTTTAACCCTGAATGTATGGGAGAAAATTGGATAGGTGATGGTGAAGCAGGACTTTTAAGGAGAATTTATGCCAAAAAGTACAAAGTTATTTATACGCCTGAAGCTATTGTCTGGCATATTGTCTATTCAGATAGGATAACACCTTACGGGATGAGACGGAGATTATCTAACTTTGGAGCTGCTCATTCTTGTGCTGATTACAAATTATATAAGCATAGTCCGTTTAAGTTACTGTTGAGATCTAATTTGTTTTTAATGAAATATATTAAGCATAGTCTTTTGGGATTGTGTGATAGATATATGAAGAGGGATATCTTTCATTTTAGGGAAGCTTTGAAAAGTTATAACAAAAGCAGGGCCCTTTACGAACTGAGATTAATTTTTGATAGTGAGTTGATAAAGTTAGTGGCTAGGGAGGATTGGATAAATGGGTAATCGTGTTATCGTGATTGGGATAGATGGAGGAACATGGAAAATAATTGATCCACTTCTAAAGGAAGGTAAGTTACCTAATATTGAAAATATTATTCAAAAAGGTGTAAGAAGTTCTCTGCAAACGACAATTCCCTCTCAAACAGTACCAGCATGGCCAACTTGCATAACAGGAGTAAATCCTGGCAAACAGGGTGTATATCATTTTTTAGCAGATTCTCATAAGGATTATGATGAAGGTAGGACATTGAATATTAATGATTTAAAGGTAAAAACTATTTTTGACTATTTAACGGAGAATAATAGGGTCTCTTTAAGTATTTTTGTGCCTTTTACATTTCCTCCTCCTGAAATTAATGGTGCTATAGTCACTCCGGTAAGGATTTTAAAGGAGTTGGGGAAGGCTGAGTTGAAGACTTTTCCTCCTGAATTATATAAAGAGATTCAAAAGGTTCTTGAAGTTAATTTAGGAACATTGGCTGAGCAAAAGGCAAAAATAGAAAGGTTGGAGGATGGATTCAAATATGTTAATAAGATGCTCGTTTTGGAGAGGATTAAAAATCTTTATCTTTTTACAATTAAGAAGATTAAAGAAGGGACTATTCATCTAATGAATAAATACAAATGGGACTTCCTTATGGTTGTTTTTACCCCCGTAGATGGCTTGCAACACCGATTCTGGCGGTTTATGGATGAAACACATCCGACTTATGAACCGACACTTGCGAAAAAGTTTGAAAAAGCTATTTCCGATGGTTATATTCAGGTAGATCAAGCAATAGGAGATATTTTGCGACAAGCTGGCGATGACATCACTTTATTTATAGTTTCTGATCATGGAATAGCCCCTGTTAGTAAATGGTTTTTTATTAATAATTTTCTAAAAAATGCAGGATTGTTAAGGGTAAAAGGTATATCTCCGTTTCGGTTAAAAATTAAGACATATCCGCTTCAGAAAATTTTGAATAGGTCTGGGATGAAATTCTTGGCAGAAATGCTTCCACAAAGAATAAAAAAACTGAAGATACCATTATTTAGATATGGGAAAGTAGCTATTTCTGAAATGATAGAGTGGAACAATACTTATGCTTATGCCATGTCATTTGGCATTAATATAAATCTCAAAGGCAGAGAACCTAATGGTATTGTTTCTCCAAGTGATTACAATTCTTTAATAGAAAAAATAAAAATGCATTTATATCAATTAGAAGACCCGGATACTCGTCGTAAAATAATCTCAAGGGTGTTTACGAAAGAAGAATTGTATTCAGGTCCTTATGTGCAATCCGCACCTGATATTCAGTTCTTGCTTTCTGAACCTGACTATATGTTTAGTAAAAGGCTTGATGATGCTGCCCTTTTCAAAAACATGAACCATGAATATGCAATAAGTGCCCATCATATTAATTCTGAGGAATGTGTTAATAATGCGATCTTTATGGCATGCGGTAAACACATTAAACCTACTTCCATGGGTAGTTCTCCACGAATAATGGATATTGTTCCTACTGTATTGCATGTTATGGGTATTCCTGTTCCTGAAAGTTTGGATGGTAAAATTATGACTGACATACTTGATAAAGAATTTTTAATGATGAACCAGATAAACTATCAGAAAGCTAATATTTTTAAGGAGAGAGATGCCGTATTTATTGGAGAAGAGGAAGAACAGAAAATGAAAGAGCATTTAAGAAACTTAGGGTATATAGAATAAGATACTTTTAGGAGGAAGTGATTAATGGCCAAAAAGGCGTTTCTCATAGGAATAGATGGCGCTACATTTGATTTAATTAAACCTCTTGTTGAAAAAGGAGAACTTCCCAATATTGCGAAGTTAATGAAAGAAGGTACGTGGGGTAATTTAACATCTACTTTTCCATCAATGACCATTCCAGCATGGCCAGCATCAATCACTGGAGTAAATCCGGGGAAACTAGGTGTAAGTTCTTTTATAAGAAACACGCATACTTATGAACCTGACTGGGTGGTTTCTTCAAATGATATCAAAGCCAAATCAATCTGGAATTATTTAGAGCAAGCTGGGAAAAAGTCCATTGTTGTAAATATTCCATATCTTTATCCACCCCAAAAGATTAATGGTATTATGGTTGCTTACTTTAATGCGCGTGGTATAGGTGATAAGATATCAGCCTATCCGTCGGAGATATCTAAAGAATTGTTTGATGTTCTTGACTTAGATTCATTAATGAAAAACAGGAGGAATTTTAGTTACGTTAGTATCTTTTCTAGATATGGCAACAAATCTTCTAAAGAATTCTGGTTGGATCAATTGGTTGGCTTTCATCGTATAGCTGTAGAGAAGCTTCGTGAAGGTACTCTTTATTTAATGAGCAAATATGAGTGGGATTTTTTTATGGTTGTTTTCAATTCGACGGATTTTCTCCAGCACAAGCTTATATGTTTTATAGATAAGAATAACCCGGCTTATGATGCAGAACTTTCAAAGAAATATTATAATGAAATCTTTGATTGTTACAAAAGGATTGATAAAGCAATAGGTGACATACTTAGAAAGTTAGACAAAGATACGGCTGTCGTAATAATTTCTGACCACGGATTTTCGACTCTTAAAAAGAAATTTTTTGTGAATAAATGGTTAATAGCAAAGGGGTTGCTTTGCTTAAATAGTTCAAAATACAAGATTACCTTATTAAAGGTTCCTTTGTTCGGGATTCTAACAAAGCTGGGAATGTTAAAAATAATCCACTTCTTGCCAGAGAAAATTAAGAATATGCACATACCAATTATCTGGAGGAAGAAAAAGAGTTTTTCGGAAATTGTTGATTGGAAGAAAACAAAGGCATATTCACATTCAGACACCATAAATATAAATTTAAAGGGAAGAGAACCAGCAGGAATCGTGAATAATGAGGAATATTGGGATGTTATCAATTTTATAAAAAAGGAACTTTCTGTACTAAAAGACGATAAAACCGAAATGGCTATTGTTGATAAAATATATGAAAAAAGTGAAATTTATTCGGGTCCGTTTGTTGATAATGCAAGCGACCTCCAATTTTTCTTTAATTCTCCAAGTTATGGAATTAGTACCAAACTTTTTGGTGGTAGGGGGTTCTTTGAGCAGATTACTAAAGAAGATAAGGTCGTTGGTGTACATCAAAGCGCTAATCAAGGGATTTTTATTGCTTATGGCACAGAAATAGATAATGGAAGAACGCCAAATACCCCACATATTATGGATATAACACCTACTATACTCTATTTACTAGGACTTCCTATTCCTGAAGAAATGGATGGAAGAGTTTTAAAAGATATAATTAGAGCTGAATACTTAAGTAAAAATCAAATACAGTATACAAAGGAAAATATTTTTAGGGAGAAGGTTGAAAAAGATGCCGAATCATTTACCAAAGAGGAATCGCAAAGGATCATGAATGCTTTAAAAGGCTTAGGATACTTTGGTTAGATTAAAGGGGATGAAGAAGATGCCGAAAATCGTTGTCATAGGAATAGATTCAGCAACGTTCGATATAATAGAGCCGCTTGTGAATCAGGGGAAACTTCCGGTCTTTGCCAGATTTATGAAAGATGGGGTTTGGGGAAGACTTCGATCAACCATCCCACCGGTAACACCACCAGCATGGACGTCATTTATGACAGGTAAGAACCCTGGCAAGCACGGTATATTTGACTTCTATGGATACACCACGAGTGGCTACGAAAGGCCAATTATAAATTCACAATTTAGCAAGGCAAAAACGTTATGGAAGATACTGAGTGAAAATAATCAAAAGGTTGGTATTATCAATGTCCCGTTAACATATCCACCGGAGGAGGTTAATGGGTTTTTAATACCGGGTATGCAGTATGCATTTGATGTGAATAAAGGATTTACCTATCCGAAAGAGTTGTTGTCTGAAATTGAGGGAAAGTTTGGAAAATATGAAGTGGTTTTTGGAGACGAGAGGTCGCTTTATACCAATGAATTAGACCATTTTATATCGAAATGGAAGGAGATTACTGCTAAGCGGCAGGAAATTATTCTCTATCTTCTCGATAGATATGAAACAGACTTTTTTATGCCTGTTTTTTTTTCTATAGATCTCATTCAGCATCATTTTTTTAAATTTTACGATAGCACACATCCACTTTATGATAAAAAACTGGCTGCAAAATATAAGAATGTGATTCCAGACTTTTACCAGTTGATTGATACGTATATTGGGCAAATATTAGATAAATTGGATAAAAACACCACAGTTTTTATTGTTTCAGATCATGGTGCTGGTCCGCATACAGGAGGTTTTTATATCAATAAATGGTTAATGAAGAAAAAACTTCTGAAAATTAAAAAGCGATACTACCCACTCTTGTGGATACGATGGCCTCATATCTTTTTTAAAATTTTGAAGAAATTCAGGCATCCCGGTATTGCATGGACGATTCCCTTGTTTCTTTACAATCAATTGAAAAATAAAGTAGACCCACGAGAAGGCTTACGTTTATCACGGTTGATTGATTGGAAAAGAACGAAGGTTTTTTCTGGTAATTTTACAGAACAAGGTATTTATATAAACCTTAAAGGTAGGGAAGTTCAAGGAATTGTCGATCAGCGTGAATATTTAGCGCTGAGAGATTATGTGGCAGAGAGTTTAAATGTACTTACTGATCCAAAAACCAAGAGAAAGTTAGTCGATGTTGTTATAAAAAAAGAGGAGATTTATAACGGTCCTTATACCCATTTTGCCCCAGACCTGTTTATTATGATGAAGGATGGAGAAATTTTACTTCAAAAAGATATACACAATGGGTTGTTCCGGTATAATCCTTATGTTGGAGGTACACACAGGATTGATGGAATCTTTCTTGCGAAGGGTAATATATTAAATGAATTGCCAAAGGTAGATAATCCAAGAATAATCGATCTAGCACCTACCATCCTTTACCTTATGGATGTTGAAATTCCTGAAGATATGGACGGTCGGGTTTTGAAAGAAATCGTCAAAGAAGATTTCTTAAAACAGTTTCCAATACGGTACGGAGCGCCTTCTCAAGTTGGAAACCAACAAGGAATTTATAGTGAAAATGAGGCAGAAAAGATAAAAGAAAATCTGAGGAATCTTGGATATTCTGCATAATCCGAACGAGTAGGAATTTCTAAGGCGGTGGTTATCCACCGCCACGCCAACCACAAGGATTGGTGCTTATTTCTGATGTTTAAGTAGTAATATCGGCTAGGTGACCACCTCTTTTTTCTGATGAGGTGTGGCATATAACCTTTAATTTCAGGAGTACAAAATGGTTGTCTTTCCGAGCATCAAGGACAAAAATAAAGTGTTGCTATTTTTCCCAAAGCTTGACCCCAGAGAATCAGGAAAAGTAAAAGCCTGGGAACCTATTTCTGTGATTACCTTGGCAGGTCACCTCATAAATCAGGGATTTTCAGTCGAGATTTGTGATAGTCGAACGCAAGACGACATTAAGGATATACTGGCTAGGAATAAAGATGATCTGCTTTATGTTGGTGTTACTGCAATGGCAGGTTATCAGGTAGTTGATGGCTATCTTTTTTCCAAATATGTTAAAGAACTTTTTCCTCAGATACCCGTAATATGGGGTGGGTGGTATCCAACGATTGCGCCGGATCAATGCCTTGAAAGTCCATATATCGACATCGTAGTGAGAGGACAGGGAGAGGTGATTTTGCCAGAAATTACTGCCAAAATGAAAACTCTTATCTCGATTAGTGATACGACAGGAATTTCTTACAAACAAGACGGAAAAGTTGTTCATAATCCGTTGCGACCTTTGGTAGATTTGAATATCTTTTTGCCCGTTAATTACGAACTCTTGGATACATCCCGTTATACGCTGAGTGAAGGTTTCCTACATTACATTACCAGTGTTGGGTGTCCTTATTCCTGCACTTTCTGTGGTGTTTCTTCCTATTTAAAACGGAAGTGGTATAGTTTGAATCCGGAAAGGATTGTTCATGAAATAAAAGTGCTTTGTCAAAAGTATCCAATAAAGAAAGTAGCATTTTTCGATAGCACATTCTTTGTAAATCTTAAAAAGAGTAAGGAAATGTTGAAGGGATTTATCAGAGAAAATTTAAATTTCTCATGGGGTGCAAATTCATATGTCGATCAAGTAGTAAATTTTGATGACGAAATGCTTGAATTGTTGTGCGCTACGAAATGTTTCTGTCTGGAATTGGGTATTGAAAGTGGGTCAAAACGGATTAGGGAAATATTTCAGAAGAATTTTACCGATGAAAATATAGCCAAGGCAGTTGAAAAACTTGCCAGGATTGGAATTCCTATTAGAGGGAATTATATTATTGCACCTCCGTTGGAGAAAAAGGAAGACTTTCTGGCTACGATACGTTCTATGTCTTTTGTAAAAAAGGCACATCCGGATAATAATGTGATTACATACCAATACATACCTATTCCAGGAACACCACTTGCTGAGTATGAAGATGAAAGAAAGAAATTCTTGCCTAAGGGTATTTCCGATTGGATTACTTGGTATTGTCAAGTTGCTTACGACGTGCTTACACCATGGGTGGCCAGAAAGGATGAATTTGGTCGCCAACCGATGTTACTTTATTTTAAACTGGCCTTTATACAGCCGCTAAAACATAGAAAAATAATGGTATTCCCATTGATGATTCTTCAAAAATTAGCAGCCTTTCGGTTGAAGCGCGAGATATTTTCATTCCAGATCGAATGGTATCTTTACAGGTGTTTTCTTTTTTTTAGAAAAAAAGGTATATTATAGAAAATATTCCCATGAGGATGATGCCATTAGTCTGGCGGTGATATAGCAGATGCATAGTAAATTAACAGAATCGTCTATTGAAATTAGGCCATATAGTCCAGGTG
The DNA here is from genome assembly GCA_963709355.1 of uncultured Planctomycetota bacterium. GTDB lineage: Bacteria > Planctomycetota > Brocadiia > Brocadiales > Brocadiaceae > PLOWO2-12-38-17. The sequence goes on from CAVPVY010000005.1 coordinate 758,565, forward strand.
ATGAAGAGGATATTAATAACCTCTTTAACAGGGTTTTTAATAAAGCAAGACCACTGAATAAATGGAAGTGGATGTACATAGAAAACCCTTTTTATAATAAAGATCTTGCAAAATGGATTACTATTGCTGAGGAGGATGGGAGGATTATTGGTCATTATGCAAGTTGGGCTATAAATTTTAAATTTGGTAATAGAATTGTAACGGCTGCTGAGCCGATTGACACTGTAGTTAATCCGTCAAGAAGAGGGATAAAACTTCTTACAAATCTGATTGAACAACATAAGCAGAATAATCATGGTATTGCTGCATTTGCTTATGGTTTCCCAAATAAAATTGCTTACGAGATAGGAGAAAGGTTTTTTGGATATAAGGTTCTTGGTGTAATGATTGAGTATTTTAGAAGACTTAGCCTCAGATGTGCTGTGAAAAATCGGTTTCCAAAGTGTCCCTCATTAATACTAAATCTTATTCATAAAATTAGTCAGAAGTTTTATTCTTTAATAGTATCTATAAAAATAAGAAGGGACAAACAACTTTGTATTAAGACGGTAAATAGTCTTGATGAAAGGGTTAATAGTTTATGGAATATCACCAAAGATCGTTACGGTATTATGACTGTAAGAGATCAGAAGTATTTAAATTGGAGATATAGTTACGGATCTTATACAATCCTTATTGCTGAACGAATGGGAACGTTAGAAGGTTATGCGATTCTGAAAATAGAGGAAAAAGTAGCCAAAGTGGGATTAATTATGGATTTTCTTTCTGTGGAAAAATCTACTTTATCATTACTGTACGCCTCGCTAAAATATTTTATTGAACATGGAACCGATTATGTTCTTTGCAGTATTTTAAAAGAGGATCCTTTTAATGTGTATCTCAAAGGGGTTGGATTTCACGAACATAGTGGGTTCCAACCAATTCCTGTTGTTTATTCTCAACTTTCTTCTGAAATAGATATAGACTTTCTTAAGAATTCTGCAAATTGGCATCTTTGTTACGGTGATAAGGAAAGATAAGTTGAAGAATCAAGATTTCTTTTGTCACTTAATAACAAAAGTTTTGTCATTCCCAAAAAGGTGAAATATCTGCATTTTTTTGTTCTGGTGATTAATTTATTAATAAATGCATATTTGCTACAAAAAAATGGGAATATATTTTGTTTTTAAATGGTTGACAGCTGGAATGAAGATTACCATGAAGAGTATATTTTTACTGATAAATATATAACAAAAGATACGAGATGATTTATATTACTGTTTTAAATATTATTTCAGAATTCGTTACTAAGGCTTTTGAACTAAAAGTACTCTTCGATGTTCTATGAGGATACTGCTAGTTCACGATCATTATTTGCCGTGTGGTGGGGCTGAGGTCTATTTTACCAACATTATCAATTCCCTTGAGGAAAAAGGACTTGAGATTGCCGTTCTATATTCGGCCATGAAGGATAATGGGTATAAAAGTAGTAAGAGAAAAGAGTATTTTATTCCGCCGTCACCCGGTCTTTTACGGGGTTTATCCCTGCTAAAAGAGGTTAGGAAAATAGTAAGGGAGATCAATCCTGATATAATTCATATACACGGTCTTCACGGCTATACCAGTCCTGTGGTTGTAAAAGAAATGTTAAGGATGCGGCCAACTATACATACAGCGCATGATATTATGGCGTTTTGCTTAAATAGCAAAAAGATATATAACCCGGAGGATAATATTTGCAAAAGACCTGTCGGCTGGGGTTGTTTGACTTCTGGATGTATAGGGTTCTCTGAAAAGGGCACTGTTATATCAACTTTAAAGAATATAATAACTCAAAATGCTGAGATGCGGCAATATAGGAAACTCATAAAGATTATCGTTGCGAGTAAATATATGAGGGATGAATTAGTCAGGAATGGAGTCTCAATAGAAAATATAGAGGTGCTTTATTATTATTTAAACGTAGAAAATGATTGGTTTAATTGGAGAGAAAAAGAAGAGAAAAGCAATGTTATTCTTTATGTTGGTAGGGTCGAAAAGAATAAAGGAGTGGGGGAATTAATTGATATTTTAAGTTTAATACAAGATATTCAGTGGCGGGCGAAGATTATTGGTTACGGTAGTTATGAATGCGAGGTAAGGAGGAAGATTGACGCTGTTGGGCTCTCAAGTAAAATAGATTTGGTTGGACATATACAGCACAGCAATTTATTGCAATATTATAATGAAGCGGCCGTGGTTGTTGTGCCATCCATATATCCTGAGCCCTTTGGTCTTATAGGAATTGAAGCAATGTATTTTGGAAAGCCTGTTGTCGCCTTTGATGTTGGTGGTATAAGTGAATGGTTGAAAGATGGAGAGAACGGTTTTCTTGTAAAATTTCCTGATAAAAAACAATTTGCAGAGAGAATTAAACTTCTTTTAGAGGACAGTTCTTTAGCAGAGAAATTTGGTAGAAATGGAAAAGAAATTGTAAAACGGTTTTTGAGTAAAGAAGAGCATGTAAGTAGATTATTGCAAATATATCTTAATGTTATAAAAGAAAAGGTACTCTAATTATAGTTAAATGGGACATATAAAAATTACCTATGTACTTCCTGTTTACTGGCCTGCCATTGGTGGGTGTGAGCTTCATACCCATGAGCTTGTCAAAAGACTGTCTGAAAAATACGATGTAAAAGTTATAACCTTGATCGATAATCAGCAGGATAAGCTATCTGGTGAACTGTGGTTTGCATGTATACTTAAAGCACCAGTGAATGCAACAAGGTATAAAGATAATTTTGCAAATGTAACGAGAGTGCCATTAACGCCTGTTGAAAAGTTTGTAAATTTTCCTTTTGCTAGGATACAGAGTCCAAAATTGCCTGGCTTCATAATTAAGTTAGCGATGGAGAATTTATCGAACTTTTACATGAAGAAATTAATAGGATTAATAGAAGCTACAGATGTTTTGCATTGTGTCCATGGAGGTGTTTCCTATCTTGGTTACGCAGCGTTTAAAGCTTCCAAAAGACTTGGAATTCCTTTTGTATATACGCCTGTTTTACATTTGTATCATAAAAATCAGACTGTAGGTATGAATAATACGAATTATTATTCCTATAATCCTCAGCTTTGTTTAAGTCCAAGGGGTTGGACAGATAATTACTGGTATAAATTATGTTGTGAAGCTGATGCTATTATAGCAATGACTGATTTTGAAAGGGATTTTTATATTAAGGAAGGTATAGATTCAAAGAAATTATACAATGTTGGCGTGGGACCTTTGTTAGCTGATAAAACAGCAGAAGACATTAGGCAGAAGTATAATCTTAATAACAAAAGGATTATATTATTTCTAGGCCGTAATGTTGCATATAAGGGTATGGAAGGGCTTTTAAAAGCGGCACATATTGTGTGGGAGAAGTTCCCAGATACCTATTTTTTCTTTGCAGGACCAAAAGAAGGAAATTCTGAAGAAATATTTCGACGTTATTGTGATCCAAGAATTATTGTACTGGGTGTTGTATCAGAAAATGAGAAAACAGCATTGTTGAAGGCTTGCGATGTTTTTTGCATGCCGTCGTTAGAGGAAAGTCTTGGTGGTACGTTCCTTGAGGCATGGATGTTTGAGAAACCAATAATTGGAGCAAACATTCCGCCATTAGTTGAGATTACTAATAATGGTCAGGGGGGATTTTTGGTAAATCCAATGCCGGAGGATATAGCAGACAAAATAATGACATTGCTTCAAAATCCTGAAATGGCAAAGTTTATGGGGCAATGGGGGAAACGGAGAGTACTTGAGAATTATACGTGGGAAATAATTACAAAAAAAATTGAAGACATTTATATGAGGACACTATAATGAAATTAGAAAAACCTTTTTTTTCTAAAGATGTACAATATATACCTCAAGAGAATCATTTAACGTTTGAATCGCTTTCAAAATTCCTTTCTTCTGAATTACCTGCTGGTTCTCTCATTCTTGATTTGGGATGTGGGTACGGACCATTTACAAAACGTATAAAAAATCAAATAGAAAAATGCGGTCATAAATGGATAGGTGTAAATCTATTAAGTATAGAATAAAGTGTTAGGGGAGATGTTCATTGTCTTCCATTTAAGAACGAAATATTTGATTGTGTTTTTTCCAACTGCGCTTTAGAGCATTTTTGTGATCCAAAAAGCGCTATGATGGAAGTTAACAGAGTTTTAAAATCTCATAGTCTTTTTATAGGAAATGTTGCCTTTATGGAGCCATTTCATAAGTCTTATTTCAACATGAGCCATTGGGGAATTGAATATATCCTGTGCAATTCCTATTTTACTGATATAAAGGTACAACCTGGCTTTAATATTTTCGAGGTATTATCAAAATATATATTTATGGAAAATACAAGATTTAAAAAGTTATATGCCCCAATAATAAAATTGCCAATGCATACTTTTATCTTCTTTGTTAAACATTTTTTTATTTGGTTCAGGCTAATAAAATACGGGAAAAAATCGACAAAATACCAAGAAGTCTTTGATTATTATAATATTAAATTTCCTTATATTATGAGCGGTTCCGTATATTTCTATGCGCGAAAAAGAAAGTAATACTGTGAAAAAAATCATTATACTCGGCGCAGGACCTACTGGACTTGGAACTGCATATCAATTACAGAAGCTTAATTATAAAAATTGGCAGATATATGAGAAAAACAGTTATATAGGAGGCCTTTCTGCCAGTTTTAGGGATGCGCAAGGATTCACATGGGATATAGGAGGTCATATAATTTTCTCAACTGATAATAGGTTTAATTACCTTGTTGACTATTTGTTAGGTGACAAATCACTATCTTTTAAAAGAGAAAGTTGGGTGTGGCTTAAAGACAATTTTGTAAAATACCCTTTCCAGAATAATTTCCATACTCATCCTGATAAGGAAATAGTAATTGAATGTATTTTGGGGCTTATTGATAATCTTTATAAGAATGGTAATTGTAGAAATTTTGAAGAATGGATTTATTATTTCTTTGGGAAAGGCATTGCAAGATATTTTATGACCCCATACAACAATAAGGTGTGGGCGTGTCCATTAGATAGGATGGACTATGGCTGGATAGCTGAAAGAGTTAGTATTATAGACATAAAGAGAATTCTCCAAAACATCGTTTATAATAAGGATGACAGCGATTGGGGACCAAACAATGTTTTTAAATACCCTCTTTTTGGCGGTATAGGTGGTTTGTTTGATAAGTTTTTACCTTACATAAATGGGCATCTTTACTTAAACAAAAATGCTATAAAAGTTTCTGTAGAAAAAAAGGAAATTGTTTTTCAAGATGGAGAAAAGGTGTCATATGATTTATTAATTTCAACAATTCCACTAAATGAACTTTTAAATAAAATAGAGAATAAACCAGAACAAATAAATAAGTCTGCTAAAGAATTTGTATGGAATGGGGGATACATGGTTGGTATCGGTATTAATAAGCCATGCCCGAGTAAAAAGAACTGGATGTATTTTCCTCAGGATGATTCTCCATTTTATCGTGTTACATACCTCTCTAATTATTCAACCAACATGACTCCAAGGGGAAATTATTTTTCTTTTCTTGCAGAAACATCCTATTCGACTTGTAAATCAGTTTCTAAAGAAACAATTATTGATGAGACTATAAGAGGATTGATTAATTCTAAACTTTTAGAAGAGGAAGACAAAGCTCAGATTGTTTCAACATATTTAATTGACGTGCAACACTCATTTCCTGTTCCTTTTCTCGGTAGAGATGAAGTGTTGAGAGAGGTTCAAAGTTTCTTGTCGGGAAATGACATTTATTCCAGGGGGCGATTTGGAGGATGGAAATATGAGGTGGGGAATATGGATAATTCGGTAATACAAGGTATGGAGGTTGTAGAGAAGATATTGTTAAGTAGAGAAGAAACAATTTACAGAGTTTAAGATAATTTAATGGTTCAATTAGTTAAGAAAATAAAACACGAACTCTCTTATGGTTTTGGAGCCAGTTATGCGCCATACCCCACAGGTATTACGATAGAACTTAACTATCACTGTATGTTCCGATGCAAAATATGTCAGATGTGGAAAGATGATTTTAAAAATACCCGACTTGTTGGCGATAAAATTCTTGGGAAAGAGGAATTATTGAGAATTATAGATGAACTCTCTGGTTTAAAAGTGGATTATATATATTTTTGCGGTGGAGAGCCATTCTTAAGAAATGATTTTTTTGATATAGTAGATTATTGTAAATCAAAAAGAATTTACTGTTCAACTATTTCCAATGGTTATTTAATTGATGAGGGGCTTTCTGAAAAGATAGTTGCATCAAAATTAGACTTACTTGGGATATCTATTGATAGCGCTAGTGGCAGTTTACATGATGAAATTAGAGGTGCAAAAAATGCTTTTTATCGTGCAACTGAGGGTATAAGATTAATCAAGAAGAGACAAATGGAACTTAATACAGAAATTCCAGAGGTATTCATAAACTGTACGGTTTCGTCTAGGAATTTCATGGCATTACACGAAATAGTAGATTTAGCTAAGTCACTTAATGTCCGAAGGATAAATTTTAACTATCTTTCAGTATTAGATAGCAAGACGGTAGAGCTAACAAATCGTGTAATGGGTGAGAAGGTTGTTGGTTATCATACTTTTTCAAATATTGACACAGAATACCTACTTCAAAAAGAACAAGTAGATAAATTAGATTATGTCATAGAAAATATTAAAAAGAAATGTGGTTCTGAAATCAAATGTGATTTAGATCCAGCATTAGCTAATAGGAATAAAGAACTTTTGTTGGAAGGCAAATTTGCAGTCTCAAGATGCAATATACCATGGAAGTCAGCAATGATTACTCCATTAGGTGACGTAGTACCTTGCGCCATGTTTACAGATTATAAAATGGGTAATATAAGGGAAGAAACTTTTAGTGAAATTTGGAATAATGAACGCGCTAGACATATACGAAGTCTTCTCAGTAAAAATCTTCCTCCGATATGTCAAAAGTGTTGCATGGTGCATACAGATACACCGTCTCTGGTAAAGAAAATATATTATAAATTTAGGAATATGTAGTAGATGTTCAAAGGAGAAAATATAATTTGTATTTCCTGGTTGGTATGGGATTCGATTCCTCTTGTAATGCATCATATGATGACACGGTTAGCAAGGGATAATAGGGTATTGTTTGTAGATCCACCCGTAGCGTATAGCAACCTGATCATCAAATCCGACTGGTGGAAACATCATCTTAAGAAAACTTTATTGTGGCTTAAAGGCATTCAACAGGTCAGGGAAAACCTCTTTGTTTATTATCCCCCACCGTTATTATTGCAGTATGGCCACCTTAAAATTGCAGACAGGATAAGCCAAGCCATTACAGCCTCCGCGATTGCAAAAACGGCTAAACGCTTAGGCTTTACAAATCCGATATTATGGATATACCATCCGTACGCTATTAATCCCAAAGGCCAATTTAATGAAAATTTAGTTTGCTATGACTGTAACGATGACGTTGGTTTTTTCTTCAGTCATCATTTTAATAAAAGACAAAGATTATCAGCAATGGAGGAAGAATTAACCAAAAAAGCTGATGTCGTGTTTACTACGTCCAAACATCTTTTTCACCTGCGAAAGGGGCAAAACCCTAACACACACTACTTTCCTTCTGGTGTAGACCTTGAACAGTTTCAGCGTGCCTTATCTCCGGCTTTTAAAGTAAACACTGAACTAGAAGACATCTCCCGTCCTATTATCGGCTTTGTCGGCGGCATGGTGAACTCGAAGATGAACTGGGAATGGATTCGCGAGGTGGCCGTTTTACGACCACAGTGGAACTTTATATTTATCGGACCATGTGTTGAGTCTCCCCCCTCTTATATCACGCAGCAAAAAAACATCGTGTTTCTAGGCCCTAAACCTCAGGAAGCCTTACCATCCTATATCAAGGGCTTTGATGTTTGTCTAATCCCTTATCAAGGAGAGGCGTTCCTTAATGCCTGTTCACCTACAAAGGCTTTCGAATACTTAGCAACCGGCAAACCAGTGGTGGCTTCATGGATACCAGACTTAGAGGATTATCAGCATGTAATACATCTGTCAAGGACCATCACAGAATTTCTACATAACATTGAGGTTGCCTTAGTAGATGGAAAAAAGGCCTCTAAGGTTAGGGAATATGTGCAGTCTGCTCAGGGTAGAACGTGGGAAGATCGTATCGAAAAAACCTCTCGATCAATTGAAGCACTGCTATGAACCTGACTTTAGAAATAAAGGGCATAATTAAACGGGTTGCCTTTTTTATTATAGAAAAGCTGGCTCCTTTCTTTAACAAAAATAAACCCATTGACAAAGCAAAGATAAAAAAGATATTGGTATTTGAAAGTGGAGGCATAGGGGATTTATTAAGGATATTTCCTGCTATAAGTGCCCTTCATGCAAATTTTCCTAACGCCTCCATATCAATACTGGTTCGTCCCCATGCAAAAGAAGCGCTTGCGTTATTTGAGGAGAAGGATATTATTGACGAAGTTATTAACTATGAACACGATAGAATGCACAAAAGTTTTTTTAAAAAACTGTTACTGATACGGTCTTTACGAAAGCACAAATACGACCTAATATATGTACCTTCAAAAGGCCAGGGGATGAGGGAGCATATTCTGATGGCATTTCTTATGAGAGCTCCTCATAGAGTAGGTTTTACAAAAGATGGAACCGGTCTTTTGAATACGGTAAGGATAGAATTGAGGGGCGATGTTCCAATACTAAAACAACATCTCGATCTTCTTAACATGTGCAATCTGTCGGTAACAGATACCTCTATAAAAATAAAGATTCCCGAAAGAGATGTGGTTTTTGCAAGAGATTTCCTAGGGAATGGTCATTATCCAACAATTTCTATTCATCCATCTGCATGGTGGAATGCTGACTATAGGACGTGGTCATTAAACCGCTATATTGACCTCATAAGAAGGCTTAAAAGCATCCTTGATGCAAGAATTATAATAATCGGTGGAAAGGGTGACGTTAAAATAGGAAAAGAGATAGAGAAAGGAATAACAGGTGCTATTATCAATGCTGTAGGTAATACTACTGTCTCCCAAATGGCGGCTATTATTAAATTATCGCATCTTTTTATTGGCAACGACTCCGGTCCATTACATATTGCGTCAGTTGTGGAAACACCTTTTATTGGCATCTTTGGTCCCACATCACCAGTACAGGTTTTGACAAATATGTCAAATGGCGTGTTTCTTCACAAAAAACTCTCTTGTAGCCCCTGTTACCTTCACCAACCATCCTTTTCACCTTCTTGCGGCAAGCCCAACTGTCCACCATGTATAGAAGCAATCTCAGTGGATGATGTTATAGAAGCTATTACGAAGATACTAAACCTTAAAGTAGGATTTTATGCGAATCGGAATTGATGCCCGCTTTAATCGATCCCCAGGGGTTGAACGATATTACAGCGCACTTATAAAAAATCTTTTGTTGATAGACAAGAGAAATGAATATGTAGTATACTATCCATCGCTTGAACATTTGGTACACAATAGGATTGATCAAAAGAATTTTAATTCTATTGAGTTGCCTGCTCATGTTTATAGTTTTCATGAGCAATTCTTACTTGCATATAGAATTAGAAAGGATCGAATTGATGTCTTTCATGCTACCAACAGTTGGATAACCCCAATATTTTGCCCTTGTCCTCTGGTTGTAACCATTCATGATATGTGTCCAAAAACCCATCCAGAACTCATAAAGCGGAAGGCAAGGGCTTACTCTAAATTTATGCTTCCATATGCTGTGTGGGCTGCGGACAAAATCCTTACTGTTTCCGAATATAGCAAAAAAGAAATTTTAAAATTCTACCCTCAGGCTGAACAGAAAATCTGGGTAACCTACAATGGTGTAGATCCCATATTTAGAGAAGCAAAAAATCATGAGGAAATTGAAGCAACAAAAAAATCTTATGGAATTGAAGGTGAATATATTTTCTCCATTGGTGCAATAATGAAACACAAAAACATTTTAGGTCTTATTAGCGCTTATAAACAACTCCCTTCTTCTTTGAAAAGCAGATATATGTTACTCATTATTGGCAGGAAAATACCAGACCATGATGAAATATTTAACGAGGTGTTAAAAGCTATAGGAGGTGAAACAATTAAATTCATCCAATTTGTCAGGCAGAGTGATCTTCCGTTTTTATATTCTGGCGCTACGGCATTTGTTTTTCCTTCAAAGCAGGAGGGTTTTGGTATTCCGCTAGTAGAAGCAATGGCAAGCGGCCTTCCCATAATTTCATCTAACTGCACGGTAATGCCTGAAATCTGTGGTAATGCGGCAATATATTTTTCCCCGGAATCCCTTGATAGTATGAAGAATGCCATCGAACAGATCTTGACAGATGAGGATTTAAGAAAAAAATTATCAAATATTGGATTTGAAAGGTCTAAGCAATTTTCCTGGAACAGCTCAGCAAGGAAGACATTAAACATATATGAAGAGGCATATAAACAAAAATAAGATTGCAAACCCAGTAAGCAAGAGATAAGTTGAAACTTTGAAAATACTTCATGTTTATAAAGATTATTATCCGATACTTGGAGGGATTGAAAACCATATAAAAATCCTTGCCGAAGCCCAGGCTAAAAATGGCATAGATGTTACCGTTTTGGCTACGTCTCTTACGAAGGGAACGGTTATTGAAAATATTAATACGGTTAAAGTAATTAAAGCAGGGCGTGCTATAACGATTTCGAGGACACCTTTGAGTCTTTCATTTCTGAAATTTATCCACAGCATGAAAGTAGATATTTCTCACCTCCATTTTCCTTATCCTTTTGGTGAGTTTGCAAATTATTTTTTAGGCGTGGCGAAACATACGGTAATTACTTATCACAGCGATATAGTAAAACAAAGATATATTATGAAATTTTACAAACCACTACTTAAAAGAATACTGAATAAGGCAAATCGTATTATTGCTACCTCGCCTCAGTATATAGAAACGTCAATGTTTTTAAAAGAGTTGAGACACAAATGTACGGTAATTCCCCTGGGGATTGACATTAACTATTTCAGGAAACCAGACAGGTTTGTTTCTGAAGATATTAGAAAGAAGTATAAGAATCCAAATCTGATATTGTTTGTCGGACGCTTATGCTACTTTAAAGGACTGGAATATCTTATAGAGGCAATGCAGTATGTGAATGGGAAATTATTGGTAATCGGAACTGGACCAGAAGAACAAAATTTAAATGCAAAAGTAAATAAAAAAAATTTAAATTCGAATATCATATTTCTTGGCAACATTTCAAATAATGAGTTGCCTTCGTATTATGATGCTTGCGATCTATTTGTTTTACCATCTTCACACAGGAGCGAGGCTTTTGGGACGGTAATAATAGAAGCTATGGCGGCTGGTAAGGCTGTGATATCAACGGAATTGGGGACCGGGACCAGCTTTGTAAATGTTAATGGTAAGACGGGTATTGTAGTTCCCCCGAGAAATGCTAAACTGTTAGCAGAAGCTATAAATAGTTTGCTGGCGGATGAACAATTGCGAAAAAAGTATGGGTTGAATGCAAAAAGACGTTCTGAAGAATTTTCAAAAGAACATTTATTTGAGAGGGTATCAGGATTATATAGAGAAGTTTTAAGTAATTGAAATAGGAGGTTAAAGACATAAAAATGAAATATAGTTCAATATTAAGAATATTTGTTTTGATTATTATTTTAACAACTATATGTAGATGCATATTATTGGCAGCAGATATAAGTGTTAAGGTAGATGCATCGAACGATATGGGACATGTATCAGCTCTTTTTAGCAGTAGTATATGGATTCAGAATCTTGGAAACCCTGGGTCCTCTTATATAATTGAAAAGTTTCTTAAAGATAATAAACCATCAGTTGTGCAACTAAGCATTCCCATATTGCAAAATACAAAAGATTTTGAAGATTTCAAGGAGACACTTAAAACATATTTCAGTATGCCAAGCTCGTTAAGTTTTATAAATAAAGCGAAAGAGTATAACACCCTTGTTATTATTGGTTATGACCCTTGTCCAATGCCTGAATGGCTTTCTTCCAATCCGGGGAATCTTGAAAAAGTTTCAGATTGGGGGGGTACTGTTCAGGCGTGTTCACCACCAAAAGATTACAAATTGTGGGGAGAGGTTGTTAAATACACATTAGGCTACCTTAGTTCATTAGGACTAAATAATCTTGGCTTCTATATCGGACACGAGCAGGAGCGTGATTGGATTGGAGATGAAGAAAGCTTTTTTGAATATTATGCAGAAACGGCAAATGTAGTAAAAACTATAAGCAACAGGATTATGGTAGGTGGACCGGGACCATCTTGGATAACTGCCGAAAGAAATAATTGCGATACGTATTTGTCTGAAGATATTCGTTTAACATGCCTCGAAGACGGGGGTTGGGCGGAATCCGGAGAATGAACCTTTTATAAAAAACTTTATTGAGTATGTTGCCAAAAACAATATTCCTTTAGATTTTATAAACTGGCATTCGTTTGGTGTTCTTCCCTCTGGTTTTCAAAACTCGGTAACACTTATAAATGAATGGTTACGAGAGAATAAGCTGGAAGATGTATATCTTTATGTTTCTGATTGGACATACTGGACATTCCCTCCATATCCAGATGATATTTTGGATAGTCAGGAAACGGCTGCTTATATTGTTAATGCTTTATACTTTATGTGGAAGGCTGGCATTGATTGGCATGGGCATGACTTTGATGTTCGTGATTACGGTGGTCGTGAGAAAGCAGTTAAAAAAGCACGAAATAATTCAAACTTTATAGGGGATTGGAGCCTATTTACATGGGGGGGGGTGATAGGCGGAGGTATCCAAAAACCAATGTATAATGCTTTTAAAGCAATTAGCATGGCTATATCTGAAGATAACAATGAACCTCTGAAAGTAATCGAAACAGAATCTACACCCGAAAGCAATGTAACAGCATTTGCAACCCTCGCAGATAATCAAAAGAGGATTTCCATCATACTATCTAATTTTGTTCCTGAAGATACAATGCGGTTGAAAAAATACCTACTTTACGATATTAACCGACAAACAGGATTTTTAGAAGACGAAAAAGAACTTATATTAAAAAGTATAAAAGGAAATGAAGGCAATAAAAAGAAAATGGAAGACGCCATTTTACAATGCATAAATAGATTGGTCTCTACATTAAAAGACCAGAAAAAAGTTGAGGCCCTTAATTTCATTGCAAAAGTTTATGAAAGTTTAAATACTGAAAAAGGCCTTAGTCCTATACTGAGCGCATCCAAAGAACTGAAATATCCAGAAACGCAGAGAATTGCAAATACGATCATAGGTCTCATGGATGCCCAGAAAAATCCAACACAAGTACAGCTTCATCTAACCAGTATTCCCTTCAGTGGAAAGACAGAGGTTACAACCTATATCATTGATAGCACACACAGTAATGCCTGCAGTCTTAATAAAAGAACTGAGCCAAAGAGAACTACGGCTCCTTGTGGAATTGGGGGTGCAGTAGATTATGCCGTATGGAATGCTCGAGGAAAGGCACAAAAAGAGGGAGTATACGTGGCAGAGGACTATCTCTTTTCCTTAGGATATACAGATAAAGAGGTGGGATTTGTAAAAGACAGTATCCAGAAGTGTAGGAAGAGCAAAAATGTAAAAGAATGCCTGAATAAATTACTAAGAGACACGAGCTTTAAATTTAGTTATCCGCTGGAAAAAGTAAAAGAAGACTTTAAAGAAACATTTAAGAGATATAACGAATCGTATCATACCAATTATTATAGAGCAATTGATGAGATTAATAATTGGAATGAAATTTCTCTGGAAGGTTCAGAAGTAGTTAATAGAATCGGTATTCAAAATAATGGTTGTACCATTAGTCTTAATATGGAACCAAATTCGGTAGCTTTGGTAATTCTTAATAAAGAACCTGAGAAATGAGAGCTTTTGTTTTATCTAGACAGAAATTCCCCTTTACTACTCTATTTATAGGTATTTTTTTGGGTTTATTTGTTGTATTAGACCCATTTATTACAAATATTATTGTCTGTAAAATTGAACTGACAGTTCCAATTCTGCATAAAAATATTTTCAAATTATATCCTTATGAAATATCTACATTTCTTTTCCTTATAATTATTATATCAATTTATATAAAGAAACTTGCAGCGTATATCTTTCTTAATACTGAGAAGGCATTTCTTGTTTTGTATATTATTGGTGTGCAAACCATAGCGTTAACAAATGTTAGCAAAATAGATTTAAGCGAGATTATAGTAATAATCTTTTTATTATTGTTTGCAGCAAAATATATGGTTGTACATAAAAAGGTTACTGTTACTCCTTTTGATTTGATGAACTTGCTCTTTACGATATCGGTACTCATTCCTGCTTTTAATAATGGTAAACCGATTTATTTTGTAACCTCCACGCTTACGGTTTTAAAGTTCTTATTTATTGGTTTCTTGATGGTAGCATGTATAGAAAATAAGGATAATTTAATTTTTTTCTTAAAATGGTTTGTAATAATAACAGGTGTCTCTTCGGTAATTGCTATATTACAGGAGATTGTTTATATAGTATTGGGAATCCCAATAGTGGGATTTGTAGATAGGGAAACCTTAATGCTTATGTTTGAACCAACGTCATTTGGCACTTTTTTGCGTGTCCCTGCTTTTTTTGGAAGCTATAAATCTTTTACTTTCTTTGCAAATACGGCAGCCCTTATAATTTTCAACTATTTTCTTTACAAAAAGTTGTTAAGCATTAAAAGGAAGAGTATTCTAATTATTTCTTTTTTATTAATACTTATTTCCATTTTTTTAACATTTTCTAAAGATGCTTATTTAGCATTGTTTATTGGTTTGGTTTTATCTGTAATAATCTGGCGTCCGTATTTTATTTTTCATCTCTTTTTCTGTGGTATATTATCAATTATTATTATTTACTTATTTGACTATATTGATGATATTAAGAATCTTGTTTATACAGAACTTCATTTTGGGGAATATAGGGTGAGATTGCAATTATTTAGGGAAGGTGTCACAGGATTTTTATTCAATTCTCCATGGTTTGGAGTTGGCGTAGGAGAAGGCCACCTCTATACAGGACATTATTTGCGTTGGTCAGTACATAATTCTCTGGTTCAAGCGGCAGATGAGGTCGGCATAGTTGGTTTATCCGTTTATTTTATGTTATTGTGTTATACGTTTTATAATATAATAAAAGTTAATCTTGTAGCAAAAGATGAATCTGACAAATGGATATCGGTAAGCATCTTAACAGGTTTTATTGCTTTTATAACAGCAATTCAATTCCATCCGTTTTTTATTGAAAAATTTACCTGGCTATATATGGGTGCTGTCCAGGCATACGTTTTGATTACTTTAAAAAGAGGTTTGGGTATTGTAAAAAGCAATGCATAATAATAAATTATAAATGTTGTGGATGTCCAGGAAACCGGGTATATTAATTTGATTTAATTTTTCATTGAAATTCTAACGAGGCAATGTTAAAAACCTTTTATTATATATTTCTTAACGAATGGAGATTTATTTTACGACTGCCAATTTGAGTTAAAGATTATGAAAAAGAACACTTTAATAGAATACTGGTATGTGTTGTACGATAGAAGGCGGATGTTGCTGGTTATTGCATTCTCAACAGTAGTGACGGTGTTTATACTATCAAAGGTTATTCATCCTGTTTATGAGGCGAAGGCAGTATTCTTTGTTCCGAAAGAACCGGACGTTGCAACGTTTTTAGCCCCCCTAGGAGAGACTATGGCTAGAGTTCCGTACGCCCCTCCCGTAAAGGAGGAAGAGTTTGGTCCGTATATAGGCATTCTCAAGACAGAAACTATTGCACAATTGGTACAAAGAGATTTTCCACATAAAAAAATTAGAGATCTCATGCAAAGAGATATAAGTTTTGAATTGAGTGATGAGTTTTTGTTAAATGTGTATGCAAGAGATAAAAACCCTGCATTAGCGGCTGGTATAGCTAATGCCTATGTAAAATATTTTAGACAGTTGATGGATGGATATTCTTTAAAATCTCAGTTAGATAGACAAACTACGCTGGAAGAAGATATAAGGGTGAATCAGAAGAGGCTTTCAAAGGCAAAGTATGTATTAACTGTATTTCAACAAAAACACAAGACCGCAAACTTAGACGAGGAAACAAAACAGCTAATAGCCATGAAAACAAATTTTGAAACTAATTTGAAGAATATGCAAATTAAGTATAGCGAGAATAAAAATAAAATCTTGGCTACAAAAAGAAAACTGAAAGACGAAGTACATGCATTTAGAGTATCGGAACTTGTAATTACAAGCCCACTTTTAGAAAAATTAAAGGTACAGATTGTGGATATAGAAGCTAAAATGGCGAGTTTAAGGGTGGAGATAAAAGAGTCGCATCCAGAATATATAATTCTTAAAAGGAATTACGAAGAGGTGAAAAAGAGTGTTAATAAGGAAATAGAGAATATATTGGAAAGCCAGATAAAAGCACCTGATACGTTTTGTGAAAGTTTGAGAAGGCAATTAATTAATCTTTATGTGGAAAAAGAGGGGATAGAGGCAAATATAAGTGGAACAGAGAAGACTCTGACAGGGATTGACAAAAGAATGCGTGAAATATCTAAATTGCAAGATCAACTCGACAACCTTGCCACAAGAGTGGAGAGGTATAAAAAGATTGTTGAGACACTTAACTTTAATTCACAGGAAGTTAATGCACAGTCAAAACGGGCGCCTCTGGTTGCCATTCAAGTAGAACAGGCAACACCTCCAACTAAGCCAGCCTTTCCTATTATGTGGTTAAATCTAATAGTAGGTTTTTTAATAGGTATTTTAGGAGGGGTATTTTATTGCTTCTTTATGAATTATTTGGAAGAGACAAGAGGTGTGAGGTTATATAGATTGCTAAAGGCTATTAAGGCTACAGAAGGCGAGGCATAATTTTATAGTATGAATGAAAAAGAAATATTGGTTATCTTAAATAAAATAGAAAGAAAGAAGTTTTTTAAATTAATTCAAAGCCAAGCCGAAAAAGAAGGGCATATATCTCCTGCACCTTTCCTTTTTTTAAGGAAATTAGGTAACGTATTACAGTATACGGGAGGTATTCTCTTAGGAATATTTTCAGGTATCTTTACTTTGCTCTTAATATATATATTGGTTGTTTACCTCTTACATTTACAGTTATAGATTATCAAAATTAAGATAATTCCGGGTGATTGTGAAAGTTGCAACAGTTAGGGTGATGTTAGTTATTGTGGCAAGAGATAAAAGATTTTAAAATTTTATATAAGGGGACACTAAAAATCGAATTTTATATTTTATTATACTAAGTAATTCAATTACTAGAGTCGTGTCCTATGGTTCAAAAAAGGATTGATAAGCTTTCTCTCGTACTGATTACAGATAGAAGTCTTTGCAAACTATCATTTTCTGATACTGTTGGATTGGCATTAAAAGGTGGTGTTAGAACGGTACAATTAAGAGAAAAAGGACTTACAACTCACAAACTATATTCATTAGCAAATGAACTAAGGGGAATAACGCTAGATTTTGAGGCAAACTTAATAATTAATGACAGAGTTGATATCGCCCTTGCAGTAGAAGCAGATGGGGTACA
This sequence comes from uncultured Planctomycetota bacterium, assembly GCA_963709355.1. Taxonomy (GTDB): domain Bacteria; phylum Planctomycetota; class Brocadiia; order Brocadiales; family Brocadiaceae; genus PLOWO2-12-38-17. The sequence continues at coordinate 776,237 of CAVPVY010000005.1, forward strand.
TCTTGGCTGGCAGTCACTTCCTTTTAATATAGTAAGAAGGGTACTTGGCGCTGAAAAACTCATTGGTGTCTCTACCCATAATCGCGAAGAGGCATTACAGGCACAGGATTTTGGTGCGGATTATATCACATTAGGACCTATATATAATACATCCTCAAAGGTAGGATTGCTTGAGCCTACAGGTCCTGATGAGATTCGAAATTTGAAAAGAGAAATTAAAATACCAATTATTGCATTAGGCGGGATTAATGAAGATACTATAAAAGATATTTTGGATAATGGAGCAGATGGCGTTGCCGTAATTTCGAGTATCATGAATGCTGATAATCCAGAACGTGTCGCCATATTTCTAAGTAATAAAATAAAAGAGTTTAAAAAGAATAACATTTTATTTTAACATACTTACAATGATAACAAAAAGAGAGGGCATATGCAGTTATTGGAAAGATTAAATTTTAACGAAAATGGTCTTATTCCATCTATAATTGTAGATACAAAGGATGGGAAGGTGCTTACTTTATGTTATATGAACAGAGATGCAATTATAAAAACAATTGAAACGGGGAAGGTGCATGTATTTAGGCGGTCACAAAACCGTTTAATGATTAAAGGAGAAACATCTGGGCATATTCAGGTGGTTGAAAGGGTATTTCTTGATTGTGAGGGGAATTCACTGGTGCTTATAGTTGAACAGCATGTTGCCGCTTGCCATGCTGGTTATAGGACGTGTTTCTATCGTGAATATGTTTCAAAAACAGATAGTATTCAAATCGAGGAAGATAAAGTGTTCGATCCAGAAAGGGTTTATAAGTAATAAAGTATCTAACTTAAATACGAGAAAACACTTGAAAACAATTAGTTTAAATGCTATATTTTTATATTATTTTTGCCTGATTAAAACTTTATTTTACCTCATCCACCGGAGGGGAAAAAATTATGTACAAATACAAGAAATATGTTAGGTATTTATTTATTGCAGCATTTGTGGGTTTGACTGGTTGTGCCGAATTGAGTGAATTAAGAAATTTAAATAGAAGGCAAGCAATAACAATCAGGGATCAGTCAGATGAGATCTCGAAACTAAAAAATCAAATGGGTTCTTTATCTGATAAACTTAAGGCAAGCGAAGAGGAGATGGCAAAACTCAGAAAGCTTGCTAAGTCTATTGGTGGGGGCGTAACCGTGCGTGACACGGTAGAAGGTCCTGTAATTCTGTTCCCTGAAAAGATACTGTTTGATTCGGGAATGGCGGCAATAAAACCCAACGGAGAAAAAGCATTAAAGAAAATGGCTGAATTTCTCGTCGAGAATCCTTCAATTTCTATCAGGATAGATGGTCATACTGATACAGACCCAATTGTAAGGACGAAGCATTTGTGGGATTCAAATCATCATCTATCCGCTGCACGTTCGTTGAGCGTATTTCACTTCTTGACAGAGAGTGAAAATATTGCCGAAGGAAAGATTCATGTTGCTGGTTTTGGTCCTAATCGTCCAATTGCAATCAATGCCACAACTGCAGGAAAGAAAGAGAACAGAAGGGTTGAATTTCTAATTTTGAGCCAGCCGTTCCAGTTACCGCCAAAAGAATCTTCACTAAGTACAGAGCAGGAAACTGAGGCTGCAACAGAGCCTGAAGAAATTCTAGAAGAAATAACGTCCGAGATAACTGTGCCTCAGGAGGCTTCTGAAACAACAAGTGAAGAGACTGAAGAAAAATGATTTTTTAGAAAAGTTTAGTTGACAAAACAAATACCTGCCAATAGAATTAATTTACAAATTTAATTTAAAAGAATCTAATCTAAAACCCTGAATTTTGATCAAAATTCAGGGTTTTAGATTAAAGTGGTATTTTTTATATAATTAATTGGTGTAGAGACGGATATGAGGGTTAAGGAATACAGTTATGCGAGATATTACTTGAAATAGTTACAGAGTGTTTATACTAAATTGGGAATTTGTATTGTATATTTTCAGCTTTGTTTAAATAACTTAAAATAAAAACAGGTGTAATTATTCTGCATTATCCACAGTTTCCAATCCAAGTTAAAGTTTAACCCCAAAAACAGAAGCACACCTTTAAAGGATTCTTAAGTTGTATATAAGATGACCCTTAAACTAGTAATATTATTTGGAATAATATTGGTGTTTTTTTAGTTTGGAAAATTAAATATGAAAAATGAAAAGCAAGCCAAATCCGGTGTAATAGCAGAGATTAAAAACAGCAACAAACAATCTAATTCTAACCGGGTTAGTAGTAGTTATGATCAGAGAGGTACAAGTAAAGTTTGGCAGTTTTTTTGTTCCGTTAAGCTTGCTGTAGTAATTATACTTGTACTTGTTGTTGCATGTATATTGGGAACGGTAATTTTGCAAGAAAAGACACTGGATGAATATACTGCAAAATACGGTTACGGACTCGCCACGTTTTTCAGGATTACTCAGCTTAACAATATATTCCACTCTTATTGGTTTTCAGTCCTTTTAGTTTTACTTTGTACTAATCTTATTTGTTGTACAATAAAAAGATGGAGACATACGTTCCTTCAAACAGGTTTTATTCTTACACACCTGAGTATAATTTTAATTTTGATAGGTGGTGTTGTTAAATTACAATTAGGTGTTAAAGGTGGTGTAAATGTTTATAAGGGAAAATCTGTAGACTATTTTCTTACACAGAAACTCACCCGTCAGGGTAGAATTGATTATGTAAAGAGGGATTTGCCTTTTACGATTGCTTTAGATGATTTTATTCTGGAAAAAAATGAACCAAAATTTCAGCTTGTTTCTTATGTGAAGAGTAAAGACAACCAGAAAGTATTAGAAGTAAAAATCGGGAAAAAACAGCGCGTTCCTGGTTCAGATTATAAGGTAACTATTAAAGACTATGTTCCTGATGCAGAATTAAAACAGGAACCTGTAAATACATCAGATACACCAGATAATCCTGCTATTTTTGTGAAATTCTTTGGCTCAGAGAAGGTTGCCGCAGAGGGATGGTTGCTGGCCTACGACCGTAACTCCTATGAGGACAAAAAACGAGGCATACGCATAGAGTATATCTGGTTATCTTCACAACAGGAACTCGACAAAGCTTTAAATTCTATCGAATCGGCAAAAGCACAATTATCTGTCTCAATGTCTGGTCAGACGCAGGATTATCCTTTGGATTTAAATAAAGTCTTTAAATTTGAAGGAACTGATTATACGGTAAAAATGTTACAATATGTGCTTAATTATGGAGACAGACGGCCTCTGGGTGAGCAACCGCCTGATAATCCTGCCGTACAGGTTGAAATTAACGGCCCGGAAGGTGCTGAAACCCGATGGGTATTTGAAAAATTTGCCGATTGGGATAAGATGCACCCTGCAAAGTATAAAAATGTGAAAATAACCTGTAGCGGGATTGCTGGCACTTATATGGCAAAAAATATGGTAAGGATTTATCAAACTCCGGAGGGGAAGCAGGTACTCGTTTATATAAAGAATAAACATATTGCTGAAACAGTACCGTGGGAACTGGAAAAGAAGTACACGATTCCAGATACGGGTGATCAGGTCATGGTGGCTAGTTATTTTCCATCCTTTGATTTCAAAAAAGAAGTGATAAAGAAATCGGATGAGGTGAAGTCTCCTGCCATTTTTGCTGAAGTTGAAGGGCCGAGTGGAAAGGTTGAGGACTGGATATTCTCCAGTAATCAGTATGCTACATGGTATACCGACAACAATTTTGCGCTTGTTTATGAATCCACAGGTGAGTCGATCAGTCATTTTACTAGCATGTTGCGAATTGTTGAAAATGGTAAAACGGTTGTAGAAAAAACAATCAGGGTAAACGACCCTTTAAAATATAAAGGATACGCTATTTATCAGTCAAGCTACGATCCTGAGGCTGGGAATTTTTCGGGTTTGCAAATTGTGAAGGATCCAGGTATTCCAATAGCTTATTCTGGTTTTGGAGCAATATGCGTCGGTGTCGTATTTATATTCTATATAAAGCCATTTCTAAGAAAAAAACAGAAGAAAGAGGTGGAGGCATAAAATGAGTCTAATCAATATTACTTTAATTGTGTATGTAATAGCATCAGTTGCCTATATTGTAAGAGAAATTTGGAGATCCACCGCCACAAAATGGGTATCCCTTGGATTACTCATTTTAGCATTTTGCTTCAATCTGACGATGGTGGCAAAACGTTCTATAGAGGCCGGACATCCACCTTTTTCAAACCTGTATGAATCTCTTATATTTTATGCATGTTGTACGGCCTTTGTGTACATTATATTTGAGTTTGTTTATAATTTTAAGGTCGTGGGGGCGTTAGCATCTGTTTTGTCGATGTTAATATTGCTCTATGCGACACTTCAGGATGATACTGTAAGACCTCTTATGCCAGCATTAAAGAGCAATTGGATGTTGGTGCATGTCGTTACTTATATGCTTGGATATGCTGCTTTTGGTATTTCATTTGTAACCAGTATTATTTTTTTAGTGGTCAAACCTTTTGCCAGAAAGAAGGAAGAAAGCCCTGAGGGTAGGGAGATATCGCCAGTTAATTTTGATAGATTAAGCTATAAAATTGTTGCATTCGGATTTCCATTCCTTACTTTAGGTATGATAACTGGAGCGGTTTGGGCAAAAAAGGCATGGGGTGATTATTGGTCATGGGATCCAAAAGAGACGTGGTCTTTAATTACATGGCTTGCATACTTGGTCTATTTACATACTCCTCTTGTTTTACCCAAGATGAACATTAATAAATCAAAGGCTGCTGTAATATTAGCAATCTGGTTACTTGTATCTTTCGGGATAGTTAACTTTACGTTTATGGGTTTAAGTTATTTGCCATCGGCATCAGACAGTGAACATATATACGGGTCGCAATAATAAATGAGACAGCAGTATAACCGGGTCGTATAAACGTGATGTCAAGGGCACATGTTTATATATACGGTAGGGTTCAGGGGGTTTTTTTTCGTGCTGCAACCAGAGATATGGCGCATATATTAGGTATTAAAGGATGGGTAAAGAATTGTCTGGATGGCGGAGTGGAAGCTGTATTTGAAGGTGAGAAGGTTACTGTTGATAAAATGGTGAACTGGTGTAGAAAAGGGCCATCCGATGCACATGTCAAGAAAGTAGATGTATGCTGGGAAGAATATGCGGGAGAATTTGGTGAATTTTCAATAGTTTATTAGCATGCTTGATCTTGTTGCAACAAACTCGGGTATTATAATATCTGTCAGAACGCAACCAGGTGCAAGTACAAATCGTATAATTGGCGAATACGGTGGTCGTTTAAAGTTGTCTGTTATTGCCGCACCTGATAAAGGTAAAGCAAATAAAGCAGTGATTGAATTGTTAGCAGATACTTTACATATCAAAGAATCTTCTATACGTATCATTTCAGGTGAAACATCACGCGACAAGCGGTTTTTAATTGAGGGATTGACTCCTGGGGGTTTAAGGTTGTTGTTAAACATTCAGGGATAAGAAAATTACTGTATCTACTATTATGGATTATAAGAAAACACTTAACTTGCCCACGACACAGTTTCCTATGAAGGCGGATTTGCTAAGGAAGGAGCCTGAAACACAACAGAAATGGGAGAAAGAAAACATATATGAACAGATACGCAAAGTACGTATTGGCAGGGAGAAATATATCCTGCATGACGGGCCTCCATATCCAACAGGAGAACTGCATGTTGGAACTGGACTGAACAAAATTCTAAAAGACTTCATTGTCCGTTTTTATACAATGAAAGATTTTGATGCGCCGTATGTTCCTGGCTGGGATTGTCATGGACTTCCTATAGAGCACCGTGTGATGCAAGAAGTTGGTGAGGGAGTTAAACATTTAACAAAACAGGAAATTAGAAAGAGGTGCAAAAAATATGCTGATAAATATGTAAAATTACAGAAGATGCAGTTTAAGGCACTAGGTATCATCGGCGATTGGGAACATCCATATTTAACTTTTGACCCTAAATACGAGGCCGGCGTAATAGAAGTTTTTGGGAAATTGGTTGAGAAAGGTTATATATATAGAAGCCTAAAACCAATACATTGGTGTACTAAATGTCAAACAGCTCTGGCTGAAGCTGAACTTGAATATAGTAATGAAACAAGCGCGTCAATATATGTAAATTTCAAGCTTGTTGATAGTATTAGTAGCCTGTTTAAAAATTCTGGTAGTGATAACTTTAATATAATGATATGGACTACAACCCCATGGACACTTCCCGCAAATCTTGCAATTGCTGTTCACCCGGAATATGAGTATACAGCTATAAGTTATATAAATCCAAAGACGCATGAAAAAGAAATTACAATAATTGCCGACAAGCGTGCCGATTTTGTAATGTCTACGTTAGGTATTGGTACTTATGAGGTACTTGGCAGGGTGCGTGGTAATTTATTAGAAGGTGTTAAATACAAACATGCTTTTATTCAAAGAACGAGTTCCCTAGTATTAGCTGAATACGTGACTTTATCAGATGGGACTGGATGTGTTCATACTGCGCCTGGTCACGGTCAGGAGGATTTTATTACGGGGAATAAATATCATCTTCCGGTGTTAAGCCCTGTTGATGCCAACGGTGCTTTTACAACTGAAGCTGGCGAGTTTGTAGGGCAAACCATTAAGGAAGGGAATATTTCTATAACAAGCAAGTTGGAAAATGAAGGAAAATTACTTTATAAATCAGACCTCGTTCATTCATACCCACACTGTTGGCGTTGTAAGTCACCTGTTATTTTCAGGGCAACTGAACAGTGGTTTGTTAGTCTTGATCATAATAATCTCCGGCAGGAAGTGCTGGATGAGATAAAACAAGTCAGGTGGATACCTTCATGGGGTGAAGGTCGTATGAGTAAGATGGTATCTGAAAGACCGGATTGGTGTATTTCGCGACAACGGTCGTGGGGTGTGCCTATTCCAGCCTGTTATTGTTTAGATTGTAAACAAGAGATTATAAATATAAAAATAATAAATTATATTAGAGATATATTTGAGAAGGAAGGTGCTGATAGCTGGTTTTATAAAGACGTGTCTCATTTCTTGCCACCTGGCATAAAATGTACTAACTGCGGAGGCAGGAGTTTTGAGAAAGAGATGGATATTTTTGATGTATGGTTTGAATCCGGGTCAAGTCATCATGCCGTTTTACATAAGCGTAACGAGGTGTCGTTTCCTGCCGACCTTTATCTTGAAGGAACAGACCAACACCGTGGATGGTTTCAACTTTCTTTGCTTCCATCTGTTGGCGCGTGGAATAAAGCGCCCTATAAATCTGTGTTAACACATGGATTTGTTGTTGATGAGATGGGTGAGAAGATGTCAAAATCCTTAGGGAATTTTATATCCATAGAGGATATATTGAAGGAGTTTGGGGCTGATGTAATTAGGCTGTGGACGTCTTCAATGGATTACCAGAATGATATGAATGTGTCTCGTAATTTAATAGTCAAATGTTCAGATGCTTACAGGCGTATTCGGAATACGTTTAGATATTTGCTTAGTAATCTTTACGATTTTGACCCGCATATAAATACTATATCCTATGACAGCTTACTTGAAATAGACAGGTGGGCATTACACAAGACACAGGAATTAGTTAAAAATGTTACTGCAGGATACGAATCTTTGCAGTTCCATAGAGTTTTTCATAATTTATACAATTATTGCAGTGTAGAGATGAGTGCTTTCTATCTGGATATTCTGAAAGACAGGTTGTACACATTCGCGAAGAATTCTGTTGAACGACGTGCAGCACAGACTGTTTTATACCAAATTCTGATAGATTTAGTTAAATTGTCGGCACCAATTATCGTTCATACCGCTGAAGAAGTCTGGTCATCAATTATACACAAAGGTGAAGATGTTCCCAGTATTCATCTGACAACATTTCCTAAATGTATTGATAATTTCATAAATGAGTCTTTAAGTCAGAAATGGGAGAGGTTAATTGCTATTAGAACAGATGTAGCGAAGGAATTAGAAAAAATGAGGGCTGCAAAGTTGATAGGAAATTCACTGGAGACATCTGTCTGTCTTTATACAGAGAACGAGGAACTCAGGCAATTTCTTAAGAACTATGAAAAAGACCTTCCTATGATTTTTATTGTATCAGAGGTAAAATTAGACAAAAAGATAACAAATGTCGCTGTGAAGAGTGAGTTGATGAAGCACCTCTGGATAGAGTGTAAGGTATCACAACATAAGAAGTGTGAAAGATGCTGGAATTATAGAGAGAGCGTTGGAACAAACAAGGAACATCCATTAATATGCGATAGATGCATTACAGCAATTCAATGAAATCTTTCTTAGAAATAAGAGGGTGATTATGGTAGGTAATTATTGTAAAAGCGATATTTTCTTACCTGTTTGAAGACACAATATATTGGTTATCATATTTTCAAGTAACAAATTAATATTGGCATTACGGTTCAGATATTCTAAAGATATCTTAATTGTATTTAAGATATTTAATAAAGTCTCTACAGTCAATGCCCGGCTTTTTGATATTATTAATTCATCCCATTCATTATTATATATGGGTATATTAAGATTTCCTTCTTTACAAATCAGTAGATCCCGATAATACATAAGAAATGAAAATATAAGTTCCTTCACTAACACCCTTTTTTCTTCTAATGTATCCAATTCTTTTATGTGCCATTCATTGAATAATTCTTTTGAAAATGTTAGATTGTCATTGGCTTCTAATTTATAAAATTGGTTAATAAGCCAGTTTTTCTTTTGTACAACTTGAGTATCTGCAAGTGAAATAGCCCTCTCTAGACTTCCATTTGAAATAAGTGCTAGTTGTTCTGCCAGATTGGCATTCAATTGAAAACGGTTTATGAGGTTATTTTTAACGAAATCTTTAGACAAAGGGGAGAATCTAACTATTTGGCATCTTGATCGAACTGTTTCTTCAACTAAATCAAGCGATGTTACAATTAAAATAATAATGGCGTACAAAGGAGGCTCCTCTAATGTTTTTAATAAACAATTAGAGGCCTCTTCATTCATTCTATCTGCTGATTGAATGATCACTATTTTATACTCAGACTCAATCGGTTTGATATATAATATTTCTTGAAGGTATTTTAGTTGTTCAATTTTGATCACTCTGCTGTTTTCTTCTGGAATGGTCAGAAAAAGGTCTGGGTAATTATCATTATTTACCCTTTTGCAATCGTTACAATCGTCGCATGCATCAAAAGAAGAATTTTGGCAAAAAATTGACTTCGCCAATTCTTTTGAGAATAATGTTTTCCCTATACCTTCTTGTCCTACAAAAATGTATGCATGTGCCAGTCGGTTGTTCTTAATTGCGTTTTGGAAAAACGTTAACACACGATCTTGGCAGGAGATGATTTTAAATGACATAAAATATTGTTATAATTATGCAAAACGGGATTAAATTTTGAAATAAATGGTCAAATTGGTTAAATAAGAAGTATTAAACTTCTTTCTCATAATCATCCTCGCATTCATCCTCGTCCTCTTCGTCTGTCTCAAGTATTGCCATAATATCACCTACTTTTACCACATCGCCTTCCTGGGAAAGGATTTCAACCAATCTTCCCGATACAGGTGCGGTGACATTGAATGTTGTTTTTTCAGTGATCATTTCAACAATATCTTCCCCTTCTTCAACTTCTTCGTCTTCTTCAACGTACCAAAAAGAGACGGTTGCTTCGTCTCCATTCTTTTCATCTGGTTCTGGTAATTCTATTTCAACCCTCATGGAAAAGATCTCCTTTAAAAATACGAAAAAAAGCAATGCCTTAGTTTACATAGAATTCTAAATAATTTGGTTTTGAATTATACTTAACGATAATTTCCTTGTCAAGCACCAAGGTAATAAAAAATATCTCAAAAAAATGAATTTTCTAACAGATGTTTTAAGTTCTTAACCCTTTTAATAATAAAGATATAAAATCACTTGATTTGTACAACAAGATTGTTTAAACTTAAGTAAATTAGTCGTGACCTTTGAAATTGTTTAAGTTTTCGTGTCAAGATTAATGGAGAGAAATGGACGTAAAAGTATCACAAATATATTGTATTTTGTTAAATTCTTAATAAATGTAAGCTAGCGTGTATTGTTTTATAGATTTCAAAAATACTGATATAAAATAGGTCTTTTAGTGAAAAATTTGAAAACGAGGAATTTGTTCATAGTGGATAGTGGAATAGATAGTTATTGGTATGAGTTCAGTTCTAACGTATTTAGTATTATTAAGTTATTTAATAATACTAAAGTTGTTAAGAACACAGTGTCCATTTGAATTTTTACAAAAGATATATTTATTCATTTCTTCCAGCTTAATTTTGCATTTCTTAAAGGTCACTCCTAATTACATACTTCTTAATTATTCCTGATTAATTCATTTAGTAGTAAAGTGTCTTTGTGACATAGTTAAATCTTTAGAGATGATAATTTCTCTATACATAAATTTAGTACAAACTTTTAATGTATGCTGTTAATTTTACATTAAATAAATTGCGGACGATATCGGTATCATTACAAATTTTTAGTTTGAACCTTTTTCTTTTGTTATTTCTGGAGGGTGAGCAGTATAACTCGGCTCTTAATTAAGATGCAGATATTTCAATTACTTGTATACATCCTTCCTCCTGTGTGTATTGCTATTGGATATTTTGTTTGTATTTTGATTTACAGAAGTAGACAAATAGCAGGCGAGAAAAAAATAAAATGCTTAGTTGATGAAGCACAACGCGATTCTGAAAAGATTAAGAAGGAAGCTGAATTGGCGGCAAAAGCTGAACTTTATCAACGCAAAGAAGCATTCGAAAAGGAAACACAGGAAACAAGGATAGAATTTAAATTAAATGAAAAGAGGTTGAGTAAAAGGGAAGATAATCTTGAAAGGAAGATGGAATTATTAACAAAGAAAGAACGGTATATTGATACATTATCTTCGAATATTACCTTAAAGGAGAGGAAGCTTGATGAAAAGAAACTAGAACTCGACAAGCTTATAGAAGAGGAAAATAGAACGCTTCTTAGAATTTCAAATATGTCCAAAGAAGAAGCTGAAAAACTTCTTTTGAATCGCTTGGAAAAAGAAATGGATATTAAATGCTCGGAGTTGATATCAAGAAAAGTAACAGAAGCAAAGGAGCAGGCTGAACAAACTGCTGTTTCTTTGATAAGCACTGCAATTCAACGTTGCGCTGCAACTCATACCGCTGGGAATATTGTAAGTGCAATTGAATTGCCAAATAATGAGATGAAAGGTCGTATAATAGGGCGTGAAGGAAGAAACATACGAGCATTTGAAAAGGCAACAGGCATTGATGTGATTGTGGATGATACACCAGGCGTAATAGTTCTTTCTGGATTTGATAGCGTCCGAAGGGAAATAGCGAGACAATCCATGGAGAAATTGATTCTTGACGGGAGGATTCATCCGGCTCATATAGAAGAAATAGTTAAGAAAACAGAAAAAGAAATTGAACAAGTTATACAGGAAACAGGAAAACAAACTTGCTTTGAATTAGGGATTCATAATGTTCATCCTGAGTTAGTGAAATTAGTAGGCAGGCTTAAGTACAGAACAAGTTATGGACAAAATCAACTGCAGCATTCTATCGAGGTTAGCAACCTCATGGGGATTATTGCTGGTGAGTTAAAGCTTGATGTTCCGCTAGCAAAAAGATGCGGTCTTTTACACGATATTGGTAAAGCTATAGGCCCTGAAATGGAAGGCACACATGCCGTTGCAGGCGCAGACTTTGCCAAACGATATGATGAAAGACCAGAGGTTATTAACGCAATTGGTGGTCACCACGAGGAAACGCCTGTTGAATCAGTTTATACAGTTCTGGTTAGTGCGGCTGATGCAATTTCAGCTGGAAGACCTGGTGCAAGAAGGGAAACATTAGAAAAGTATATAAAACGACTTGAAAAACTCGAAAACATTGCAACTTCTTTCAGTGGTGTTGAGAGTGCATATGCTATCCAGGCAGGTAGAGAGATACGAATAATGGTATGTCCTGATAAGGTAAATGATAAGGCTGCCGCAAAATTGTGTTTTGATATTGCCAGTGAGGTCGAAGAACAATTAGAGTATCCAGGAGAAGTAATTGTTACTGTTATTCGAGAGACTCGTTTTGTTGAACACGCTAAGTAGTATTTATGTATGATGAGTTTGATGTACTTGTGGTAGGTGCAGGTCATGCTGGATGTGAAGCAGCTCTGGCAGCGGCTCGTATGGGCATGTGCACGGCATTGCTTACAATGAATGTGGACACTGTTGCGCAAATGTCGTGTAATCCTGCTATTGGCGGTATTGCAAAGGGTCAGTTAGTTCGTGAGATTGACGCCATTGGTGGTGAAATGGCTAAGGTGATAGATGAGACTGGTATTCAGTTTCGGATGCTGAATACAAAAAAGGGTCCTGCTGTTCATTCTCCGCGTGCCCAGGCTGACAAGAGGGCATATCAGTTATCAATGAAGAGGAGGTTGGAAAATCAAAGCAACTTATTTTTAAGGCAGGAGATGGTTAACACCCTAATGGTTGAGAATAACAGGGTAACTGGGGTTATTGGTCAAACTCGTATTAAATACAAAGCTAAGGCTGTCATACTCACAACCGGTACTTTTTTAAAAGGTGTTATTCATATTGGTGATTTTATTACATCAGGAGGAAGGATTGGTGAACTGTCTTCTGAAAAACTATCTGATTCTTTAAGAGAAATCGGATTTGATGTCCGTCGTCTCAAAACAGGTACACCTCCGCGTATAAATGGACGTACCATAGCTTATGAAGAACTGACGCCCCAGTATGGCGATAAAAACCCACAGCCATTCTCATTCTCAACAGGAAATATTCCACAACCACAAATTCCATGTTATGTTACTTATACAAATTCAAATACTCACAAAATTATTACCTCTAACCTGCATCGCGCCCCTCTATATACTGGACAGATCGAGTCTGTAGGTCCTCGGTATTGTCCTTCTCTTGAGGATAAAGTGGTACGTTTCCCAGGGAAGGATAAACACCAGATATTTCTCGAGCCTGAGGGGACACATACGTTGGAGGTTTATTGCAATGGGATTTCAACCAGCATGCCTCATGATATACAGGAAGAGATTGTTCATTCAATTAAAGGATTAGAATCAGCGGAAATTATAAGGTATGGTTATGCGATTGAATATGATTTTGTGCCACCCACTCAATTAAAGCCGTCTTTAGAGACAAAACTTGTTGAGAACCTTTTCCATGCCGGACAAATTAACGGAACTTCTGGTTATGAAGAGGCTGCAGCCCAGGGGATTATGGCAGGAATAAATGTTGTACTTAAAATACAGGGGAAGGAACCTTTCATACTTGACCGCTCCGAAGCTTATATCGGCGTCCTAATTGATGACCTTGTTACAAAAGGCACTCTTGAACCATATAGAATGTTTACATCCCGTGCTGAATATAGACTCAACCTACGCCATGATAACGCCGACAGGCGTTTAATGAAATACGGACATTGCTACAGACTTATTTCAGAACAACAATGGCATAGATTAATGGAAAAGGAGAATGAGATTGCTTGGATTCTTACACATATAAACCGGAAGATGATAGGTTCAGATACATTGGCAAAGATACTGAGGCGTCCAGATAAGAACTTTGACCATTTGTTGACGCTGGATACTGAAATCTGTGAAAGGCAAATTTCAAACGAAGTAAAAGAACAAGTAGAAATTGAGGTGAAATACAAGGGATATATCGAACGCCAGCAAATTCAGATAGAAAAGTTTAAAAGAATGGAAGATTGTAAAATTCCTAGCGGGATTGATTATTCTAATATTGTTGAACTTAGAAAAGAAGCTCGCCAGAAGCTGTCGCAAATTCATCCTGTGAGTCTTGGACAGGCTTCCCGTATCTCAGGAGTCTCCCCTGCGGATATTTCTATTCTTATGGTTTACCTTGCAGGGAAGATTAAGAAATAACAATTATGTAATATTCATCGTCATCAGGAATTCTGCATTTGTTTTTGATTTTGCCAACCTGTTTTTAAGAAGTTCCATCGCTTCTACAGGATTCATTTCGTTTAATACTTTTCTGAGTACCCACATGCGTTTTAATTCTTCTGCATTTACAATCAACTCTTCCTTTCGTGTTCCTGAACGTGTAATATCTAGTGCAGGGAATAATCGACGGTCTGCTAATTTTCTATCGAGATGAAGCTCCATATTACCTGTGCCTTTAAACTCCTCAAAAATTACCTCATCCATCCTACTTCCAGTATCTACTAATGCAGTTGCGATAATGGTAAGACTTCCACCCTCTTCGATGTTTCTTGCTGCACCGAAAAACCTTTTTGGTTTCTGTAAGGCGCTTGCATCCACGCCCCCGGACAGGATTTTACCGCTATGAGGCACCTCTGTATTATATGCCCGTGCCAACCTTGTGATTGAGTCTAATAAGATAACGATATCTTTTCCGTATTCTACCATTCGCTTTGCTTTTTCAATGACCATTTCTGCCACTTGTATGTGTCTGCTTGCAGGCTCGTCAAATGTTGAGCTTATGACTTCAGCCTTAACAGAACGTGCCATATCGGTTACTTCTTCTGGTCTTTCATCTATAAGAAGAATAATTAAATATACTTCTGGATGATTTTTTGTAATGCTATTAGCGATTTTTTGTAACAATACAGTTTTACCAGTGCGAGGCTGAGCAACAATTAAGCCTCTTTGCCCTTTACCAATTGGCGTTACAAGGTCAATTATTCTAGTTTCGAGTTCTGCGGTGTCTTTTTCTAAGAAAATTCTTTTTGTTGGATGCAAGGGAGTTAGATCATCAAATACAATCTTTTCTCCCATAATATCAGGATTTTCAAAATTGATAGCTTCTACACGCAAAAGGGCAAAATATCGCTCGGTATCTTTAGGTGGTCTGATTTGACCTGAAACTATTGCGCCTGTTCGTATACCAAAGCGTCTTATCTGAGAAGGGGATATGTAAATATCATCCGGGCACGGTAGGTAATTGTAATCTGGAGACCTTAAAAATCCAAAACCTTCCGGCAATACTTCTACAACACCTTCTCCATACATAAGACCGTTCTGATTTACTCTTTCTTTAAGTATTTTAAAGATTAAATCCTGTTTTTTGAGTCCTGTGTATTCTCTAATGCCTTCTCTTTTTGCGGTTTCTTGTAATTCCTTAATAGTCATCTTTTGTAACTCTGTAATATGCATCTCACCCCGCTTGATTTCTTCATACTTTTCATTTGCATCTTGAACTAAGACCCCAGATTCTTTTTTACCGTTTGTCGTAGCCATGTTAACTCCTTGTTTAAGTGTTTAAATTAATTTTCATCTATATAATACTGCCAAAACTTATTTACCTGTCCGAATGTATTATCAACATTAGAATTGTTATCAATTACATAGTCAGCTTTTTTCCCCTTATCTTCCAAACCCATTTGAAATTGTTCTCTTTTTTCCAATTCTCCTTCTGTCCAGTTTTTGCTAATTTTACAGCGACTCAACCTGTTTCCTTTTATTGTATTTACAAAGATGATAAAGTCACAAATTAATGAAAGCTCAGATTCTTCTAACAAGGCGGCATCTATCACAATTGCTTTTTTTCTACCAGTCTTTTCAATTTCGTTGATTTTTGATTTTATTTTGCCAATGACGACAGGATGTAAGATTTCACATAAAGTATTCAGGTATATCTTATCCTGAAATACAATTTCCGCCAGTCTTGAACGGTCAATTTTGCCATAGCTATCCAAGATTTTAATTCCAAACATTTCTACTATTCTATCTTTTATATTTTTATTAAAAAGCAGTTTGTGGCATATCTCGTCAGCATCAATACATTCTGCTCCTAAGGACGATAACATACGAGCTATGGTGCTCTTACCACTTGATATTCCTCCCGTTATTCCAATGATTTTTGGTCTTAAATTCACTAAGTTTCCATCCAGTTTTTTCCTGTCTTTATGTTTACTTTGATAGGGACATTTAGCCTTACAGCGTGTATCATTTCATTCTGTATCATTGAACGAAATGGCTCTAATTTGTTTTCTTTTACCTCGAAAAGTAATTCATCATGTATTTGGAGTAACATCCTTGTCTCATATTCGCCATTAATTAACTTTTTATGAATGTTGTTCATTGCAACTTTTATTAAATCCGCTGCCGTTCCTTGAATTATAGTATTGATAGCAATGCGTTCGGCTAAATTTCTTAGTTTTTTATTGTCAGAATTGATATCAGGTATCAGACGCTTTCTATTAAAAAGGGTCTTAACGTAGCCATGCAACCTTGCCCTGTCAAATGCACTGTCTCTGAATTTCTTTACACCTTGGTAGAGGTTATAATATGATTCAATGAATCTCCGTGCTTCTTCAAGAGATAATCCTGTATCCCTGGAGAGTCCAAATTCACTGAGTCCATATATAATCCCAAAGTTAATCGCTTTTGCATTTCGTCTCATTTCCGCAGTTACATTAACTATAGGAGTATTATAAATATCAGAAGCTACAGCAGAGTGAATATCCATATCCTGTTGAAAAGCTGATACTAAGGCGTTATCATCAGAAAAATGCGCAAGTATGCGTAGTTCTATTTGTGAATAATCAGCAGATAGGAATACGGTGTCTTTCTCCGTTGGGATAAAAGCACGGCGAATTTGTCTTCCAATATCAGTTCGGATAGGAATGTTTTGTAAATTAGGCCCACTGCTGCTTAGTCTGCCTGTTGCTGTTACTGTTTGGTTAAATGACGTATGTATTCTGCCTGTTCGTTGATTTATCATTTCAGGTAAAGCATCTATATATGTGTTTTTCAATTTTGTAAATTTTCTGTATTCTAAAACCAATTTTGGTAATGAATGATGCCATGCAAGGGTAGCAAGTACATTCGCATCTGTGGATAAACCTGTTTTGGTTCGCCGTGTCTTTGGTAATTCCAGTTTTTTAAATAGAATTTCTCCCAATTGTTTTGGTGAATTAATGTTAAACTCATGTCCTGCATTAATATAGATATCATTTTCTAATTGCTTTAATTTATTTGTTAATAAATCAGACATTTCTTTAAGTACATGTGTGTCTATGAGAAGACCGTTCCATTCCATATCAGCCAGGACATAAATCAGAGGAATTTCTATTTCTTGGAATAGAGGCCGTAAGCCTTCATTATTTAAACGAGGTTCCAGTGCCTCGGCTAAACGAAAAGAAATATCGGCATCCTGACATGCATACTGGCAAACTTTATTTACGTCTACCTGATCCATTGTAAACTGTTCTTTACCTGAACCAATCAACTCTGATATCGGAATTGTTTTGTATGATAAATACTCAAAAGCTATATCATCCAGATTATGATTCCTCTTTGCTGGATTCAGTAAATACGAGGCTATCATTGTATCGAATGCAATGCCTTTCAGTTGAATGTTGTTATTTTTAAGCACAAGAAGATCATATTTTATATTTTGTCCTATTTTTTTGATATTTGTATCTTCAAGAATGGGTTGAATTGTCGAAAGCACAGTATTTATATCTAAATGCTCAATTCCCTCAGGAGTCATTAATGGTATGTAATATGCAAACCTTGGTTGCCATGAAAATGAAATACCTACAATTTGTGCATTTAGAGGTTTTGTGCTTGTAGTTTCAAAATCTATTGCAAATTTCTTTTGTTGTTTTAGATGCTCAATAAAATCATTAAGTATTTCTATGGTATCAATTAAACAGTAGTTTGTTTCTTCTGTTTTTGCTGTTGAAACAATATCGGCTAATAGTGAATTGAAACCAAACTCTTTAAATAACTTTTTGATTTCTTGGTTTTCATTAGTTGTTAACTTACATGCATTCATATCTAATTGTATGGGGACATCATTGCGAAGTCTCAGGATCTCTCTGGAAAATCTTGCTTGTTCCGCAAATAGTTTTAGGTTCTCCTGTCGTTTCTTTCCTGAGACATTATCAATATTTGACAAAACGGATTCCAATGTATCCCATCTCTGAATAAGTTCTAGGGCTGTTTTGTTGCCAATTCCTGGCACTCCAGGTACGTTGTCAGCTGCATCTCCCGATAGCGATAAGACATCAATTACCTGATCTGGTCGTATGCCTTTTTCTTTAAAAAGTACTTCTTTGTCAATCATTAAGTTCTTTTTTGTATTAAATATCTTAACGTTAGGAGCTAATAGTTGTTCCATATCCTTATCAGATGTTGCTATTATAATTTCGACCTGTTTATCTGAGAGTATTTTAACAATAGTGCTTATAATATCATCGGCTTCGTAACCTTTGGAAGCATATACAGGAATCTTTAATGTCCTGACAACTTTATAAATTAGTGGAATTTGTTTTTGTAATTCGTCTGGTGTAGGTTTACGATTCGCCTTGTATTCATTATATGTTATATGTCTGTGCGTTGCCCATTTTGTATCGAAGACTACCGTTATATACTCAGGCCGATGCTCTCTGATTAACTTTTGCAACATCCTTGTGAATCCATATACTGCATTTGCTGGTTTTCCATCGGGCGTTGTGAGCTTCGCGGTGATTGCATAAAAAGCCTGGTAACAGTGTGAATGTCCATCAATAATAAAGAAACGTTCTGGCATTACAAATTATTGATTTATATTAGGTAGTCGTATCTTGCGTCTTTTGGTATTCATTGAATATAGGGTTATTGAAAATTCTGTATAAGAAAAATAATTACTTGGCAAGAAAAAGCGAGGTGATATTAAAATAAACCAATATAAATTTGTTAATAAGTGGAAATTTAAAATTAATACTAAATTACATAAGAAGAGGTATTCAAACCGTTAACTAATGATTTTGGAAAATAACGAACATTATAAATGGGAAAGGTTAGCTAACCGCGATGCTAACTACAGGTTGGATTGCCCATTGCCAATCAAATCACTCGGCTAGCATTAGTAACTGTTGACTAAATTAACACCTTTATTAAGTGTTGTCAAGTTAAAATTAAATAATTATCTTAAAAGTTTGCTCTTAATTCTCATATGTGTTTTATCAAACAGATAAGACGAAAAAACTTTTATAAAAAATATATATTTCTTGAAAATATTTGTACGGGGTGTTATTCTTTTTCAGAATAAAAAAAATATATTATTTTGAAAAAGATGTGCCCTTTCAGGTAGTGGATTTTATCATAAAGTTAATGCTAGAATAGATATATTTTAAACGGCGGTGTAGCTCAGTTGGCCAGAGCAGCGGACTCATAAGCCGTTGGTCGGGGGTTCGAATCCCTCCACCGCTACCAGTTCTAATTATTTGATATATGTTAGGCGCTTACATGTTGCTGTTTCTCATATATGTTATAAACCAAGCCCGATATTCACTTATCACCTAAAATACGACCGTGGGATTTAATCTTTCGAACGCTTTAAAAACACTAAACGTATAAAGCTGGATACAACGGACGAGGGAAACAGGTAGTGTTTGAAGTTGTTTAAGGAAAATAGCATATTGTTGTGTCCATACCAGTAAAACCGATGTTTGTAAATATCTGCTTGGCACCCATCCTCAGCACCTCTTAGATAGATAAGCACCGCCGCCGGTTAGAAAACGATCTTATGTACCGTTCTGCGGATACGAATACACAAATCGCTTCCTTCAAGGTGCGCAATGCCACCGAAACGCTCATAAAATCCACCACCCTCAATTAGTGCCTCTTTTCTGTAGATATGTACATCCCTGTACGTGGTCAACATATGTCTGAATTGTCGCATCAAGGTCATAACGGAGATTGGCATCACACCAGCCACCATTCAAATCCTTCTAATGCCATTATTGGTTATAATTTTTTTTATAGTAATCTTCCGTGTTTACTATCTTTGAATACCGATAATTCTGGTTTTACAACAATAATAATGCGTCCGCTAACACACCATACTTCTTTATGTTATGGTTTATAATCACCCAATATTTTATATTAATAAAAGGTTTATTTTATGTCAGATTTATCAGAAATAATACATTTACAAAATTAGCAAACATATAAGTTTAGTTGAAAAATTCATTTTGTTTGTGTATATATTAAGCGTTAGAATTACACTCTGTCATATTTTTTATAATATAAGTTTTGTGGGTAAGTTTATATGGAAAATGTGAAGCGATTAAAAATAGATTTTGATATAGAATGTATTTATAATATTCAGCTTTTTCTGATGAACTTACTGAATACCCATGACGTAGTATATGATATAGATGGAAATATAGTTAATGAAATAAATGCCTCGGCTTATTGTAAGTCGTTACGGTTTACAAGTGAGCGTAAAGAATTATGCAGTTGTTATAGCTGGGAATTATCAAAGAGTGCTATTTACTATAAAAAGATATTTGAGGACACATGTCCTGGCGGTTTAACAATACAAGCAATACCTATATTGTTAGATGAAAATACAGTAATTGGCGCTCATTGTGTGACCACTTCCAATACACCCCGCTCTAAATTTACTGTATATGATATTGCCTCCCAATACAAAATTGACGCACATATTCTATGGGATGCGGTTAAGAAGACACCACTTATACCCAAACCTATTTTGAAGATTGCAGCAGAACAGGGCGTTTTATCAACTGAGTTGATGTCAAAAGTTATGGCTCGTGTTTATATGTTAAAGCAGAGCGAAGAGGTTGTAACAAAAAAATTTCATTCAATTGAAGAGATTGTTAAAAACAAGAAGGAATGATTTATATAATAATCTAATTACCATTTAAGAGGTTCTTTCGGGTATTGGTAAATCATCCCTCGGCTCGTCTTCTTGTCTGTAATTTATTCCACTAAAAAATGTGCTTCCAATTAGTTTTAAATTATATTTGTCCCAATTACCGCAAATTTACCTTGCTTTTTTAATTCCGTTTAGATAATTTAGTATCTCAAATTTTATAAAAGACAGGATTTAAACAGGTTACATAAATTTATTGATATAGACGAATATATTTTTGTAAATAAACACAAAGGTAATATTCCTAAATATTATGTGAGAATATCATCTCGTCAAATATCTGATAAATTTCATAATTTATTGAAATAAATTGATTCTTTAGATGTACCGTTAAATAGCTTGATGACAAATCCACCTTATTAATGGGAGGATTGAAAGTATGAGAAGTATTGCATTGTTAAACCAGAAGGGGGGGGTAGGTAAAACCACAACAACCGCAAATCTTAGTGCCTGCCTTGCAATGCTAGGTAAAAAGGTACTTGCCATAGATATGGACCCTCAGGCAAATTTAAGCGTGCATCTAGGTGTTGACATTTATAAGCTAAAATATTCCGTGTATAATCTTATTAACGGCGAGTGTACAGCCAACGATGTAATTTTACACACAGGCATGATTGGACTTGATATTATCCCTTCTAATATTGACCTCTCAGGAGCTGAGATTGAACTGGTAGGTGTGGTTGGGCGTGAGACTGTACTAAAAGAATATTTGGGAAACGTATTAGATAGATATGATTATGTTCTTTTTGATTGTCCTCCGTCACTTGGTTTGTTGACTATTAATGTTTTGACGTTAGTAAAAGAAGTTTTCGTTCCTGTTCAAACAGAATTTTTTGCCTTGAGAGGTGTAGCTAAACTGCTGGATACTTACGAAGTTGTTAAGAAACGTTTAAACCATAAGCTGGAAGTGACAGGAATTATCCTTTGTATGTACACAAGCAGGACACGCCTCAGCCAGGAGGTTGTGGAGAAGATCCAGAAACATGAATATTTTAAAGGCAAGGTATTTAATACTATAATAAGGAAGAATGTGAAGCTTTCTGAATCGCCAAGTCATGGTAAACCTATTATATCCTATGCGCCAAATTCACACGGTTCAGAGGATTATATGGCACTTGCAGAAGAAGTAGTTCAGCGTGAGAAAAGAAGGTAAGATATAATTATTTGGAGAAGAGATATGGTAAGGGATAATGCACTTGGGAATGATCCTTTGGGCTGGATTAAACTGACCAAAGAAGGTAAAAAGGTACCTACTCCTGAACATTTAAGTGCAGAAAAGCAGAAAGAAGAAAAGGTTAAGCAACAAACAACAGTTAACCAACAAAAGCTGTTTCCAACTAAAAGTGCAGAAGCAAAAATTGTTTCAGATACATCAAAAACAAAGACCGAAACCAGGGGTTCGGTTAATAATGTTATAGATAAACCAAAGCCAAAGGTTGTTATGGGGAGGATGTATGAGAAGCCATCGGTTGAGGGATTAAAACAAATAGAGACAGAAGTTGGTGTTTCAAAAGAATCAAAAAATTATTATACACAACCCGCTCCCAGTTATATAACAACACAACCGTTTAAAATCAACAATCAAAGAGTAGAACAAATACCATCTGCTACTTCTGCAATTAGTTTTTCCACATATATTATAATTGCTTATACTGCGCTGATACTTATTCTGGGGTTTTTTGTGTATCATGACCTTTCAAAGCGTATAAACCGGCTTGAGGCAAAATTTCTTACCGTTGAAAAGGCGCTGAGTATTAAAAAATAGCGTAATATTTACATCCCCGCGTGTTTTTATAAGTTAATTAAAGTTGGTGTCATTCTTTCAGTCGTTGTTATTTGTTAGGATTCTCAAAGATAATCAATCCTTAATAGTTAAAGTTCAGTTTAAATAATATCCAGACAAGCCTTGTTATGCTCTCCTCATTGTTACCTCTTCATGAAACATATAAAAATCATAATAAAATACAATTGAAATGATTTTCTTAATGTTTTATATTCTTTCTATAATAAAAAATGATTAAAACATATCTGAAAAACATATACGATATTTTTGTTCGTGGTGATGCTACAGAGGAAAGTTATTATGCCACCCTTGCTGGATTTTTACAAGATTACTCAAAGCAAAAAATCAAAAAACAACTTCAGATAACCACACTCCCCAAGAAAACCGAAGCGGGTAATCCCGATTTCAGAATTTGGGATGGTGCATCTCATAATATTATCGGTTATGTAGAAGCCAAAAATCCCACAATTGATTATTTAGAGCAGATTGAAACAACCGAACAATTAAAACGATACTTAAAAACCTTTCCAAATCTTATCCTTACCAATTTCTTTGAATTCAGGCTCTATCGCGATGGCGAACTTATAGACAAGGTTTTTATCGGCAGGTCTTTTACAATGCACAAACTCAGAACAATCCCGCCGGTTGAAAACGAACAAGATTTTCTGAACCTCCTTGAAAAATTCTTCTCATTCTCACAGCCCAGACTCTATGACGCCGAATCACTCGCTAGGATTTTGGCAGATAAAACTCGGTTTTTGAGGGACGAAGTAATTACTCAGGAGTTAAGGGAAGAACAGGAAGGAAAAAGAAGGAGTATAATTGGATTTTATGAAGCCTTTAAACAGTATCTCATAAGTGATCTTTCAAAAGAATCGTTTGCTGATCTTTATTCACAAACTATTACCTATGGACTTTTTGCCGCGCGAACCCGATCAAAGAACAGCTTTAGCAGAAAACTTGCCTATGATAATATCCCTCGCACAATTGGAATTCTAAGGGATATATTCAGGTTCATTTCACTGGAAGAACCGCCTAAACAAATGGAATGGATTATTGATGATATATCTGAAGTTCTGGCGGTTACTGATGTAAATAAAATTCTTCATGATTATTTTCACGCTGGTAAGGGGAAAGATCCCATTATTCATTTCTACGAGACATTTCTTGCAGAATATGACCCAGAAACAAGAGAGAAAAGAGGTGTTTATTATACCCCTGAACCTGTTGTCTCTTATATCGTTCGCTCTTTACACCGTATCTTAGAGACACATTTTAGTAGAAAAGATGGATTCGCAAGCGAATATGTTACTGTGCTTGATCCCGCAGCGGGGACGTTAACATTTCTTGCGGAGGCTTCAAGGCTTGCGGTTGATGAATTTACGTCAAAATATGGCGAAGGCGGCAAGGAACATTTTATCAAAGAACACATACTTGGGAATTTCTATGCCTTTGAACTGATGATGGCGCCATATGCAGTGGGGCATCTTAAGATGTCTTTCCTTCTTGAAGAGATAGGCTATAAACTCAAGGAAGACGACAGGTTTAAACTTTATTTAACAAATGCCTTGGAGATTAAAGAACATGCCGTTACTAAAGATTTTGCAGGACCCGGATGGTATTCTATCTCAGAAGAATCTCGTTTAGCAGGTAATATTAAAAGAGACCAACCAATACTTGTGATACTTGGCAATCCACCGTATTCAGTGAGTTCTGTCAATAAATCGGATTTTATTGAAAGGGAGATGGAGCGTTATAAGGAGGATGTTCGTGATGAAAGGAATATACAGCCCCTTTCCGATGATTATATAAAGTTTATAAGATTTGCACATTGGAAGATTGATAATACTGGCAAAGGTGTTATTGGGATGATTACAAATAATTCTTATCTTTCGGGGCTGATTCATCGTGGTATGAGAAGGAAATTACTTGAGAGTTTTAACGAGATTTACATCCTGAATCTGCATGGGAACAGTCGTATTGGAGAGACATGCATAGATGGTTCTAAGGATGAAAACGTTTTTGATATTCAGCAAGGTGTATCAATTGCCATCTTTATAAAAAATAAAAATCAAAGAGGTCTTGGTAGGGTATTTTATCAAGATGTTTATGGCTTACGTGAAAAGAAATATAGTTATCTGAACATGGGTGATACCAACACGACAAACTGGAAGGAATTGAAACCTACAATGCCACATTATTTCTTTGTTAAGAAAGATTTTTTACACGTGAGCAGTTATTATAAATTTCCAGGTATTCAGGAAATATTTCTTCAATCTTCCAGCGGTGTAAAAACGCATAGAGACCATTTTGTTATTGGGTTTACAGAGGAGGAGATAAAGCAGAAGATGATAGTATTTACCGGTGGATTATCTGATGCGATGGTAAGGCAAGGTCTAAATTTAAAGGATACACATGATTTTAAACTAAAAGAAGCACGAGATAAGTTAAAAAAAGAGGATTGGACAAAATCAATCATCCCATACTCATATCGCCCATTTGATAACCGGTATATTTGCTACAGACCAGAATTGATTGATAGAGATAGATATAATGTAATGCAGCACTTTCTGAAGGAGACGCTTGCTTTGGTTGCTATGCGCCAATATGTTTACGATCCAGTAAAAACATACAATTATGCTTTTTGTACCGAAAACATTATTGATGATCGTTATTTTGTAAGTAATCGTGGCACTTGTACTATTTTCCCTCTTTATCTTTACAAAGAAAAGAACAAGCCTGAAAACCGTTCTTTGGGTAGTCAGATGCTTCTTTTTGAATCAAAGACAGATTATAGTATAAAAACACCCAATCTCTCTGAAAAGTTAATTGAACAACTGACAAAAGCATTTAAGAAAACGCCATTGCCAGAACAGATTTTTTATTATATCTACGCTAACCTTTATTCTAATAACTACCGGAACAAATATGCTGAATTTCTCAAGATTGATTTTCCACGAATCCCTTTTACTAAAGATTATAAATTGTTCGTCAAAATGGGTGATTATGGGAAAAGACTCGTTGATTTACATCTGCTTAAATCACCGGAACTAGACCCGCCTACCGCCAAATTTCAGGGCAAAGGAGACAACAGGGTTGAGAAATTACATTACGACCATTCGCAGTTATTTATAAACAAAGGCCGGTATTTTGAGGGTGTAGAACCAGGGGTATTTGAGTATCAGATCGGCGGCTATCAGGTATGTGAAAAATGGCTAAAAGACAGGAAGGAAAGAAAGCTATCGCTTGACGATATAAAACACTATTGTAATTTTGTCACTGCCATTAAGAAGACTATTGATGTCCAAAAGATAATAGATAATATTTATCAAAAAAGTGAAGACGAGACTATAAAATTTGATATGGTAAAATAAGTTGTTTTTAAGGTGATTTTTTTAATTGTCTGACAAAAGTAAGTATAAATAGTAATATGAATAGTTGGTTGATTTTATAATACAAATAAAAACCTCATCTCTCGCGTGATGCAGGACTCGACTCCATGTGAAGTATTTATGCCGAGAATGTAAGAATATTTTTACTAAGAGACTAAGTAATAAATTATTCTACTACGACCATTTATTTTGCTTAGTTAATCCATTAAAATCAACAGACGGCTCAGGAGTTGTGACTAATTCGATATTTTCCAGTTCCGTTTCTGTAATCTCCGGTTTTTGCATTTCCTGTATCCTGAATTGCATATCGAATAGTTTTTTGTATAACCCACCATTTGCAAGGAGTTCATGGTGAATGCCCTTTTCTACAATTCGTCCTTTATCCAATACCAGAATTAAATCGGCATGTAAAATAGTTGACAGACGATGTGCTATTACGAAGGTGGTTCGGTTTTTAATTAAACGATATATGGCGCTCTGAATTAACTGCTCTGTTTCACTATCAACAGACGATGTAGCTTCATCCAGTATAAGAATTCTTGGATTGGCAAGTATTGCACGGGCAATTGCGATTCGCTGTTTCTGTCCGCCAGAGAGTTTTACACCGCGTTCTCCTATTATTGAATTATATTCCAAAGGTAGTTCCATGATAAAATCGTGCGCATTTGCGGCGCGGGCAGCCTCCTCAATTTCTTTATCCGTTGCGTCGGACGTTGCATAACTTATATTCGCTTTTATTGTATTGTTAAAGAGGAACGGTTCTTGGAGCACCATTGCAATTTGTTTACGCAGTGAATGGAGTTTCACGTCCTTTATGTTAAATTTGTCTATTAATATTTCTCCTCCGATTGGGTCATAAAATCGCGGGATTAACTTTGTTATTGTGGTTTTGCCGCTGCCGCTTGGGCCAACCAAGGCAATCATTTGGCCGGGGCATACATTTATATTTATATCTGTTAAGACTTCGGCTTCATTACTATACTTGAAATGAACATGTCTGAATTCTATATTTCCGTGCACTGTAGGTAAATCAATTGCATCAGGGATATCCTTCAATTCGGGAGGTGTATCCAGTGTTTCAAAGATACGTTCTGTAGAGGCAACGGCGCGCTGAATCTGATTGTAAAAACGTGTTAGCCCGGTAATCGGACCGTACATCATCTGTAAATATGGAAAAAATATTACAAATGTTCCGGCGGAAAGCTGTCCTTGCAATACCTTATATCCGCCAAAACAGATGACTACCACTGCTCCAATTTCTGTCATAAAGTCAATGATAGGTCTGAGTGTTGAAACAAGCCGGAGGGTACGAACATAAAGGCGGTAATTCTCATAGTTTTTATTTCTGAAACGCTCCATCTCTTCGTCTTCTTTTGCAAAACTTGTAATGACCCTAATACCTGATATATTATCCTGGATGAGGGCGTTAAGATCGGCAGTTTTGTCTCTCAGCAAACGGAAGACTTTTCTTATCCTTTTACCGAAATTGTATGTGCAGAGTGATATAAATGGGCACACTACTAATGCAATAATTGTGAGCTGGAAGTCGAGTTTTATACAAAAATAAAGAATCCATCCGAATTTGAACATATCTGTAATAAAAGTAATAACCGGGCCTACTATTGCCTGTTCAAGCGAGTTTACGTCATTCATGAGTCTGCTCATGATATCGCCTGTTTTATTATTTTCAAAATAGCTGAGAGGGAATCTTTGGATATGGTTGTAAAGCTGGTTGCGCATGTCATAAATTAGTCTTTGTCCTAATTCAGAGGTAATGTAACCATGCGCTATTGATATACCGCTATTTACGGCGTGTAATAATATAAAGCTTATAGCAAGAAAAATTAATATAACGATAGTAGCATTGTTATCATTAAACCAATGTTTATGTACATAGTTTGAGGCAGTTAATAATGGTTTAGAAAGTGGAATATTGTTGTTTTGACTTGATGCATTGGTTTTGTTAGAAGTTGTTTTGTCAGAATGAGTATTCTTAAGAAATTTATCGGTTATTTTAATTTCGTCTACAGCTATTCCTAATATTTGTGTTGGTAATACAGTTATAAAGGAAATTATTACCGAAAGAATTAAGATAATGATAGTCTTAGACCAGTAGGGACTTAAATATCCAAGGAGTCTAATGTATGTGTTTTTTGTTTTACTCATATCTTAGCGCCTCAATTGGATTAAGGCGTGAAGCCTTTCTTGCGGGATAGTAGCCAAAGAATATGCCTACAATATTTGAAAAGAGAAAGGCAATGGCTATGGAAGGGACAGATAGTAGGGATGGCCAGCCGCCAAAGTATGAAACTAATTTTGACAGGATTATGCCGAATATCACTCCAATTATACCGCCAATAGAACTTAAAACAGTTGCCTCTGTTAAAAATTGGAAGAGTATGTCTTTCTCCTTTGCACCGATTGCCATCCTGATGCCAATCTCCTTTGTTCTTTCAGTGGTTGAGACTAACATGATATTCATGATACCGATACCACCAACTATTAAAGATACGGATGCGATACTGCCGAGAAGGACAGTCAT
Source organism: uncultured Planctomycetota bacterium (assembly GCA_963709355.1). Lineage (GTDB taxonomy): Bacteria > Planctomycetota > Brocadiia > Brocadiales > Brocadiaceae > PLOWO2-12-38-17. The sequence continues at coordinate 804,718 of CAVPVY010000005.1, forward strand.
TGTATGGCTTGTTTCCATAATTGTTGATGCGAATTCAATCTGACTAATAATACTGAAGTCGTCTTCCTCGTTTGGTTTTAAACGATGTCGCTGTCTTAATAAAGACGTAATCTGATCTATTGCTTCAAATCTTGCTTCTGCAGTAGTGGATGAAGCAAGAATTATACCTATATATGTGATGCCTAGAATCTTTCTCTGTATGGTAGTATAAGGCAACAAGATAACATCATCTTGGTCTTGTCCTGTAGGAGATTCTCCCTTCCTAGCCAGAACACCGATTACCCTGAAAGGCATGTTGTTTACACGAATCCATTTGTCAACCGGGTCAAGTGTGCCGAAAAGGTTTGTCAATACAGTTTGTCCAAGAACGCAGACCTTTGACATGGTATTTATGTCCTGAGCGCTGATAAATCTTCCCGATTCAAGAGGCCAGTTTCTAATGATTTGATAGTCAGTGCCTACACCTGATATGTAAGTTGTCCAATTCATATTGCCGTAAACTGCCTGAGTTGAGGTTCTGACTACTGGAGAAACGTAACTGACTGTGCTGCATTCTTTTTTTATTGCAGAAGCGTCTTCTGCAGTCATGGTAATAGTTCCACCGGTTGTGCCTCTCGTGGCTGAATGCACTGTGCTGATAGGTATAATAATAAGCACGTTTGTACCCAGACTATCGAGTTGTTTCTCAACCATCACCCTTGCTCCCTGCCCTATACCTACCATTGCAATTACTGCGCTAACACCGATAACGATACCAAGTATTGTTAACGATGAACGCAACTTATTTCTCATAATTGCGCGTAAGGCTATTTTAAAGAGTACTGTCATAGCGATAAAACCTGTTAAATATTGTAATGTTAATAAACATATAAATAATCAGATGCCCATGTAGTCACAGATTCACAATGTATTTCCAGGGGTTTGCTATATAGAGGTATCAAGGGGCTGATGATGTGTGTCACTTAGTATCCTGCCATCTTTTAAAATAATTCTCCTTTGTGCATATTTAGCTATGTCAAGTTCATGTGTGACGATCACAATGGTTATCTCCATCTTCTCATTAAGTTCCTGGAATATTCTTATAACTTCTGTACCGGTTACACTATCCAGATTTCCTGTAGGTTCATCAGCAAGTAGTAAAGTGGGGTTATTTATAATAGCCCTTGCTATAGCAACACGCTGTTGTTGTCCGCCTGATAATTGATTAGGATAATTTTGTTTTAATTCTTCAAGCCCCAGGATTTCCATAGTATGCTTTATTTTATCTTTATTGGTATCAGACATATTTTTGCTATAAATAAGAGGTAGTTCAATATTTTCCTGTACAGTTGTTCGGCCCAAAAGGTTAAAATTTTGAAACACGAATCCAAGTTTCTTATTACGAATCTCTGCCAGTTCGTTTTTTGATAACAGTGAAACTTCTATGCCTTCCAGGTAATATTTTCCGATAGAGGGTGTGTCAAGGCAACCCAATATATTCATCAGGGTTGATTTACCAGAACCTGAAGCCCCCATTATTGCAATAAATTCTCCTTTTTTAATAGACAGGGAAACATCATTAAGGGCGGTAACTTTAATCTCGCCCATTGAATAGAACTTGGAGACCGTATCAAGTAAAACGATATTTTGCATACTTTAGAAGCGTCGCGGGCGCCATGGGACTTTTTGAGAACTTTTTTCTGATTCAGATTTTGTGCGTATTTCGGAGATTACAACTTCAGTACCTTCTTTTATTTCGCCTTCAATTATTTCTGTGAAATTATCATTGCTTATTCCAAGCTTTACAGGCACGTGTTTCAAAGCCCCTTTATCCAATATCCATATGGAAGATTGACCTTTAACTTGAGGTTTTTTATCTGCTAAAGGTGTTGTATTCGTATTGCTTTTGAGAATTTCAGAAGGTGTATATCGCAAAGCGGTATTTGGTATTCTTAAGACATTATCCACTTTTGCAACCAGAATAGATGTGTTTGCAGTCATTCCCGGCTTAAGCTCTAGCGAAGAGTTGTTTACACTAATTAAAGTATCGTATGTTACAACGTTTTGGAAAATAATCGGCGCTATGCGAATTTCAATAACATTGCCTTCAAAAATATCGTCAGGGAACGCATCAACAGTAAAATTTGCAGACTGTCCTACCTTTACCATTCCAACATCAGCTTCATCAACATTGGTATTGACCTGCATATGTACAAGGTCTTCAGCAATATTGAATAGTGTGGGGGTTTGAAAGCTTGACGCAACGGTCTGCCCCACGTCAACATTTCTGGAAATTACAATACCATTTAACGAGGAAGTAATTACGGTATGTTCGAGGTCTGTTTTTGCGATTCCAAGGGTTGCCTTTGCCTGTAATACTTGTGCTTCTGCTAATTTTTTGTCGGCGATGCTTGTCTGGTAAGCCGTTCGTACTTGATCAAGTTCATTGATAGATATTATTTTTTTATCGTACAATTTTTTAGAACGACGATAATTCCTGTAGTTATTTTGTGTGTTTATCTTTGCCTTCTCCAGAGATGCAACAGCGGTAGCTAATGCGGCGTCGGCTTTTTTTACCTGATGCTCAAAAGGAACGGGGTCTATTTGCGCAAGGATTTGTCCCGGCTTAACCGTAGAATTAAAATCAACATATATCTTGGAAATAAGGCCAGAAACCTGACTGCCAACTAATACCGTTCGTACAGGATTTATTGTACCTGTTGCATTGACATTTTTACTAATTTCGCCTTTGTCAATTTTAACGGTATTGTAATGGATCGTTTCGCCGGCACTAAAAAAATATATTGGTGCGGCTATCGCGGCTATGAGGCAGGGGATACCAATAATAATGTACTTTCTCATATCTTTGTTAGGATAATATAATTTATCAGATATGGCAATTATATTTTGGGCGTATTGTATTATAAATCACCTTGACGATATCTAAATAAATTAGTATATTTACTTACGATTCAATAATATTAGACTGGCGGATTTTATTTTAATTAGTGGGAATGATTATCTTTAAATTTCTAATTTTAAAATTGTGGGAATAATACAAACAAGGAGGATTCTATGAGAGACAAATTATATGCTTTTTTATTATCAGGAATAATTATAGTCGGTGGGTGCGCAACTTATGAGTCGAAACCTATTCCTATAAGACCAGCTTCAACGTATCCATTACAGGCAAGACCTCAGTATTCTGCAGCCCCAGTTCAACAACAAATGACAACTGCCGTACCACAGGGACAGATATCCCAGCCGTCACAGCAAGCCGGAGTACAGGGGACAGTACAGCCTGTCCAACCTCCAGCAACTCAGTATCAGCCTGTACAAAATGCAGGAATCGGGTTATCTATAGGCGCAGATGTACTTTCAGACGCTGAGAGGTGCAAGCAATATTTTGGTGTGAATTTAAATAATGCGGGTGTACTTCCGGTACAGCTTGTTTATACCAATAACAGCAATCATGCTTATAGTATTCAGCGCGGACAGGTTTTTGCAATTGATTACGATAATAATATGTGGCAGGCGTTAACAAATGAGCAGGCTACTGACAGGATTGCTGGTTCTGAGGTTGGACGGGATTTGGCAGCAGGTGCCGGAAAGGGTGCCTTAATAGGTGGTGCAGGTGGAGCTGCACTAGGCGCAGCGTTAGGTGCAGCGTTGGGAGATGCAGGAAAGGGTGCTATGGTTGGTGCGGCAGCTGGCGGTATAGGAGGCGGGGCTTATGGTGCTTCAGCTGAAGTAAAGAAAGTAGAGAATGTGGTGAGAAAAGACGTTGTATCCAAGAGTTTGCAAGATCAGCAGGTTTTACCTGGTTCTACAATTAGTGGATTTGTTTTCTTACCAAAAGGGAATTATCATCACATTGAAATCAACATCTTTGATTTGACTGCGCAACAAGCTGTGAAATATGTAATTACCCCATACGGGACGTTTTAAATAATATTCCAGATTCATTCAGGGAATTAATAATGTTGTAATAATAGTTTACACAATAAGGATGGTTTACCATTAAATTTCAATTCTAAGCCCATCAAAGGCAAACTGGACATTCTGTGGAAGTCTGCGGTTGCCTGTTTCATGTTCTACATCATGACACATGTGTACAAAGAATGTTTTTTGAGGTCTTAGTTGTTTCACAACGCTTAGCGCCTGTTCAACACTGAAATGCTTTATATGTGGGATATAGCGAAGCGCACCAAGAACGAGGACATCGAGATGTTCTAATTTTTCCATTGAATCTGATGGAATTTTACTGACATCCGTGAGGTAAGCAAGTTCTCCAATTCTATAACCTAATACCCGTTCGCTCCCATGCATTGCTTCTACCGGGGTAATTGAAAGATCGCCAATCTTCAAATTATCACTTATAGTGTTCAATGAAAATTGAGGTTTAAAGCCGGCTGGAGATGGTTCATTATCTAATGCGTATGAAAATACTTTTTGTATTGCCTGTAGCGTGTTAGAATTACTATAGATTGGTATATCCATTCGTTGAATTATGTTGAATCTTCTAATGTCATCCAAGCCAAAGATGTGGTCTGCATGCGGGTGTGTAATCAGTACGGCATCCAGCCTTTTTATATTGTTCTTAATACATTGCAATCTTAATTCAGGGGTGGCATCAATGAGGATGTTATAACCATTACTGCTTACAACTGCGGAAGTTCGCATACGTTTGTTCTTGGGATTGTCTGAATTGCATACGATGCAATTGCAGGCAATCATGGGTATTCCATGAGAAGTGCCTGTTCCTAGAAATGTTAGTTCCAAAATTATTTATCTCCTGTTGATCGGATATTTTGTTTTAGATAGAGACTTTACTGTATGAATTAAGTATAAATATTTTTAGAAATTATACAGTTTAAATGATTTACTATTATAAGGATTGTTACCTGATAATTTCAATTATTCTCTAATTGTGTCGTAAGATATGTTAAAAAAACTTCTATTTCGATTTATTATGTTTGTCTTTTGTGTATTTTCCACAAATAGCTATGCCGTTTATTATGATCCCAGTGACGAACAAATAAGGCAGGCAATTGAGTACGGTGAGAAGAACAAGGATACAGACTACACAACGTTTTTAAGTGAGTGGATGACAGTTTCAAATGATGGTTATGAATGGGCGGCTTTAAATACAAAATTTAGTATCTTGGCTTGTGAAGCAAAAAATGCCGCATTGAACATGAAGAAATTAACAAATACAGAAATAATTAGCTTACTTTTAGAAGCGGAAGATATTTTATCATTCAGGGTTGTTTTATATGGTAATTCCGCCGATTTTACTAAGGATTACCATGCTGTTTTAATATATAAAGGCAAATCTGTTCAACCTTTTAGTGAGCAAAATGATATCAATTCAAAGCCTGCCAACCTTGGCATACGGATTCCCTTGCTTTACAGGGCGGTGTGCAGGTATGATTTCCCAAACTATTATATCGAGCCAGACGCAGAAGTTGTTCTTGTGGTTTCTGAGTCCTTTAAACAAAGAAAGAAGATTTATTTTTAAATTAAGTGATATGCGATGAAAGTAGGATTCTTACAAACCTCACCTGTCTTCGGGAAGAAGGATGAAAACGTTGACAACACCGTAGCATTAATAAAGAAGTTAGATACAAACCTCATTGTACTGCCTGAGTTGTTTAATACAGGTTATCAGTTCATTTCAAAATCAGAGACATTGTCTCTGGCAGAAAATATTCCTGATGGAGAGACAACGCATGCATTGGTAGAGCTGGCAAAGGAAAAAAAGCTTTTTATTATTGCAGGCATTGCTGAACGTGAAGATAAACATTGTTATAATTCTGCAGTATTAGTGGGGCATAACGGGTTTATAGGTTGTTATAGAAAACTGCATTTATTTCGTGACGAGAAAAAGTGGTTTGAACCCGGAAGCAAGGTACCAGGTGTCTTTGATATTGGGAATGCAAGAGTTGGCATGATGATATGTTTTGACTGGTTTTTCCCTGAAGTCGCAAGATATTTGGCATTAAAGGGGGCAGACATCATTTGTCATCCTGCGAATCTTATTTTGCCTTACTGTCCACAGGCGATGGTTACACGATGTATTGAAAACAGGGTCTTTGCCATTACTGCCAATCGTGTCGGAATAGAGAATCGCTCAGAAGAATCACTCACATTTATTGGCACAAGCCAGATTCTGGGCACAAAAGGCGAGGTTCTATGTCGTGCATCTGCAGAGAAGGAAGACTCAATGGTTGTTGAAATTGATCCATGGTCTGCACGCGACAAACAAATAACCCCATTGAATCATATTTTTAACGATAGACAGATTAAGTTCGTTTCCAATGAGTAAATTGATGTTTTGATAGTAGGAAGTTTATAATGTAATGCGAACTTCAGTTTGCTTACATCTGAAATTTTGATATTTCTGAACATTAAACTTATAATACCACCTTTATCTACTGTACAAGGAATTTCAATTGAGGAGTTGACAAGAAAATATTAAATGATAAAATGCACAAATAAATGAGACGGGTATCTATAAGGAATTTCAATCGGATATATAGTCTCACCCCTGTCAAAAGGGTACACACACCCATACCATTGTTTTAGCAGGGCGCTTTAAAAGTTGCAGATAGAAGGATCCTGGTTTATTAATCTTTGGAGTCCTTGAATGAAGCAATTTAAATTGCTGCTTAAAGAGAAGGCAATAATAACGATTCTTGCTACACTTATTCCTGTCCTTGTTGCGTTAATTCTGGTTTACAATAAAAACAATGCGTATTTAAAGCACCGTATCCTTGACACCATAAACATTATTGCTGAATCATACGAAGGGCAGGTCTATCAGTTTATGGAGATGGCAAAACGACGCACTGAGGATTTTGCCAGCGACGGTCTTATCAAAACCCAACTACAAAGAATAATCAGAGGCAATGTATCTGCAATTAGCAGACTGAATGAATATCTTGTCAGGAATAAGCTTGTCCTTGATAAAACGATAAATACCATCAATATCCTTTCTACAGAGGGGCGGGTAGTAGCCTCTACAAACAACGTTGAAATTGGAAAAGACCTTTCCCGCGAGAACATTTATTTAAAAGGGAAAGAGACTGTTACTATGGTAGAAAAGTGTTTCGGACATTGTGAATTAACTGAAATTGCAATCTCAGCTCCCATTTTAAGTAGAGATACACGCAGGCTTATAGGTGTTATTGTCAACTATATCCCAATTGCAGAGCTAAATAATATTGTAACCGGAAAGTATTCGCATGAATTAGGAGCAATCTCCTGGGATAAAGGGAAAGAGACGTGGAAGACATTTGAGATATATCTGGTCAATAGAGACAAGCGCATGATTACAAAACCCCTATTAATAAAGGATGCAATATGGAAACAGGTAGTTGATACACTGCCAATTAACGAAGGCTTAACGTCAAATAAAGAGATAACTGGATTCTATAGAGGTTACAGAGGAGTTGAGGTTGTAGGCGCATCCATGTATATCCCATCAATGAAATGGGTACTTCTTATAGAAATTGACAAGAGTGAGGTGCTCTCTCCTGTAAGATATATGCTTGCAGTTACTTTAATAACAGCAGGCGTTGTTGTTGTAATAGTTTCCCTTTTCTTTGTTAGGTTTATTAGGACAGTGGTAAATCCTCTGCAGAAGATATCCACTGTTGCAAAGAAGATTGCCAGCGGGAATTTCGAGGTTGTCCTTCCCGTTAAAACGCAGGATGAAATGGGCGTACTTTGTGAATCGTTTAATTACATGGCCCAACGTATAAAAGCCAATACAACGGTGCTTATGGAAAGCGAGTCGCGTCTTAATGAAGCGCAGCGAATTGCCCAGATTGGAAACTGGGCATGGGATGTGATTAAGAACGAAGTATCCTTGTCTTATGAGGCACACCGTATCTTTGGTATAAATCAAGGAGAAGGTGTCATTTCTTTTGAAACATTTCTCAACTACATTCATCCCGAAGACAGGGGGTTTGTAAAAGAATCCTTTGATAAGGCGATAAATCAAAAAAAACCTTTAAATATCAATCATCGTGTTGTTCATAAAAATGCAACGGTGTACATTATTAATGAAAAAGCCGTGGTTGTATATAATAATGGCAACATTGTTAAAATGATCGGAACGGTTCAGGATATTACCGAGCGTAAGCTTACAGAGGAAACAGTGTTGGAGCGATCGCGACTGTCAGCTTTGGGTGCTGATGTGAGTTTTGCCCTTATACATAAGAACACTTTAAGGGAAGTCTTGCAATTGTGCGCAGAGGCTTTAGTCCGGGACCTTAATGCAGCGTTTGCTCGGATCTGGACTTTAAATAAACAAGAGCATGTGCTAGAGTTACAGTGCAGTGCGGGAATTCACACCCACATTGATGGTCCACATAGTCGCGTGCCAGTTGGCATGTATAAGATAGGTCTTATTGCTGAGGAACGCAAGCCGCATATGACCAACAATGTTATCGGAGATCCCAGGATACATAACCAGGAATGGGCAAAGCAGGCGGGAATGGTAGCCTTTGCAGGTTACCCCCTGATAATTGAAGATAGGCTCGTGGGAGTTATGGCGTTGTTTTCCCGTAAGCCACTTACTGAATTTACCTTGAAGGCGCTTGCATATGTGTCGGATGTAATCGCACTGGGGATCGAACGTAAGCAGGTGGAGGAGCAATTTCAAAAGTTATATTCTGCAGTTGAACAGAGTCCCATGTCCGTTGTTATTACAGATATCAAGGGCAATATCCAGTACGTTAACCCGACATTCTCACAACTAACCGGTTATAGCCTGGAAGAGGCTGTTGGGAAGAATCCGCGCATCCTGAAATCTGGGGAAACACCGCCTGAGCATTACAAACAATTATGGGATACCATTACTAAGGGTGGTGAATGGCATGGTGAGTTATGCAATATGAAAAAGAATGGAGAATTTTACTGGGAGTCTGCGAGCATCTCATCGATAAAAGACTATGCTGGAAAAATCACACATTTTGTTGGATTTAAAGAAAATATCACCGAAAAAAGGCATCTTAAAGAAACCCAAACCCGATTATCTGAAATAGCAGAAGGAACAACAGATTTCGTCGGGACTGCCACAATAGATGGACGCGTGGTTTATATAAATAGATCGGGGAAGAAACTTCTTGGTATTGGTGAGGAGGAGGACATTTCGAATTCTAAGATTTCTGATTACCATCCCAAATGGGCAGCCGATCTTATCCAGAAAGAGGGGATACCCACAGCAATGCGTAAAGGTTCCTGGATAGGAGAATCTGCATTTCGTACCCGGGATGGGCATGAAATTCCTATTTCACAGGTTATCATGGTTCATAAGAATTCAGACGGAACAGTTAAGAATCTTTCTACTATAGGACGTGATGTTACCGAACGGAAACGTTTTGAGACACAGATTATGTATATGGCGAACCGTGACCCGCTTACCAATCTCCTCAATCGCCGCCGTTTCAATGAAGAGCTGGAGGGTTGGATTGCGCAAGCACGGCGATTTGGAACTAAGATGGTACTGTTGTTTTTAGACCTTGATAATTTTAAATATGTTAATGATTCATATGGCCATCAGATAGGCGATAAACTCCTTGTAACTATTGCCAATATATGCAGAGCAAGGGTACGCACTACCGACGTACTGGCGAGGCTGGGTGGTGACGAATTCGCCATTATCCTTACACATGCCGATGTTAGTGTTGCGGAGTCGGTTGCGAACCAGATACGTGAAGCGGTGCAACATCATACCGATGCTGTGGAAAAGTATCCCGAGGGCGTTACTGTTAGTATTGGTATTGCGGTATTTCCGGAGCACGGTGACAAAGCGGAGACACTCCTTACCTGCGCCGATCTTGCAATGTACAACGCGAAGGAAGAAGGGCGCAACTGTGTTCGTGTCTACACACCTAAGCAAAAGACACATATTGAATTGCGGCTGGTATGGGAAAGACGCATCCGCGAGGCGCTGGATAGTGAGGGTTTTGCGTTGGTGTTACAGCCCATTATGGATATTCGCAAAAATCTTATTATGGGGCATGAGGTGTTGTTGCGATTGATAAATGAAAAAGGTGAAATGGAGCTTCCGGGTGTTTTTCTTCCAATTGCAGAACGATTTGGACTTATTCATGATATAGATCGTTGGGTGGTGAAAAAGGCTATCCATCTCATTAAAAAGCTTAAGCAAGATGGCAAACCTGCATATCTTGAAGTAAACATATCGGGCAAATCGTTTGCAGACAAGAAGTTATTGCCCATGATCAGAAATGAATTAGCCGTGACGGGCGTTGACACAGCAAGCCTTATCCTTGTATTTGAAATCACAGAAACCGCCCTTATAGAAAATATGGCAGATGCGCAGAGTTTTATTAGCGAACTCAAGTCCATCGGCTGCCTCTTTGCCCTTGATGATTTTGGTATTGGATTTTCTTCGTTCAATTACCTCAAACAATTGCCAGTAGATTATCTGAAGATTGACGGCAGTTTTATTGTAAATCTCGCACGAGATACCACGGATCAGCATCTGGTTAAGGCAATGGTGGAGGTTGCCCGCGGCTTGGGGAAAAAAACCACTGCCGAGTTTGTGGGAAGCGAAGAGACGCTATGCCTGTTGCGTGAATATGGTATAGATTATGCGCAGGGCTACCATATCGGTAAACCACTCCATATATCTGAAATATAGAGGTATAAGTCAGGAATACTTTATTTTAAATCAAGCAGCAGTATTTAAGCCCGCCTAAAAAAAAGACCTGTCTGCTGTAGCACTGGCAGGGTGTAGCTTTTAGAAGTTGCTGCATAAGGCAGACTAATTTATTATGTAATACCAGAAGTTTTAAATCGGAAAAGGGAAGATGGTGAAGACTGGAATAATATTGATTTCACATGGAAGCAAATTAAACAGCGGTAACGACGGATTGTTTAAAGTCGCTGATATGCTGCGTGCAATGAACAGGTGGGATATTGTTGAAGCGGCATTCCTGCAATTAGCAAAACCGGGTTTTGATGAGGTGGTAAAAAAAACAGTGGAGTGTGGTATAGAAAGGATTGTGGCGGTTCCTTTATTGTTATTTAAAGGTAATCATGTTTATAAAGATATACCAGAGATGTTGGAAAACGAGAAGGTAAAATATCCAAACGTAGAATTTATTTACGCCAATAACATCGGGGCTGATGAGCGTATTGCACTTATTGCGGCGGACCGTATTCATGAAGTCCTGGTAGAAAAAGATTATGGCAGCAAACCGCGCATTGAACAACCACAGGCAATTGTTGATGAAAGCTTTGATATTATTGATAAGCTGGTAGAGTTGGAGTCTGTACCAGCATTGCAACGACCAATTATACAGCGCGCCATACATGCTACCGGTGATACTGAATATGCTTATAATTTAATATTTCATCAAGATGCGGTTGACTCTGGTATTAAGGCGCTGAGGAATGGGAAGAATATTGTTACAGATGTGAATATGGTCAAATCCGGAATCAGCAAAAGCCCGGTCGAAAAATTCGGGGGAAAGATAATCTGTAAAATCGCTGATAAGTCTGTCATTGTTAAGGCAAAGAATTTACGGAAGACTAGGGCAGCAACGGCTATGCGACTGGCAACAGATGAAATGAAGGACGGCATTGTGGTTATTGGCAATGCCCCGACCGCATTGTTTGAACTTATTGACTTAATCAAAAATGGGTTGGCGCAGCCAGCCCTTGTGATAGGAGTTCCTGTTGGTTTTGTTGGGGCAGTTGAGGCAAAGTATGCATTGAAGGACATTTCTATTCCTTACATTACCAATACAAACAGGAAGGGCGGCAGCGCTGTGGCTGTGTCCATAATTAACGCTATTATTAAACTGACGAAAGAAAGTAGATAAATCATTTCTTCGGTTGTTTGCGGGACAGGTTTTAGTGAAATTGGCCACACCTGGGTATTTAGTAATCAACGTCCGGAACGACTAAGCTCATCTGCGGCGGTAAGCCGTCAGATGGAGCGCCTTGTTAGACGTTTTGGTTCTATTTGTGCTTCTATCTGTTCGTAAGACAAATAAGGGAGGCTCGCCTGTTCGTGGGCATGCTCAATGGTCATTGCAACCAAATTACCCGAAGCATCTAAATCAATGTAGATATTCTCGTTAATCTCTTTGGTTACAGCAACCTCATGGTCGGAAAACTCAACTAATGCAGTATCGGTGTCTGAAAAATATTTAATTTTCATTTCGTCTCCCCCTTAAAACTCCTATCAAAGAAGGCATTGTGGATGGTTTCTCCGTCCTCTAAAAGGATTACTCTCAAGTATTTTCCCACTTCTTTGATAAATTTCCACTTCCTTTTCCTTCCATCAGTCTGAACTTATGTTTTGACAGGTTTTTTGACGGTATCCAATATCAATTCTTCTTTGATAATTGCCCTATCTGGACGCTGTTTGATGAATAAAAAGTACTGGGTACATTTCATAGCGGTATTTTATCATTTTTTGATGATTACTGTCTAAAACATAATTTTTGCCGTGTCAGCTGGAAGAGTTGTTACACATAGCTTTATTTTTATGCTATGCAGGTATAAATTTTCTCACATAATGTTCAATATATTCAGAGGATAGTTCTGCATCCAAAATGCCTTTGTTGATTCTCTTTATATATTCCTGCTTAGGCTTATTTGTCCACCTCATATTCTTTAAGAATCGAATGAATTTTGTTTGATCGTCTGGCTCACTGAATAGATTAAACGTAATTCCATTTTCCCCATGATAGCAGTGTTTCATATATCTTCTCCCTTTTGTGTATAACGTCGGTTGTAAGCCGCGCGGCAGCCGCCCCGGTTGTCCGCGTCGCGCTTGACAACCTGGTTAGCGTCTTTCACGTTTTCTTTCCTACCACCAAATCATCGTAACCACGATAGAAAGCGTCCGATGACTCTGTGATCATTACGCCACTCTGAATGAAAACCCTGGCGAATTCGGCAAGGTCATGTGTCCAATAAGTTCCATTTCCCTGACATTGGGCAACGTGTTTGTTGTGTTTGCGTATTAAGGATGCGCTCCGTAAGAGTCCTATGGTCTTGAATAATCCATTCTTGCGCAAGATCGCACGGAAAAGGTAGCGTCCCCAGTCCTTTAAGTCAAGAGGCCGCCCAATGTCGCAGGCGTAAACATGGCCTCCATTTCTCACCTGAGCACAAAGCCGCCGGATGAAGTCAACGGGGTTCGGGATAGCGTAGATTGTATGAACGGTGACCACACCGGCAAGAGGGGGGATGTCCCAAGGATATTCGGAGAAATCAACCTGCCGTGGAATCCAGTTGCGTAGGTGTTGATTTCTGGCCTTTTCTGTCGCGATTGAGAGCATCCTTTTGTCTCTTTCCACGTGGTATACGAATACCCCGGGAAGCTCCCTGGCGAGAGGGATTGAAAGATTCCCAGTACCAGCCCCCAAATCGGCAATCGCCTCTCCAGTCTCCAAGGGCCACAAAGAAACCGTCTTCAGGCAATGGCTCAAGAGGTCTTGATAGGCCGGATTGTTCTCAGTCATTACGTCGTACCGGTCCGCATATGCAGACCAATCAACGGTAGGCATGGCCTTCTTCTTTCGCCAAGACGATGTTGGCATGGCGCTGCTCGTGGAAAAAACCGAACAGACCGGGGTTATTTTGTGGGTATTGGTTGGCCTTTGACAGGTCTAGAAGTATGACGTGATGCAAATGGCCTCCAAGTAAGGGGTGGTTGAAAGACAAAGATTCTCCAGCAGGGTCGGTGAAGCCCATGGCTTCGTAGGGACGCCTTGCGCCCTTGCGAACCCAAGCCAAGAGATGCGTATGACCGTTAGCGACCGCGTCCAGCCATGCGAGTTTCCACAACCCCATTCTCACAGCCACTGCCCGGGGCGACGTTGGAACAGAATAGCGACTTACTTCTGCCAAGACCATGCCATTGGCAATCAGCTTGCCGATTTTGAGGTACTGTTCGATCTCCAAAAAGGTCGTGCAGCGTGACACCATCCGGAGGCAACCGACAACGTTACCTTCGTTTTCCTCTATGCAGGCGTACTGTCGGGCCGTGGCGTCAAACTGGTCCACTACGCTTTCGGGGGAATTGAAACCATACTTCCTGTATCCCCTCCAGCGACATTCAAATACACCGTTTCTATTCCGATCACTCGTCACGGCGCGAAAGACCAGACCGGACAAGTCCATGTCCACGGAATTTCGTCGGTACCATCCTGTCCTCTCCTCGCTAACATTTATTTTTATCTTTATTCTGTAAATATCGGTATTTTATTTTTTACCACATCTGTTGTCAAGCAAAGATATGTAGGGGCCAAATCGTTTAAAATAACAAATCTATTTCTATCTTTTTAATGATCTCAAAAATCCTTATCTCTTTTTGTTGAATTTTGTTCCTTAACCCAACCGAAACCGACCAGGTGACAGCCCGAAAGGGTCGTCCGTTCGAATGATTATTATCTTTACTCTACTATTGCAGGCATAATAATGTGTGAAATTACGGGTGTCAAGAGAAATAGGTTGAATTAGGCCTTCGGCGACCTTTTTGCTCCCCTTTATCAAGAGGGGCCGGGGGTGTGTTGAAGGTGTTTTTACACACCCCTTTCTCCCCTTTTTTTAGAGGGAATCTAAAATTATTGAAATTCCTGTACATTGAATTATATTGTTATCACACAAACATTATTTTATAATTGCACAACCCAAACAAGTCCGAAGAGTTTTTCATTTTGTGATTTTGTAATAGTTCACCACAGAGGCACGGAGGACGCAGAGAGATAAGTAAAAATAGGAGATTTTGTGTAATTTTCCTGTTTATTCTCTATTGCATCCTTAGTAATCGTTCGACTGAGATCACGACTAAGTCTCAGCGTTTTGGTTAGTCTTGAAAGAATTTCTATATGAGATTTGGCTATACGACAGGTACATGCGCCGCGGCTATTCCGCGTCCGCTGGATTAGCTTGTTAGCCCGCCTTCAGTAAATATCAAGTTGGATTTTGATCGCCTCGTTTATCCTGAGCATATCTTCTTCTGAAATGAGACCAGTACGTTTAAACAGTCGCAATTTGCTTACAGTTGCCAACTGATCGACCATTGCCTTGCTCTCTTTACCGTCAAATAAAACCAGTGCCTCACTTGGATAAAGACGATCTGTCTTGCTAGTTAGAGGGACAACCTGAACACGATTGAGAAACTTGTTTGATGCATCGTTACTAACGATTACGGCAGGACGTTTTTTTCTAATCTCTCAGCCAACAGAAGGATCAAAATTAACCCACCAGACTTCACCTCTTTTCACGTGCTGTGTCCTTAAAAGTCATCTCTGCCCAATCCAAGGCTTCCGCTTCTCGTTTTTTGTCTTTTGACATTTGGGAGTATGCCAATTCCAGATTCGGGCGAACTACGTGCGGGCGAACCAACGCCTCAACAAATTTGCTGATTTTGCGGGAGCCAATGGTCTTATGAAGACCTTCATAAACTTCCTTATCTACGGTTATAGTCAATTTTTTTTGCATGGAAACGCTCCTTTATATACTCATAGAATACGTATTGTTTTCAGAGATGTCAAGGCATAACTAACTAACAACACTAGGGTTAATCTTTTGGGGCTAACGACTGAGTTCAGCGGCTGGCACGGCTTTTTGTGCCAGTCCGCTGAAGCGCTTTGTTAGGCGAGTTCTTTATAAACCTAATTTTTTAATTACTTTGTCAATTGGTATCGCAGCTTGATTTTTTGATTTTTCTTTTGCTGCTCTAAGGTCTTTTAAGTCCTCGTAATCATGCATAATTTCTTCAAGAGTCATAAACTCATCATAAGGCAAGACTACAAATTCTTTTTTACATTTCTTCTCAATTAGCTGTGGATGTAATTTCATATTTTTTACCTCTTCTTATAGGCTTCTTTTCTATGTTTAATCCTATGGATAATTATTTCCAGTCCTTCAATTTCAAATAGTATCCGGTAGTCGCCAATCCTCAATCTGTATTCTGTCGAAACCGACAAGGTGACAGCCCGAAAGGGTCGTCCGTTCGAATGATTATTATCTTTATTCTACTATTGCAGGCGTAATAATGTGTGAAATTACGGGTGTCAAGAGAAATAGGTTGAATTAGGCCTTCGGCGACCTTCTTGCTCCCCTTTATCAAGAGGGGCCGGGGGTGTGTTGAAGGTATTTTTACACACCCCCTTTCTCCCCTCTTTTTAGAGGGAATCTAAAATTATTGAAATTCCTGTACATTGAATTATATTGTTATCACACAAACATTATTTTATAATTGCACAACCCGAACAAGTCCGAAGAGTTTTTCATTTTGTGATTTTGTAATAGTTCACCACAGAGGCACGGAGGACGCAGAGAGATAAGTAAAAATAGGAGATTTTGTGTAATTTTCCTGTTTATTCTCTATTGCATCCTTAGTAATCGTTCGACTGAGATCATGACGAAGTCTTAGCGTTTTGGTTAGTCTTGAAAGAATTTCTATATGAGATTTGGCTATACGACAGGTACATGCGCCGCGGCGGCGGCAAAGGCGGCTGTTGTTGGGTTATTCAATGGAAATATTCCAGATGATGTAGAGATTGATACGCCGGGTGGTGTAAA
This sequence comes from uncultured Planctomycetota bacterium, assembly GCA_963709355.1. Lineage (GTDB taxonomy): Bacteria > Planctomycetota > Brocadiia > Brocadiales > Brocadiaceae > PLOWO2-12-38-17. Next base: position 821,281 of record CAVPVY010000005.1, read on the forward strand.
GTTCAATCTCAAGATACTCCATAAGAAAATATCAGATAAATTTTCAGAATGCGCCGTCAAAAAAGATTCTGGCGATGACCCGGATGTAACAAATGGATGTAAGATATTTGCGCGGGTTGAAAGGCATTATAATAATACAATAGAAATTAATGGTGGCGAGGGTGTTGGCAGGGTTACAAAACCTGGATTACAGGTGCCGGTCGGAGAAGCGGCAATTAACCCTGTGCCAAGGCGCATGATTGAAAATGCAGTAAGATTGGTTGCAGGCGAAGGTGTTGGGGTAAAGGTGGTTGTTTCGGTTCCTCGTGGGAATAAATTGAGTAAAAGGACGTTTAATTCAAGACTTGGAATTATAGGGGGGATTTCCATAATCGGCACTACTGGTCTAGTGAGGCCTATGTCAGAGGATGCTTTTAAGACGTCATTAGTATGCGGACTTGATATTGCAAAAGGGTCTGGTTTTGAAACAGTCGTACTTGTTCCGGGAAGTTTAGGAGAACGTTCAGTACTTAACTTATTTGACGTTCAGAAGGACCAGGTTATTCAAATGAGTAATTTTGTTGGTTTTATGCTGGTTGAGGCACAGAAAAGGGGTTTTAAAAAGGTTATAGTTGCAGGACATCCGGGAAAACTTATCAAATTGTTGCGTGGTGACTTCCAGACACACAGCTCAGTCTCCAAGCCAGCGAATGATATTTTTATAGATTTTGTAGGCAGGACGAGATTTTCTGTTATACTCGATACTTTAAAGAGGAGTTCTACTATAGAAGGGATGGTTGAGGTTTTAAGAGATTATGGTGGTTTATTTATTTTAAGTGATGTAGCAAATAAGATTGAAAGTGCGATACTGGAATTTCTGCGGTACAAACTTGAAGCAGGTGTTATTTTGTTTGATATGAAAGGTTTCTATAGTGGGAATTACAAACAATGCGAAGACATGGTTAGAAGCAATAAAAACAAAGTAATAATTGTGGGGTGCGGACCTGGGCTGAAGGCGTATATTCCTCCAAGGGCTCTTCACTATATTAAAAAGGCTGATATCCTTGTCGGCAGTCGGCGTTTGTTACAGCTTTTTCAGGATAATAATGCACACAAAATAGTCCTGGAAAAGGATTACAGGGCAATGATTGACAGGATAGAGAATTGGAGTTCTACTAAACAAGTAGTGGTTCTTGTAAGCGGCGACCCATGTTTTTTCAGCTATGCAAAGATGATTGTAAAAACCCTTGGCAGAGAGTCATGCAAAATTATTCCAGGGATTAGCAGTATTCAGCTTGCCTTTGCGGCTATTGGAGAGAGTTGGGATGATGCGTGCTTTGTGAGTTTGCATGGGAGGGATAATGAATATGAACGGCTTGTTGAAGAGCTCAGACAACATAAAAAAGCTGGAATATTAACAGACCAGAGAAATACACCCTGCGTTATTGCCAGACAATTGGTAAAGTGTGGGCTCAGAGGTTTGAAAATGTATGTATGCGAAAACCTTTCCCTGCCTAGTGAATGTATAAGTGAGTTTGAATTAACGAAGGCAACGAACATAAAAACACAAAAAGCTGTGGTTGTGATTTTGATAAAAACATAGGCTGCTCATGGGTATTATCACTTTGTAAATTGCGATTTTATTTAATATTAAAGATAGCTTTATTATTTAAAAATGGAGACGGGCAATTTCTACGGTATTGGACTGGGTCCCGGCGACCCGGAACTCCTCACGTTAAAAGCAATTCGAACAATCCAGCAGGTGGATTGTATCTTTGTTCCAAAATCAGATAGCAAAGAAGACAGCATTGCACTAGAGATTGTAAAAGAATATGTAAAAGGTAAGAAGGTGATTGAACAGGTTTATCCCATGACAAAAGATAAATCTGTGTTAAGTAGTGCGTGGATTAAGGCTGCAGAAGAGGTACGCTCTGAGGTACTGGCTGGTTATGATGTTGCATATCTGACACTTGGAGACCCGTTAATTTTCAGTACATATATTTATCTGCTGCGTCATTTGGTTACCATGTTGCCGTTGGATGTTATCCATACGATTCCTGGTATTACAGCGTATAATGCTGCGGCATGTGTAGCCAATTATCCGATGCTAATTGGAGATGAGAAGTTGGCTGTTGTTCCAGTAACTACCAACATTAACGAGTTGCGTCCAATATTGGAAGCATTTGACACTGTTGTAATGATGAAGGTGGCAAAGAATCTGGATGAGGTAATAAAATTACTTGAAGGATTGAATCTATCGGATAATGCCTTGTTTGCCTCGTATGTTGGGCAGAAAAATGCCTGTTTTACCTTTGATATTATATCATTGAAGGGAAGCGGAAAAGGGTATATGTCGGTGTTGATTGTTAAACGTAAAAAAGTGTAGATTGCGACGAGCTGTTATAAATATAAATTAGTTACAATGCGGTTAGTGATTAAAATTATTTAAAGGTTCGGATACCCCAGCTTGATTGAATGTTGCCATCTCGTTTAGTAATTTAACCCCGGCTTCAATTAGGCTAATGCCAAGCGCTGCGCCTGTCCCCTCGCCCAGACGCATATTTAACTCCAATAATGGTTTTTTATTTAGTAACTCCAACATTATCTTGTGCCCTTTTTCGGCAGAAATATGAGAAGCGATCATGTATTTGTTTACTTTTGGTTCTAATTTATTGGCGATTAATGCCCCTGCTGTTGAAATGAAGCCGTCCAGAACTACAGGTATATGATAACGTGCTGCGCCAAGACATAAGCCAGCAATTACACCGATTTCGTAACCGCCGACTTTAGCTAATACATCAATTGGGTCACCGGAATTGGGTTTATTAACATTTATTGCCTTTTCAATTACTTGAATTTTTTTTTGTAAAGACTCTTCATTTAAACCTGTTCCGCGACCGGTAACTGCAGAAACATCGTACCCTCCCAGCACAGAAAGAATAGCACTGCTTGGGGTTGTATTTGCAATGCCCATATCACCTACGCCTGCAATATCCAGTCCGTCACGGAGTTCTTCTTCAATCAATTCTATACCTGCTTCAATAGAACGAATTGCTTCTTCTCTTGACATGGCAGGACCTAGAGTCATATTCTTTGTACCATATCCAATTTTTTTAATTTTCAGACAGTTTTCTGGCTTAATGTATGCTGCTACACCACTATCCACAACTATTACTTTTGCGCCAACATGGCGAGCAAGTACGTTAATTGCAGCGCCACCCCCGGTGAAATTACACACCATTTGTTTCGTAACTTCTCTGGGAAATGCGCTAACTCCTTCTTCGGCAACACCATGGTCGCCTGCTATTGTGAAAATCTTCTTATGCCATATTTTACAATTAATATCATTCTTAATAGATGCATAAATAGTTGCTAATTCCTCTAATCTTCCAAGACTGCCAGATGGTATTGCAAATGAATTAAATTTTGCAATGATTTTACCGCCAGGGTCTAATACAATTTCATCTATTTGTTTAACTGTCTGTTCTAATAGTTTCATTTTTAAAGGTATTATTGCAATGGTATAATATTTGTAATATACTATTTCAGAAATAAATTTGTATAAGCTGGATATTTACAGTATGTAATTGCATTGTTAAATGTTACAGCTCAGTAAAAGATATTTGGATGTTAATATATTAATAATTTGTTGCATACAGATTCAACATGAAAAAGAGTAAATCATTAAATAATATAGAAAACATACTTTTGGATAAGAAAATTATTAATGAGGAACAATTAAATAAGGCTAAAGACCTTCAGGAAAAGGAAGATGTCAGCCTAAAGGATGCTGTTGTTAACCTGGGTTTTTCGACGTACTCGAAAATTTCTGATGCCATTGCTGAAAGCTACAATTTATCTACAATTGAACTTGATAAAATAAACATCCCGCATGAGGTAATAGACTTAGTGCCATTAAGTCTTATCAAAAAATATCAAATCATGCCTGTTTCAAAAAGCAACAATACTATTACTATCGCAGTAAGCACACCCCCAGATATCGAATTTACTGATAATCTTCGGTTTATTCTGAATCTTGACATTAAGTGTGTTCTTGCAACTAAAGAAAGTATAAAGAATGCAATACATAAGTATTATAAAGTTGAATTTACAAAGGATGCTGGTGATTTGCTTAAAGAACTTGAGTATCAGGAAGCTGTAAATAAAGAAGTTAAATCTTTAGAAGTTTCTCAGGAAGAAATTGAGATTTCAGAACAGGATGCGCCTATTATACAACTGCTGTCCCTGGTTATTAGCAAAGCGGTGAGTATGCGCGCCAGCGATATTCACGTGGAACCACTGTCAAACAGGCTGCGGATAAGATATCGTATTGACGGTGTTTGTCACGAGGTGGAGGTATTTCCTAAACAACTTAAAGACCAGATTATTTCCAGGATTAAGATACTTGCGAATATTGATATTTCTGAAAAAAGGAGACCACAGGACGGACACATGAGTTACAGACATGGAGATAAAGATTTTGATATTCGAGTATCATGCCTGTCTTCCATTTATGGAGAAAGCATTGTTATGCGGCTCCTTGAAAAGTCGTCCATGATGATAAATCTTAAAAATTTGGGTTTGGGTGAAAACGATTATGAACGATTTAACTCTATAATTAAGAGACCAAACGGCATATTACTTATTACTGGTCCAACCGGCTCCGGAAAGACTACAACTTTATATGCCGCTATTAATGAACTTAATAAGCCGGATGTAAAAATTATTACTGCAGAAGACCCTGTAGAATATGTTGTTAACGGTGTGAATCAAAGCGAGGTAAATGATAAGATAGGTTTAAATTTCCCGGTAATATTACGAACTATGCTTCGTCAAGACCCTGATATTATTCTTGTTGGAGAAATAAGAGATACAGAAACTGTTAACACTGCAATTGCCGCTGCGTTAACAGGACACTTTGTATTCAGTACAATTCATACAAATGATTCGCCCTCTACAATTACAAGACTGATAGATATGGGTGTAAAGCCGTTTCTTGTCGCTTCGTCTTTGCAGGGTATTGTAGCGCAACGATTAATTAGAATGATATGCGCAAAATGTAAAATTCCTGTTAATTATACCCCTGAGCAAATAATGAAAATGGGATTCGATGCAGAGACATTGGAAGATGTTACCTTTTATAAAGGGAATGGATGTAAAAGTTGTAATAAGATAGGTTATCATGGGAGATCAGGCATATATGAAATACTTGATATGAATGAAATGGTGCAGGAGATGGTGTATAACATAGCTCCAATAGATGAAATTAGAAAAGCCGCCATTAAATACGGTATGTCAACACTTAAAGAAGACGGTTTGCAAAAAGCGAAGGAAGGAATTACAACATTGGAAGAGGTATTCAGGGTGGTTGGATTAGAAGACATATAATTTTGAATAAAATAGCATTAAAAACTAATTATGGAACTTAAAGATAAAATGGTCTCAGGGACCCAGACTAAAAAAAAGCTTTTTGGACAGATATTAGTTGGACAGGGCATTGTTACAGAAAAACAGATTACTGAGGCGCTGGAGACACAGAGACAAAAAGGAGGGCTGCTTGGAGACGTGCTTGTCAGTCTTGGTTATGTAACTAATGAGCAAATTCTACAGGCATTAAGCGATTATCTTGGTATAGAGATTGTAAATATTGAGGAAAAGGAAATAACGAGAGAAATAATTGAAAAGGTACCCGCCGCTATTGCGCAGTTGTATAGAATAATTCCAATAAGTATTACGGACGGTGTGGTTACAATTGTTCAGGAAGATGCCCTTAATCTGGAGGCAAGGGATGACTTAAGGTTAATACTTAAACATAATGTTAAATCTGTTCTTTGTCATAAGGATGTTATAGCCAGTGCCCTGGAGAAATATTACCCCAAAAGACATGCGTCTGTTGAACAGTTGTTGCAAGAGTTTAAAGAAAACGAGCTTTTCGAGGAAGCAAAAAAGGTAGATTACATTAATATAGATGATCTTAAGAAATTAGCAGAGACAGCGTCTGTAAAAAAATGGGTAGGGCTTATGTTTTTGGACGCGGTTTTAAAGAATGCCAGCGATATACATTTTGAGGCTGGCGAAGACAAGTACAGGGTAAGATACAGGATTGACGGAGTGCTTTACGAGAAGCTTTCTCCTCCGATAAAAACAGGGATTCTTATTATTTCAAGAATAAAGGTTATATCAGGCATGGATATTTCAGAACGAAGGTTACCACAGGATGGACGCATACAGTTGAATGTGGGAGGCGCAATTATAGATGTTCGTGTTTCCACCCTTCCCACTAAATATGGCGAGAGCGTCGTTATGCGTTTATTAAATAAGTCGGCAGTATCTTTGAATATGAATACATTAGGATTTCGTAATGAAGAGTTAAACCTTATGCATCAGTTGCTAAGCAAACCAAACGGGATAATACTTGTTACAGGCCCGACTGGTTGCGGTAAGACAACTACTTTATACTCAGTTCTAAACTATTTGAATGATACAGAAACAAAAATTATTACCACAGAAGACCCTGTGGAGTATGATATTGACGGACTTGTTCAGGTGCAGATAAATCCGTCAATAGGCGTTGATTTCGCAAGTTGTTTGAGAACCATTTTGCGGCAGGATCCGGATATAATCTTAGTCGGGGAGGTACGGGACGAAGAAACAGCCAGAATTGCAATACAGGCTTCATTAACAGGACATTTAGTCTTTAGTACCTTGCACACAAGCGATTCTCCAACGGCATTGACGCGTTTAATAGATATGGGTATTAAACCTTACCTTATCTCTGCTACATTAGAAGCAGTTATAAGCCAGAGATTAGTCAGGAAGATATGCAGTTCTTGTAAGGAAGAGCAAAAACCATCCGATAAATTCTTAAAGGAGTTAAATCTTACAAGCGGGGATATAAAAGGAAATAAAATATTTATAGGTAGAGGGTGTGATAATTGCAATAATACAGGTTATAGAGGACGTATGGGAATTTATGAAATAATGGTTATTAACGACGAGATACGGAAATTAATTATAGAGCAGGCAAATACTTCTGCAATAAGGACTGCTGCAAAAAGAAGTGGAATGATGACTTTGAGGGATAGTGGGTTGATTGCACTATATAACGGTTTAACAACAATAGAAGAAGTTACAAGAGAAACAATTTCAAAATAAATCGTGCGGCAAAACAAAAGTACTCATATTCCTTATTATAAAAAAGTATGTATCAAAGAATATTTTATTGTAAATTCAGACGGGTTTAACAAGTGAGGTTACATATATGTCTTTTTTTGCCTATAGTGCTGTTAACAAAAATGGCCAAACTGTAAAGGACAAGATTGAGGCGTCAAGCGAAGGAGAAGCGATTACAAAAATACGGGAGTTAGGTCATTTCCTTGTTAGTATTAAAGAAATTAGCATTAGCCAAAAAACGAGCGAAGCGCCGGTTGCCGCAAAGGCGCCCGCCAGGAAATCAAGTGGCATATCAATCTCTCTCAGTAGTGTAAAATCAAAGGATATTACTGCATTTACACGTCAGCTATCAACGCTTCAGAATGCAGGACTGCCAATCATACGGGGTTTAAGAATACTTGAGAAACAAATGAGAAGAGGCCTGTTTAAAAGAACAATAACAAGGATAATTGAAGATATTGAGAGCGGCAGTACACTGTATGGCGCATTTGCCTGCCATAAGAGGATATTTGACAATTTGTACGTTAGTATTGTCAAGGCAGGAGAAGCTAGCGGTTCTCTGGATATTATCCTGAGCCGCTTAGCCGAGTTCCGAGAGAAGATGGAAAGGCTAATAAAGAAAATAATAAGCGCCACGATATATCCTGCCGTGGTTATGTTTGTTTCCGTAAGTATTTTAATGGGGCTGATGATATTTGTAGTTCCAAATTTTACTAAAATATTTGAAGAACTAAATTTGCAACTGCCGACTCCAACCAGGATACTTATTACAATTAGCACCCTTCTGAAAACTAATTGGATGTATATACCTTCTATACCATTTGGCGCTTTTATTCTTTACAAGATATTATCTAAAATAAAGAACATAAAAATATTGATTGACAGGGCAAAGTTTAAAATACCAATATTGGGTGTAATTATTAACAAATCTAGTGTTTCAAGGTTTGCACGCACGTTGGCGACTTTAATCTCCAGCGGCGTACCGATACTTGAAGCCCTTAATAACGTAAGGGAAGCTACAGGCAATGCCGCTACGGCTTTTGCAGTTCAGGGCATCCATGATAGTGTAAGAAGCGGTGAAAGCATTGCAAAACCATTAAGAAATTCAAGGATATGCGATGAAATAGTGATAAATATGGTTGAGGTAGGAGAGGAAACGGGTGAACTTGATAAGATGCTTAATAAAATTGCAGATAATTATGATGAAGAAGTAGACCGTGCAGTTGAAACTATGGTTAGTTTGATAGAGCCTATAATGATTGTATTTCTTGGGGGTTCTGTTGGATTTATTGTTATAGCAATGTTTATACCTCTAATAAAGTTGATGCAAAGTATCAATCCCCAATAAAGACTAAATTAACGACCTCGTTCATTGATGGGTATGATGCATAAAAAATATTATCTGAAGGAGCCCTCGTTGAATAAAAATGGCTTTACGCTTCTAGAATTGGTTGTTGTCATGGCTGTTCTTGGTGTTATGGCAGGCGTAATTTTGCCAGTCTTTTTGCACGGGGGACTTGATGAAGGCGCCAGTGTGGTACAAAGCAGTGTATTCAACGCAAAGACTTATGCGGTTACAAAAAGGGCACAATGTACACTGACATTAAGTGCGGATTATTACACTGAACCCAATCCGCTTCCATGCTTACTTACAGTGGAAGATCTTGGAAAAACTTTTAAGAAACAATTCAGACTCCCAAGATATATAAGGTTTTGGCAGTATAATTCAGCTAGTTTCACAAGTGGGACAAAGACCATTTATTTCGAGCCAAGAGGAATAGCCCATTATACTCAGGGGATTGACATACCGGAAGATATCGTTATTACAATAAAAGATACAAAAACCAACTTGACTATAAATCGGACAATTATTGGCAGTACATGTATGATAAGCGAGTAATGTGGTAAATGATTATTAATACTATATAGTAAATTCTCTGGTAAGTTAGATAAAAATGTTGGTCAGGTTCTGGTATTGAAACCTGGAAGGAAATAACAGGATGATTGAGATAAAGCCTGTAAAAGGAAAAGTTGATGCAATAGTCAAAGTACCTGGTTCGAAAAGTTATACGAACCGTGCGCTTATTACTGCGGCATTAGCCGAAGGAAACTCTGTCATCAGAAATGCGCTTTTTAGCGAAGATACCAAACATATGGCAGAAAGTCTAAACGCATTAGGAATATCTATTGAAGAAAATCAAGACGCATGTAAATATTTGGTACATGGTAAAGGCGGAGATATACCTGCTAAAGAGGCAAATCTGTTTGTCGGTAATGCCGGAACTGCAATGCGGTTTCTGACTGCGATGTTAACCCTTGGTAAAGGAATTTACGAAATAGACGGGATTGAACGTATGAGGCAGAGACCTATACAGGATCTACTTGATGGTTTAAAACAACTTGGAGCAGAGGCTGTCTCAAAATACGACAATGGTTGCCCTCCTGTAGTAATTAGAGCGAAAGGGCTGAGAGGTGGGTCGGCTGTAGTGAAGGGTGATTTAAGCAGTCAATACTTTAGCGCATTGCTAATGACGGCACCTTATGCAGAGAACGATGTTCGTATTGAGGTAGAAGGCGACTTGGTTTCTAAACGATACGTGGACATGACTATTGAATTAATGCAACAATTTGGTGTAAAGGTTATTAAAGATAACTATAAAAACTTCTTTATCAGAGCCGGTAAACGCTATAAGGCAATTCAGTATGAAGTGGAGCCGGATGCATCAGCCGCATCTTATTTTTTTGCTGTTGCGGCTATTACAGGAGGAAAGGTTAAAGTTGAGGGAATTGGAAAGAATTCTTTGCAGGGCGATATTCATTTCGTGGATGTCTTGGGAAATATGGGCTGTAAGGTTAATTGGGGTGATAATTGGACAGAAATAGAAGGGGACACGCTGCACGGAATAGACGTTGATATGAACGATATGCCTGACGTAGTACAAACCCTGGCGGCTGTTGCTGTGTTTGCCTTGGGCAAAACGAGGGTGCGAAATGTAAGAAACATGAGAATAAAGGAAACAGACCGCATTGCAGCCGTTGTTAATGAGTTAAAGAAGATGGGTATTTCAGCGACTGAATATGAAGACGGTTTTGAAATTGAACCTTCACAACCAAATCCGGCCATAATTGAAACGTATGAAGATCATAGGATGGCTATGAGCTTTGCCCTGATTGGTTTACGTGCAAAGGGTATAGCTATAAAAAATCCTGGATGTGTAGCCAAAACATTCCCTGATTATTTTCAGCGGTTAGAGGGTTTGCGTGGTGGATTATAATAGCAATATTGATGAAAGGTTTATGACTCTAACATTGGAACTTGCTGGAAAAGGACGCGGAAAGGTTGAACCAAATCCAATGGTAGGTGCAATATTAGTTAAAAATGGTGAAATTATAGGTAAGGGTTATCACCATATATTTGGCGGCGCACATGCAGAAATTAATGCAATTAATGAAGCAAGCGATAAATGCAGGGGCGCAGTTCTATATGTTTCGATGGAACCATGCACTCATTTTGGTAAAACGGCGCCATGTGTTGATGCAATTATCAAAGCAGGAATTAAAAGGGTTGTTATAGCCGTTACAGACCCTAATCCTATTACGTCAGGGAAAGGGATAAAAAAGCTGAAAGAAACAGGAATTGAAGTTAAAACAGGTATTATGGAACTGCAGGCAGAAAAAATTAACGCACCTTTCTTTAAGTTGATGCAGAAAGGACTGCCTTATGTAATTGTGAAATGGGCAATGTCACTCGATGGAAAGATTTCTACGCATACAGGTGACTCCAAGTGGATTACGTGTGAAGAATCAAGAAATTATATGCAAGGTATCCGTGGACAAATGGATGGTGTTATGGTGGGGATTAATACCGTTATGAGAGACGACCCATTATTAACCTGTCGTCATAAGGAAGGGAAAAATCCAAAAAGAATAGTTGTTGATAGTAGGTCTTCGTTACCTTTAAATTCCCGCCTTTTAAAGACAGTTTGCGATAGTGATGTAATAGTAGCAGTGAACAAAGACGCGCCGGAAGAGCGAATAAAACGACTAGAACAATCTGGATGTAAGATTGTTTGTACAAATAATCTTGACGGTCGTGTTGATTTGAAGGAACTCTTCAAAAAACTGGCGCAAATGAATATGACGAATATTCTTGTTGAAGGCGGGGGTAGAATTATTACGTCGGTGTTTGAACAAAAGCTGGCGGATAAAATCATGGTATTTATTGCCCCAATTATTATTGGTGGGGAGAGGGCAATCTCTCCAGTGCTTGGGAATGGTATCAAAAAGGTTTCAGAAGCCGCTGAAATTAGCGAAGTTGTTGTAAAAAGGTTTTCAAATGATACTTTAATAGAAGGTATTTTGAGGTATAAATAATATTTAAAGGGTAAAGTACCATTCCAGCCACCGATTTTATGATATTTACCGTATTTTACAAAGCAATTTCAGCAATTTATTTATTTGTTCATCAGTAGATAAATTTCGATGATTAAATCGCCATACATATTCAGCGAGATAAAGAGGAAGTCTTTCTCTGCGAATACCTCCTTTAGCTGCAAGGTTTCTTTTAAGATATCCCCAGAAGCCTTCCATGCCGTTTATATGGCTTCCTCTCTTATCAGAGAACTCACCTTTGCCATGTTCTACCATACGGTGAACATAGCCTCCAGACGCCACTCCGGTATATCCCTTCCAGGTATCAGAGTAAACCACAGAACCTCGTTTTACTCTATTCCGGATCAAAGGCAAAAGAGTATTGGCTTCCACATTGGGAACAAGTTCAGCCCATACATATCCATTACGACAAAGTACACCGAATACAGGTTGCTTCCTCGTTCCACGCCCTCTCTTTGTCTCTTGAGCCTTCTCTGCTTTCCTTTTATTCTTCCATTGACCACCAATATAGGTCTCATCTACCTCAACAGCACCTTCAAATACCTCTGGTATATCTCTAATCATAACTTTTCTTGTCATATTCAATGCCCTGAGGATTCTGCGCTTGTCAGTCCCAGTCTCACTAGCGATTTTATTGCTACTAAGCCCCAATATGAAGTATCTCAATATCTTTTGCCATTGTGTCTTTGTAAGTCTAAGAGGCAATCTATAAGGTGTCCATTCATGCTTGCATTTAGCACACTTATATTTCCCTCTTCTTATAACCCAATATTTAATATAATCACACCATGGACATCTCTTGTTTTTCATGCCACCATCTTATACTTTTGGTGGCTGGAATGGTACTTTACTCTATTTAAAATATGACATACCGCATCAAAAAAGAAATTTAAAGGGCGGTTAATTATATTTGGTTTTTAAATTGACTTATAGTTAAAATCTCAATATTATTATATGCGTAAATATTTCTACAGAACCTCTATAGGAGTATACGTAGATGAAAAATAAAACAAGCAAAAGGAATATTTGTTTGGGTTGTAACTATGCAATTATACTGGATGGTAAAATTGCTTTCTGTAATGTTCTCATGCGAGATGTATCTTATAAATCATGTACTGCTTTTGAACGAAATTGGCAAATAAATGATATAATTGCAGAAAAAACTAAGGAAAGGAAGAAAGGGTTATAGATATTTAAGATAAAGCCCTATTCCATCTGACAATTATTTGATGTTTGATATGCTTTATTAAATAAATTAAATGTTCTTATTTGTATAGCCACAAAGCCATATTTTGAGTACAGAAATATCTCGTCACCTCTTTTCCTTCAAGCTACCATTTAGACTTTAAGCCGCTAAAAAAATACTACTTTAACAGAGAGTATGTTATCTTTATATATTTATTGATTAAGAACTATATAAAAGTTGGTGAATCAACGTTCCATGAGCACTTCTATTTCTCTCGCATTATCGTCTAGATCTGTTTCGTCTGGCACTTTTTCTATTTCCGCTCTTATTACATAGCTTCCTTCTGTTAGCCCTTCGGTATTCCAGCTATAGACAATTTTCTGGGATGAAAGGCTTTCCAGTGTCTCGGCTTCGCGCCCTATTTGCTGTTTAGTAGTGGGACAGGTTACTGTTAATATAGTTGTCACCTTTGTTGCCCTTTCATTACCTACGACAACTTCAATATTTACTTTTCTCCCAATAGTAGCCCTCAACGGAGCGTCCATAGAGACAATCATTACCCCGTGCACTTCTTGCGGGGTCTTTTTCTTCTCCTCAGCAAAACAGTCGGAGATTCCGGTGTAAAAGAAAGATGACGTCAAAATAATAACCAAAAGTGTCTTCAGGCTCTTCTTAGTTATCATAATTTCAAATCCTTTCTATTTAGTTTATCAGATACTTATTTTCTACAACTACTTTACCTTTTTTTATCACGGTGTTTACATGATTTATTCCAAAATAGTAAGGTATATGTTTATAGTCGTGAATATCCAGGATGATTAGATCGGCTTGTTTGCCTGTTTCTATACTTCCGATCCGATGCGCTATTCCAACTGCATGTGCGGCGTTTATGGTTGCAGCATTGATTGCTTGCGTTGGTGTCATGCCAAGCTTTAAACATGCAAGAGTAATTATTAACTGCATATTATTGCAAGGGCATGTGCCAGGATTAAAGTCTGTGGCTATAGCAATGGGCACCCCTTTTTCTATCAGCATTTTTGCCGGTGCATAAGTATTATTCATGAGGAAAAATGATACGCCGGGCAGCAAAACACAAACAATTCCACTATTTTTTATCTTTAATATATCACTGGGTTTTATGATATCAAGATGGTCTACCGTTACAGCGCCAAGTTTTATTGCTACGGAGATTCCGCCAACATCCACAAATTCGTTAACATGCATCTTTAATTTAAAACCCAGCCTTGCAGCAGAAGACAGTATCTTTTCTGATTGCTTTGGGCTGAAACCACCCTTATCGCAATAAACATCGCAAAATGTCGCATAGGGTTTTACTTCAGACAACATATCACATACAATTTTGACATAGGCTTCAGTATTTTTTTTGCATTCTAAAGGTATTGTATGCGCTCCTAAAAATGTTGGTATAATTTCAATATGTTGTATTATTCCCAGATTTTGTATAGCCTTGAGTATTTTTAATTCATCCTTTTTGTTGAGTCCGTATCCGCTTTTAATCTCCACTGTTGTTGTACCGTGCAGAAGCATAGAATCCAAATGCATTTTTGATGTTTTTATAAGTTCAGATAATTTTAAATTTCGTGTGTTTTTAACCGTGCTTAATATACCTCCGCCTTTTTTTAGTATTTCAAGATAGGTAATTCCCTGGATTCGTTGGATAAACTCGCCTGCACGATCACCGCCAAATACAGCATGTGTATGACAATCTACAAAGCCTGGCATAACAACTTTCTCGCAGGCGTCTATGATTTTTATGTTATTATATTTGTATTTATTTTCTAATTTATTTGACTGTCCGACATCAATGATATTTTCATCTTTTATTGCTACAGCCCCGTTCTTTATTATTCCAAGCTTGTCCATTTCTGAATACGTTTTTGCGGTTAGGGATGCCCCGGCGACAGTTACTAACTGACCAATGTTTTTTATAATTAAATCGGGTAATAAGTTTTTATCCTTATGCGTTTCCATAAAACCTTCTTTAATGGCAGTACTTTTTGTATTCTTCAGGTGTATTCAGGTTGAGCACGGATTTTGTAAATGTTTCTAATTCCTTATAATCTTTCTCTCCGATGATCTTTACTTTTACTTCTTGGAAAAAATCAGTAATTTTTAATCTGCCTTTTCCTATGCAACGACATATTGGTTCTATGCAATTTTTAGAGTAGAATGCGTGCATAGGTTCCAGTCCGCGACTTGTTTGCGGTACAACAACATCATAACTGTTGATTTGTTCCCTAAGGTAAAGAATTAACTTTTCATTGATAAATGGCATGTCGCAGGCTACTACAAAGGAGTGAAAACTTGCGGCTCGCATCAATCCTGCGCAAATACCGCTAAGCGGGCCCATGTCAGGTATAATATCCGACACTATTGGCAAATGCAGCCTTTTATATTCAATTGCATTATCTGCCGATATGAGAATTTCATCAAATATATTCTTTAGGATAGCTATCTGGTGTTCTATAAACGTACTACTTCCGTACTGGAGTAATGCCTTATTGGAGCCCATTCTCAGGCTCTTACCGCCTGCCAGTATAATCGCCGCCATTTGTGTTTCCACAATAAGCCTGTAAGACCAAAAAACATTGACACATTAATTTTGACTGTGATATAATTTCAAAACTTATATTATCAAGTATAACTATATTTATATTAAATGTGTATCAAAATGAGACGGATTATAACATATTCAAATCTAATTATTTTAGTTTTAACAGAAATCATTTTAGCTGGTTCAGTTTATGGTGATCTAAAGGAAATTAAAAAACCAGCAAAAGTAGAGAAGAATACCAATACTGACAAGAATATAGTCGCTATTGTAAATGACCAGAAGATCACAAAGCAGGAACTTTATAGTATGCTAGTAGATGCGTATGGAGCGGATGCTTTAGATGTTCTTATCAGAAGAACGCTTATATATCAGGAAGCCGAAAAGGAAGGAGTTAGCGTTACGGATTCTGAGGTTAATCAGAGACTAGAAATAGTTGTTAATGACGAAATTAACGCCTTAATGCGTCAATATCGTATAAAAGAAATAGCAGACCTTGAGGAGGAATTAGCTAAAGTAGGCACAAATGTTGAACTTCTCAGAGATAAATTGTTAAAAAAGATGAGAAAACAGGCTGAGATTGAACTTCTGGCTGAAAGGGTTATGTTAAAGACGATTACTATTACAGAGGAGGAACTACGTGAAGTGTATGAGCAGGAATACGGTGAAAAAATAGAGGCGTTGCAGATGGTATTAAAGACGCGTAGCGAAGCCGATGATGTGCTTAGGAAACTAAAAGCAGGCGCAGATTTTGGCACCATTGCGAAGAATTTATCGATAGATAGGGTAACGGCGCTTAGAAATGGAAAGATGCAACCTTTCAGTCCAAAAGACAGTCTGGGTGTTCAGATTGCACATCTGAAGATTGGTGAGATTAGTGATATTATAAAAACAGATTATGGTTATCATATTATTAAAATTACTGGAAGGAAACCTGCCGGTAACAAGGACTTTAAAAGTGTTCGGGGAGAACTTGAGAAAATTGCGAAAGCCCAGCGTTATAGAGAAAGACTTAAACCATGG
The DNA here is from genome assembly GCA_963709355.1 of uncultured Planctomycetota bacterium. Taxonomy (GTDB): domain Bacteria; phylum Planctomycetota; class Brocadiia; order Brocadiales; family Brocadiaceae; genus PLOWO2-12-38-17. The sequence goes on from CAVPVY010000005.1 coordinate 837,606, forward strand.
TTAATCAGTTTGATAGAGAATGCTTCAATAACAAGAAATTTAACTACCGATTAGTTTTTCTAAACATAATTGTTTGTGTCACATCTTCATTTTGCAGCCCTTAAATTTAACTGTTTATTTAAGAACAAAAGGATGAGGAATTATAGTTGATGTTTTAATTTTAAGAGATTCCAATCTTTAGAAGCGCGCCATGGCATATCTCTACGGTATGAGTATGATAGGCCTCTGTATCAACGTATGTTATATAGAAGTTTTGTAGAACGCCTGATTTTAAAAAGCTTTTTATAAACACTGTTTATTTTATGAAATAAAGTATAATGCCGGAAGAGTTTTTAATTAATGTTGCTAATAGAGTCAGGCAATTGCCGCCGTATTTATTCGGTCGCCTGAATGCCTTGAAGTATGAAAAGCGGCGCAACAATATTGATATTATTGACCTCGGTATGGGTAATCCTAATGACCCTACGCCGCAACCGATAATTCAAAAACTATGCGATGCTGTACAGGATCCAAGAAACCACAGATATACAGTATCAGCTACTGGCTTATTCAATCTAAGACGCGAAGTTGCCAAATATTATGAAAAGCAACATAGTGTGGTTTTGGACCCTGAAAAAGAAGTGGTTTGTACTATTGGTTCGAAAGAAGGGATATCGCATCTTTGTCTAGGATTATTAGATCCGGGCGATACTGCGCTTGTTCCAAATCCAGCCTTTCCAATACATATCCACGCAGTCAGTCTTGCCGGCGGTAATGTCGCAAGCGTGCCACTTACGGAAGATGAAAAATTCTTGCCAAACCTGATTAATACGGCAAAGAATCTCATTCCGCTTCCGAAAATACTTATTCTTAATTTTCCACATAATCCCACGGCGGCTACGGTTGAATTAGGTTTTTTTGAAGAGATTGTATCATTTGCCAAAAAACATAATATTATTGTGGTACATGATTTTGCTTATTGTGAAATTGCATTTGATGGTTATAAACCTCCAAGTTTTTTACAGGTAAAAGGCGCTAAAGACATAGGCGTGGAGTTTAACACAATGTCAAAATCGTTTAACATGGCTGGCTGGAGGCTGGGATTTTGCGTGGGAAACAAAGAAATTGTCAGTACACTGGGAAAAGTTAAAGGGTATTATGATTACGGTATCTTTCAACCAGTGCAGATTGCATCAATTATTGCGTTGAGGGACTGTTGTAAATTTACCAGGGAACAGGCACAGATATATCAAAATAGAAGAGATGTGCTTTGTGACGGATTGAACCGTATAGGATGGAACGTTAAAAAACCAAGGGCCTCCATGTTTGTCTGGGCGCCAATTCCTGAAAAGTGGAATTCTATGGGCTCGGTAGATTTTGCCTTTAAATTAATAAATGAAGCGGAAGTATCTGTTGCGCCTGGCGCTGCTTTTGGAGAAAACGGCGAGGGGTATTTACGCCTGGCAATAGTAGAGAATGAACTTCGTTTAAAACAAGCCGTACGCCAGATTGATCGGGCGCTAAGATAACCTTTGTATAATATTACCTCGAAAGATGAGTTTTGTTAAATCGGGATTAAAATACAGTACATTCACAGGCGGTATACATCCGTTAGAAGACGGAAAGGCGCTTACAAGAAATAAAAGAGAAATAGCAGCCCCGCTTCCTAAGACAGTTTATTTGTTTATGAGCCAACATATCGGAGCGCCGGCAAAGCCGCTTGTAAAAAAGGGAGATATTGTCAGAAAAGGACAATTGATAGGTGAGTTACAAGGTTTTATTTCTGCAAATGTACATGCCTCTATTTCAGGTAAAGTAGTTGACGTTACACCTTTGCCTCTCCCAACTACAGGAGTAAAATCACCTGCTGTTATTGTAGAAAGAACAGAAGAAGATTTATGGGTTGATGGCGCAAATGTTGTTTCAGATATTGATTCCATTTCTCCTGACGAGATTAGAAAATGCATCCAGTCCGCCGGTATTGTGGGACTTGGCGGAGCTGCATTTCCCACGCACGTAAAGCTCTCTCCCCCTAAAAATAAAATAATTGATACAGTTGTTATGAACGGCGCTGAATGTGAGCCTTATCTTACTTGTGATTATCATCTCATGTTAGATAAACCTCAGGAAATTATACTTGGTCTGAAATTGGCGATGAAGTGCATCGGATGTAAAAAAGCTCATATCGGTATCGAATCAAATAAAGAAGATGTTTACAGATTGTTTAAAAATGTTTTAGCAGATGAGTCTGATATTAAAGTTGACCTTATGGAAGTGAAATACCCGCAGGGAGCCGAACACCCGCTAATTAAGGCATTATTAGACCGTGAATTTAAACCTACACAGCTGCCTTTGGAGATTGGCGCAGTGGTAATTAATGTAGGGACGGCTTTTGCTATATACGAGGCGGTAAAATTTAAGAGACCTTTGATACAACGGTTGGTTACCGTTACCGGAGACGGGGTTGAAAATCCACAAAATTTTATGGTGCGTCTTGGCACTCCAGTAAAGCAATTATTAGAAGAAGCAAGGATTTCAACTAATATTAGCAAGGTTATCTTTGGCGGTCCAATGATGGGTATAGCGCAGAGTAACTTGGATACGGCGGTTACTGTCAAGGGAACAGTAGGTGTTCTTGTTTTAAAAGGTGCAAAGCAATGGGAGTCGCATGCATGTATAAGGTGCGGCCGCTGTATTGATAGTTGTCCATATGGACTTAACCCAAGCGAATTGAGCATAACATGTGAAGCGAAAGAGTTTGAGTTAGCCCTGGAAAATAATGTTATGGAATGTAAGGAATGTGGTTGTTGTACATACGTCTGCCCGGCTAAGAGACCGATTGTTCATTTAATAAAATTTGCAAAGGCTGAAATTGCAAAGCAAACGGCGCAAAAGGCAGTACAGTCACAAAAAAAATAATAAATCCTTTAAATTATATGTTAAATCAGACTAATAATAATTTAATTGTCAGCGCATCTCCACATATCAGGGATATGGAAAGCATCCCAAAGATTATGTGGGGTGTGGTGCTTTCCTTAATACCTGCAGGCATTGCAGGTATTTTTGTGTTTGGATATTACTGCTTCTATGTTGTTTTTTTAAGCTGTATAACCGCAGTTGTTACAGAAATATTTATTTTATCGTTAAGGAAACTTCCTATCCTGAATACGATCAAAGACGGCAGTGCAGTTGTTACTGGTATTTTGCTGGCTTATACGTTGCCGCCCGGTGTTCCGTGGTATGTGCCAGTAGTAGGTTCTTTTTTTGCAATTGCCATTGTAAAACATGCTTTTGGGGGGTTAGGTAATAACATCTGGAATCCAGCCCTGGCAGCGCGCGCATTCTTACAGGTTGCCTATCCGGTTATAATTAATTCTGACTGGCGCATGCTTGAGCAACATGGGGCAGGTAAGCTTTTCCATAACATTGTAAAAGTTGATGCCGATGGTAAGCTGGTAGATGCAATAACCAGGGCAACGCCCCTGGCTAAAGAGGCAGGGGCAGAAATGTATAATTATGCGCAGTTATTTATGGGCAATATCCCAGGTTGTATTGGAGAAACGTCTGCTATTGCATTATTGCTTGGAGGGGCTTACCTGATTTATAAACGTTATATCAAGTGGTATGTACCCGCATGTTACATAGCTACTGTCTTTATTATGGTTTTGATTTTACCTTCAAAAGCTGAAACAGCATGGGCAAGGAATCCATTTTATCATATTTTTGCAGGTGGACTATTATTAGGCGCATTTTTCATGGCAACAGATATGGTTACCACTCCCTTGACTAAAAAGGGACTTATTATATTTGCCGCAGGGGCGGGTATATTGACGGTATTGATACGTTTTTATTCAGGTTATCCCGAAGGTGTATGCTATGCCATTTTGCTTATGAATACGGCAACGCCTTTAATTGATCGTTTTACTAAGCCCATGCTGTATGGTGCAAGGTTAAGAAAAGGTACGGAATGCAAAAAAGGATAAAATACACCTTAATACTAACGGTAGTTTCATCTTTAGCCGCTGTTGGTGTGGCGTCAACCTTTCTACTTACAAGAAACACAATTAAAAAGAAGGAATTAGCGGCTCGCGCAGAGTCATTGTACATTGTCTTGCCAGGCTTAGAAGGTAAGCCAGAAGAGGTCACACCATCAAACATAGCAGAACAACACCGTGTCTTTAAAGGTATAAATAAATCAGGTCAGGTTATTGGTTATGCAGCATGTGGCGAGGCTCAGGGATATTCAAGTAAAATTAAAGTTATGGTAGGAATAGATTCAAACCTTGACAGAATACTTGGAATAGATATACTTTCGCAAAGGGAAACGCCAGGTCTGGGTACCAAAATGACCGAGATTGAAAGTAAAGTTACCTTATGGACTTTGATTTATGGAAAAGAATTGAAGTCAACTGACTGGGACAGCGATGAATGGCAAATCCCTTTGTTAAAAAAACCAGAAAGGTTAAAGAGATTTGGTCCTCTGGAAAAAGAAAGAGAAAAAGTTCAGCCGTGGTTCCAGGAACAGTTTAGAAATAAAACATATAATCAGTTAATTGTGTCTAAAATTAAAGACCCTGAGAAAATTACAGCTATTACGGGTGCGACGATATCAACAAAGGCAGCTATCAATGCTGTGCAGGACGCAATTAACAAAATAAAAAATACAATACAATCCCCTTCGTGGGAGATTAAATAATGTCGCAAAAATCTAAAATAGATACACTTATAATTATGAAGAATATTAATGAAATCAAACCTATTGTAGAATCCTTAATCTTTGCATCGGAAGAACCAGTCACTTTACGTAAACTCACCGATATTATTGAGGATACGGAAGGCGCTCAGATTAAAGAGGCAATTGTGCAGTTGAAGAACGATTATGAATTACAGGGGAGGTCATTCCAAATAGAAGAAGTTGCAGGCGGATATCAATTATTTACAAAACCGGAATACTATGAATGGGTTACAAAATTACGGAAGAAAAGCGGAGAAACAAAACCCTCAAAAGCCGCCATGGAAACCCTTGCTATCATAGCATATAAGCAACCGGTTATACGTGCAGATATTGAGGCAATACGTGGTGTTCAATCTGGCCAGATTATCAGATTGCTTATGGAAAAAGACCTTGTCAAGGTGGTTGGAAAGGATGTGTCGCTTGGCCATCCCTTGCTATACGGTACTACAAAGAAGTTTCTTGAGTACTTCGGTTTGAAAGACCTTAAAGACCTGCCACAGGTTGAAGAATTAGAAGCGCCTTAAATTATGGAATTTAAACAACTGCATTCATGGAATGTAAATTACAAAAAAGCAATTCAAATACAGGAAATTTTAAGGAATTCATTAATTTTAACGAAGCCTCAAGTAAAAGTTAATAAAGTAGCAGGCACTGACGTTTCTTTTGATAAACGAGGCGATCGCTTTTTTGCAGGTGTGGTTGTACATGAAATTAAAAGTGAATTGGAAAGAGTTGAGGAAGTTACTGTAACAGGCAGGGTTAAATTCCCTTATATTCCAGGCCTTCTTTCCTTTCGGGAGGCGCCTATTTTACTAAGGGCTTTCAGGAAACTTAAAAGTAATCCGGATGTCATACTTTTCGATGGTCAGGGAATTGCCCATCCTAGAAATTTTGGTTTGGCGTCCCATATAGGTCTGATTCTGAATAAGCCTTCCATAGGATGCGCAAAAAGCCTTCTGGTGGGCGAATATGGAGAAGTTGGAAATAAGATTGGCGCATACTCAAAACTTGTTTTCAATAATAAGGTTGTAGGGGCTGTACTTCGAACAAAAATTAATACAAAACCTGTCTTTGTATCACCCGGACATAAAGTAAATTTAGCATTTGCTGTCCGCATTGTTTTAGAAACAAGTTGTGGATACCGTATTCCAGAACCTATAAGGCAGGCTCACATATTAGTAAATAAGATTAGAACATCATATTAACAAGGAATATTTATTATTATGAAAGTAAAGGCTGTAATATTTGACTTGGATGATACCCTCTACGACTGTACAGGTTCGCTTATTGATGCATCAAGGAGACGGGCTGCAAAGACAATGGTTGAAGCAGGGTTGTCATGTACAGAAGAAGAGGCTTATCAGTTGCAGAAGGAACTTGCCGAGAAACACGGTCCATACCATCCTGTATTTAACGAAATAGTAAACAGGTTTCATGCAGACCCAAAGCTGGTTAGTATTGCATACAAGGCGTACAACAGCAGTGAAGTGGTCGGGATTAAACCTTTTTCTGACGTTATTCCTACTTTGAAAGAATTAAGAGAAATGAATTATAAGCTTTTCTTATTGACGGTGGGTGTTCATGAAAGACAGGAAAAAAAGATTAATATACTTGGACTAAAGTCGTACTTTGACGAGATTATAATTAATGATCAGGAAATCGGCCTTTTGATTGAGGATTGTATACGCGACCTGATGGGAAGACATAATATAAACTTAAGAGAAGCCGTTATGGTTGGGGACAGGGTAAGGGACGAGCTTCGAATTGCCAAATCACTTGGTATGATTACTATACAAATGCTGCACGGAAGGTTTAAGAATGAGTCTGCCGCGAATGAATGCGACCGTCCTGATTATAAGATTAAACGTATATTTCAAATTCCCACAATACTCCAGTTAAGGAATATTGATAAAACGCCTGACAAGCTTAGAATACTTGCAATAGGCGGAGGTACCGGACTTCCGATTATGCTCGAAGGTTCAAAGACGTACAGTAAACACCTTACTGCTATGGTAACGGTTACTGATTCAGGCAGAAGTTCGGGCGTTTTGAGGGAAGAATTTGGAATGCTTCCTCCAGGCGATGCAAGAAACTGTCTTGTAGCGCTTTCAGAAACCGAGGAACAGGAACAGGAACTTTATCAATTGTTCCAGTACAGATTCAACAGGGGTTCGCTGGACGGCATGAGCCTTGGAAATTTACTAATGGCTGCATTGACGGATATCACAGGCAGTTTTGAACAGGCAATTAAAAGGGCAAGTAAGATTTTAAACATACGGGGAAAAGTGCTTCCTTCAACGCTGATAAATACACATATTTGCGCAGAACTTGAAGATGGAACGTATGTAGAGGAAGAATTCAACGTGCGCGCACTGGGGAAGGCGCCTATTAAAAATGTGTTCCTAAAGGCAAGCGACGCCGCCTCATATCCAGAGGCTGTTGATGAAATACAGAAGGCAGATATTATTGTAATCGGACCGGGTAGTTTATATACGAGCATTATTACAAATTTACTTGTAGCTGGTATAAGGACTGCCATCCGTAACAGCAAAGCAACCAAGATTTATGTCTGCAATATTGTTACTCAACCCGGGCAAACTGACCATTATAAGATTTCTGATCATATCAAGGCTGTAATTAAATATCTCGGAGAGGATGTCCTGGATTATGTTATCATAAATAGTAACATCCCTCGCAAAGACATCCTCGAGAGATACCAGAAAGAAGGCGCCGACCCGGTTTTAATTGATGAAGGCGTATATAATCTGAATATAAAAGTGAAGAAGGCAGACCTTGTTGAAGATATTGACCAGAAGCGCATACTCTGGGAGAAGCAAGACCTGCTTCGGCATGATCCTGATAAGCTTGCAAATTCCGTCTGCAGGGTGTATGCAAATCTATCCCTGCCGTCTGTAACTTAAATAGAAATCTATGCGTGAATCATAATAATTTTCTGACACTGTTAAATCTTTATAAAAACACATGAATTTCAATTTAGCTTATCAATAAATACAATTTATTTTATTTCTTAATCTTGGTATAAGGAAAGTCATGAAAGTTTAACTCTGGCATTATTGTTTCATAATGCGATAAAACACGTACATTTTTTGATATTTTTATGAGAATCAGTATCATAATAAAAATATTTATTGCGTTTATAATCGTCTCGTTAATACCGATAGCAGGTTACATTGCATATAATGATTGGGCAAACCACAGAATAGTTTACGACTTGCAAATAAACAAAATAATAAGTGACACAAGGAAACTTGCCCGTATTCTTGATGGTGATATTATCCGTGAGAAAGAAAGAATAAAGTCTATTAAGAATGAATTTATGTTGTATAATGAACAAAAAGAAGGAATGTATGGGGTATCGGAGCCATTGCCAGACGAGGAACATTTAAATATGTATTTCAAAGAGCGCGACCCCTCCGAGAAATATTTTATTCTTGACACAAAAGGGGAAGTTTATTTCTCAAATGTTGAAAGCCTGTCAGAACATAACTATGCAAGACGTGATTATTTTACAGAGGCGATGAAGGGTGTTACCTATGTATCTGAACCTAATATGGAAGAAGGAAAGGGGTACATTTACTATAGTACGCCTATGGTAAATAACAAAAAGGATATTTATGGCGTTTTAGTTATGAAAACTGATGCAGAGGATATTTGGAATTTAATTAAAGAGGAAAGAAACTACGAAAGAAAAAACATAAATTGTATTCTAACTGACAGATACGGTGTGAGGATAGGTCATTCAACTGATAGAAATCGGTTGTTTAAATCATGGGCTAAGCTTGACAGTAAAATAAAGCGGGAATTAGAAGAAGAACAACATTATGGTAAGGATATAAAAGAAATAGATTCAACAGATATTAAAGATGTAGCTGATATGTTAATAAAAAAAGAAGATATTTTTATTGTGCATAACATGGAGCTTAATAATGAGAAGAATTATGGATATTTTATGCGGTTAAAAGAAAAGGATTGGATACTTGGATATACCGTGCCAGCTTCTGAATTTTCTATTCAGTTAAATAATTTAAAGAGGAATTCCGTGTTTTCGACAGGTGTTGTATTTATTATTATTGTGATTACAACGTGGTTTATTTCTAACAGGTTGTTAACACCTATTAAAAGACTTAACCATGCGGCAAATTTAATTGCGAATGGTAACCTTGAAGAGCCAATAAAAGACGGTCAAAGAGACGAAATCGGTGAACTGATGGATTCTTTTGAAATAATGAGAAATAAACTTAAACACTCGTACAAAGATTTGAAAGCCACCAACGACGAAGCAATAGTTATACTGGCAAATGCATGTGAAGCCAGGGACGAGGATACTGGTAAGCATGTTATCCGCATTCGATCTTATGTAATTGAGTTAGCAAAAGAGATGGGTTTAGAAGAGGGATTTATAAGAAAGCTAGGAGAGTCTAGTGTTTTGCATGACGTAGGAAAGATACATATACATGACGATATCTTGTTTAAAAAACCGGAGAGATTAAACAGTAAAGAGATGGAAGAGATGAAGAAGCATGCTTTATACGGGAGCATGATATTGGGGAAGGGAAATTGTTTCTTGTTAGCAAGGGAAATTGCGCATTGGCACCATGAAAACTGGGATGGCTCTGGATATCCTGATAAATTAAAGGGGAATGATATTCCAATTTCTGCGAGGATTGTAAGACTCGCCGATGTTTATGATGCCCTTGTTATGAAAAGACCATATAAAGACGCATGGACAGACCAGGAATCTTATAATGAAATTATAAAATACAGTGGAATATATTTTGACCCGCAGATAGTTAATGCATTCCAGTCATTATTTAGAAAAGGAATTTTTCAAGACATAAGAACCAAATATTCGTGAAATCATTTAAAGAACTACCCATCACATCAAAACTTCTCAATTTTGCCTTTTCTGATAGCTAATGTGCCTCTTTTTACAATAACAGGCGGATTCTATATTTTGGGGAAGAAAAAGTAGGCTGAGCATACAAAGCATACTATGGAGATACAATCTAATAACGTAAAGGTTACTATTAACAATTATGATTCTTCAGGAAATTGTGTGGATATCAAAACTTATTATAATTACTTTAACCCGCAGGGGAAAAGTGTTTATAGGCAGGCAATTTATTGCCTGTTTATAGGTATACAAAGAATAGAGTCCCGTAGGGACGACCGAGCTTATGGGGTGACAAGGCTGAAGCCTTGCCCTACACCAATTTATTTTTTGCGTTTAATATAGACGAAAAGTATATCGCAACCATTCAGGTTTAATATGGGAAAACAATCTATTCAATTAACGCCTAACGCCCGGTTGGTACTTGAGAAGCGGTATTTAAAGAAAGATGCTCGTGGACATCCAGTCGAGTCCCCAGAAGATATGTTTCGGAGGATGGCAGGTAATGTAGCCTCAGCGGATTTGATTTATGATAAAAACGCCGATATCAACTTCCTTGAAGAACAATTTTACAATCTTCTGGCAACGCTTCAATTCATGCCAAATTCCCCTGCGCTGATGAATGCAGGCAGAGACCTGCAGCAGTTATTTGCCTGTTTTGTGCTTCCTGTGGAAGATTCTATTGAGCTTATTTTTGAAACAGTGAAACAAGCAGCCTTGATACATAAGAGCGGTGGAGGCACAGGCTTTTCCTTTTCCAGAATAAGGCCAAGGAACGATATTGTAAGTACATCGGGGGGGTGTGCAAGCGGTCCAATTTCATTTATGAGGGTATTTAATGAGGCAACAGAGGCAATCAATCAGGGTGGGTTCAGGCGTGGCGCCAACATGGCAGTCTTGCGCATAGACCATCCGGACATACTGGATTTTATCAGTTCTAAAAAGGTAGAAGGTGAATTAAAAAATTTTAATATCTCTGTTGGAATTACAGATAAGTTCATGGACGCCGTTGAAGGGAATTTGGATTTTCAGTTAATTAATCCAAGGACAAATTCGGTTGCGAAACTGGTGAATGCCAGCGAACTATTTGAGCAGATTGTACGATTCGCATGGGAAAACGGGGAACCAGGCATATTGTTTCTGGACACCATTAACGCCGCTAATCCAACGCCGTTTATTGGCGCGATTGAAGGTACAAACCCATGCGGAGAACAGCCATTGTTACCCTACGAGGCTTGTGTGCTGGGTTCCATTAATCTCTCAAGAATGGCTGTGTTAAAGAACGAAAAGTATGTAATTGATTGGGACAGATTGGAACAAGTCGTTCTGCTTGCCGTACACTTTCTTGATAATGTTATTGATGTAAGTAAATATCCGATACATCAGATAGAGCGAATAACAAAAGGTAATCGCAAAATAGGTCTCGGCGTTATGGGATTTGCTGATTTACTTATAAAGCTGGGTATTTCATACAATTCTGAGGAGGCGATTCAGTGTGCTGATGGACTTATGAAGTATTTTTCACAAAAGGCGAATGAGGCTTCCATTCAACTTGCTGAAAAACGCGGGGTATTTTCAAATTATCCCATGAGTATCTATACCCAAAAGGGTAATCAAAGATATAGAAATGCAACACGAACGACCATTGCCCCAACAGGTACCATTAGTATTATTGCGAATTGCTCCAGTGGGATCGAACCACTGTTTGCCATTGCCTATAAACGACATGTCCTGTTAGAAGAAGGTCTTCCGGAGATACATCCTATGTTTATAGAGACAGCAAAACGACATGGATTTTATTCAGAAAGGCTTGTCGGAGATGTTTCAAGAGCAGGTTCAATACAAAATATTAAAGGTGTGCCGGATGATGTCAAAAGAATATTTATTACTGCCAGAGATGTGACGCCGGAACAGCATGTCAGGATACAGGCGGCAAGTCAGAAATATATTGATAATGGCGTATCCAAGACGATTAATTTCCCCAATGAAGCCGCCGTTGAAGATGTTAAAAAGGTGTTTTTACTTGCTTATAAGAGCGGTTGTAAGGGCATTACAGTATATAGAGATAAAAGCCGTATGTCACAAGTGCTTTCTATTGAATGTACCTGCGCTAAACAGATTATAGACAAAACATAAATAAACTATAAACCCTTGCTGAACCCTTCGCATTTTGTCATGATGAGCGCAAGCGAAACATCCCTTTCTCTTACTCACGGCAGGCTCCGCAAAGAATTTAACTCCAGGGTATTGAATCTATACTCTTAGCTGCGGCCCGGGTGACATATGATGTCGTTTGGGATTTGTCAGCCGGGCTGGTTGTTCCGGGTACTATCCAAGGAAGCTCCTTAATTTTCCTGCAGCAATTATGTTTTCTCTTATGGTTTCCTCTTTTTTAGAAAGAAATGCATTGATAATTTGTGATGTGTATTCGCTGTGCAGTAGATTTTCTGTGTATTTTATCAAACTCAGCGCTTTCTCAATATCCATTGCAATCTTTGGAGATATCAGCTTTTTGACGTCGCTGTTGTAATAAGTAGCCGCTGAAGAGATGTCGTCGAGAAAGGAAGGATAAGCGGTTCTCAGGAATGCGAGGTCTTTTTCTGTGAGATAGTGCAACCCAAGCAGTTCGGGAGGCATGCCAATTGAATACAGCGACGCGCAGAAAGAGATGACCCTTGGCAAAGAGACGCCTTCAACGCTCCTCGAATAGCCGTAAAGGCCTATATGTAATTTACGCATCCTGCGGCGCGGGACAAACATGGCGATTTCGTTTATCAAGGGCGCAAGCTCCTTTATCTGCTCCCTGTATGCCGATGCCAGACGTTCAGTGATTTCCAGCGCAATTTCCTCGTTTATGGGAATGGGCACTGTTCTTTTGTGACTGTTGATTTTCTCAATAGCGTTTCTTGCCAACCCTTCATCGTAATCGTATTTGAATGCAGATTGTATGGTGAATGTCTGTACGCTTGGAAATTCCCTGAGACAATCGTCCACATTTAACGGCGTAAGATTGCCCCTGAAGAGGTTAGACCCCAGACCAAGGATGGGGTATATAGGGATCTTGAGTCTTTCCTGCAGTGTATGCAGTCTCTGTAATGCGATTTTTACTACCAGTATTGCCGGCAGCAAGCCGTAATTTAAAGCCGGATCTGAACGTCCAATAAATACCCTTTGATATGGAAACGGCTTATCTTTTAGATAGTTCTGTATAATAATATCCGCAGAGAGCATGTAAGGGATGTCTTCAAAAAGTGGAATGATTTCAAGTGTTTCCGGATTGAATTCACCAATCCACTCCCTTATTGTCAAATTATCGCTTTCAAAGCATCTCCTGTGCTGTTTTCCTACCACAAAGTTGCGATAGTAGTGATACACGCGGTTAATTAACTCGGTATTGGTGGTCATGGGGAGAATAACCTCGAAGATGGGTGGGAAGTTGTCCTTTTCTCCATAAAACAGGGCGGCTGTATCATAAGAGCGCGGGGCACTTTCAAGGGTTTCAAGGAGTATCTTCGCCTCACTTTTTTCTATTGTTGGATTGGGTACTCTGAGTGTGATGTAGTGATCCTTGCCTATTCTGCGGTTTTTAAAGAAATTGTCGTAACGTGTGAGCAGTTTTTTGACGACGAACTCATCCACCTCTTTCCCTTCGCAATCCCACATCTGTTCGTCGCAGCGCAGGTGTGAAAATACGTAATAAGCCTCTTTTATTTCGTCTTCACCGCTAAAAGAAGTTCCTTCTGTGAAGAACGGCATGGTTACATTATCTGGATGTTGCGTGCTCATTGTCTTGGGTATTTTTCTCATTAATTGCCTCTATTGTTCTAAAAGTTATTGGTTACAGATATACCTCATTCATGTGTAGTTGTTTAATTGTGCGTTTTTTGATTCTACCAGTAAATTGAGGTCATTCAAGGAAAAATAAGAAGATAAGAGCCGTGAGGCTGGAGTAGGAGGAAAGAGACGGGAGGTAGAAGGTAGCCGGTAATGGGGCAGGATAGCTGACTATTGGTTGCTGGAGGAGACAACCCCAGAACCGCCCTTGATGGGAGGGAGATTGGAGGCATGTGAGTTAATATCCTGGGAAAAGAATGGACTTCGTCGTGAGTCTTCGGCGTGAACGTTCGACAGGGCTCACGTCGAGGTCTCAGTCGAACGATTAAGGTGTGTATGTAGATTGAGCAAATTTATTGCTTTTATTATGCATAAATTATTTTTATAATGTTAGTTTATCGAAATATTTGTATCGTGGCTAAGGGGTAACTTCCGACGTAAAGATTACGCGTGGTTATACGCACAAATCTGCGTCTTGTAACAAATTTATATTGTAATAAATATGGAGTATATAAATGTCCAAACAGCAATTAGCAAGTAATAATGATGAAATGATCTCTCTTATCAACACCGAGCAATATGATAAGCTGGAAGAGGCATGGTTGGGTATTGTAGAGTCTGATAATAAAGACCTCCCAGCGCTACTTGATGTGGTTGACCAGCTTGCAAGGCGCGAGGAGAGAAAACGCGCCCTTGATTTTCTCAGATTGCTCGTACCCCGTTATAAGCAAAACGGTTTATATCGTGATGTATTAACAATTCTTAAAAAGATACTTGAGTATAGCCCCAGAGAAAAAGGGCTTGGGGCGGGTATTGCTGAGTGTTTTTTAAATATTTATAAGGAGCGCCCATATACAAACAATGTGGTTGAGAAAGCCGGTTTAGAGGAGGCTTCTGATATATACGGGGCGATAAAGAAATTGGAGGGCTTTTTTTGTTATGATTGCGGGGATTATGTGTATCACAAGAGCTGGGGGGTAGGGGAGGTGGTTTCTATTGATCCCGATAATGAAAAAGTAAATATAAATTTTGAAAATAAGTTCAATCACAGCATCTCTATGGACTTTGTTCATGATATATTGCAAAAACTCGATAAGGACGATTTGCTGGTAATGATTTATGCCAGGAAGGATGTGCTGAATAAGATGGTGGATGATGATCCCGTAGGTTTAATCAAGATGGCATTAAAATATTTTAAAGGGAAAACACTGGTATCAAATATGAAGAAGAGGCTGACAGATGGTGTCGTGTCAGCCGAGGCATGGAGTAAATGGTGGTCAAAAACTAAGAAATTGCTTAAGAAGGACATGTATATAAAGTTTACCGATGACGATTCTACGAAGGCATTGATTGAGCTTCGTTCATCACCTGCCTCGCACCACGATGATATACTAAAAAACATAAATAATACTAAAGATATAAACGAGAAGATAGAAATTGCAAGGAAGTATGTTTTTGATATAAAAAACATAGAGATATGCAAGGAAACATTTGGTGAAATCAGGGATGCTTTTACAAAAGAGGCAGATAAATTAAATGAAGCAAATCCTTCCAGGGCGATAGAGTGTCTGTTACTCCTGGCAGAAATGCAGTGTTTACTAAAGGACGATAACGCAGGGTATAAAGAACGTATTGAGTCAATAATTAACAGAAACGGTAATCTGACTGAGCTGGTTGATAAAATAGACTTGCTGGAATATAAAAAGCAAATCCTGCGCATAATTAAGAAGTTAAAATCTGAAAGATGGACAGAAGAATTTGCCCATGTCTTTTTTTCTAACAGTGGCAATCTGTGGGAATTTATAATTAAGGAATTTATTAAGTGGAATGAACGAAAAGCCCTTGAGGGATTGGCACACAAGGTATTTAATCAATTCAATGCTTATCCGGAACATTATATCTGGTTTTGCAAGAATGCCATGAATCGCCGTAATGAAGAGCTTTATGAGAATATTGACCATGCAATGATTTTTAAGCGTCTTATAGAACTGCATGATAATATATACTTTAAGATACAGAAGGGGCGCGACGGTAATCTGAAAGCCATTATCAATAAAATAGCAAAGCTGCTGGAGGACGGAGGAGTTGATTTTGTAAAAAATATATTAAACGATGCTAACGCAGAGAGTGTTTATAACGTTATTTCCAGCAGCAGGGGATTAGAAGATTGGTTTACAATAACTGTTGAAAATGAAATACAGGCGCGCTTCCCCGATATTATTGAGGAGAAGGGACCTTTGCCCAAACTTGATGGAAACAAGCTCTACGTTACAAAAGCAGGTTATGAAAAGAGGAAGAAAGAATTTGACCACCTTATGAATGTGGAATTTGGAGAAAATGCTAGAGATCTTGGTGAGGCAATAAGCCGCGGAGATCTAAGAGAAAATGCAGAATATAAGGCTGCACGCGAAAAACAGGCGATGCTTGTGGAAAAAGCTGAGCGCATGAAAGCGGAATTGCAGAAGGCTGTTGTAATTGAACCGCATACTGTCAGCGAGGACGAAGTTTCACCCGGCACCAGGGTTACCTTGAGGCATCAGGGCGAGACAGAACTTGAAGTCTATACAATACTTGGACCGTGGGATGTTGATGTAGATAATGGCGTTATCTCTTATTTATCGCCCGTTGGGAAGGGTTTGTTAAACAGGAGTGTTGGCGAGACGGTGACGATTAAACTTCCAGAAGGCGAATCTACATATGAGATAATGAAGATTGAAAAGGCATTGTAAATTATCAGGATTTTACTATGACAATAGTTGCGGGTGTGGATGAGGCAGGTTATGGTCCCACGCTTGGACCTATGGTAGTCACCGTAATTGCCTTTGATGTACCGGATGGAAAAGCCGACAGCTCTTTGTGGGATTTATTGAGAGATGCTATTGCAGACGACCTTAAGAATAGGAAACAGCGTCTGGCTGTTCGTGATAGTAAAAAATTATACAACGCCAAGAAAGGATTAAAACCATTAGAGGAGGCAGTTCTTTCTTTTCTTTGGTTGCGGGATTTGAAAATTACTTCGCTTTACCAGTTGCTGATGGGTTTGTCGTGTTTTAATGCCGATGTTATTGCCAATTATCCATGGTATGCAAATAAAGATTACCCGTTGCCTTTAGTTACAAATTTATCCGTCATATTAAATCATGCGGATTTACTAAAATATGTCATGGATAAGCATGGTGTGCGGTTTTGCTATGCGAACAGTTGTGTCGTGACTGTTGGGGAGTTTAACGAGCATGTAAGATCGTCGGGGAACAAGTCTATTGTTTTGTTTAATATTTGCGCAAGGCTTATTTCAGAGCTATGGAACGATTTTAGGGGTGATATAAATTTAATTGTTGATAAACAGGGCGGTAGGAATAGTTATTCTAGTTTGTTGAGAAATCGGTTATCTCTAACAGATATAAAAGTGCTAAAAGAAAGTAATAAGATTTCAATGTATGTAGTAGCTGACAAGGAAAGGAAGATGAAAGTATCCTTTGTAGAAAAAGGAGAAGATATGAGTATGGCAACGGCATTGGCATCTATGTTTAGTAAGTATGTTCGGGAATTATTCATGCGATTAGAAAATGAATATTGGCTTCAATTTATGCCGGATCTAAAGCCGACTGCAGGCTATTATTCCGATGCACAGCGTTTCTTATCGCAGATAGCCCATGTTAGGGAAAAAGAGGCAATTCAGGATAATATTTTAATACGTATTAAATAAAGGCAATAGTTTACCGCAGAGGCTCAGAGAACACAGAGAAATCAGGGGCATGAAAAGTTGAAAGGGTGGAAGATTATGTTCTCCACTTCCATTCATTACCGTTTCTCAACTTCAGGTCTTTTCCTCTGCGTTCTTTGAGCCTCTGCGGTGAGCGGGGCTATTTTTTACGATGAAAGGAGTTTCTTTAAGAAGATGGCTGTAAATGTGGCAGTAGTGGGCGCAACAGGCGCCGTGGGTGAGGAATTTTTGAGGATATTGGAAAGCAGAAAATTTCCAATTAAGGAACTTAGATTGCTTGCTTCAAAGCGCTCTGCTGGCAAAAAGATTAAATTTTGCGGAGTTGATTATGAAGTGCAAGAATTAACAAAGAGTTCATTTCGAGGAATTAAAATAGCCCTCTTTAGCGCTGGCTCGAGTATCAGCAAGGAATTTGTGCCGTATGCAATCGAAAGCGGGGCTGTATGTGTTGATAATTCAAGCGCATTCAGGATGGATGATGACGTACCGCTTGTGGTGCCGGAAGTAAACGCGCAAGAAATTGCCAAACATCAGGGTGTGATTGCAAACCCTAACTGTTCAACCATCCAGATGGTGGTTGCGTTGAAGCCGATTCATGATGTTGCGAGGATAAAGAGGATTGTTGTATCAACATATCAGGCGGTGTCCGGCGCAGGCCTTAAGGCTGTTGACGAACTTCAAAAGGAGACTGCCAGTCTGCTTGCCGGTAAGAAAGATTTTAAGCGAAACTTGTTTCCGCATCAAATTGCATTTAATGTTTTACCTCAAATTCCACAAAGTAATGCATTTTTACCTAATGGATATACGTCTGAAGAGATGAAGATGGTAAATGAAACCAAAAAAATCATGGGTGATAACAACATCCGTGTAACCGCAACGACCGCGCGAGTACCGGTTGTTTGTGGTCATAGCGAATCTGTGAATATAGAAACAGAGAAAAAAATTACTGCATCTGAGGTAAAAAAGCTTCTTTCAAAGGCTCCAGGTGTCACGGTGGTGGACGACCCTGCCAACCAATTATATCCATTAGCCAATATGGCGGCAGGAAGAGATGAAGTCTTTGTAGGTCGTATCCGTGAAGATGAATCCATTGATAATGGAATTAACATGTGGATCGTGAGCGACAATGTCAGAAAGGGCGCCGCCCTGAACGCCATTCAGATTGCAGAGAAGCTGCTGTGATGAACAGGGTATGAAAAATATTTGATGTAGGTGTAACGAATTAAAAATTTCTGTAGATGGCAAGGCAGCATTCAAATTCTCTCCCGGACAGTCTTGTAGGTTTGGTGAAGCACAGCGCACCCAACAAATTGGTTTGGACGCCCTGAACCGATTGAACGGCTTTGATGGGTCCGATTCGTTTAACCCATCCTACGCCTTATAAAATAAAACATAAATTACTATTTTTTCTTTGACGCTACTGGGCATTTATTTCTTATTTTTACCTCTGCTTTGAGAAGTATTTTATGATGATCGATTCCTGGCGTAGGAAGTTTCTCTAACAGCTGGATTAGCGAGTTGTAGAGATACCTTCTTTTAAAATACAACAGGGGATGCTCAGCCACGATAGTTGGCTTTTCTTAGTCTTTTCTTCAAAGAATCCTGATATAATAATTCCGAGGGCATTCGCAATCTTTTCTAAAGATCTTTTGCTATTATATATAACTTGTAGTTATATATTTATGGAAAAGCAATTTCCTATAATCTTTTGCAAGGGACACGCAAGATGGAAAAAAGAACTCCATCAAGAAAACCAATAAATATGCCGTCATCACCCCCCCCCCCCTATAAGTTGCATCCGCACAAACACTTACGGTGTGGCTGCTAAGATGGGGATATTATACTCGTTAAGGGTTAAACTGCTCATATTCGGACTCTGCATTTCACTCATACCTATTGCAATAATAACGACGATATCTTACTTCAATGCCAGAAATATCATGAAGCGGCAGGTAATGCAGGATTTGACGGCAATTGCAGATTCCAAAAATGCGTATGTCCAAGAATTTCTGGAGGTAAAGAAAGGACGCACCATTGACTTCTGCTCTGATGGGTTTATAAGGGACAGCCTTGAGGAGATTAATCGCGAAGTATCTCTCAGGCAAAATAATGTTGCTGCCATGAATAGACATCTCTCGACGAATAAGATGCCTCTCGAACCGCATATTGCGGCAATAGAGGTTGTGGACATGGACGGCAAGGTTGAGGCGTCCACCAATGAAACAACGATTGGAAGAGATGTATCCGACCAGGAGATATACAAAAGGGCCATACGCGCAGATTACAAGAATCCCTACGTTAGGCAACCTTACCACTCTACTTGCCTGGATGCAAAGTGTATGGAAGTCTCTGCGCCCATTACCTCAAGAAGCAGCAGTAAAATAATAGGCGTCTTAATCAACCACTACGACACGGCTGTCCTGAATGAGTTCGTAGTCAACCGCGCCGGCATGGGTGCGTCGGGCGAAGTACTGTTAGTTCGGAGAGACGGAGATAATGTTGAGTTCCTGTCCCCTCGGAGGCATGCGCCTGACGGCACTCGCAACCTGACCGCCCCAATGGATTCCGCTGAGGCCGGGGTCGCAAGGTTGGCATTGGATAGTGGGAGTGGGGCGTTAATAACCACCGATTACAGAGGTGTAGAGGTGGTGGCCGCTTACCAATACATCCCTTCCATGGATTGGGGGCTGATTGTAAAGAAAGACATATCAGAGGTCTTTGCGTCAGTTAAGACGTTTAGAATCGTTACGCTGATAGTGTGTGTTGTAACTGCCGCCGTGGTTACCGGTGTGGGGGTTATCTTTGCCACTTCGATGTCAAGACCTATCAGGAGACTGACGGATGCGAACCTGAGATTTGCAGGGGGAGACCTTAAAGCGCGGACCGAGACAACCCGCCGGGATGAGATAGGCGACCTGGCAAAGAGCTTCAATGCAATGGCCGGTGAACTTGAGAAAGAAATAACCGGGCGTGATCGGAGAGAGTCGGAACTCCGCAAGATATCTCTTGTCGTTGAGCAAAGCCCTAACGTGGTTTTGATTACGGACATCCAAGGCACTATTGAATATGTCAACCCCAGGTTCGCCCTGCTAACCGGCTACACCAGAGAAGAGGCAATTGGAAAGAATCCGTGCATCCTGAACGCCGGCAATACACCGCCCCACCTATACAAACGGTTATGGGATACGATTACCTCAGGCATCGAGTGGCGGGGAGAATTATGCAACAAGAAGAAGAACGGCGAACTCTACTGGGAGGACACATTTATTACGCCCGTTAAGAACGTTGCGGGTGATATAACCCATTTCATTTGGATTGCGCAAAACACCACCGAGCGCAGGCAGGCAGAGAAGAGAATCCACCAATTGGCTTATTACGATGTCCTGACCGGCCTGCCCAACAGGGTGCTCTATAATGACCGTCTCTCACTGGCGCTGGTCCATGCGAAGCGTACAAAAGAGATACTGGCGGTGCTGTTTCTCGACCTGGACAGGTTTAAGGACGTCAATGACACGCTGGGACACGCTATGGGAGACCAGTTGCTGAAGATCGTTGCAGGGAGACTGACGGAGTCTTTGCGTAAAGAAGATTCCGTTACCCGACAGGGAGGCGACGAATTTACGCTGTTGTTGAGGGGAATTGGCCGGGTGGAGAACGTTGTTGGGATTGCCGAGAAAATCCTTAAAACCATTAAAAAACCATTGATGCTGGGCAGTCAAGAAGTCAATATCACCGCCAGCATAGGAATTGCCATTTACCCCGCTGACGGCGAAGACGCCGAGGCTCTGTTGAAGAACGCCGATACCGCTATGTATCATGCCAAAGGGCAGGGCAGAAATAATTACCAGTTCTTCACCCCCGCCCTCTGTACCAGAACTGTTAAACAACTGGAGATTGAAAGCAGTCTGCACCATGCGTTGGAGCACGAGGAATTCATCGTTTACTATCAGCCGGTGGTGGACGTCAAAACCGGCAGAATCGTTAGTTCGGAGGCACTGCTGCGCTGGCAGCACCCTGAACATGGGCAGGTCAATCCGGCGGGGTTTATTGGCATAGCGG
Source organism: uncultured Planctomycetota bacterium (assembly GCA_963709355.1). GTDB lineage: Bacteria > Planctomycetota > Brocadiia > Brocadiales > Brocadiaceae > PLOWO2-12-38-17. Next base: position 858,849 of record CAVPVY010000005.1, read on the forward strand.
AGCGCACCGGGATGATCGTGCCCATTGGTGAGTGGGTGCTGCGTACCGCCTGTGCACAAAACAAGGCATGGCAAGATGCCGGACTTCCGCCTATGCCGGTGGCAGTAAACTTTTCAGCGCACCAGTTCCAGCAGGCAAATCTGGTAGAAATGGTGGAGTTGGCGCTGAAAGAAACTGGTATGGATCCCAGTTTCCTGGCGATGGAGATTACCGAAAGCGCTGCTATAAAGAACGTAGTGGCTGCTTATAGCATGATGGAGAGGTTGAGTGTCATCGGCGTTCGTTTAGTTATTGACGACTTAGGCATGGGCTTTTCTTCTCTGAGCCAACTCAAGATATTACCGATTCACGCCGTCAAGATAGACAGTTCCTTTATGCAAGACATCGTGACGGACTCGAACAATGTGGTGATTGTAACAGCAATTATATCCATGGCGAAGGGATTAGGACTCAAGGTAATCGCCGAGGGTGTGGAGACGACAGCACAATTAGAATTCTTGCGATCGCTCGGATGTGGTGAGGCGCAGGGGTATCTGTTCGCCGAACCGATGGCTTCAGGGGAATTTAAGAAAATGTTGGAGCAGGATAAACGCCTGGGAGTATAATTAGATTCTTGGAAAAGTGTTATTTAGGGACGCATCCCTTTTTTGGTTTGTTCTTAGACCTAAAGCTTAACTTGTAACCTAATTTCTTAGAAAGCATCTCTAAAAACCCTATATTCTCAAGAGGCTTGCTATTCTTATCTGCTTTACGATAACATCTAAAATGCAATTTATCTGCATCTTGAAATATTGGGTATAACAAAGTGTAATTCCCTGTATTAGCTTGTATAAGATATCTTCACCTAAAGGCTTTGCTAACGGTTGTATGTGGTTTGACATAAGACAAAAAGCACAGGATTCACAGATTCTTTTATCTGTGAATCCTGCATTTTCAAATGTATTTATCGCCATAAACGCTGCCTCGTATAAAGCTATAGTCTAGAAACGACGTCTACTACCGCCACCGCTACCACCGCGCCCTTCTCCTCTGTCCACCACCTCGTCCGCCGCCGCCACCGCCACGCCACCGCCGCCGCCACGCCCACCACCGCCACCGCCTCGTTCAGTTCTCGGTTGAGCTTCATTGACGTTCAGTACCCGTCCCTTCAACTCCTTGCCGTTCATACCGGCAATTGCTGCCTGGGCTTCAGCCTTTCCAGGCATCTCAATAAATCCAAATCCCCTCGGTTCGCCGCTAAATTTATCTTTAATGATGGTTACCGATGTAACCTGTCCGAAGGCTTTAAAAGCCTCTTCCAAGTCCTCCTGGGTTACTTCACGCGCCAAATTGCCTACATAAATATTCATTCTAATCTCCTGTTTTGTTTACATTCTCATGAATGTAAGTATACTGATTTCGTCTGACGCCAGACGGTATGGAAACTCTTCTAAAATATACGACATAATATATAATACTTTTACTTAAAATGATAGAAGATTTGAAAATACCTTACAAAAAATCAAAGGGAGTTGTAATATATAACCTATAGAGATTGTCAAATATGCGATACATGCTACGTGTATTTTAGCCTGTCGGTTGGGTTCAACGGAGCAAGCCCAATGAAAAAATAAATACTTGAGGACGACAGGTGATCCACGTAGGTTGAATAGAGCATGAGCAAAACCCTCTTCTGCGGGTTCAAATTTGTAATCTGAACCCGCACGGAGGTTTAATCTGATATTGATATTAGTTAGGAATTATTCAGTAACCTCAAATTTAAATTTAACCGTACTTTTTAGGGTAGATTTATTTGCTTTTACTGTAACCTTGCAAAGATACAATCCCTTAATTAATGGCTTATCACCTTCGTCTGGATTGGGACTCCACGAAGAAAAGTAATAAAAATTTGGGTCCAGTTCAAAATCATTAAAATTTATTTCCCTCGAATCATATTTCTTCAACACTAAATCTTCATCATATTTAGACACTTTCCATTCTACCACATTTAAAGGCAGTTCCTGATTTGATCGAAAAGTCACATAAAGTGTGGTTGCGTCAGCTGATGTCAGGGGGATATGAACAAGAACATTATTTGCTTCAACACCTGAAAAAGCGGCATATGCTACAATTGCAGGTGACGAAGAGAAAAAATTCGTGTCAATTTCAGGTAATCTCCCAAGGCCATTCATCGCTTCGTTCTTTACGTTGATACGGCCAAGGGATGCGTTTCCATAATTTAGGAGGCTTGTTATTGATGGTTCTTTGAGATCGCCTTTGTTGTCCGCAGCATAAGAAACATAACCCAAAATAAGAATCGAAATAACCGTCAAAATTGAACAGGGCAATCCTTTCTTTAAGACAATCGTTTTCACGTGATTCCTCCAAAATTATAACAATTGAACGAATATAAATTTAAGATATTTTCATAACATTTTTGTTTGTAGTATGTCAAGCTAAAAGAATTTAAATGTTGTATTAGCTATAGACATAGGTAACACTTTTGTAATTAGGAAAAGTTTGTAATTTTTGCAGTGGAGTCCACCCCTGAAGCCCCATGTGTGGTCTTTTGTTGTTAAAGAATTCATCGTATTTTTTACGTTCTTTTACAAGGAGGTCAAGATTCCGAGTTTTTTGTAAACGGAAAAACTCTTCTCCATCGGTTCTATGAGACCTTTCTACCTTGCCGTTTTGCTCTGGACAAGAAGGCCTATTGAGATTGTGTTTTATACCCAACCCCATGCACGACAGGGTAAAAGGATGTGTCTTGGGCTGCCGTAAGGGATGGGTTTTGGGTTCACCGGTGTAAGCATTGGTAAAGACGGCGTCGTTGTCGGTCCTGATGTGCCTGATCTTGAAAGGAAAGCGTCTGAATATATATTGCAAGAAGTCCAGGGAGTTAGATGTAGAGCGTTCCTGGTAAAGTTTGGTGAATTTGATCCTGGTAGAGTCGTCCTGAGCGGAGTACTGAACAAAGCTCCCGGGTCTGTAGCCGCCCAGCAGCTTTATATCTACCTGTAGGTATCCTGGAGAGGGCATCTGATAACACTTAGGTTTTCTGTGCATCTTCTTGGGTTTCTCAATGAGTCCGTTGCGTTTTAAAGTGGCGTATATGGTGGACCTTGGAAGCGAGATATTATAGTCCTTCAATAAGAACAGCCGTATACGGTCGGGGCCGAAGGAAGTGGTTTTACGAAGTCTTATGATGATAGACTGAATATATTTATGGGTAAGCATAGGGGAGCGTCTGGGACGTTTTGAGCGATCAATGAGGCTTGCAGGGTCACCTCCTGAGTCTTCGTAACGTTTAAGCCATTTATAGAAACATTTACGAGATATGCCAAAATACAGGCATACCTTTGAGACGTTATTAATCTTTTTATACATGAGCATCCAGGCTAACCTTTTTCGACTAAGTTGATCGTAATAATACTTGGGCATGGGTAACATCTCCATAAAAAAATTTAGTAAGTCGCCTATCCCATAGGGATAGGCATATCATATTACATAAACTGTTACCCATGTCTATATACTTTACAGAGTGGTTATAATTTTTACTTGAATAATTTTCTACATCTGATAATATTTGGAACTTTAGCTAGCGTAGCTCAACGGCGGAGCAGCGGTTTTGTAAACCGCAGGTTGTGGGTTCGAGTCCCACCGCTAGCTTTAAATTTAATTATGTAATTGAGAGTTGAAAAAAAGGGTGGATTCCCGAGCGGCCAAAGGGGACAGACTGTAAATCTGTTGGCATAGCCTTCGGAGGTTCGAATCCTCCTCCACCCACCAGAATATACAGCAAATATTGTTATATTGCGTGTTGCGGGCGTAGCTCAATGGTAGAGCCCTAGCCTTCCAAGCTAGTCATGTGGGTTCGATTCCCATCGCCCGCTTTTTAAAAAATATTAAAATATATTTGACAATTATATTTTCAGTGATATAATTAGTAAATTCGCAACCCATTTAATTATGTATTATAAATCATAACTATATATCATTGTTAAAGTTATGTTTGATTTGAAATTTTAGATAAATGCGTTGTGTTGTTTTTTTTCGCTGCTGTAGCTCAGGGGTGGAGCACGTCCTTGGTAAGGACGAGGTCATGGGTTCAAATCCCATCAGCAGCTCCAAGAAAAATAAATAGCATGTAAATAAATAGTTTGTTAAATAAGAAGGGGAGTACAGCCTATGGGTAAAGAGGTATTTAAGCGGACGAAGCCGCATGTGAACGTAGGGACGATAGGGCATGTGGATCATGGGAAGACGACGTTGACGTCGGTAATAACGCATGTATTGGCGAAGCAGGGGTTGGCGAAGGAGAGGGCGTACGATTCGATAGACAAGGCTCCAGAGGAGAGGGAGCGTGGTATAACGATAGCGATATCACATGTGGAGTATGAGACGCAGAAGAGGCATTATGCACATGTGGATTGTCCTGGTCATGCGGATTATGTGAAGAACATGATAACGGGTGCGGCGCAGATGGACGGAGCGATATTGGTGGTGAGTGCGCCGGATGGTCCGATGCCGCAGACGCGAGAGCATATTCTGTTGGCGAGGCAGGTAGGGGTGCCGAGGATAGTGGTGTTTATGAACAAGGTGGATATGTTAGAGGATCAGGAGTTGCTGGATCTTGTGGAGCTGGAGGTCAGGGAGTTGTTGAGTAAGTACAATTTTCCTGGAGATGAGATACCTGTGGTAAGGGGATCCGCGTTAAAGGCAAATGAGTGTGGTGTGTGGGGCTGCGAGTTGTGCGAATTGTGGCCCGATATTGAAGTTGATGGATGCGGTGGATACGTATATGCCGAATCCTGTAAGGGAGATAGATAAGCCGTTTTTGATGTCGATAGAGGATGTGTTTAGTATAAAGGGGAGGGGTACGGTAGCGTACTGGGAGGGTGGAGCGAGGCAAGGTGAAGGTTGGGGATGAGGTTGATATCGTGGGGATCAAGCCTGATGTTAAGAAGTCGGTGGTGACAGGTGTGGAGATGTTTAATAAGACGCTGGATGAGGGGCAGGCAGGAGACAACCTTGGGGTGTTGTTGAGGGGTATGGAGAAGGACGGATTTGGAGCGGGGCCAGGTGTTGGCGAAGCCTGGGAGTATTACGCCGCACAAGAAGTATGAGGCTGAGGCATATATATTGACAAAAGAGGAGGGTGGGAGGCATACGCCATTTTTTAATGGGTATAGGCCGCAGTTTTATTTTAGGACGACGGATGTTACTGGGGTGGTGACATTTGACGGGTGGTGCGGAGATGGTGATGCCTGGTGATAATGTGAAGGTGAATGTGGAGTTGTTGACGGCGGTGGCGATGGATGAGGGGTTGAGGTTTGCGATTCGAGAAGGTGGAAAGACAGTTGGTGCCGGTGTAGTTACTAAAATTATTGAATAAATATATTGGGAAGAAGGTGCATGCGTGAATATATAACAATGGTATGTAAAGAGTGTTCTAATAGAAATTATAGAACACCTAAAAAGACGCAACAAACAGAAAAGTTGGAACTGAAGAAGTTTTGTAAGTTTTGTAGAAAACATACGGCCCACAAAGAGTATAAGAAGTAGATTTTGGATATCTAAGTGTTTTGTTTTTGTAAAATAAAGGTCTGTAGCTCTAATTGGTAGAGCACCGGACTCCAAATCCGGCTGTTGGGGGTTCGAGTCCCTCCAGACCTGCCATATACGTAAATAGTGAGGTTATAATTGATGTCGTTTTTTGGGGTTTATAGAAAAGGACACGGAATATATAGTAGAATTGCTGTTGGAGTAGCATTAGGTATACTTGCTCTTTTTGCATCAGTTTCACTTGTATAATGTTTTGATTGAACTGCCAAATATGGCAGAAGGTGTAAACGTCCCGTTAGTAGATATTGGTTTAACGTGGGGTTTGATAGGTGCTTTTGCTGCTTTTTGTGTTATTTGGGTTTTTTGATAGGTGTTTTTGTTGCTGGTTTGCAGACGGGGCTTGAGACCGTTAGATAATGGTGGTAAGAAGACAATTGAGTTTTTAATTGATACACAGGGTGAGCTTCAAAAAGTTTCGTGGCCAACAAGAGTATGAGTTGGTTGGTTCAACAGCGGTTGTAATCGTGTCTGTTATTGTGATAGGGGTGTTTATTTTGGGTGTTGATTGGTTTGTGTCAATAATTATGGAATATATTGGAGTGCTTTGAATTCATTGTAATTGAAGATGGACAGGTTAATCTTCGGATAGCAATGGTTTAAATGGCGAGATTCCTCCGAAACTATCAAATCTTAAAATTTTCCTGCCAACGTTTAAATTTAGAGAATTTTAGAATATACACATATATAATTTTAAATTTTTTTTAGTAGGTATAATTAAATGCCTAAGGAATGGTTTGTCTTGCGTGTTCAAAGTAATAAAGAAGATAAAGTTAAAGACAACCTTCTTGGACTTATTAAGGCAAGGGGACTGGAGGAACTTGATACCAACTGTTATTGTTCCTAGCGAGAAAGTTTCTGAAATTAAGGGGGGGAAAAAAAAGATAGTCGAAAGGAAAATATATCCAGGTTATATAATAGCAGAAATTGAAGTTGACGATAATAGACAAATACCAAAAGAAGTCTGGTTCTTAATTCGCGAAACATCTGGAGCTGGTGATTTTATAGGTGGACAAAACAAACCCGTGCCTATGTTGAGATACGAAGTAGAAAAATTGCTGTCCGATATTGAGCATAAAGAAGAAAAACCACGTGCAAAGATTGAATTTAATGAAGGAGATAAAGTAAGAGTTAAAGAAGGACCATTTGAGAATTACGATGGTGTCGTAGAGGAAGTATTAGCTGCAAGCGGTAGGGTAAAGGTAATGCTTACAGTATTTGGTAGGGCAACACCAGTCGAATTAGAATATTGGCAGGTAGAGACGATTTAGTTACAGCGGGAGTATTAAAATGGCAAAAGAAGTTTTAAAAATAATTAAGTTACAATGTCCGGGTGGGCAAGCAACGCCAGCTCCACCTGTGGGACCAGCGCTTGGTCAACATGGAGTCAATATAGGACAATTTGTTAAACAATTTAATGACAAAACAAAGGAATTACAAGGCATTTTGACGCCTGTAGAAATATCAGTATATAAAGATAAGTCTTTTACTTTTATTATAAAGTCTCCTCCAGCTTCTATTCTGTTGAAGCAGTTGGCGGGTGTTGTTAAAGGATCGTCCGTGCCAAATAAACAGACGGTTGGACAGGTAACGAAGCAACATATAAGAGAAATCGCAAATAAGAAATTGGCAGATTTGAATGCAGATAATTTAGACGCAGCAGTTAAGATAATAGAAGGTACTGCTCGTACAATGGGGATTAAGATAGTATAAAAGAGTTATGTAAATATTTATTTTAGAGGAATGTAATTAAATGGCAAGAAGAAGTAAAAGGTATATAGAATCTATAAAAATAGTAGATAATAAAAAAAAATATGAAGTTAGGGACGCCATTAAGTTGCTGAAAAGTTTTAGGCCAGCTAAATTTGATGAAAGTGTAGAAGTTGCAATCAAATTGGATATCGATCCTAAAGCAGTCAGACCAGCTTGTGAGAGGGTCAATTTCGTTGCCAAAAGGTATCGGTAGGAGCCTTAAGGTGATTGTTTTTGCCAGCGGTGAAAAAGCTACAGTTGCAAAAAAGGCGGGTGCGGATGAGGTTGGTGCCGAGGGTCTTGTAAAGAAGGTAGAAGGCGGATGGACCGATTTTGATGTAGCAATAGCCACTTCAGATATGATGAAATTGGTTGGTAAGTTAGGTCGGGTGCTTGGACCTCAGGGCAAGATGCCCTCACCAAAATCGGGAACCGTAACAGACGACATTGAAACGGCAGTTAAAGAATTCAAAGCGGGTAAGATTGAATATAGGACTGATGCCAGTGGGAATGTTCATGCACTTGTTGGGAAGGTGTCGTTTTCTGAAAAAGATTTAGAAGACAATATTAATACTTTTATAAAACAAATTATTAGTTCGCGTCCTGCTTCAGTTAAGGGTGTGTTTTTAGAAAGGGCATCGGTATCTTCAACGATGAACCCTGGGATAACGTTGCAGGTTTAAAATACTAAAAACGCCTGGGAAGTACAAAATGCCAAATGAATTGAAAAAACTTGTTGTAAAAGAAATGGTTTCCAGATATCGAAATGTGAACAATTACCTGATTGTCGGATATCAGGGAATAAATCCATTACAATTTAACGAATTAAGAAAAGATCTGCGTAAAAAGAAAATAAAACTTCAAGTGGTTAAGAATTCACTTGCGGTTATAGCATTTAGAGAATTAGGTAATAGTGGAATATCTGACTTGATAAAAGGACCTTCAGCTATAGTAATTAGCGATAGTGACCCTGTTGTGGTCGCAAAGGAAACAGTAGAATGGTTAAAGAAAATACCACTATTGAAGTTACGTGGTGGATTTGTTGAAGGTGCTAAACTTTCTGATAACGACATCAATAGTTTAGCAAAACTTCCTTCTCTACCAGTGCTTCATACCCAAATTGTTAATAATGTTAATGCTCCAATTGTTGGAGTCTTGAATGCATTTAATGCTGTTTTTCGTAACCTGGCGAGTGTCTTCCAGGGAATAAAAGACAAAAAAGAAAAAAATAGTGTTTAATTTATAATTTCCTGAAATGGTAGGAGGATTAAAATGACTCAGGTAAGTGAAGAAAAAGTGATTGAACCGTCCGGTAAGATAACGCAGGTATTAGACATTGTGGCTGGAATGACGCTATTGGAAGCCTCACAACTTGTTAAAGCATTCGAGCAGAAGTTTGGAGTTTCCGCATCATCAGTAGTAGCAGCGCCAGGAGGTATAGCAGTAGCTGCAGAAGAAAGCAAGGTTGCCCCTGCAGAAGAAAAAAGTACTTTTGATGTAATTTTGAAGGAGGGTGGTGCAAATAAAATCCAGGTAATTAAGGCAGTTAGAGCCGAGACAAATTTAGGATTAAAAGAAGCCAAAGACCTTGTAGAAGGTGCTCCAAAAACTGTGAAAGAAGGTGTTTCTAAAGAGGAGGCGGAGAAGATTAAAAAATCATTAGAAGCCGCAGGCGCAAAAGTAGAAGTTAAGTAAAATTTCTTATTAATCATTCTAGGTATAAAAAATGGAAATCCGTAAATACGGTAAAGCTGAAGAAATTATAGAAACCCACGATCTCGTACAGATTCAAACGAAGGCATATCGTGATTTTTTACAGGCTGATTCGCCCGCTTTTAAAAGAAAAAATATTGGTTTAGAAGCAATATTTAGGGAGATATTCCCGATTTCAAACTATGACGGCACGATGTTTTTGGAGTATATTAGGTATGATTTGGGGAAACCACGATATACGCAGGATGAATGTAGACAATTACGACTGACTTACGGTCGTCCATTGAGGGTTTGGTTGAGACTTAATAGAGCTGAACCTATTGAAGAGGAAGTTTACCTTGGTGAGATACCTATAATGATCGGTGGGGGTGAGTTTATTATAAATGGAACTGAAAGAGTTATTGTAACACAATTGCATCGTTCACCTGGTATTGATTTTATTGAAGAGTTTCATACTGAAAAGAGATTGCACTCGTGTCGGATTATTCCTGAGAGGGGAAGCTGGATTGAACTTGAAGTAGGAAAAAAGGACATTCTTGCTGTAAGGATTGACCAAAGCGGAAAGATACCTGCTACATGTTTTCTTAGAGCACTTTCAGAAGAATATTCTAATGATGAAGATATTATTCGATTATTTTATGAAACAGAAATAGTAAAGATTACTGATTATGCTTCTGCAACAAAATTAAGAAACAGGTACACAGTTGATAAAATTGTGAATCCGCAAACAGGTGAGATTTTATTAGAGGCGGGACGTCAATTTTCTGAAACAACTATTAAGGCGATTTTTGACCTTGAGATTAAGAAGGTTGAATTAATAAAGAAAATGGACGACCCACTTATATTGAATTCCTTGGAATCTGATTTTGCGAAATCGCACGAAGATGCACTTTTAAGAATTTATCAAAGATTTCGTCCTGGTAATCCTCAGCAAATTGAAAAGGCTAAGCAATTATTCTATGATAAGTTTTTTGATGTAAAGAGATACAGATTGGGTTTAGTTGGAAGATTCAGGTTAAATCGAAAACTAAATCATAATATTAATGAATCTATAATGACATTACAGAAGGAAGATTTTGTTGAAGCTATACGATATATAATTAAATTACGCAAAGGAGAAACCGGGATATCTATAGATGACATTGATAATTTGGGCAATAGGAGACTCAGGACAATTGATGAATTGGGTGGAGAGGAATTACGTAAAGGTTTTTTAAAATTAAGAAGAACTGTTCAAGAAAGGTTGAGTGTAAAAGACACGGATCAGGTAACTCCACGCTCTCTTGTAAATTCGAAAACCATCTTTTCCGCTATTGACTATTTCTTTAGCAGGAGCGAACTTTCGCAGGTTTTAGATCAGACAAATCCTCTAGCTCAGTTAACCCATGAAAGAAGGTTAAGTGCTTTAGGTCCTGGCGGTTTAAACAGAAAAAGGGCTGGATTTGAGGTTAGAGACGTTCATGTATCCCATTACGGCAGGGTTTGCCCGATTGAGACGCCAGAAGGTACAAACATAGGTTTAATAGCATCTTTAAGTATTTATGCAACAGTTGATGAATATGGTTTCTTAATTACTCCATATCGTGTTGTAGAGAAGGGCAAGATTGCAGATAAAATATTATATCTGCGAGCAGATGAAGAAGAAAATAAATTTATTGCACCTGCGGATGTGTTAGTTAGAGGTAAAAATAAAGTAGAAAAAGATAGTGTTTTATGCAGGTTTAATGGTGATTTCCATGATGTAAATATAAAAGATATAAACTACATGGACGTCTCACCAAAACAATTGGTGGGCGTATCCGCAAGTTTGATTCCTTTCCTTGAACATAGCGATGCAAACAGGGCGCTTATGGGTTCAAATATGCAGAGACAAGCAGTCCCTTTATTAAGAACAGAACCTCCTATTGTTGCTACGGGTGTAGAGAAATTGGTTGCTAGAAATTCAAGCATGACTGTTATTGCAGAAAACGCTGGTACAGTCACAAAGGTAACGGCTGACGAAATAGTTATTGATGACAGTGATATTTATAAGCTCAGAAAGTTCGTAGGTTTAAACGAGGGTACTTGTTTAAATCAAAAACCGATAGTCACTGAGGGACACAAGGTAAAAAGAGGAGAGGTAATTGCAGATGGCGCTGCTACATGCAATGGAGAACTTGCTTTGGGCAAGAATGTACTAGTGGCTTTTATGACATGGGATGGTTACAATTTCGAAGATGCTATTGTTGTTAGTGAGACATTACTTAAAGACGATAGGTTTACTTCAATACACAGGGACGAATTTGAGGTTGAGATAAGGGAGACAAAATTAGGAAGAGAAGAGTTTACACGCGACATTCCTAATGTTTCGGAAAAGGCTTTAAGAAATTTGGATGAAAATGGTGTAATAAGAGTTGGGACAAAAGTTAAACCAGGAGATATATTAGTTGGTAAAATCGCACCAAAAAGCAGAAGTGAATTATCACCTGAAGAGAAATTATTGTATGCTATATTTGGTCGTGCAGGTGAAGATGTAAAAAATGAATCTCTTGAAGTATCCTCTGGTATGGACGGTATTGTGATAAATACACAGGTATTTTCCAGAAAATCTTATCTTTCGGATGATAAAAGGCAAAAAATCTTGCAAGAAATAAATGAAATAGAAACAAAGTATAATGAAAGTATTGTAAAAGAATTCTCCAAGATGTTAAAAATAGTTGGCGGGGAGATTAAAGAACCTTTGATGGATATACAAACAGGTCAAGTATATACACTAGAACGCGGTATGTCAACAAAGGCTGTGCTTTCATTAGCGGAGCGTTTTGATATTGAAAATGTTGAGTTCAGGAACAAAAAGGAAAAGGAGAAAATCTTAGAAACTAGTAAAGATTACTTGGGAAAAATTGAATCTTTAAAAGATGAAAGAGATATGAAGATAAATCATCTTAAACGAGGCGATGAATTACCAACTGGGGTTTTAGAACTTGCAAAGGTTTCAATAGCAACAAAGAGGAAGTTATCTGTGGGCGATAAAATGGCTGGTAGACATGGTAATAAAGGTGTAATTTCTAAGATACTCTCGGAAGAAGATATGCCTTTCTTGGCAGATGGCAGAAGAGTAGAAATGTTGTTAAACCCGCTTGGCGTACCTTCAAGAATGAATGTTGGACAGATTCTTGAAACACATTTGGGATGGGCTGCAAAAAAGCTTGGTTTCCAAGCAATTACACCAATATTTGAAGGTGCTACAGAAGAGGAAATCAGATCAACGCTTAAGGAAGCGGAATTACCTGAAGATGGTAAGGCAGTTTTATATGATGGACGTACTGGCGAGCTGTTAGAACAAAAGGTAGCGGTTGGTTATATGTATATGTTAAAGCTACATCATCTGGTAGATGAAAAAGTGCATGCGAGGGCTACAGGTCCATATTCTCTGATTACTCAACAACCATTGGGTGGTAAGGCAAGATTTGGTGGACAGAGATTCGGAGAGATGGAAGTATGGGCATTAGAGGCGTATGGAGCAGCTCACAATTTGCAGGAATTGCTTACAGTTAAAAGCGATGATGTTGAGGGAAGAACTAAAATATATGAATCTATGGTAAAAGGTGAAAACACACTTGAGGCTGGTACACCCGCATCGTTTGAAGTACTTGCGAATGAAATTGGAGGCTTGGGTTTAAATCTAAAACTTGAAAAGAGAAAAACGGAAGTATTAAAGTAAATATGAAAAAGAGTATTTGGGGTAACAAATTTAAGTATTAAAGAGACTCAAAAATGACAGACATATTATACGATAAAATTAATGAATACAGTTCAGTAAGAATTTCGCTTGCTTCACCGGAAGATATAAGAAGCTGGTCCTATGGTGAAGTGAAAAAACCAGAAACAATTAATTATCGAACATATAGGGCTGAAAAAGACGGTCTATTCTGTGAACGTATTTTTGGGCCGGAACGTAATTGGGAGTGTTTTTGTGGTAAGTATAAAGGAATAAAACATAAGGGGATAATATGTGACAGATGTGGTGTAAAAATTACGCATTCCCGTGTAAGAAGAAAAAGGATGGGACATATTAATCTTGCCGCTCCAGTTGTCCACATCTGGTTCTTTAAGGCTTTACCTTCGCGCCTTGGAACGCTTTTGGGAATGAAGACAACCTCACTTGAAAGAATTATTTATTTTCAGGATTATGTTGTTATTGATTCCAGCAATACGCCGTTGAAACAATATCAGTTACTCTCTGAAGATGAATACAGATTGAACAGGGAAAAGCATGGAGAGCAGTCTTTTAAAGCGGGAATGGGGGCTGAAGCCATAAAGACTTTATTACAAAAACTCGATTTGATGGCGTTATCTAAAGAATTGCGGGAAGAGTTCAATCAAACAAAATCCAAACAACGTATTAAGGAAATAAATAAAAGGCTTGAAATTGTTGAAGCATTCAGGGATTCTGGAAACAAACCGGAATGGATGGTATTAAGTGTTACTCCAGTTATTCCCCCTGACTTGAGACCATTAGTCCTCCTGGAGAGCGGAAACTTTGCTACTTCTGATCTCAATGATCTTTATAGAAGGATAATTAATAGAAATAATCGTCTGAAAAAATTGATTGATTTGAACGCCCCGGAAGTAATTATCAGAAACGAGAAAAGGATGTTGCAACAGGCAGTTGATGCTTTATTTGATAATACAAGGGGGAAGCGTCCAGTGTTGGGGAGCAACAATAGACCTTTAAAATCCTTGACAGACATGATAAAGGGTAAGCAGGGGCGCTTTAGAGAGAATTTGCTTGGTAAGAGAGTTGATTACTCTGCACGTTCAGTGGTTGTCGTTGGGCCAGAATTAAAATTACATCAGTGTGGCTTGCCGAAAAAAATAGCGCTTGAATTATTTCAACCATTTATTATCAGAAGATTAAAAGAACTGGCGCTTGCAGATACAATTAAAAGTGCAAAAAAAATGCTGAGCCGTAAAGATAAAGAGGTCTGGGATATTCTTGAAGATGTAATAAAGAGACATCCTGTATTGCTTAATAGGGCTCCAACATTACACAGGATGGGTATTCAGGCATTTGAACCAATCCTTGTAGAGGGCAATGCTATAAAATTACATCCACTCGTATGCCGTGGTTTTAATGCCGATTTTGATGGTGATCAGATGGCTGTTCACTTGCCGTTATCTGTTGAAGCGCAGGTAGAAGCCATCACGCTGATGTTATCAACAAATAATATTTTCTCTCCTGCATCAGGAGAACCAATTATAACACCAACGCAGGATATGGTTCTTGGTTGCTCTTATCTTACAACAAGTGTACAAGATGAATCTGATAAAGAATCTAAAGTATTTAGCGGGCAAGACGAAGTTATATATGCGTTGTCTATCAAGAAGGTAAAATTACATACAAAAATTAAAATCAGATTAAAACAAAACAAGGTGGTCAAGGACAAACAGGGAACAGAAGAACCCAGGAATAGATTATGTGAAACTACAGTTGGCCGTGTTATTTTTAATAGTATATTGCCTAAAGGTATGCCATTTTATAATTATTCATTAGATATTAAAGGTATTAGTAAGATAATACAGGATTGTTATAGACTTTTAGGTAGAGAAAAAACAATAAAATTGCTGGACGACATAAAAGAATTGGGTTTCAAAGAGTGTACTAAGGCAGGTCTTTCGTTTGCAATTACTGATCTTAAAATGCCTGTCAAGAAAAAAGATATTATCGATAAAACTCAAGAAGAGATAGAAAAGATACAAAAGTTATATCGAAAGGGTGTAATTACCGAAGGGGAGAGATATAACCAGATAATAGATACATGGACGTATGCTAGCGAAAAAATTGCTGAGGAGATGTTAAACGAATTGAAGCATGATGTTAGAGACGGTAAAGCATATCTTAATCCTGTATATTTAATGTCATCTTCAGGTGCAAGAGGAAGTTCGCAGCAATTAAGACAGCTTGCCGGTATGCGTGGTTTGATGGCGAAACCTTCTGGTAAGATTATCGAAACTCCTATAAAAGCTAATTTCAGGGAAGGTCTTGGCGTGCTTGAGTATTTCAGCTCAACACACGGGGCAAGGAAAGGTTTGGCAGATACTGCATTAAAGACGGCAGATTCCGGTTATTTAACACGTAAGTTGGCAGACGTGGCGCAAAATGTTGTAATTACCGGTATGGATTGTGGTACTACAAATGGGATTACAAAGAGCATTGTTTATCGTGGAGAGAAGGTAGAAGTACCGCTGAGCAAGATAATTACCGGACGTATTGCAAGAAATAATATTGTAGATTTAGTAAAAGATGAAGTTGTTGTTAAAGAAAATGAATTGATTACAGAAGAAAAAGCAAAGAGCATTGAGGCTTTAGGTTATGAAAAAATTAAAGTGAGGTCACCTTTAACTTGCGAGATGTCTTTAGGGCTTTGTGAAAAATGCTATGGTATGGATTTGTCAAGGGGGGCTTTGGTTGAAGAAGGTATGGCTGTCGGAATTATTGCCGCACAATCAATAGGTGAACCAGGTACACAGCTAACAATGAAGACGTTTCATATAGGTGGCACGGCGACTCGTTCAGTAGAAGAAACGGAAATAAGGGCAAAAAGGGCAGGAACGATTAAATTTAATAATTTAACCATTGTAAAGAATCCTCAGGGTAAAAATGTTGCTATAAATTCAAATGGAGAAATATTACTTATTGACTCAAAGGGCAGGCAGATTGATAAACATACTGTTGTTCTTGGAGCGGAAGTGTTGTTAAAAGAAAATGATAATGTTACTATGCACAAGGTACTTGCTAAATGGGATCCCCATATGATTCCAATTCTTTCAGAGATGGCTGGAAAGGTTCGCTTTGAGGACATAGTGTTAGGTAAAACGTTGAGGCAAGAAGCAGACGTCACAACCGGAGTTAAACGCAAGGTGATTATGGAACATAAAGGAGATTTACATCCTCAGATTATTATAGAGGATGCAACAGGGAAGATTTTAGGTCTGTATCCAATTCCAGAAAAGGCGCACATTGAAGTGGAGGAAGGCGATAAGGTGATTGCTGGGACATTGCTTGCTAAGACACCACGTGAGATCTCAAGGACTGAGGATATTACAGGTGGTTTACCAAGGGTTTCTGAAATACTTGAAGCGAGAAAGCCAAAAGACCCTGCAGTGATGAGTGAGATTGATGGAGTTGTTGAAGTTGGCGAGAAGCGTCGTGGTAAAAGGACAATTATAGTTAAAAGTGAAAAGATGGAGGTAGAACATCTTGTCCCGAGAGGTACACACCTAAAGGTACACAGAGGAGACAGAATAAAGGCTGGGAGTCCGCTTGTTGACGGTCCGCTTATTTTACAGGATATATTAAGAATAAGTGGAGAGGAAGAATTACAAACTTATATGTTAAAAGAGGTTCAAAATGTTTATCGTTCTCAGAATGTACCGATAGATGATAAGCATATTGAAATTATAATTGCACAGATGCTCAGAAAGATTAAGGTAGATGACGTAGGTGATACAAGTTTACTGCCCTCTCAGGTTATTGATAAATTTAAGTTCAGAGAAGAGAACAAAAAGATAATTGGAAAAGGTGGAAAACCAGCGACAGCTAAACCATTGTTGCTAGGTATTACTAAGGCATCATTGCAATCTGAGAGCTTTATATCAGCTGCCTCATTCCAGGAAACTACAAAAGTTCTGACCAGAGCAGCGCTTGAAGGTAAAATCGATCGACTTGTTGGATTAAAAGAAAATGTTATTTTGGGACATCTTATACCGGCTGGGACTGGATATAAATCGTATTCTTCACTTTACTCAATACCAACGGAGTTAGCTGTTTCTAAAGATTTTGGAAAACAAGACAATAAAGAGCTTGTTACGTCAACCCAATAGGAGATTAATAAAAGATATGCCAACAATAAATCAATTAATAAGAAAAGGAAGAAGAAAATTAAGAAAAAAAAGTAAAAGCCCGGATTTAGATAAATGTGCACAAAAAAGGGGTGTTTGTCTTCAGGTTATGACAAGGACACCTAAAAAACCAAACTCTGCATTGAGAAAGGTGGCAAAGGTGAGACTGTCTAATGGAAGTGAAATAACTGCTTATATACCTGGTGAAGGGCATAATTTACAGGAACATTCTATCGTGTTAGTAAGAGGAGGTCGAGTAAGAGACCTCCCGGGTATAAAATATCATATTATACGTGGAACATTAGATGCTGCTGGTGTTGATGGTAGAACGCGTTCGCGTTCTAAGTATGGAACAAAAACTCCAAAGTAAGTATAAACAAGGAGATTATTAATTATGGCGCTTGAATATAGAAGCACTGCGGTTTTCTTACAGCCTGATACAAAGTATAAGAGTAAACTTGCTTCAAGATTTGTTAATTCTCTAATGAGAAAAGGGAAGAAAAGCGTAGCAGAAAGAGTCTATTATAAGGCTCTGGATATTATAGAAAAAAAGATATCTGATGTTAGTCCTATAGAAATATTTGAGACTGCGGTGAATAATGTTAAACCATTGGTGGAGGTCAGATCAAGACGTGTAGGTGGTGCAACATATCAGGTGCCCGTGGAAGTATCAAAACAGAGACAAACATCATTAGCAATTCGTTGGATAATAAATGCTGCAAAGGGGAAAAAAGGTAGACCGATGTTTCAGCGATTGGCTGATGAATTGATAGATTCGTATAAGAAACAAGGTGTAGCCATTACTCAACGTGAAAACACACATAAAATGGCTGAAGCAAACAAGGCATTTGCACACTTTGCATGGTCAAGATTTTAATATGGGAATTGGGAGTGTTATGAACATCGAAAAAATGCGTAATATTGGTATAGCGGCGCATATTGACGCTGGCAAGACAACAACATCTGAAAGAATAATCTATTATACCGGAAGGTCTCATAAAATGGGTGAGGTCCATGAGGGTACTACAGCAATGGATTGGATGGAAGAGGAGCAAAAACGAGGAATTACTATTACAGCAGCTGCAACAACATGTTTGTGGAAAGATTATCAAATTAATCTGATTGATACGCCGGGTCACGTTGATTTCACTGTTGAAGTGGAACGGTCTCTGCGCGTTTTAGACGGTGCTGTTTGCGTTTTCTGTGGAGTCGGTGGCGTAGAAGCGCAGTCTGAAACAGTGTGGCGTCAGGCCGATAAATACTGTGTACCAAGGATTTGCTTTATTAATAAAATGGACCGGGTGGGCTCAGATTTCTTTAAAGTAGTTAGCGAACTAAATGAAAAATTAGGTGCCAAAGCTATTCCTATTCAAATTCCTTTGGGGAAGGAACAAGACTTTCAGGGGTGTGATAGACCTTGTAGACATGAAGGCAATTGTTTATTCGGATGAGGACGTTAAGCTTGGAGCTAATTACAAAACAGAAGAGGTTTCGGATGAGTATAAAAAAGAAGCAAAATCGTATCGCGAAAAAATGATTGAAGGGCTTGCTGAAGAAATTGATTGGTTAGCAGAGAAATTTCTTAATGGTGAGCATATAAATAATGATGAAATTAAAAAGGCTATCAGAGAAGCTGCAATAAACTTGAAAATAGTGCCAGTTTTATGTGGCTCTGCTTTTAAGAAAAAAGGAGTTCAACCATTATTAGATGCGGTGTGTGATTATTTACCATCACCATTAGACAAAAAGGCGGTTGAAGGTACTAATCCATATTCAGATGAGAAACTATCAAGAAAGCCAATCTTAACTGAGCCATTTAGCGCACTTGCTTTTAAAATAACAGTGGATAAACATGGTGACCTAACATTTATAAGGGTATATTCAGGGAAAGTATCTTCTGGGGCAAGGGTTATAAATTCTGGTAAAGATAAAAAAGAATTAATAAGTCGTATTTATAAAATGCACGCTAATATAAGAGAGCAAGTAGATGAATTGTGTGCTGGTGATATTGGTGCTGTTGTTGGTTTAAAACATACTGTAACTGGCGATACGCTTAGTGATTCTACCAATCCAATAGTTTTGGAAAAAATGGAATTCCCAGAAACTGTAATATCGATGGCTATAGAGCCAAAGACCGATGCAGAAAAGGAAAAATTGGGGGCTGCTTTGTCTAAGATGGCGAAAGAAGACCCAACTTTCAGGGTTCACGTGGATAAGGAAACTGGGCAATTGATTATATCCGGTATGGGTGAATTACATTTGGAAGTTATTAAAAATAGGATGTTAAGTGAATATAACGTAGACGCAAATGTTGGTGCACCGAAAGTATCATATAGAGAGACAATAGGTAAAAAGGTTGAGGTTGA
This sequence comes from uncultured Planctomycetota bacterium, assembly GCA_963709355.1. GTDB lineage: Bacteria > Planctomycetota > Brocadiia > Brocadiales > Brocadiaceae > PLOWO2-12-38-17. The sequence continues at coordinate 878,165 of CAVPVY010000005.1, forward strand.
AGGTAAATTTATACAACAGACAGGTGGTCATGGTCAGTATGGGCATGTATGGATAGTTTTAGAGCCATTTAAGGGTGATGAACCTGTAACCTTTGTTGATGACATAGTGGGAGGAAAAATTCCAAAGCAATATATAAGATCTGTTGAAAAAGGAATTAGGGAGACTGCTTCAACTGGTGTAGCCGGGGGATATCCGCTCATAGATATAAAAGTTACGGTAACAGATGGTTCAACCCATCCAGTAGATTCCTCTGATTTAGCATTTTATACGGCAGCAAGTATAGCATTAAGAAAAGGAGTAGAAATAGCTAAATCAATATTGTTAGAACCTATTATGTCTTTAGAAATAGTTGTGCCTGAGCAATATATGGGTGACGTAATTAGCGAAATACATAGTCGTAGGGCAAATATAATAGAAATGGATACAAGAGGTAACCTCAGAATTATCAAGGGTGATGTACCACTAGGTGAAATGTTTGGATATGCAACTGTGTTGAGGTCTATTACACAGGGCAGGGGAACTTATACAATGGAACCCCTTGAATATAGGCCTGCACCAGCTAAAGTGTTTAGTAGTGTAGCATAACGTATCTTAAATAAGCGGAGGTTTTAGTATGGGTAAAGAGGTATTTAAGCGGACGAAGCCGCATGTTAATGTAGGGACGATAGGGCATGTGGATCATGGGAAGACAACGCTGACATCTGTAATAACGCACGTGTTGGCGAAGCAGGGTTTGGCGAAAGAGAGGCCATATGACACGATAGACAACGCTCCTGAGGAGAGGGAGAGGGGTATAACGATAGCGATATCACATGTGGAATATGAGACGAGTAAGAGGCATTATGCACATGTGGATTGTCCTGGTCATGCTGATTATGTGAAGAACATGATAACGGGTGCGGCGCAGATGGACGGTGCTATATTGGTGGTGAGTGCGCCTGATGGCCCTATGCCGCAGACACGAGAGCATATATTGTTGGCGAGGCAGGTAGGTGTGCCAAGGATAGTGGTGTTCATGAACAAGGTAGATATGTTAGAGGATAAGGAGCTACTGGACCTTGTAGAGATGGAGGTCAGGGAGTTGTTGAGTAAGTACAATTTTCCTGGTGATGAGATACCTGTGATAAGAGGTTCCGCGTTAAAGGCAAAAGAGTGTGGTTGCGGGGCTGCGAGTTGTGCGAATTGTGGACCCGTGTTGAAGTTGATGGATGCGGTGGACACGTATATGCCAGATCCTGTAAGGGAGATAGATAAGCCATTTTTGATGTCGATAGAGGATGTGTTCAGTATAAAAGGGAGGGGAACGGTAGGTACTGGAAGAGTAGAAAGGGGCAGGGTAAAGGTTGGGGATGAGGTTGATATCGTAGGGATTAAGCAAGATATTAAGAAGTCCGTGGTGACTGGTGTGGAGATGTTTAACAAGACACTGGATGAAGGGCAGGCAGGAGATAACCTTGGGGTATTGTTGAGGGGTATAGAGAAGGACGATTTGGAGCGGGGACAGGTATTGGCAAAGCCTGGGACTATTACGCCGCACAAAAAGTATGAAGCAGAGGCATATATATTGACAAAAGAGGAGGGTGGGAGGCATACACCCTTTTTTAATGGATATAGGCCGCAGTTTTATTTTAGGACGACGGATGTTACTGGTGTGGTGACATTGACGGGTGGTGCGGAGATGGTGATGCCTGGAGATAATGTCAAAGTGAATGTTGAGTTGTTGACGGCGGTAGCGATGGATGAGGGGTTGAGGTTTGCGATACGAGAGGGTGGAAAAACAGTTGGTGCCGGCGTTGTTACTAAAATTATTGAATAGATTGATTTTTATTATTGACAATATTAGATTGTGTGATATTATAAAATGCTTCAGCAAATTTAGAATATTTGGAGTGTTATGGCGATTGACCAAATAATAAGAATACGAATGGAAGCTTATGATCATAGGATATTAGATCAGTCGGCTCTAGAGGTTGTTGAGACTGCAAAACGTACTGGAGCTAAGGTTTTTGGTCCGGTTCCTCTACCTACAAGAATAGAAAGATATACTGTACTAAGATCTCCGCATGTCGATAAAAAATCCAGGGAACAGTTTGAAATAAGGACACATAAAAGATTAATTGATATTGTGGAGCCTACGGCAAAGACAATGGATGCTTTGAATAAGATAAATATGCCGGCAGGTATAGACATCAAAATAAAAGCCTGAAATTGAATGTACAACTTTTATCAATAGGGGTTAAAATAGAAATGTTAAATGGTTTGCTTGGGAAAAAAGTAGGTATGACACAGATATATAACGAGGAAGGTCGTCTTCTTCCGATAACTCTTGTGCAAACAGGTCCATGTAGTGTAACGCTGATAAAAACTGTAGAAAATGATGGATATTCAGCGGTTCAGCTTGGATTCGATGATAGGAAGAAAAAAAGGGCTAATAAGGCAGAAATTGGGCACGCTACTAAGCATTCAGTTGAGCCTAAAAGATTTATAAAAGAACTAATACCAAATCAAGGTGCAGAGATAAAACCCGGCCAGGTTGTTACTGTTGATATTTTTAATGATGTTAAAAAAGTGGATATTATTGGTATTACTAAGGGCAAAGGTTTCGCTGGTGTAATGAAAAGATGGAATTTTAAGGGTGGCGCAAAAACACATGGGTCTACACGGCATAGACCACCTGGCTCAATCGGTTCCAACACCGACCCTGGAAGGGTAGTCAGGGGGAAAAAAATGGCAGGAAGGTTGGGTGGAGAACGTGTAACAATAAAAAATTTAGATTTGGTTAGAATTGATAAGGATAGGAATTTGTTATTCATCAGGGGTGCTTTACCAGGGCATAAAAATGGTTATTTAATAATTAGGAAAAGCAGAGTGAAAGGATAAGGTAAAATGACTGCTAAGGAAGTACCTCTTTATAACAAGGAAGGTAAACAAATAGATAGCATAAGATTGGACGAACAAAAATTTGGTTATCCTGTACACAAGGTATTATTGCGAGACGCAGTAATTATGTATGAGGCGAATAAAAGACAGGGAACTGCATCAACTAAAACAAAAGGCGAGGTTGCCGGAGGTGGTAGGAAACCATGGGTACAAAAGCATACTGGCAGGGCAAGGGCTGGAAGTATCCGTTCGCCGTTATGGAGGGGTGGCGGGGTTGTATTTGGACCAAAGCCAAGAGATTATTCTTACGCTATTCCTAAAAAGGCTAAGAAGCTGGCACTTTTCTCTGCATTATCAGGTAAAATTAGAGATAACGAATTAATCGTAATTGACAATTTAAGTTTCAATACACCAAAAACAAAACGAATGGTTGAGATATTGAATGCCCTTAAGATATATGGAGAAAGTTGTTTAGTTGTTACAAAAAACAAGGATGACGCAGTGTGGAAATCTGCCCGTAATATTCGTTATGTAAAAGTATTACCGAGTGCAGAACTGAATGCTTACGATGTTCTAAGGCCAAAGAAAATTTTGATAACCAAAGAAGCTATAGAAAATATAAAAAAGTAGAGGTTCAGGTTTAATGGATAGATATCAAATTATAAAAAAACCATTAAGAACAGAGAAGGGTGTTGCTGATGTAGAGTCATCAAACACATATCATTTTGCAGTGGATATGAAGGCAAATAAAATTCAGATAAAAGACGCCATTGAAAAGTTCTTTAATGTAAAGGTTGCTGACATTAGAACTCAAGTTAGGAAGGGCAAGAACAGGCGTGTAAAGTTCAAGCAGGGGAGGACTAAAGATTGGAAGAAGGCTATAGTTAAGCTAAAGGAAGGTAGCACTATAGATTTAGGATACTAATTCTAAAGAGGTAAAAAAATAATGGGGATTATTTATTATAAACCGACAAGTGCAGGAAGAAGATTTGCAAGTGTTTCAGATTTTTCAGAGATTACTACTGATAAACCTGAAAAATCATTATTGGAACCTATCAGGAAAACCGGCGGAAGGAATAATGAGGGAAAAATAACTGCAGCACATATTGGTGGTGGGAGCAGAAGACATTATAGAATTATTGATTTTAAGCGTAGGAAGGATAATGTTCCTGCAAAGGTTGCTAGTGTTGAATATGACCCAAATAGATCCACACGTATAGCATTGTTACATTACGCTGATGGTGAAAAGAGATATATACTAGCGCCAAATAATATAAAAGTTGGTCGAATAGTACTGTCAGGTGAAAAAGTTGAACCTGAATCAGGTAATTGTATGCCGCTTAAAAACATTCCTTTGGGTATGGAAATACATAATATCGAATTGCGTGCCGGTCAAGGCGGGCAATTGGTACGTTCAGCGGGCGGTGTTGGTAAATTACTTGCAAAAGAGGGAGCCTATGCGCATATTGTGCTTCCATCAGGAGAGATCAGGAAGGTACATATTGGATGTAGAGCTACAATAGGACAGCTAGGGAATTTAGACCATGTAAATATAAGAATAGGGAAAGCAGGGAGGAATCGATGGAAGGGAATAAGACCTCATGTAAGGGGAGTTGCACAGAATCCAGTTTCACATCCTCTCGGTGGAGGTGAAGGGAGGAGTGGAGGTGGCAGACATCCATGTTCTAGAACAGGCTTGTTGGCAAAAGGTGGTAAAACAAGGAAGAAGAAGTCGCTAAGCAGTAAATTTATAATTCGCAGAAGGAGGATAGGTGCAAGAGGTAATCTATAAAATTAATTTAAATATCGGGAGATATGATGAGTCGTTCCGTTAAAAAAGGTCCATATATAGATAGTAAATTATTGAAAAAAGTTTTAAAACAAAGAGAAAAAGGCGTTAGTGACCCTATAAAGACATGGGCGCGGAGTTGTACTATTGTACCGGAGTTTGTATCACATACATTTTTAGTTCATAATGGAAAAATATTTCATAAATTATTTATTACTGATGATATGGTAGGTCATAAACTTGGGGAGTTTTCATTAACTCGAACTTTTAGGGCACACGGTGGCGTTAAGAAGAAAGAAACACCGCATGGTTAACGATAAATTAACTACTTATTCTAAAAAATTGAGCTATGGAATTTAAATCAAAATACAAGTATGCAAGGATATCGCCCAGGAAGGCTCGATATGTAATTGACCTTGTAAGAGGAAAATCGGTGAATGATGCTCTAAGGATTTTGAGACTAACACATAAGAGGGCATCATGCATAATTGATAAGGCGTTAAGGGCCGCAATGGCTTCAGCGAATGAAAATCTTGACGTAAATGCGGATTCTTTATATATAGCGCAGGCGTTAGTAGATTGCGGTCCAACCAGAAAGTGGTTTCGTCCTAGACCTCGCGGTGTGTCGGCACCAATATTAAAAAGGACAAGTCATATTACTATTGTGTTGTCTGAAAATAAATAAAAAGGAGATGAAATGGGTCAAAAGGTTTGCCCGATAGGTTTAAGGTTAGGTATAACGCAAGAATGGAAATCGCTCTGGTATGCTGACAAAAAATTTTTTGGTGGTTTGCTTATAGACGATCATAAGATACGTAAGTTGATTAAGAAAAATTATAGCCTTGCCGGTATTTCGTTTGTTGAGATAGAGAGAACAAGTCAGGATGCCAAGGTAACATTACATACTGCGCGTCCTGGATTGGTTATTGGTAGGAAAGGTGCTGAAGTTGATAAATTGAAAGAGGAGATTCAGCGGCTGATTGGTTGTGAAGTTATAATAAAGATTAAAGAAATTACAAAACCAGAATTAGATGCACAATTAGTTGCCGAAAGCATAGCTGAACAATTAGAAAAGCGTGCGGCGTTTAGAAGGGCTATGAAAAAGGCAATGGATATAGCAGTTGACGCAGGTGCAAAAGGAGTTAAGTTACAGGTTGCTGGCAGATTGGGTGGTGCAGAAATTGCAAGGACAGAAAAGATGTCATCGGGAAGTATTCCTTTGCATACCCTAAGAGCAGATATTGATTATGGTTTTGCGGAGGCAAAAACGAGTTACGGTGTGATTGGAGTAAAAGTCTGGATTTATAAGGGTTTGATAGGTACAGTGAAGGAGAATAAATATGCGCATGATGCCAAAGAGGGTCAAGTTCAGGAAGTCACAGCGTCAAAAAATTAAAGGAAACGCTACAAAATGTAATACGGTGGCTTTTGGTGAATTTGGTTTACAGTCGCTTGAAGCCGGTTGGATAACAGCGCAACAGTTAGAAGCTGGAAGGGTTTCAGCGTCACAATACCTTCCAAGAGAGGGGAAATTGACAATAAGGGTTTTTCCTCATAAATCAGTTTCATCAAAACCTATCGAAACTCGTATGGGAAAAGGTAAAGGAGAGCCTGAATTCTGGGTTGCCGTTGTTAAACCTGGAACTGTGATGTATGAATTGAGCGGTATCAATGAAGAGATGGCAAAACAGACCTTTAACAGGATTGCACATAAATTACCTGTAAAGGTGAGGCTTATACAGAGGAGAAAAACGGTTTGAAGGCAAGCGAGATTAGATTAAAATCTAGACAAGAAATTTTAGATGAAATTGATGCTACAAGCAGGGAGTTGTTAAACATCAAGTTTCAGTGGCAGGTAGGCGAGACAAGGAATCCGGCTCATAAAAAGAGATGCAGGATAGTTATTGCAAGATTAAAAACGATACTCAGGGAAGTTGACTTTGGGATTAATAAGCATCTCAATAAAAAGGAGTCGGTTTAAAGAATGATTAACAATAAAAGCGGAAAGAGGAAAAAGGTTGTTGGAATTGTTATAAGCAAAAAGATGCAAAAGACGGCGGTAATCGAAGTAATGCGCCTAGTAAAGCATCCCAAATATGGTAAATATGTGAAGAGATGTACGATATACAAAACTCATGATGAAAATAATCAGGCGAGTGTTGGTGACAAAGTTGAGATAATAGAAACAAGGCCTATAAGTAAAACGAAAAATACAAAATTAGTTCGTATTATTGAAAAAGCAAAGCAGTAATTTATGGGGTATTTGTAAATGATAATGGAACAAACGAGTTTGGAAATTGCCGATAATAGTGGGGCAAAAAGAGCTAAATGCATTAAGGTGCTTGGTGGATCTGGTAGAAGATATGCGACTGTAGGTGATATAGTTGTTGCGGCAGTTAAGAAAGCGCTTCCAGATGGAGTTGTAAAAAAAGGTGATGTTGTTAGGGGTGTTGTCGTACGTACCAAAAAAAATGTACGCAGGGATGATGGCTCTTATTTAAAGTTTGATAAAAATGCTATTGTTATTATTGATAACGATGGTAATCCGAGAGGGACACGTATTTTTGGGGCTGTAGCCAGGGAATTAAGGCAAAAAAATTTTACTAAGATAATATCTTTGGCTGCAGAAGTAGTGTAAAAAATTTTCTGGCAATATAAATGAAGAGGCTTTACTGATATTATAAAACAAGCACTAGAATAAGAAATCTTTGTGTTGATTCTATAACTCAGGCTTAAAGTAAATATGGTTTTGGAGATATTTATGCATGTTCGTAGAGATGACCTTGTAGAAATAATGGCTGGCAATGAAAAGGGTAAGACAGGAAAGATTACAAAAGTTTTAAGCGAAAAAAACAGGGTCATTATAAAGGGTGTTAATTTAGTATATAAGCATACAAAACCAAGTCAGAAGAGTCCAAAGGGAGGAAGGATTCAAAAAGAGGCGTCAATTTCAATGTCCAATGTTTTACCAATTTGTCAGAATAAAAGCTGCAAGAAACATAGTAAGGGTGTAAGAACAAGGAAAAAGATGTTAGAAAACGGCAATAAATCACGCGTTTGTGTATATTGTAGTTCAGAAATAGTATCCGGAGAGTGACCTTTAAGGCATAAATTAGTATGGCAAGATTATTAGAAAAGTATAAGATTGAAATATTGCCGCAGTTAATGAAAAAGTTTTCTCAAAAAAATAAATTGTCTGTGGCGAAAATACAGAAGATTGTTGTAAACATGGGAGTTGGAAAGGCGGTTGATAATAAAAAACTCGTCGAAGAAGCTTCTGGACATTTGTCTGTGATTACTGGTCAAAAGCCGCTTATTACAAAAGCAAAAAAGGCTATATCCAGTTTTAAGCTTCGAAAAGGAATACCTATCGGTTGTAAGGTGACCCTCCGCGGGAAGAGGATGTACGAGTTTTTAGATCGCTTAATAAGTATTGTATTACCTAGAATAAGAGATTTCAGAGGACTTTCACCTAAGGCGTTTGATGGACGTGGTAACTATACCCTTGGGCTTACGGAACAAATCGTATTTCCTGAAATAAGTATTGAAGCAGTTGAAACGATTCAGGGTATGGATGTAACATTCGTAATTAGTGGAAATTCAAACGATCAATCTCGAGAATTATTAAAATTAATCGGAATGCCTTTCAGGTTAGAATAAGGAGTATCAATGGCAAGGAAATGTCTGATAGAAAAATCTAAAAGAGAACCTAAATATAAGACACGCAAGTATAATAGATGTAAGCTTTGTGGAAGAAGTGGGGCTTACTATCGAAGGTTTCAAATATGTAGATTATGTTTTAGAAAGCTTGCCTCTAAAGGCGAGATACCCGGTGTGAAGAAAGCTAGCTGGTAATAAACAAAAATATCAAATCTAATTTGTAAGAAGGGACGAAAAAAATGTGTATAACAGATCCAATTTCTGACATGTTTACGAGTATCAGAAATGCGAATATGATATTAAGAGAAAGCGTAGATGTGTCTTCATCCAAAATCAAAAAGGCGATTTTAAAGATACTAAAGGATGAGGGTTACATAAAAGACTACAAAGAGATTTCTATTGATAGCAATAAAAGCACAATAAGGATTTATTTAAAATACGGGCCGTTAAAACAGCGAGTGCTTAATAACATTGAAAGGGTGAGTAAATGTAGCAGGCGCATTTATAAGCAAGGTAGAGAAGTTACAAAAGTGATGGGTGGATTTGGTACTGCAATATATTCAACATCAAAAGGTATTATTAGTGATAAAGAATGTAGAGCATTAAAAATAGGTGGCGAGCTACTTTGTGTGGTATCGTAATAATAGTTAAAAGGAATGAAAGATGTCGCGTATAGGTAAACAGCCAGTTAAAATCTCAAATGATGTTAAAGTTTTAATTAATGGGAACAATGTCAATGTTGAGGGTCCAAAAGGCACAGTAAGCCAGGTTTTTCATCCTGATATAAAGGTGGAATACAATCAACAGGATAAATTAATAATTGTAAAGAGATCGTCAGATGAAAAATTTAATAGGGCACTGCATGGATTAACCCGTTCTATAATTTCTAATATGGTTATTGGTGTTACAAAAGGGTTTTCCAAGCATCTTGAGATTAATGGGCTTGGATATACCGCCAAGGTACAAGGAAAAGATCTTGTATTGTCTCTCGGTTACACACATGTGGTAAGTTTGGAAATACCTAAAGGAATAAAAGTTGAAATTACAAATCCAGCAAATCCTGTGAAGTTTACGGTTTCAGGGCCTGATAAACAGCTGGTTGGACAGTTTTCTGCCGAAATCAGAGGGAAAAAACCACCAGAGCCATACAAGGGAATGGGAATTAAATATGAGAATGAGGTTATAAGAAGGAAAGCTGGTAAGGCATTTACTTCTAGTGCTACATAACAGATAGTTATGAGGTTCTAACTATGGATCATATAAAAGAAAAATTGCGTAAAAGGTTGACGCGTCACCTTAGAATCAGAAGAAAAGTAATAGGAACTGGCGAAAGACCGCGTTTGAGTGTATATCGAAGTTTAAAACATATTTATTGTCAGATTATTGACGATATTGAAGGAAAAACATTAGCATCTGCATCAACGAAATCTACAGATATTAAGACTCAAATAAAATATGGAGGTAATATTAGTGCCGCGGAAATTGTTGGTAAGAAGATTGCGGAAGAAGCTAAAAAGAAAGGCATTAATAAAGTCATATTTGATAAAGGTGGATATAAGTATCACGGAAGGGTTAAGGCTCTTGCAGAAAGTGCAAGAAAACATAATTTGAGTTTTTAAAATATTAATTCTTACAAGGAGATATATTTGGCACGTTCTGAAGAACCGATAAATTTAGAAGAAACAGTTATAAGGATTAACCGCTGTACTACAGTAACTAAGGGTGGTAAATCAATGAGTTTTAGCGCCCTTGTTGCTGTTGGTGATAAAAAAGGGAGTGTTGGAATTGGATTTGGTAAGGCACGAGAGGTACCAAATGCAGTTAGCAAAGCGGTTAAAGAGGCGAAAAGGCAGCTTATTAAAATTCCTTTAATTGGCGATACAATACCCCATGAGATCCTGGGGAAGTATAAAGCAGCAAGTATTCTTTTGAAGCCAGCAGCACCCGGAACCGGTATTAAAGCCGGGGCGTCAGCAAGGGCTGTTCTTGAACTCGTTGGGGTTAAAAATATATTGACAAAATGTTTTGGAAGGAGAAATCCACTTAATGTTGCTAAGGCAACATTGAGTAGTTTAATGTCTCTAAAGACAAGGGAAGTGGTTGAAAGACTTAGGGGAGTAAAATTAGAATGAATCTCAGTGATATTAAAGCAATACCTTTTCATAGAAAATTTAAAAAGAGGGTAGGGCGTGGAAGAGGTTCCGGGATGGGAAAAACCTCATGCAGGGGCGGGAAGGGTGCAACTGCAAGGTCTGGTAATGAAACGCAGATACAATTTGAGGGTGGGCAGACTCCACTCTTTCGTCGTTTACCGAAGAGGGGTTTTAATAATCCATTTAAGAAAAAATACACTGTTGTTAATATAAGTGATTTTGCACAATTTACGAAGGGATCTAGTGTAAATCCGGAAAAAATGAAAGAAGCCGGCATTATTAAAAGAGTATTAGATGGTTTAAAAGTTTTAGGTGACGGCGAGATTAAAAATTCTTTAACTATAGAGGCTCATAAATTTAGTAAATCAGCAATTGAGAAGATTAGAGCAGCCGGTGGGCAGGTTAAGATTATAACATGATAGAACAGTTCGGAAATATTTTTAGAATACCAGAACTACGTAAAAAGGTATTAATTACACTTGGGCTTATAACACTTTGCAGAATTGGTGTATATATACCAATTCCAGGGATTGACACAACTGTTTTAAAATCATATTTTAATCAATTTTCTCAAACAGGTGTTGGTCAATTATTGGGATTGGTTGATATGTTTGCCGGTGGTGCATTAGCCTCAGGCGCAATTTTTGGGTTGGGTGTTATGCCATATATCAGTGCATCCATTATTTTCCAATTATTAGTTGGAGTAATTCCGTATTTAGAAAAACTACAAAAAGAGGGGGATGCTGGTAGGAATAAAATTAATCAATATACGCGTTTAACGACTGTTGGACTCTGTCTTTTTCAAGCATTTATAATGACAAGAACTCTTTACACTGTAGAATTTAATGGTGTTCCTGTCATTCCTGTTCATCTTCAGGGTTTTGGATTTCAGATAATGGCTGCGTTGCTTTTGACAACCGGCACCATGACTTTAATGTGGATTGGTGAACAAATTGAGGAACATGGGATTGGTAGTGGTATTTCGATTGTTATCATGGTTGGTATTATAGAACGCTTACCATGGGCATTTTCACAAGTAATGCAAAACTTCACTTTCTCAGTATCGCCAGCGGAACATCAAATTGGTATTGTAAAATTACTTGTTTTGGTAGGTATGTTTCTCGCTATTGTTGGTGGTATTGTGTACATTACGCAAGGACAACGACGCATACCAGTCCAGCAGGCAAAACATACGCGTGGTAGAAGGGTATACGGTGGACAAAGGCATTTTTTACCGTTACGCGTAAATCAGGCAGGTGTTATGCCTATTATCTTTGCTCAGTCTCTGTTAATATTTCCGGCAGCAATAATGCAAGGTATTCAGGTAAGGTTTGAACCTGGAACATTTAGATATTGGATTACTTCTCGTATAGCTGAGATCTTACAAGGTGGAGTAATTTATGTTATGCTTTACATAATCTTAATAACGTTTTTTTGTTATTTTTGGACTGCGATACAGTTTAATCCTAAAGAGATGTCAAATAATATGAAGGATTATGGGAGTTTTATTCCCGGAATAAGACCAGGTCCAAGAACTGCGGAATATTTAGAAGGGATTATGGGTAAGATTACTTTGGCTGGCGCTGCCTTTCTGGCTTTGATTGCTATTTTACCGAAACTTGTTGCCGGTGGTTTTGATCTTAATCGTGCTATTGCCGGTTTTTATGGCGGTACAGGGTTGCTAATTATTGTTGGTGTTGCACTTGATATGGTGCAGAGAATAGAATCGCACATGATTATGAGACAATACAGTGGTTTTCTGAGCGGCGGTACAAGGATCAGAGGAAGATTAGGATGAGGGTTGTGTTTATTGGTCCGCCTGGGGCAGGTAAAGGTACTCAGGCAGAGACTGTTAGTAAGGAGAAAAAGATACCTCATATTTCTTCCGGTAACTTATTAAGAGAAGCAGTAGAAACAAGTACGGAGACTGGAGAAAAGGCAAAATATTATATTGAGAAAGGATTATTAGTCCCTGACAATTTGGTTGTTGATATAATCAAAGACAGGATTTTAAAAAAAGACTGTGAAAGTGGGTATATTTTAGATGGCTTTCCAAGGACGCTGGCGCAGGCAAAAATTCTTGATGAAATGTTAAAAACACTTGGTAAAAAGCTAGATGTAGTTTTTTATTTTGCAGTTTCAAAAGAGAATGTAGTGCTTCGGTTGTCAGGTAGAAGGATATGTAGCAGCTGTGGTGCGAACTATCATATTGCGTTTGTCCCATCATTAAAAAATGGCATCTGTGATAAATGTGGGGGTAAGCTGAATCAACGTTCAGATGATAAACCTGAAACGATACTGGAAAGAATAAGAATTTATCACGAACAAACAGAGGATTTGATTGCATATTACAGAGATAGTGGGATATTAAAGGAAATCTCAGGCGATGGGAATATAGAGAAGATAACAAAAGAAGTGAACAATTCAATTAATACCTCTTTGCAGAAGAAACGTAGTTGAGCTATGGAGTGATTAAGTTGATAGTCAGAAAATCACCCAGGGAAATTGAATTAATGCGGGCGGCTGGCAAGATCGTGGCAGGTGCACTGGGGCTGGCTAAAGAAATTGCAGATAATGGTATAACTACTGACTATATAAATACAGAAATTGAAAAATATATAGTTGTTCAAGGTGGGGTACCTATATTTAAAGGTTACAGGGGTTTTCCTAAAAGTATATGTACATCAATAAATGAAGAAGTAGTTCATGGCATACCCGGGCAAAGAAAATTATGCGAAGGGGATATCCTTAGCATTGATGTTGGAGTTGGTTATAAGAAATACGTAGCGGATGCCGCACTAACTATACCAATAGGTGAGATAACGCCTGACGCCAAAAAACTTCTGGATGTTTGTGAGAAGTCTCTTTACATGGCAATTAGTGCCATAAAATCATATGAAAAGTTATCATTGATTTCCAGAACGATACAAAATTACGTTGAAGAGAACGAGTTTTCTGTTGTAAGAAACTACACAGGGCATGGGATTGGCAGGTGTATGCATGAAGACCCACAAGTGCCAAATTTTTTGAGCAAGGCACTATTAGACACCGATGAGATATTAATGCCGGGTATAACATTAGCAATCGAACCTATGATTTGTATGGGTAGGTATGATACAGAGGTGTTAAGCAACAGATGGACAGTTGTAACCAAAGATAGGGAATTATCTGCACATTTCGAACATACAATTGTGATTACTGAAAATGGCGCAGATATATTAACTATTTAGCTTTTAAGTGAAGTTTTAAATATGCCGAAAGAAGAACCAATCAGAGTCGAGGCTGTTGTAAAAGAAGCGCTGCCCAATGCAATGTTCTGGGTAGAATTACAGAACGGACATAAGGTTCTCGCGCATGTTTCAGGGAAAATGAGAATGCATTTTATTAAAATATTGCCAGGTGACAAAGTAACCATAGAAATGTCACCATATGACCTCGACAAAGGCAGAATTATATACAGGCAGGTTTAAAATTTGAATTCAAAAGATTGACAATACAGGATGGTAAAATGAAAGTCAGGACTGCTGTAAAAAGAATTTGTGAAAATTGTAAGATAGTGCGTAGAAAAAGAGTTGTTCGAGTAATTTGCACAAATCCAAGGCATAAGCAGAGACAGGGTTAATGTTTAAATATAAAATTTGTTTAAAATTTAGAAAGGAATTACTGAATGCCTAGAATTGCAGGTATTGATATTCCAGCAGATAAAAGGGTCGTTATTGCGCTCACATATGTATATGGTATAGGGAATGCGTTGTCGCAGAAAATATTAAAAGCATTGAACATTGAAGAAAATATACGCGCGAAAGACCTTCATGAAGATCAATTAAGTATATTGGGCGCTTATATTGAGAAAAATTTTACTATTGAAGGTCAATTACGTAGACAGGAAATGCAGAACATTGTGCGTATGAGAAGTATAGGATGCTACAGGGGTATGCGTCATAAATTAGGTTTGCCCGTAAGAGGTCAGCGAACCAGAACAAATGCGCGGACAAGAAAAGGACGAAAGAAAACTGTAGCTGGCAAAAAGAGTGTGAAAGAATTGGGTTAAAGTTCGTTGTTTGTTTTCTGACGATTGTTGTATTGCTGTGAAAGAATTACATGAAACAAAAAGAAACAGTCAGGGGGTTATTAAAGGCCAACAAGAAGTTATTAAAGATTCTTTCCTTGAATTTAGAGAAACATGGAGATGAACGTGAAATAAAGAAGTTCAATGAGGTTGTAGGTTTTTGTGAGCAAGTTTTACAAATTGTTGAAGAAAATTATCAAAATAAACGGTTAATATTTTTAGAGTGTTCTTGCGGAAAGTCTTATTTATCTTTTGCATTGAATTATATTATTACAGAGCGTTTTGCAATTGATACTTTTTTTTATGGTGTTGATACTAATGAAGAATTGATAGAAAAATGCAAGCGGATCAGCGACTGTATTGGCTATAGGAATATGCGCTTTATCAATGACAGGATTATAGATGTTATACCTGAAAAAGACATTGATATGGTAATTGCGTTGCATGCATGTGATATTGCAACTGATGAAACAATTGCAAAAGGTATTAAGTTGAAAGCAAAGTATATTATTGTCGTTCCGTGCTGTGAAAATCAGATTCGCGGTCGCTTAAAAGTAAGACATCCGCTTGTTAATATAACTAATTTTGGACTCTTGAGGTACCGTTTTGCAGATATTTTGACAGAGGCGCTGAGGGCTCAGTTTCTTACAGGCGCAGGTTATCATGTTAAACTTGGTGAGGTTACTTCTCCAAAATATACTCCTAAAAATTTGATGATTATAGCAAGAAGGAAAAAAGGTAACGTGACATATAATATGAACAAATTTAAAGAATTGGATGAAATGTTTAATGCTGATTTTATTTTAAAAAATTATTTTCTTGAGTTTGAATTAAGTAAAATCAATAATCGAAAAGCACTATGCGAGTAATTTAAATAAGGAGAAATACTAATAACATGTCGAGTGCAGGTAAGAAAAAAATAAGAAGAAATGTTACACGAGCAACAGCTCATATAAAATCAACTTTTAATAACACATTTGTAACGATTTCAGATATGAATGGAGAAACAATATGTTGGGCTAGTGCTGGTACGGTGGGCTTTAAGGGTTCACGTAAAAGTACACCATTTGCAGCACAAAAAGCGGCTGCGAGTGCTGCAGAAAAGGCCAAAAAATACGGTATTCAGGAAATTGAAATCAGAGTAAATGGTCCAGGTCCTGGACGTGAATCTGCAATAACAGCACTTCAAGCATCAGGATTGAACCTGAAGGCTATTGAGGATGTAACCCCTCTTCCACATAATGGATGCAGGCCTAGAAAAAAGCGTAGAGTATAAATAATTTCAAAATAGATTTTAGAAAGGATTAACATGGCTAGATATTTAGGTCCACAATGCAGATTATGTAGGAGAGAGGGGGAAAAGTTATTCCTTAAAGGTATAAGATGCGAAACTCCTAAATGTGCAATTACCAAAAGGAAGTACCCACCCGGACAGTTTGCATGGGGAAGGGGGAAATTATCAAAATATGGCGTTCAGTTCAGGGAAAAACAAAAAACAAAGCGTTTTTATGGCATACTAGAGAGACAATTTAAGAATTATTATTTAAAAGCTGAGAGGCAAAAGGGGCATACGGGTGAAAACCTTTTAATAATGTTAGAGAGAAGATTAGATAATGTAGTACACCTAATTTCATTTACTTCTTCTAGAAAGAATGCAAGACAGCTAATTCGACACGGTCATATAACTGTAAATAACAAAAGGGTCAATATACCATCTTATCTTGTTAAAGCCGGTGATATTATAAGACCTAATACTTCTGAGGCCAGTCAAAATATAGTAAAGTCAAATATCGAATTAGTAAAAAGCAGAAATACCCCTGCATGGGTAGATTTAAAGCTAGATGTCCCAGAGGGGGTAGTAACCCAGATACCTACTAGAGAAGATATTTCAATTCCTGTACAAGAACAGTTAATTGTTGAACTGTATTCTAAATAAATATTAGCTGTATCTATTAATACCGCTAATATAGAATCAGATAATGCATTAAAAGCCTCAAAGAAATTTGTCTTAAAATTTACAGTAAAATATTTAATTTATTTTTGAATCCCTTATTAATTGGATCAGGGGGAAAAATATGCGGATAAGGTGGAGAGGTCTTGAACTTCCAGTTCGCGTGGATGTGGAAAGAGAGACTTTAACCGATAAATATGGTAGATTTATAGCTGCTCCTTTTGAGCGTGGTTTTGGACATACGATTGGTAATAGTCTGCGAAGAATTTTATTATCTTCATTGGAAGGGAGTGCAGTTGTTGCTGTTAAAATTGACGGTGCAAATCATGAGTTTACAACAATTCCTGGCGTTGTAGAAGATGTAACAGATATAATACTCAATATAAAAAGTCTTGTGGTAAAGCTTTACGCTGATCAACCTAAATGGATAAAGATTGAGGCGACTAAAAAGGGTGAAGTAAAAGCAAAAGATATAATAACTGATAATAATGTTGAAGTTTTAAACGGAGACCTGCATATTGCGACACTTTCTGATAATACTAAATTTAACATAGAAATGGAAGTGAGAAAAGGTCGTGGCTATATAACTGCTGAAGAAAACGAACCCGAGGAACAGGAGGTAGGCTTAATATATGTAGATTCTATATTTTCTCCTGTAAGAAATGTTTCTTATGTTGTGGAGGAAACTCGTGTTGGCAGGCGGACTAATTATGATAGACTCATTATGCAGATATACACGAATGGCGTTGTTTCTCCAGAGATGGCAATTGTGGAAGCTTCAAAAATATTAAGGAAACATTTGAACCCATTTGTGCAATATTTTGAGATTGGCAGAGAGTTAAAACAGATAGAAAAGAAGTTAGGCATAGAAGAATCTCCTGGGATATCAGAGGAAGAACTTGCCAAAAAGCTAGTTATGCCGATAACCGAATTGGATTTGTCTGTGAGAGCATCAAATTGTCTTGAAACCGCAAATATCAAAGCAGTTGGTGAACTGGTATCTAAAACAGAAGAACAACTTTTGGAGATTAAGAATTTTGGCAAAACCACCTTGAAAGAAGTGAAGAGTAAGTTGGCTCAATTAAGTTTAACAGTTGGAATGCAAGGACAAGATAAGTTATTAGGAAAATTAGAGGATTAACTAATGAGACATGGAATGAGAGGAAGGCATTTATCTAGGACGGCGGCGCATAGAAAGGCGCTGCGGCAGAATATTACCAACAGCCTTTTTAGTTATGGAAGAATAATTACAACACTTGAAAAGGCAAAGGAAACAAGGTCTTTTGCTGAAAAAATAATTACAATTGCCAAAAAGGGATTATTAAAAAAGGATAGCGATAGACCAGGATATGTTCACTGCTATCGTAAGGTTCTTTCAAAATTAAGGAATAAAGATGCCGTAAGGAAATTGTTTGGTGAGGGGCAATGGCGTGAAACAGGAGGCATCGCTCAGAGGTATATGGCGCGTAGCGGAGGATATACTAGGATCTTGAGGTTGTCAGGTACCAGACTTGGGGTATTATCGGGAAACAATGTTGTCAAAACATCTGAGATTGAATATAAAATGGAGGGTAGAGATAGAAAATTACGATTGTTGGGAAGAAGACTCAATGATAATGCATCACAAGTAATATTTGAATTAGTTGAGGGCAAGATTGAGACACAGCCGGCAGTTGAAGAAACCAGTCAGTCTGAGAAGAATGAATAGAGAGAATTTTTGCTTTGTTTAAAGTGTCTTTACCCTTTTACCGTACAGGTAAAAGGGTTTTTTATTTTAGGGAGACGTCTTAAACTGTGTTAAAAAAACGCATTGTGCTTGCATCTAGCTCACCAAGACGAGTAAGTTTATTAAAGTCTCTGGGATATAAATTTAGTACTGTACCGCATGAGATAGAAGAAGAAAATATTTATAACAGCGAGTCGCCTGTGGAGTTTGTTCAAAAAGTTGCATTTTTGAAGGCGGATAATATTACAAAGAGAGTTGATTGCGCCCTAATTATAAGCGCGGATACAATTGTCTTTCACAAGGAGAAAATATTTGGTAAACCAAAAGATATGCAAGACGCTAAAAGGATGCTTTCAATGCTAAGCGATTCGGAACACGAAGTTATCTCCGGTGTTTGTGTAATGGATGTCCCATCAAAAGAGAAGTTGTTGCGATTTGATAGAACTCGTATTAAAATGAGAATAATATCAGAAGAAGAGATTGATATATATATTAGTTCCGGAGAACCTTTAGATAAAGCAGGTTCGTATGCAATTCAGGGGGAAGGTAGTAGATTTGTAGAAAAAATTGAGGGCAGTTACTCAAACGCTATGGGGCTACCTTTGGAAATAGTTCAGGAATGCTTAACATTTTTAGGTAAAGTCTGATATGCCTAGGAATTTTAGCTGGCTTATAAAGGATGAAATTGCAGGTATGGCGAGGCCCATGCCAATGATTACAGATCTTGAGTTCCTTAAAGATGTTGGAATAGAGGCAATAGTATCGTTAACCGAACTACCACTTCATAAAACATTAATAGAAGAGTTTGGATTTGAGTATAAACATATTCCGATTGTAGACCTGACATCGCCGACACAGGAACAAATTGGTGATTTTATATCATTTGTAAATAAAATTGTAACTTCCAGAAAAAAAATTGTTGTTCATTGTGATGCTGGAATTGGTAGAACGGGTACAATGCTTGCGTGTTATTTAGTTAACAAGGGTTACAATGCGAAAAAGGCTATTTCTGAGGTGCGTAGTAAAAGGCCAGGTTCTGTTGAGACAGCAGAACAGGAAGACACCATAATAAAATACGAAGAAATGCTCTTAAAGAGACATAATAACTAAATCTGATAATAATATTCAGTAAAATTAGTGTAGAATCTTTTTGTTGTTTTTTTGAATCTTTTCAAGGCGTTCATTAGCTATTATTGCGGCACCGATGGCGGTAGTTATCTGTGGGTCTAGCGGGACGTGTAAAGCAACTCCCAATTCTTCTTCCAACGACTTTTTTAATCCACGATTAAAGGCAGTACCACCGTCAAAAAATATAGCTTCTCTAACGCCGACTTTTTTTACCATAGATACAACCCTTTTAGCAATAGATTTATGAATACCTGCAATGATATCTTCTACCCGCCTTCCCTGAGATAGCAAGGAAATTACTTCTGATTCGCCAAAGACTGTGCATAAGCTATTTATTTGAGGTATATCCCCAGCCCTTTCGGAAAGTGTTCCTAATTCGTCCAATTCTACTTCAAGGATACGGCTCATTACTTCGAGGAATCGTCCGGTACCAGCCGCGCATTTATCATTCATGACAAAATCTACCATAATTCCATTATTGTCTAAAGCAATTACCTTACAATCCTGACCGCCAATATTTATAAGAGTTCTGATATTAGTTTTCTTGCCCATGATCCATTTTGCCGCTTTTGAATTAGCGGTTATTTCTGTAACAACTTCATTTGCCTGAATCAATCTGCGGCCGTATCCTGTTGCAACTGAATATTGAATTTCATCTTCTCTTATGGCAAGGTCTTCCGTTATTTCGCCAAACAGCAGTTTAATAGTTTTTTTACAATTTGTTCCTGTTGAGGAAGTTTTTGAGCTGATAACAGTGTGCCCGCACATTATAACGACTTTTGTAGTGGTTGACCCTATGTCTATTCCGGCGACAATTTTCATGTTCATATAATAACCATTATTAGTATGTGTGACAAGGCAAAACGTGACATAATTAATAGTGAAATAACAATCAGGAAGTGTGTTTTGTATTAGCTATAGACATAGGTAACACTTTTGTAATTAGGAAAAGTTTGTAATTTTTGCAGTGGAGTCCACCCCTGAAGCCCCATGTGTGGTCTTTTGTTGTTAAAGAATTCATCGTATTTTTTACGTTCTTTTACAAGGAGGTCAAGATTCCGAGTTTTTTGTAAACGGAAAAACTCTTCTCCATCGGTTCTATGAGACCTTTCTACCTTGCCGTTTTGCTCTGGACAAGAAGGCCTATTGAGCTTGTGTTTTATACCCAACCCCATGCACGACAGGGTAAAAGGATGTGTCTTGGGCTGCCGTAAGGGATGGGTTTTGGGTTCACCGGTGTAAGCATTGGTAAAGACGGCGTCGTTGTCGGTCCTGATGTGCCTGATCTTGAAAGGAAAGCGTCTGAATATATATTGCAAGAAGTCCAGGGAGTTAGATGTAGAGCGTTCCTGGTAAAGTTTGGTGAATTTGATCCTGGTAGAGTCGTCCTGAGCGGAGTACTGAACAAAGCTCCCGGGTCTGTAGCCGCCCAGCAGCTTTATATCTACCTGTAGGTATCCTGGAGAGGGCATCTGATAACACTTAGGTTTTCTGTGCATCTTCTTGGGTTTCTCAATGAGTCCGTTGCGTTTTAAAGTGGCGTATATGGTGGACCTTGGAAGCGAGATATTATAGTCCTTCAATAAGAACAGCCGTATACGGTCGGGGCCGAAGGAAGTGGTTTTACGAAGTCTTATGATGATAGACTGAATATATTTATGGGTAAGCATAGGGGAGCGTCTGGGACGTTTTGAGCGATCAATGAGGCTTGCAGGGTCACCTCCTGAGTCTTCGTAACGTTTAAGCCATTTATAGAAACATTTACGAGATATGCCAAAATACAGGCATACCTTTGAGACGTTATTAATCTTTTTATACATGAGCATCCAGGCTAACCTTTTTCGACTAAGTTGATCGTAATAATACTTGGGCATGGGTAACATCTCCATAAAAAAATTTAGTAAGTCGCCTATCCCATAGGGATAGGCATATCATATTACATAAACTGTTACCCATGTCTATATACTTTACATCAGGAAGTGTGTTTTTTGTTGACAATATATTAATTATCTGTAGAATAAATTAAAGTATTAGATTTTTCATTAAGTAGTTAGTGCGATTCAAGCCGCTACGGTGACTCGTTGCGGTTTTTTTGTTTCTAATAAGAATTAGTTTGTAAATGGGATATTGAGGAGTGATATGAAAAAATCAGTAAGAGATGACGTAAGAAATATAGCAATTATAGCTCACGTTGATCATGGTAAAACTACCCTTGTGGATCAATTGCTCAAGCAAAGTGGTACATTCAGGTCTAATCAACAGATTCAAAATGTGGAATGTATTATGGACTCCAACGAACTTGAGCGTGAGCGCGGTATTACAATCCTTGCCAAGAATACGTCTATTAATTATAAGGGGGTAAAGATTAATATAATTGATACACCGGGTCACGCAGATTTTGGCGGAGAGGTGGAAAGAGTTCTTAAAATGGCTGATGGTGTTTTGTTACTTGTGGACGCTGCTGAAGGGACAATGCCTCAAACCAGGTTTGTGCTTCGAAAAGCGCTCGGTTACAAATTGAAACCACTCGTGGTGATTAATAAGATTGATAGGCCTGATGCCAGATGTACAGAAGTATTGAACGAAGTATTTGATCTTTTTGTTGAACTCAATGCAACAGATGAGCAGTTGGATTTTACAGTGGTCTACGCAAGTGGGCGCGAAGGATATGCAAAAGTATCTCTTGATGATGATAACAGGGATATTACTCCATTGTTGGATACAATTCTCTGCTATGTTCCCAAACCAGAAGGCGATTCTGATGCGCCTTTGCAGATACAGATATCATCGCTGGATTACAATGATTATGTAGGTAGAATTGGCATTGGTAGGGTCTATGCAGGCACTATTAATGCAGGTCAGCAAATCATCAGAATTGATAAAAGTGGTAATCATACAACACAAAAAGTTGTTGAGGTGTTTACGTTTGCAGGTCTTGGCAGGCAGAGCGTGAAATCAGTATGTGCTGGTGATATTGTTGCCATAACAGGTATCGAAGAAATAGATATTAGTGATACTATTGCATCTGTTGAAAATCCTCAGATAGTACCAAGGATTAATATTGATGAACCTACCATTTCAATGATATTTTCAGTTAACAATTCGCCTTTCAGTGGTCGGGATGGTAAATATGTTACAAGCCGAAACCTGAGGGAGAGACTTTACAGGGAACTTAGATCGAATGTAGCCCTTAAGGTTGAAGATACGGAAACTCCTGATGCACTTCGTATTTCGGGTAGGGGTCTTTTACATCTATCAATATTGATTGAAAATATGCGTCGTGAAGGGTACGAACTTCAAGTTTCAAAGCCGAAGGTGATCTTCAAGGAATTAAATGGCTTAAAGGCAGAACCTGTAGAATATGTTGTAATTGACGTTCCGAAAGAATTTGATGGACAAGTTATTTCGTTATTAGGCGCACGTAAAGGAGAAATGCTCAGTATGGACTCCGATAAGGATATTACTCATTTTGAATTCAAGGTGCCATCCCGCGGTTTAATTGGTATGAGGAATAGAATCCTGAGCTCAACACGTGGAGAAGCAGTGATGTACCACAGTTTTTATGAATACGAACAATTCAAAGGTGACATTACTCATCGTATACAAGGGGTGTTAATTTCTATGGCTACCGGGGAGGTAACCGCTTATGCATTAGAAGCGTTACAAGATAGGGGTATAATGTTTGTAAAACCAGGCGATAGGGTCTATGAAGGTATGATTGTAGGTGAACATTGTGAGCAAAATGATATAAGTGTGAATGTTATCAGAGCAAAAAAGGCCACTAATATCCGTTGTGCAACTGCAGAGAAAGGAATTAAACTCCAGCCGCCCAGGGAATTTTCCCTGGAATTGGCGCTTGAATATATTGAAGATGATGAGTTAGTTGAAATTACTCCTGGGACGTTTCGTTTGAGAAAGAAACTTCTTACAGAAAATGAGCGAAAGATTATACGTAGACGGCAGAATCTGGAACCGATTGGAGTATCGAAATAAATCTGTTGTTGAGCTAAAGTAAATAAAAAAGCAGGCATTGCTGCCTGCTTTTTTATTTTTTGTATATTTACTAGAATTATTATTTATTTACTGCACTTTTGAAATCTTGCCCTGGTGTAAATTTCACTGTTTTGCTTGCTTTGATATTAATTATTGCACCTGTTTGTGGATTTCTCCCCTTTCGTGCCTTTCTTGCCCTTACTGAGAAAGTGCCGAACCCAATTAAACGGACTTCCTTGCTCTTTTTAACACCACTTTTAATACCATCCAGAACGGCGTTTACAGCTCTTTCTCCACATGCCTTCGATACTGAACATGCCTTTGCCACTAATTCAATTAATTCCTGCTTATTCATCTACAACCCTCCTTTCAAAAAATGGTTTAATGTTGTAAGTATACGATAAGTCCATATAATATTTAAGCATTAGAATACATGAAAAGAATATATGAATCAAGTAGTTTTTTATGATATTTCAAGCAAGATTGAAAATTGTTCTATAAACCCTAAAATCTTTTAATATAGGAATAGATATTTATTAAATTACTTTAATTATAAAAAATTATAGTATTTCTTTTAAAAGTTTAATTTCTCTTACCGTTTGTACCGCCGTAAAGAACAGACCTTTTAAATTCCCTTTCTAGCACCTTACCTACGATTATTAACGCAGTTTTTTTAATGGATTCTTGTCTGACATTCTCGACTATATTCGATAATTTAGTGTATAAGATTATCTGATCAGGCCAAGTTGCCTTGTAAACAACGGCTACAGGACAATCTTCTCCATAATGAGGCACTAATATCTTTGTGATTTCCTCAATCTTTTCAATACTAAGGAAAATACAGAGTGTGGGTGTTGATTTCGCTAATATACTTAAATGTTCTTTTTCAGGAATCGGGGTTTTGCCTTCCATTCTTGTTATTACAATTGTTTGTGTTATACCTGGTAAAGTTAATTCCTGTTTTAGAACAGATGCAGCTGCGACAAAAGAGCTAACACCAGGAATGACTTCGTATGGTATGTCCAGCTTGTCGAGTATATGCATTTGTTCTTGTATAGCGCCATAAATTGATGGATCTCCTGAATGAATGCGGGCAACATCCAGATCCTTTTTTTTAGCATCTTCGTATATCGTTGCCATTTCCTCCAGTTTCATACCTGAAGAATCGTATACCTTAGCATGAGGAGGTAGGAACTTAAGTAATTCAGTATTAACCAGTGAGCCCGCGTATATGCAGTATCCAGCGTGCTGAATAGCTTTTAATCCCTTAATTGTTATTAGTTCGACATCGCCAGGTCCTGCGCCTATAAAATATGCCTTCATAATTCTAATTTCCATCCTTCCAATGGATGGCATTAACTGTTACTTTCTTAGATTCTTCTCCCATAATCTTAAATTGACTGTCCTTTATTATATAGGTTGATGCCTCTTTACTGTTTGACCTTACAGTTACAATCCAGCATCCCCCGTCTCTGCTTACGGATTCTATCCGGCCCTTCTTTACTATAACGCTAATATTTAGCACAGACTCTCCCTCGGTGTCCGATATCTGTCGGACGTTCTCAACTGTAAATACACTGGGTAAGCCTGCCTTTAGCCTAATTTCAGGAACATCATAATCATAGTATTGTCCGTACAACGCCAAAGGTGTACTACATAATAATATACCAAAATAAATAAACGTAAAGATTGTATTTTTCATTTGTATTACCCTCTAAATTTATGATGAATAGGAACTCGCACCATTTTACACACATAAATTTTAGGTAGCAACAATTTTTAGTTATTTCAATATATATTGACACTATTCATATTGTTGTTTATATTACTCTTAACATAAATAATTATTCTTTACCTGATCACAAAATATTATTTAAATGACAAAACATGTAAATTTTAAAAATATCTCTGTAGGCAAAGGATACCCACTCGTCTTTATAGCTGGTCCATGTGTAATAGAATCCTATGAAAGTTGTCTTAAGCTGGCAGAGAAAATGAAAATTGTTTTTGATGCACAGAAAATACCTTTTATTTTTAAAGCATCTTATGACAAGGCGAATCGTACTTCCGTTAATTCATACAGAGGACCTGGTGTTAAGGAAGGTATGAAAATATTATCAGATATTAAAAAGCGGTTAGATATACCGGTACTTTCCGATGTCCATTGTAAAGAAGATATCCATGCTGTTGCAGGAATACTTGATGTCATTCAAATACCTGCCTTCTTGTGTCGTCAGACAGACCTTATATTATCAGCGGGGGAAACGGGGAAGCCAATTAATATTAAGAAAGGACAATTTTTGGCACCGTGGGATATGAAAGCCGTAGTTGAAAAGGTACAAAGTACAGGGAATGATGATATTTTATTAACAGAACGCGGTACATGTTTTGGTTATAATAATCTTGTTAGTGATATGAGGTCATTAGTCATCATGCGTGAATTAGGTTACCCTGTAATTTATGATGCTACGCATAGTGTTCAATTGCCTGGTGGACAAGGAAACGCTTCTGGTGGAGAGAGAAACATGGTTGCTCCTCTTGCAAGGGCTGCTGTTGCTACAGGGTGTGATGGAGTATTTTTAGAAGTACACGAAACTCCTGAAAAAGCGCTCTCAGATGCATCAACTATGTTGCCTTTAAAAGACTTATCTGTTTTGCTTAAACAAGTGTTGGAAATTCATAAGGTTTTTCAGAACATATCGTAGTTGTTTGTATGTAGAAATTTTCAATAACTCATTCAATAAAAGAGGTGATTGGAATTATAAATACATTGGTTTTTGTATTACTTATGTAATAAGCAGACTAATAGTATAGTTAAAACTAATGGAATAATTAATAATAATTATTCTAAAAAATTATAAAAAAACGAGAATTCACTTATGGGTGAATTAGGTGCGTTTGGTAAAATTTTAATATTTTTTGGTATTGTAATGATTGTAGTAGGTGGGTTCTCCTGATAGGTAATAAAATACCTTTCTTGGGAAAGCTGCCAGGCGATATTGCAGTCCAAAAGAAGAATTTTGGTTTTTATTTTCCTATTACTACCTGTATTGTTATTAGTATTATAATATCATTAATTATGTGGCTATTTGGCAAAAGATGATAATTTTCCTAAGTTATATAATCTAAGTTAGAAAAATATCTATTAAAGTTATTCCCATTAAACCCAAGCTTATAATTCCGTTAATTGTGAAAAAGGCAGTATTAATTTTTGATAAATCTTTTGGTTTTACAAGCGAGTGTTCATAAAATAATAACGCGCCTGTAATACATACTCCGATTTTATAACTAAGTCCAAGGTCTGTGTATACTGGTATTATGACCAAGACAAGAACCATTAAGAAATGTAAAACACCAGAAATGATTAATGCCCCTCTAATACCAAATCTTTTAGGAATAGAATATAATCCTGTCTTCGTGTCAAATTCCATGTCTTGGCATGCATATATAATATCGAAACCACCTGTCCAGAGTATCACTGCGAGTGCCAGCAAGAGGGGGGTAACTGATAAGGTTCCTTTTATTGCTATCCATGCACCTAGCGGAGAGAGTGCTAGTGCAAGCCCAAGCACAACATGTGATAAATATGTAAAGCGTTTTGTATAAGAGTATCCAAAAATAATCAGTATGGCTATTGGAGACATATAAAAGGCTAAGTTATTAAGTAACCAAGCAAATGTAATAACTAGCATTACACTTAAAGTAGTAAAAAGCCAGATATTCTTTTTCCCAATTTTATTTAGAAGTACAGCACGATATCGTGTGCGGGGATTCAGCATATCGTAATTTTTATCAACAAGTCGGTTAAATGACATTGCAGCACTACGTGCTGTGACAAGTGCGGCGATAATTAATAATAATTGTCTGATTTCTGGCATACCATTGGCGGCGAGAAAGGTACTCATGATAGCAAATGGCAATGAAAATATTGTATGAGAAAATTTAATCAGGTTGAGTAAGGAAGATACTTTTTCAAATTGGTAAAGTAAAGGCATATTAAAATTTACATTTTAGAAGATATAGTAAGCCATTTAAGATTATAAATAATCAAAAATTATATTGACATAGACTTTAATAATCAAGGATTTAAAAGGTATACGACTCGGGTATCTGCCATAGTGGCATAAATCGGTATTTATAAACATTAAAAATGTCAAAATGACAATAATTATGAAATTCATTAAAAATTAAAAAAAATTTTAAAGCGGGTTTTTAATTAAATTCTTATAGTTATCTAACCATCTGATTTGAAAGGAAATACAAATTTATTATAAAATATTTAATTGAAAGTGTGTTTTAATAAACTCGACTAACATACAAGCAAAATCATAATCATTTATTTGGCATATAAATTGCGCATAGAAATAATCAATGGAGGTTAATTATGATGGCATTATATGATCCATCTGTTGGGAAATATTCATTATTAATTACAGATGATGACAAATCATGTCGTGATAGTTTGAGGGACTTATTTGAACCCAAAGGCTATACGACTTATATTGCCAGTTGTGGCAGAGAGGCTGTACAAATAGCTAAAGAAGAAGAACTGCATTTACTGATATTGGATGCTAACCTCCCAGATTACAGTGGTCTTGAAACCTTGAGGATTATCACGAGAGAAATTAGATTTTCCATCCCAAGTATTTTCGTCTCGGGTGAAATAACCAAGGAGCTTCAGATAGATTTAATAAGTGCTAATGCGTATTCCCTTATACCAAAGCCTATTAATGTGCATGTTATGAGGGACATGGTTGATCTTGTAATAGAAAAATATTACAGAAAATTTTGATTATGGTTTTTAAGTTAATAAAATTAGATGTACTAACTTTTGATTAGTTATTTTCAAAGAAAGGAGTATTATTGGTTATGAATGTTAAGCCATTGGGTGAAAAGGTCTTAATAAAGAGACTAGCGGTGGAAAGTAAAACGGCCGGAGGTATTGTTTTGCCTGATACAGCAAAGGAAAAACCTAAAGAAGGTAAAATTGTTGCGCTCGGAGATGGAAAACTACTAAAGAACGGAGAGCGTACGAAGTTTCAGGTAAAGAAAGGCGATAGGGTGTTGTTTACTTCTTATGGTGGATCAGAAGTAAAGATTGATGGAGAGGAATATTTGCTGATGGCTGAAGATGAAATTTTAGCTGTAATTGAGTAATATATTGAGGAGGAGATAATGGCTGCAAAAAAGATTATGTACGGATACGATGCAAGTGATGCCTTAAGAAAAGGTATAAAAAAACTGTCACGTGCCGTTAAGGTTACGTTAGGACCAAAAGGTAGAAATGTTGTTATTGAAAAAAGTTTTGGTTCGCCAGTTGTTATTAATGATGGTGTTTCTGTAGCGAAGGAAATAGAGCTAGAAGACCCTTATGAAGATATGGGAGCTAAAATGATAAGAGAGGCCGCATCAAAAACGAACGACATGGTTGGCGATGGTACATCTACGGCGACTCTCTTAGCGGAAGCTATATTTGAAG
This sequence comes from uncultured Planctomycetota bacterium, assembly GCA_963709355.1. Lineage (GTDB taxonomy): Bacteria > Planctomycetota > Brocadiia > Brocadiales > Brocadiaceae > PLOWO2-12-38-17. The sequence goes on from CAVPVY010000005.1 coordinate 906,994, forward strand.
AAGGTTTAAAAAATATAACTGCCGGGGCTAATCCGGTTGATATAAAACACGGCATCGAAAAATCTGTTGATGCTTTAACAAATGAACTAACAAATATGGGAATCAAAATATCTGGCAAAAAGGAGATTGCTCAAATTGCAACTATTGCAGCAAATAATGATAAAGAGATTGGAAATCAGATAGCAGATGCCATGGAAAAGGTAGGTAAAGACGGTGTCATAACTGTAGAGGAAGGGAAAAGCCTTAAAACTTCTGTGGATTTGGTGGAAGGAATGCAATTTGATAGAGGTTATTTATCTCCTTATTTTGTAACATCGCCTGAGACAATGGAAGTTGTATTCGAAGGTCCTTACATTTTGGTATATGAGAAAAAAATATCTACAATAAAAGAGTTTGTCCCATTACTTGAAAGGATTGCAAAGTCTGGGAAATTCTTGCTAATTATCGCTGAGGATGTGGAGGGAGAGGCCCTTAGCACACTTGTAGTAAACAAGCTTCGCGGAACATTACAATGTGCTGCCGTCAAGGCGCCTGGTTTTGGAGACAGGCGTAAGGCAATGCTTGGAGATATAGCCGCAGTTACAGGTGCTAAAGCTATATTTGAAGATTTAGGCATACAACCTTCCAGTATTCAGCTATCTGATCTTGGGAGTGCAAAAAAAGTTGTCATTGATAAAGATAATACAACGATTATCGAAGGTTCGGAGATCATAAAGAGATACAGGGCAGAGTCTCACAAATAAAGGCAGAAAGAGATACTACTACATCTGATTATGATAAAGAAAAATTACAGGAGAGACTTGCAAAACTGTCCGGTGGAATTGCGCGGATTAATGTTGGTGCCGCAACTGAAGTGGAGATGAAAGAAAGGAAGTCACGCGTCGAAGACGCTGTTCATGCAACAAGGGCAGCTGTTGAAGAAGGAATTCTACCTGGCGGCGGCGTTGCTTTATTAAGGGCATCTAAGGTATTGGATACGTTAAATACAAAAGGTGACGAGAAGATAGGTGTAAATATTGTAAGGAAAGCGATTGAAATGCCTATCAAGCAAATTACTGATAATGCAGGCATGGAAGGTGATGTTGTATTACAAAAAGTGAAAGAAGGTATTGGAAATTTTGGTTTTGATGCCTTTGGTGGAAAGTATACTGATATGGTTGAGTCTGGTATTATTGATGCTGCAAAGGTTGTAAAAACGGCATTACGAAATGGTGCAAGTATTGCGAATTTACTTCTAACAACAAATGCTGTGATTGGTGAAATTCCAGAAAAGGATGAAACATCTAAAACGGCTCCTTGTGGACATAGACATTAAAATTAATATGAAATTTAATTAAAAGAGTTTTTAAGTTGTAATTTCCATATTGTAAAGTTTGCACTTATCAAGTATTTGTAATTATTTCTACTTTAACTAACCCTTTATTCCTGTTTATTCTTAAATCTTTTTAACAATAAAGAACAGGAATAAAGGGTTTTTGTATTTTATCATGACTATTTCCATGCGGTTTCATGTCATTTTCTATACTATAAGCTTTTCTTCCCATACATAAGTAAACGAAAATATGTTTGTTGTGTCTGCGTATTCATGACATCATATTTTTGTAAACATAAGTTCTAACATTTTTAGGATGTCTCAGCTTACCGTCATAGCCCGTCAGGAATTCTTCTTCTAGTATATATAATATTCTATTCCGTTTAATCGTTCGTAAGTTGTGCTTTTTAGTGTCAAATCTTTTGTAATTACCTAATATTTTTTTAACAAAATAATACGAAATTGAATAACATAATTGCATATGTTATACTCTGACAGAAAAATCCCCTTAAAAGATTATTTATGGAGGTGTGTTATGAATGGGAAAAATTATATAAACGGGGCATATGTAAATAGTGTCTCTGACGCAAGATTTGAAAGTAGAAATCCTGCAAATATTGATGAAGTGTTGGGTACATTTCCGCTTTCTTCAGAAAAAGATGTAAATGATGCTGTTAGTGCTGCAAAAGGTGCGTTCGACAATTGGTGCAGATTATCTCGTGTTAAACGTGGCGAGTATTTTGACGAGTTTGTTCAATTGATAAAGAAGGACAGAGAGGAATTATCACAATTAGTAACAAAAGAATGTGGAAAGGGTATTATTGAAGGAAGCGCAGATGTTATAGAGGGCATCCACATGGTACAGTATGTATTCGGTACTGTGAGGATGCCGCATGGTGATGTGATTGATTCTGAAATTCCTGAAAAAGATGCCTTCATGCGCAGGAAGCCAAAGGGGGTTGTAGCGGCTATTACACCTTGGAATTTTCCATTTGCTATTCCTTTATGGCTTATTTGTCCTTCTGTGGTTGAAGGGAATACTATAGTTCTCAAGCCTTCCAGAGAAACGGCATGTACAGCTAATAAAATTGTTGAATATGCACATAAAGTAGGATTCCCACCTGGTGTTATCAACGTGGTGCACGGTGGTTTGGCGACATACTGGTAAGGCATCCGGATGTTCATGTGGTACTATTTGTTGGTTCAAATGACGTTGGTTCCGAAATTAAGAGAGTTGTTGCTGGATTCAATAACAAGATGTGTGCATGCGAAATGGGCGGAAAGAATGCAATAATTGTCCTTGATGATGCTAACTTGGATATTGCTGTAAATGCGGCTGTTATTAGTGCATTTAAAACTTCAGGTCAACGGTGTACTTCTGCAAGTCGTTTAATTGTGCATAAGAAAGTGCTTGCTGAGTTTGAAAATAAATTCGTTGAGATAACTAAAAGGGTGAAGATTGGTAACCCATTGGACAAAGATGTCTTTATGGGGCCTGTAATTAATCAGGCTGCTGTCGAAAAAATTACGCGATATAATGAATTAGCTAAAAAAGAGGGAGCGGAGGTATTGCTGGATGGAGGCAGATTAACAGGCGAGCAATATAAAAAGGGTTACTTTATGTCTCCATTTGTTTACCATATGCAGAATAGTCTTGGAAGTCGGGTGCTACATGAAGAAGTGTTTGGTCCGCATGTGGCAATTATCCCTGTAAAAGATATTGACGAAGCCGTAGCAGTGCATAATGATACAGAGTACGGCCTTAGTTGCGCGGTGATTACTGAAGATTATCGAAAGGCAAAAAGGATAAGGGAGGATTGTGAATATGGCCTTGGATATGTAAATTTGCCTACAATTGGCGCTGAGGTACATTTGCCATTTGGTGGCGTGAAGAAGAGTGGTACAGGCCTGCCTTCCGCGAGTACATTGATTGATGTGGTAACACACCGTACGGCGTGGACAATCAATCATGCAATGGAAATAAAGATGGCACAGGGTTTGACTGTAAAGTTGTAATTTCGAGATAAGAAATAAACTATAGTGGATAGGGTAAGTCCTCAAAAGTAAGCACTTAACTGGTTGTAGGGTGAGATGGGTGTATTGTTTATTGCCTTTGTATTAAACCCTGATATACATGTGAAATGATATTCTAAAATGCCTCTCTACGTTAACTACGGTTTTATAAAGAGCGTATCAAGAGAATGGAGATGGATAATCGTTGGTATTTATACTTTTGCTATATATGCATTTTTACCTTTTGGAACAGCGTTCTGGGGATTTGTATTGGGACAATGGGGGAATATTATAAATTATCTAGGGTTGTTTTTTGTATGTGTATTGGGAGCTTATTTTCTAATTTATTTAATTTTTCAAAAACAGGTTAAAAAAGTTTCTGTATACATTTCTTTTTTTGTTATATCTATAAGCTGTCTTGCTGTAATGAAATATTTGTGTGTTGCTGGGGCTGAGAGATTTCATTTGTTGCTATATGGCATGTTAAGTGTCATTGTTTTCTGGGCTCTGAAACTCGATATAAAGAATAAAAGGGTTTATATTTATACTATTATCGTTGCGGTCTCGTTGGGTACCATTGATGAGTTTATCCAGGGCATTTTACCAATGCGAGTCTTTGATCTGAGAGATATACTCATGAACTGGTTATCCAGCGGGATGGGAGAGCTTTTTGTTATATTTGTTTTAAAACCTAATATTTACAGATAGAATTGAATATATTTCGTCAAATAATTATTATATACTTTCTGATTGTACTCTCTGTTTCAACTGTTACCGCTGAGGTGATTAAGGATACTAAACCCAATATTCTTCTTTTCACAATTGATGCCTGCCGTTTTGACCACCTCAGTTGTTATGGTTATAGTCGTAAAACAACCCCAAATATAGATAAGCTTGCTGGAGAGGGGATAATATTTACTAATGCCTTCAGCCAATCGGCATGGACCACGCCTTCTATGCTTTCTATTTTTACTTCACTCCACCCGCCAGCCCATAACGTAGACGCAAAGGGAAAGACCTTAAAAGAAGATATAGAAACCTTGCCAGAAGTATTAAAACAAAAAGGTTACGTAATACCTGTATTACCAAGATTTGTTGATATTCCAAATTATTGGCATCTTGGGTTTGATGCAGTTGACAAAAAGCAATTTAGTAGTTTTAATCCTGAAGAAGTGGAAGATTTAATAAAATTGATAGAGACGTACAGGGATCAAAGATTTTTTATCTGGTATCATTATCATGGACTTCATTTGCCATATAATCCCCCCGATCCTTACGATAAATTATTTATGAAAGCTATTACAACTGGGACGGTTACTGAGAGCACTGCAATTTTAGATATAAAGAAAAAAAGCGTTATTAAGAACGGCTCTGTTAATTTTAAAGATGAAGATAAAAGTATTATTGTCTCCTTATATGATGGACAGGTAAAACAGATGGACGATGATGTAGGAAAAATTATCGGGAAAATAAAGGAATTTGGTATTTTAGATAACACATTAATTATTTTGACATCAGACCACGGCGAAGAATTACTAGAACACGGTTTTGTAGGACATGCATCAACTTCGTTAAATGCAAAACTGTATGATGAAATAATTCATATACCATTGATAATCTGGTATCCAAAAATATTAAAACACAAAAAAATAGAAGATATAGCGCAACAGATAGATATAATGCCAACTGTACTGGATTTACTTGAAATATCAGTGCCTGATGGATTGCAAGGACATTCTTTATTGCCATTAATACAAAAACAACACAGTGATGACTCGAATTCTTCTGCCTGGAGTCTAGCACAAGAGACAGTCTTTTGTGAGACGATTTTGGGTGGTTACCAAAGTACCAAAGAAATGGAACAAATTAAAATGCGTTGTTTAAGGACAAAAGAGTGGAAGCTCATATATACAAAAGAACCTGATAGTTACAAATATGAATTATACGATTTGAAAACTGACCCAAATGAGCAGAGAAATGTCATAGAAAAGTATCCGGATGTGAGAAGTGAATTAAGAAAAAAGCTTCAATATTGGATTGAAACCACGCAGCCAAGATAAATTCTGATTATAAAAGTTAATTTATTCCACACCGATATCCTTACTTCCATGTATTTTCCGAGTTCTAGCGGCGGCTATCAGCCATCCACCTTAATGGTTTGTTATACCGTCTCTTCAATTAATGAAGATATATCATTAATTACTTCGAATCTTTTACGTTTGAACAAAAGGATAATTCTTTTCAAGATAGGAGGTGACATCGAGCTCTTGTCTCCGTAAAGTAAAGCATCTCGGACAAATTTTATTGTGTAATCGTAAAGCCAGCCGTCTTTTTTCCGAGAAATGTTTTCGAATCCTTTAATGAAATCAGGAATGGCTTTTATAGAGCTGGACCAATAGGGCACATCGCCAATCCACGATCTTAGAGAACCAGCCATATTGCCTGAGGAAAGTACTTCCATTTGCAATTGCTCTGCCCGGAAAAAATGTTGAACCAATAATAGAAGGAAACAACACCCATCAATTCCGGTGGGATGTTTTGGACACCCCCAAAGTCTAGTTCTATTCGTGTTTTCGCCAAACCCAACGCTTGTGGGTCAATATTTCTTTTCATGGTTTTTTCCGGTTATAACGTGAAGGATCAGCGGCGAGCATAGCGAATCAGTTGCAGCCGTTTGTTAGGACAGCTACTCTTATCTCTATGTTGATAGTTCACTTTGAGCAATCACATTGAGTGTTCTCTTTGTCTCTTGGGACAACCAATTAATCCAGTGATATGAGTTCTCCACACCGAACATTGAGGTAGCCTCCATTTTTTGCGCTTCTATTCCGGCTTCACCTCGCGCTGGGTTGCAGAGCGATACATTGATTAACATTTGAAGCCAGTCGATTTTTGCATGTGACGGCTTCTCTATTGCTACTATGTATTTCGCGAGTGATTCGACAGCTACCGTCGAATCCATACAGAGAATTAGGGAGATTTCTCCCGTGTGGAATATTTCGTTCACAGCTCTCCCAGAAAGCCTGTAGCGCGTTACAAACGCACCGTAGATTGACGAAAAATGCTGTCCCTCTGGCTCAATACCAGCGCTTGATGCCTCTTTCATATGTTTCCTGTAAGACATTCGCATAGCTTCGTGTTTGCCTTCCGCATCGTACACATTGAAAAGCATTTTAAGGAATCCCATAATACACTTCCCAATATCTTTTTATTATGCATTACATTTAAAATTAATTACACCGCATAAATGGTTATTATTTTACGGCTATTTATAAAATTCATGTTGTAAATATATATAGGTATATTTATTATGTCAACAAAATAAAAAGGGGGCAGCATGGCGGGGCAGCGTGGATAATAGAGATTTGATCCTTCCCGCTTACTGAATATTGTTAGTGTCTATAATGCTAAAATTCGATTAAAAATCATTGCCCGAAAGGTAATGAATTGAGGCTTCTGCCAGAAATCATAAAATCCAGTTAAATAACATCGTTTGGTTAGAATAGATTGACAGTCAGTTATTATAAGTATTATTATATCGAATAACCGCTTATTTGTTTGTCTGTGTTTAGAAAATAAAATTAGGAGATTTGCAATGAGGCAAATATTAACAATCGTTTTTGTTAGTGTGTTATCGTTATTTTCACAACTAAATTGGGGTGTTTATGATGCGTATGCGAATGGAAAAGATGAAGGGCAATTTTTAACAAACATACGACAACTGACCAATCAGGGAAAGGGCGCTGGTGAAGGATACTTTTCTCAGGATGGGAATTATATGATATTTCAGAGTGAGTGTGAACCTGAAAACCCATTTTATCAGATTTACATGATGAATATTGAATCAGGAGAGACCAACCGTGTTTCCCCCGGGACAGGTAAAACCACATGTTCATTCTTCCGTGCTAATTCAGACGAAGTGCTCTTTTCGTCAACACATTTAGATTCGGAGGCAAAGGCAAAGCAACATACAGAATTTGAGTTCCGTTCATTGGGCAAAAAACGCCGCTTTACCTGGGACTATGATGAGAACTATGATATTTTCTCGTCGAGGCGGGACGGGAGCGGTTTAAAACGTTTAACAGACGCTTATGGATACGATGCTGAGGGGGCTTATTCACCTGATGGAGCTAAAATTGTTTTTTGCTCCTTGCGCAACGCATATCCAATTGAAGCGCTTTCACCTGAAGACCAGAAACGTATGCAAACTAATCCAGCATACTTCGGTGAGATCTATATTATGAATGCCGACGGAACAGATCAGAAGCGCTTGACAAATTGGCGTGGCTATGATGGGGGACCATTTTTCAGTCCGGACGGAACACAAATTATTTGGCGGCATTTTAATGAGGATGGCATGCTTGCCGACATTTATACAATGAAATTGGATGGAACAGATATACACAGGTTGACAGATTTTAGTTCAATGTCCTGGGCTCCGTACTACCATCCTTCAGGTGAATATGTAATCTTTCATTCAAACAAATATGGGTTTACCAATTGTGAGTTGTTTATCGTTGATGTACATGGTGAAAAAGAACCTGTAAGGGTAACTTGTAATGAGATATTCGATGGATTGCCTGTCTTTTCACCAGAGGGTAAACGTCTTGTTTGGACTTCTGGACGTACATCTACCGGGGAATCTCAATTGTTTTTGGCTGATTGGAATCATGAAGCGGCGCTGGAGGCTTTAAGGGCAGGTCAATCACGGCTTAGTTTTCAACCTTCACAGCCATTTAGTTTTCCTGAAAGTACAAATCAGATTACGTCAGAAAAGGGAGTTGTGCGTTCTCTTTCATCGGAAATAAATGTTTCTGATCTTAAAGCAGAAGTTCAATATTTGGCTTCAGATAAACTAGAGGGTAGGATGACAGGTTCAAAAGGTACACAAATGGCTGCAAATTATATTGTAGAATATTTTAAAAAAATCGGGTTAAAACCATCTGGCAATAACGGAACATATTTTCAGGAATTTCCATTTATTTCCGGGGTTAAAATACTGCATGATAAAAACTGTCTTCATATTACAAATAAGGGCGATGAGGACGTAAAATTGAAATTTGAAGTAAATAAGGACTTCATTCCTCTTGGGTTTACAACAAACGGCGAGGTGGAAGGTCAGGTGGTTTTTGCTGGTTATGGATTGTCAGTTCCTGGGAATGAAGGCAAATTATACGATTCATATGCTGGTCTGGATGTAAAAGATAAAATCGTTGTGGCACTTCATTATGTACCTGAAAAGGTAGATATGAAAAGAAGAATGGAGCTTAATCGTTACGCAGGATTGCGGTATAAGGCGCTGCTTGCTCGTGAACGTGGCGCGAAGGCATTGTTAGTGATTGTTGGCCCAAATTCTCCCGGTTCAGGAGAATTGCTCCAAATTTCCAGCGATGTAACATATGCGGACTCAGGAATTATTGTCGCATCTATAACAAATAAGATAGCTGATGTACTCTTTGCTAATTCAGGTAAGTTACTAGGCCCCATACAGTCTGGACTAGATGTAGAAGACTCAAAGGTTGTGGGATGTTTTGAGTTACCAGGGGTTAAAGTAAAAGTATCAACAGCTATAGAACAGATAAGAGAAAAGGACCATAATGTGTTAGGTCTTTTGCCACCCGCCGAAGGTGCAGAAAAGACTGAATATGTTATGATTGGCGCCCATTACGACCATATTGGTCATGGTGGGGTTGACTCGCTGGCTCGTAAAGGCGAGGAGGGCCAAATTCACAATGGTGCAGATGACAATGCATCAGGTGTTTCAATAGTTATGGAATTGGCTGCCTCGCTGGCTGAAGAACGAAAGAAGAATCCTCAATTATTTAGGCGAGGAGTTATTTTCGGATTATGGTCTGGCGAAGAACTGGGATGCCTTGGTTCATCTTATTTTGCAGAACACCCTACTGTTCCGTTGAAAGATATTACTGCCTATCTTAACTACGACATGGTTGGACGTCTTAAAGACAACAATCTAACTGTAGAGGGTTTAGGTTCTTCCAGCATCTGGACTAAAATATTTGAAAAATGTAATTTAACCTTTAAGTTTAATTTAAGGCTACTGCAGGACCCATATCAGCCAACCGATATTACATCACTTTATCCAAAAGGAATTCCTGTAATCCATTTTTTTACAGGAGTCCACGAAGACTATAATCGCCCCACAGACGATCCAGAGACCCTTAATTATGAAGGAATGTTGAGAATAGCTGAGTTTTCAAAATCAATGGTTATTGACCTGTTGGGTAGTTCAGAACGTCCGGATTATATTAAGGTTGCTCAGTCTGATGAACAGAGTTTGAAAAAGAGTACTCGCAGGGCTTCCTGGGGAACCATTCCAGATTTTACGGCAGAGGGTATAGAAGGGGTAATGTTAAGCACTGTTAAAGGAGGCGGACCGGCGGATAAAGCAGGAATTAAAGACGGTGATATTGTTATAGAAATTGCAGGTCAAAAAATTAAAAATGTCTATGACTATAATTACGCCATAGATACGTTAGGATTCGGTAAATCTATAGAAGTGGCAGTGCTGAGAAATGGGAAACGTGAGGTACTGACTATAGTTCCTGAAGCAAGAAAATAGTATTTGTAAATTTTACAAACAGCATATAGGAAGTAATACACTTTCTATTTTTGAAATTTAATTAATTAGAAAAGCCTTGAAAGATTTAGTGGTATATGTTAGCATTTTAACACAAATAAATTTTAATTTAAGTAATAGCTATAATTGGAATTAACAAGAAAATCATGAGTAGCGAATCACATGGTAATTTAATTGGTACAGGGAAAACTTTCGGTATTGTTGTGAGCCGATTCAATAATTTTATAACAAAACGACTATTAGACGGTTCAATTGACGGCCTTATAAGACATGGTGTAAGGAAGGACGATATAGATGTTTTTTGGGTACCCGGCTCATGCGAGATACCTTCTGCCGCTTTAAAAATTGCACAAAGCAAGAAATATAATGCTGTGATTTGTCTTGGTGCAGTCATTCGAGGTGAGACACCGCACTTCGATTATGTTGCGAGTGAATCAGCTAAGGGAGTTACACAAGTTGGTTTAACTACTGGAATTCCTGTGATTTATGGTATCATTACAACCGATACGCTTGAACAGGCAATTGATCGTGCAGGAGCAAAGACTGGAAATAAAGGAACTGAGGCGGCATTATCTGCAATAGAAATGGTTAACCTTTTTGATCAGATACAAACCAATGTGAAGACAACTAAAGGGTAGAAATTTATAATCTTCTTTCTACCTCTCACCCTCGCGAATACCAATTTTTAAAATGGTTCAAAACGTAGATATTATATTCTTTTTTTTAACTGCTCTTATTAAAATTTAATTAATTATGCGCAACAGAACGATTGCCCGTGAACTTGCCATACAAGCTCTTTATCAAGTTGACCTGCGTGGTGATGAAATCATTGATGAAATTAACATTCATTACCAAAAGAGTATTGTAAAACATGAGATTTATGATTTCTCAATGTCTCTCATAACAGGCTGCAGGTCATATATTAAAGATATTGACGCGAAGATTTCCTCTGTCACAGAGCACTGGGAACTGCACCGTATGGCAATTATTGATAAAAATATTTTACGTTTAGGAGTTTACGAGCTATTGTATAGAGATGATATACCTCCAAAGGTTTCTATTAATGAAGCGATAGACCTTGCTAAAAAATTTAGTACAAAAAGTTCAGGAACTTTCGTAAACGGTGTTTTAGATAAAATCTATAATCAGTTCGGAAATGGGAAAATAAAGAATAATAAATTTCTTTCTGTCATCGGAGATATTTCCGAAATTGATTATGGCAACTCAGACCTGCACATACACACGACCTATTCAGATGGTACAATGTCACCTGAAGAAGTCGTAGATGAAGCCGTCCGTACTGGAGTTTCTACTATTTCCATAACCGATCATGATACCATAGAAGGTGTAATTAAGGCGTATGATTATGGACGAGATAAAAATATACATATCATTCCTGGTATAGAAATTTCTTCATACCTTGCTCCTTCTGAAATTCACATACTTGGTTACTTTATTGATGTTTACAATGTATCATTACAGAAAATGTTAAAACAAGCTTATGAAGATCGTATAAAACGTGTCTGCGAAATGGTTGAAAGATTACATCGTTTGAATGTAAACATTGAAGCCCAAGAAGTATTAATGCTTGCGGGAAAAGGGTCTCCCGGACGTATGCACGTGGCTGAAGTAATATGGAAACACGGTTATTGCGATAAGATTATTGACGCATTTTATAAATACATTGGTGATAAAGGACCAGCTTATGTTCCCAAAAAAACGCTTACACCATGCCAGGCTATAGAACTTATAAGAAATGCCAGAGGAGTGGCGGTACTGGCACACCCTGGACTGACTCAGAGAGATTATATTATAGAAGAGTTGGTAAAATGTGGTCTGGGAGGTATTGAGATATTTTATCCCACTCACACGCAAGATATAGTCAAAAAGTATTCTAAGATAGCAAAGAAATATAATCTGGCAATTACCGGAGGCTCTGATTTTCATGGGGAAAGAAGGATTGATACTTCTATAGCCAAGATAACAATTCCAAATGATATAGTCAAAGAACTCAAGAAGAAATGCCAATTATAATACTGCGCATTTCTTTTGCATAAAAAAGTTGCTGGCTAAAGCAACCTAATTCAGAGACTCTAGTGTTGAAAATAAACAATTTTTGTTATCAAATAAATAACGTCTAGGAGAAAATAATCTTTGGGAATATTTTCAAGAAAAAATAAAAACACAAAAAATAAAAAAGAAGAGAATATAACTTTTGATGATGCAAACAAGGCAAAGCAAGATAAACATGTAAAATCTAATGGTAATTTCTGGTCAAAGCTGAAAAGATTCACTGCAGAAGCGCCAAAAACGGTTGTCTGGGAAGGTGATAGGGCAAGACTAGTTCCAGTTACACCAGAAACACCTGTTAAAGAAACTATTGAAGAAAAGAAACAGATCTTAATTCCCAATGAAACCCCTGCTGTTGAAGTAAAAACAGAAACTATTGCGTTAGATGTAAAGGGCGAAGAAACCGTTTCTGTTTTACCAGAAATAACCCCAAAAGCTGATGAGACCATTTCTGTTCAACCAGAAATAACTACTCCTGAAGTTCCAATAGAAGAAAAACCTCCAGCAATTACTTCAGATGAAAAGCTAAAGAAGGGTCTTGAAAAAACACGTGGACGTTTCTGGTTTCGTCTTAAAGGTTTCTTTTCGTTAAGAAGAAAAATTGATGACTCTGTAATTGAAGAGCTGGAAGATATATTGATTGGAGCAGACATTGGCGCACGCCCAGTCCAAAATATAATCGACCATGTTCGGGAAGCGTGGAAGTCGAAGACAATTAACGAAACAACACAAATATATGATTTTATAAAGAATATGTTAAAAGAAGATTTACGAAAATGGCAAACCGATATACATTATGCTACAATTCCACCTACAGTTATAATGGTTGTTGGTGTAAATGGAGTGGGTAAGACAACCGCTATAGCTAAGCTCGCAAACTATCTTATTAAAGACGGTAGAAAGGTTATGGTTGCTGCTGGAGATACATTTAGAGCAGCTGCAATTGATCAATTAGAAGTCTGGAGTAAGCGTGTAGGGGCTGAGCTAGTAAAACACCAGACAGGTTCAGACCCTGCAGCAGTTGTTTACGACGCTATGGAAGCTAGTGTTGCAAGAGGTATTGAGGTATTAATAATTGATACGGCTGGACGTTTACATACAAAAGAAAACCTGATGAACGAGTTAAGCAAAATAAAACGCGTTATTTCCAAAAGAATACCTTCTGCACCACATGAAGTACTGATGGTGCTTGATGCTACGACAGGACAAAACGCAATATCACAGGCAAAGATGTTTAAACAGGCAGTAGACGTAACAGGGATATTCCTTGCAAAACTTGACGGTACTGCAAAGGGAGGAATTGTCTTAGGTATGCGAAGCGAGATTGAAATTCCTGTAAAGTTTGTAGGCATTGGTGAAAAACCAGATGACATGGAAAGATTTAACCCGGATGCGTTTGTAGATGCATTGTTTGAATAATGTTTAATACAAATCGCCTCATAATTCTGAATATTTCTGCGGTCTGTTAAATAATAACTTTATAATGGTAAAAGATAGAGTATACTTTAACATCTTTCGTTTTAATCCTGATGTTGATAAAAAACCACATTTTCAAAAGTATAAAGTCCCACTTAACAAAATAGACCTTACCGTTCTTGAGGGACTTTATTATATACAGCAACGATTGGATGATTCCCTTGCCTTCAGGTCTTCCTGTAGGGCTGCTGTTTGTGGTTCATGTGCGATGCATATTAACGGTAAACATCGTCTTGCATGCAATACCTTAATTTCAAAATTAGAATCTGCTACAATCACAATTCAGCCTCTTGCCCATATGCCGATCGTTAAAGACTTACTAGTTGACATGAAATCTTTCTGGGAAAATTATGAATATATCAAACCGTATCTAATAACTGGCAAAACATTGCCAACAACAGGCGAACATGCACAGAATCAGGATGAAAGGGCAAGGATTGATATCCTGATTGACTGTATATTGTGCGCATGTTGCCATTCCTCGTGTCCCGTTACTGCAACACATGATAAATACCTGGGGCCCATGTCGTTTCTTAATATTGACCGCTTTGTATCCGATACACGCGATGGTGCAAAAGAAGAGCGTCTAGCAATAGTAAATGACGAACATGGTGTGTGGCGGTGTCACAGTGTATTTAACTGCCAGGAAGTGTGTCCAAAAGATTTAAACCCATCTAGTTCTATTGCTCATTTGAAGATGGAAATTGTTAAAAATGTTTTAAGTCAAAAAGCATAAGAAAAGATAATAAACATGGATGAAAAGAAAAAAGTAATTGTTGTAGCAAAAGCAGAAGGCGTTGAAATTGTTGTTGAAGGAGAGAAGGATGACGATAATTACGAGTTGGTGGTTTCAAGACAACAGGCTATGGAACTTGCCATGAGCATCCTTAATACATTATATAAGACAGGTATTAAAATGTAACCGAACTAGATTGAGTAATACAATATCATAAATCTGCCTAATAATGTAAGCGAAGATTAATACATAAACATCTGTATAGGTGTAATAGTAAATAAGTATTCACAATTAAAATGTATTTTATGGTAATATTAAAGAAAAACATATGTGTGTTCTGTGGTTCAAGTCTTGGTGCAAATGCAGTATATACCGAAGCCGCAAAACAACTTGGCAAAACAATCGTTTCGCATGGAATGGGACTCGTTTACGGCGGCGGCAGTATTGGCTTGATGGGGGTTATTGCAGACGCTGTTTTAAAGGAGAATGGAGAAGTTATTGGGGTGATTCCACATGCCCTTTCTTATAAAGAGTTTGCCCATCCTAGACTGACAGAACTCCGAATGGTGTCCAGTATGCACGAACGAAAGGCTATGATGGCAGAGTTGTCCGACGCCTTTATAGCAATGCCAGGCGGTTTTGGTACCTTTGATGAATTCTTTGAAATCCTCACATGGTCACAACTCGACTTGCATTCCAAGCCAATTGGACTACTCAATGTTGAAGGGTATTTTGATTTATTGCTTAAATTTATTAATCATGTACTTAAAGAACGGTTCATAAAGGCACATGATTATAATTTGATTATAACATCCAATGATCCGGATAAATTGTTGTATGCACTAAAGGAGTATAAACCCACTGAAAAGCCGTTAAGTGTGATTAATTGGAAAGAGGCATAGAACAAGTATTCATTTTTACAGGAAAAAGAACCCGAAACATTTTCTGCCCAAATACTATCCGTATAATTTTATTTGATTTTTCTTAATGCGTTTACCTCAACACTCACGTTATTAGTTATTTTAACCTCTGTTACCACATACCCATGCTGCGCCTCTGGCGCTATATTACTCTTGTGATATTTAACAACTACCAACTTTAGTTGAAACTCTTCATTTTTTAAGTCCTGCATCTTAAACGTAAGCTTGCCCAGACCATACTCTAATTGAGGGAGGCATAAATTTATCAGGCGGCAGGAAGACATTAAAACTATAATACTCAGTGCTATTGGAATCTAATATAAGCACGGTTGGCGCCCATAGAATCCTATATCTGTTTAAGATATCTTTGTTCGCCTGTCAATTTAGCCTTAATAGAACAAATGTTTCATTGATATCTTCAAACACACTGGTGTACTATAATTTCAATCAAATATTTGCTTTAAACTATTATGTTCCTTTATATTACAGAAACATAAATCAAACAACATAATCAGTCTTTTACAAAAGAAACCTTCTTTGCCCAAATACTATATGGGTAATCTTTCTTAAGTTTTCTCCATGCTCCTAAAAGGTTATCTACGTTATGTGTGGACTTGTATTCAGAAACAGCGAGCCAGTATTGCGCCTCCGGGGCAATATCGCTCTTTGGGTGTTTGTCAACGATACCCATTAACACGATGCTTGCCTGTCTAAAATTCTGCTTTTCAAGCGCTATTCTAGCCAATCCAAATTGTAGTTGCGGTATAAACTCATCTGGCGGTAAAAAACCGTAAAAGCGATAGAATTCTATTCCATCGGCATCTAGTATCACAATGGTAGGTGTCCAGAATACCCTGTATCGGGCAGGTAAGTTTGAATCGCTCTGTAAGTTGACCTGTAATGGCACAAAGTTCTTATTGATATAATCAACAACTGTGGTATTGGGGTACGTCACGGCACCCAGTGTCTTGCAGCCTGTTCAGGTAGGCACAAAAAAATCAATTAGTATTTGTTTCCCGGAAGCCTTTGCCTCTTTAGTTATTTCCTCAAAATTATTTCCCCATGTAATTGTCGGCGGAGCGCTTCTAACCTCTGCGGCAACTACAAAAACAAGGGACATTGCCAATGCTGATAAATAAAGTTTGTTATGTTTCAACATGGTTTTCTCCCCCTATAAAAAGTAAAGTGATAGATTAGGCTTCTAAACCTATAACAAAATGGTTTATCTGAGTCAATAGAAAATTATCCGTGTTTCTCACGATCTTTTGAATATTTATCCATCTCTGCCTTATTAAGGGGTTCATCAATCTCCTTTGCCTTGTTATAGCAAAGGATACATATATCACCCTTTGCGGTTGTCCTCTTCTTCCACTCGTCTTTTTCTCCTAAATAACGACCACACTTCCAGCAATTTGCTATGGTATCTTTCCTCTATTTTTAAAAATGTTCATTTTATATTAACAAACATTTCCGCAAATCTTTCAACAAGATATGCAAGATATTCTATGTCAATGTAAGCCTCTGCACTAGTGTCCAAGAACAGCTTACAGCTTGCCTGAAATTCCTCATCTGCATCCCAAAAACACAAATATATAGGTACACGAGGCAGAAGGTTGAAGCGGCAGATATAGTCTGCCTTCATTCTGCCTGAATCTTCAGTACCGTTGAGTTGCCTACAACGTTCCTTCAAACCAGTAATATTTTTATTAAAAATTGCTGAAATCTTTTCCTCTGCATTTCTCTGAAATGCCTTCACATGCGATGCAGTATTAGGGAAATACCCCAGTGTAACCCAATTCCCTGTTAGCTGTTTGCCGCCTTTTTTGCGGATATAATCATATATTATGATTTTCGACCATGAATCATGGCAATATTTATCACCCTCAAATAACCCATCCATGCGCATTTCGTAAGATTTGTTGAGAATTTCTAATTTAATAATTTCCTGTCCATTCTTAACTTCAAAACCTCCTCCAATTGCCTCTGCAGATTCTTTAAAATCCACTTGTTTAGCAATAACTTCTAACTCTCTGCTCACACGCTCATAGTTGTCTTCCGGTGTAGTAATGTTTTTCTTTTCAAATATCTCTGTAACTTCTTTTTTGATGAAAGGGCAGTCTGTTATCTTTTGTTGTGCAACCTTTACCTTCAATGCAAAAGCAGTACAGGTGGGCATGCCACACTTACCGCAATTAGTTCCTGGTAATATTTTGAATATATCAATCATAAACACAAAAGGCATCCTGAATAAGTAAGGATGCCTTTAAATAAGTTTCTTGTATTTTAATGAATATACTAAACAGTTGATTGCAAAATGGGTTGTTGTAATGATGCCTGCGCAGCGGCAAGCCTGGCAATCGGTACTCTGAATGGCGAACAACTTACATAATCCATCCCAACTTTATTACAAAAATGAATAGTTTGTGGATTTCCGCCATGCTCACCGCATATACCAACTTTCAAATTTGGTTTTGTACTACGCCCTCTTTTAATCCCAATATCAACAAGTTGGCCTACTCCTTCCTGGTCTAATACCTGGAATGGGTCTCTTTCAAGGATGTTTTTCTCAATATAATCAGGCACAAAGGAGCCAACGTCATCACGGCTGAAACCAAAGGTCATCTGTGTGAGGTCATTTGTTCCGAAAGAGAAGAATTCCGCATGTTTCGCAATCTTATCTGCAATCAACGCCGCACGCGGTAACTCAATCATAGTACCTACCATGTAGTCAATTTGAATTCCCTTCTTTTGCATGACCTCTTTGGCTACCCTGTGGACGTCGTCTTTTAATATAACATATTCTTGTTCAATGCTGATAATGGGTAACATTATTTCTGGATATACAGTAACACCCTTTTTCTTCATGTTGCAGGCAGCCTCGATGATAGCCCGTACCTGCATGTCATATATTTCAGGGAATGTAACTCCAAGTCGACAGCCTCGATGTCCTAACATTGGATTTAATTCATGAAGCGCTGATACCTTTTCTTTAACCTCTTGCAAGCCGATTTTCATCTTTTTTGCAATTTCTTTCTGGTTATAATCTTCTTGAGGTAAGAATTCGTGAAGAGGTGGATCAAGAAGTCGAATAGTTACTGGAAGTCCATTCATTGACTCAAAAATCTGCTCAAAGTCTTTACGCTGCATTGGAAGTAAATTATTTAATGCTGATTTGTATAAATTTAATGGCTCTTTGAGTTCCCTTTTAGCCTGCATTAATTCTTTCTTAATAGCATTCGGTTTAATATTTGTTGATTTTGACAGATCTTTTTCTAAAATAGCTATCCTTGTCTTTAAATTTTTTACGTCTGGCGCCGAGAGGATCATCTGTCGTACAGAGTCAATCCTGTTTTCACCGAAAAACATATGCTCGGTTCTGCAAAGTCCAATTCCTTCAGCCCCCAACTCGAGTGCTCTTTTAGCATCTTCAGGGGTATCCGCATTAGTTCTCACTTTAAGTATGCGTATCTCATCAGCCCATTCCATAATGGTTGCGAAATCACCGCTTAAGCTAGGTTGGACAGTGGGAACCTGACCCAACATCACCTCACCCGTGCTACCATCTATTGATATATAATCGCCTCTTTTTACTACCTTAGTGTCAACCTTAAAGATCTGACTCTTATAGTCAACAATAACAGAGCCGCAGCCCGCAACACAGCATTTACCCATACCCCTAGCAACCACAGCAGCATGTGATGTCATACCGCCGCGGGTTGTGAGAATACCCTGAGACACATGCATCCCACCAATATCCTCAGGAGAGGTTTCCTTTCTAACCAGAATTACCTTTTCGCGTTTTTTTGATAATTTTTCAGCATCTTCGGCGCTGAAAACAACCTTACCTGTGGCAGCTCCTGGCGATGCTGGTAGCCCAACTGCAATAACATCCCTGTTTGCCTTTGGGTCAAAAGTTGGATGTAATAATTGATCTAATTGATCGGGGTCAATCCTTGAAATAGCGGTCTTTTTATCAATTAACCCCTCCTTAGTCATATCAACCGCAAATTTTATAGCAGCACAGGCGGTACGCTTACCATTCCTAGTCTGCAATATGAACAAACGGCTCTCTTGAATTGTAAATTCTATATCTTGAACATCCTTAAAGTGGTTCTCCAATGTATTCTTATATTTAACAAGCTGGTTATAAATTTCTGGCATTTCTTTCTCAAGATCTTCTATTGGTTCTGGTGTACGAATCCCGGCAACAACGTCTTCACCCTGCGCATTGATAAGGAATTCACCATAAAATTTATTTTCTCCTATTGAGGGATCTCTTGTGAAACATACACCTGTAGCAGAATGGTTGCCCATATTACCAAATACCATTGCCTGAACGTTTACAGCTGTCCCAAGTAACCCTTTTATTTCATAAAGCTGACGATACTTCAAAGCACGCGGGTTATTCCATGATGCAAATACAGCATTAATCGCCTTCTGGAGTTGTATCTTCGGGTCATTCGGAAAATCCTCGCTGGTTTTCTTCTTATATATAACCTTAAAGTCTTCAACAATGCTTTTCAGATGCTCAGCATTGAGGTCTGTGTCGCTTTTTACATGCAATTTCTTCTTGTACTTATCAAGGATTTCTTCAAAATAATGGCGCTCTACATCCATTACCACATCACCGAACATAGTGATAAATCGTCTGTATACATCCCATGCAAAACGTTCATTACCCGTTTTCTTAATAAGCCCTTCTATAGCATCCGGATTTAAACCTAGATTTAATACAGTATCCATCATTCCTGGCATTGATGCAGCTGCACCGCTGCGAACAGACACTAGCAAAGGATTCTCGGCATCACCTAGTTTTGCACCCATAAGATTTTCTAAACGAGCAAGGTTCTGTTCTATTTCATCGGTAAGACCATCTGGATATTGGTTGTTGTTTTTATAGTACGCATCGCATACTTCAGTTGTTATTGTAAACCCTGGAGGAACAGGAATACCAAGATTGGTCATTTCGGCGAGATTGGCTCCTTTGCCACCAAGAAGGTGTTTCATTTCAGACTTTCCATCCGCGACACCGTTGCCGAAAAAATAAACATACTTAGGCGACATCCAAACAACTCCTTTCAATTAATAAATAAAACAGCATTAAAAGATTTATGTTTTCAATTGAGATTGCAGAAAAAGGTAAATTATGTTATCAAAAAGAACTATTTCAGGCAAGTAAATTTCTATATAAACAGCGTGGATGGATTATTAAATACTTGTTATTATTAATAATATTTAAAAAGCGGCTGCTTTAAGATAATGGAACGTACTACAAAATTAATAGAAGTTTTTAGAAACTATAATTTTACCAAACTTTGGATTGGACAGATTGTTTCAGCGCTTGGAGACAGATTCCATCAAGTTGCATTGCTTGGATTAATTATAAGAAATGGTGGAAATGTAGGAGAAGAACTGTCCAGGATTACATTTTGGAGTACATTGCCTTTTTTCCTCTTCAGTTTATTTTCTGGTGTGCTTTCTGATAGATTGTCACGCAGAAAAATAATGATAGGTTCAGATATTTCCAGGGCGCTTTTAGTATGTGCAATTCCGTGGTTGCTTTCTGATTCTGCCTATATTGTACCTGTCTATCCAGTAATATTTATAATTGGCATCTTTACTTGTTTCTTTTCGCCGGCTAAATATTCTATCATCCCGGACGTAGTTGAGGGCAGACATCTTCTCGCTGCAAATGCACTCATTGCATCTTCGGCGTTGTTAAGTATTCTGGCTGGTACAGCAATTGGCAGTATTGTCTTCGACAAAATTGGATTTAGACCATCTTTGTATTTTGATGCATTTACATATCTTTTTTCTGCGGGCACGATATTTTTACTGACTGTAAGAGAAAAAGAATACCGTAAAATTAAAAGTGTCTTTGAAATACTGTCTGATATCAGGGAGGGTATGAAGCATATTTATCAGGATGAGAGACTTAAAATACTTATTATTTTTAATGCGATATTCTGGTTTATAGGCGTAAGCTTTTATATTGTAATCTCTGATTTTGCTGACAAGGTATTAAATCTTAAATATTTAACCCCTCTTGGGTTTGTTTTTACGCTGTTAGGCGCGGGTCTTTTTACAGGGTCTATTCTGGTTGGTAAATATGGCAACAAAGTTAAAAGAAATACCATTTATACATGGAGTATAGCGTCACTTTCGTTTGGCATTATATTTTTTTCTTTGGTAAAATCGTACACCCTTATTATGGTAATAACATATTTTACAGGAATTGCTGGAGGTGCTTTTTTAGCCCCAATAAATGCTGATGTTCAAATGGCATCACCTTCCGAATTAAGAGGAAGGATTTTTGCATGTAGAGACATTTTTGTAAATGCTTCTGTGGTAGCTCCTACATTAGTAATTGGCAAGTTAACTGCTTTAATTCCAGTAAGATACCTGATGTTATATTTAGGGATAGGGGTTTGTGTGTTCAGTTTGTTTGTAATGTGGAGCAGCATTAAACTCAACAATGTAAGGAAAATTGTATAAATATGAACAAGAGGAAGAATTTTATTTTTATGAATATTTTAAATGATTGCTTTTTTATTATGATTAAGGCAATCGGAGTTATTTTATTAAGAGTATTTTACAATGCCCGTGTTGAAAATAGAGAATTTATACCACTTGATGGACCACTTATTGTAGCGGCAAATCATTTCAGTTACATGGACCCAATAGTACTTCAGGTAGTGTTTCCAAGGCGTATTTATTTTATGATGACAGACTTATATTTTGAAGGGCGCGGAAAATGGTTCTTTAAGTTAATGCGTTGTATTTGCGTAAAAGAAAAAGGTCCAAACATATCAGCACTAAGAGAAGGAATTAAAGCACTTAAAAAAAATACTGTCATCGGTATTTTTCCAGAAGGGGGTGTAAGCAAGGAAGGATGTTTGCAGGAAGGGAATCCTGGTGTTGGTTTCCTTGCAATTAAGAGTGGTGCCCAGATAATTCCTGCATTCATATCGGGCACTTATGAGGCATTACCCAAAGGCGCTAAAATACCCAAGATTTCAAAAATCAAAGTTACCTTTGGTAAACCAATGAGGTTTGGTAATAACAGATGTATTGAGAAACAAAATGTTTTAGGAATTACGAAACAGATTATGGAACAAATTAAAAGAGTGTCTTTAAATATGAATAATTAAATATTCTTAGAATTTTTTTAGATAGACATTGCTAGTTATTATTTATAATACCTTTCGGCATACATAACCGTACATAGGAAAATACTTTCAATTAATCCTTTTTTATAGATGACAGGCGTAATAAAATACTACTATAAAATGCCGTTGATTAGGTTTGCCTCAATTAACTTTTTAGCTTGTCTTTTAATTCTTCATATTTATAGAGATACCGGCTAAATAAGCCCTCATTATTTTGTAAACATCTTAGTCTCTTCTATCTTTTCTTGTCATAATATATCTAAAGTTACCCAATTTATTTAGACATGACAAAATCAGGATGTTATAATTTTAGTAATTTTATGGTAAAAGATTCAGAATTGTTAAAATGTATGAACTGTGGACAGGTATATAATCCCGACAGTCAGGCCAATAAAAAGAGTATGATATGTAAGGGGTGCGGTCTAAGGTTAATACCTTTAATTATTGATAAAACAAGCAAAAGTGATTTAAGAACACTTTATTTACTGCTGGGATTTTCTTCGATTATTGCTCTCATTGGTGCGTTGGGAGGTATAATGGCTATTAATGGCTGGAATTTCTGGATTACTTTTACAATAATCGGCGGAATTATCTTTTTGTTGAACAAGATTTTCTTAAGTAAATACAACATTGGTGAAGTTAATGATTGTTATTCAGATGAAACGTTACAAAACAATATGAATGTAGAACATATAGCAAATTTTGATCGTCTAATATTTGATGCAATTAATGAATTACCTGAAAACTTGAAGAAACATCTGGCTAATATATCAATCGTTGTACAGGATAAACCGGATAATCGTATACTAGAAAAATTAAGATTAAAATCCAACACACATCTGCTTGGTTTATTCGAAGGTATACCTCTTAACAGAAAGAGCGTCTGGCATTCCAGTTCGATGCCGGAAAGGATAACAATTTATCAAAAGAATATTGAGGCTTATTGTCACTCAGAAGAAGAGGTCAAACGAAGGGTAAAAAATGTGGTACGACACGAAGTTGCACATTTATTTGGCTTTACGGAAAAAGAGATTAGAAAAGAAGGTTACTAAGAGTATTTTCAATTATATAATTACAAATTCTGTTTTTTCTCAGGAGATATTTATATGGCAGAAATGCATTCGTTTGATATCGTGTGTAAAGTAGAAATGCATGAAGTCAATAATGCAGTTGATCAGGCAAGAAAACAGCTAGCTGCAAGATATGACTTCAAAGGAAGTAAATCATCTATTACTTTGAATAGCGACAATACAATAATGTTAATTGCGGATGATGACTACAAATTAACAAGCCTGACTGATATTTTAAAGGAAAAACTTGCAAAGAGGAATGTGCCTCTTAAATCGCTCAATTTTGGGAAAGTGGAACAGGCGGTTGGCAGCACTGTAAAGCAAGTTATAACATTACAATCAGGTATTCCAATGGAAAAGGCTAAAGAAGTTGTTAAATTTATAAAAGGTTTGAAACTCAAGGTGCAGGCACAAATCCAGGAAGATAAGGTTCGGGTTACAGGGCAAAAAATAGATGATCTGCAGATGGTTATGAAGGGTGTAAAAGACCGGGACTATGACTTTGCAATGCAGTATGTAAATTATAAGTGATAAAATAAAATATTTGGAACGCTAGTCTATATTTTATTTATTAATCTGTTTGCTGGATTTATTTATAAGAATCAAAACAAAATTAGTTTGAAAGCATTCAAACTAATTTTGTTTTTCTGTCTGTCCCATTTGCATGCTGATTGTATTAAGGACTTCTCGCGCATTCGTATGGTTGGGGTTTATTGATAAAACTATTTTAATTGCGTCAAGTGCCTTATCCAATTGATTGTTACTAAGGTAAACAGCGCTCAGGTTGTAATATGCATCTGCATGTCTGTTGTTGTACTTGATTGTCTCCAGAAATTCCGCTATTGCTTTTTCATGAAGTCCCTTTCTCAAATAAGTAGCCCCAAGATTGTTATGGGCATCAAAATAATATGGCATAATTGAAATTGCCTTTTGGAATTCAAGTATAGACAAATCCAGATAATTTAGCTTGGCATACAAAACACCAAGATTATTGTGTGCATACGCGTAGTTTGGGTTTAAATTCAATGCCTTCTGATATTCTGTCAGTGCCTCTTTTAACATACCCTTTTTCCTGTAAGTTACACCGAGATTATTATGGGCATTGATATAATCGTCATAAAGTGATAACGCACGCTTGAACTCAATTATTGATTCGTCCAGCATGTTAGCGTCTCTGTAAAAGTTTCCAAGATTATTATGTGCTTTAAAACTATTAGGAGACCTTCTTACCGTGTCCATCCACAAAACAGACTGCTCCATCCATATTTTATTTCTTTTAATCGTCTTCAAAGATAAAGGTAACAATATAACTATCAGTAAAATGATAATTGTATATTTTTGATAATTTATAACTTTAGTGTGTATTTGTAAAAAACGTCCGTACGACATGCAAAGACCGAGTATCGGCAGGTACAAATACCTTTCTGCAATAATATTCTCAATAGGAACAATGTTTAGTACAGGCAATAAACTTACAATAAACCATACAATAGAAAAAAATAGTATTTTAGAATAAGTGTATAACTTATAGGCAATGAGAATAGCAGAGCATACAAGAAGAAGTGAAAGAATAAAAGAAATATCGAGAAAAGAAGCATGTGGCATAACGTAATCAGCGCACAGGGATATAGGCAGGAAGAAGAGCCCCATATAAGAGGCAATAACTTTGGTCATTGTCATAGCATTAATTAGTACACTATTGCTCGGATATGTAGTTTGCCATTCAACGGGGTTGTAAAGAATAACGAATCTTATTATTAAATAGAATATTGCTATTAAAATATAACCGATATAATAGTGAATGAGTTTATGAAGTAAATCCTTCTTTTTGGTAAGTACGAAATCGTATAAAAAAATAAGAGCAGGCAACATAATTGCCATTTCTTTTGAAAATACAGCAAAGAGACTACATATCAGCGAGGCAGAATATAATAAGCGTATTTTTGTATTACCATTTTGTTTTAAAACTAAATCATCTCTTTTGCTGGTTTTGATATATAGTATAAAGGCTGCAATAAAAAATGTAGCTGTAAGCAGGTCTTCCCGATAGCTAATGGCATTGACAGTCTCAGAAAGTATTGGGTGGCATACAAATAATAGAGCGGCCACAAAAGAAACAGTCCTGTTATTTAGAAAATATGTAAACAAGAAGAAGATCAGGACAGAGTTAAGTGTATGCAAAAGTAAATTGGTGAGATGAAATCCAAAAGGATTAAGGCCCCATATGGAATAATCAATAAAATATGAAAATGTAACTACTGGACGGTAGCTGAGTTCTTCGGCATACCTGAAGTAATCTTTACTAAAAAGGCGAGGAAAATTATCCCACTTTTTTATGAAATAATTATTAACAATAACGAATTCATCATCATAAACAAATTTGTTAGATAGGGAATTTAAGTAATTTAGAAGAGACAGGCATACTATAATTAAAATTGCTATGTAAATACCAAAGTATTTGGTAGATTTTGAATTTATATATGCCATTTATTGGAAAAAGAAGATTTGAATATTTTCGCTTTATTCGGTAGTATTTGATGACCAATATAGGAGATGATAATTTCAGGCCTTATAGTTCTCAATGTCCTTCGAGATGATATTATAAACTTCCTTTAGAGGGATTCCTTTTTCCGCCGCAATCTTTCTACAATCTTCATATTCTGGCGAATAACTTTTAATATTACCGTTAAATCTTCCAATCTTTAATTTTACTTTACCTAATTGGGTGTCTACTTCTTTAAATTCCCGTATGAGTACTTTGCGTGCAACTTTGTGTTTTCTTATTCCAAAGGTAGTGGTTTGATTAAACAAAGCCAGTTCAACTGAGGATAGATTCAAATCTGAAACCAGGGCGCTAATAATAATTCCAGGCCTTCCTTTTTTCATTTGAATTGGAGTAAAATAGGAGTCAACTGCACCCGCCTCAAACAATTTATCCATGACATAACCCAAAATTTCACCGGACATATTGTCTATGTTTGTTTCAACAATCCACATTTCGTCAGATTCCCCGTCTTGGGATAGTTCTCCAATAAATATCCGTAATAAATTAGGGATGGTTTTATTATCATTGTTACCGGCGCCGTAACCTATATGTAATATTCTCATTTCAGGGTTTGTGCGAAGTCCTTCGCCCATGGTAGTTATTATTGCAGCGCCTGTTGGAGTTGTTAACTCATTCTCTGTGTCTGAAGATCTAACTAAATGATTTCTAAGGAGTTCAACCGTTGCCGGTACAGGAACAGGAAAAGTACCATGCTCGCATTTCACGAATCCACGACCTAGAGGAATGGGAGAAAAATATAGTTTCTCCACACCAAGATATTTAATAGCTATTACCGAACCAACAATATCAACTATGGAATCAACTGCGCCAACCTCGTGAAAGTGGATTTCTTCGATTGATGTGTTGTGCACTTTGGCTTCGGCAACTGCTAGACTGTGAAATATTTTAATACTATCGTTTTTAATATCGTTACCGAGATTACTTTTTTCAATAAGGGTTTTTATTTCTATAAAATTTAAGTGAGAATTATGATGATGAGCATGTTTATCATTTGAGGAGGTTGTAACATGAACCTTTGTGCCACTTATCCCTGAGCGTTTCACCTTTTCTGCGTATATTTTGTAACCATACACAGGGAGTTTAGCCAGTTGATCCTTTAAGAAGGTTACATTCAATCCGGCATCTACAAGTGCGCCAAGTATCATGTCTCCGCTAATACCTGAAAAACAGTCGAAATACGCTATCTTCACTAGTATACCTCTTAAAGAATAAACATAAAAACTCAATGATTTATCTAAAATCACTGATTCAAATGCTAACACACGTCTTTTAATGAGTCAATTAAAAATAGGTATGTAGAATTATTAGAGAAAAACTTCTTATGGTGTATGTTAATAACTAAAATCGAAGCAATTTAAGTCTTTATAGGGTTCTTTTAATAACAAGCAATAGTGAACAAAAACCTCGATACGGAAACCCATTTTTATTGACTTATGTGCGGACATTTATATAATTCATTTAAAAATAATTTATTGCTGAAAACAACAAAATGAACATAGGAATATTTGGCGGTTCATTCAATCCTATTCATATAGGTCATCTGATCGTTGCAGAAGAAGTATTACAGCAACGGGCATTGTCAAAGATAATATTTGTACCAACTGGGCTTTCACCTCATAAAGAAACAGGCGACCTTGTGGCTGCTTCTCACAGGTTTCAAATGGTAAAGGATGCGATAAGCGACAACAATCACTTCGAAATATCGGACATAGAAATAAAGCGAACCGGGAAATCATATACTATTGACACAGTCAAAATTCTCAGCGAAATATATGGAGAATCTCATAACTTTTATTTGATCCTTGGAACTGACATGATAAATGAAATATCTACATGGAAAGACATAGGATTACTTTTTGAGAAGTGTGTTTTTATAGTAGTCAATCGTTTCCCCGTCTCAATAAATGGTGATTTCTCAAAATCTTTATTCTCTAAAGAAAAAGCGGCAGAGATTGAGAGACTAAAAGTTATAATACCCTCAATAGGAATATCGTCAACAGAAATCAGAGAAAGGCTGAGAAATGGACGCAGTATAAGATATCTTGTACCCCGATGCGTGGATGATTATATCAGACTTAATAATTTGTATATGAAAAGTGTGTAAATTGAAATATATTTACTGGTTTTTTGTTTTATTCCTTTTTTTCCTGTTTAATAAGATAGGATTTGCCCAAGGCACAATTAATATTGTAGATTATTTCATAAAAGATCCTGGGGCATGGGAACACACCCTGAAAATTATCCATAAAAATCCCACAAAGGTTATGGTAGAAGGCAGCGAAGATCTGGTATTTAACCTCACTGAATTAACATACGGAGACGAAGTAGCATTGATATTTCTGGATACAAAAAAGGCTGAAAAGTTTAAGCATGCGGGATTATGTAATGCAGAAGATAAAATCGTGCCTGGTATCAATAGAATAGTTTCTGTTACCACTAAAAATGCAGGGAATCGTACGCAGTTTTATTACAAGTTCCTGCTCCAGAGAAATATTAACAATGTGCCTGTTACAATCTTTAATAACGGTAATGCTGTGCTTGAAAGTAAATACGATGGCAGCCAGCCGGTTAAAGATATTTCTAATTTGTCAGGTATTGAACTTTGCGAGCTAGAGGTTCGATAAGATTCTGTATATTTTATTTAAAGGTATATTATAAATGAAAGGTAAGGGAAGTGTAGTCCTTATCTATGATTATAAGTGCAGCCTGTGTCGTGGATGTATGAAATGGATTGAATTGCATGCAATTCAAAGAGATATCTTTGAGTTTATTCCATGTCAGTCTGAAGAACGCAGAAAAAGGTTTCCACAGTTGTCAGACGAAATCTGTATGCAGTCAATTCAACTAATTATGTCTGAAGGTCAAATACTTTCCGGTAATAAAGTTATACCCGAAGTAGTCCGAAGACTAAAGGGATTCGCTTGGCTATACATATTTTTCAGATTACCTGTCATCAATACGATTTTATATGCTATTTACTACTGTATAGCTAACAACCGATACATAATATCTCATACCATGAAGTCATAGATCGGTTCAGATAATAACGGGGCTAGTACGTGCACTTATAATATAAAAGAAACTGTTGTCTCATTAATATTTCTATAGAATTGGTTTTTCTCTACCTGGCGTGAATAATAAGTATGAAAAGAGCGTCTTAGTAACAGAACAACCCATATACCGGTTTGCACACTCGACAAACGAATATAAAATAATCTTTAGTGACAAACTTCTGGTCTGGAGATATCTTTTATCAATTATCACCCACAATTTTGGTTAATATGCAAGGCTTTGCTCCACGCCATCCCTAATCAAATTGCAGAAATAAAACTGGCGGCATGGCATAGAGCAAACTAAACCAATGATCATAAAAAATATTGTAAAATTGCAAGGATTGGTATTATATGAAGTGGCTGATACGTTACCACTCAAACCTCACTATTAAATTGTGTTATCACTCGCTTGTTTTAAAATCTACGCCGCCCCCTGTTTTGTCCCCTATCTCTATCTCCTCTGCTTTTAGGTGGTCGGGCTTCATCAATATTCAAGGTGCGTCCTTCAAACTCGGTGTTGTTTAGCGCCTCTTTTGCCTTGTTAGCATCTGATTGGTTTGACATCTCTACGAACCCAAAACCCTTACCTTCAATTATGGTAACTTGCTTAACTTCACCATACTTTGCGAACAATTCATCTAACCTCTCCTTAGTCACAGAATAACTAAGATTTCCTACATAAAGTTTACTACCTTGCATTCTAATCTCCTTTTTTCTCTGTGCGTATAATGTTTCTTTTGGAGGTAGATAAATAAAATAGCGATTCTAACTCCAACATGAAAGCATCATTGAACACGGTCGTCATGCCGCAGGAGCGACATTCTAAAATTATGAAATATTCATTGTTTAAATACATTCGTCAAACATTCGTACCAGAGGTACTCACTAATAACTTATTTTAGAAGATATCATTAAATTATTCTTACAACCTCCTTTCTTTAACTAGTCATTTCGTATAACTCATTTATAGAAGTATCATATCTATACCGACAAATTGTAAGGATATACGTAACTAAATTTATAATCATATAATACAATGACAAGCGAATGTAGATAGATAGTTTAACTAAGGTGTCACTTGAAATGAGGAATTCTATAAATAGACATTTAAAAGTGCTTAATGATTTGTGTCTGGACTTTTATGGTTTTCAGGCAGCTTTTCATTTTGTCTTTGTGGTAATTTAAAATAATTATACACTCATTTATTTAAAAATCAAAGGTATTTTTCAGTTAATTTACCTATTTAACTTAAGAAATGGAAGCCTGTTAGTTCCGTAGTGAACAACGTAAAGAAATATATATTCACGAATAATAACCTTTAAAGCCCACCTTTCATAATGATTTTGTTCAAATTCAGACAGTAATTGTTCTGCCTCTCGAATGCTAAGCCTATCTCCTTGAACTATATAATAATAATTCAACGCCAGAATCCCACTCAGGATTCTTGTAATACAAGATACCATACTTATCCAAGTTTTTCATAATAGGCGCATATTTGGTCAAATCAAAGGTACCAAAACCGATTGAGTGAATGTATTCCTTGTTTTCCTCCATAAAATTTATTGAGTCTTTAGCGTCTTCGTAAGTCTCTCCCGGAAAGCCAAAGAAACCCATCACATGATTCCATATACCAGCATCTGAACATAATTGCAATGTCTTTCTCATGGTATCAAGCGTTGTTGCTTTACACATGAGTTCCAAGACACGTTCACTACCGGACTCAAAGCCAAAATGGAGGAACTTACATCCAGAATTTACAGCGTCCTTCCATACCTTTTTATCAATAAGACCTTTATCAAAACGCAAATGAGTCGTCCATTTGATATCTACTTTACCTTCAATTAATTTCTTTATAAGTCTTTTGAATAATGCCGGTGGATAAGACTCATCTGTAAAGTGAAAGCATCTGGCATTGTATCTATTTTTAAGATACCTTATTTCATCTGTAACTTGTTCAACTCTTTTCATCCGAAATCCCGCTGTATAGCCCTCGCCATGGTCGCAAAACTTACAACGTCCCCAGTAACACCCACGCGTAGCAAGATATGGTAGTATCAGTTCTGGCGAGAAATATTTCTCCAGTGGTAATCCATCAAAATCAGGTGGAGGCAACACTGATATATCCTCAGCACACGTTAATGACGACATACTAATCCCTGTAGGCTCCATATATATCAAGTTTGGTATTTTTGACAAATTACCATCATTGCTTAATGCCTCAACAAGGCGTAGGAATGATGTTTCTCCTTCAAATATTACTGCACTGTCAAAAAGTGTAAACAAAACCGGTTTCTCAGGTAACACATCGCGCAACCGTGTAACTGTATTCCCACCTATAGTCACATGAATATGAGGAAATTGTTCCTTGATGAGCGCACAAAATGTCATTGAAGAAAATAGTTGCTGTTTAAAAGCGATTGAAATCCCAATTATATCAGGACATTCCCTTTCAATTGCAGGTCGAACTATATATTCATATACATCCCTATACACATTTACATTCGTATCGTGCACAG
This sequence comes from uncultured Planctomycetota bacterium, assembly GCA_963709355.1. GTDB lineage: Bacteria > Planctomycetota > Brocadiia > Brocadiales > Brocadiaceae > PLOWO2-12-38-17. The sequence goes on from CAVPVY010000005.1 coordinate 938,493, forward strand.
CCTTTAATAGCTCCGATGAGACAAACAATTTATAAGGCAGGCTCGTCTCCACTGGTGGCATACAAATACGTGCAGGTGCGTATGCGAGAGAAATTGAATCCATTACTTCATTAAATATATTTAATGCCCACACCAGTTTCTCAACATTATAAAAATCCTGCGTCCTGACAATCTGCTTTGCGGATTCTGCTTTTTTGGTAAGTTCTAGAATTCTATCAGGTGTGCAATTAATTAATGCGTGTAAATGCTCAATTTCATGCTCATCCAGTCCTCGAGCAGTTGATTCTTTTCTTAATTGCTCAATCCGCTGCTTTAGCTTTCCAGCCACTTTCTGGAGAAAATCATGACTAAAAAACCAATCGAACATTTCAACATTTACATCTTTCTGAATAACTTTATGACCAGCAGAACGAAGTGTTGCAGAAAGCATAGGCAGGCTCAAATAAGGTTCCGAAGGAAACCAGTCTGGTGGGAAAATCAGCATGACATTCTTGCGACCAGGTATTTTATGATGCTGTATCATTCTTACGAAGTAAAGATTATTTATTTTGTAAAACCTTGTTATTAACTAGCACCAAATACCCACAAACGAAACAAATTTATTGATAAATATTAAAATAAATCTGGATATTGTTTTCATTAACATTTTTGCTATTAAGGAGAATATCAATAACAAAATCTATGTACTTAATGCATATTTAATACTTAAACCTAATTGGGAGATATACCAATCATAAATAATACTAAAATAACTGCTATTGGTTAAAGCCGATATTAGTTGCCTTCTTCCATGAATATCTCTTGTTTTTCTTCTTCTGAAGAGACTGGGCAGCGGAGCGTTCTCCTAATGATACAGCAAGACCACTCGATTCTTTCAGCGTAATACAGCCACGGTATGTAAAGAGTATATGTTGGAAAAACTTTTTCTCATCAGCGCTTGCCACGAGTGAAATTGCTTCACCTTTCTTCCCCGCCCGTGCAGTCCTACCAACGCGATGCGTGTACGATTTTACATCTTTCGGAATCTCATAGTTGTAAACGTGCGAAATGTCTTCGATATGCAGCCCGCGTGCAGCTACATCCGTGGCGACAAGAACTGAGAATTTCTTCTTGCGGAATTCATTTGTAACACGCTCACGTTGTGGTTGTGACATGTCGCCGTTCAAACAGCGTGCTTGAATGCCATGGGCTAAAAGTTTTTTCGCCAGTTTTACCGTTACATGTTTCCGGTTGCAAAAGACTAAGGCAAGATGACGCTCGTGCTTCAATAAACCAACCAGCAAACCCATCTTTCCTTCAGGCGTAGTTAAGTAATATGTTTGCTGGAGAAATGAAGGCTTTACAGTGGATGCCAGACGGGCATGTTTCGGATTGTGCAGGTATTTCCTGCTGAGTTGTTCGATCTCTTCCGAGACCGTTGCACTGAACATAAGTGTTTGTCGTTCAGACGGGAGATGCTGAACGATACGCTCAATATCCTTGATGAAGCCCATGTCAAGCATGCGGTCGGCTTCATCGAAAACGAGGTATCGTATAGTTTTGAGATGCACTGCGCGGCGTGTAAGAAGATCAATTAATCTACCCGGTGTTGCAACAACGATATTTGCCGTCTTCACATTCGTAATTTGTGTATTGATAGACACACCACCGTATACTGGAACGATGCCGAGATGCTTACCTGAAGAGTATTGAATGAATTCACCTGCGATCTGCATACAGAGCTCACGTGTTGGAACTAGCACAAGCGCCCGAAGTCCATCACGCCGATGTAGTTGTTCTATGATTGGGATTGCAAAACTCAGTGTTTTCCCAGATCCTGTCTCTGATTGTGCAAGCACATCACGTCCCTGTATGATTGCAGGAATGATTTCTTTCTGGATAGGTGTTGCAACAGTGATACCCTGCTGTTCAAGCAGTGAAATCATCTGTTTGCTAAGCGCTAATGGTTCTGATTTCATGGAAATCCTTTCTTTGACATGAAAAATTATATAGAAGAACGAAAGTAGTCAAAAGCCACATGGGAACAGGCTACTGAACAGAAGCTAAATGTCCTGATTACAAAGATAATATATCTTACCATTTCCAGAGGTCAAGGATATTCTTGTTTAGTCAAAATAGGCATTTTGAGATTTATTAGCCACGAGGCACACAGAAATACATTTTCTAAGGTCTAAGTGGTCTCTGTGGCTACTTCGAAATTCCAAACATAAGCATGCGTCACAAAGCATACAATTGTTCCTTGTAATTTAAAATTTATATTTGTAATATAATTTTACAAATATTTTAGATTATCAAGACATTATACAAAACACATGATTAGCGAGGGTTAGTGTGAAAAACATAGAGACGGAAGAACACATAGACGAAATTGAGAAGGTGAGAATGCCTTTTGGTACGCATCTTGAGGAATTAAGGCATAGATTAATATATTCTTTAATCGCCATTATCTTGTGCTTTTTCTTGTGCTGGTATTTCAAAGTGCAAATCCTTGATATGGCTAAGAGACCTCATAAGATTGTAATGGGAAAGACAGGCCTTTCTACACAATTACAGGTGCTAAGTTACCAGGAAGGTTTCTATGCTTACATGAAGTTATGCTTCATTTCGTCAGTCTTTCTGGCGTATCCTTTTATTATTTATCAAATATGGCGGTTTGTAAGCGTCGGTCTATATAAGAAAGAACGGCGGTACATAATGTTATTTTTGCCAATATCATATCTGGCATTTGTAATTGGCGGGCTTTTTGGATATTTTCTGTTAATTCCATTTGGCTTGCAATTTCTGATTGGCATCTTGGGTCCTGGCATACAACCAATCATTACAATGCAACAGTATGTTTCGTTCGTTTTTATGCTTACAGTGGCATTGGGCCTAGTGTTCCAACTGCCGATTGTTATGCTAGTGCTTTCAAAGATTCAATTAATTACGCCTGATAAATTTATAAAATGGAGAAAGTACGCTATCTTAGTAATATTTATAATTGCCGCTATAGTTACCCCGCCAGACCCGTTTACTCAAACGATGACTGCCTCTCCGATGATTATTCTTTATGAATTGGGAATACTTGTTGCAAGACCTACAAAGAAAGGATTCATTTTCCTTGGTACTATTGTTGGAAGTGGAATTATTGTTTTATTTGCAACATACTTTTATCTGACGCATAGGGGGGGTGAAATAAACTTACTAAATGTTCGTGGAGATGTTCAATTTTTATATCCTGGCGCTACCAAGTGGAATAAGTTATCAATGCGTACCAGTTTTCATAAGGGTATTGGTTTAAAGACGGGTGGAGAAGGCAAGACTTTATTATCTACCAAAAAAGGTGTAGACATTGGTATTGATGTAAATACAGAAATGCAATTTGTTGATTCATCTAAAATACAGCTTAGGAATGGTCAGATTATTATTTCAGTGAATGAATCTGATGCGCCTTTTGAAGTTGACACACCTAACGGCAGGATAAGGACAAGTAAGGGCACATTAAATATTCAGGCAGGGGAGTTAATTACAATTGTAACTGCAGTAAAGGGCGAGGCCACATTACTATTAGAAGGCGAAGAAAAGAAGTTGTTAGAAGGACGACAGCATAAGATGACTATTGGCGGCGAACCGGTTGACATTGGGTATATAATCAATTGGTCTGAAGGTATATTAACTAAGCCTGATGTAAAAGAGTAACGGGATAAATATACATAAAATATCACTTATATCATTAAACTGTGTCGAATATGAGGAGACCACAAGCTACAGTCATTGGTGATTCAGATGCTTCATTAGAAGTTTGTAAGACAGCAGAAATGATTGGTGAACTTCTTGCAAAGTATGGAATTGCAGTGATAACGGGGGGCAGGACGGGTATTATGGAATATGTTTGTAAAGGTGCACGAAGAACCGGCGGGCTGACTATTGGAATTCTTCCATCCGATAATGTAAACGACGCAAATGATTGGTGTACCGTTGTAATACCTACAGGATTAGGTCATGCCAGGAATGTGTTAACGGTTTTAGCAGGAGATTTTATTGTTGCACTTGGAGGCGCTGCGGGGACACTATCGGAGATGTGTTTCGCTTGGATTTACAACAAGCCCATTTTAACATTGAAGGGCTTCGAAGGATGGTCTGAAAGACTTGGAGGTACAAAGCTAGACCATAGAAGGCCTGATGCTATTACAGTGTGTAGGGACATGAGTGAACTGGAAAAAGAGATTTTGGGTATATGTAAAAAGCTGAACCTTTGTATTGATTGAATCTTTGTTGAGAAATTTTGAAGAAATTCTGAAACAATCTTGAACAAATACAGGGCATTGTTTGGAATAATTAGTAAAGAGTCCTATTTATACTGAGCTTGGTTCTGTGTAAAATTTGAACTCATTCACAGTTCATTTTAAATGCGATTTATCAATACACGAATGTATTGTTTCAAACCATCCACACTTGCATACTTTACTCCTAACGCTACGGATTGAGTATTATCAATCGTATGGATAGGCTTTTGAGGTGTTCCCCTGATGTTAGACCTGGAGCCGCAGGTTTCTTTAACCATGTGTGCGATGCTCAAGTTATCACTATAAAAATCTACAAGATTGTAAGTCTTGCCAAACGCATCCTTGTTATTAATTGCCAGACATATTGCTTTGGCAACATCTTCAACGGAGACTATTTTCCCACCGCCTGAAACTTCTGCATCTGTTCCATATTTAATGTCCTTTACGATATTATACCAAGCGGAATGTGCAAGATGCGGGTTTATACCATAAATCCCTACAGGACGGAAGATGGTCATGTTAAAGGCATTGGATAAATGATACGCATGGCAAAATGCCTCTACAGACGCTTTGTAGGCTCCGTAATTTGAATCTGGTAAAAGCGGATGCAACTCATCAAGTTTGATATGAGGGAAGATATGTCCGTATACTGCGCATGAACTAATAAATATAAATTGTTTTATTCCACTCTGTTTTGATGTGTCTAATAACTCAATGCTGCCTAAAAGATTAGATTCTACAAACCTTTTAATATCCTTATTTGCCGCTTCGTGAAAGCTTGCATCATTTCTTTCATAAGCCATGTGAATAACTATATCAGCGCCTGCAACAAATTTATTCAAAGTTTCTTTATCTGTCAGATTACCTTGTACATAAGAAATCTTTTCTTGATAATCTCTGAGATGTAATATATTGCTGGTATTTCTAATAAGTGCCTGTATCTGAAAACCACTTTCATAAAGTCTTTTTGCCACATAATAACCCAAGAAGCCCGTAATACCAGTAATAGCAATTTTCACAGTTTATTTCTCATAAGGAATACTGTAAAGAAGTATAAGTTTAGCTTAACACAGAGAACACGAAGACCGCGGAGGTTTTAAAGGTAAGAGAATGAAATTCGTTTTCTAAGATTAGACTTTTCTCTGAGTACTTTGCGGTTTCACGGTACACTGTTTAATAAAAAAAGTTATCCATCGCATAGAGACCATGAGTAGCAAAGCGGAGAACCTTTATTTTAGTCAAATTGGTGGAGACGAGGGGAATCGAACCCCCGACCTTCTCGTTGCGAACGAGACGCTCTCCCGGACTGAGCTACGTCCCCACTTTTAAAATTATTATATAACCGACGTTTTAAATTGCAAAGCAATTCTTTATCAATCAGTTACACACCCATTGCTATGAACCGTTTTCATAAACTAGCCGACGAAGATATTGTTCTTAATGTGATGCGAAATAATGTTAGTAATTAAAAGCATCTTTTCAGATTGACATAGCAAATAGCCTCTGTTATTCTAACCTCAACAATAACAATAGGAACACTATATTAATAATACTTGATAAAAAACATAAGTGATTGTGTATAATAAAGAAGTTCCCTTAAATACTACACTTCTGCATCCAACTACTCAGTAAGTTTATAATTTATGATATACTTTTCTCTAGCAATAGGCCTCATTTTTATTGTCTTTTTCAGTTTTGCAACCTCCGCATTGTGGAAGAAGTATATCAATATTAAAGGTGTAAACGGCTTACTTTTCCCCGGTACAATCGTTCATGAATTAAGTCATGCAGTAATCTGTCTTGCTACAGGAACTACAATTAGAGAGTTGAATCTGTTTTCATCCAACAATACAGGGATTAAATACGAAAAACCCAGGATACCTTTTTTATTCGACTTCATCATTGCCTCTGCGCCTATCTTTGCGTGCGCTTTTTTTATATTCTTTATATCAAAACTACTCTCAAATCCAATTCAGTTAAACAATACATTTCCACAGGAAATTAGCTTCTCCTTTAAAGCTATTTTCGATATGATACGGCACTTACTCGATGCAGTATGGGTTACATTTAATGCCTTCTGGAATCAACTTCATTTAAGCAGCATACAACATATCCTTTTCCTGCTTACAATCGTTGTTTTTACGGTTTCGATGTCGCCTCACACACAGGATATAAAATACCTAGTCCTTGGATTCGTCATTATTTCTGTTATTTTATTCTTAGTCGAAAAGGCTGGTTTAAAGTTGCTAAAATATGGTTGGTCAAATTATTGTGTAAGAGAATTATGGGCAATTATTGCCCTTACTATCTCTGTGCTTTCCACCTTGCTATTTGTAACTTTAATTATAATGGGATTAGTGAAGGTATATAGATTGACATTTGGAAAAAAAGGTTCAAACAAATAAACAGATAGCAGTATATTTCAACAGCTTCAATACGTCATTTTTCAAGGTATATATTGCAAAAAGCAGCAGGGGGATTTGTAAGATTTCCTTCCCGTGCAACTCGGAAGGAAGTTTCCTACTGTCGTTAACTGGTTTATTACGCATAGATAAAAGCCTGGCGGATACATCTTCTATTTCAAGGCATGCTATCCCACAAATAGAAATCTGCAGGAATGAGTCCATTTTAAAATACGAAGTAAACATCCTAAAAAGATATTTTAACGGAGAGTATGTAAACTTTGATTTTCCAATAGACATAAGCAATGGAACACAATTTCAGATGATGGTATGGAAAGAATTAATGGAAATCCGTTACGGGGAATGCAGGTCATATAAGTGGGTTGCAGAGCAGATTGGAAATCCTAACGCCTCAAGGGCTGTTGGTATGGCAAATAACAAGAACCCTTTACCGCCGGTAGTACCATGCCACAGAGTTATTGGATCTAATGGGAAATTGGTTGGATATGCATCAGGACTCCATATAAAAGAGAAATTGCTGCAGATGGAATATAACACCGTGAAAAGAAGAATATAAATGAAAGAAACAAGATTGCAAGGCAAACATAAATACTAACTATCATTTTAATCAACAGAAATACCAGTATAGTGTTTCTATGACTTTTTACTGCGTTTTACTCTCTTTTACTCTGTTTTGCTCTAGTCTGTCTTCCTCTGCATTCTCAAGGTGTTTAAGGGAATTTAATTCTTTTTGTTCTTATCTGTTTTGATATGTATTTGACTATAGGTACGGCACAAGTACGACATAAACTTAAGGGGGTGGGGGGATTTTCACTAACATATCAATAATATATAATCCGTTATACTTGTGTGAAAAAAAAGAGATGGAGGATTTTTCAGGAATTCACCGTATAAATATTTGAGTGTCTCTTGGACGCAACATAATGTTTGAAAATTGCATTTTTTGAAATACTTCCAAGATTGCTATTACAACGTTATATGCTATAATTTTAATTGTGATTAGGTCATTTATTGGCAAGGAAACAGAAAGGTTGTAAAGAAAGGGTTATGAAATATGATTATGAGAAAAACAACACACCATGGCGAAGTTCTGCGTAAGGAATTAATAAAACCTCTGGGAATTACAAAATCTCAATTAGCAAAAGAGGTTCATACCACCTTCGGGACTATAAACGAGATAGTAAATGAGAAAAAAAATATCAGTGCCGAGATGGCAATAAAGCTGTAAGGGTATTTTAGGACGTTAGAGGAGCTTTGGTTAAACTAAAAGAACCAGTGTGACCTCTGTATGGCAAAGGGCAAGATGAAAGTCTTGTTGAAAGTTATAAGCCTGTTAAGCAAAAAGAGGCGATATGTTAAATTAAAGTTTTAGGATTATAGTTATGGGAATAATCTTTTATGGATTACAGCCATTACATTGGAAAAATAATCGCTGTCCCTAAATTATTTCGGTAGTTAAAAGAAAGGGGTAGAGGTATTATGAAATTATTCCGAAAAGATACGGAGGAGACCAAATTAACAGACAATAATACGGGTGGATTCAAAAAAAAGAATGAATCCAGAAAGGAAATTGAAATGAAAGAAGAAAATGTAACGAATATGACAGCGGATGTGGAAATCAAAGGTACAATCAAGTTTACTAATATTCTGAAAATTGATGGAAAATTCGAAGGGGAAATGATAACTGATGAGGGAGAAGTTATTGTTGGTAAAACTGGTAGTATTAAAGCAAATATTACGGTAAAGAATGCCCTTATTGAAGGGCGCGTGGACGGAAATATTGTGGCGTCTGAGAAAGTTGAGCTTAAGGAACGGGCACAGCTTATTGGTGATCTAAAAGCAAGAACCTTGGTTATTGAAGAAGGGGTTGTATTTGTTGGGAAATGCAATGTAAATCCAGACGGATTTAAAAAAGAAAACCTAAATTTCAAAGAAGGAAAAACGGAAGAGAGAAAAGATCTGATGTAAATATTAAGCGAAAATAAATACCTAAAAAATTGTTTATGAATTCCAAAAAAAACGAATTTCCTGAAACCAGAGATATAGTGTGTCCTTATTGCCAGGGCAATCTCTCGGTATCGATTTATTGTATTTCAATGCCGTGCCGACACTGTAATCGGCATGTCAATGTCAAAGAAATTCTTTACCCATCTGAAGAAAAGAAAAAATCTTCTATCGGAATAAGAAGGCTTCTTTGTTACAAGTGTGGAAAAGAAATTTCTACGAATGAGAAAGCACAGGCAGTAACATGCAAATATTGCTATCACCATAATGACCTGAGTAATCATAAGATAAAAGCCCTTTTAGCCAAAAAGATTGAGACACACGGCACATTGTATTTAAAGAGGAAAGGTGTAATAGAAGTCTCAAATATTAAGGTTGGGGATGCTGTTATAAAGGGTAAAATTAATGGTGATCTTAATGCAATGGGGACTGTTGAGATTTTAAAGAGTGGTGAAATCTATGGTAAAATAACCTGCCGTAAATTAATTGTAAAAAAGGGTGGAGTATTTTGCGGCAGTGTACAGATGTTGAATGCAAGCCAAAATATTTATAAATGACGTTTTTGTGTTGTTTACCATGCGCGCAAATCAATTTTACCCATCCGTACTATATTGACATCTATATACAGCTTTAATCCAGCTACCATTTGAAAATACTTTAAGAAAAAGGTATGAAAAGCCTTATATTTACAGATAAATATAGACATAAGACTGTAGAAGAGGCCAAGGAGGTCTTTATTCTTGCTATTGAAGCTGGTTTCTTATAATCGAGGAGGGGCGGGTTGCATCTTAAATAATAAATATTGATATTTTCTCTTGTGTTAATATAGCGATTTCTAGCTAATTATTTAAGATGTGATTCTTATCTTTTCTCCATGTCCTTTATTTATTTTGTTTATTCTTTGCTTTGTTACACAATATCTGATAATATTATTTTAAGTCAGTCGGTTGCAATTTAAAGTCATATTATATATTTGCGTTATATTAAGGCTACAAGGTTACAACTTTGTGGCCTTTTTTATTTTTGTAATTCTTTTAATGTAAGAGGGGGTGATTTAAGTATGGCAAATGGAACCGTGAAGTGGTTCAACGACAAGAAGGGCTTTGGTTTTATTTCCCAGGATAACGGAGATGATGTTTTTGTACATCAGACTTCTATCCAGGGTGAGGGGTTTAGAACCCTTGCAGAAGGAGATAAGGTTGAGTTCGAGGTTACGAAGGACACGAAGGGCTACAAGGCCTCAAACGTGGTAAAATTATAAGTTTATTAAAAAGCGAGCTCTTATATTTTAATGAATAATTACAATAGATACATTTTATAAAAATATGGAGTAGTCACTTAACTTATTGTTATAATTACGACGCGAAAGCCCCAATACTCGGTAAAAGGATATTGGGGCTTTTTGTTTGCTGCTTAAAAATTTCCCATCCTATAACATCTGAGAATCTTTTTGGAGTCAGGTCTTTACAGGCTGTCCAGATGTGACTCTCATCCCACTCCTGGGAAACTGGAATTCATTCTTGACCTTTATTATTCATAAACCATTAATAATTTAAGCTAATATATAGTTGTAAGCTCTTAATAAAATACGCTAAAAAACGCAGTTTTCTACAACATGTTAATTCCACTGTATACAGGATTACATGAATAATTCAGGATAACAACAGAGACTTTTAAGGCTGTTACTCAAGCTTTCGTTTTTTAGCTTTTTTAACGGATCTCTTTTCTTTGATGGTTTCTGGTAGGTTTTTTCTTTTCTTCTTTACGAAATCCTATTCCCTTACTCATTTTTCTTCTCTTTTAGTTAACAATAACAGTTAGCGTCTCGTAACTTATTTCAGGTACTATCTTTAGCTGGCAAATTTAATTTTACAGTAATAGGAAAGGGCTCTTTTATTAAAAGTTTCGTCTTCAGCCGTTTTCTTTACTTCTATGGTCTCTCTTGCAAAGGTACTATGGCAACTCTTACAGCGCCATAATTCATGATCTTTGAATAGCCCGTTATGCCTTTGCAGGCCGATAAGTATGAAGTTCTTCCCTGTGCAATGAGGACATACATATTCACCATGTTTCCTGTCTTCTTCAACGACCATAACTGTCTCCCCCCATTAATAATTCAGTTACCAAGATTCTTAAAGCTATAGAGTATTTAACTTTTACTGATAACGGGCAAAATTAAATCATATTAATTATTTTCCGTCAATCCCTCAAAAGTGGGATATCATCCCGCTAAAAAATAATCTACAAATTTTGGGGACACTATACTTAATTTCAGTAATCTTCACTTTTCTTTTGTGGTTCCTTCATGCCGTTTCTGCAGACATAGCGTGCTCTTGGGATTACCACACGAGCGCCTATAGCCACAGGGGAGTCTTAACCGTTTTTCAACACTGAGTCAATAATTAAGTATGGCTCCCCAGGAATCGTATAATCCACAAATACAAGCGTTATGTGTGAAATCGGATATGCAGATCATTTCTGACCAGCAAGATAGGCTCTATCCCAGAAGAATATCAACATAGATGTAAACGGCTCTTGTGACATGATTTTCCCACCGTTGATTATAGCGGTTACAGGAAAAACGATTAAGAATTGTTATGCGATATTAGAATTCTCTGCGGTGAGCCGAATTGTTTCGAAATTACTGTGTTTACAGATTTCTCACCTCGGTCGAAATGAGAAAGTAGGGATTTTTGTTAATGCACCACTTATAGAGTAGTTCTATTCGTTTTCGACGTCATGGGGATCTTCTTGTCTTTCTTACGATGTCTTTTTACCATCCAGTATCTTACACCGGCAAGCATCACCCCACAAGCAGCAATTAACAGATAACCCAGCGGTTCTGACAGTGAGCTTGTATTTGTCCTACCACCACTCGCAAACACGTTACTCATTGAAACCAACACTGTAAAAGCTATCAATAATCCTACAATTAGTTTCTTCATTTTTCACTCTCCTTTATTTAAAACTACTACACATTAATCATCTAATAATCATGTTTACTTCTTACGTCTGATTTTTACTATTCAAGTCATGTACATCGCATGTGTTACAAATACATTACAATCCCAAAAATTGTAGTCCTACCCTGAAAGAATTAAGAGGCATTGACCATCTCACCTCTGCTAAAACAGGTACAGTTGTGTCAACAATAGCTGGGAGCAGAACCTGTAAAACAGTGCCCCTTTCAAGGGGAAGTTCAGTAATTAAACCTAACCCGTATTTGCTTATATCAACTCCACGTCCCACACACTGCACATCCGTTTTTTGTTTCGAATTAACTGCAGAAAGACGAAAATTAACTGGGAAATTAAAAGGTTTCCGCTCGCTATCTCTTTGTTCAGGCTTTTTCATCATAATAAGACGTTCTCCATACTTAGTAGAATTGAATCATATTGATATTTTCATGTAAATCCCTCAAAAGGAGGGGAGGTCAATTACGGATATTATGAGGTGAATGTAGGTTGGATGAAGCCAGTCTGCGTGCGTGACCGCACAGGCAGGTTGAATTAATGTTGCTTAATACATAATAGATCAGGTAAAAGATAATGGTTATATATAGAAGAGTCTTACAATTTTACATTGAGTAATGTGGTGAATAAAAAACATGAAGACAGCAACAATATCTTATAAAGGACAGGTTGCCATACGAAAGAGATAAGAGATGCTTTACATATCAAGGCTGGGGATGAGGTGACATTTAAGGTAGATAAAGGAAAGATTGTATTAGAACCGATGTTGAGTATTCCACGTTCTCAAGCGTGGTTTTGGACTCCTGGTATGCAGGAGAAGCTAAAAAAAGGCTGATAAGCATTTCAAGTAGGATAACTTTAAGACTTATGAGATAGACAGGTTTGTTAGAGATTGAAGGATTGAGCAAGTATCTTATTGCTATTGAGCCTGAATTTTTACCACAATAGGATGCCCTGCCTGAAGATATAAAGAAGAAGTTTAAAAAGTAATCAACCTACCTAAAAGATAATTTAAGACACAATTCATTGCAGACACACAAACTTGAAGGTACAGACTTCTGGGAATTTTATATTGAGCTGAACAACTGAAAGTAAAGAATTTGTAGTTCTTTTATCAAATATCTTTTACATTTATAATTAGCATACTTTGAGGCTGGGTAGAATCATGACAAAACTTTCTATCTGAAAGTGTAATTTCAAGTCCAAAGGGGTCTAGATACTAACAAAATACGTTTTGCGGGTGTGTGTAACAATACCAGACTCGCAATGGTATAGTAAAAACGTACGACATAAGTACGACACGGAAAATATATGTATTATGTATCTATCTGTTATTTACGGATTTGTGGACTTTACGGAGATACCGGGATAGTGTTCAGTTAAAGGGGTGTTATCCTGTATCACAATAGTTTGTTTTTGTATATCCATCCTCAGATATTTCGGTAGATTGAACATGGCGTGATGTGTAATGCTGTCATAAAAACGAAGTGTGCTGTTGTTAATTCTGGAGGCAATTCTATTATCAATTTCTTCTCCAGTAATATCCAAGCTTCCAGGGTTGTGTGTAGCAATTACGAACCCCCACTGCAATGCGTATGTTGGAATATATGTAACGTAGGGGAATACATGCGGGAAAGCCTTGCTCAATGTATTGCAGATGCTGGTAAACACATTATTTTCAAAGGCTGAAGCGGCGCCAGATTGAACCACAAGGATTCCATCTTTTTTAAGCTTTTTGGCGGCAATTTTATAAAATTCTGATGTAAAGAGCATATAGGAATGCCCGCCTTCCAAAGGGTCATTAACATCTATGATTATTACATCAAATGTATCTTTTATGTTTTCAACATAGTTTCTACCGTCCTCAATAACAATGTCCACACGGTTATCGTCAAATGCCCCGGCATGAAAAGAAGGGAGGTGTTCCCTCGCGCACTTAATCATTTCCTTATCAATGTCAACCATAACAGCCTTTTTAATTGTTTTATGACGAAGCGTCTCACGCAATGTTGCCCCTTCGCCACCGCCTAAAATAAGTACATACTCAGCACATGGGTGTAAAATAAGAGAGGGTTGAACAAGCGCTTCGTGATAGATGTATTCATCGGCCTCTGCTGATTGAAATTCGTTATCGAGTATAAGGAATTTTCCGTAATTAAATGTATCAACTATTATAATCTTCTGAAAATCTGACTGCACCTGATGTATGATGTTCTTAAAGGCATGCTTATGTATCTCGTGGCTGTTAAAATAATCATCAATCCAGTTTACAGGAGTCTTGTCCATAAAATCACTTATTAGTCTTTTATGTTAAGGTTAGGTCTCAATCAGATTAAATAAAAAAATAATTTCTTGTAATTGTACTTTTATTAAATGTCATCAATCACTTTATATAATTTGCTAAAGCGGATTTTCTAAATAAATCCCCTCTTTTTAATTCCAGCCTTGAGGTTTCTTTAGCGTTGAAAGCCTGAGTTATACAAAAGACTGCATCCTGCAAATTGATATCATTATCACAAATAAAAATATCAACGGCTGCATATTCATGTTCAGGCCAGGTGTGAACTGAAATGTGGGATTCGGCAAGAATAGCAATACCCGTTACACCATAAGGACTAAAATGATGGCACACCACATTAACAAGTATTGCATTTATAACTCTTGTTACACTTACAAGTGCTTCCTTTACAGCCTCTGTATTATTGATTGTATTCCTACTGCATCCCCACATTTCTAAGATTATATGTCTGCCGAGCGTAACCAAATTTCCCCCTTCCTAAGTATAGAAATGCAAATCTATATAGTTGTCGTTTTAGAATATTTTAAACTTTCACTACCGATATGCAACCAGTTGTTGGTGTTTGATTCTAAAAAAACAACTAAAATATTTGAGTAAAACATATTTCTGGAATTAATTATTTAAATTATTGATATTTAATATACCTTGTGGAAATATTTTTGACAAATCAAATCCACTTCTGTATATTTCTTGTCCTATGATAAAAGATAGCACGCAGGATATAACATTGGTTAAATCCAGCAATCATTATTTAACTTCTGATACTTACCGTCTGTTGGGAAATCATGGAGATTTGCGTAAACATTCATATCACTTTGTAGGTATCGGCGGAATTGGTATGAGTGCCATTGCCCAAATACTTAGAGGACAAGGACATACTGTCAGCGGTTCTGATAGAAACCATGATAGAAAAATTACACCTGAAATATTTCAAAAACTCCAATCTCAAGGTATTTCCTTATATCCTCAAAACGGTTCTGGTATCGAACAAAACACAAATTTTATAGTTATTTCATCGGCAATAGAGGACGATAATCCGGATACCAGGAAAGCAATTGCGCTCAACAGGAATATAATTAAACGAGCAGATCTTTTATCTGAAATGTTTAATGCAAATTACGGAATCGCTGTTGGAGGTACCAATGGGAAGACCACAGTAAGCAGCCTTATCGGTTATATAATGGATTGTGCCGGTTTATCTCCAACTATAATAGTGGGGGGTTGTATTAAAAATTATGTTAATAATACTTATTTGGGAAATGCGAAGGCAGGTACTTCTGATATTATTTCCATAGAGGCTGATGAGAGTGACGGCAGTATAACATTGTACAAGTCACGCATATCTGTAATTACGAACATTTCAAAGGATCATAAAACGATAGGAGAATTATCTAAGCTGTTTACAACTTTTTCAGAGAAAACCACAGATACGCTTGTCATTAATGCAGATTGTCCTAATTTGAAGGAATTGAATCTAAGACATAAAAACGTTGTAACCTACGGTCTAAATAATGATGCAGATATAAATGCAAAAGGAATCGTCTGTAAACCATTTCTGTCTACATTTAATGTAAATGGTAAGTCCTTTGAGATTAACCTTCCTGGCATTTATAACGTACATAATGCCCTTGCAGCCATTGCTGTTGCCATAGGGTTGAAAATTAATGATGACGTAATAGCCATGTCACTTAAGAATTTTATGGGCGTACAACGCAGGATGGATGTAATTGGTGAGGTTAATGGAATAATGGTAATAGATGACTTTGCCCATAATCCTGAGAAGATTTCGGCGGTGATTAATGCTGTAAAACTAGGATGTAAACGGGTAATCGCCATTTTCCAACCTCATGGTTATATTCCAGCCAGTTTTATGAAGGAGGAATTTATCAATGTCTTCATTAAGGTGCTTTCTTCGAATGATGTGCTTTTTATGCCAGAAATATATTATGCCGGTGGTACTACGAATAAAAGCATTTCGTCTGCAGAATTCGTCAGTCGTATAAAAGAAGGTGGGAGAAATGCCTTTTTTGTAGAAGACAGAGAAGACATTATACCTGAAATTAAAAGACTCGCACATTCTGGCGATTGTATTCTGGTTATGGGGGCAAGAGATTATACATTGACAGAATTTTGCCATAAAATTTTACACTCACTTTAAAACTGCAAATTATTTATTCAATACAATCCGAATATCAGTTAAACGTTGCTATATTCAAAAGCATATATCTGCGTTTCAACGTAAAGGTCTAAAATGCAAAATGAATTTAAATTTCTCATAGGTAATGATTGGCGTGAAAGTAAGAATGTGCTTGAAGTAAGAAATCCTTATAATAACGATATTATTGGTGTTACTTACCTTGCAGTCGAAGACGATGTAACCGATGCAATTCAGAAGGCAGTATGTGCCTTTAAAGAAACAAGGAAATTACCAGCTTACAAAAGGGCAGAAATCCTTTGTAATATTAAAAATGGTATTTTGGAAAGAAAGGAGGATTTTGCCCGCAGTATAGCCTTGGAGGCAGGTAAACCTATTGTTGATTCACGCCATGAGGTTGAACGCGCCATTTGTACATTTCAAATAGCAATGGAAGAGGCAAAAAGGATTTCGGGAGAATATATTTCCTTAGATATTTCAGAACGTTCAAAAAATAGAAATGCTATCCATAAACGTTTCCCAATAGGTCCTATTTTCGGTATTACACCTTTCAATTTCCCTCTAAATCTCGTTGTTCATAAAATTGCGCCAGCTATAGCTTCAGGAAATACTATTATTATCAAACCAGCTTCAAAGACACCCCTGACTGCTTTATTGCTTGGGAAAGTCATCTCTGAATCAGGTTTGCCCAACGGCGCTTTTAGTGTGTTTCCATGTTCACCGGGTCTTGCAGAACAAATCATAGCTGACGACCGTATCAAAATGCTTACCTTTACCGGGAGCGCAGAAGTTGGATGGAGACTTAAGCAAATCGCAAATAAAAAAAGGGTTACATTGGAACTAGGTGGCAATGCCGGCACGATTATTGATTGTAATGATAATATTGATTATGCCGTAAGAAGGTGTATGACTAGCGCCTTTTCTTACAGTGGGCAGGTCTGTATATCACTGCAGAGACTGTTTATCAATAAAATAATATATAGTGACTTTATGTCGAAATTTCTGAAAGAAATAAAAACATTGAAGATGGGTAACCCTATGGATGAGAATACCAAGATGGGGCCCATGATTGATGAACAATCTGCAAAAAGAGCAGAATTGTGGATTAAAGAGGCTATAAGCCATGGCGCTGTTATAACTTGTGGAGGGCTCAGGAAAGGCGTATTTTTTGAGCCGACAGTGGTTACGAATACCACACCCCAGATGAAAATAAATGCAAATGAAGTATTTGCGCCTGTTGTCACTGTTACAGAATATGAGTCTTTTGAAGATGCAGTGGAACAATTAAATAATTCTGTCTATGGATTACAGGCAGGTATTTTCACAAACAATATAAAGCATGTTTTTTATGCCTATGAACATCTGGATGTTGGCGGAGTAATAATTAATGACGTACCATCATTTCGCGCTGATAATATGCCTTATGGTGGGGCTAAAGAATCCGGTATAGGGCGTGAAGGGGTAAGATACGCCATGGAAGAAATGACTGAACATAAACTGCTGGTTTTGAATCTTTCGTAGAATAGTAAAGTTTTACAGAAAGTAAGACCCAGGGATGAACATCTAAAAAATGAACTTAAGATGTACGATACAGTAGACTTCAACTTAAATGTTTTTATAAGATGAGTCGTTATCAAAAATCTGGAAGAGAGATACCGTGAAATAAGGTTATCTTTTAATTACAATTTCCATATTTACGAAAATAATGTTGGGTCGGTGGAATTGCAAGATATACTAATAATTTTTATCATCGAATCAGCGATGACATTGAGCAGGTGCCTGATAGTCCTTGGTTTATATGTACAATCCGGATGGCTGAATGCAATATTATCCATGCAAAAGATATAAACGATTTAGACAATGCGTTATCAGTTCTGGAATGGGTTGTGAGCTGGGCGTTACAATCCGGCGTGCTTGCCGAGCAGATTAATCCTTATACAAATAAGCCAGTATCAGTTTCACCGCTAACATGGAGTCATGCGGCATTTGTTACAACATTAATGAAATATATGCAGATGTGGGAGAAAATTTCAATATGCAATAAGTGTGGTAATTCGATATTTTATATGCATCGGCAGATCCAGATGCCATGAAATATTTAGCCAACCGAAGTAATCGCGAGCAGATTCTGAAACAATCCTGATTTCTATACCTGATTATTATCTGTATTTAAGAATTTTCCTTTTTGTGAACCTGTGTAGTTAAGAAGTTCTCGATTCCCATGTCTTTGACTTGCTGCAAATATGCCTCTAAATCATTGGCGTGATTTTCTTCATCCAGGAGGATATGCTCAAGTAAATCACTTGAGCCGGCATCGCCCACGTTATCGCAAAGAGTAATTGATTTTTGAAGTCTCTGGATTGCACTCTTTTCTAATGCGTAATCGTTTTTAAACTGTTCGTCTGCGGTTTTCCCAATATTGATTTTATCAAGTTTCGTAACGATGGGAATGCCTTCTAAATACAGGATGCGATCTATGAGGTTTTCTGCATGCTTCATCTCCTCCATTGCCCTTTTTTCCGTTTCGTCGTAAAGGAGTTGATATCCCCAGTTTTCACACATTTTACCATGTACAAAATATTGGTTAATAGCTGTTATTTCTGATGTGAGTACCTCATTCAGTGCTTCAATTACTTTTGGATTACCTTCCATGAACAGTCTCCTCTTTCCTAAAAAATAATTATCATATGGAGAATTACTGCAAAGTAAATCTACTCCACAGTTTTTGGCATTTTATCTATATTATGAAACTATGTCAATTATAAAATCAGTCTTATCATAAAAGCTGATAGAAAAATATTGACTTTGATAAAAACATATAATAATCTACACTGTCTATTATTGGTATACATTATTGATGTTGTTTAAGGGTAAAATATGGGACTCATTGTACAAAAATTTGGCGGTACTTCTGTAGCCACCGCTGAACGTATAAATGCCGCCGCAAAACGTGTTACTGAAGCATATAAAGCAGGTAACAAGATTATTGTGGTTGTTTCTGCAAGAGGGCAAACAACAGATGAACTTATTGGCCTCGCTTATGAAATAACAGACAATCCCTCATCTAGGGAAATGGATATGTTAATGTCAACAGGAGAGCAGATATCTATATCTCTAATGGCTATGGCTATTCATGCCCTTGGCTTCCCTGCAGTCTCGTTTACGGGTGGTCAGGTAGGTATTGTTACTGATAGTTACCATACAAAGGCGCGTATTCGTAACATCAATACGACGCGTGTCCAAAAAGAGCTGGATAAGGGTACGATTGTTATAGTGGCTGGATTTCAGGGTGTGGATGTAAACGAAAATATTACCACGCTTGGCCGCGGTGGTTCAGATACAACAGCAGTGGCACTGGCTGCGATTATGAAAGCTGACAGGTGTGATATTTATACAGATGTTGATGGGATTTATACAGCAGACCCGAGGAAGGTTCCTTGTGCCCGGAAACTTAACAGGGTGTCTTATGATGAAATACTTGAACTGGCGAGTCTCGGTGCACAGGTAATGCACTCTCGTTCAATTGAATTTGCAAAAAAATATAACGTTCCATTATATGTTCGTTCAAGTTTTAATAACAGTGAAGGGACGTTAATATGTAAGGAGGGCAAAGAAATGGAGAATATTGTTGTTAGTGGTGTCGCAGTTAGTAAAGATGATGCAAAGATTACAATAAGGGGCGTACCGGATGTTCCTGGACAGGCAGCAAAGATTTTTCATGATATTGCTAAAAAGAACATAAACGTGGATATGATTATACAAAATGCAAGTATTGAGGGCCGTGCGGATGTAACTTTTACGGTGCCGAGAAGCGATTTACGAATGGCACTGGAAACTGCGGAGAAGATTAAAAAGGAACTTAGCGCTAAAGAGGTCTTGCACGATAGCAAAATTGCAAAATTATCAGTTGTCGGAATTGGGATGAGAAGTCACTGCGGAGTTGCAGAAAAGATGTTCAGCGTCCTTGCAGAAGAAAAGATTAACATCCAGATGATCAGCACATCAGAGATAAAAATATCATGCGTCATTGATGAAGCGCATGCGGAACGAGCCATGCGTGCAGTTCACACGGCATTTGGGCTTGATAAGGTGGAAAAGGAGGAGGTTGTTAAAGTTTAAAATACTTGCTGCGCAAGTCCACTTGGTTTTCCCGCTACAATGCGGACAGGTTTAATGTTCTCTTGTTGGCATAATTGAATCTCCTTTATTTTACATGAGCTGCGAAAGACGCCTAAAGTATGCCTCGCCGGCGCGGCTATTCCGCGTCCGCTGGATTAGCTTGTTAGCCCGCCTTCAGTAAATATCAAGTTGGATTTTGATCGCCTCGTTTATCCTGAGCATATCTTCTTCTGAAATAAGACCAGCACGTTTAAACAGTCGCAATTTGGTTACAGTTGCCAACTGATCGACCATTGCCTTGCTCTCTTTACCGTCAAATAAAACCAGTGCCTCACTTGGATAAACTTGTTTGATACATCGTTACTAACGATTACGGCAGGACGTTTTTTTCTAATCTCTCCGCCAACAGAAGGATCAAAATTAACCCACCAGACTTCACCTCTTTTCACGTGTTGTGTCCTTAAAAGTCATCTCTGCCCAATCCAAGGCTTCCGCTTCTCGTTTTTTGTCTTTTGACATTTGGGAGTATGCCAATTCCAGATTCGGGCGAACTACGTGCGGGCGAACCAACTCCTCAACAAATTTGCTGATTTTGCGGGAGCCAATGGTCTTATGAAGACCTTCATAAACTTCCTTATCTACGGTTATAGTCAATTTTTTTTGCATGGAAACGCTCCTTTATATACTCATAGAATACGTATTGTTTTCAGAGATGTCAAGGCATAACTAACTAACAGCACTAGGGTTAATCTTTTGGGGCTAACGTTCAAGCTAACTTGCGCCGCCAAGAGGTTTGCCGCGAGTAGCGCCGAAGACGTTCTCGGCGTCAAGTTAAGCGCCTGGTTTGGCATTTTGATTTCAGGATTGATTCATGCTCTTTGGGAAATAATTTTGTGTTTTCAGACAAAATTTTACCAGCAGCAACATGACTGGCACTTCAATGAGCACCCCTACAACCGTTGCTAAAGCTGCACCAGATGAGAAGCCAAACAACATTGTTGAAGTGGCTATTGCAACTTCAAAATGATTTGATGCCCCGATCATTGCAGCTGGCGCAGCATCTTGGTATGGGAGTTTCAATATCTTTGCGGCACCATAACCAAGTCCAAAAATAAGAATCGTTTGGATGAAAAGCGGTATAGCAATCCAGACAATTGTAAATGGATTGTGCAGAATAACGTCCCCCTTAAAACTGAACAGGAGTACAAGAGTTGTAAGCAGAGCGATAATGGTCAGTGGGGTGAGAACATGTAAAAACTTTTCCTGAAACCACGTTATACCCTTTGTCTTGATAATCCAGATTCTTGAGATGTATCCAGCTACAAGTGGTAATGCTACATAAATAGAGATAGAGAGCGCCAAGGCCTGCCAAGGAACAGGAAGCCTGCCAACCCCAAGCAAAAAACCTCCCCAAATACCATAAAGTACAAGCATAGTGAGAGAATTGATGGCAACCATAACCAATGTCAATCCATCGTTCCCTCTAGCCAGATATCCCCAGACCAAAACCATTGCCGTACAAGGTGCAATTCCCAGAAGAATGCAGCCAGCCAGGTAACTGCGCCATAACGGTATTTGCAACATTTTGACCCCTTCAGATAAAACTACTGTTCCTGCCCCATATTGAGTGCCTACCGTTAAGTCCATTCCAAAGGGCATTTTTACCAAATCAGTGGCCTCTGGCCCGATAAATTTATTTAATAAAAATCCGAGAAACAAAAGAGCAATACCGTACATCGTAAATGGCTTGACAGCCCAATTAATAAACAGGGTTAAAAAAACAGGTTTACCGCTTTTCCTTGCCTTAATGACCGCCCCAAAGTCAATTTTTACCATGATTGGATACATCATGAAGAATAGGCAAATAGCGATTGGGATGGAAACTACAGGCGCTCCATTAACGGAGATAGACATGTTGTCGAGTGCTTTTGCTAAATTAGGAGCTATCTTACCCAAGAGGATACCACCAACAATGCATATACCAACACACAATGTAAGGTATCGCTCAAACATACTACTCATTTGCCGATTTTCAGTCGATTCAACTGGTTGTGTCATTTGTATTGCCTTTTAGTGATGATATCTGCCGAACGTACGAAATCAGTGGAAAACAGGGGTACGACGAACTTGTTTGAAAGTACAGAGTCGTAATTAACAATGTTATTTCGATAGGCCCAACCCCTGATTTTCCACTGTATTGACTTGTTAGCCGCAGTTTCAGTACTCTCCCTAAATGCTATCTGCGCCTCCAACCGCTCCAAACAGGAAAACCGCTTGCATCCCGAAGCACCAGTACCTCGTCGCCTTTTGTGACTTCTGCGGCGATGATGGCTGGCTTGCCCTCAAAAGTGATTCGCGAACCCTTCACTTCAATATTTTCCTTTGGCTCAATTCCCACGTCCTGATTTTCAATGTACCAGTCAGGGCCAAGATGCACAGAGATCGTTTCCTTGTCTGTCTTAATAACAGCGTGGACGCCGTAAGACATGCCTTTCGCAGGTGTGATCTTATCGACTGAGACGACCTCACCACTTATAGTTTCAACGGTCTGAGAGTTGTACATCCTACCGTAAGCTGTCCCTGCTCCCCAGCCTCCTCCGCCTTTTCGCATAACCCCTTTCTGTGCCAATACCTCAGTGCCGGAAAAGAGAGCGAGCATTGTTACCACAGCAATTATCGTCACGAATTGTTTCATTTGATCCTCCTTGGTTTTGGTTTGAGAAAAACATGAATAGTCAATTTTTACTATGCACGACACGTCATTTCACCATATGGCCCTCCTCCCGCCAAAGTGGCTGGCGGCTAACCATTGATTAGCTGATGGTTGTCTATTTCCTGGTCTATTTCCTGACATCGCTCATCGGGATGTCGAGCGCCTTCGCCACGCCATCGCCGTAGGCCGGGTCGGCCTTGAGACAGTTGCCGATGTGGCGAATCTTAATCTCCATGGGCGCGTCCCCCATGGCGCGGGCTGTGTTCTCGAAGAGCACTTGCTGCTGCGCGGGCGACATCAGCCGGAAGAGCTTCCCGGGCTGGGAGTAGTAGTCCTCGTCCTGACGATGGTTCCAGTGGTCCGCGGCTCCCTCGAGGCTGAGCGGCGGCTCGGCGAAGCTCGGCTGCTGCTGCCACTCGCTGTAGCTGTTGGGCTCATAGCCGAGCGTGCTGCCCTGGTTCCCGTCGACGCGCATGGCCCCGTCGCGGTGGTAGCTGTGGAACGGGCAGCGCGGCGCGTTCACCGGGATCGAGTTGTGGTTGACCCCGAGACGGTAGCGCTGGGCATCGCCGTAGGAAAAGAGCCGGCCCTGCAGCATCTTGTCGGGCGAGAAGCCGATACCGGGCACGATATTCGCTGGGTTGAAGGCTGACTGCTCAACCTCAGCAAAGTAGTTCTCGGGGTTCTTGTTCAACTCAAGGACGCCCACCTCGATGAGTGGGTAGTCCTTGTGGAACCAGACCTTGGTCAGGTCGAACGGATTGTAGGGGCACTTGGCCGCGTGCTTCTCGGGGATCACTTGGATGAACATCTTCCAGCGGGGGAAACCGCCCTTCTCGATGCTGTCGTAGAGATCGCGCTGATTGCTTTCGCGATCCTTTGCGATGATCGCCTCAGCCTCGGCGTCGGTCAGATTTCTGATACCTTGCTGGGTGTGGAAGTGGAACTTCACCCAGTACCGCTCGCCCTTCGCGTTGGTGAGGCTAAAGGTGTGGCTGCCGAACATGTGCATGTGACGGTAGCTGAGCGGGATGCCGCGCTCGCTCATGGTGATCGTGATCTGGTGCAGTGCCTCGGGCAGCGAGGTCCAGAAATCCCAGTTGTTCTTCGCGCTGCACAGGTTGGTGCGTGGGTCGCGCTTCACCGCGTGATTGAGGTCCGGGAACTTGAGCGGATCGCGCAGAAAGAAGACCGGGGTGTTGTTGCCGACGAGATCCCAGTTGCCCTCCTCGGTGTAGAACTTGATTGCGGTGCCGCGGATGTCACGTTCCGCATCGGCAGCGCCGCGCTCGCCCGCCACCGTCGAGAAGCGCAGGAAGAGCTCAGTCTTTTTGCCGACCGGCGAGAAGATCTTGGCTTTGGTGTACTTGGTGATGTCGTGGGTCACCGTGAAGGTACCGTACGCTCCAGATCCCTTGGCGTGCATGCGGCGCTCGGGGATCACCTCGCGGTCGAAGTGCGCGAGTTTCTCCAGAAACCAGACGTCCTGGAGAAGTTGCGGCCCGTGCGGTCCCGCAGTCATTACGTTCTGGTTGTCGGGGACTGGTGCTCCCGCAGCCGTCGTCAGTTTTTTCATCTCGTCTTGCATGTTCTTTCTCCTTTCGAGCTTTCGTTATCTTCAGCTAATACAGAGCTAAGCCAGACTGCACCCGCGCAATTAAAGAGCCTCCAAAATCGTGCGCGGGTAAAGGATTGGCTTCAGCGAGTGGTTAGATGTCATTCTACTTAGTTTCTCTTTTTTCGATAAATTCTGCCTTTGAATATCTCTTCTCTCCCACAATCCATGGAAAAGCCATGCAAATCAACAAAAATATTCCACAAAACAGGATAATTAACTTCCTTTTGAGAGGCCGAGGGTTTTCTTTTGTACCCCAAAGCATGGCTTTAATCCATTGCCAATGCAAAATCAAATGAACTAAAAGCAAAAGAAGAAAAATCAAAGAAATATAAAAGTGGATTTCGCCCCATTCATGACGAGTCAAATCAAAGTAAGTGACAATTTCGGCGCGTTTGCCTCCCTGAAGCAATTTCTCAATCCGACCACTACCAGGAGGCAAAATAAATTTCAAAATAAGGCCGGTGGCAATCATAAGTGAGAAGATCAAAAAGCTGATAGCATCAATTAAGACATTGTAAAGTGGGCGTTTCATATTCCCCTCATTTTTTAATTACATCTAACATTGATTAGATTGATCCGCATAATATGCGGAATACAAATTTATTGTACATATAACATGCCTTTGATATGGCAAGCACTATATTGATAAACACTTCAGACACTATTACTTATGTCTCTTTGCACTTTTTATCATATCGTCTTATACGGATCAGTATAAAATCCTCTTACTCCATTTCAAAGCCTATCTAACGGGCTATGAACCCCTGCCGGTCCGCGATTAAGGACATGGGTATAGATCATCGTCGTTTTTACATCGCTGTGGCCCAGGAGTTCCTGGACGGTTCGAATATCATAGCCTCCTTCCAACAGATGAGTTGCAAATGAATGCCGGAAAGTATGGCAAGTAGCGTGCTTTGTCAGTCCAGCCTTGACGACTGCGTCCCTCACGGCTTTCTGTACCAGTGACTCATCAATGTGATGGTGACCCTGCTCCTTTGTCTTGGGATTGAACCACCGGTTTTCCTGCGGGAATACCCATTGCCAGCGCCATTCCTTAGGCGCATTGGGATATTTGCGGTCGAGTGCGTCGGGCATTTGAACGTGTCCCCAGCCTTCGGCTAGGTCTTTCTCATGGATCGTCTTGCCTTTCTTAAGACACGCCTGAAGCGGCGCCTTGAGCGATTCTGGAAGCATGGTGATCCGGTCTTTCGATCCCTTGCCGTCGCGAACGCGTATCTCGTTCCGCGCAAAGTCAACGTCCTGAACCCGCAGGCGCAGACATTCCATTAGGCGCAGCCCCGCGCCGTACATAAGTGAGGCCATCAGCCACTTGTCGTCTGAAAGGTTTCGACCAGTACGGCTTTCACTTCATCGCGGGTCATGACCACTGGCAGGCGTGTTGGCTTTCGGGCATGGATGACCTTGCCGAGATCGCCGACTTCGCGACCAATCACGTGGCGATAGAGGAACAGCAAGGCTGAAAGCGCCTGGTTCTGCGTTGAAGCGCTCACCTTTTCCTTCACGGCGAGATGGGTGAGGAAAGTGTTAATTTCCGGCTCAGCCATTTCCGCAGGGTGACGAACCTTATGGAAGAATATGAACCGCCTGACCCAATGACAATAAGTCTGCTCCGTGCGGTGGCTGTAATGACGAGAGCGAAGATCTTCACGAAGACGGTCCAGTAGTTTCGGCTTGAGACCCGCCTTCGAAGTGTCTGCTGGACGCTCGTTAACACTATCCGAGCTTATTGTTATGAAGCGAGCTTGTTGCACAGGTTTCTCTCCTCTGCTGGCAAAGTCGAAGATTAAATGATAGAAAATTGCTTTACGACAAATCCACCTTCATTGTATTTGTGCCTTCGCCGGTTCAATCGTCCTCCGTCCTCGATTGAACAGAAACATTTGGTATAATTCCGTTTCACAGCACGAGTTCAAGCATTAGAGTACCGTTCAAATATTATGGTTCAATCTGCGAGATAGAACCAGCCTTGACTAAATTGTAGTGTTCAGGTTGCAAACCTGAACCCGCTGTGATCTTTATCTGTGTAATCAGTGCAATCTGTGGTTACAAACTCTTTTTTAGTCTGAGGTTCTGCTTTGCTACTCTTTACCTGCCTTGGCCATTTTTGGTTGATAGATGCAATAAGGTTCTTCAGCCAGATAGTTGCCAGTGTCGTAGAAAGCGCGTGCCCTGCAGCCTTCGCAGACTTTTTTGTATTCGCATGCCCCGCATTTGCCTTCCAGTAAATCAGTGTCTCGCAGTTTTTGAAAGACCGGAGAATCGTTCCAGATATCTACGAATTTTTGTTTCCTCACATGACCTGCCTCAACTGGCAAGTAACCGCAGGGAAAGACCTCTCCTTTGTGTGAAACGAAGCACACACCCGTACCAGCCAAACATCCCTTCGTCATAGCGGCCATGCCGTGTGTTTTTGGAGAGATGGTAATCCCTTCCTCTTTTGCGCGTTCCCGCATGATGCGGAAATAGTGAGGGGCACACGTTGCCTTGGTTTGAATCCTTGCCTCTTTGGAAAGATCATAGAAATGATTGAGCACCTCTTCATATTTTTGAGGATGAAGCATCTGGTCGTCTGCAATCTGAACACCGCATCCTACGGGCACCAGCATAAAGATATGTATAGCATCAGCGCCTAGTTTTAATGCCATATTATAAAGATCATCAATCTGTTCAACATTGTGTTTTGCAATGGTACAATTGATTTGCATACTCATGCCAAGGTCTTTAAGTCTTTTAAATCCTGCTATTGAACGTTCAAAAGACCCTGGAATTTTTCTGAATTCATCATGTGTTTTAGCGTCTGCGCCATCAAAACTAATAGATACTCTTGCGATGCCAGCATCCACAATTTTTCTTGCTGTAATATCATCTACTAAAGTTCCGTTCGTAGCTAAGGCAACACTCAATCCTTTACTCACTGCATATTTTGCAATCTCGAAAATATCAGGCCTGAAAAGCGGTTCTCCTCCACTGAGTACGAGAATGGGTTTGCCTGTTTCCGCAACGGCATCTACAAAGGCAAATGCCTCACTTGTAGTCATGTCATCTTTGGCAAGAGTGGTGCTTACATCAAGCCGCCGGCAATGAATACATTCAAGATTACAGCCTACAGTCGTCTCCCAAAAGACGAGACGGAGTTGGTTTTTCATGTTCTTCATGTATTCGATTGCAGATTTACCGGAAGTATCATCTTTGATACGTGAGTATGCTTCCTTTATAGTTTCGGGATGTTCACCGTGTTTGTGTGATATTGTATGACCTCCTGGGTGTTTACCATGTGGGTGTGACATGTTTTCCTCCATTTATTGCAATATAAAAGGATTCATAAACAGAATCCTGAAAAACCATATCAAATATAATGATTTTAATTATAAAAAACTTCCTCTCATTTGGTCAATTAATAAAAAATTCTTTTCACCTGCTTAGTAAAATAATGACTGTCATACGGGAGAGAAACATAAAAGTAAAAACATAATACAATGTAACTACAATTTAAACAGAAATATTATAATTTTTACCACCTTTTATTTAGCATATGTGTTATTGTTTTACATAAGAACATGATAATGAATTAAAACCTTACCTGTATTTCATTAGGCCTCTTTTAATCTTGACAATATATTGCACCATTGATAACATCGAAGTCCGATAAAACAGGTCGTTTCTCGGTATAAAACCGGATAACTGTTTTTTGTGCTAATCAGAGTGAACTAAATAATTTTCTAAAATTCCTCATTTTGGATATATCTGCATAAATATTTCAAGTATAAAAAACATGAACAAAATCTATATTTACGACACAACTTTAAGAGATGGCAGCCAGGGAGAAGGTATATCCTTTTCATTACAGGATAAGATTGCTATTACTTTAAAATTGGACGATTTGGGAGTGGATTACATTGAAGGGGGTTATCCTATTGCTAATCCGAAGGATGAATCTTACTTCAAAGAAGTAAAATCCTTGAAGCTGCGACACGCTAAAATTGCCGCCTTTGGAAGCACGCGTAAGGCAGATAAGGGTGTTACAGAAGATAAAAATATAAAGGCGCTATTAGAAGCTGAGACGCCTGTTCTAACTATTGTTGGGAAAAGTTGGGACTTCCATGTGGCAAATGTTCTTAAAGTTTCACTTGATGAAAACCTCAGAATGGTTACCGATACCATTTCATACCTTAAATCAAAAAAAAAGGAAGTTTTTTTTGATGCAGAGCATTTTTTTGATGGATACAAAAAAAACCAAGAATATACCCTTAAAGTAATCAAAGAAGCGCAACTATCAGGCGCAGATGTTATAGTATTATGCGACACAAATGGCGGTACATTGCCTGCAGAAATAATTGAAATTGTTGGCATCGTAAGAAAACATATACAAGGTGTGTTAGGTATACATGTTCATAACGATGGCGACCTCGCAGTGGCGAATACACTTGCTGCCGTTGAACAAGGAGTAAGGCAGGTGCAGGGAACTATTAACGGGCTAGGGGAGCGATGTGGAAATGCGGATTTATGTTCTATCGTTCCAAATCTGGTCTTAAAAAAAGGATACCACTGTCTTAATGACAACAAACTAAAGAAACTGACAGAGATATCCAGATTCATTTACGAAACGGCTAATTTGTTGTTCAGATCAAATCAACCTTTTGTGGGAACAAGCGCCTTTGCCCACAAAGGTGGCTTACATGTGAACGCCGTTCAGAAAGATAAGGGCACTTACGAACACATTTCGCCTGAATCTGTTGGGAATGAAAGGAAAATATTGATTTCAGAATTATCCGGGAGTTCAACCATCCTTGCAAAGGTCGAAAAGTTTAAACTAACCCATGATACAGCGCTCTTAAAATCTATCCTTGAAGAAGTTCAAAATCTTGAGAATGAAGGATATCAATTTGAATCTGCCGAGGCATCCTTCGAGTTGCTTGTGAGAAAAAAGGCGGGTCGGTATAAAACATTTTTTGATTTAGAAGGGTTTCGTGTTATTGTCGAAAAAGGAAAGAGTGGTGAATTCCCTGTAACAGAAGCGACAGTCAAAATAAAGGTTGACGGTATTCAGGAACTCTCTGCAAGTGAGGGTGCTGGTCCTGTAAATGCACTTGATTCAGCGTTACGTAAGGCTCTTGAGCGCTTTTATCCTGCCATAAAAAGCATGAAGCTTGTTGATTACAAAGTACGTGTCATTAATCCGCGTAAAGGAACCGCAGCAAAAGTGAGGGTAATTATTGAATCACAGGATGACGAGAATATCTGGAGTACTGTTGGCGTATCCGAAAACCTGATTGAAGCAAGCTGGCAGGCGCTTGTTGATAGTATTGAATATAAATTGCTAAAGGAACAGGAACTCTTAAATAAAGTTTAACAGACATTAACTTCTCTCGAATGCTGAGCCTGTTATGCGATAAAATTATTTACACGTCTCAAAATTCGATAACCAATCATTTATAATGAATATACCGCTCAATTGAAAATATGTTTAGAATCTTTTGTTTTTAATGACACAGATAACGGAAGACACCTTCGAGCAAGTCCTGCAAATATTCAAAGAATCATTGGAAATTGACCTTCAAGAAGCAGCTTTTATAGACCCTTACGGCATGGTCGGCATTCTTGAGTTTGGAGAGTATTTAAAGTCAAAGGGAGTTCAGAAAACCATGCGTCTACCTAAATCAGATGAAGTCCTTAAATACTTAGAAAGGATGGATTTCTTTGAGTTTGCAGGTGAATATTTCAAACTTGTACCACAGGAGCCTCAGTTATCAGAAAAATACCTGAGAAGTGCTTATTCAGACGTTCTTCTTGAGATCACACCTATAGAAAAGTCAGATGATATTCATTTCATTGTCGGGAAGGTCAAAGAACGCGCCCAATCAATCCTCGCAAAGCATCTCCACTACGATGAAAAGGCAATAAATGGCTTCATCGTAGCGCTTTCTGAGGTATGCCAGAATATTATCGAACACAGTGAAACTAAAGGACTTGTGGGCATCCAGAAATACCATTTTCAGAATATAGGTAAAAATGTGGTAAAAATTGCCGTTATGGATATTGGCATAGGCTTCAGGATGACCCTGTCTGAGAGGTTTTCATTAAGAGACGACCTCGAAGCCATTGAAAAGGCGTTACTTCACGGTGCATCACGGTATGCAGAAAAAGGAAGAGGCCACGGTCTTGCTGCAGTAAGGCGTTTTGTCAACCAATGGAACGGCAAACTCTCCATCCGCTCAGGGACTGCAAAGTTCTCCATAATACCCTCATGGGCATGGGGAAAAGAGAAAGAACTCAATCTCACCCAATTTCCCGGTGCCCAGATTAACATACTCCTACCAGAAATTTAAACCTCATTTTTATAATAGTCCAGGCCACCAAGACCCAAAGGCACAAAGTAAAGGGATCCAAAGCTTGAACCACTCTCCGAGAATTTTGTGTCCTAGTGACTTTGTGGCGAAATGAGATTATTTGGTAAATTTTAATTTTTTATTTGACAAAGACTTTCTTATAAGTATAATTCAATTGATTCTATTGAATATACTGTAATGACCTTGAGTAGCAGCACAAGGTATTTACAGAGTTTGGATTTACCTATGTAAATGATGGCTGCGATGGCTTCTGTCCTGAATGTAAGCAAAAATTGACATGTGATATTTATGAAGAATTGAAAGATAAGTGGGAAGGGCTTTATCGTAATAATTAATATTTCGTCATTATAAATTTTTACTACCACATTCCCCGCCGTCCCTCAGGCAATAAAGTATCTTCTTGAACTTCAGATGGATAAGAGTGAGATAAGGGATGTGTTGAAAATAAAGGTTTCTAGCTTACGAAAGAATAGGGTATGAATTGAAAATTGACCGAATAATGTTGTGTATTTTTAAGAGGAATGTGGCTGAGTGTTTATATACATAAAATACTTTAATTTTTATATAAGAACGGGAGGTTAATAAAACTATGGAAAAGACCTTAGAAAAACAAACAAAAGTACCACCTTATGCTGGTCGTAAAGACATAATTAAGATATTTGAATTAATACATAGCAGAAATGAACCAACGCCAATAAATATATCTAAGCTTAAAACTCTTAGTATTGGTAGTCCTAATTATGTTATTTTGATGTTAAAAATGTTCGGATTTGTCGACGACGAAGGGGCATTAACACCTAATGCAAATGAGCTAAAGGGAGCACCTGAAAAATTTAAAACATGCTTAGAAGAAAAAGTTAAAGAGGTATATAAAGACTTATTCGATACAGTAAAAGACTGTTTAAATCCTGAATGTGAATCAGAAGTTAGAAACTATTTCAAAAATCATTATAAAGATGTTAAAAAAAAGATGTTAGACATGTATACTAACAGTTTTATTACCCTAAGAGATATTATTAGTAGTGGCGGAGACTTTAAATCTTTAGAATCGAAGGTGTCAAAATCCTTAAAAGGAAATCTAGCAAAACCAAAACTAGCCAAACATAAGGAATCACCTGATTTGAATAATAATGATTTGTCCAATTTAAATAGTAAAAACATTAAATTGATATTGAACTTAAATATAAACCTTGATATTGGAACACCTAAGGAAGCAATTGAAGGATTATTCAAAAATATTTCACTTGCACATAAAGCCGGTTTTGGTGATGAAAAATAATGGAAGATAACGCATCTAAGAATAATAAACATATTATTCCAAATCTGCCTTGGAAATATTTCGATGAATTAATATTGGTGATCGGAAATGGTGAATCTAAGATTAAGAATTATACCAATGAAATAAAATTTCTTGAATCTATTGATTTTGTAAACACTGCAAGCATTAATTGCGGTACTCCTACTACAAGTTTTGAGATTGAAACAAGTATAAAAGAACTAACAGTGTCTTTAACTGTTCGTGGGAAAGAATATTATTCTCAGAAGTTCATAAAAAATGATGAAATAGAGGCAGGAAAGGTTCTTAGTGAGGCACTTAAACTACACCCAGCTATTATTGGAATCTCTCAAATTTTAAGTGGCAGCAAAAACATTAAAAGAATAAATATTTATAACTTATTAAAACACCATAATTTTGACTTTGACTTCCAAAAAGAAGTGGAACTTAACAATTTCCTTGAGATTCTTAAGTTCGGTAATATTATCTCTTACAATAAAAATACTCGAGATGTAAAAGTTTTGTGGCAACAAGAGATGGAAAGTTTATCTGCTCATCAATTTATTTCAACAGAAACTCCCTTCTCAAACATTAAAAGGCTTAAAGATATAATAAAATCTCTAAAAGGAACTGTTTATTGGATTGACAAACATTTCGATAAAAAGGCTTTTGATATTTTAGTCGATAGTCTTGATGCTGCTAAAACAACTCATTTCATTATAATTTCTGGTGATGCAAACAAAACGCCAGTCGGCTGTTGGAGAGTTTTTAAGATTAAAAACAGAACTACATCATAAAGGAATAAATATTGAATGGGAAATTATAACAGATATTACTTTGCTTTCGAGTTTTCATGATAGATGGCTTTGTGATTCAAAAGATGCTTGGAATATTCCTCCAGTAAATTCTATTTTTAAGGGACAAGAGTCTGAGATGTTAAGGACTTCTAATAAACCCAATATTAATAAATTACTTACACATGTAATGGCTATCGTTTGAAATGAATAAAACATGCAACTAAAATTACCCCTCATGGATAGCAACACAACAGACATCAGGAAAAAGAATATTCTTTCTTCTCCAAAGTTTGGTGGTTCATGTAATATCGACTCAAAACCTTACCTGAAAGAATTAGGGATTGAGATTGTTGAAAGAAGACAACCAATACAATTCACATCAAACTTTGGAGAACATGTTCACAGGTGGGCGCCTTATATTCAGGGATTTTCCGCATCATTTGTACAATCAATACTTGATCAATATAAAGATGATTATAAATCACCCGTTATTCTAGACCCCTTTGCCGGCTGTGGTACGGTCCTTACTCAAAGTAAGTTAAATGGCTACAAATCTATCGGAACTGAATTAAACCCACTCCTTCAATTTATTGCGGACATAAAAGTTAATTCCTGGGATGTTTCCCCTAAGTTGCTCAAAGAAACATTATCATCTATCCCCAAAAATTTAAGAACTCCTGCCCCTGAATTTCTCAAATCGGAGAATCAGTTCAATAAAGAAGTGTTAAGAAATTTGGAACTCCTCAAAGGGGGGATAGATTCTATTCTTACAAAAACACAGGAACAAGCCAAGGTCAAAAATCTTATCCTGCTTGCATTTTCTTCAATTTTGATTGACTGTAGCAACCTTAAGAGGACTCCATGTCTTGGATATTGGAAAAACAAAAAAGTTGCAGGTAATGCCTCCTGGGTGCTCATGGAACATAAGATTAAGGACATTTGCAAAGACTTAGAAGGCCTTCAAGTCAAATACAAAAAGAATATCTTTGCAGAAAGTAAGGTTTTGCTCGCCAATGCGATGGAATACAGACATAAACACCTATTTGATCTCATCATTACATCACCACCATATATGAATGGACTTGACTATGTTATGAACTACAAGATTGAGATGGCGTGGCTCGGTTTTACCAAAGAGGCAAAGGATGCCAAAAAGGTAAAAGATAGCCTCGTTGTTTGTGACAATATTTCAAAGGGATTAGTAAAAACATTTGCACAATCAAACGCTAAATATACGAATAGCTGGATAGAAGAAATAAAGGTAAATATTGAGGAAAACATAAAAAGAAGGGGTAATTACAGGCGACTGGATATGCCTCAAATTGTACACAAATACTTCGATGATATGTACAAAGTCATGAACTCAGTTGCAAATTCTCTTAGGGCAAACGGTCGTTTTGTCTTGGTTGTTGGCGATAGCTTAATTGCTGATGTTTATGTACCTACAGATTTATTATTAGCCAAAATTGGAACAGAACGCGGACTCACTATCGAGAAAGTAGAAAAGGCACGAAATCGCCGATCGGGTCAGATAAGAAACTATAGACTTAGAGAAACAATAATAACATTAAAGAAAGAACAAGGAATGCAAAACAATGGAAGATAAGTTTGGGTATCATCAAGATCTTAAAAATGGAGATAGCATAGTAAGGGCTAGGACAACTGGACACTTGCGTTCATGGGATATTCCAAGAACGTTGCATGCATTAGAAGTACTTAAGAAAGAGTGGGGAAATCTTGAATATCCAGGTATCTATATCCTCTTTGATTCTACAGGTAAAAAGGTATATATCGGTGAGGCAAAAGATATTTCCAACAGACTCAAAACCCATTTGACCTCCCCAGAGGATAAAATTAAAGACTGGAATAGGGCTGTTATTATCAATGACGGCAGATCCGCAATGCAGTCTGATTTTAATGATTCTGTCATAAGAAAATCATTAGAACTGTATTTAATTTCTTTGTTTAAAGCTAACAGATACGTTGTAGTTGCCCAAGGTGAACCGCAAAAGCATAATCCACATCAGAAGTCTATGGTTCAAGCTTTTAAAGAAGAATTTGATTTTTTACTCATGAAGAAAAACTGTATTACAAAACTCATTGAGAAGCCAGGACAGGAAGAAATTCTAAGGGATGATTTAAAGAAAATATTGGAAAGTAAAGGTTATAAACTGGAAGAATGGGGTGCTTACGAGGCAGCGATTAATGGTGAGAAAGTTTATATAAGACCCGGAAGTAAGAAGCAAAAAGGATGGCAGATTACTTTCCGCGATAAGTTCAAACGTACTTTACAAGGAGGGGAAGGAACTCTTCTTGTACCACGAGATGGAATCTTATTTATACCCTTTCAAGAAATTCAGAAAGTAATCATTGATGATTCTAAATATAAGCAAAATACTATAGATATCTATATAAATTTTAAAGAAGATACTATCGAACTAACTTATACAACTAATACGATAGATGTAACACATTTTCGATTGCTAAAATAAATATTCCTGATAAATGGAAATGCAAACCTACAACCTTTACAAACTCCTCAAAGAAGAACTCAAAAACGGTTCGAACGACCTGGTTACAAGGCCATCGGGGCAGGTAATCAGGGAACGTATCGAGAGAGATATTGCAGGAGAAGGCGATGGTGAGGTCATTGCCCTCGATTTCTCGAAGATAGGGATTATTGATTATTCGGGTGCCGACGAGATCGTGGCTAAACTCATATCAAGACTTCTCAGTGGAGAATACGGTGATAAATATATCACATTGACTGGACTCAATGAAAATCAGAGGGAAAATATAGAAGTCGCCCTTGAGAGGAAAGACCTTGCTGTTATGGCGGAAATGCAAGATGGGGAAAAAATACTTCTTGGAAGCCTGAATAACTACCTCAAAGAGACGTTAAATCTAATTCTGAAGAAAGGGAGAATAACAGCAAAGGAACTCTCTGAAAGCATGAAGCTTGAGGCGAATACAAGCGGCACAAGACTATTGAATCTCCACAAAAAAAGGCTGGTAAAAAGAATTGAAGAGATAGTTGCTGGCGGGAAAGTGTGGTTGTACGAAAAGATATAGCAAATGTACGAATTATGATTTGAGATCTAAAAGAATATTGTAAATCGTTCGATAGGGCGCTCACGACAAAATCTAAAATCGTAAATCCGAAGTCATACATCTACACAGTTGTAGCTGTATTCCTTTCTATCTGTTGTAAAGTTAAAGCCCTTTTCAGCAGTACTTCTTTGTCTTTTTCAATTTGTGCCTTTAGTTCCTCTGCCGTTTTAAACAGCATCTCATCCCTTATTTTAAAAAGAAATTGTACCTCTAGCTCGTTGCCATATATATTTTCATTAAAATTGAGGATATATACTTCTATCTCCAGTGTCTCATCTTCGCTTGAAAACGCTTCACGCGCAAATGTAGGTCTTAGTCCTATATTAGTCAATGCTGGATAATCTTTATCGCCAAGACGAACTTTTGTAGCATATACTCCACGAGGCGGCCTGACTTCATGATGTAAGTCAAGATTTGCGGTTGGGAATCCGAGGGTTGCCCCTCTACCGGTTCTTTTAACAACTGTACCAAGGATTGAAACAGGCCTGCCAAGCATTCCAGCGGCCTTCTCCAAGTTTCCGTCTAAAATAGCATGTCGGATAGATGTACTGCTAATTATTTGGCCTCTGTAAAATACAGGTGGACACTCATTTACTTCATAACTGTATTTACTGGCAAGTTTATTAACAAGTTTAATATCTCCGGCACGGTTTTTACCAAAATGGCAATTGAATCCCAGCACAATGCACTTTACACCCAATATATCTACCAGTATTCTGTGTATAAAATCTTCAGCTGTAATTTGAGCAAATTTACGGTCGAATTCGAATACAATAGTGAGGTCTATGCATAGACGCTCTAATAAAAAAAGCCTGTGTTTTAAAGAAGTAATAAAAGAGTGAGGTCTGTTCTCAATCTCATTTTTAGGGTGGCGGTCAAAGGTGAGAACGACTGATTCGCCTTTGTTTTCTATTGCTGTGCGTCTTACACTCTCGATTATTTTTTGGTGTCCGCAGTGTACACCGTCAAACATTCCAATAGTAACAACTGGGTGATTTATTTTTCTTGTTAATTTCTTTAAGCCATAAATAGTTTCCAAAGTATATATTGCTCAAAAAACTTACTTATTGATATTTTGTGAACATTTTAATGTTTTTATCAAGGTCGGTCCGCCAGTCGGCAAGAAAGGCTTCTTGTTTCTCGTACAAAAACCGTTTTATTAAGGTATCTTTATCTTTTGCAAATGTGGCTTTGTCTGCAGGCTTTCTGTCTGTTGGATTTATTATATAACAAGCCTTCTCTCCTGATGTTTCAATAGCGATTCCAAATTGTCCTTGTTTTAATTCAAATGCCTTTTTTGCCACGTTAGGACGGTCTTCTTTGAACGCCTCAATATATCGCGATTCTTTATTAAAGAGTTTAATAGGACGATTAATGTAACTCGTTTCACAGATTGAAAAACTCTTTTGAGGATATTCATTATTAATAGATTCCAAAATATCTTCAAGCGTAATGTTATTCTTAGTTCCTGCATATTTTTCTGCAACTTCTTTAGCCTTAAGAAGCCCTTTCTCCTGCTTGAGGTCGTTTATTACTTGGCTTCTAATCTCTTCAAAAGGTGCAGCGGTAGCAGATTTTTTATCAATTACCTGGAAAATAACCTTGCCTTCTATAAAGTCAAATGGGACTGAAGGTTCCAACACGTCCCTGTCGAACGCTGTTTGAACTAATTGGTCATTACCGGGAAAGAGTTCGAATAAGTCATCTTCTGTGAGGAGTTCACTTTTTGATTTTTTGCCTGCAGGAATCAAATAAGTTAATTTGTACTTACTTGCTAAATTCATAAAACTGGGACGTTCTGACTTATCCATTGTTTCGTATATTTCTTCGTCCAGTTTATTCATTATTTCGGTTGACGTATCTCTTGACTTTTGTTTTGCAATTGTATTCCTTATTTCTTCTTTCACTTCAGTAAAAGGCTTATATTGCGTTACCGTCTTGTTTTCTTCCTGTTTTGTTAACTTCTTTTCCGTAGTGGATGTAGCTTTTGCATCTGCAGGTTTAGACTCTACAGTCGTGACCTTAAATTGATTTTCTTTATTAGCTTCATAGTATATTTTCATTTCATCCTCAGTAACTGACGCCTGTTCTTCTAGGTCATCGTATTTTGCAATTATGCATTCGATTTTAACTCTTTCTGGAAACTTGTATCCTGGCTTATCTAAATTAGTATTATATTCTTCGTTCATGTATTTATCATAAAACGTACGAATCTCATCTTCTGTTGTGTTAACAGAATCCAAGAAATCCTTTGCCTTTAATACGATGGCTTTAAATTTTACCTGTTCATTTTCTAAAGAATACCTTTGCCATATTTCTTCTGTTGTCATTTTTATTGATGAACGCATCATTGAATCAAGTTTTTCGACAAGCAATGCTTCTTTTAATGTACGAGATATCTGATCCTGAGTAAGTTTGAAATTATTGCAGAGGAATTGAATGAGTTGCGGTCTGTTTATATTTACCTCCCCGCCAAAAATTTGGAAACCAAGCCTCTGGATGCCTTCTTCTACTTCCTGTGCTGTTATGACGAGTCCCATATTATTTGCTTCTTCAACATACATGAGTTGTTTCCAGACAAGAGAAACTACGGATTCTCTCGCCTGTGAGAAGAAAAGCCGTTGCCAGCGTCCTAACATGTCAATAAATTCATTTTCAGTTATTTTCCTGCCAAAAATAGTTCCGATTGGTTTTTTAGGGATCATTTCCATCGCGGAATAACTGATACCCCACACAAACATTGAAAAAATCATGACAATATAAACTGTTTTCTTATGCCTTCTGAACCAGGAACTCGATCCCATAATATTCTATTTCCCTCTTAATTGACTCTTTACAAGATCAAACAATAATTAATTTAAGAAAACACAATTAAAATAAAGAAAATATTTTATCCATAATATTAGTAATTATCAAATGGATTTTTATGTTAATAACAAAAATATCTCTTGACACCTATTATAGCCTCTGATTATATTCTCCATTTTGAGGTATTTGAAATGGTAAAAGAAAAAAAGAATATGGTAATAGTAGAATCCCCTGCCAAGGCGAAGACTATTGGTAAATACCTTGGGCCTGCCTTCTTTGTTCGTTCATCAATGGGGCATGTACGCGATTTGCCAGAAAAAAAGCTTTCTGTTGATATAGAAAATAATTTTACACCAGATTATAAAATAATCACCAGCCGGAAAAAGCTAGTTTCGGAGTTATTAGATGATTCAAAGAAAGCCGATTTTGTTTACCTGGCAACTGATTTGGACAGGGAAGGTGAAGCAATTGCATGGCACTTGTGTCAGGCGATGGGAATATCTGATAAAAGAGCAAAACGTGTAACCTTCAACGAAATTACAAAAGATGCTATTTTGGAAGCCTTTAAACACGCAAGTTCAGTTAATATCTCAAAAGTAAATGCCCAGCAAGCGCGAAGGATTCTCGATCGTCTTGTGGGCTATATGATTAGCCCCTTATTATGGAAGAAGATAACAAAAGGTTTAAGTGCTGGGCGTGTTCAATCTGTTGCTGTAAGGCTTATTGTAGAACGAGAAAAAGAAATTAAGGATTTTAGTCCTCAGGAATACTGGAAGATCAATGCTGAGTTAAAAATCCAAGAAAAAGATAAAACATGTGAAACAGGTTCTTTTAAGGCACAACTACATAAATTTAATAATGAGAACTTAGAGATAAAGAACGAGCAACAAGCGAAAGACATTGTTAGTGAGCTTAACAAAGAAGAATACACAGTTGCAAACGTTAAGAAGCAGACAAAACGCAATAACGCACCGCCTCCTTTCACTACCAGTCTGTTACAACAACAAGCGTCTATTCGTTTGCATTACAGCGCCAAAAAGACAATGCTCATTGCCCAACAATTGTATGAGGGCATAGACATAGGAAAAGAAGGTTCTGTGGGTATAATAACTTACATGAGAACGGATTCTTTCCATATCTCAGAACAGGTACAAACGGTTTGCATGAAATTTGTTGCTGATAAATACGGTCTAAATTATGTGCCGGAAAAAGCAAATTTATATGCATCTGATAAAAAGGGGACACAAGGCGCGCACGAAGCAATACGTCCTACTGTAATAGAATATACACCAGAATCAATAAAAGATTATTTAACAAAGGATCAATATAAACTTTACGAACTTGTATGGAATCGTTTTGTTGCCAGCCAAATGAAGCCGGCGGTCTATGCAGTAACCGATGTTGAAATTAATGCGGGAAAATATATTTTTAAGGCAAAAGGGAGGGAATTGTTATTTGATGGACATACAATTCTTTCCGGGCACGAAATGGAAAAGGATGAACAGATACTCCCGCTTTTGGAAAAAGACCAGAAGCTGAAATTGATGGAATTGTTGCCAACGCAGCATTTTACTCAACCGCCACCCCGTTATACTGAGGCGTCGCTTGTTAAAACATTAGAAAGAATGGGTATAGGCAGACCAAGTACTTATGCCACTATTATTTCAACTATACAGGAACGGGGATATGTCAAACAGGAGAAACGCGCCTTTTATGCAACCGAATTGGGAATACTTGTTACCGGGAAACTTGTTGAGCATTTTCCAAGAATAATGGATGTGAAATTTACATCGTATATGGAAGATGAGCTGGATAAGATTGAAGAAGAAAAAATTGATTGGGTTACGGTGCTTAAAGAATTTTACACACCTTTTAAAATTGATTTAGAAAAGGCAACTGGAGAAATGAAAAGTGTAAAAGGAACAACAGAAGGCAGTAGTCAAACATGCAGTTCCTGTGGTCAGCCCATGGTAATACGTTGGGGAAAACACGGTAAATTTCTTGGATGTTCGGCATTTCCCAAATGCAAGAATACGTTACCACTGGACGAAAAGGGTGAACCTTCACAACCACAGACAACAGATCAAAAATGTGATAAGTGCAGCAGTGCAATGATAATAAAAACAAGCCGGCATGGGAAATTTCTTGCTTGTTCAGCATATCCTGATTGCAAAAACACAAAATCATTAACAGGGGAGACTGCAAAGGTTGAACCCACAAATGAAAAATGTGAAAAGTGCGGCAGTCTCATGGTTATTCGTTCCGGTAAAAAAGGCCGATTTATGGGCTGTTCAGCCTATCCAAAATGCAGAAACATTAAATCCCTTCCTACAGGAATAAAATGTCCAAATGAGGGTTGTGGCGGAGAATTGGTAAGTCGTCGCTCTAAGAAGGGTGGTGTGTTTTTTGGATGCAGTAAATACCCTGATTGTGATTATATTGCAAATGAATTACCCGAAACAACGGAAGTTAATAAAGAAGAAGGAAACGCAAATTAGGCATTAATAATCGAATTAATGTTTATCCATCATACCACATGATTCATTTAAATACCTTGCTTATAATGAAATATTCTATAAAGTACAGGCAGAACAAATAAGGTAAGAACAGTTGAAGAAAGAATCCCGCCGATTACCACGGTGGCAAGGGGGCGCTGCACTTCTGCTCCGGTTCCCGTGGCAAGAGCCATTGGCAGAAACCCCAGCGATGCAACGAGTGCAGTCATTAGTACCGGACGCAGACGTGTAATGGAACCCTGAAGAATAGCTGTATCCAGGCGATTACCTTCTGTCCGCAGTTTATTGATAAATGAGATCATGACAAGTCCGTTTAATACTGCCACACCGGAGAGTGCAATGAATCCAACACCTGCCGATATTGACAACGGAATGTCACGAAGCCAGAGTGAAACAATTCCTCCTGTAAGGGCAAGAGGCACACCCGTAAAAACCAGAATGGCATCTTTTATAGAGCCAAAGGTAGTAAACAACAAAAGAAAGATTAGTAAAAGGGTTATTGGGGCAACAATTTGTAAGCGCTTTCTGGCAGAAATCATCTGCTCAAATTGTCCACCCCAGGCCATCCAGTAGTTAGCCGGTATGGTAACATCCTGTTTGATCTTCTTTTCTGCCTCTTTCACAAAAGAACCTATGTCACGACCACGCACGTTTGCTGTTACAACAACCCTGCGTTTGCCGTTTTCCCTGCTAATTTGGTTAGGGCCTGGTTTAATGTTAAATTCTGTGATAGAGCCAAGCGTTATATAACCGGGTCGTTCACTCTCCTCTACTAAATAGGTTGCCGGTAATAAGCCAACATTTGAAGCGACTCTAGTCTTAGGTAACGGAATCGGTAATCTCTTAAGCGCTCCTATATTACTTCGCATATTCTCTGGTAAGCGGACCAGGAGATCAAACCGCCGGTCACCTTCAAAGACTTTGCCAGCACTCTTTCCCCCTATTGCGATCTCTATTACATCCTGCACATCAGAAACATTAAGACCATATCTGGCCATTTCTTTTCGGTTCATCTGGATTGTCAGTACCGGCAGCCCTGTTACCTGCTCTACTTTGACGTCTGATGCCCCTGGAATATTTTCAAGCACTCCTGCTATTTTCTCCCCGGTCTCAAGTAGAACTTCCATGTCATCACCAAATACCTTTAACGCCAGGTCACTACGCACCCCTGAGATAAGTTCATTGAAGCGCATCTGGATCGGCTGGGTAAATTCATAGTTGTTCCCAGGAATCTTTTTCAGATGATCCTCAAGCTCGTGTACCAAATCTGCTTTTGGTCTATGCGGATTTGGCCAGCTGACCTGGTCTTGAGCATTACAAAGGTATCGGCAACGTTTGGTGGCATAGGATCAGTTGCAATCTCCGCAGTTCCTATCTTGGAGAAGACGTTATCCACCTCAGAAAATTCTTTTATCTTCTTCTCAAGGACGTGCTGCATCTCTACTGCCTGTGACAGACTGGTTCCCGGGATACGAAGCGCGTGTAACGCCAAATCGCCTTCGTCCAAACTTGGTATAAACTCACTTCCCATACGTGTTGTTAAAAGTCCACTGAGGATAATAAGCGTACCTGCTGCCGTAATAACAAATATTCGGTTCTGCATTGCCAGATTCAAGATAGGAGTATATCCCTTCTTAGCCCATCGCATGAGGATGTTTTCTTTTTCAGAAAGCCTTCCTGAAAAAAATAATGCCACAGCGGCAGGAATAAACGTTATGGAAAGGATCATTGCTCCGATCAGGGCAACAATCACGGTAAATGCCATAGGATAAAACATCTTCCCCTCAACTCCTGTCAGACTCAGTATGGGCAAATAGACGATCATAATGATCAGTTCGCCAAACATAGTCGCTTTTCGTACCTCTTTTGATGCGTCAAAAACGACTTCAAAGCGCTCATCACGACTCAGTAATCGCCCGAGCCGATGTTGTTCCTCTGATAGTCTGCGAATGCAGTTTTCAACGATTATTACTGCGCCATCGACAATGATCCCGAAATCGAGCGCACCAAGACTCATGAGGTTTGCGCTTACGTTGTTGGCTGCCATCCCGGTAATGGTAAATAACATGGACAGTGGAATAATCAGAGCGGTTATGAGCGCCGCCCGAATATTACCTAAAAAGAGGAACAGGATCGCGATTACGAGGAGCGCGCCTTCAGCCAGATTTTTCTTTACGGTATGTATGGTTTTTTCCACAAGAGTAGTACGGTCATAAATTGTCTTGGCAATAATACCTGGTGGTAGTGTACGATTTACCTCAACCATCTTGTCGGCCACCCTTCTTGATACCGTTCTGCTATTTTCACCCATAAGCATGAAGACCGTACCGAGAACAACCTCTTCCCCATTTTCCGTTGCAGCACCGGTTCGGAGTTCCTTCCCTAAGTAAGACCTCCGCTACATCTTTAATATAAATGGGCACTCCTTTGTAATTTCCTATGATAATCTGCTGAATATTCTCGATATCAGCCACCTGTCCAGGCGCCCTGATCAAATATTGTTCCCCGCTGTGTTCGATGTATCCTG
This sequence comes from uncultured Planctomycetota bacterium, assembly GCA_963709355.1. GTDB lineage: Bacteria > Planctomycetota > Brocadiia > Brocadiales > Brocadiaceae > PLOWO2-12-38-17. The sequence goes on from CAVPVY010000005.1 coordinate 982,464, forward strand.
CACCCACATTGGCATTGTTCCTTGCAAGGGCTTGAAGAATGTCGTGGAATGATAAACCATAGGAAATCAGTTTGTCCGGATAGGGAGTTACATGATATTGTTTTTCATAGCCGCCAATGGTGTTTACATCGGTAACTCCCGGGATATTCCGTAGTTGAGGTCTAACAACCCAATCTTGGATGGTCCGTAAATCGAGTAGATGTGAAAGGTGTCCCATCCTGCTTCAAAGCGCCAATTTTAGGCTCAACAGTCCACATAAAGATTTCACCAAGGCCTGTGGCAATCGGTCCCATAATCGGTTCAATAGCAGGCGGGAGTTTCCCTTTGATTTCCTGGATGCGTTCGTTGATCAACTGACGGGCAAAGTAGATATCCGTTCCATCCTGGAAGATAACCGTTACCTGGGAAAGTCCATAACGGGATAACGAGCGTGTTTCTATCAGACCCGGTAAACCAGCTATCGACGTTTCTATCGGGAACGTAATGCGTTGTTCAACCTCAAACGGAGAGTATCCAGAGGCTTCCGTGTTGATCTGTACCTGGACGTTGGTAATGTCAGGTACGGCATCGATGGGAACTTTTTGGTAGTTATACATACCCAAAACTGCAACAGCCAGGGTTGCTATAAGGACTACCCATCGCTGACGGATTGAAAATTTCAGTATTTTTTCAAGCATATTTCACTTTCTTTTTGTAAAAATTCAGTTCAGCGTGCTTAGTGATAAATCCGAAATTCGAATATCGAAATCCGAAACGAAACAAGATGTTTTTATTTACTTTTTTGATCATTTTTCATTGGATATTGTTTTGGATTTCAAAATTTGTGCTTCGGATTTACCATTCGTTAATGATCATGTGTAGCTCCTGCCTTGCCTAATTCAGCCTTAAGGATAAAGCTGTTGCGAGCAACATACCCCTCGCCGGGTGAGAGGCCGTGTAACACCTCTACCCATTTCCCGTCGTTTCGCCCCAACTCCAATGGACGAACCTCATACAAGTCGCCGTATTGCACAAACACTACAGACCAATCACGGTAGGTTTGTAATGCATCGACAGGTACTGCCACCGGTACTGATACTTCTTCCTGAACAATTTCAATGGTCACAAAGAGACCGGGACGCCACTGCCCGCTGGTATTTGGCACAACAACCCTTCCCTGTGCAGTCCGTGTTTGCTCTCCAACAAGTGGGCCTAAATACGTCAGCGTTCCAGCTGTTTTCAGGCCTAATGCCTCAGACTTCACGGTAACGGCTTGTCCGGTTTTTACTACGTTCAAGTCCTTAGCATACACCGTGACTCCCACCCAAACCGTACATAAATCAGCGATGGCAAAGATATCGGCATCTTCCTTGATCGCTTCACCCACAGCAAGGTTCTTTTTAATGACGGTACCGTCAAACTGTGCTTTTAGTTCGTACCGTGTGAGCCCCCTACCCGTCATTTCCGGAATACTATCCAAATCAGTTTTTGAAAACCCCAATGCGAGTAGTTTTTGAGTAGCCATTTGCAGGTTTATCTCTTCTTCTGCCAATGCCTGTTTACTGGCGAGATAGTCTTTTTCAGAGGAAATCTTCTCTTCCCAAAGACGCTCCTTTCGGTCTAATGTTGCCCGAGCCAGTTCTACTCGCTTAACGGAGGCCATGTATGCGCTCTTTAGCTCCGCTACTTCCCGACTGTCAAGGACGGTGATAACCTCGTCATGCTTGACCGTATCGCCAAGATTTTTGTGCACCTCAGTTACGACTCCTGAGACCTTGGGTACAACATGCACTACTTTATCCGCATTTAGCTCAATCTCACCTGGAAGTTCAAGGACGGTCTTCATCTGAACAGGTCCGGCAGTCTCTATAACGATCCCAGCGCTTTGTACTGCCTCCGGAGTAAGCTCGACTCTCCCTTCAATCTGCGAATATTCCCAGCGATAGGACTTACCTTTCCATTCTGCTAACACCTTGACATCAAAAGAGTGCGGTTCTTCAACAACCTTGTCACCACAAAGATACTCACCCTCTCTCCGGAAGTTAATCACATCCACTCTGCCACCGAGTCTATGCAACTCTATGGTCAGTTTCACCTCATCAGGATCAACTGTTTTTCCTCTATCAAATACATAGACCCTAAATTGGGGAGGAACACCCCGTTCATACATGGTGATCTCAACCTGAAAGCCGCCCTCTGACAATAATCTGCCTCTATGAGGCCCCTTTGCATGATCATCTTCCTCATGTGCTGATTCAATCTCCTCATGGGATTCATTAATGGTTGTTTTCTCCATGCTAAGGATAACCCATGCCAGGACAATTCCCGCCAGGATAACAATGCCAGTTATGTAGAATTTTCTAAAATGCATTATTAAGTTTTTCATATTTTTACCTCAAAAGTCTCAGTCCATTGACTATCACAATTAATCCACCAATCTCGTTAATCAGGAGTCCGGGTACGAGGTCAATCCATCCACAAACGGCTGCTGGTACCAGAAAGGCAATGATCAGGAGGGAGACGATGATATTTTGACGGATATTTCTTACTGCCCTTCGGCTCAAGGTAATGATATAAGGAATCTTTGTCAGATCATCCGACATGAGTACAATATCGCTGGTCTCGATGGCTATATCGGTGCCTGCGGCTCCCATGGCAATCCCTGCATTTGCCTCAGCCATAGCGGGGGCATCATTGACACCGTCTCCTACCATAGCTATGCATTGATATTTTTCCTTCAGTTTCTTCACCGTTTCTACCTTATCCTCCGGAAGCAATCTGGCATAATATTCATCAATATTCGTCTCTCTGGCAATTTCTGCGGCAGTTTCCTCATTATCGCCGGTGAGCATAATCACTCTTTTAATTCCCGCACGTTTTAACCTCTGGATGACATTTTTTGCCTCAGCCCTGACCTTATCGGCTACAGCAATAATTCCCAGAATCCCCTTTTCGGAGCCTAATAACACGACCGTTTTACCTTGCTTCTCTAACTCAGAGATTTGAACTTGAATCTTATCTATGGGAATTGAGTACTCTGAAAAAAGTCGTTTATTTCCAATAAAGTATTCGCAAGCGCCTATTTTTACCTTTGCACCCATCCCGGTCAGGGACTCAAAACTGTCTACCGTTCGTAGATTTAATCCTCTTTCCTTTGCTTTACTTACAATGGTTTCTCCCAAAGGGTGCTCTGAATAATTCTCAATACTGGCAGCTAGTTGTAGTATTGTCTCATCGGTTTGATTATTCAGAGGTATGATGTCGGTAACGGATGGTTTACCGATGGTTATAGTCCCCGTCTTATCAAAGGCGATGGCCTTCAGTTTTTCAGCTAGTTCTAAATAAATCCCACCCTTTATCAGAACTCCGTGTCTGGCCGCATTCCCGATAGCCGCTACCACAGCAACCGGAACCGATAGGGCAATACCACAAGAACACGATACAACAAGCACCACCAATCCCCTATAGAACCAATAAGAAAACTCACCCCACAGCAATGGAGGAACTACCGCCACAGCGAAGGCCAGGGCAAACATTGTTGGGGTATAATACTTCCCGAATCTTTCACCAAAACGCTGATAGCTGGATTTTCTTGCCTGCGCCTCTTCTACTGAATGAATAATCTTTGCAAGGGTAGTATCCTTCAATAATTTCGTTACCATCACTTCCAGGACACCTCTTTGATTAAAGGTACCTGCAAAGACCTCATCCCCTTCCTTTTTTTCTACGGGAATCGATTCACCGGTAATGGGAGATTGGTCAACACTGGAGTGGCCTTTTAATACCTTTCCATCCAAGGGTATCTTTTCTCCCGGCCGTATGATAATAACATTGGAGATTTCTACTTCTTCCACGGGTAAAACCGTTTCCTTCCCATTTCTCCTGACAAGCGCTTCTTTCGGCGCTAATTCCATGAGCATCCTTATGGCACCTCTTGATTTGCTCACGGTATAGATTTCTAAGATGTCACCTAGCAAATAAATAAAAACCAACGTGGCTGCCTCTTCCCACAATCCAAGAGTCACAGCCCCAATAGCCCCTGTAACCATTAAGGTACGGATATTAAGGGTTAATGTCCTTAAGGCGCCAAATGCCATCTTTGCAGGATAATAACCACCAACAATAATAGCCACACTGTGAAGAATAATCGTTATGATCCCTTTCAATCCTACCTTTTCTAATACAAAGGCTGCTAAGGTAAAAAGACCGCACGCTGAAAGGGCTATAATCCTCTTCTCCTTCCACCAGGCAGTTTTCAGCCTTGCTTCCTTAACAACAAACGCCTTCATCCCCGTTTCGGCAATACTCTTGATGATTTGCTGGATAGAGATTAATGAAGGATCATAAACGACTTTTACACCCTGAGTCGCAAGGTAGATTTCGAAGTGTTTTATGCCAGCAAGGGACTTCAACTTCTTCTCGATAATCGTCACCTCATCCTGGCAATCCATTCCCTCGATAATCAGTTTATAGGTTTCAACCCGATCTTCTGTCATTGTTCTGTACTCCAGATGGGATAGTCACGTTTGAGTATTTTGGCGATAGCCAGCCATTTTCTTAACTCTTTCGCAATGTTCTCAGAGGTAATAGGTGCCATTCTTATTGGTCGGATTTTGGATGGTGTTGTAAGTACATCTTCCGATTCTTTGGCGAGTTCGAAAGAAGATGTCAGGTCTTTTCCGATAAACTGTTCGATAAAATCCTTGTTAATCACAGGTTCTCCAGTGCAATCTTTGGGATTTTTAACAATATGAATCTCTTGAATCATAATAGTGCGACCAACATCGACGACAAGTTCAAAGAGGCCGTGTTCTCCTTCGCCTTTAACCGGAAATGCCTTAGCCACCTCACTACGTCCACGTCTGGCAGTCATAGAATAATAGACAACTATTTTTTCATCTTTACTAATTTCGATCCCATACTGGGTTAGTTCGTTGATTTGCTGATCTGTTAAACTAACATGTTGCTTTTCAACCCATCCGAAAAGATGGCCTTTTTTCATTTCATGAAGAGCCATTTCTTGACCATGTTCAGTATGTGGGGTTTCTGCACAACCACACGGTAATAAAATAAGCAGCATACCCACAAACCGCTTTTTCACAATGTACCCACCTTCTTTCAATGCAATGGCCCCAGTCGCTGGTTCAATCGTCCTCGATTGAACCGAAACATTTGGTATATTTTCATTTTATAGCAGGTATTCATATCTACAGCGCAGTTCAAAATGTATGGTTCAATCTGCAAGATTGAACCAGCCAAGCGTCTCAGTCCAAAATTATCCCCTTGGCCAGTACATGATAATAACCACACCAACAAGGGCAATAAAACCACCTATCAGGTCGAATTTGTCCGGAGATATCTTGTCAACCTGCCATCCCCATAGAATGGAGAGAACTATAAATACACCACCATAGGCGGCGTATACCCGGCCAAAATGTGCAGGCTGGAAGGTTGGAATAACTCCATAGATAATCAGCACGATTGCGCCGGATAAACCAAGCCAAATACTCTTTCCTTCCCTTATCCAAAGCCATACCAGGTATCCGCCTCCTATTTCGCATAGCCCGGCAAGGATAAAGAAGAAAATTGACCTGGTAATCTCAATCTTTTCCATTTTTTACCTCATTCATGTTTCTGTAATAATTTAATGTTTCCAAGGAATTTCAAACGTTTTTTAGCGTTTACTATAAATTGTTACCATATTTTATGCTCCTCAACAGTTTTTATTTTATTCATCTCCGCGCTCTCTGCGACCTCTGCGGTAAATATTACCTTTATGCGGCATCAATCCTTTTGGGTAACCATTGGTAGAGTGTAGGAATTACAAAGAGCGAAATAAAATTTGAGAAGATAAGACCTCCTATGATTACCGTTGCCAGAGGTTTCTGTACCTCAGCGCCCATTTCTTTTGAGACAGCCATGGGCAAAAATCCGATAATATCCGTGAATGCTGCCATTAAAATAGGCCGAAGCCGTATCGTAGCACCTTCTATGATAGCATCACGCATCTTCATGCCTTCTTGCCGCAAGTCATTAATAAAAGATACCATGATGGTGTCGGCGAGAATTCCCAGGCCAAAGAGGACGATAAATCCTACTCCTGCCGAGACACTCAAGGGCATTCCCCGTAAAAACAACGCCATAATACCGCCTGTTGCCATGAGAGGGATATCGATAAAGATCAGCAGGGTGTTTTTTATCGACCGGAAGGCCAAATAGAGCAGGGTGAAAATTATGCCCAGAGTTACGGGAACAACGATGCATAAACGATTCCTTGCCTGTTGCATATTTTCAAATTGGCCACCCCAGTTCAGATAATATCCGGCGGGAAGTTCGACGTTTTCCTGTATCTTCTTTTGCGCCTCTGTTACAAAGCTGCCGATATCCCTGCCCCGCACATTACATTCCACCACGATACGCCGGTGTCCGTTTTGACGGCTTATCTGAGCAGGCCCTTCCGCTACTGAAATATCGGCTAACTGGCTAAGTGGCACACGCACACCACTCGGGGTGCTTACCAGGATATTTTTTATCTTCTCAACATTATCCCGTGTTTCCTCCGTATAGCGCACGAAAAGATCGAATCTCATCATACCTTCCAGTACCTGAGTGGCTGCTCTACCGCCAATGGCCGTTTCAATAACATCCTGTACATCCGACACGTTGATCCCGTACCGGGCAATAGCATTACGGTCAATTTTTGCCTGTATTATCGGTAAACCATCTACCTGCTCTGTTTTCACATCTTTCGCTCCCGCGATGGATGTAATAATCGTATTAATCTCCGCTGCCTTCGGTATTAATACTTCGTAGTTGTCACCATAGAGCCAGATAGCAATATCCGATCGAACTCCGGCGACCATTTCGCTTACCCTGAGTTCTATGGGCTGTGAAAAGCTATATCTCATACCGGGAATCTTTTCCAGGTCTTTTTTCATTTGCACAACAAGTGCTTCTTTCGTAAGGTCTGGCCGCCATGTCTTTTTCGACTTGAACATCACAAATACATCGCTGATCTGCTGCCCCATGGGGTCCGTTGCGATTTCAGGTCTTCCGGTCTTGGACACTACGGTTTCCACCTCAGGGTATTTCAGCAGGGTTTTTTCCATCAACCTGCAACTTTCTACTGATTCCGTCAGGGCAATACTGGGAAGACGCACCACATTAATTGCAAGGGAACCCTCATCCAGTTCAGGCATGAATTCCCCTCCTAAAAAGGGAACGAAAGCAAGGCTGAAGAGAAGGCATGCAGTTGCCGAGATGATTGTTGTCCTGGGGTGTGACAGAGTTTTTTCCAGGGCAAACCGATAATAATATTTTAAAAATCGTATTATACGATTATCAAAATCATCTTCACGTGTATGGGGTTTTATGCCTTTGAAAAAAGTAAATGAACAGAGTGATGGCATAATAACGATTGCAACAAAGAGAGAACTGAACATGGCGATGCTGACGGTATAAGCCATGGGTTTGAACATCTTGCCTTCGATGCCCTGCAAGGTCATGAGGGGAAGATAGATAATGACGATAATTCCCACGGCAAATAAGATAGGCCTGCTCACTTCATGGGCGGCCTGAAGTATCGTTTGAGAGTGGTCGTTGTTTCCTCTTTTCTGTGAAATTCGGCGCATGATATTTTCTACCATAACAATGGAACCATTTACCACCATTCCAAAATCCAATGCACCGAGGCTCATTATCGTAACAGGAATGCGGGCGTAATACATCCCGCAAAAGGTCATAAATGCCGTTAGTGGAATGGAAAACGCTACGAGAAGGGCCCCGCGTATATTCCCCACCAGGAAAACAAGTATCAGAATCACCAGAAAAATGCCTATACTGAGATTGGTAAAGATGGTATGAACTACTTCATTGACGAGATGTGCCCTGTCATAAAACGGGATAATATCAACCCCTTCTGGCAGGCTTTGTCTGATCTCTTTTACCTTCTGTTTTACCCTTTCTACAACAGTCCTACTATTCTCACCCTTAAGCATCATGGCAATACCCGTAACTATTTCCCCTTTGCCATCCTTGGTAACGGCACCATAGCGAACCTCGGAACCCAACTTTACCTCTGCCAAATTTTTAACATAAATAGGAGTCCCTTCCTTTGTGGCATGAACCACAATATTCTCAATGTCCTGTATGGTATTGATCAGGCCAATTCCCCGTACCAGATATTGTTCCGAGGCATGTTCTATGTATTGCCCGCCTGCATTTCTATTATTGGCGGCAAGGGCTTGAAAGACCTGCTGAAGGGTGATGTCATAGGTTATCAGTTTGTCTGGGCGAATCAGTACCTGGTATTGCTTTACAAAACCACCAAAGCTGTTTACCTCATTAACACCCGGCACACTCAGCAGCCGAGGCCTGATCATCCAGTCCTGTATCGTTCGCAGATCCATAAGGGTTTTCCCTTCACCGGAAACTTTATACTGGTATATTTCTCCCAGGCCCGTGCTGATGGGTCCCATTTCAGGTTGGGCATTTAAAATCTGAGGAAGTTGTTCCTTTGTCGTTTGCAACCGTTCAAGTATCAATTGACGGGCAAAGTAAATATTTACACCCTCATCAAAAAAGACCAGGACTTGAGAGAGCCCTGTCTTTGAAAGGGATCGTATTTCTTTCACCCTGGGCAGACTACTCATGGAAAACTCAATGGGAAACGATATGAGTTTCTCCATTTCAATGGGGCCGAGTCCGGGCACCTCGGTGTTGATCTGTACCTGATTTGGTGATACATCGGGGACGGCATCGATGGGAAGGCGTTGCAGATAAAATATGCCAAGTACTATAATGGCGCCGATGGTCAGCATGACCAGAAAACGGAGTTGTAAAGAGTATTCGATGAGTTTGTTTATCATAATTAATGTCCCCCGCACCCTTCGCCAAACTTTTCCTTCATGATCTCTGACTTGAGTAGAAAGCCACCCTTGACAACCACACGGTCCTTCTTATTCAAGCCACTGATAACCTTTACATGGCCATCCACCCGTGCACCAATGACTACCTCTCGCCTTAAGAAGTACCCCTCCTTAAGTGGCACAAAGACAAAGTGTTTTTGTCCGTCTGTCTGGACGGTTTCCACTGGTACCACAGGTGAAATCTTGCCTGCTTCTGATGAAAGCTGGAGCAATACCTTAGCAAACATACCCGGTTTCAATTTTTCATGACGATTGTCGACCTCTGCCCGGACCTTCGCGGTGCGGGTCTTTTCATCAACGGTAACTCCAACATACGTAACAAGCCCCTCAAATTGCTCTTCCGGATAGGAGGCAACTGATATCATTACCTTATTTCCTCTAGAAACTATTGGGATATCTTTTTCGTAAATATCAAACCATACCCACAGATTTGTGAGGTCAGAAATGGTGACAATAGGAGTAAAGGCATCCTTCAGTTCACCAATGGCTACATTTTTTTCAACCACCGTACCATCAAAGGGGGATGAAAGGATAAATAGGGAGGACACTTGGTCTTCCGCTATATCCTGGAGGTCACCCTCCTGCTGACCCATGAGTATTAACTTCTCTTTTAGCGCTTTTAACTCTATCTGTGCCTGTTCGTAAGCGTTCTCAGCTTCCAGAAAATGTTTTGTTGAAGAGATCTTTTGTTTATAGAGAGTCTTTTCCCTCGAATAGTTTTTTTTGGCCATTCTCAACATTGCCATTGTTTTCCTATAATTGGCCCTGACCTCCCCCAGTTCTATACTATCCAATACGGCCAGCTTCTGTCCTTTCTTCACATGATCTCCCCAGTCTACAAATAACTCCTTAACGACCCCGGATACCCTTGGGGAAACGATAACAAAACGATCCCGGTTTGCTCCCACCTCACCTGTTGCCTTATGAGTTACATCCATGTCAAACAACTCGACATTTTTTATGGTAATAATCTCGCCTATTATCGACTTATCGACCTTGACGGCCCCAACCTCATGGCGGCATCCGTCACATTCGATAATAGGGACATTGTGTTCACATTGTTTTTTTAAGAGGTCTTCAAAACTATCGTTTTTAATAGTCGGATTACACAAAGAACATTCGCTTTCCGGAACACCATGTTCTTGGCACATTTCACCTGAAAGTGCCTTTGATTCGCCCTTTTGAATCTCTTGCCCACTGTCATTCTGAGCGGAGCGAAGAATCTCATCTTTAGAGGTTGCTTCGTTGCCAGCACCCTTCGTAGTGACATTTTCATCGCCCTTGGCGCATTGTGAATCCTGACAACCCTCGTGTTTTTGGTTTGCAAAAACATTTCCTACCGGAAGGTTTCCAATGCATAAAAGAATAATCATGAAATTTGTCCACCATGTGTTAAATAATCGTAAACATGCCATACGTTTTTTTCCCTTCTCGAAACAGAGTTTCTCTACTATTGCATTCCCGCACGATCCCCATTTCCATGAGGACATAGTTTGGGAACGAGTTGAAAGTTTATTTTCTTCTTTCAGATATTCTTTTGTGTTCTTTGCGTCTTTGCGGTGAACCATTACGATAAATCTTTTTGCCGCCATTATTGACCCCCTATTTTAATCACTGACAGTCTTTCAATGTCTGCAATAAGCAGGTTCAGGATTTTTAAAGACTCCAGATAAGACATATTCGTCTCTGCCCAGGTCCTCTGGGCATCCAGCAGATCTATATAATCAAACTCACCTTCTTTGTATCCTCTTGTAATTAATTTAAGGGATTCTTCCGCCTTTGGTAGAATCTTATCCCTATATTCAATGACGCGCTTTCGTTCCACGTTGTATGAATTGAAATCCCTTTTTAACTGAAATAGCATTTCATTGTAAACCGACAGGTTCTCACTTTTTGCCTTTCTTGAAAGGGCCTTGCCTTTTTGTATATTACCCTGGTTACGATTAAAAAAGGGGGCAGGTATCTCAATGCCCAACTGGACGGTGTCCAGGTTATCCTGGGTCAGGCGTTTATAACCCGCCGATACATTGATGTCGGGTATAGCCCGTCTTTTTTCCAGCGTCAACTGTGTTTCTGCTATTTCGATATTCTTCTTTGATGCCTTAAGGACTGGCTGATTACTCTTCATATTTAATTCAAGTTCATGAAGCGATAGTTCTCCGGGTTTCGTTAGAAGCTTTCCCATTACGCCATCGACGGTTTCCTCCGGAATGCCCATCACCGTCTGTAGTTCCTTTATAGCATTTTGGAGATTGCCTTCGGCATTGGATACGGAATTTCTTGCCTTCGATAATTCCACCTCCGCCCTGAGAACGTTCGTAATAGCTACCTCGCCCGCGTCAAACCTGCGTTTCTCGCTTTCATAAATACCTTTTGCAATTTCTTCTACTTTCTTTGCAATGACGAAACCTTCCTGGTCGGCCACGGCTTTATAAAACGACTTCTTTGTCTCAGCCACTACAGTCAGTAAAACGGCATCTCGTTCCAATTCGTTTATTTCCTTTGATTTCTCGCTTACTTTTATTCCCAGCCCCCTTTTGCCGCCTGTAATAATGGGCTGAGTTATACCAACAAGGTTTTGACTCTGATTCAACCCAACTTCATTACTTGGTATTTCCTCGGCCAGAAGTTCCAGGACGGGATTTGGATATAGTTTTGACTGTCGTAATGAGCCAATGGCTGCATCTATCTGATCCCTTGTCGATTGCAATTGCGGGTTTTTTTCAATGGCAATACGAATGGCCTCTTCAAGTGAAATTTTCTTGTTTACCGGTTGGCTAGTCTTGTCCACTGCTTTGATTGGAGCCTCTTTCGCGAAAATTATTACCTGAAAGCATGGTAAATAAAGAAAGAGAAAGACTATCGAGATACAAAATGGAAATCTATTTCTCTGAAGAGGAGATTTAAAATGAAAATACATGTGCATAAAAAACACCTTTCAAAAAACAAGTATTTACGGAGTTGCACGGGTAGATGATGTCTTTCGTAAGTAGTTTACCTCCCCCTCATCCCCCCTTGAAATGGAGAGGGAAAAGGGGCGGTTATTTTTGGTCGTGGTGTAACTACGCTCTGTATCTACCGTTTTAGAGATATTCCGTGTCTTTCCGTGATGAATTATACAGTATTGTAAATTTTGTAGTTTGTGGAATTGATTACGTGAACAAGCGCGGTGGATGATAGATGATCGTCTGGAAGATGTTGTTGGGATGATTAAAAGGCTGCGGTTTAAACCGACTGGAGATGCTGATAAAAGGGAATGAAGCGTTTTGGAATATATGCAGGACTATATTGTGGGCACAAAGTACGCAGCAATTTTGGCAGTGTGGATTGCTTTGCGGAATATAGGAATCAGCATCGTTTTGCGACATAATGACAGGTTTCTTTTGATCGCAATGGAATAAATCCTTTTCCACGCAACCCAATACGAAACAATCGCCAGGTATTATGCACAAGGCAAACCATATTAATAGAATACCTGTAGTACATTCTTTTAGTAAAGCTGTTCTGCTCATTTTTGATAAACCAAACAGAATATTTTTGCAAATCTACATGTTGTCTGTTTTAGACAACCGTTAATAAAAGACTTTTTATAATGTTAATTGTTGGATTAAAAGAAAGCAAGTTTAAAAATAATTTTTGGTTTACACTGTTAAAGCAGAGAGGTATACTACCGTCCACGCTACGATTTAACAAATCTGTTAAATTAAGGAGGATAATATGTATATCTCTATTAAAAACAGGCTCATTTTTCTGCTAATTGTATTTACCTTACTACCGTTTGTTTTGCTAAGGATTACAGCCTATCCAAGAGTACAAGCTGATCTTCAGGAGGTGCTGATACGAAACCTTGATGGCCTCGGCCATAAACAAGCGGAATTGGTGACCAATTGGATGCGTGAGCGAATAAAAGATGCCCGTGTAATTGCAAGCAATCCTATGATAGCTAGGTGTGCAAAGATAACAAGAGATGATAAGGATTATATGGATTATATGGATATACTCCAATACCTTGAAATGGCAAAGATTGAGTATGGTTACAGGGGTGTACTGATAAGTAATGATAAAGGGTTGGTAACCATCTCCACGATAGACGAAAGCGGAATAAATGATATTTCGGGGACTGATTACTTTAAGCAGTCGGTGCAGGGGAAAACCTTTGTGTCTGGTGTGATTCCCTCAGAAAGTCTCCTTTTAAATGAAGTTGGGGAGATGGAATTGGGCATGCCGACCATGTTCGTTTCTGCACCGTTGAGAGACAGGGATGGTATTGTAAACGGTGTTATTGCCCTGAGGATAGATGTGGATACGTTGAACGGCCTGATGTTAAGCCTCAGGCTGGGAAAGACCGGTGAGACGTATCTCGTGAACAAAGATGGATACATGATTACAGAATCAAGACTTTCTATGCACCTTAAAGAAACAGGTCGGGTAAAAAAAAGGAGTGCGCTGGAATTAAAATTGGTTAATCCGGAAACCGGTGAATTGACTGACGGTGTTAAACAATGTATTACCACTAACAATGGCTTTAATGCAAAAGGGTATAAGGATTATAGAGGACAGATAGTATTGGGTGTATGGAGGTGGTTGCCGGAGTTTAATTGGGGGGTGATAGCAGAAATTGATAAGCGTGAAGGTTACGGAGCTGCCTATAATCTTAATCGTATAGTAAGTTCAGTATTGTTGGCTCTGGCATTTCCGATAGTGCTAATGGCGTATTTTATAGGCAAAAAGACTTCTACTCCAATTATCAAGTTAACTGAAGTAACAAGGAAAATGGCTCAGGGGGATTTAACTCAAAGGGTAGATATAAAGAGAAAAGATGAAATTGGGGTATTGGCAAATTCATTTAATGCGATGGCAAAGTCACTGGATGAGAAGACAAAAGAGATAGCGGCGTCTGAGAAACGATACCGGGAGATAGTCGGCTCTATAAAAGAAGGGGTCTATCAGTCTGAGCCGGGCGTGAACGGGGTGTTTACCTTTATTAACAAGGCTGGTGCGGAGTTGTTAGGATATAGTGACCCGAAAGAATTGATGGGGACAAAGGTAAAGGATATTTATGCAGATCCGGAAGACAGGAAACGTCTCTGCGAAAAACTTGAAAAAGACGGGGTATGGGAAGATTCTGTATTCACATGCAAAAGAAAAAATAGTGATACTTTCTATGCAGAACGCTCGAGTAATTTGCTGAGGGATGAGCAAGGCAGACCGGTGGCTATTTATGGGGTATTTAGGGATATATCAGAGAGAAAAAAAGCGGAGATAAAAATTATCGAGTCCGAGAATCGGTATCGTCTGTTGTTTAATTCACTAAAAGAGGGGGTCTATCAATCTGAACCAGAAGTGGACGGGGTGTTTACATGGGTAAATCAGGCTGGCGCAGAGATTCTTGGGTATAAGTCTCCTGATGAAGTCATCGGGACGAAGGTGAAAAATATTTATGTAAATCCGGAGGAACGCAACAAGGTTGTTGAAGAGCTGAATGAAGAAGGGTTCTTAAGGTATTTTACCTCTTTCTGCAAAAGAAAGAATGGAGAACAGTTTTACATGGAACGGACGTCCAATCTGGTTACCGATGATAAGGGGAAATCTGTCCGTATAGACGGAATATTCAGAGACATTACGGAGCGCAAGAGACTCGAAGAGGAGTTGCAGGAGTCGGAGAGGCGTCACAGGCAATTGCTGAATTCGTTGAAAGAGGGAATATATCAATGTGAGCCAACGGAAGACGGTGTCTTTACATGGATAAATCAGGTAGGCACCGAAATACTTGGTTACCGTTCGCCAGAAGAGGTGATAGGAACAAAGGTAAAAGATATTTATGTAAATCCGAATGAACGAAGGAGGGTTGTTGAAAGATTAAGTAAGGAAGGAGTATTAAAAAATTTCTCGTCATTGTGCAAGAGGAAGACCGGAAAACATTTTTTTATGGAGCGAACATCTACCATAATAAGAGATGAAAAGGGTAATCCTATTAGTATCGAAGGTATATTTAGAGACATTTCTGAACGCAAAAGACTAGAAGAGGACTTAAGGGAATCGGAAAGGCAGTTAAGAGAATTGTTGAATTCACTAAAAGAAGGGATATATCAATGCGAGCCGTCGGAAGACGGAGTCTTTACATGGATAAATCAGGCTGGGGCAAAAATGCTAGGTTATAAGTCACCAGATGAAGTTATTGGAACTAGAACAAGAGAAGTATATATAAATCCGTTGGAAGCTAAAGAATTGATAGAAAAACTTGAAAAGGATGGCGTTAGGAAGGATTTTACTTCCTATTGTAAGAGGAAAAATGGAGAGCGGTTTGTTTCTGAAAAGACATGCAATCTTATTCGTGATGAAAGTGGTAAACCAATCAGGATTCAGGGTATATTTAGAGAAATAACAGAAAGGGAACGTAATTAAGTTAAGCGACAAACTGTAACAATAGTGTCTTTATTTCCATTCAGTAGGTGGACTTAGAATGTATTCTATAGACAAATACTGCTTTAAAGAATTTAAAATTGTGCCTGGTCATAGGGCAAATTACGCCATCATCTGCAATCCTGAATTTAAGGAAAATCAGTGGGGGATAAAATATCACCCCAGCAATAACTATGCGAGGGAATACAAAGTCCTGTCACAGTTTTCGCACCCTCAAATACCTGCCCGACATCGGGAAGGCATGGATGTTATGTACAAGGACGGGAAGTTTGTGCTTTCACAAAGTTACATTGTTATGACCCATTTTGAGGGTGAAGACGTTGTTGAATACTACAAGAGAAATGGGCTGCCTGACCAACAGGAAATAGGACGCGTAGTTCAATATTTTTCCAGCGCTACGTTACCCTTGCATCATATGCATTCCAAAGGATACATCCATTGTGACATCAAACCAGGCCACCTCATCCTGAATCTTGCAACGGGCACGATGGCGCTCATAGACCTCGAATGCGCCATTAAAAGGGGAGAAATCATCTGCGGTATGAGCAAGGAATACGCCGCTCCCGAGCAAAAAGAAATGATCCGATTGTTACGCAGCGGAGAGAGCGAAAAGTCTGTGCTGAAGAAAATACAAATGGAACCCGCTTCTGATTTGTATGCCGTTGGTTTGATCTTGTATCGGGTATTAACTGGTAAATTATGGCAGGAGGCAGCCATTCTCCCGAAAGAAATTAACAATGCCGTTCCGGATAAACTGAACAAGGTTGTCATGGGACTGTTGGAAGAAAATCAATATAATCGCATCAGTACCGCCGAGTCTATGAAGGCGGAACTGGAGGCAGTGTAATTAGGAGGACGCTAATTACAGCAATAACACGGATATGCACGGTAGGGGTTTAAGATTTTAAACCCCTACATGATAATCTGTGTTTATACGTGTCCAGAAATCAATATGAAAAAGCCTTTAGCACGAAAAATAATAGAAGAACATCTTGTGTCAGGCGCATGGCAGGTCGGCGCTGAAATTGGTATCCGCATCGATCAAACTCTTACCCAGGATGCCACTGGTACTTTGGCTTACCTTGAATTTGAGTCCATGGATGTTGGATGCATTAAGACGGAACTCTCTGTCAGCTACGTTGACCACAACCTCCTTCAAACTGATTATAAAAATGCTGACGACCATCGCTTCCTTCAGTCTATCGCAGAACGTTTCGGCATTTATTTTTCACCACCAGGCAATGGCGTTTCGCACCAGGTTCATCTGGAACGCTTCGGCGCACCTGGCAAGACGTTACTCGGTTCTGATAGTCACACCTCAATGGGTGGAGCATTGGGCATGATTGCCGTTGGGGCAGGTGGATTAGACGTTGCCCTCGCCCTCATTGGTGAACCTTTTTTTATTCAAGTACCCAAAATACTCGGAATAAAATTAACAGGAAAGTTACCGCCGTGGGTCTCAGGAAAAGATGTAATTTTGGAAATGCTCAGGAGGCACACGGTAAAAGGAGGCGTGGGCAAGATTATTGAGTATTATGGGCATGGGGTTGAAACTCTCACCGTTACGGACAGGGCAACAATTGCAAACATGGGCGCAGAACTGGGTGCAACAACGACGATATTCCCATCAGATAGCAGAACACTGGAATTCCTTAAAAGACAGGGCAGAGAAGAAGTATGGAAAGAATACAAGTCCGATCCAGAAGCAGAATACGACGAAAACGATGAAATTAATTTGAATAAGCTCGAACCGCTTATTGCCTGTCCATCTTCACCCGACAACGTTAAAAAAGTTTCAGAGGTGGAAGGTATCCCTGTGGCTCAGGTTATTGTTGGCTCGTCTGTCAACTCTTCATTCAGAGACCTCATGATTGTTTGCAAAGTTCTTGGAGGAAAAACAGTTCATCCCTACGTAAGTCTTGAGATTAACCCCGGGAGCCGTCAGGTTATTGAGAATGTAGCAGCTTTAAATGGCGCCTTAACCCTCATCCATGCTGGTGCTCGTATCCACCAGTCAGGATGTTTGGGATGTATTGGTATGGGTCAGGCCCCCGCTGGTGGTACTGTTTCACTCAGGACATTTCCTAGAAATTTTCCGGGAAGAAGTGGCACGGAGGGCGATCAGGTTTACCTGTGCAGTCCTGAAACGGCTGTGGCTGCAGCCATTTATGGCGAGATTACAGACCCAAGAAAATTAGGTGATTATCCACAAATTAAAGAACCCGAACGTTACCTGTTTAACGAAAACCTTATTATAAAACCTCTGCCTGTAAAGAAACGGCATGCAATAGAGATTATAAGAGGTCCGAATATCGCCCCTTTCCCCACCCTGAATACTTTGCCTGACGACTACGAAGGAGAAATTATTTTGAAAGTTGGCGATAATATTACTACCGACCACATAATGCCCGCAGGGAATGAAGTGCTCCCCTTAAGGAGCAATATCCCAGCTATTAGTGAGCATGTTTATGAGAGGATTGATACATCATTTGCGAAGCGATGCAAGGAGAAGGGGGGCGGGATTATTGTGGGGGGTGAGAATTACGGACAGGGTTCGAGTCGTGAGCATGCCACCCTTGCCCCTAGATTTCTAGGTATTCAAGTAAAAATAGCAAAGAGTTTTGCCCGCATCCACCGTTCTAACCTAATCAATTTTGGCATAGTTCCTCTTTTATTCAAGAATTCTGGTGATTATGATTCCGTATCGCAAGGTGATTACATTCGAATTCAGGACATGAAGAAGGCAGTTAAAGAAGGAAAGGAAGAAATAAGGGTAATATGGAGTAATAAATTAACAAAACATGGAAAGGATTTTTCCCTTATTCTCAAGGCAACTCAAAGGGAGCGTGAAATCCTCGTAAACGGAGGTTTATTAAACACCGTTCGCGGCAAACTCTTTATCTCATGCCCTGTTGAATAAATTATAATTTGAAAGTTTAGAAATATGCTCTCAGAAATGATTACTAAACATTATAAGTTTGACAAAGACCTAACGTTTTCTTTTAAAATAAGTTTGTTGGATTTTAGATAAGAAAGCTTTGATCTAACCTAATGATAATAAAATGATATTTGATTTTTATTGCTTATTCATTTACACTTTGACATTTAATAAACCAAAAGGGGGAGAGGATATATTAAGGTTAGATATAGAAAACTTGGAAGATGACCACGGGCTTCAAGATTTATTTTATTAGTATTTCATGCTACCACTTATACATTTAATGATACTCCCGCGGTAAAGATAATTGAAAGTAATAATGGTAAGGCGTTTATAAAACAACAGCAAACTGTTTGTCTACAATTTCCAGCACCTCCAATTCCTTTGCCAAAGTCTACCTGAAAATCCGACGGAAGAAATATAACGGTTCCTATTTATTAATAAATGATAACATCGTCAAGATTTACATCAAGCTTCGTACCTCTTTTAATTTTAAATATAAAATTGATATACCAAAGCCAGACAGTAAAATTAATGAGAGTGATATAGGATTATGAAAACAAATAGAATAACTATAATGCCTATAATCAGCCTTATATATCGACAGAAAGTGTTATAGATTGTTTTGCTTTTGTTGTTTCTTGATGCAGCCGGCAAAAGTCGTAGCCAAAGGCAGCTTAATTTAATCAAAATTAAAATGAGATGAATAGAAGGTCTAGCGGTATCTTACTTCATATTACATCGCTTCCATCGCCTTATGGGATAGGTGATCTTGGTGCAGACGCATACAGATTTGTAGACTTTCTTGTTGAAGCAAGGCAAAGTATCTGGCAGATACTCCCTTTAAATCCAACTGAATCTGCACTTGGAAACTCTCCATACTACAGTCCCTCTGCCTTTGCAAGCAATACAATACTTATAAGTCCTGACCTCTTGTATCAAAACGGTCTACTCGATAAGAGTTATTCTGGCACTATGTCGCCTTTCAAGAATGACAGCACCGATTATAAACAGGCAATTGAATACAAAAAACGTGTTTTTCCGCTTGCATATGAGCGTTTTAAGAAAAAGAACATTCCATATGAATATGAACAATTTTGTGCAGAAAATTCCTATTGGCTTGATGATTATGCGCTTTTTGTTGTTTTAAAAGAATTTTATAATGGAAAAATTTGGGGTGAATGGCCACCTGAGATAAGAGATAGAAGACAGGATGCTTTGCAGAAGTTCAGAAAACAATATCAGGAGAAGATTGAATTAGAGAAATTTCTACAATACATTTTTTACAAACAGTGGGCTTCACTGAAGAAATATTGTAACGATAAGGGGGTTCAGATTATCGGAGACGTACCTATTTATGTATGTTACGATAGCACAGATGTCTGGGTAAATTCTGATTTGTTCAAACTGGGCGAAAAAAAGCTACCGGCTTTTGTCGCAGGTGTACCGCCTGATTATTTTAGTGTAACAGGTCAACTCTGGGGAAATCCAGTTTATAATTGGGGACGATTAAAAGAAACAGGATATAAATGGTGGATTCAACGGATAAGGTACAATTTAAAACTTTATGATTTGATAAGAATAGACCACTTTCGTGGTTTTATTGCCTACTGGGAGATTCCGGTTACAGAGAAAACTGCAATAAATGGGCACTGGGTTGATGCGCCTGCTGAGGATTTTTTTAAGACGCTACAAAGAAGTTTTACAAATCTTCCTGTCGTTGCAGAAGACCTTGGCATTATTACCCATGATGTGAGTGAAATCATGTTTCGTTTGGGATTTCCCGGTATGAAGATACTTCAATTTGCTTTCGGACACGAGCTACCTACAAATCCTTATATAGTACATAATCATGTAAAAAATTGTATTGTATATACAGGTACGCATGACAACAATACCATAAAGGGATGGTACGAAAAAGAGATTTCGATTGAGGATAAGGAAAGACTTTCTCAATATATAGGTCGTGATGTATCCGTGGAGGAGATACACTGGGTATTGATAAGGCTTGCGATGATGTCTGTGGCAAATACAGTGATAGTCCCTATGCAGGATATTCTAGGGCTTGATGCAGAAGCACGCATGAATCGTCCGTCGAGTCCGGAAGGTAATTGGTTGTGGCGACTTTTACCAGAAAATATGACTCTTTTAACGATTCAAAAACTGCGCGAAATGACAGAAATTTATGGAAGGGCGTAAATATACACTAAACGTCAAGAGTTGGTTAATATAACCATATAGCACAGGCTTCAGACTAGCGTAGAATGCGTAGTACTTCGAGTGACTATGAACAGGCAGTGAAGGTTACGGTTGAAATTATTGAATCAAAATTGAATTGTTATGGTAATGAAAATATTTGTTTGGGGTGTCTAATACTTAATACGGGGCACGGTGCCTTTTGAATGACTCTTTGGGCAACGCTTCCAATTAAGATGTGTTTTAATCCTGTCCTGCCGTGTGTGCCCATTACTATTAAGTCTGCCGACAAGTCCTTGGCGGCCTTTATTATTTCAATGTACGGAACGCCTTTAACCACTAAAATATCTGCCTGAATGTGTTTTTTAGTATTTTCAGGTATCAAATCATTTAGTTGTGCATGTATATCTTCGTATTGATTGTTAGAAACCAGATCAATTTGTTTTAAGATATCCCTCTTTTCGTCTAAATGTGTTTCTGCTACATAAATTAAATATATTTTTGCATCATCTTTTAATGATAAATCAATTGCATAATTTAACGCATATTCTGAACAGATTGAAAAGTCAATAGGACAGAGTATTTTTTTTAATTTAATCATAGTGTTTATGTAAAAAAAGGCAGTTGCTAAATTTTATTAGCAACTGCCTTTTAAATTCTAAATTGTTTAAATGAGGTGTTGTAAAAGATTAGTGACTTCCGCTTGGATGAAGGGCTTTTGCTCCCAAGTCCAGAGAAATAAACCTTATGTTTTTTTCTTCTAATGTAACTTCAGTATGAGCGCTTGCACCGCCATGTTCGTGAACAGAGATTGAATATGTTCCTGGTTTCAATTCGAATACACAGGTGCCATTCTTGCCAGTTGTACAAGTATTGTCGCCAACTTTTATTTCTGCACCCTCGAGTGGTGTGCCAATGGCTATTGCTGTAACCCATAATTTTGCAGGTTTAACATCATAAGCATATGTCTTAGCCATACCAATTCCAGAAATAATTGCAACACCCAAAATTCCTGCAAATACTTTTTTAAACATAAACCCCTTTCTCCTTTCTTTTAAATTAGATTTAAATTGTATAAAACGTGAAAAGCGTATTAAATAATTTATCCTGCTATGTCACCCCCTTTCACCATAGTATTTTATCATTTATTGGGCAACAAAACACATTATACATCTTAATAATAGTTCGTCAAGATATATGTTTAATAAAGAAAGTATTTCGACAATAATTAGAAATGATAGTTAATTTGGAGTATTTACAAAAATCTGTCATTTAATCCTTATTTGTTTTATTTCAACAAGTATCTCTCCTTCATTATCCTTAAACCCTTTACCATGCATGCCTATAATATCGTCGTTCATTGATAAATATAAAAATTCACCATCTTCGCTTGGAAGGATGTGTATAGAACCCGAAAGTCCCATGGGGAACTTTCTGCCAGAATCTCCAATTATGCCAATGAGTATACCAATTGGCTGTTCTGGTAACACATAATCCTTTAACGCATTAACAAGGATACCGCCAGCTGTATGCCCTTCAGGAAATAAATGGGTATTGAAAGACCACAAGTCATTTTTGTCCACATTCCAGCTTAATATCATATTCTCCTGTACAAAAACATCTGTCGTCTCCCAAACTATGTTTGCATGAACAATTACACTTTCAGCTTTTATGTTAACAAACGGAATTAATATAAAGCTTATAATAAAAATTGAACCAATAACTATATTCCATCTTGCTTTAGCTTTGGAATTTGGTGTTTTATAGTTCACTTTGTTTCCCTGATTACAAACATCCCTTCTGGTGGATTCATAAGTATTGTCTTAATCCTTTCGTGCCAGAGTTCACCGAATTCTTTAATTTCAGAGTCTGTACCCTTACCGGTGACTGCGAGGGGCATCAATTCTCCCATTTTTGGGTTAACAGGGAGCATGTAATTTCTATAACTGATTTCAATTATTTTGTTATTATCCATTCTTTCGAAAATCACAGTGCATACAGCATCTTCATCTGCCTCATCTTTTTCATTAAAGTGGAGAAGGTTATGCCTGTTATAACGCCCTCCGCCTAAACCTTTGAAACCACTTTCGCCGGCAGCGCCTGTAATTAGTGTAACAACCTGAGATATAGGCCCATTTACCTTGTAAGCTATTCCTCCCTTAAAGGTTACTCTAATTTGACCACGTACAGGGATTTCGTTTCCGTACAAGCGTTTCAAAGCAAGCTGTGTTAATTTGTATGCACCAGATACTGCCGGGCAAGAGTGTCCAGCCAGCTTTATGGCATCTGTATATGTAAAAACAAATACCTCGCTTTTATTTATTGCACCTAAAGCGATTGCCAATTGGTCCTTAACTTTAATAGGTTCGATGTTATTGAAAAACGGTTTATTGAATTTTGTTTGTTCCATATAAGATATTGCTCCTTTGAATAATTTCTTAAAATATTCCTGTTTTATGATTTTCTACGAACAGAAAAAACCTTTCAGCAGAGCCACTTTGCAAAGTGGCTCTGCTGAAAACTAATTATTTAACGATGAATCTTATAATTATGTGAAACACATATATAAAAAAGCTTTTTAATGACGGCAATTTTGATTTATTTAAACATGTTTATCTGTTATTTGTTGGGTAGTTCTTTTGACAGTAGAATCAATTACGTATTTGAAAGCTTCACCTCATAAAGCGAGTGCAATAGGAGTTACAATAATTATTACAATTATGAGCATTACACCCAGTACAATTGCCTCACAAAAGGCATCCCTAAAGTTATTTAAGAAACCGGTACTATTTCTATTATTATCATCCGTAACATTTACTCACTTCTTTTAATGAAATGGTTAGTTGTTGTTACGGTAAACAGTTAAACATGTTATATATCAGGTTTTTGTTAATTACTCAACATATTTGTTTATGGATAGAAGGTGCTTCTACCCATATAAATTTATGTGTTTAACAAAAGCAATTTAATCTTCAAGTGTTGACAAATCACCTGTTGGAAGTCCCATTTCTTTTGCCTTTAACAATCTGCGCATTATTTTGCCACTACGGGTTTTTGGTAAATTATGGGAGAATTCAATCTCTCTTGGATATGCATGAGCTGCAAGGCGATGTTTTATAAATATCTTTAGTTCTTCCTCCAATTCATGGTTAGGAGTAAAACCTTCACGAAGTACAACAAAAGCCTTAATGATTTCTCCTCTTTCTGCGTCAGGTTTTCCAATTACACCTGCCTCAGCCACAGCCTTATGTTCGAGCAAGGCGCTTTCCACTTCAAATGGACCTACTCTGTGTCCTGATGTATTAATTACATCGTCTGCCCTTCCTATAAACCAGAAATAACCATCCTCGTCCTTAAAAGCTGTATCACCAGTCGTATACCATCCCTCTATATTGAAGTATTCCTTGAATCGTTTTTCGTCGCCCCAAACCTTTCTCAACATAGAAGGCCAGACTGGTTTAATGGCTAAAAGACCTTGTTGGCCAACTGACAACTCATTACCTTTGTTGTTAATGATAGCAGCTTTAATGCCAGGGAATGGTTTCCCCATGGAACCAGGCTTTATTGGCAGACAGGGGTAATTTGCAATTAATATAGAACCCGTTTCCGTCTGCCACCAGTTATCATGAATTGGCAGATTATACACCTTTAACCCCCATCGAATAACCTCCGGATTGAGTGGCTCACCAACACTACAGATATACCGCAAACTACTCAAATCGTACTTTTTAATAATATCATCGCCAGCCTTCATCAGCATCCGCAATGCTGTCGGTGCTGTATACCACACAGTGATTCCGTATGTCTGGATAATATCATACCATTTTGCGGCATCAAACCGTCCATCAAAAACGTAAATAGAGATTCCATTCAACCACGGGCCCCATAATCCATAAACTGTTCCTGTTACCCAGCCTGGGTCAGCCGTGCACCAGTAAATATCGTCGTCTCTTAAATCAAGTACCCATTTGGTAGTTATATAATGTGAGAGCATGTCGTTATGGACATGCGTTATTCCCTTAGGTTTGCCTGTGGTACCAGATGTATAGAGTATATATAAAGGATCTTCAAGGTCCAAACATTCCATATTGAATTTGTCTGAAGTATCTTTTATCAATGTCTTATAACATACGTCGCTTTCTTCCAGCTCGTAACCTTCCTTGTTATTAACCAATACAATACGTTCTAATTTCGGCAACTCCCATAATATTGTGTCTACTCTTTCTTTTAGTTCAGGTGTGGTAATAAGCACCTTTGCCTCGCTATTTTGTAATCGGTCGCGAACAGCATCAGGACCAAAGGCTGAAAACATGGGTCCCGCAATGGCACCCAGTTTTGCAATTGCAATTATACTGATGTACAACTCCGGTATGCGGGGTAAGAAAATAAAGACACGATCATTCTTTCTTACACCAAGCGATTTAAGCATATTTGCGCATTTGTCTGAAAGCCTTTTTAGCTCAGAAAACGTATACTTTTGAAGACTACCATCAGCACCTTCCCAGTACAATGCGATTTTATTTTTTCTCCAGTTATTTGCATGTTTGTCTATGGCTTCAAAAGCAATATTTACACGATTATTAGTTAAAGAGAGTTCTTTTCTAATGGCTTCCCAGGAGAATTCCTTGTATGTTTTATTATAATCTATTAAATTCGATATATTTGTTTTTTTAATAATTACTTCGGCGTTTTTCATAAATGTGAGTTATGACAATAAGGGTTTATGCTACATAGCCTGAATTTTATAACAATTACTATTTTATAAGTCAATAAAAAGGTTTTTAAGAATAAGATTAGCGTATAGTATGACCCTCATTAGATACATCTCCTGTTAAATATGTAATGTATTTTTGTGAGACTGATTGATATAATTATTTTATGAATTTAAAGTTTCATGACAATTTACTTCCTACACTTCCAATAATGCAGGAGCTTCCATTAGACAGGGTTATTGGGATTACTTCAAACATTCCTATCGAGATTGTTTTTGCTGCTGGATATATACCAATAGACTTAAACAATATTTTTATATGTGATAGGTTATCATATAAGATGGTTGAGGATGCTGAGTCAGCAGGAATCCCGAGGAATACATGTGCCTGGATTAAGGGCATCTATTCTGCCGCGAAGGTTTATAATATCTGGAATGTAATCAGTGTCATTCAGGGAGATTGTAGCAATAATCAGGCATTAATGGAAATCTTTCAGTCCGATGGCATCGGAACTATACCATTTGCATATCCCCATTCGAAAAACGATCACAAATTTTTGCACAAACAACTAGTCTGTCTTGCCGACAGTCTTGGTGTAGATTATAAAAAAGCAGAAGATATGAAAAGGCAGCTTGATATAATTCGCACAAAGGTACACGAAATTGACAGGCTTACGTGGGAGAAAAATCTGGTTACAGGAGAGGAAAATCACATCTGGACTGTATCAACAAGCGATATGATGGGTGATTACACCGTCTTTAATGAGCGGGCTTTAAGGTTCTTAAAATTAGTGGAAAATCGTAAAACAGTTCAAAGTGATATTAGGATTGGCGTTATTGGGATACCGCCTATATGCGAAGACCTTTACTCATTTCTTTCCACCATTGGCGCACATGTAGTATACAATGAAATTCAAAGACAATTCAGTATGCCATATTACACAGAAACGCTGGTTGAACAATACAGCCGTTATACATATCCTTATGACATTTTTTCACGTATAGAAGATATTCAACGAGAGATAAAACAGCGGAATATCATAGGGCTTATTCATTATGTTCAGAGTTTTTGTCATCGTCATATTCACGATAGTATAATCCGAAGACATATTAGGGTACCAATTCTTACGCTTGATTGTGACCGTCCTGGGCGATTGGATGGGGCTATGAGGACACGCCTAGAGGCTTTTATAGAGATGCTTGGGAATAGTGAAACAGAAATATCAGTAACATCTAGACAGTATATACAGGATTGGAGTATAGGTTAAATAAATAGTAATACTTATTTAGAAAGGGTGTGTGGAAAATATAAAAGGCTTAGGTTTGTTATTGTAATGTCTTAAATAATTAAGTTTCTTTTGTTAACTAATTACCATCCTCCAAATTACTCTGAAGACAACGAGTATCATACCAATAGAGAAAAAAATTATCGTTACTATAGTCAAGGGGATGCTTGGATTATTTTTAACGTTCACAAGGACGCCTGGTACAGAATTGACATCTGCAAAAGTGACTTTAGCACCGTTGATTTCTCTGGTATTGTTGTCTCCTATTGGCAAAAAGATTTGTTGCGGTTTATTGTTTTCTGAAGTAGAAACAAGTTTTATTACGGGATAACGGTATTGTGGCGGCATGTATAAATCAGCAAAGAGTATTTGTGAGCCGTTTGTATTGAAGGTTTCATTAAGCTTTATGTTGCACGTACGGTCATCTACTTTTAGAACAACACCGTCAGGAATCCATCCGTAATCTCGCATAAGAACCTCAAAGACTCCATTGTTTAATAGAACAGGGTTGTTATAGCCAAGCGATTCATCAAATTCCTTTCCATCTTTTCTTACCCTTACAGAGGAATCTATTATTTTGGGCATACCATTAGGGTAAGAGCTTGTTTGGAGGTCTATAACTTTCATCTCTACTCCGCCGAGATCTGTCCAATTATTCCCTATAGTTACAGGCGGTTCTGTTTTTGAATAAAGTCCGCCTATAAGGTGTGCTACCAGTGTTATTACAAACCCGATGTGAACAATAGAAGCGCCATACAGTGGTATCTTTTTTGTGCCTGTTTTAACCTTTCTTATGATAGAATTAAATGTACAAAGCGAGGCGTTTATGCCATAAAAGATACACGCAAGAAATAAGATATAAAACCATAAATGAATAGACTTCTTGTTTGTAAAAAAGAATGAAATATCCTCTCCTGAAAGCTCGGCATAGTGGCGAGGTTGGAAATTCATAGTAAGACTGCCAATAATCAATAGCCCAGTTACAGTGAAGCCAACGATAATTCCTAGTTTTTGTGATTTTAAGAAGTCGTATATTATTTTCACGCCTGTTTACCGGAAACTATGGGAACTGCCTATTAGAAAACTTGTGCCTACATATGTCATTAAAAGTATAACAAATCCCAATATTGCCATTGGTGGTTTGAGGCGTTTGGCTTCGGGCCAATAGTCAAGGTGAAGGCACGTTGCATAAAAAAACCAGATAATAACCGACCATACAACCTTGGCGTCCCAGAGAAAGTATGATCCCCAGGCAACATATCCCCATAGACCGCCAAATATCATTGAAATAGAAAAGGTAATCAGCCCGTATTGAAAACCTGAATCAATAATCTGATCATAGATTTTCTTTTCATCTGAAGCAAAATAACGTGCAACTGCGGCTGACATTGCACTAACCCATAATGCGTAGCAAAAGAAGGATAATGGCACATGTAGTACATACCAGATTGTGAGCATTAGCGGCGGCGCATAACTCAATTCTTTTGGGAAAATTATTGCAGCCACAAGGAACCCATATCCTACTCCGAAAAGCGACATTCGGTAGATGTGGTTTTCTGTTTTATTATAAATGAGTAATATAATAAAAGTGGCTGCAGTAAATGCATTAAAGGATTCGAATTTATTTGTTAGGGGGAAATATCCTATTGATAAGCCTCGTAGAGCTATAGATATTATATGGAGCATTACTACCCCAAACAGAAAATAGAAACGTAATTTACGCTTAGTAAAGCCAAACAGCCAGTAGGTTGTATATATACCCAGACAAATCCAGTATAAAAATATGGAAATCTGGTTTAATAGGAGAGGCGTATCCATTCTTATAATGTAATCACAACCTTTGCGTTTGTCCTTAAGTCTTTAAGCAGATTTGTTATTTCAATTGCAACCAACGTTTCGCGTACCTTGTCTTTTACATCGCCGAAACTAACATCTTTAGGAGGAGAATGGGCTGTAACCTTTACTAAGTGATATCCAAATTGTGTCTTGACAGGGTCGCTGACCTTCCCAACTTCTGCAGCAAATGCTGCATTGGCGAACTCTTCAACCATAACGCCATGTCTTGGGAATGAGCCTAAATCACCACCTGATTTTCCTGTTGGACAGTCCGAATACTTTTTTGCGCATTCAGAAAAGTCTGCGCCGTTATCTATTTCTTTCTTTATAGCCACAATCTTTGCCCTGGCTTTATCAAATTCATCCTGCGTTTTCATATCCTGAGTTTCTATAAGTATATGACTTCCTGTTACTGTTTCGCTGTTGAAATTGCTAATGTTCTTAATAAAATAATCTTCCAGTTTTTTGTCATCAATACTTCTGGATGCGTATTGTTCAATAGCAGCGGACATACGGATTGCAGTTCTTAATTCATCTATGTTACTACCCTGATATTTAAGAAAATCTTCCAGCGTTTTATCTTTTGTTGCAGGATTTTTCTTAATATTGTCCCTCATTTTAGCAATTTCTTTATCTACGATTTCTTCATTAACAGTTAATTTCTTTTCAGTTACAAATTGCCTTAGCAGACTTTGTCCTACAAGTTGCTCGGTAATTTGCTGTTCCATTGACTCCAAAGCGGAAGGATTCACATGGTCTTTGAATCTGTCAAGGATTAAATCGAGGTCTTTACGGAGGATTTTCTCATTATTAATGGTTGCTATTACTTTGTTAGGGTCAGGTTTTTCCTTCTGGACATTGACTGTTGACATACCGTGACCACCACTTTCTGTTGATAAACCCGTTTCGTGCATTTTATCTTTATTCTCTTTGCTGAAATCCACATTCTTATGTATCTTCGCAAAATCTTGTTCTGTAGATTCACTGCTTGATTGTAAGTTTGCAGAATCATGCTTGCCGCAACCCCAAATAGATACAGTAATAAGACCTATAAATAAAAGGAAAATAGTAATTCTTTTTAACATAAAACGGCTCCTTGATTAAAAAAAATGAATTAGATACTATAAAAATACTACATAGAGGTATGTGAGATATATTTTCTTCTATAATATTCTGTGATAAGTTTAAGGAGGTCTTCTTCGTTCTGATTTGAGGTTGTAATCTTGAGCAATATCAATGATAGGATTAACATAAATTTTTGGGTTTCTGTTTATAATGTTATTTAAAGTCTTCTGCAGTCCAGCACAAATATCTATTGCTGCTTTAGGTATAAATGTTAAATACTTTTTAAGTCTGACGTTCATTGTTTCTTAAAACAAACCTTGTAATGTAATAGTTCCATTATAATATTTTATATGCCTGTGATTTTATCGTACATGGGCGAGGTGGGAGTCGAACCCACACAGCCTAATCGGCCAAAGGATTTTAAGTCCTTCGTGTCTGCCATTCCACCACTCGCCCAATTTTAAAAAACACAACAATTATTTTTGTTATGTTATAGAGATGCAAAGCTTTGCATCTCTATAACTAAATTTATGTTAAAGAATTTCAAACAAATATTCGTGAGATGTTTAACCGAGTTTATCCTGAGCAAAAATAGAAGATTCTTATTTTAGTTCAGAATGATAAATACAAAGGACTCAATACGACAATTTGTAATTCCTTCTCTTCGTTCAGGATGTCGTCTGAATGTAACGAAGAATCTTGCTTGTTTATTTTGTTGGCAAATTAAGAGGCGGCACTGGGATTCGAACCCAGGATAACGGTTTTGCAAACCGTGGCCTTAGTCCACTTGGCGATGCCGCCGTTTTTAATTATAAAGTTTTTTTATATTAACATCAGCAAAAATCTAAGGCAAGATGTTTTTAAAAGTCTACTCGTGCCTATGTGTTATTATATGTACTACCTGAGACATAAAAATGAATCAAGAATTGTTTCCAATTTTGGTTTTGTACAAAAGAATGATTGTCCTGAAGCATATACTTCCTTATTTTCATTCTCAGAAACGATAAGACGGTCTTTTGACAAATAGAAAAGGTATTGGATAAGTGCGTCTAATTCCTTGTCTTTGAGTTTTTCGCCGAAGCCAGGCATCTTATTTCTAGTGCCATAAAATTTCATATCACCCGGATTTTTGATAAATTCCTTTAACCATGTCTCAGATAAATAGTCTGTTAAATTGGGTGCTATTTTTCTTGCTTCTTTATCTCCTATTGGATGACATATTACACAATTTCCATTTAATACGAGTTCTTTTCCTCGTTCGATACTTTCGTTATTTTTATTTGTTAAACTTCCAGACTTGCTTAACAGGAATTCAGTCATATCGAGCAACGACCCATACGGTACTTTTACAGGAGGCATAGTTCCGAAGTCTTTAAAATATTTATTATCCTTGGGGTTTTTTAAAAGTTCTGAAACCCATTCCCTTGAACCAAAGTTTGTAAAATCAGGTCCAGAGTCACCGCCTTTTCCTTTTACCATATGGCATCCATTACAACTCTCATTGAAGATCTTCTCACCAAGTGTTAGGGAATCATCTAAAAATATAGCAAGACCTCCTGCAGGAGGAACGCCACTTGCAGCCAATTTCTTTGCACGTTCAGCCAGTTTTTCAGCATCTTCTTTCAGATGTAATATATGTATATCACGGTTATCGTGAACTATTGCGGTAGTCGTTAATGCTATAGCTGCCGTCAATCCAGAGAATACTGCAGCAAAGAATGGTATTCTTTTAGAAGGCCATCTTAATTCACTTCTGTCAATAAAAGGTAGTACAAATAAGAAGATTAATGCCAGTGAAGGTATAATAACAGTGCCTACGATTAGAAATTTACCCTGACAATACTTCAGGAGCTCGAATAAAAATAGAAAATACCATTCTGGTCTGGCAAGGAAATTGGAGGCAGGGTCAGCAGGTGCCTGGAGTTCTGCACCTCCATTCCAGAATACCCATCCAGCCAAAACGGCATATATTCCAATAGCAAATACAATATCCATGACTACCTGATTTGGCCAGAATGGATCAATACGGGTTCTGAGGGCCTCTTCGCTTAGTTTCCAAGATGGGGTTACACCATGCTTACGAAAAAGCGCTATATGTATGAATAGAAAAAATAGCAGTGAAATAGGTAGTACGAATACATGAAGTGCATAAAAGCGAGTCAATGTAAAGTTTCCATAATCCGAGCCACCTTGTTGTAATATCTTAATATAATCTCCAACTATAGGGATTGTTCCAATTATATTTGTAGCAACCTGTGTTGCCCAGTAACCTTTTTGATCCCATGGCAAAAGATAACCTGTCAATCCAAATCCCATGAGGAATATTAAGAGGATTATCCCAGAAATCCAATTTAATTCACGAGGTTTTTTATATGCACCAAAGATGAATACCTGAAACATATGGACGATAGCTAGTATTATCATTGCACTCGAACCAAAGTGGTGCAATCCGCGTATAAACCAACCGAAAGAGGTCTTTTCCTGAATATAATAAACACTTCCCCATGCTGTGGTTGAAGACGGTGAATAAAAACTTGACATTACAATGCCAGTAGCTGCCTGGAGAATAAAGAGAAATACCAGCCCGCTTCCAAAGATATAATACCACTTAGCGCCGCCATGAACGGGCTCATTTAATGCTTTTTTTAAAAGATTATTTAAACCAGTTCTATTTTCTATCCATTCACTGAGTTTATTTGCCATTGTTCATAACACCTGAAATCTTTATACTTTTTTACAACTTACAAGTACGTTACTGTTTTCTATCTTTGTTTCAAACGAATAAAGGCCCCTTGGAGAAGGACCTGCTACTTTTTTACCGCTTTTATCAAATACACCATTGTGACAAGGACACAAAAACATATTTTCCTCTGCCCCCCAGTCTATACCGCAACCAAGATGTGGACAATTTGTAGAGAACACGTTAAGTGAATTATCCTCATGTCTTATTACCCACAAAGAACCGATAACTAAACCCTCAAAGACATTCCATGCGTCCATTTTTGAGGATGTGACAGTCATCTTTTTTGGAACACCTATTGGGAAATCGTCTAATTTGCCGATGTTTATGAAATCTTCTATTCCGTATACAGTTTCCTTTAACCATGGGTGTATTACAAATCCAACAATTGGCGCTATAATCCCGGCAGCTAAAATACCACCCATGATGTTTGATATAATCTTTAGGAAATTTCTCCTGCTTTTATTTTCCACGGTACCTCTCACTTAATTTATAATATGCACTCTTGAAAAATTCATAAATTAATATAAAAATGTAGGGGCAAACAATTGTTCACCCCCTTTAGATTAGACCCTTTTAAATGTAATTCTTATTTATAATCACATTATAATTTATTCATTAAAAACAAAAATTATGAATTTTCAAATCAAAAATTAAGAGTAAGTAAAATATTCATATTACATTTCTATATATAGTTTCATATTATAATGCAGAAAAAACAGGTATTTCATTGATTATTTGAAATTCATGGACGTTAAAATTACAGAAACCTTCATAAAGCAGTTAATTATTATAATTTCTTTATATCATTTCGCTTGACTTGCGAAATCATTGCTTATAAAATCAAAATACACTTTTTATAACAATAATTTTAAGTTAGGTTTAATAAAGGAATAAGAAATGCTTCGATTTAATAATCGGCGTAATACACTTGAACCTGAAGAGTATATATTTCAATTACAGGATTCTGCAGAACCTAACCTTTTCAGGGATGTTTTTCCTTATGACAAGGTGCCTAAAATCTCGTTCAACTATCGGCTAAATCCGATGAACATGCCTGAAGATATATGGGTTACAGATACTACCTTCAGGGATGGACAGCAGTCGCGTCCCCCATATACAGTTAAGCAGATTGTAGATTTGTATGATCTGATTCATAGACTCGGTGGCAAAAAGGGTTTTGTTCGCCAATGTGAATTTTTTCTTTATAATGAAAAGGATAAAGAGGCGGTAAGGAAATGCCTTGAGCGCGGTTATAAATATCCAGAAGTTACTGGCTGGATAAGGGCAGTAAAAAGTGATTTTAAATTGGTCAAGGAAATAGGTCTAAAAGAGACAGGTATTTTATGTTCATCCTCGGATTATCATATTTACTTAAAATTAAACAAGACGCGAAAGCAGGCGATGGAGATGTATCTTGATATTGCACGTGCCGCCCTTGAAGAGGGTATTGTCCCGCGCTGCCATTTTGAGGATATCACAAGGGCTGATATATACGGTTTTGTGGTTCCATTTGCCAAGGAGCTTATGAAACTATCTAAAGAGAGCAAGATACCAGTAAAGATTCGTGCCTGCGATACTATGGGTCTGGGGCTTAGTTATCCCGGCGCTGCATTGCCGCGAAGCGTTCCTGGTATTATATATGGTCTTAATCATTTTGCAGGCGTTCCATCTGAATTTATGGAATGGCACGGTCACAATGATTTTTATTTGGCGGTAAGCAATGCAACTTCTGCATGGCTTTACGGATGTAGCGCAATTAATGGTACATTATTAGGGCTTGGTGAACGTACAGGTAATACACCGATAGAGGCGCTTGTTATTGAATATCTGGGTTTACGCGGTGATGATGATATGATTGACACGACTGTAATTACAGAAATAGGCGATTATTATAGAAATGAAATTGGATATAATATTCCACCAACACAACCTTTTGTAGGTTCGGAATTCAATGTTACACGTGCAGGAATACACTCAGACGGGTTGTTAAAGAGCGAAGAGATATACAATATTTTCGATACGAAAAAGTTACTGAACAGGCCTATTGGCGTGGCAGTAACTGATAAGTCAGGCGTTGCTGGGATCGCACAATGGATTAATATCTTTTTTGGTCTGGAAGGGAATGAACAGATTCAAAAGAATCACGATGGCGTAACCAGAATAAAAGAGTGGGTGGAAAACCAATATCTTGAAGGACGTGTTACTTCTATTTCAGATGGTGAAATGGTTGAGCAGGTACGTATAAATCTGGGTAATTCAATTAAGACTGATAAAATAAACCTTGTTTTATCTAAATTGAAATAGCATCCTTGAAGTTATATGAATTTCAAGCAAAAAATATCCTTAAGAATTATGGCATCCTTGTTCCGCAAGGTAAAGTAATATCCTCAAGTGATGATGCCCCTGGAGTAGTCCGTGAAATTGGTTGTACAAGCTGTGTGATTAAAGCGCAGATACACGCAGGCGGCAGGGGTAAAAGTGGCGGCATACAGTTTGTAAACACACCTTCAGAGGCACAAACAACTGCATCCCGCATGTTTGGCTCAAGCCTTGTAACACATCAAACAGGACTCAAAGGCGCTGAAATTAAATACCTTCTTATCGAAGAGGCTGTTTCTATAAAAAAGGAAATGTATCTTGCAATAACAATGGATCGTTCCTTGCAAATGCCTGTGCTAATTATTAGTACTGAAGGAGGCATCGAAATCGAAGAAATAGCTTTGCGTGCGCCAGGAAATATTATAAGAGAGCCGTTAGACATACTTTTTGGAATTCATTCATTTCAATTGAGACGCATTACTTCTAAATTGGGCATACCAATAACACCTCCTTCAGAATTTACTAGTCTAGTTATTAAACTATTTGATGTATTTGTTAAAAATGACTGTTCATTATTAGAAATAAATCCTTTAGTTATAACGTCGGGTGACGAGTTGTGTGCTCTGGACGCGAAGATTGAGATTGATGACAATGCATTATACCGTCATCCTGAATTTGAACAGTTTACTCAATATCAGGACTTTTCACAGGCTGAGGTATTAGCAAGGAAATATAGCCTTAGTTATATAAGCCTTGGTGGCAGCATAGGATGCCTTGTTAACGGTGCAGGACTTGCCATGGCAACAATGGATATGATTAAATTGCATGGCGGAGAACCAGCAAATTTTCTTGATGTTGGCGGTGATGCGTCACTTGAACAAATTACACAAGCATTCGGGATTATCTTATCAGATTATAGGGTTAAGGCTATTCTGGTAAACATTTTTGGTGGGATTATGAAATGTGATGTTATTGCATCAGGTATTATACAGGCTGTTAAAGAGGTGGGAATTCATGTCCCATTAATTGTGAGGTTAGAAGGTACAAATATAGATACAGCCAGAAAATTGCTTAATGAATCAGGGTTGAATGTCATTACGGTTAAGGATATGAAAAGTGCCGCAGATGCGGTAGTAAAGGCGTCAAAAGATGGGTATATTGATAGATAGTAATACGAAGGTTATCTGCCAGGGTATTACAGGAAATGCTGGCAGTTTTCACACGGCGCAAATGCTCGAATATGGTACGAAACTGGTTGCAGGTGTGACACCCGGCAAGGGGGGCACAGCTATACATGGTGTGTCAGTCTTTGATAGTGTATCTGAGGCTGTAAAGAATACACAGGCAAATGCATCTGTAATTTATGTCCCGGCGCCTTTTGCGGCGGATGCAGTTATGGAGGCTGTTGAAGCTGGGCTGGGATTGGTGATATGTATTACAGAAGGAATTCCTACATTAGACATGATAAGGGTTAAAAAATATATCTTAAATACAAAGTCGCATCTGATAGGGCCAAATTGCCCTGGTATAATAACACCTGGTATCTGCAAAATTGGTATTATGCCCGGATATATTCACAAACCAGGCAGTGTTGGGGTTGTCTCTCGTAGCGGGACTCTTACATATGAGGCTGTATGGCAATTAACTCAGCATGGCATTGGACAATCAACATGCATTGGGATTGGCGGCGACCCAATCGTAGGTGTTAATTTCGTAGATGTACTGAGGTTGTTTCAGGAGGATAAGGAGACACGCGCTATTGTACTAATTGGAGAGATAGGAGGAAGCGCTGAGGAGGCTGCCGCTGAGGTAATAAAGCGAGAGATTCATAAACCAGTTATTGGTTTTATTGCCGGCAGGACTGCACCACAAGGCAGACGTATGGGGCATGCAGGCGCTATTATTTCAGGAAATAAAGGCACTGCCAACTCAAAGATTACAGCGTTAAAGAATGCAGGTGTTAACATTGTTGATAACCCTGCTGATATTGGCGAGGTAGTAGCAGAAATAATCTCAAATTAATAAATAGGGGGAAGACGAAGGGGTCACCCATTATTTGCCTCTCCCATTATTAATCAAAAAGTTGGAAGAAGGCATCTTTACTGGGCGCCTCTTGTATCTCGATCACGCCCATTATCCAGGGCCTGTTGCTACCGAGAGAGTGAGTGATGGTTTCGATCCCTACCGCAGGGTTGGCCCTGGTACCAATCCAGATCGTGGATGCATTGCCGCTACTGATATTGAGAACCTCGTACTGCTCTGTATAATTTGCATCGGGCGTTGATACTCCATCTGCTTGGTTCCGCGGGTAAGCCTGGTTGAGGATAAGGCTGTTTTTATTACTGACGGTCGCTCCGATGGTGAGCGTGGAATTATCTGTGCCGCTGACACATGCCCCCTGGTCGCCGTTGATGTTGGCATACTCGCCGTTTATGGGCATACTATTGGCGGCGTTCGAGACGCGGACGACGGCCACATGCGCGCCAGCCGAATTACCTGTCGTATTCTTTAGGTTTACCGTTAGATTGAAGCTGGACGGCGAGCCGAAGGCCCACCACATCTCGGTGCGCGCCTGCGTGATACGCGTGCAGCCCACCGTGCCAGTGATCAATACCCATATGAGGTTAGCGCCCGACATGGATGAGACCTCGGATGTGCCGGGGGTACCTCCATCGGTATAGAGAGCAACTACGGCGACGTAGAGCTGGTCGATCCCGCCAGGGATGCTACTCACGGTTACCGAACCGACATTCCCTGCGGTCTGGCCGGTGACGTCTTGGACAGTACGCGCTGCTGCTTTGGCTTCTTGCGGCAAGCCAAAGAAAATCCAGCTTAACATCAAAATCAAAATGACTAAAAATATTGTTGCCTTTTTTGAAACTTTCATTTCTTCTTAAAAATTGCTGGAGATGATAGGAACTTGCCCTTTCCCATTGGGAAGCAAATATAACAAAAACGAAGAAGACTGCAAGCTTTTTTTAATTTTTCAGCAAATGAAAAATTAAAGAAAAGGAAATGCGAAAGAAAGGTGTGAGACTATAGGAGAATTACCAAAAGATGTGTAATGTGCTGCACGTTACCAGATTTCTCACAAGGAATTAAAAAAAATAGCAATACCATCACTACGCCCTGCAGAGGCTATTACGTGTATGTGAGGGTGAAACTTTTCAGGGTAATCACCGAGGGTGTGTGTAGCAGAACAACGCCCGGCAGCCATCTTTAAGTCCTACTTTAAATTGTAGTTAGTCTTTGAAAGGTAAAACACATAACACAAGCAAAACAATGCAAAGAGAGGAAAAATAGTTGATAATAAGCATTGAATATTTGCAAGAATAAGGTAAACATATGAATAGAAATGAGGGGTTTGTGAGCAGAGATAAGGGAAAAAGGATATAAAAATCAAAAATATCACATGAGGAAGTATTAATATTATAACTAAAGGTGATAGAAGGACTGTTCCAGAGCTTTCTATACAAATTGACAGTGTATTTGATAATATATTTAAAGAGCGTAGTAATTAAGTAGCTTAGGGATAGTATAAATTTGAGTATGCATTATGAGTTATATAGGTAAATTTAAAATGGTTGTTTGGATTAATTGAAGTAAGGTATGGTTATGGCACCCCTTGGGTTTTTACAAGGAGTTCTACCACCAATTTTACCTCTTCATGGTTGAGTCTTACTTGAAGTAATGTATCTCTGGAAATTGTTTGCATCTTTTCTACTATCTTTTCCCATCCTGGTCTATCATGAGTTTCTAAGAGAATTTGTTCGCCCGGATGGCAAACAAGGCATTTAGCTACAAATATACGTCCTCCAGCATCTTCCCTGAGTAAATCAATTCTCTCTATTAAGAAGTGTGTAATTCGTTCAGCATCTTCTTTTGTTATATAATCGTAAGCCTCGGAACGCATACGTTCTACCGTCTCCTGCCACTCTTCCGCCGTCTTATTCTTTATGAGAACCCGATTTATTGAATGGCAGATAGAACATCTGTCAACAAAGAGAAAGCGGGCATCCTCATAATTCTTTTTCTCAGTGATTGTTGCCTGTATCATTTCTGGCGATATTTTTACAATCTCATTGATAATAGTCTGTATCTCTTCCTGCCGTATCCACTGGGGATTTTTATTCATCATTTCCTGCACAATGGTACGCCACTCTTCTACAGGTCTGAACATGACAAAAATTCGTTTTAGTGTATGACATTTGGAACATTTTATATCTACTAAGCTTGGCAGGCTTGTGGAATTAGTTTGTGCCTGTGTTGTGGCAAGCGTCGAAGTTGAAAAATAAATCAATACAAATAAATATGAAAAGATAAATATTCTTATTTTCATGAGCCTCCAAGTTAATAAGGTTACACGTATTCAACTTGTGTCAGG
Organism: uncultured Planctomycetota bacterium; assembly: GCA_963709355.1. Classification (GTDB taxonomy): domain Bacteria; phylum Planctomycetota; class Brocadiia; order Brocadiales; family Brocadiaceae; genus PLOWO2-12-38-17. Next base: position 1,021,271 of record CAVPVY010000005.1, read on the forward strand.
GAATTATATATGTAATGTGTGGTATTGTATTGTTTATTAAAATATTCCTAGAATTTGTTAAAATAATTGATAAAATCAAATTTCAATATGTTTATTTGAATTAATTTAGAGTGAATTGTCAATAATATAATGGTGATTGCTTGGTAGAGGAAAAGGCTCAAAAGAAAAAGGGAATCGTGCATATTAATTACGATTATTGTAAATGTTGCGGGATTTGTGTGAACTTTTGTCCTGTAGAAAACCTAGAAATTAGACAATTAAGATTGATGGAATTAGGAAAGTGTATTGCATGTAAGATGTGTCAGCGCTATTGCCCAGATATAGCTATAGAGATTGAGGAGATTGATGCCAAAGCAACTGTTACAGGGTAATCATGCGATAGCGTTAGCGGCAGAGGCGGCTGGATTAAAGTTTTTTGCTGGATATCCCATTACACCCGCTTCGGAAATAATACACGAATTGGTGAATAAAAGGCACATCAAGGTATTGCAGATGGAAGATGAGATTGCCTCTATAAATGCTGTAATAGGCGCTTCGCTGGCTGGACTTAAGGCAATGACTGCTACGTCTGGACCTGGATTTTCCCTCATGCAGGAAAGTATAGGGCTTGCGCATATGATGGAGGTACCTCTTGTCATTGTCAACGTTCAAAGAGTTGGACCGAGTACGGGTATGCCTACCCTCCCTGCACAAGGTGATGTTATTCAATGCATTCATGGAAGCCATGGAGATTATTTCCCAATTGTATTTTATCCAAATTCCGTTTTGGAGCTTTATACATATACCATAATGGCATTTAACGCTGCAGAAGAATCTTTAAGCCCTGTTATTCTGCTTAGCGACGCATATATAAGTCATATCTATGAGACAATCTACCCACACAGGGATTTTACTATAAAAAGGCGGAATCAAAAACCTATTGGAACAAGTAATCGTCATTTTACTGGGTTATCGCATGAAGATTCAGTAATTAAAACCACTGATACGGAGAGCCACAGACGTTTTATAAGACGCCTATATGAAAAACAGCAATTGACAGCCCATAATTATAAATTTTATGAGTATATGGAATGCAGTAAGGAGACCGATACATTATTAATATCATACGGAGCACTTTCAAGAATTGCTTATTATTTTAAAGATAAATATTCTCTATACCGTCCTATACGTATGTTTCCCATAGTAGAGGAAATAAAGTCTATAGCGCCGGGATATAAACGCATTATTGTTATGGAGATGAACGCAGGGCAATATGTGCACGAAATTGAACGTGTGTTACATCGAGAAGTAGAATTTGTATCTGTTATAGGTGGTAGTATGGATTTACAGGAAATTAAGGAAAAGATTTATGGATAGGGATACAAATTTTAAGCGGTATCTAAAGCTCGAACTTCTGCCAACCCCATGGTGTCCCGGCTGTGGTAATGGGATTGTTCTAAAAACAGTTTGTCAGGCTTTCGATGAGATTAACATGCCAAAAAATGGGACGGTAATTATTTCTGGTATTGGTTGTGCAGGCAGGAGCGCGGGTTTTTTTGACCTTGATTCAGTACACACAGCGCATGGCCGCGCTATCCCGGTGGCGGAAGGAATAAAGTATGCGAACGAGTCACTAAATGTAATTGTATTGAGCGGTGATGGAGACCTGCTGGGTATTGGCGGCAATCATTTGTTACATGCAATAAGAAGAAATACAAATATTACTGTTGTCTGCTATGCAAACGAAACGTATGGAATGACTGGCGGTCAGGTTTCACCTACCACACCCTATGGCACAAAGACTTTAACAACACCTGATGGTAATAAGGATACACCGGCTGATGTACAGTATTTTTTTAGGAACCGTAACTCTTTTTTTGCAAGAACGACTGCCTACCATTTGAACCATATGAAGAAATGTATTGCTGAGGCACTGAGGTTTAATGGTTTTTCATTTGTGGAAGTGAGGACTATGTGCATTGTTAATTACGGTCGTAGGCTCGGATATAAAAACTCCAACGAAATGCTTCTTCATTACAAGGATTTTTATAAAGTAAATGACAATACGGTGGAGCTGGCACAAAATGAGATTGGAATTTTAAAGTACATTTCCAGCCCCAACGCAGAAGTCATTCTTTAGTATCTAATAAGAATTTAGAAATATTAGTTTAAAATTGTAATTCATTTCATTAAAGTACGTATTCCTCTGAAAGTATTTTAGATTTTCATTCCTAAATATAGTAATCAGAATGATTATTTTGGCAAAAGACAGAAATAAATTATTTTTAATTGTAGTATTATTACATGATGGTATTTTGAAGTATGAAGCTAGAAGATAAATTGGAAAACCTCCCAGCCTCGACAGGCATCTATATTATGAAAGATGCTAAACGTAAGGTAATTTATATTGGTAAGGCAAAAAATATAAAAAATAGGGTGAGGCACTATTTCCAAATAAACAAGGTTAACAGGCTTTATACAGAATATCTGGTACGGCATGTCGCCGATATTGATTTTGTACTTACTGAAACAGAAAAAGAGGCGCTAATTTTAGAAAATAATCTGATAAAGCAATTCAAACCAAGGTTTAACATAAACCTGAGGGATGATAAGACATTTGTAAGTATCAAGATTGAAATCAAAAAGAAATATCCATACCCAATGGTAGTCCGGCAGATAGAAGACGACGGTGCCTTGTATTTCGGTCCTTATGCCTCTGCCAGGGCAGTAAGGGAGACGCTGCGCTATATTCACGATACAATTCCAATCCGTAAGTGTCCTGATAACGTTTTTAAGAATAGGGTAAAGCCATGTCTTTATTACCAGATACACAAGTGTATGGCGCCATGCTGTGGGCATATAGATGAAGCTGTGTATGAGGAGTTGTTAAAACAGGTGAACCTGATATTGAAAGGTAAACAAGGTGATCTGGTTGAGATACTTAAAAAGCAGATGTACGAAGAATCTAATACCATGTGTTACGAAAAGGCTGCAAAGATACGTGATCGTATCAAAGCTATTGAAGAGACACTTGAAAAACAGCGAATTCATTCCGTGTCGTTTGTAGACCGTGACGTATTTGGTTACTATGTTGTAAAGAATGATGTTTACATTCAAGTTATGTTTATAAGGTCGGGGAATATGGAGGATTTGGCTTCATATCATTTGTATAAAAATCAAAATAATATTGAAGAGGTGTTCAGGTCTTTTCTGAATCAGTTTTATAGTCAGACGAGATTTATACCTTCAGAAATAATAATTCCTGTTAAATCTGATGATTCTAAATTACTTGAGGAATGGCTTAGCGAGCGTAAAGGGAAAAGAGTGGAAGTTATATGCCCAGCGCGCGGTAACAAGGTAAGGCTTGTTGAAATGGCGCAGAAAAACGCTGAGAATGCATATCTTGTATCCAGAACACAAGAGGATTTTACAAGGACGTTATACAGCCTTAAAGAAACTCTTAAATTAAATAATATACCCGAATGTATTGAGTGTTTTGACATTTCAAACATCTTTGGCAAGCAGGCAGTTGGATCTATGGTTGTTTTTGAACAAGGGAAACCAAGTAAATCAAAATATAAAAGGTTTAAGATTAAAACTGTGAAGCAGATTGATGATTATGCCATGATGCGCGAGGTGTTAACTAGGAGATATAAAAGGGCTGTTGAAGAAGGAGCTTTACCAGACCTTGTTATAGTGGATGGTGGAAGGGGTCAGTTGAGTATTGCCCTAAAGGTATTTGAAGAATTGGCTGTGGGCAATGTTGATTTAATTGCACTGACAAAAGGTAAAACAAAAGGTTATAAATCTGGCGCAAGAGTAATAGAGCATGTCTTTAAGCCGTATGTATCGAAACCTATTGTACTCGATTCGTCATCGCCTGAATTATTATTCCTTGACAAAGTGAGAGACGAGGCACATCGTTTTGCTGTAAATTTTCACAGAAAGCTTCGTGACAGAGAATATTACAAATCGCCTCTTAACGAGATAATTGGTATTGGTACAATACGAAAAAAGGTATTGATGAAGTGTTTTGGCAGTATTGAAGGCATACGGAACGCCACAATTGAACAATTGATAGAAATCAGTAAATTACCGCCAAAACTGGCAAATGAGGTATTCAGTCATTTTCACAAGACTAATACTGTATGAGTATTGAAACTGGACGTATGTATATTTATAAACGATTTTCTTGTTCACTATTACATTTATAAAAGATGACATGTTTTGGTTGGTTCATACATGACAACGGTTGAGATTATTACTATTGGAACAGAGATTATTACGGGACAGATTGTGAATACAAACGCCTCGTATATTGCAAAAGCATTGAACGAAAGAGGATTCTGTGTATTGTTTCAGACATCCGTTCGTGATGAAAAAGATTATTTGAAAACAGCTCTTAAAATTGCGCTGGATAGAACTAGGCTTATTATAGTGACTGGGGGATTAGGCCCAACGGAGAATGATATTACCCGTGAGGTTGTTTCTGAGTTATTAGGCGTGCCATTGGTTTCAAATGAAGAGTCATATGCATGTCTTCATGAACATTTTAGAAATATACATGTGAGCGTGCCTGACAGTCATAAAAAGCAGCTCCTTATTCCTGAAGGTGCGGATGTAATTATTAATGATAGCGGGACTGCTTCAGGGTTTATTTCCCGATATAATGACAAAGAAATTGTTTGCTTACCAGGGGTTCCTGGAGAAATGCAATTGATGTTAAACAAATATCTTAAAGTTCGAGAATTGTTTTGTAAGGTTTTGGAAGGATATATAGTAACAAATGATTTACACACCTTCGGCGTCCGTGAAATTGTAGCGGAGGATATAGCAAAGAAATTCATGCAAGGAAATGATGTTCATGTTGCGGTAATGACTTTAGTGCACGATGGCATTGTTACCATAAATATTCAGGTGAATGACAAAACAAAAGAAGACGCCCTTGGGCTTCTAAACAGGGTGGAATCGGGTATAAAGAATGAACTTGGAGATGCCGTATTTGGAACGTGTAATGAGACACTTGAAGATGCTGTCGCCGAGCTGCTGAGAGGGTATAAGAGAACAATTGCTGTTGCAGAATCCTGTACTGGAGGCATGGTTTCAGACAGGCTTACAAACGTTTCAGGCATATCTGAATTCTTTTTAGAAGGTATTGTGGCTTATAGTAATAAATCTAAAGTTGACTTATTGAGCGTTCCGGAGGAACTCATATTAAGACATGGTGCTGTAAGTCCACAGGTAGCAAGCGCTATGGCTATAGGGGTGAGAAAACAGTCATCAGCAGATATTGGTGTTGGAATTACAGGTATTGCAGGGCCTACTGGCGCAACAAAAGAAAAACCTGTAGGGTTGGTCTATATCGCCGTTGATGCAAATCAGGTGACGGAGGTAAAAGAATGCCGATTTAAAGGTTCAAGAATAGATATCAAGAATTTTTCTACAAATACTGCATTAAATATGGTACGGATCAAATTGATGCAGGCAAATTAATAAGAGGTTGTTGCGTTTCGGTAAATAATATTAAGTATTTTGATTTAAGCGTTTTTCGGGTAAGCAAAACGCCATGGGACAATTATAATAGTATCCGTATATCACCGGTTCGTTTGGTGAGGTGTATTGCATCGAAATATTCCAGCAAAGGCACTGCGTATTTACGAGAGGTTTTAGTCAAATCCCTGAATTGAGCAACAGTAATTGAGCCATGACTGTTGATGAATATTTTTATCATTTCATTCAATTTATCAACAGAGGTTGCATGGAAATAAAGGTCTCCTTCTACCTTTATGAGTTTCTTTTGTTCAAGAAGTAAGGATACATAAGACTTACTGTTTGAGCCAAATTTTGTGGATACTTCCTCAGCAGGGGGCGGAGTAAATCCTGACTTCAGATATAAGTCTTCGATCCTGTTTGTTATGTCACTTTCCTGTGTCGTTACCTTGATTTTGAAGTTTGATAGGGATAGTTTGTTATTTATAATATTAATTGCTTTCTCTTTCTTTAAGTCATTAAGTGAAGCGGCAATCAATAAAGAGTCAGTATCTTTGCCAAGGAGCGCTTTGATGTAAGTTTCTTCGATGCCTGTTTTTAATGGATTTTCTTTGTGGAATGCTTCTATCATTTTTAAAATCCTTTCCTTTAGCAAAGATACGACCTTGCTGTGAAATACATGGAGCTTGCCATCTATATTGAATTGTAACAGAAGCTTCTTTTTTATTAATTCGGATATAATGTCCTCGGCAGTCAATGGATGGATGTTTGCCAACCTTGATATATCTTCAGTTGTGAGATGATTACTGGAATTGTTCAAATAGACCTGTTCTACAATATCAAAAAGATTTCCACTGGCTAGAATATTCAATGGTTTAAGCAATTCATCTTTAAAACGTTTCAATCTGGTTTCGTTATATCTGAAAGCCTTGCCCCCGCCAATTGTATATGCTGGAGAATAAGAACGAATAATGAAGTGATCGTCTCTTTCTACTGTTATTGCGCTTTCAAGTATAAATTGCACAAATGAGGTATCTTCTGGTTTTAATACATCCCTATCCAATAATATAACCCTACCAATTACTTCTGAGGTATTGATATGGAAACGTATCCTTGATCTGTTTTTAAAAGGGTTTCTGGCATTTTTAATTAGTTTTAAAGTAGCGTCAACAATATTAACTGGTTGTAAATAATCCTGAATGGAGAGTTCAAAACCGCGTTGAATTTCTGATGATTTTATCCCAATTAAATTGATTGCCGCCCTCTGTCCTGCAAAGGCAGTGGTTACGCGTTCTCCGGTTATTTCAATACCTCTGATACGCAGGGTTCTTTTAACAGGTAATATTTCAACTTCGTCATCAACAGATATCTGACCACCAAGGATTGGTCCTGTCACAACACACCCATATCCTGAAATAGTAAATGACCTGTCAATAGCCATTCTGAATATGCGATTATTTCCATGTGTTTTTATTCGCCCTATAAGTTCTTTTATAGTATTTCTACATACTTCAATTCCTTCTCCAGTTACTACTGATACCGGTATAATGGGCGCACTTTCTAAAGTAGTGTTAGAAAGTAATTTTTTAATATCTTCCTTTACTACTTCAAGCAAATCATCGGTTACAAGGTCTTTTTTGGTTAGGGCGATAAGTCCATGCTTAATTCCAAGTAGATTTATGATTTCAAGATGTTCGACGGTTTGTGGCATAACTCCATCATCGGCTGCAATAACAAATAGTACAAGGTCAATACTGGTTGCGCCCGCCAGCATGTTTTTTACAAAACGCTCGTGTCCCGGTACATCTATGATGCTGACCCTCTGATTTCCATCAAGGTCAATGTAAGCAAATCCGAGGTCTATTGTCATACCGCGTTGTTTCTCTTCCGGAAGTCTGTCCGCATCAATGCCCGTTAGCGCCTTAACAAGAGAGGTCTTACCGTGGTCAATATGACCCGCAGTACCGATGATTATGTGCTCAATGCTATGTACAGTTTTGGATTGTTGTGGATTGGGTTTTTTCATTTTGCTGGCGGTATGTAATGTGGAATTATTATATTGAATTATGCATTTGAAGCTATCTTTTCCAGCGCTATGGCAATAATATTGATTTCCGAATCAAGATATACCGTCCGCATATCAAGTAGAATACGGCCGTACACAATCCTTCCAAAGATAGGGGGGGTGTATCTTCTGAGTCGCATTGATAGTTCTTCGGCATTTAATTGTTTGGAATAAACTGAAATCAGCCTTGTTGGGATTCTCTCAGCCGGTAATGCACCGCCACCCATTTCTGAGAATCCGTCAACAATCGAAATATCCAGCATACTCTTAATTTTAGGGTTTATGTTATTTATTATTCTCTTGCATCTATCCTCAATCAAATTGAGCGGCGTCAAAAGCATATTAATGACAGGAATTTTCTTTACAGCAGTGTCTTCTTCAAGATATAGTTTTAACGTTGCTTCCAGACCGGCGATGGTTAGTTTTCCCACGCGCAGGGCGCGTGTCAAGGGATTCTTTTTAAGCAAATCCAGCCACCTCTTTTTGCCTGCAATTATACCGCCCTGAGGACCGCCTAACAGTTTATCTGTGCTGAATGTAACAATATCAACACCGGCTTTTATGGCTTCCTGTACCGTTGGCTCATAAGGCAGTCCATATTTCTGTAAGTTAATTAATGCGCCACTTCCCAGGTCGTACGATACAGGGATATTATGGATTTGTCCCAGAGAAACAAGGTCTTTTAAATCAACCGTATCAGTGAAACCAACTATCTTAAAGTTACTTTGATGTACCTTCAATATAAGTCCCGTACGTTCAGTTATTGCATTGCTATAATCAGAAAGATACGTCTTGTTTGTAGTTCCCACCTCAACAAGAATTGCTGCACTTTTTTGCATGACGTCGGGCATGCGAAATTCTCCACCAATTTCAACAAGCTGTGAGCGTGAGATAATAACTTCCTTGTCTTTTGCTAAAGTGTCTAGTGTCAAAAGGACAGCAGCGGCATTGTTATTGACAACCAATGCGGATTCAGCGCATGTAAGCATACAAATAAGTTGTTCAATGCAATGGTATCTAATTGCCCTCCTTCCAGAGGTCTTTTCTATTTCGAGGGTACAGTAACTATTTGTTACATTTTGTAATTGCCCTGAAGCCTCTTCTGTAAGCGGAGCCCTGCCTAGTCCTGTATGCAGTATAATTCCAGTAGCGTTAATGGCGTGTTCGATGCCTGATAATTTCTTCTGTATTTCTTGCTGTATAAGAAAACAGAGGCTTTGTGGTGGTATGTCAGTAGTTTGTGATGATGTTTCATTATCCACCTTTGATTTTCTTTTATTTCTTATAGATTGGCGGATATTATCCAAACCTCTCTTATTGCATCAACTACAAGTGGTCTTGGATAAATGTTTGTTAATTTAGATATCTCTTCTGACTCAATCAGTTCATTAACGGATGGAATATCTCTGAAAATATCTTGGCGTTGGTTCATATTTATTTAGTATTTCCCAGTTAATAATATTAATAAATTTTATATACGATTTAATTATTAGATTTTTATAAAGCGGCTAAGACTTTGCACCAAGAATAAACCGTTTCATTAATAATTTATCTTTCTTACCGGGAGATGACTCCACCCCTGAGGAGACATCTACTGCAAAGGGTTTAGCTATATTGATGGCCTCTTTGACGTTTTCGGGTGTCAGGCCTCCTGAGAGTATAATATTACCATACCTTTTTACCTGATGAGCGTATGCCCAATTAAATGTTATCCCTGTTCCACCTATTATACCTTTTACATAACTGTCAAGCAAAAAGGCATGAGGTTTATAATCAGACATTGGTTTCAAATCACTTTCATCTCTAATTCTGAATGCCTTAATGATCTTGTATTCTTTAAGTTCATTTAAGAATTGAGGGTCTTCATTACCATGAAGTTGAACCGTATGAATCCTACAAGAATTACATATTTTGTTTATCATAGCTATATTTTCATCAACAAATACACCTACTGCGGATATAAAGGGCGGTAGTGTTTCAATAATTTCCCTTGCCTTTTCTATTGTTATTTGACGAGGACTCTTTGCAAAGACAAATCCCAGTGCATCTGCGCCAAGTTCAACCGCAGCCAGTGCATCATAGGTGTTAGTAATTCCGCAAATCTTAACTCGCATGGTTTAATATATTATTGTATTTGTGAATAGTGCGCAATAGATTAAGTGTGTATTAGATACTTTGCTCATATTTATTTAGCCGATTGAAATACATATTCTATAAACTCTTAACGATCCTTCGCTTTTGTTTAGCTCTGTATTGGACTTAAGGCTCACCCGTTCATATGTTATCCTGGACAAAGCAAAAGAATTATAATTTCCACATGTCGTTCTGAGGCTTTGCTAGAGAAGAATCTCATGATGTCTAGGAATTTCAATTTTGTGGAGACGCACAACCGTAAGTCTTTATATTAAAATTAATATTGGAGAAGTAATATTTTATGCTTAATTTAATAGACAGGCTTGCAGATGTTAGTGTCTGAAGTGTCGCTGTCCGGTAAAGACCATGGTTATTTCATGTTCATCAGCCGCAGCGATAGATTCATCGTCCTTGTTTGAACCACCGGGCTGAATGATTGCTATCACACCTGCTTTAGCTGCAGTGTCAACAGAGTCTCTAAATGGGAAAAATGCGTCTGACGCCATTACGGCGCCTTTGGTCTTGCTGACTGCCTTCATTATCGCAATATTTGTTGAGTCTATACGGCTCATCTGCCCTGCGCCAACGCTTAGAACAGCTTCATCTTTAGCGAAGACAATGCTATTTGATTTCACATGCTTGCATATAGTAAAGGCAAATCGGAGGTCAGTCATTTCCTTTTCGGAAGGCTTTCTCTTTGTTACAATTTTAAGTTTTGCAGGGTCATATATTGATAGGTCTCTCTGCTGTAAAAGCATTCCACCAACCACTCTTTTCATATCGTAGCTGCCGACATCAAAAGATGTTGTTGAAAATGTACCTGTCTTTAAAAGTCTCAGTCCGCTTCCCCATTTACGTTTTGTCGTAAGAATTTCAATCGCCTCCTGTTCATAATCAGGTGCAATAATCGCTTCAACGAAGTGCCCCGGTTCGGTTATAGTTTCTGCTGTTATTAAATCAACGGTTCTATTTAATCCAAGAATGCAACCAAAGGCAGATAAAGGATCGCTGTTATATGCCTTTTTAAATGCCTCAGCAAGCGTATTGGCTGAGGCTACGCCGCATGGGTTTGTGTGTTTTATGACAATGGCTGAAGGTCGTTCAAATTCTTTCACTAATTCTAAGGCAGAATTAAGGTCTAAGATATTGTTATATGAAAGTTCTTTACCAAATACTTGCACGGCGTTTGATACGCACGGTTCGGTTATATTTTCTTCCACGTAAAAAGCGGCCGTTTGGTGTGGATTTTCACCATAACGAAGAGGCTGGCGTTTAAGGTAATCTAGCGACAATGTTGTTGGATAAGTGCCCTTCTCCGGATCAAGGCTGTCGAGATAATTTGCGATAATCCTGTCATAGCGTCCTGTCATTCTGAATGCCTCTATGGCAAGCTCAAACCGAATCTTTTCAGAAATATTATTGTGGTTTGCCTTGAGTTCTTCAATGATAAACTGGTATCGTTTCGGATTAACTACTACGATAACATGTTTATAGTTTTTTGAGGCAGAGCGGATCATTGAAGGACCGCCTATATCTATATTTTCAATTGCCTCTTCCAGGTTTACATCTTTCTTAGAGATTGTTTTTTCAAAAGGGTATAAATTAACTACAACCATATCAATAGGCTTAATTCCAAGTTCTTGCATCTGTTTCCTATGCGTATCATTGTCCCTCAGGGCAAGTAAACCACCATGAACCTTTGGGTGTAATGTTTTTACACGACCATCCATAATTTCAGGGAATCCAATATATTCAGATATTTCAATTACATGAATTCCATTTTCTTTTAATAATTTCGATGTGCCCCCAGTAGAAACAATCTCGATGTCTAAGCGTTGTAATTCCCTTGCAAACTCAACGACACCAGTTTTATCTGAGACACTGATAAGGGCTCTTTCTGGTTTTGTCATTATTCCTCCATATATATTAGTAACTGAACCTTATCAAAGTATTTACATTTGTTAAAATGAAATTTTAGCAGAACACAAAAATTATGTCAAAGAATTACCGTGTGGTATGTGCTGTATAATTTTATTTGTCTATTAATATTTGTAATTTATAGAATTATCGTACAGATAAAGTGGTTAAGAGGTTGAAGTTTGATAGCAATATTGCTTTGTAAAAACAGAAGAGGCAAAACGTTTATAAACGGAATTTATGGATTGGTTTTTCGTTTATGGTGGAATGTATAATCAGTTAATTAGCATAGTGTAAAGTCTTTCCCAGCTATTAATACCTGCAATTATTTCTGAGCCAATTTGATATCTACCAGTACTAACTTTGGCTGCGTGGGCAATTCTGATAGTAAATAATTCATCATTGCTTGATGCTGAATTTATAATACCTTTGCAAATATATTTATCATCAACTTTGCAATCATGTTCTGTTATGCCTTTGAAGCCCTTTTTACTAACATTTTGGATAATACATTTCTTCGAACCGCCATTAATATTTATCTCAATAAATTGTAAAAGACGTTCGCCTCTTACTATTTTTATTGCTATATTATGCCTTGGAACAGACCGTTTATTACTTATTAGTATTGGAGTAACTGACGCTGAATTAATTACAATGTTTCTTCCGCGTTCCTTGCCGATGTATAAGAATTTATCAGCCGCTGAGATTATCTCATCCACAGTACCCCCGTCATCCGGATATGTGGCAACGCCAATAGTTATTGTTGTTTTATCCATATTTTTACTTTTATTTATTTCTGCAAGGCCTGTTTCTACCGATGTTCTTAGTTTCTCAGCGACAAAAGCAGCTCCAAGTCTCTCTGTGCATGGCAATAAAATGGCAAATTCTTCACCACCGTAACGACAAACAATATCACCATGTCTAACATTTGATTTTAAGATGGAGGCTAATTCCTTGAGTATATCATCTCCTGCTGGATGACCGTAAGTATCGTTAAAATATTTGAATTTATCAATATCTGCAAAAATTATTGAAAAAGTTTTTCCAAATCGCACTGATTCGCTGAACTCGCGATAACAGTTTTCAAAAAAATATCTTCTTGTGAATAACCCTGTAAGGTAGTCATGCATAGCCTCTTTTTGAACTTTTTCGTACAGCCTTGCCCTTTCTATTGAATTGGCAAAATTCCGGGCTATAATACTGAAGAATATTTTGTCATCATTTTTAAATGAATTGATTTCTTTTTTATGAATATTCAGAACACCTATAATACGCTTATCGCTTAATTTTAAGGGTATTGAAAGAAAGGAACCAATATTTGTCAGCTTTGCCTTGTAATAAAGAAATCTGCTGTCTTTGCTTACATCCTGTATCATAATGGGTTCGCCGGTCTGTGCTACAATGCCTGAAACTCCTTCTCCAATATTAAAGGTGATATCTTTTACCGACTCAAATGTAGCTTTATCAGCTGTCCATACTTTTAGTACTTTGCGATTATTATCCAACAACATAAAGCAGAATTCATCGATATTAAGAGAATCTTTAAAGAAGTTTATTGTTATATTGAGGAGGTCTTCTAATTCCAGGGAATAATTTAAGTTTTTATTTAAACTGTAAAGTATGAGAAGTTCAAAGAATCGCCTTCTTAGTACTTCATTATTATTATCGGTGAAATTAAATAAATACTCGTCTAATTTTATACTGTTTATGGAGAAATTTCCTGAGGCAATATCCAATTTCTTGCTATCTCCCTATAAGGTACATCAAATAATCGTATAAATAAAAGAAATACACCGCAACTGATTGATTCATAATCTGTTAAATAATAAACATTTGGAAAAACAAAGATAAATATTTTATGTATACTAAATTAGATAGAATTAAATCATTTATATATTTTCCTGGCAATCCCTCAAAAGTGGGATTATAAATTAAATGTTAAGGAATTTCAAAAATAATATCAAAAAGAAGACAAATATCGCCTTGTTTTAAGATGACTATTTGATGATAAAATGAGCAAAAGGAAGGTTCTTTTGCTTGATGAACCATATATTAAAGAACTTCTTACAAGCCTGATTCTTAATAAGGTTTATCTGGGTAAATGGGAGAATACTGGTAAACAAAAAATAGTTTTTATTTTTTTAAATGAATGGAATTTATAATGTGAAACAGCTTGAGGATTTTATCATAGAAAATATTAAAAAGAAGGAGAAGCTTACCTTTGCCGATTTTATGAGGATGGTTTTATATCACCCTGAGTATGGTTATTATAATTCAGATAAGGAACAAACAGGTATGTTTGGAGACTACTATACAAGCCCGACTGTTAGCAAATATTTTGGAGAACTTGTGGCAAGACAGCTTGAAGAGATGTGGAAAAACATGGGGGAAGTTGATTTTACTGTAGTTGAGATGGGATCAAACACAGGTTGGTTATGTTATGATATTATGTGTTTTGTAAGAAATGAGTATCCTGGATTTTACGATAAATTTTGTTATATTATTGTTGAATCAAATGTATTTAAACGAAAAAAACAGAAAATGCTTTTGGATTCAATTAATTTGTCCTCGGAGAAGGTGTTGTGGCATACATATAACGAGGATGGGTTTTCTTTCGATGGTATTGATGGATGTTTTCTCGCTAATGAATTTATAGATGCCATGCCAGTACATCGCTTGAAGGTTAAAAAAGGTATTTTAAAAGAGTTATATGTAAGTTATAATGAAAATGGTTTTTTTGAAATAGAAGACAACATATCCAGCCATATACTTATAGAGTATCTTGAAACCTGCAAGTGTGATTTTAAAGAAGGTCAGGTATTCGAAGTAAATTTGGATGGTATAAATTGGCTAAGGCAAGTTTCAAAAAAACTTAATAGGGGATTTGTATTAACAAATGATTATGGAGATACAAGAGACAGTATTTATTATGAAGATAACAGGGAAGGTACTTTAAGATGTTTTTATAAACACACAGTTAACTGGGATTTTTACAAACGAGTAGGAGAACAGGACATTACTGCTAGCGTGGACTTTACAAGCCTAATAAATATCGGAAGGTCTTTTGGACTGGAGTTTACAGGGCTTACAAAACAATCACAATTTTTAATTGCTCTGGGTATTCTGGAAAAAATAAACACATTAGAAAATGCTCCTAACGCCGTTCTAAAGATAAAGAATCTTATACATCCGGAAGTGATGGGTGATGTATTTAAGGTGCTAATTCAACATAAAAACGTCACTAATACTCAACTGAGTGGTTTAAAACCGTTGCGCTTGGTGGAAATGTAATTGAGGGGAAAATCGTTGTCGTAAAATGTATTAAAATTCCTTTAGTATTATAATTGTATTTTTTTTATTAGAAGAATAATAGAAAAGCATAGATATAAAAAGGGGGTATGTTATGAAGATGGGTGGTTCATCAGAGCCTCGTGCTATCATGGAAGTGCTTATGGAAGCAATCAAGAGAGAACAGGAATCTTATGATTATTATTACAGGGCGGCTTTACAAGCTGCAAAGCCCGCAACGCGTAAGATGTTGTTGTCTCTGGCAGAGTGGGAGAAAGACCATATAGAGGATCTAACAAATCACGTTATGGAACTAAAGGCGCAGATGGAGATTGATAGGGCAATAACAGGCGGTCTTTAAGGCCAGTGAACAGAGCTATCTTTTACAATATAAATCGTGGTTTAAAGAATTAGGTGTTTGTGTATAAATAGGTGCGACTGGTATAAGTATTGATATTAATGCGTATAGTGGCGGTTATTTATTTTATGATTTATAAATTTCAGAACAATTAATATTGATATAAATTTGTTAATTACGAAGAAATATTTTGTCACTTTAGGTAATAGCATTATATGGATATAAAACGAGAAGATTTATTACAGTTATATTATTATTTAAAGCTAACACGGCAATTTGAGGACAGGATTTCATCGTTATATCATCAAGGAAAGATATTGGGCGGCGCCTGGACGAGCAACGGTACCGAGGCTGTTTCTGTAGGATATGGTTATGCACTTGAGCGGAATGATATTGCTGCGCCATATTTCAGGGATATGGGGGTTTTCTTAATTCGGGGGATTACAGCTAAACGTATTATGGCACAATATTTTGGCAAGAAAACAGGAGTTACTGGCGGTAAGGAGGGAAACATTCATATCGGTGATATAAATTTTGGTGTTATTGGCTTTCCCAGCCATCTTGCCGACAATTATCCAGTTGGTACCGGTGCTGCTTTGGCATTTAAGATGCGCGGTGAAAAAAGAGTGGCAGTTGCATGTACAGGAGACGGCGGGACAAGCCGAGGCGACTTTCATGAGGCAATGAATTTCGCAGCAGTAAGGAAATTACCGATCGTGTTTATATGTAATAATAATCAGTATGCATATTCAACACCGTTACGACTGCAGATGACGATTAAGAATATTGCAGAACGCGCGCTTGCTTATGATATGCCTAGTAAAACTGTTGATGGGAACAATGTGGTCGAGGTTTATAAAGCAGCAAAAGAAGCTTATGAAGTTGCAAGAAATGGCGGAGGACCTACTTTTATAGAATGTAAGACGATGAGGATGCATGGTCATTCTGAACATGACAGCGCTAAATATGTACCAAGGGAGCTTCTGGAAGAATGGAAGAAAAAGGACCCTATTCTAACCATGGAGAAATATTTGCTTGAAAATACGATTGCCAGAAAGGAAGAAATGGAGGGCATCGAATTACGTGTAAAGAAAGAAATCGAAGAGGCTGAAGCATTTGCTGAAGAGAGCCCATATCCTGAGCCGAATGACGGGTTGAAAGGACTTTATGCGACACCAATAGAGGAGGTGTAGGCTTGTATGAAGGAAATTACCTATATTGAAGCAATAAGGGAAGCTTTGGACGAAGAAATGGCACGAGACCCGAGTGTATTTATTCTTGGCGAAGATGTTGGTGTATATGGTGGGGCATTTCGTGTGACAGAAGGATTTTATGAGAAATATGGTGAGTGGCGTGTGCTGGACACGCCATTATCTGAATCAGGTTTTACAGGAGCGGCAATTGGCGCAGCCCTTGTAGGTATGAGACCTGTGGCGGAAATGCAATTTGCCGATTTTATATCCTGTGCCTTTGATCAACTGGTAAATGTTGCAGCGAAGAATCATTACAGATGGGGGGCAGCAACGCCTATTGTCGTACGTGCCCCTTACGGTGGAAACATACACGGCGGTGCTTTCCATTCACAGTGTATTGAAGGGTTTTTCTATAATGTACCAGGTCTGAAAATAGTTGCACCAGCTACTTCATACGATGCGAAGGGATTATTAAAGGCAGCTATTCAAGACAACGACCCAGTGATTTATTGCGAGCACAAATATCTCTACAGACGCATTAAAGATCAGATTCCGGAGGAAGACTATATTGTTTCAATTGGAAAAGCAAGGATTGCCATGGAGGGTAGCGATGTATCTATTATTACTTATGGTGCAATGGTACATACTGCCGTAGAAGCAGCAAAGGTACTCAAAGGGAATGGGGTTTCATGCGAAATTATTGACTTAAGAACAATATTACCGCTGGATAAAAAGTCAATTATGAATTCAGTAAAGAAGACAAATAAAGTTATTATATTACACGAACAGACAAAGACAGGCGGCGTGGGTGCTGAGGTATCTGCGTTAATCAGCGAAAACTGTTTCGATTATCTGGATGGGCCTATCATCCGTATTGCTGCCCCTGATACACCCGTACCATATAGTGCCCAGATGGAGGAAGTATTTATTCCGCAAACGAAGGAAGTAATAAATGTAGTAGAAAAATTGATAAGATATTAATAAATATAGTATGAAAGTTATAATAAAACTTGAGAGTATTTGTTTATAGTTTGAATAACGATAGTGAAATTTGTATTTACTTCTGGTTCAAAAGTGTTCGTATTGGAGGTTTTGTTATATGCCTGTTGATGTAATTATGCCTCAGATGGGTGAAAGTGTGTCAGAAGGTACCATTCTAAAATGGCTCATTAAAGAAGGCGACCGTGTTGAAAAAGAACAACCAATAGTTGAAATTAGTACGGATAAGATTGATACAGAGGTACCATCCCCAGTTAATGGCGAAATAAAGAAGATTCTTTATCCTGAAGGAAAGACACTGCCTGTACGGACTATAATTGCTCAAATTGAGGCGGTTGAAGAAGATAAAGAAGTACGTGTATCTGGCAAAGAAATTGAGGTTACTAAGAAAACCGAGGAGGTTATGCCTCAGATTGTTATTGAAAAAATAGACGAGGCAGAAAAAAGATATTCTCCTTTGGTAAGAAAACTTGCGGAAGAATATAACATTAAACTTGAACGGGTAAAAGGGACAGGAGAAGGTGGTAGGATTACAAAAAAAGATATCATGGATTATATTGCATCAAAATCCGGCATTACAGAGATTAAAACTCGGCAGGTTGAATCAAGAGTGATAGAAAGGGAAGTTCTTATACCAACGAACAAGAAAAGAAAAATTACAGCCGAAAGAATGGTGCAAAGTAAAAAGGCGGCCCCGCACGTCACCACGGTGTTTGAGGTTGATATGACAAATGTTGCCCAGTATAGAGAAGTCAATAACGATAACTTAATTAAGGAAGGTATTCACCTAACGTATCTCCCGTTTATTACTATAGCAACAGTTAATGCACTTAAGGAATTTCCAATTTTAAATTCTTCATGGACGGATGATGGTATTATTCAAAAAAATTATATTAATATTGGAATTGCGGTATCGCTTGAAGATGGACTAATTGTGCCCGTAATAAAAGATGCAGATAAAAAGGATATATTACAATTGGCTCGAGAAATTAAAGACGTAGCCCAGCGTTCACGTTCAAAGAAATTAAAACCAGAAGACATACAGGGTGGAACATTTACAATAACTAACTACGGTCTCAATGGTAGTCTATTTGGAACGCCAATTATAATACTGCCACAGGTGGCTATATTGGGTGTAGGGGCTGTTGTCAAAAGGCCTGTTATTATAAATGATGCGATAGCAAGTCGTTTAATGGTATATCTTAGCCTTTCATTTGACCATCGAGTTATGGATGGTACTAATGCAGATAAGTTCCTTCGTAAGATAAAAGATATTTTGGAATCATGGGAGACCTCAGTTTATGAGCCGAAAAAGTCTTCTCCTCCAACTGGATACGGTGGAGTATGGTAGAGCATGGGAATTGCAAAAAACCTTCCTCGAATCAAGAATAAACAATAATATTGAAGATTGTTTGATTTTATTACAACACCCTCCTACTTTTACGTACGGCCGTCGTTACAGGGAATCTAATTTAACATCTAATGAACTGTATTATGAAAATAAGGGTTTTGCTGTTTATAAAACGGATCGTGGTGGGTTGGCTACCTATCACGGCCCGGGTCAAATAATTGGTTATCCAATTTTGAAAATGAGTACCTATACAAAAGATTATTATCAATATTTGCGTATGCTAGAAGAAGTAATGATAAGGACACTTTCAGATTATAGTATATGGGCAATATGCAGGAATGGATATACAGGCGTATGGGTAAACAAATCTAAAATTGGATTTATTGGTGTTAAAATTGCAATGGGTTACACCATGCATGGATTCTCATTGAACGTAAATAATGATTTAAAGCCATTCAACCATATAATTCCTTGTGGTATTCAAGGAGTGATGATTACGTCTATTAGTGAGTTATTAAATACTGACGTAAATATTAAAGAGGTTTTTGATAGTATTGTTTATCATTATAGTGATATTTTTAGAGTACAAATTACGTCAATTAAATTGAGTCCAATAGTTCAAAAGGCTTGTTCTGTTATGGAAGAGTGTGATAATTTAGTGAGTCAGTAAAATTGTTGTGAAATTATCCAACGTTAAGATTAGTCGTCCATCACACAAACAAAAGGCTTTTTTTCATGTGAGGCAAACGATACATTTATCAAAATGAAAATAATTATTTCTAGGATATAGATATAAGCTATAGAAACAAATGTTATGACTCAAAAAAAGAAGACGAGAATATAAAAAATGAGCACAAAAAGATACCTGAAGATTGGATAAAAGAAGGTATCTTCGGTAGTATTAAGGACAGGGAGATAGATCATATTGATTATGACAGAAGGATGGGAGGGCAAAGGGGTCCTGAAAAAATAACCTTTAAAGATAGTAGTGCAGTGATATTTAAATGCGATATACGTCATTACTGGATGGCAGAAAATCCTGATACGCCAATACGCGAGGCTATTGCTTATCAAATTGACAAAATAGTAGGACTTGGGCTGGTTCCAAAGACAATGGTTATAGACGATACGATTAATGGTATTCGGTACGACGGTTCAGTTCAGGAATGGCTCAAAGATGCCAAAGACGGGTTTCACATAGATAAATTTACAGACCAGGAGAAGAAGGATTTTGAACGGCTGAGGATTTTTGATTTTGTGATAGGTAATAGCGATAGACACTTGGAGAATGTATTGTTTACAAATGACGGCAAGATGCACGCCGTAGACCATAACGCTTGTCTTGTAATATCCAAAGACGAAGATATCCTGTCTTTCCCCGATTCGATAATAAATTTCTTTAGTAAGAATGTCGTTCAGGATATGCCGTATATCGTAGGTATAATAGAAAAGTTTTACAACAATAAGGACAGGATATTGGGTATGATGGATAAATATATACATGATAATACAGAACTCGCAAAAGTTATGGTAGAATCAAGGATTAATTACTTATACAACATGTTAAAAAAAGACAGGCCTTTTCCTAGAAAATATATTGAATGGCGAAAGGGATTGGAAGAAGAGGTACAAAACATATTGAGGAGAAAGAAATAGCTAGAAATTATGCGTCCAGACTGGTTGAAAATAAAATTACCTTCGGGTGAGAATTTTCATAATATAAAGACTATTCTGAGGTCAAACAGATTACATACAGTATGTGAGGAGGCTTTATGTCCAAATATTGGCGTATGTTTTGAACAACGAACAGCAACGTTTCTTATCCTTGGCGATGTTTGTACCAGACAGTGTGGGTTTTGTGGTGTAAAAAAGGGTAATCCATCTATGGTAGATTTTGAAGAGTCGTACAGAATTGCTGAGGCCGTTGAAAGGATAAAATTAAAATATATTGTAATTACCTCGGTAACGAGAGATGATTTACAGGATGGCGGTGCATTTATTTATTCGAAGACAATTCAGAATATTAAAGAACGTATTAATGAATGTAAGATAGAGGTTTTAATTCCAGACTTTAGCGGTAATATTGAGTCGCTAAAAATTGTACTTGATACCTCACCTGATGTTTTAAATCATAATATTGAAACAGTACAACGTCTTTATTCAATAGTTAGACCTGTTGCCAAATATAGGCGTTCTATAGAATTGTTGAGAAGGGCAAAGAATATAAATCCGTTGTTAACTACAAAATCAGGATTAATGCTGGGACTGGGTGAAGAATTTGACGAGATAATAGAAGTCCTGTTGGCTTTAAGAGGTGTAAATTGTGATATAGTTACATTAGGGCAATATTTGAGGCCATCAAAAAATGCGTTACCTGTACAAAAGTATTATACACCTGAAGAGTTTGAGATGCTAAGGAACGAAGGAATAAAAATGGGGTTTAAACATGTAGAATCTGGTCCCCTTGTGCGTAGTTCGTACCATGCGAAGGTACAGTCTGGCTGTCTTTCTAAATGAATTTCAAGAAGCACGTTGAATAATATTTGTATTAATTCTAGAGAATTATCAGGATTTAAATTAACAGATGTTTAGGGATGCTGATATCTGTTACCAAAACAACGCCTGTATAATGTGGTCCGTCTTCCGAGTAAAAACCCTTCTTAGGTGCTGAAAATGTTACGGTTTTTGTGGCTTTAATGGCGGTTCCCAATGTTTTCCCAGTGTTACAATCGAGTCCGGAAGGTATATCAACTGATACGACGGTTTTGTTAAGGTTGTTGACACCTTGAATAAGTGTTTCAAACGGTTCTCGTACCTCTCCAGCGAGCCCCGTTCCGAATAAGGCATCAACCAACAGATTATAATTATTTAATTCCTTTAAAATACTGTTTACATCATTTATGTTTAGTATTTCTTTGATAGGTATATTCATGTTAAGGAGTATTTGTAAGTTGGTGCCAGCGTCTCCGTCCTTTAAGATATCAGAAATATTTGCAACGAGAAATACATCCACTGTAACGCCGTGATTATGAAGATGTCGCGCTACGACAAACCCATCGCCGCCATTATTCCCTTTTCCGCACAAAACGGCCACTTTTACTTCCTCAGGCTTGTTTATCATCTTAATAACTTCTTCAGCCACATTCCTTCCTGCATTTTCCATAAGGATAATCCCAGGGATTTTGTATTCTTCAATAGCCTTTCTGTCCAATTCCCGCATTTCTTCACGTGTTAGAGACTTTTCCATATTAAGAAATCCCTAAAATTTATCATTCGATGTTTTCTTTACAAAAAGGCTTATTAAGGTAAAAACTAAATCCTTATACACTTCTATAAACATAGAACCAAGCATATATGGTTCAAATTTAATTTTATGCGAAAAGTAATTTCTGGTTAGATGGGCGCTGACCAGGTGATAACCACAAATACCGTGAATGCCTTTTTTCTTATGCTCCGATATCTTATCAAATTTTTGCTTATATTCTGACAGGGTTTTTGCATCAATAATTCCTTTACCAATTGAGTCTTTCAAGTTGGTATATTCTTTCTTAAATGCATATTCAAGGATACTTCCGAGTTTATTTTGACCATACCATTCTTGACTTATGGATTCTATAGAAACAGCAACAGACCTCAGGTGTGCCCATATAGAACTTTCCCAATGAGGACTATGATTAAACCAGAGTTTTTCTACTTCATGAAGATGAGATAAAAGTAAATGATGGCCACTTTCAATAATGTTATCAATAAGTACATCTATTATCTTTTCTTCTATTTTTAAGTTATCAGGTAGAGTTTCATTGAACTGTTTGATTTTAGACTCGAAAGACCATCTTGCCCTTTCTTTAGCCTCCTTAAGTTCATCTGGGTAAATACGCTCTAACTCACCAGGATAAATCATAATGCCTTTATCACGACATTGACATCTTAACCCTTTGAATCGGCCATCGTAATCATTTTTGATTTCTTCAAATGACTTTTTAGTAGCATCCATCAACATATTTATTGTGCTTGTTATGAAGCGTTTGAGTTCGTCAACGAATTTTAGTTTCTCTCTTTCATTGTATTCTGTAAATAACTCTACTAGTTTTCTGATAAACTTTATCCATTCAGAGTAGGAGTGCTTTTCATACTCATTTTTTGCCTGTTCCGCGATCCTCCCTCTAAGTTGTTTGTATAATTCTCCTTCAATTACAGAACACTTTAAATCAAAAGTTATATCTAGTCTGATTAGTGATTCCATCATTACAAAGTTAGAAATAGTCTGAAAATATAAGTAAAAACTAGCGAGTTTTAATGGGTGAAGCTCTTGTTTAAAGATACCCCAGCCTTTCTTTTGTTTAGTTGCATAATTTTCTTCTATAGTGTGCATAAGATTTAATTCGTCTAAAATAAAAATCTGCCACGGTGTATAATAATGTTCAGCAGTATCCTCTTTTACGGAATGTCCGTCTATTGTTCCTGCAACAATTTTATATTTTTCCCATGGTTTAAAGTTTTCCTTGTCAGGTTTTTGGAGAAATGGATTTTTATTTTGGTACGCATAATCAAGGGGATGGCCATGCTTAAGTGCAAAGTCGAACTGTGGTAACGGCTTGAAGCTATATGAATGTAAAGCAGTTCTCAGTTGTTCTATTTCTTGCCATTTGTCATCATCGAAAGAAGCAGCTAGTGTAGTATTATTAATTTTATAGTTATATTCAAATAAGGTACGTGTGTATTCTTCGGGAAACACAAGGCGATAAAAAGGAATTAGTAATCCAACTTTTTCATAAACTTCTAGCGTGCTCAAAGATGCATCGACATTATTAGCTTTGCAATACTCAATAAATTCAACAGCTTCCAGATATTTCTTAATTGAATTATGTTTTTCTTTTCCACTCATCAGATGTTCAGTTAACTTTCAATTTATTTGTTCTCTATAATAGCTATTTCCTTTTCTGTCAGTCTATACAACTCATACACCTTCTCATCGATCAGTCTATCTGTTTGTTCTATTTCCTTTTTTAAGGAGTGCCATTTATCCGTATTTTCAGGGGTTTTTGTGAGTTCTTTATTGAGGTTGAGCATCTTGTCAGCAAGTGGTTCTAAAAAGTCAGTATTATTGGCAATTGGAAGCTCTTTCATGAATTGGGTAAAATATCTAACCCCTTTATCGCCCAGACCAGAAGCAATTTGTTTGTAATACCATGACATTAATTTTGAATTCAAAATGGCAAGCCATGATTTTTTTATGTTACCGACAATCATATAGACGGTATTGTTGAAGAAGTATCCTTCATCATCCCAATAGAAACCTCCATTCTCTGAGATGTCAGGATAAATAATTTTAGGTTTCTCAAATTTGTCATAGTAAACACATGGGCGTAATTCATACCACTTTATTTTTCCGTGTTTAGGTTCCCATCGTTGCGCGAGTTGATTCTTGAACTGCAAAATATGTTCATAAACAGGCTTGCAATGCTCAATTTTTAAACCAGGTGTTATTTTTAGTAAATACAGATTATTAAAGGTGGTTTTCCATTTTTCAATATCTCTACCTCTTAAAAGAGGTCTAATAAATTCTTTACTCCTTTCGTCTTTACAAATGAATTTATTCTTTTTTTCTTCGTTAATCATAAAGGCATCATTTAGTCCTGTTACTATACCACGTAAAACACTTACATCTTTCCAGTCTTTTATCTTTATTCCTGCCCTTTCTATTTTGCTCTTTAAATCGAATAGGTTGCTACTAACGAAATTCCAGCCTTTATCTGTAAGATTTGACTGCAGTATATGTTCTTTGTCATTGTATATAATTTTGTGGCTCTTTTTAGGTCTTTCACTCTTGAGTATGATAACACATGGATCTACTGTCGCATCTTCAAAGACCTTAACGTCAAACTTATCAATAAAATGTGTGATTGTGAAATTGTCCTGTAAAAATCTTCTTAAATTTTTGCCATATCCAGCACGAACAAATTTATTGGAAACAATAAAACCAAAATACCCGCCTTTCTTTAATATCTGCATCGCTCTCTCAAAGAAATAGACATAGAGGTCTGCCGTTCCACAAGCAACATTGGTAAAAAGTTTAGCAAATATCTCTTTATATTCTTTGATTTCTTCTTGCCTTACATACGGTGGGTTTCCGATGACTACATCAAACCCGCCATTTTTCATGACATCAGGGAATGCTTTATCCCAGTTGAGGCATCGTTTTTCATCCGGATTATCAAAATATTTTATAAGCTCCAGCGGTGCACCACTTATCAGGGAATTACCGCATGTAATATTTTCTGTAAGGTTCGGAAGGATTGCCCTCCGTTTTAAGGTGCGCAACAAAAGGTTTAACTGGCATATCTCAACTGCCTGCGGGTCTAAATCAACGCCGTAGATGTTTCTGCTTAAAATTTCTACTTTTCTGAAAAAGTCAAACTCCATCTGTACCACTTTGGTCTTTTGTTTCCTTTGCGTTTCCAAATAACTGTCCATTACATCCAATGCTTCAACAAGGAAAGAGCCGCTACCGCATGCAGGGTCTAATATCCTTATATTCATTGCCTTATTCAGCGGCGTTTCCTCTAACATCCTGCCAAGTGTGTTTTTGACAATATATTTCACAATAAAAGTAGGGGTGTAGTAAATCCCATGCTCTTTCCTTTTCTTGTGCTCCTTTTTAACCGATGCCCTTTTCTTTGCCTGCCTTAATATATGACCAAGATACTGTTCATAAATGCCTCCAAGGACATCGCTGGATATAGCCGAAAAATCATAGCGGTAACCATCCTTCGTTTCATAAAGGCCATTGATGACCATTTCAAGAGGTTCGTTATCTATATGCCAATTCTCCGATGCATGGGGTGTGAAGAGTTTTGAGTTGTAGCCTTCATCAAAGTTGCAAAATATCTGTGCAAGAATTTTTGCAAGTGACCTACCCTCCGAACATGTGCGTAAGGCAGAAAGAAGGATATTTGGCTCGATGCCTCTGTCTTCTGTAACCCTTATGAACACCAGGCGGTCAATGATCCTCTGGACGCCCTCGTCAAGTTCTTCGTGTTCGAGTTTGTTTTGGGAATGAACGTATTTTGTCAGGAGGTTGCGCCATTCCGTCAAGTCCTGGAAAAGCATATCACCAACTGGCGTTCTCTTTACCTTCTTACCCCATTTCTCTGCTTCTTTGTCTAGGAGACCCTGTTTGAACGACTCTTTGGAGAGGAGACAGAGTAGGTCGAATTGTGATAGATACTCGTTAACAGGGATTTCGAAGAAGAGACTTTCCTTCAGGTTTTTTGTGGATACGTCTGCGTTAAAGACCTTGATTGCCTCGAAATCAGTCAGAACCGCCCAGGTACAGCCTTTGTTCCACGAATAGTTTATTGCTTGTTCTGCCCATTTGCCAACATCTAGATCAACTTTTAACGCCTTTGCCTCAAGGAAGAATTTTGGAATGCCGTCAATCCTGAATGCCCAGTCAACCCGCCCTTTTGAGATGCGTTCTTCCGGTGTTACCTCATCGGCATGGATGTTATGGATGTCCCAGCCGAGGAATTGAAACATGGGAAGGATGAATTCATTGACAGTCTGTGCCTCATTAAATTCTTTTAGCTTGCCAGTATCAGCAAGCCGCTGGTATTTTGCAACGAGGCTTGAGATGTCTTGTTTGGATTGGGTCTTATCCAAGTCAATAAACCCTCAAGAGATTGGTAGAACCAGGTTTCCATACAGGAACTCCTCCTGTAATGACTACCATTTCTCCTTCGCTGAGATAACCAGCTTCCTTAGCGGCTTCAATACTCTTCTTCATCATGTCGTCGGTGTTTTGTATGGATTCAGTAAGAATAGGGATAACGCCCCATACCAGCGCAAGCCTTCTGTAAGTATTTAACGAAGGGGTAACGGCAAGGATAAGATGTTTGGGGCGGTACTTGGAAATAAACCGTGCTGTACTTCCCGTTTGCGTGGATGTGATAATGGCATTTATATTAAGGTTGTCAGCTACCTGACAGGTCGCAATGCTTATAGCATCAGGTACGGTAGTTGGGTTATTTGGTGAATGTAATGTTTCAAAATCGTTTTTCCTTGCTAAACTCGGTTCGACTTCTTTGGCAATTTTAGATAGCATACGCACAGCCTCCACCGGGTAACGACCTTTTGCCGTTTCTTCTGAGAGCATGACTGCATCAGTCCCATCAAAGATGGCATTAGCTACATCGGTAACTTCTGCGCGGGTAGGTCTATAATTATAGACCATGGATTCCAGCATTTGTGTGGCTGTAATGACTGGCTTACAATTACTGTTGGCGATACGAATAATTTTCTTTTGAACAAGGGGTATCATTTCTAAAGGAATTTCTACTCCCAAGTCTCCCCTCGCCACCATAATGGCATCTGCAGTTTTTATAATATCCTCGAGATGATCGAGTGCTTCATGTTTTTCAATTTTAGCGATAACGGGTATATCTTTGTTCTTTTGCTGTATGAGTTCCTTTAACTGTAATATGTCATCTACATTTTTGACAAAAGACAGTGCCACATAATCCACATCATGCATAATTCCTAGTTCGAGGTCGCTTTTGTCTTTTTCCGTAAGAGACGGTATGGGTAAACTTCTTGTTGGTATATTGATTCCCTTCCTGGCATTCAATACGCCGCCAACAATGACCCGACATACAATATCAGTAGTATTCTTATGAATGATTTTTAATTCAATTTCTCCATCGCAAAGTAAGATAGTATCCCCAGCAAAAACATAATCTGGTAAAAGTGAATATGTAATCGACGCTATCTTTTCATTTCCCTCCAAAACCCTGTTCGTTAATGTAAATTGGTCACCAGCGTTTAAGATAATTGATTCTTTATATAACGTTCCTATACGAATTTTTGGGCCTGACAAATCTTGGATAATAGCGACGGGTTTCTTTAATCGTGCTGAAATAATGTGAATATTCTTAATGCTTTCTTCATGTTCTGGTAATGTGCCGTGAGAGAAGTTTAATCTTGCTACATTCATTCCAGCATTAATCAAATCCTCAATTATGGATGGAGAATCACAAGCTGGTCCAATAGTGCATATGATCTTCGTTTTGGGAATGTAACTCATTGTTGAACCTTTAATTTCATAGAAACACAGTGTTTTGCTGCAGATTTTAATTTTTTAGATACATAAGGCGTTTTGATGATATAAAAGTCAATAATCATTGTCAACATGTAAAATATTCTAGTTAAAAATACTTGACCAAAGAAACAATTTAGCATAATATTTTGTTTATAATTACGTTAAATAAAGATATTCATTAAATTGATGTAATTTCAGTTCCAAGTACATAAGTCTTAGCATATCTTATCATAATCTATGGAGATAAATAATGAGTAAAGTGAGGTGCCCTGGTAGTATTAGAAATGCCACACCTGAACCTATCGAACGTAAGTGTCATAATTGTGGTGTTATTGTAGAAATGTGGAGTGATGAAGAAAAAGCAGATTGTCATAAATGCGGAACTACTATTTTTAAGGATAAGGTTCCTACCTGTGTCGAGTGGTGTAAGTCAGCGGAGGAGTGCATGGGTCACATTCTTGATGTGAAAAAAATTCAGACAGAGGCAAAAGAACGAGCAGCCGCAGATGGTAATCCTAAGTTCTTTGAAAATGTATCTGAAATGATAAAGAAGAAGAGAGAGTGAATTTGGAACTATGTTCATGCTTGAAAAAGGCATAGTTTCTTTAGTCAGAAAAATTATTTGCAAGATATCCTACCATTATTAAATCCCCAATAAAAAACCAAGAGTTTAGATCTACAATAAACAATATTATAATTATAAGACCCGGTGCTATTGGCGATGTTATCGTTACATTGCCGGCAATAGGTGCGATTCGTAAACATTTTTATAATGCCAGAGTCGAGGTTATTGGTTATCCATCGTATCTTGAGATTGTAAACGGCCGTTTTTATGCAGAGACTACAAGCCGATTTGATCAAGCAGAATTTTCAACCCTTTTTACAAACACACCGATGTATACTAAATTTTTGTTTGAGAAATTTGGCGGGGCTGATATTGTTTTTTCATTTGTTGTAGATAAAGAAAAGGTTCTCGTGAATAATCTTGCGGCATTAGGTGCAAAAAATATAGTTCAATATGGCCCATTCCCATCTCCTGAAGGGAATGTTCATATAATTGACCACTTCCTGAGACTACTAGATAGACTTGAAATAAAATATCTCGATAAAATTCCAAAAGTATATTTGAATGATAAAGATACACTCTTTAGTGATAAATTTATTAAAAATAATATTAAGAATGCAGAGAATATTTCAGTAGCTATTCATCCAGGCAGTGGAAGCAAGCAGAAATGCTGGCCTATTGAATATTTTGCCGATTTAATAACTTGGCTTAGAGACGAAATAAGGGCAAATGTGTTTGTTGTGTCAGGGCCTGCGGATTATAAAATTGTTGAGAGGTTGAAGTTGAAACTAAACGGTAGTATTTCCATTGTAGAAAATCTTGCCTTGCCTCATCTGGCAGCTATAATAAAGCGATGCAATCTATTTGTAGGAAACGATTCTGGCGTTACTCATCTGGCAGCTGCTGTTGGGGTTCCTACAATAGTTATTTTTGGTCCTACTAATCCTGCTATCTGGGGACCACGTGGAAAAATAGTTAAAATTATATATAAAGAATTACAATGCAAGCCTTGTGGGGGAGTTGAAAGTGTGAATTGTGCTTCAAAAGATTGCCTTATAAATATAACCGTGGAAGATGTTATTGGTGAGGTAAAACAAGTGCTTAGTTGGTATAAGTAATAGATTAAAATATAATTCTTTTGTATTAGCTATAGACATAGGTAACACTTTTGTAATTAGGAAAAGTTTGTAATTTTTGCAGTGGAGTCCACCCCTGAAGCCCCATGTGTGGTCTTTTGTTGTTAAAGAATTCATCGTATTTTTTACGTTCTTTTACAAGGAGGTCAAGATTCCGAGTTTTTTGTAAACGGAAAAACTCTTCTCCATCGGTTTTATGAGACCTTTCTACCTTGCCGTTTTGCTCTGGACAAGAAGGCCTATTGAGCTTGTGTTTTATACCCAACCCCATGCACGACAGGGTAAAAGGATGTGTCTTGGGCTGCCGTAAGGGATGGGTTTTGGGTTCACCGGTGTAAGCATTGGTAAAGACGGCGTCGTTGTCGGTCCTGATGTGCCTGATCTTGAAAGGAAAGCGTCTGAATATATATTGCAAGAAGTCCAGGGAGTTAGATGTAGAGCGTTCCTGGTAAAGTTTGGTGAATTTGATCCTGGTAGAGTCGTCCTGAGCGGAGTACTGAACAAAGCTCCCGGGTCTGTAGCCGCCCAGCAGCTTTATATCTACCTGTAGGTATCCTGGAGAGGGCATCTGATAACACTTAGGTTTTCTGTGCATCTTCTTGGGTTTCTCAATGAGGCCGTTGCGTTTTAAAGTGGCGTATATGGTGGACCTTGGAAGCGAGATATTATAGTCCTTCAATAAGAACAGCCGTATACGGTCGGGGCCGAAGGAAGTGGTTTTACGAAGTCTTATTATGATAGACTGAATATATTTATGGGTAAGCATAGGGGAGCGTCTGGGACGTTTTGAGCGATCAATGAGGCTTGCAGGGTCACCTCCTGAGTCTTCGTAACGTTTAAGCCATTTATAGAAACATTTACGAGATATGCCAAAATACAGGCATACCTTTGAGACGTTATTAATCTTTTTATACATGAGCATCCAGGCTAACCTTTTTCGAATAAGTTGATCGTAATAATACTTGGGCATGGGTAACATCTCCATAAAAAAATTTAGTAAGTCGCCTATCCCATAGGGATAGGCATATCATATTACATAAACTGTTACCCATGTCTATATACTTTACAAAATATAATTCTTTTCGTTTGACGGAGTTATAACAGTTATATATACTCACAAAATTCGTTTTAACCGGTTGGCTTAAAATGAATTTGAAATATCTTTAGGTGTGAAGTCTATATATTAAGAAAGGATTTAAAACTGCAATGTCTAAGAAGTCAAGACAACAACATTTAATGCATAAATATCTATGCAAACCGAGAATATCTCCACAGTCCATGAAAAAAGGCATGGATATTAAAGACCTTGTTAATGAATATAGTAAGTCAGGTGCTTTTAATGCAGGTAGACTGGCAGAGGCATGTAAATTATATTGTCATATGATAGATGAGAATGCGACTGTAGGTCTTACTCTTTCTGGTGCAATGACTCCAACTGGGATGGGAGGTATAATCATCTCGCTTATTGAAAATGGTTTTGTGGACTTTATCATTTCGACTGGCGCTAATCTCTACCACGATTTACATTTCGCTTTAGATTTACCGGTTCATCAGGGCGATTTTAGAGTAGATGATACAGAGCTTTATGAAGCTGGAATAGAAAGAATATATGATGTCTTTATTACTGATGAATTATTGTTTAAGACAGATAAATTTATTCAGGGAATTACAGAAAGCTTTTCTATAGATAAACCAATTTCTACAGCTGACTTTCATTATCTTTTAGGTAGAGAGGTTTTAGAAAACACTCCATCGCCCCATCTGAGTTTTGTAGCACAAGCAGCGAAGTATAATGTTCCAGTATTTGTATCTTCGCCAGGTGATTCATCTATAGGAATGAATCTCTCATATCTTAAGCTTAAGAATAGGGGTATTATAATTGATACAGACCTTGACGTCCTTCAAAGCACGGCCATAGTATTCAAAAGTAAAAAGAACGGTGTAATTAGTATTGGTGGTGGTTCACCAAAGAATTTTTACATGCAGACACAACCAACACTTGCACAAATATTAGGTATTAATAAAGGAGGACATGATTACTTCATTCAAATCACAACAGACGCACCGCAATGGGGCGGACTCTCAGGGGCAACACCTACAGAGGCAATATCATGGGGAAAGATACGAAGTGAAGAAATAAAGAATCACGTAGTTGTTTACAGTGATGCTACTATAGCAATTCCTATTCTTTCAGGATACGTTCTTTCAATAAGAAGACAGCGTAAGAAGAAGTGTTTGTATAAATATTTGTCAAATTATATTACCGAATTAAAAAGGTGTATAAAATAAATTGATACTATAAATTATTAACGTTTAAATTATTAGAATAGAATTACTTGGTTTAATTTTATGTTGTTGAAAAATAAAGGTTTGTAAATGTTTTAATTTCTTTTGTTAACAATCTATGAACAGGTTATTCACAAATTATATTCTAATGCAAAATAGTTGTTTTAATTGAGTACCAAATTTATATTTTATTTTCTAATGGTAAGATTATGACATAAAATTTTGTGTTCCATAAGTGTTATAATAATGCGCTATTACAAATATGATTTTTTAAATAGAGAAAAAGATGTCTTTTGTAAAATTATTTTATAAATTTAATTTAATTAATTTTCACTTTTTAATTGTTCTATAAACGATGTGTTATCAATTATGTTATTGCATGCCAAAGAAAAGAACATCTTTTTACTTTGACACTTTAAAAATCTTCTGATAACATTCTCCCTCCTTTAAACGTAATATTATTATTTGTTCGACCATTTCTAGCGTTTCTACAAGGCCTGTAAATGAATTCTTGTTCGAAAATCTGGGACGAAGTTCTTCAGCATATCCATGATAGAGTTGGTACTCTAAGATTTAACTTGTGGTTTAAGAATACTCGGCTTGAATCTTTTGATGGAAATAATGTTAATATAGCAGTGCCTAATGTTTTTACACAGGTATGGCTAAAAGAAAATTTTGCAAGTTTATTAAAAGAAGATTTTAGTAGACTGGTAAATAAAAAAGATGTTGATATTACTTTTTCTATTTCTCAAAATTCAAATGTTGATAATCTTCCCTTATTAGAAACAATTCAAAATGAAAAAAAGTCAGGTGTTATTAAAAATCATTTAAAATTAAATCGGGTTTTACGTCTTGAGGATTTTATTGTTGGTCCTAGCAATAGACTTGCTTATACAGCTGCCATGGAAATGGTTAGGGGTAGACAACCTACTTTCAATCCTCTTTTTATTCATGGCAGTGTCGGTGTTGGAAAGACGCATCTTTTACAGGGGGTGTGTAATCGTATAAAAGAAGAGCAAGAAGTTATAAGTGCCGTATATATGCCAGCAGAGAAATGGACAAATGAATTCATTTATTCTTTACAAAAAGGTAGGACGGAAGCATTTAGACAAAAATATAGAAACGTTGATATGTTTCTTATTGATGATGTTCATTTTCTTTCAAATAAACAAGGTGTGCAAGAAGAATGTTTACATACATTTAACACTTTGAGTGAATTATCTAAGAAAATAATATTTGCGAGCGATGCACATCCAAAAATGATTGGACAGTTAAAAGAAAACCTTGCAAGCCGATTTATGTCTGGAATGGTTGTAAAGGTTGATAAGCCTGAATATGCAACAAGGTTAACAATATTAGAGATCAAAAGCGTCAAAGTTTGATGTACATTTTTCAGAAGAGGTTTTAGAATACATCGCCGAGAAGTTGACCGATAATATCAGAGAAATTGAAAGTTCTTTAATAACATTATCTGCGCATGCAAAATTTAATGATAGAAAGATTGATTTGAAATTGGCAAACGAAGTTTTGTCTGAATTCTTTTGTAATAAGTCTAAAATTATTAAAGTTAACGATATTGAAAGTATAGTACTGAATTATTTTAATATAGCGCGAAGCGATCTTCATTCGAACAAAAAAACAAAATTTATTTCATTTCCACGTCAAGTATGTATGTATTTAATGAAATCACTTCTTGGTTGGTCGTATCAACAGATTGGGAATTATTTTGGCAGTAAAAAGCATACTACAGTAATGTTCGCAATAAAGAAAATAACTGAGCAGATAGAAAGTGATAACCAATTTAAAACATTAATTGAAATTCTAATTGAAAACGTTAGGAAGAGTAAGAATAAATTATAAAATCGCATATAATCAATAAGCTATGGATTATTTAAATAGTCTGAGAGCGAAATTAATAGATGAAAAAATAGATGGCTTTTTGATTACAAATGAGACAAACAT
The DNA here is from genome assembly GCA_963709355.1 of uncultured Planctomycetota bacterium. Lineage (GTDB taxonomy): Bacteria > Planctomycetota > Brocadiia > Brocadiales > Brocadiaceae > PLOWO2-12-38-17. Next base: position 1,055,090 of record CAVPVY010000005.1, read on the forward strand.
ACGATATGTTACAGGCTTTACTGGTTCCGAAAGTGCCTTTCTCATTACTCGGAATAATGATTATTTGTTTACAGATTTTAGGTATATAGAACAGGCAAGATATGATGCACCATGGGTTAAGATAGTAGAAAGAAAGACTTCTTTAATTAAGGCAATCTGTGAGAAGTTAAGACGCCTTAATGTTAAAATATTATATGTTGAGCCTTTATATCTTACACTTAAACACTATAGCGAAATTATAAAAGATGTAAAAGGAATTCAGATTCTTCATTCTAAAGGAATTATTGAAAGTTATAGAGGACAGAAAACACCAGAAGAAGTAAATAAAATAAAAAAAGCCATTGAAATTGCCGAAAGTGCGTTTTATGAGGTCAGGAAAAAGATAAAGATAGGTTTATCTGAAAAAGATATAGCGGATGCTTTAGAATTTGAAACAAGAAAACGAGGTGGAACAAAAAGCTCTTTTGAAACAATTTGTGCTATTGGTGCACGAACTTCTCTTCCGCATGCATGTGTGACGGATAAAAAAATAAAAGAAAATGATATTCTCTTAATTGATTGGGGTGCACGCCTTCAGTTTTATAATTCCGACTTGACAAGGGTTGTTTTCATAGATAAAATGCTTAAAAAATACAAACAAATATACCAAATAGTGTTAGATGCGCAAAGTTTTGCGATTGATAATATTAAACCTGGTCAAAAGGCGAAGAACGTAGATTATGCGGCAAGAAGTTATATAGAGAAAAAAGGATATGGTAAGTATTTTGGCCATGGTGTTGGACACGGTATAGGATTAGAAGTGCATGAATATCCTTCTATTAGTAAAAGAAGTTGTGATATTTTAAAGGAAGGTATGATATTTACTATAGAACCAGGAATATACATACCTGATTTTGGTGGTATCCGTTTAGAAGATATGGTGTTAGTAAATTATAATGGGTGTGATATTTTAACTAGTATAACAAAAAATTTATCAGAACTAACAATAAATTAAGCAAAAATTTGTTTCTAAAAATTAAATACTACATAAATAAGTTTGATAACATATCTACTTTGTATCAATCCTTTTCTTGCATATATGTTAAAATTCAATACTAAGCTAAATTATACATAATTTATTTTTTCAGGCTTTCCTTTATAATTAACTCCTCATAAGGAATAATTAATGAATATTATAGATAAAGTAAAGCAATTAATTTCAATTATGAACGAAAATGAGTTGAGCGAAATAGAAATTCAAGAAAACGATACGAAAATAAGATTGAAAAAAAGCGATGGTGGGTATGCGCACATAATCCCTCAAGTTACAACGTCTCAAATATCACCTCCAAAATCAGAGCAAGTTTGTCTATTGTCAGAATCAAAAGAAAATGGAAATTTTGTGGAAATTGTTTCACCTATGGTTGGGACATTTTATCGGGCAAGTTCCCCCGGTGCGGATCCATGCATTAATATCGGCGACTCTATAAACGAAGAAACTGTTGTTTGTATTATTGAAGCAATGAAAATAATGAATGAAGTAAAGGCTGAGACTATAGGTGAGATTATTGAAGTGTACGTGAACGATGGACAGGCTGTAGAATACGGACAGCCATTGTTTCGCGTAAAATCCACAATGAATGTTACTTGAGTATTTGTTTTATTACATCTCAAATTATTTGCCTTCAAATATTGAACCAAATTTAAGAATTTAACTTTCGGACAACGTTAAAGCATGTTTTCAAGGATAATGGTTGCCAATAGGGGTGAAATAGCCTTAAGGATTATCAGGGCTTGCCGTGAATTGGAGATAGAGACTGTCGCTATATGTTCAAAAGCAGATGAAACGGCGTCATACCTAAAGCTGGCAGATGTTACAGTATGTGTAGGGCCTGAGGATGCAGAAGGTAGTTATCTGAATATACCCAGTATAATAAGTGCAGCTGAAATTACAGATATAGAAGCTATTCATCCTGGATATGGATTTTTATCAGAAGTTGGACATTTTGCAGAAGTATGTGAATCATCTAATATAGTGTTTATTGGACCGAAATCGGATGTATTAAAGAAGCTTGGTAATAAAACAGAGGCGAGAAAGATTGCTATAGCAAATAAAGTTCCAGTGGTACCCGGTAGTGATTCTGTTATAAAAAATCAACAACATGCACTTGAATTTGCACATAAAATTGGGTACCCAGTGATTATAAAAGCATCAGCAGGTGGTGGAGGACGTGGGATGCGCGTTGCTCATAATGATATAAGTCTTGTAAATTCGTTGGCAGTTGCTCAACGTGAGGCGGAAGCCTCATTTAAAGACCCTTCAGTTTATATAGAAAAATATATAGAAAATACACGGCATGTTGAAATACAAATATTAGGTGATAACTACGGCAATATTTTCCATTTAGGGGAAAGAGATTGCACTTTACAGCGAAGGCATCAAAAGATTATAGAAGAATCTCCTTCTCCTGGTATTTCAGAACGGTTGCGTGAAGAAATATGTAAGGCGGCAACAAAAATAGCAAAGGCTGTAAATTATACAAATGCCGGTACTGTAGAGTTTTTGGTAGATAAAGAGGGCAATTATTATTTTATTGAGGTAAATACGCGTTTACAGGTAGAACACACTGTTACAGAAATGGTAACAGGCATTGATCTTGTTAAGCAACAATTAAGAGTTGCCAGTGGTGAACGATTAAATTTGAAACAAAAAAAGATAAAAAATCAGGGTGTTTCAATTGAATGTAGAATAAATGCGGAAGATCCTAAAAATGGATTTAGGCCTCAACCTGGTAAAATTACAGCATATCATACACCTGGTGGATACGGAGTTAGGGTAGATTCCCATGCGCATAACGGATATGAAATATCGCCTTATTACGATTCTTTAATTTCAAAATTAATCGTTTATCAAAAAACACGTGAAGAAGCAATTGCCTGTATGAAAAGAGCATTAAGTGAATATGTTATTGAAGGAATCAAAACAACAATACCGCTAAATTTGGAGTTGATTTCACACCCTCAATTCGCAAGTGGAAATATAAATACCATTTTTGTTGAGAATTTATTATCAAAAAGCTGATGTTATATTAATTTTTTCTTGACAGTAATAATGGACAATGATATTTTAGGATACTCTGTTTAAAAAAGATTTGTGGTAAAAACATAGTTATTTTAAATTAAATTTTAGTATTTGTTATATGTTAATGTATTTTCATGAATTAGGGAAAGGAGATTTAAATGTTGAAAGGTAGGGCTGCATTGTGTTTTTTAGGGGGTATAATAATCTCTATAAGTGCTTTTACTCTTTCTTTACAGAAACGGGCTATTGGAGCTGAGTATACAGGAAACAGTGGCTGTAAATGCCATATGGGAAAGGGTTGCTTTGAAGGTGAAGAGTATAAAGAAAGATTACATTCAAATACATGGGAAAAAAGGCTCAAAGATACATCTGATGCAGAAAACCCGGATTGTCTAAAATGTCACGCTACTGGTCTTGGAGAAAAAATTGCCGAAGTTGGTAAGAAATATATACCAAATGTTGCGTGTGAGGCATGTCATGGTGCTGGTTCTGAATATAAAAAATTAAAAGAAAATTTTCAGGGTAAAGGTAAGGATGCATTCAAAGAATTATTAAAAAAAGATCCTCTTGAAGCAAGGAAAGTTCAGTATGATGCAGGTCTAATTGTTGCAGGAATTAACGGTCCAGCAACAGTAAAAGAGCAATGTTTAAATTGCCATTGGGAAAGCAAGGATGACAAAAATAAGTGTCCAAAAACAGATAAAGTTATGGATTATAAGGACGCTTTTAAGAAAGATGACCACAGAGACAATGATGAAATTGACGACGTAATAAAAAAGATGTCAGCAGCGGATAAGAAGAAGTGGGCGGATTTATTACCTAAGGATCAAATTCTCAATACGCCTTTAAAACCTAAGAAGAAGGATTAACGCATAAATTAAGAGTTATCGGGCTTAAGGAGGACTACATAAAAATGTTTTGTTTATTCAGAAGTGAGAGAACACTGTTGTCCGGTCTGAAAAATGTTAAAATCTATTTATTAATTACAGTTTTTGGTTTGTTTTTCCCAATAACTTTATTTGCGGGCGATAATGGACCTTGTTTGGAATGTCATACAAAAGCGGAGAAATTAAAAGTAACAGAAAAAACAAAAATTGACATTATAACTGCTGAAATTAAAGTGGTTTCGATGTTAATTGACGAAACTTCGTTCAAAGCCTCTGCCCATGGTGGGGAAGATTTTTTCTGTATTGACTGTCATCAAGACCTTGATGGGGTTGACTTAACTGATGGTCATAAACCAAATTTAAAGCCTGTCGATTGTATAACATTTTGCCATGATGATCCAGCCGATGATTATCTAAAGAGTAGTCACGTCAAATTAATGCGTGAAAACAATAAGGACGTTCCAACATGCAAAGATTGTCATTCGGGTTTGACATTTCATTATTCTTCTCTTGGAGAAAAGCTGCCAATGAATACGCCGCGGGCCGTTGACCCATTACACAGAAGAATCACGATTGAGTCTTGTGGCTCATGTCACCAGGACTATTTGGATAGTTACAGGAATAATGCACACGGACAGGTAACCTCGCTTGGATACACAAATACTGATGTCCCTGTGTGTTTTGATTGTCATGGGAAACATACTATTCTAAACTCTTCTGATCCAGAATCTAAGGTGGGAAAAGAAAGAATTATAGAAACTTGTGGTAGTTGTCATGCAAATGCAAATGCAAGTTTTGTAAAACACATAGAGCATCCTCAAATAAAGAACATAAAGTATTATAAAACATTGCTTGCTGCCGCAAAAGATATACGCAAAAACCCTGAAAATTTTAAGAACGTAATTAAAAATCCACAGACAATTTTGTGTTTGGTATTTATAGCATATATGGGGATATTGGGATTTACATTCGCTGCATTTGGATCTCATTGTTTGCTAACATGGTTTGCAACAGTAAGGGATGAGCGTAGGAGAAAGGGGCATACAGATGAAGAGCAACATTAATTATTTAAGGTTTAGGTTTTTCCATAGATTTTGTCATTTTTTAATAATTGTTAGTTTCTTTGGTTTGGTATTAACAGGCGTTCCACTGGCATTTAAGAATTATTACTGGGCAAGATGGTTATACGAATTGTTTGGTGGATATCCAACGGCAGGTTTTATTCATCGTATTTGTGCCTTAATAACCTTTTTTGCTGCATTCACCCACTTTATTTACCTGTTTTATAATATAGCCATTTTAAAGAAGAAGGGGTTTTTCTGGGGATCAAATTCACTGTTAATACAGCCAAAAGATATTTTCGATATTATAGGAGATTTGAAGTGGTTTTTAGGTATTGGTAAACGCCCTGATTTTGACCGTTGGATTTACTGGGAAAAATTTGAATATCTATCGCTTATGTGGGGAACTATTGTAATGGCATTAACTGGTTTAATTTTATGGTTTCCGGTTCAATTCACAAAAATTATTCCAGTATCCATAGCCAGTGTTATAGATTTACCTAGTATTGCTTTAATTATTCACAGATATGAGGCAATACTTGCTGCAGGGTTCATTTTTACAATACATTTTTTTCATACACATCTCCTTCCTGAAAAAATGCCTGTTGATGAAGCGATATTTACAGGAAGAATTACTGAAGATGAGTTTAAACACGAACGTTTAACTCAGTATAAAAGGTTAGAAAGTCAAGGCCAACTTAGAAATTATAAAATCCCTCCGACATCTTTATTCATGAGTTTTCTAACCAGATTACTTGCAGTTCCATTATTAATCACCGGATTAATAATGGTTGGCCTAATGTTTTCTGCACTTCTGGTATGGGCAATTTAAATAAAACCCTTTTTCTTTAATTAAACAGTAAGCAAATTTAACTGTAGTGTCAAAAAAATTTATAAAATACGGATTGCTAGCGCCTATTATTAAGAATACTTTAAATTCGAATATTATGGAAAAAACAATTTCCAAGTATCTGAAGAGTATGTTAAATTTAATATCCCAAAAAATGGTGTATCTTTGGATGCAATTGAAAAACAATTAGTTGCCCAGGCATTAGAAAGAAGCAAAAACAATAAGACAAAGTCAGCGAAATTACTTGGATTGACAAGGGGTACGTTTAGATATAGATTACAAAAGTATGGATTGTTGAATTAACGTTCTAGAAGGCAAGCCTAATAAGGTTTTGGTTTTATTGTCTTATTTTAGAAAAAATTACACTAAAAGAATTTTATGAATGGATAATTATTGCCACTCTTGATTGTAAAGACAGTAAATTTGCCTTATGTAATTTGTGAAAAATATTCGATTTATAAAAGGTTTATAATTAAGAAGATTTTGGTACTTATTATGTTTAATAACTCTAATAGTGTTATTAGTTATTTCTTATCAGTTAATGAAAGGGGGTGAGTAAAGTGAAGAAGGGTATATTAATAGCTGGTATTATTAGTATGTTTGTTTTTATAACCCAGTCTGGTTTTGCCGCTTGGGATAAACCATGTGATAAAAGACAAATACTTGAGGCATACTGGTGTGATGCCTGTAAGGAAGTAAGAGAATTTACCGAATGTTCTGAGATAGGGTATATCTGGGACTTTTCAAAACATAAAGCAGCTGGTGACAAAACCCATACTGATTTACCAACATGTTGGGCATGCCAGAAAATTGCATATAGCTGCATAAATCCAAATTGCAAGAAATATGGTGTTTGCTTGCCAGCTCCCGGTGCTTGCGATGAATGTGGAGATGATATTACCAGTAAAAAGGTTTGGGCAAGAGCGCTGTTTAAATGTACTAAGTGCGGCAAGGAAAGCCCTGAACCAGGTAAAGGTTTTGCACTTATTAAAGGGAGGTATGCACCGCAAATTGAAAAAGCTGGAGACTGTGAGACGTGTGGTGTACCTTTAGAGATCATTTGTACAAAATCCGGAACATGTCCACATGTCAGTAAGTAGTTGTGTTTTATATCTTATATCATTGAAGTTATTGGTTAACTGAAATAGGAGGGAAGGAAGAGCGATGAAAGGAAAGGGAATGATAGGGGCGGTGGTCTTGGGTGCAACGTTACTGGTAGGAGGTGTAGCGAGTGCAGGATTTATCCAGGGTACCCATGTGAAGACGGAGATGCCATCGCCGTTTTTTGTAACGACGTCTCCGGATGGTGGGACGTTGTATATTTGTAATCAGTCAGGTCATAGTGTGACGTTTGTGGATGCCAAGACGCAGAAGGTGGTAGGTGAGGTGGCGGTAGGGGTACAGCCGGAGGCGGCAGCGCCCACGCCGGACAATGCGTTTTTGTATGTATGCAATGCTGAGAGTGACAGCGTATCGGTGATAGATATAGCCCGGAAGCAGGTAGTCAAGGAGATCAAGGTAGGAGACTGGCCAAGCGGGATAAAGATATCGAAGGATGGGAAGACGGCATATGTTGCATGTTCAGGTAACATGTGGAACACGATTGATGTAATCGACACGGGTAGGATGGAGAAGACAAGGTCTATATACACGAGTGATTACGGTCCAAGGACATTGGACATATCGCCGGATGGAAATACGATAGCGGTGATCAATGATACGGTGGGTTCAATAAATAGGAGCGTTAATTTTATAGATTTAGTTAGTGGAAAGGTGACCGAGAAGAGGGTAATCAGGGAGAGTTCGAACCTGAGGGATGTGGTGTATACGCCGGATGGTCAGTATGTGGCGGTGACGTATGAGAGTCCCAAGAACTGGTTACCGGTGTGCGAGGCAGAGAATGGTGAGGTATTTACGAACAACATAGCGGTGTTAGAGACCAAGCCTGGTGGTAAGGTAGCGAGGTTACCATTGGATGAGCTCAACAACTATGATGGTAATCCATATGGTTTAGCGATGGATCCGAAGGGGAAGTATTTGTACATAGGAGTGAGGGGAATGCATCGCGTGACTATACTGGATATGCAGAAGGTGTTGAACATAGTGCGCAGCAATTCACAGGCAGAGCTTGATTATTTGAGGGACGATCTTGGACTGGTAAGGGATTATCTGGTAGCCAGGGTACCGGTAGGACTTGGGCCAAGCTCAGTATGTTTGTCGCCAGATGGAAAGATTTGCTATGCAGCCAACTATTTTTCAAACAACGTATCAGTAATAAGGACGCCGGTAGATTAGTATATGAAGGTATTTGTCACTTATGTATTTTAATTTTAAGGAGGGAAGTATAAGATGAATGGAATAGTAAAACTGGGTTTAGTTGCTGCCATAGGTATAGCCGGGGTGGTAACTACTGGTCAGTTGATGGCAGGCACACCGCAGGTAGTAGCGACGATCCAGACAGGACCAGAGTGGGAGCCGCTGCCAAGGGGCGAGCCATTGACGGTGCCGGAGGTACATTACCGTGTAAAACACTCACCATACAAGAGTGAATTGGTGAGGTATGGTCAGTTCATATTCAACGATGCATCATGGGGACTCCAGGGCGAGTACGCATGCGCAAGCTGTCATTATGAGAGAGGGCAGACGACAGGATTGATTTGGGACTTAGGAGATGAGGGTTGGGGCAGCTGGAAGAACGTTAAGTACATTCGTGGAGGAAGGTACTTACCGCCATTCAGGCATGAGGGATTTACTGGTCACCCTGATGAAATTGTAGGTGCAACAAGCTCACTGGACAGGGTATGCGGAAGAGACCCTGGGTTTGTGTTCAGGAGCGAGAACTTTTCACCTGAGAGGTTAGAGTCACTTATTTGTTACATCAGGTCATTGGAGTTTACAGGAAGTCCGTTCAGGAATGCAGATGGTTCATTGACGGAGGCACAGAAGAGGGGTCAGAAGATATTTAATGACCCGAAGGTAGGATGTGAAGAGTGTCATCCTGGAGACCCGATGGATTCGAAGGCACTTTACAGTGATGCACAGACACACGACGTGGGAACGGGCCGTGTAGGAGTAAAGGGATTCAGGTCAACGCCTGGAAAGGTGTTCAACATGAAGGCGTTGGAGGCAGGAGAGGATCCATATGGTGAGGAGAGTGACACGCCTATAATTGGATTGGACCTTGTGAAGGAATTTGACACGCCGACATTGAGGGACATTTATGCGTCAGGCACATATTTTCATGATGGAAGTGCAAGGACGTTGTTAGACACGATAAACAATGCGGTGACGGAGAAGGACATGCATGGCAGGACGTCGCATTTGACGCAGCAGGAGTTAGAGGACTTAGTAGAGTTCATGAAGGCGTTATAAGGTATTGGAGTGGAAGCGTTGGATATTTTAAGTAATATTGAAAGGAGAAGGCCAACAGATGAGTAAGAAAATAGGAGTAGGGATAGCATCGGCGTTGGTAGCTGGTGCGTTGGTCTGCGGGAGTGTCTTTGCTTCGGGCTCACAGGTAATGACGGGTGGGTCGAAGCAGGGCAAGGCCTTGTGGACTGATTATTGTGGTATGTCGAAAGAGGTGCAGGGTCCGGTGGATGTGGTGTTATTTACGCAGTCACCGAGGACAGCCAAGGGGGACCCTTATCAGAATTATCCGCATTACATACCAGAGGGAAGCAGGGTAGTGTCGTATAATTTAAAGACGAAGGAATTGAAGGTATTGACGAATGATTTTGCGACGGCATTTGATCCATGCACCTACTGGGATGGGAAGAAGTTTGCGTTTGCTGGGGTACACAAGAAGGGAGGCGGCTGCCAGATATGGGAGATGAACGTAGACGGTAGCGGAGTAAGGCAGATGACGGATTACAATGGTACATGCAGGTCACCGGTATATTATGCTGCTGGTAGTATAGAGGAAGGCAAGGGTCGTATCATATGGCGTGACAGGTATTTTGAAGGAGACTGGAAGGAGAGGGGAACTGTAGAAAAGACAGGATTCTTAATTATAGCGGCATCGCCAGATGGTGTGATGGACGAGTTCCACAATCCATATGCATACAATTTATTCAGGTTAGATACGCAGGGTGGGAAGGTGACGGAGAGGATTACCGGGCACGTATTGTCAGGTATTGAATTTCCAAGCCTGAACACTGTTATAGACCAGATCACGTACAATATCAGTTCTAACTTTGATCCTGCATTGACGCCTGACGGAAACATTTTGTTTTCAAGTGTACAGGCAAATGGCAGCAGGGCAGGTGGAGAGGGAAGGGTGATGTTGTGTGTAGATAACTGGGATGGTGCATATCCAAGACCGATATATGGAAACTGTGACGGTGAGATAGGCGGGGCTAGTGGCAGGTCGCAGTCAAAGATTACGTTTGGTGACAGGAAGTTAGTATATATAGAGTCACCGTATATGAACTGGGGGGTAGGTCAGTTGGTAGCAGTGAGCTGGGATGCGCCATACAATAAGACCTATGAGAGGTTGAGCAAGGACGAAGGTGGATTGTACAGGAGTCCATATCCACTGCCGGATGACAGGATGTTGGTATCCTATGCTGAGAGGGGAGATTTTGGTATCTACTGGTTTGACTTCAAGAGTGGCAGGGCAGGGGAGTTAGTGTACAATGATGCGGAGTGGAATGATCATCAGCCAGCGCCGGTGTACGTAAAGTACAAGCCGAGGTGGATAAACACATTTACGGCTGGACATAACTTTGGTGTAACGACGGTGACGTATCAGCCATTTGACCAGGTGAAGGTGGAGGGATATCCACATTCATGGGCTACATGGATATGTTTTGATACGACGTTAACGGATTTACCGGTAGGTCCATATCCTGCGCAGAGGGCGAAGGATACGAAGCAGGGTGATGTGAAGGCAATGAGGTTTATTGAGGGACTACCGTGCATTGAGCCTGATCAAAGCAGGTTCAAGGTTGGTGCAGGAAAGCATTTGATTGGTGGAGCCAGGTCGGACAGCAACTCAGGTACATCATTCCAGCAGAGGAGGATCATTGGATATCAGTATGTAGAGGACGATGGTTCAGCTGTAACCTCGCATCCAGCGGATATGCCATACTATTTCCAGAACCTGGACGAGAGGGGTATGGCGGTGCAGACGGCGTTAGCATGGGCGTACGTGAGGCCGTATCATGGAAGGATATGCAGCGGGTGTCATGATGGTTCATACAGGGGAAGGGCGTTCCAGAACCAGCACACGAAGGCATTGTATAATTGGTGGTATGATGATCGTAGCCATTATGATTCACCATTTACCTTTGCATACCTGAAGTTTGACAAGCAAGGATTTTATGCGGGTGTAAAGCATGGTGATGATGTGGTGGTGCCATCGGATGTGTACTATGGAGGCCCATCAGGAACGACGTCACAGCCTGTGGAGGGTTTAACGGATGAGAAGAGGAGGACGGTGGATTTTCGCAGGGATTTACAGCCTATAATAGATGCGAAGTGTGCGAAGTGCCACGATGCGAACACGCCTCCAGACCTCAGTGGTGGTTCGGAGTTAGTGGGTGTGGACGGAGTAGCGGCATTTAGCCGTGCATACAACAGTTTACTGGAGGTACAGAGGGGTAAAGACACCAATCTCGGTGGTAGGTATATCAATCCATCAGCAGCCATCAACAGTTTGCTGACTTGGAGGCTGTACGAGGAGACGTTGAGTCAGTTTGCGCCCAGGGATAATGTGTTCCCGGTAGAGGGAAGGGTGATGCATGATAAATTCCTGACGCAGGATGAGAGGTATTTATTTGTAGAGTGGATGGATATTGGGGCACAGTGGGATAACATCCAGGGACCGGATTTCTATCCAGGTTATCATGCTAAATAAATCCTGCAGGACAATCTGAGAAGATTACTCCTCATAACAACAACTAATCCTCGGGAATACGGGGAATAGTAAAATAAACTAAAGAGCTGGGTTACTGAAATATACTACTAACCCAGCTCTTTGTTTTTGATAAAGAGCTAATTTATAAAATTGGAAAAATGGAAGAGTTTCTGTTAATATAATAATCAGTTGTTATTGTAATTAGAAAAAAAAGAATCGATTAATAAGATAACATATTAATTAATTATTCGAAATAATTCTTAGAAAAAGAGATGAAGAATATATTATTAATAACGTTACAATTAGTGATAATTGTTGTAAGTTTTACAAGATTAATTGCAAATGATACAAATAATGAAGGTATTGTTAAAAAATATGAAGTAGATAAACCGAAATTACTTTTTGATGAACAATCTTATGATTTTGGTAGGATTTATATAGGGGAGAGTATATCACATATATTTAAGTTTAAGAATGCAGGTGTTGGTATATTAGTTATAGAAAATGTTAAAACATCATGTGGTTGTACTGCTGCTTTAGTATCAAAAAACAAATTACAAAAAGATGAAGAAAGTGAAATTGAGGTTAAATTTAATGCAGGTAAATATGTTGGCAAAGTTACAAAATCTATAACTATAAATTCGAATGATTCGGAAAAGCCAAAACATAAAATAACGATAACGGGAGAGGTGATTGAAGAAGTTAGTGTTAATCCAAAAAGACTAAACTTGGGTATTATCAGAAGAGGTGATGCCATAAGTAAAAATATAGAAATCAGGACCGTACCTGAATTAAATATTGAGGTGAAAAAAGTTGAATCACCCGATCCCTATGTTTCAGTTTCAAAAGCTGAGAGTACTGGTAAACACATATATAATTACAAGGTAACAATTGGGAATTATGAATACATAGGAAAAGTGAATGGAATTATTTTTATTTATACTACAAGTGGCAAACAAGAGAGAGTGGATTTGCCATTTTCAGCAGAGTTTGTTGGAGATATAACTTATTATCCTGAGTCATTATCTTTCGGAAATGTTAGAAGGGATCAAGATATTAAAAGAACTATAATTGTAAATTTTATAAATAAAGATATAAAGATTGAGAAGATTGAGTTTGAGCCAGCTAATTTCAGTTATTTAATATCTGATTTTAGTAGTGCAGGCAATAAAGTCATAGATGTAAAATTAAATAATCATAATGCAATTGGCAAAGTTAATGGGAATTTAAAGATTTACACAAATAGTGTCATTCAGCCAATTATTAACATCCCTATAAGTGGAGAGGTAAAGGGTTGAATGAAGAATATAAAATGATGCGGAGATTATATTTAATTTGTTTTTTTCTTTGTTTTATAGGCGTTATACCAAAAGTTGCTTTTAGTTCTTCAGGGGATATATTGATAGTATTTTCAGGTGAAGAAACAGGGAATCTTGAACCTTGTGGTTGTTACGTTGGGCAAATAGGAGGCATTTCGAGAAGATACACAATTATTGACCAACTGAAGAAAATAAACAAAGTAATACCGGTAAGTTTGGGTGATCTTACTAATGGGAATGAACGTCAGGATGAAATTAAAATGGAAATTCTCGCTCGTGCAATGAAGAAGATGGGCTACGTTCTTCATAACATTGGTGAAAAAGAGATTGAAATAAGTCCACGAGTGCTTAGTTATTTATCACAAACAAGTAATATTATTTTCCTTTCAAGTAATACCCAGATTAATTACCAATTTCCTGTGATAATTAATAAATATGTTATAAATGAATATGTTGAGAAAAAACGTAGTTTAAAAATTGCATTTTTAGGCATTCTATCAAAAATATTTTCAGATAATATTTTGTCAAACGACGTGTGTGTTGATGATCCAGTGAGTGCTTTAAGACCACTAATTAAAGAGTTACGTAATAAGGTAGATTTAATGGTATTATTATCTCATGCACCTTTTGAAGAATCTGTAGAATTTGCAAAATTATTTCCTGAAATTGGATTAATTATAACTGGGCATGGTATGGATGAACCTGCGGATTCTGTAAAATACATTAGAGATACTCCAATTGTGTCTCCTGGAAGAAATGGTAGATTTATTGGAATTGCAAGATACTCTGTAACCAATAAAGGTTTAAAAAGAAAATCAATAGAAGTTATTCCATTGGATAATAAATACAATGATTCGCAAGAAATGAGTTTATTATTAAAAGAGTACCAGCAAATATTGAAAAATGAGGATTTATTGGGAAAGACTTATAGAGAACCACTTCCCAGCGGGCTATCATATGTGGGTAGTTCTGCATGTGGAATATGCCATAAAATAGTATATGAACACTGGAGTAATACTGCACATGGTAAATCATATGATACTTTGGTAAATACCGGACATCAATATGATCCTGAGTGTATTAAATGTCATACGATTGGTTTTAGGCATATTTCTGGATTTTTAGATTATGATGAGACTCAGCAATTAATAAATGTGGGTTGTGAAAGCTGTCATGGAGCTGGAAGTTTACATATAAACTTAGTCAACAAGAACTATGGGAAGACAAATGAGAGTGGTTGCGAGATGTGTCATGACAGTGAACACAGTCCTGCTTTCGAATTTAAAGAATATTGGGAGAAAATTAAGCATCCAAGAGAAGTATTAAGATAGTTACACAACATTGTGAAATAGTATGTTTAGAAATGATAAAGATTGCGTTTTATTGGCATCAACATCAACCGTATTACAAAGACAGTATAACCGGTGAATATCTTTTGCCATGGGTTAGGCTGCATGGCATAAAAGATTACATTGGAATGGTATTGTTGTTGAAGGAGTTCCCCGAAATACATCAGACCTTCAATTATGTTCCGTGTTTGTTGGAACAGCTCAGTGATTATGAGAAAGGTTATACTAATGACAGATATTGGAAACTAGCTGAAAAACCTGTTGAAGACCTTATAGAGGAGGAAAAATATTATATATTAAATAATTTTTATTCTGCAAATCATCAAAACATGATAGATGTTTATCCGAGATATAGAGAATTATTGAGAAAAAGAAATTTCAGAAGAAAGCGTGCACAGGATGTAATCAATGAGTTCTCGAATAATGATTTTCAAGACCTGCAGGTATGGGCAAACCTTACATGGTATCATCCCTTAATTATAAAAAGAGATTCTATATTATCAGAAATGGTAATAAAGGGAAAAGGATTTTCGAATGAAGATAAAGAATTTGTTCTGTCCAAACAAATAGAAGTTATTAAACAAATTATACCACTTCATAAACAATTACAAGACTCAAATCAAATAGAAATTACAACGTCTCCCTTTTATCATCCTATATTACCGTTATTATGTGATCAGGAGTCGGCAAAGGTTGCTTTGCCAAAAATACGAATACCTAGTAAAAGATTGATTGCAAATAATGATGCGAAAATGCAAATAGAAATGGCAGCTCAAGCCTACGAGAAATACTTTGGGAGAAAACCTTGTGGTATGTGGCCATCTGAAGGTGCTGTGAGTGATGATATTATTCCACTAGTTGCCAATGCTGGTTTTAATTGGCTTGCATCAGATGAAGAAATACTTGCTTATACATTAGGTAAACAGATAAATAGAGATAAGTATGGAGATGTTATCGATCCTGATATTTTATATAAACCATATCGAATAAGTGTAAATAATAACGTTATTAATATGGTGTTTCGCGATCATAACCTATCTGATTTAATTGGCTTTCAATATTCAAAATACAGTTCAGACTTTGCAGTATCTGATTTTATAAATAGAATTAATAGTTTGAAAAAATATAATAATAAAAATCCATTTCTGGTTACAATTATATTGGATGGCGAGAATGCGTGGGAACATTACTCTAATAATGGTCTTGATTTTCTAATAAAACTGTATGATGAAATTCGCAAGGATGGGGACTTAGAATGTGTGCGTATTTCTGACTATTTAAGAGAATATCCAACAGAACAAACGTTAAATCATGTATATCCAGGTTCCTGGATAGGACATAATTTGGCGACTTGGATTGGTCATGAGGAAAAGAATAGAGCATGGGAACTTATAGAACAAACACGGTCATTTCTACAGGAGCATACAAATGAGAAGAACAATTTAAATGGTGTTAAATGCGCATGGGAAGAGATATTCATATCTGAGGGTAGTGATTGGTTTTGGTGGTTTGGAGACGATCATTTTACACCCCATAAGCATGAGTTTGATAATTTGTTTAGATTACATCTTAAAAATGTATACAAGTTTTTGAATATAGATTCTCCAAAAATATTAGAAACGCCAATTACTAAAACAAGTATAAGTATGGTTTACACAAGTCCTAGAAGATTCTTAAATATTAAATTGGACGGAGTGGTTAGTAATTATTTCGAATGGCATGATGCAGGTATATATAACACTGAAAAAAATTGCGATACAATGCATAGAACCTACGGTCAATATATTAAAAATGTATATTATGGATTTGACATTAATAATCTTTTTGTAAGACTCGATTTTGGAAGAGAGCTGTTACCTCAATTTATAGAGGACGGGAAACTTGTAATTACATTCATTCAGCCTTTAGAAGTACAAGTATATATTTCAGGATTTTTGAATAGACCATTAAATTATGTAATTAAGGGTAAGAATTGTAGCTCTAATGAGAAGATATTTTACAGTGTTTTTTTTGATAAAATATTTGAATTATCATGTTCTTTTAAGGATTTAGGCTTTTTCTCTGGTACAAGTGTTGAGTTTTTTATTGACTTAGTAAAAGACTGCAAGATTGTTCAGAGGGTACCAATCAATACTACATTTTGTTTTTCAGTGCCAACCGAAGAATTTGAAAGAATAATGTGGCAAGTTTAGTTTGTAACTAGTTATTAATACCATTTTGTTGAGGATAGAAGAATGCCAGAACTACGTAAAGATCCTGTTTCAGAACGTTGGGTGATTATTGCTACAGAGAGGGCAATGCGTCCTTCTGATTTTAAGTCGGAGCCTCAAATTATTAGAGGCGGATTTTGCCCGTTTTGTGAGGGAAACGAGGATAAAACCCCACCTGAAATCATTGCTTATAGAGAAAAGGGTGCACAGCCTAATACGAAAGGATGGAGAATAAGAGTAGTAGCAAACAAGTTCCCTGCATTAAGAATAGAAGGTAATTTGAATAAGCGTGGTGAGGGAATTTATGATTCCATGAATGGCATAGGGGCTCATGAGGTAATCATAGAAAGTCCAAAGCATATTGTCTCAATGACTGAACTTGGTAATAAACATATAGAAGAAATAATATGGGCGTATAGGGACAGGTTAGTTGACTTGAAAAAAGACAAACGTTTTATATACGGCTTACTCTTTAAAAATGTTGGTGTGGCTGCTGGTGCTTCACTGGAACATTCACATTCACAATTAATTGTTACGCCTACTGTTCCAATAACAGTTATGCACGAAATGAATGGATGTGAAGAGTTTTATAAATATAGAGGTCGTTGCTTGTTCTGTGATATGGTTCAGCAGGAATTATCTACTGGCACAAGGATCGTGTTAGAGGAAGATAATATTGTCGCATTTACACCGTATGCTTCAAGATTTCCTTTTGAAATTTGGGTATTGCCCAAAGTCCATGCTTCACATTTTGAGAATATACAAAAACTGGAGATTGAAGAGTTGGCACAGGTATTACGTAAATGCTTGTTGAAACTTGAAGTATCGTTAGAATTCCCTCCATATAATTATATTATTCATACGACTCCATTTGTTTTTGGAGAGGTCGAACATTATCACTGGCACATTGAAATTATTCCAAGGTTGACAAGAATTGCAGGTTTTGAGTGGGGATCTGGTTTCTACATCAATACAGTTAGTCCCGAAAGTGCGGCAGAGTTTTTAAGGGATACAAACATAGAAGAAAAGGGTTGAGTTATATAAATAGTGAAAGTAATTTATGTGTCATCTGAGGTTGTGCCATTTGCAAAAACAGGCGGTCTTGCTGAAATAGCCGGAACAATACCAAAATATTTGAAAAAATTGGGAGTAGATATAATAATTATAATGCCTCTGTACAAGGTTATAAAAGAAAATAATTTTCATTTGATAAAAACTGATATTCAGGTTGAAACAAGAATTGGAGATAAGATTCAAATAGGGTATATTTATAAAGGTTTTTTACCGAATACAAACGTACCTATTTATTTTTTGGCGTGTGAAGAATATTATAACAGAGAAGGATTGTATAATTATCCAGGTTCAACAAAAGACTATGAGGATAATTGTGAACGTTTTGTATTTTTTTCACGTAGTGTGTTAGAAATTTGTGAAAAATTAAATATTAATCCAGATATAATTCATTGTAATGACTGGCAGACAGGACTTGCGCCCGTTTTCCTGAAGACCATTTATGCGTGGAAGAAAAGTTTTAAAAATACGAAAGCAATTATGACTATTCATAATATTGCGTATCAAGGGTTATTCTGGCATTGGGATATGAAATTAACTGGTTTAGATTGGAGCCTTTTTAGCTGGAAACAATTAGAATTTTATGGAAAACTAAATTTATTAAAAGGTGGTATTATCTTTAGCGATCTAATTACTACTGTAAGCAAAACATATGCAAAAGAAATTCAAACACCCGAATACGGTGTGGGGTTGGATGGTGTGCTTAGAGAAAGGGCAAACGATCTTTATGGTATTGTTAACGGAATTGATTATACGGTATGGAACCCGGAGACTGATAAATTTATCGTCGCAAATTATGGAATAAACAGCCTCAATGGAAAGCAATTCTGTAAAAAGGATTTACAAAATAAATACAAACTTCCTGAAAGAGACGTTCCAATTATTGGAATGATAAGCCGCTTAACTGACCAGAAAGGGTTGGATTTAATTGTGGATAAATTCCAAGATTTAATGAAAATTGATCTTCAATTTATTTTGTTGGGTAAGGGTGAAGATCGATATCATAAAATATTTGAGAGTTATGCAAAAGCTTTTCCTCAGAAAGTGGCTGTAAAATTAATTTTTGATGAGCGTTCAGCGCACGAAATTGAGGCAGGGTCTGATATGTTTTTAATGCCATCGCGCTATGAACCTTGTGGGTTAAATCAATTATACAGCTTGAGATATGGAACAGTTCCAATTGTTCGGGATACTGGAGGGCTTGCTGATACGATTACTGACGTCCGTTTGGGAAATATTTCAAACGGAAAGGCCAATGGATTCTCGTTTAAAGAGTACAACTCCGATTTGTTATTAGCCACTCTTCTAAGGGCTTTAGATTTATTTAAAAACAAGGATAAGTGGACTAACTTTATGAAAAATGGAATGGCACAAGATTGGTCGTGGGAAAAAAGCGCAAGAGAATACTATGGCCTCTATAAAAAAGTTGTGAAGGAATAGTGGCGTAATTTAAAAAGATTGAAGATCACATTAATCAACCATTTTATCTTAAAGGTGCAATATGTTGTATAGTATTTTAAAAGATAAAAGTTACAATATTCTCAATAATATTGTTGATGCATTCGATGCCGGATTATCTATATTGGATAAAGATCTGAATATATTATGGGTCAATAATACTCTCTTGAATGTATTAAATTTGAAATACGACCCTGTTGGGAAAAATTGTCGGGATGTGTATAAATGTGAATGTAAAGACACCAAGAATTGTTCTACCTTTCAAGCTCTTTCCAGTGGCGAAAAACAGTTCAGCGAGATTAAACATATCACAGGAAAAGGAGAAAGAAGATATATTCAAAACATTACAACGCCGATAAAAGATGAAAAGAACAATATAACGCACTTCCTTAAGATCTCACTGGATGTTACAGATAAGGAAGAAAAGATTTATCAACTTTCTTTATTAAGAAAACTTGCAGAGTTGATGCAAGGTAAACTGCCAGTCGATCGGTTGCTTCACTTAATTTTGACCTGTGTTACTGCTGGTCCTGCGCTGGGATTTAATCGTGCAAGACTTTTTATGGTGGATAAAAAACGGAATGCTGTCTATGGCAGAATGGCTGTTGGTCCCTCCAGTTGGGAAGAGGTAAATAAAATATGGACTGAAACATCAAAGAAGTATGAAACCTTCGAAGACCTTGGTAAGGCGGTGGATGACGATTATAGTTTAAATACTCCTTTAGACATGGTTACGCGATTGATGGCATATTCTCTAACTGATGAAAAAGAAGTCCTCGTTTTGTGTATAAAAACAAAAAATATCATTCTGGAAAGAAATGCATTTAACAACCCAAAAATTAATAAAAAATTTGTAAGTATGATTGATGCGAACGAATTCGTTTGTGTACCGTTAGTAGTTGAAAACGAAGCAATAGGGGTAATATGCGCAGATAATATTTACAGTCATAAACCAATAACGGAGGAGCGCGTTGAACTATTAAGCATTTTTGCTAGCCGTGCGGCTATGGCAATTGCAAATGCAGAGGCATATAAAGAATTACAAGAAAAGGTAAGGCAGTTAAAGCATACTCAGGGAAGGCTTGTTCGTTCTGAAAGACTTGCTGTTATTGGTAATATGGCGTCATATCTTGCGCATGAGATCCGTAACCCATTAGTAAATATCGGTGGTTTTGCAAGCTCAATTATGCGGGCTCCCAATAAGGATGATCAAATAAGACAAAACGCTGAGATTATTGTAGAAGAAGTTAGTCGGTTAGAAAAGATACTTGCAAATATTATGAATTTTAGTAAGCCTGCAGAACCTGTTAAATTGCCCACGCAGATAAATGAGCTATTAGAAAGCACTTGTTTTTTTATGGATTCATATTTCATAGAAAACCGTATTCAGGTGGTCAAAAGATTTGGTGATATGATACCTGAAATTACTGTTGATCCAACCCAAATAAAACAAGTATTATTAAATATGATAAATAATGCTGTAGAATCAATGTCAGGCGGTGGCACGCTGACAGTGGAGACAATGGTGGAAAATGATTACGTAAAAATTAATATAACAGATACTGGTATAGGAATGACTGCAGAAATCACACAAAATATATTTACACCATTTTTTACTACAAAGGCAGAGGGAACGGGTGTTGGACTTGCAGTATCTCATAAAATAGTGGATGACCATGGGGGTAGCATAGAAGTGAAAAGTTCTTTGCAAGAAGGGTCGACCTTCTCCATATACTTGCCAATTACACAATGGAATGGATAATAGTAATCGTATTGCTCCTTTTTAACGGCGTATTTTCATGTATGGAAATGGCATTTGCCTCTACCAACGTTCCACTATTACGGGACATGGCCTCTAAAGGAAATGTCTCTGCAAAAATATTCATTAAACTAAAGGGACGGCCGGAAAGAACATTTGCCGTTATTCAGGTAGGTATTACGCTGGTTGGAATATTGTCTGCCACCGTAGGTGGCGCCGAAGTTGAGGCGTCTATTCTCCCATACCTCAGGGAACTTCTCCATGTTTCAGGTACGTTGGCTGAAATCCTTGGAATCGCACTTTTTGTTATCCCCTTTACATTTTTTACCGTTGTTATAGGAGAACTAGTGCCCAAAGCTATTGCAATCCGTTATCCGGAAGAGGTGTCTTTGGCTTCTAGTCGATTGTTAATTCTAATGACAAAGATTGCATCGCCTATAGTCCATACCCTTGAGAAATTAACGATAAAATTTCTTTACCTGATAGGGATTCGTCACATTACTCCTTCTGAAGAAGCGGTGTCAGAATTGTCTCTAAAATCGTTACACCCGTTTCACAGAGATTACATCTTAAATTTATTTGCATTGCGTTTTAAGAAGGCATCTGAAGTTATGCTCCCATTTCAGAAGGTCGTTACAATTCGTAGCTCCATGGGTAAAGAGGAAATATTGAAAATCATTATTGCCTGTGGACATACAAGACTTCCTGTCGTAACTGAGGAAGCCGAACCGCAAGTAGTTGGCATCCTTCACACAAAAGAATTTGTAGCCATGATGGACACTAAAACAGAATTTTCTTTAACAAGTTTACTCCGTAAACCCTTCTTTGTAGATGTACACGAATCTATTCTCAGAATACTCAAGAATTTTCAAGGAAATCGGGTTCACATGGCTATAGTACGCAAAGGCCTCCAGGCTATAGGTATCATAACAGTAGAAGATATTTTAGAAGAAGTCGTAGGAGAAATTTACGACGAAGACGATGATGGAATGGTGAAAAAGATATGGAGTCAACGATTCGGTACAAGAAGGCATTAGACGGAAAATCAACCTGAATAAAAGCAAGCGATTTAATTTTTATAAATTGTGATTTATTATGGGGAGAGAATGATGAAAACTATTCTGGTAGTAGAAGATGATAAAAATCAACGCCTATTCTACGAGCAAGAACTATCGCTTGAAGGATATAACATCATTACAGCACAGGATGGTCAGGAAGCTGCAAAGAAAGTAAAGGAACACACTCCAGACCTTATTGTAATGGATATCAATATGCCCAAGATGAACGGGATCGAGTCGATTGGCAGGATATTAAGCGAACACAAAAAGGTACCCATTATCATTAACACTGCTTATAGCAGTTACAAAGATAATTTTATGTCATGGTCAGCAGATGCATATATAATTAAGTCCGCTGATTTGACGGAGCTGAAAACAAAAATAAAAGAATTGCTAAGTAAAGTTGAATAGAATTAGATTAGGAGATATTTTTTTAGGATAACATGTTGAAAAAAGTACTTGTAATGTTATTGGCGGGCGGTCAAGGAGAAAGGCTTTATCCGCTAACCAAGGATAGGGCAAAGCCAGCAGTTCCTTTTGGTGGTATTTATCGTATTATAGATTTTACCTTAAGTAATTGTGTTAATTCTGGATTGCGGAAGATATGTGTATTGACGCAATATAAATCTTATTCCCTGGATAGACATTTAAGGATTGGATGGAATATATTCAACAACGAATTGGGTGAGTATATCGAAAATATACCTCCACAAAAGAGGATAAGTGATATGTGGTATCAAGGAACGGCTGATGCGGTGTATCAAAATATCTATGCGCTAGAAAGAGAACGCCCTGAAAAGGTCTTGATACTGGCTGGCGATCATATTTACAAGATGGATTATCGTGAGTTGATAGAGTTCCACGATGCAAGGAAAGCAGATATTACAGTGCCCTGCATCGAAGTACCTATAAAAGATGCAAGCAGGTTTGGGGTTATAGGAATAGACAATAATCAAATGATTGTTAGCTTTGATGAAAAGCCGGCAAACCCAAAACCAACACCATCAAACCCAGAAACGGTGCTTGTATCCATGGGTATTTATCTCTTTAATACTGAAGTGTTGGTAAAGAGTGTAATCGAAGATGCAAAAAAAGATACTGTTCATGATTTTGGGAGAACCATTATTCCGTCGCTGATTAATAAGGAGCGTGTGTTTGCCTTTATGTTTAATGATAAAAATAATAAGAAAGTTAAATACTGGAGGGATATAGGGACTCTTGATGCCTTCTGGGAGGCTAATATGGATCTTGTACAGATAGATCCAATATTTAACCTTTATGATAAAGGTTGGCCGATTCGTACCTACCACGAGCAACTCCCTCCGGCAAAGACGGTCTTTTCGGAGTTACTTCCAGGTGGGCGATGTGGCAGAGTCTTGGATTCTCTTGTATCTAATGGATGTATTATTAGTGGCGCCCATATAGAGAAGTCTGTTATTTCTCCAGATGTAAGGATTGATAATTACTCTGAAATATACGATTCTATTTTAATGGAGGGTGTAATTATTGGTAAGAATGTAAAAATTCGTAAAGCTATTATTGACAAATCTGTATCAATTCCTGATGGAAAACGAATTGGTTATAATCTAGAGGAGGATGCCAAACAGCTTGCTGTTACTGAAAAAGGTATTGTAATAGCACATAAAGAGATGCATTTGCTGTAATATTAATACCTTGCTTAAAATGCTTAAATTGTAATGGCTAGTCAAACATTTTCTATTGATGATAATTATCGTAAATAAAGGAGCAGTGTGAAGAAGCAGGATTTCTTAACGAGTATAAATAAATATTTTGTCAATGCAGGGCGATATTTTGTAGCAGTTGCCTCTATTATTACGATTCTGGCTTCTGGGTTTTTAATATTTGCAGGAATATGGGAGTTTTTCAATGGTATTCCAAACATACTAGAATTGTTATACCACCCGGGGGCTCATCGTTTAGAACTTGCAGTACATTTTATTTCCGCTATTGATTTGTTTATGGTTGCTGTAGTGATGTTTGTTTTGGGTATTGGGCTCTTCGAGTTATTTGTCGATAGAGACCAGTCTCTTAGCTATCCACATTGGTTAAGAATGCGAAATCTCAGCGATTTGAAAGAAAAATTGATTGCTGTCGCTGTAGTGGTCATTGTCATTACCTTTTTAAAACATATTGTTATGTGGGAAAATCCTCTAGAAACATTATACTTCGGAGGTGCAATAGCAATTGTTATTGTTGCAATTACCTTATTCTCTAAGTTTGTAGTAGGCGCTGAATCCCAGAAAATGAAGGACGAAGATACAAAACAATGAATTAAATATTCGCGTCCTCTAATTTCTTTTTGTTAGACAAAGAGTTGCTATTCATTTTCGAATAAAGCCATAAACATATGTAAGATATAATCATGCCTGACAAAAGAGACTATTATGAGATTTTGGGAACAGCCAGAACAGCATCAAAAGAAGAGATTAAATCAGCCTATCGTACTCTTGCCAAAAAATTCCACCCAGACCTTAACAAGGATAATACCAAGCTCGCCGAAGAGAAGTTTAAAGAGATATCCGAGGCTTATGAAGTACTAATCGATGAAAACAAACGAGCCAAATACGATCAATATGGTCACAACGGGGTTGCATCTGACTTTGGTAAAGAAGGGTTTACGTGGCGTGATTTTAGTCATGTAAGCGATCTGGAAGACATTTTCGGGCATGATATTTTCTCGGACTTCTTTGGTCACGGAAGTATCTTCAGCGATTTTTTTGGTGCACGCAGACGGGGTTTTGAGCAACCTGAGCAACGCGCTAAACAGGTACGGATAGAAATTACTCTAGAACAAGCCTATCGCGGTATAAGTACTGAGGTAGCCATTCCTCGTATGGATGTATGTGCAAATTGTGGCGGGACAGGCGCTGCAAGTGGTACTGCACCTAAAACTTGCACTTATTGCAAGGGAAAAGGTGAAGTACAGCAGGAACAGCTTCAGGGTTTTGGCAGGATTATCAAAATCGGAGCTTGTCATATTTGCGGAGGGAGGGGGAAAATTATTGATCATCCATGTCCAAGCTGTCATGGGTGCGGCGAAGTACAGAAACTGGATAAAATCACTGTAAAGATACCTCAGGGTGTGGATAATGGTTCGACCTTACGGATAACAGCAGATAAGACAAGCGGGAAGTTAAAGGAAGATATTTATGTGATTATTTCTGTACAACCTCATCCAATCTTTCACAGGCAGGGGAGTGATATATATCTGGAAAAGTCCATTAAATTAACCGAGGCGGCGCTGGGGTCAAAGGTTGAGGTGACTACGTTAGACGGAAATGCCTTAATGAAGATTCCTCCGGAGACACAAACTGACACCCTGTTTAGACTGAGGGGCTGCGGCATGCCACTCTTGAAAGGGCATGGTTATGGCGATCAATATGTGCGAATTTTTATACGTACTCCTAAGGATTTGACAAAAAGGCAAAGAGAATTGCTCGAAGAATTTGAAGCAATCGAAATGAAAAAATAAGGTATTTCTTCGTTTTACTTTTTAAATATTGAAGAAGTTCTTGAACATAGCCATTATTGCCATAACTGAACAAGGTTCAAAAACCGCGAAAAGAATAGTATCAGGGTTTATTCCTACACCTTCTATCTATGTATTAAATAAAGTAACGCAAGATGCTTGTTTTACAGAAAACAACTCAACTGCCGGAATAACCGTATTTTCTGAACCACTGCAGCAACTGGTTCATAAGATATTCAAACAATACGAAGGCCTCGTGTTTGTTATGGCAATGGGTATCGTGGTGCGGACGATCGCACCTCTTATTTGTGATAAACATTCAGATCCTGCTGTAGTTGTGGTTGATGATGTAGGGCGCTTTGTGATTAGTATGCTTTCCGGTCATGAAGGGGGGGCAAATCAACTGGCGCACCAGATTGCATCCGTACTCCATACAGATGCGGTGATTACTACGGGTACTGATGCACAAAAAGATATTATTATTGGCATCGGTTGTAAAAAAGGAATATCTGCGGAAATTGTAAAAAAAACTATCATTGATGCGCTCCAGAAAGTAAATCGTAAAATCAAAGATGTACGACTACTATCTACTATCGATATAAAATCTGAAGAGCCGGGTTTATTGCAAGCATCAAAAGGACTTGGCATACCTCTGAGAGTTGTTTCTAAATCAGAAATAGCAACGTGTGCAAAAGAACATAGTAAATCAACGTTTGTTAAAGAAAAAATAGGGGTGTGGGCGGTATGTGAACCGGCCGCGCTTATTGCAGGGAGGAAGACAAAGTTAATCCTAACAAGACAGAAATATCCAGGGATGACCATAGCAATCGCTCAGGAAAACTTTATGTGGTAGGCATAGGTCCTGGCGCAAGGAACGAGATGAGCCAAAGGGCGCTGGATACACTAAAGAATTCTGAAACGATTGTTGGTTATAAACTATATATAGACCTCATTGCGGATATTGTAAAAGACAAGAAGATAATTGCTTCGGCAATGCGCAAAGAAATCGAGCGGGTAGAATTAGCGATTCAAGAGGCGAAATTGGGAAAGGTCGTGAGTATCATCAGCAGCGGTGACCCAGGGGTATACGGTATGGCCGGGCTTGTGCTTGAGAAGGCGCACAAAGAGAATATAGATTTACCTATAGAGATCATTCCAGGTATTCCAGCAGCAAATGCTGCAGCGGCGATGCTTGGGGCGCCTTTGATGCACGACTATGCAGTTATCAGTCTCAGCGACCTGCTAACACCGTGGGAAATTATAGAAAAACGTGTAAAATACGCTGCTGAGTCCGATTTTGTTATTGTGTTATACAATCCCATGAGTTCCCAAAGGGACTGGCAGCTTAAGAAGACATTAGAAATCATTCTCCGTCACAAATCACAGAATACTCCGGTGGGCATTGTAAAAGACGTAAGCAGGGAGGATGAATCTGTTATTCTTACAACGCTTGACAAAATGACCACGCACCCTATTGATATGACAACTATTATTATCATTGGCAATTCCACCACTTTTACCTATCGTAATTATATAGTAACGAGAAGGGGTTATCAGGTATAAGAAGTTTTTCCAAGGTCAGCAGTTATTGATAAACTGTGAAAAAAGATGTAAAGATCAAAGACAAACAGCGAAATAAATGAGCGTCGTAATTCAGTTAATCAACTACCTCAATATTTTCGATTAACACTTCCTGGGATTGAGGGTCAGTAATCTCTGTCTGGACTTCAATGTATAATTGCGCACCTTCAGCAATTGTTCCCCGTGAGGCATGTACAAAGTGCTCACGAAAGTGATCAGGGGGGATGTGGGAGAGTGCTCCAAGTTTAACAGTTACACTTTTCACTTTACTTGCATGCTGATCACGTGCAATAAATGATATTTTACGTATGAGGTCGTTAATAAGAGAGAATTCATGCATATACGTTTTATCTCAGGGTTTATCACAGACACTCGCGGAGTCATATAAACTTGAACAATTAATCCAATAAAGCCTTTAACAAACAATCCCTTAAATCAGTATAATACTGGATATTGATTTTTGTGATCATGTCGTCAGACAAGTCATTTAGTTGCTTGCGGGCATTTAACGGAATGAGTAAGGTAGTGCCACCTTTCTCTACAGCCAATTCTGCTAAGTTCACAGCATTATAAACGTTATCAACCGAACCACCCAGATTAAGTTGACCAACGATAACCAAACCACCTTTTGTACTCTTCTCAAGGATCGCACTGGATAATGCCATAAGAACAGCCATTCCGACACCATTGCCGCTTTTTGAGACATCAAAGGAACGAAGCTGCACGGAAAATTCATGTGACCGTGGATCGCGGTCACCAACCAATTCTTTGGTTTTACTGTATAAGTTCTGTTCTGCATAACGAACACTTTCCTGGAATTGGGGAGGCGTTGGTTTGTTTAATATTTTAACACCACTACCAGGGCCAACATTGACTTCGATTTTATAGAGACCTGCCGGTTCGTCCTGACTTCCGGTATTTAAAGTCCAAACCTGTCCCGGAGGTTGCGGATCTTCGCCGATAGTATTTTCACTATGAATTTCGGGAGTTGTAACGAAGGTCTCTACTCCGTCTACACCTATACAGTAGCTAAAATGTGTATTACGAAATTCAGCCGAGCCGATTCTCTTTTGTTGTTCCTTTACCCTTCTCCGATATTCCAAAGATATTTTAATAGCCCATTCCAGTAGTTCGTCTGAAATCGGTTCATTGGGAGTAGGTTGCATTAATTTTAATAAACCGTTGAGCGTTTTGTTTACGACTGTGGTATCCCTGCCACTTAGAGCGCTGCCAAAATCAATACGAGGCAACACGGATGATATTCTGCTCGTATCTCTTAATCTTGTCCAGCACTCTGCCAAAAAATCGTTTACTAAGCCAAAGTGATCGGTGAAATATGATTTGTTAAGCTTAGGGAAATCCCAACCAGGAACGTAGGCATGGATACGATCCATAAAGGCTGTATCGTCTCTCATCTCCGGGGGGAGCGGGCCAAATAAATGGCCTATGCGTTGCTGGTGTTCTACGTCCACATCAAAATTTCCAACCAATACGATACTTCCGTCAGCACGGATAGGCTCCTTCCCTCTGCTGAACTCACCGCTTTCCATGTATCCTTTCATGATATTCACCCCATCTTTTTGCTCAAAGGCTACACCCGAGACTTCATCAAAGCAAACAACATCATACTTACATACAAGTCCACGTTCGCCAGTATTCATATTAACAAACATTCTTGCAACAGTGGTCTTTCCCCCTGAAACTAAATGTGAGTATGGAGATATCTGCTGATATACATGCGATTTGCCTGTGCCTTTTGGGCCTAACTCAACCAAATTATAATTACGTTCTACAAAGGGAATCATACGCACAAAAAGAACATTTTTTGCCTTCTCTGTCAATGTTTTCGGCTCCATTCCAACACTTCGTATCAGAAAATCTTTCCATTCTTCAAGAGTGAATAATTGGCGACCCTTGTACAATGTCTCCAATACATTACGCTGCGATAATTGGATGGGTCTGATATTAGAAATGCCAAATGGCCTGCCATTATTCTCTTGCGCAATAGCACTATCATATTCCAATTCTATTTCAGCATAAAAGCCACCGGTCAACATCCTGTCGTTGGCATTCACCATTTCTGGTGATATGCGGATTTTGCTTAGAGTCAAACTCGGTAGAGTTGCTACATAGCTATCTGTAGTGGCATCCAATTTTGCAGTGATAATGTCAATCAATTTAATTGAGCCTTGTTCCCTCGCTTTTGACTTGAAATACTCTTCTTCACCAGGACGAACAGTCCGGTCAGCGAGTTGCCTCTTTACAATTTCTAGTCCTTCCTGAATTTCCTGCTCATCTGTTGTCGCACAATATCTGCCCAAGAGAAATTCTATGACATAAGTAGGAACAGGATACGTTTTCCTGAATTGTTCTAACAGGTCTTTTCTTACGAAGTAGCCCTCGAATGCTTTTGTTGCTATTTGATCTAGTTTGTCTAATTGCATTGTCACATCCCTACCAGCGTTGGTTTCTTATCCAATATTATTTCGTTTTCATCCATGAGCACAATGACTGTTGATTTTGATTCAGCATCAGTATCCACCATGAGCGAGATTTTATTATCTAATAATTTCTTTTCTCTTGATTCCAACAAGACAATGGAAGTCTTCGCATCATTGAATTTGGCTCTAATATCAACCAAGTACCCATTCGGTGCGTCTGTAGTAGTTACTTTACAATTAAGACCAACCCATTTGATGTCAGCAATTTTTGCTGCAACCGTGGATTGACTTGGTTTCTCTATGCTGAGTGTAGGCACCAAACACTCATGTATTGAAATACCTCCATGGGCATATTCTTCATTTTTTTTAAAGAAGGATATCCCTGGTGCATAGGCAATAAAAATATTTGGGTTCCAGCGCCACGGCAAATGCAGCAAATCTGTTTTCGCTTCATCTTTTATTAATGCACATCTGCCCCAACGCGTCTCAGTCAGGTCTTTCTTTAGTTTCTCTTTGGGCAAACCACCTGGCAACAAGAGCCATCCGTGATCTGTTACTATTGTAATACGTCTTATACCGTTTTCAAATGCAATTTCAATCGCTTCCTGCACCTGTTCAAATAGTTCCTCAATCCGTTTTACCATTTCAGCTTGCTCTTGATGTCCCTTTTTGTCTATATCGCCAATCTCTTGCCAATGTTTTTGGCCGGATATTATATCCGATGCAACGGTAACGAAAATATAATTTTGCGCAGCTAAGGCGTCTCTGAATACAATAGTCACCAGGTCTTTCTCTGATTTTAACTGTGGCACAAACTCTCTACAATTGCTGTTGGTTGATACCTCTTCTGCAACAGGTGATACATTTGCTCTTGCCGTGGGCGTTAAACTTGGTATGGCAGACCAACCAGATTGCAGATCTACCTTGTATTTACGTTTTGTTAGTCTCTCTACAAATTCGCTTGCGAGTTCATAACGAAATGCATCAACAAATAGTACAAACTCTTCATTTTCTGTCAAAACATTTTGTTTGGTAAAAACAGATGCATCCTTTTCTATTAATGCCTGGAACTTTTGTGTTATGGATTCCAACCAAGGTTTGTATAAGGTGGAGATCAGCGATTTTATTGCTTTTTTGTCTTTTGCTAATTTGACTGATACCATGGCTTTTCGCATAGATTGATCGGCCTTGTAACCAGTCATTGTGTAATATTCTTTCAATTCTTCAATACTTCCAGATGCATATGCCGTGGTGGATACATCTGCCATTGATACCAAATAAGGCAGTGCATTGGCTAATGGGGCATAGCCTAGCTCTGACCATACCCAACACCTTCTGTCTTTATGTTGTTGGTCGAGAACAGCAAGCTTTTGCAAGGTCTCTTTGGATTGAAGTTTGGATAAGGCCAGTAATGCCTTGCGCAGTTCATCTTCATTCTCTTCATTTACCTGAGGCCAGCTTTCTTCGGGAAGCGCAAATAATCCACTACCAAAATCAACAGGTTTAGCAAATCGAAGTAATCCTTCCAATTCAGGATATTTTTTGGGCGCTGAGGCATATAATTGCCAAACCTGTTTCCAGTCATTACGTTGAGACCCAAACTTTTCAACAATATCCTTTATGTTCTTATAATCAGGCTCAAATCCAAAACGTGAACGGCAAATAGTTATGAAGGCATCTTTTGTTTCAGGTGATAATGATTTAAGAAACTCATCCCCCTTGCACAGCCATTTTAAAATATTCGGAATAGCATCGGGGACTAATATAGAATGCAAATAATCTGTATCAATAAGGGAAGTTGGAAATTGAATGTTGCTATCCTGAAAAATAGACGGTAATACTTTTATTAAGGCTTCACGGGTGGCCTTGTCTTGTGCCACCTTCAGCCCAAGTCCTGATTGTTGATTTTCCATGAATGCCAATACTGTCCATTCACGGCCGCTAATCTGAGCGAAGATGGTGCCGGTATATTGATATTCCATTAGGGGTTGCAGGTCTAATCCTGCTGCCGTAATGTTCTTCAAATCGTTTTTGGAGATCCCTGGCATGTATATGATAGGCGTTGCATCGGCAGGCCAGTTGGCTTCCGGGAGCGTCCGCGCGACCATGCATTTCACCCAGATAGCAGGACCTTGTTTTTTCTCTGCATCATACACACCAAAAATAATCAAGGCAGGAAATTCTTTCTGTAAAACCGGGATGACTGCCTCCCATTGTCTTTCAGGATCAAGCCAGAGAATCACCTCTGGCTTTACCATAGTGTTACTATTATGTTGTTCTGCCTGCTTTAAGGCCTGAACTACCTTGTCATATAATGTATTGTTCACTTTAGTATCTTTTTATTTTCTCTAGCAGCTTTTTTCTCTGCTAAGGGTAAATTTTTGTCATTATCTCTGATTTCACCCCAGGGTGAACCGGGTGGATTCTTGCCCCTATCTATACTCCATTTGATATTGGGCTTTTTGCGAAGCACATCTGCCTCTATAAATGGACGGATGTTCAGACGTACGCCGTCATTCAAGTCAGGCTTCCAGCCGATGGATTGTTTTTCTATGGGCTTCCAACGAATAAAAATATCGTATGGTTTTTCACCTTCAAGAATGGCCTCTAACTTTTCTTTGAGTTTGAGGGATGCGCTCAGCAGACCTTCTGCACCGCTTTCTCCGGCCTTCTTTTTTGCCTCGCATTGGCGTATCCAATCTCCAAGGTAGGTGTAGATAAGGCGTTGGAGGGTTTCTTTATCCAGTTTATGGTAATTGACCAATGCCGCAAATCCATCCTTGCGGCCATCCCAGATATGCCAGATGAAGGGGCGATTGTGAAAAAGTTTACAATGTTGCTCAAAGAATTCATCCCTCAACCAGTCTTCGAGATCAGATTTTGTTGCTCCTTCTTTCGTTAATAGCTGAGCTATTGTTTGATTGTTCCAGGCTCTACCATACACTGCTTGTAAAAATGAACGGAGTCTTTCAGATGCAGCCAGTTCACCATTTACCGAAGGAATGCACAAAATGCCATCGTCATCGGTCAAGGTATCGAATGCTTTTACGGCTTTGATTAATTCTTTGGCTTCATCTGCCAGCTCCATTTTGGCATCGCTCTCTGCTGGCCAGCGGTAGCCGAGCAAACGGGCAACACTTACCTGCAAGGGATTGTCTGCTTTTACCGGATGGCCGTGAAAGAGCCATTGTGTGGCGTCATCACTATAAGGCTTGTGTAAACCACAGGGATACTGTTCATCCGCTACTTTTTGCCAATGTTCTAAATCGAAAGGGACTTTTAGTAAAGATTTAACAGGAACATAAAGTGAGGGATTAACAGCATATACTAATTCTTCAAACTTTTCTGAATTACAGAATGCTGCAATTGGAGGTAAAAATTTTTCATCCTTCGGCACTAAAGTTCCAGCATTTTTATCAAACAACTCACCTGTATATATCGTGATGGCTTTGCTGCTCATAAGAGTAATTCTTAACCCACGTTTTCCCCAAGCTTTTGTGCCTTTTAGGTAAGATCCCGGATAATTAACAAAACTCCCTTTACCTTCTTCCCATAGAATAATTTGTTCCCTACCGCCAAAATCTTTGTTTTTATAAACTGAACCCATTAAGAAAGCCCATATTTTACCATCAATAATAGGTAACTCCCAAAAATTCTTGATAAAACGGTAAATATCACCAGAGGAAAGACCTTCATATGTATCAGCAAAATCAGATAGCTGATTTTTATTTTTAGCAAATTGACCGATAATCGCATCAGGATTATTCAACTGCCCGACCTGGTTCACCTGCTTTACTTCTGCTACCCGCAAAGCCTCATCTTTGGCAGCCGCATTGGGGGCTTCGGTGACATTGAGGCCAAAGAAGTAATTATGTCCTGAGGGCTTATGCCTTGTAATGCAAATCAGGATTGCCTTTACGACTTCACCCGAAATTTGACTAAATGCACCAGGACCAAGTCGGGCAATGTGATTCCATGAATCATTCTTCAATAACTTCTCCCGGAATTTCTTATAGGTGGTCAGGAATAGCCAGTTTTGGGGTATTACACTACATGCCGTACCGCCCTCTTTGGTGTTTAATAGCATTCTTTCGAGAAATACTGTGGCAAGATCGCCTTTTGCATCGGGAAAATTTATCAGGCAATAATCGGCAAGGATTTCATCATGCTTTCCTCTGGATAAATAAGGTACATTAGTAATTTGCAGTGTATATTTCTTCGCAAGGATTTGTCCGGCTTTCGCAATTCCAGCAGCCATCACGCCACGTTCAACTTGATCTTTGTCTTCTTCATTTTCTAATGCCTTAACAAGTATTGGCTTCAACTCATCAAATCTGGCAGTGAATAAATCTGATTTTATTGTTGATGGGTCTAATAGACTTCCCAGTTCCGGAGCTAATTGAAAATGATCGTACAATACCTTCATACCATTTTCCATTCGTGCTTTCAAAACCGGATCTGCTACTTTGCCTACCAGCTTCACCCAATCTTCTTTCTTGCCTTTTGGTGCGATTCCACTGCACGCCAGATTCATTTCAGGTAGCTCTTTATAGTGGCCGCAAAATTTCCAGGCGGTGAGCGCAAGGTTGAAAGCGGCAATCTGGGTGCATCGTGCATCCAGCTCCAAGCCATGCAGGTTTTCAGCAATTACCCTGTCGGTAGCTTCTTCCTTGCTCAATCCTTCCTCATACATCCTGAGCTGAGCAAATACCGGGAAGAGTGAGGCTACAAAATGCCCGGAGCCCATACAGGGATCCAGCATGGTTACCAACGCTGTCGTATCCGGCCAACCTTCAAACTTACCGGCAGCCGGTGTGCCATCTTCCAGCAATCGCAGGTATTCAAATTTCACAGGAGGGGGAACACCAGGGTGTCTGCTCACCCACCAGGCGCCAATGGTATTATCAATGAGAAAATGCACCATGTACGGCTCTGTAAAGAGCTGGGTTACAGCAGGGAGCTTTTCACCATCAATCTTATCACCACTTTTATTGATAGCCTCCTTGGCCTCGCTTTGCCAGAATTGATAGACCCATCCAAGAGAGTCATCCGCAGTAAAAATACCGTTGTCTAATCCATCCAACAGTCCCTCTAACCTAATGCGGTCTTCGGTCGCAAAGTCAACCTGCATCAGCGGATCATCAGTGCGAAAGATAGCCGGCAGCATCTTCGACGCATACGAAGCAGCCGCATCCCATTTATCGGCAAACCCCTCTTCGCGAGCCAACTCTTCGCATTCTTCCATGGTCACGGCAACACCATCGGAGTGTATCAGCAGTCCATTGGCTTCCAGAAATTTTGCAAAGAGCATTTTGTGCCAATACTCGTATGCCAACTCATAGGCCAAATGGTCAATCCCTTGCCCGCCACTGGCGGACAATTCGTCACCTAACAACCGCGCTTTGTTGCGGAGGCGGTTACGCAATGCCCTTTGATCGGCAGACATGTGTGCGAAGGGTTCTGTGTGGTCTACCGCCAGGCTGTGCAGTGCGTTACGAGCGACGGTCTCTGCCAGCTTCCGTGCTTGTTTTACTGCACTTTCTAATTTATTGCGTTGTTGTGTGGTTAGTACTGCCATTGGGTTTTTCTTTTCTTTATATGTAACAGTTCACGCGGTACGTATAACAACCCCCTGCCTCCCCCTAGTTTCTAAGGGGGACTTTGAAAATCCCCCTTAAAAAAGGGGGCTAGGGGGTTGTATTCTCCGCCCATGCTGAATACAGGCTGAACTGATAGGAAATTATTTCAAGATAATCGACTTCCCGCTCTTAATCAATTCTTCCAGCTTTATTCTCAACTCGCTCACATACGCTTCAATATCTGCCTTTGTATTTATAGTCCTTCTCGGCAAGTCGAATGTCTCTGCCTCCGGAACAGACAACTTGATTGCATCTTCCAAAGCAGACTGAAATTGTCCGGGGAGGGCCGCAATTTTGGTGTCCCACATATCTAATGATGCTTGCTTCAATTGATTAAGCAGGCCATGCGCATCCAAAGGTTTAATTTCTGGTTTGGTCAGCAATTGGTGCTTTGCCAAGATCGTGTGCTTTTGCTCGGATGTAAGTTTGCTAAAGTATTCATTGCCCTGAAGTGCGTCCATCTTTTGATCATAGGATCTAATATAGTTATCCTTCATGGTGTTCAATCTTGTTTTTAGCCTTTCTGTTACCTCCAACAACTTTGGCTGGATGGGATCTGGTTCCTGTAGCAGCAGACGGTTTTCCCGTATTGCTTCTATCTCAGTTTTCAGTTGCTCCATTTCAGGGACAGAAGGGGCATGATTGGCCAAATCTGCCAACAGGTTCCATTGCGGTTCCCGTTTATTTACCAAGTCTCCTTTTTTATTCCAATCAGATAGTTTTGCCCTCAAATCTTCCTGTTCTTCGATAATGCGAAGAAGTCTTTCGTTGCCATCCAGGTTTTCAATGTCTTTGATGAACTGAACATTGATGGGTTCCGGCCTGGGTGCATCACCACTTATTTGCCCTGCCAGTTCTTTTAGTTTGCCGAGGAACGTATTTGAATGCAGGAATTCATCGCCAGGCTTGCAGGATATCCCTGCTTCCTGATAGAGTTTGCGCAGTTTTATCTTATCCGATGCGGAAAGTGTATGAATTTCCTTTTTGAAAGTAGCATTGCCGATTTTAGCCTGATTGATGTTCTTTTCCGGTGTAGAAATATGTTCCGTGTTTTTGAGTATAATAATGATGGTATCAATAGCATCCTGGCTCCAACCATAAGGCGCTTTGGTAAAATGGTTTCGCATCTCTTTACCTTGTTTCGTATTGTTACCAAGGAAACGAAGAATTTCTATTGCAACAGGGTGATCTGTAGGGTCTTTATCCCAGCCAATTTTTTTCAAGGCATCAGGGTCGCCTGATAATGCCTTGGCTAATGCCTTATCCCAATCTTTGTAATCACCTTTGCTTTTAAATTCCGGGAACTGCCTGTCGGCAATACTGTTCAGTGATTCTTCAATAGTATCCCTTATAGTACCCGTTTCGACCTTATTACCACCGGCTAAATAGATAGCAGCTTCTTTACATATTTTATCAATCATGTCCTCGATAGCCATTTTTGCCAGGCCTTTACGGGTTTCCATGCTCTTTTTGGCTTGTTCACCTTCCGGAGTCGAAGGGAGTCCTTTTACCTGCAAGGTTAAATCAGCCGCAATGAACTTTATGATTTCACTGCGTAAATCCTGATCACGAAACTTCAGTACAAATGCATAAGCCAGCGGGGCATCTGCCCCCTCGGCACGGATTTCATTTAGCACCGTACCTTCATTTTCAAACCAACCATCGCGAACCCAAACATTCAGTTTATGCTCCGTATTGGGCCGTTCTGCTTTATCCCAAATATCAAAGTCTCTATTTTTTTTGGAAACGCCTTGAAGAATGTTTATGGTTTTTGTTTTATCTTTAAAGAAGGCAATGATATTTTCTTTGCGGATACGCTGAATCTGGTCGTCGCCGGAGCTATTGATTTTTACCGCCTGTGCTGTATATTCCTGCTCCCACTCAGCGCCCACCTTGGTTTGTAGTTTGTACTCGTCGTTTACCGGCATTAATACCTTGTCGTTCAACAGTTTTTTAATGAGCGCCTTAACCTTATTCCGTATTTTATCAGAGGTCTCGTTGAGGTTATCAATCAACAAATCTGCGATAGTATTTTCATCCGACTTAAGACGTCCACCTGCCAAATCTTTAGGCAATTGATCAATTAAGAATACAGCGCTTAGAATGCGGCCTTCAAGGGCATCATCGCCGCCTTTGGCTTTGCGTTCCTGGATAATGTTGTTGGTTTCATTCAGCAACAAGGCATTTTGTAACAGTTGCTGCTGTTTTTGTTCAAAAATAAAATCAGCAGGTACGATACAGCCCAGGTCTTTATTTGCAATCAGTTTGATACTTTCATCCACAATGCGTAGCTGACTACGCAATTGACCCGAAGTGCCTGCTGTATCAATGACCTGAAGTATTTTCTTCCAAAATTTACGGGTTGAAGGCATGATAGGATAATCAGCCACAAGGGTTGTTTTATCGCTTGAGAGGTAGCCAAAATCAGAGCCTGAGAGGTTACGGGATATTTCACCTAAAATTGCTTCCAGCTTTTTACTAATGTCATTTATTGCGGAAGGCTTCTTCTCCAATACTGTTTTACGGGTAACTGTTTCCACGTCGGTATCCGATAGTGAGACTTTCACAGTAAAGCGGTCTTGCAAAGGCTGCAAATATGGCGTTTCAGCCAGTGCGTTTTGTCCTGTGCCCACCAATAAGAACTTGCCGCCAAAGTTGCTGCAAACATCTTGTGCAAGGTTTTGGACATCAATAGTCTTATTGCTGTCCGAGCCTATAAATTGTTGCACTTCATCCAGTACAATGACGGTACAAGGGATTTTTTTACCGTAGGATAATGGCAGCGCTTCGTTCTTTATGGTATCAATGAGCTGTTCCCGGCTGATATGTTCAACACGCTTAAAGTTCTCTTTAAAGTTCTCTTTTACTTTTGCTTCATTTTCAGCAAACTCAGGCCTTATTTGTAATACTGCTTTTGCAAGGGTTGAGGAAACGAAAAGGTTTTCGTATTCCTTTTTAAAATCTTTTCCCTGGGATTCTACGAAAGCCTTCAGTTCGTCATAAATACCCTCCTGCTTTGCCCAGTAAACAAATTTGAAATGATGATATTGCGGAGGAAGTCCCAAAGCATTGAGAAATAATTGCAGGAATGAATAGCGAATGTCTGCCGATGGAAAATCCTTCAACGTACCTGAGACAGAAAGCTTGTCGTGGAGTTTCTGTTTTCTTTCCAGTTCCACAAAAAGGTCATTCACATCATGAGGCAATGACTTTATGGTTCTTGCGGTATCATCATTGGGAAAAACAAAGTCCTCCCACAGGTAACCGAGTATTTTTACCAAATGAGATTTACCACTACCGAAGAACCCACTCACCCATGCCGCAGGTTGCTTAGGTTCATCGAGATGCTTTAGGTAGGTGTCTAATATCCGATACATGCCTCTTTGGTATTCACCTTCACAAACAAAGGTTTTAACTTCATGCCGGATGATTTTCAGGCCCTGGTCATCTTTAGCCGTATTAATTTCTACCACACCGTCGTTTATGAGGTTATTCTCATCAGGATTCAGGGTAAAGAGTTCTTTATTCTTCATATTGGTATTTCCTTATGCGGTAATTGGCCTTGCCAGATAACTCCAACCATCCCTGGCATCTAATAATCTATAATGATTCTTATCATACTCGCCGGGGAAGAACACAAGCATCCTTCCCTTAAATGCAGTAGCAGTTCCATCCAATACAGATGATAAACGAACAAAACCGAATAATGCCGAAACGTCTCTGATGGCAATCAAGGTGTTATCATCAGTTCCCTGTTTATCCAACTCTTCTTTCAGATAGTTTATAGCAAACTGCTTAAACTCTGATTCGAGTTGGTCTACCAATTGAACAGGGTTCATGAAATATTCGTTTTTATACTCATGATGTGCCATCCAGGAGGGGAAGCAATTTTTCAATGAAATGCAGACCCAACGTTTCCCAGCTTTCCTTGTTGCAGTTTCAAAATCACCCAGGCGCAGGTCGACTTTACGTTGCTCTGCAGGGTCGTATACAAGAAACCATACCCTTTCTTTCCCTGACAAAGCTGTTGACCATGGCTCTTTAAGCACTAACTCATAAGCAGCCAGTAGTCTATCAACAAGATTAAGCATCTATATTCAGTTTTTTAAAAAGGTTATTGAATGAAATGGTAGTAACACTACCAGCGTATTGATATTGTAATAAATCTCTTTTGGCGGCTTCAGTGGCAAGTTCCCTAACCTGAGATTCATTAATTGCAAGTGCTTGCGCCCATTTACTTGATAGAATGAAATCACCTTTATCGCCATTGAAGTATGCCATCAGAAATGCAAAGGCAACTGAATGGTAACAATGATTTGGCTGTGTACGTATATTTTTTACTTTACCGGTAATATAGCCTGCTTGTTTCCACGAACTGGTGATATTTCTTGCTGCAGAGCTTCGGGTGTTATTGGTAAACTTTCGAGGGTGATGTGCTTCGATATTTTCTTCTAATCTGAGCTTGCTGACTTTTTCGCCAACTGCCGTTGAGACAATGACTGATATGCTTTCACTTAATAGGTAGTCGTTACCTATTGCAAAAAGTAATGAAATAATAGGTCTATCTATTTCATCTGCGATTTGCCAGAAGTGTTTGAAACAAAAGAATGGAGGGAACCCTTCATCAAATCTATAAAGACTTACTAGAGCGCTGGTAGTTCTCTTTTGATTTGATTTTGTTTTTTTACTGGCAATGTTTTCTTTTAGTAAATTAATATATCTGTTATCGTGAATTGCATGATCCATCACCTTTGAAAGTTCTGCAAACATCAAAGTGCGGGCGGTGTGTACTGTAATAGGATTATCAAAATAGGTCATTGAGAAAGTTCTTTTACCAATTCATATTCTAATGTAAATCTACTTCAATATACATTGAACGTATGAGGTATGATAGGAAATTACTTTCTTCCTTTGCCACTATATGATAATAAAAACGAAGAGGATTACAAGTATTTTTAATTATTTCAGCTTATGATAAGTTGTTTATTTTCAGTGATATTTCGTGTATTTACGTGGTGAACAGTTATGGATATCTTGTTTCACATGTTTCACAACTTCTTGTGCCGACTTCTCAACTTCCAAAGATAGGCCAACACCCGGCTCAAAATATTTTCCTTCAATACCGTAAACAATAAGGTTCTTGGGTAATTGTTTGAGCGCCTTTGCAAGTTCAATGGCTTCTGTAACCCCAAAGGCGTGTGTAGAGTAATGAAAATATTTCGTAGGGATAGTTTGCGTGTGAACATCAAACCGGTGAATAGTACCTGGTTGTGCGCCTGAATGTACCGCATCAATAAGAATGACGGTATCGGCGCTTTTCCATGAATCCAACAATGCTGCCCCGTCACCGTTTTCTTCAATGATATTGACACAGTCAAACGCCTGTCTTTTTAAATGTTGAGCTACACAAAGTCCCACAGCATCATCACTCCGGTACGTGTTACCAATACCTAAAATGAGAATTGGAGACTCATTTTTAATTTCAAGTTTAGGTATTTCTTTGTATCCTTGGAGACTTTGTGGTGAATTCTTCACTTCTCTATTCTCTCTCAATATTGAGTTTTAAAAAATGAGTTGCGCATGATATACAAGGATCATAATTGCGTATTCCCTGTTCGCACTGCAAAGTAAGCCGATCGTTAGGGAGTTTTATGTGTTGAGGGATAAACTGCCAGAGATCATTTTCAATAGTCTTTTGATTTTGTGAAGTGGGAGGAACAATCTTGGCGTCAAGAATCATACCCTTATCGTCAATACGGTAACGATGATAAAGGCTTCCGCGCGGCGCTTCAGTGCAACCATAACCTACCGCAGCATGTGGTTGGATTTCTAAAGCTGGTTTATCAGGCTTTTCATATTGTTCGATAATACGCAAAGCCTCATCACAGGCGTAGAGAATTTCTATACTTCGGATGATAATACTTTGAAATGGATTACTACAGAAATTAGAAAGACCAACTGAACGTGCTGTTTCTTGTGCTAAAGGAGAGAGTCTGTCGAAATTTAGATTATAACGTGCCAGAGGACCTACAAAGTATGAACCGAGTCCTTTATGTACAGAATGGAGCGCATTTGAATGCTGTACATGCTCTTCTGTAAAGTGATTATCGTAGTC
This sequence comes from uncultured Planctomycetota bacterium, assembly GCA_963709355.1. Taxonomy (GTDB): domain Bacteria; phylum Planctomycetota; class Brocadiia; order Brocadiales; family Brocadiaceae; genus PLOWO2-12-38-17. The sequence continues at coordinate 1,096,299 of CAVPVY010000005.1, forward strand.
GTGTACGGAAATATCCAATCCCTTGCTTGAAATAAGCCTTCCCTCATTGAATGGATATTCATCCGGATGACGAAGGGCAACGAATTCATAGTCCTGTTCAAAGTCAGGAAAATGAAGCGTGGCAGTCCAGCGAACGGTTTCCAGTGCGGCGTCTCTTGCCCATTTAAGTTTTTCAGCCACAGGAGCCAATTCCTGCCTGGTTGGTACTTTGTAGAACCCTCCCACTCTAACATTTATAGGATGAATTTCCCTGCCGCCAAGGAGTGCTACCAGATCATTTCCTGCTTTTTTTAACTGTAAACCTCGCTGAACGATATCGGGATGATCTTTCGCCATCTGAATTGCGCCAGGGTAACCTAAAAAATCAGGCGCATGCAGCATGTACACATGAAGTGTGTGACTTTCGATCCACTCACCGCAGTAAATAAGCCTTCGCAAGGCACGAAGTTGTCCATCAATTATTACTCCAAATGCATCCTCTATTGCATGTACTGCACTCATCTGATATGCAATGGGGCAGATGCCGCAGATGCGGGCTGTAATGTCAGGGACTTCCGCGTAATTGCGCTCTCGCAGAAACGCCTCGAAAAAGCGAGGAGGTTCGAAAATCTTGAGTTTGACATCGACTAAAGTGTTGCCTTTTATCTTAACATACAATGCGCCTTCACCTTCAACACGAGCGAGGTAATCAACTTTGATTGTTCTGCTTTTCATAGCGTATGTCAATCCTTGTTTTCACATCCTGTAAAGATTAATATAAAATGAAAATTGTGTATAGGTAATTTAAGTACTATATTATGGTTTCTGACTTCTTGCTTCCGGCTTCTTCTATTTCGTGGGATTCACTCTCCTTACGAAATGGTTCTGCGAAGGCATTGAAAGTTCTGAACATGCGCATAATACTGTTCTTGTTTAATCCGGTGTTGCAGAATTCTTTGCTTAATGATGACGTGTTTGGTGTTTCTTTCGGGCCGTAGCAGCCATAGCAACCGCGACAGTATGATGGACAGATTGCATTGCATCCGGCATGGGTTACAGGTCCGAGACATGGTATACCTTGTGACACCATCACACAAACAGTTCCACGTCGTTTGCATTCAATGCAGACGCTGTGAGACGGCGTATTTGGTTTACGTTCATTGAGATAAGCGCTAACAATCTCTAACAACTGTCGTTTGTTGATGGGGCAACCTCGTAATTCGTAATCGACACGTACATGGCTGGTTATAGGAGTTGATTTATCAAGTGTTTCAATATATTGTGGTTTGGCATACACAAGGGAAATATACTCTTTAACGTCTTTGAAGTTGCGTAACGCTTGAATACCGCCGGCAGTGGCACAGGCACCAATTGTAACGAGAAATTTTGATGCTTTCCGAATCTTCTGGATGCGTTCGGCATCGTGCTGGGTAGTTACGGATCCTTCAACAAGCGAGAGGTCGTAAGGCCCTTTCAACGTGTCACGAGAGGCCTCAAGAAAGTATGCAATCTCAACCTTATCAGCCACTGTGAGTAGTTCATCTTCACAGTCCAGGAGACTTAACTGACAACCGTCACATGATGCAAACTTCCAGACAGCAAGTTTTGGTTTCCTTTTTATAGTCATATTCATAATAATATTAGCCACGAATTTATGCGGATAGCCACGAATGAAAAGAAATAAAAGACATAAAGAGGTATGCGTTTAATTGTGGCACTATATTTCTCTCTTTCCGAAAAGTTTTTTAATATGATCATAACAGAATACTGGCCCGTCTTTGCATACAAAATATTGCCCAAACTGGCAGTGTCCACAAAGACAAATTCCACATTTCATATTACGTTCCATGGAAACATAGATGTTTTCATTTTTAATGCCGCGACTTTGCAGTTCCTTTAACGTATAGCGCATCATGACCTCAGGACCACAGATCATTGCCACAGTATGCAATGGATCAAATTGTATTCTGGGTATAAGCGTGGTAACGACTCCTACATTACTGCGCCAATTCCCAGTGGCGCTATCGACGATAACCTTAACATCAAAGTCAAAACATCCGCGCCATTGTTCTAGTTCTTTTTTATATAGTAAGTCTTCCGGTGTTCTGGCTCCATAAAGCAGGATAATCTTGCCATATTTATCTCTGTGTGAAATGAAAGAGTGCAGTACTGGGCGCAGCGGAGCTAATCCGATTCCACCAGCCACAAGGATAATGTCTTTTCCAACAGCTTCTTCAACAGGCCAGTAGCTGCCAAAAGGCCCGCGTACGCCGAGTATGTCACCTCTTCTCAGGTTAAGCAAAGCTTTCGTTACGATTCCTACGGAGCGAGTAGTGTGCTTAAGCATTTTTGGCATCGACGGATCGCCACTGATAGAAATTGGTACTTCACCCACTCCAAATACGTATAACATATTGAACTGACCAGAGGAAAATGGAAAACCATCAACTCCATTCGTTGATTCGAGTTCAATGGTATACGTATCGTGCGTTTCCTTCCGCCTTAGAAGAATGCGATAGGGCATCGGAATCATTGGCTCGGTGATAATTGATTTCATTGTTTATCCTTCAATTAATGAACACCATAGACATCCACGAGCTGTAATCGTGTTGCCTCAAGTCTTTTAGTAATAACATGGGCGAAACGCTTTAACAATTCATAACCAAGGTCGTGGTCCTCTTCACATTTGGTGCGCAGGCGTATCGCATCAAGAGCGATGACGCTCGTGGGTTCGATTGCCCTCGCATCGTAGTGCCAATGATATGGCGGAATAAGCCATGACCAGCCAAGCACATCACCTTCTTCGATTGTTTGAATGGTAATAGGACCACGGTCGGAAGTAAATATTTCTAGTGCTACTTTACCTTGAATAATGATGTAAAAGTTGGTGGCTTCTTCGCCCTCGTGTAAGATATATTGTTCGGCATCAAAACTCACATTTGATGCACATCCTACAATAATATTGAGATGGCGTTGATCAAGGCCTTTTAAAAAAGGATGTTCTACCAGATAGGGTTCAAATGTTTGCATGTATATTCTCCTTTAATTAAATATTTAGAGAGTTAACTTAATGTTAAGGAATTTCATACTATGGTTCCTTCCTATTGATTGGTAGGTAAGGTGGGGGGTGAAAGAAAAAGCTACACACCCTCCCTTTGTCCCTCCCATCAAGAGAGGGATTATCTTTAATTCATGTAGTCGCCGAATGCCAAATTTAATTGTATAGGATATTTCGTTTGTTTAAGTGTTTTACGTGTCCATAACTTATCTGGTAAATATTTTATAGAATACCTCCCTTTCATTCCCTCCTTAAGAAGGAGTGGAAAGGTTAGTGGTTATAAGTTCTTCGCTTTTACGTATTGCGTCGACCTCTTCAGTAATATCAATCGCTACAGGGCACCAGGTTATGCAACGTCCGCAACCGACACAACCCGATGTGCCGAATTGATCAATCCATGTAGCAAGTTTGTGTGTTATCCATTGGCGGTAACGGGATTTAGTTGATGATCGGATACTTCCTCCGTGAATATATGAAAAATCCATAGTAAAGCAAGAATCTAGCTTTCTCCATCGCTCAGCGTGTTCACCCGTCAGGTCAGTCACGTCCTCTATAGTTGTGCAAAAACAAGTTGGACATACCATCGTACAATTCGCACAAGTCAGGCAACGTTCTGCCACATTGTTCCAACGAGGATGTTCATAGTTTCTGTAAAATAAGTCTTTAATATTCGTAGTGTCCATGATGCGCCCCATTTGTTCAACTGTTTTTTTCATGACATCATCAGCGGCGCATTTTTCCTTTTCACTCGCTTCTTTATGTGGAATTTCGCAAAGAATATCTGCGCCTAGTTCAGTGCCTGTTTCTACCAAGAAATAATGGTTTTTGGCTTCTAAAATCTCGGTCATAGCAAGATCGAAACCGAAAGTTGCCCTTGGTCCTGTGTTCATCGAGACGCAGAAACACGTTCCCCCAGCTTTTCCACAATTAACTGCTACGATAAAGGTGTCTTTACGTTGTGATTTATAATGTTGGTCAATGTACTGACCATTCATAAAAACCTTGTCCTGAATAGAAATTGCGTGTATATCACATGAACGGACACCAATAAAGGCGAATTTATGGATTGCTTCATTCTCTGTTATAACATTAAAGGAACTACTGTTGCGTTTGATCTTCCAGAGACGTAATTCAGATGGGAGCAAATACTTTTTCCATGAGTGTGGACCAACAGTATAACCGAAGAATGCCTTATCATTTAGCTTTTTGAGGCGATAGGTACCGCCATCCTGTTCATCTGTCCATCCGATAGGCAGATTTGCTGTAGAGTTCAGATCACTGTATACGATAGCGCCCTCTCCAAGAGTGGGTCCAATGACCTGATAACCTCTTTTACTCAAAACATCAAGCAGTATCTGGAGGTGATCACTCTCTAAAATAGATGTATTCATTGTATCCTTTTCTTGCGTTTCTTTTGCAAATTAAAAGAATGTAAGCTATCCTTTTGTTTTGGCATTATTTTTAACCAATCGTACATGGTAAGCACAGGCGCTATCTTACCGGTCTAGCTTGGTACGAGCGGAAGAAAGAATTATACCGCTGCAATATAGTCATTTGACTCAAAGATAATAAAATATTCATGTTCTGTTACCGTAACATAAGCACCAAGTGTCCCAATCCTTTTTTCTTCAGTCTTTTTTCTCCCTGTATTTTTTATATCAACAGATTCTTGGAAGTTGATCACCAACAAGCATATCAAGAATCCTTGTTCCGCCAATTACGGTCTTGAGACATACCTTGCCTGCTGGTTCAGGTAATATTTCTCCAATGATTGCTGCATCTCTGCCCAAGCTATCTTCATTGAGTATTTCACAAACCTTATCGGCGTCATGTGCAGAGGCAACAATTACCACTTTCCCCTCATTAGCAATGTAAAGAGGGTCATAACCGAGGATTTCACAAAGCGCCCTTACGTCTTCTTTAATTGGAATGTTCTTTTCGTCAACCAATATACCATATTTTTCAGTATTTACAATTTCATTAAGTGTGGTGGCAAGCCCTCCTCTTGTTGGGTCTCTCATGAATTTAATATTAGCACCTGAATTTATTAATTTATGAATCAATTCATTAAGTGGAGCACAATCACTTTTTATAGGAGGGTTAAAATCTAAGGATTCCCTCTCAGAAATTACTGCAAGACCATGGTCTCCAATAGTACCGTTGATTATTATCTTATCACATGGTTCTATATTTGAGATTGACAGCATTGTTTTATAAGCAATTGTACCAATACCACATGTGTTGATAAACAGGCCATCAGCGCTTCCACTATCTACAACTTTAGTATCTCCAGTTACGATATTAATTCCTGCAACGGATGCAGTATCTTTCATTGAAGTTACAATCCTTTCAAGCATAGAGATATCAAATCCTTCTTCGATAATGAATCCAACCGAAAGGTACAAGGGTTTTGCGCCTACAACGGAAAGGTCATTGACTGTTCCACTAATTGCAAGTTTTCCTATATCACCCCCAGGAAAGAATAGTGGTTTAACGACATAAGAATCGGTTGTGAATGCCAGGGTCTCGCCATTAAGTTGCAATATTGCTGAATCATGTAACTGGGATAATACATCATTCTTAAAATGCGGAAGAAAGATTTGATTTATTAGTTCGTGCGTTAATTTCCCGCCGCTACCATGTGCAAGTGTTATTTTAGAGTGTTTATTCGCCATATTTATAATAAGCTGCGCAAGTACCTTCACTTGAGACCATACAAGCGCCTATAGGATGTTCGGGGTTACAAACCTTTCTAAATAGTTTACATTCATTTGGAGTCCTTACACCTCTAAGAATATCTCCACAGAGACAATAATGAATTTCGGATTTCATACTTTGTCGTGAGCGCTCTGTCGAACGATTTTGTATTTCTGATTTATTTTGCATTAACATGAGGGCATCGAAGCGTTCGTATTGGCTTCTCAATTTAAGCCCGCTTTGTGGTATAAAGCCAAGCCCACGCCACTCGACACCACACGGTTCAAATACCTTATCTAGTAAAGCTAAGGCCGTTGGGTTCCCTTCCCGTTTTGCCACCCTCGAATATTCAATCTGAACGCTTGCTTCCTTTTTTACAATTTGTTCTAGCAACATATATATGCCCTGCAAGATATCTAATGGTTCAAAACCGGCAATGACACATGGGATATGAAAGTCTATGGTGATAAATTCATAAGGTCTTGACCCGATAATAGTGCTAACGTGCGCAGGGCAGAGAAAGCCGTCGAGATTTAGTTCTTTGTCTTTCAGGAGCGCCTTCATAACCGGTGGCATTACTTTATGTGCTGTAAGGACAAAGTAGTTTTTTAACTCCCGCCTTTCTGCTTCAATAACAGACGCTGCGATTGTTGGAGCAGTAGTCTCAAAACCCACAGCCAGGAACACAATATTTTTATCAGGATGTTTTTCAGCCAGATGTAATGCGTCAAGGGTAGAATAAACTACTGTTACTGAAGCCCCATTAGCCCTCTCCTTTTCAATGCTTGAAGACGAGCCGGGTACACGCATCATATCGCCGAATGTTGTTATTAATACATCACGACCACTGTTTGAACTAGTGGAGTTATTTTGTAAGATGGCTATAGCAGTGTCTATATAGCTGACAGAGGTCACGCACACAGGACATCCAGGCCCGGAAAGTAGTCGGATGTTTGATGGAAGCAGTTTTTTTAATCCGTATCGATAAATGGACATCGTATGGCTACCGCATACCTCCATAATGGTAATCTCATCGTGGCCATTAATAAGGCTAGCAATTTTTCTAGATAAACCAATTGCAATAGCAGCATCACGAAACTCGTCTATATATTTCATCGATAATTACTCAGTATTATAGTAGTGTTTGAACAAAATCTGACAACAGGTCATTTTGAGGGAAGCAAGAAATCTTTTGGCTATTTAAAATGCCGGGTATTTAGATTTTCTCCCTTTTAGTCGAAAAGACAAAAGAACGCCTTATCTTTTATAAATTTTGTAGCTTTAACATTCTTTCATTAATTTTACTTCTAATTTCAAGTGATTCAAGATAATTTACAGTTGTTTGTTTTAGCGTATTTTTGTATAGTTTTATAATTAGGTATGATAACAGAAAGCAGAATGTTCTTTTACTTGTGCATGGTATTCATATCGCCTAAATAGTTATCACTTGTTTAATGTAAGGGGGGTAATAACATGAGTAAAAATATATATGCAATTGTAGACGGTGAGGTACATCCTTTCAATTGTTACAAAGACTACACCGAATTGGAAGCACTTGTTGCCTATGCCAATACTGAAGAACATGCGATGGAGTTAGCAACTATGTATGAGCACGGAGAGATTGGAATGAGTGCTTTTCATTGTAAGAAATGTGGTGGAACCCATGAGGTGTTACAAGAAAGTGGGGAATAACTCTATTATTTGGAGAATTTAGGTACCATTGGCAAGTACATGTAGAAATTCACGTTGGAAGAAATGGAGGCTGTTTTGAATAAGGTAAAAGACAACCATTGAGCGTAGTGCTTTGGTCACTATTTAATATTTAAGATGCGACCCTTTGTCTGTCCTTATTAAAGGATTACCCATCCCTCTATTTTATTCGTGTCACTATGCAAAATATACACACCCCAAGAGGTTCTTGTGCAAAACTCACACATTCCTGAGGGATTCCAGCCTCTTCACACAACATTTGCAGGTCTTCTTTTGTACGATAATTGAGAAACCATTCCCAACACCATTCCATAGCATTACGGTTTGGATTACTGGGATGATAATTACCGAAAACAATTTTGCCTCCTTCATCTGTCCAGTCCCACATCCTTTTTAATAATATCTTAGCATAACGGTCACTTAGATAATCAAACAGTCCAGCAGCCCACACAAGATCGTAACGCTTGTGTGTCCTCAGTCTGAGGACATTTGCAGTTTCCCATTGAAAGGATACATTATGCGCTTTGCTTGGGAGTATTTTCTTAGCATACGTAATAGCTGCTTTCTCAACATCTACACAATGGAAGTAACTTCCGGCAACACCAGACACAGCTTGAGCTATTGCATCAGCTAAATCACGACAAGAACCACATGCAAGGTCCAAAACCGATATGCCAGCCGGTTTTTCCCCAGTTAAATTACTAAATAGATTACAGAAGTAATCCTTACGATTTTTTACAGCTTGGGTAGCGGGAAAACGGAAATATAATTCATCCCATAGTTTACCCTCATGATCGGTAGCGGTCTTATTTGTGTATATCCAATCAATAATGAGATAGTCTCCTGCGTATCCTAAGGGTTTATTTCTACTGCGATAAGCCATGGTACCTTTATCAAGTTCTTTGGCACAGACTATTGAGCAATGTTTCATTAGATCATACCGGTGCTTCGGACATGCTAGAGACATTTTATCAATTTGTTTTAATCTCATATTAAATTGTTTGTCAAAAACCAATGGTTCTTCATTTGTTATGAACGGCAGGTAATTTGCGAATGTTTCAATCTCCTTTTCGATGTGAACAACCTTGTTAGTCATCTAATATCTCATTTATATTTAAAACTTCCAGTGCCTTAAAGTCTATTTATTGAGCCAGTTGATTGAATTAATGTTGAGTGGTCAAAATAAAAATATCTACCTAATAGGTGTGATAGTATATCTAAATGAATGAATAATACAACAATATTCTATCTGTGGGTGTGTTTATAATCCTCCATTAAACAAGGATAATTACCAAAGTTTGAAGGAGGTAATGATGAAAGAATTAAAGTTGTTTGGTATGCGGATAAAAGAACTGAGGACAATTAGAAAATTATCCCAAGAGCAGCTTGCGGGGAAAGTCGCTATCAGCCCCAAATATATGAGCAGAATAGAAATGGGACAACAATTCCCTTCAATTAATGTCATTACAAAACTTGCTAATGCCCTTCAGGTAGAATTGAAAGATTTTTTTGAATTTGCTAATGAGGTTAGAAATACCAAGGAATTAAAGGAAATCATCAATTTGTTGCTGAAAGAGACGGATGAGGAAAGACTAAGAATTGCTGTAAAAGTTCTGAGGGCACTGGTAAGATGAGAATGCGTTGTTACAATTGATAGTATTACAAGTTTATAGGTGCGGGGCTAGTTGTGACACTTTTTATTCCGTGTCCGGAGGTTTTTCAAGATAACTTTCGAGTAGTGAAATTGTCTTGAGAGCCTCTTCCTCATCCAGTTTCTGAATTGCGTAACCTGCGTGGACGATCATATAGTCCCCAACTTTTACATTGTCCACAAGAAGAAGCCCAATTTCTCTTTGCATGTTACCAAGTTCAGCTATGCCTGTAACGCCTTTAATTTTGATAATTTTCATGGGAACGGCTAAACACATGTCTTATACCTTTCATTGGCAATAACGGCCTGTCCCAACGAAATTCCGCCATCATTACAAGGGACTTTTTCATTGAAATAAACCTTAAAATTATTGGTGTTGAGTCTGTCTATAACACGGCGAAGAAGGAAATTGTTTTGAAACACACCGCCTGATAACACGACATCATTAAGATGATTATAGTCGCGGACGGTCTTACATACATGCAGTACTATTTCAATTATAGAGTTGTGAAATTTTGCGGAAATTATGGATTCAGAGATATTGTTTTTTAAATCATCTAATATTGATTCTATGATTTTATGCCATAGTATTATACAAACGGGGCTATTACAAGCTGTATTATCATTAATATTAATTCCAAATGGATAAGAACTGGTTGTGTACACATCTGCAATTGATTCCAACTTTATTGCTGCCTGACCTTCGTAATTTATGATGTGTTGCAAACCGATAATAGAAGCAACGGCATCAAAGAGTCTTCCCATACTGGAAGTTAGGGGGGCGTTGATTTTTTGTGAAATCATCTTAAGAATTATTTCCGATTTTTTATATTTAGTACCATTATTAATAAATATTAAAGGATGTAGATGTGAAAGATTATATAAATTCTCTCCGTATATACGATATAGATACGAGATTGCCATACGCCGTGGTTCCTTGATTGCCTGCTCCCCGCCGGGCATTGGCACATAATCGAGATGACCAGCCCGTTCATATCCAGAAAGATCTGCAACAAGAAATTCTCCACCCCAGAAATTACCGTCATCTCCGTAGCCTAAGCCATCAAATACAACACCAATTACCTTATTGATAATGCCGTTCTCTGCCATACAACTTGCAATATGAGCATGGTGATGTTGAACTGCTATTTTAGAAATATTGCTTTGCTCAATCGCATATTTTGATGAAAGATATTCTGGATGAAGGTCATATGCTACAACCTCTGGCTTAATGTTAAAAAGGCTTTTATAATGTTCTATAGACGTTGTAAAAGAATCAAGTGTTTCTGCATTATCTAAATCTCCTATATGATGGCTTAAAAAAGCGTGATTATTACGTGCAAGGCAGAAAGTGTTTTTAAGAAATGCCCCGCATGCGAGTATAGGTTTTGCAAAGTTATATTGAAGCCTTAAAGGGAATGGTGCATATCCCCTCGACCTGCGGATAAGCATCTCTTTGTCTATAACTACTTTTGCAACTGAATCATCACACCGCATAAAGATATTCCGGTCATGTACGAGAAAATAGTCTGCAATACCTTTGAGTCTTTCCAAAGCTTCGTTGTCTTTGTAAACAATTGGCTCATCGCTCACATTGCCGCTTGTCAACACAAGCGGCGTATTAGATTCTGCTATAAGTAGATAGTGGAGCGGGGTGTACGGAAGCATAACGCCTAAATAATTATTATCTACAGCAACGTTATCTGCAATAACATATTTGACCTTCTTGCGAAGCAGTACTATAGGTCTTTGAAAGGATGATAAAAGAGTTTCTTCTTTTTTGTTGACGTAGCATAATTGTTTTATCGTATTTAAATCATTTATCATTACGGCGAAAGACTTGTCGTCCCTGTATTTTCTTTTTCTAAGCGTAGATACGACATTGTGACTTGTAGCATCACAGGCAATATGATATCCACCAAGTCCTTTAACAGCTACAATTTTCCCTTCACCTAGAAGTGAACAAACAGTAGAAATAGGGTCTTGAGTTTGAACTGCAAACCCTTCATTATTGATTAACATTAACTGAGGACCACAAACAGTACATGCATTGGGTTGTGCGTGGAAACGGCGGTTTGCAGGGTTATGGTATTCATTTTCGCATGTTTCACACATGGTGAAGTGTGCCATGGTAGTGTTGGAACGATCATATGGAAAATTTTTGGTAATGGAATACCTCGGTCCGCAGTTTGTGCAATTAATGAAAGGATAACGATACCGTCTATCCATAGGATCAAAAAGCTCTTGGATGCAATCCTGGCAGGTAGCTATGTCTGGCGCGACCATGGTAAAACTTCCTTCATGAGACACACTTTCGCGGATACTGAAATCTTTGTACAATACTTCGTCAGCAAGCATGCGGGATGTAAGTTCTTCAATTCTTGAGAGAGGAGGGGAAGATGTCTTTATTTCTTCAATAAACCTGTCAATCATTTCTCCCTGTACTTCTATGAGAATGCCTTTTGAATCGTTCAGGCAGAAACCCTTGAGTTTATATTTTTTAGCGAGGTGATAAATAAAAGGACGAAAACCAACTCCCTGTACAGTTCCTGTTATTTGAATTCTTATCCTGTTATGCATAGAAATATGACTCGGCAATTATCAAGTGTGGAAAGATGGCAGTCCTGGCTGATTAAAAGCTAATTTCCCCTTGATTTACGAAATTTGAAGATTATAATATATTTAAAGGGAAATATTATAATTGTCAAGAAATATTGCGATATACGGACTCTTTTCCCTATTTGAATAAGTATGGATATATTGCACTATGAAGGTCATGGGATATACAATCTTTATATAACCAGCGAATTGTCTGAATGGGAAAGACAGTGCTTTACGAGCAATCAAGACTCAGCCAATGGTATTCTGCGGTAATTTTACACCGTATGTTTATAGTTTGCTATAAATATACAAGGACACAATGAAAGGAGGGTAGTTTATGGGTAATTCACTTTTCGACCGTCTTGGTGGAGAGGCGGCTATAAAAAAAGCCGTAGATATTTTTTACAAGCATGTCATGGCAGATCAAAGAATAAATCATTTCTTCAAAGGAGTTGATATGAAAAAGCTCGCAGGCATGCAAAATGCATTTCTGACGACTGCATTCGGCGGGCCTAATATTTACACGGGGAGGGCCCTGCAAGCCGCGCATGCAAGATTGGTGGAACAAGGGTTAAATGATAGCCATTTTGACGCCGTCCTTGATGACCTCACGAAGACTTTGAAAGAATTAAATGTTCCGGATGATCTGATTCAGGAAGCTGGCAAGATTGCTGATAGTGTAAGAAATGATGTGCTTGGCAGATAAATCTCATTGGGACCTTCTGTGAATGTATTCTGCATCAATTTTACTATATGAATAATAGCTTTGGCGGGAGCGTGTGGGAATCGAACCCACCTATCCCGCAAAAGCGGGACAGACCGGATTTGAAATCCGTCGCCGACACCAGCCGACATGCACTCCCGACTAATTATTATTTTTACTAAAATACTTTCTATGGGTAGGTTTTAATAATAAATAATCTTTAATTTGTAGTTGATGTATTTGTTTTTGTTGTATTTATTGAAGTTAACATTGATTCGGGTGTTAAAACCCCGCCAGAAAAAAGTATTTTAAACGCCTCTTCAGCGGTTAGTTTTGTGTCAACAACCGAAGCTTCAGTAGTAAAAATTAAAAATCCTGTTGTGGGGTTTGGAGTAGTCGGGATAAAGATAGTTACATATTTTTCTCCATTATTAAGATTTGTATAGCCAGTAACGAATCCAATAGATTTTGTACCTTCACGTGGAAAATCAACAAGGACCACACGTTTAAATGCTTGCCTGCCTGGTAAGCTAACTGCATATACTATTTGTTTTACTGACGAATATATACTTTTCACGACTGGAGTCTTTGTTAGAAGGTTTTCAAAATAATGTATAAAAAATTTGCCGACAACATTTGTCGCAAATATACCAAGGAAATACAATGCAACAAATGTAAGAATAAGCCCAAAAAATGTTATAATGAATTCATCAAGCGTGCTCTTTGGTGGTGCAACACCTAAAAATTGCAATAGTTTCTTGATAACCGGAGCGAGCGTGCCTCCTATAAAGCCGAAAAGGAATTTTACCACGAAAAAGGTAACATATACGGGTAGAATTAATAGTAAACCAGTTATTAATCTTTTCCTGACGTCTTTTTTCAGTTGGCTAAATATACCGTGTTTTTTTTCTTCCATGTTTTTAAATTAAAAGACATTTGTTTGCCAGATGAATGCAATAATTCCTGCTAGTATAAAGTTAAAATCTGCTATAGTTTCAAGTAATAAACCTTCAGACACAATGCGTTTCTGAAACATATATTGATAAGCGCCAGCGTATGCAATACATGGTAGTAAGTAGTAACCAAGAGTTGTAGTCCATCCCAGAAGTGTGCTTACTGATAACAATATTGCAATTGAGACAGTAATGAAGAAAAGTAATTTTTTTGTTTTTTCTTTTCCAATGGCTATTGGAATAGTTTCTTTTCCAAGGATGCGATCTCCCTGAATGTCCCTTATATCAAGAACTACAGCCCTGATAAATGACAGACTAAATACAAATACAATCGTAATTGCAAGTGATGGCATAAATTTTTTAGTAGTTCCAAGAAAGGGTATCAATACCGTACTTACAGCCCAGGCAATGCTGTAAAAGATTTCTTTTGAGCCTGGTATTTGTTCAAGACTTCTATAACGCATAATACTAAATAAGTTCTTCGGAATTATTTCTAAACGGTAGAATATGCCGAAAAGACTTGCAAGAAATATACAGAAAAATATTGATTTGCTGAGTATGAATCCAAGAATAAAAGAAATTACTGCACCTGCAATACCGAGTCCAACAAAAAGGGATTGTTTTCTTTCATAAAATCTTGCCCTTGCAGGTTCATTTAAAGCCACGGCTTCTTTGTTTGCAAAATGATTAAGGACTTGCATGGAGAAGATAAAAAGCGCCGCTATAATGCAAAAGCTTAATCTTGGTTTGACTCCAAGCAAAGATGCGCTTGCAAAACTTAAACTGGCGGCACCGAATACAACATAAGTACAACTTCCTATAAAAAAGCTTGCAATGCTTTTAAGATAGTATAAAAGTTTACCATAAGTACCTACTTTATATGAATGTACTTTTTCAACAACCCTCTTTATCATCCAGTTGGGTGTAGAAGCGCCGGCTGTTACTCCAACAATGTCGAAATCTTTAAGTTTATCAAAGTCAAGCTCAGCATCTGTTTCAATATGATATGTCGGTGTTCCTTGCGACTCGCATATCTTAACGAGTCGTGTCGTGTTTGCACTTCCCCTACCACCAACAACAATCATGGCATCTACAGACTTACTGAGACTTACTATTTCATCCTGACGTTTATAGGTGGAGCTGCAAATAGTCTCAAATGATTCACAGTTAGCATATCGTCTTTTAATTCGTTCTAAGGCTTTATTAAACATGCGTTTTTCTTGAGTTGTCTGGGCAACTACACATACCCTGTCCATTGGAGGAAGTTGTTCAATTTCATCTAATTCCTGTACTACATGCCCTTTGCCTTCAGCATACCCCAATAAACCAACAACCTCGGCATGTCCTTTATCACCAACAATAATAGTAGAATAGCCTTGTGCAGCGTATTTCTTAATTATAGATTGCACCCTCATTACATGCGGACATGTGGCATCGCATACTTTTGCGCCAGTATCCTCAATTTCTTTCCTGCGTGCAGGCGTAATGCCATGTGCTCTAATAACTATTGTGCTTTTAGAAAGGTCGGTTTGCCCATTAACCACAAGAATTCCTCTTTTTTGCAGATATTCGAGTACTTGTGGGTTATGAATTAAAGGACCGTCTGTATAAACCTTGCCATCAATATTTTTTTCATTAGCTGCGTCTAAAAGGATATCCATCGCACGTCGGACACCCATACAAAATCCTGCAGTTTTAGCGACTATTACTCTCAAATTTCACCTTAGTATTTAAATTTTGTAAACTTTTAATATACTGAAAGTTTCTGTTAAAAATTTATTTTAAAAAGGGGGCTTGTCTTCAAAATTTGAATCTCTCCCAGAAATACAGGAATAATTACATAAAATTTATTTGAATGATTTTATCAGTTAAAATAATTCGTGTCAATGTTTTAATATTGGCTGAAAAGGTTGATAGCAGTTGGTTTTCACTTGCTATTTTATAAAAAAATCATCTATAATTTAACTCTTTATGATGCATACAGTAATAATACTTTAAAACTATTTAAAGAGGGAAATTATGTCAGCAATTATAATAGATGGAGAGTCCGTTGCAGAAAAAATAAGAAAACAATTGATAGAAGATATTAATGTGTTAAAGCAGAAGGGGGTTTGTCCACATTTGAAAGCTGTTCAGGTAGGGGATAATGCTGCTTCGAGGCTATATGTTCAAAATCAACAAAAACAATGTGAGGCGATAGGTATTAAATATACGCTGGATGAGCTACCGGCAGATACAAAAGAAGAAAGACTAATAGAGCATATCATAAAATTGAATAGCGATACAAGTGTTACTGGTATAATTTTACAAATGCCATTACCAGAAAGCATAAATGCAAAAAAGGTTCAGACTTTGATTGGCCCTAATAAAGATGTGGAAGGAATGAATCCAGTTAATATGGGCGAACTTGTTTATGGGAATACAAGACTGGTACCATGTACCGCAATGGCGGCTGTTGAACTTATTAAGTCAATAGGTGTCGAACTAAAAGGTAAAGAGGCGGTGATTGTTGGTCGGAGCGCTATAGTAGGAAAACCAGTTAGTTTATTGCTGCTGGATTTATCCACGACGCCAACTGTGTGCCATTCTGGTACTAAAGACCTTTCTGCCAAGACAAGAAAGGCTGATATTCTGGTTGCTGCAATTGGGAAACCGGAGATGGTTAAAGGAGATATGATAAAACCAGGCGCCATTGTCATTGATGTGGGAATTAATCGTGTTAAGGAAATCGATGCTATTGGAAACCCGGTTATTAATCCTACGAGCGGCAAGCCAAAAATGAAGACTGTGGGTGATGTTGAATTTGCTACTGCAAAGGAGATTGCTTCTTATATAACTCCCGTGCCAGGAGGTGTTGGACCTGTAACTGTAGTTATGTTGCTGAAGAATACAGTTGAATCATTAAAAATGAGTGTGGATTTTTAGAATGCAAGGGCACAAAGTACTTATAGCCATTCCTGTTTTTAATGAAACAGATGCGACAGATATTATAAAGCGTGTTAAGAAATATAATATTGATGTATTGGTGGTTGATGATGGCTCAACAGTAAGCATTTGTAATAATCTTAAGGCAGTTGGCAATGTATATTCAATTGTGCATTCGCAAAATTATGGATACGGCAAAACAATTATAGATGCATTTGAATTTGCGATTGATAAAAATTACGATTACTTAATTACAATTGATAGTGATGGACAGCATGAACCTGAAGAAATCTCCTTGTTCTTAAGCAAAATACCTTTTAATGATTATGATATATTATCAGGGACACGCTATTTATTTCCAGTAAAGCTAGATAAAGAAGTTCCGCAGGAACGTTATTGTGTCAATAAAGAAGTTACTGAAATATTAAATCAAATAACGGGCTTTAATTTGACTGATTCGTTTTGTGGTTTTAAGGCATACAAGGTAGATAAATTGAAGGTATTGCATCTAACTGAATCTGGCTATGGTATGCCGTTACAGCTATGGATACAGGCATGGAAACATTGTTTGAAGGTCAAGGAGATACCTGTTAAACTTGTATATAAAGATCTTAGTAAAAGATTTAAAGGTCTGTTGGAAAATCCTGAAGCAAGATTGAGCTATTATAAAAGAGTTATAAATAAAGAACTTTTTCTAAAGTAGTGTTATAACCTAATATGAAAGATATCAAAGTAAATGCCCTTTATATACATATACCATTTTGTATAAAAAAATGTATTTACTGCGATTTTAATTCTGTTGTATCTAACACGAAAACAATAGACCAATATCTTGAAGCAGTTAATAAGGAACTAAATTCCTTAAATGGCAGATATGTGTTTAATACAATTTATATCGGCGGTGGAACGCCAAGTGTGTTAACTGAAGCACAATTAGGAAAACTTCTGAACAATGTTGTTAGCTGTGTGCAGGCATCAGAAATAAAAGAGTTTACAATTGAAGCAAATCCAGGGACTCTGACGTCAAATAAAGTCAGACTATTGAATGAATATTTAGTGACTCGCGTGAGTCTGGGAATCCAGTCGTTTAATGATAAACAGTTAAATTTTCTTGGAAGGATTCATTCTGGTAATGATGCAATAAATGCATACAACTTATTGAGAAATGTTGGTTATGATAATATTAATATTGATTTGATTTTTGGATGCCCTGATCAGTCCTTTGGTGATTGGGGAAGCGATTTAAGAATTGCCATTGAATTGAATCCTGAACATTTATCAATTTATGCGCTCACTTATGAAGAAGGGACTCCATTAAGGAGAAATTGGGTTGATAGTAATGTAAAGAAATTGGATGAATGTGTTGAATTAGAAATGTATAAAACAGCAATTGGCTACTTAACTGATAATGGTTACAAGCACTATGAAATTTCTAACTTTGCCAAAGATGGATATGAATGTCTTCATAATTACATATATTGGAGAAATGAGGGTTATGCGGGTGTTGGTGCAGGTGCGTTTTCTTTTGTTGATGGTTTAAGGACATCCAACATTAGAGATGTGCATCAATATATAGAAGGGATAAATGAAGGTAAAAATATTAAGACTTTTACTGAATGTTTACAACGTGAATATTTTGCATCCGAGACTGTTATAATGAATTTACGATTGCGCCATGGTATATCAGATAAAGATTTCCAGGACAGATTCGGATATAAAATATACGATAGATTTGGAAGACTAATAAACAGATTGGTTGAAGATGGTTTAATTAGCTACGATAATGAGACTTTAAAGCTTACAGACAAGGGATTGTATCTTGCGGATACAGTAATGGCAGAATTTTTATAGATATTTTTAATAAAAGGGAGTTGCAATTTGGTTAGCGCCACAGAAATTAAAAGGGGCACAGTTATTAAGATTGATGGTGAGTTGTATTTAGTTGTTGATTATCAGCATGTAACGCCGGGTAACTGGCGCGGTATGGTGCAAGCGAAACTAAAAAGTTTGAAGCAAGGGAGTGTGATTCAAAAGCGGTTTCGCTCTACCGATAAATTAGAGAACATATTCCTTGATTACCGAAACATGGAATATCTTTACAGAGAAGGCGATAATTACTGTTTTATGGATACAGAAAATTATGAACAGGTATTATTACCTAAAGAGGTAGTGGAGGATGCGCTTCAATATCTGGTCTTAAACAGTCAGGTAAGGATAGCCTTTTATGAGGGCAAGGCACTATCAATTGAGCTGCCCACATCTGTTACATTAAAAGTTGTTGAAACCGACCCTGGTAAGAAGGGTGACACTGTAATCAATGTTTACAAAACCGCTAAATTAGAAACAGGGCTTATTGTAAAGGTGCCATTGTTTATTAATAACGGTGAAATGGTTAAGATAGATACAAGGACATGCGAATTTATCGGCAGGGAATAACAGGTTGTTTATGTTTCAAATAGGACGGTTTTGATTAAATTACGAACTTATGAAACATAATGAACAATATTATCCCCTAAAGTCAGCTTGATTTATTTTAGAGGAAAAGTAAGCCTAATGGGGATAGAAGAATCTATTAAGGAATACGGCACAAAGATTGACGCATTGTTGAAGAATATTATTCCTCCTGATAGAAAGAATTATTTAAGTGAGCCGATATGGCATCATATGCAAACAGGGGGGAAGAGAGTTAGACCTGCCTTGTGCCTGATTACATGCAAGGCTTTAGGAGGTAATCCTGAAGAAGCGATTCATTTTGCCCTTGCGGTAGAAGCAATGCATAATATGTTTCTTATGCACGACGATATCGAGGATGGAGATACAATCAGGCGGGATCAACCTACTGTATGGGTAAAATATGGTATTGCGAATGCTGTAAATGCAGGTGATTATTTGCTTGCATGTGCATACAAAAGCACTCTTACAAGTCAGGTTTCTTTGGATAAAAAGATAAAACTACTGCAGGTACTTACTTTGACTTACGAAAAGACTGTGGAAGGACAGGCGCTCGATATCAATGCGCGAGCCTCAGAAAATTATTCCGTTGATGAATATATGAAAATGGTTGAGTTGAAGACTGGTTATTACTTAGCCTGTGGTATGGTTGGAGGTGCTATTATATCAGGCGTTTCTGAACAGGTTGTGGAAATGATATGGATGCTTGGTAAGACTATGGGACCGGCATTTCAGATTCGTGATGATTTAATAGATTTGACTCATGGCAAGGGGCGGGGCGGGGTAATAGGGTCGGATATTAAAGAAGGTAAGGCAAGTTTCTTATATTCATATACACTGCAGGTTGCTTCTGAGGATGATAAAAAAAAGCTACGTGGAATTATGTTAAAGACAAGAGAAGAAACCACAGATAATGATATAAAAATAGCAATGGAAATTTACAAAAAATATAATGCCGTTAAATATGCCCAGGATTATGCAGAAAACTTAGTTAAACAGGCTTACACAATTATAGACAGAATCCCGGTTGAAGATAAAACGGTGTTCAGAAATATAGCGTCCTTTATGGCACAAAGGATGTCTTAAAGAGAGATAATTAAAGTATTCATAAATGTCAGGAAAATGAATATATCACAATTTAGGCTGGAGACATATTAATTATGTGGATTTTAAGAATGAGTATATGGGTTATAGCAATTATTTTTATAACGTTTATTTCTTTAAATGGGTGTGGGAAGAAAGAAGTTCCTGAGAGTGTTGCAGTTACAGATAGTGGGGCAGAAAGTGATGAGTCAATAGATAGTGAAGATATCAAAAAAGAAGTCAAGCTTCCTGAAAATCTGACTGCTACAGCGTATTACAATTTTGGGCTTGAACAGATTAAAAAAGGGAGGTTTGACGAGGCTATTGCTGCGTGGGAAAAGGCGATTGAATTGGAACCAACAATGGCGAATGCATATGAAAAACTAGGGAAGGCATATTATACAGAGGGTAGATTTCAAAAAGCAGGCGAAATATACAGGAAGGAATTGGAATTAAAACCAGACGACCCGATGATATATTTTAGTCTGGGTGTTGTCTATCGTATGAACGAGCAGTACGAAGATGCTGTTAAGATGCAGATGAAAGCACTGGACTTAAACCCAACCCTTGCCAGTTCATATAATGAGCTTGGTTTGACTTATTGTAAGCAGAAGAAATTGGATGAGGCTATTTCAGCCCACAAGAAAGCGCTTGAATTAGACCCAAAACTTGGAACTGCGCATAATTATCTTGGCGTAGTATATCTGTTAAAGGGTATGAGCGCTGAGGCACAGGAAGAATTCGAGCAATTTAAGAAATATGAGGCAGGCAAGAATATGCCCCGTCAACATGGCGATGCTTCAGGACATTAAACTTTAATACTATAAACTAATTACGGATGACTAATTACTGATGGCCGATCACCAACTACAGACATCTTTCTTATCCTGTCCAGCACGGGTGGATGTGAGTAATAAAATTTAACATAGTAAGGGTGAGGATATAAATTTGAAAGGTTGTCCTTAGAAAGTTTTACAAGTGCAGTCGTCATGTCCTGAGTATTATCAGTTAATTCACATGAAAAGCGGTCTGCCTCGGTTTCATGTCTTCTTGAGAAATAATTAAATACGGGCTTGAAAGGGAATGATATTATAGTACCGATAAAACCCAAGACTATAACCTTTGTAAAGAATGTACCTTCTTTTATATAAAAAAGATGGTTGAGATTCTCACCCTGAAGAATTTTAAAAGCAACATACATAGATATAAACGCTATAAATTCTGAAACAATCAGGTGCTTTAAAAGATGTCGTTTTTTCCAATGGCCAGCCTCATGGCCAAGCGTTGCTAAGATTTCGTTACTATTTAGTTTCTCAAGCAAGGTATCGTAAAGTACAATCCTTTTAACCTTTCCTATACCGGTAAAATAGGCGTTAGTGTGTTTTGTCCTCTTTGATGCATCCATCTTTAAAACCCGCTTTACATGTATTCCAACCTTTTGCATAAGAATTTGTATACCTTTCCGGAGTGATTCTTCCTCTATTGGAGTGAATTTATTAAAAAGTGGTTCTATCACGTAGGGAAAAATATACATAATAATAACACTGAATCCTAAAAACAGACACCATACCCAGAACCACCAGAGATCAGGACTTCCCTGAATAATAGCAAGTCCAGCAGAAGTTATTATTGATACGAGAATTGTTGAAATTATTAAAGATTTTATAAAGTCGGTTAACCATAGTTTAAATGTCATTGTTGTAAAGCCATACTTATTTTCAATTTTAAAAGTATGATAGAGATTGAATGGGATTGTCAGCAATGTTTCTGCATAAAACAATAATAAAAAGAAAACAATACCGGAAAGAATAAATTGTAGATTTAACGATGCAATCCATGAATTGTAAATATTAAACAGGCTGCCAAAAAGAAATAGCAGGAGGATTATGTTATGGAAGATGGACGAGATTATTCCAAACCTTGTGTTTTCAATTATATAATTTCTTGTTTTATCAAGTAATGCCTGATCAACATAGCCTTCAAAAGATGCAGGGATTATTGAACCAAATTTATTTAAATGAGATAGATTAAGATATTCAAGGTAGTAACCAGAAAATACTACGATGAGATATAAAACGAGGACTGTGGTAATATATTTATCCATGGATATAGATTGACAGTTAAAGCTGTATTAATAATGTATTTTAGGTGAATGTTCTCAAAAGCAATTACTTTAAAGAGTTCAAGCTAAATCTTCGACTTCAGAACGTGGTGTACGCATCATGAGGTTGCTTACCGCTATTAAAGGGTTTTTGTCATTAAAGAGTATATTGTAAGTCTCTCTTGTGATGGGCATTTCCACCTTGTATTTGTCAGATAACGACACGACTGATTTTGTTGTCCAGACACCCTCTGCAATTTGTTCCATGTTCTTAAGTATTTCCTGGAGTTTTCTGCCTTTTCCAATTTGTTCGCCAACCAGTCGGTTTCTACCGTAAGGACTGATACATGTTGTAATTAAATCACCAAGACCTGTTAGTCCTGAAAAAGTATTTTTTTGTGCCCCCATGGCTACCCCTAATCGGCTGATTTCCGCAAGTCCACGGGTAATAAGCGCAGCCTTTGAATTATCGCCAAACTCTAAGCCTTCACATATGCCAGAGGCTACGGCTATAACATTTTTCATAGCAGCGCCTAATTCAACGCCTATAATGTCGGGGTTGGTATAAACCCTGAGCCTTCCAGTTGTGAAAGTATCCTGAACAATTCTGGCAAGACCGTCTTCGTTTGAGGCTGCAACAATTGTGGTGGGCAAACCAAGTGACACTTCTTCTGCGTGGCTTGGTCCAAGAAGTAGGCAAATAGGTATTTTACCAAGTACATCTGCGATGATCTCGCTGGGTCTCATAAGTGTATCATTTTCAATTCCTTTTGTAACACTTACAACAGGTATTTTGTCATTATATATGACCTTAAATTTAACGAGTACACTGCGCAAATACGGAGTTGGTACTGCAGAAACTACAAGCTCTGCTTCTGTAAGTTCTCTGGAAATGTCAGAGGTAATATGTATTTCAGAAGGGATATTGATTCCTTTTAAATATTTAACATTTTCTCTCTTTTCTCTTAAGTATTTAGTGTAACCCGAATCTGCACCCCATAAAATAACTTCATAACCTTTTTTTTGTAAAAGTATTGCAAGAGTGGTTCCCCACCCACCATTGCCAATAACAGTAATTTTATTATTATGTGATGTTTGAAGCATTTTAGTAAAGAATATAAAAAATTGGGCTGGAATAATCCAGCCCTTTAATCAACGTGTTTGTTTTTTTTAATTCAATGTTGTTATTTGGCAACTTGGCATGCCTCTTCTGCATATAAAGGGAAAGCATTACAGAGTTCTCTAACCGTTTTCCTAATGGAATCTTTAGCTTTAATATCACCAGGTTTTGAAATGATTTTGTCAATGCATTCTGCGATTTTTATGACTTCGGGTTCTTTCATGCCTCTTGACGATACCGTAGGTGTACCTATACGAATGCCGCTTGGTTCGTTAGGGCCCCTTTCATCGAATGGGATTGAATTTCTATTAAGTACAATATCAACTTCTTCTAGTAATGTTTGAGCTTCTTTTCCAGAAATACCTTTGTTACTTAAATCAACCAAGAAAAGGTGGTTGTCTGTACCTCCCGATACGAGAGTATAACCCCTTTTTATAAATTCCTGTGCCATTGCCCGTGCATTCTTTACTGTTTGTCTTTGACATTCCTTGAATTCTTCTGTCATTGCTTCTTTAAAGGCTACTGCTTTTGCAGCAATGCAGTGCATGAACGGGCCTCCCTGAATACCAGGGAAGACCACAGAATCAAGCTGTTTTGCATATTTTGCTTTGCATAAAGTCAAGCCGCCTCTCGGACCCCTTAATGTTTTATGCGTTGTTGTAGTAACAAAGTCTGCGTATGGAACTGGGCTGGGATGTACGCCGCCAACTATGAGTCCGGCAATATGAGCAATATCAGCCATAAAGTATGCCTGGACTTCATCAGCAATTTTTCTAAATTTTGGAAAATCTATTATCCTCGAATATGCGCTAGCGCCGGCAATTAGCATTTTTGGCTTTGTCTTAATAGCAATGTCTCTCAGTTCATCATAGTCAATATAACCAGAGTCTCTTTTTACACCGTAATGCACAATTTCATATAGCATGCCTGAAAAATTCTTTTTGAATCCATGTGTTAGGTGACCACCGTGTGAAAGGTCCATACCCAATACTCGGTCGCCTGGATTCAATACAGCAAGATAAACAGCCATATTTGCCTGCGAACCAGCGTGAGGCTGCACATTGGCATGTTCAGCACCAAAGAGTTGTTTTGCCCTTTCAATAGCTAGACTCTCTACAATATCAACATTTCCACATCCAGCATACCACCTTTTCCCTGAATAGCCTTCTGCATATTTATTGGTCATCAAAGAGCCCTGTGCCTCCTGCACGGCAGGACTACAAATATTTTCTGATGCAATCAGGTCAATTGTATTTTGTTGTCTTTCTAATTCATCTTGAATAGCGCGCCAAATTTCAGGGTCATCATTTTTCAGCGTAATCATAATATTTCCTTAAAAACATGTTAGTTAGGTTTTGACATTCTCCACTTAAGATAAGCTTCCATAAAAGCATCAATTTCACCGTCAAGAACTGCCTGCGTATTCCCCGTTTCTTTGTCTGTACGCAAGTCTTTAATAAGGGAATAAGGTTGTAAAACATAAGAACGTATTTGATGTCCCCATGCAATTTCTCCCTTTTCATCATAGGCGGCATTAAGTTCTTTTTCTCTTTTTTTCTCCTTTATCTGATACATCTTCGCCTTAAGCATGCTCAATGCCATTCTTCTGTTTTGGTGTTGCGAACGTTCGCTCTGGCATTGAACCACAAGCCCTGTCGGGATATGAGTCATACGCACAGCAGAAGATGTTTTATTGACATGCTGTCCACCAGCGCCGGATGCACGGTAGGTATCAACCTTCAACTCATTTTCATTAACTGCAATCAAATCCTCTTCCTCAATCTCTGGTAAAACGTCAACTGCCGCAAAAGATGTATGTCTTCTCGCATTCGCATCAAAAGGTGAAATACGTACAAGACGATGAACGCCAATTTCAGACTTTAAATACCCATAGGCGTAATCGCCTTTTATGGATAAAGTTATTCGCTTGATACCGGCTTCTTCACCGGGTAGTTCATCAATAATAGATATTGGATATCCTTTGTTTTCTGCCCAGCGGCTGTACATACGATATAACATCGCCACCCAGTCGCAAGACTCGGTTCCACCAGCGCCAGCGTTAATGCTTAAATAAGCATTGGAATGGTCATGAGGCTCTCCCAGCATTGTACAAAATTCTATTTTCTCGAGCCTTTTATTCAGTGTTTCAATGTCTCTGGTTAATTCAGCTTCTGCCTGTTCGTCATGTGTTTCTTCTATAAGCGTGGTTAGAATCTCTATATCGTCCAGCGATTTTTGCAATTCGTGAATCGGTACAACAATGTCTTTTATTAATTTCAATTTTTTAATGATTTGCTGTGCCTTATCCTTATTTTCCCAAAACTGGGGTGATGATATTTGTGATTCTAAAGAGGATAACTCTTTTTCCTTGTTCTCCAGGTCAAAGTGAGTCCCTGAGATGTATCAGGCGCTCTTTAAGAGGGGTTAATTCTTTTTCAATACTACTTATCATACTTAATAACCTTTGCGATTAACGTGTTTTTTGAATGGTACATTTAGAAAAGTTTATGATAATTTCATAATACTTGCGATGTTTAAGAGAGCCATCAGTTCGTTCAGTATGACAGCAAAAGATAATTCAGCATTGCGATTTGTCATGCTTAGTGAAATGAAGATTCTATTAAATTAATATTGTTTAAAAATTATAATTATGATGTCGTCATATGTCAATATAATTTGGAATTGACATGAAAAGGAAATGTGCTTATTATGTTGGTGTTTTATGACAGCACGTAACTGATATTTTGTGTTAAGTTAATTCTTTAACCATGTTATATTCTTTACCGATCGATCGTTTAGCACATGATTTAGGCTCGGAATAATAAATTGTCGTATTAAACTTCTCGTTCAGTCATGCCGAGCCAAGTGATGTATCTCAATTATTAAATAGATTAACGTTATTAATTTATAAATAGGAAAGTAGCCATGATACAAGGAGTTAGAGTAAAGAAACTCAAAGTTATTCTTGATGAGCGCGGCAGGCTGATGGAGATGCTACGGAACGATGATGAATTGTTTATAAAATTTGGACAGATATATTTAACGACTGCTTATCCAGGCGTTATAAAAGCATGGCACTATCATAAAATACAGACAGACCACTTTGTTGTTGTTCATGGAATAATGAAGATAGTTCTATATGATGGACGGAAAGACTCTGCTACCTTTGGACAGATAGAAGAGTATTTTGCAGGCGTGCACAACCCTGTTCTGATACAGATACCGCCTATGGTCATGCATGGTTTTAAATGTATAAGTGAACATGAGGCAATTGTTATTAACTGCCCTACGGAGTTGTACAACTACGAATCGCCTGATGAATATCGGATAGACCCTCGCAGTAGTGAAATACCATATAATTGGGATAGAAAGGATGAATAATGAAGGGAGTTGTCCTTGCCGGCGGCTTGGGTACAAGATTAATGCCTTTAACAAAAATCACCAATAAACACCTACTGCCTGTTTATAACGAGCCAATGGTATATTATCCTATTAAGACGCTTATCAACGCCGGGATTAATGATATAATGGTTGTCACAGGCGGTAATAATGCCGGAGAATTCCTGAGATTGCTGGGAAACGGTAAACAATTTGGTTTAAAACATATCAGCTATACTTACCAGGAAGGCGAGGGGGGTATTGCGGATGCATTGAGTCTGGCTGCGGAATTTGCTGATGGCGATAAAATTGTAGTGATACTTGGTGATAATATTATTGAAAATAATATCGTCAAGCAAAAAGAGGCATTTGAGAAACAAAAAGAGGGTGGAAGGATTATATTAAAAAAAGTCCAGCATCCAGAGCACTTTGGAGTGCCTGAGCTTGACGGTGATAAGGTTATCCGTATCGAAGAAAAACCAAAGAAGCCCAAATCTGAGTATGCGGTTATTGGTATTTACATGTATGATTACAGGGTATTTGATGTAGTAAGGACGCTGATACCCTCTGACCGTGGTGAACTAGAAATTACAGATGTGAACAATTATTACATAAAACACGGGTTAATGGTGTATGATACGCTGGACGGTTGGTGGATTGATGCCGGAGGTTCACACGATAATCTTGCTATGGCTACCCAGTTAGTCATAAAAACAGGTGCTAATAAACTGTGAGGGTAATTGCCGGTGCAGCAAGAGGTATTCACCTTAAGTCAATAAAGGGATTGCAGACAAGGCCCATAACAGACAGGATAAAGGAAGCCCTGTTTAATATACTTTATAATGTCATTCCTGATAGTATTATGCTTGATTTGTACGCAGGCACAGGTGCGATTGGGATTGAGGCGCTGAGCAGGGGGGCTAAGTACTGTACTTTTGCTGAGATCGATAGAGAAGCAATTCAGATTATTAAAAAAAACCTTGAGACAACAAAACTAAAGGACAAGGCTCAGGTTTTAAGATGCGATGCGTTAGAAATTATTCCTTACCTGGAAAAAGACAATCTGAAAATTAATATAGTCTTTGCCGGTCCGCCATATCCTTTGGTAGGAAAATCTCCATATCGGGATAAACTTTTGATGTTATTTGATAATTTATGCAGTAGTAAAATTGTGCAAACAGACAGCATTCTAATCTTACAACACACGAAGTCTGATTTTACAATACCTGTAGAAGCATCCAATCTGGATTTGTATGACGTTCGTATTTATGGTGATACACAAATATCTTTTTTTAAAACAAAATAAATGTATGGGCAATGCAAGACAAATAAAGAACGTAATGGATAATATACAACCATGGTATAAAGGCGGTCTGATGTTTGAATGTCAGCGTTGCGGGAGGTGCTGTCGTGGCGAACCGGGTGTTGTATGGATAAATAAAAGAGCGATGGTTGAAATAGCCAAATTCCTTGGTATTACAAGGGCGTCGTTTGCAAGAAGCTATTTAATAAGTATTAATGGTAGATACAGTCTTATAGAATATGGGAATGGTGATTGCATGGATTGCATCATGTACGATAGCGGGTGCAGGATTTATTCCGTTAGACCGTGTCAATGCAGGTCATTCCCATTCTGGACGTCAAATCTGGAAACAAGGGAAGCATGGGAGGAATTAAAAAAGACATGTCCTGGTGTGGGTAAAGGGAGATTGCACGCATTTAAAACAATACAGGAGGATCTAAAGATATATGAATCACGCCTTGATTGATACACAGTATAATGATAAAACAGCTGATTCTGAAATTTACATTGAGTTAGTCAAAATATACCGGGATTTAGAAAAAGAGATTGGCAAGATAAATCCTGAATGTAAAATGTGCGGGACGTGCTGTGATTTCGGTAAATATAAACACGTCCTTTACACAAGCAGTATAGAGACGGATTTCCTGGAAAAGTTTGTTGAGGTGCCTGATTTTAATGTCTCTGATAACGTTTGCCCATTTTTAAAAGACAATAAATGCAGTGTCAGGGATTTCAGGACGCTTGGATGCCGCATTTTTTATTGTAACCCTCAATACAAAGACACTTCTTACGGTTTATATGAAAGGTATCTACGCAGGATTAAGAAGTTGAGTAACAAATTTAATATAGAGTGGAAGTACAGTCCTTTTCTTCATCAACTCACTGAATTCAAATCGAAAATATAAGTTGTCAGCCATCGGCTGTTAGCTATCAGCTAACGTTTGCCCATCCCAACGTGGCAGATTCAAATATTATAAATGTCCTTTCTATGGCCTATACTGAAAAATACCGCATCTGAATCACTGAAGTAAAATAAAACCCTATAACGCCTGGTGACTCTGAATGAAAATACCTCTGAAAAACTCCTTAAGCCTCTTGATATGCAGTCTGGGATAAAGCCAATTTCTTTTGAAAATACCCTCTTGTTTCTTGTAAAGCTTCCTTATTTTAAACGGTAACCCTTCTAATCCATCAATAAACTCTCTTGTCTTATGAATGGTCATTCGATTACCCTTGCGGAAAATCTTTGATTGCCTTCATATATGCCTTCCTGACTTGAGTTGCGTTTTTATACCCTTTAAGGCTTTCTTCTGGAATCAAAAGAACAAACTTTTGAATCTTTGACTTGATGTCCTGTAATTCCTCCAGAATTGTTTCTAAAGTAGCCTGTGTTTTTTTCATCTCTTTCTTCTCCTAATAGCAGAAGTAACTTAACTGCGCCATAAGATTTTCAACGATTTTACAAGAAATTTCAAAAACGCTTTTTCGTTATGGTAATGGTTCTTTAACTATACCTACAAATACAATTTTAACATTTACTTGTTTAAAATCTCCCGTTTGAAGATATTTTGAGCAACATGTTCAAAAATTATCATACAGACAATTATCATCTTTCCATGTCAATTTAGATTTATTATACCAATATCTTTTAATACACATCAAATAAATACTGGAGTAGCGCTTTTATTTTGTACTAATTCTACAACTCCAAATAACCTCAGACATTTTTTTGTTGGGTGCGCTCTGCCTTTCGCAAACTCAGGACAGGCTTCACACAACTAAGACTTACAATCTACACCTGATAGCTGAAGCTTACACTTATTTTACCACTTTTACAGGCACCTGCGTGTTAAGGCTGCCGTCCCTGAATATAACCACTGCATTCCCTGCTTTATCAGTTGCCTTTATTGTGAACACCGCCTCTCCGTTTTTATCTGTCACCAGCATTCTTGGAGATACCTCTGCTATCTCTGGATTATATACCTTTGTTCTTACAGTATCTCCCTCTACAGGGCAATCATTTTCGCCTGTCACAGTAACTATCACAGTACTGCGCATATTTACTCTTAATATTAATAAGTCTGGCTCTGCAGCAATATCCGTTGCCTCGTCGCATATAACTAATATAATAGAATCATTCGCTGTACTCGATACATTCCCTGCAGCGTCCTTATACCATGCATACACCGTCTTAGTACCATTACCGCCGCTTAATGTGTATGGGACATCACCGCTATAAATGGTCGTGGTAGTGATATCCGTCCACCCACTGTCAGATGGCGATGGTTTTAAGAAATTAGTTGAGACATAATACCCTGTTACGCCTAATTCATCTGTTGCTGAGAGGTTCAAAGTTACATAGGTAGTATTTGTGTATTCTGCCCCGCTGTTAATGCTTATTAAACCTGTGGGCGCAATTGTGTCTTTTGCAGAGAGGTCACTGTCCAGTTTCGAGACAAAGACATCAGCATAACTACTACTATTATTAAAAGATGTATCATATGCCCCGCTCGTCGTCGGAAAGGCTGACGACTGAGTATACCCCGTAACATATACGTTCCCGTTTGTGTCGAGAGTGAGAGAATAACCCAAGTCAGCATCATATTGATTGTCTCCTGCAAGAAACCCGCCCAGGAACGTGGATGCCAGCAGGTTCGTTAATCCACCGTTCAGTTTCGAGACAAAAACATCATAACCACCATTATGAACGGTATCATATGCCCCTGCACTGGTCGGAAAGCTTGTTGAATCAGTCCATCCCGCCACATATACGTCCCCGCTTGTGTCGAGGGCGAGAGAATAACCAAGTTCATAATTATGCCCGCCAAGGTACGTGGATGCCAGCAGGCTCGTTAATCCACTGTTCAGCTTCGAGACAAAGACATCCCTATCGCTATTAAAAGAGGTATCATATGCACCGTTCGTTGTCGGAAAGCCTATTGACTGAGTATACCCCGTCACATATACGTTCCCGCTTGTGTCGAGGGCAAGAGAATAACCAGAATCATCATCAGACCCGCCCAGGAACGTGGATGCCAGCAGGCTCGTTAATCCACCGTCCAGCTTCGAGACAAAGATATCAATAGAGCCACCATTCCAAGAGGTATCATATGCCCCGCTCGTCGTCGGAAAGGCTGAAGACTGAGTATACCCCGTCACATATACATTACCGATTGTGTCGAGGGTATTAGAAAAAACATAATCATCACTTGATCCACCTAGGTACGTGGAGGCAAGCAAGCTTCTTAATCCACTGTCCAGCTTAGAGACAAAGACATCATAACCACCGTTATGAGAGGTATCGTATGCCCCGCTCGTCGTCGGAAAGTTCGTTGAGACAGTATACCCCGTCACATATACGTTCCCGCTTGCGTCGAGGCTGAGAGAATTACCCTCATCATAATAAGGCCCGCCCATGTATGTGGATGCAAGCAGGCTCGTTAATCCCTCGTTTAGCTTCGCGACAAAGACATCAACAAAATTATTATAAGAGTTATCATATGCCCCGCCCGTCGTCGGAAAGTCTGATGAAAAAGTATGCCCCGTAACATATACGTTCCCGTTTGTGTCTAGGGTGAGAGAATTGCAATCATCTTCATTAGACCCTCCCAGGCATGTAGACGCCATCAGGGTCGTTAATCCGCCGTCCAGTTTAGAGACAAAGACATCAGAATTACCATTAAAAGAGGTATCATATCCCCCGCTCGTTGTCGGAAAGTCGTTTGACTGAGTATACCCCGTCACATATACATTCCCGCTTGTGTCGAGGGCGAGAGAATAACCATAATCATAATCCCGCCCACCTAGGAACGTGGATGCCAGCAGTGGGTCAATGATGAGGTCCTTGGTTTTGTCATAGGAGGCGACCTTGAAACCGTAGGTAAGTGAACAGTTATGTATGTCGGGTAAAGGATTTGTGTTTAAAGCCTCACACACCCCTTGCCCCTCTTGATAGAGGAGAATACTCCGTACTTCGCATGCTGCAACCATATACTCAACTGCTACCCCCTGTTTTTTCCCATCAATCTCCTGATACGCAACTGGCTTTGTGAATTTAACAGGACCAAGTTCTGTCTCTGCCACAAGCTCGCCAGCGTTGTTTATCTGTAATTTTGGGTTTTGGATTGTTCGACCTCGCTCACCACAAGTTTTGGATTTCGGATTCTTCCCCTCTCGAGAGGGGACTAAGGGGTGTGTTATTTCCGCATGCTGTACTCCGCAATCTTTTAATCCGCTCAAACGTATTTTTATCTGTTCAGGGTCTGCGCCGGGCTTTACACAAAATAGTTTCTCCACATTATTTCCATAAGCCCTCAACTTCAGGCTTATGCCTTTATATACCTCTCCGAGATTTACAGCGTCATAGGTAGATATATTTGTCTTCCATTTAGACGGGTCGTTGCCCTTGAAATAACTGACCTTTGTAACGGATGGATCTTCGCCCTGTATCGCCTTTACCTTTGCACCAACCAGTTCTTCCTTAAGAGAGATACCCCTCACCCTATCCCTCTCCCGCAAGGGGAGAGGAGAAACATCTTCCTTCATGGCAACTCCAGTCCTCCCCTCTAATAAGAGGGGCAGGGGGTGTGTTTCGTTCCTCCCCTCTAATAAGAGGGGACGGGGGTGTGTTTCATTACTCTTCTCTAAAAAGAGGGGCTGGGGCTGTGTTTCACTACTCCCCTCTCGAGAAGGTATTAAGGGGTGTGTGCCTCTTTTTAGAGTGAAGATCCCTTTGGGTGAGTGCAATTCATCCCTACACTCCGAACCCTAAACTCCCAACTCCGAACTATTATTCGGCAACGCATACACAATCTCGCCCTCTTTAGTCACGAACACCGTCCCGCCGAATGTCTTTGCATAGAACTTTACCCGTCCATCCATCTGCCCATCATTTGCAATAAATGGCATGTGGAGCTTCATTGTTTTCTGGGCGAATACTGCCATGTCTAATTGCGGATTTTGGACCTCGGATTGTGGATTTGATTGTTGGGTTTCACTCCGTTCAACACAACTTACAGACTTTATTGTTGCCGGCTCATTGGCAGTCAGTACGGGTGTGAATAACAAGAGAAAAGTAATAGACAACAAGACGCCTAGCTGACTTTTGAAGGGGTTTAAAAGAATACGCATTTTTACGCCTCCTTTTTAAAAACAGTGGGGGGGTTAAAGAAAATATATTGACCACGAAGGTCACGAAGAGCGCAGAGAAAGCAGATGTTATAAAAGTATAACAACTACAAAGAGCACAGAGAAGAAAAACAAATCATGGACGACCCTTAGTGTGTTTTGTGTTTTACTTTGGTTTGGATATAGCGTAAATTAGCAAAATAGGAAGCATAAATCAAATCTTTTATGTTATTATTAAAACATTTGACTAAAGATTATAAAAATCTTATATTATTTGATTGAGACTCAATATCATTTGCGCTTTATTTAATATAAAAATAGTTGGATGTGTCTGATTGCGCTTGTTCTATACTACTTCTTTGTATAAAAGAAGTTTGGTATAAATGTTAAAAGATAATATGAATAAATATAAGGTTGCACTTGTAGGTAATCCAAACGTAGGGAAGAGTGTTATTTTTGGTCTTTTGACTGGAAAATATGTAACGGTGTCAAACTACCCGGGCACTACAGTTGAGGTATCGAAGGGTGTAAGCAAGGGTATAGACGGCGGTGTTGAAGTGGTGGACACGCCTGGTGTAAATAGCCTGATTCCTCTTTCAGAGGATGAACGTGTTACGCGTGATATGCTGTTTGAAGAATGCGACAAGCACGTTGTGCAGGTGGTGGATGCCAAAAACCTCAATCGTGGTCTGCTTATTACCACACAGCTTGCAGAAATGGGGCTGCCTGTCGTACTTACATTGAATATGTGGGATGAGCTGCTGGACAGGGGAATGAATGTTGATGTTAATACATTGCAGGGAATGCTGGATATTCAGGTTATAAAGACTATTGCAACACACAGGGTAGGGGTTAGCTCATTATATAGTTCCATACCGATGGCAAAGGTACCGCGTATTCGGGTTGATTACGGGCAGTTAATTGAAGACGGCATATCAAAAATTCAGGAAATCTTACATGGCGAGATGGTTGTAAATAAACGTGCAGTAGCCATCATGCTTTTGTCGGGAGACGATACACTTGATGATAAATTACGTGATAAATATTTGGATGAGTCCCTGAGCAAAATAAAGAATGTCCGTGACGATATTCAACAACATTTTAGCAATCCGCTGAGTTATGTAATAAATATCAAAAGGGCAAACTTTGTTAATAAAATTGTTGAAAAGGTCACTACATCAATTTCAAAGGAGAAAGTTACCCATCCGGTTATAAGGAATGCCTTCTTCTTTTTTATGGTGCCGCTTGCTGCTTTTTTCATAGGTTACAAACTTTCCACTCTACTGATATATTTGATAACCATAAAGGTTACATTATGCTTAACTACTAATTTTATCATATCCATTATTATAGGCAGTATATTTGCGGTGTGGTTTACCGTATATCTGTATTTAAAAGAATGCAGATTAGGGAACTCAATTGCCGGGATTTTAGGGCGCATTACAATGCATCCTGTGGCGGCGTTTCCTATATTAATAATTGTATTATGGATTATTTATAAACTGGTGGGGGGATTTGGCGCCGGGACATGCGTAGATTTCTTTGAAAGTAAGATATTCGGCAATTCTTTAATACCTTCGGGAGGGTTTGATATTTATGTGTATTTACCTTTTATCCAGAAAGAATACGTCTTTACGCATGTGAACTTCCAGGGATTTAATTATTATCTGGGTCTGCTTGCACAGAAGGTGATAAGTAAAGACAATATTATATTTGAATTGTTTATGAACGGGCAGTCGGGGTTGATACAGGTTGGATTGACATATGCAATCGCCATAGTCTTTCCTATTGTGGGATTTTTCTTTCTTGCATTTGGCATAATGGAGGATAGCGGTTATCTTCCGCGTCTTGCCGTTATGGTGGATAAGGTATTTAAACGTATAGGACTAAACGGAAAGGCAATTCTGCCGATGGTGCTGGGTCTGGGATGCGATACCATGGCGACCATGACGACGCGCATTCTAAACACGCGGAAGGAACGTATCATTGCCACCTTGCTTTTAGCGCTGGCAATCCCATGTTCTGCGCAGTTGGGTGTTATTTCTAGCGTACTCGGCAGTGTAGGGGGTGTGTATTTTGCAGTATATGTCTTTGTCATCTGCACACAGCTTCTTTTTGTTGGCTATTTATCATCAAAGGTTTTGCCTGGAGCTTCTTCAGATTTTTTGATGGAAATCCCGCCATTCCGCATGCCAAAGTTTTCAAATATAATCATAAAGACGTTTTACAGGGTTCGCTGGTTCCTGAAGGAAGCGGTACCGTTATTTATGCTGGGCACACTTGTGTTATTTATAGCAACAAAGCTGGGTGTGCTGTCTTTTATTGAAAGGATGGGTTCGCCTGTTATAAAAAATTTTCTGGGACTGCCGGTAGAAACGACACATGGATTTATTCTGGGGTTTTTGAGGAGAGATTATGGTGCTGTAAGTATTTTTAAGGCGCTTGAAGAAAAAGGCGGCAGTGCTGGTGTTGACCCTAAACAATTACTGGTATCATTAGTGGTAATTACTTTATTTATACCTTGTCTTGCAAATTTCTTTGTAATGATAAAGGAGCAGGGTGCCAGGAATGCATTTTTAATGTTTGCATTTATATTGCCATATTCTATACTTATAGGCGGTATTTTAAGATATTTTTTAGGATTGTGTTGATGGATGCAAATACGAGGTAAGGTGTTATCAATTTCTGGCAGTGTGGCGGAGGTATGCATTATAAGAGAGAGTATTGCATGTGAAGACTGCTCTGCCTGCCTGAAGAAATTGGGTATGCATGATATTATCAAGGTAGCGGCAGTAAAGAAACTCCGTGTAAATCAAGAGGTTGTTTTGAAGGACAATAAAAACTGGCTTATTAAAAATAGAGTTATATTTATTGTAATTGGATTTGTACTGGGCGTTATAATTACAGAGGCGATATCTGCAATTATCTTTTTTGGTGTAAACAGGGGGGGTATTGATTTGTTGGGTGGCGGTGTGGCAACCATAATAGTAGCGCTCATTTTATGGATAAAAAGACCCAGATACTATTACAAAATAGAGCGAATAGAGGAGAAGGTTTAGTTATGACAGAACCTGGTCTGGAAGAAATCCTGGAATTGATATGGACGATCGAGGAAGAGAAAGGGGAGGTAGAGAAGGGCTTATTGCTTAAGAAGCTGGACCCTTCCGCGGCAGAACAAAATTTGAATAGACTGCGTCATGAAGGGCATGTTAAGATAAGTAATAACGGGGTAGAACTTACTAAAAAAGGCAGGGAGGAGGCTCGTACAATAATCAGGAGGCACAGGCTTGCAGAGAGATTGTTGCATGACGTATTGGATATAAAAGAAGAGGCAATGGATTCCAGTGCGTGCATGTTTGAACATATCCTTGATGAAGAAGTGACGACGAGTATATGTACGTTGTTGGGGCATCCTGTAAGTTGTCCGCATGGCAAGGCAATTCCGCCTGGCGAGTGTTGTGATAGGGCGAGTAAAGAAATAAGGCCGGTTGTAATGCCATTGTCAGAACTGAGGTCTGGGGATAAGGCAAAGGTTTCTTATATAGTGACTAAATACCATGAGCGGTTGGACAGGTTGTCCTCTATGGGTTTATTGCCAGGTGTTCAAGTCAAACTACATCAAAGGCAGCCGACTTATGTTATTCAAATGGGTGAGACGCAAATTGCCATTGATGATAACATTGCCCGGGATATTTATGTGCGTCTTGTTTAAGTTTTAACATTAATCGCCCGATGCATAAAAGAATAGATATGTTATTTTTATTCCGGACGTTTCGTTTTTCTGTCATTTATGAAATTCCTGAAATAGGTATAAACATTGTCTTTTTAAGGATGCGAAGGTTTGTTTATTTAATTGTTAAGGATAGTTTTCTTTTGGCTTGACAATGCTATATGTGTGTGATATTAATTTCCCTCCATGAAAATATTTGAAGGTAATTATATTATTGGTGCATGTTGTATTTCCTTAGTTGCACTAATCTGCGGCACAGGCGTTATTGCAGGAACAAATAATAAGGGTGAACGGCCACTTTTATTGGCAAAAGCTAAAGACGACGTAATTATTTACAAAAAAGATATTATTATTAGCTCGGATGAGCTAAAGGAAGAGTCTAAGGATGACGCAGAGGAATTTAAACAAATAGAGATACCTGTATCAAGAAAAGCAGAATCAATTAATATAAAATTAGAAACACTTAGTCTGGATATAGTTGATAAATACATAACAGAAGGAAAAAAATATGAGGCGCGGAATGCCCTTTCTGATATTTTTCTAAGCGAAAAATACCCTGAGAAACAAAAGGAAATAAAAGAGCTTCTGGACAAATTAAATGAGGAGCTTATTTTTTCAAGCACACCATCGCCTGATGCCACGATTTATACGGTTCAACCGGGAAATGTGCTTGCAAATATTGCGAAACAATTTGGGACAAATTATGAATTAATTATGAGAATAAATGGAAAATCAAATACAAGGATAAATATTGGAGAGAGATTAAAGATATTGACAGGAAAGACACGCATTCTAGTTAGCAAAACTGACTTTACATTAACCTTATTGTTAAATGACCATTATGTGAAGCAATACAGGATTGGAGTTGGAAAGGATAACAAGACGCCAGAGGATAAATTTGAGGTGAAAAATAAGATGAAGGAACCAACATGGTTTTCACCACAAGGTGGCGTGTTTCCGTATGGGCACGAAGAAAATATACTTGGTACCCGATGGATTGGTTTTAAGGATAAGCCCGAATTATATGGTTTTGGGATTCATGGTACAACGCAACCTGAGTTAGTAGGTACTGCATCATCGAATGGTTGCGTCAGGATGATAAATAATGATGTTGAGGAATTATATGATTTTGTAACTTTAGATACAGAAATTATTATTCAAGGATGATTATTATGTACAAATATGAGCCGTTAGAGAAATATTTAAAGGATGCCGCAGCCGGAACTCCAACACCGGGTGGTGGAAGCGTGGCCGCATTAGTTGGCGCATTAGCAACAACGATGTCTTCAATGCCGGCAAATTTTACAGTTGGCAAAGAAAAATTCAAACAATATGACGCTCAGATTAAGAAAGTACTTGATGAATGTGAAAAGAGCAGAGAGACTTTATTATCATTGATGGAAGAAGATATTGCTGTTTATAGTGAGGTAAGCAAGGCATACGGCTTGCCGAAAACCACTGAGCCTGAAAAGAAGACAAGGTCTGAGGCAATACAAAAAGCCGCAACTATCGCTATGGAGGTTCCGTTAAAGGTGTCAATGTGTTGCCTTTATGTGCAGGAACTAACAAGGGAATTGGTTGATATTGCAAATCCTAATCTTATTTCAGATATTGGGGTCTCTGCCTACCTGGCAGAGGCGGCATTTCAGTGCGCAAAATTGAATGTCGATATAAACCTTGCCATTATCAAGAATCAAGGTCTGGTTGAAAAAGTAAGGAATGAAATAAACCAGGCAGAAAAGAAGATTGAGGCTTTTTCAAAAGAGATTCAGGAAAGAGTTCAGGCGAGAATAAAGGGTTAATTTCTTCACTTCAGTATATTTTTCAATGAACATTATGGAGTGGAAAATAAACAAAAGCGCAAAAGGCTGTGTCGTTTGCGAAAAAGATTTCTGTGAAGAAGAAGAATATTTCTCTGCGCTTTTTGATGAGAATGATATATTTACACGTAAAGACTTTTGTCTCGCATGCTGGCGTAACAACATGGAGGGAGGTCATTTCTCGTTCTGGAAAACTAAAAAACCCAAGAGTGATAAACCAGCCAGAAAATTCATAAATATAAATATATTATTAGATATGTTTGTCAGGTTGGAAGGGAAGGATGAATCCCGGCAAAAAAACCTTCGTTATGTGCTAGCGCTCTTTTTAATCAGAAAAAAGATATTTAAATTACGGTCTTTAAATAAACAAAATGGTGAAGAATTGATTACAATATACTATCCTAAAGAAGACCGTGAATTCACAGTAACCAACATGTATCTGAAAGAAGAAGAAATTGAAGCTATAACATCTGAGATGTGCCAGCTTTTAAACTATCCTGACATGGAACTTGATGCCATGAATAATTCACTTTGATGCACCTCTTAAATTAGCATCTCAACAATTTCGGTTTTTGAATACATATAAAATTATTATTCAAGATTGAGACTTTATCACGAATAATAATATCTGGTTATAGCTGTTGGCATTTTATTCTGCTGCCGGTGCAACAGTTGGCGCTGTAGTATTATATTTACAAGTATCACAGTCAACAGCGATACCTTGCTTTTTCTTTTCTTTAAGAGAAATCCTGAGTTCATTAATCCGGTTCTGCTCCGCACTATTCTGCCTCTGTAAATTTAATAATTTTATTCTTATTTGCCTTGTGTTTTTAATACTAGGACATACTGACTTTCTCATTCCAACAGGGCAAGTACCTACAATTTTCTTTTTATTTATTTTTTTCGCCATGATAAAGCTCCTTTCAAGTTTTACTATGATGCATTATTAACTATTTTCGCAAATTAAATCGGGTGTGAGTATTTTCAAGGTTTCTTTTGCGGCGGATTGTTCCGCCTCTTTTTTGCTTTTACCCCATCCAGTGCCATATTCGTTGCCATCTATTAATACAATTACCTCAAAAGATTTTCCATGTTCAGGACCAATTTGTTTTAATATACGATAATTGGGCGTTACGTTGTGTTCATTCTGACTGTATTGTTGAAGTATGGATTTATAATTTTTTTCATGTTGATTATTACATACTAGATTAATTTCTTTTTTCAAATATTTAATTGTGAAATTATATGCTGCTTCAATACCTCCATCCAGGTATATTGCAGCTATAACTGCCTCAAAGACATTTGCGAGAATAGACTTTGGGAGAAAGTTGCGGTCATTAATTCCTTTTCCAAGAACAATAAAATCTTGTAATTGTGCCTCTTGACTGACCTTTGCGAGTGTTGATTGACAAACAACGACAGATTTAATTCTGGTTAGTTCTCCTTCACTGTTATTGGGCATGTATTTATATAAATAATCTGAAATAACCATCCCTAATACAGCGTCTCCAAGAAATTCTAACCGCTCATTTGAGAAATTGTTTTCTAGCCTGCACGAAGTGTGAGTTAATGCAATTCCAAGTAATGTCTTATCTCTGAAAGAATATCCGATTGTTTGTTCACATACATTAATATCTTTCAAAGTTGTATTGTTATTCGTAAGGCTCATTCTTTTGAAATTTTTTCTCTTTGAACAACATGGATTCTTCTATGGCGGTGTACTGAGTAGCTGCGCTAATAAGTTCAATTGCGGTACTGCGTCTGAATGAAACGACTTCAACCCTGCAGCCATGTGCTTTTAACATTTCAACAAGTGGGGCAAAATCTCCATCTCCACTTACCAGCACAACAGTATCCAATTTCGGTGCTATTGCAATTGTGTCAATCGCAATGCCCATGTCCCAGTCTCCTTTTGCCGTCCCGTCAGGTCTTAAACGGAGTTCTTTTGATTTTATTTCATAACCAAGACGTTTCAGTGCATCAGTAAAACTGGACTGATCTACATCGGGTTTTTGAACTACGTATGCAATTGCACGTATCAAGTTTCTGTTACATACAATTTCTAACAATAATTTACTATAATCGATTTTTGATTGGTGTAATGCCTTTGCTGAGTAAAACATATTCTGGACATCTACAAACACACCAATTCTTTGTTGCGAGCCTCTGATTCTACTACCCACCATGTATAATTACCTTTCTAATAAAGTTTAATATAACTAATATTTAATACTTAAAAATAGTAAGAAGTTTTAATAAAATACAACCTTGTAAAAACAGGTAGTAAAGATAATATAATATAAAGAGTTCAAAGAGCGAAGATATGTATGATTTAAAAATCATAACATACTATATTATTTAAAATTAGAGCGATGTATTATAGAAATAATTTTAACAGCCTTTTACTCACAGTCAATTAAAAAACTGAAATAACGTAATTTTATTGACACTTTTATTGAATTCTGATAAATTCACAAGTATCAATATAAATCTAACTGCTTTGTATGCAACAACTAAACATAAAACCAATAATGAGCATTAATTAGCTCAAATTTTCTATGAATTATGGATATTAATGGCTTAAGAAAAGAAATTGATATATTGGACTCTAAGATTGTAGAGTTGTTAAACGAAAGGGCAGAAGTTGTTATAAAAATAGGAGATATTAAGAAACAGAATAAGGCACAAGTGTATGTCCCTAACAGAGAACAAGAGGTATATTCCCGAGTAACAAAACAAAACAAAGGTCCGCTGAGTAATGAATGCCTTACTGCAATATACAAGGAATTAATGGCAGGTTCACTGGTACTGGAAAAACCCATAAGGGTTTCGTATTTAGGACCTGAGGGGACTTTTAGTTATTTTGCTGCACGACAGAAATTTGGTTCCTCTGTAGAGTATATTTCGGCAAGGGGGATAGATGATGTTTTCAGGGACGTAGTGGGTGGTAGATGTGATTATGGAATCGTACCTGTTGAGAATTCTACTGAGGGTGGCATCAGAGAGACTTTGAACATGTTTGTTGAGTTTGACGTTAATATATGTTCTGAAATTATTCTGCCCATTCATCACAATATAATGGCAAATTGTAATAAGAATGAGATTAAAAAGGTATTCTCAAAACCACAGATTTTATCACAATGTAAGAATTGGTTGACAAATAATCTGCCGCACGTAGAGTTGGTTGAAGTCAGTAGCAGTGCAGAGGCCGCACGTATGGTAGGAAAGGCAATAGACTCCGAGAAAGATGGTAGATATTATGCAGTAATTGCCAATGCAGAGATAGCGCAACAATACGGGTTAAATATCCTGTTTAAGAACGTCGAAGATAATCCAAACAATATAACAAGATTTTTCGTTCTCAGTAAGGTATATGGTGCACCTAGCGGAAGAGACAGAACGGCAGTTATGTGTTATATAAAAAATCGGCCTGGTGCATTGCTGGACATACTTGAACCTTTTAAGACATGCGATATCAATCTGACAAATATTGAATCAATTCCTACAAAAAAGAAGGCATGGGAATATTGTTTTTATCTGGATTTTGATGGGCATGTGACAAATGAAAACATACAGAAAGCCTTGAAAGAAGTATCAAAAAAGTGTATGGATGTAAAGATTCTTGGATCATTTCCAAAGTGTGATTGAAAGGATTTCCTGGGGATAATGAAAAAAAAACCTCTTGTTGTGGGAAATTGGAAAATGAATCTCACGCTACGGGAAGGAGGCGAATTTGCCCACTCTTTGAGAGAAAGAATTAGTGATAATAGTAATATAATCTGTGGAATTAGTCCGCCTTATGTTTTTCTAAACGATATTTGCAAGATACTAAAAGATAGCAATATCTATGTTGTAGCACAGAATATTCACAATGAAAAAAGCGGTGCGTTTACGGGTGAGATATCTGCGGTAATGGTCAAAGAGGTAGGTTGTACACATGTACTTATAGGGCATTCGGAACGGAGACAACTATTTGGAGAAAAGGATTCTTTTATAAATGCAAAAATAAAGATAGCATTGTCTATCGGCTTAAAGCCAATTTTATGTATAGGAGAAACTTTAAAGGAAAGGGAGGATGGAAAAACAGAATATGTGATTGAAAATCAGTTGAGAAACGGTTTAAATGGAATTAAGTCTGACTCTATAAAAGATATTTCGATCGCATATGAGCCGGTCTGGGCAATAGGTACTGGAAAAACAGCATCACCGGAACAGGCAAACGAAGTACATTTATTTATCAGAGGCATACTATCCGACGAATATGGCGTAGATGTGTCAAATAGGGTATATATTCAATATGGAGGTAGCGTCAAACCTGAAAATGCGAAGGAATTGATGGTACAGTCAGAAATTGATGGGCTTCTTGTTGGCGGTGCAAGTATTAAATTAGGATCTTTTTTAGATATTATTTGTAATAGTGTTAATTAGTGTTTTTTAAAATGGTTTTTAATATTTGAGGGAATTCAATGTGAATGCTGAAAAGGCTTTTAAATGGGGAGTAGCAATTATTTTAATATTCGGGATTTTGAATGCATTCTACTTTTTTAGAATAGTAATTGCGTTAAAGATCGCTTTACCTGTACTTTGTGTGTTTTTAATTGGTTCAATATTATTACAATCCGGGAAAGGTGGTGGGCTTGCAGCGATTGGAGGGCTTGGAGACCAGTCTGCCTTCGGTACAAAAACCGGCACGTTTCTTTCTAAAATAACATATCTTTTGGGTGCTGCTTTCGTAGTAACGACTGTATTGTTATTTAAACTATCTGTTCCTGAAAGTCCGCTAAAGACTCTTACTACCCATGAAGCGCCTTTGTCTCAGCATACACATGAGCATGAACACGAACATTCAGCGCATGAGGAGGGGTATGGACATGGCGATGCTCATCAGGATGAAAAAGTGGATGCAACGGACAATCTCGGTATGCAGGGCGTTGGGGAAGAAAAATCAAATAGGACTGTTAATGGTGAGTCGCAGAGTCATGGTGTACAAAAAAATAGAAGTATAAAGGATCAGCCAGTGGGTGTGAAGCCAGTTGAGTCAGAAAGCCAGTCAACAAGTAACACTGAAAAGCCCAAAGATGCAGAATAAGAAAGAAGCAAGCAAGTAAAGAATCGAGTAAATAGTTTGATTATATAAATTTTGGGTAACAGTGATGTTAAAAAGTATGACTGGGTTTGGTATTGCCGAATATAAAGATGAAAAACAATCATTGCGTGTAGAGCTTCGTTCGGTCAATAATAGATTTTTGAAGATAGAGTCCAGATTACCCGAGTTTTTACAAGCATTCGAAAGTAAAATTGAACGTCCTATCAGGGAAAAGGTTTTCAGGGGCACAGTTTTACTAAATGTGAGCTATCTATCTTTAAATCACGATTTGGAATCTTCCATAGATGAGGCTAAATTAAAGGAGTATTATTACTTATTAAATGGTGTAAAGAAAAAGATTAAATCAAGAGAAAGAATCTCGATTAATTCCTTAATACTGCTACCGGGTATACTGCAGAAGGGCAAAAGCAATCAATTGGATAAGGAATTTATTTTATCTATTTGTATGT
This sequence comes from uncultured Planctomycetota bacterium, assembly GCA_963709355.1. Taxonomy (GTDB): domain Bacteria; phylum Planctomycetota; class Brocadiia; order Brocadiales; family Brocadiaceae; genus PLOWO2-12-38-17. Next base: position 1,140,245 of record CAVPVY010000005.1, read on the forward strand.
CTTTGATAAATGAGTCACTTTCAAAGATGCTCGAGATGCGTGCAGTAGAAGGTGGTCATCTTGAAAAAGATATTGAACAGAGAAAAGAATGCATCCTTTCTTTGTTAAACAAGATTGAAAACAGGTCGCCAGTGATTGTACAGGAGTATAATAAGCGCTTACACAACAGGATTACTTCTTTGTTAAGTGGTACCGATGTTCAATTATCAGACAGTGATCTTTACCGTGAAATTGCTATTTTTGCCGAGCGGTGCGATATTTCAGAAGAAATAAGCCGTCTGAAGAGCCATTTATACCAATTACAAGAAACAATGCAATCTGATGAACCATCGGGAAGAAAGCTTGATTTTATTGTTCAGGAGATGTTTCGGGAAACAAATACAATGTGCTCAAAGTCGAACGATAGTATAATGATGAAAGATTTAGTTGATGTGAAGACTGAGACAGAGAAAATAAGAGAACAAATATTTAATATTGAATAAGCTTTTAATATTGAATCATTATAAAAAATGGAATGGGCAAGCTTGTAATCATTTCTGGACCGTCAGGCAGTGGTAAGACAACTGTATGCAAGTTGCTTGAAAAAGAACCAAATGTGGAAAAATCTGTATCCGTAACTACGCGTCCTCCAAGGTATGATGAGAAAAACGGAGAATCTTATTATTTTGTAAACAATACTGAATTTGAAGAAATGATTCAAAGAGGCGAACTGGCAGAATATGCAATATACTGTAATTATTATTACGGGACGCCTCTGAATGCATTGAAAGAGGCGCTGAAAAAAGAGATAATATATTTACTTGAAATAGATGTGCAGGGCGCAATACAGATTATGGAGAAATTTACTGAGACGATATCCATTTTCTTGCTGCCTCCTGACAAGGGTGCATTGCATAATCGTTTAGTCAAAAGAAATACAAATAAAGAAAAAGATATGGAGGTTCGTTTGAAAACTGCCGCAAAAGAGCTGGAATTCAAAGATAGATATAACTATTGTGTCATTAACGACAACCTCGACACAACAGTAAATACAATTCGTAAAATATTAAACATTTCATAAACATGCCCTACCATATTATCTTAGGAGTTACAGGTAGTATTGCAGCTTATAAGGCTGTTGAGGTTGTGTCAGGTCTGATTAAACAGAGTAATAAGGTTACCGTTATAATGACATCATGTGCACAACGTTTTGTAACTCCAGTAACCTTTCAGGCTATTTCAAAGAACAAGGTTATAACGGACCTTTTTATTGACACTGAGAATTATGACCCTGAACATGTATCGCTTGCCGAACAGGCTGATTTAATTGTAGTAGCGCCAGCTACAGCGAATTTCCTAGGTAAAGTCGCCTCCGGAATTGCTGATGATGCATTGACATGTACCGTTATGGCTACGCGTTCCAGACGTGCTTATAGCACCTGCAATGAATGACAGTATGTATATGAATCCTGTTGTTCAGGAAAATGTGAACAAGTTGAAAGGACTGGGTTATATAATCATAGAACCCGAAAAGGGCAGGTTATGCACTGGCAAAGTTGGTATTGGAAGATTGGCTTCCGTTGAGACGATAGTTAATACAATCAACAAAGTACTTAAGAAAAAAAGAATATAGAGGTTCATGAATAAAATAAAAGTAAAGGTGATGAGAAAACAGGGTTGTGAGGACGTACCTTTGCCCAAGTATATGAGTGACGCAGCTAGTGGAATGGATTTGTTTGCTGCGGTTGAGAGGGAAGTTATACTCGAGTACAGCGAGATTAAATTAATTCCTACCGGCATTCATATTGAATTACCTATAGGTTACGAAGCACAAGTAAGACCCAGAAGCGGGCTTGCATTAAAATATGGATTAACGATTGTAAATACTCCGGGTACGATTGATAGTGATTATCGCGGGGAAATTGGTATTATTATGTGCAACCTTGGAAAGGAACAGTTTATTGTTGAGAGAGGGATGAGAATCGCTCAACTTGTTATACAACCTGTAATCCGGGCTGATTTGGTTGAGGTTGAACGCTTGGAAGAATCAAATCGTGGAGGCGGTGGTTTTGGTCATACAGGACATTAATTATCTATTTCTGTTAAATTACAATCACTAATGCCATAAATTTTATTAAAGTACATATATTACTGGAAGGGAACGATATGGGGATTAAATGTCTTGTACGCTATGTTACAGCAATTATCCTTATAGCTTCCTCGTTGTTTATCCTCGTAAGTTTTATTAGTCACTCTCCAAATGACCTGCCTTTTCCTGATTATCCCGTTAATAACCCTGTAAACAATCTTTGCGGAATTGCCGGGGCGAAAGTTGCTGGATATTCTATTGCTGCGCTTGGAAGAACTTCCTATTTGTTTGTCATATTGTTAGGTTGGTTTGGTGTAGCTTATCTGGTTAAGGAAACTATAGAGTATCTATGGGTGAGAATTATAGGGGCAGTCTTATTATTATTCTCGTTTGCGCCTTTATTGACGCTTGGATGTTATACAATAAAAGAATCACTTCTATCCATAAATTTAGGAGGGATGTTTGGCATTGTTATTGTTTTCAGGCTTATTGAGTATTTTAGCCTGACTGGCACTATAATCATTCTTACGTCCGGGTTTATCATATCCATTATGTTATTATTAAATACAACTCCTTTTTCTCCTTTTATAAATAGAAGAAAATCGAAAGATATTGGGTTTACAAAGATGAAGTATGCACGAACTAAAAAAGATATGCTGGATATTCCTGGTATGGAACTGAAGGCTAACTCTGGAATCCTAGAAGCTGGTAATATGGGGATGGAAGAAAAACATGTGCTACCTGAATTCCCCGATATGATAGGGGATATTCAGCAACAATCTATTAACGAGCAGAATCCTGGAAAAGAAGCGCTGGAATTATACAGTGCAGAACGCAATGAAAACAGGGAGTATACGTATGAATTGCCTCCTGTGGATTTACTGGAAAAGCCTGTATTTGACCAGAATCATGATGATTGGGATCAGATTTCACAACGCGCCCATGTATTAAAAAATACCCTCGCACAGTTTAATATTAATTCGGAAGTTGTGGAGATTGAACGTGGGCCTGTCATTACAATGTATGAACTCGAACTTGCACCGGGAACAAAGGTAGGTAAAGTCGTTGGACTTTCAGATGACCTTGCCATTGCATTAAAAGCGCCGAGTGTAAGGATTGTTGCTCCATTACCTGGTAAGTCATCTATAGGCGTGGAGGTTCCAAACATAAAGAGAAAACCCGTGATGTTGCGTGAATTGCTGGAGGTGTCAGAAGGTGTACGCGAGAAAATGGCAATACCGCTACTCATCGGTAAGGATGTAGCAGGGAACCCTGTCATTTCTGATCTTGCAGCCATGCCTCATATGCTCATTGCCGGGACAACGGGTTCAGGGAAATCCGTTTGCCTGAATGCTGTTATATTGAGTATTCTGTTTATGAGGCATCCGGGCGCTGTTCAGCTTCTACTTGTTGATCCCAAAATGGTTGAGTTCTCGCTCTTTAAAGAAATCCCGCATCTGATTAGTCCGGTGGTTAACGATATGAAAAGGGCAGCTTCTGTTCTTGAATGGGCTGTAAACAAAATGGAGGAACGATACGCATTGCTGGCAAGCGTTGAGGTCAAACACATTTATGCTTATAATAAACTTGGAGAGGTAGAAATTAAAAAGCGTTTAAATCCTGAGGGTGACGCCGACCTTAGAGACGTACCGTTTTATTTGCCTCATATTGTTATCGTAGTAGATGAACTGGCTGATTTGATGATGGTTGCATCGAAAGAAGTCGAGACGTCTGTGATTCGTCTCTCACAAAAATCAAGGGCCGTTGGTATTCACCTTATACTGACAACACAGAGGCCTTCGGTTGATGTGATTACAGGGCTGATAAAGTCAAATATGCCTTCCAGGATTTCGTTTTTTGTCGCTTCAAAGGTGGATTCGAGGACGATACTGGATCAAAATGGGGCAGAGAAACTGCTTGGCAGCGGTGATATGCTATTCCTACAGCCCGGCACTTCAAAACTAGTGCGTGTTCAGGGCGCCTATGTAAGTGATGTAGAGGTAAAGAATGTAGTTGAATATTTAAGAAAGTGTGCTTCGCCTCGATTTAATCAGGAATTAAAGTGTTGGAAGACAGGCGATAAAGATAACAGTGCAAAGGATGAATTGTATAATGAAGCTGTTAGAATAGTGCTAGAATCGCAAAGGGGTTCTGTATCACTCTTACAAAGAAGATTAGAGATTGGGTATTCACGCGCCGCCAGACTAATTGAGCTGATGGCAGAAGATGGGATTGTGGGAGAATATAAGGGCAGTCAGGCAAGAGAAGTGTTCTTGACCCTTGAAGACTGGGAATCAAGGATGGAACAAATGAATAATGAAAATGTGGATAGCGTATAATATGAAATCACAAAAGGTTGCATTAATAAATTTGGGTTGTCCAAAAAATCTCGTAGATGCCGAAGAAATACTGGGCAGGGTGGCATATAGCGGAAGCACAATCTGTCAATATCCGGAAGATGCGGAGGTACTGATTGTAAATACCTGCGGATTTATAGACGACTCAAAGAAGGAATCCGTTGATACAATTTTAAAGATGGCAAAACTCAAAGATGATGCTAGATGCAAAAAGTTAATTGTAACGGGGTGCCTTGCCCAACGATACCCGGAGGAATTACAAAAAGAGATACCCGAAATAGACCATGTTGTTGGATTAAAGGACTTTGATAAGATTACTTCATTATCTGGCTCGGGTAATAAAGGTGAAAAATCTCCATCTGTTCAATGTAACGATGATTGGCGCAATCGTATACGGTTGACGCCAAGACATTACGCTTACTTAAGAATATCTGATGGATGCGATAATCGCTGTTCATATTGCGCCATCCCTGACATAAGAGGAAAATTCTATAGCCGAACGATTGAAAATATCGTGGAAGAGGCGAAAAAAATGGCAGGTGAAGGCGTGAAAGAGTTAAACATAATCTCACAGGATACTACCTCTTATGGTATAGATTTATACGGAAAGAAACAGTTGCATGTTTTGTTGGAGAAGCTGTCAAAAATAAAAGATATTGAATGGATACGCCTACTTTATACGCATCCAGGTCATTTTTATCCTGAACTTATTGAGTTTATCGCACAGTGTGAAAAGGTTTGTAAATATATAGACCTACCCGTTCAGCATTGTAATGACACGATTCTTGAGAAGATGAGGCGCGGTGTAACACATACACAATTAAGAATGCTGATTGACAATCTTCGGAATCACATTTCAAGGTTATTTTTAAGGACGTCTGTTATCGTTGGTTTTCCGGGAGAAACAGACGAACACTTTGCTGAATTGTTGGAATTTGTTAAGGCTGTAAAGTTTGAAAGACTCGGGGCTTTCACTTATTCGCAAGAAGACGGCACGCCCGCCGCAAAATTCAAAAAACAGTTACCGGAAAAGGTCAAAGAACAACGACAGAAGGATATTATGCTGGCACAGCAGGAGATTATTATTGAAAAGCACAGGGGCTTAATCGGTAAATCAATCCCTGTTATTATTGACGAAATGAGTAAGAAAGGTATATTTATTGGCAGGTCGTACGGCGACGCACCTGACGTTGATAGTAAGGTGATAATACAAAGAGACCGTCTAAAAGCGGGCGATATTAAAAATATGCTAATAACTGACGCTGAAGGATACGATCTGATATCAACAGTCATGAGAGAGGGCTAGATGGCTTCATTTGATTACACAAAATCTACGGCATTTAATCTGCCTAACCGGCTGACGTTGATGAGGTTTTTGCTGGCGATTGTATTCTTTGTATGCCTTTCATATAGCTATTATACAGTATCGTTATGCGCATTTGCTCTAGCATGGTTAACAGATTGGTTAGATGGATATGTAGCTCGTAAAAAAGGTCTTATGACTGAATTCGGAAGGATTGCAGACCCGTTTGTTGACAAGATTATCGTCTGTGGCGGGTTTATAATACTTATACAACACGACAATATAATACCGGCATGGATGGTTGTGGTGATTGTTGCCCGTGAGTTTCTGGTTAACAGCATCAGGAGTTATTCCGAGTCAAAGGGGATTGAATTCGGCGCTACAATGTGGGGCAAGGCAAAGATGTTCGTCCAATCATTCACAATAAGCCTGACATTATTGTTTTTTGCATTTTTAAGTCATCTTGTGATAATGAAACAATGTATTGTTGTCATGATGTGGGCTACCGTGATAATCACAGTAGTCTCAGGCATCAAATACATGGTCAAGGCAGGTCCCTCTATATTGGCGAAGTAGATTTGTTTGCACCTGCGCACGCACCAACAAATTCCTCACGGAGGGCAATGCCTGTTCTCCCCTCTAACAAGAGGGGCTGGAGGTGTGTTTCGTTCTTGTTTTATGGGTTAGCTGACCTTTGTGATGTATGGCAGTGGTAATATATTATATATATGCTTAGAATCTTTTGTGGTTTGGTTTTCACCACGAAGCACGCGAAGAAAACATTCAAGATTAATTGTGAGTTCTGCTTTCTTCATGGCTATAAATTTTCTTTATCTCATTGCCTTCTTAGGTAAGAATATCCGAAATCGTTTGACAAACTTCGTATGAAATTTATATAAAAGAGACTAATCATACATATACATATTTTTAAAGGAGTTATTTTAATGCCTACTATAGAAAGAAAGACAAGACATCCTTATATATATATGAATCCTAAGATTCTGGATGGACAACCTGTCATTAAGAATACGCGTATAAAAGTTATTGATATTGCTATTAGATATGAATTTATCGGTTTGAGCGCTGATGATATTATAGATGAATATCCACATCTGAGGCTTGAACAAGTGCATGACGCCTTATCGTATTATTACGAAAATAAGGATATACTTAACAATAAATTGAGTGAAGAACAATCTTTACTAACACATATCAGAGGAAGATACCTGTCTAAAATAAAAGCAAAACGCAAATGAAGATTTATGCCGACGAGAATATAGAACGCTCTATAATTGATGGTTTGCGCAGGCGTGGAGTTGAAGTTTTTTCAGCAAGAGAGATGGCGAACCACATAGAATTTTTATAATAATATAGGGTATTAAACTTTTCCTCTGCGACCTTTGTGACCTTCGTGGTCAATATATTTTCTTAGCCCCCCCTGTGTTTAAAAAGGAGGCGTAAAAATGCGTATTCTTTTAAACCCATTCAAAAGCCAGCTATGCGTCTTATCATTTATTGCTTTTCTCTTGTTATTCACACCCGTACTGACCGCCAATGAGGCAAAAGTAAAACCTACAAATAAGGAATTTGTCCAAAAGACCGCAAAACTCCACATGCCCTTTATTGCCAATAATGGTCAGGCTGATAAACAGGTAGTCTTTTATGCAAAGACATTCGGCGGGACGGTGTTCGTGACGAAAGATGGCGAGATTGTGTATGCGTTGCCGAATAATAGTTCGGAGTTGGGAGTTTAGGGTTCGGAGTGTAGGGATGAATTGCACTCACCCAAAGGGATCTTCACTCTAAAAAGAGGCACGCACCCCTTAATACCTTCTCGAGATGTGATTAGTGAAACACACCCCCGTCCCCTCTTATTAGAGGGGAGTAGTGGATGCCTCACCGACGCCTCCTTTTTAGTGGGGAGGAGTGAAACACAGCCACAGCCTCTCTTAATAGAGGGGAGGAGTGGGGTTGCCACGAAGGAAGATGTTTCTCCTCTACCCTTGCGGGAGAGGGATAGGGTGAGGAGTATCTCTCTTAAGGAAGAACTAGTTGGTGCAAAGGTAAAGGCGATAAAGGGTGAAGACCCATCCATTACAAAGGTCAGTTATTTCAAGGGCAATGACCCTTCCAAATGGAAGACAAATATATCAACCTATGACGCAGTAAATCTCGGTGAGGTATATAAAGGTATAGAACTAAAGTTAAGGGCTTACGGAAATAACGTAGAAAAACTATTTTGTGTAAAACCCGGAGCAGACCCTGAACAGATAAAAATACGGTTGAGCGGATTAAAAGATTGTGGAGTGCAGCATTCTGAAATAACACACCCCTTAGTCCCCTCTCGAGAGGGGATGAATCCTAAATCCGAAACTTGTGGTGAGCGAGGTCGAACCATCCAAAATCCAAAATTACAGATAAACAACGCTGGCGAACTTGTGGCAGAGACAGGGATTGGTCCTGTTAAATTCACAAAGCCCATTGCTTATCAGGAGATTGATGGGAAAAAACAGGAGGTAGCAGTTGAGTATTTGGTTGCAGCATGCGAAGTCCGGAGTATTCCCCTCTATCAAGAGGGGCAAGGGGTGTGTGAGGCTTTAAACACAAATCCTTTACCCGACATACATAACTGTTCACTGACCTACGGTTTCAAGGTCGCCTCCTATGACAAAACCAAGGACCTCATCATTGACCCACTGCTGGCATCTACATTTTTGGGAGGGTCAGATGAGGAAATTGGCTATTCTACAGCTTTAGATTCAGATGGAAATATATATGTAGCAGGTTATACTAAGTCGTCAAATTTCCCAATTACCATTGGTGCTTATGATACTTCTGTCTACGGTGGTTCTGATGCATTTGTATCAAAGCTAAATGGAGATCTGACAAGTCTTATTGCATCTACATTTTTAGGAGGTTCTTCTGAAGATGGCTGCAATTCACTAGCTATAGATTCAAATGGAAATGTATATGTAACTGGTTATACTTATTCAACAGATTTTCCAACAACTACAGGTGCTTACGATACTTCTTATAATGGTGGTTATAATGATACCTTTATATTAAAGCTAAATGGTGATCTAATAAACCTCCATGCATCTACATATTTGGGAGGGTCTTCTTACGATTATGCACATTCTATAATCATAAACTCAAGTGGAAATATATATATATCCGGTTATACTTATTCATCAAACTTTCCAACAACCATAGGTGCCTATGATACATCTCATAGTATCAATGAACCTGATGTCTTTGTATCAAAGCTAAGCAGTAATTTAACAAGCCTCCTTGCATCTACTTATTTGAGTGGATCTTCTGGTGGATTTGGCTTTTCTATGGTTACAGACTCAAGTGGAAACATATATGTAACTGGGCAGGCCTTTTCGTCTGGCTTCCCAACAACTACAGGCGCTTATGATACCTCTTATAATTATGACGACGCATTTGTATCAAAGCTAAGCAGTGATTTAACAAGCCTCCTTGCCTCAACATATTTAGGTGGTTCTTCCGGTGAATCTTCAAGATCTATAGTCTTAGATTCTGATGGAAATGTATATGTGACTGGTTATACTGATTCATCAGACTTTCCAATAACTGCTGGTTCTTACGATACTTCCTATAATGGTGGTGATGATGTTTTTATATCTAAGTTAAACAAAGACTTAACAAGCCTTCTTGCATCTACCTACCTTGGAGGGTCTTCGGAAGACCAGAGCTGTTATATTGCTATAGATACAGATGGAAATATATATACAACGGGTTTGACTTGGTCTTCAAATTTTCCAACAACTACAGGTGCTTATGATAATTCTTATAAAAATATATTTGTATCAAAACTAAATGTTGGTTTAACAATCATCCTTGCATCCACTTATTTTGGAGGCACTGACGGTGATTATACCGAATCTATAACTATAAGCCCAAGCGGGAATGTATATGTTACTGGGCTGACTTCTTCATCAAACTTTCCGACGACAAGCGGGGCGTATGATACCTCTAATAATGGTAGTTCTGATGTCTTTGTCTCGAAGCTGGACGGTAATCTCTCTGCCTCAACCGATACGCCAACACCAACGACAACGGCAACACCTACAGCGACAAAGACACCAACTGCGACACCAACTCCGACTGTAACACCAACGAAAACAGTAACGCCAACATCCACAAAAACACCTACACCAACGGCGACTGCTACGAAAACGCCAACACCGACGGCAACAATGACTGCAACGCCGACTCCAACAGTTACAAAAACACCAACACCATCACCAACGCCAATAGCGTTGGGCAATTTAAGCCTGAGCAAAGAATTAGCATATCTAGTCGGCGACACAATCGTTGCTACAGTTGTAGATAAAGACAGAAACACAACTGGGGCGGCGGATACATTGACTACAGCCCTTAAGGTTGCTGGGGCGAATTATGATGCAACAAACTCGGGCGGCGATTTGAAGATGAACCTGGTTGAGAATGGTGTAAACACGGGCACATTCCTTGCCACAATTACAACAGGCGCTACAACAACAGGTGGAGGGACTAGTGCAAATTCTGGTACTATAAAAACGCAGCAAGGTGGAGTAGTCAATGTTGTTTACACAGATACAAACCCGTTGTCAGCCTCAACTACGAAACAGTTGACGTTTAGCTCCTTTGATGCTACCTTGGAATTTAATTCAGATCCTACCCCATTAGGGGCGTATGCGCTGCTAACACTGGCAGATGCAGAGAGAAACACAAATGCTGCAACGGCCGAGTCTCTCCTGAGTGACGTGTTTATTCAGACAAGCTCAGTTAACAGCACTAAGGTAAGGATGGTTGAATCGGGCGATGATACCGGGACGTTCGTGGGGTCAATCAAGGTTGCCTCCAGCGGCGGTACCACGGAGTACACCCAGATTCAAGCGGCAGAAGGCGATACCTTGACGAGTACTTATGTTGATGAGACAAATACTACAGGGTCTTCAAGGACGGTGACGGATACAGCCGCCGTGGTTTGCGGAGGCGATATTGGTGGTATAGTAACAGAGGCAGAAACAGGCCTTCTGATTGCTGGTGCTACGGTAAGGATTGTACATGGCACGACGCCAATTGATAGCACAACGACGAACGCCCATGGCGCATATGCATTCTTGGGTATTGCTGAAGGCGATTATACTGTTGCAGCACAAGCAGAGGGTTATGAGGATTCAACGCCAGCGCTGATAACTGTGATTTGCTTTGAAACAGCAACGGTGGATATAGCATTAACGCCAGAAATAGGGCCGTGCAAAGGAGTTGGTGGTATTGTTGGTCAGGTGACGGATGCAGTAACAGGCGCTCCGATTGCTGGCGCGAGTGTAGCATATGGCGTAGGTACATCGCGTCAAAATTTCACGCTAATTGATAGCACCACGACGAACGCCCAGGGCTTATATGAATTCCAGGGTATTCTTTGTGGCGAAGACTATAATGTTGCAGCACGAGCGGATGGTTATGAGAACTCAACGCCACAGCAGGCAACTGTAGTAGACGGTGGACGAACACAGGTTGATTTCAGCCTAACGCCAATAGAGACGCCAACGCCCACACCAATTATTTGCAACGAGGCAACTGATATTGATGCAGAGCCTGACTTATTAATATTAAGAGTAAAGATGCGCAATACTGTGGTAGTTACTGTGACGGGCGAAGATGATTGTCCAGTGGAGGGAGATATTGTGAGAACGAAGGTATTTAATCCAGAGATAGTAATGATATCTCCAAGAAGGCAGGTGACAGATGAAAACGGAGAGGCGGTATTTACAATAAAGTCATCGGATAAAGCAGGCAATGCAGTGGTTATATTTAGGGACGGAAGCCTGATTACACGGTTCCTGTGAAAGTGGTAAAATAGCGATTAGGGGTCAGACATTGGCAGTCAGTATTTGTCATGCTGAATGAAATGAAGCATCTCTTGTTTGCCTGAAATTAATATATCTATTAATTGGAATTTATTAGCGGAGACAATAACATGAGAAGAATTATAAGTTTGTTAATATTTGTATTAGCTTTAATATATTGTTTTGATTTACAAGCTAAGGAATATTTTGAGATTGTTGAGAGTGAAACTGATTTAGAAGTTAATCTTGAGTCTATTACTGTTCCTACAGGTTCTATTAAAGAACAAATAATTCCTTTAACTCATGTTAAGTCTAAAAATTATACAGGAGTAATAGGTTTTATAAGAGAAAATGCTTTAGATGATTATAAAATTATGTTACCTAATGAAAATTATGTAAATCCTAATTTTCATATTAGATATGAAATCGCATATAAAAAGGATGGGGGTTTAATAGCTCTTATAAGAAGGCTCGAAAACAGAAGTGATGTTGAAGGTTGGACTCTTGATACCAGAGTGGTATATATTGACTGGTATTTATTACGAGTAAGAGAGCTTCAATAGTTGTTATAAAATATAACTTTTAAGGAGGGAAAAATGAAAAGGCTAATAATGGTTTTTATTTTTGTGCTTGTAAGTTTTATTGCTACATGTAATGCAGATGATTTTAATATAATTAAGCAAGGAACATACAATTTAACATTGGAGCAGAAAACAATTTCTGCAAATAGTTGTATTGTAGAGATATTTGATATTGATTCTATTGGTAATAAAATACCAGACCAGATATTTGCAACAGTAGAATCTGGGGAATGGATTTCTAATTTACCCTCTGCTGTAACTGTTTCATTTAGCGATAACACAGTTGATAAAATTATAGAATATTGGGATGTAAGCTTTGCAAATGTCAAAAATGGAGGAAGGGTAATTTTTACAAGAACTATAATTAATAATGATCCTATCGAGAGAGAATCGTATAACTGGAATATCCTTTTTAAATGTAAATATATAAAATACAAACAAGGATAATATATATAGCAATAATATCTGATGGAACTGCAAGCATAGTAAGTGGTAAGTTATCATTGTCAGAATACGTATAAATGGTAGACGCAACATTCCAGATTGCATTCTTTCACAGGCGTAAAGCCTGCGGCTACAAATGTCATGCTAAAACCCTCGCATGTGTCTTTCCTTCATTTTGTTCAGGACTGCGTCTGGGCGAAGCAAAGAATCTAATTTGATTATTTACATATTAATATTTAAACATAAAATCCTTAAGAACCTTAATTTTAAAGAAATTAAAGGGGTATTTATTATATGTATGAGAAAAAGTCTATTGTTAAGGAATTAATAGAGATTATCAGAGAGTCTGACATAATAAACCTGTTTAATATTAAACCAAAAGATGTACGAATAGGGGTGTTTTATACAGGAGTTGTATTAAGCACGGGGCACGCAGGCGTGTCATATACCCCTGTTCAGGAAATACCAGAGGCGGTGTGCTGTCCTCGTTCTCATGCAAAGATGCCGCAGGCAGGAGAATTAATTAAATTAACTACTGATGACCTTATGGAATACGCTATAGACGACAATGTTCTAAAGGCGGCGGTTGGTATTGCAACAATAAATGCGCTCTCTGCAATCTTGTTTGAAGATAGTAAATGTAAGTACAAATCATTTATTTACGGAGATGCATTAGACCTTATAGAGATTACAGAAAAAGATACGGTGGTTATGGTTGGGGCGTTTCCGCCATTTATAAAGAGAATCCAGGAGGTTGCTAAGAAACTGTTTGTCATCGAGAAGAATCCGAAGGCAGTCGGTAAAAACGACATGGTTAAGATAGAACCAGATAACCGACTGCAGGAGATTGTGCCTGAGGGGGATATAATTATTATAACCGGTGTTACGCTTGTTAATCATACTCTCGAACCTATTCTTGGACTCGCAAGGAAGGCAAGCGAGATTGTCATTGTCGGACCTACTGCTAGTATGTATCCAGAGCCGCTTTTTAAAAGGGGTGTTACTGTACTGGGCGGTGTGAAGGTTACTGATCCAGAGAAGATGATACACATTATTGGTGAGGCAGGCTCCGGGTACGATTTCTTTGCAAACTGCGCAGAGAAGATTGTGATACGCAACGAGGTTGTTTCTGACGTTAAACGATATAAACAGCCCGCATAATTAAGAAATCACTAAAAAGTATCTGTATTTTTTTATTTAAACCGAAATATCTTAAAACCAGGGATGCTGAGTTCGCTATCTAAAATAGTCGAAGGATAAAACCACAACTTTGAGAACTCGTTCAGATAATCTTTGTCTGAATCATAAAAGACAAAGAGTGATGATGCTGGCATGGTTCCTTTGTATATGAAGCTGTTATAGAGTTTCCTAATCTCTGATGTGTTTTCTGGACCTAAAAGATTCAGCGACCAGAGCAGTTTTATTCGATGTTTTTGATCTTCAGGCATTAGATAATAAAAAGTAAACACATTCGCATTAGATATAAATATATATTCGCTATCTGTTTGAGCCAGCTTCTTTACAATCTGACGGTGGTCATAATAATCCCAGGTGTTATCATATTTGCCTCCCACGTATACAGAAGGACTGATAAAGCCATTTGAACGGCTATTAGGTGTATAGTAATTGAGCAGGAGTAAAATTAGATTTAATAGAATAAATGCGCTGCCTGTAATGCGCCATTTCCATGCGTTAAACTCCTTTATCCACATGCCAATTAAAATTGGAAGGAGCCAGACAGGGATTATCCAGAGGCGTGAGCCCATGGAGCCGAAAGGCGTAATGTACCAGATTCCAAAAAAGTTAAGCACCAGAAAAACCCATATCCCACAGGATGTTTTTTTCTCGTTTCTTTTGTGTCTTAGATAAAAGAACGTTGCCAAAATGAATATTAGAATCCCCAACATTTCCCAGGCGAAAGGAATAGTGCTTCCGCCGGAGAAACGGGCGTAAAGCCCATCTCCTGATAGAGTATAAAGAAGATTTAATAGTGAAGACTTTATAGAAGCAAGCGGGATTGATGGTTTATCTGGGATTAAAACCTTTCCATAAATCAAAGCCGTGAAGAATCTAGGAATCAAGCCAATAAAAAAACCTATAGAGAAGTAAATACTTTGAGAAATAAATTTGTATAAGCCGGGCCACAAAAATATCAAATAGCATATAATAAGTGATAAGGCACCAGGCAGAAATATTACATGGTTCCAAATTCCTAATGACAAGAGGAAGCCAGCCAAAATATAGCCAATTATACTTATATGTTTTTTTTGATTCAGGCAGAGTTTGACGTAAATCCAAATCGTACCAAAGAAAAGGAAGGGATTAAGGACAAATATTTCACCACAAAGCCGAGAAAACATAATAAGTGGTGGAAAGGTTATAAGAAAGCATGCTACCCATCTTGCACGAATATGAGAATATTGGCGTATAATATCAAAAATAGCAGCAATAGTTACAAGCGCAAAAACAGGACCTAAGAGACGTAAACTCCATATTGTATTTCCAAATATTTTTGTAATAATAGCGAGCAAATAAGCATAGACGGGCGATGTATAATAGTTAAAAATACCAGACAGTGGTCTTGCACCATTCAGAATCATTTCTGCAGAAAGACCAAATATTGCCTCATCCCTATGTAGTCCGACAAGATCGTCAAGTTTCCAGAACAGGATAATGACACCGGCTGTCAGCCAGGCTAAATAACATGAATATCTTTTTATGTTGTTCATTTTGTTATAAATAGTGCATCTAAAAACCTCTTGAATATTTTACATATAACAAGACAATGTATTTCCTGCAATTTATAGAATCAATAATGATTAATGCTATTCGACTATTTATAAGTTTATTCTATAATCGTTCCGTTACAATTGCTACTGAGGATGAACAACCTAACAAGTTTGCCCCGGCTTCTACTAAAGCAAGTGCACTGTGAAAATCATGAATTCCACCAGAAGCTTTTATGCCTACTTTGTCGCCTGACACAGCTCTCAGCAATTTGACGTCCTCGACAGTTGCCCCATGCGTATTGATACCTGTTGAGGTCTTAATAAATGTTGCCCCTGCGCGAATTGACAATAAACAGGCAGCAATCTTTTCGGTGTCCATAAGAAGTCCTGTTTCAATTATTACTTTTACAGGGATATTACCAGCAACTTCAGCAACTGAGCGTATATCGTGATAAACCGTTCTATAATCAACCTCTTTCAGTGCGCCTATAGGAATAACCATATCTACTTCATTTGCGCCCTGTTTAATAACATGTTTTGTTTCCGCTACTTTTGTGATAGTTAGGTTGGCACCTAATGGAAATCCTACTACAGAAATAACCAGACAAGTGCTTCCAGATAATTGTTGTCGTGCTTCGTTAACGAAGGAAGGGTTTACGCAGACCCCACGAAAATTGAATTGCTTTGCTTCATTACAAAGCCTGATAATATCTTTGTGATTTGCCTCTGGCTTAAGAAGGGTATGTTCAATTAATGGGGCTAAATCTAAAGGATGTTTAATATTTATTGGTTTCCACAAGTATTTGCGAGACGGTGATTCATAAGATTTAATACCTATTGCATCAAATTCATCGGTAAACTTTTTGATTACGGTATAATAATTTTCACCTGCAGGGCACATTGCAAAACTCAGTTATTTTAATTCGAAGAATCTATTAATGGCGCTATTTATTGCACTGACAATCTTTATTCTGGTGTCGTCAAGAGACAATGCTGTTTCTTCATGAGGATTGATAATAGTACCACATTCTATTACAACTGATGGACTCTTCATGTTATTCAGTACATAAAGTCCCCATGGGCTTATTCTGTTATATACACCTGTTTCCTTGTCAATGCATATCATTCCTTCTTTATCAACGTGATAGATATTTGGCTTAAAATCATCCTTCAGCATTTCATCTGCAAGTAATTGTGCGAAGGCCTTGCTCTCTTCAGGAAAGAGATTATTTTCAGAATAATGGACTGAAAAGCCGCTCATGTCATTCCACAGTGGACTGCCTTCTCCAGCCTGAATTGCCTTTTTAATATCATCTGCCTGTGCAGAATCATGATGGATTTCAATGTAAAGGTCAGGAGTGATTTCATTGGCATATTCTACACGTTCTCGTAAACCCATATTATTTGATGCTAGAATGGCATGGTATTGTATATCTGGAATATGATAACGCTCATTCTCAAAGTATCTGACTACGGCGTCATTGAATTGATATTCAAATATTCCTGAATAGGATTTAGCCCCCATATTGTCAATATTAGATACTGGTTTACTCACATGGCCTGAAACGATAAACACAATATGTGTTGTTTTAGCAGATCCAGAAAGGGAAATATTGAAAGATGCGCTCATAATAAAACAGATTAAAGTAAACAATAAGAATCTGAATTTAATACTATTTATACGATAATGCATGTGTTTGCTGGAATGTTTGAGATTAAATCCATTTACACGGAAAAGTTATTTGGCGATCATATAACTACGTATTTTATATGATATTTTGTTAAACAACTCTATTATGTTTAGCAAAATGCATGATTTTCTTAGCAAGAATATCAACATATACTAACGGATTTTCCGCAGAAGTTGTAATTCAATCTCTGTACAATATTATTGATAAAGTCTTTTTCAAGCCAATTACTTAACTTCAGGTGATTATATATGTTGATAGTCTTTGTGATGTAATTCATCTTGTCAATAATAATAGAGTCAGCATAAGGACTTATTTTTTCCGAAAGTGCTTCTGGATTCATGGGTAATATAGGACCTATAAAGACATAAGTACTTATTCCGTTGTTATGTAATGTTTTTAACGTATCAATTCTTTTATTAATTGACGGGGCTTTTGGTTCAAAGAGCTTCCTCATGGCATCGTTATCAGTTGTGATGGTAATACCCACCTCAATGTCTTTAAATTTCTTTATCAGGTCTATATCTCTCAAAACTAATGCGGACTTTGTGAGTATGTCAACGGAAAGCCTGTGTTGTAATAGTATTTCAAGACATTGCCTTGTAATTTTGTAGTCTGCTTCTAACGGCTGATATGCATCTGTTACAGAGCTGATTAAAACTCGGCCGCCTGTAATACTTTTGAGTTGTTTCTGTAAGACTTCCGGTGCATTTATTTTGACGTCAACAAAACTACCCCATGCCTCTGTATGACCTGTAAATCTTTTCATGAAGGTTGCATAACAGTATCCACAACTGTGCTCACAACCAATATAAGGGTTAATACAATAATCAACGCCAGGAATCCCTGAGGTGGTAAGTATGGATTTAACCTTTGTTTCGCTAATAAGTAAGCTCATAATAAAATATGGGTCTTGACTAGCACAGGGCACAGCAATATGCTTTAACCACAGTCAGGACAATGAAAAACAGGTATGCAAACCGTTCAAGAATTTCAGAGTCAAAAATAAGGCAATTGTTAAAGCATTTTGCCCTTGATTTAGACGCACAGCAAATTGCTGTTTTATGTAATTTAAATCGCAACACTATTAATAGATACCTCCGTATGATAAGAACAAGAATATCTGAATTTTGTGAACAAGCCTCTCCATTCAGAGGAGAGATAGAAGTTGATGAATCCTATTTTGGCGCACGCAGACAAAAAGGCAAAAGAGGTAGAGGGGCTTATGGTAAAACACCTGTTTTTGGTATTCTGCAAAGAGGCGGCAAAGTCTATACAGAGATTGTGCCAAACTGCGCTAAAGCCACGCTGCAAGCCATTATTAGAGGCAAGGTATCTCCTGAAAGCATTATTCATTCTGACCAATGGAGAGGCTATAGCGGACTGGTAGATATCGGCTATGAGAAGCACTATAGGGTTAAGCACGGTGATGATGAGTTTGCTAATGATAAGAGTCATATTAATGGCATAGAGTCCTTCTGGTCTTATTCTAAAAGGCGACTTCAAAAGTTTCATGGTGTGCCTCAAAATACTTTCTATCTGCACCTTAAAGAATGTGAATTCAGATTTAATCATCGTAATGAAAATATTTATGCTATACTATTAAAAATGTTTAGAAAATACCCTCTGTGCTAGTCAAGACCCTAAAATATTAACAAAAAAAAGGTTATATCCTGGATTTGATTCTTTAAATAATAAGCACATTCTATGGTGTCTAGTCATGTGGTTTGACATGGAGGTACACGTTCCTTTAGAAGTGATTTCTTCTGTGACGTCAGGATTGTTTCAAGCTTCCAGCCATTACGGGCAAAATTGTCCTTTTGTTTTATTAGTAGCCACTCGTTTCCTTTCCCTCTGTCTTTAAGATGTACAAGCGTAAAATTACCCTTCAGTTTTCTGCCATTAAGTGAGAAACTTAACCTGTTATTTTGTTCGTCAATAATGGTGAAACTGCCGCTGTCCCATATTACTACAGTACCCGCTCCGTATTGTCCTTGTGGAATAATCCCTTCAAAATCAATATATTCTATGGGATGATCTTCTACCTGTATTGCAAGTCGTTTTTCAGAGGAACTCATTGAGGGCCCCTTTGGAATTGCCCAGGAACGAAGTACTCTGTTGATCTCCAGTCTGAAATCGTAATGGAGATGCGTCGAATGGTGTTCATGAACAACAAAGCGTGAATTCATAAATTAAAGACTGATTATTAATCCTACAAGGTGCAATATTGTAATTTCTATTTGTTATTTTAATGAATAGGGGCGTACTGAATAGAAAAAGATAAATACTCGCAATTAATAATAAATCATTTATCGGAAATGTTGTGATTAAATTCTTGTAAAATTGAAATCACATCATTGTCGGTAAGATCGTACCAATTTTCATATGCATCTGCTACAGCAAAACTAAACACGCTTCTTATATTAAGGCAAATTAGTTCATCTACCTTGGGCAAAATGAAATCAACTGTTCTTTTTGAACCGGTTGGAACAGCAACAACAATCTTTTTAGGGTCATGTCTACTAAGAAAATCCACAGCCGAAAGCATTGTATAGCCAGACGCCAGTCCATCATCTACTATAATAACAATCATGTTTTTTACCGAAGGGAATGGCAGCCCTTTCCTGAACAGGCCATCTCTTTTCTTGATAGTGTCTATTGTCAGTTTGATTTGATGTTCAACATCTTTTTGTGTGAGATTGAGCATACTAAGGAGGTCTTCGTTTATCAATACCTTGTAGTCAGGCGCAACAGCGCCAAATCCTGACTCTGTATTATGGGGTATCTGAATCTTTCTGAGAATAACAAGGTCGAGTGGAAGGGAGAGGGCTTTTGCCAGTTCGCCGCAACAGGAGCACCACCCGAAGGTATGCCGAGAACTATACCGTCTGTACCTTTATATTTCAGAAGTTTTCTGGCAAGGAATGTGCCTGCTTCTTTTCTATCTTTGAAGACGTGAAGCTTGTCACGCAGAGATAAATCTTCAATAAGGCTTTGCACAATTTTTACCAATATTCAAAATGGAATCAAAATATAGTACAAATATAGATGGTATTTTATTATAAAAAGTTATTATTTGGCAATTACTATTCTCATGGAAAGTTAAGAGGCATAATATAAATATAAAACCTTTACTATGAAAAATGTGTTTTCGTATAAATAGAGCCTATAAAATGGTAATTAAACGTAAACAATTATTAGTACAATACAACGCATGCACAATCGTTAAACAAAATATATGCAATTATATAATAATGGTTGCGAAAATAAAGAATAAGTGTATACTAATAAAACATTTAAAGGTTCTTTTAAGACTGTAACTCTTAAATATATTAACTTTATGATACATGGCTAATTTCTATCTTCTTGTGTTGCACTTTGCTGTTAAGTTATTTATTCTTAATAATGAGTTTATATTTAAAAATTAAATAAAAAAGTTTAGTGTTTTATTATTAGTAAAGTACATATTCTTTATAATAGCGTATTATGAGGGCGGGGGTTTAGTGAAAATACTGGTAACAGGAGGGGCTGGTTTTATAGCATCGCATCTGGTAGATAGATTGATTGGCGAAGGACACTCTGTTGTTGTTGTGGATAATCTTTCTGCAGGCGTGTTTGAAAATGTTAATAAGAGTGCGGTATTTTATAAAACAGATATCTGTAATTCTAAAGATTTGGAGTTGATATTTAATAAGGAGAGACCAGAGGTTGTAAATCATCATGCTGCTCAGGTTAATGTTCGTAAGTCAGTGGATACGCCTATGTACGATGCTAATGTAAACATTCTTGGTTCATTAAATCTGTGTGAATTATCAAGGAAATTTCAAGTAAAGAAATTCATATACGCCTCTACAGGTGGGGCCGTTTATGGTGAGCCTAAAAGCTTACCAGTAAAAGAGACATGTCCAGTGGAGCCCCTTTCGCAATATGGTGTAAGCAAACATACCGTAGAGCATTATTTGTATATTTTTTATAAATTATATGGCTTAGATTTCACTGTATTGAGATATCCAAATGTATATGGACCGAGACAGTCTCCGCATGGCGAGGCAGGCGTAATAGCCATTTTCAGTGAACAGATATTAAAGAATAAACGTCCTACGATTTTTGGCGACGGCTCAAAAACACGCGACTATGTTTATGTAGGTGACATTATAACAGCAAACACGACTGTTTTAAACAATTCAGGGAACGGTGAAATCTATAATCTCGGCTGGGGTAGGGAGATTACGGATTACGAAGTATTTGAAACGGTTAGAAGGTCGCTTCTGTCCAATATCGAACCAATTTTTGGTCAGAAACGTCCAGGTGAGATTGAGCATATTAGTCTTGATAGTTCAAAGGCAACCAAAGCGCTTGGGTGGAAACCAAAGGTTACATTTGAGGAAGGTGTGAATTTAGCTACAAAATATTACACTGATAAGCTGAAATAACTATCGCTAGATTAACGTTTTGTCCACTGGAAGCTTTTTCTTGCACCCTTCTTGCCATATTTCTTGCGTTCTTTCATCCTGCTATCCCTTGTTAAAAATCCTTCCTGGCGAAGGGAATCTGATAAAGAGGCATCGGCTTTACAAAGAGCACGTGCTATACCAAGAGATATTGCCCCTGCTTGTCCTGTAATACCGCCACCCTTTACGTTCACTAAAACGTCATAATCTCCTATTGTTTTTGTGGCTTTTAAAGGTGCGCGTACCTGCGTGCGGTCGCGATCAACAGTAAAGTATCTGTCTAGTTCATTTTCATTTACAGATATTTTACCATTTCCTTTTTTCAATCTAACTCTTGCGATTGATGTTTTGCGTCTTCCAGTACCCCAAATAAAATTTTCTGCAGCCAATTATATCTCCTTTAAACTTTTAATTACGAATAACTAATTCTTTAGGTAATTGTGCCTGATGCGGATGGTCGGAACCCGCATAAATTTTTAATTTCTTTAACATATCCTTTCCAAGCCTTGTCCTTGGTAACATCCTTTTAACAGACCTACGAAATACCTTTTCTGGTGCTGTTTCAAGTGTTTTACCAACCATTCTTTTCCTTAAACCACCCTGGTAATGTGTTACGTAGTAATGAATTTTTTCCTTCATCTTTTTACCTGTAAGCTTCACTTTAGTGGCATTTGTAATGATAACAAAGTCACCAACATCAACATGCGGAGTATACTCAGGTTTATGTTTACCTTGAAGTACCCTCGAAACTGTGGTAAGCATCCTGCCAAGAATTTTATCTTTGGCATCTACAACATACCAATTTCTTTTTAAATTATTCTTTTTAGCCATGAAAGTATTCATTTTATGTATTCCCTAAAATTATAAATTAAAAAACGCCTCCTGAAAAAAGGCGTTTTTTAGTTTTAATAATATATCAGTTTCTCTTTGAAAAACCGACGATTACCTATTTCTTTTCACAAGGACAATCTTTACTCTTTCCGGAACAATGGCTGCATGGGCAACCTTCCGGACATTCACACTCGCCAGCTATTGCAGATTTAATTAATGTTGGCGCATTTGTCACACCTACACCAAATATTAAAGCAGCAAATAAAATTAATGAAATACGCAGTCTTTTCATTTCTAATACCCCCTTACATTAGTTTATGTAAGAAATATACATACAATAATAACTTATGAAATTTATACTAAATTGTATCAAGTTTGTCAAGTATATTTTAGCTTTTAAAGTGTTAGATTTTGTTTGACATATTTATTTAGTAGAATTATCATAATTAAAATTGTGTTTTTTAAATTAAAATAATCTTAATATAATACTTTTAAATGCCCCAGGATATATTAATAGACTTAAATAATATAGATTTAAATAAACCAATTATTGATATTGAAGGCATTAGAGCCGTTGTACCTCATAGATATGAAATGGAGCAACTGTCTGGAATAATAAAATATAGCATAGAAGAAGGGATTATAGTCGGATATAAGGATGTGTCAAATAATGAATTCTGGATAAGAGGCCATGTACCAGGTCGTCCTATCATGCCCGGCGTTATGATGTTAGAAGCTGCTGCACAGTTGTGTACATATTATTATAAACAGACTACAAAAGATGAACGGTTTTTAGGATTTGGTGGTGTAGATAAAGTTAAATTTCGCGGGAAGGTTGTTCCCGGGGATAAGCTGATTATTATTGCTGAAAATAAAGAATTACGTTCAAGAAGGGCAGTTTTTGATACACAGGGGGTAGTGGATGGGAAACTTGTATTTGAGGGTATCGTTATTGGAATGGTGGTATAAAATTAAACATTGAGAAATGTTTATATTATATATAGTACATTTAAATTATTCCTGCCCAATATCAAAGTACTTTGTAAATACCTTGGTGAATGTGCAGATGCTTAGGAATTATTGAGGAACGAATTATTGAAGTGTAAGAGTTCTAGTTATAAGGTATTCGCGACCGTAGTCAAAAAAGGTAGTTGCAATTATTATAAAGAAGGGGATACTTTCCCATTAACGGGATTTACTCCAAAGGGATTGTGTGACAGCGTATATGCAGCTCTTTCTAGGGATGCGCTTGCATTACGATATGGAGCAATGTTGCCATGGCAGACAAGTGAACATACTCTGTTAACTCATTGTCCTGACCCAACAGGCGCAGTGTGGGAATTGAAAAGGGTGCCGCGCGATAAAAAAGATAACGAACCAATGCATTAATCAGGATTTAAAAAATATTGAGGAATACGTATGACTAACAACAACAAAGATGAAGAAGAGATAAGAATCCGCCGAATGATTAATGATTATGTATCAAATAGTCAATATAGGTTAAATCCTGATGTTAAAATTGTTGACAGGGTATTAAAAGGATTGGTGATGCGCAAAATGAAGTATGGGTATCCATATTGTCCTTGTCGGTTAGTTATGGGGGATTTTGAAAAAGACAAGAAAATTATATGTCCATGCGTTTATCATGTAGAAGAAGTTGAACGAGATGGCGAATGTCATTGTAATCTTTTTGTAAGTGTTAATTATCTTATAAAAAATTAATGAAGGAGAATAATCATGTCTGAAGATATAGTTGTGACTTCTGATGCAAATTTTGAGACAGATGTATTAAATTCAAATATCCCTGTATTAGTTGATTTCTGGGCGGCTTGGTGCGGTCCATGCAGACAACTTGCACCGGTTATTGATGAACTGGCAAAAGAATATAAGGGTAAGATTAAGGTTTGTAAGCTCGATACGGAGGAAAATAGTGCTGTATCTGCCAAATTTGGGATTACTTCCATACCAACGCTTATACTCTTTAAAAATGGCAAAGCAGTGAATAAGATGGCAGGGGCCAAATCAAAGAAAGACATAAAAGCTGTACTGGATGCATAAATAAAGTAGGAGTGTAATCAGATTTAATTGAACAAAATTTTATAATTCCCTTAATTCCATTTTAAAAGTAAATAATGTTAGGAAAGTTTATTGTTTCCTAAGAGTTCATGCAGTTTCTTAGGAATGTTATTACTTTTCATCAGGGTTTCACCAACCAAGACGGCATTGACACCATTTTCCAACAATTTTTCAATATCCTTACGCGATTTAATGCCGCTTTCACTTACGACAATTTTTTCTGAAGGAATAAGCGGTCTTAGGCGAAGCGTTGTTTCTAAATCAGTTTTAAATGTTTTAAGGTCACGATTGTTTATACCAATAATACTGGCATTGGTTTGTAACACTGTCTTTAGTTCCTTCTCCGAATGTACCTCTACAAGGCAATCCATTCCCAGTTCGCTTGCCAGTAGCATAAAATCTTGTAACTCTTCCTTTGAAAAAAATGCGGCTATCAATAGTATTGCATCTGCACCTGCTTCCCGCGCCTCGTATATTTGATAAGGGTCAACAATAAAGTCCTTCCTCAGGACTGGTAAACGTACTGTGTTTCTAACCATTGTTAGGTAAGAAAGGCTACCCTGAAAGAATTTTTCATCGGTAAGCACTGAAATAGCCGCGGCGCCGTTAGCTTCGTAAATACGAGCAATTTTGATCGGTTTAAAATTATCTCTCAAAATACCTATAGAAGGAGAGGCTTTTTTAATTTCGGCAACAATACTAATATTAACATCCGATTTTAAAGCGGCACTAAGAGATCTAGTAGTAGAGGCCTTCTTAATATTTTCTTTTATAACGTTAAGCGGGATACGTCTTTTATTTTCATAGACCTCTATTAGCTTATATTTGTATATTTCGTTCAGAATTGTCATGTGCGCCTGCGTCTATGGAAAAACTCAATATAACGGTTATATTTTTCAGGAAAAGTATTTGTTGCGATAAGTACCCTCATGGATGATGCCGACTGTATTAGTCTGAAGGAGGCTAAACCGCAGAGTATTAGTCGCAGAAACAAGTACATAGTGTGATGTATAGAAAGTTTTAGAATAAAATTACTTGTAATTAATGTAAACAACATTATTGCAAGATATAGGCAGTACTTATATCTATACCTAATTCCATAACCAAGCCCAAACATCACTAATCCTATAGCTATATATCCGAGACCATAACCACGTTTTGCAAGCCCTTGACTGATGGTTAATGCCAGGATACTTAAAATAATACTCAGAATACCCAGGAATATGACAAGATTTGCTGTCCTGCCTACTCGTTTTGCGTGGTTTATAGGCCGTTTTATTCTCATACTAAATTTTGCCCAATAAAATAGTTATACCAATAATAATAAATGCAACTGCTGCGCTGTACTTAATAATGTTGATAGGTATAAATTTAGTAATTATTGAACCAGCTGTAACGCCGATAATTGTGACTACGGCAAAGGCGAGCATAGTTCCAATAAAAACCAATACGGGTTTATTAGTCTTGCTCGTCAACAGGATAGATGCAAGCTGTGTTTTGTCTCCCAGTTCAGCCAAGAAAATAGTGACAAATGTGCTGATAATAATCTTCCAATCCATGCAAGTTACTCCAGTCATATTTATACAAATTTAAACGACAGATTAAAAGTGTATATGAGAAGCGTACTGAGCGTCAACTTAAAATAAAGCTGGTTATTACAATAAAAAAACCTCCTGCATCAATAAATGCAGGAGGTTTTTTTAGTACGTTCAGTGAATTTTATTAATGATGTTCTTCTTCCACTATGAATTCTACTGCATCATTGTATGAATCTTTCCTGTAACCAAACAAAGATACAATTGTTCCTGAGGCAAGACCCGTAATCCAGGCAATGACAAATGTAATTAATACGCCTTTTATTTGTAAACCAGGAACTACCCCCTGTGCTGCAAAGATTGTAGCAAGCCCACCGAATATACCCGGCATACCATGCAGGTTATGAACACCACAAGTATCTATACCTTTAAGTGCCTTTTGTATGCGAGGCTGTATTAATGCAAAACCACATACACTTAAAATACCTGCAATGAAACCAATTATAAGCGATGACTGAGGGGTTGTGTGTGCACAGGCAGAGCCAATAGCTACACCGCCAGCTAAAGCTGCGTTAGCCATATCTTCGATAGCAATTTTTTTCCTTATCATGGTGGTTGCAATATAAGTTGACACGGTAGCTGCGCAAAGAGAAAGCACTGTGTTGACTGCTGCCAGTGGCATCCTCGATATTTCGGCAGGCGCTGAACAAAATGATGGCCAGAATATCCATAAAACCATACTTCCAAGCATGGAAAACTGATTGCTGACTTTATCCGAGTCAATCTTTTTTAAGAAATCTTCTTTACTGGTCATCCTGACAATAACACCTAATCCAAAGTAAGCGCCAAACTGATGTATAACAATTGAACCACCTGTGTCAATTAATTGTCCTTTAGGAATAATACCCATCCCGTTTTCAAGCATAATCCATTCATTTATCATATAGGAAGGAACGAACATCAAAGCCAAGATAATATATTGAGACATCTTAAGTCTGCCAAGGAAGGCGCCCATGGCAATTAATATACTGGCTGCGCAAAATTCTGCGAGTATAAAACGATCCATTTGCAACTCAGCTGGTTCGCCAAATATTCCTTGCGTCTTTATGAACATGTAATAAGGAATTACAATGCTTACCGCAATGTAGGTTGCAGTTACTGCACCATAGCCATATCTTTTTACAAAGACCATCAAAAAACCGAAACCAACCATCAACATTGCCATTACATGTATAGATCTTCCATATTTAGTTAATTCTAGAAAATCATGCATTATGGAACCAAGTTCTTTGTCTTGTTCTTCAGAATGGACAGCACCAGTCTTTGATGGAATTATTTCCTGTTCACTTGCAAGCTTAACATTAGGGGCTTGATAATTTAAGAGTTCTATTCTTGGCAGGTCTGAGGGGTTTTCGGCAGTTGCATCAATATCCCAGTTTCCATTATTTGACTTTTGTACGTGATTCAAAAGGTGGTTATTTGTTTGTCTATCATTTATTGCTGATCCATAACCCGTTTTAGCCAATCCCAATAAAGGTAGACACAAAAGTCCAATGCATACTATAACGTACCATTTTAATAATTTATTAAACGACATCTTATATATGCCCTCCTTTCTTAAATAATTTTAATGATAATAAAAAACTAATTTATCAAAAAGAAAAGATTTAGTCAAAAAGTGTTATATTTCAGCCAACTGTTATTTATTTTGAATCTTTTTTAGATATATGCAGTAAAGACTTTTAAAATATCTGATATTTTATGTTATAAGTAAACCGTTTTAACTCGTGTTATTTTAAATATATATTCCTTTTAATGTCAAATATCAAGTGAAAAAGTATTTATAATTATACAATTTTTAAAAAGCGAAATACGTGCCGTATAATATTCTTAAGGTCATAGAGTCATAAAGATACTTATTAAAGATTTTTATAAGAATTCAACATATATATCATCGCTACTTTAATATATATCTTTGATGTATAAATAAAAGAGGGCACAATCTTTCTTGACATATCCTTTCTTTGTCATATAATTCAGTTCCCTATTGCTTCCTTAACCAATTACAGGAAAGACCCATAGCGGTTTTTTTAGAATATATCCATGAGGAAATATTCATATTTTCATGGTAAAAACAGGTTTTTACTTATAGTAAGATACTTCATTTTAGTTTTTTTGGTTAGAGATTGTATATTTAATGATATGAGTGCAAAGGAAATTGGTAATAAATCTAATGTAATAAGACCAGAAAGTGGTGTTTTAAAGAAGGGAAAACCCAATCATTTAATTCAAGAAAAGAGTCCGTATTTACAACAACACGCATACAATCCTGTGGACTGGTATCCATGGTGTGAAGAAGCCTTTCAAAAAGCATTAAGAGAAAACAAACCCGTCTTCCTTTCAATAGGATATTCCACATGTCATTGGTGCCATGTTATGGAACATGAATCTTTTGAAGATGAAGAAGTTGCGAAAATATTAAATGAAAATTTTGTTTCTATTAAAGTTGATAGAGAAGAACGTCCTGATATTGATAGTGTTTACATGTCCGCCTGTCAGGCTTTAACTGGAAGTGGTGGCTGGCCATTAAATCTTTTCTTAGCTCCTGATGGAAAACCATTCTATGCGGGCACATACTTTCCAAAAGCCGAGCGATTGGGGAATCCTGGTTTTTTAAATATTCTTAAGAAAATCTCCAATCTCTGGAAGGAGAATAAAGAGAGTATTCGTGCGTCCAGCGAGCAAGTGACGAAGCTTTTACAAGATACAACCGAAATTACTTCAGGTCAACTTCTGACTGCCGAAACATTGAGGCATGCATATGAACAATTACGGGATAGTTTTGATATTCTCTATGGTGGGTTCGGCTCTTCACCAAAATTTCCAACACCACATCACTATACTTTCCTCCTTAGATATTGGAAACGCACGAAAGACCCAAATGCTTTGGAAATGGTAGGAAAGACGCTTGAAAGGATGGGAATGGGTGGCATTTACGACCAATTGGGTGGTGGTTTCCACAGATATTCTACTGATGAATATTGGCTTGTCCCTCATTTTGAGAAGATGCTATATGACCAGGCATTAATGTCAATGGCTTATATAGAGATTTATCAGTCAACAGGAAATATATTTAATGCTGATATGACAAGGGGCATATTTGATTATGTATTGCGAGATCTTACATCTCCTGAAGGTGGTTTTTATTCAGCGGAAGATGCAGACAGTGAGGGTGTGGAGGGTAAATTTTATGTATGGACGCCCGATGAGATTATAAAAACACTAGGCGGTAATGAAGGTAAAATATTCTGTGACTATTATGACGTTTCTAAAGAGGGTAATTTTGAAGATAAAAACATTCTTCATGCAGATAAACCGCTGGATGCATTTTGTAAGTTAGAAGGCTTAAAACCGGATGAGTTCAGAAAAATGCTTAAAAAGTCAAAGGAGAAACTTCTAGCCGTTCGAGAAAAACGTGTTCGTCCTCACAGGGATGACAAGATTATAACATCATGGAATGGATTGATGATTGCAGCGCTAGCGGAAGGCGCACAGGCTTTAGATGAACCACAATATGTGCTTGCAGCTAAACGTGCAGCAGATTTTATTATAGATAATTTGAGACAGAAAGATGGAACATTAATGCGGCGTTATTGTGGAGGAGAAGTTTCAAATAACGGATTCCTGGATGATTACGCAAATTTTGTATGGGGTTTAATAAATCTTTATGAGGCTACATTTGAGGTGAAATACCTTAAAACAGCAATAAATATTAATGAAAAAATGATTGAAAATTTCTGGGACGAAAAAGCTGGGGGGTTCTTTTTAAGTGGAAAGAATAATGAGAAGCTTATTTTTAATACAAAGGAAATATACGATGGCGCTTTACCATCAGGGAATTCTGTTGCATTGCTCAATATATTAAGAATAAGTCGTATGACAGGTAATTTGAATATGGAAGATATGGCAACACAGATTATCAAGAATTTTGCTAATACTATAAATCAATATCCATCAGGATATACTCAATTTCTTTGTGGACTGGATTTTGCCATTGGTCCTGTTAAAGAAATTATTATTGCAGGAGAACCTGACAATCCTGATACAAAGAAGGTACTAAGCGAAATACAGAAGCGATTTATACCTAAAAAGGTATTATTGTTGCACTCAGAAAGGGACAAAACGATTGAGGAAATTGCCGGCTTTGTTAAAGAACAAAAGCCAATAGACGGTAAGACAACTGTTTATTTATGTGAAAATCAGACATGTAAGACACCGACTAATAACATTGAAAGAGTGATACAGCTTTTAGAAGGACTTTAAATCTTTTCACCAGTGATAGTTCAGGCTTTGTTAATTATATGCGATGTTTCTGTATTTACTTGGTTGATTATGATATTGATGACCCCAAGATGGAAGATGTCTGAGTGTCGGGAACCGTATGGTGATTTATTCAAGATTAGTACTGCCAATACTCTTATAGTTTACCTATAAATACACACCATTTTTTCACATTTATCTTTCCTTTGATTTAGGTGATTATAAAAGATTTGACACTAAAAAGCACAACTTACGAACGATTAAGTGAAATAAAATATTATGTCTATTGTTATATCTAAATTCCATTTCTTTCAGGTAAAGAGGAAAGTATTCTTTAGATACACCATGGAACTTAATAAGTCTTTCTTTAGCATAACTCCAAAAGCCTTCGAGGCCATTAATGTATACTTTACCTGAGGCGAACATTTTACCATGATCGATCCTGAGATGTCTATAGCCACAAAACATAAGTGTATCATAGCTTTTAAATTTATCAGTATACACGATAGAGCCGCGTCTGACAGTCTTAATAGTCATATTAAGGATAGATTCTGCCGTAACATCCTTAATGATATTAACCTTAACCACCCCGTTTCGCTCCAAAATACCGAATACCGGGACTTTATTATATGCCCCTCTACCCCGCTTGCCCTTACGTCTACCACCAAAATATGTCTCATCAAGCTCTATCTCACCATAAAGAAGTTCCTGGGCATCCTTATCGCTTGCTATAATGGACTTCCTAATAATATTTACCGCTTTATGTACCGTTGGATAACTAAGCTTTACCTGCTGGGCTATCTTTCTTGCAGAAAGGTCAAGTTCAAAAAGCTTTATTATCCACAGCCACTTCTTATACGGTATTTTAACCTCGTTTATCCATCTGTTACTAAAGTCGTGAAACGTATATCCACACCGTTTACAACGGTATTTTTTACCTATAATCCGATATACTTTACGAGTCGTACATCGTGTACAAAAAACAAGGCTATTTTTCCAACAGTATTTCTTGAAAAACAACCGTGCCTTATTCTCTGTTTTCCCTACTATTTCAAAGGTGTTTACGTCCATTTGACACTATTATACCTTCTACTTTTTAGTGTCAAATCTTTTATAATCACCTTGATTTTTAGTGTAAAAATTAAAAAAAGCTTTGAATCCCTTTCGATTTGCTATATTGGCTTTCCTCTTGCAACTTCCACTGTTGCACCCTGTTCTGCATCGTCAAAATCACACTCTTTTTCTTTCACAAATTTCCCTTTATAAGAGGGTAACAAAATTCAGATTCTTCAAGAAGAAGTGTATTGTTGAAAAAATCATTCCTTGTCCTGGATCAGGATACAGGAAGCACAATACAAACCGCGGCAAGAGCTGATGTATATTTTGTAATCGGCGAAAAGGCAATGTATGATGATGGAAATCTGAACACATATGGAAGACTTTATTACCTTTTAAAGAGGTAATTTCACTGCGAAAACCTTTTTAAAGAATAAATTTTCTATTGACAAAGAATATTTGTGTTTAGTATAAATCCTAAAATTTTTTTTGATATTTTAATAATACTGAATATTTTAACAACGATAAAGGCTAACCATGGTCAATTACGGGACGCTATAGAAAAGGGTCTTTAGAATCACCGCAAAGTAGCAAAGGTTGCAAAGAATTCAGGAAGTTTAGAATTTGGGATGTGGGAAGTTATGATTCCTACCTACGTAATCCCTTATCTTCCTGTCTTATTAGTTTTTTACCTCTGTGTCTTTTGCGTCTTTGCGTTGGTCTGAAATGTTACCCCGGAATTGATGTCCCACTTTAGAGGGATTGGCAGAAATTACCTAATATTATAATATGTTCAAAAGTATCGGAACGAAAAACAAAAATATGGTTTAAAAATTAGGCGTAATAAAACATAACGATAAAGGCAAACCCTGAGTGATCAGGGGACGCAAAGTAAAGGGTCTTCAAAATATTTTCCTGCAAAGGCAGGGAGATATAGATAGCCTTACTGCCGAAGATGTTTCAAAGAACATTTTTGCAGTAAGGCTTTTTTATTTTATGGTTTTTTAACAAGGTATGTTAATCAACCGAGTTTCAAGTGAGAAATAGCAATGACTTTTTTTAGAGATATAGAAAGGTTTCCGTAATAACGGTCAACAAAAAACTGTCTCCATCACAGAGACAGCAAAGGTAGGTTTTATGTGCCCATTTAATTTATTAGTAAAACAATACAAAAAGTCAAATTTAGAATACAGCCTTACTGCCGAAGATGTTTCAAAGAATATCTTTGCAGTAAGGCTTTTTTATTTACACCAGAATTCTGAAATTGGCCAAAAATGAGTACAAATAAATACAAATAATATGAATTGGCTATTCGTAACTGAATTACATGTATTAACATTTTAGCAGCGTTGTCATGCTGAATGAAACTAAACATTTAAATTAATGGATTCACATCGTAAACCATGAAAAGGAGAGGGTAAGATGGGAAACAGATATTCTGTGATTATTTGGTTGATGTGTTGTATGGTATTGTTAGTATTTGGTTTTTTGGGCAATCGTAGCGCTTCTGCTGCGATAGATTCGTATACAAAACTTTTAATTCACGGAGATAGTATCAGCGATACTACCGGGAAAACAATAACGGCTTATGGTGATGCTGCTGTATCAAATGCAGGGAAAACCGTTACCGCCAACGGCAATGCACAGATAGACACGGCGCAGGGCAAGTTTGGGGGAACAAGCGGGTTATTTGACGGCTCTGGAGATTATTTAACTGTGCCAGACAGCGACGATTGGAATTTTGGTAGCGGGGATTTTACTATAGATTTGTGGGTGAGATTTAACTCCCTGCCATCTGTAGATTATGCCGCAGTTTTTTATAGCCAGAGGACAGACGGGCATAATGAATCTTGGTTTGGGTTGAGGAATGATGGGAATTTGTATTTTAAGCAGATTTCTGGCGGGTCAAATACAGTTGAGATTATTAGAACTCCGTCTCCTGCTATAACAACTGGGCAGTGGTATCACATTGCTTTGATAAGAAACGGTAACGTCTTTAGAATATATGTTGATGGAATACAAGCAGGTTCTGACTATACATCATTAGCGACTTTGATAAATTATAGTGGAAGTCTTGCTATTGGCGTTGCTTATGCCGATTTGCCCACACACTTTCTGGATGGTTGGCTTGACGAACTCCGCATCTCCAAAGGCATCGCCCGCTGGACTTCTGATTTTACCCCGCCAACTGATGCATATACATCTGATAATTGTACAAAATTACTTCTTCATTTAAACGGAAGTGATGGTTTTACTTCTTTTATAGATGCTTCAAGAGACCACTTCAAAGGAAAAGCAATTTCTTTTGATGGTAGCGGAGACTATTTGTCTTTAGCTGACAGCGACGACTGGAATTTTGGTAGCGGGGATTTTACCATAGATTTTTGGGTGAGGTTTAATTCCTTTTCAGGTAATTTTCTTTTGACTAAACACGAAGGAGATACTGGTTATATAATAAATTTCTCACAAACTGGTATTTCGTTTTATCCTGTAAGTTCTTATTGGGCTTGGTATGCTCCAAATCAAAATTTCCAATTGAATACTTGGTATCATTGGGCTTTTGTAAGGAGTGGGAATAATTTTTGGATATTTGTTAACGGAGCACCAATAGGTTTATTCGATGCGACAGGAAGATCTATTAACGGTTATCCAGGTTCTCTCTTATAATAGGTTCTTATCACGGGGCTGCTGATATAACTTCTTCAACTTATTTTATTGATGGTTATCTTGATGAACTTCGCATTACCAAAGGCATCGCCCGATGGACTTCAGACTTTTGTCCACCTAGTGCCCCTTATGGGGAAGACACAACACCGCCCACGGTAAGTTCCACAAGCCCTGTCAACAATGCTACCGGAGTTGCAGTAGATAGCGCCATCAGCGCAACATTCAGCGAGGTCATGGACTCTTTTGCAATTAATACAAGCACGTTTACGCTAAGCGACAGTGACGGCAACAATATCAGCGGTACAGTATCGTTTGATTGTTGTAGTAAAACGGCCACATTTACCCCATCAAGTAATCTGGCTTATTCCACAACATATACAGCAAAGATTACCACGGGCGCAAAGGATCAAGGAGGAAATCCATTAGCAGAGGATTATCTATGGACATTTACCACTGTTTCTGATCCAAATACAACACCTGAGTGCTATCAATTTGTCACCAAATGGGGCTCACAGGGCACAGGAGATGGGCAGTTTGACGGTCCATGGGGAGTAAATATGGATTCGTCTGAAAATATCTATGTTGTTGATCACAAGAACCATCGTGTACAGAAATTTAGCTCCGATGGCACATTTATAACGAAATGGGGGTCATACGGAACAGGAGATGGGCAATTTAAGGCCCCATGGGGAGTAGCTGTTGATATATCTGGAAATGTCTATGTTGCTGATGCCGACAACCATCGTATACAAAAATTCGACTCCAACGGCACATTTATAACCAAATGGGGGGCAAATGGTTCGGGAGACGGTCAGTTTAACTCCCCAACAGGAGTTACTATTGATGCATCAGGAAATGTCTACGTTACTGATTATCTTAACAATCGTATACAGAAATTCAACTCTAGCGGCACATTTATAACTAAGTGGGGCTCTTCTGGAACAGGAGATGGTCAGTTTAACTTCCCATTTGGAGTGGCCGTTGATGCATCAGGAAATGTCTATGTTGCTGATGATTATAACCATCGTATACAAAAATTCAGTTCCAGTGGCACCTTTATAACGAAATGGGGATCATTCGGCACAGGAGACGGTCAAATTGACCGCCCACATGGAGTCGCTGTGGATGTATCAGTTAATGTCTATGTTGCCGATAGGAATAATAATCGTATACAGAAATTCAGCTCCAGTGGCACATTTATAACCAAGTGGGGTTCATATGGTTCAGAAGATGGTCAGCTTAACTCTCCCGGTGGAGTAGTTGTGGATGCTTCAGGAAATGTGTATGTTGCTGATTTCGATAACAATCGTATCCAGAAATTTTCACCATCACCTTGTGAAGCAATTACTCCAACACCAATTCCAGAACCAACACCAACGACTTCACCGACGCCAACATCAAATCCGACTCCATCGCCTTCGCCAACACCAATTCTTACTGTAACCCAAACGGTTACAGCCAGAGGGTTTCATACCGTTGCCTTGAAGCCCGACGGCACAGTCTGGTCATGGGGACATAATGGTTATGGTCAATTGGGAGATGACAGCATAACGGATAAGACAACGCCGGTACAGGTCATTTGCCTGAGTAACGCCACCGCCATTGAGAGTGGGGTATTTCATACCATAGTCCTGAAGTCAGATGGAACGGTCTGGACATGGGGATATAATGGTTACGGTCAACTGGGAGATGGCACTACTACAGACAGTACAACACCTATACAGGTCAGCGGTCTAAGTAATATTATCGCTATTGCGGGTGGAGGCTATCATACCATAGCTCTGAAGTCGGACGGTACTGTCTGGACGTGGGGAAGAAACGAATATGGTCAGTTGGGGGATGGCACTACCCTAAACAGGACAACACCAGTGCAAGTCAATGATCTGAGTAACGTAATCGCTATAGAGGATGGAGGACATCATACTATAGCCCTGAAGTCAGATGGTACGGTGTGGACGTGGGGATATAATGAATGGGGCCAATTGGGAGATGGTACTACTACAAACAGTACAACGCCAGTGCAGGTGAGTGGACTGAATGATGTTACTGCTATTGCGGGTGGAAATGATCATACCATAGCCATGAAGTCAGATGGAACGGTTTGGGCGTGGGGACATAATAGTTATGGCCAATTGGGGGATGGTACTGCCACAAACACACCCAGGACAACGCCCGTGCAAGTTATTGGACTGAGCAATATTGCAGATATTGCTGGCGGAGAGTGGCATACAATAGCTCTGAAGTCAGACGGGACGGTCTGGACCTGGGGAAATAATTTTTATGGTGAATTAGGGGATGGCAATGCGCCAAATGATAGAGCAACACCCATGCAAGTCAGTGGACTGAGTGATGTTATTGCCATTGAAGGTGGATATTATCATACCGTAGTTCTGAAGTCGGACGGGACAATTTGGACATGGGGATATAATGAGTATGGTGAATTAGGAGATGGCACCAACACGAACACAAGCATTCCCGTACAGGTCAATGATTTCGACGTTTATCAATCGTCAGTTACAGTTACAACAAACTCAGCAACTAATGTTACATCGAGTTCAGCAACACTCAATGGGGCAGTAAATTCGAATGGATTATCAACTACTGCATGGTTTAATTACGGTACTACAAGTGGCACCTATACCGACACCTCTATCACACAAATCACAAATGGACCTTGCACTGAAAATGTAAGTGTTGATATAAGCGGATTATCTCCAAATACCACATATTATTACAGAATGGTAGCGCAAAACAGTGATGGGACATATTATGGTAGCGAAATGTCTTTTACCACTTCATCAAGTGTACTTCCGACACCAACGATAACACCGAGTCCGACTCCTTTGCCATCACCGACTGCAACATTAACACCTACTCCAACACCAACGGCTACACCAACTCCCACGCCCATAGTAGTGTTAACGCCAACCCCTTCGCCCATACCAACTGTAACTGCAACACCCACAGAAACAGAGTGTTATCAGTTTTCTACCAAATGGGGATCAAATGGCACAGGAGATGGTCAGTTTAACCTCCCGATTGGATTAGCTATAGATTCATCAGGAAATATCTATGTTGCTGATACATTTAACCATCGTATACAGAAATTTAGCTCCAGCGGTACATTTATAACCAAATGGGGATCAAATGGCACAGGAGATGGTCAGTTTGACGAGCCGAGTGCAGTAGCTGTAGATTCGTTAGGAAATGTCTACGTTGCTGATTTAAGTAACCATCGAATACAGAAATTTAGCTCCAGTGGTACGTTTATAAATAAATGGGGTTCATACGGTACCGGAGACGGTCAATTTAACCGTCCAACTGGGGTTGCAGTGGATTCCTCAGGAAATGTCTATGTTCCTGATACCTATAACAATCGTATACAGAAATTCGATTCAGATGGTACATTCATAACCAAGTGGGGTTCATCTGGCGCAGGTGATGGTCAGTTTAACAGTCCTATTGGAGCAGTAGTGGATTCAACTGGAAATGTCTATATTGCAGATTACAATAACCAACGTATACAGAAATTCAGCTCTAGTGGCACATTTATAACCAAATGGGGCTCAAATGGCACAGGAGATGGACAGTTTAACAATCCACTTGGAGTAGCTGTGGATGCATCAGAAAATGTCTATGTGTGCGATAGCGATAACAATCGTATACAGAAATTCAGTTCCAGTGGTACATTTATCACCAAGTGGGGCGCATCAGGATCGGGAGATGGACAGTTTAACAGCCCTGATGGAGTAGCCATAGAGGCATCAGGAGATGTTTATGTTGCTGATACCCACAACCATCGCATCCAGAAATTTTCACCATCACCGTGTGAGGCAGTTACTCCAACACCAACGACGTCACCGACACCAACGCCCACGCCGTCGCCAACTCCGGATGCTACACCGCCAACGGTGACTTCAACAAGTCCGGTAGGTGGTGCAACTGATGTGGCCATAGACAGCATCATTACCGTCACTTTCAGCGAACCGATGGATGCATCCACGATTAACGACAACACGTTTGCTGTCAGTGATGGAATGAATCCTGTGGGTGGAACAATTGTATACGATGGAATTACCGCCACATTTACCCCATCAAGTAATCTGAATTACTCTACCACCTACACGGTAACAATTACCAACGGGGTAAAAGATACTGCGGGCAATACGATGGAGTCGGAATTCACCTTTAGTTTTACCAACGGTGAGAATCCACAACCTGTAGCAAATGCTGGAGTTGACCAAACGGTGGATGAAAGAACACCAGTCACGTTGGATGGATCTGGCAGCAGCGATCAGAATGGTGACCCTTTGACGTATAACTGGACACAGGTTGGCGGTCCGGCGGTTACATTGAATACCAGTGACCCAGTCCATCCCACATTTACTGCGCCAAACGTGCCGAGCAGCGGCAGAACCCTGACCTTCCAGCTCACCGTTAATGATGGAAATTCAACCAGTGATCCTGACACCGTGGATATTACCATCAAGGATATAAACCACCCCCCTGTAGCGGATGCAGGAATTGACCAGACCGTGCAGGAAGAGAGTCCGGTAACCCTGAATGGTTCAAATAGCTACGACCCTGATAGCGACAGCCTCACCTATAGCTGGATTCAAACCGCAGGTACTCCTGTTGCCCTTTCAGACTCTACTGCTGTGCAGCCATCTTTTACCGCTCCCATCGTCGGCACATCTGGGGTAACTCTCACTTTTGAATTGACGGTGAGTGATGAAGTTTCTTATGGAACAGATACGGTCAATGTAGTTGTTGAAAATGTGAATCATACACCTATAGCTGATGCTACAGGTTCAGTCCAGACGGTTAACGAGGGAACGCTGGTAACGTTGGATGGCAGCCACAGCTATGATCCTGACGGTGACTCAATAACTTGCCAGTGGACACAGATCAGCGGGCCAACTGTAATCTTATCAGATCCAAATAGCGATAATCCAGGCTTTACGGCACCTCAGGTTACTGAAACAACTTATCTGGAGTTTGAGCTGGTGGTGAGCGATGGTCAACGTTCCAGTGAAGCTGCCTTCGCTACAGTAACTGTGCTCGACACGAATCAGCCGGTAGATTGCAATTCTGCTGCTCCGTCAACAGCCACGCTCTGGCCACCGAATCACAAACTCGTCTCTGTAAGTATTGAGGGAGTAACCGATCCTGATAATGAACAGGTGACGATCACCATTACACGGGTAACGCAGGATGAACCCGTTAAGGGACTTGGCGATGGGGATACGAGTCCTGATGCCGTTATTCAAGGGGAGACCGTCATGCTCAGGTCAGAGAGATCAGGAAAAGGCAATGGCCGTGTGTACGAAGTACATTTTGCTGCCGCCGATGGTCAGGGAAGCACCTGCGAGGGTTCGGTTAGGGTGAGTGTACCTCACGATAAGAAAAAGACTGAGAATGCAACCGATAGCGGGCAGAACTATGACTCTACGCAACAATGAATTAAATAAGTGGAAACAGCACGGTGGTTGCGTGTTAACAAACCTTATCTCGTCTGAGAAATAGCAATTTTTATTATAGCAGGGTTTATCCTTTGGTAGTGGAGGTAATTGATCTTTTGAAATAAATTGACGAAGATCAATAAATAAAATGATGTTCATTACCTAGGATTTGTTTTTCATAGTTATTGATTTAAAGAAGGGAGGCATAAAAACGCCTCCCTTTTTTTTCGGTTTTTGCGATATTCTTGTGGTTAAATAAGGTCTTCATCAACTATTTACCTCGAAAATATCAATCAGTAGGGACACGGCGCATCGTGCAGTTCAAACACTTTATCCTTAACGCTTATAATCTCAACAAGGGCTTTCCCAATAGCAGATAGTGCATTGGCGATGTCTTTAGCTTGTTTATCTGAGCTGATGTACACACAGAAAGGTCTCTACTTTTGTATTCTTTGTCAGCCTTTATAATCTGAATGTTACCCATACTACCACCAAGCTTGCCGATAGCAGAAATCTCTGTACCGAGCGTACCGGGAACATTTTTTAGCTTCAAGCGATAGTTTATAAGATTTTCAGTAATTTTCATTTTTAACTCCAACCGTTTGAATGCTAATATTTATTAAGGAGGCGGTAGGCGCAGCAGTAATATTGGCGATCTCAATTGGGGTAGTACTCATCATTCTTCCAATGATAGAAATAGAAAGAATATAACCAATCCGTTAACGATTCCCCAAAATACACCAGATCTGACATCATAGAGATAAGCAATACGGGTGAAGAATGGAAATATTCTGGTAAAAAGCATTTGGTGTGTTAAATTATGATATATTCAACATTATAGAATATGTATGTATTGATAATGAATAATCATATCCATATAATTAAAAATCTATAAGAATTAAGTATTAAAGGCAAGAAAATTAAAACATGAAGATGCTTATCATATCAGATGTCCATGGCAATATTGCGGCTCTGGATGCAATAAACGAAAAAGCTGATTTGGTTCTCTGCCTTGGGGATCTCGTGAATTATGGTCCATATCCAAAAGAATGTATAGAAAGGGTAAGGAATTTAACTGATAAAATAGTCCGTGGTAACCACGACAATGCTATTGGCAAAGGTGTGGAATGTAGATGTTCGGCGAGATACAAAGAAATTAGCGATGCTGGAAAGGTTTTCACTAATAATGTTTTAAATATGTCAGAGAAAGAATTTCTCAGTAATCTGCCCGTTATCTTAAAGGTAGAAATAAAAGGGAAAATATTCTTATTATCACATGCTTCTCCTGATGGTGATATGTATAAATATATAAGACCTGAGACTACCGATAAAGACTTGAAATTAGAAATAAACGATATAGAGGCTGATGTAGTATTTATTGGTCACACACATCTCCCAATGATACGTGAAGTAGATGGTGTTAAGCTCGTAAACCCAGGCAGTGTTGGTCAGCCACGCGATGGTATACCCATGGTATCATATGCTATCTGGGAGGATGGTAAGGTTGAGATAAAACGAGTTGCCTATAATATAGATGCTGCTGTCAAGGGTTTACAAGAAACAAGTATCCCTTTCAATCATGTTAAAAACCTTTCAAAGATTTTAATGGAAGGGGGTATGTATTAGTATAGGAAATTTGTTTATTGCATTATTTTATTTTTGTGCTAAAATTCAATTTTAAAATATATTCATTAGTGGTCTATTCAGGGTAAGATAGGCATGACAAATGATATTGAAAATGAAAATAATCCATCTGATAAGGTTGAAGTAGTACAAGCATCCGAGGTATTATTTACAGAACAACAGACAATAATTAAATCTCTTAAGCAGGAGTTGGAAGAAAGCAAGAAAAAGATTAATGAACTTCAGAATTCCATGCGAAGACTCGCAGCCGATTTTGATAATTATAAAAAATGGACGATAAAAGAACGACAAACAATCCAACGTACTGCTGCAGAGTCGTTGATAAAGAAGTTGCTTGACGTATATGAAAGTCTAGAAAAGGCTACTTGTAATTTGGGTCAAATAACCGGCGGAGAAGTTGCTGATGGTATTAAATTGATTTACAAAGAATTTTCCCGCATCTTAAAATCCGAAGGTCTGGAAACTATAGCATCTGTTGGTGTTCCACTGGATGTATACAAGCATGAGGTTTTGATGCGCAAGGTTAATGACGATGTACCGGAAAATACTATAATAGAAGAAATTCAAAAGGGCTATTTATTAAATTCTTTTGTATTACGACCGTCAAAGGTTGTGGTTTCGCATAAAACAATAATGGAGGATGTTCAGAATCAAGAAAAACCAGAAGAGGAAAAAGGAGGATAAGTAATGGCAAAGATTATCGGCATTGATTTGGGAACAAGTAATTCAGCGGCCGCTGTATTAATAGGTGGTAAGCCTACAATAATCCCAAGTGCTGAGGGCGCTACTATCGGCGGGAAGGCATTTCCCTCTTATGTTGCATTTACAAAAGATGGTGAAAAACTCGTCGGTGAGCCTGCTAGAAGACAGGCTGTTAGCAATCCAGAAGGTACTATCTATGCAA
Source organism: uncultured Planctomycetota bacterium (assembly GCA_963709355.1). GTDB lineage: Bacteria > Planctomycetota > Brocadiia > Brocadiales > Brocadiaceae > PLOWO2-12-38-17. Next base: position 1,182,222 of record CAVPVY010000005.1, read on the forward strand.
TCAAAAGGAAAATGGGTACTGATTATAAAGTTACTATTCGTAGTAAAACATTTACGCCCCAGCAAATATCGGCATTTATCTTACAGAAAATAAAACACGATGCAGAGGCATTTCTGGGTGAACCTGTTCAAAAGGCTGTGATCACTGTTCCTGCATATTTTAATGATAATCAAAGGCAAGCAACAAAGGATGCCGGAACTATCGCAGGACTTGATGTTGTGAGAATTATCAATGAGCCTACAGCGGCGTCTCTGGCATACGGATTGGATAAAGTTGAAGAATCTCAGAAGATACTTGTTTTCGATCTTGGAGGAGGTACGCTTGATTGTACAATTATGGATTTTGGTCAGGGTGTGTTCGAGGTCGTATCTACAAGTGGCGATACACAATTAGGCGGCACGGATATGGATAATGCCATGGTTGATTATTTGGCTGCAGAGTTTAAGAGAGAATATGGAATAGATATAAAGAATGATAAAATGGCAATGCAGAGACTGCGAGAAGCAGGTGAAAAGGCAAAGATAGAACTCTCGACTACTTTAACAACCGATATTAATCTGCCTTTTCTTACCGCTGATTCTTCTGGCCCCAAGCATTTCACACACACAATAACAAGGGCAAAGCTTGAACAGTTGGTCTCTCCAATCGTTAATCGTTGCAGTCATTCAGTTGAGCAGAGTTTAAAGGACGCAAAATTAACACCAAATGATATACATAAAATAATCCTCGTGGGTGGTCCTACTCGTATGCCATGTGTCCAAGTATTTGTTGAGAATTATGTGGGTAAGAAAATTGAACGAGGGATTGACCCGATGGAATGTGTGGCTACGGGCGCTGCAATTCAGGCGGGTGTATTATCAGGCGAGGTTAAGGACTTAGTTCTACTTGATGTTACGCCTTTATCACTTGGTATAGAAACACTCGGCGGTGTGTTTACTCATTTGATTGAAAGGAATACCACAATTCCTTCAAAAAAGAGTCAGGTATTTACAACGGCAGAAGATAATCAAACAAGTGTTGAAATACATGTCCTTCAGGGGGAGCGCTCTATGGCAAGGGACAATGTAACTCTTGGTAGGTTTCATTTGACTGGTATTCCTCCTGCACCAAGAGGCGTTCCGCAAGTAGAAGTATCATTTGATATTGATGCGAATGGTATCATTAATGTGCATGCAAAAGATCTTGGTACGGGGAACGAACAAAAGATAACAATAACAGCCTCAACGAAATTAAATAAAGAAGAAATAGATCGAATGGTAAATCAGGCAAAGGATTATGCGGATCAGGATAAACGTGCAAAGGAAAAGGCTGAAATAAGGAACAAGGCAGATAATTTGTCTTACAGTGCTGAGAAGTCATTAAAAGATATGGCAGAAAAAATCGATTCGGCACAAAAACAGAAGATCGAGAATGCAATAAAGGACTTAAGGGAGTCTATTAAGACAGACGAAGAAAAAGAGATACAACAGAAGATGGATAACCTGACAAATGCTTTGCATGAAATTAGCGCAAAGATGTATCAGGAATCAGGTAAGAAAGATGAGCAACAGCCACCACCTCCTCCACATCCAGGCGACGAACCTAAACAGAAGAAAGGTAAGAAGGGAGAGGGTGGAGAGGATGATATTATTGATGCGGATTATGAAGTTAAGGAATAGTTTCTTGATAATGATATTTCAGGTATTAAAGTAAGAAATAGACGACCTTCTTATGGTGTGATAATTGAGTGGTACGATAGTATTAAGATGTAAATTTGTCTGAATATAATCTTAATACGTGATTTGTTCTTCAATAACTGAAGATTAGTTAACTCCCCTTAATCTTATATAAATGCAAGATTAAGGGGAGTTTTTTTAAAACATATAGCATGGGCATAAAGATTATTTGTTTTAGCTAAATATATTATTATTTATGTAGAAAGCTAAATTTAAATGCAAAAACAACTTGAATAATTGTGCTAAGTTTCAGGCAGTACAAATAAAATAATGTTAAACAATAATTATATTGGTATAGTACAATTGTCAATTGCATTTGTACTTGATATCGCCATTGGTGATCCACAATGGCAATATCACCCTGTAAGAATTGTTGGCCGTGCGATAGAATTTACTGAAAATGTAATGAGAAGAATACCTGTTCCAGAACGAATAGGAGGGGGGTTCTTAACAATAACAATTGTAGCCGGGACATATGTAACAGCTTATGCAATATTACAGGCAAGTAAAAGATTAAGTTCACTATGCGAATTGATAGCAGGTGTTTTTATTATATATTTCTCAATTTCTATAAAGAATATGGCAGATGAGGTAAAAAAGGTAATGACATACCTAAGCGAAAATGATTTAATAAATGCAAGAAAGTCATTGTCGCATATTGTTGGTCGGGATACTATAAATTTGGATAGAGGGCAAATAATACGTGCGTGTGTTGAATCAATTGCGGAGAGTATAGTAGACGGTATTATATCACCTATGTTTTATTCTTTTATCGGAGGGCCATGTGCAGCGATAGCGTACAGGGCTGTAAACACACTGGATTCAATGGTAGGTTATAAAGATTCGAAATATATAAGGTTTGGCTGGGCATCGGCGAGGTTGGATGATATTGCTAATTATATCCCGGCTAGAATTTCTGCACTGTTAATTCCAATATCATCTTTTTTGTGCGGTTGCAGTCTGAAATATTCTCTAAAAATTTTATTTAGAGACGGTCGGAAGAATGAAAGTCCTAATAGCGGAATTCCGGAGGCAGCAATGGCAGGTGCTTTAAGGGTGCAATTGGGGGGACCAAGCACATATCAAGGTGAAATTGTTAAGAAACAATTTATTGGTGACATTCAAAATGAACTTAATCTAAAATCAATAAATCTAGCTATAAAGATAATGTATATTACATCTATACTATTCCTTATTTGTGGAAGCCCATTTGTTTTGTTCTTTTAAAATATATGAAATTTACTGAAAGTATATTTGAAAGACTTGATCCGCGGACAAAAATAATTTCTTTCCTTTTGATAATACTGTGTCTGATATTGTTTCCAGTCAAGTCTGTTAAAGATTATGGTTTGTTTTTTTTGTTAATATTGGTTATAGCACTGTTGTCAAGGGTTACAAAAAAACAAATTCTAAAGAAGCTTATTTTATTGATTCCTTTTATACTGTTTATGACCATACTGATACCTTTTTTTAAGGAAGGGCATACTTACTGGTCTATAAAAATAGGTAAATTGGAATTAGACATAGCTTACGAGGGAATTCAGACATTTATAAAAATCCTTATCAAATCAAGTTTGTCTATACTTTTGATTGTAATTGCTTCATTCACGATAACATTCTCAGATTTTTTGAAAGGTTTAGAAATGCTTCATTTCCCTCGATTGTTAGTTATGCTTATGTCCTTTATGTATCGTTACATTTTTGTACTTTTAGATGAAGCAAAACGTTTAATACGGGCAAGGTCTGTACGTTATTTTGGTTCAAGATATTTAGAACAGTTTAAAATTATAGGGTATATAATTGGTGTACTATTTATAAGGACATTTGAACGTGCTGAAAAAATTTATAACGCTATGGTTACACGCGGTTTTAATGGAGATGTCCCCTGTGTAAAATGCTTTAAATTCTCATATTTTGATATTTTGTTTTTATCTACTATAATTATCTTAGTAATGTTTATTGTATCAGGATTCTTTCATAAAATAGGCTATCTTAATATAAACAATCCTAACATATGGCAAGCATTATAAAAGTATCGAATCTGAATTACTGTTATCCTGATGGTACTATTGGATTAAATGATGTAAGTTTAGATGTGAAGGAAGGAGAAACGCTTGTTATTATTGGCGCAAATGGGACCGGCAAATCCACACTATTTTTGAATTTAATCGGTATTCTTGAAGGTAGCGGTAATATAGAAGTTATGGGTTTGGCACTAAATAAAAATACCTTGAAAAACATTCGTAAGATCATGGGAATGGTATTTCAAAGTCCGGATGAACAATTATTTTGCCCAACTGTTATGGATGATGTTACATTCGGCCCATTAAATCTTGGGTGGAATAATGATATGGTGATTAAGGCTTCAGAAGAAGCGCTTGAACTCGTTGGCCTTGAAGGTTTTGGAACCCGTACGTCGTACCATTTGAGTTTTGGTGAGAAAAAGAGGGCTGCTATTGCCACCGTGCTATCTATGAAACCAGGGATTCTGCTGCTTGACGAGCCAACCAGTGGATTGGATCCAAGAAGCACATCAATGTTTATAAATATTCTTTATACTCTGAAATCACAAGGTAAAACATTGTTGATAGTGACTCACGACTTGTTTCTCACACAAGAAGTTGCCGATAGGGTTTTAGTATTTAGTGAAGAAAAGAAGCCTGTTGCAATTGGTAATTATAATGAGATATTAAACAATCATGACTTGTTATTAAGAAATAATCTTGTACATCAACATCGGCACCGTCACGATGAGGTTATACATGAACACGAACACAAACATGGTTACATCCACAAGCATTAAAAAAGACATAGATTTCATGGACGAGATTTGTGCAGATGGGATATGCTGCTTTTTGAGTATTCCAAAAGGTCAAAATCATCTGGGTATATGGAAACCATTTTTGAAACGAGGTAATGCTTCACACGGTATTAAATTATTATATAGCGGCGTTCAAGTAAAGGATGTGATTTGTAATCCATGTAAATGTCTTGATTTTTATTTAGAAGAGGTTAGCAGTGCAAATGGTGTTAATCTTCAGGTACTATTAAGATGCACTATATATGGCAAGAAATGCAGACCTTATACCTGTAATGAATTTCCTGACAAAGCAAACAGTTTTATGCATGATGTACCAGCGCCGTGTATTTACAATGAATATATTGCATCAAAAGAATACATAAAACTAAAGCATAAACATGTTTTTAATCTGTATTATGTTATAAAAGACGACCTTGAAGTGCTTAACAGGATTTTCCCAAATCATTCAGGGGAGGAAACTCGAAAGAAGTTAAACGAATATTATAATTTAATTAAAATCTGTGCGACTTGGGATGGAAAGCAATCTGAATATTTTATTTTAGAAGTACCCAAAAGCAATTCTGTTTTACATATTTCGAAAGAGCATCCAAAAATAGAATGTATAGCGCAAGCATATAATCAATGGCAAGGGCATATTGAAGGTTGGTTAGAAAAGAATTACGGTGTCAACTGGGAAAAGCATTTAGAACAAGCAATTAAGCAGGAAAAAGATAGTTTAGAAAGTGTTAAGACTGTGAAATAGCGCATCAGTATAACTATATAAATTATGAGAACTAAAGGGATATTTTCATATATTCAAATTGTGATTCTTGTATGCCTCATGCTGTGCAATGGTGGGAAGGGTATAAATATCTCCATAAAGACAAATGAATTTCCTTGCAAAGGACATCAATGTGGGTGTATATCAGAATCTGACTGCAAGAGAAATTGCTGTTGTGCATTGTATGGAAATCAGTCCGAACTTAAAGATGTTAGTAGAAAGCAGAAAAATAGTTTCCAAGTCTTTATAAGCAGTATAAACTGTAAATCAGATAGTAGATCGTTAACTGATTTGTCTTTTACAGCAAAATATGTATTGGACGTTAAAGTAGCTCTTTTAAAAGAAAGATTTATTTGTTTTAATTCCAATAACACTTCAATCTGCCCCCCTGAAGTATTACTATCACCTCCTGAAAAACCACCACGACGTTTTATATAATTAAATCTTTTTCATATAATATTGTCTTTATTTAGTTGAATTATGTCTATTCTCTTTGATCTTGATAGTCCTTATTGTCCGTTCTTCCAGTATATATTTTAACAAAATGTATGACACTGTTCATTTGAAAGAACCCAGGCTGGAGAAGGTCTAATACCTTTAGTTCTCTATGACTATGCAATTAATGTTCTTTACGGTAATGAAGGCTATTGTATATTTGTCTTATTTGTGTGATGTAGCAGCGGAATAGAATATGATGACTTAAGAGCTTTTAATTAGGTTGCATGTGCCTTCTTAATAAGCAATTGATTTAAAATTTCTAATAACTTTAAAATGGTGGTAAAGTAAGTTTAGTCTTACTTTGCCGCATTTAATTCGTTGAAAATGATTGTAATATTGGAGATGCTTTATGAGACCATTTTTAATAAAAATTATCTTCATAGTTGTAATTTGCGAGATTATCATAATTAACATAGGTGGTTTAGCCATGATATATTCTTGTGACCTTTGTTCTATTGGTGGATTTGGTGGAACAACTGGTGCCATTAATCCATTCTCAGCTGAGTCGCCGAAGAAAAACAAGTATACGCTGGGTTACGTCCTTGAGTATCAGGACTGGGAGTCTGTCAACATAAACAAAGCACACGAATTGCACGAAGAAGGCAGAGATGCCCATGCCAGGAAGAACGACATTTCAAACAGTATCTTTTTTGGCTACGGAATCACCGATACCCTTTCCATCAGCCTTCAGGTTCCTTATGTTGAGAGACGCTCCAGAGAGGTGCATGAAGAAGACTTCCTTGGTGAGAAACAAACTTCTACAGGTATCGGAGACTCTATTTTGCTTGGAAAATATAAGTTTTACGACAAACAATTCGGATTGGCGGGTATATTTGGCTTGAAATTACCCACAGGCAATACGACTGAGAGGAATATGGACGGTGAAAGATTTGAGCCGGAATTACAGCCGGGTACCGGTTCTCTTGATTATATGTTTGGAATCTCCGCCAACAAAACCATCAATCATTTGATTATATTGGATGGCACAGTTTTGTATCATCCGAAGACTGAAGGAGATCAAGGTTATGAATTTGGCGATATCATCAGGACAACCGCAGGTGCTACCTTTCATATCATTGACCGTGATAAAAAGCCTACCCTTAATCTTTTGTCAGAAGTTATTGCTCAATTTGCTAACAAAGACGAACAGAGTGGCAAAACAATACGTGATTCTGGAGGAACAAGCATCTTTTTTGCCCCTGGGTTGTCATCTCAACTAACAAAGCATTTGAAAACGACGGTTTCTGTTCCTGTTCCAGTGTATCAAGCATTAGGTGGTATCCATCAGGAATTGGATTTTAATGTTCTTTTCAGTGTGAGCTACGGTTTTTAGAATAATATAGCTAAAGTACTCTTGTCCTTGAGTACGTACGATTATATTGCAATGTTAACAATATCTTTTTTTGAACCACTTGAACTGCATTATTTGATAGTATATAATCCTGACCTAAAAGTGCAGGTATCAAATTTGAATTAACGTGATTTATATGTCATCTTGTATTGCATGGAAAATGATTTGTCAAATTTCCCCAGGACACTAATAGCCGGTACACACAGTGGGGTTGGGAAAACAACAATTACGCTTGGGTTAATGGCAATATTATCTGAGAAAGGATACGTACCTCAAGGATATAAGGTTGGTCCGGATTATATTGATCCATCACATCATATGTCAGTTACAAACCGCCCATCGAGAAATTTGGATACTTGGTTAATGACTAAGGACGTATGCATTGAATTATTTGAGCGCTCTTTAAGCGGGTCAAATATTGCGGTAATTGAAGGAGTAATGGGTTTATATGATGGTTGTCTTAATGGGACAGAATTAGGTAGTACTGCACACATTGCGAAGCTATTAAACACACCAACTATTTTAGTAGTTGATGCTAAAGGTATGTCACGGAGTGCAGGAGCAGTTGTACTGGGATACATGAATTTTGATAGAGATGTTAAACTCCAGGGAATAATTCTGAATAGAGTCAGGAGCGAACGGCATTATTCATCTTTAAAGAAATCTATTGAGGAAAATTGTCATATACATGTATTAGGCTATCTTCCATATGATGAGAAAATAGCGTTGCCAGAAAGGCATCTGGGATTAGTGCCTTCAGTGGAACAGGAGCTTTCAAAGTCAGTATATAAAAAGATTGGCAATTTGATGTCATCAACAATAGATATTGATGAATTTATTAATATTGCCAAATCAGCAGGCAGTATTCCATTTCATAAGAATACGCTATTTAAAGGAATAAATGATAGGTTTTATCTCAGGATCGCAGTTGCTATGGATGAGGCTTTTAACTTTTATTATCATGACAATCTGGATTTATTGGAATCTTACGGAGTCGAGCTTACTTATTTTAGTCCGCTATATGACAAATATTTACCGGCAGATATCAGCGGTTTGTACATCGGCGGTGGTTTCCCAGAACTATTTGCCGCTCAGCTTAATTCAAATAAAACAATGAAAGAATCTATAAGAAAAGCGTATAAAAATGGGATGGTAATTTACGGTGAGTGTGGTGGCATGATGTATCTGCTTGAGCAGATTGTTGATTTTAGAAATAACTCTTATGAGATGTGTGGGTTACTAAGAGGGACAGCGAAGATGGAAAATAAAAGACAGGGATTGGGTTATATTATAATAAAGGCGGCACAAGATAATTTTTTATGCAGGAAAGATTATGTTTTTAAGGCACATGAGTTCCATTGGTCTTCACTACACGTTCCTCAGGACACTCAGTATGCATATATAATTTCTAAATGCGACAGTAGTAAAACACAACCGGATGGTTTAATGGCAGAACGTATATTGGCTTCGTATGCACATGTGCATTTTGCTACAGATTCCAGATTAATATTACACTTTCTTCAGTCAATAAAAAAGGCGTAGAATATTTATTATCATAGAACGCAGCTTCAATTGTTTCTATACTATAATCCAGCATTATATTTTTAAATATTAATTAAAAAGGGGGGGGTATAATGGAATTTAAAGATAAAGTTGCAATTGTTACTGGTGGTACAAGAGGTATAGGTAGGGCAATTGCTTTGGAACTAGCTAGAAACGGATGTAATGTTGCTTTTAATTATACAAAAAGTATCGAGGAGGCTAATAAATTAGTAAAAGAGATTGAATCAATTGGACCAAGTGCAATTTCTTTGCAGATAAACGCAGTTAGCTTTGAAGGTGCTAGAAATATGGTAAAAGATGTAAAAGACAAGTATGGAAGGATTGACTTCCTTGTTAATAACGCCGGAATTACACGGGATAAATTACTTGCACTAATGGCTGAAAACGACTGGGATGATGTTATTAATACTAATCTTAAAAGTGTATATAATTTCTCAAAGGCAGTAATAACACAGATGATTAAACAGAAATCAGGGAGTATCCTGAATATTACATCTATAAGCGGAATAACAGGCACGGCAGGTCAGGTTAATTATTCTTCCTCTAAGGCTGGTATGATCGGTTTTACGAAAGCGCTTGCAAAGGAAGTCGGAAAGGTAAACGTTACCGTAAACGCCATTGCCTGCGGTTTTATTGAAACAGACATGACGGCTGTTCTGCCTCAGGAATATAAGGATAAAATGATTGAAATGGTACCTGTAAAGAGATTTGGCAAGCCTGAAGAGGTGGCGAAAGTAGCTGTGTTTTTACTATCCGATAATGCTCGATACATTACAGGGCATGTAATAAGTGTTGATGGCGGTCTTGCGATGTAATAAGTACAACGGACTGAATGCAATAAAGAAGGGGGGAGATATGTTGTTCTTACTAAAGGTTGAAGTAAAACAAATGCCACAGATGTCGGTAAAGGACTTTCTGGAATATGTGATTAAAGAGTGGGAATACTTTGCGCGTTTTCAGAGGCGCGGGAAGATATTGGCAGGCGGTAAATTGGCGGGCAGAAGGGGGGCGGCTGCTATTATTGATGCAGAATCAAATGAAGAAATGGATGAGATTGTATCGAAGTTGCCACTGTTCCCATTCTTTACTGATATAGAAATTACACCCCTTGTCTCAATGGAAAAAGCATTATTGGATACAAAAAGAATACATTCGCTCATGAAATAGAATTTATCATTATAAATAGTCATTGCGTGCCACCGAATGTGGCATGGCAATTTTATAAAGTAAATAAAATTAGACTGGGTGTCAAATCGTTTACCTTGTATATCATCAATTATAATGTTTGTGATCTGCGAATATTTACAATTTATATTACCACATACCGATCAAGGTCACCGGGGCGCAGCTTTTTGCGCATCTGGTGGACCGCCTTGTTAGGCACCGATATTTGAAAGAAATGTGCCAACTAAAAAAGCGAGAAAACCAGCAACGAGTACCTGCCTCCTTTTCTTGAGGCCCAATATTCTGAAGGTACCTTTGATAATTCCCGCCCCAATAAGTAGATACCCCAAATTTGCAAGGCAATATCCCACAACCATTGCCACACTTGCTGGAGTTTGTGTTGCGATGTAAATGCCTGCACGTACTGGGTACAGCAGACTAATCGTACTTACCCATGGAAAGACTGAAGCCTTGATACCCATGAATTCCCGCATTTTGGGCTGGTCGTATGCGCTGTATGCATAACTTAAGGCGATGATATTGAACATATTAAACAGCATTTCGTCATCAGCTTCTAATCCTATTTCGGAGAGGACCTTCTTAGCGTCTAGGGTTATCCCATCAAAAACAGATGCTGTGTCTGTATACCAGAAAACTTGGTCGTACTCTCGCAAATTCCAGCGGTCGATAAAACCTTCCACGAGCCCGCGAGCTTGCTATGGAAGCATGGCGATTGTCCCATTGATGCCCCGGATTCGCTGGTCTTGACTTTGCCGGTTGAGATGGTGGTCAATCAATTGAGAGAAGGGCTTACCTTTAAATTCCTCTCTCAATTCTGATAGATTGACGCTTTGAGGCCTTCTGTCCTTTTCGATATGCCTAACATTAATTTTTATCTTTATTCTATAAATGTAGGCACATTATATTGTATTGTATCAGTTGACAAACGAAAATCGGTAGACCTGTATTGAAATATCGAATATAGTTCCATAGTATCACGTTAATATTATTAATATTCGTAATTGTGATAGTAATTCGGTTTTGTTATGCCCTAGTCCTTTAAAGACCCTCTTATCCAAAAGGCATTGGTTAAAGAAAAATAATTTATTTGAACAAAACTAGTAGGTATTGTCTTGAAGAATTTATTGCTGTGGATGGTTTGTGTGATGATGATGAAAAATGCCAAATAATTTCTTTATAGTCTCCACATACCGATAGCCGCCTCCATTTTTTGCCTCTTGTTTGGCTACCTTTGCAGGGTGATGGAGTAATTTGTTGATAGTTCGTTCCATTGTATAAACAACCTGTTCCCAGTCGTTATTATCTAAACTTTTTAATTTGGTTTTTAGGCGGTCAAGCTCCTCTTTACCGATAGTATGGAAATGATTGCGTAAATGTGTTATTGCTGGTTCTATTTTCATTTCCTCCAGCTTTGCCATGAAGTGTTCTACCTCCTCTTCAATGATAGCCTGGCATTTTTCCACCTCTCTTGTTCGTTCGTCTACATTCTGATTAACAACGGATTGCAGGTCATCAATATTATATAGATAGACATTATCTATATTTGCAACATCAGGTTCGATATCTCTTGGAACAGCTATATCTATAAGAAACATTGGATTACCTCTGCGGTGCTTGATTGCATCTTTTACCTGATTAGCGTGGATTACGTAATGAGGAGCGGATGTTGAACTAATTATTATATCTGCTTTTGTAAGGTATTCGCTCAGTAATTCATACTTAATTGCCTGACCATGATATTCATTGGCAAGCTCTTGCGCACGTTCAAAGGTACGGTTTGCAACTATAAATGTACGAGACCCTTCTTCATAAAGATGCTTTAAAAGAAGTTCGCACATCTCACCTGCACCAACAACAAGTACAATTTTACCTGTAAAATCCTGAAAAATCTTTTCTGCAAATTCTACCGCTACTGAACTTATAGATACCTTGCCCTTTCCTATGGAAGTAGAGGTGTGAACAATTTTAGCTACATTAAGCGCCTGCTGGAATAACAGGTTCATGACCTTACCTGTAGCTTCTTGCATTGAAGCCGTCACATATGCTTCTTTAACCTGAGAGAGGATTTGCGATTCACCTAATACCATTGAATCCAGGCTAGAGGTTACGAAAAAAAGGTGGACTACAGCGCGATCATCCTTGTAGTGATACATATACTGGGAGAGGTAGTTTTGTTCTATCTTATGAAAATCGGCAAGGAATGAAAGGATGTCCTCGACCTTTATTGAATCTTCTAATGAAGATATATATATTTCAACCCGATTACATGTTGATAAGATAACAGCCTCTGCATCTTGATGTTTTTGTAAAAACATTGATAAAGCGGTAGAAATGCTATTTGTATCAAATGCCAGTTTTTCTCTGATTTCTACAGGGGCTGATTTATGATTTAATCCTACAACCAATATGCTCATTTTAATCTTTAGTCTTAAAAATAATCTCTATTGTACGTTTAAGATTTTAGTGTTTGTTTGTTCGCTAACATTCTGAAAGGCATGTTTAGAACCCATAAAGAATGTTCCAATAAAGGTAAAAAGTACTAAACAAAAGCCGGCGATAGTTAAACATGCGATCTTGGTGCCATGGAAAGATGCTATAAGACGCATATGTAGCAATGCAGCATATACAAGCCATGTAGCTAAACCAAGAATAACCTTGTAATCAAGATACCACACCTCACCCAGAATGTTTTGAGTTTTAACCCAGAAAGCGCCAAATACAAGACCTATTGATAGTAATGGGAAGCCAAGTGAAATAGTCTTCCAAATAAGGTTATCAATTCTTTCTAATGACGGCAATTTATTGAAAAGTGAACCAAACAATTTAAGCTTTAACTGCCTCTGCTGTGTCAGGTACATAACGCTCAAGCTGAATGATATTGTGAATGCGGCATATCCTATAAATATGGGGATAATATGCGCTATGAGCCAGAAATTTCCAAGGCTTATTGTTATTAATAAATTGTTTCCGTCAAATGTCAACGCCCAGATAGAAAGCGCTGTAATTAGTGGTATCAGGAAAGTGTCCAGAGAGGGTATTTTGTAAAGATAGTCAAGGTTAATATAAACAAATAAAACACACCATAAAAGTGATACAAAAGATTCATAAACATTTGTTATTGGAATGTTACCTGATTCTAAGCCAAGAAATATCAGGAAACCGCTGTGGACAAAGAAGCCCATCATCATGACCCACTTGGCTATTATTTTATTAAAAAACGAAGGTTTTATAATATATCCAATAGACAAGACAGAGGATACAAAATACAAGATTATAGAAATTATAAATGGAATATGAGGTAGAGTTATCATATATAAGTGTTAATTTAAATGATAAACATATATTAATCAAATGAAATATTCGGTAGGCAATTTGACTTGTTTCCTTTTTTTTAATTGACAAAAATTTACTTCTTCGATACCTTTAAATGTAATATGTTATTGGGCGTTGTCTTTTATATAGGGTGTGAGGCAATCCAAAGTGGTTGTTTATGTATTTTTATTAATTTATATTTAATTGAGGATTTTAAACAATGACAGAAGAATTCAAAATAACTAAAAAAACAAGTATTGGGGAGGTAATTAAAAGGTACCCCGAAGCTGAACCTGTAATAAAAAAGTATTTTGGGGCAGGATGCTTTACATGCCCTGGTTCAAAAACAGAAGACATTGCCTTTGGGGCAGTAATGCACAATGTTTCACCAGATGTAATAATCAAAGAACTTAATGAGGTTATTTCTAAAAAGACTTAGCCTTTAAGGTATAATTAAATCTAAGGTAACTAAATTGTAAACAATTAAGATAAGGAGATATGAATGAGAGAAGAGGTAGAAAATGCACTTAAACATATAAGACCTGCCTTACAGGCAGACGGCGGAGATATTGAACTTATAGACGTACAGGACGGTGTTGTGAAGGTGCGCCTCAAAGGCGCCTGTGGTTCATGTCCGAGTGCTTTAATGACTTTAAAATATGGTGTGGAAGAGCGTCTTAAAGAACAGATTCCAGGGATAAAGTCTGTTGAACTCGCCTAAAGAATTTGTTGCTTGTTATCGTGATTCATGATTTATATTATTTTTTAAATTAAAAACAACACCTTTGTAGTTTATTTTTTTCTTAGGAGTATTTGATTGAGTCTCGTTTTAGGCCCAATTCATTATTGGATGTTTGGGAAAATAAAAACAACGGAAGCACGTGAATCAACAATAGTTTCTGTGTTTAGAACAAACTATGGCGCAGAAGCAGATAAAATTATTGAAAACGTGTACAAGAAATATCCAAAATATGATACTAACAAACCACTTGATGAATTATTGGGAAACAAGTCCATTCATCAGGGGATTCAAAGTGTAATAATAGATGTTGAGACACGTGAGGCTGCAATAATAGCAGCCTTCTGTGCCAAATATCCTGATGCACCAAAAGTGGCTGCTGAGGCAGCTCGTAAGCACGGTGTTTCCTGTGGCAAGGAAGCCGTTAAAAGCAAAGGATTGTCTTCGGCGGATTGTAGCAACACTACGAGGGTATTTGAAGTAATGGGGGATTTCCACTGTGATGGTATGCCATGTGACCGTGGAGCACAAGTAGTTTCAGAGTCTGAGAAGCGTACATCATGGGACCACGAAAGCTGTATTCATGAACAATATTGGAAGGATGCAGGGGCTGATTTCTTGGTGATGTGCAATATTGTCAATGAATGGATTGCAGGGTTTGGTGAAGGAATAAATCAGAAGATATGCTACAAGAGAGAGAATGCAATTGCCGCAGGAGATAAAACATGTCTAAGTAGTTATGAATTTAAAAACTGAGCATGTCAAATCGCTATGCAAGACAAATTTTGTTTTACGGGATAGGAGAAACTGGTCAAAAAACTTTAAGAGAAAAGTCGGCTGCAATTGTTGGTTGTGGTGCACTTGGCTGTACTTCAGCAAATCTTCTTGTACGTAGCGGTTTGGGATATTTAAACATTATAGACCGCGATTTTATTGAGGAAAGTAATTTACAACGTCAGTCCTTATTTGATGAAGAAGATATTATTAAAAACCTGCCAAAGGCTATAGCCGCACAAAACAAACTAGAGAAAATAAATCCCCACGTTAAGATTAAGTCATTTGTAACAGACCTTAATCCATCAAATATTAATAATACCCTCAGAGATGCCGATGTTATTATAGATGGTACCGATAACTTTGAAACCCGTTTCCTTATAAACGATTTTTGTGTGAAGAATTGCATACCATGGATTTATGGAGCCTGTATAGGAAGTATTGGTATGACAATGAATATAATATCATCGAAAACGCCGTGTTTGCGATGTGTTTTAGAGGATATGCCTCCGTTTGGTACTACCGAAACTTGTGATACAGAAGGGATTATTGCACCAATTGCCTGTTTGATAGCCTCTGTTCAGGTGGCTGAAGCACTAAAAATCTTGACAGGTAACTTTGATTCCTTAAGCAAAGGTTTACTGAAAGTTGATCTATGGCGCAATGAAATTAAAAGGCTGCATATCAAAGATATTTGTGAGAAATCAGATTGCGTAACGTGCAAAAAACACCTCTATGAATTTCTGTCTAAAGACAGGTATTCTATGACAACCGCATTGTGCGGCAGGAATGCTGTACAAATTTTACATCACAAAGGTTCTAAATTAGATTTGACTAAAGTTGCAGCACGGTTAGAAAAAGTAGGGGATATAGTTTGTAATAAGTTTTTGTTACGATTTAAAAAGGACAAATATGAGTTAACTGTATTTCCTGATGGGCGTTCGATTGTTTCCGGTACAAATGATGTATCTGTAGCAAAGGGACTTTACGCAAAATATATAGGGATGTAATCAAAGGTATGATTTATTTAGATAATGCAGCAACAACGTTTCCAAAACCAGAAATTGTATACAAAACAATGGACACCTTTTACCGTACATTTGGTGCAAATCCTGGTCGTTCAGGACATAAGATGGCGGTAGCAGCTGAAAATGAAATTGAAGATACTCGTTCGATTGCTGCAAAATTATTCGGTATCAAAGATACTAAACGATTCATCTTTGCATTTAACGCAACCGATGCCATTAATATGGGGATTAAAGGGCTGCTCAAACCTGGAGACCACGTCATTACTACTTTCTTAGAACACAATGCCGTATCCCGTGCCCTCAATGGCTTGGAACAAAAGAAGAGCATTAACGTTACTAAGGTGGAAAATTCTCATGATGGTTTCATTGACCCAGATGATATCAGGGATGCCATCAAACGCCAAACCCGGTTAATTGTCATGGTACAGGCTTCTAACGTTCTCGGTACGATCCAACAGATTCAGGAAATTGGAAGGATTGCACGGGATAATGATATAATCTTTATGGTAGATGCCGCTCAAACGGCAGGGGTCTACGAAATTGATGTTGATAAGCAATTCATCGACATGCTCACCTTTACCGGACATAAAGGCCCGCTTGGACCAACGGGAACAGGGGGGCTTTATATAGGGGAACGTGTAAGCATAGAACCATGGAGAGAAGGGGGGACGGGTTTTGAGCCGGCCTCGCTATCTCAGCCGGAAGGGTTGCCTTTCAAAATGGAGAGCGGTACGCCAAATACTGTTGGTATTGCAGGTCTCAGGGCAGGAATCGAATTCGTTTTATCAGAAGGTATCCAGAAAATCAGAAATCATGAATTAAATCTTACCAACAAAATCATTCAATCTTTAAAAGACGATAAGCGATTTGTCGTCTACGGGACGACGGATATATCAAAGAAAGTGGGCATCCTTTCCATAAATGTTAAGGGATTTAGGCCTGCTGAGGTTGGTGCGATTCTCGATCAATCATTTGACATAGCAGTGCGGCCTGGACTACACTGTGCCCCTTTTGCTCATCAAATGCTTGGTACGTTTCCAGATGGTACTGTTAGAATAAGCCCAGGATTATTTAATACGGAAGACGATATAAATCATTTGACAAATGCGTTAGATAAAATCGCCAGCGAAAAGATATAATTTTGAGACGATTAATTATGTATTGCAGATACGAAAATAAAGGTTATTGCGAATTGAATAGGAAGAAATGTGTACCCACATCAAAGGGATGTATTATAAACAATGCTGACAATGTAAATTTAATTAGTAAGATCCAGGGGTCTTCAGATAAGGATAAAAATACAATTAGACATAAGGAATAGAATCAATAACGTCAGCCTCTTTAAAAGCTTTTAAACGCAGAAAACAACTGTGACACATACCACAAGCCTTATCCGTATTTTTATAACATGACCAACTTATATGCAATGGTGCATCCAGAGAGACACCTATTCTTACAATTTCTGATTTCTTTTTATTTATAAGCGGCGTTTCCACTTCAATACAAGTTGCTGGTTTTGTTCCTAATTTTATTAATTTATTGAAGGCATCATAATAAGCTGGCTTACAATCAGGATAGCCAGGGCCATCTTGTTCAACAGCACCAATAAATATCGTCTTTGCCTCTATTACCTCTCCCCATGAAACAGCAATGGCCAAAAAAAGCGTATTTCTAAAGGGAACATAGGAGGCAGGAATTACCTTGCTATGCAACTGTGCGTTCTGTACGTTTATGCTCAAGTCTGTTAGGCTCGAGCCGCCAATCTTGCTCAGATAATCAATATTAGATATGAGAATTCTGTCTTCGGGAATACTATAGAACGATGCAATGTCATGAAATGCCTTAAGTTCTCTAGATTCTGTACGCTGACCGTAATTTATATGGAGGAGTGCAAGCTGGTGGTGTGCGTTTGCTATGGCCGTTGTTACACAGCTATCCATACCGCCGCTTACAAGCACGATAGCAATATCTTTCATTTTGTTATACACCCTTAGTGCCAGGTTCCCAGATATATTTATGTAGCTGGAGTTGGAATCTTACATTAAGATCGTCTTCCAGAATCCATTTAACTACATTCTTTGGATAGGTTTTACCAAATACAGTTCCTATCAAGACGTTTGTGATTTCAGATAAACTATATTTCTTTATTATATCTTTTGCCCAGTCATAATCTTTTCTTGAATTTAATACAAATTTTACTTCATCAATTTTTGAAAGGTACTCAATGTTTTTCCAGTTCATTAGGTTTGTCATGTAACTGTCTGGGCATTTTATATCCATTATTTTAATAGCTTCTTTTGAAATTATGCTGATATCGTAACTCCCATTTGTCTCAACCATAACTGTATGTTTTTTACTTAAAAGTTCAGTAACTAAATAGGGCGTTTCAATGTTAAATAAGGGCTCACCGCCAGTTACACAAACTAATTTTGACTTTAGCCTGTCAACACTTTCAATAATTGAATTAATTGACATTTCTTTCCCATCTTCAAAGGCATAAGTAGTGTCACAGTAACTACAGCGTAAGTTACAGCCAGTTATACGAATAAAAATGCATGGTAAGCCCGCATATGAAGTTTCACCCTGAATACTCTTAAAGATTTCATTAATTTTCATGGGATGTATAAAATAATTAATTAATTTTAAATCGTAAATATTAATATTTTAATTTACTGTTTTATTATACTATAAATACAATTTATTTAATTAATTATTTCATAACATTTATACTTAAATTAAGTTGAAATAGAATTTCAAATAGCTTATATTCATTCACGAATTCAATGTTAAAGAATTATTAATTACACAAATTTATTGTTTATGTTTTTAAGGAGGATAATTATGTCAACAATTATAAAAGATGATATTTTGCAAAAAAAGAGCAAGGAAACAGGTGGTAATGAAAAAGTTAATAAAATAATGGATACAATTGTTAAATCATCATTGCATCCGACTATTGTTAAAAATGAAAAACCAGCATCATATGGACCTGCCAAACCCTCAAAAATAATTGCTAAAAAAGATATTTTCAGCGGTGTGGTATTAATAGAGGGAGAAAACGCTGAAGAAATTAATGATATAAAAGGAAAGCTTCTAAATGAGCTAAAGCCTTCGAATGAGATAGAGTCAATAATAGTAGACCGTATTATTACTAATATATGGAGATTAAAGAGATGTTTAAATATTGAGAGTCGGGTTCTTGAGTATGAAACATCTTGTATTCAGGAATACAAACAAGGACTCTTTAAAGTCAGAAAAAGGACAGAAAAGGAATTGAATCAATTAAAAGCCTTAAAGATTGCTGAAAACAGGGAAAAGATTAGGGAATTAATAAATTATGAAACAATATTAGAAGATCAAACATTTAAGGCTCTAAACGAGTTAAACAAAATCAGGAATCAAGATTCGGAACAGGAAAAGAAGGGGAAGAAAATAAAGAAATAATCTTTAATATAGTAAATATAATAAATATCTTTGGATAAAAGTTGATTATTGCAACATAATATATATTATCGGACGTTGTAAATTTTGTATGCAATCTTATATTATTTTATTAAAGACATCCTATACTCCCCTTTTATTTGTTCGTTGTTTTGTTTATAGATAAATTTTCTTTATAAATACGTAATTCTGAATGAAAATTGTTATTGACAATATAAAATATGTCTGCTAATATCTGCAACTTATGATATAAATGAGATTATTTAAGTATTCATTTTCTGAATTTTGCAAGTTATAAAAAGGAGGCAAATTTGAACGCAGAAGATGTTGAAAAAGGTGTCACAGCAATTGTTGCAGAAGTAACTGAGTTAGATGAAAAAGAAATCTGGGAGAAGCGGGATGCAAATTTCTTTAAAGACCTTGAGATAGATTCACTTTTAGCACTAGAGATCCTAGCACTTATTGAAAAGAAATTTAAAGTACAAATACCTGAAGAAAAACTTATTGATATTACATCTTTAAGCGCTACAATTGGTTTGACAAAGACTGTTCTAGCCGAGAGTGGTAAGCTCACATCCTGATTTTAGTTATATTTAATTTAGATTTAGCATGTCATACGATTTTACCCCCCCACTTTATATCCTTATACATTAATAACGGAGATAAATGGGGGTAAAACTTTTTTATAGAAAAAGAAGAATTAAATCTCATTAATTATAAATAGAGTAAGAAATCTATGATACTTTTTGAAGAAATTCGAAGCCTACTACCTCAAAAATATCCTTTTTTGTTTATTGATAGGGTTGTTGAGTTTGAAGAAGGAAAAAAAATTGTTTGTGTGAAGAATGTCTCTGGAAACGAACCTGTTTTTGTTGGCCACTTTCCTGATTTTGCAATCATGCCGGGTGTTTTAATAATAGAAGCAATGGCACAGGCATCAATAATATTATTTAAAAAGAGCCTTACTATTAAACATGGTGGGGACACGGTTTTTTTGCTAGCTTCTGTTAGTAATGCAAGATTTATGAAACCAGTTTTTCCTGGCGATCAGCTTTTAATTGAAATTATTGCTGAAAAGATTGTTTCAAAAGGAGCTATAATTCACGCGACAGTGAATGTTGGCGAGAAAATAGTTGCAAAAGCTAATTTAACTTTCGGCATTGCTGAAAAAGGTACATTAATATAGTTCTATGAATAGGCGCGTAGTAATAACGGGTGTGGGGATGATAACCCCTATAGGTTCTGGTAAAGATGTATTCTGGAAATCGCTTATAGCCGGAGAATCTGGGGTTGATAATGTAACGTGTATTGATACCTCTGAATATAAAGTTCATAAGGGATGTGAGGTTAAGAACTTTAATTATTCAGATTATATCAAGAACGGTGTGCTTAAGAAGATTGGTAAAGGATCACAGTTTGCAATAGCAGCTACAAAGCTTGCTCTGGATGATGCTAAAATTGATTTTAATAAGATAGAGTTGGAGAGAATTGGGGTTTCTATTGGAACAACTGCAGGTGAAATACAAATCCTTGAAAAAGTAAACTATATACGCCATAAAGAAGGAGAAGATAATGTAGACCCTGATTTATTTTTAATGCATCCGTGTAATAACATTCCTGCCAACATTGCAATTGAATTTGGTTTTAAGGGGCCTAATACCATTATTCCTACTGCATGTGCAGCTGGAAATTATGCGATTGGATATGCTTATGATCTTATCAAATTTGGCAGAGTGGACATGATGGTTGCTGGCGGCTCAGATCCGTTCTCTAAAGTTGCATACACGGGTTTTGCAAGGTTAGGAGCAATCGCGCCAGAAATATGCCAGCCGTTCGATAAGAATAGAAAAGGTATGATGGTTGGTGAAGGATCTGGGATGCTTCTTCTTGAATCACTTGAACATGCACAAAAAAGAAGTGCTAATATTTATGCAGAAATTATAGGTTATGGTCTTAGTTGTGATGCATATCATATTACCATTCCGCATCCGGATGGAGAGGGGGTGGTTTCCGCGATGAAGAAAGCACTTCAAAGTGCAAACTTAGAACCTGAAGATGCTCAGTATATTAGCGCCCATGGTACAGGAACTCCGGCAAATGATAAGGCAGAAACAATTTCAATAAAAAAAGTATTTGGTGAAAAACCAAAGAATCTTGCCATCAGTTCAATAAAATCTATGATTGGGCATACTATGGGTGCGGCTAGCGCAATTGAGGCTATTACATGCGCGTTAGCTGTACAGAATGATATAATACCACCAACAATTAACTATGAGGTGCCAGATCCTGAGTGTGACTTGGACTATGTTCCCAATGTAATGCGGAGACAGAAGGTAAATATCGCACTAAACAATGCACATGCATTTGGTGGAAACAATAGTTGTTTGGTTGTGAGAAAATTTACAATCTAAGAATTTTACTGCTAGTCAAAGTGCATTATGGAAAATACAAGAATTGTTGTTACAGGTATTTCAGTCATCTCCCCTGTTGGGACAGGGAAAGATGAATTTTGGAAAAATTTGACAAATGGTGTATCAGGTATAAAGCCTGTTACTCTGTTTGATGTGAGTAAATTTAACAGTAAACAAGCCGGTGAGATAACTGATTTTGATGCAAAAGTGTATTTAGGACCGAAGGGCATTCGCCACATTGACAGGACTTCCCTGCTTGTATCTTCAGGGACTGTGCTTACTTTCAGAGACGCAGACATTAAAAGTAATACTTATAGCGAAGATGAATTAGGAATTGTTGTTGGCTCAACTTATGGGAGCATCGATAGTATTAGTTCGTTTGATTTTCAATCTTTGCGTGAAGGTCCCAATTATGTTAATCCAATGGATTTTCCCAATACAGTGTTGAATGCTCCTGCTAGCCGCGCATCAATTTTCTGTAAAGCCAAAGGTCTTAACACTACGATTTCAAATGGTGTAACAAGCAGCGTTGACGCTATTATTTATGCATCAGATTTTTTACGTATGGGTCGTGTAAGGGCTGTAGTTGCGGGTGGAGTACATGGATTAACCCATGATATATTCTGGGGTGCGCATAATTCAAAAATTTTAGCAGGAAGCAGGAATGGAACGCTAGAAATTAGCGCGCCTTTTGATAAAAGAAGAAACGGAATGATTATTGGTGAGGCTTCAGCACTTATTTTCCTTGAGACATTGGAAGATGCACTTAAAAGAAATGCTCATATATATGCAGAGGTTAAAGGTTACGGAACTGCATTTGACCCAAAGATGTCTACAGCAAAAGATTATCAGATTGAAGGCAACAGGCGTGCTATTATAGATGCAATAAAGAATGCCAATTTAACAGTACATGATGTTTCCTGCATTTTTGCAAATGCTTATTCAGGCGTCTATGGCGATAATATGGAAACGCTGGCTATTAATGATGCATTTGGTATGAAATCAAAACTAATACCTATAACAGCTATTAAGTCAATGACTGGGGAGTGTTTTGATGCATCCGGAGCTTTACAAACAATAGCCGCCATCATGTCAATTAGAACAAATACCATTCCACCAACAATTAACTATAAGGAACCTGACCCCGAGTGTGATTTAGATTATGTACCTAATAATAGCAGGGTTGTTCCTGTTAAGAATGTACTCATAAATTCATTTTCACGCCTTGGCAACAGTTCTGCCTTAATAATTTCAAAATACAAACAATAGTACATGTTATCAGCAGAAGTAGGCATACAATCCACAAAGAGAAATAAAATATACTCACATTACGATGTTATTATAATTGGCGCAGGTATAGCAGGTCTTGTTTGTGGTGCATTTCTCGCCAAAAGTGGAAAGAAAGTACTCATAGTTGAACAACATTTTATTCCAGGTGGTTACTGCACATCTTTCAAAAGGAAGGGATTCAACTTTGATGCGGCAGTTCATCATATAGGAGGTTGCGGCAAGTGGAGTATTATTGGTCGTTGTTTTAAGACACTCGGAATTGAGATGGATTTTTATCACCTCGATCCCATGGATAATTTAATTTTTCCAAGCTTTAATATAGAAATCCCCGCTGATTTAGAGAAATACATATTACAGTTACAAAATCGCTATCCTTATGAAAAAGAAAGTCTTAAGAGTTTTTTTCAGGATTACGTTAAGTTATATCGGGCTACGTTTAACACTGAAAAGAGTCAAATCATTGAGAAATACAAAGACCAGACATATGCTGGGATGTTAAATAGTTTTTTTGGGAATGAAGAACTGAAGATGGTGCTTTCTGGTCAGTGGGGTTATATAGGTCTCCCCCCTACTCAAGCGTCTGCCATTGGTATGTGTCAAATGATGATTAATTATTTAAAGGACGGTGCATTTTTTCCGGCTGGCGGCACTCAAGAGTTTACGAATGTAATTTTTAAGAAATTTATTGATTTAGGTGGACATGTCATGTTATCATCAGAAGCAAAAGAAATTCTTTTAGATAATAAAAGTGTAAAAGGTGTTAAATTACACAACGGTAAAGAAATACCTGCTAGTACAGTTGTTTCAAATATAGATGCATATCAAACTTATTTTTGCTTACTTGATGGTAATATAGATGCAACCTTCCTTGAAAAAATTGAAAAAATGAAGGAAAGTTGTTCTTTTTCCCTTCTGTATCTTGGTTTAGGAGGAGAACTGGATTTAAGTAAATTAATTAGGGGTTTTTATCATACAGCCATAGATACAGATGATATGGATAAAGAGTGGATGTATATTTCCGTACCAACAAAGATTTATCCAGAGTTGGCTCCAAAAAACAAACAAATAATATCAGTAGTTGTTTATTACAAAGATGAATTATATAATAATGTAAATAATTGGAAATCTTTTAAAGAAGAAATGATGACGAGAACTATTAGTCGTCTCGAATCATATGTTCCGAATATAAAAAACTATATCGAGGTTAAAGAAGCTGCTACGCCAAAAACTCTTGAACGATATACTTTAAATAAGAATGGTGCCGCATATGGTTGGGCAGTTAGTGTTAATCAAATATGGGAAAACAGGTTACCCCAGAAAACACCAATTAATAATTTATATTTAACAGGCCACTGGACAAGACCAGGTCCTGGAATTTGCGCCGTTGTCTCTTCTGGCTGGGGTGTCTCAAATTTAATAATAGAGAATTGGAGGTAAATAATAACTATGAAAAGAAAAATGATGTTAATTAACCCGCATAACCCTGGTAGATGCGGGGAAGAGAGTATTACGGTAATTGTACAGATGCCTCTGAATCTTGCTTATATTGCTGCCCTTACACCCGGTGATTGGGAATTTGATGTCATTGACGAAAACGTTGATCTCGCAATGGATAATAATGGTGAAATTACCTTTGCTCCTGTTGATCTAGTATGTATTACTGCAGTTACTTATCAATCTCCTAGGGCATATAAAATTGCCACTGCATGCAGAAAGAGGGGTATGCCTGTAATTATGGGTGGTATACATGCCTCTGTAATGGCAGAGGAGGCTGTAAATTACGCCGATGCAATTTTTGTAGGCGAGGCAGAGGAGGTATGGCCGCGGGTAATTAGGGACTTTGAAGCAGGTAAACTGGAAAAGGTTTACAATGGTGGTTTACCCCCCCTATCCTTGATGAAAAAAGTATATCCTAATCGTGAACTCATGAAAAGGAAATACAATTATAAATTCTCGTCCATCGTTACAACTAAAGGATGTCCAAATTACTGTGACTTCTGCAGCGTTCCAACATTCCAAGGTAGAAAATTCAGGGAGAGACCATATGAAGACGTGCTTGACGAAATGGTCGCGACGGATTACAAGGGACTGATGCTTGCAGAAGATAATTTCTACGGACACGGAAAAAAATCAAACGAAAGGGCAAGAAATCTTTTTAAAGGAATGGTGGAAAAAGATATTAAAAAAGATTGGCTGGGATTCACAGCCCTGAACATATCTCAGGATAAAGAAACTTTAGATTATATGGCTAAAAGTGGTTGTTTTGGAATGCTTATAGGTATTGAATCAACCAATGAGACTGTCTTACAGAAAATGAATAAACGTGTAAATTTGAAATTGGGTACAGATAGTTATTTTGATTGCATCCAAAAGATCCACGATGCAGGATTAGTTGTTTGGGGCTCTGTAGTATTTGGCGCCGATGGTGATGATAAAGATTCCTTTAAGAGGATGACAGACTTTATAATTGAAAATAATATTGATATTTTAACATTTGGAATAAATTGCCCCTTCCCAAAGACACAATTATATGCAAGATTGGATTCTGAGAAGAGGATCTTCAGGAAGAATTATCCTGAGGATTGGCAATACTACGATACAGCGCATGTCGTTCACAGATTTGTTGACATGACACTCGAAAATTTCATTGACGGTATGCAGTATGTATACAATCATATTTACGCAGACAATAACTTAAGGACCCGTTTCAGGAACTCAATCAAGACTACAAACAACCCAAGAAATTCCATGTTTGCATTCAGGGTAGGCTCTGATTGGAAACAGGTATTTGAGCAGGTATTGCAGAACTTAAAAGAATTATACGATTCTGGTGATTATTATGTTGATTGCTATAAGTCAAAGGCTGTAACAGTTGAAAAACCAATTTTGGAAACTGCCACATCATAGTATGTTGATACATAAATAAAGTAATACAATATAAAGGCACGTCAACAGTTTAATTGATGTGCCTTTCTGTATTCTGATTATATTATGAGTGATTCCTAAGGTATTTAGAAACAAGACTTGTTAACTTAAGTAAAATATTCAAAATTATGGAAAAGGAGGCTAAGTAATGATTGGCAAATTATTATCTTTTTCAATGGAGAAATCAATTATTCCTGACATCAGCCCAAAGGCAATCTTGATTATTACAATTGCACTTATTTTTGTAATATTGTTCACCTGGAAAAAGGAGGGATAATTGCCTGATAGGAACTCAACCTTTGACCTTGCTATCATTGGTGGAGGTCCAGGTGGTTATGTAGCTGCAATAAAAGCTGCCCAATCAGGATTAAAAACTGCTCTTGTTGAAAAGAATAAAGTCGGCGGTACATGTTTACATCAGGGTTGTATTCCAACAAAGGCACTTCTTTACTCCGCGGATCTTTATAAAAAGTTCCAACGGGCAAATGAATATGGAATTACAACTGATAAATTAACTTTTAATTATTCACAGTTTCATCGTCGTAAAGAAACCGTTGTTAAGCGCTTATTTCAAGGGGTTCAATTTTTACTTAAAAAAAACGGTGTCGAGGTTTTAGAAGGTGAAGGATATATCACATCGCCAAATAACATCTCTATACGAAAAAACAAAACGGAAATTGGCAAGATAAATGCTAAATATATTATACTTGCAACCGGGTCTATTCCTCTCATACCTATTTCAATTCCATACGATAAGAAATATATACTTACAAGCGATGATATTTTAGTACTTGAAGAAATACCGAAGTCCATCATAATTGCAGGCGGTGGTGCCTTAGGGATAGAATTTGCCCATCTATTTAATATACTCGGGTCAAAAGTTACAATCATAGAACTTCTAGACGATATCCTCCCGTTTGAAGAAAAAGAAATCAGTAACACGTTGAGAAAGATATTTATTAAAAGAGGTATAGATGTTTTCACCAGTACCTCTCTTGAAAAAGTTGAAATTAATAATTGTGCTAATGTTACTATAAAGAGAAAAACATCTCAACCCCCTATTGGCACTGAGAATCCTGCTTATCAAAATGAACTTTTAAAGGCAGATTGCTTGCTTCTCGCATTAGGCAGAATACCCGCATTAAGTAATATGGGCTTAGAAAGTTTATATTTGAATTCTAAAGGAAAATCTCTTAAAACCAATGAAGTAATGGAAACAAGCCAAAAAGCAATTTTTGCAATCGGAGACATTACAGGCAATCCTCTTCTTGCCCATAAAGCCTCAAAACAAGGCTTAATTGCTGTAGATTATATTACAGGAAAGAAACCGAGTCAGTTAAATTATCAGAATATCCCTAGGGTAACTTACTGTTCTCCACAAGTTGCCAGTATTGGGATTACTCAGGAAGAGGCAGACAAAAAAGGATACAAAATAAAAACTGGAAAATTCCCTTTTGCAGCTAATAGTAAGGCAATTATAGATGGGGATTTTGAAGATGGGTTTATGAAAATTATCGCTGATGAAAAATACGGTGAGATTTTAGGACTTCATGCAATAGGACCAAAAGTTAGTGAGTTCATATGGGGTATATCCCTTACTACTATACTTGATGGAACAGCTTATGAACTATCAAATAATATATTTCCCCACCCTACTCTGTCTGAAGCTATTTTAGAAGCAGCCCTTGCTGTGATTGGTAAACCAATCCATAATTAGTCTGTCTAACTATTGTGTTTTGTATTACACTACCTCAAATCCCTTGTAAATACAGATAATTCACGGATTTTATAGTTTAACATCATAAACCTAAGTCGTACCTGAGTCGTACCCTTTCTATTATGCTATGGCTAAATTAACCTTCTTGCTCATAGTTAACACATGGTCTGTTAACTTTTGAATAGCCATTTTCTTGCTATCTAATCCACCATGAGAATAACGCACCGTCATATCTAAGGTAGAATGCCCTAACATCTCTTTAGTAATTATTGCACCAGTTCCCAAATCTGCTTGTAATGATGCGAAGGTATGTCTGAGATTGTGGAAGGTGAAATTCTGAATGCCTAAACTCTTAAACAGATTACTAAAATAAGTGCTAAATTCCCTTACTAAGAGAACGTTTCTTTTCTCATTGCCAAAAATCATACCCCCCGTTTTATCTCTATACCCTTGCAGTTTCTCAGCTAAATAGCTTGAAAGTGGAATTATGACCGCCTTCCCTGTCTTGTTTTGTGTGAACGTTATCAAGCCTTTAACGAAGTCTATATCCTGCCATTGAAGGCTTAACACTTCACCAAGACGCATTCCGGCAAAAAGTCCCATCGCTACCATAAGTCTATCTTTCCCTTGCAGTCTATCAAGCAGTAATGCTATTTCTGGCTGTGATAATATCCTGTCTCTGGTCTGTGTTATTTTAAATGGCTTAACGTCTTTACATGGATTTCTTTCAATAATACCCGCCTTTATTGCAGTCACAAACACATTTGACAAGATAGAAACATCAAGGTTAATACTGCTATCCTTGACCTTATTCTTTTCTTTACGTTCAATTCTATACTTTTCAATAATAAATGGCGTTATCTTATTCAGTGGATAATCACCTAAAACGGCTACCAATGCTCTTATTGCCCGCTTTTTCATTGCAAGCGTGTTTTCTTTCGCTCCCCCGTTTGATTCCATGTATGTTTTTGAATACTCCTTTAATGTGGGAATCGTCTTTTTACATGGTAGATTAAACTTACCCCTGAGTATATCCGTTTTGATGATTGAAAGGAAATGCTCAGCTTCAGTCTTTGTCTTGATTTCTGGATATACCTTTGAAACCCACCGTCCGTCTGGATGCCTGAAATCTATTGCCCAAGTCCCACATTGAGACGGTACACCTTCAGGACAAACCCTTGACCGCTTGCCTTCACATTCAACGCCTTTTATAATGACCCTGCCGTGTTTATCCCCTTCGGTTCTCTTACCCTTGCATTGTGGGAAATATTTCCTAAATCTTACTGCCATTATTCACCGTCCTTTCTTCTCTATCAATCCATTCCCTGATTTCTTTTGGCAGGTACATATTTCCACCTAGTGGATTGTTAGTTATATACCTGCCCTTTTCACGCAATGCAAACAGTGCCGCTTCTTCTACCGATGCACCAGCATAAGCTCTGGAATATCCACCGCCAAAATGCCCTGTTACATCACAATAATAATTATCACCCCTTTTATACACTATGATACTACTTGGTCTTTTTTCCATGCCTTTCCCTTTCCTGAAATAAAAAAGGCAGTTAAACTAAGTGTAGGACGGTACACCTAGCCACTGCCTCTTATTGCCTGAATAAACAGGCATGTATTGTTTGCATCCCGTCCAATGCCTTATCCTACGTACGTTTAACGTACCTTTAGAGTATTGTCAAGTCTTTTTATGTATTCTTATCATTTCTTTTTTATATTGACGTATTATCATAAGCTTGTTAATATTCTTATATGAGTGTATATGAACAAGTGAAACAAGCATTACAGGATATCGTAGCCCCTGAGTTAAAATCAATCCAAGTGGAGCTACGGCGTCTTGATAACAGGATTGATTCCGTAGATAAAAGGATTGATTCTGTAAAATCAGAAATCACCTCCGAAATTGATTCTTTAAAAACGGTCTTAACAGCAGAAATCAAGCGTTTAGACTCCAAAATAGACTCCCTTGATGATAAGATAGATACCGCCATTCAAATAAGAGAACGCCTCGCAACACTAGAAGCAAAACTTGCCGCTATGGGAAATTAAACATGAGTAACCTTGCTATACTTTTTGCCATTATTTGTGTAATTGGATTAATTGGTATTTTCTGGACACGTTACAGCCAGAAGCGTCATACTAAACAACCCCATTGAATAACTGTGTTTTAGTTTCAAAATTGCAGGAAAGGACTTCAACTGTCTTTGGTTTTTCAGTTCCCGGCACTGCTTTATGACTACCCTTGAAAGATTCATAAACATATTTATTCCAGCCTTGATATAATTCATCATATAAGTCATTCTGGTAATGTGTAACCATTGCCCTACCCTTTACGTTATGAAGCAATCCTGCAAGCCTGTAATGGTCTTGCTCTGTGAAGGTATCTAAGTAATAAGTTTCATGCTTAAAGTATGGTGGATCAACATAAAATAACGTTTGTGGACTGTCATAACGACTGATACATTCCGGATAGTCAAGGTTCTCAATACAAACGTTCCTGAGACGCTCTGCAATAATATTAAGGTCTTTTATAACGTTCCTGAAGCTCTGGACTGGATTCCTGCCTGTGGTAGAAGGTACAGCAAAACCACCCCGCTTCTGGTCTCCTGCAAAGGTAGTTCTATTGAGATAATACCACTGTGAGACACGCTCAATTTCGTTCTCAGGTATATCCCCAGCCTTCCAGTTCTTTCGTATCTCTTGCCATAATTGACGTGAGTAAGGCATGTAGTTAATGCATTCAATCAACGTTTGTCGGGTTTCAGGCTGTTGGATTACCCTAAAGAAGGATATCAAATGACCGTCTATATCATTTAAAATTTCCACAGGTGAATGCTCTTTTGCAAAGAATAAATGACAAGCTCCGCAAAACGGTTCAACGTAACAGGTATGCTCAGGGATATGTTGAGTTAACCGGCTTACAAGGTAATATTTCCCGCCTATGCGACTAACAGGGCTTTTAAGCACGACACCCATCAGTGTTTCTCGACTCCTGAATGCGTGCTTGAATCCACTGGTCAAGGTCTGACTTTCGGAATCTGTTCAGCTTGCCGATTTTACAAAAGGGTATCTGACGCCTCATACACATACTGTAAATTGTGCTTAATTTTATCCCCAAATAATCTGCCGCTTGTTGCGGTGTTAAAAGCCCCCCGCCACCTTCTATGACCTTCAATTCAGGCATAATTTATTACACTCCAGAAATTGGTATCGTTTCTACTGGTCCCACTTTGGTACCAGTAGAAATAAGGTTATTTTTAATAAGATTCCCACTTTCTAAATTCTCAATATGCTTCTTAATTTCAATAGCATCTCGTAAGAATGCTTTGACTTTGTTCATTTCGTGAATGTACTTCAGATAAAAATATTCGATTTCTTCAAATTGTGTTTTTTTCATTTGTCACCCCTTCCAAATCCCCAGCAATAGTTTCAAGACATTGCCTGATTTCATTGTCTAAAATCTCATTGACTTTTTTTGGGTCTCGCTCAGCCGCTATAATAGGACTTATCCTGTTTGGTATGTTTAGTAACTAATCTCTCAATAGACGTCCCTTCGCAAAAGCGGCTTCCCGCACGTCCTTTGCTAGAATTAGCTCCCCACTTCGTTCTTTGTATTCCAACTCAGCCAGCAACGCCTTGAAGTGTTCTTTAACGGCTCGTGATTTCGCTAAATCTTGATTTTCAGAATGTTTTAAAAACTTTGCCTCGTGCCATTTAATAACTCTTGGCAATTCAAATTCATGTTCTTTACCATTAAATTTGGAAGGACATCCGCTGTTACACCAATTTTCAATAGTGGTTCGTGATACTTTGAAAGCCTGTGCAAGCTTACTTTTTCCTGTAATTTTCATTGACAATAACCCTTAAAAATTTCCCTCTAACTGGTTAAATCCTGCGGTCGTTTCGTCCCTGCACGTAAAGGATTGTTGGAAGTACCTTTAGGACACACCGCAAACCTTTGTCCTGCCTGATTCAACCGCCTTCAAATATGCTAAATAGCTGTTGAAATTATTCATAAATTCAGCCCGGAGTGTAGCATTGGTTTTCCATTTTTCTTCAGGAGTCATCGGCTTCGGTTCCGGTGTTGTTCTTTGTGGTACGGTCGGAATTGACGCCCTTATTCCAGCGTCTTTTAGCATATTAAATAAATTCAAAGCGGCTTCAGCCCTTGCTCGCATTTCTTGAGTAACTTTGATTTCTTGTTTAGGTTCAGGTATTTTGTCAAGAAATTTGTAGGTATGTCCTGCTAGGGTTTCAAACACCCGCTCTGACACTTTCTTTAGCCTATCGAAGCATTTAATATTTTTTCGCTCTCCCATAAATACCATCCGCCCCACAGAGTTTCGCACCATAACGAAATCACTCTCGACAATTTTTTCATTTCCATCAGCAAATGTTTTTTCCATATTTAAAGCTCCCTATTAAAAAGTTTATAAAAGTGAGGCAGGCAGGAAAATGAGGAAATCCTGCCCGCCACCCGCCGGTGGACGCTATTTAATTCTAAATGGTGTTGCATCGTCCCGTCGCTTGAAACATACCAATCCGTAATTATCAAAATCCGGCTGCACGTACTTAAAAACACCAATTTCGTGTCCTTTTCCTATAAGGTTAAATGAATTTAAGCCGTCACAAAACACGGCAGCGCCTGGTTTTGCCTTACGTACATTTGAAATTTTTACGAGAACACCGCCTCTGGTAATGACTAACACCCGCCCCCCCTCAATTCCCGTCCTGTCAATAAACCCCAAAAAGCCGTCGTGCTCTCCCGTAATAGGGACCGCCTTGCCGTAACTCAACCCCACCGGGTGACCTTTTTCTAAACCTTTTCCGCCTGAAAAAACTCCCGATTTCCTCTTTACACTGGTATCAAACGCCCGTGCTATTTCCATTTTTACACCTCCTAAAAAGTTAAGAATTAATTTCACTGTTCTTAAACAATTTTAAAAATTCCAAATGAATATACCACCAGTCGTTGCATGTTTTCTGAAATTCCGTAAAATCGTTTCCCCAAAAACTGTTTATTCTATCTTCCAACCGTAAACTTTCTTGAAAACGTTCAGGATGTTTCCCCCTTGCATAGTCTAGAACGCCGGAAGGGTAATTCTGATTGATTTTTTTAGTGGTATCCATGAAGTAACATTCAAATTTATCCATAGGCATAATCTTGCCTGCTTCGATTAATTGACTTGCTGATTGTTCAGATAGTTTTACAATTTGCCCCTTTTTTATCTCTTTCGTTCCCTCTGGAGTTTTTGCAGAAAAATCTTCAATTACCTCATAGCGTAATGTCATGCTTCCACCTCTATGCTTTCGACCGCAAAAGGTACGTCTAAAGCCAGTTTTTTTTGTTCGTTTTTACCCTCATTTTTCTTGTTCCCGACACCTGCGAAATCTTCGGTACGAGAATCGTTTTTTGTGAAATTGTCGGTACGAGAATCCGGCTTACAGCCGTGTGGGTTTCCAGCCATTTTCTTATTCTCGTATTCTTGTTTTACGTATAGGTCTGGTACGAGAATACGAGAATACAAAAACGGGTCTCCGCGGCTACCTTTCCCATCTCTTTTGACTCCCCCCGCTGATACCAGTTCTCTTATTGCTTTACGTTTTAGTGCGGTGTTGCCTTCTGTTTCTTTTACAATTAGCGGCTCTGTGACTGGCGCGGTTTGTGTTAATAGAAACGCAATTATTGCCTTTTTCATCATGTTTACGTCTTGCTCTTGCCTTGTCCCCCCAATAGTGACAGTTCTTGTTTCTCTGTCAAAATTCAGTATTGTTTCTTCCAAATCATCTCCGTACCTTTGAATGGTTTGCAAGGTTCGATAGTGTTCGTGTCTTTTCATCACCATTAAGGTATCCACTGTGCCGAAAATTGCCGTGCTACCTAACACAGAATCGCCGCCGTCACGCTGTCCTTTAGATGAATGATGAACACAAAGAACATGAACTCCACTGTCCCTTGCCAACCTGAGTAAAGGATCGAGAGCATTTGTAACTTGTATATAATCATTTCCGTCTTTCACTTTCGTTAACCT
This sequence comes from uncultured Planctomycetota bacterium, assembly GCA_963709355.1. Lineage (GTDB taxonomy): Bacteria > Planctomycetota > Brocadiia > Brocadiales > Brocadiaceae > PLOWO2-12-38-17. The sequence continues at coordinate 1,215,793 of CAVPVY010000005.1, forward strand.
GAATAGTGGATCTATTATAATTAAGACAGGGTTTAGACGTTCGGTAGCCTCTCGAATTTGTTTTATAGCATCAACTGGAGTGCCTCCGGTGTAAATATGGAGTTCCTCATCACCGTTAGCACCCATATCCAGGAAATGTTTTTTAACTTCTGCCCTTTTTTCTTCTAGCGCAAGGTATATTACAGCACCCTGTGTAACGCCACTATTGAGAAAAGATTCGCCTTTAGCAACATGTAAACCCAGCGTTCTTGCAAAGGTAGATTTGCCCACCTTAGGCTTTGCAACACAAATAGAAAATCCACCAGAAGGCAATATTCCATCAACCAGCCACGTCGTCGTTTCGGCAGGTTCTTTTAAAAGCGCACTAAGTTTCGTAAGTGTAATACCCGCTTTTTGCTCTTTGGTGTGTATCCATTCAGAAGCATTCTTTACAATTTCAATCAGTTTTGATTTATCATTACCGGCTATCTTTGACCAATCAAGAACGTCCTCAGCTTCAGAGAGTCCAAGAAGTTCGACAACTTTTAGTTCTTTAACTTTGCTATGCAATGCATTAGCAAGCTTGTAAGCGTAATTCCCGCCCGATGTGTCATTGTCTGGCAGGACAATTACTTTTTGCATGCTTCTAAAAATTTTAATATATTCGTCTTTTATAGGTGAATTTGCCCCAGAATCAAGACAGGTAGCAACCAAACCCCAAGAGTTTAATAAGTCTGCTTTTGCTTCACCCTCTACAATAAAGCAGTATTTCGACTTGACAAGCTCTGGCAAGTTATAAAGGACAGGATCGCATCCACGCCCTAAAACGCACTTGTTACCTTCTAGGTGTTTAAATATAAATTCTTTTAAACGCCCATTACGTCCCGGTTCCAGCCTTTCCTTGATATAAAGCAAACTGCCTGTAGCATCTTTATACTCGAATTTTGCCACAACTTTTGGCTTTATATCCGACTCGACAGCCCCAGCAATTTTCCCTATTTCTTTTAGCGCCGTTGGGAAATCGGTGTCCTGAAACCGCTTGTAAAAATCGAAAACATCGCCCTTCGCATCGCATGAAAAACAGTGGAAAAGCCCCGTTTCTACATTTACGGATAAGCTTGGATGGTCGTCATCATGGAAGCAGCAAAGTCCGGTAGCTTCCTGCTTGTCGTTGACTTTCAGAGACGGGACATGATCTCTGTAAAATTTTACCATGTCCAGCCGATTAAGAATTTCCTGCTTATCCATTACCCCATCCTTCCTTTTCAACAACCGCTAAAATTTCAGGCTTTTTGAATACAGTCACATGTTGCATGTTAGTGTTACCCACATTGACAAATTTTTTTAGATGATTTTTGCCAGCAAATCAAGAAAAGAAACTGCTCTTTCATAATCCTTTTTTGAAATATTTTCTTTCACTGTCCTAATAATTCCCAATATTGCAGCTTTCTGCGTGCTCCAAAGAATGGTATTTCCAACAATATCTTCGGGAACATACCGCTTGAGAATCAACAAATAATGGATCAAAAGTGCCAAATTTGCATCCTTTCGATCCTTAAGAAAAGAAAACATTGCCGTCGTAATTTCCTTCAGTAAGACGGGATGATATTGTAAAAAATCTTTAAAAAGCTCTGGTTTGAATTCTGCAAGATTTTCAATAAATAAAACAATAAAATCACGGTAATGATTTCCAATAGCGTTCAAAAAGAATTTTTCCGTTCTCCACTTCCTCAGTAGCCCATGACCTACATTGACCGCTTTGGCAATGTCCTCGCCCTTCATATTTTTCAAATGGAATAGTGTCGCTTTATATTTTGGATAAAGAAACCCTATCTGCTCACCTTTCGGAGTTCCTTTCCGGGACGGCTCGATATATTTATCCAATCGTTCGTTTATAAATTTTTCTAACAAGGTTTTGTTTTTTATTGTGTAGTCTCCTAAATAAAATCTAATCACGGTAACATTATATACACCATTGTTCCTTATGTCAATATAAAAATAAGAATTTTTTAAATTCCTTGTAACTACAGGTAAATTTTTGGTGTGCATTGTTACCCCCTTCAGTAATTACCCCTTGAAAAGAAATTAAGGGAAGCCCGTCAAGGGAACGGGTTGTCGGTAGCAAGCCTATCCCTTAATTAAATTCTATGCTGGAAAACCCTATCTAAACAAGCATTTTAGACACTCAGATTGGTTTCATTGACCTAAACCACGTTAAAGACTTCTCAATGCGCTTAATCGCTAATTTTGCCGTATCCTTTGGACTTAAAGAAAACAAAATCACTGGTACCGATTTGGTACCAGTGATCCAGTCCTTAACCGGCTATTAAGAAACATAAAATAATTATGCCAGTTACATAACCATTACATAAAACTTAAGTCGTACCTGAGTCGTACTCTAAATAAGAAAACACCAAAACAAACTAAAACACATCAAAACAGGAATACCTGAAATCCCTTGAATATTCAAGTAAAATCAAGTAGAATAGAAAAGACTAAAACAGGTAAAAAATGCCTTAGAATTAGTCTGTCTAACTATGAACGTTTCTCAGAAATATACAACCCTTATAGAATCAATTAATAAATAATCCAATTAAAAATGAACAACAAGGCGAAAATTGCGTATTTTTCAATGGAAATTGGTCTCTCGAACAATATGCCAACTTACAGTGGTGGTTTGGGAGTCCTTGCAGGAGATACTATAAGATCAAGCGCTGACCTTAAAATCCCTCTGATTGCCGTTACATTAATTTATAAAAAAGGCTTTTTCCGTCAAGATATTGACCCTGAAGGAAGACAGATTGAATATCCCGCGAATTGGGACCCTTCCAAATATTTGATACATTTAACTAAAAAGGTTGATGTCCAAATTGAAGGTCGTAAAGTTTATATTACTGCGTGGAGTTACAAAGTACGAAGTGTTACAGGCGGGGAAGTTGAAATTATATATTTAGATACTGACAACAAAGAGAATATAATAGAGGATAGAGAAATTACTGCCAATTTATATGGCGGTGATAATTGTTATAGACTTAAACAAGAGATTGTGCTTGGTATTGGTGGTGTGCGAATGCTCCATGCACTTGGATTTAATATAAATAAATATCATATGAACGAAGGCCACGCCAGTTTCCTTACGCTTGAATTGCTGTTAATGACCAAGAGAGATGTTGAAAGCGTCTGGGATGAAAGGTGGATATGGGATTTAGACGCTGTTAAAGAGTTGTGCGTTTTTACTACTCATACCCCGGTTGAAGCTGGTCATGACAAATATACTTATGATTTAGTAAAAATAGTTCTCGGCGAAGCAGTACCAATTGAGATACTTAAAACACTCGCCGGTGAAAATCAACTTAACATGACATTGCTTGCACTAAATTTGAGCAAATATGTTAACGGTGTAGCAAGAAAACACGGTGAAGTTTCTAAAGGTTTATTTCCTGGCTATGAAATTAATGCAATTACAAATGGTGTCCATTCTTTCACATGGACATGTGCAAGTTTTGTGAAATTATACGATAAATATATTCAAGGATGGGCAAACGAACCAGAGTTATTTGTCCGCTCAGAAATCATACCTGATGAAGAATTATGGGAAGCCCATAGTAAAGCCAAAGATGAATTATTATCTTTTGTAAAGCATACCAATGGTATCGAACTAAATAAAGAATCATTAACCATTGGATTTGCAAGAAGATTTACTTCATACAAGAGGGCTGATTTAATTTTCAGAAATCTGGAAAGGCTGTTAAACATTGGTGAGAAATGGAATATACAGATTATCTACGCTGGGAAAGCACATCCAAAAGATACTCCAGGAAAGAATATAATAAAAAGGATTAATGAAATTGAAAAAACACTCAGGGACAAAATCAGAGTAGTCTTTTTGAAGGATTACAATATTGATATGGCATTAAAACTGATTTCTGGTGTTGACGTTTGGTTAAATACCCCACTGCGTCCATTAGAGGCATCGGGCACTAGCGGTATGAAAGCTGCCCATAACGGCGTAATAAATTTCAGCATTTTGGATGGCTGGTGGATCGAAGGACATATTGAAGGCGTTACAGGATGGTCTATAGGTCCAAAACCATCTGAATCTTCACTTATCAGCACCATTGATGCAGCTGATGTGGAAGATTTATATAATAAATTAGAAAATACAATTGCGCAGATATATTATAATGATAAAGAACAATGGATAAAAATCATGAAGAACTCTATAAGTAAAATTGCCTACTATTTTAACAGTCACCGTATGATGCGCCGGTATGTAACTGAGGCATATTTAAGATAAGCATGCATAAATTCCTCATAAATGTTAAGGCTTTTATTTTTGACCTTGACGACACCCTTTATGATTGTAGTGGTACTCTTGTATTAAATGGATGGAAAAAGGTTGCAAGCAAGATAGCAAATTTAATTAATTGTTCAGAAGAAGAGGCATATTTTCTCCAATTAAAAATAGATGAAGAATACAGTGCAAAAGTAAATATTTACGAAAAGATTGTACAACTCTACAATCTTCCAGACAAATATGCCGAGGAATTACTTGAAAATTTTGTAAATGTAAAAATAGAGGGTATAACGCTGTTCCCTGACGTAATTGATACATTGATAAGACTCAGGTCATATGGTTACAAACTTATACTTGTGACAACAGGACTAAATAAGATTCAAAGAAAAAAGATTGATTTACTGGGCTTGAATAATGATTATTTTGACTATACGCTGATAACAGATAGAAAAAAAACAGTTGCAAAGAGAGACTGTTTTAAAGATATATTGCAAAAGCTCGGTTTAAATCCAGAAGAAATTGCATGTGTGGGAGACAAGATAGATGATGAATTAACCGCCGCAAAAACCCTTGGAATGATTACAATCTTGTTTGAACATGGAAGGCATTATAAATCGTATTTCAAGGAAAAGGATAAATATTCTAAGCCCGATTTTTCAATTAGACAAAACAAAGAAATCTTACAGTATTTACTATAGAATTTCTTTTATTGTAACCATTATAATGTTCTTTAGAAATTAATTCTACAATTACGCCAAGGTATTATTAATATTTAAGAAGGTGATTTAATGCACATCCCTGATGGGTTTCTGGATACCAAGATATGGATAGGAATGGGCTGTATTTCTGCGGCTTTTATTGTTATAGCAACAAGAAAGGCAAATAAAACAATTTCAGATAAGCATATCCCATTATTTGGAGTAATGGCAGCCTTTGTATTTGCAGCACAAATGTTTAACTTTCCAGTTGGCGGTGGAACAAGTGGACACTTTATGGGTGGTGCCCTTATTTCCATTTTGCTAGGTCCGTGGGCATCTATTCTCATCATGACAACCGTATTAATAATACAATCACTTGTCTTTCAGGATGGAGGTGTTACAGCACTCGGGGCAAATATCTTCAATATAGGTATTGTTGGAGGTTTTCTGGGCTATTATATAAATTTATTTATTCATATGTTTACAAAAGGTAAGAAAAGTCTTCTTATAGGTAGTTTCATAGCGGGATGGAGTTCTATTGTTCTCTCGGCAATTTGCTGTTCTATAGAGTTAGGTGCCTCAGGTATAATGCCGTTAAAAATTGTTTTTCCTGCAATGACGGCAATTCATGCCCTTATTGGCGTTGGTGAAGGATTTATAACTGTTGTAGTATTGAGTTTGCTTACAAGAGTAAGGCCAGATTTGCTACAATTACAAAAAATATAAATCCTATATAAATGTTCTTAAGCGCAAGGAATAATATTTGTGATAAATTTAAAATAATTATATTATCATATAAATGAGTATCGTGATATGAATACACCGAGAATGAAAAATAAGGCGTTGTTTATAGCGTTTGGTTTATCTGCTGTAATAGGATTAGTTATTTTAATATTACCAATTGTGTCTGAAAAGCCAGATGGATTGGAAAAAGTCTCTGAACATACTATAAGCTTTGTTAAAAAAGACGATTTCAAGCATACAACAAAAGCTCCAATGCCAGATTATAAAATACCAGGATTAAAGCAAAAATTTGATACGAGACAACTCGCTGGTATCATAGGAGTGTTTGCTGTATTTGGAATATCAGTCTTTATAGGTTATTTATTAAAGAGAAAACGTAGAAATTCAAGAATCAATTAATTTAAAATCTAATAAATACAAAATAAATGTTTTGGAAACACAATAAATGTTAAATACTCGTTCAACAAGTTAACATAATAAATTTTAAATATGGTTCAGTGATATGTATACCAGCAACTGGGAAGTCTATACCCTGTGAGGAGACTTCTATAAGCTTGTATTTCTTTGAAGTAAAGTTAGCAACGTGCGCTAACAATTGGAATAATTTTGAAAAACTCATTTTCGCAAGATTCGTTGAAAAAACTAAAGCTCCACCCTCACGCAGAATATTGAGCCCATGCCCTATTAGTTCTGGAAAGTTCTTCTCAACTGTAAATACATTTGATTTGCTTGTGGAAAAACTTGGAGGATCAATAATAACTATGTCAAATTCCCGCCCTTTCTTTTGGAATATCCTTAACCAATCCCATGCATTTCCAACGATAAATTCATGGATACTTACATCGAGTTGGTTTAATAAAAAATTATTCTTGCTCCATTCTATTGCTTTTTTGGATAAATCAATATTTACTGTCTTAACCGCTCCTCCAAGTCCAGCGTAAACTGAAAAAGAGGCTGTATAACAAAAGAGATTTAATACCTCTTTATTTTTTGCCAGATATTGTATTTTCTTCCTATTTTCTCTCTGGTCTAGAAATAGACCCGTCCCGCCACCCTCCTGAAATGAGACGTTGAATTTTATACCATTCTCAAGGACTGTAAAGTCTTTTGGGATTTCATGACCAATAATTAAATATGTTTTTACCTCTTTGCCCTTGAAGCGTATCTTTTCAGTAATGGTATCTGGAGCTAATATCTCTTTGATGGCTGTATAAATAGACTCTTTCTCTTTCTTTTCGAAAGGTTTGAAGTACTGTAAAAGGATGTTTTTATTATAAACGTCAATGGTAGCCTCTGGAAAATCATCGCCGTAGGAGTTTACTAAACGATAGACATTGGTAAATTTATGATTAATATATTTTTGCCTCAAGGCAAGTGATTTGGAAATAATTTCGTAATAGTTATTCATAATCTATTATAATTACATAAATTAATAACACAGTTTAGTTTCTATCATATTTTTGACTTTGAATATTGCCGATTATATGGCATTGGTATTGAATGATTATAGACAATATATGTATTTAACGGATAGTTCAAAATAATAAATAATTATTAACATAGAATGCAACCTTCCGCATCGACAGGGCTATTGAATTACAGACTGGCCATACAAAGGCTTTTATTAACAAGGGAGAACTACTTGCGCAATTTCAACGATATGATGACGCAATAAAGGCATTAGATGTAGCGATTGACATTAATCCTAATATGTTTGAACCATGGTACAATAAAGGACTTGCACAGTACTTTTCCAACAAATACTATGGCTAAGTTAAGAGACTCGACAACGTGCGTATACAAAGACCAGAATTCTATGAAATATTCAATATTAAAGGTATCGCATTAACGAAACTCTGTAAGTATGAAGATGCTGTAAAAGTCTTAAAATTGCCTTTTGGTGAATCCCCTATTCTATAACGCATTATATAACTTGGTTTGTACTTATGCATCCATGAATAATAAAGAGCAATTTTTCAAAACAGCATTTCCAAGACTCATCCAGCTTAACGTCTTGTAAAAAGCAAGAATATTACAAAAGCCACATTTCAAAGATTACGCTATCCATTACAAATAAACATTCATAAATTAACCTTCCTTTTGAAAATTCTGGCTGTATAATGTCAAAAAAACATTATAAACACTATTATCTCTTTAGGAGAAATGTAATGACATATTCCATGATAAAATGTTTAAACAAGAAAATGTCATATGTAACCTTAATAACCATTTTTGCTGGATTATATTTAATTATTGGATGCACTGCGCAAAAGAAAATACCAAATCAAAACAAACAGAATGAACAAGTTGTATCTGTCAAAGAAAAAGGGATTACAGAAGAATCTTTAAATTGCATTACCTGCCATGAGCAACGAGGCATAACTCATGGTTGGATAGCAGATTGGCAGGGAAGCATGCATGCAAGAAAAGGCATAGGATGTGAGGTGTGTCACGTCGGCCATGCGGAGGAATCGGGATTAAAGGAAGCAATGAAACTTGAATACCTTATTACAGATGAATGTAATTGTGATGACAAAAGGGTCAGACGACATGTTATTGCAGGGAAATGCGGTAAATGCCATATAAAACAGTACAACGAATTTATGAAGAGCCGCCACTCTATAAGCTGGAAAAGGATGCTTGCCAGCAGTCAGTACATGGCAATTACAAAGGATGTGCGAACAGAGAAATGTGAACAATGTCACAATATTCAATTTAAATGTGACTCTTGTCATACACGCCATACATTTGATACATTTGAGGCAAAAACTCCTGAGGCATGCAGAACATGCCACATGGGACCAGATAATCCACATTATGAAATATATATCTCATCAAAACACGGTGCTGTTTATACTGCAAGTCAATCAAATATATTAAGAGAATCTCAATCTATTAGTTCCCTACGTTCTCCTGTTTGTGTAACATGTCATATGCCACTTGGAAATCATGATATTGGTTCTGGAATTGCTCACGGACCAGTAGGAAATGCATTATCGTATATTGACAGAAACGGTCTAACAGTTAATGAAGTTGAATTATTGAAGAGACGCAATGACATGCTGACTGTATGCAATGAGTGTCATTCCCCCTATTTCGCTAAAAATACGCTGGTAACTGCTGACTCGATTCATGCGCAGGTTAACTCAATTGTAACAGAGGTAAAAATGGTTGTTTCAGGCATTGAAAAAAGCGGTCTTGTACACTCTTTTATAGATAAATTACAGAAAACCACACTCCCCTATCATGTCCTTATGCTCAAGAATTCACAAACGCAAGAGATTAAATCAAGGATAGAACGTTCATTTTACAAATTAATATGCGATGCCAGTGTTACATGGAAAGGCGCATATCACATGAACCCTAATTACACTAATTTACATGGATGGACGGAACTTCAGAAGGACTTAAATGAAATAAAAGAAGAATCTGAAAAGCTGCGTGAGCGTGCAGAGATTAGAAGGAAATTGGAAACCAAATTGAGATGATTTATACTACCTAAAAATGCCGAAGCAGGGACTTGAACCCTGACCCCGTTACCGGGACTAGACCCTGAATCTAGCGCGTCTGCCAATTCCGCCACTTCGGCTACTACGAAATTTTAAAGAAATTAGATATTCAAGTCAATTGAATTCATTACTCTGTTACAAATGTGTTAAGATGAGATTTTATGGTCAGTCGCAGTGCAATGGCATATCATCATAATCAGCATTTTCTTCGGCATAAAGCCCGCTACTTTTTGTTGTCAGCCCCATCGGCTTTTTAGGCTTTATTTATATTAGATTGTAATCCTCTCCGCCCCTGAATCCCTTCACACAAAGTTTTAACGCCTTTCTGGCTTCTTTGTCTACGAACGAAAAGATACGATGAATAGAATCGTGAGAACAAAAACGAACATGTCCTGCCACCTTAATAACCTCAAATCCCAGTGTATCATGTAACTCGTAAAACTTACGATAGAGACAGGCATTCTTTAATATACGATTCGTTCCTTTACTACAAAATCCGTTCATTTCCAATTGAGATCTTCTTCGCTGTAGTCCTGTCACACACTGAGAATCGGAATATACATCCAGTGTTCCGAACTTTGAACCTGAGAATTCTTTTTGGAAATCTTCAAGAGCCCACAAAAGGGTTTGAACTTCAAGTTTTGTTGATGAGGTGACTTCAAATCTTCGTAGTCTTATCTGCTTCAACGAATTCAGACCGAATAATTCTTCCAGGTGGTATTTCCAGAAATGAAGAAGGTATGACAAGATACGCTCCAAATCCAAGCTTTAGCCTGGGATTTAAACTCACATCGGTAAAAAGGGCATAACGGTTCACGATCGTTCTTTGATAATTATCCTATATTCGATTAGAGAGCTTATACTATGCATGGAAAGAGATTTTTAAAGGGAACTGTATAAATTATGGTTTCCAACGATTTAAATAAAAGGCTTCGTGTAACACAGCCAGTTTTCTTGATTTGTTATGTTATTTTATCATTATTCTTTAATTGACATCATGTTATCGTATGCTATAGAGGATGTCAATTTTAAATCAAAAGCATTATGTTGAAAACTTGGTGATATTTCGTAACAGTCCACCACAAGGTGCGTAGAGAGCATGGAGAAATAAGAGTAAGGGGGTATTGTTTTGGGTTTTATTTCTTTTATCTTATCATACCCTCTGCAAATTTTGCGGTGTGCTGAACTGTTACATAACTTCCTTAGTGGACTCGAGGCAAATATTTAATTTTTTAGTTTTTTTTTGAAGATATCATTTGTGTTGTATAACCACAGCTAAATTGTCCCTTTCGAATTGAGTAGATAAAGGAATTTTACATTATCGTACTGCCTGTAAAGATTCGAACTAATTTGATATTTGAAATAAGAAATCTATAAGTAGCTGAAATTTAAAGTGTTATATTTATATTCATAGTAAATTGCGAAAAGTTATACAAAAAATACTATATTTACATTCGTAATAAATGCTTCATACTTCGTATTTTTAGTTTTGATGAATATTGATAAAAATCATAAGAAAACAAACTATTTTTAAGTTTACCCATTTTTAACATTGACAATCTGTTACGTTTATAATATTTTATTAAAAAAGTTATGGAAATAATCGCAAAGAACAGAAAGGCGTTCTTTCAATATGAGATATTAGATAGATATGAAGCAGGCTTAGTTCTTACGGGAACCGAAGTTAAGTCAATTAGAAATAAAGACGTAAGCATCAATGAAAGTTTTGCACATATTGATAATTCTGAAGTTTATTTATACGAAATGCACATAGGACAGTACAAACACGGGCATGAGCAAAACCATGAGCCGAAAAGAGTTAGAAAATTATTGTTACATAAAAAGGAAATAAATAAGATAGTCGGGAAGGTCAATCAAAAGGGACTTACTTTAATACCGCTGTCATTATATTTTAAAAACGGTTACGTAAAAGTTGAACTTGCGCTTGCCAGAGGTAAGACCCTTGTGGATAAGCGCGAAGATATTAAAAAACGTACGGTTGAAAGGGAAATACGACGTGTAATGAAGTAATTATAAATATTTATAAATATAAGATATTAGGTAGCTCTATCTGCATACAGGAATCTGCGTATTATAATCATAAATGCTAAATGATAAACTTCAAATAACAAATAAATCTGATAATAGAAATTCAAAGATGAATAAATAGGTTTGTTATTCTGGATTGAAAATTGGTATTTGTGATTTGATCAATGAGTTTTGGGTTTAAAGGTAGACATAGATGCATGATATGTAAGACAGAATGTTTTCATTCTCTATTTAAACAGATAATTTCTATTTGAATAAATACTTTACCTTGCGCTATAAATAAAATAATAATGAAAGTGTCTTAAACATGCCTTCAGCAAGGATATTGATTATAGAGGATGAACGACAAACAGTTGATACATTGAGAGATTTATTCGAACATTATGGTTATGAGACTGAAGTCGCGCTTAACAAGTATGTAGCCTTATCCATACTCCAGGAAAGAAATATGGATATTGTAATTTTGAGTATAAAGGTTCAGGAAATTCCAGGCATAGAAATACTAAACGATATAAGGAAAATTTATCCGGGTTTACCTGTAATAATGATTAGCAACCAGAAATCAAAACGTATCGAATCTTCCTGCATAAAAGCAGGCGTGAATAAATATATTTTAAAACCAATTGATAATAAGATAATTTTACAAACAATTAATCATGTAATAGAAGCCAGATTGGCAGCAATGGTACCAAAGAAATCAAGGTCCCCTTCCAGAAATAAGAAATAGATACTTCCTGAATTTTACAATACAAATGTTCCATCCAAACGTTTTATCAAAAATAAATTTTAAAACATTTACATGCGTTTTAATATTTTCTGCTGGTCTTTCATGTAAATTTATAGAGGCATCTTCTGATAAACCCTGTAATTTAAGTGCGCATATTCATGCTTTGTTAAAAAGCCATTCCATAAAGAATGCTCGTTATGGTATAAGCATTGTCTCTATTAGCAAAAACAAATCTGTTTTCATGTATAAAGAAGACGACCTGTTGCGTGTTGCATCAAATATGAAACTTATAACAACTTCGGCTGCGCTTGATTTTCTTGGATTTGACTTCAAATATAAAACAAAAATAAAAGCAAGAGGTATAATTGAACCATCCGGTGTACTTAAAGGAGACCTTGTTATTGTTGGTAGCGGAGACCCTAATATTTCTGGTAGATTTTTTAATGGTAATATAACAGCTATCTTCCAAAACTGGGCGTTTACAATTAAAGATAGAGGTATTCATACCATTACAGGCGATATTGTTGCGGACGACAGGGTTTTTGATCGTATCTACACAAACCCAAACTGGCCTTTTGACCAGTCTTCAAAATGGTATTGTGCGCAGGTAAGCGGTATATCTTTTAATGATAACTGCGTTGATATTACAATCCTTCCTGATAATAAAAATGGCAAGACTGTTAAATTATTAATAGAGCCTTACACATCGTTCTTTACAATTTTTAACAAATGTGTTTACACTATCAATAAAAAAGAACATGGCTATTCTATCCACAGGGAGCTGGGAACAAATAGAATATTTATTAATGGTAAATTTTGGGTAAATAGAAAATCAGAAAAAAACTGGGTGAATATAAACAATCCGTCGCTTTACTTTGCAACAGTTTTCAAGGAAACACTTGAAGCGTCTGGAGTTAATATATACGGTAACGTTAGATTGATTGATGAAAATGACTCTGAAGATGATAATTGTGAAACAATAGCAGAAAGCACTTCTACTATGGAACAAACAGTTATTGTGACAAATAAAAACAGTCAAAATTTTTATGCAGAACAAATACTTAAGACACTTGGGTATCATATAAAAGGTTATGGAAGTTCTAATACAGGAATAGAGGTTTTACACGATTTCTTAAATAAACTTGGTTTTAATCCTGACGAATTCATAATTGAAGATGGCTGCGGCCTATCAAAGGGTAATAAACTCTCACCCAGAATACTTACAACACTACTTGCATATATGTACAGACATCCTTGTGGAAAGGTATTATATGATTCTTTACCAAGTTCTGGTGTAGATGGCGGACTTAGGAATAGGATAAAGTCTCCACAATACGAAAATAGAATACATGCAAAGACAGGATTTATTGCAAAAACATCAGCACTCTCTGGTTATATAGATATGCCTGATAGAGAGATGCTTGCCTTCTCAATATTAATTAATGACTACAATAATCTTAAAGATGTTTTAAAAATTCAAGAGGATATTTGTAAGACAATTGTGGACTGTTATAATTAAATATTAAGGAATTATATTTTGCAGTTATCTAAAGAAAAGAAATGGTTATACTTTAACAAGAAGGGTTGGGAGTGTATTAACAACAAGATTATACATATTTTTAACCTCGCATTTATTGGAGGAATATTGTCTTACATCACTTATTTAATATATCCAAAAAGTCCAATTCCAAAAGTGTACTTTTTAGTCAGCCCTAGCAATGTTTGTAATGTAAAATAATTATTATAGGCGTGATTATAATTTGTTGACCTTAAACATATGAATGAACGTGTAAAAAAAGTTTATTCTTTTTATGCCCATACTTATGACTCTTTATTTGGGAAGATTCTTGAACATGGAAGATTTGTTGCCTTCAATATGATGAATGTTAAGCCTAACGAAAGAATCCTGGAAGTTGGTGTTGGAACTGGACTGTCTCTGCCTTTATATCCCAAAGAGGCGGATATAACAGGAATAGACATAAGTCAGGAGATGCTCGATAAGGCAGAGGCTAAAAAACAGTATTATGGTTTATCAAATATCAATTTGTATAATATGGACGCATCGTCAATGAACTTTGATGATAACGTATTTGATAAAGTAATTGCCTCTCATGTAATTACAGTGGTAACAGACCCATTACGAACCCTAAATGAAATAAAGAGGGTTTGTAAAAAAGATGGAGAGATTTATATTTTAAATTATGTGGGCAGCAACAATAAGATGATTTCAACTATAGAAAAACTACTTTCTCCGTTAAGAGACAGGCTTGGTCTTGGAAAACATTTTGATTTGGACGCCCTATTGAATAATGCACGTCTTTCAATTGAGTGTGAATACCGAGTAAATATTCTGAAGATGTGCAGACTTGTGAAATGTAAAAATGTTTGCGAATAACATAACCAACATAAAAATTACTGTCTTTGGCGTCCAACACATAAGTAATTAAAACCAATTTCTTTCATTTTCTTCGGTTCATAAATGTTCCTACCATCAATCACATTGGGGTATTTTAGTAGTTTTTTTACTTTTTTGAGGTCAAGGTCTCTGAACTCATTCCATTCAGTTACTATAACCAGTGCATCGCATCCTTTAAGAGTAGAATATGGGTCTTTACAATATACTACATTCTTAAAAATCCTTTTAGCATTCTCCTGCGCCTCAGGGTCAAATGCCCTTATTTTTGCCCCAAGTTCTTGTAATTGATGAATGATTGTTATAGATGGTGCTTCTCTAATATCGTCTGTCTTTGGTTTAAATGCAAGTCCCCAGATAGCAACACATCTACCGTTTAGTTTAGGCACTAATTTTCTAATCTTAAGAAGCAGAGACTTTTTTTGCTGTTCATTTACCTCATCCACTGCCTTTGTTATTCTTGGTTCTATACCATTCGATTCCAAGATTTGAATAAGTGCTTTAACATCTTTTGGAAAACATGATCCGCCATATCCAATCCCCGCTTGCAGGAATCTGGGTCCTATTCTATTATCTAAACCAATACCCATTGCAATAGTTTTGATGTCCCCCCCTACTTTTTCACATAATTGCGCTATTTCATTCATAAAGGAAATTCTTGTTGCAAGCATGGCATTACTGGCGTATTTAATCAATTCTGCGCTTCGAATGTCTGTAAAAATAATCGGCTTGTCCGTCCTGGAGATACCGCTATAGATAGATGTCATAATATATTTAGGCTTTTCGCTGTTAACGCCAATTATAATTCTATCAGGGTTTGTAAAATCTTTAATTGCCTCACCCTCTCTCATAAATTCAGGATTGGATACCAAGTCAAACTTATATGGCTTATTTTGAAATGATTTTATTATCTTACCAATTTTATCGAGGGTGCCAACAGGTGCAGTACTCTTATTAACAATGACTTTATATCCGTTCATGTAACTACCAATGTTTTCTGCCACAATTGTAATAGCAGAGAGATCTGCATAATTATTACTATCAGACGGGGTACCTACAGCTATAAAAACCACTCCAGAGTTTTGGACACCTTCTTTTATATTTGTTGTGAAGGTAATTCTTCTTTCCCTTGCATTCCTCTCAAGCATGTCTTTGAGTCCAGGTTCATATATTGGTATAACGCCCTTTTTAAGGCTGTTTATCTTATTCTTATCAACATCAACACATATTACGTCATTACCCATGTCTGCCAGACATGTACCAGCAACAAGACCTACATAGCCGCAACCAATACAACAAACTTTCAATTACGTCTCCCTTAGTTAGGATTAAAATGAAATAAAAAAGCAGTAAGAAAAATGATTTTGACATTAGTCATTACTGCTTTAAGAAAAGCCAGTAAATGAGGTAAATTTTATTGCAAAGGGTTCTTAATTAATTTTGAACCAAATATTTTCGAGGTTTTTCCGATGCGATACTCACCGTCTATTAATACAATAACTTCCTTTACCATGCTGTTTTCAGCCACATTTTCTGGTTCGCCGTTGCAAAGAATAACCTTATAAGATAGAGACCAGTCTTTAATATCCTTATCATGGTCTGTATACAAATAACCTATGTGGTTTGATAAGTCGTTAACTCTTTCAGTCACAAATATCAGCCTGATATTATTATAATTTACCAGACGTTCCTGGAAAACTTTTTTACACTCGTAAGCAGGTTTAAATTCAGGAACAAGATTAGCAACTTTACCCAGTGCAACAGGATTATCCTTAAACTTAACAGAATATTCTTTCACACGGTATGTTTTTTTATTTTCTGAAAGATCTTCGCCATAATAAAATCTGTATTCTAAATCATGTTTTTCTCTTGTAATATTATAATAATCATGAATTACAACATCATATAAAAAAGTTGCTCGGAGTGCATTTTCGTTTTCTGGTAACGTAAATACATATCTTCTATATGGTTCTTCCTCTGAATATAAATAGGTGGGCTTACCAAATTTTTCGTTAATTTCAGCCTTTGTTAACCAAATTAAACCATCCTCCAGAATTTCACCGGCATATGAATTACTAACTTGATAGAAACAGGTAAAGAGTAAACTTAAAAAACAAAATGCTAACTTAAAACGCATAAAATCTCCATCCCTTCTTATACAAAATCCTTGCTAATATGACGTATAATAATATTTAATAAATTAAGCAAATAGTATATAGAATAAATGCAATATTTGTCAATTGAATAAACTAAATTCTTTGTAAAGTATATAGACATGGGTAACAGTTTATGTAATATGATATGCCTATCCCTATGGGATAGGCGACTTACTAAATTTTTTTATGGAGATGTTACCCATGCCCAAGTATTATTACGATCAACTTAGTCGAAAAAGGTTAGCCTGGATGCTCATGTATAAAAAGATTAATAACGTCTCAAAGGTATGCCTGTATTTTGGCATATCTCGTAAATGTTTCTATAAATGGCTTAAACGTTACGAAGACTCAGGAGGTGACCCTGCAAGCCTCATTGATCGCTCAAAACGTCCAGACGCTCCCCTATGCTTACCCATAAATATATTCAGTCTATCATCATAAGACTTCGTAAAACCACTTCCTTCGGCCCCGACCGTATACGGCTGTTCTTATTGAAGGACTATAATATCTCGCTTCCAAGGTCCACCATATACGCCACTTTAAAACGCAACGGACTCATTGAGAAACCCAAGAAGATGCACAGAAAACCTAAGTGTTATCAGATGCCCTCTCCAGGATACCTACAGGTAGATATAAAGCTGCTGGGCGGCTACAGACCCGGGAGCTTTGTTCAGTCCTCCGCTCAGGACGACTCTACCAGGATCAAATTCACCAAACTTTACCAGGAACGCTCTACATCTAACTCCCTGGACTTCTTGCAATATATATTCAGACGCTTTCCTTTCAAGATCAGGCACATCAGGACCGACAACGACGCCGTCTTTACCAATGCTTACACCGGCGAACCCAAAACCCATCCCTTACGGCAGCCCAAGACACATCCTTTTACCCTGTCGTGCATGGGGTTGGGTATAAAACACAAGCTCAATAGGCCTTCTTGTCCAGAGCAAAACGGCAAGGTAGAAAGGTCTCATAGAAACCGATGGAGAAGAGTTTTTCCGTTTACAAAAAACTCGGAATCTTGACCTCCTTGTAAAAGAACGTAAAAAATACGATGAATTCTTTAACAACAAAAGACCACACATGGGGCTTCAGGGGTGGACTCCACTGCAAAAATTACAAACTTTTCCTAATTACAAAAGTGTTACCTATGTCTATAGCTAATACAATAAACTAAATTCTTTTATAAAATATGGTACTTTTGATAAATATTAAACAATTTATTTTTAAGAAAAGCTTTTAAACATTGGCAATGTAAAAATTATATCACAGCATATTAAAATATTTGACATTTATACCAACTATCTGTTAGAAATAATAAACTTAATTAGGATTTAAAACAGAATTTATAATATAAACAAAGGAAAACCATAAATGTTGAAAATATTTTATATTCCATTAATTATTGCTTTATTTGTGTTGAAAAGTCTTTATGCATTTGAAACAGGAAATATACATGGAAGAATTATAGATGGTTTCGAAAAACCAATTTCATTTGCAAATATTTTAGTGGTATGTAACGGAGTAAAATCAACGTCAACCTCTGACTCATCAGGTAACTTTTCTGTAGGTTATAGTCCTGGCAATATAAAAATTACCTTTAACAAGGAAGGATATGTTCCTGTTTATATACCATTATCCCTTGACGAGAAAAATGATTTATCAGTCGGAGAAATTATATTATGGAAGATACCACCCAAGGGTGGGCTCTTTGTAGTTGGTAGTGATAGTTACACAGAAATTAACACAGCCGAATATTATTCTGAAGCCAATAGTAAAGAAAGGCGCTTCTTTGTTAAAGGTTCTCCTACTGTAGTAAAATCAAATGATTTGAAAATTATTGACTTTCAAACAGATAATCCACTGGTAGTAGGTAAGACACTTTACAGAGTGGACGAGAAAGGTTCTATGGGAAGTATCCTGTTTTACCCATCTCAAAAATATATTTTAAACAAAGAAGAAGATAAATATATGAAAGTTGTAGATAACGTTGGTATGAGAAAATTAAATTTACCTTCGGGAAGATACTTTTATTGTACAGGCGAGATTACTATCAGGTCAAAGATT
The DNA here is from genome assembly GCA_963709355.1 of uncultured Planctomycetota bacterium. GTDB lineage: Bacteria > Planctomycetota > Brocadiia > Brocadiales > Brocadiaceae > PLOWO2-12-38-17. The sequence goes on from CAVPVY010000005.1 coordinate 1,234,432, forward strand.
GGATTCGGATTCTTTTTTGAGATAACATCCTAATTTGCAGCTTCCTTTTTTTGACCAGGGGTAGTTTCTGACATAATTTTTCTTAACTCTTCACCCTCAATAACTTCTTTTTCTAACAGAAGGGATGCAATCTTATGCAGGCGATCTTTATTCTCCAAGATTATTTTTTTGACCCTTTCGTATGTATCGAATATAATTTTTTTAACCTCGCTATCAATCTCCCTTGAAACCTCTTCGCTTAATTCCCTACCTGTACGATAACCTAAGTCAATAAATAAAGGTTTCCGCCCATTTCGAAACGTCATTGGCCCTATCTTTTCACTCATACCGTATTCTCTTACCATGCTCAAGGCAATATCTGTAGCACGCTCAAGATCATTCTGAGCTCCTGTTGAAATCTCATTAAATTTAACTTCTTCGGCGACCCTTCCACCAAGAAGCACGGCAAGTCTATCAAGCAATTCTGACCGTGTTAACAAGTAACGGTCTTCTGTTGGTAACTGCAATGTATAACCTAAAGCAGAAATCCCGCGCGGTATAATTGAAATTCTGTGAACTTTATCAGCGCCTGGGACTATTTCAGCAACAATGGCATGCCCTGATTCGTGATATGCAATAATTTCCTGCTCTTTTATGCTCATAACCTTCTTCTTCTTTTCTAAACCAGCAATTACCCTATTTATAGCTTCTTCAAAACTGTCCATACCAACGGCATCTTTCCCAATTCTGGCGGCAAGAAGAGCTGCTTCATTAACCACATTGGCTATGTCTGCGCCTACAAAACCAGGAGTCCTGGCGGCAATGATTTTTATATTTACATCTTTCCCAAGCTTAACATTCTTGCAATGCACCTTTAAAATCTCTTCTCGGCCTTTAATGTCTGGTCTATCCACTAGTATATGCCTATCAAACCTGCCTGGGCGTAACAGGGCGGTGTCTAATGTCTCAGGTCTATTGGTTGCCGCCATGAGGATTACCCCTTTCTTTGTATCGAATCCATCCATTTCAACAAGTAGTTGATTTAAGGTACTTTCGCGTTCTTCATGACCGCCGGAAATAGGCGCAGCTGCCCTTACTTTCCCAAGTGCATCAATCTCATCAATAAATATAATACATGGTGCCTTTTCCTGTGCCTGTGCAAATAAATCGCGTACACGCGCTGCCCCTACCCCTACAAACATTTCAACAAATCCCGAACCACTTATTGAGAAGAATGGAACCCTCGCTTCTCCTGCAACTGCCTTTGCCAGCAAAGTCTTTCCAGTACCTGTAGGTCCAACGAGCAAAACTCCTTTTGGGATTTTACCTCCTAATCTCTGATATTTTTGTGGATTCTGTAAATAGTCTATAATCTCCTTTAACTCTTCTTTTGCTTCATCAACTCCTGCAACATCATCAAATGTAACATCAGTGTCTTTATCTATATAAAGTTTAGCTCTGCTTTTGCCAATTGACATTAGGCCTGTTCCTGTTGTACCACGTCTCGCACGTGTCATCATTATCAAAAAGAATATCATTGGAATAAACCATATCAAATATAAATATTGGCTTACACCATTCTGCGTTCTAGCAGAAAATTTTACATTGTGTTCTATAAGTTCCTTGATAAGATCCGGATCTTCAATCTTTGTGGTCGTTACACTCCTTCTAAACCTCTGACCTCCTTCATTTATTAAAACAGCCCTGATTGATGTGGGACCCAGGATCACTTCTTCAATCTTATTCTTCTGAATTAACTTTCTAAACTCACTATAAGAAATTTCTTCAGTCGTCTGGAAAGCAGCAATTACAAAACCCTGCTCTATGAAAACAAGTAATAATGAGAATATTAATACTAGTAAATTACGAACGTGCTTTCGGGCCATATTGATACCCCAACTATTATTTTAAAGTCATAATTTGAACAAAACTTGCATTCTAATACCAAAAGCATAGTATAAAATTACTGGGACGTGTATTTTAATAAATATATCAAAATACACGCAGTTTTGGCAACTTATAATTTAATATATATTCAATAAATGTATATTATATATTATATTTTCGACGATATTTACCATTGACTTATATAACACTAATCTTTTCTTGCTTACATTTGCGCAATTAAAATTTCCTCTTATTATAGAAAAATATTTATTATAATTGAAAATTAAACATCTAATGTTTCCATGCAACCTTTTACACTATTGACGGATGGAATAATACTATACCCTTTGAAATTATTAGAATAAATTTATGTTTCAACCCGGTTATATAAAATTGTATAAATCAGGTGAACTCCAAAAAAGGGTTGAGAAAACAGTTAATTTACTGAAACAATGTCAGATTTGTCCAAGGCGTTGTAAAGTAAACAGGTTCGAAAACGAAAAGGGAATATGTAAAGTAGGCAGATTACCGATGGTCTCAAGTTATAACCCACACTTCGGTGAAGAATCCCCTCTTGTTGGCGCTCATGGTTCCGGAACTATATTTTTTACTTCGTGTAATCTGGGATGTATATTCTGTCAAAACTATGATATCAGTCACCTTGGAGAGGGTTATGAGATTTCCATTGAACGTTTAGCAGAAATGATGATTGAGTTACAAAATATTGGATGTCACAATATTAACTTCGTAACGCCAACACATGTTGTACCTCAAATACTAGAAGCGCTTCCAATTGCCGTTGAAATGGGTCTCAAAATACCTTTGGTTTATAATACAGGCGGCTATGACATTATAGAAACTTTAATGATAATTGAAGGTATATTTGATATTTATATGCCAGACTTCAAATTTACAGATAGTGACATTGCAAACAGATTATGCAAAGCAAGAGATTATCCAGAAATTGCCATGAAGGCTACAAAAGAAATGCACAGACAGGTTGGGGACCTTGTTATAAATAATCATGGCATTGCCGAAAGGGGTTTAATTGTTAGACATCTTATTATGCCTAATGAACTGGGTGGAACGCGAAAGGTTATGCATTTTCTTGCTAACGAAATATCAAAAAATACTTATGTAAACATAATGGACCAATATCACCCATGTGGGCTTGCACACAAATATCCCGAAATAAACAGGCGTATAACTAAAGAAGAATTTACAAACGCAATTAATATTGCAAGAGAGGAGTGCTTAACCAGATTGGATTCAATATTTTAAATATCCTTGTGCAAGTAAAATTAACTCCCAAACTATTAAACATTATTAACATTCTGTACCATTTCTCAGCAAAAATTAGTGTACAACATCGCTGTTTCAGGAAAATAATTATTTAGAATATTTTACGTAGCGAATCTCTAAAATTAATATATTTATGAATTTTATTACGGATAACAATTATGACCTTATAGTAGTCGGCGGTGGGCCTGCTGGAATGATGGCGGCTGGGCGTGCCGGAGAGCGTGAGAAAAATGTTATACTCCTTGAAAAGACAGATAGTATTGGCAAGAAACTACTTCTTTGTGCCAGTGGGAGGTGTAATGTAACAAATACAGCTCCACTACATGCATTCATAGAAGCATATGGAAAAGGAGGTGATTTCCTTCGTACTGCAATGCAAGTGTTCGATAATGAAAGATTACGCACTTTTCTTTTAACTTATGGTGTCGAAACTATTGTTGAAAATAAAGGGCGCGTTTTTCCGAAAGACCAGAACGCTAACTCAATTCTAAAGGCAATCAAAGATTATATGTATGATAATCGTGTAAGAATATTGACAAATACAAATGTTTTGAAGCTAATAACAAAAAATAATACTGTTGCAGGAGTTGAAACAAATCAAGGTACTTTTTCTGGACGAAACGTTTTGATTGCAACAGGAGGCATTAGCTACCCCGGTACAGGAAGCACTGGAGATGGATATAAACTTGCCTCTTTTGCAAGCCATACGATAACGCCAACATACCCAGCCATTATTGCATTCGAAACATTAGAAACATGGGTAAAATCAGTACAGGGAACCCCTATTAAAAATGCAAGAATTACAGCCTTTCAGTCTAATAAAATAATTTCAGAACATTATGGAGAGGCGCTTTTCACTCATTACGGCATATCAGGACCGGCAATCTTAGATATGAGTAAACTTCTTGTTGAACATATAAAAGATGGACAAATAAAAATAAATATAGATTTTAAACCTTCTCATACCGTTGAAAAACTTGACAAATTATTTGTAAATCAGCTGAAAAGACACGGTGGTAAGTCTATAAAATCTAGTTTGACTTTCTTCATCCCTGAAAAAACATGCTATGTCCTTTTGAATATTTGCAAAATTGATTCTTCAAAGAAGTCTTCTCAAATAACAATAAAGGAGAGACGTAAGTTAGTAAGACAACTCAAAGGATTGCAACTTACACTAGTTCGTCACCGTCCTATTGAGGAAGCTATTGTTACGGCGGGTGGTGTAAATTTGAATGAAATTGATGCAAAAACAATGGAATCTAAATTATTGAAAGGATTATATTTTGCCGGCGAGGTGCTTGATGTAGATGCTCCAACAGGAGGATTCAACCTGCAAGCCGCATTTTCTACAGGATATTTAGCGGGTAATTCTATTAGTTAAACAGTAAATTTATTATGCCGCCTCTTGTTTATGAATTCGTTCGATATGTGAAGAAATAAGATTAAATATCCCATCGGCGTTACAGCATTTTAAAATATGTTGTCGCAGTTCCGTGGCGTTGTGCATACCTATAATATATTTTATTACATGCTTACGAAAAAGGATTACGCCAATATCATGACCGTAATACTCAAGCATATGTAATAAATGACGACGGATTACTTTTATCTTTTCCTCATTTGAAACTTGCACTCTGTCTTTGTGTTGGAAAATCCATGGATTACCAATTGCAGCCCTACCTACCATTACGCCATCACACCCTGTGTGCTTTTTAATCCGCTCAATATCTGCAACGCACTTTACATCGCCATTACCAATAACGGGTATTTTTACTTTTTGCTTTATCTCTGCAATTGCATCCCAGTCCGCCTTACCAAAAAAGAACTGTGACCTTGTTCTACCATGAACTGCAATGAGTGACGCTCCATTATCTTCCAGTATTTTAGCTATCTCATAGTAATTTCGTGACTTGTTGTCCCACCCCAACCTAATCTTTCCAGTTACAGGAACACTGAGCGCACGTGTAAGTTTATAAAATATTCTGCCAACCTTAGAAGGATTTTTTAACAGACCCGCCCCAGCGCCTTTACCAGCAATGTCAGAAACAGAACAACCCATGTTAATATCAATTATGTCCGGTCCAAGCGGTTCGATCAGACGGCACGCCGCTACAAGTTTATCCTCGTCATTACCAAGTATTTGAAACGTAACTGGTCTTTCGGAGGCTAAAAAATCAAGTAGTTTGAATGTTTTCTTGTTGTTCCATAGTATGCCATCCATTGAAATGACCTCTGTATAGCTCATGGACATACCGAATTCTCTGCAAATCAGTCGGAAAGGAACATCAGAAAACCCTGCCATTGGAGAAAGTATCAAATCTCCGTATACTGGTATATCTTTTATAAAAAAACTGGGTTTCATTTTTAATCAACTACCTTTAAAATCAAGGTGTTATGTACTATATAATCAATTTTTAAAATTATACCATCTTAAAAATTAAATATCATTTGTTTTTTCCTTTATAATGTTGTATTTTAACAAAATTGAAATATATTTCGTTTTAAATTTTTAGAGTAACCGTCATGGCATATCAAGACCTTTCAGAATTCATTAAGAAATTAGAAGAATCAGGTCATTTAAAACGTATCAAAACAGAGGTTTCCGCTGACCTGGAGATTACAGAAATTACCGACCGTGTTTCTAAGTCATATGGACCAGCACTGCTTTTTGAGAATGTAAAAGGTTATTCAATACCGGTACTTATTAATGCCTTTGGTTCATACGAACGCATGGCAATGGCTCTGGGAGTAAAAAATGTTGACGAGATTGCTAAAGAGATAGAAAGTCTTGTGAAGCCTGAAATACCATCTACTTTCATAGATAAAGTCAAGCTTATCCCGCATCTTTTATTAACATTCTCCAAATTCCCGCCAAAAACTGTCAGACATGCACCTTGTCAGGAAATCGTGTTTGAAACGGAACCGTCACTTTCGAAGATACCTGTTATAAAATGCTGGCCTAGTGACGGCGGTAAGTTTATAACCTTACCCCTCGTGTTTACAAAAAATCTAAAGACAGGAAATAGAAACACCGGTATGTACCGCTTGCACGTTTATGATGATAGAACAACAGGAATGCACTGGCACATCCACCATGACGGTGCCAGGCATTACCGTGATTACCAACGTGAGAATAAAAGAATGCCTTTGGCAGTTGCACTTGGGTGTGACCCTGCAATTACTTATGCGGCAACCGCCCCAGTCCCACCTGAAGTGGACGAAATGGTTTTTGCGGGTTTCATGAGAAAAAGAAATGTAGAAATGGTTGCTTGCAAGACAATTGACATGGAAGTGCCTGCAGATGCCGAAATTGTATTAGAAGGATACGTTGACCCAGAAGAAACACACATTGAAGGTCCATTTGGAGACCATACAGGATACTATTCATTGTCTGACTATTATCCAGTCTTTCACATCACATGTATAACTCAACGGAAAGAACCTGTTTATCCGACTACAATTGTCGGCAAACCTCCTATGGAAGACTGTTATATGGGAAAAGCCACGGAGAGAATCTTTCTGCCGCTATTAAAATTAATGATACCAGAAATCGTTGATATGAACCTGCCTCTTTTCGGAGTCTTTCACAACTTTGCATTCTTATCAATTGATAAACGCTACCCTCTTCAGGCTAAAAAAGTAATGCATGGAATATGGGGCATGGGACAGATGATGTTTACAAAGATTATTGTGGTTGTAGACAAAGACGTCAACGTACAAAAGGTAGATGAGGTAATGTGGCGTGTAGGCAATAATGTTGACCCACGCAGGGATATTACCTTTGTGGATGGCCCGCTTGATGCGCTTGAACATGCCTCTGCACTTCCTAAAATAGGCTCAAAGATGGGCATTGACGCAACAAAAAAATGGCCAGAGGAAGGTTTTACGAGAGAATGGCCGGACGATATCAGGATGTCTCCTGAAATTATTGACATAGTAAACAAAAAGTGGAACATGTACGGAATTTAGCCACGAATTTACTCTAATAAAAAGATTAAGGGAAAAAGGTGCAATAGTTCTTAGAGAATTTGTGTAGATTCGTGTTCATTCCTGGTTAAATAATACTTAATTTATGCTTACTCAAACTGATCTATTAACCAAAAAAGGTGCATATATCCAGCAAATGTTCGGCTCGATTGCCTGGGTATATGACCTTTTAAACACCATTTTGAGTTTCAACTTTGACAAGAGTTGGCGCAGGTTTGCAGTCAAAGTTAGCAATGTTACACCCGATGCAAAAGTACTTGATGTTTGCACAGGCACAGGCAACCTGGCAATTGAATACTCCAAGATGTTAAACATGTCTGGAAAGGTTATTGGAAGCGACTTTTGTCACGAGATGGTAAAACTGGCAGATAAGAAGCTCAGGAAAAAAAACCTTTTTGACAAAATTGACCTTCTAGGCGCTGATACCCTGCATTTGCCCTTTCAGGACAACGCCTTTCAGGTATCTGCCGTGGCTTTTGGAATAAGGAACGTGTCTGATTTAAAGGCAGGTATTACAGAAATGACGAGGGTAACTTCACAGGACGGACGTGTTGTTATATTGGAATTCTCTCAACCCACAAATCACATCTTTAAGGTAATTTATTATTTTTATTTTAAACAGATACTTCCTTTTATTGGCAGGCTTATTTCACGCAGTCAGTACAATGCATATTCATATCTTCCAGATTCTGTTTTAAAATTTCCTGACCGGAACGGGCTAAAATCACTGATGGAATTATGTGGACTTGAAGATGTGAAAATGTACTCAAGAACACTGGGAATTGTTACCGTCCATGTTGGCAGAAAACCATGTAATCATAAACACCAATGTGCTTGACTAGCCTGAAAAGATTTTGTATTATATTTTTGTAATTTAATTATTATTTCCTGCCTGTTAACCAGACCGTTTAATGGCTTGTTATGTCATTCATCGGTTATATTCTCTATACTGGGGAATAGTGTAACGGTAGCACAAATGACTCTGGATCATTTAGTCTAGGTTCGAATCCTGATTCCCCAGCCAATTAAATTAATGGTTTCAGACTTTTGATACACATCCCTTGCATATTTTACTTCTGCCCGATATTCCGTTACCGTAATTGCCATACTTCAGGGATATCAAATACCTGATGCCTTTCTGTCGCAATTATTGACGCAACTCGTAAGCTTTTTTGACACTTCTTGCACCGATATATTCTCTGCTCAATCACTTCATCAGGGATATCCACATCTTTAAGGTCTCTCCCTTATGTTCATGCTGCCCAACAATTTTTTGCCACAGCTCTTACGTAAAGTCTTGTTGGATTTCTTCTTGAAAACCGTCTTTTGCTGGCGTTTGACGGCTGTTATGACTATCCTTTGCCACCTTATTCTTTAAGTCCTTTATCTCTTCCTCTAATCGTTCTATCCTTTGTAACAACTACAAAATGAATTCTATAACCTCTGCATCAGAATTTGCAGTTATCTCCTGAAATCTCTTCTGTAGACTCTCAAGGTATTATTGTCTCTCTCATTCTCCAAGAAATATACATAATTGCTGTGCCATGTTATTATAGGACTGAATAGTTACTATAATTTATCTAGGTCAAGCAAAAAAATAGTTTTAAGGTTTTTATGATTGTAATATTTTGTGAAAGAATGACGCAACACACGGCACATGGCTGGGTTACTCTGAAGTGGTTCGTTCATAAAAGAGGGCAATTGATAGCCATTCAAGAATACTAACTCTAATATCGCGTGCATACAATTCGTTGCATAATTTTAAATTTTACAATTGCAAATCTAATTCCATTTTGTATAATTTACTTAAATATTTAAGCAAATAGAAGGGTTGGTTTGCTTGTACAGTACACAGGCTACAATATCTTTTTAAGTTTAGGCTGCACCGTTTTGTTCTCTATAGGAAAATGAAAAAAAATGTAACAAAGTGATTGCAGTCTAAAGACACCAAATAAACACCTTGGATATGCAAGAAATTACTAACCTATTACGGAATTAGAGTGAATAACCTGATAAGATATTTAAAAACAATACCAACCGCATGCCTGTGGGTAGTTATTTTTACAGCTGCCCTTTCAAACGCATATGCCTTCGGTAATGATAGGTTAGACCTTACCATCACACGCTTCCTCGACGCCCTTTCTTATAATTACAAGGGATTCGACATAAAGATTGAAGGGGTATCAATTGGAGAAGAGTTTGATGATAACATTACACTTGCGGATAAGGATGAACTGGAAGACTTCATAACAAATGCTGGACTTAAAGTAGGTGTCATATATGAAGGTAAAACCAGGTCTTTAGAACTCATCGGCAACATAAACAATCAGACCTTTGCCAAAAACGATATTTTCAACAACATCACTCAAGACGTGACTTTAAATTTTACCAATGAGTTTTCAAAATATGACCGTATGAGTTTAAAAAATGTCTTTTCCCACTCAGAAGCACCTCTCTTTTCCAGAGATGAATTCTTCGAGGAGGAACAATTTGGCGAAAGAGGAGGAGGCCGACTTGATTACTTCAAAAACAGATTTAACGTCAACTACTCCAGGGATTTTGCCAAACAACTCACCATTACTACAAGATATGCAAATGATATAGATATATTTTCAGGGGTGGATAGACCCTCTTCGGCTCAGAATAGGGCAGGTTTAGAAACAGCTTATTCATTAAGTCCCACTACTATTTTCTTCTTTACCTACGACTTCGCTATCAGGGAATACGAAGATCAAGGAAATATTTCAATTAACACAATTGCCACGGGCATAAGACAGTACATAACCAAAAAGCTTTATTTTGATGGTAGAACAGGGCTGGATTTTATAGATTCGGTTGACGATAAAAGTCCCACCAGAGGACTCATAAGGTCAGCCCTTACATATCAAATAGATAGAGACTTAAAAGCAAGCATTTCGTTTCAAAAGAGTAATAATGCTGATTCTTACTCCCCGTCACTCTATAGTGGTTGGAGGACTTCAGCCTCCTTAACAAGACAGATGTTAGAAAGACTCAGATTTTCACTTTTAGCTTTTTACGGTGAGGGTAAATCTCTTTCCGGTGATTTCGAGCAAAAACTATTAGGGGCAAACTCCTCTTTGATATATGATATTAGTAAGAATCTGAAGGGAAATTTGACATACGCCTATTCACAATCAGATCCCAATATTGAAACTAGTGGATACACGAGAACTACGGTGTTTTTAGGATTAACGGCGGGGTTTTGATTACGGTGTATAAACTACCCGCTTAGGATTTATATTTGTTAAATATCTTTTAATTTCTTTCCTCTGTTACTTCAATTTCATCCTGGATATAAAACTGTGAATTAACGTTCTTCGAATTTTTCTCCTTTGTCAAAACAAATCTCCTTTTGAATGATCCCTGTTCATTTAATACAAAAATCACATCAATTTCTACCTGATTTTCGTCAATCAATTTATTTTCAAATATCACATAACGTGAGTTAGAATATCTTTCCCTTAAAATGTCATCGTATTGAGGGTTGTCTAAAAGTTTCTTACGTTTCTTTAAAAGAGTTTCCCCCAACAACTTTTTTATTGTCTCTGTATCACCATTAATCAAAGCAACACAGTAATCGATGACAACAGATTCTGCCTGTAATTGTTCTATTGTAAGAGAATTTTTAGAAAAAACTGTGCCAATTTGAATTAATAAAGTACAAAATAAGACTATTAAAAAAATATTTTTTTTCATTTCCTTGACCTCTCCTTTGACACAAACAAATTAATTCTGCACCACGATCACAAGATAATTTGAGCTTGCCCCAACAGCCCCGCCAGAAAGATTTCCTCCCAGGGTAACAGTACCGATACCAACGGTCTCCTTGTAAAGGTTTAATGTCGATGCCGCTGGATTCGTTGTGCTAAACTGTAAACCCGTGGAAGTGAAACTGCTCAACCAATCCGGGAGTGTAGTCGCCTCGGCATCGTAAGCAACATAAACCGTTGCGTTTCGATCCACGCTAAAGGATAGATAATTAACGCTACTGTTATTTTTATCAGCGTTCGCAGTCATGATCCATATGCCACCATCAAGTGCTGCTGGAATACTAGTCGCCGTGTACGATGCGTCGATGTAATACATATCACCGATTTCGATTAAATTCTGTTTGTAATTAGAAGGAGTAAGGTTATCGAGTATAAATGGCTGGGCCGTATTACCTGTAAGGGCATTAGACCATAGCTTTGCCATTACCGCACAGCCAAGCCCGTTGGGATGAAAATTATCATAAAAAAGGCTGAAACGATTTATGATAGGACTTAAGAAGAATGAGAAGAAATCCACCCCCGTCTGAATATATTGTAACTCAGAGGAAATTACTGAGTTATATTCTTGAATTAATAGATTCTTCGAAGCATCCAAAGGGTTGGGAAACGGCGGCCCTGTGCCTGATGCACCCCAAGAGGGGGGCACCAATGCCACCACGGCGGTCTTTCCAGCGGCCACTATCTTATCAACAAGCAATTGCATATTTTGTTTATATGTTCCGTCACAGTCAGAACCGGAACATCCAAGACCACTCGGCACCGGCAAAGTACCGCCTGAATCATTGGTACCGAAAAGTATCAGTATCTTTTTTGCCTCAGTATGGCGCTCCAATATTGAATCAATTCTGCTATAAGCCGCATCAAACGATTCATCTCCCCCTATCCCTTCGTTATATACAATATGGGGATATAAAAGGGTGGCAGTTAAAAGATCGTTCAGGTTCGATTCGTAGCCATGGAATGAAATAGTCCTCCCATCCTGTGATTGATTGTCAGCCATATAAGTATCACTGGAACCAATAGTATTGCTGTCACCAACTGCGACATAATAATCTCCCATCGCACCAATTCTTTCATTAGTATCCCTTGCCAATTCAAAACCTGATGAATCACGTAATATAGCTTCTACTTTATGTTCTCCTTGGAATACAAGCTGAAATTGTGCGCTATAGGGAAAATTAAAATCCGGAAGCGATGTCGTATTATCAAGTAGAAATTCAATCCAGCCCCCTGAAGGCACGTTGGTTGTAATTGCCGATACATTAATAGTATTAGTAGCATCAACTGAATAGGAAACAGGATTTGATATAATAATGGTTGGTTGAGTACTATTTTCTTCAATTAAGACATCGTCAAATTTAGCTTCGTCCTGGCAATAAAGGGCTATACTTCCGAAAGTAAGACCTGTGTCCGATACACCGAACAGTGGATCCCCATTCAAGAATACTTGAATGAGACTACCCTTTAGTTCAACAACGATATTCAGCTGTTGTCCTTGGAAAAACCCTCTGGAATTTTGTGCCAGGGTAGTAAAGTTTCCGTCTACCCTTTTTTCCAATCGGCTAAAACCTATGTTTGAATTCAAGGAAAATCTGTAATAGTTTTGACTATCCTGATATCGAAACATTACACCAATGTCGTGGCCATTATTTGTCCCTACAAGAGGAGTGGCTTTAACACTAAACCGGTAATCTGTTAAACTTACTCCAGGATTAAGGTATGAGTAAAAGCCTTTTTGATATGCTTCTTCAAGGGTCATTCGTATAGATCCCACATAGTTCTGCTGATGATACTCACCATTAACCACTTGCCAGCTTGAAGGGTTAATACCTTCATTAACCACAGTCCAACCAGTTGTGTTTCCATCATTAAAATCATAAGAAAAAGGAAGAGCTAACGGAGCAGCACGAGGACTTTCCACCGGGCCTGTCCCGGAGGGCGTGTAGTTGGAGTCGGTGGTAAGAACCAACTTGTCAATCACGAAGCCATCCTCACGCATCCATACGTTCACCGTATGCTCACCAATCGAGGTAACGTTGAAAGTAGCTACCGGTCCGTCCATTGTGGACTTGGACCATGTCCAACTGCTTACAAACTCTGTAATCCTATCACTACTGGTGATTGCCGCCCCGTCCAACCCGGCATGACATGAATCGTCCGCACCAGTCGCGCCAAGCCCGCGTATCCAAATATAGTGCGTCCCTGTCTTGACAAATTCAACCTGGAAATCCAGACGTGGACTGTTGGTTACGTATCCCGTACTCACAGTGGCGCCGTTATTTGGTGTGGCTGCCATAGCACCATCGCCTGAATATCCACTGTTTAGCGCTGCCGTCCAGTTGCGTCCACCCTGGGCGATCTTTGAGTGGTAGTGCTCCGCTTCGATCGAAACAATGCCCTGCGAACCAGCGTCTTGTTGAAATGCCCCAGAACCGCTATTTATCGTAAAGACTGCACTGGCTATCCCGCTGTCGTTGTACCCGCCCAGGAATGCACGCGCCTTCACCGTCCCACTGCTGCTGACCGTAAAGGGGCTGCTGTATAATGTCGAGCCGGTGGTCGGGTCACTGCCGTCAAGGGTGTAATAAATACTGGCACTCACTGTATTTGTGCTCAGCGTGACGCTTACTGAATCTGTAAATGTACCACCCGCCGGGGCGATCGTCGGCGTCTCCACCGTCGGTATGGGATTTATCGTAAAGACTGCACTGGCTATCCCGCTGTCGTTGTACCCGCCCAGGAATGCACGCGCCTTCACCGTCCCACTGCTGCTGACCGTAAAGGGGCTGCTGTATAATGTCGAGCCGGTGGTCGGATCACTGCCGTCAAGGGTGTAATAAATACTGGCACTCACTGTATTTGTGCTCAGCGTAACGCTTACTGAATCTGTAAATGTACCACCCGCCGGGGTGATCGTCGGCGTCTCCACCGTCTGTATTGTATTTATCGTAAAGACTGCACTTGCTATCCCGCTGTCGTTGTACCCGCCCAGGAATGCACGCGCCTTCACCGTCCCACTGCTGGTCAACGTAAAGGGGCTGCTGTATAATGTCGAGCCGGTGGTCGGGTCACTGCCGTCAAGGGTGTAATAAATACTGGCACCCACTGTATTCGTGCTCAGCGTAACGCTTACTGAATCTGTAAAGGTGCCACCCGCCGGGGTGATCGTCGGCGTCTCCACCGTCAGACCCACACGGGGGCTTTCTACCGGACCTGTACCGGAAGGACTGTAGTTTGAATCGGTGGTAAGAACCAACTTGTCAATCACGAAGCCATCCTCACGCATCCATACGTTCACCGTATGCTCACCAATCGAGGTAACGTTGAAAGTCGCTACCGGTCCGTCCATTGTGGACTTGGACCATGTCCAACTGCTTACAAACTCTGTAATCCTATCACTACTGGTGATCGCCGCCCCGTCCAACCCGGCATGACATGAATCGTCCGCACCAGTCGCGCCAAGCCCGCGTATCCAAATATAGTGCGTCCCTGTCTTGACAAATTCAACCTGGAAATCCAGACGTGGACTGTTGGTTACGTATCCCGTACTCACAGTGGCGCCGTTATTTGGTGTGGCTGCCATAGCACCATCGCCTGAATATCCACTGTTGAGCGCTGCCGTCCAGTTGCGTCCACCCTGGGCGATCTTTGAGTGGTAGTGCTCCGCTTCGATCGAAACAATGCCCTGAGAACCAGCGTCTTGTTGAAATGCCCCAGAACCGCTATTTATCGTAAAGACTGCACTGGCTATCCCGCTGTCGTTGTACCCGCCCAGGAATGCACGCGCCTTCACCGTCCCACTGCTGCTGACCGTAAAGGGGCTGCTGTATAATGTCGAGCCGGTGGTCGGGTCACTGCCGTCAAGGGTGTAATAAATACTGGCACTCACTGTATTTGTGCTCAGCGTGACGCTTACTGAATCTGTAAATGTACCACCCGCCGGGGCGATCGTCGGCGTCTCCACCGTCGGTATGGGATTTATCGTAAAGACTGCACTGGCTATCCCGCTGTCGTTGTACCCGCCCAGGAATGCACGCGCCTTCACCGTCCCACTGCTGGTCAACGTAAAGGGGCTGCTGTATAATGTCGAGCCGGTGGTCGGATCACTGCCGTCAAGGGTGTAATAAATACTGGCACTCACTGTATTTGTGCTCAGCGTAACGCTTACTGAATCTGTAAATGTACCACCCGCCGGGGTGATCGTCGGCGTCTCCACCGTCTGTATTGTATTTATCGTAAAGACTGCACTTGCTATCCCGCTGTCGTTGTACCCGCCCAGGAATGCACGCGCCTTCACCGTCCCACTGCTGGTCAACGTAAAGGGGCTGCTGTATAATGTCGAGCCGGTGGTCGGGTCACTGCCGTCAAGGGTGTAATAAATACTGGCACCCACTGTATTCGTGCTCAGCGTAACGCTTACTGAATCTGTAAAGGTGCCACCCGCCGGGGTGATCGTCGGCGTCTCCACCGTCAGACCCACACGGGGACTTTCTACCGGACCTGTACCGGAAGGACTGTAGTTTGAATCGGTGGTAAGAACCAACTTGTCAATCACGAAGCCATCCTCACGCATCCATACGTTCACCGTATGCTCACCAATCGAGGTAACGTTGAAAGTCGCTACCGGTCCGTCCATTGTGGACTTGGACCACGTCCAACTGCTTACAAACTCTGTAATCCTATCACTACTGGTGATCGCCGCCCCGTCCAACCCGGCATGACATGAATCGTCCGCACCAGTCGCGCCAAGCCCGCGTATCCAAATATAGTGCGTCCCTGTCTTGACAAATTCAACCTGGAAATCCAGACGTGGACTGTTGGTTACGTATCCCGTACTCACAGTGGCGCCGTTATTTGGTGTGGCTGCCATAGCACCATCGCCTGAATATCCACTGTTGAGCGCTGCCGTCCAGTTGCGTCCACCCTGGGCGATCTTTGAGTGGTAGTGCTCCGCTTCGATCGAAACAATGCCCTGCGAACCAGCGTCTTGTTGAAATGCCCCAGAACCGCTATTTATCGTAAAGACTGCACTGGCTATCCCGCTGTCGTTGTACCCGCCCAGGAATGCACGCGCCTTCACCGTCCCACTGCTGCTGACCGTAAAGGGGCTGCTGTATAATGTCGAGCCGGTGGTCGGGTCACTGCCGTCAAGGGTGTAATAAATACTGGC
The DNA here is from genome assembly GCA_963709355.1 of uncultured Planctomycetota bacterium. Lineage (GTDB taxonomy): Bacteria > Planctomycetota > Brocadiia > Brocadiales > Brocadiaceae > PLOWO2-12-38-17. The sequence goes on from CAVPVY010000005.1 coordinate 1,250,548, forward strand.
ACTCACTGTATTTGTGCTCAGCGTGACGCTTACTGAATCTGTAAATGTACCACCCGCCGGGGTGATCGTCGGCGTCTCCACCGTCGGTATGGGATTTATCGTAAAGACTGCACTGGCTATCCCGCTGTCGTTGTACCCGCCCAGGAATGCACGCGCCTTCACCGTCCCACTGCTGGTCAACGTAAATGGGACGCTGTATAATGTCGAGCCGGTGGTCGGATCACTGCCGTCAAGGGTGTAATAAATACTGGCACTCACTGTATTTGTGCTCAGCGTAACGCTTACTGAATCTGTAAAGGCGCCACCCGCCGGGGTGATCGTCGGCGTCTCCACCGTCTGTATTGTATTTATCGTAAAGACTGCACTTGCTATCCCGCTGTCGTTGTACCCGCCCAGGAATGCACGCGCCTTCACCGTCCCACTGCTGGTCAACGTAAAGGGGCTGCTGTATAATGTCGAGCCGGTGGTCGGGTCACTGCCGTCAAGGGTGTAATAAATACTGGCACTCACTGTATTCGTGCTCAGCGTAACGCTTACTGAATCTGTAAATGTACCACCCGCCGGGGCGATCGTCGGCGTCTCCACCGTCAGACCCACACGGGGGCTTTCTACCGGACCTGTACCGGAAGGACTGTAGTTTGAATCGGTGGTAAGAACCAACTTGTCAATCACGAAGCCATCCTCACGCATCCATACGTTCACCGTATGCTCACCAATCGAGGTAACGTCGAAAGTCGCTACCGGCCCGTCTGACGTGGACTTGGACCATGTCCAACTGCTTCCAAACCCTGTAATCCGATCACTACTGGCGATCGCCTCCCCGTCCAACCCGGCATGACATGTATCGTCCGCACCAGTCGCGCCAAGCCCGCGTATCCAAATATAGTGCGTCCCTGTCTTGACAAATTCAACCTGGAAATCCAGACGTGGACTGTTGGTTACGTATCCCGTACTCACAGTGGCGCCGTTATTTGGTGTGGCTGCCATAGCACCATCGCCTGAATATCCACTGTTTAGCGCTGCCGTCCAGTCGTGTCCACCCTGGGAGATCTTTGAGTGGTAGTGCTCCGCTTCGATCGAAACAATGCCCTGCGGACCAAAGTCTTGTTGAAATGCCCCAGAGTTGTCGGCACCAAAACAAGGGGTAACCGTTAAGGAAACAAGGGCTATCAAGAAAACAAAATAAAACCCATTCACTTTTTTCTTAGATTTGTTAAAATAATTCAACGTTATAGCCCTCGACTGTTACAAAGTATGGATATTGGTCTCATCGCATTCCCTTGAAAAAAAAACCTCACTACAGAAAATGTTCGATATAAAATCCTCGGCAATAAAGCTTTTTTTCCAGTAAGGTAAATCTTTTCTAATGTTACTTCCATCTAAGTTTAAAGACCCTTTACTTTTTGCCCACTGATCGCTCAAAGCGTAATACGTCTAAGATATAACTATATATTATAACATAAATTATATTAATTTATACCATTTTTATTTAATCATGCTAATCCCTAAAAAGTGGGATAAAACTAAATTTTCCCATATATGTGTAATCCTTAAAATTATAAAGACTTACTACAGAAAATGTTAGATATATTATCTTCGGCAGTAAGGATGTCTTTTAATACGTCCTTGTAAATACAAGACCCTTTACTTTTTGCCCCACGATTGCTCAGGGTTTACCTTTATCGTGATACTGCGATTAAAGTTAAGTATAACCTATTTTTTATTTTTTTACAAGTAAAAAACAAGTACAAAATAATAACAGAGCTCTTAGAAGGGCATTTGAAAGTAAAAGAGGCATGTGAAATATTACAGCGCTCAGAACGTCAGATTTACCAGATAAAGACAAATCATTTATTTGTCCATTTATTTACGGAATGACGTATTAGGTATTCTTATTATGGCGTGCCTTCATGGCATCAAACAATTTTGGCGCGTGAGTACGTAACAGCCGTCCCGCCGTGCGCCGCATACGGCCTACGGCAAGAGGGAGCGAATACACCGGATTCCACCACTTTTGGAAGCGGTAGACGGAATGCTGCAGTGCGGTCCTGTACATGAGGGATTCGTTCGCGCGCATGATAACATCACCCGTGCGCTTTTCCGGCAGCAGAACGCCAAGAGCAAGGCCACACCACATCTGCCGGTAATTATCCTCTTCCTGCGTGACAAACCGGCCGACGACGAAATCCAGCTCTACCATGTGCACGTGGGGATTGCTTGACCAGATGGCCGTCATTATTCCTCTGCGGCAACCGGGATTGAAGCTATCGTGCATGACGATATAAAGAGGCCTCTGAGGCCTGTAACGTAGCACATTATTTAAGTCGCACCGAACCCCTTCCTCGCTATGGTTAGCGTCTATAAGCACGAAACCCATGGATTCTCCCGAGTTTTGGATCCGGTCGATAAGTTTTGGCAGAGTGTTCTTTGATAGCCCGGTAATAAATTCGACGTTGGGGTAACGGCTTGCATACGTGGCAACACAGAATGGGTCGATGTCCAGTGCGTAAACCTTCTGTCACTGAGCCGCAAGAATAGCAAGGCTGCCGGCCCTGTAAACGCCGACCTCGATCGCAACTTGCGGTTTCAGCGTCGCTAGCATCGAGTGCACCGCGAAGCTTTCGGCATCGGTCATCAACCACTCATCGTGAACACCGCTCAATCGCTGAGCGGTCTCCGCGCTAGTTGACGGCAGTCGTATTGCACGGTCTAGAAACTGGAAAGCCATTTGTCTCTTAAATATCGGGTTTGGTCGGATACCTACTTCCCTGTGTTCAGGTAATAAATAATCTCATTACAACATTTAATTTAAATTATAACAAAACATAGCAGATTGCAAGCTTTTTTAATTTATTAGCTAAATTGAACACGAAAGAAGAGTGAAACGCCATCTCAAGGTTTATCACCGTATTTCAAGAAGCATGTCCTTTAAAAATCACTCTGTCAAAGGTTGAAAGCACACCGGTGATTTTGCTATGATATAGCTCAAGATACGTCTCCATCGTCGTCAGCCTCTATCGTGTATAATTTTCGTGGTTAGGATTCTTCATTAAGAAGTCTCAGGTACAATTCTACCAATCGGTCATTCAATTTATTAACATCATAATTCTTTTCCACATATTTTCTTCCCGCTTTTCCCATCTCAGACCATATTTCTTGATGCTCAATGAGATACATCAGTCTCTCTGCTAATGTGTTTGTGTCTCGCTCAGGCACTAAAAAACCCGATACGCCATCTGTAACCAATTCAGGTATTCCGCTGTGATAGGTACTAATGACTGGTATGCCTTGAGCTAACGCCTCCATTAATACCGTTGGTGTCCCCTCCTGATCACCATCCTGAGCTGTCACGCTTGGCGCTAATAATATATCTGTCTCTTTTAGTAATTCAACGATCTCTTCTTGTCGTCTCCAACCAATGAGCTGAACATTATCAGAAATATTTAATTCATTTATTAAACTTGCTATGTCTCCCTTTAGAAGTCCATCACCAACTATTTTATATTCTATATTTGGGTGTTTTTTAAGCACTTCTGCAACTGCTTGAACACCGTATTGTACTCCTTTTTTTTCAACAAGGCGAGCAATTGTCAGTAAATTCTCCTTCCCATTATTTTTTAGCTTGCGTGGAGAGAAATTAAATCTGCTAATATCTACACCCAGTCTATGAACAACTATTTTTTGTTTTTTGCATCCTAATTTAATTAATTCCTCCTTCATTCGATTGCTTAATGCTAAAAACAGGTCACCCTTGCTAAAGAGATAATCGTATACATCTTCTCCTTGTTCTCTTATATATCGTGAAATATCATAACCATAAAAAGAAGTAATCACTTTGCCTTTAAAGAGCCCAACATCCTTCAAAAAAACCCCTGTATTACCATTTGGTCCAAAATGGCAATGCACGACATCATAGGGGCTTTTGTTTAAGAAGGGAACAATCACATATAAGATACGTAGCGATTTCTCCCTGAATTTAAAAATATTTAACGTTTTTAACAAAGCCATCGGTTTTTTGTGAAAATTTGTAATTATTAGATACATCCCTTTTAGTAGACGCAGGAACTTATTTGCTGGCATTGTTAGATAAAATGTGTGGTTTAATAAATTATATTTTTCTACATCTTCATGTACCTTTGGGTCATTCCCAGGATGATTTGCATAAATATCAACTTCGTGTCCACGGTCGATTAAACCGGTAATTTGATTTAAGATAAAGGTTTGAGATAAAGCCGGAAATTGTCCAACAATAAACGCAATTTTCATAATTTACCGTTGTGTCAAATTACTTTTACTTAGTTGGATATTAATCTATCAATTAACTATTAGCCTCTGTATGTTTTATTTTTCTCTTTATAAATCGCATTACAGAGTGTATAGGCGTTCCATAAAGCACTCTATAAATAGGAGAGTGCGCTATAGGGGCAAGATGACGATAATTAAATTTTTTGAAAACAATTAAATATGTAATAAAACGCTTTACGGGATATTTAACTGCCCTAGCTCTCTTATAATTTATCTTCGAGAAGAACCGCATTCCTTCGTTCCTAAGCACTTTTTTCCTTTCTACTGGAACCAATTCACACATCAAATCCAGCAGCTCTAAAGAATCTTCACACCAATCACTTACTTTGACTGCAAAAGTCATTTCAAAGGGATGTTTGCGATAACTCGCCTTAATATCTTGCACATCTACTCTACCAAATTTAGATGCTAACTGCACCTCCGCAATTACATCCTGAAAAAGATTTTTTTTTGATTTAAAACCACCAATCTCTCTTAATCTCTCGGTGTTAAATAAACTACTGCAAAGATACAATGTTGTCTTACCAGCAAACCATCCTTTAAAGAAATTCTCTGTTGAAAGTCCCCCAACCATATTAAGTGATTTATAAAACACATTACCCTGAGAATCAATTTCCCGTGTTCCGGTTCGTATAATACCAACATTAATATTATAGTTAACACTTTTCATACATGTTTCAATAAAATCGCTATCAATTAAGTCGTCATCCTGGAGTAACAAAAAATAGTCACCGTTAGCCTGTTTTAGTAAAAAATTGAAGTTGTTATTGGCTCCAATATTTACCTCTTGTCTAAAATAACGTATACGTGGATCGGCAAGATTCCTGACAACCGACTCAGTATTATCAGTCGAGCAATTATCAGAAACAATGATCTCAATGTTTGGATATGTTTGACTCATTGCACATTTGAGAGATTGCCTCAGATAAGAATCGGCTCTATTGTAAGTAGGAATTGCGATGGTAACCAAGGGGTAAGTTTTACTAATCATCTTTGGTCTCTATTTTTAAATATTTTTTTAAGATAAACCTTTATTGTGGAAGAGAAGCGCCTCTTTTTATGTGGATTTATTGGAATACTGAGAACTTCTGGCCATAAGTTTAAAATAAGTTTTTCAAATAATAAATAACGTGGCGGTTTTCTGTATTTTTCTTCTGTTGATAACATACTTATTAATAAATTTCTGCAATTAAATGGTGTAAAAATGTCTTTCCAGGCAATGTCAAACTCCAACTGACACATGGCAAGCCAATTCCCATGTCCTTGTTCCCAATCAAACAGGTCCAATATATGTACATTATGTATTTCTCCTAACCCCGAAAGCCAGGTTTCAAAATAATTTATTGCAAATTGATTTTTTCCCATTTTTTGTAACATTGAAAGATCCTGTGCCGTTACTTCTTCTTTCTTGGACTTTTTTAGTCCTTCCCTAACAGACCACCTTCCAATTTCCGATGCGCCACCTGTTACAACAACTTTGTCTTGAGAATAATAATTAAAAATAGCATGTGCATCAGGGACATATATATAATGCGCTAAAGGAACATTTTTCTTGAATATAGTTATAAATTCATCTTTCATGATATACGTGCTTTTCACAATATCATGTTTCAACCCTAATTTTGATAAGAGCAGAGAAGGAATTCTTATATCAGGATGATCTTCAGACATTGCTATCTGTCTGACTGTCATGTAAGCGACTTTGTTACTTATTTCCTTAGAAGACGCCAATACTAAACGGCTATCCCACCCAGCAGTAATTGACAGAGCTAAATCAAAACGATTAGATAAAGCTCTCATTAGCTTTTGAAGAGTCACAGATATCTTCTCTAAAGCTTCGTTAAAGGGCAACACGTCTAACTTTTTATTAGGCCAGTACCGATGACACTCTCCTGTCACCAGATTTAAGTAATGATTTGGTAACATATGCCTTATTTCTTTATATGGCGAACTATAACCCGGCAACCTAAATTCTTTATTCTTTCTGAATTCATAAGAATTGATAAAATCAACTGCATTTTTATCCATCTGTAAATTTAATAATTCTGCAATAATCTTTGGTTGCGATGCGCACCATAAATCTTTTGTATGGTGCATTTCTGTATAAAATACCTGGCGTAAGCCTGCAGCATCATTTAATAATTGTATCTCTTTGCCATCGTTTACTATGAGTATCCATCTACCACCGAATTTATACGTGTGCTCAATAAATTTATCACAACTGGAAAGCCCATGAATCAAATCATTTATTATATCGGAATCACTGGCTTGTGGATTATCCGGGTCCAAAATAAATCCTAATAAAGTTATCGATTTGTTTTCATAATTGGCTTGATATATATTTAAGTCCGGATGCACAGTTAAATGTAACGTATTATTAATTTTGATCCTTTTCCAGGATGCAAGTTCTTCAACAAAAAATGGCCCAAGAATAAACTGATTACGGTATAACAAATTTTCGAACATCGAAACTGATATTTTATTTTCTATTTTTCTCATTTCACTCATTAAAGATCCTCATCACAATTTTATCACCGGTGATACTTCAGAATTTGAGATGCTGGTTTTCAGTCAGCAATATTATAATTTTGCTTTCCAAACCCCTCCCTCTTCAGTAAAACAACCCAATCCTGCAATGAATCTATCGGGGGCAAACCTAAGGCAATGATACTGTTCCCATTTATAGTGTTTATCAATCCTTCAAATTGGCCTGTTCTTGGGTTATACCAGCGCTTTTCAAATGTACCTGGAACATCACTCAAGTTTAAATTACCGCTGGGCTTTGCTTTTGGCAGATATATTGCATAAATCTCCCCCTTTTTTGCAAACACCTGCCCTTTCTCAGCTTCATCCGTAAGCAATTGGTCCATCGGTTCCATTTCCCAAAAGGGTAGATTATCCTCCATAAACCTGCGCGCATAATACATATAGTCCCATACGTTATTGTATTGTTGAAAATCCTCTGTTTTAAATGAATCCTGAAGTATTAATTCAACAGAACCGCCGGAAAAGTATATAGGGTAAATGACATTCTTTCGAATATACATTTGTCCGTAAATATGCTGTTGCCATGTGCCTCGATTTTTTACCGTGTGATCCTCATTGTCATATATTGATGTCGTAACCGGCTCATCAATGCTAATTGCTATTTTCCTCTTAGCAGTCAGCGCTTGATTCCGTAATGATTCTACTTTGTTGCTATACGCCAAACCATTCATTTCTCTGCCGGCAAACTGATAGGAAGTGAGATCAAATCTATTATCTCCGAAGAATGGCTTCCATCCTGTTTCTGCCATATTATGAACGCTAACGGGATGATCATACGGATCAGTATCCCTGATGTATTGCGCCCAGGATTTTATCAAGTTTGAATCTAAAGCTAATTCTCTATGATCATATTCTTCGCACAGCATCCACTGCAAGGCATTATGATGGCCAAACCGCGCTATCATTTCTCTGAAATATAACTTCCTCTCGACACCTAATTGTGTATTATCTATAATGCTCATTGAGTTAACTCCGAAAAATATTGAATATAGCCCATATATCCAATTATAAATATTACGAACGATGTCTTTCAGACTAAACTCAATAGGCATTTTAGATAATTCCCATTTATTCATCTTTTCTCCTTCAGCAAGTACAAAATTCAGGTTTATCCCTTTTTTCTGTGTATGGCTAAACACGATTTCCCACTGTTTCAACTTACCAATATCAAAATGTTTATTATCATTTCCACGACTACCAGCGCGGTTAATAACCCCTGAATAAGGCCAGGTATCTTGCCCATCTCCTCCAATATTCATGGTAAGGAAATAAATTGAATTAACTTTTTTTAAAGATAAGTAATTAAGCGCCCCGATGATACCCTTCCCTTTGCCATTACCCCAATCAGGATCGCCAGAATTCCAATCATCGATATGCGCAGCATAGTGGTGTATGCCAAATGGCCCAGCTGAAGTTCCGTCGAAGCCATAATATGCTAAGAAATTTTCTGGAGAATCCGACCCTCCCTTAATCCAATATTTCCCGTCACCTAAGGTCTTAAGATAGAAACCGTCGTCATATACCAATCGGCCTTTACTGAGAAAACCCGGGGCGTTTTGATCGAAGTCAAAAATATTAAACGACCCACCTGTGCCATCAAAACTTGTCGGTATTCCATCGTTCAAATCAAGGCTGTTAGCAACATTTGTTCCCTGTCGGAAAGAAGGCTGAAATTTCCATGTGCCTGGACTGTCAGGAGTGAAGTGCGCTCTCCAGATATTCCCTGACCCGGCTCCGTTGCCATCACCGTCAAAGAAGCCCGGGACATTAAAAATATTTCCGTTTGGGCTTGTGAAGAATACTTGCAACCTGTAATCAAGAAATGGATTTGGATTATTATCAAGTTCGTCATTATAAGGACCCTCAAAACTTATTGTTACTGTATGCCACACTTTTAATTCGCCTGTGATTGTATGTGGATTCAGATTTGCAAGAGGCTCTAAAATTCCTTCTTTCAGGATCTTAAAAAAGTTATCCCATATTTTATACTCATCAGAAGGTTGCATCCTGATAGTTTTTTCCATCCGAACTATTACCATATTCCATTCAGGTATTACCCAGCAGGTATTGCGGTTGCCTCCGCGGGCAGCATATGTTTTTGAGGGCGCTGAAGGCCAAGGTCTGTTCCCGTTACGGTCAACCCCATTCGTCCACCACATAAATCCAAATTGTCCCGGGGAACGGTAGCCACGGAGTGGTAATGAGGGAGGAACCTGAGTCGTAGTTGCCTGATCAACCCAGGAGGCATCAATCAACTGTTTGCCATTCCAGTTGCCACGGTTTAAATAAAGATGGCCGAAACGTGCCATCTGCCGAGCAGTAATATGAATCCCTCCTTCGTAAATTCCCGAAGGGCTGTTCAGTAAGATTTCGTCAACAACCCCGAAATCTTTCCAGTCCCAATCTTTCAGGCCGATTGGATCAGCAATCCGGCGCTTAAAAAAAGTCTCCATAGGCTCACCGGCGATCTTGGTCAAGATATAACCCAGTTGATGAATTGCAGGATCATGATAATGAAAGGCCGTTCCTGGTGCAAAAAGAGGCTTATCAGGAGTAAGATACTTGCTCGGATCCCCCCATTGCATATCCTTCGTAATATTCCCTTTTTGTCCGGTATATCCAGAAGTCATTGATGCAAAATGGCGAAACTTAATCCCTGCGTATGCAGGATACTTGTCATCCAGAGAAGGCAAGTACTCTACAGCAAAATCGTCCAATGCCAGTTTTCCGTCTTGAATCAACAAGCCAAGCACGGTGGTGGTAAAAGTTTTCGTGCAGGAATTAATCGTGTGCATATGATCAATATTGGAACCTTTCCATATCATATATCCGTTGCGAATCACGACAACCTCGGAAGCGCCTGCCCCGCCAGAATTGGCATGCAGATAATCTATTGCTTCATTCAACCCAGCAGAATCAACACCCTGGGTTTCCGGTGTTCTTATTTCCCAATCAGTTTCTGGAAAAACCATAACGTTTTCAATGTTAAAATTGTTCAAGTCCGCACTTCTTGCTGAACTTCCATTACAGGTAGTTAACATGATAATGGTAATATAAAGGAATGTGCTGGAAATTGTTAATCTGAATTTTATCATGCAAGTCACAAAAACACAAAATCACCATTATGGAAAAGCTACCTCAAGGGGTTTACACTCGTTGTAAAATATTCCAAAATAATTTTGGTGGATGTATCCCAACAAAAATGACGTAGTTTATGAAACATTATATTGGAATATTATACCATACACAACATTCTGCTTTAACTCTAATTGACAGCAAGGCTTCTTTGTTACTTTTCCTCTTTTAAAAAACACGCGTATTGCTGTAAACGCAACTATAATTAGGTACTTGTTTATGGACTACCTTCAAGATTTAGAACTTGACACAAGACTTGTTCATGCCATGAAGGTTTGAACTATAGCCATGCTAAGACATTAGGACAACTCGACAGATATTATTTTTTCAATAACGAGCTAAAAATAGAAGTCATTTCGAACGTTACACTTTATTTCTTAAATAAACTTTCTGCAGAACGTATCAAAATCCTATCGGAAAATTTGGCAGGGATAATCTCTCTAATATTCCTCTCGTTTTCACCAAATAGATAAATATCCAACCTAGATAAACCTTTTATGTAAAAATCTTTATAAATTTTTTCGAAATCCTTTTCAGAACTTAATTGATCGTTTTCCACAAAAACTGCGCCGGTGAGTTTACTTTTATTTAAGTATATGAAGGGATTCCTCAAGAAAAATTCCTTTGTGCCAGCCAAATTAGATAGTGGCTTAATCAGAAATCCCTTTCTGGGTGAGCCCATTACTTGTAGACCTCTTTCTTTCTTATACTGTAATACACCATCTTTTAAAAAAGCCCTTGCTCCGCCGAAATGCATCCTTTTATAACCTTTTTCTTTTAAATACACCACTGCAAAATAGCATTGGGCTCCTATTACCCCGGCTTTCAAATAATCGGTATTGCCGTCTTTAACACCAAAAGACCATATGCATGGTAAATTCTTTTTATAAATAAGCAGAACTCCCCCTATATACTCTTTTTCTTTTTTAATTAAAAGCAAATCACAGTTTTTAAGATTTTTTTTCATATCACTATCTGTCATAGGAAAAGCCGTATTTCTGTGGGCATTGGTAATATAAGGTAAATACATATGATTATAAAAGTTGTCAAATTGGCTTTTTTCATTCGTCACTTCGAACTGCATATTGTATTTTTTTATCCTTCTTATATCTGTTTTATGACTATCTGTTTTGATAAGTGATGAAATGTCACCAGAAATATCTACCTCCCCGCCAATCCAGCAAGGAACAAAGAAACCTCTTTTACTGCTAAATAATCTGCAAAAAAACTTATTAACTTCTAAAACCATAAGAGAGCAATCTTGAAACCGTTTGTTGGTCATTCTCATAAGGTTCCATAACCATGTCTTGCCAAAGTAAATTTCACTATAGGAACTATCGAAGGCCAGCTTTGCAATATAATTTTTATTTCGTTCACATCCAGCGAAGATAATTGTAAGAGGTGTGTTCAGGTGTTCCTTTCCAGATATAATCCATATATCAATTCTTAGTTTCTGTACAAGCCTGTATATAAATTTAAACGGGTAAAAAAGCCAGCGAATATAAAAAGGGAATTTTTGATAAGTCAACTTGGTAATGGCTATCGTTTTTTTCATTTTCTAATCTTTCATTAGTTAATACCGGTAATTATATAAAATTTATAAGCGTTTTTAAGAACTATTAATACCCTGTGAGTACTATTCTGGGCAACAGAAATCATTTTCTGATTGATTTCATTCCGCTTGTAATAACTCTCCTCCTGGTTATTGCAACTATACACCCAGCTGGTATACTTCCGGAATCGAACCATTGGTTCTTTTTAATTGTTGTAACTTTATCAATTGCAACAATTGATAATATCACATCATTTTGTCCAATTCAGTAACCTCGTTTAATTCTGATAGGTGCCATTTTTCTGAACAACTTTTAATACTTATAAGGAATATTTGCATTTTCATATCTATATAGAGCATAGGTTATATTTTTATTTTGAGCAAACATTACGTCGTCTTTTATAGTAACTCACTCATCGTTATTATCGGCAAAATTACAGTGGTTGTAACTCGCTAAATCACTGCGCATTTTCACAACACGGGCAGGCACGCCTATAGCGATTGCACCATCAGGCACGTTGTGCGTAACGACAGAAACCCGCCCCAACCACGGCACCCTTACCAATTCTAACCCCACTCAACACAATTACACCAAAAGCTAACCATGCACCATCTCCAATGATAATGGCCCCTTTTGTCTGTAATGGTTGTTTATATATTGGTTGATCAGGTGCAATGCCGTGACCGTAAGTATAGAACGCACAGTTTGGCGCAATCATTACACAGCTGCCGATCTGAATCGGCTCCACGTACGCATTTAACTGGCATCGTGGATGGATGCTTGAATCAGCGCCTATCGTTAGATAACCGCCATAGCCTGTTTCAATAATTGAGTCTCTATAGATACAGACCCGGTTACCTAGTTCAACCGGCCCCCCCTTCTCTCTCTGAAAGACGATGACACGGTCGTCCATGAAAACGTTTGCACCAAGTCGAAGATCAGAATGATAGATGATTGCACTGGGCGAAATATATCCTTTTGGATTCATATTTGCCAGGTAAGTACGCGCCTTGTGGGGAGGAGCAAACCAGGTTGCAAAGCGAGTGGCTATTCTTCCAAAAGCACTCACTCCTGCAAAGCGCATCCAGAAACGGGTCCAATATCTTGTCACAATTTTATTTTTAGAGTGAACTGTGTCACGACATACATTCATAATTTTAAAGCTGTTATTTTATTATATTCGATGCATTGCTTATCTGTAAGAAGAAACCCACATGAGAAACCATAGCGGGTAGAATCCAACGACTGTTTCTCCTGAAATTGGCAACGGTTCAATAACTTCATCCTTTATATGTATCCCCTGTAAAAACTTCTTTTTGATGTATTTTTCTTTAGAATTTAATTTTAGAGCCAGCATCGGAAAAGAAACAACTGGATATCTGCTTATTAATAAAAAGATATTCCATACAAATCGAAAAGCCTTCTGTTTTTCGCATTCAGAAATCCACCAGCAGCAGCTTGAAGCCCAGTACTCCAGCCCTCATTGCCTTCAAGGATTACCGGGCCTTTTGGGGTAATCGCAATATCCCAGGCTATTGTTTTGCCGTGACGAAATACCTTCTGAGCTTTAATTGCCATTTCCTTTAATTCATCCCAGTATGGTATTTGAAAATTAAGAAATTCTGTTTGTGTAATAGGGTGTTTTGTCAGAATTTTTCCAGGATACAGCAATTTCATTTTCTTTACACTCTTTAGAATTTGCTTGATTGCTTCTTCGTCTATTGTCATTTTTCTATCTAGTACTTCATTAGGTGCAAGAAATTTTACAAAACCCTCTTTTTTTAATTTGCCTGTAGCTATATTAATACCGATTGCAATCCCCCCTACACCAAAATTATCTACTGGAACTTTAGATTGGCTTGTTTTCAACACCGTAGCTAAAAACTCTACGGTGCCGTCCGGGCATAAAAAGGTAATGACTCTTACGGAGTTTACCGAATGGGGATTGACCTTTTTCAATTCGGGATGCTGTTCTATAACTTCCTCAACGATATATTCTTCTTTTGCCGCCTTTATCAGAGGCTCATGCGAATCCAGATTATAGCGGGAAACAAATTGAATACCTACGCCACCCAGTCCCAAAGTAGGTTTTAACACAATTTTTTCCAAATTATTCTTTAGCATCAAGTCTTTAAGGTCGGTTCCTTGACCGTAGAATACACCATTCCGGTAGATTCCATAATTCCGCGGCACCGGTATATTATGATACGCACATAAGCATTTAAATATGTATTTATTACGTATCATCATACCACTTTGCCACAGTGAAGTAATCTTTTTTCTGGTGAACGGGTCTTCCCAAGTATCGCCCATATACTCTTTAAACTGCTTTCTGTCTATTGTGTCAAAACAGTACAAATGGTAATATGAAGGTAAAATCTTTAAAACGAAAAATAGGTATAAATAATCAATAAACTGAGATATTTTGGATTTAATTTTATCTTTATCTTCACAGTAACTTGGGCTATTAAACCCTTTGAAGATTTGGAATATTCGCCAGTAGTGAGCATACGCAAGTGTACTCTTTCTGAAAATATAGACAACTTTCGTCATCGTGTTTGGTTATCCACCAATCAAAAACTGGCTTTTGTTATTCTCTCCAGCTATGCTGGGGGCTTAGGTTAGTAATTACTTTTTAACGAATTTACAAAAATACTTTGATACCTAAATGTTTGCTTTCGTTTATTGGAGGACTCACATTTTGTGCGCCATCCTTCGGCTGTCCCAGTATTATCCCTCTCAGGTAGTTTACCCCCAGTATAATACTAAACTTTTGACTTATCCCACCAATAAGTATGGACAACCCAGCCAAAGCGGTGATGTAGTTCCAAAATTTAACTCCCATATTAATACCGGGCACTGCCACGAGCAATAACAGTAACAGAAAGGGGAAGAGGCGGCATATGCCAACAGTAAACGTTAAAACACCTAAGTTGCGCAATATTTTTGTTGCCTTCCTGAAAGCAACATCATATTGCCAGAATAAATAGGTAAGCCATACGACAAGGTCGAGAGCCACACAAATCAACCCGATCATTATCGAACCAAACCCTAAAGTTAACTTACCCATGGAAGCCAGAATCAATATCAGCCCTTCTCCGAGTACAAATCCTGAAGTTACGAAGACTAAGGGCATAATAGGCACATTCCAGGCAGTCACTGCACGGGCACAATAGACCATAAATCCCTGACTGATTATTAACCCCATGGCTGCTATGGCAGCCAGGACCCTGAGGGTCATGTGGGGATAGAAACAGTCCACAGTCGCAGCTAGAACGAATATGGTCCCTGCCAGAGTCTCACGGGACATCCAGGAACGGTGAAGGTTGCGGAACAGGTAAAGTCCTCGCAGCGGCCGACCTGCTTCAGCCGTAAGCGCAAGAAATCCCATCACAGACAAAATAGGGGCTAATAATTTTAAAGCATCAAGTTGGGACTCGCCAGGGATGTTGTTCTTAAGGCTTGCCATTAAAAGGCATAAGAGATAAAAGCCAGCAGCCGCTCCTCCAAAGATGAAATTAGTAACGGCTGGCCAGCCCCATACCTTCTGCTTCATTGGTTGAATAAGTTCCACGTTTTTTGCTACCTTTACCTAAAAAAGTGCATCAATCTATGATGTAGTATATCGAAGGATCCGTCTCCAATTCCTCCTGAAGGCGGGCAGTTTTATTCTCCCTGATTAACTGCGACACCACACTGTTAGGATCGTCTAAATTACCAAAATGGAGCGCCTTGGCAGTGCAGGAAATTACACAAACTGGAGTAGCTTCCGGATCAATACCAGGCCGCAGTCCTTTTGCCATGCCCGCATCCACTCGCGGCAGGCAAAAATTACACTTGGAGCAGGCGCCAATACGATCGAGGTTGGAGTTTGCCATACTTGACTCTTGCGGCATGTCTTCTTCAGAATCGGATCCATTGTTGAAAATGATGGAGCGGGACTGAAAGGGACATGCAACAATGCAATGACCGCACCCCACGCATAAATCGTAATTGATGTCTACTATACCATCAGCCCGACGGTATGTGGCGGTGGTAGGGCAAACTTCCAGGCAGGGAGGTTTGCTGCAGTGCATACAGCTCATAGGCAGACACAGCCGCTGCCTTTCCGGAGGCCCACTTATTCCACAATCGACTACCCGCCGCCACATGTTTGATACTATCTTGTTCGTCTGTGAGCAAACGCTGGTGCATGCCCCGCACCCTATACACTTTCGCAAATCAATAACCATCCCCCAGCGAATCATTCGCTCTCCTTACTAAAACATATCCTTATAATCGTCAACAAATACATCAAAGGAACACTTCTACTACGAAGTTCTATCAAGATTCTATGTTAGTATTTTTTTTTGCACCAACTTCAGAATAGCAGCTAAATATCCTCTGAGTCTTATCGATCGCTAATTCCATGGACAGGCTATAAATGAATTACTTTACGATATTTGATATTTTATAATTATAAATCTAAAATCTCAAAATCCCAAAATAAATTCTTAATTACAATGTCTGAGGACTGAACCTCATTGTTTGTAATTTGAATTTTTTATTATTTGTCACTTACAATTTAACACTTATCAGTTATTCTGAAGATTTTATCTGATTGGTTAAGATTTAAGAAATAAAGTACTAACTAATAATCTCCCACGATACGTTAGCACGCGAGTTATTTGGACGAATTCAACAGCCGCAAAGCGCATTAGCACCAAAAGGTTTTTGCAGATTATATTCGAGGCTTAATCATGCCATGGATTTTTTCACGTGATCGGCAAGTCTCACTACAAGGCTAACTGTGGTAAGCACAGGATTAGCGTAGCCGCCTGTAGGGAAGACCGAGGGACCTGCTATGAATAAATTGGATATACCATGGACTCTGCAATTCTCGTCTACGACACCCTTTTGGGATCTATGTGCATACGAGTCGTCCCCATGTGATGCCATCCGCCTTCAAGTTTAGGAGGTGGAATCTCTTCATTAAGTTCGATTTCCAACCGACCCAGGCCTGCACGACGAAGCTCTTCGTCTATTATCTCCTGCGCACGTATAATACTGTGTATATCTATAGAGCTCAACTGCCAATCTAAACACACGCGATTTCGACCAAGGACATCACGCTCGCCAGAAAGGGACACACGGCTATTTGGATTCGGTGCCTGTTCGGTCATATGATTGAGTAGAAACACTACATCATTTTTTGACTTCTTGAATTTATTGAAGATATGCCCATATTTCCTTTTAACTTTTTTATAAGCCGTGATGGCGATTTCATCGAAGTCGGTGATCATATTTTTTAAGTGTTTACTGATATCTTCAGGCATACCGCCATCTTGGATCGCCGATCTAAGTACCTTCAAAGAATTAATACCTTTTGACACGTTTTTTTCATAACCGGGCAAGGCTGGCAAAGCTTTCGGTCTTATATAGCTTAAAAGCGGCCAAGATACCATATGCCCCCCGGCAGGGCCCACGTTCTTCCTACGAAACAAAACTGTTGGATGAATAGAGGTACAATAATTCAACAATTTCTCACGACGCAATACCCCCTCTGAAAGGGTCAATTTTCCCATAATCGGTACATTATTAACTTTATGTACTCTGTATAAAGCAGTTGAATTAATAATGTTAGGGTCTGATGGTATATATATACCTGACCAGATATGCGGGTGTTCCATAAAAAATCTGCCAACCAGGTCGTTTTGGTTACCTAGCCCGGCACCTTGAATCTTATTTGATAACAAAAGCAAGTGCGGCGTCTCGATGGCGCCCAGAGCCAAAATGAAAAGTTTTGCCGAGACCCAAAATTTTTTGCCCTGTAAACAAGCCACATGCAGGCGGGTTACAGTCTTCGCTGTTTCTGTTGTCTCTATTTCTACCACGTTGCCATATATATAAGTGGTAATATTATCCGCCTGTTTAACTTCATCACGATAGTCATCAATAAAGGTATCACGCGAACCAAATTGAAATATCGTAGTTTTCACTCGTTCGTTGACAAAGGGGAGATGAGGTGTTTTTTCAAGATCCTCCCAATCTTTAACGTCATAAGTAAAGGGACCTATCTTGCAAACAGATTGAGCACGCTCGTAAAAAGGATCGAGATGAGATTTCTTAAAAGGCCAACCACTGTATGAAGCCCAGTCACGCTCCTCAAAATCAATCTCATCAAGAGGTCGCAGTCTGACACCAAGTCGATTACCACCTATTTCAACAAGCCAGCGGTGACTTGAGCCACCAAAACAACAAGTGTGTGAAAGGTCTAATGGGAAATAGGGATGTCCAGTGTTTTCTCCCCAGTAAAGGGACTGAGTAACTTTGTCTGGTCCCAGTCCGCCACTTTCCAGCAAGCAGACCCGAAATTTCTCATTAATAAACTCGCGTGCCAGGGTAATGCCCGCTACCCCGGCACCCACAATGCAAACATCCGTTTCGATCATCTCATTCTCAGACAATGAGCGCGCGTCAATTATCATACAAAATTATTTTCTATAATAAGTTTTTTAAAATGCCAGAAAATCACTCCAAAGTGTATTCCAGAACTGGCCAATGATTTCTAATTTTGATTTTATCTGCTATCACCCATTCAGAAAAACGGTCTATCATTGAATTGATATGAGGCTCAACTTGCTCTTACATTAGCTGCTTTCTTTTGTCCTCTTATGAGAAATCAATCTCTTGAATTCGACAAGTTTGTTGTCAAGGTATTTACTGTCAAAGCGCTTCACTCTTGCCTTCCATTTATCTATCTTTTGACGCTTATGATATTCAGTAATTTTGCGTTCAATAGCGCACACTAAATCATGACGCCCTTTTTCTGTTAAAGAGACAATTAACTCTCGATAAGAGGACTCAGAACTGGCATCGTATATGTATGCCGCTCTTAATATTAGTTCTGCAGAAACATCGTGCTTGGAAAAAGCTCGTGTATGATCCAGTACCCCTAACGCCAAAAAGGCCAGCATGGTTTTAACACATTTTGTACATTCGCCGCAGTTTAACATACCGGGGCGGTAACACTTGAACAAGTTGCAGACTCTCAGATGCTGAAGGGCCGCGTCCCAATCAGCTATTAACTTAGTTTTCTCGAACCTTGACAGCGTTAGACCGTCATGCCGAATTCGCAAGTCAATACTGCTATAATTTGGGTCTAGTAAAGGGTGTGTACCCCAGGGTTGCAAATCAGAAATGTCATGGCTGGCTGCGATAGATACGACAGTAAGCCTATGTGCAAATGCATGTGCAACGGCAGCAAGGGAAGCCCCACCAAACTTATACGTCCAGAAACTAAATCTATCGAGGGAATCTTCTTGCCTGTAATTCAAATAGAGATTTGTGTAAACAGGAATCAACGTTATACCTGCTTCCTGGGCTGCCATTGATAGCGAATCCACTACATACTCAAATGCCTCAATCTCGTCGAGTTCGAGTCCATAGACCAGCAAGCCATCTTTAATTGACCAGGGATGTTCCAATGGAAAGGTAAGGCGGTTAGCGCGCAGCGTAGCAAAGGCATCGACTCCCCCAGAAAAGAAAAAGCCTGCTCGCTCTGGCGTGCGTGGAGTTGACAAATTAGATCTCGTTTTTGTCTCAATTTGGACAAGGTTACGCTCCGGCTCATAGTACCAGTGCCGAATCCAGTTCATTGCAGTTATCAGGCCAGTGCGCAATTCCGGACAAATCTCTGCATCCATAATGACTCTTTTTTCGCCATAATGCATGGCTGGTATTATACAGCCAACCAGAAAGGCGTGCGGATTGCAAGACAAGCCGTCTGCGAAAACTTCATCAGTCTCGAAGTATACTTCTTGTGTTGGGCGAGCGCAGTCCTCCCAGTTCACCGTCGCTGCAACCCTTACCCTATTCCCCTTCTTTTCTGATCTTAAGTTTTCAATTCTCATTGCTCTGTCCTCACTCTAAACGTTGGAATTACACACCTTTTCGGCTATGTCCACCAGTGTGGTTGTCTGCCAGCAGTAATCAAAGTGCCCCGGATTCGCATCCATTTGAGTTGAATTGCGTTTCCCACTTCAAGAGAGGTCTCACAGCACCGCCTAACATTCCAGCCCAATCGCCACGCACTGAATCACCCTCAGTGCTATCAACAACCTGGAAAGAAACCGCTTCTCTCACGGCACATTGAAAGATAACCGGTTCGAGAGTAATAAGTGCCGGCGTAACAAATAGTATCCCTTCGGACAAGAAATTGCCGGGAATCCAAGCCCTGCTCATGTAACGCCCTGTTGGACGAGGACGTCGTCTCCATTCAGGATCTTGATCGAGTGCTTTAAAAATATGTATGCCATCATCGTTGTAAAGATCAAAATGGGGCAATAGCACATAGCCGGACTTAATGACATCGTACTCCATCTCAATTGCAACTGACTTTCGGATGTCCACGGTGTTTGTAATCTGGTCATTCTCCGATCGAACCCTTACAGCACGTAAACGAACCACGTCTCTTCCAGGTGCTTTTGTTGGATCCTGCCACTCTCTTAAGGCTGTAGTAGTTGTTCCAGCAGTTAAATATGCATGAACAACCTGGTCTGATGGACCCTCCTGTAACACCATACCTTCATGCAGCAGAATAGCTCTCTCGCAGAGTCGGGTAATGGCTGGCATATTGTGCGACACAAACAAAACCGTACGGCCTTGTTGCCCAACTTCTTCCATTTTGTTCATACACTTCTTTTGAAAACGCGCATCACCAACCGCCAGCACCTCATCTACCATCAAGATCTCCGGTTCTAAATGTGCTGCTACGGCAAAGGCAAGCCTTAAGTACATACCACTGGAATAATGCTTTACAGGCGTATCAATAAATCTCTCCACCTCTGCAAAGGCTACAATCTCATCAAATTTCCTGGTGATCTCAACTCTCCTCATACCCAGGATCGCACCATTTAGATAAATATTTTCCCTACCTGTTAACTCTGGATGGAAACCGGTACCTACCTCTAACAACGAACCAACTCGTCCGTGAATCTCAGCAGATCCTTTCGTTGGCTCTGTGATACGTGAGAGTACCTTAAGTAAAGTGCTTTTGCCCGCACCATTACGTCCAATAATACCGACAACTTCTCCTTTTTTAATCTCAAAAGAAATATCTTTGAGCGCCCACATCGTCTCATTTAATTCAGCAGCACCTGTAGACTGTCCTCGCAACAACTTACCTGCCCTCCGTAATGGTGCAACAAAGGCATCCGTTAATGTCTCTCGTAAGGTTTTATACCTTTCTAATCTTTTACCTATATGAAATTTTTTACTGAGGTTTTCTACTCGTATTGCAATGTCATTCATAGTCATTAATGGATTAAAGATAAGTGCTTAGAGTTAAGTGCTTAATTGAATATAAATATTTAGAGTCAAAAATCTAAAGTACTACGTGCATTTCTTTACACTTCGGCGAAATCCGCTCAACATTTTTGCAAGAACTTCGGCGTTTTTATATACTGTTTCAAATGTTTTACCATTTAAGAACCCCTGCCTTCTGGCAATTTCTACTTCTGACACAGATTCGAGCAATGACCCATATGCAATTTCAATAAAACGCGCTAAATCAGTATCTGAAGACCGGGATGAACCTTCAGCAATATTTGAGGATACCGAGACTGCTGAACGGCGTAATTGACTTGTTAGGCCGTATCTTTCCTCTATTGGAAAAGTTTGTGTAACCTTATAAATGAATTCGGCATATTCAACCGCTTTCTGCCAGACATCTAATTTCTCAAACTTGAACATAGAAATTGCCCATTGCTAAGTGTACTGGGTTTAGTGTTCATAATGATTTATAGCTCTGAACCTCTTCATCATTCACTCTCAGCTCTTGGCTACTGTCTATTCGCTACACCACATCTGCAAAGGTCTTTTCCATGCGACGGAAATAGAAGGCACCGCTAATTAACATTGAACATGCTGCCAGTGAAGAAATAATCATAGTTGGTCCTGGGGCTGTGTTTGTACCTAATAATGCCCAACGAAAACCCTCAACTACACCGACCATAGGATTGAGACCATACACAGTACGCCACGGCTCAGATAATAGACTACTTGGATAGGCAATGGGTGTTGCAAAAAGCCAGAACTGGGTAAGAAATGGTATAATATAGCGCACATCACGGAATTGTACATTCATAGCAGAAAGCCAAAGGGATGCACCAAGGGAGGTCGTTAAAGCAAGTAGTAGAAGGAGAGGCAACCAGAACACGTTGATTGTCGGAAAAATGCCAAAGTAGAGCATCATCCCTATCAGCATGATAAATGCTAATACGAAATCTACTACCCCTGCTAATACCGTCGCAATTGGTATAGCCAAACGCGGGAAATACACCTTTTTAATAAGATTAGCACTGCCTACTAAACTGTTGGATGCCTGATTCAGCCCGTGTGCGAAGAATGTCCATGGTACTAAAGCGGCGTAACTGAAAATAGGATAGGGGATACCATCTGAAGGTATCTTGGCTAAACGCCCAAAGAAAAGACTGAAGACTAACATGGTAAAGAAAGGCTGGATTATTGCCCACGCTATACCCAATACTGTTTGCTTGTAACGAACCTTAATGTCGCGCCAGGTTAGGAAGTAGAGAAGTTCACGATACTCCAGCAGTTCTTTGAGTTTGAGAGAAACCCAACCCTCAGAAGGTTCAATCCTTACTATTATTTCATTGTTCAAAGCCTCCGGAGAATCCAAACCTTTCGCAACTCTTTTATCCTTACGCCGATTATACGTTTCCGGATTGGCCAGATGGGCTTCATGCACGGCGAAATAGATTCCTGCAATAACAAGTATCGCCCCAATAATAGAAACAACCATTAAATACTAGTCCTCTCAATTTGAATAGTAAAGCGATCAGTTTGCATATCTCTTATCAGTTTACAACTCCCCATGTTTAAATGCAGCAATAATTCCATCGGCCGTACGTGTCGCCAATGCCATAAGGTTAAGCGAAGGGTTGACTGCAGAACCGGTCACAAAGACGCTACTATCTCCAATAAATAAATTAGGTATGTCGTGTGCACGACACCAGGGATCTACAACCGACTTTTTTGGATCATTACCCATTCGACAAGTGCCCATAAAATGAACTCCACTTCCATCGGTTCCTATTTCATTACTGCCAAATTTCTATGGCACCTGCTGCCTCTAAAATGTCTTTAGATATTTGAGGAATTGCATTAATCAGTGCATGGTCATTTTCATAGTAGTTCCATGGACAATCGTGGTACAGGGATTCCTAAATGATCTTTCACATCCGGATCCAAGGTTACCTGATTGCGAATGTCCGGCAACTGTTCACCAAGAGAACCAAGTACGGACAGCGTGTACCGAAATATTGTTTAACAAGCTTTTTATGTTCTTTGCCCCAACCGTGGAATCTTCTTGCTGTAAATAGTGGCCATTGTCCTTCACCGTTTATCTCTATTACCCAACCACGTGCAAAATTGTTATGCTTATTTGTTTCAAAATAATCTTGAATTGAAGCACCCGCAGGGATACCTCGCCAATTGTATAAAGGTACAGAAAACCGTCCTTCGACAACCGCCCCAGTGTGACTGGTAAAATACTTTCCAACAAGACCACTTGTATTAGCAAGGCCGTTAGGAAATCGTCGCGATCTACTCAGTAAAAGCAAGCGAGGAGTCTCTATTGCGTTACCTGCTACTACAATTGCACGTGCAGATATTTCGTCTTCCTTACCCTCATGATTAAAATAAATCACGCTCTTTACCTTGCCATCTTTCCCTAGAGTAATTTCACGTGCCATACACTCAGCCCTAATATCCACATATCCGGTAGCTTCTGCTTTGCGAACATAAGTAACGTCAATACTGGATTTTGCGGTTATAAAGCAACCGATATCACAACCACCACATTCAACACACGACGGTCGTCCACCCCATGGCTTTGTGGGGCAAGCAACGGTAGCAGGTACCAAGTGTAACCCAAGCTTGTCAGCCCCACGTTTTACTGCTCGACTTGCACAGTTGAGCTCATGATGCGGAGTGGGATATGGCTTACTTCGAGGTGGCTCGAACGGATCAATAAATTCACCGCCAGGACCAGAAACACCTAATTCATATTCTACTTTAGTATAGTAATGTTCAAGATCGGCGTAACTGATTGGCCAATCATCCGCCACGCCGTCTTCACTTCGGACTCGGAAGTCAGATTCATGAAAACGTAAACAAATCGCTTCATATATCAATGTTGATCCGCCGACACCTTTAACCCGATCGTAGATTATACGGTTATTACCCCCTACTGTATAGAGGTCTCTGCGTGTATCATCTGGCTTAAATACTTACGAAGCGGTAATTTCAAAATCTTGTGCGTTCGTTCTGTAGTCAAGAAGAGGGTTAAAACGTTTGCCAGATTCTAACACTACAACTGACAAGTCCTGCCTCAGCTAGCTCTTTCGCTATAACTCCACCACCGGCACCACAACCGATAACTACCACGTCTACAGTTTGTTTTTTGGTTGTAAATTAGACACAGTATAATCCCTTTTACTCTCTTTTGGTTACATTAAGAATTACTATTGAGTTCTTTCAGTTACCAATATTGTTCACATCTTGGACAATTGTCCAAGATAACCATTTGGCATAGGTGGGCCATCATAACCAAGCCAATTCCAGGCGACCGGACTTGTGTAAAAACATTTCATGACATCTTTTACAAGCACTGGAAACAAATCTATGGTTTCTCCAAAACCGTTCAATTTGTATTTATAATAAATCTTCTTTGCCTTTCGATTTACCCTATCTAACAAGGAATTACTACCCTTTGTAACCTTTGTCAATGACGTCGCATTGTCCAAAGACTTGAGTATACTTATCTGCTGCTCAGAAGTTAATTTAGCAAATACATAATCGTATTTACGGTGAGCTACTTCATCAAAAGCATACAAACCTTTTCTATAAAGGGACTGTCGATCTTGCGATTTTGCCAATAATCGGTCAAGGGCATCGACGGTATGATCTCGAATGCTCCAGACCCTGTTTCATCAGAGGGTACAATTAGGGCTGCAAGCACACTAATTAAAGTACATTCCCCTTGTGTAAACCAGCGATTACTGTCAATTGGGCGTTCCTTTGTAGTCCCGGCAAGCCTTTTTGTACGTTTTCGTTCTGTCTAGTACAGTTTTTCCGCCAAAACTTAAGAACGTCGAAACGCCTATTATGCCAGCAACTATAGCCGCCCATTTAATAAATTTACGTCGAGTGATTTTATTATGCATACTATTAATAATTATCTGACAATGTGAATTAATAACACTAAATTAGCAACAAAATATCTTCTTCAATCAATGGAAAAAATTTTACTTACGAGTACCACTATATTCAATCTTTTTTTTCGCTCTGTCACATGAAAAAAATTTGTGACTTTGGATAATTGTCCAAAAAGAGGATGTGCCTACCAGTTAGTTGTCATTTTAAAAAGCTATTTAGATGAAAAAAAGTAAACATTTTGCTCTGCCCGCAGCTTATCACACAATCGGCCTTTTGGTAGTTCCACATCATCATACGTTAAGACTTGATCCTTTGGAATATCACGCTTCAAACGACACCCTTCTGCCAGTCCTATTGGTAATAATTTCTTTGCATTAACTACGTCAGAGTTCTCACACTGCCCATAGGTCATATAGTAACCTATACCATCAAGAATTTGACCTGCTTTAAGGTCTATTTTTGCTGTAGTCACAACATCCACAAAAGGTGCACCGACTGGAGCGATAGCAGCATCACCAAATAATACAGCCCTGGCAACGGTATTGGGAACCTCGAAGTGACAGAGATGATAGGGTGTATAAAAACAATATAAGGGACCGGTACCCAGCTTATAGAGGTTCAAATAGTGCTGCTGAGTTGGGTGGTCATGAGTACCCAGAACGAACACTCCAGGACCAGGCTCTGCACCAACAACGTAATCCACGATGCCAGAACCTTTCGCAAGCTCTTCCAACGGATACAAATTCACCGCTTCTTTAATAAAGGTACCAGAAGGTACGGTTGGACCGTACATACCCCGCCGTGCTACCCTCATACCTGTAGCGTTAGCCACGATTGCTTGCTCAAACGAAATTTTAGAACCATCAGCAAAAGAAGTAACCATGTGTGGCTTTTGTTTCCATTTCTCGGCAAATGCCTTTTGAGTTGTGGGATTGCGGTATGGGTCATGAAGACCTTTTATATTACCACACAAAACAGGTTTCACTCCAATACCCTTAACAAACCTGTAAAGGTTCATAATTACACCAGGCTGGTCACCATCTGCATTGGTAATCACAACGCCTGACTTATCTGCATACACCTTTAAAATGGGACCAATTGTACCATCGAGTTCTGCATTCATCGTGATTATGTGTTTACGATTCTCAATAGCTTTCAGCACCGTATGAGCACCAAATTCAACAACACCGGTAACTTCTATTATAGCATCGATACTTGCTGCCTGGCACAGTAGCGTTGCATCCGCAGTAATGGCATATTTCTTTTTAGCAATAGCCTCTTCTAGCTGAGAAATGTTTTCAACAACCCGGACATCTTCGACTCCAGCTTCGGAGTAAGCCCGTCTTGCTCCTTCAATATTGCGGTTAGAAATTGCTACTAGTCTCATTCCTACAACACTTTTCACAATTTGAAGGGCAATGCCACGTCCCATAAAACCAGCTCCAACCATTGCAACTTTTATGGGCTTGCCTTCACGTTCTCGTTTCTCCAGTGCTTTATCAACGATGATCATTTACAAAACCTCTAAAGAAGGTGGACCGATGAATTTTGTTGTTATGATACTCATTTTAACTTTTTGCTTCTTTAATGTATTATGGTCTTATCAAAAATCCTGTCTTCACGGAGCATAGTCCGGCCAGTTTTTATCCTTTTCTGAAATAGTACGAACATTAACATCTGGCCACTTAATTCCAAAATGCGGATCATTCCAACGCACACACCGCTCTGCAGATGGAGAATAAAATTGTGTTACAAAATAAAACACCTCCACATTATCCACAAGGGTCTGAAAACCATGTGCAAAGCCTTTGGGCACATAAAGCATTTTATAGTTATTTTCCGTTAATTCTACTGCAAACCACTGCTTATAGGTATGGGAGTTTGGTCGTAAATCAATAATTACGTCATACAGCGCACCCTTTGTGCATCTTACCAGTTTAGTCTCCTCATATGGTGCTGCCTGATAATGCATCCCCCGTAACGTACCTGCCTTTCTGCTTAATGAGAGATTGGCTTGAACTAGTCCTATTTCCAAACCGTTCGCTTCGAATTCCTTTTTGCACCATGTACGAGCAAAAAAGCCGCGCTCATCCTCTCTTTTTTCAAGTTCGATTACAAAAGCGCCTTTAAGATTTGTTTCCTTAAAGATCATGCTACCTCCTCTTCTATATATATTAATGGGTCGTTTTAAACAATGTATTATGCACCAGAAGATTTATTAGCCCATCCAAGATTTTCAGTCAATAAATCTTTATTCCTCAACTGTGACAAGACTTTTAGTCTCATGAACTTAGAGTTACGAAAATCCCCATCCTTAAATTCCATAGCCTCCAATCCGTTCTTCAACTCTTTTATCGTGGTTATTAAGTCAACCTTTGTTTGGTAATTTGGTGCTAATTTTTTAAAAAGATCAAAACTTACTTTATAGGAACGTTTATCCGGTTGAGCATCCCTGTTTATTGAGATATCCACATCTGGAATAACCTTTGCAACGGCTTCAGCAAGGTCCTTCACCTGGTAATTCCATTCGTTACTACCAATATTTACAGCTAAAAATTCTCCGCCATTCGCTGCTTCTCTCTTTATTGCCCAATCAATTGCCTGTGCCATATCCTTTATATTTATCAATGGTCTCCAGGGAGTTCCGTCACTTAAAATAGTAATTTTTTTAGAGACAACTGCGCATGCCACAAAGTCATTTAAAACCAAATCTAATCTTAACCTCTCACTCATCCCACAGGCTGTAGAAAACCTCAAACTTGTAATCACAAATCTTTTGTCTGCTATTTTCTCCAGGTCCTTCTCGGCTAAAACCTTAGATTTAGCATAAGCGGTAAGTGGATTTAATGGAGATTTTTCAGTCCTTGGGCCACCTTCTGCAAAACCATACATGCTACAACTTGAAGCATAAACAAATGTTTTAACACCTGCTTCCTTTGCTTTTTTTGCTAACTCAATAGTTGCATGATAATTAATATCGAGAGTTACTTCTTCAAAAGTATTACCCATGGGGTCATTGGATATTGCTGCCAGATGTACTATTGCATCTATATCGCTCAGCAAATCTTTTGGTACATGTCTTACATCTGAAAAATATTGCATATCAACCCTGCACTCAGGAAGGATTTCTGTGGCTGTCAAACAATTTGCAAAATACCCCATATCGAGGCCAACCAGCTTTGCTTCAGGATAAGAAGCATTAAGCCGTTGCACAACGCACGGCCCTATATAACCCATATTCCCAGTAATTAAAATTTTCATAATGATTTTCAATTCAAATAAGGTTTATTTATTACCATATTTTCCATGGTGCTTTACCCGAGTTCCATAACTCTTCTAAAAAATTCTTTTCCTTTAAAGTGTCCATACATGACCAAAAACCAGAATGACGATAACCAAATAACTGATCTTCATGAGCAAGACGTTCAATAGGACTACGTTCCCAGATTGTTTCGTCGTTCTCAATATAATCGAAAACCTTGGAATTAAGAACAAAATATCCCCCATTGATCCAACCTTTAACTTGCTCAGGCTTCTCATGAAATGAGGCAATTTGGTTACCTTCAAACGCAATTCTGCCAAAACGTTCAGGTGAATGCACAGTAGTAATAGTCGCTAACTTACCGTGTGATTTATGGAACTTCAGTAGGGCATTAATATCAATATCAGCTACCCCGTCACCGTAGGTAAACATAAACGTCTCTTCTTTTTCCAGCCAATTTTTAAGCCTTTTGAGACGTCCGCCGGTTTGAGTATATAACCCCGTATCAACGATATGAACTTTCCATTTAGGTTGATTTCCGTTATTGTGGATAATAGTATTTCCTGTATTCAAGTCAAGCGTAATATCATTATTGATAGCATAAAAGTTGAGAAAATACTCTTTGATAACCTCAGCTTTATAACCTGCCGCAATGACAAACTCGTTTATTCCATGAACACCATAAATATTCATAATATGCCACAATATGGGTTTGCCACCAATCTCTATCATAGGCTTAGGTCGTGAAACCGTTTCCTCTGATAACCGTGTACCAAATCCTCCTGCGAGAATAACTGCTTTCATGGACTTACCCCTTTTCTTTTAAGCATTCTCTTTCTAACGGAGATTATAATATTACCTAAAAGATTCAAACCACATTCCACAGAAACTTCTTATTACCTGAACAATGCCTTTGGACGCTGATTTGCGCAGATTTGCATTGATTTTTAGAAAAGTTAGCTCGGATGTAACATCACCTTTCTGGTTAAATCTTTATATAGCGTAACTGTCCGTTTTATCAGTGGCTATCAGCGTTCATATGCGTCTTATTGCCGAATTTAAGTTGTGAATTTTAACAGGAATTACCTTTTCTGTAAAATAAAAAATAAAATAAACAAAACTTCTTTTTTTGGCAAGTTTTTTTACAACCCCCTTCTTCCATGATTTTTTAGTGGGGGATGATTTGGTTGCAGCTTAGATGAGCTAGGATTAATTACCCAACACGGTAATTGTATCCGTACTTTCATTGTTTGCCGCATCTCTGGCAGTTACGGTGACGGTGTTGGTTCCGGAAACGAGAGAAATACTGGCGATTGACCAGGATGTTGTTACTGAAGATGTTCCGGAGGTACTGTTGGCTGGGTTTGTTCAAGTGACAGAAGTTACTCCAACATTGTACGAAGCGGTGACGGAGAGGTAAGGGTTGATTGAGTAGTTGAAAAAGTGGAGTTAGTGGTAGGGATGGTGATGGTTATCGTAGTTGTGCGATTGATAGCGAAGACTGCACCGGCTATCCCGCTGTCGTTGTACCCGCCCAAGAATGCATGCGCCTTCACCGTCACACTGCAGGTCAACGTGAAGGGGCTGCTGTATAATGTCGAGGCGGTGGTCGGATCACTGCCGTCAAGTGTGTAATAATACTGGCACCCGCTGTGCCCGTGCTCAGCGTGAAGCTGAAGTCGCATGGGGGCTTTCCACTGGGCCTGTCCCGGAAGGACTGTAGTTGGCGTCGGTGGTAATCACCAGCTTGTCAATCACGAAGCCATCCTCACGCATCCATACATTCACCGTATGCACACCAGTAGAGGTAATGTTGAAAGTCGCTACCGGTCCGTCCATTGTGGGCCTCAGACCACGTCCAACTGCTTTCAAACCCTGAAATCCGATCACTGCTATCGGTCTCCGCCCCGTCCAACCCGGCATGACATGAATCATCGCTGGCAGTCTCGCCAAGCCCGCGTATCCAAAGGTAGTGCGTCCCTGTATTGACAAATTCAACCTGGAAATCCAGACGTGGACTGTCGGTTACGTACCCCGTGTTCACAGTGGCGCCATTATTTGATGTGACACTAATTGCACTCTCGCCTGAATATCCACTGTTGAACGCTACCACCCAGTCGTGTCCTCCCTGTGAGATATTGGCATGGTAGTGCTCCGCTTCGATTGAGACAATGCCCTGCTGACTGGCGTCTTGTTGAAATGCCCAAGTGGTGTCGGTGACAACAACCGCGCCAGGCGGTGGTAATTTCCACGAGCCATGACTCGAACCTAGATGAATATAACTATCATACGGATTTACCGTCAAAGCCCAGGGAGTTATTTCTGGTCCAAGATTACCTGTAACGTTTGTCCATGTATCACCACCGTCTATCGAGCGAAAAATTCCATTTGCATGTCCCCACCTGCTGCCAGGTCTTTGACCAGCATATAAAACATTCGGGTCATTGGGGTCAACTGCTACAAACTGCATGTATAAATCTGGAAGCCAATCTTTAACCAATCCATTGGATGCGCCTTTTAATTCCCAAGTCGTACCATTGAGTATATAAATCCCTTTATAATCTGCTGCAACATAGAATTTATCGGGATTGTTAGGGTCAACCACTATTTGCCCAACAGAGCCAATCGAGACTGGTATATCAGGGTATGGATTTGTCCATGTTGCACCTTTATCTGTAGATTTATATATTCTGGTGTTTGACCCAGACGATGCCAGCGAATATATTATATCACCATTCCCTTTATACACAGCATTTACAGTCCTGGTGAGGACAGTATAGTTATTATTCGTTTGTATGCTGTCAAATCTATACTTACCAATATAAACAATATTGTTATTGGTTGGATGAAAGGCTGCAAAGCGATAATTATCATCTGTACCCTCTAAAGCAGTCCAACTAGGGCTGCTCGCATCTGCATTTCTTGTTATTATAATACGCTGAGTAGAGTTGTTGCCATTTACGGTAACTATAATATTTGAACCTGCTGTCGGGTCAAAAGTCCCTGCCTTAGCAGCGTTTGAACCAAGATATGAGGGAACTTTTAGATTTCTAAAGACGCTGCCACCATCTTCTGTAAGGAAAACACCAGCATCTCCCAGAAACATGGCATATTTATTTGCACTATTCCATCCTATCCTTGCTTGGTCTGTGTTTGAAGGGTCAGCACCCGCCCTGCCCCCTGAATAGCCTGTAGCTGAATAGCGAAAGTTTGCGCCGCCATCAGTAGATTTTTTTATGTGGTTAAAGTCGCCTATTGCAAGTAAAATATTTTTATTGGTAGGGTGTGTTGCGATTGGATTTCTGAAATAAGTAAATGTTGCCGCAGAACTTAGCCCCAGCACAGAACCAGAAACCCAACCATCTGCATTTTGTTCATCTGTGGTAGCTGGCTCATTCCACGTAGTGCCTGCATTTGTTGAATAGTAGAATTTCTTATGATTAAATCCGACAAAAACGTAATTACTATCAACTGGGCTTACATTAATATACTCTGCCAAGTTACTAGAGTTACCAGCCAAAAATGTTGTCATTGCAGAAGAATTAATATTGCTGAAATTTGCACCGCTATTTGTAGATTTATAAACCCCGCTATTCCCGCATGTAGCATAAAAGGTTGAGGTTGCCGTTGGCGCAATGGCAATAGCCCTTGGATAAGTTGGCAATCCAGCGCCAATGGTGGTAATTACAGGAGAACCATCGTCATTATCAACCACCTTCCTGATTTTATAAGTGGTATTATCAGTAGAAACGTACAGCGTTTTTGGATATGAACCATCTGTAGAAGTGCCAGCAACTGCCACATCTAAAACCTCTAGTGTACTAGCGCCTAACTGTGCAGGCGTTGCAACTGTAGTCCAAGTTGTACCAGCATTGGTTGACCTTAAAAGTCCTTCGTCTGCCGTACCAGCATAAATTGTATTGCTGCCAGTAAAGCAGATAAGAGAACCACCATTATCGCTGTACTGACGTTTTACCCAGTGAGACCTTACCTGCGCCCAAGTATTCCCGCCATCTAAAGTCCTGTATATACCTTGTTCGCCAGCGTCCAGGTTATCTGTCTCCATAGCTCCGCCAGCTGTAAAAACAACATTTTCGTTGAACGGAGAAACAACAATACATGAACCCCCGCATGCCCTGTAGCCAACGTGCTTCATGCCCCAAGTAGTGCCCCCATCCGTGCTTTTCCATACCTGAGAGGTATCAGTAACCAGATATGCAATGTTCGCATTTGTAGGCGCATAGTTTATATCAAAAATCATCTGCATACCTTCACCGCCAGCTAAACCTGCCGTTTTCTGTGCTTGTGTTCTTATAGGTATCTGCTGCCACTGTGCCTGCGTGGAGGTCGCCTGTGTTCT
Organism: uncultured Planctomycetota bacterium; assembly: GCA_963709355.1. Taxonomy (GTDB): domain Bacteria; phylum Planctomycetota; class Brocadiia; order Brocadiales; family Brocadiaceae; genus PLOWO2-12-38-17. The sequence goes on from CAVPVY010000005.1 coordinate 1,282,931, forward strand.
GGTTGCACTCAGGACATTGGTTTTGCCTCTTTTTTCACCAGCAATACTGCTCGAAGCCCCCCCAACTTCCCCATACTTATACCACGTCGTACAAGATACCCCACCGGTATTTATCCCTCCATCCGACGTCTCCGAACTTGTTGTCCCGTCTGCCTCTGACCCGGTCGTCCCCATGGACTGATCCCCATCTGACGATACGGTAAAGATGTATCCCTTACCGATTTCCTTCCTGCTCTTTAAGCGTATTTCATTCCCTGTGATATTAACATCGACGCTCCCGTCCCCTGACTCAACAAAAAAACCATCCGTACGCCCTACAGAGGTTACCGTCTCACCCGCATTGAGCGTTATAGCCCCCGACATCGTCAAAAATACCGCAAATAATTTTCCTGTCTTCGGATGACGTGAATACATAACATCACTACCCGCATAACTCTTTGTGCTTTGATAAACCATGCCATCCCATGACCGTTCACTGAGAGGCACATTATTGAGATTATCCCAGTTGGGTAAACACCTTATGAGTTTGAGTCGGGGATAGACTTCGGTAATACTCTGAAAGTCTGGCATATCTCCCCTGCCGCCAAACCGCCCAAACCAATTATACCAGGCGCCGTTAATGCCCGCCTTGGCAGCAAAAAGACGATTCTTATATTCATCCACTTCACCAGATTGAGAGCTGCCAACCCTACCCTTCGTAATATCTACCCCTGAATTAAAATTATTATCATCGTCAATAAATTCAGTACCTGCATATTCCTGGGATAGCATATCCGGAGTCAATTCATCCTTATCGGTTCGGTCTTTTATTGAATATATATATTCGTCTAACTTTGAAGTGCTATACAGCCAATCAGGCTCAAATATACACTTGGCATCAGGCCACTCTTGCCTTATCCTTGTATTTAACTGCTTGCGAAAAGCCGCATTTCCTTCTGTATATGTCGCATATTCATGAGTGATTGTCCCATGCACCAAACCAGCATCTGACCCTGTCCAATAAGACAAGGTTACACCTGTGTTAAGATTTGATTTATTTGCATCATAGATATTGAAATCGCCAGAAAGCCTTGGCACATCTACCATGTATCCGCCAAAAGTAAATGGCAGATTTGTGTCTTCATAACTCTTTACAAGGCTAATAAATTGCTCAACAACATAATCAATAACTGCTTGCTGCTGGAAATCCCATAGCACACCAAAACTTGTTTCCGAAGACCACCAACCTGTAGCCATATTGTTGGGGAATGTGTCCATACTCTTCCATACGGCATACCTTTCAAAAAAATCTATTTGTGACTGTGTATATAGGGACGCGGATGTTCCGTTAGGTGTCACCCTGGTAGTATCAATTTCCAGCTTCGTAATTGTGGGAATTAAATCTTGAAGCTTTTCGGGGTCAATAATATAAAATTTAAGCCCAGCACGGCTGGGAATATTGGCATATCGAGTTCTGTTTATAGCACCCGGAGCTAAGGTCGTATAGTCGTAACCCATTTGTTTTGGGTAAGTAATAGTTTCAATCGCTCCACCTTGACAAGCAATCCCATAAAAATTCTTCCAGCCTTCATCCGCAGTAAGTTCTGTAGAACTATCCGCTGAAGCTTCGGCAATGCACAGCACATGTATATTTGTTACATTAAAAAGACAGGCTTGAGAAAAAACTAAAGATGTTAACCCTAAAAGCTTAACTAGCAACTTCATTACACTTCTCCTATCGAAATATCAAGCAAAAATGGCAGCCTGGCATTCTTCCATGAAGGATAGGAGATAAATACCTGAAGTTTACGGATACACGAACTTACGTATCACGGCAACCTGGCAATCTTCATCCCATAGAAGACCCATGGCTTTGCGCCCTAACCTCACGGTTAGTTAGCCCTTTACAAATTTGCTACTCCATTGTTTCTTTAGCTAAACACCCCCTTTTATCAAAAATACAACAGAACTAATCTCTGTATTTTATACAAGATTCAATCTTGTTTTTAGTTGAAATTTAATAAATGCTTGTTTTTTGAAATCCCATCTTACGGCAAAACCAGCGCCATCACTAGTCCACCAGCCTGTTGATAAATTATTTGGAAGAGGACCTGTACGCTTCAATACCACATTTTGATTGTAAAAATCCATGTATGATTGTGAATATGCCTGCGTTGATCTCAGGTGATAAGTTAATCTTGTATCTATATTTCGTGAGTGGACTGGTAAAAATGGAGTTATGTAATACTGCTGGTCTATTAAAAGGAATTTGAGACCAATGAAGTCAGGATTGTTTCTATATTCAGGAACATAACCCAACCTTCTGCTGGTTGAGTTGTACCCAATTTGCCCGGCGTGTCTGACATGAACTGCGGTAGAAGCATTTCCAATCTGTATAGCAACAAACTTATTCCTGCTTTCGTCCGCAGGTAGATTTGCTACGTTAAAAAAACAAGGTTGGGAGAAAACTACTGTGGTGAGTAAAACCGAACTAAAGCATGCTAAACCTATAAGCCTAACTATCGCCTTCATGGCACTTCTCCTATTAAAGGACCAAACAAAACTGGCAGCTTGGCAGCCTTCAATGAAGAATAGGAGATATATACCTGAAGTCTACGGATACATTAACATAAGTATCACGGCAACCTGGCAATCTTCTTCTTCATAGAAGACCCATAGCTTTGCGTCCCAACCTCACGGTTAGTTTGCCCTTTTCAAACTTGCTATTTCTTTGTTTCTTTAGCTAATAACCTACTTTTCTCAAAAATAAACCAGAATTGTAAGCTTTTAGTTGAGATTTAATAATCAAACTACTTCTCAACTTTTAAAGATAATATCACACTTTCCTGGCGCTGTCAATAATTTTGTATAAATTCTTTTTCTGCGATTTGTTAAAGTAAGGGTAGATTATCATTTCTCTTCCCTGGTCAATCTTGTTTTTTATTTAAATTTATAAGTACTATTATGTAATACACTTAAGTAGAACAAACCTTCTTTAATTTATACAAAAAACTAACCATTTAAACACTTTTATGGCAACTAGTATAATATCGGTAAAAAAATTTTAAAAAAAGGGGCTTGACCAGAAAAGAGGGATTAAATATGCTTTGGACATAGTCAAGACCCTAAAATAAATAGGGCAGCCTGGCGATCTTATGATTAGGAACTTGCCAAATATGCTTCTGTGAGAAGTGTTTCGCTCGTACCGAGTCATATCAAAACGATTAAGCTAACGTACTCCCTGAGCGGGACGAAGTGTTTCGCGTTCTGGGAGTAAGAGACTCTTCGCTTTGCCAGAATGACAATCAAACTTCACAAGGCCAAACAGTTACTGTTTTTTCTATATATAATTTCAAGTGAAAAACCGGGCGACTTTTATCTTGCATACACCTTTTAGTACTAAATTACATGGTTAATGCCTTGTAATTCTTGAACTCCTACCTATAATTTTATATAACTCCAATGTCTTCTCCGCTATCTTTTCCCAATTATATCTTTCAGCTATCATACGTATTTGCTTTTTTCTATCTTCCTCACTTAAAGGCTTATCAATAAATTCTTTTATTTTTGTAGCAAGCGCCTTAACATCTCCTGAATTAAAGAAGCGGTCTTCTGATAATTCTATATTTCTATTTGACGGAATATCAGATGCAATGCAGGTTAAGCCATAACTCATCGCCTCAAGTAAAACAATGGGTAAGCCTTCATAATAAGAAGGAAGCACAAAAAGCCCGGCGTGGCTATATAACTCTTGCAGGGGTTCTCCGGTTAGAAATCCTGTTAAAACAATATTACTATTTTCCCTTGTCTTCTCTTTTAAACCAAGGCTGTATCTATCTTCATGGTCGGCACGGCCTACGATAACCAGCTTCCAATGATCAATAGATATTTTGGATTTTTGATTTTGGATTTTGGATTGAGAATCTGAATTTTGGATTTGCTTAAATGCCTCAATAAGGTCATGAAATCCCTTCTCAGGGACAAAACGGCCGACAGCAAGAATATATTTACCTTTTTCTAATCCATATTTCTCTAGAGTTTCATTTGATTCCAAAATCTTGTGTATTTTTACGCCGTTGGGAATAATGGCCACATCTCTGTTATATTTTTCCCTTATCTCATCAGCAATATTTTTGGAAATAGCTATTATTTTATTGGCAAATAAAACACCTAATAACTCTCCTACTCTCAAAACACACCTTGCAAACTTTCCCCATTTTAAATGCTTGTAGTTTGATCCATGAGAAGTAATGACGACCTTCATTCCCAATATTCTGGCAAGAGGAGTAAACAAGGAAGGCCCAATGGCTTGGATGTGTAAAATATCGGGTTTGAAAAAAAATGCAATAAATATTCCCATAAATGTATGTAAGAAAGCCTCTAACGATTTATGTTTTAAAGCAGGTATTGTAACAAGATTCACACCCTTAAAATTTTTTATACTTGTGTCAACGTACGGCTTTCTTGTAAAGACTGTAACATCGCATCCAATTTTTACAAGATTAATAGTTAAATTCTCACAATGTTTTTCAACACCACCCTGTACGTTCGGGAAACCACGTGTACCCAAGAATAAAACCTTAACCATTGTTATGTTAGTCTGATGTGTTCTCTAAACCTGATGAATAATCTACTTTCAAAAATTCCAGAAACTCTTACTTTAAATACAAATAATGGATAATTTCTCATGCCTATTCTATTTAGTGCAAAAACATTACTGTTGTGACTAATACGGCCATTCTCAGTAGAAAATCCTGCAACATAAGCAGCCTCGTTAACCATTTCCATAGTCACCTCTGTAAAGTCTCGTCTCTTTCCCTTGGGATACGCAAAATACTTAACTTTTTTATGAAGGATCTCCTCTAACATAAATTTTGAGTTACTTATTTCTAACCATGCGGCTTCATGATCTATTTCAGATAAGATCTTATGGTTCAGGGTATGCGCACCAAATGTAATTTTATCATTTAGCATAATCAATATATCATTACTATTTAACATTTCAGGATTTTTATCAATAAAATTAGTAATCAAAAATATTGTTGCTGGTGCGTTATAATTCCTAAGTATTGGATAGGCATTCAAATAGTTGTCTTTATATCCATCATCAAAAGTTATAGCTACAATATCTTTCCCCAAGCGATAATTACGTTTATAGTTTTCTACCAACTCATCCAAGGATACTATATCAAAATTCCTCTTTAGGTATGCTATTTGGCGGTCAAAATTTTTAGTCGAGACAGAGATGTCGGGGGTGCTATTATTACAAATTCGATGATACATTAACACAATAGTAATAGGATACTTTAAATATCTTCTGCGTAAATAAGTATATAAAGTCACAAAGCCAGAAAAATACAACAAGAAAGAAAGCAATGCACCTACATACCAGGCAATTTTATATTTAAGTTCAATAAGTCTCATACTTGAGAACACTTAGGGTCTCTTTCCAAAATATTTTGATACGAACGATTACTCGTAATGATGACGAAGGTAGCCGTAACTATTGAGAGATTTTTAGTATTTCACGTATATTGAAATTCCAAACATTAAATTAGGCTCATGCAATCTTCCTTTTTTGTAGTACGTGTACAAATATTTCCAATAACGCTTTATAATGTTTTCTTGGAGAATAATAGGTTTCTACGCGTTTCCTACCTTTTTTCCCCATTTCAATTATTATTCTCTCAGGTAACGATAACAACTCTTTAATTTTATACGTTAACGCAGAAGCATCTCCCACAGAAAATTTCATCCCGCACTCATCACTGATTTGTTCAGATATACCTCCGACATCTGATCCAATAACAGGCTTCCCAAAAGCCATACTTTCCAAGACACTCATAGGGCTATTATCCAGCCATATCGAAGGCACAACGGTAAATATTGCCCCCTTAATAAGTGTTTCTAATTCTTTGCCTTTTTTAAACCCAACAAAATCTACATTCTTTAATTCATGTTTTAACGCATAATCCTTAAGCTTCCCAAGTGTATCATCAGTAGATTCACCTACTATTAATACTGGAATATTGATCTTGCCATTACTAATTGCCTCGAGCAGAATCATAACTCCCTTATCTGTTGAAATGCGTCCAAAATAAAGTATATAACCTTTATTTTCGTAACAAGGGTCTTTGTCCGTTATATCAATAAAGCTCGGAATAAATTTAATCTTTTCTTCAGGGAAGCCTCCTTGAATCATGTTCTGTCTCATACATTCAGAAGGTGTAATGAAATAACTTACCTTATCGTAAATTTTTATCCACTTATGAACATACATCGATAAAACTCGTGTAAGAGTCGGAGCAAATCGCCCTTGCACGCACTTATATTTTAGAGCGTGATAATATCCATTAAAACAATCCTGACATATCCTTCCATCTCGTAGAAATCGATATTCTGGGCATAGCAGATAATAATCAGAAATGCGCATGACAACCGGTATGTTCATAGAATACGCAGCACTAATTACACTCGGTGAAATATCATTAACAATACCTAATAAATAAAGTAAATCAATCTGTTTCTCCTTGAATAATTTACTCGCCTTTCTATGAGCCTCAAAAGAATAAATTGCATTACAAAATATTTTTAACGCTTGCAATTTATTAATATGATAATCTTTATAGAAGAGAGCATCTTCACCTGCTGGGGGATTAACAAAGTATTCACTACTGATACACTCGTAATTACCTTTTCTCTTTACTGAAAATGGATATACCTGATTACCATTATCCTCAAGCATTTGCTTGATAGCGAATAAATAACTTTCCGGTCCGGAAGATTTAAAGTATCTCCGATTTACAATTGCAATTTTCATGATTCATAAGACTTTAATCTCCTCCTTATTCCGCGAATAATCTTTGTCTTTGTGCCCTTATTTCTGTTATCTATTACAGTAAAACAGCTGTCTTCAGCATACCAACTATATATACACTTTACCTCATGCATCCTGTCTCAAATAAACTGTGGCATGGGGTCAATATTTACAGATCAAATAAACATTTCGTAAGTCGGTATTTTCCAGATAACTCTTTTTCAATTTTATCAACAAAATTAATTTTAATTTTCATTTTACATCCAAAAATTTTTTGTAACCTTTCAAAAAGTTTTGCATGGATACTTTCATAATACTCATTAGTTTTAACAACATTTATATCAAGGCTATTCTTATTACTTTGTACAAACTGTATATTTTTTATGCCTGATAAATCTTTGTAAATAAGAGTCAATGCTGGAGGTGATACTGTCCCTCCATCGATCGAGTAAAGCAAATCTCCAGAACGAGCTCCGGCAAGATACAATCTAGCTGATTTCATATTACATTTACATCCTTTGTCATCAAGCTTCCCAATATCTCCAATAAAATATCGTATTATTGGCATCCCTTTGTTTTCTAAACTAGTAATCACTATATCTCCATAATTGGTACCAAAAAATGGATACTTTCCTTGATTTACTATCTCAATGTAAACTATCTGCCAATTAATATGAAGCCCTTCATGATATTCACACTCATGAGCAACGTTCCCTACCTCCCTACATCCATATCGGTCATATACTTTACATTTAAATATATTTTCTATTTCTTCTCTCATCTCAGAAGAAAGATATTCTGACGTAGATTCGATAAAATTAAACTTTATATGTAAATTATTTGATTTTACAAATCTTGCAAAAGATACTAATGCCGATGCATATCCAATAATAAACTTGGGTTTCTTTTTTAAACATTTTACAGAAAAATTTCCAAGTTCATTGTCATTAAGAAAAAAAGCATTTATTTGAAATGCATTCATACACAAATATTGAATTTTTTGTCTTAAAGAATATTGTTTTTTTGCATCATAATTGCTGCCATAAATGAATCCATGACAATCACCTAAGTTATACCCTATCGATGTCAGATTATTATATATTATAGCCCAACGAATATCTTTATAGTTTTCATCATATGCAAATTTTAAAGGTTGCCCAGTAGACCCGCCCGTAAAGTCAAAACAAATGCTTTTTGCATTACGATATTTGTCAGATATTAGATTATCAAAGTTGTTCCTAATGTCATCTTTTGTTAAAATTGGCAACTCATTTAGTATGATAAATGGAGAAAATTCTTTAGAATTAAAATTGTATTTTTTCAATATATTACGATAAAAAGGAACATTCTCTATAGCATATTCTAAAATAGATTTTAATTTATTTTCTTGATATTGCTTGATACTGTGTAAATCAAAATTGCTAGTTTCTTTTAATTTGTTGTATTCACCCAGAATATTTCTATGATTTAATTTATCATAAGCAACAAGCAATAACTTTGTTGGCCACATTAAAATAGCCTCCTAAGAATAACGATTGATTCTTCGTTGAGAATTATCAAATATCACTTTGTCAAAACAAGATCCCAATGTAAGAAAAGAAAAAAAATAGGTTTGAAAAACGGTATTCGTAATTAAATGCCCTGATAACGAAAGGGTTAAATAAAACAATATTATACCTATTACTCCAACAAAAAAATATTTTTGCGAGGTATTTTTGCTATTAACATGTCTAAACGCTTTTTTCAAATAAAGTATCAATATCCCAAAATAAAAAAATACTCCAATTCCTGTTTCAAAGAATATCTGAATATAATTATTATGAGCCTCCGTATGAGCCGACCCCATAATCCTTACAGACCCTAAACCGTGACCAATAATAGGAGACTTAAATGCCTTGGTTAATAATTCTCTCCAATATTGAATCCTCCAGCCAAGTGAATTGCCTTTTTCGGATAATACACTTGTTGTTTCCAAGACGTTCACATCTTCAAATCTAGCTGAAATATCCCCCAAAAAGGGGAGTTTTGCAACAAAAAAATATATCGTTAAAAAAACAGGTATAATCATAAATATTGGCCAAAAAGATTTTTTCTGTATATAACATATACTAATAATTAAGATCGATACGCATAACGATATCCATGCACCTCTTCCATACGTAAATAATAGGCATATTAGTAAAATTGTTTCTATGCCCCATAGTGTTATTTTGTTTTTAAAATTAATTTCTTCCTTTAACATTAACAATGCATAAAAAATTATAATAAATATACCCAAATATGTTGCAAATACATTAGAATGCGCGAATCCACCATTAACCCTTATAAACCCTTCCCCACCAGAACGAGTAGTATCAATTTTTGTGAATATTTGGACTATAGCATATAAAACTGGAACCACCATCGAATACATTAACATTCTAAATAATTTTTCTAATTGCCTTATATTTGTATATTCTTGCAAAATTATCAACATAATAAAAAATATTGCTACTAGCCTTAATAAGGTAGAAAGTCCGTCAAATTTCACAATGTTAAAGTTATAAATAGTGCCAAACACCGCAAAAATCAGGAAAACAGCATAAAATTTTATTTCTTTTGGAATATAAATATATTTTTTTCCTCTAACTATAAAAAAGAATGCCGCTATAATAAACAAAAGAGTAATTATTGACGCTAAATTCAACGTTGAAGAGCCGACATCAACTCCCCGTTCACCGAATATGTCAAAACTCGGTCTAAGTATAATAAACGACAAGAACATCGCTTCAAATTTAATGATAAATAAATATAAAATACAACAAAAAACAAGAAACAAAAATGCAAAAATAGGTCCAAAAAAATTCATTATAATCGCAAAAACAAAAGAAAATAAAAAACTGATAATTATTAAACTCATTTTATACCTTTTCTACAATTAACCTTTGGACATCAAAATATCACTAAATCTTGATAAATATTCGTTTTCAATTTTCTCCGGATTAAATCTTTTTCTTGCTCTCTCAGCAATTTTATCCCTATCATATGTATTACTATATAAACATTTATTTATAATTTGGGCAAAATATTTTGGATCATTCGTATTTACAACTTCCCCGTCTTCTGTACTCTGAATTAAGTGCTTCATAATTCCATTAACAGGTAAAGTAACAACGGGTGTTCCGCAACTTAAAGACTCAAGTACAACGTTACCCAATCCTTCATTATGTGATGCAAACCAAAATATATGTGAGTTTTTATACAATAACGCCAACTCCCTCCTGTCTTTAATTGTACCCAAAAATAATGTTTTTATTCTTTTGTGTGTTTCTTGAATAATTTTTTCTGATAACAACAGAATTTCATTAAAGTAATCTTCATCTGAATGAGGCCCTACGATTATTAACTGGACTTTCCCTTTAAGATGAAATGCTGAGTTTAACAGAAATTCAAGGTTTTTTCTTCTTGTTATAGCCCCCACCCATAATATTCTGTGCGCAGAAAAATCTAAATGTGTTAGTGAACGATGCTCATCTTTTTCTTCGTTTAAATAGTCTAAATATATTGGATTAAATCTACACCAAATTTTATCTTCGGATAGTCCATATTCAATACATGCATCTTTTAGAGGAGGAGATATTACTACAATCAACTTGGCGTACCAGAATGGGAACAAGAAAAAATACCTTGAAATAAGCGATTTTGATTTACTGAGATAAAAAGGGTCATCGCTACCCAGTAGAACAATCTCTTTGGCCAAAGGTTTTTTACATATAAAAGCACACCAGCCTATCAGGCTGGATAACCAACTTGCATCAACAGTGTGAATGATATCTACTTCAGACCGAAGTTTTAGAAACACTATTACCGTTCTTAAAGAACAACGTAAAACAAATAAGGCTTTAAATAATCTCTTTATCAAATGTTCTTGCCTTCCAGCATATTTATTGTAGCCAACGCTAATGTAGATAACTTCTATTCCATCATATATTCTTGTTTTATTTTCAAATCTGCTTAGGCAATTTGTAATAACATATACTTTATTTACTCCTTTTTTACGGAGATTACAATAAAGTCTGTGGATTCTTAAACCTGCTCCAGTAAAATCCGGTGGATACATTAAAATTCCTATCAAAACATTCATTTAAATAAACATCCAAGAATTGTAAGTGCTCACAAAAGTACATAAAAATGTTAGGGTCTTGACCTTATCTTCATACCACAAGACTCTTTTTATAAACCTTCTAAAGAAATCTTTAATAGCTCACATGGTAACACAGAGAGGCGCTAAATTTTCCAACGGGGGAACGTCCTTAGCAGTGCTAGCCACCTATGTTGTGTTTCTGGGTAATCACATACTAAATATTGTAGCTACTCCAGCCAAGGAGATTCCCCTATTCCCAATTTAAGATTGAGATCCTTCATCATCTTTTCAGAGGCATTTTCTGCAAACGATTCGATTGTATTTTATTTCTCCACCCTGGCAAATTTGATAACGAACTCAATATTCCAAATACTTTAGAAATGTTACACAAATACGCAACACACCACATATTCAATAATTTCTTATTGAAATCCTTTGTGCCTCTTTGATTAATGATCATTCGTATATAAGAAAAACGTTGTGGTAAAAACAATCGTAAAATTAGAAAGATGCGCTTTGACAAAGGTTTTCGCATACTTATATAAAGCTCAATTATCCCTGTACCAACACGATAATTCTTTTTAAGTAATTCCTTTAAACGTCGTGTTGGATGTTTAACAATTGCATTTGGTGCATAGACAAGGAGGAAACCGGTTCTAGTCGCTTCAGAAGTCCATCGAATATCATCACCTGATTTTACTGAATCTGTAAACAATCCAATTCTTTCAAACAAAGATGATTTCACGAACAGATTTGCCGTTGTTGCAGCATTCCTATCTTTAATAACTGATTCAGTTTGTATATTCGTTATAGAATCATATAACTCGGCGGCCGTTTTATGTTTTGAATAAACAAATTCAACTTTACCTCCCACTAAATCTGCTGATTCAGAAACTAACGACTTAACCCCTTCTCCAATCCATTGAGATGTAACAATACAATCGGAATCGGTAAATGCTATGATTTCATTTTTTGCATTTTTTATTCCCTTATTCCTTGCTGCATAAGAACTCTGTATCTTTCTTTCTTCCAATAACTTAACTGGATATAGTTTTATTATTTCTCTAGTTTTATCTATCGAATTATTATCAATCAGAATAATTTCGAGTAATTCTTTTGGATAATCCAAATTTAGTAAAGATTTTATAAGGGCATCAATGTTCTTTTCAGCATTATAAACAGGGATTATGATCGAGACTGTTGGAAGAATACTCAGTTGTTTGTTGATTGCTTTATTAGTTTCTTTTTTAATATTATTAAAACTCATCCTTCCAACACTAAAAACAGAGTTATTTGTGGTTATTATTTATGAAATTCTTTAGATAAAATTAAGATAGTCAATGCATGTTTTACTAAGGCTTTTCTGCTGTAAATGAATGGCCTTCAGTATTTCTATGACTTATGTTTTTCATGCCGGGTCTCTTTAACACGCTATAAGCAGCCTTGGCTTTTTGAGGTTTATCGTATTTAGTTATTAATATATCGTATGCGTCCGTAATCCGGGAAAAATGCAATACCTATACTGATGGTAATACAAATATGCCGCGCGTTTTGTAAAACGACATCTCGGCACGCAGATTCAATAATTTGCGTGGCAATGCTATGTGTCTGATTGTCCGGCTATGTTAAATAATAAAGCGGCAAATTCATAGACGCCCACGCGGGCTATAATATCACTTTCCCGAAGCCTTTTTTGCGATACGCAGGCAATATTTTTTATAACCTCGTCTCCCTTCCTGTGCCCAAAGTTATCGTTAATAATTTTAAAGTTATCTATATATACAAAAATAATGGTCTGTGCGCATCATATCGTTCAATGTGTGCGAGACACAGCTCCAACTACTCTTGAAGATTGCGGTTATTCAGGAGATTGGTAAGCAAGTCACAATTGATTATATGCGTAAGCCGAATTTCCATGTTTTTGTATGCTGTAATATCTTCTTTTATTACCATGAAATGTGTAATCGTTCCTTAATGATTTTTCGTGGGAGAAATAAATACCCGCTTCTAATAAAATTCACCGTTCTTTTTTTTTATTGCTAAATTCTCCCTGCCAGAGCTAATAATACTTCCCATGTGTTCTTGTTCTTAGACCGATATCTCTTTTGATAACATAAGCAAATCCTGTCCGATGGCTTCGTTTGACTGTAACCGAAAGAATTTATTATTCACATACTCAATAGCCCCTTTTGCATAAGTAATTACCATTGCATAGGGATTTTGCTCTGCTGCTTGTGATAAATATATGAATTCGTTCTTCAGTATTCAATGTCATCAAAAAGTTGCTCTTGCAAATTTAGCGTTAAATATTTTCATCATATACCTCCACTCTGACAAGAGCAGCGCACCTCTTAATCCACTCTCAAGAGGGGGACGGGTGTGTGTACATAGCACACCAAAATGCAGGATTTGTAATGCAAGGCAGACACATCAACAAATTACATAATCAGGAATTGGTTACTCCAGATATAGAAATCCATTATGCTGCAACTGTTTATTATGAATCTTATCTCGTAATGCTTCTTCGTCCAGAGCAAACGAAGGGTTGATTTCAATTAAACCGACAATATTCCCATGGCAATCCATAGGAATAGAAACGCCTGCGCTGCGCAGCCATTTCCCGAACACATTTACCATGTCCCGTATGGCAGTATCCGGTGAGTCCTCGCCTTCCATATTTTTTATTGGTGAAAACTCTTCTTCACGGCTAACTTCCATAATCACACATTTCCCGGCATGTTTGAGCATATCAAAGATGAAGCATTCAAATTTAATCGCATTGTTTTTCTCAGGATTTATCATATTCCCGTGTTTATCAATGTATGGCACCTTTTTTATAGCGGCATGATAAGGCAGCATTTCTTCTCTTCTCTGGCATACCTTTTCAATGAAATCAATGCTAATCATGTGGATTGCAATATTTCCGGCATTATATTTTAATGAACCATCGTCATTTTTTGCATACATATCCTCCCGGCTCAGTTCACTATATTCTACTACCTGTAATTTGCCATCTACACATCCAACAATGCCCACTTTTTCTTCAGGATGCCGCTTTTTAACAACCTTTAATGACATATCAGCATCTTCCATCAGGTGATAACCAATAAAAACCGGGTCAGCAATCTTTGCCAACACATTATCAACCTGCTGATAAAAGATATGTTTGATACCGCGTATTTCCATATCATTCAAAATGCCTGCATCCTTAAGCGCCGTAATTAACCCACCATGACCATTGGGGCTTATTACTATATTTGATTTAGAGTTCATTAATAATTTCCCATTAAGATCCAGCACAGGCATCATACCCTGAGTGAAAAAACGGATCTGTCCCGGGTTTATACCAAAATAGTGATGAGTCTTAAAAAAATTCTGCGTAGGCAGGGAATTGGTATTGCTGGTCATAATATACCAGGGAATGTTAGTGTGGTATCTTTGCTGGATTGCGCGTATTTTCTCTGCATGGAGGTGAAAGATACTCTTCCCGCTGACAGGCGCTATGGGAATAGTTCCTTTTGGTCCGTTGCACCCTAATCTTGTGCCATCGCCACCCGCAACGGTTACAACGGCAATCTCCCCGTTCCGCAATGAACATTCGCCCATTTGCTTTGCAATCCGCACATTCTCCATCTCAGAAATAGTTTTTGGAATAGTTTTAACTTCCGGAGGGACTAATTTATATTTAGGTGTCTGTGCCGCTTTTCTTGCATAATTGTCGAATAACTTACTTGCGAATTTTAAATCAAGAGAACTTACCTGTTCCACAAGATGCATCTTTTCCTGAGAAGACAACTCATTCCACCATTTAAAGCATTGCCCTTGCACCTGTCTTACCACATAAGAGTTACTTAGGTACCCTGTGAGATCTAATTTCTTTGTTTGTATTGCTTTGTCTAGACCTATCATATTTTCTCCCCAAAATACGATCAAATCCAACTAATCCCAATACAATTATCACAAATACTACACAATACCGCTAAAATTATGGGAAAAACCCTGTCCATCAGTTGCGCCAGAATAATATGTGATAAGGCATATTGATAATACCAGTATGAAATTACCCGCCAGCTCAAGCGGAATAATGGAAAAAGCCAAAATACCCTTTTTAAGCATAGTGGCTCTGGCTGTGTATATATAAACCAAACCCAAAGAAAACATGGTGTTTTGTAAAATCAGATGGGCTCGTTACCCTCATCCAAAAGCATTACCGGCATAAAGTAAAAACCGTTACCTACACATCCTTGGATGAAGGTAAAGCCCCACATAAAACGTACTCATTTGATGCAAAACTTAGAAATTGTCAAAACAATAGTGGATGATTACTTAAATGTTAAATCTAAGCGACTCAAGAAAAAATTCGACGCCTGATTTTTAACAAAGTAATGCATCTAATAACTTTGGTTTTCGTAAATGCACCACTTATGTAGCAGTTCTATTCATTTTCGACGTCATGTGGACTTTTATGTCCTTTTTATAACGTCTTTTTGCCATCCAGTGTCTTACACTGGCAAGCATCGCCCCACAAGCAGCAATTAACAGATAACCCAGAGGTTCTGACATTGAGCTTGGCTTTATCCCATCACCAGCAAACACGCTACTTATTGGAACTGAAACCAACATTATAAACGCTATCAATAATCCTACAAACATCTTTTCCCCTTCCTCCTATTAAAAATACAGATCTTCTTTAACAATTTCACTTTACCTATAAGGATAATTAACAAATTATCATTATCCGCTTATAAATTCATGAAACTTGCAAGAGTCTTTTACTACAGATTTAGAACCAAAAAGTCGCAAGTACTTTACACCTCCTTTCATAAAATTTTTTACATTGCTTTAAAATATCCTTAGTATCCCAAAAATTGCAATCCTATCCTGAAAGAATTAAAAGGCATTGACCATCTCACCTCAGCGAAAACAGGTACAGTTGTGTCAACAATAGCTGGGAGCAGAACTTGTAAAACAGCGCCCTTTTCAAGAGGAAGTTCAGTAATTAAACCAAGCCCGTATTTGCTTATATCCACTCCACGTCCCACACACTGCACATCCGTTTTCTGTTTCGAATTAACCGCAGAAAGATGAAAATGAACTGGGAAATTAAAAGGTTTCCGCTCGCTATCTCTTTGTTCTGTCTCTTTCATCATAATAAAATGTTCTCCTAATATTTCTCCGTACTGAATAAAATTAAATCATATTAATATTTTCATGTAAATCCCTCAAAAGTGGGATTACAAATTTAACTTTCAGAATTTTCACAATTTCAGTCGTAATACAACTTTAACGGATTTCCTAGAATGTATTTACACGACTGGCACTATATTACATATGACATATATTGTTATAGATAATAGACAATCTCATTCTCGGACAACCTGTTTAGTTCGCATAGTATGTAAGTAAGCTGAAGTTTGCGCTACATTAAAAAAGTTGCCAAAGGCTAAAATCAATAATAAGAAATTCTAACTCTCCTTAATTCCAACGTTTACTGGTCTTGTATATATTCCATTAACGCCGCAACCCATCCTGTTTCCGACGAGGAGATTTATAGTTTGGTTTCCTCTTTTCCGAAAGTGCCATATTTTACAAAATTATATTTTCAAATGCAAGAGGAAAAAATGTAAAGCTCTGCCCATAATAGTTTTGGGAAAAAACAGTGCTTTTCATTTTATTTTTTTAATATATTATTTAAAACAACCCCCTCTTTTGTTCCAAAACCACGATACATCGAGCCCACACTCATAGGAATCCTGACCAACTCCTACCCATAATTGGCTGACCTGTTTTCTGCCTCCTAAATCTCTCCATGGACATCCACATTACACCAATCGGAAACCAGACCCCATCCTTTCATATTATCTAAATATCCTAACACGTCCAGGTTACGTTAAAAAATAGAGTTTCTATCAAATCCAGCAATCGGTTATCCTAAAACAAGTGAAAAGCAGCGGGATTATAATACGATGGATTCTGAGTAAGGCATGCATCCTTTTCATTGCCCCATAATCCTGACAACAGAAAAAGATGATTATCACTCGTCCGAACTGTCTCGTTATCTAAAATGTCATTAATTATCTGAATAGCCTTAGCCGCATACTTATCTTCCATCCGTCTGTACGAAGCTAATAGGAGTACAAAAGCATAATCACAATCGGCGTATGATGCGTGCATCCAATCGCTTACCTCCACTACCCTCCCAATACCGCGCAAGGAAATTGTCTCCCTCTTTGTTTTTTCTGCTAAGGTGTTTTTCTGTCCAATAGTAGATCAAGTCAAACGTATCCATATCCTCCGTAAAGACAGAAAATAGTATGGCATATGCCTATCCTTCACATACCGTATCGAATCCATTTTCTGTCCTTTGTACGCATCCAACCAGCAGGATAAAGTTACTTTTATATGATTCCCACAAGGTTTCTAACTATTGTTCATGCCGCATCTGCATAGTAGAATACACCTAATATATATAATGGTTATTAAAAAAAATATTGTGCAAAAAATACGTTTCGCAAACAATACTTATGACTTCAAAAACGATAATTTATGAAAAACCTTGCAAATGGAATGAAGAGGATTTACGACTTCGATACATGGTCATTAGCACCTACACGGAACGTAGTCGAATCATATTCCGTAGGCTAGCGGGATGGACATTGCGCTCCTGAAGACAGTGACAATCCTTATATATACAGAGGGGTTCTCCCTCGATCAAGAAGAAAAACTTACCCTGGGAGAGTTAGCCTCTTTAAAAGTGGCTTTTGATCGACCCAAATGGCGATACTGATAATGGGAAACGCTATATGGTATTTGGTACTCACGGACGTAAAACAGTAACCTCCAGCGATAATGACCAATCTTAAGTTGTATAAAATACAACCGCCAACTGGACAGGATACAAATATTCTAATTCAATATTAAAACGGATGCAAAAAATAATAAAACAACAAATCTCATGATTGCAGTTTTTGATGAATCCGTAAACCGAGACAAGCCATCAACCTGGATCAATTCTTACGATAAGAAGGTGGAACTTATCGATGGAATTTGGCAAACGGCAACAATACAACTCGACGGTGATTTTTATGACTGGCGTTATCCAGAGGGACAAATGGTTCGTTAGCACAACTCTATTTCAGCAAGATATCACATACTGAGTTTGCACCTTGTTTAAACAGCAAAAATGCAACTGGATTAATTTATCCCGATAATCTTCGTTTAATTAAAGAGGACAAAAGCTAAAATAAATATACTACGCCGGGTACATTCTGCTACATAACAATCTTTTTTGAGCATTAATGCTTTCCCAGCCCCGCGCGAATAGATTCAATTTTGAAAGAATGTTATTCAGATAGAAAATGTGTGTTGAAAAATTCTTAATCTCCGCCTTCTCTTGTTTACAACCTTTTATAGATTACTTCTGGGATAACAAAAGTACGGTTATTTAGAATAGTTCCTATTATGTTGGCTTTACTTTGTTCTAAAGGTGTAATTGCCGCTTTTATCACAGGATGCCTTGTTTTCCCTTCACTAACTACGAGCGCAATTCCGTCTGTAATTGAAGAAAGAATCCTCACGTTTTTAATAGCTCTCAAATTTGCGTAATCAATAAAAAGCAATTCAGACTTTTCTTTGGCTATATTAACTACATCCCGCATCCTTGAGGAATTCAAGAGTGTGGTTGGGTTTAATAAGGTTTCGCCGGCAGGTAAAATTAATAGGTTTTCATTTATCTTCACCGTTGCCTGTTCAAGTGTAGCTTTTTCCTCAATAACATCTGCGAGGCCTGGTTTGCCGGGTATATTAAAGATCTTATACAGAGAAGGCGCCTGAAAATTTGCATCAACAATGAATATTTTATGATGTGCTTCCCGTGATAAGTATGTACCCAGATTAGCTATTAATCTTGAGCTCCCTTCCAAAGGCGAAAGCGCTGTTATTAAGATTGACTTTAGATTATTATCTTTCACCAGCAGATATATCTGATCTGCTAATGGTTGATATGCGTGCAGATTAATGCGTGTTTGTTTTGAATCTTTGCCATTGTGTATAATTTTGGGAATAGCGCCTAAAACTGGTAAATTTAAAAACTTCTCCAGATCTTGTGGTGATTTGAATGTTTGGTCCACGTATTCAAATCCAAAGGCGAGTATAACTCCTAAAAACAGGCTCATGCTGATGGCAAGCAGCAGAATAATACTTTTACTCTTTCCAGTAGGTTTATGGGGTACTTGTGCTTGTTCAATAATTTTGACACTAGCAGGCCCTATTGCTTCTATGGCGGGGAGTGTCTCCCCGGTAAGGTTTCTGTTCATCTTATCAATACCGTCTCTCAATTGCACTACAATTGGATGCATTTCCCCATATTGTAGTTGAAGTTCAGCCATTTGCTGTTCAAGATCAAAAATAACATACGAGCGGCTTATCACATTGGCAATCGTTGCGGCCGCATCGGGACTAAAGTCACTTACACTTATTGTAAATAAATCACTATTTGCTATTGTCTCAACTTTTATCTTACCTTTTAGACTTGCCACCGCCCACCGAACAGAATTTGCTTGTTCCTGCTCACTTTTTTCGATAGATGCTCTTTCGCCTGGATCTTCGTCCCGGGAAAGAGTCGCATACTCTTCGGTTAAAATATGTTCTGGCTCCGATTCTTTTTTCGACATTCTTTGTCTTAGATCTATTAACCACGCTTTAAGCGTAGAACAGAAATTCTTCTCATAGTCAATTGGACGCTCATAGAGTTTAAGTACCTTTACGGCACGCTCAATTACAGGATTTGAATTAACAATCTCGCTCTGAGTAAGATCTTGATAACCACTAAGCCTTAAATAATAAGGAGATTCAACCTTTTTTACTGCTGAGATGAGCATCTTAACCCGAGCCTCATACATTGGCGTCTTAAGTTCCAACCCAATGAGGACGCTTGTTGTTACCGTTATAAATGATGTTATGATAACGGCCTTATGTCTGAATATAATTCTTATATAATCACGTAAGGTACTTCCTTGGAAATTTAAATCCATATCACCCCCCTAAAGAATGCCTTCCGATACTATTACAACATCATCGGACTCTAAACGGATATCTTTACCAACTTCGCCCTTTACAGCACTTTTCATATCAACTTTGATATTTTCATATGCCACTTTACCAGAAACTGCCCGAAGGATCTTGACCCTGTCGGGAGAACCATATTTCGCGAAACCTCCCGCGATGGATATTGCCCTAATGACCGTCATATTATCTTCAAGGGTATATTTGCCAGGTCTCGCAACTTCACCATATACAAAGAAATCTTTGCTGCGTTCAACAACTACTATGTCCTCGTCCTCTATGAGCATATCGCAGTTCATATTACTTTCTGTTGTATTTTTAAGATCTAGATTGGTTTCCTTGTATTCGCCTACGCCTTTCTGTTTACGTCTGAGTTTTACCTTGCCATAAAGACCGTCTGGAGTAATGCCACCAGCCGTTGAAATGGCTTTTAATACTGTCATATTACTCTCAAGGATATATCTTCCTGGACGTTGAACCTCGCCATATACAAAATATTTCACACTCTCAAAAGTTGTCAAGGTCACAGACACAACTGGATACTTTATGTAACTGCTGGAAAGTCTTTTTGATATTTCTTTTTCAATATCTGTCAAACTCAAACCCTTAACTTTGATGCTACCTATATAAGGAAAAGATATTGAACCATCTGATGTAACGGGCGTATTAGTCTTAAGTTCATCATGATCAAGTACACTTATATTAAGCACATCACCTAAGCCAACCTTATATTGCAGTTGATCCTCCTTGGGTTCATCCGCATAACATAACGAGGATGTAATAAAGATACTAAGTAATATGAATAAAATTACAAAAATATTTTTATGCATCTTTCCCCCCTTTTAAATAGAACCCAAATTTTGCAATGGAACACAGATTAACTCAGATAAGACAGATAAAATTAGATATAGACGCGCTACAGAGCGTCTCTACAATTGTCTGACTCACTCATTAGCTGAGATTACCTGTGATTATTTGTGTCGTTGAAAAATCAGTATAAATCAGCATTTCTCTGTGAACGACTACAATTATTAGGTATTTAATACCATTTTTATTTTTTCCAGTCAATCCCTCAAAGGTGGGATTATAAATTTGTACTGTTATGAGATAGGAGCACCTTACCAATACAAACCGTAACCTAAAGTGTACGGGTTTGTCAAGACCATTCTTTACTGATATTTAGATGCATTGATTCATGAACACCCCGCAATCCACTTTGCCCATCGCTACCCTTTCCTTTGCTTCATGTCTGCCTCCGGTTAAAGGTTATCTGGTTCTTTTTCACAGGATAACCTCTACACCTTCACGTTGCCTACTTCCAAAACCAAATGTTGTTTTTTTTTTTGCGACTTACCCCAGGGTAAGCTTGTCTTCCTGTCACTTCTCTTCCCTTCTCCTTGAATATTTACCCCTTATTTTTCTCCATCTTATTTGTATCCAGGAGATAAGGGTTCAGTCTAGTATTATTGTCTGTGTTGACGCAGTAAGTGACAGTAGTGATGAAAACCAGTTTGCGAATCAGGTTACCCAGGCGGAGACAATTACTGGAAAGGAATGTGGGGTTGGATGTACAGATGCCGGGTATGCCGATACGAAAAAGACTTGAGAAGGTAAACCGAAGAGGGACAAAGGTCGTAGTTCCATCTCAAAGAAAAGCATTACACAATCCTGAAGAGAAGTCGTTTAGTAAGAATAAATTTGTTTATGATGAAGGGCAGGATTGTTACTATTATCCAGAAGGGCACAAGCTCGTCTATGAAGGAAAACAAGACGGTGGTAAAAAGATAGCATACCGTATAACAGATGCTGCTACATGCAGCGCCTGCACACATAATGGTGAATGCGCTAATTCCCAGCGCGGTCGAAAGATCGTGCGGTTATCACAAGAAGAGGTACAAGAGAATCTTGAACGGCAATATGAACAGCCTGAGTCTCAGGAGATATATGCACGACTAAAAACACTGGTTGAACATCCGTTTGGACACATAAAGAGGAATCTCGGAATGACGAACTTTCTTTTGCGTGGTAGGGAAGGTGCGCAAGCGGAGATATCCATTGCCGCAACATGTTTTAATCTCGTACGGATGATTACGTTGATTGGCATGTTAAAGAGCTCATGGGACAGTTCTTTGCATTACAAAGCTAAGAGTTGCACGAAGAGGTTTTCACCCGTTCGCCTACTATAGGAAAATGATGCCTTTTTGCGATAATTCTTAGTATATGCGTTTCGCTTTTGGTTTTTTCTCTTGTAAAAGAGCAATTGATACCACGTTTCGTTTTAAATACGACACAGTCTCAAACTAGAAGTGTACAGTCGTGGATACTCTGTAGCACCGATCCTTGTAGTCGGCACTGAACTGGGGTATGAACCCCATTCTACGGTATAAATTGAAATCACTTAACGTAGATTTACTTGGCACCTATCCCAAATAATACAACCGGCACGGTTTTCAGAAGTATTTTAAAATCAAACCAAAGCGACCAATTGTCAATATACTCTAAGTCAAGTTCCATCCATTCGTTAAAATCATTTATCTTATTTCTTCCACGCGCTTGCCAAAGACACGTTATCCCGGGCCGCATACTTAATCGCCTCCTTTGCCAGGGTTCGTATTTAACAACTTCTGCCGGTAGTTGAGGTCTTGGACCTACGAGGCTCATATCACCGCTAAATACATTCCAAAACTGTGGTAGTTCATCTATGCTAAACTTTCTCAAAAATTTTCCCACCTTTGTTATTCTTGGATCATTTTTCATCTTGAAGACCGGTCCTTGCATTTCGTTATATTCAAGAAGTTCAACTAATTTAGTTTCTGCATCGGCAACCATTGTCCTGAATTTATAAAGTACAAACCGTCTGCCACCCAAGCTGCATCTTTGCTGCTTAAAGAATACTGGACCTTTTGATGATACCTTTATAATTATGGCGACGATTAGAAAAACAGGTGAGAGCACGAGAATCGCAACAGTAGAAAAGAAAGAATCAAGCATCCGCTTTATTAATAGTTGTATTAACTCGCTGGGGGCGGTGTCAAATGTAAGCAAAGGCAATGTGTCGAGGTAGGTATATCTTGCCTTTGATAGATGGTGTTCAAAAAGGTCAATAGCCACGCTAACCTTTATCCCCTCAACTTCACTTACATATGATATAACTTTTTCTATCTTATTTAACCATGACCGTGGAACAACGAATAAAACCTCGTCTACTACATTGTTATGGATAATATTGGGAATGTCATCAAGGGTGCCGAGTACCTTATGTCCATACATTGTGCCAGCGCTTACCCTTGACTCATCATCGTCTACAAGACCAATAGCCTTGATGCCCCACTCCGCGTGGTTGTTAATCATGTTAATAAAGTGTTTCGCCCGCTTGCCAGTGCCAACAATTAAATAATTTCTGATATTAACGCCTTTCTTGAGTTTATATCGAGAATATTTTATAAGTAATATTTTTTCAATACTAATAAAAAAGGCCGCGAGGAGAAAAGAATAACCTATTTGCAACCTGCTAATCGAGTGTATTTTCATAATGAAGAGGAAACTCCCAAAGAAACCAACCCCTAAAAAAGTAGTTTCTATTACAATAAATAAAACATCGGATATTTGCTTTGTCCTGAATGAATCATACATGCCGAAATAATAAAGAAGTACTCCCCACATAATGAGTAAGGCAGGTAAGACCATAATATAAATACCCAAATCATCATAGAATGGTATAGCTTTATTTCTTAATAAAAATCCCAGAAAAAAAGTTACCAATACGATGCAGAGATCTGAAAATATCATTAGCCTCTTAAATAATACATGATGTTCCTTTAACATATCAGCACTCTACAGTTAATCCTAAAAAACATGGTATTTTTTATGTAGCCGGTTGTATCAATATTGGAATCAGTACCGGAATCTTTCTAACCGTTGTTGTGTGACAGCAGCTTTAGTACGCCATCTATCAGAGATGTTGAAACTATAAGGATTTTTATCTGTTTTCTTTGGAGAATGTTACGTTGTCATCATACATTTCTCCAATTGATATTTCTTTAAGCTTTATGTCAAAGCCTTTGTAATTATAGGAGCATGTATCCAAGAATTGTGTTATAGAATCGAAAGAATATCCATTTCTTAAAACTATAAAGAACAATACAATCACCAGCAAGCCTGCCGTTAATGCCGTTCTAAAATGCCCTATCAGATTTCTCACTTTTCCACCATTGCAAGCTAGTTAAATGTATTATGGCTATCCTCTCGGCTGCCATTACAGCTATATCTAACACTATTCTATGCCATGCGTATATTACATAATTATGACTGTGCTAATCAATCGTGTAACCATATATGTATTTTTCCCTTTAAGAGAATTTTGTCTTCATTGTCTCAGAATAGCTATTATTTCTCCTC
Source organism: uncultured Planctomycetota bacterium (assembly GCA_963709355.1). Taxonomy (GTDB): domain Bacteria; phylum Planctomycetota; class Brocadiia; order Brocadiales; family Brocadiaceae; genus PLOWO2-12-38-17. Next base: position 1,307,311 of record CAVPVY010000005.1, read on the forward strand.
TTGAAGTGGTGTGTGTCTTTTCCATTATATTTTTTATATGATCTTTAACCGTATGTACAGTAATGGATAGCTTCTTTGAAATATCCTTATTCGAAAATCCTTCAAAGAGTAATACAACTAATTCTAATTCCCTGTCAGTTAGTTGAAATTCAGTCTTTGCCATTAAAAAATTAATGCTATGCGTTTCGACCGTCTTCTCTAAGAGAACTAGCATATGAGAATATTCTTTTTTCTTTCCTTCGATTAGAAAGGCTCTTACGGCATAATTCCCTGTGTTACTTTGCAGGATATCAGTTACGTGTTTATTGTCTTTGGTAATGTTAATTATGCCTTTATCTGATTTAATACTTTCTATCAGTTTTTCACAGCAGTCATGTATTTCCTTTGGAATATGAAGCTCATCACTCGTTATTTTTGGTTTTAAGCTTTTTTGTACAGATGAAACTATCGTTAATGCTTCTTCATTAATGTATTGAAGTTTACTTCGCAAATCAAATATTAGTATCCCCGGAGAAGAACGTTGCTTAATTATTTCGTGTGATTCCATAAATTTATACAGTATTTTGGAAAACAAAGAAATCCCGTTTTAAAGGGATATATTAAATTTTTAAATTACGCATTCAGCAAGTTTTTGCCACTACAACACAAATCAACAAGGAGAACCTTTGTGCCTTATTTACTTTGTTGTAACCTTAAAATTACTGGACCTGAACATAAATAAGTAATGCAACCTCAATTCCCATACTAAGTAAATGATAATTGTTGTATTAAATCTATAACTTACCTAATTCAAGTGGTTAATGAATATTTACATACTGCTGTTTTTAGAATTTTCGTTAATACACATGTGACAATACCCACGATTGTAACGTTTACAAAAGTTTGAAAAACACACTTTTATAGAGTGTCGGGTACAAAATCAATTTGACAGATACTGCTGTAAGTACTTCTTTGAATAGAAGCTACACTTCAGTATATTTTACATTATCAATGAAAAATGTCAATAGTTAAAAACATACAGCAAACTTAATTACGAATTGAAACTGTAGATTCTACTTGTTTGTGTTTGGCACTTATGTCGTGCCTAATCACAAAAAAAACAAAAGGCAGTAAAATATGTGTAGTAAAACTATAGTCAACTCCAAAGGAATCTAAAGGAATCCATAAAAATTGTAGGAATTAAACTTGTTTTGTAACTTATTCTACTATAAAATATTATGGTCATAACAGACATACGTTCCGTCAGTTATGAAAATTTCTAAAAATGCTTAAAAAAATGACTGTGTGTCATTTAGTCTAGGTTCGAATCCTGAGTTCCCAGCCAAGTTAAATTAAAGAGTCTTTTCTTATAGCGATAATATAACAAGGGTCTTGACTAGCACAGGGCACAGCAATATGCTTTAACCACAGTCAGGACAATGAAAAACAGGTATGCAAACCGTTCAAGAATTTCAGAGTCAAAAATAAGGCAATTGTTAAAGCATTTTGCCCTTGATTTAGACGCACAGCAAATTGCTGTTTTATGTAATTTAAATCGCAACACTATTAATAGATACCTCCGTATGATAAGAACAAGAATATCTGAATTTTGTGAACAAGCCTCTCCATTCAGAGGAGAGATAGAAGTTGATGAATCCTATTTTGGCGCACGCAGACAAAAAGGCAAAAGAGGTAGAGGGGCTTATGGTAAAACACCTGTTTTTGGTATTCTGCAAAGAGGCGGCAAAGTCTATACAGAGATTGTGCCAAACTGCGCTAAAGCCACGCTGCAAGCCATTATTAGAGGCAAGGTATCTCCTGAAAGCATTATTCATTCTGACCAATGGAGAGGCTATAGCGGACTGGTAGATATCGGCTATGAGAAGCACTATAGGGTTAAGCACGGTGATGATGAGTTTGCTAATGATAAGAGTCATATTAATGGCATAGAGTCCTTCTGGTCTTATTCTAAAAGGCGACTTCAAAAGTTTCATGGTGTGCCTCAAAATACTTTCTATCTGCACCTTAAAGAATGTGAATTCAGATTTAATCATCGTAATGAAAATATTTATGCTATACTATTAAAAATGTTTAGAAAATACCCTCTGTGCTAGTCAAGACCCTATAACAATTATATGAGGAAAAAAGCTTGTATCTGATTCTTTAGGTAAAGATTAAGGAAAAACTAGAGGATTGTAATACTACCGTTTCAAATATGCAGCTTGAGTTATGAAGAACGAAACTAACAAACAATAAATTTCTCTTTAAAAAGAATCTTCGTAATAATTAATTTTATTAATTGAATCCAGGTTTTTTAGTTCAAACTACAAACCTTAACAAATAGGGAGGAAATCTGTATGTCAAAGGAAAAATTACCGAAACAGTATCTTCAGATTAAAAAGAGACATGAAAAGTATTTCAATGCAGTTGAGGAGCTTGGCAAGGTGGTTAAACAGGAAGGGCCGCTCGACGAAAGGACTGCGCACCTGATTCAGCTTGCAGCGGCGGCAACGATACATTCTGAAGGGTCTGTCCATAGTCATGTAAGACGGGCTATTGAAGCCGGGGTAACGCCTGAGGAGATATATCACGCAATTATTCTTCTTACCAGCACTGTCGGGTTTCCAACAGTTATTGCGGCACTAAGCTGGGCAGAAGATGTCTTAAAAAATAAGAAGTAAACATGACTTAACAAGATATTTGGGGTTATAACGTCTGGACTTGTGTAAATTGCGGGATTTGACAAACACACTTTTTTAATTTAATTATTTATTTAATATTTGTGCCTTTTTATATGCGTAGTCTTCATCAGAAATAATGCCTTCTTCCTTCATTTCTTCCAGTTCAAGCAGTTTTTCGTTTTCTATATTTCTTTCTTGAGGTACATCTTTAGACGTAATGCCTGCACCTTTTGTCTTAGCAATTTCCTCTAATTTAAATTTGTAATCTTCTTCTGCAATGAAGCCTTGATGATATAGTTCTTTAAGCTCTTTAGCTTTCTCGTTATTTGCAATATCTTTCGGTAATGAATCACCCGAAGGCAAGACTACGTTTCTAACACCTTTAAGTTCACCCATCTTATAGTCATAGTCTTCCTCTGTAATATAACCCTCGCTATATAACTCCTTAAGTTCCTTAATCTTCTCGCTATTTGATATATTTTCCTCTGATACCGAAATTGGTTTCTCCTCAGTTGTATCTGAAAGCGTCTTCTTTTTAATCTTATAATCTTCGTCTGTAATTAAACCTTCATCCCGCATTTCTTCAAGCATCTTAAGCTTATCTTCATCAACTGTATTTTCTTCACTTAAAATTGCTTCTTTATTTGCTACCAAAGACGTTTCTTCTGATAAATATGAAGTGCTTTCCTGGATGTTCTCACTAGTACTACCAGACGTTTCAGTTTCACTGCTGTGTTTTTCATACCCTGCTATGTTCTCGAAAGCAGACTCTGTTTCTGTCTCCTCTATTTCTGTTGGAATTTCTTTATTATATTTAACCTTCGTCTCAGGTAATATTCCTATATCCTGCCCCTTTACAAGTGCATCTTTCTTTTCTTCATACTCATTCTCAGAAATTGCCCCTTCCTCCTTTAACTGTGTTAATTTTGTGAGTTTATCATGTAATTCTTCAATATTTACCGGTTGTTCTTCAGATACAAAATCAGTTTTGGTTTTTTTGGGTCTTGAAGAATCTTTTGTTCTTAATTTCTCATTTGTAATATCAGTATTTCTATCATCCGTTTCTTCAACTATTTTCTCAGCAACCTTATTAGGCTTATTTACATTACCTGTTTTGTTTTCATCGCTTTCCTTATTTGAAGACGAAGTATTGGTTTCTTTAGAACCTTCTGATCCTTTGCCAGCCAATCTTCTTTCTTCCTTCACCCCCCTATCAATCTTCTTTTTGTCTTTAATCCTTTTTTCATCCCTTCCGTCATATTGAGGTGTGATAACAGACACTGCTACAAATACTTCATTACCAGTGTTCAATAACTTGTGCATTGTTTTACTGGTAACCTGTAATATTGAGCCGGGTTTAACGACATAGCGTGTACCGTCAAGTGTCGCTATGCCACTCCCCCTTTTAACATAAATAACTTCGTCGTGCCTTTTATGATAATGCAGGTACATTTCACAGTTTTCTCTCACCTGTATAAGATGCATGCTTGATGTTTTATTTTCACCTACATCTGTTATTTTTATATCTTCATCTTTTCCGAGCGGATTCTTGTTTGCTACTTCTTCTATATTTTGTACGGTGGATGAATAAACATCTGGAAATTTGGTTGGATGTTTTAAAGACTCTACGAAGTTAACAGGATAATACTTTACTGTAGTGCATCCAATAAGAAATAATAATATGAGAGAAGATGCTATTCGGAAAAATATTTTATTATGGTTCATTATTATGTTCACTTTTGCTAAAATTTAAATACTTTCTAATTAAAACAAAAGATATTAGGCATTGCAAGTAAGTATTTGAAATAGCGCAATACCTTCATAAAGCGAGTATATAAATATATCGTAATTGACAATTAATATAATTGCTTTTATCATGAGAACATGAAAATAAACAAAGAAAGAAGGAGGTTTTTAAAAAAGACGCTCTCTTCAGGCTTTGGCGTCTTCGCATATTCAACCCTTGGGAATTATATAAATCAGCCAGAATTATTCAGCGTTTTTGGAAGTGAACTCTTACCTGTAAATAAATCTAGTGTAATTATTGCGCGCGACGACAATTTCTTTACAGATAGTGGCAGTATAAGAGATGTTACAATTTCAAACGCATTACACAAAGCAATAATGCAATTAACCCAAACCGCATCCAGAGAAAAGGCATGGCAATCACTCTTTAAACCCAGCGATATAGTAGGTATAAAGCTGAACTGCTTATCTGGTAAAATAATGTCTCCTAGCGTTGCAGTTGTCGATGCAATTATTCAGGGACTTAAGTTTGCTGGCGTCAAAGAAAAAAGCATTATTATCTTTGAACGGTCTAACCGTGAGCTTGAAATTGCCGGATTTCGGGTCAGGCGTCTGGTTGATGGTATACAATGTTACGGCACAGATGAACTCGGTCATGGAGGTTATGAAACAGAACCTCAAAATGCAGGAAGTGTAGGGACGTGCTTCAGCATGATTGTATCACGTATGTGCACGGCGATTATCAACGTACCTGTACTCAAGGATCATGACCTTGCTGGCATAAGCGTTGCAATGAAAAACTTTTTTGGAGTTATTCATAATCCAAATAAATATCATGGTAGCAACTGCAACCCTTTTATTGCGGAATTAAATACGCATCCATTTATAGCTGATAAGTTAAGACTTACTGTGTGCGATGCCATCCTTGCGCAGTTCAACGGTGGCCCTGGTTTTAAACCGCAATGGACATGGAACTTTAATGGTATTATCGTTAGCAAAGACCAGGTGGCTATGGATCGTATATGCTGCAACATTATTGAAGAAAAAAGGAAGGAAATGAGGCTTCCTTCATTAAAGCAGGCAAATAGAGAACCAAAATATATTTCAACTGCGGCTTCGTTGGGACTGGGTATAGACGATATTTCTAAAATTAATTTAATCTATATTTAGAACAATTTTAAACATGGTAAACAACACAAATATTAAGATATTTATGAAGTCGCAACCTTTACGATTACGCATTTCACGCCTGTTAAGAACCTTCATTTTGAGTCTCTGTTAACTTGTTCTTGGCGTCTACTATAAAATAAAATCTAATTGAACCGTTATGCACCGTTTGTTAATATAATGAAAAAGTCGTGTCTTTGTACACGGCTTTTTTTATGTTAAACAATGTAATATATTAGCTAAATGTCAAATAACATATTCCTTCCGCACAGAATGATACATTATTATGCTAAACACAGTGAGGTATACAAAGGAAACAATAGTTTAAAATATAAACAATTTTATCTATAACAACCTTAATGATGAAAAATTAAAATGTCGTTTTCGTTTACAGAAGAGCAGATTAAACGCTATTCTCGTCACATAATATTGCCTGAGGTTGGCGGGAAGGGGCAGCAAAAACTTTTAAATGCAAAGGTGTTCTTAGTTGGCGCCGGGGGACTTGGTTCTCCAGCAGCATTTTATCTTGCAGCAGCAGGCATTGGAAAGCTTGGAATTGCTGACAGTGATTGCGTTGACCACTCAAACTTGCAAAGGCAAATTTTGCATTCAACAAAAGACGTTGGCCGTTCCAAGGCAATTTCTGCAAAAGAGACCCTGTTGGCTTTAAATCCGGATATTAATGTTATTCCATATACCGAACGCCTCAATTCAGGAAATATACTAGATATTATCAAGGATTACGATGTCATTCTGGATGGTGCAGATAATTTCCCCACAAGATATCTTGTTAACGATGCCTGTGTTTTTCTAAAAAAACCACTTTCACATGGTTCGATCTTCAGATTTGAGGGACAAGTTACAACCATTATTCCTTTTGAAGGTCCCTGTTACCGATGCCTATATGAATATCCACCACCTCCAGGGCTTGTACCTTCTTGTCAGGAAGCGGGTGTCTTGGGTGTATTGCCGGGTGTAATAGGCTCAATTCAAGCGACAGAAGTTGTAAAACTGATTCTTGGTAAGGGCGAATTATTAAAAGGTAAATTACTTATATATGATTCGTTAAACATGGATTTCCGAAAGTTAACGATACGCAAGAATCCAAACTGCCCTATATGCAGCGATAAGGCTACTATCAAGGAACTCATTGATTATGAGGAATTCTGCCAGATAAGTGGTTAAATAAAAAATAGATACTTTTAACAATATGACCAACAACCAAAAGTATATTATAAAAGTAAACTTACATTTATACTTGCCTTTCGTGTTATCTTTAATTCTTTTTATGTTTGTCTCGGATAAACTTTGTGCAACCGATAATTCCACCAATAACCAAACAGATATCAAAGACATTTCAGTAAATCAAGCCAGAGAACTAATAGGAAAGCAGCAAGACGTATTTTTATTAGATGTACGTACCAAAGAAGAATACAACGAGATTCACATTAAAGACGCCCATCTCATCCCAGTACATGAGTTAGAACAGAACACAGATAAAATCCCAAAAGACAGGAAGGTAATTGTTTATTGTGGCAGTGGTGTGCGCAGTTCAAAGGCATGTAAAATATTGAAAGAAAAGGGATATAAAGAACTTTATAATGTAGAAGGTGGAATCAAAAAATGGCAGGCAGAAGGTTACCCTGTGGAGAAGCATTAATTTAATAACTCATATACAAATGAAACGTCAGGTATTTTATTTTGATAAGGCTGGAAAGGAAAACTCAGATAAGTGTGTAGAAATAACTGCGAAACTTATTGATGAAGGTTATAAGCATGTAGTAGTTGCGACTACCATTGGTGATACTGGCGTTGCAATTGCCAGAAGATTGCATGATAAAGACGTAAATCTAGTAATAGTTACTCATTCCGCAGGTTATAAAGAACCTAACCACATTGAATTGTCGCCTGAAAAGAAGGAAGAAATAATAAAGCTAGGCGGCAGGATTTACACAGGTACAATACTCACACACTCAATTGAAACTGCATTTGCACAGAAATTCAGCGGGCTATATCCAGCTATGATTGTTGCACAATCATTAAGACGCTTAGGTGAAGGAGTAAAGGTTTGTTGTGAAATTGTAATGGAAGCTTGTGATGGCGGGCTTTTACCAGAAGTATCTGAGGTTGTTTCCGTGGCAGGGACTGGCAGAGGCGCTGATACTGTTTGCATTATAAAATCGGCATCGTCAAAAAGATTTTTAGACCTTAAAGTGCTTGAAATACTAGCTAAACCACGTGAATAAACTTATATAACGCGTTATTGGGATAGATTATTTATTTTAAATGAATTTTCCAGTCTTCCGTAAAAATAAAAAAGGATAGACAATAATATCTATCCTTTTTATTAGAATATATAATCAAAATTAAGTTTGCTTACCTTTTCTTTTATTCTTTTTCCTTCTTTGGTTTCTTTATCACCTTTATGGTTGTTTCAAGGCTGATAAACCAGTGACCGTTATTAATACCCGGTCTTTGGTTCCTTTGTTACCTTTATGGTTGTTTCTCCCTCAAGTATTATATAATCTTTCATCTTGTTATATTTCTTGTCGCCAACACCATCAACCTTTTTGATATCCTCAACTGCAGCAAAATTCCCATTTTCTGTTCTATACTTAATAATCTCTGCTGCAATCTTTGAACCAACTCCGGGTAACTGCTCAAGCTGTTCTGCTGTTGCTGTATTAATGTTAACCTTACCTTCGATTTCCTTACCGGAAAAACATACATTCGTTTGGCAAACAAATGTTACTGCAAACAATACTACAACCGCCATTATAAATCTGCGCATAACATTCATTTTACACCTCCTTAAAAAATTTAAGAAAGATACAAATCCTAACAAACGTTTCTAAACGTTGTATTCTGAATGAAAGCAAAAAAGAAATATGATATTTTATTTATGGTTTATTTTTTTCCCTTAATGTTTCAATCACTTCATCTACCATACCGTATGCCTTTGCCTCTTGTGAAGACATATAGAAGTCTCGCTCTACATCCTCTTCTACGCGCTTAAGTGATTGTCCCGTATGTTTTACAAGTATATCGTTTAAATATTTCTTCATTCTCAATATCTCCTCTGCCTGAATGCTGATATCAGTTGCTGTTCCCCTCATTCCACCCCATGGCTGATGAAGCATAATACGTGTGTGAGGCAGCCCATACCTCTTCCCTTTTGTGCCACCCGCAAGAAGTATAGCGGCCATACTGTATGCCTGACCCAAACAAAAAGTGGCGATATCACATTGAACAAATTGCATCGTATCGTAAATTGCGAGGCCTGCTGTAATCGAGCCGCCAGGCGAATTGATATAAACGTTAATATCCTGATTCTTGTTTTCATTCTGAAGGAATAAGATTTGAGCTATGACAAGATTTGATAAAGTATCTTCGATTGCTGAACCTATAAAAATAATACGGTCTTTGAGCAACCTTGAAAATATATCATAATGTCTCTCGCCATACCCTGTTCTTTCGACAACGTAAGGCATAAAAAGAGAGTTATTCAAAGCCTTTATTTTTTGTTCTAAAAGCGAAAAATCTCCATTCTCTAAATATTTTAAGTATTCTTTATACACAAGTCTCCTTATCTTTTCTATTGTTAAAAAACTAAATTTCTACTAATCCAATTATTCTATTATTGCTTCTTTAAGCAATAAATTTAAAACCTTACTTTCTCTCATATCACTGCGAAGCGAGGATAAACTACCCTGCCTCTCTAGTTGTTTTCGTATTCTTTCTGAATCGGTATTATACATCCTTGAGATCTCATTAATCCGTTGTTCAACTTCATTTTCTGTGACAAAGATCTTTTCCTCTTCAGCAATACGATTCAATATAAGCGATGCTTTTAATTCTCTCATTACGGAATCCGCAGAAGCATTCATAATTTTTTCAGTCTGTTTTTGAACATCTTCAAGAGGTACTCCCCTTTTTAGTAAGCTTAATTGTTGTTTATAAGCCTTATCTTCTGTGTGATGATTTACAAACTCTTGAGGCAGATCAAATTTTATTGTATTTATTAATATATCAAGTATCTGATTTCTGAGGTCATCTTCTGCCCAATTCTTTTTATCAATTTCCATTCGCTTACGTATATTAGCTTTTAAGTCCTCAAGCGAACCAAAACCCACTGTCTTAGCAAAGGCATCATCAATGTCTGGCTTTGTTAGACGCTTTATTTCTTTTACAAGCAATTTTAATTTTGCATCTTTACTTCGATACTCATGATTTTCAAAACTGTTAAGTATCTTAGCGTCAACTTTACAATCATTACCAGATTTCACACCTTCTAGTTTCTTCACAAAATCCGGTACTGTTGTATTAACAATTTCCACACCATCCTCAACAAGAATTTCAACATCCTCATCCTCAAATATTGTTTTTTTCCCGACTTCTATTTTACAGTCACAAATAATATAATCCCCCTTTTTAATACTACCATCCTTTACAACAGTTAATTGCGCTTTCTTAAGATTAATATTAAGTAGTGCTGACTCTATATCTGAGTCCGTTATGTTTGTTGGTTTTTTCTTTAAGGTTAAACCTTTATACTGTTTAACATCAAAAGCGGGCCATACTTCTAAAGTAACGTCGAAGTTTAATGGTTGACCGACTTCTATTTTTATTTCACTAAAACTTGGGTTTCCCACTGGGTTCAATTTATGTTCTTCAAGCGCTTTCTGATAACAATCACTAACAACAGATTGTTTAACTTCGTCCTTTATCATAGTTCCAAATCTTTTCTCTACAAGTTTTCTTGGCGCTTTACCTTTTCTGAAACCAGGTAGTGCCGCATTAGTGCACACTTCTGCTGTCTTTTTATCAAATTCGCTTTCTATAGTTTCTTTAGGAATTTGAAATTTTATAATTTTTTTGCAAGGGCCAATATCTTCAATTGTTAAATTCATGACAAATATCCTGAAAAATCCTTTCTTAAATAAATGGAGCGGGTGATGGGATTCGAACCCACGACATTCACGTTGGCAACGTGACGCTCTACCACTGAGCTACACCCGCTTATTAAATATTATTTTTCTAAATGATGCGAGGGGGGGGAATTGAACCCCCACGCCGTATAGGCACAAGATCCTAAATCTTGCGCGTCTGCCAGTTCCGCCACCCTCGCACAAGCAAACAATATCATTTAGTATTTGGTGCGCCCTGAAGGATTCGAACCTTCGACCCACTGATTAAGAGTCAGTTGCTCTACCAACTGAGCTAAGGGCGCAACTTTCTGATATGTTGAGCTTATAATACCCGGATGGCGCGCCCGGCAGGACTCGAACCTGCAACCGTTGGATTCGAAGTCCACCACTCTATCCAATTGAGCTACGAGCGCAAAACTTATAGATTTATAATAACTTCAAAAATTAACATTAATAATACCAGCTTTTACAAATTATAAATAATTCCATTTAAAAGTCAACTGCAATCGCCATATTAATTCACATATAAATCGCCAGAGAAACAAATAAATCCCACTACAAGTTCAATTGGAGTGGGACTTTATTTTTATGGGGTGAGCGACGGGATTCGAACCCGCGACCCTTAGAGCCACAGTCTAATGCTCTAACCAACTGAGCTACGCTCACCATAAATATATGTTAACTTCAAAAATTATATGGTGCGCCAGGAAGGATTTGAACCCTCGACCACCGGATTAGAAATCCGATGCTCTATCCAACTGAGCTACTGGCGCTCTGATGGAAAATTATATCAATAATAGGTTTAATATCAATATAATTTTAAGTGCGTTGTTTTAATAGCATATTTTCATTTTAATTTGTGTTTTTATTGAATTATTTCTTATATTTTGCAAATTTTCAGCTTTAATTCTTATAAATAATTCCTATACTAAAGAGTCAAACTTATAAAACTTCTGATAATTTTATAATGTTATTTAATCAAATGAGAATTAAAATCGAAATGAGTACAATGTGTTTTTATCACGAAGACCCCATTATAAGAATTAAACAATGCAGGGAATACACAGAATCACACGGTATGGAATTCGGTATTCAACTTCATAACTCAATTAATAAAGAATTGTTTGATAAAATTAAGGATATAAACATAAATTTCTCCGTACATGCTCCTGTTTTTTCAGATTATTTCATAAATCTTACCAGTAACGACTTTGATACCATTATAGCAGATTTTCAAAACACATTGCATGTTATGGAATCACTTCAATGTAATATTGCATTATTCCATGGGTTTTATATGACAAAAAAACCTATCAAAAATGACCCTGCCAATTACGGTAGGGTTTTAAGAGAAGCCATTGATAATAAATACCGTCTGGATAACACACGAGTCATGAACCCAAAGTATTTGATTACAGAAGAATTCAAAATCTGTCAAAATAACGTAAAAAAGAACATGAGAAAATTAATTGAAACTTATCCATCATACACTTTGAGTATAGAAAACGATTTCCCAGGTATTGGTAATGGTAATCAGACGCCAGAACATCTTATATATCTTGACTGTCCAATCTGGATTGATACGGGACATTTATGGGCGTCCGCTATCTTAAACAAATTTAATTTTTACAAGGGGCTTGATACGATTTGCAAGCAATGTCAGGTTGTCGGTGTACATCTCAATACAAACAGAACCACTTTTAATTGGGATTTTAAAAGTCCTGATGGCGATACACATTCGCATTTCTCGAGGGAATATGACATGGACATGGACAATATTATAAGCATCCTTAAAGCAAACAAAATAACTCACTATACAATTGAGATTGTGGATGGGGATTTGGAAGATGTAAAGTTTCTTGTACAGGCATATAACTCTGTTTCTTAAAAGGCTTGACAAAATGAACCGAATCTGTAAGATATTGTCTCTATTGAAATTTCATCTTAGCTAAACATTACCTTATTTGTCTTAAATCGTAAGATTGAAACCAATAAATAAGATTCTCATAACCACATGCATTGCCATTGTAACTTTTTTAAACATAATGGCTCCCCTGGCTTACAAAACCCTCACCCCTGCAATTAAGAATCAAGTTATGAACCATTTGATTTCTGTACGTGAAATCAAAAAGATGCAAATCCAGAATTTTTTCTATGAAAGATACGGCGACGTTAATGTACTTTCAAAAAATCCACTTGTAGTACAAAGTTTACCAAGGTTTTCAATAGGGTTTAAAACAGGCGGCTTTAACGATCCCTCATACAGACAGGTTGATACATATTATGGACCCCTTCTAGAACACTTTATCAGACAATATGGCTATTACAATATCTTTTTAATAGATTTAGAAGGGAATGTAGTATTCGGTGTAAGAAGTGACGAGTATATAGGAACAAATCTTATAAATGGGAAATTCAGTTCATTTACTGTTGGCGAACTATTTAAAGACGGAGTAAATAATATCAAATTTTCAGATTTAACGTGGTGTGAAGAGGCAAAGGATTTTATATTTATGGGTGCAGCCCCTGTATACGACATTAGTAACAAACCTCTTGGTGTTATAATAGTTGAAGTACCCTATTCTAAAATAGACGTATTCTTAGCACAAAGAGATGGGCTCGGCGACACAGGTGAGATTTATATTGTTGGCGATGACCACTTCATGCGTTCTAAATCAAGATTTATTACTCAAAATACTATTTTAAAACTTGAAATTAATACAAAGGCAACTCAGGATGCATTCATTGGAAATTCTGACGTAAAGATTATTAAAGACTACCGTAATATACCAGTCTTAAGCGCATATACTCCTCTGGATAATCTCAGAGACGTTTCCTGGATACTTTTAGTGGAGATTGATGTTAAAGAGGCCTTTTATCCTATCCTATCTCTTAAAACAAACTTGATTATCATCGGCTCAGCAATCAGTGCCATTACAGGTTTATACCTCTATTTTACTCTCAGGAAAAGACCTTCTGAAAGTATTCCTTCAGAAATATCTTAGGATATATAAAAATAGGATATTCCCGAAATTTAACAACATTATTATATGCAATGTCCTCATATATTTTATTCATTTCTCTATACCTTTCCTGTATCTCTGTGGTTATATAAGTTAGCAATAATCCATTCAATTCCTTAATACGATAAAAGTGTTTGTTTTTTTCTTCTTTGTCACATGTAGTTATCATTTTCAATAAATTACGTTTTTCCTCAACAGAGCTAAGATAATCAAGATTATTTTGTACCTTAGCAGATGCATATCGTTCTGGATTATATCTCATATCTTTAATGATATATTTTAATTTTCTTAATGCTTTATTGTCAATTTCATGTTTGTGGAAAGGCAAAAACAATGTTGCAGATACTGTTATATAGGATGGAGGCTCAATACCAAAAAATTCTTTTATGACCTCATCTGTAATTTCATCGTATTTTGCACCGCCTATTCCATGAATGAATACATCTGCAAAAAACAAACGCGAAAACATGGTGTTTGTAACAGCTCGCGGGCGGATTTTTATGCCTTTTCTCCTGAAATCTTTTATTGCATAAATTTTTCTTGAAATATCTACAGTTTTCCCCAGCGTAATGAGAATATCTGAACCATCTGTAATATTTATTGTGTCACTGCCATTTATCACATAACATTTGCATCTGGGCTCGCCTGTCTTCCACATCCAGAAAGGCAATTCAAATAAATTATCTTCAATATGCAAATCTGGCAACGGATTAACTTTCGACCTAATTTTATGCAATTTTCTGTATTTAGCGAGTTTTTCATTGTAAATCTTGGCAAACCTTTCCGCATTGTATAAAAAGTGCAATAAAAAATAATTAAAACTACCTGAATCAGATATCGAAGATACGGGAATTTCTAGATTGCAAACACCAAATTCTTCTTCTAATATCTTCCTTGCGCAAGTTAATAAACTTACCATATCAACACAACCCTGCTTATAATAAATCATTACATTATTTATATATTCTTCAAACATTAATTTCATATCTTCAATAGTATTTTTAGCATCTTTATTTTCCCTGTTCTTATTAATTAAAGTCAGATTCTCTTCTTTAAATCCTGTTAATACCTTGATATCATTAAATAATATTTCTTCGTATGCTAACTTGTTTTTGTCAACCGCTAGCTGTATCTTTTCAATAACAGGAGGCTTTGAAAATAAATTTGGAGTACACATATAACCCATATTACAGGCATCGTTATCCACAATCATATTTATCCCAATTCCATTTGTCTTCTTTTTAAAATAATCTGTAAGATGGTTTTTTATCCATAACCCCGGGTGGTGTAAGATAGGTTCATGTCCAGTTTGTATAATAATATTATCCTTAAGCAATTTATAATTTACGTAATAGTTACAGCCTTTTCTTTTTTCACGCAAATCATCTAAATAATTTTCCTTCTTAATAATTGAAATAATCTTATTTGTATATAACTCCGCTCTTTGTAATAATTCGCTGCGTGTCATATCTCTCAGGACTTTGAATGGAACACCACTTATTTCAAAATTGTATTTACTTATCTTTTTTATATTCGACAAGATCATTTCGATACAATCATTCATTGCCGGAGACAGAAATATTTCTTTATCATTTTCAGGTACTTTGTATACTTTATTTGTCATTGCTATTTTATTATGGTTCTGTTTAATTATTCAGTACGCTTTTGGCAAGTTACTATAAACCTTAATTATTTTGTATTACTCAAATACTTGCAATCATTTTTAAAGCATTTTAAAATTATACCTGGGAAAATATAATGATTGAAAACAATAATGAAAAAATATTAATCCTCGATTTTGGTTCCCAATATGCTCAACTAATAGCACGCAGAGTCAGAGAAAATAATGTATTCAGTGAAATAGTTTCTCATAATATTACCACAAATGAAATACGACAGATAAATCCCAAAGGTATCATTTTAAGTGGAGGTCCTGCCAGTGTCTATGTAAATAATGCTCCAAAATGCGAAACGGCTATAATAAACCTCGGAATACCCGTTCTTGGCATTTGTTACGGAATGCAACTTGGATGTAAAATGCTTGGAGCAACGGTAAAGCCGACACAAACCAGAGAATACGGCAAAACTTCCTGCACAGTTAACAACAATAATATTTTGTTCAAATCATTAAGTAAAGATATTGTTGTCTGGATGAGCCACGGAGACCAGGTTGTTGAATTACCACAGGAATTTGAATCCATTGCACATACAAATAATTGCCCTTACGCTGCCATAAAACATAAGCATAAGGCTTTCTACGGCGTACAATTCCACCCCGAAGTTACGCATACACCGCTGGGAATTAATATAATACATAATTTCTTATATGGAATTTGTGGTTGCAATGGTAAATGGAAAATTCATTCATATATAGAAAAATCTGTTAACGACATATGCAAACAAGTTGGAAAATCAAAGGTTGTGTGCGGACTTTCAGGCGGTGTAGATTCAGCTGTGACAGCTGCTCTTATCAATAAAGCTATAGGCCGTAATCTTTCTTGTATATTTGTTGATAATGGCCTTTTAAGAAACTACGAAGCAGAGGAAGTTATTAAAACTTTTAGAGATAATTTTACTGTTGACCTGCATACCATTGATGCAAAAGAAAGATTTCTAACTAAATTAAAAGGAATAACCAATCCAGAAAAAAAGCGTAAGATTATAGGATATGAGTTTATTGAGGTTTTTAAAGAAGAAGCAGAGAAAATATCGGGCGTAAAATTCCTCGCTCAGGGAACGCTTTATCCAGACGTTATTGAAAGTATTCCTGCTCATGGTGGTCCAACAGTAACTATCAAAAGTCATCACAATGTTGGAGGCCTTCCTGCTTTATTGGGATTTGAGCTTGTGGAACCATTGAGGTTTTTATTTAAAGATGAGGTCCGCAAAATCGGAGAAGAACTCGGCATGCCTGAAAAATTAGTCTGGCGACACCCCTTTCCTGGTCCTGGGTTGGCTATTCGAATAATAGGTGAGGTAACAAGGCAACGCCTAGATATTATTCGAAATGCTGATAAAGTTGTTATTGAAGAAGTACAGAATGCAAATCTGTATCGTTCTATTGCTCAATGCTTCGCTGTACTTTTACCAATGAGTACCGTGGGTGTAATGGGTGATGAAAGAAGCTATGAGAATGTTATTGCCATCCGCGCCGTAGAAACGACAGATTTTATGACTGCCGACTGGTATCGAATTCCAAATGAATTACTGGGATTAATCTCAAGTAGAATTATAAATGAAATTAAAGGCATCAATCGTGTTGTTTATGACATAAGTACTAAACCGCCAAGTACAATAGAATGGGAATGAGATAAAATCATATTATAGATTTCTTCAGGATATTTTAATCCTACTAATATTCATTACAGGCGTTAATTCTAATCATTTTGCAAAATCAAATACGACAGATAATTTCTCGTTTTTTAACTCATTCACAAACTGCAAATATTTGGTTAATTTGACTTGACAATATTCAGGTTGAATATATAATTTTTTCTGTTTTCAAATATTTTATTATTTTGGGAGATGTTTAAAAATGATTTTGGATGTTAATCAACCTGTAGAAAGCCACCGGAAAAAAAATGAAAGGTTAGCATACATTAAAGAGAGATATAGAAAGTTGGTATTAGAACCCAGAAAAGAAATTGAGTATGAAATAGAAAGAGCGCTCGATGACGAGGATGGCGAAATAGATAATTTATAATTTTCTTAATTAAATCTTGTTATTTTATATTAAACGTCGTAATTCGTTATATTATTTATTTTGTAGCCGTATTTATTATAGTTGTGTGTTTTACTGTGGTATAAAACCTGCGATTATCATATATGTTTCTACTGTTTGTTTTTATTTGTAAGCTTTATTCTCATCATCTCAGAAAATAAACATACCTCGTACTCAATGCCTTCAATAATATCATTTTCCCCTGCAAAATTGATGCACTTTTTCATTTCTTTAATCGCTTTAGCGTCTCGCTCTAATAAAGTCTTTGCTATTTCTATCGTTTGTTTTAACACTTCTTTATGTGGTGCAATTTGATTAACGAGCCCCCACTCCATTGCAGTTTCTGCCCTAATCATCTTACCTAAAAACAGCATCTCTTTCGCACGCGCTGTACCAATAAATCGTGGAAGTCGCTGTGTGCCGCCTAGCCCTGGAATTATACTTAATTCTTGTTTTGCCTCCGGTAGGCTGAAAAAGGAAAGTTCCGATGCTATTCGTAAATCACACAACAAGATGAGCTCAAGTCCTGCACCAATGGCAACTCCATTAATGGCGGCAATAACTGGTTTCTTACAATTTTCAATTTCTACAAACATTTCATGCGCACGGTGGAATCGCTCATAATTTTTTTCAGCTACAAGCCCAGAAATCCACGAACCAAAAAGTTCATCTCTATCGGCGCCATCACTGAAAACACCACGCAACTTACTAGAAATTATAATTGCACCTATACTATCATCGCCTTCATATTGATCCATCTTATCATATATAGCATCCAGTAACCATGAGCCTATGGAATTGCGCGGTGGTTTTTTCATGTATATAACACCTATAGCCTTGCCATTCTCTGCTTTAATTTCTTCAAATTCTATGTGGTTATAACCTGAGTTATCACCACGATTCATTCGAATGTCTTTCATAATTCAATTCTAAGACAATATTTATATTTTTAAAGCAACTTTAAATCCCTCATGAACAGCTTCTAATGCAGTACGAACTTTAACGCAATCGCCAATATAGTATACCTCAGGAAATTTTCCCTCTATCTGTTTCTGAAGTTCGTTATTAGGACTGTATCCAACAGCGATAATAATGGTATCTGCCTTGATAAAATGTTCTGTACCATCCATCTCATACACCACCCCCCTGCCATTTTTGCCCACTCCATAACCATTATCAACAATCTTTTTTACCTCTATATTGGTTATTTCATTCACACCCGAATCTTTCAATTCATTCATAATAACCCATCTTGTGGAAATTCCAAATCCCCCACCGACCTTCTTTTTCATCTCAAGAATTGTAACATTTTTATTCCCTTTTGATGTGTATTCAACTACATCTTTGGCATTAACCACCTTATGTTTAAGCAGAAAACAGGCTACATCAGGTTTCATCGCACCTTGTTTAGCAACGTGTAACGCTACCTCACAACCCACTGTTCCACCACCAATTATTACCACATCCATTCCTACAGGAAACCTCTCCTCCAGTATGCTTGTTGCAGTATATACATTTGGTCCATAAATTCCTGGAATATCCAAAATTATTGGACGCCCGCCTGTTGCAACTATGACAGCATCGGGATGTTCTTCTTTCAAAAGCTGATAATTAACTTCTATGCCAGTTATAACTTTTACTCTAAGTTTAACAATCTGCCTCTCTAGATATGTTATAATATTTCTAACTTCTTCCCGCCCTGGCGGAACAAATGCATAACGTAATTGACCGCCTAATCGGTCTTCTTTTTCGTATAAAGTAACCCTATGTCCCCTTAATGCCAAAACACGTGCAGCTTCCATACCGGCAGGCCCTCCACCAATAACCATTACCTTTTTGGGTCTGGCAGCCTCTGTGATTTTATATTCACCTTCATGTCCTGCCATTGCGTTATATGTACAGGAAACCGACTTGAAATTAAGTAATGAATCAAAACATCCCTGATTACAAGCAATGCACATCCTTATATCATCAAATTGTTTATTTTTGTATTTATTTGGCATATCAGGATCAACAATCAACGGCCTGCCAACAGATACAATGTCTGCCTGTTCATTGTCTATAATTTCTTCGGCTAGTTTAAGGTCGTTTATCCTTACTGATGCAATTACCGGAATCTTTACACATGATTTGACTTTCTGAGAAAGAAACACATAAGCCGTTCGCGGTATAACCATCAACATAATAGGTATTCTGCTTTCATGCCAACCGGGAGATACGTTAAAGGCATCAACACCGTACGTCTCTAATATTCTGGCAATTTCTATACTCTCATCAATTTTCAATCCTTCATTTATAAAATCATCGCCAGACATTCTAAAGATAATCGGATAATCCTTACCTACAGACTTCTTTATTTCAGCTACTATTTCTTTGGCAAAACGAGCTCTATTTTCAATACTTCCACCGTATTCATCGTTGCGTTTGTTAGTTATCTTAGAGAAAAACTGATTGATAAGATACCCCATTCCGCCATGAAGCTCGACGGCATCAAAACCCGCTTTCTTTGCCCTTAGTGTGGCACTGACATAATTATTAATGACTGCTTTGATCTCTGGAATTGTCAGGGCACGGGGTTCTTGTTTAATGCTTCTATATATAACTGAAGAGGGTGCAACTGGTTGCATTTTTGTGAAAAAAGACGAAGCACTTCTGCCGGCGTGAATGAGTTGAGCAGCCACACGAACGTCATACCGATGGATGGCATCTGTTAATCTTTTTAATCCAGGGATAAGTTCATCCCTATCCAACCCGATTATACTCTTCCATACCTTGCCATTAATTTCTGGATAGCATCCTCCCACAACAATTAAGCCTACGCCTCCTTTTGCCCGTTCTATATAAAAATTGATAATCTGGTCATTAATAGCACCATCTGAAGTAAGTCCCAGATCCATGGCAGACATAATAAGTCTGTTTTTTAACGTTATTTGACCAATATTTATATTCTCAAAAAGTTTACTCATAAACCAGAGAGTATTTCTTTTCAATCAATACACAAACAAAGAATTATTTTAATTTTTAAAAATGTTTATTACAAGGCATGAATTATTTCCATCGTAATCCATGTTATTTATCATTGCATAACTGATTTCTTTTTTGAGAGGTTTCTCAAGGACTAGATTTAGATTAAAATCCGGGTCGTTTTCTTTGTAATTGATTATTTGAGGGATAATGCCTGTATTCATAGACATAACAGCAGAAATTATCTGAGCCACGCCTGATGTACCGTAAGATTCTCCAATATTTGATTTATTTGCGGAAATAGAAACGTTATTGACGTTTGAGGCAAACAGGGACTGAATTGCCTTTGCCTCAACAGCATCCTGAATTTTGCATCCACACGCATTCGCGCTTATTAACGTTATGTCCCGCTCATTAATATTCGCTTCTTCAATTGCTTCAGACATCGCTTTTTTGACACGATTTATCCTTTCATTTTCAGTATAATCCCTGCCGCCAACGTAAGTATGCCCAAATCCCTTAACTTCGGCGTAAATAGGAGCGCCACGTTCCATGGCATGTTGAAGATCTTCAAGAATGACCACATAACTACCCTCCGACATAACAAACCCATTTCTTCCTTTATCAAATGGAGTGCTTAACTCTCTTTTACCATCAAGACCGGATAACAGCCCGCGTATGTAAAATATCAAAAACAAATCAACAGATATCTGCTCAACCCCACCTGCAATTATTACCCTTGCCATGTCCCGCTGTATCATTTTAAATGCATTTCCTACTGCATCCGCACTTGATGTAAAACCAGTTGATATGGTACGCGCAAGCCCCTTTATCTTAAAAATGACCGATACGTAATTAATTGACGAATTTAACGCAACATCATAACTGAGCATTGGCGATAGTTCTGAAGGATTACCCCTTATAATTTCATAAAAATAGTCCGTTGTCTCAGAATAATTTCCAAGGGATGACCCGATTACAATGCCCATAACATTTGACAGAGAACCATCAACGGGTAGTTTCGCATCATCTATTGCCATTTTTGCCGCTGAACCTAGAAACCTTGTACCTTTATTTAAATATTTTAAACCTTTACTGCCGAGATGCGTCTCGGGATGCAAATCTCTCACCTCTCCACCAAGTTTACATTTATAATTTGTTAAGTCTAATGAGGCAATTGGCGCTATCCCTGATTTACCCTCAATGAGGCCATTCCAGAAATCTTCTTTTTTACAGCCTAACGGGGATACTACTCCTATTCCAGTAATAACAACTCTTTTTCCCATTATTGTCTTCAAAACCTTAAAATATATTAATTATCAGTCCTACTGAAAATCGTTGTCGCATTATTACCGCCGAATGCAAATGAATTATTCAAAACGTGATGCACCTTTATTCCTCTGGTTACATTGGGTACATAATCAAGATCACATTCAGTGTCTGGTGTTTCATAATTTATTGTCGGTGGTATAATTCCATGTTTTAGCACTAAGCAACAAACAACTGATTCCACAGCGCTGGCGGCTCCCATAAGATGTCCAATCATGGATTTCGTGGAACTGCATGGAATTTTATAGGCAAGCTCCTTGAATACACGTTTTATAGCAATCGTTTCCGTTTTGTCGTTATGGGGCGTCCCTGTACCGTGTGCATTGATGTAACCAATGTCTGTTTGAGAAATGTTTGCCATTTTTATCGCTTCGTTCATGCACTTTACTGCACCGTCCCCTTCGGGATGTGGCGCTGTCATGTGAAATCCATCACAGCTTAATCCATAGCCCCTCATTTCAGCTATGATTGCCGCACCACGTTTTCTGGCAAAATCATAACGTTCCATAATTAATATCCCTGCTCCTTCTCCAATCATAAGTCCCTGCCTGTTTTTATCAAACGGCTGGCATTTTTCAGGGGCAAGCGCCTTAAGGTTGTGAAAATGCGTGAATTCAGTTTGCGGAATCATATCACCTCCACCAACCATGACAACGTCAACTTTGTTTTCAATGAGAAGGTCATAAGCCCACGCAATTGCATGGTTGCCTGACGAACACGCATTGAGCGAGACCATTGTTGGCCCTTCAAAACCAAAATACTTCGCTAAAATATTTGTAATAGAATTTGGAGGGTAAACTGCTGCAACAATTCTGTCAAAACCATTATCTTTTCTTGTGGTATCAGCCCTAAGAAGCCGCTCAAACGGTGTTAACTCGGCAGCCAGCGTTCCGATAGCAAGACCAAATCTTTCTACGTTAAAGTTGTTTTTACCCATTAGCCCGCTTTCCTGCAATGCCTCTCTGGCTGCATAGTATACGTATTTGTGTATGGTATTCTCTTTAATTTGATTTTCTAATTCTATATCCAGATGAAAATCCTTTACCTCGCATGAACGGTGGATTTTATATTTTGAGGTATCAAATGACTTCATCTCGTTTGCACCGTTCCTCCCATGTATAAAAGACTCCCAGCTCTTTTTTACCCCTGTTCCTACAGGCGTGACCAGTCCCAATCCAGTAATGACAATCTTTTGCATGTTATTCCTAACCTGTAAAAAATATAGGTCAACCGTTCATTCTCAAGATGTAACACAGGTTGACCTTTACAAAATAACAAATTCAATTTAGCATTAAATTCTATAAGAACTAAGCCCCGATGGGCGTTAATTCAACATTCTTATCTGCCTTTTTATATTGATTATATTTTTTTAACGCTTCATCATAAAATCCTGACGATTGTAATTCTTTTAAATTCTGAATCAGATGCTGATACACGTTTTGCCAATCCAGATTCACGCGGAATGCAAACATGGCGGCATTCATATTCTTAATGCCAAGTATTTCTCTAGCATTTTGGAATCTTTTTCTTAGAACCTCCGTGGAGTAAATCTTATCAAACAGATATTGAAATCCGTCAATAAGCTCCTGTAAAGACATATTCTTCAAGATATATGTGAGGTGATGAGACGTATAATATTTCCAGTCCTCAGGAAAATTCGTTCTGAATAATCTACCGTCACTTTTTAACCTCATGTAAAGTGGCGTATTTATAAACGGGCACAGAATCCCGCAGGTCATTATATCTACATGTGAATCCAGCACAAAATCGGCAACCTGTTTAAACGTCTCAGGGGTATCGGCGTCGTTTCCAAATACCATTGTACCCCATACAGCAAGACCGTGTTTACGGATGTTTTCAATTGCCTCGAAATACTTTTCTATCGAAATGCGCAGGTTTACATTCTTGTTCATCGTCTTAAGGGCTTCTTCGTTTATGGACTCAATACCAATCAACACGCCTACACAACCACTCTTTACCATATATTCGAGTGTTTCATCATCTTTATAAATATTAAGTGATGTGAAACCAAACCAATTTTGATAAATACCTCTTTCGACCATGCCCTTAAAAAGGTCGCGCACTCGCTCATTTGATTTCTTGCTGTGCCCATAAAAGTTTTCGTCAGTCAGAATTAGCCCTCGATATTGACCTTTTATGGACTCCAGCTCATCAAGCACATCCTCAATAGGGCGTTCTCTATACTTCTTACCCTGGAACTGTGGCACAGAACAAAACTCGCAACTGAATGGACAACCAGCAGTAGTTATTATACCCGAATAACGATATTTGTATTTATCCTTTAAGAATGCCCTATCTGATCTTAATCCATGATATATCTCCATGGGGGTGAGCCCACCGTCATACCTTTTCTGCAGACACCCTTTATCAAAATCAGTAATAATATTTTCCCACAGCGTTACAGCCTCTCTTATTACAACACAATCCACATATTTTGCAGCCTCCTCAGGATAACTCGTAGCGTGTATTCCGCCCATTATCACAGATATACCTCTCTTTTTACATGCCGTGGCTATTTGATATGCGCGGTCAGCCTGATAACTAACCGACGTAATACCAACAAGGTCTGCCCCTCCAAATGTAATATCGCCTTCATCGTTTATGGCAGGTTCCTGTGTCTCATCAATAATATCAACCTGCCATTGTTTTGGCGTTAATGTCTTCAGATAACCAAGATTAACTGGCATCTGATTCAATACAGATACATTTTCCTCACCAACATTTCCAATAGGATGCGGATTAATCAATACAAGTTTCTTCATGGCCTATCCTCTTATTTAGGTACCAATAATACCTGAGCAATGGCATAATCACGACAGTGCGACAATGATACAGACATGTCATTAATGTTCTTTCTATCAGCAAATTCCTTTACACCACCGTACAGATTTAAATACGGCCTTCCCATTTCATCGTTTAATGTTTCAATATCTGTCCACTTCATTTTACCAATCCACCCTGTTCCAAGCGCTTTGAAAACTGCTTCTTTTGATGCAAAACGGGCTGCTAAATGTTGATATTTGTTTTTCCTGGGCATGCAGTACTCTACCTCTTTTTCTGTATATATTTTTTTTAAAAAACCCTCATTTGCTAAGAACAATTTTTTAATACGATTTACCTCTATAATATCAATTCCAACATACATAATATTTTAATTTTAACAATTTTGTTTTAGTATATATCCTTACGAAATGGCATTTTACAGGTTTATAAAATTAATGTCAACGACTAAAATATCAAAACTATTTATGCTTTGATCAATTGTATAAAACATTCATTTCTTTGCGTTCAATATATTAACAATTAATAAAGGGTCTTGACTAGCACAGGGCACAGCAATATGCTTTAACCACAGTCAGGACAATGAAAAACAGGTATGCAAACCGTTCAAGAATTTCAGAGTCAAAAATAAGGCAATTGTTAAAGCATTTTGCCCTTGATTTAGACGCACAGCAAATTGCTGTTTTATGTAATTTAAATCGCAACACTATTAATAGATACCTCCGTATGATAAGAACAAGAATATCTGAATTTTGTGAACAAGCCTCTCCATTCAGAGGAGAGATAGAAGTTGATGAATCCTATTTTGGCGCACGCAGACAAAAAGGCAAAAGAGGTAGAGGGGCTTATGGTAAAACACCTGTTTTTGGTATTCTGCAAAGAGGCGGCAAAGTCTATACAGAGATTGTGCCAAACTGCGCTAAAGCCACGCTGCAAGCCATTATTAGAGGCAAGGTATCTCCTGAAAGCATTATTCATTCTGACCAATGGAGAGGCTATAGCGGACTGGTAGATATCGGCTATGAGAAGCACTATAGGGTTAAGCACGGTGATGATGAGTTTGCTAATGATAAGAGTCATATTAATGGCATAGAGTCCTTCTGGTCTTATTCTAAAAGGCGACTTCAAAAGTTTCATGGTGTGCCTCAAAATACTTTCTATCTGCACCTTAAAGAATGTGAATTCAGATTTAATCATCGTAATGAAAATATTTATGCTATACTATTAAAAATGTTTAGAAAATACCCTCTGTGCTAGTCAAGACCCTTAATAAATTACCAACACTTCTATGTCTTCTATGCATGCTCTGTGTTTGTTTTTTCTCTAAGATTCATTCAATAGTAAACGGGTCATCCACCATCTCTCCATGAAATTTTTCTGCATGTGTGATGGCATCCTGCCTCTGTTGAAAGACGTGGATACGGTTATCATTTGTTTTATTCGTAATGAGTTCACTTTCTACAAAATAAGCCATATACGATTCAATCTTGTTTCCTCGAATTTCATCCGTAACGATTACATGATCAATAAGTCCTGTGTTCTCCTTGAACCATTGAGATGCACAGTATACTGAACAAAATCTTTTGGTAGTTTTGTCCTTTAATGCAATGTCCACCTCATAAATCTTGGCTATGCGCGAGCCGTCAAAAGAACAAAGAGGCATCTTAAGGTATTTCTGATAATAGACCCCTAGTAATGAAATAATTAGAACAATTATTAGCCCTATCCAAAATTTCTTTGTCATATTTGTGATTTAATTAAAGATTTTAACACGAGGAACAGGAAGAAAATATTAATAATTTTATTTTGACAGGATAAACAGGATGGATATGATTAATATGTTGAAATCAAAGTCATGTAAATACTGTTTGTCCTGCTTTTTTTAAACTAATATTAAATGAATAGTTACCATAATTAGAGAGGCCAGTAAACAAAAAGCGGATACGTTGTTTACTTTAGATAAAAGCCGTTCGGTTACAGGTTGTGCATCCCCTTTTATACACATGAGGCGCATTATGCCCATCCAGCCGATTGCAAAAATACCTATTACAAACAACCCAAGCATAACAGGTGCATCAGGCACCAAGCCTTTCCCAAAAAAGCAATATATACAATGATGATATGGAAGCTGCATGAGCTTCGGCGCGATATTTTCAATGAACGTGTATATCACAACAGGGATATTGATAATTCCAAAAACACCCTGGCTGTAAAGGATAATTTTCCGTGGTAATGATGCTAATGTTACCCATTTCTTAGACATGCTTGTAAACAATAAGGCAATGAGGGTTATATTTGTAATGTAGTACACAATAAATAAAATCTTTTGAAAGTTCTTTCCAAAGATAGCTTGTGGGATCATAGCCGAAGGTCTTAAAGGCACATCAAAGAAAGTGGCACAACAGGAGACGGACATCAATGGTTTCATACGTATTACGTAATAAATATCCCCAATACCATCGGCTAAAAGCACGCCGCATACGATGAGCAGAAAGAGTAAGTTCTTTCTGGCAAGTGGCGCTGTGGGAGTAGATTTATCAACGTAATAACACAGCAGCCAGCCACCCATGATAAAAAAAGAGATGGGTTTTATGATCTGTAAAAAGGTGACTGTGGACGGTAAAATCTGTGTAACACCGAACATACACATTGCCCCAGGTACCTCAGATACAAAGCTCTGGAGCATGAAGTAGAACCATGGCCAAACAATCATCCTGATAGAAAGAGTTACACACGCCAATAAAAAAACCAGATACCCCTTTTGTTCGAATTTATTCTTATCCTCTAATGGTACATTTGTTTTAAAACTAACGAGTGTTTTTATCGTCAATAAAAACAAAAAACCACCCAGGGAAAGAGAAAATATGGCTACAAACAACATGATAAGGGTATATATATTAATAATCATTCAATCCTGCCGTCTTTCATTTTATAGACCACATCGGCAATCTTTTCGAAATGAACATCATGGGTTGTAACGAGTATGGTTGCGCCGCTTGACTTCAACTCTGTTAAAAGTTCCAGCACGCATTCACTGGTTTCATCGTCTATATTAGATGTGGGTTCATCAGCAATAATAATTTCTGGGTTATTTATTAGTGCCCGTGCAATGGCTATCCGCTGCTGCTGCCCTCCGCTGAGTTCTTCAGGGCTATGGTCCAATCTGTCGCCGAGTTCCATCTTTTCTAAGAGTATTTTGGCTCTTTCGAAACGTTTTTTGGGACTGATACCGACTGGAATTAGGGGATACGACACATTTTCCCAACTGGTGAGCTTCGGGATGAGGTAGAAGTCCTGAAAGATAAACCCGATTTTTTTACGCCGCACCCTTGAAAGGGCAATGTCCGAAAACGAGGTGATATCTTCACCGGACATGAATACCTTACCAGCTGTGGGTCTGTCCAGAGTGCCTAGAATATTCAGCAGGGTGGTTTTCCCGGAGCCGGATGGTCCACGCAATACCACAAAACTGTTTTTTGAAATATGCAAGCTAATGTCCTGTATTGCACATACCTCGTGGCGAGTATGACATTTGTACGATTTATAAAGATTTTCTGTTCTTATCATCATTTCATCGATGCAACCGGTGATTCGGTTGATGCCCTCCATGAAGAATAGACGCTGCCAACCATCGTCAATATAAAGGCAAAGAAAAAGCTCAGCATACATGGCAAAGGCAGAAACCTTGCAGGCAGGGTAAATTTCGGCAACATGTTTATCTCTGCAATGAAGAATTGCGCAATAAATGCACCATTAAAACCCTTCACCCATAAAATGGATAATAATATGGCAATTGTAGCACCCAGTAAACTACTGAGTAATTGCTCAAAGGAAATCACTTCTAAAATCTCCAAGGTATTCCATCCCGTTGCCTTCATGATACCAATTTCCTTTTTTCGCTCAGATAGTCCAAAACCTGAAGCTACCAGGATGGCAGGCACGCCTATGGAAATGGCTACGAGATATAAAGCGCTAAAGATACCTTCCTTGAGCATAAAACCTTTTTTAAAATACAATTCTACCATGTGTTTGTCTTGCAGTCTGTAAGGCTCGTTCTGAAAAATATCATACAGGTCGGTCGCTATCTCTGCGTTGTGTCCAGGCAGGGTGTGGATTTGTATGTCTGTAGCAACATTTTGCTTGCCAAACAAATCTCCCGCATCTTTGAAGGACATGAGTATCATGGAAGCACCCCAGATGCTTGAGTCTGAGGAAAATAAGCCTATGACAGTAAAGGTCTTGCGCTGTTGTCCGCGCATACTAAACTGGTCAGCAATATTGAGTTTGAAATGTCTGGCTAACTCGCAACCCACAACGACTTCGTTGGGATTTTCAAATATCCGCCCTGAGATACAGGAAACGGACTCCGGCAGGTCTTCTTTATTGACGCCAACGATGACTGCAAGTTTATTTTGCACAAAAGCTCGGCCGATAATGCGTGGTATTGCCTTTGTTACCCCATAAATATTTTTAATCTCAGACAGATCTTTTAGAGGAATTGCCGCATTCCTGCCAAATTCATCAAATGTAAGGTAGAGATCTGCCCCTGCATTAACAGAGGCGAGAGATTGTGTTCTTATACCTTCTGATATAGAAATGGCTGTAATAAAGGGTGAGAGGATGGCAATTATACACAGACATACGACAATGGTCTTCGTTCTATGCCGTAATAAGTTGTCAGTTGCCAAAAGAAATAGGTTAATGTGTTTATTCAATTATCTAACCTGCGATACTATTTAATTAATATCATACTTGCCACAAAGTCAACAATACACAAATTCCCTTCTCCCAAGAGGAGTTAGGGGTGTGTCTATTCGTACCTTCGTGCCTTCGTGTCTTTGTGGCAAATTTTGTATTCATTTTATCGAAAATATCTTCAGGTATTCAATGGAATTCTGCTGATTTTGGATTGACATGTACTATTTCATAAGATAGTATGCTGAAAATTGTTGAATAGAGTTTAAAATATTAATGTTAGGTTATGTATAGAGAGACAATAATGAAAATAATCGAGTACCCTATAGCATTGTCAATAGAACATTGATAGGCGCACAAATGTCTCTTGCACAGGCCCCCCTCACAAGATTTTCTATTCTGTGGATAAATACAATTATAGCCAGAAGGAAATGGCCGATTATCTTGGGCTGCATTATTCGATATATAACATATTGTTAAGAAAGAATCTGCTTCAATAGTAAGATTAAAGACTCAACCCCCCTTGGCTTTAGGGTTAGTGGACTAAGTGGAACTGAGATAGTAGAAATGATGGGAGGATAGACTATAGTACAGTGAGCCTTGGGAGAAAACGATTACGAGAAAAACTGAAAAGCGACAAACATCTTCTCAGATTATCAAGAGTTGAAGATAGTTTACCTATAATAAGGATTTAACCCCCATCCATTGCCTTCTCTGATAGCATGTTATCTTGAGGTAAAATATTAATGAAACAAGGGTTTTGGGTATCGGAAAAGAAATTGGTAAGGATAACAGACTCATCCAGAGAAAGAAACCTTGAGGGGGTTTTTTCAAGTGAGAGACGCACTCCATCCGTCCATGTTTTGGTTCTGAAAATAACGGCACCTTTTGCCTGCTTAGGAAGGAGCTTCTCCAGAGTCATCATTGTATCATGCATGTTGCTCTTTTTTTTCGGTTGTGTTTCTCCCATTGCCCTGCATCGGGCCGTATTGGAATATGATCGAACCGTCAGTCGCGTTGAAGCGGAATTGTTATTGCTTAATATTGCCCGTGCCCGGTATGATCACCCAATTCACTTTACTGCCGTTTCGAGTATTGCAGCAACGTTTGATTTTCGGGTCAATACAGGTTTTGCAGGGAACCTTACCGAAAATCCAGGACTGGATACGTTAACGCTTTCTTTCGGAAGCAGTGCAGCAGAAAATCCGACGGTAAGCATTATTCCGATACAAGGAGAAGAGTTTACCAAGAGACTCTTAACCCCCATGGATGAGAGCAAGCTTCAGTTTTTGATCCAACAGGGAATAGAGCCCGCCATTCCATTACGGCTTATGTGCCGCGGGATTCTGTTAAATGGATATGGTGAATCTGGATTTTTGTTAAATCTGCCGCATCAGAAAGATGAATACGAAGAGTTTCGCCGCCGGGTGCTTCATCTCTCAGCCCTTAACTTAGCTAGGCAGCTTTATATAAGTACAATCCAGTATTCAAATGATTCCGGAACAGTTTTTGGGAGAGTAGCAATCACGAATTATGACCCTATGGAAATTTCTAATGATGAACGCAGGAATATGATTGAGAAATCACAACAGTTTTCACGCGAATACGTTCTTGTGGATATTCGTCCTGACGGTCCTGGCGGAACATACCCGCTTCACGGCATGCTTATGCTGAGAAGCTTTAAATCTATTCTGGGTTTTCTGGGTCGGGGGATTGTTCACGAACCTGAATTTCCTGTAGAGAAGGATCCCCGGACGGGACCAATACTTCGGAATGCTACGCAAACCTTGAATATACAGGAATCAGAGGCACTTCCCCAGGATGCTACTTTTTCTGTCAAGTACAACGATCGTTGGTATTGGATAGTGAATGGCTCAGAACATATTAAAACGCTGCCAAGTTGGAACAATGAGGCCTTTGACGTGCTATACCAGTTGTTCCAAATGACCGTTACTGATGTTACACGTGCACCAGTTCCGAGTATAACTATCGCCAAATAATCAGGTATATATATAGAATAATGCTATTACCAAAGAAGATGTGTATATTTACCGTCTAGCCGGTGTAGCAGATGCTGCCGTTCAATTGTTTCGCGAATTATTCTTCTTTGAAGGAAAGCTTGATAAAGAGAACCAATGGAGGAAGGTTGCAGGGAATTAAAAACCAGGTGCCTTGTATTGCCTGCACCACATCCATTTGCTCCGACGGAGTCACTGGTCCTGTATTACAAAATTAGCTCCATCATCCTGCGAAGCTATGTACGAACCTATAGGACAAAGTACTTTGCTGTCCGTTTCGCAGCGGATAAGAATCTTCCACAGAGACTCAAGGCTCTCTTTCTCGTGTTGGGTTTCCGCAATCATTTTTATCCTTGTATTGCCTTCAATTGAAATTTTCATGGAGTGGCTCCTTTTAGACTTTTGTCTGGTACATTATAATTCTTACTAGACCATAAATAGTATCAACGTATGACACTTCAAGAAAAATAAATTTAAACTAAAATCGTTATATATTCAACCTTCTTTTTAATATCTTCTTTCTAATTTAGATTCCTTTTTGCTCATAGCTAAGTGTCTCAATGGGATTAATCTCAGTTCGTTTCTTGTTGGAACTTATTTATACATTTTATCTAAAACATCTTCACTTATTCAACGTAATTCTGCTGATTTTGGATTGACATGTACTATTTCATAAAATAGGATGCTGAAAATTGTAGAATAGAGATTAAAATAAATGTTAGGTTATGTATAGAGAGACAATAATGAAAATAATCGAGTACCCTATAGCATTGTCAATAGAACATTGATAGGCGCACAAATGTCTCTTGCACAGGCCCCCCTCACAAGATTTTCTCTTCTGTGGATAAATACAGCTATAGCCAGAAGGAAATGGCTTATTATCTTGGGCTGCATTATTCGATATATAAGCATATTGTTAAGAAAGTATCTGCTTAAATAGCAAGATTAAAAACTCAATACCCTTGGCTTTCAGGTTGGTGGACTAAGCGGAACTGATATAGTAGAAATGATGGGAGGGTAGACTATATTACAGTGGACCTTGGGAGAAAACGATTACGAGAAAAACTGAAAGGCGACAAGCATCTTTCTCAGATTGTTTGACCTCTCTTGCATTTTGTTGTTTTGGCAATTAAGAAACTATTTTCAATACTTTAATCTTGTTTTTTTAAGAATTTATTTATATTTTCTAGCACTTTATACAAATGAACATATTCATTGCCTATTTCAAAATTTAATGCTGGGAAATTGTCTGAGGATAATATCTTAAAATTACCAATTGTAAATTCAACAAGTGAGGGATCACTTTCTTTATTTCCCCAGCTAAGGTCAAATTCAATTCCTAATAATTCCCAAATCAATTAGCCGGCAGCGGCATAATATGGCGATGGAACTGTCGGGTATGCCCGATAGACATGGTAGAAAACCTCCTCTGACTTTCGCTCCACATCGTCTTGAGTGTAAAAATCTACAGGCAGGCCGGTTTTCTCGTCCCACAGAAAATTTCTGATTAATACCTTTACTTCATCCCGTGTCGGCTCTTTGTCCTGCCATTTATACAGATTCTTTAATTTATCTTTCAGCTTTTCCAATAGTTCCTTTGCCACCTTCTTAATCTTTTGGATCTCCTTAGCCGTTAAATCAGGTTTTGAAAGAAGGTCATAAATAGCCAAAGTCTCCTCATCCAGCCCTTCCCGCATTGCCCGGCTTTCTTCCTCGTCAAGCTCCTGGACAAATTTCTGTAACGCCTCAAAAGTGGCCTCAATATTTTGGCGGTCTTTCTCTTTATTGTATTCAGCGATTATCTTTTCATAGTGTTCCTGAAAGTCTGTCCGGAGGGGATTTCTCTGAATGAGCCGCTGCAGTTTTTTCTCTATCACGCTTTTCAGGCATTGGACGGCAGTGTTTTTCGTTTTAGCATTATCAAATTCTGCCCGCAGACGATTGAAATCAATCTTGCTGATATCATACGGTTTATTGGGGGCTTTGGCTCTATCAGGCGTAACGACAATCGCCTCATCCACCACTTCATGCAGTTGTTTTATGATGTCGCTGATATCTGCCATGTCCCGGTCTTTTTGCAGGCTTTTGTAGATAATATTGATAGCGCTATACTGGCTGCGGTAATCATTAATGCCGGGAATTGTCAGGCATGCCTTGAATTTAATAAATACCTCCCGGCACATTACCTCAAACTTCTTTCTCGTCTCATCATTTTCATTCACCGCTTCCTTTGTCGCAACAATCGCCTTGTTTCTCTCAAATCCGCTTGGTGCTGATGATGGCTTCAAGCGGGGCTTTCCGCTCACTCAGGAAACCACTCACCATGCCAATTGCCTGTTTTAAGTCTTCAAGTAACTCCTCTTTGGTTCTGGTCGGGTCCAATTCATCAGGCCCGAGCCCACCGGGTCTGCCGGTATCGCCTGTGCCGGTGAATGTTGCAAGCGCCTTGCGCAGATTTTTCAGGATACCGCAGTAATCAACTACCAAACCGTTATTTTTATCCTTATTCACACGGTTTGCGCGGGCAATCGCCTGCATGAGCGTATGTGCTTTAAGAGGTTTGTCCAGATAAAGGTTTGCCAGACTCGGCACGTCAAAGCCTGTGAGCCACATTGCGCAGACTATTGCGATGCGGAAGGGATGCTCCTCTTTTTTAAACGCAGAATCCACATCAATACGCGTTCCGTCAGGGAGCTCAAAGCCGTTTTTGATAAGCCGCCTGTGCGGTGTGATGTCAAAGCCCCATTTTCTAAACTTATCAACCTCGCCCTGCTCCTCACTCACAATAACCGCCATCTTTGTCTCTTTCATCCATCTGCGCTTACGGGAAAGATATTCCTTTTCTTCTCCGGCAGCCATTTTCCATGATTCTTCAACATCTTCTTCCTTTTGAGCCCAGTATTGCCTGATTAATTCATACATCCGTACGCAGGTGAGCTTATCAATGCACACAAACATCGCCTTGCCGGCTTCCCAAGAGGTTGTGTAATGCTCAACAAAATCTCTTGCAATTTGATTAAGCCTCTTTTCCGATGTAATGATGTGATAGTCCCGCTTCAGTTCCTTTTCCAGCCGCTCCTTAATATCAATGTCATCAATCTCAATCTGTTCCAGTTTTTCGGCAATCCGCTCGTTGATATCGTTGGTGGCTACCCCTAATGTCTCGCCCCGCGAGTCATAATAGAGCGGCACAGTCGCCTTATCTTCCACTGCCCGCGCAAAATCATAGGTGGAAATATAATCCCCAAAAACCTGTTTCGTGATTTCATCGTCTTTAAATAACGGCGTGCCGGTAAACCCGATAAAGCTGGCATTCGGCAGGGCATTGCGCATATTCAAAGCCAGAGTGCCGTATTGGGTGCGGTGCGCTTCATCAGTAATCACAATAATATCACCGCGCTTTGTATAGCCTTCACTGGGGTCAACTTCCTGATTGAATTTTTGAATAGTGGTAAAGACATACGCCTTATGATGCGTCATCAGTTCCGCCAGATGCCTGCCGCTTGTTGGACGGCAGGGGTTTTTGTCGTTATCCGCCACACCGCAGCCGGCAAAGGTTTTGTATATTTGGGTGTCTAAGTCATCCCTATCTGTGCAGATGAGAAATGTATAGTTGCCGCCGATTTTTCGATGCACTTTGGCAGTGAAAAACACCATGGAATAACTCTTCCCTGCGCCCTGCGTATGCCAGAATACGCCGAGCTTTCCTTTGGCTCTTTGCGGGTCATTCAATGCCTTGATCACCTGATTCACACCCAAGATACTGGTGGTTTTTTGCCAGCACCTTTATCTGGCTGCCCGTGGAATTGTCATAGACAATGAAATTTTCAAAGATATCCATGAAGTTCTTCTTATCGCACGCGCCTTTGAGCAGGGTTTCCATATCCACAACGCCGGGGTCTGATTCTGCCAAACGCTTCCATTCATGGAAATGCTCATAACCTGCAGTGATGGTGCCGATCTTTGCCTTGTTGCCGTTGGCAAGCATGATAATCGCATTGTGATGGAAAAAGTGCGGGATGGTGTCTTTGTAATCGGCAAGGTTTCTTTCATACGCATGCCTGAGGTCTTTATGGATATTTTTGCATTCTACAAATAAAAGCGGGATGCCGTTGACAAACCCGGCAATATCAACCCGCCTGCGGTATAAATCCCCCTGCACCCACAGCTCGCGCACAGCCAAAAAATCATTCTTTGTCGCATCATCAAAATCAAAGATCTTCAACCGCTCTTTTTTTATCTCACCGTGTTCGCCCTGATACGAAACGAGCACGCCGTCTTTGAACAGTCTGTATTTATCAAGATTATTGGCAAGCACAGACTGGCTCTGGGAATAATCCTTCAGCTGACGCACGGCTTCGTCGTAGGCGGTCTCCGGAAGGTTGGGATTAAGCTTTTTAAGCGCCTGCCGCAAGTAGCGCGTGAGCACAACCTCCCGGTCTGAATTTCTGCCTAATAACCCATCAGTACCAAAGGTTTCCTGATTATAGGCATAGACCGTGTCCCAGCCGAGTCGGTCATGCAGGTACTCTGCGGTTGTCTGCTGGACTAATGTGTCTTCGTTTAACCCCGTTAGATAATTTCGAATCATATATTTAATCGTACAGGAATTTTCATTTTATTTAAGCGGTTTATACATGTATGGTATAGAAAATCCCCTTTAGAAAAGGGGGCAAGGGGGTTGTAAAATAGTCTAGGAAAAACACAGCCCCCTGAATCCACCTTTATTAAGGGACTTAAACTGATTACCTTGAGTTTTTATTGCATAAAACATGGTCACTTCGCCTCTTTTTTTACACTGTATGTATTTCTTTATCTAACGGGGTCAATCCTGCCGCTCATTAGCCGCGGCAAAAGCAAATCGCGAGCTTGGGCAAGTTTTTGGTTTTCCAATTTTAGAGTTCTAATTAAATCAAAAATAGGCGTTACCAATTGCTCAAATTGTCTACACAAATCATCTGGAGCAATAAGTACTCTCAATCTGTTTAAGTCCTTTGGATAAACATGTGGTTGAGCAGCACCAACTTGCAACCCAAATATAGATGTTTGCAGGCTTTTCAATATCAAACAAAGATAATAGATGTACTTGGTAGAATTTTTATCAATATACGAACAATCAGAAGCCCATATATCAGTATCGTACAAATTAACAAAACCGGCATTTGCACCAGACGCGCTAATTGTAATTACAGGAGCAGATACATTTGCTTTGTTGTGATAGTACGTAGGTTCTAAACCGCCACCAACAACCGGAATATCTCCTTCCACTGCTTGTTCAAATGTAATATTTCTTCCTTTTTTAACTTTTGCGATATCTTCTAAAAGATACCTTTCCCACCCCTCCGGCACGCCATCAACAATTTTTACCCCGTTAGAAGTGGATTTTCTAACGGGGTGAACTTTTTCATGTCCGGCCTGTCCTGAGCATAGCCGAAGGGGGAAACGGAAATAGACAAACCACTCGCGGAAAAGAAGCCGCGCCGATTCTTCCAAAAGCTGTATCCGCCGGCGGTTGATGTCAATGAGGTCGTCGTAGGCGGAGAGGATTGAGGCGATTTTTTGTTGAGTTGAAAGCTTCGGAACTGATATTTTGTAATTTTCTAAAGTACTTATAGTAATCTGAGCTTGTGCTGCACCAGTATTTAAATTTTCTTTTAACGGTTCCTTTTGAAGTTTGTAGTAAAGAAATAGTTTATCGACTTGTTTTGGATCAATTTCTAGAATTAAACACAAATTAGTTATCCATGCATTAACCGGTGATATTTTCACATCGCCTGTTCCACCAACCCCACGAGCAACAACAATTAGCTGGGGTTCTTTATATAAAAATTGTTTTGCGAAGCCAGTTACTCCATAGCCACTATATATCGGATATCCAGTTTCAGAAACTACTGACACAGGAGGCATTTTCCCATACTTCATAGTAACTATATTCTTTAGCTGAACAGTATTGTATTTCATATCCCCAACCTCTTAAAATTCTCACTATTTTTTTGCCAAATCGGAGGCTTGGACGTTTGAAACCCCGATTGCACTCTTATTCATGATTTGTCCCCATTCCGCATCAGTTCGGCTTTAATTTATTCACGCCGGCAGCGCCTTCTTATCTCTCTTCCTCCATCAAATCTGCGATTTCCTTTAGAATATCTTTCATTGAAGGCCTTTCGGCAGGTAAAAGATGGCCAGGCAAGTGCTTGTGTTCGGGATATGTTGCCATTGCTTTAGCTTTCGGGTTAAGTGCATTGTCCTACCGAAAAACGCAGGCACCATCTTGTGTTAAGTAGTGATAAGCGTATTTCAAAAAAATAATATCTTCTGGTTTACAAACAATGAATTCTTTAAAGTGCAGCTTTGAACCATTTATGAAGGCGAGGATGCCCGTTATATAGGCTGCATTGGGTGGCCGTTCTTCTAAAGAGATGCTTTTGGATTCAACATAGGGGCTTGCTGAAATTATATCCAGGATACTCTCCAGATAATCTCTTATTTGCATATCTCTACTGTTTCAAGCGCTTTAAGTTCAGTTTCAAGATGCCCTAAAATTTCAATCTCCCCTTCTAGTTCAATAAGCTGCATGTCGTTGGTCTCTGTATGTTCAACATCTCCCTTCATTAGCTTACCTGTATCAACTCCGAGGGTTTTTGTGAGAGAGTTAATCTTCTCCTTACTCTTCCTGATTGTATCCATAATGATTTTCTTTTCCCTCTCCACTGCGTTTTTTAAAAGAGGAACCACAGTCTCTGGAGAGTCGCTTTTTAAGGTTATTATCTTCATAATAAACACCCCCCTTTTGAGAATCTTATCATCATAACGATATAAATGTCAATTTCCTTATATCCCCAACTTCCTAAAATTCCCGCTAATCCTTTCCGCCAAATCAGCGGCATGGGCATTCAGGTCTTCCAGCTCACTGTGAATAGTCCGCATGGCTTCGCCAAAATCAAAGTCCGGGTCTTCTTCCTCCGGCGCCACGCCTACATACCTGCCCGGCGCCAGACTCCAGTCGTTTTCTTTCAACTCCTCTTTATCCACCAGCTTAACTAACCCTTCCACATCCCGCAGTTTTTCATCAGGAAAACGCTCCACGAGCCACTCGGCCTGATGGTGGAAATATCTGGCAAGTTTTAATTGACTCACTGCATTATCGCGGGCTTCCTCAGTCTGCTTTTTCAGACTGCTAATCTCCCGCGCGTTCCATGTGCCGTTTTCTTTGGCATTGCCGGTAGAGACACAAAATATTGTGTCTTTACAGACATCAATCAAGCGGTTTGCGAGCCGATACATGAGTTCTGCTTCTTTGATGAGCTTGTTGTTCTCTTCTGACAGCAATTCTATTTCTTTTAGCGCATCGGGTAGAGACGCAACATTTTGCGTCTCTACGAAGATCTTTTTCCACCACTCGCTTTTTCCCTGAGCTAATTTTGTAAATATCCGGCAGTTGTCTTTGTAGGCTTTTAGGCAGGTGGATAGCTCCTTTACTGTCTCAGTCTGTTTGCCGTCTTTGGGGAGTATGGCAAGAAACGGCTCAATCCCTTTTTGCAGCCTGCCAAAAACCATTTCATAATCCTGAGCAAGAGGAATGCCCTGCACAGCCTCTTCAAGTGATTTTCAAATGTAACCTGCAACCAAGTCATGAAAACGCTTGGTTTCACCCCGATAAAGCCAGACGATTGAGAGGATATTCTGCAATTGCTCCGGACTGAAGTCGTAAATCTTGCGAGTCACCTTGCGATAGATATTGCGCGCATCAATCATGAGGACCTTGTCTTTATGTTCTTTGGACTTTGCTTTATTCAAAAACCATAATTCACAGGGTACCGTGCGGGTATAGAAAAAATTGGAGCGGATGGCAATCATAATGTCCACATGCCCGGTTTCAATCAGCTTTCGCCTTACTTCCGCTTCTGTCTTGCCCGCGCTTGATGCCTGCGAAGACATTACAAAACCAGCACGGCCTGTATTGTTCAGGTAACTATAAAAATAGCTGATCCAGATATAGTTTCCGTTGGAGACTTTTCCTTTTTTATTCACTCCGGGAAGGCCAAAGGGCAAGCGCGGATCGTTTTTTATTTTATCGGCATCAATTTCATCCACGTTAAATGGCGGATTAGCCATGACAAAGTCGGCTTTGCCTAACAAATTATGCGGATCTTCGTAATAAGTGATCGCTTTTTCGATATCACCAACCAGCCCATGCACCGCCAGATTCATCTTGGCTAAATTGATTGTAATGCCGCTTTTTTCCAGTCCGTAGAAACTCAATGTATCGTTTGGGTTTTCATGCAGGTTTTCCACAAACCGGGCGCTCTGCACAAACATACCGCCACTGCCAGTGGCTGGGTCAAGTAATGTTCCTTTTTTCGGCTCAAGTACATTGGCAATGACGGAAACCAAGGAAACCGGTGTAAAAAACTCACCGCCGTCATGTGCCTTTTGATCGGCAAACTGGGTGAGAAAATATTCATAAATCCTGCCAAATACATCACCGGTAACCTTCTTTAATTCTTCAGGGTTTAAGGCCTGAAGTAGTTGGCCGAGTATTTCATTATCAAGCTCGCGATATTCTTTTTTGGGCAAAACGCCCCGAAGGGTTTCATAATCTGCTTCAATTGATTCCATCGCATCAATGACTGCCTTTGCACGGTCATCGCTGTCCTTCAATCCCACCAGATAATCAAATTGAGCCTTGGGCTGTAAGAAAATTGCGGATTTTTTGCCGAAATCTTCCTTGGTCAATGCCCTTTTTGCGCCGCCCCTTGTCGGCAGACTGGCTTCGATGTCATCTTTTACCGCCAGATACCGGCTGTATGCATGGCGCAGGAATACCAGACCCATTACCGGCATAAAATATTCATTGCTGGCATAATTGGAGTTGGCCCGAAGGGTATCCGCCGCGCTCCAGAGCCTTTTCTCTATTGCTTCAATATTTTCAAGCTGTGGCATAGTTTTACCTAAAAACCAATCCTTTCTCCTTAAAACTGATATAACCGTCATCGGTAATAATGATATGATCCAGCACTTCAATATCAAGGATAGCACCTGATTGAATCAGTTTTTCTGTGAGTTTAATATCTGCCTCTGAAACCTCCATGTTTTTTGACGGGTGATTATGCGCAAGTATAATTGACGATGCAAGATGACGAATGGCCGGCTCAAAGACCTCGCGCGGATGCGCCAGGGTTTCTGTAAGCGATCCGATAGAGATAGTTTCTTTATGGACGAGCTGCTTGCGGGCATTGAGATAGAGCGCCAAAAAATACTCTTTTTGCTTGCCCCGCAAATCAGCAAGCTGAGCGACCGTTGCTTTAACAGAATCAAGAACCGGCAGAGAATCATTGAAGGAACCGACAGCGCGGCTTGCAAGCTCCAGGGCTGCCTTGATGGTAATGGCTTTCGTATCTTCCAAGCCCTTAATGGCGGTGAGTTCGTCTTTTGTAACAGCCAAAAGTTTTGATAATGGATATTTTTTTAAAGCTTCTTTGGCAATATCCAAAGCGCTTTTGCCTGCCCTGCCGGTGCGAATAAGGATTGCCAGCAGTTCAGCATCGCTCAAATTCTCTGCCCCCTTTTCAGCCAGCTTTTCCCTCGGTCGCTTATGTCTCGGTAAATCCTTAATCTTTGCCATAGTTAAATCTTTAGTATTGTGAAATTGCTGCCAATTTCTTCCGATTCAGAGCTTTCGCAATGCTTCAACTATTTCCTGATTATCTTTCAGTTATCAGTTGTTTTACTCATGGTTAGAGCCAATTTATACTCTTCTGCATAAGGTAACTGAAGACGTTCAATCATTTCAGGTATTGCTAAAGACCAACTCACATAGTAATAGGCAAGTATTTGATAGCCTGAAAATGTTTTTCCGGGAATGGAATTAATTTTGTAATCTTTTTTATCGGGTCTGTAGCCTTGTGTGCCTTGTGTAGCAATTTCAAAGGCAATTTTCTTAATTTCTTCTTTAGGCATTCCCTCAAAATATTGTAAAGCGCCAACCATAAACATGACCACCGCCATGTTCGTACCCATAGCCTCTTGAGTCTTTTGGAACTTGTCCAATTCCCCTTGTTTCTGGAGGTCTTCGGACTCCAAAGTATATGAGTCTTTTTCGATGGATTCTAAAAGGTTGTCAACATCTGTTCGCTTAGTACGATATTCCTTTTCGTTAACTAACTCAAAATATTTATCCAACTTTAACTCTTTAGCCCAACGCAGTACTAATTTATATTCTTTTGCAGGCATTCCGGCTGTTTTGCATTGTACATACTCATCATAAAAGCCTAGTGCCTGCTTTAATTCCATAGGTGAGGCATGAAAATCTTTGATGAAATCGACGCCGTACAATTCTTTAAATTGAATTGCATTTACCATGTTGTAAACTTTAGTTTTTGAAAGAATGTCTTTCGGTGAATGATCTACAATCTTTTTATCGGTAACTGCCTTTAAACCTTCCTGGATCAAACTGAACAGCGATAAAAATTGATAAGGCCTTAACTCGGCGTATTCATGGTAAATTAAGTTTTCAATAAAAAGGTCAATAGGGGTGTTATAGATTTGCCTGTTCATTCCTTCGAAGAGACTTGAGCAATAATCAGCAATAGACTTTTCTGAAATGCCCATTTTGCTGAGCTTATTTATGGTTGATTCCAACCCTTTAATAAATATTGCTTTGTGCTCTTGTGTAGATATAAAGAGTAAGTTTAAACCGTCTTTCCTTGCTTCAATGATTAATTCCAGATGCGCCAGTTCATGCATCATGAGATGTTCACCTGCAAGATAATTGGGATTGTAGCGAATTACATGGTTTTTTCTATTATAGTTCTCAGCCAACTCAAACTTAGCTGCAGTTAGAATTTCAGTATCCTCAATTAAAGTGATTTCAGCACCCCCTTCAAATTCCAATTTATGCAGGTATTCTTTTACAATTTTCTTTCCATCTCCTTTTTCAATAATCCTTTTGGCAATTTCAAAGGCTTGTTTGACTGAATTTTGATAAAGGATATCCTTGTTTTTGTTTAATTTAATCGCTTCTATGGTGCTGGAAAATGCCGATTGCAAATCATTCTCCATTTCCGCAATCATACCCAAAGCAAAATGTGTGTTCGGATAGTCTCTATCTATTTTTAACGCTTGATGAAAGTACTTTTTTGCTTCTTCAATTTTCCCTTGCTGCATCAGATTGGCTCCGATGTTATTTATAGCAATATTGTCGTTAGGATTTGCTTTTAGCGCCTGATCATAATATTTCATTGCTGTGGGGACATCATGTTTGAACTTTGCAAAAATGTTCCCCATCATTAATAGAGCCCATCCATTTTTAGAATCCCAACGCAAGGCATCAATTAATGAATTAATGGCTTCGCTTTGGGCGCCTTCATCAGATAGTATCTGACCGTAAATTCTGTGATATTCGGAATTGGTAGGATTCTTCTTTATTAAATCGTCTAAAAGTTTTTTTGCTTCTGAATATTTCCTTTTTTCGCAAAGAGCTACGGTCTTTCTGTAATCAGTTTCCTGGGAAAGAATAGTTGGTGTGTCAATTTCTATGGTTACCCAATCATTATTGATTGATACTTTTGGTTTATAGGGTCCGTAGGTGTAATACTTTTCTAACTTACTAATAATTTGATCATTATCCCCCCCCATTAGATCAGGAAAGATGGCAAATAAGAAATCTTCTATTTTGTGTACAATATGCATTTATTGCCTTATTTGAATATTTACATAATAAATTGCTATTTTATTGAAAAGGGAATGGGGTCACCCATTATTCAATAACTAATTGCTCCTTTAACACTTCAATCTCTTTTTGTCCTAGTTTCTACTCTCTTTAGCGTTTCACCTACTGTCAACTTATTATGCGCACATTGAGACACGCAATAAAGTCTATGAATAATTTACCGATACTACAGAACTATTACAAGCCAATTTTGGCCTTTTTCATCTTGCTCTAAAGATACTAAAGATAATTAATTATCAGGGACAGGCACTATTTGTTTGTGCCTTTGTTTATTCGGCCTGCCTCTTGGCAAGACGCTTAATATTCTCCCTGCTTTTCTCACTAACTTCACAATAAACGCCTTTGTTCCCTTTTTTCTCTCTGTGTTCTCAGCGCCCTCTGTGGTGAATTATTACTCCTGTTTTTTATACGTTATCAAATAG
Source organism: uncultured Planctomycetota bacterium (assembly GCA_963709355.1). Classification (GTDB taxonomy): domain Bacteria; phylum Planctomycetota; class Brocadiia; order Brocadiales; family Brocadiaceae; genus PLOWO2-12-38-17. The sequence continues at coordinate 1,350,517 of CAVPVY010000005.1, forward strand.
ATCTTTAAAGAAATCTGGCAACTCGGCTTCAAAGGTTAGTTCCTTTCCGCTGTGTGGATGTCTAAATGTTATATAGTGTGAATGAAGGGCTAGATGGCCCTTCTCTCCGTCTTTTTTATCATATTTATCATCATCAACGAGTGGATGTCCTTTCTCAGTAGTATTTAGGGTCGCTTCTTAAACCTTAAGTAATTTTTTAGAAACCATTATATAACGTAATAGAAAAACATCACTATTTATTATTTAAGATTTGGCCCTATAAGCCTCCGTAATAAGTCTCCTCCAGGTTCAGCCGTAATGTTATTTTATAATCCAGGTTCATTTGCTTGTACGCCTGATTGATAGCGAGTATAAACAAGAATTGTTATCTTCAAATCACCAAGGTGTTTTTCGATCAGGGGTTTAACTTCATTCCAATCAAGTCCCCCTACTCCTGTGGCAATACGTGGTAATGCAAGGCTTTTAATTTGCTCTTTCTCTATTTCGTGTCTAAGCCTTCGAAGGCAATGGTTTATATTCGACAAGGTTGCTCTTCCTGGTTTGCTTCCATGATCAAAAGAACCTTCCTGCGTTAGTAAATTAAAAATACGAATACCGAATCCTCCCCATACCCATAATTCACCAGGTCGAGGATGTGTTTGGTTTGCATAGTGACGGTAGTCTTTATGCATCATAGGCCATTTTTCCCTTAATGCCAAAGCTAATCCTTGATTAAATGGGTCATTTGGTGCAATACCATGGGCAATAGCCTGTGCCTTTGTAAATAAAATATCACCTGAAACTTCACTAATCATTGTTTTTTTCTCCTTTTGAACTGAAAGTTTTTTTTAAATATTATAGCCCCCTTTTAGGCGAAAATTAGTTTATAGTTATTATACAAATTTTACCATGCAAGATAAGCATTTCAAGGTATATTCCTGTATTAGATTGAAAATTATCGATAGATTTAAGAAAATATTTAAAAATATGCTTAAGAATTGCTTCTCATAATTTCTTATAAACAACTCCGAAAACAATGCACAACACAATATCACATGCTTTTAATAGTTACTCGTTTTCTCGATATAGCTTCAATATGTTTTTTGAAAGCCGTTAACTTTTTATAGTGATCATTTATTTTTGACAAAATATGATTTTTTAGTTTTTCTGAATTAATAACTTTACTTGCTAAAATCTTGAATATCACTTCTGTGTCATGGTAATTAACATGAGAAACTGGGCTTTTTTGAGAATTGTGAGAAACATCACAGTAAGAGGTATTTTTGTACGTTTACATTACAGAGTGTCACATTTATTTTTTATGAATCGTAACCTTAAGCGGTTTGAATTCTGTTTCGCATGAGACCCCTCACAGAATGCCAGGTTCTTTGACATTCCACAAGTAAACCATAAATAGGTTCTTGGTAATACATCTAATTTAACAGGTATTTTCTTCTCCTTTCTTGCTTATTTACGATATTAATACAACAGAACTTTCTAATTCTTATTTCTTTCTCTATACATAACAATAGGTACCTCGGATCATCCATTAGAACGCTTTTTTAAAATAACAAAAAAGGTTCCCATAGCAAATAATCTCAGATATATTTGCATGGTCGAACGAAATATTTTATTGTCTAACAAGCATGCATCCCATTGACCGCACCCGTATTTTAAGCATTTTAGCTATGGATTAAAATCCACACAATGAAAAATTATAAACAAATACTATTTGTTTGTGCTTTTGTTTATTCGGCCTGCTTCTTGGCAAGACGCTTAATATTCTATCTGCTTTTCTCCCAAACTTCGCAATAAACTCTTCCTTAACCATACGTCTTGTTTTTCATTCTTTTTCTCTGTGTTCACCGCGACCTCCGTGGTGAACTATTACGCCTGTTCTTTATTTGCTATCAAAATAGCTTTTAAAGAAAACTGGCACCTCGGCTTCAAAGGTTAATTCCTTTCCGCTGTTTGGATGTCTAAATGTTAGATAGTGTGAATGAAGAGCTAGACGGCTCTTCGTCCTATTTTTTTTACCATATTTATCATCGCCAACGAGCGAATGCCCCTTCTCGGAGAAGTGAACCCGTATCTGGTTTTTCTTGCCAGTTAATAATTCAATTTCAAGTAAACTAAATCTTTTTGCTTCTTTTAACACTTTATAACGGGTTTTTGCTAATTCCCCTTTTCTGGGATCCTTAACTGAAGAGACATCATAATCCTCGTTTTCAGCCAAATACGAAGTGATTGTCCCACTTTTTTCAGTTAATATTCCATGAACCACCGCTAGATATTTTTTCTTGACGTTTTTCCATTGCAGTTTAAGATTTTCTTTGGTTTCAAAACTCTTAGCAAACACAAGAACGCCAGAAGTGTCACGGTCTAAACGGTGCACGACAAAAAGTTCTTTTTTTGATTTAAAGCTACCCTTACGTATATAATTAGTTAAAATGTGATGCGCTGTTTTTTCTTTTTCATACATTGCTTTCACCGTCAATAAACCAGCGCTCTTATCAATAACAATAATATCCCTGTCTTCATAGAGAATAGTTAAACCCTTGGGTCTATGTCTATAAGGTATTGGCTTCATTTTATTCATAATACGAATATAATCGGGATAGCGGAATGTGTCAATAAGAATAGGAAATAGAGGGAACGATGCGAGGCTTTTACTCTAGGCTAAGTTACTTCCTTAAGAATATCCTCCTTAAATTGATGTCTTAACGCCTTGGCTGTCACCAAGTCAACAATTTAAAAAGACTTTCCAATGCCCCTTTCTTGTTTTTTTTAGTCACTGGTCATGTTGTGTTTAACGGTTTCTGATGATTTCAATAGACGCTCCCATTTCAATATTTCCAGATATATAGGTAACTGTTCCTGTATGATCAGGGCAGTAACAATAGCCGCCGGGGATTGGCCATTCGATACATGGGCATCGAGGGTCTATCCTTGGGTCGAAGTTGATATAACACCACGTAGGTTTTGTTGTTGCCCCTATGCCTACACCTTGCACTACATGCTGAAAGTTGTTCTCGATCTTATTTTTTGTGTTTCCTGAGACCAAAGATTCGGTGGATAAATAAATAACTACTGCAATTACAAGGCACAAGAGAATGCTTAAAAATATAAGAGGGCTTTTATTCATTCCTCACCACGTATTTTAATTAAAATCCCTCGGAGTGATTGGATGGACTTTTCTGCCACCTCTAAACGTTCTTGTAAATTAATTATTGCCTCTTCCGTAACAAATGCGCTGCTTCCGTAACCCATAGTACTCACGGCATGAAGTATATCAAGCGTGCTTACAATACCAACAACGCTTCCCTTATCTTGAATGATAATTCTGTGTATCTTCTTATCAAACATAATCTTTGCTAGACGGTCTATTGTATCATCGGCTTTTGCAGTAATAACGTGTGTGGTCATAATATCTTTTACAATGTTTTTACCAAAATTCTTTGCTTTTTTTGCCTTTTCAAAATCCTTTCTCAGTTTTCCATTCGTATCCTTGTAAAATGCTTTCTGGCTGCTAATTCTCTTCTTTTTGCTTACCTTTGCATCATATTCAACGAGATCCGTCTTTGAAACGACGCCTATCAGTCTTCCTTTTTTGTCAACCACAGGCACGCCATTTATATTATTCTTTACAAGAATATTTATAAGGTCTTTAATGTTGGTTTCAGGCTTAACGCAAACTGTTTTCTCAGTCATTAAGTCCCTTGCTAAAAATTTATAAGTAGCCATAATTGTTTCTCCTTTATGTTTTTGAATTTGTTTCTGAAAGTGTAAAACAGGATATATCATGCAAATAGAAATAGTTCTGAATACCACCTAAATCATTTAAAATCTAGTATCTCCTTTTCTACACATTTTTTGCAATATTACATATGTATTCATAAAAGATATTCTATCGCCTGGATGTCTTGCAAGATATGTATCCAGGTATTTAAATGCTTCGTTATACCTTTTCTCTGCTATATAATTATCAATAAGCAAAATAACGGGGCGATTATCATCAGGACTGAACAACAATGCCAGCTGACAGTATTTCAATGACTTTTCATACTTCATTTCAGTATTATAATTCCTTGCTTTATAAATGAATATTTCAGCAATAACTTCAATATCATTCAAAATCTTTTTCTGTGGATTATTCAAATCGCCTGACTTTACAATACCGTCGCTGTGTGTATGCTCAAAGTACTTCTTTTGTCCTTCGTATTCAATCATATTATAAACATGACCTGGCACAAAGATATTTTTTATATTAACATCATAATTACGACAAAGGATGGTGAAACGTATAGCATACGAAAGACAATTCCCCACATTAATGTTAAGGGTATCTTTGATATCGTAACAATCCTTATACGTTCCATCATTAGCATTCTTTTGCAGCCAATCAAATATTATTGTTGCTTTAGTTATTGGATTATTTACACTTTTTGCATCAGCCTCATTATTCAAACGATAAATGAGATTGTTAATTCTATCTATGTACCTCTTCATTTTCTTGTCCGTATCAACATCAGATGCAATAAGACATGCCTTTATGAAAGGCATGTCCAACCCACCGTCTCTAACATCTTCTATTAAGATTGTTTCAAGCGGAATCTGGCTGACTTTATAAGAGTGATTTAGGTGTGCAGTTATTTGACATCCGTAAAGACCAATAGTAAACAAGAAAAGTAAAATATTGAATAATATTAGACGTTCCATCAGCTAACCTAATTTAGCGTTTAATTCTTCAAGCAGCCGTTCCTGTGTAAAAGGTTTTTCCAGGAAAGTTAGTTTTGGGTCTATTTCAAATATCGTCTTGTAAGCGCGTGGTGAAAAACTGCTCGCTATAATGATTGGGATATCAACATAAGCAGGGTCTGCTTTTAACTGTTTAAGAAATGTTTCTCCCGCCATCTGTTCAAGTAATAAATCAAGTATAATGATGTCGGGCTTTTCATTTTTTATCATTTCAAACGCCTGTAGACCATCAGCTGCACGTCTGTAAGTATATTCAGTATTTTCCAGCATTAACTCATAAAATAAGAAATATTCGTCCTCATCTTCTATTATGAGTATTTTCTTACTCAAGTATAAACTCCTTTTATGCTTTAGTTTTATTATTAAGTAACGTTTTGCGCAATAGGCAAATTAAATCTAAATGTTGAGCCTTTACCCTGTCCTTCGCTTTCCGCCCATAAATGTCCTTTGTGCGCATCAATAATATTTTTGCATATTGCAAGACCTACTCCGGCGCCATCCACCCTCGGTCTTTCCTGAAAGAATCTCTCAAATAATTTCCCAAATTGTTCTTTTGGTAATCCTATACCAACACCCGTATCTTTCACTACAAATTCAATAAAGCCATCCTTCTGCTCAAGGAAAACATTTATCTCGCCTTTTTCCGTATACTTTATAGCATTATCTATGAGGTTAGTAACTACACGCTGTATCTCTTCCTTATCACCTATTACGGCAGGCAACCCTTGGTTTACGTGGTTTACTAAAGCAAGCCCTCTTTTCTCAGCTAGAAGTCTCATACCCATAACCGTCTGTAACACCAGTTCATCCATATGTATATGTTCTTTTTTGAAAAGCAATCTGCCAGATTCCAGAACAGAAAGGTCAAGTATATTCCCGATAGTCTTCCTCAGTCTTTGCAGGCTATCGTTGATAATTTTACTGAATTTTTCCTCTCTGGTACGGTCTATGTGCTCTTTTTTTACTTCTTTTGACCACAAATCAATTGCCATTTGAACCTGAGCTACTGGCGACTTTAATTCATGAGATACATCACGTATCATCTTATCTTTCATCTGGTCAAGCGTTAGTAATTCTTTATATGCCTGCTCCAAATCTTTACTCTTTTTCTCCAATTCCTGATTAATATTTACAAGGTCTTTTGTCCTTTCATCTACAGTCTTTTCAAGATTTGTTGTATATTCTTTGAGCATTTGTGTCTTTTCTTCTAATATACTTGTCATCTTGTTAAATGAGTTGGACAATTCACCAATTTCGTCATGTGATGCAATTTTCAGCCTCTTACTGTAATCACCCTCAGAAATACTCTTTGTTCCTTCTGTTAGATATAAAATAGGATCAGAAATCTTCTTCCCGAAAAGAAAAGCAAGGGAAATAACTATTATCGTTATAATAAACATTATCGGTGCAACTGTTTTATGTAATCTTTTTACAGGCCGGTATCCTTCGTTTACATCAATTTCAGCAATAATGCCCCATTCAAGCTCAGGAATCCACTGCCAGAATCCAAGCACCTTCACCCCTCTATAATCCAGATAACCTTCTCCGTCGTGTCCTTTATTGCCTTTTAAACATTCCTCAGCACTCTTTGTTAGTCTTTTTGTTTGTGGATTTATTACCTGAAGTTCAAGCGTCGTCCTCTGCTTTACAAGGCTTATATCTTTAAGATACTTAAGATATTTAGATTCTGATATCATAAATCCATCTTCATTTATTAAATACGTTTCCCCTGTCTCTCCAAGCCTGACACTACCCATTAATTTACTTATTCCCATCACATCTAATCTCAGGCATACTGCACCAATGACCTTGTGTTCATAGACCACTGGTGTCGTTATGTAAAGGGTTGGCATGCCAAGCTCCAATTTCCCATACTCGTTTTCTAATGGAATTACAGATGGGGCAATTGATGAAACGAATGTAATACCGTTTACCGCTTTTTGAAAAAACTCAAACCCCGCAACGTTTGTGATTACATTACCTGTCGATGTAGTAATTTTTAAATCGCCAAATCGGTCACAGATAAATATCTCTTTATAGCCATATGCGTCTCTGAGAGAGTTTAAATGATGCAATAATCTGTAAAAATTTTCACTACCTTCTGATTTGTAAATTACACCAGGTACGTTCGGGTTTTCAGCAACAATCCTTGCATCTGCCTTTCTTTCCTCAATCCATCCTAAAATTAGTTCTGCTTGTTTGTGTCCAACACCTTCAAGATTTTGAATTAATGCGTCTTGCAATGCCTCCTTTTCTGTTGGATAAACAAACACACGTATAATAAAGATAGGGAAAATTGAAAGTAGGATGGACGAGATGATAATTTTTGTCCTTATTGATTTATGGGATGGTATGTGAAATTTATTTATTATTCTATATATAATATTGTCATTGCTCAAATACTTCTGTACGATGTTCTTTATTGTTGCATTCATGTATTTACAACAAACTATTTAATTAGATTCTTAGCATTGCCCAACGTCGTCCTGAACAAAGTGAAGAAAACGACACTTTATCACGCAAACCCTTAAATTATCTATTTAAATCTATCTTTAACGAAAGCGGGTATGTTTTTCATATACTCGTTAATTAACTCAACTGTAATTTCGGATACCCCCCGTTTTATTGCATAATCTTCAATTGATTTAATAGCCCTTCCCCTGGCAAACACAGGTGCCCTCTCCATGCGCCGTTTTGCCTCTTCAGTCCACACCGGTTCTCCGACGGTTTCTTTTTTTACCGTGTTACTTGAAAACCTTAAATACGCCTGAAACTTTGCGATAATTCCATTGTTTTTTGTTACACGTTCTTCAAGAAATATCTTTATCTTATCAATGACCTCTACTTTGCGAGCACTCTTTAACTTCTCTTTCGCCTTGTCCCATGCCTCCATCTGAAGCTCATCGAAACCGATATTTTTAATACGCCTTGATGCAAGACGCATGGATTCGTCTCTAATTTCGGAAAGAAACTTTGAAGTAATCTCCTTATAACCATGCTGGCGTGCCTTTTTCTGCATCAACTTGAAGATACCGGGTCTCACAAAATCAGGCGCATTTGATACTCTTTTGCGCGCATCATCAGTCCATGGAATTTCTTCTTCAGTTTTATTCTCACATTGACAATTAACAATATCTCTGTCGTAAATATCGCCGCTTGATTTTGGGAATGCAGTTTTATTATTAATCTCCATCTCTTCTCTCGATGCCTTCATTATTTCCGGTGTGATTTCACTATAATTATTTCTTTCGGCAAAGCGCTCAACACCTTTTATGACCATCCCCCTGCTAAATGATGGAATCTGTTTTATGATATTCTTCGCTTCTCCACTCCACGTCATGGTAAATATTTCATCGGTGCCGAATGTTTCCGATTCTGATAACTGGATAACCTTATTGCCATACTTTCCGGGTATATAATCGCACCATGCGTCCTCATTCATCTGATTGCCTGTCGTTGCCAGGGCTCGCGCCCTGCATCCTTTACAAATATATTTAAATTCACATATGCCACACCTTCCATTTAATTCACCATCTCGTAAAGTACGAATTTCTTTACTGGTTCTTCCAAATCTCGACAAAGCTCTTCTCTCTCACATTCCCACAAGCATTCGGCATATAAGGACACGGGGTAACATCTCCTTCTGGTGTAATCCTGCAATAATGAGTTGCAGCAGGACAACCGCCTGCATAATATCTGATAAACGGGGATTTTGAATCATGTTCATATGCAATTCTTCTGTAATGAGGGGCACACTTTGCCCCTATCATCATCTTCCCCTTGTACCTTTTCTGTATCTCGTAAAGCCGGTGCAAAGAGTTGTCATACTGCTGCGGTGTAATATCAGTTAATTCCTGTCCCTTACCTGTACACACGAGAAAGAATAGATTAAAAACCCTTGCACCGAGATTTGAAGAAAATTCTATTATATCGAGAATTTCATTATAATTATCTCTTGTAACTGTTGTTTGTATCTGGAAATCTATACCGTGCCTGCGGCATGCATTAATACCGTTAAGCGTTTCATCCCACGAACCGGCTATCCCCCTGAATCTATCGTGTCTTTCTGGTGACATAGAATCGAGACTAATACCAACCCCTGTAATGCCGCTTTCTTTCAACCTCTTTGCAATATTATCATCTATCATATTCCCGTTTGTACCAAGCACTACCATCATGCCCTTTTTTGAGGCGTACGATGCAAGATCGTAAATATCTTTCCTTAGCAAAGGTTCTCCGCCTGTAAATATCAATAATAGATTTGGATTAAGTTCAGCCATCTGGTCAATAAGACGAAAGCCCTCTCCCGTAGTCAGTTCGCTGGCAGATTGCTTTATCAGGGCATTTGTATCAAGATAACAATGACTGCAACGCAGATTACATCGATAGGTCGTATTCCATGAAATCGCATAGGGTTTGAATTTCATTCCAAATCTCAAATATTATCAATTATTAAAGCTCATCATGACGATTATTTATAATTCATTACGTATTAAAAAACAACAATTTTTATCCATCGCTTGAGTTTAAACAATCAAAATATTTTAGGTACTCATCTGACATACTATCGCTTTAATCATTTCTGTGGCTTCTTCTTTAGTCTTTATATTTCCTTCAAGTTGTTCATCCTCTACCCTTGTCAATATTTCTTTGAATATTGGGCCTGGTTTCAGTCCCATTTCAATAAGATCGCGACCTGTAACAAGGGGCTTGGGTTTGACTTCTTCCTGTGACAGCCTACCTAACATCTCCTGACAGTAATAATAGTCCGACAAATCCCCGCTGCTTGACAATGCATCAATCCTGCATAATTCTGCCAGTTCAGGATAACTTTCATTTGCGAACAGTCTCTTTAATTTACTTAATCTCATCTTTTGCGTATCTTTAAAATAAAGGTGCTTCATTACAAGCCAAACAATACGTTCTTTCTCGTCATTTGAAGTCTTTAAGCGGTTACATATTATTTTTGTCATATCTGCGCCGACTTTTTCATGCAAATTGAATCTAATCCTGTCTGTCTCCTCAAATGTAACCGTTTTTCCAATATCATGCAACAAGACGCCCATTGCTAATGTCCATGATGGATTGTTCATCTTTGATAAACATAAAAGGGTATGAACAAAGACGTCGCCCTCTGGATGGAAATTTTCAGGCTGTCTTACACCTTTCATGTCTGACACCTCAGGAAGTATTTCTTTTAAGAGGCTTAACTCATCAAGTAATTTAATGCCAATATGAGGATTTTTGCCTTTTAATATCTTCTCAAGTTCATCCCGTATACGTTCCGCACTTACAATATTAATTTCACTTGCCAGTTTTATTATCGCCTTCCTAGTTTCTTCGTGAATTGGGAAATCAAACTGACTCGCAAATCGAACTGCGCGTATCATACGCAGTTTATCTTCTGAAAACCGTTCTATTGGATTTCCTATTGTTCTTACAATTCCACTTGAAATATCTGCCTGACCTCCTACAAAATCAAGTATCTCGTCATTTATAGGGTCATACATTAAACCGTTTATTGTAAAATCGCGCCGCCTTACGTCGTCTTCCGGGGTAGTAAAGGCAACATAATCAGGATGCCGGCCATCGCTGTATGAACCTTCCTTGCGGAATGTAGCCACTTCAAAATTGTGACCATTTTTAACAACAACGACAACCCCGAACTGTGCGCCGACTGGAATTGTCTTATCAAATAGCCTCAATACTTCTTGCGGTAATGCGCTAGTGGCAATGTCATAATCAGCAGATTCGTTACCCATAATCATATCACGCACGCAACCGCCTGCAAAATAGGCTTTATGCCTGTGCGCTTGCAGAATCTTTATAATATCTATGGCGCTTTCTCTAACAGTCATATTTATAATGAAAGTACTTTATAATCACTAATAAAAATCATTACCAGAAATAAGATTCGTAAGAATAAAAATGATTGTACTCTATAATATAAATATTATATAAAGTCAACTTTTACTTAAGCAAATATACAGCGTACTTAAATGCTTTACAGGTAAAAGATATGGTTAACGAAAATACAACCGGAAGCAACAGCCTAGTAGGATTTGATAGACTAATATTTTGGTTAGTTATCTAATTCTTATTATCTATTACAGATTCCAACTAATTTGAATAATAAGCATTAAATTCTGTAAATTATGAAATATTATGTTCATATTGAAAAGGCGTATTTCTCTGTATGATTATTTTTTTTCAGCAATCTTGCTGTTGATGGCATTTATAAATTTATCCAAATCAACATTGTGCATCTTGGTTGCCATATCAATGCTGGCAACTCTGCCCATTGTTTTTCGCATGACAGGATTCGCCATCTGATGAAAACCAAAATCAAGAAAGACCTGAAGCGTCTCTGGATACTGGTCAACTACGTCAAATACCTTTGTATCTTTGGTAATTTCTAAAAGTATTTTTGTTTCAGTCTTTTTGACCTCCTGCGTTAAATTTATAGTTTTCCATAAATTATATCCAAACAAACTCAGCGCCGCCAACTCAAACCATCCAGATGTCCCCATGACGCCATAAAAGAAGGGTTTCCCATTTATACCAACCAGTATTTGAGAAAACACCCTGAGAAAACAGCCGAAATTCAATAATATAAAAGTAGCGTTTGAAAGCCTCAGGCTGTACATGTTAACGCCTTTAAAAGTAGGAATCATCTTTGACGAATAACCAACAATCATCATTGTTATGAAACCTACAGTAACGGCATGATTAAGAGAACCATGAAATCTTTTATGTACATCGGTTCCATGGCCTAAAAAGGACATTAAAACCAAAATAATAGCGCTGACTATAAGCCAGATATATGCCGTGCGGATGGTCTTGGCGTAACTTCTATCCATGACCACATCCTGCAATTCTTTTGTTGACCTTTCAAACACGCGCAGACCGTAAATAAATATAAAGAATGCGCCAGCCAGAGGGAATGCCATAAATTGTGAAAAGCGGTATGCAATGATACTCTTACCAGCAAGCATGTGCGTTATATAATAAATCGGAACGGAAAGATTGATAATCAGGAATACAAGATTAATTGCCTTTTCTCTTACAGGTTTAATATCAAGAAAGGCATATACTGTTCGTATATTAATTGCAAAAATGAACATGAATACAAAACCGAAGAGGTAGAGGTGGATATATGGGCTGAAAAAATACCTTGGCACCTCATAAAGACCATGTTTGTATAAATGAAATATCATACCAAGGTTCATAAAAGTAGAAATAATAAACCATGTGATACCCGCCTTGAAAAACTTGTCAAATATACCAACCTTTTCCTTGCTTGATAGTATTGTACGCAAGATTATAAAGGCAAAAAGGCAAATTGCAGTCGCTTCCATAATGGCAGACACTGGAAGCAGGAATCTAACTGGTTTATAAGGTAAAGGCTGAATAATAACCCTCAATGCAATACCGGCGATAATGAAGAAGTAACAAACATTTACAAGTCTCCTGTGTTTGAGTTCTGAGTTTTTTACCCTAGGTATTATGTATAAAGCAAAACCCATAATGGAAATTCCCACCCAGCCGTATATCTGTGCATGTCCATGCGCCTGGATAAGGGCATAATAAACCGAATTAAAATTCAATTTAAAGGTAATATAGCTGAGTGTAATAGCGCCAAATGTTACACCCACTGTGAGAGTTAGAATGATTGCAGTTTTAACAAATTTTTCATAAACCTTATCCTCTACAAGCACCGGGAATTCAACGTTTTCACCGCCGCCCTTTTCAATCGCCTCGTTGAGTTCTTTCACGAGCGTATCATAATCAACCTCATGCGCCTTGGCAAAAAATGCGATAGGTTCATTAGGTCCACGCACACCGCCGGCAATAACAAGGTTATATTTCTTGAATACTACTATCGTTTCCGGGTGCGCCTCGATGAGGTCTTTAATTATTGTATTCCTGTTTATTTCCATGATTTAAGATTCTAGCAAACTTCTTAAAATCCTTGCAAGTAAATTAAAACTATAGTTCACCAATTACAGAAATCTCAGTTTCAAGTTCATACCTTAATTTCTGTTTGACTTCTTTTTTAACCAGTTCAATTAGCTGTAACACGTCTGACGCCTTTGCATTGCCTGTATTAACAATAAAGTTCGCGTGTTTTGTAGAAATCTCCGCACCGCCGATACGTTTACCCTTGAGTCCAGCTTTGTCTATCAACCTGCCAGCCCCGATACCTTCGATTTTTTTAAATACGGAACCACAGCTTGGATATTCTTCTAGTCGTGGTTGTTTAGCAATGCGCCATGCAAGATTTTCGTCAATAACCTTCTGTATATCTTCCTTAGATTTTGGCGCAAGCTGAAATGTAACATCGAGTACTATATCCTTACTTCTTTGTAAAACACTCTTATCATAACTAAATTGAAAATAGCCAACGCCAACTTCACAAATACTGTCCGCTTCTGTTAATATCTTACTTTTCTCAACAATTTCTTCTATAAATATTGTTCGTTTCCTATCAGGCGATAAAAAATGAAGATTCTGCCACATAGCACCGCCAACGGTACTTGGAATGTCAACAAAGTGCTCGAAGCCAGACAATCCAGTATTTTTGGATTGTTCTATAAGATCATCAACTATTACGCCACTTTCTGCCAGCACCTTTCCATTATCAAGAAATTTAATTTTATTTGCCCGGTTACGGATAACCAGTCCTCGAAATCCCTTATCGGTAAACAAAATATTCGCCCCGCAACCAAGCAGAAAAAAGGGAATTCCTTCGCTACGGGCCTCTGACAAGGCATGTACCAATTCATCAATAGTATGAACCTCGACAAACAAATCAGCCTGCCCACCAATTTTGTACGTGGTAAATGGAGCGAGAAGTTTGTTTCGTTTGAGGTTTGGAACATTTATTAACATAATGCTGCAAGTAACTACCTTAAGCAACTTTCTTACACCACGAAGACCCCCAAGGCACAAATAAAATAACTTATTGTCTTGTTGCCTTTGTGGCTACTTTGAAGTTCCTTGACGTTAAATCCTTGTTTAAAGAATAGCCTATTTTATTATACATTTACAACATGAATTTTATAAATAGCCTTAAAATAACACCTTATTAAAGTGGTATAATCCATGTAATGCGTACCCAGGAGATAGCGGATGCCTGATATTACCTTGATCTTTGCTGCGCTGACCAGTATCAATGTAGCCATCGATATTGCGAATTTCTTACGCGAGACCGATCAGTCACTGGAGAGGGCTGAGTTGAAATTCAATCTTGCCGAACATTTTTTTTAAATGATGGTAAGTCCAAACGATAAATAATGGGTTTATTACCGATGATACACAATATCCTGACTGGTGGTAAGATATTGGAGGTTCAGTTAGAAAAGTAGTATGAGGAACGGTCTGGTTTGCAACAATAGTATGCTGCTTAGTAGAAGCATAGGGTCAAACCTTCATTATTCAATAACCAACTGCTTCCTTACAATTGAAAAACGAAGATATGACTCCAAGATTTCATGCTGTGTAAATCTGCGTCTAAGTGAAATTTTTGGGTATTATTGTCTATTTATGCGAATATCCGAATACCATGCCTCAACCTTTCCATGATTGCGGTCGGCGTTGGTTTGAATTCCTACATAAATAACCTTCGGAGGTTCTTCCACAAACTCCTTGATATAATCCTGGTAATGGTTCACCTTGTGACTTCGCCATTTACCCGCATCCTTTTCCCCGCTCTGAACAACAATCATCTTTGCCTTTGCTTCACAGGGATTATCAAATCGTTCACCCACAGGCAGGTTATTTCCATATACGTAGATTAATATCTTGTACGAGTACGGTATGTAGAAAAACGTCTTTTTATACACGATACAGACAGCAGCAGGATAATCATCACCGCCTTCCTCTTTCTCCCTGCTCTCTGGTATGATGCCCGAAATCTTCCAGTTCCAGCTCAAAAAGGGATATTCTTTTGGTTTAAAACTGACTGGCTTGAAGAGGATAGCGCCATTATCATTGGCATTTACATAAAGCGTCTTTCTGCCTTCTATTTCTATGATCCTTGGCATAATCCTATTTTTAATCTCTCTGCAAATGCCTTTATGAGTCTTCCAACCTAAAGGTACACCCTTAGCCAGTTCCTTTTCACTGAAATCGGTAATGGTAAAAAAATCTTTCGAATACATTTTAGAAGTGAATGTAAATGAACAGAAGAAAAAATGGTTAAGATTACGTATCGCATGAAAAATCGTTGCATTAATATTCCCACGCAGGGCGTGGGAACTAGGAAAAACACACCCCCTGCCCCCACTCTCAAGAGAGGAATCAGAAAACCCTATCTTCGGATGAGAAACTTCCTATTTCTGTGCATCTGTGCATTCGTGCCTGCTATTAACGTTTCTTATTAGTCTGAAGTCTTCTGTCTCTAGCTTTTATATGAAAGCAGTATCAACTCAAGTTCCTGCCATGATTTTCCAATAGTCTCCTTCACCTTTTCAAGGAACCGGTAACTTTCTTCGATTTTGTCTTTTAATATAAGCTGGGCAATAAGGATATGAGTGATCTTTTCTATGATTTTATCGGCGTCCGATATGTTTAGTGCGTAAATCCTTTCTTTTATTTCAAGTTTTTGATAAAGCAAATCCACAGATGGTGTAAGCGTACCTGTAAAATCGTCAAATAAGGCATTTTCATTTTTTAGATTCAGCATATTTGCTGCTGAATCAATTACAGTAACCGTCATTGGCGCAGGACCGCATAAGTAAAAGACTATCTCAGGATCAGGAGAGAGATATTTTCTGAGTAACGGCCCGATAAAACCGACCTGACCCTTCCACTGGTTCCCTTGTTCATCCACAAGCCCTTGTTCTTTGATAACCTGCCTGTCTTCCTCAGAAACTTTATAAAAACACTTTTTATCAACGTCATTCATCTCAGCAGGATTGTCACCACGGAACGCACCTGAAAGTACAGGTACAAATTTAAAGTCGGGATTGTTTTTTTGCCAGTTTAACCATTTTGGCAAATAGATTACTGGTATATCCTGGAATCTTCTTTCGCCGAGGAAAAATATTGCTTTTCCTTGTCTGCCTTCTTTGAACCACTGTTCCAAAAGTGCAAAGATTGGCGCTAGACCTGCCCCACCTGCAACAAACACGGCGGTATGAGATTGCTCCTTTAAGTTAAAATGCCCGTACGGACCTGTAAATCTAATCTTTTCACCCTGAAACATATTCCATAGGTTTTGCTCTTGAATGTAATTATGCACGCAACTAGGGCCTATGCATGGAGGACCGCCCTTTTCAACAGGCATGGTTGTGTAAACAGGAGCCATCCGTACAATCAGTTTTAAAATATCTGGTTCAGTTGATGCGAGTGAGTATCCCCTGTACATTTTGTTACCAGGAATATATGGTATAAATTCTTTTCCTGTCTTTTCACAAGATTCCTTAATCAATCCGCCATATTTTTTATAATGCTCCTCAACAAAATCTTCTGGAATTGCCAATTGAATATATTGGCCGGGTTTATACTGAATTGGTTTTGATGGTTTCAACCACAATTCCACTTTATCGCTGGTGAGCAATATTTTTTTGATTACCCTAGCTGTGTACTTTTTTACGTTCAGGGTATCTTTGGGCAGATATAAGTTTACATCCTTTTCCACCCTGATCTGACAAGCCAACCGAATATACCCATCACCTTCACCTTTCTCCAGGAACCTCATGGATGCTTCTCTTGTACGCATGTCAAAATGGGGCAATTCAACAGAGGTATATTGTCCAACATCGGTGTGCAGTTTCACCTTACACTGACCGCATGTTGCCATGCCCCCACATGCAGCGGGAATATTAAAACCTCTATTCTGTAATAATGAAAGGAGTCTTTCCCCACCTTCTATAACTAACTCTTTTTTATACTCATCATCACTCAAAATAGTCAATTTGCGTCTTTCTCCACGACCAAAGAGTTGGTACGTTACTTCACTGAATATACTCAATATCAATACCAGTAAAGCCAAGATACCTGAAGCAAGTAAAAGAGGAATAGTCATTGTTCAGCTCCACAACTACTTATGCATCGCCGTAAAAACACAAATACACAGCAAATGAAAGATGTAATTTTAAAAATGCAAAACAACCTTTTTGGACAATTGTTAAATTCTGAGATAATTTTGCAATTTGCATTTTAAATTGTTAATTTTTATTTGGAATATTTAAAAAATACGAATCATTCCTATACCAGTAAATATAGCAGCCATTATTCCTAATAAAAGGATTGCAATAGTATCTTCATCCCATACCCTTGTTGGAACAAAGAGGCGTTGCCTCCTTAACAATGCAAGCCATACCGTCACCATCATCCAGTGGAGACCATATCCAAACGCTGTTACAGTTGTAACTAATAAACTAGCCCCTGTAGGTATAGTAAATGTAGCGCTTGCAAGGACTATGCAATTAACCGTTATAAGTTCCAGAAATTGTCCCATTTGTTCATATACATTTTTTAGAAACTTTCTCAAAAGTACGCTTAGTATCTGGACAAATGTGGCAATAGTAACTATGAATACTGTTAGATAAAATATGTGCTCAAGTCTTATTGAAACAGATGCGTATTGTGAAAGCATATTACTGCATTTAACAAGAACACTGTTGTATACTATCCAATTCAGCGTCGTAGATAATGTTATTACGATTATTACTGCAACACCCATCTTCCATGCCGCATCAATCTGACGTGATTTATTTAACACTGGACATATACCAAGAAGTTTACTCAACACAATGCCATCAAAAAAAAGTGCATTTAGTAAAACAGGGAGAAGAACCAAAAACATCTGATGTAAAGTGGGTGTTGTCTTAATGTGTACGATAATACTGATAAACAGGCATCCGCCCAACCCTATAGCTATCAAAGACGACCTTGACAGCTTATGTGTTTTGCTGATTACTTTCTCTTGATTTTTAATATTTACAGGCGTTTTACATTCTCCTGTTGCACATTCACATGCAGATGCTTCCGGATACACAATTCCAGTCTCTAGGAATATCGGACGCAGTAAAAGCCTGAAAGCGGCTAATGCAAAGAACCCACCCACAGGTGTAACCATTAGAACAACCCTTGGAATATTTTCTGGAATCACCTGGAAACCCATAATTGTTCCAAAACCAAGGGGTTCACGTAAGAACGCAAGTATAATTAGGGCAATCGCATACCCAAGGCAGGCTTTAAATATTTTTTTCTGCGCCTCCCAGAAATCCACAGTTAATCCCTCAGAAATAACAGCGAGAACGATACAATTCGTTGTAATAAGGTCAATGTATGCTTTTATATTGGTGGTTACTTCCGGAATGTATGCCTGGGCAAAAAAACCGAAAATTGCAACAAACACAGACACAATTATCATTAATAAAGATATTTTATGATGTGTTCCTGCTGTAGTTATAAGTTTTCTAAAAGGATATACAAAACAGAAGCTGCCTGCTGTTACAAAAGTAACACCGAGTCCCATAGTCAAAGAATTTGCAAGTTTATTTGTTACCGCCAGGGAGGAACAAAAACCGAGTCCGGCGCCGGCCGTTAATATGAGGTTGTCCCTCATGAAGAATTTAGAAGTTTTTCGAATAACTCTTTTTAATCCTACCATTTTATATCCTTTTGTAATTCCCAGAATTCCTTCATAGCATCGTTTATAAACGCCTCAATCCCCTTACTTGTATTAGTTGCGCCTGTAATTGCGTCAACTTCATTCTGATTCAACGCCTTCCTTTCCTTAACCATTAATAAATTTGGCTTTACTTTCTTTCCTACAAACTGTTTTTTAAACGACGCTTCTGTGACTCTACCGCCTAAACCAGGTGTTTCGCTGTGGTCTAATACCTCTATACCCTTTAATGTTTCCATATCTGGTTCCACGCATATGAATATAGATATAATACTTGATTTATTATAGCCATAACCGATCTTTGACTCCACGAACCCAACCCCCTGAAATATCCCCTCCTTTACATATTTATAAATTTTCTTGCCAGCTTTAGCGCTATTCTCTGGCGGCTTTTTAACGGTAGTTTCCTGTGCCTGTTCCACTGTTGGATGAATTTCCCACAATGGAGGCAACATCTCTTCAACAGTTATATTTTTATCAAAAGACTCTCTGATATCATTCTTGTCATAGCTTTTAAGGTTTAGACCAAACATTTTTTTTTCTTTAATACGATAGGGTATTTTAAAGATATCAAGCACGGCGCGTTTTTCTTTAATGTCATAATATTCAGTAATCTTCGGTGCCGTGTAAAAATAAACCATGAGCAGCCCTGCACAGGGTAAAAAAGTAATCAGAAGTATTGATACAATTCGTAGTATTATTTTTTTTATTTCTTCCATAGCAAAATACTATAAATTTACGAACGATATTTTATTTTCACTATCAATGATTGTATCGGAATTCCAAGAAGGTTCATCAAAAGAATCGAGTACATCACACCCTCAGGCAAAGTAGTAAAATCTCTAATCAATAAAGTAATGAACCCGCATCCTATACCATAGATATATTTTGCAGTTTGATTATATGTTGCCGTTATTGGGTCAGTTGCCATAAAGAAAGCACCTAATATTAACCCGCCACTCATAATTTGAAACAACGGAGGAGGTACAGACTTCCCAATAACTAATGTGAAAAAAACTGATAAAACATACACGCTACCAAGGTATGATACCGGTATTCTCCAATTTACAACCTTTATTTTAATTAACCACAAACCGGATAATATCAACGCAAATCTGCATGTTTCGCCTAAAGAACCAACAGATGAGCCAAATAATAATGAAAGAAATGACGTAATTTCTCCATTGTTCTTAAATGCTGTTAAAGGTGTAGCATGTGTAACTGCATCAAGCCCGTAACGAAATGTATGAAGGTCTGGGATACCTGTAAAAGGCACCTGATAACCAGTAACGAGTAATGAAGGAAAACAGATTGTTAAAAATAAGCGACTGAAAAGTGCTGGATTTACTAAATTATTCCCCACGCCACCCAAAATATTCCTGAAGATTATAGCAAACGCTGAACCCAATCCAATAAGCCATAACGGCGCTTGCGGTGGCAAGATAGCAGGAATAAGGAGACATGTTACAAATCCACCCTCGCTGATATGATCTTCTCTTGCAATAATAGCCCAGAGTACATCTACAACAAACACGCCAATAACAAACGAAACTACCAGTTTGTATGCAACACATTGCCAACCGTAGAAATAAATAGCCGGCATTACCCATCCAAAAACCAGAGCAACCAGCACTGCGCCCATAAATCTCTTTACATCATAATTGTTTCTTATGTATGGTTGGGCATGAGTAGTTTCTTTACCACTACGAAGGAGGGCGTCAAAAGCGCCAAAGATTGCGCCGAATAAAAAATTTACCTTTTTATTTGAATGAATAAAAGATTCAACACGATCGAGTGACTTGTTTAAAACAGGTTCAATTGTCTTAAGAATTTTATTCATCAGCAAATATATTAAACAGGCGAGCTACAACCAGTCTATTACCATATTCAGATTAATTTAATTTTGATTCATGAATCTACGTAACAATCTCTTTAGTTTCCAATTTATTGCTGTGTACTTCTGCATTCTTTGATAATCTTTAAGAGTTCAATTTTGGAGGGACAGATAAAACTGCATAGGCCGCATTCTATACACTTTTCCATATTGTAAAGACTGGTATTTATTACCCCTCTTTTATGGCTGTGATAATACAACGCAGGCTCTAAACCAACAGGACAAATATCATCACAAAAGTTACAATAAACACAACGCCTTGTCTCACCCAGTATATTTGTTGTAAATCTCAATTCTTCCGATTTAAACATTGGGAATGCATCCTTAATATCCTGTTCCTTCAGAACTACAATATTATTAACAGACCATTCTATTTTTCGTGAAAAATCTACTGTCTCATTACCTCGTAAAGGTCCATTTATAAATACCCGATACTTAATCCCATCTCTGATTTTATTTATAAGCAGTTTCTCGATAGACGTCCCAATTTGCACATGCACGATCTCGTTTTCTTTTACACCACTACCAGAAAGAGCAACAAATCGGAAATTAACCTCATTACCATGAATGTAACTTTCATAAATTGCTAATATTGTTTGTGAATCCAGAATTAATATTCCGTGTGACGTTGTTTTCTGGTAAAAATCAAGGTTCACACCAAGAATTACTTTTGCAAGAAGAACAGGGTCGTCCTGTGGATACTTTGGTTCCAATGGGAAAACCTTCATCCACTCAATTGTCTTTGCATAGTTTTCTGCTTCAACAACATATTCACCTTCTTTTTTATTTATTGCTATATAAAAAGTAGCCTTATTAAAGAATCTTTCTTTTATTTCTTTTATCTTATCGAGGAATACAGTTGTTTTGTGCTCCAGAACTACCCAGTTTGGTAAAGACCACGATTCTGTGGGACATAAATTCACAATAACATGGGTTACATTTTTATCCTGTACGTTGAATCCAAATGTTCCTTTAATATTATCCGAATAGGTTTTTTCTATAATATTGCAAAACCTAATTGGATAAGCAGCCAAGAGATTAAAACCACCTTTAAAACCGACGCTGTCCCTTTTTTTTATCATAATTAATAATTTGACAACTATTTTACAGAATTATTTATTAACTTTACTTATTTCATTATTTGTTGTCTTTTTTCATTGTTTTTATTCAGTTCGTAAATAAGCGGAATTTCACCGCAGTCAGGAAACTTATGACATTTTACACACTCAGACCATATTTTATGAGGTAGAGTTTCTTTCTCTACCCTTTGGAAACCGCATTTTTCAAAGAACTCTGGTACATACGTCAGGACAAACATCTTTGCGATATGCAGTTTATGCGCCTCCCGTATACATACCCTTACAAGCTTTTTACCAATTCCAGTATGCTGACTTGACTCAAGCACAGCAACCGATTTCACCTCTGCAAGATCCTTCCAAAAAATATGCAGGGCAGAACAACCAACTAAATTACCATTCTGTATATACACAAAATAGTCCCTTATATTCTCATAAAGTTCACTTAATGACCTTGGCAGCATCACATCTTTTGTGGCAAATTCATTTATGAGCTTATAAATCTTTTCTACATCATCTATTGTAGCTTTACGTAACATTATATTGTTTCAGATGACTAAAGTTTGATGACATTATAAAAAGAGCAAATACCTTTATTAATGTATTTTCTCCTCTCTTAAAATTTATAAATTATCCAAGCACATTATACTTTCTCACCCTGAACTCAACACCCAGTTCTTCAGCTATCTTTTTACACTTCTCAACATCAATGTCCGACATATCCACTATCGAAACTTTTACATTGGGTATCACCTTACTTGCATCTTTAATAAATTGAATAAGGGAAGGATATGCCCTATCTTTAAAAACAGGCTTACATATTTTCTCATATTTTTCAGCATTTTCAGCATTTAAACTAATACAAATTGTATCTATCAATCCTTTTAATTCAGAAATAATAAATCTGCCATTAATTAAGTCTCCAAGACCGTTTGTATCCAATCGAATATGTTTTCTTTTTGATTTCAAGTAGCTTGCGACAGCAATTAACACATCGAGTCTTTCTGTTGGCTCTCCGTAACCACAAAACACGACTTCGTCATATCCGCCAGTATCTCCCATATCGTTAATTACTTCACCAAATGTCGGTTCCCTTTTTAATTTTAAATTATGGCCTTTGACGATTGGGTAGCTCTCCCTCATGCAAAAAGAGCACATATTTGAACAACGATTTGTCAGGTTAATGTACAACGAATTTCTTATTGCATAGGCAACTTTACCTTCCAGTTCAGTCCTACCAATACCAAATAATTTATAAGCATTAAATGTTGTAATCCGCTCAACATCCCTTACTGATATATCATATATGCTGGCTAATACAGGAATAATAAAAGAAAGATATGATGGTTCATTTCGTTCGCCTCTTTTCGGCTGTGGAGCTAAAAAAGGACTATCTGTCTCTAAAAGTAACCTTTCTATAGGTACTGTTTTTGCAACCTCCCTCACATTAATAGCATTCGAAAACGTAATTGGTCCTGCAAAAGATATGTAAAATCCCATCTCTACGCATTTCTTTGCAGTATCGGCAGAACCGCTAAAACAATGTATAACACCTTTAAAAGTACCATTCTTATATTCATTTAATATATTTAAGCAGTCAGCACTTGAATCACGAGAATGAACAATTACAGGCAAATTCAGTTCTTTAGCCAGAGCCAATTGTTTGCGAAAGACCTTTTGCTGGTCTTCGTGAAGACTACGGTTTCTATAATAATCAAGCCCAGTCTCTCCAATCGCAATAACCTTTGGTGCTTTAACCAGAGATTCTAATATCTGCCAATCTTGTTCTGTAACTTTAGAGGCATCATGCGGATGGATTCCAACGCTTGCATAAACATTATCAAATTTACTTGCCAAAGCTATACTCTTTTTACTTGAGGCAAGGCTTGTACCTACATTAATAATACACCCTACATCTGCTTCTCTGGCACGCGAAAGAACGGATTCAAGGTCTGATTTATATTCTGGGAAATCAAGATGGGCATGCGTATCAATGATCATAATTTTATAATATTATAGTTTACACATTTCTTGCGATAGCATATTTAAAATGTGTTATTTTCGGATGTTTTTCTGCTGAAGATAAAAAAATAGAAATAACATCAAATCTTAAGCCAATGTCTTTAATTTTATTTTTTGAAATATAATGTGAAGCGATTCTTAAAATACGCCTTTTCTTAGCCTCTGTTACGGAAAGTTCAGGTGGGCCATATAAATCTCCATGACGGGTTTTTACTTCAACAAATACAACCGTGCCATGGTCAAAACAAATTATGTCAATCTCTCCAATCCTGCATCTGTAATTTCTCTGAAGTATTTTATATCCGTTTCTTTTCAGAAATTTTACAGCTATCTGTTCACCTTCACTACCAACCGCTCTCCTATAAGGCAACGTTCTTTTGTTTTGTTTAAACAAATTACTTATTATTGATGTAATATGTTTAAACATGAAGTATTTTTCTACAATCTAAACACCAAAAGGTACAATTTGAGGTACTTTTTAACTTACTTTTGTTCTTCAGATGTCGCCACACCGGCAGTTCCGGTTTCTTCTTTCACGTATTTTTCCTGTAATCGCGTACCCCTAGCCGTTCTATCACGCATATAATACAATTTTGCTCGCCTTACTCTACCCGATTTTATTACCTTTATATCAGTGATTTGTGGGGAATGTAACGGAAATACTCGTTCTACTCCCTCACCTTGGACAATACGCCTTACTGTAAAAGTCTCTTTAAAACCCCCTCCATTTCTTGCTATCACAACGCCGATAAACACCTGAATGCGTTCTTTGCCACCTTCTATAATTTTTAATGAAACATCTACCTGGTCACCCACTGAAAACTGCGGTAATGTCTTTTTAATCTGCTCTTTTTCAATTACATCAATAATGTTCATGACAATTATCTCCCAATCTGCAAAAACTAAAAATTATTTTAAATATTTGTTGTTAAAATGCACAATCATATTCTTCTTTTCACTTAGAATAATGTTTATAGTTATCATATTAAATTCATTAATCATAGTCTTAGCCCCTTACTTTTTTTTCATTCTGAACGGAGTGAAGAATAGAATTAAAGCATCTCAATCTAAAACAAAATTAATTATGTTAATTAACAATGCTATATTTTCTTTAAAATATCGGGTCTTTTCTCAATAGTTCTCTTTACCGCATTCTCTCTCTGCCATTCCTTTATTTTTTGATGATTACCTGATATCAAAATCTCAGGTACCTTCATACCTCTATATTCAGCTGGACGCGTATACTGAGGATACTCCAGTAGAATATCTGCAAATGATTCATTGACAACAGATTCAGAATCGCCCAGTACACCGGGTATCAAACGAACAACGGCATCAATAACAACCATTGCTGGTATTTCTCCTCCTGACAAGATGTAATCACCAATCGAGAGTTCAAATACATCTAGCCCCAATCTAATCCTTTCATCAACACCTTCATAACGACCGCAAAGAAGCATCAGATATGGTTCTCTCGCTAGCTCTCTTGCTATTTGTTGATCGAACTTAATGCCCTGAGGTGTTAACAATATTTTTTTTCGACATGGACCTGTCTGCTGTTCAACAGTCTCCACCGTATTAAAAATAGGCTCAGGTTTCATTACCATACCAGCCCCTCCGCCATAAGGTCTGTCGTCAACACAACGTTTATTTTCTGCATAATCCCTGATATTAAATAGGTTATACTGAACCAGCGTCTTCTCTTTTGCAATCCTTAGAATGCTGCAATTCAGTATACTCTCAAACATCTCAGGGAATAATGTTAAAACATCAATCCTCATAGTTTATTGCTTAAAAGCAATTCCAAACTTTTTCAAAACACTCGCTACTGATTCTGTTGGCTTTGCTCCGACACTCAACCAATATTCTATGCGCTCTTTTTTCAAAACGACCTGCTTTTCCGCATTCTTTTCCATTGGGTCGTACGTACCAAGATTTTCAATTACGCTGCCGTCACGTTCTTCGTGTGCATCAAAAGCCCCGATCCTGTAATAAGGTCTATTTTTGCGACCCATCCTCTTCATTCTGATTCTTACTGCCATTTTTTCTCCTCATAAAATTAATATTAAAAACCTTTTTTGGAATATTAATCGTTTCACAAATTAACACACATATTCCATAATTATGAATACTCCATTTAAAATCTGAACTATTAATCTTTTATAATTGTCAAATATTTTATTTTATCAAATCCTTTGCAAAAGGTAAGTTTTTGGTTAAAAATCCCATTTTCTTCATGCCTTTTGAACTACCTTTAAAATGTTTAATAAGTTTCTTCATAGATCTAAATTGCTTTAACAATTGATTAACATCCTGAATAGCAGTCCCACTTCCTTTTGCAACACGCTGTCTTCTACTTCCATTGATAATATCCGGATTTATCCTTTCCTCCCTGTTCATGGATTTGATAATTGCCTCAATCTTCTTGAAATTGTCTACGTCTATATTCATTTCGTCAACCTTATTCCCAATGCCAGGTATCATTCCAATTATTTCTTTTAGCGGTCCCATTTTCTTTATCTGTTGAAGTTGGCTTAAGAAGTCATCCAAACTTAATGAATCATCCTGAATCTTTTTACTTAGCTTCTGAGCCTCTTCTAAATCCATTGCCTGCTGTGCGCGTTCTACCAGTGTTACAACATCACCCATGCCGAGAATCCTTGAAGCCATGCGGTCAGGATGAAATTCTTCTAAACGATCCAGTTTTTCCCCTACTCCAACAAACTTAATGGGTTTCCCCGTAACTGCCTTAATTGAAAGAGCGGCTCCACCCCTTGTATCGCCATCGAGTTTTGTTAATATCACACTGTCAAAACCTAATTGGGTATTAAACTCCTTAGCACTATTAACGGCGTCCTGACCTGTCATTGAATCACATACGAAATAAATCTGATGTGGTTTTATTTTTTCTTTAATCTCTTTTAGTTCAGACATCATTTCGTCATCAATATGTAACCTTCCTGCGGTATCAAATATAACCACATCATTTGAATTCTCCTTTGAAAACTTAATAGCATTTTGACATATTCTTACCGGCTGAGAGTTGGACTCAAAATATACGGGTATTGTTAGCTGCTCACCCAGTACCTTCAATTGTTCGATGGCTGCTGGTCGCTGAACGTCTGCCGCAACAAGTAACGGCTTCCTACCCTTCATATGTACAGTATTTGCAAGTTTGCCGGCAGTAGTAGTTTTCCCACTACCCTGTAATCCTACAAGCATTATTAACGTCTGTTCACCATCATTAAATGGAAGTACAGTGTCAGATGTTCCCATTAAATTTATTAATTCATCATGAACAATCTTAATAATTTGCTGCCCTGGAGTAATACTTTTTACGACTTCCTCTCCGATAGCACGATCAGTTACATGCTGGATGAACTCTTTAACAACTTTATAATTCACATCCGCTTCAAGCAACGCCAGACGTACTTCATGTATACCGTCTCTGATATTTGACTCTGTCAGACGCCCCTTGCTACGTAATTTGCTGAAAATACATTCTAAACTTTTTGAAATTGCCTCAAACATATAACATTAAGAAATTTAGTAGAATTTAGAATTTAAACGTAAATCATAAACAAAGACGAATTATATTCAGAATAATTACAATATTCAAATAAATTTTATAAATACACTTCATAATTATAGTTACACAGTATTAGTTAATTTATTATATCATATAAAGAGCTACTTTCATGACCGTTGTATAAACAACATAAAAATGTATAACATCTGAAAATTACTTCTCTTAAAATTGTATTAGCTATAGACATAGGTAACACTTTTGTAATTAGGAAAAGTTTGTAATTTTTGCAGTGGAGTCCACCCCGGAAGCCCCATGTGTGGTCTTTTGTTGTTAAAGAATTCATCGTATTTTTTACGTTCTTTTACAAGGAGGTCAAGATTCCGAGTTTTTTGTAAACGGAAAAACTCTTCTCCATCGGTTCTATGAGACCTTTCTACCTTGCCGTTTTGCTCTGGACAAGAAGGCCTATTGAGCTTGTGTTTTATACCCAACCCCATGCACGACAGGGTAAAAGGATGTGTCTTGGGCTGCCGTAAGGGATGGGTTTTGGGTTCACCGGTGTAAGCATTGGTAAAGACGGCGTCGTTGTCGGTCCTGATGTGCCTGATCTTGAAAGGAAAGCGTCTGAATATATATTGCAAGAAGTCCAGGGAGTTAGATGTAGAGCGTTCCTGGTAAAGTTTGGTGAATTTGATCCTGGTAGAGTCGTCCTGAGCGGAGTACTGAACAAAGCTCCCGGGTCTGTAGCCGCCCAGCAGCTTTATATCTACCTGTAGGTATCCTGGAGAGGGCATCTGATAACACTTAGGTTTTCTGTGCATCTTCTTGGGTTTCTCAATGAGGCCGTTGCGTTTTAAAGTGGCGTATATGGTGGACCTTGGAAGCGAGATATTATAGTCCTTCAATAAGAACAGCCGTATACGGTCGGGGCCGAAGGAAGTGGTTTTACGAAGTCTTATGATGATAGACTGAATATATTTATGGGTAAGCATAGGGGAGCGTCTGGGACGTTTTGAGCGATCAATGAGGCTTGCAGGGGTCACCTCCTGAGTCTTCGTAACGTTTAAGCCATTTATAGAAACATTTACGAGATATGCCAAAATACAGGCATACCTTTGAGACGTTATTAATCTTTTTATACATGAGCATCCAGGCTAACCTTTTTCGACTAAGTTGATCGTAATAATACTTGGGCATGGGTAACATCTCCATAAAAAAATTTAGTAAGTCGCCTATCCCATAGGGATAGGCATATCATATTACATAAACTGTTACCCATGTCTATATACTTTACATACTTCTCTTAAAATTTTATTGAACAATGTATATACGTTTGTTAAAATTTTAATTGTGTTTATATATCATTTAAACATATATTTTTACTTTATATTTTTCAAAGGGGGGAATAAATGAAAAAAGAAATACATCCTCAATACGTTGAAACAGTAATTAATTGCGGATGCGGAGAAACCTTTAAAACAAGGTCAACAAAACAAAAAATCACAGTAGAAGTTTGTTCAAAATGTCATCCGTTTTATACCGGAACACAGAAATTCTTAGATAGTGCTGGTCAAATAGAACGATTCAAGAAGAGACTCCAGAAAACTCAGGCAACAGAAACCGCTTCTAAACAAAAATGAATGAAAGTTTATTTAAAAAACTGGAAAAATTCTACGAAAGATACAATGAATTAGAAAAGCTATTATCTGACCCTAGTGTAATTGCAGATGCCAATCGCTACACGGCTTACATGAAGGAGCATGGAAATCTATCCAAAATTGTTAGTAAGTATATGCAGCTAACAGAGACTCGCTCAAAGAAAAAGGATACTATTGACTTTCTGACACAGGAAAGCGCGGATAAAGAGCTGTCCGACATGGCTAAAGACGAACTTGGCGAACTGGAAAAACAGGAAGACGCTATCTTTGGCGAAATTAAAGATTTATTCATAACAGGTGATAAAATTTTTAACAAAAACGTAATAGCCGAAGTACGCGCTGGAACAGGTGGAGGAGAAGCGGCTCTTTTTGCCGCTGATTTATTCCGTATGTACACCAAGTACGCAGAAAACCAGGGATGGAAGGTTGAACTTTTTGATAGCAGTGAGACAGACCTCGGCGGATACAAAGAAATTACGTTTTCTATCGAAGGGAAAAATGCATATCAGAAATTGCGTTTTGAAAGTGGTACACACCGCGTTCAAAGAGTACCTCGAACAGAGGCAAGCGGTAGAGTACACACTTCAACTGCTACAGTAGCTATCCTGCCGGAAATTGAAGAAGTGGAAATTGACATAAACCCTAACGATATCGTTGTGGATACTTTTCGCGCCTCAGGTCCAGGTGGGCAGAAGGTTAATAAGACCAGTTCTGCCGTAAGAATCACACACATACCTTCGGGATTAATCGTAAAGTGCCTTGACGAAAAATCACAGCACAAAAACAGAGCTAAAGCCATGAGAATTTTGAGGAGTAGATTATACGAAGTAATAGAAGGACAAAAAAGAGGCGAACGCGACCAAATCAGGAGAGACCAAATAGGAACAGGAGATCGCAGTGAAAAAATTCGTACATATAACTATCCTCAGAATCGTGTTACCGACCATCGGATAAATTTTACAGTTTACAATCTTGATCAAGTTATGCTAGGCCAAATTGATGAAATTATTAATGCCTTAATTAATTTTTACAAAGAAGAACAACTGAAACAGCTTGCATTAAGTACATAAATCTTTTAAACGAATAAATCTTACAACTGAGCCTTTGAATGAGCAGTCCAAACGGATACCGCCTGAGTCCGATAAAATAAACACGCATAAAAAAAGTTATATTTTAAATAAAATTCTTTACAACGATATCAGAACTAATCAAGTTAACCCCATTGTGAATCTTGAAGAAACTTTATCCGAGAAGCCAACCATATACAATCTCACCAATTGGGCAAATAAGCTTTTAGTAGATAGTGGCATCGAATCTCCAAGATTAGATACAGAAATTATTTTAGCACATTCGGCAGGTCTTAATAGATTATATCTTCATACCTATCCCAATAAACATTTAGAAGACACCATTGTCAAGCGTTTCGTGAATAATGTAAAAAAACGTTTAAGACGAGTCCCTCTACAGTACATAACAAACCATTCCGAATTTATGTCGCTTGATTTCTATGTTGATGAACGTGTTTTAATCCCGCGTCCTGAAACAGAGTTCCTGATAGACACTGTTACAAAGATTGCACTATCTTCATACGATGAAAATGAAGTTTTTATTGTTGATATAGGAGTGGGCAGCGGAAATATTGCTATAACTCTTGCTAAAAATATTAAAAATGCCAGAATTTTTGCAATAGACATATCTCCTAATGCCATAGAAGTTGCAAAGTTCAACGCACAAAGGCATGATGTAATGGAAAAGATCACGTTTTTATGCGGTGATATATTTAAACCTCTTAAAAGATTAGGACTTGAATCAAAAATAAATTTTATAGTGTCCAATCCTCCCTATATTTCTAGTGATGAATTCATCTTTTTACAGGAAGAAGTCAAATGTTTTGAACCATACACAGCACTCGTCAGCGGGAAAGACGGTCTGGAAACATTTAAAAGTATTATTTCATATGCAAAAACATGGCTTAAACGAAACGGTTTTATTGTATTTGAGGTTGCAGATAGACAGGCACAAAAAGTAATACAATTAATTAAGGATAAACGTTGTTTTAAGAATATTGATTCAATAAAAGATTATCAGAGAATAGACCGTATTGTTTTTGCACAAATGGAGGATATTCATGGACAAAATTGTGATTGATGGAGGCCGTCGTCTTGAAGGCAGTGTAAAAATAAATGGTTCAAAAAATGCAGCATTGCCTATTATGGCTGCTTGTTTACTACTAAACGGGCCTTCAATAATAAAAGGAATACCAAATATCGTTGATATTCGTACCCTATTAGAAATTCTGGAAAATCTTGGAGGAAAAGTAAACAGGCTTAATGGAGGCACTCTTGAAATAATCTTCAGGGATGGTGAAAATGAAGACAACTACACAGCACCTTACGAACTTGTCAGAAAGATGAGGGCGTCAATATGCGTGCTTGGTCCTTTATTAAGCAAAAGACACAAGGCAAAGGTTTCTTATCCGGGAGGATGTGTTATTGGCGAACGCCCAATTGACTTGCATATAAAAGGGCTCAAGGCGTTAGGCGCACATATAGAGACTACCGAAGGCTATATAAATGCATCTGCAGATATTTTAAAAGGAACTGTAATTTCATTAAAAAGTAAATATGGCTCCACAGTTCTTGGAACATGTAATGTAATGTCTGCGGCAGTGCTTGCTGAAGGTACGACAATAATTGAAGATGCCGCTTGTGAACCTGAGGTGAAAGACCTTGCCAACTTCTTAAATAAGGCAGGAGCTAAAATCAGCGGTATAGGTGAAAGTAGACTAACAATTGAAGGTGTCAGGGAATTACGTGGCATAGAATATGAAATCATTCCAGACAGAATTGAGGCTGGAACTTTTATGATTGCTGGCGCAATCACAAGGGGCAATATTTTGTTAGAAAATGTAATAGCTGAACATCTCACCTCTGTAATTGATAAATTAAGAGAAATAGGTGTTGAAATAAATACTGATTCTAACACCGCAAGAATCAAAGGGAATAAACTATATCACCCTGTAAATATCACAACAATGCCTTATCCTGGTATGCCAACTGATATGCAGGCACAATTTATGGCATTATTATGCACCATAGAAGGGAAGAGTATTATCACTGAAAATATTTTCCCTGATAGATTTATTCATGCAGCTGAATTACGAAGAATGGGAGCCGATATCACTGTAGAAGGCGCCTGCGCAATTATAAGAGGTGCGCCTTCTCTATCAGGTACCCATGTAATGGTATCTGACTTACGTGCAGGTGCTGGTCTTGTACTTACCGGACTGGTAGCAAATGGAACCACCCATGTACATCGCATATATCATCTTGACAGAGGATATGAAAAATTCGAAGACCGTTTAGCCAGTCTTGGTGCAACTATAATACGAACATCAGAATAATATTTTGTTCGCCCCAATACCTACCATTTTTACCAAATACTTTTCTTTTAAATTACCTAACATATATATTCTATGTGCCCTGAATATATCGACTCAGTAGTTCAGGTTTTATATGAAGTATAATTGCTATTAAAATATAATTTGAAGCTAGGTTTACAAATTATAGATCACGCTCTTACAACAAAATATTAACAAACACAAGATGCCAACTTAAGAATATTTCTTCCTTTAATTATGCTTGCAAGTCACATTGTTTTAATTATTTAGAATATAACCCCTACCAATACAATAATCACAAATAATACTTTAAACTCGATTGGAAATATTTATTTGATGCTGTTGGTGATCTAATAAGTATACCTGACACTAATTTTAATATTGTCTATGCAAATAAAACAGTTGCAAATAGATTTAATATGGATATAGAAAATATTACAGTAAAAAAGTGTTACAAAATATTTCACGGCACCAGTGAACCATTGCTAACATTTTCTCATACCACGACTTTTAAAACAAAGAGCCAGTGTAGTGTTAAAATTGATGACCTCCACATGAAAAGAAAATTCCATTTATGCCTTCCCTTATTTTGATGATACTGGCAATTTAACTCGTTCAGTCCGCATTGCTAAAAACATAACAACCATTAAATACATTGAAATTCTACTTAAGCAGAGTGAGTAAAAGTATAGTTTATTATCTTAAAATATACCAAATGCGGTCTGGACAGAAGATTAAAGAAACAATATCATTTTTATAAGTAAATTAATGATTATTAACAGAATTATAATCATATTACTGAATAGTGTCGGTGCAGGAGCTTTACCAGAAGCGCATCTATATGGCGATGAATCAAGCAACATACTCTGAAACATTACTGATAATCAAGATGGACTACATCTACCCGATCTTGAATGTATGGGCATAGGGAAGACTATACCGATTAAAGGTGTCTCTGCCACGATAAAACCTGCATGCTTTTCTGGAAAAATGTCTGAAGGCAAAGACACAACTACCTGCCACTGGGAGATTATGGGTATTATAACACCAGAACCTTTCCCTGTTTATTCTAATTGTTTTCCAAAAGAGATTATAAATACATTTGTCAAAATAATTGTGAAGCAAATCCTAGGAAACAAACCTGCCTCCGGAACTGGAATTATAAAAGAATTTGGAAAAGAATATTTAATGTAAAGATTCCCGATAGTATACACTTTCGCCGATAGTATATTCCAAATTGCAGTATGCTAATATATCATTCGTGTTGATGAATTGCATAAGATGTTTGAATGCACTCGCGAAATATTAACAGGTAAGCATTAGGCATTCGTAGTAATTTTGCAGATGTTAAAGTCACTATAACCGAAATGCTGGAACTCAAACCAATAATATGCGGCAATAGTTTTTATAAGGATATGAATCTCAAGTATATACTTAAAATTTAAACAGCTTGTCTTTACAACATTATTGTGTTTTAAACTTGTCATTGGTTTTATAAATAATCCGTTTCATTTCAGATACGTAATTTTAAAAATTGATTTTTACGAATCATTCATTAGAATATGTTTATATTACAAATTTATAATCAATAGTAAAGTAGCCAGACAACCAATATATTTCTGTAATTTTAACAATCTGTCCTGTATTAATCTAAACGGTTGCGTATTTTTTGCAGATAAAATGCCGTCAGATGAATTATAAATATCTATATATTATTTCCCATTTATAAAATTCACAGCTATCTACAGTTATATAATTTCTAATTATCAAATATTTACGAGTAATTTTAACCAGCTATATCAAAGGCTATATTAAATTTTAATTTACCTATGCAGTAAAAGAGGTACTGAATTGAAAATATCTGAAGTATTATCTAAGGAACGCATAATTATAAACGTAGACTGGGAAAATAAGCATGCTGTTTTAGATAATTTAGTAAAAGTATTTAAAACCTCTGATAAAATTACAGACGAAACTGACCTTTTAAAAAAGGTAATAGAACGAGAAAAAATTAAAAGCACAGGAATTGGAGGTGGCATAGGAATACCACATGCACAATCGCCCTGCGTAAAAGACGTCGTTGCCTGTTTATGTACTTCAAAACAAGGGATAGATTTTGATGCTGTAGATGGGAAACCGGTTAATCTTGTTTTTTTTATCGTTACTAGCGAAAAAATGAACAATGTATATCTTGGTCTTCTAAGCCGCTTTGCACGTTTGCTAATAGACGAATCATTCAAACAAAAAATTATTAATTCCAACTCACCAGACGAAATCCTTAATCTCATATCTGAAAAAGAAAAAGATTAAAATAAACTAACTAAAATGAGTTGGATGGAATTTTCATTATGGGCTCAATACACTTTTCAAACACAACAATCATTTTCATGCTATTTCTGTTTTTTGTTCTTCTCTTTGTATCCGCCTTTTTTTCAATGACTGAAACATCTCTCTTCTCGTTGAACAAGGTTCGTCTTGATTTTTTAATCAAACAAAAAAACAAAAAAGCCGCATCTATATATAATATTATTAACGAACCGGACAAACTCCTCGGCACCATCCTTACTGGTAACAATATTGTTAACACTATTATATCAACAATAGGCACAACTATAGCCATTTTCTATCTGCACGAATGGGGTGTTATTCTGGCTCCGTTTATTGTTGCACTGGTTCTCCTCTTATTTAGTGAGACGTTTCCTAAGGTGCTTGCGACTCAGTTCCCAGAACAATTGTCCATGTTGATTATAAGACCGTATGAATGTATCCGCTTTATTCTATCGCCTATAGTCTCTCTAATCACTTATATTACTTATCTGTTATTTAATTTATTTGGAATAAATATTGAATATAAAAAGACGATCTTCAGCCGTGATGAAGTAAAACATATTATCAAGGCAAGCGGAGAAACAGGGGTACTGGTTGAAGAAGAACATAAATTATTGCATAAAGTATTTGAATATAATGACAAACTAGCCAAAGAAATAATGGTTCCGAGAAACAAGATTGTGGCAATAAACGCAGATACTAATCGTGATGAAATAACCAGGATTGTTACAGAAGAAGGTCATACACGTTATCCTGTATACAGATATTCTCTTGATAATGTTATTGGAATTATACATGCAAAGGCAATAGTAAACATGCTTATAAACAATCCTCTTTTTATCCTCGAAGACCTGATAATGCAACCATATTTCGTTAGTGAGGATATGAAAATAAGCCAGATTCTTACAGAATTTCAACAAAAAGGTATACACATTGCTATCGTTAAGGATACACACGATACAGTTTCTGGCCTTATTCAGATAAAAGATATATTGAGGGTAATCTTCGGTGAACTAAAGGAAAAGGCATTTCCAGAATAACAAATATACAATGTTAACAACCATTTACAAAATGTAGGGGCAAACGGCTGTTCGCCCCTACATTTATTTAATATCATGCAACTACCAATCATCTCACTAAAAGCAATAAGAAACTCCCTCCACCCATGGATATTCAATAGAATGATAAGGCATCCTCAAAAACGTATCAAGTCAGGCACCCTTGTCGAAGTTGTTTCTAAAGAAGGCAATTTTATTGGAAGAGGCATCTATAATCACAAAAGCAATATTGGTATCCGTCTCTTAACTGAAAACCCATCCGAACACTTAAACTGTGAATTCTTCTTTAATAAAATTAAACAAGCCAAGATACTTCGTGAAGAAATTCTGAAAATTCAAAAGACCTCAAATTCATATCGTCTGATTCATGGAGAAGCAGACGGATTATCCGGTTTGATTATTGATAAATTTGCAGATGTCTTTGTTATAGAACCATACTCGGCAGGATATATTAACATAATTGACTGGATTGTATCTTCGCTAAACGCTCTTTATCCTGATAGTCAAATCACAGTACGCCCTGATGAACGAATCGCTTTGAAAGAAGGCACCGACTTTTCAAAAATAGCCATTAATTACCAATGCCCTGATTTTGTTGAAATAAAGGAAAATAACATAATAATGAAGGTAAATCTAAAGACAGGACATAAAACAGGATTTTTTCTTGACCAGCGTGAGAACCGCTTAAGACTTTTACAGTACTGCGAAGGGAAGAACGTGCTCGACTGTTTTTGTTATACAGGGGGATTTGCAATCTCTGCTATGCTGGCGGGCGCAAAAACAGCCACGGGTATTGACCTTGATGAAAAAGCGCTTGAGACCGCGCATGAAAATGCTAAACTAAATGCAGTAAATATATCATTCATACACGTTAATGTATTTGATTATTTTAGAAAGATGATAGGTGAAAATAAAAAGGCAGATGTCGTAATCCTTGATCCTGCCAAACTTGCTGGATGTACTGATGAGTTAACACGGGCGCACCGTACATATGGAGACATTAACAAACTCGGTATGCAAGTTATAAAACCCGGTGGAATTTTATTAACATGCTCCTGCTCAGGACTTGTCTCAGAACGCGATTTCCTTTCAATATTATCACGTTCTGCTGCTGAGGCAGGGATTGTACTACAAATTTTCAAGATTTCAGGTGCGTCATCAGACCACCCATTTTCTACTATTTTTCCGGAAGGCCGCTATCTCAAGGCAGTATTTGCCAGAGTATTCCCTTTCACAAAAAAAGTATTTTAATTTAACGAAACTGACCCCTCCTGCCATACTCTGTAACGAACGAGAAAAACTAGTCCCGGAATGGCAGCAAAGGCACAAAATACAAAAAAATAAACCCACCCTAGTTTTTCAGCCAGAAACCCTGCGGGTGATGCAATAATAACCCGCGGAATACCCATTAGACTGCTTAAAAGCGCGTATTGTGTTGCAGTAAATCTTTTGTTACAAAGGGTTGCCATGAATGCTATAAATGCAGAAGCGCCCATACCGCTTGTCAAATTCTCAAATGTAACCGTAGCTACAAGTATATTGTAATAAGCGCCTACTGAAACAAGCGCTGAAAAAAACAGCGTCGAAACCGCCTGTAGAATCCCAAATATCCATAATGCGTTAAAAAGCCCAATTCTTATGATTAAAATTCCTCCGGCAAGCCCTCCCACAATTAATGCAATTATGCCAAATGTCTTTGCTATAATGGCTAAATCAGTCTTGGAAAACCCTATCTTTAGAATAAAAGGTGTCGTCATGTTCGCCGCCATGACATCGCCAATTTTGTAAAGAATGATAAATGCCAGAATTTCATAAGCACCCCTCCTTTTAAAATATTCAGTAAATGGTTCTATAACAGACTCGCGAAGTGATTGCGGCGGAATAATTTGTTCATCGGGATTTGGTCCTAAAAATGCGGTAATCATTCCTATAAAAAGCGAACCTGCAAGCAGCAGATAAACGTAATTCCATGGAATCCTATCTGCCAGAAACAATGCGAATGCCCCTGAAATAAGCATACCAATGCGGTATCCGTTAGATGACATGGAAGCGCCCAAACCCAATTCTTCGTCTGGCAGGAGTTCTCTTCGATACGCATCTATAACAACATCCTGACTTGCGCTGAAAAATGTTACAAAGACAGCAAGTATAGCCACAGTCCACGGGGATTCGGCAGGTCTTACCAGATAAAATGCCCCGATGGCAATCATAAGAAGAATCTGGGAAATGAGCATCCATCCACGCCGCCTTCCCATGAATGGAGGCACATATCTATCGAGAAAGGGCGACCATAGGAACTTGACCGTGTATGGAATTCCAACTAATGAGAATAGCCCAATCACTGCGAGGTTGACTTTTTCATCGGTCATCCACGCCTGAAGCGTGGAACCTGTGACCAAAAGGGGAATACCAGAGCTTATGCCTAGGAAGAACGTAACCAGCATCCGCCAGCTGAAGATAACACTTAAGATAGGAACTTGCATAATTTAAAATTAGACATTAGGCAACTTTCTTACGCTACTTAGGCAACATGTAGATTCACATTTGAAACCTGTCTCTACCATATAGACTTTTTAGCTAGTTCAATCGTCCTCGATTGAACCGAAACATTTGTTATGATTACGTTTCACGGCACGAGTTTAAACCCTGGGATACTATTAAAATTCTGGTCCTGTCAAACATGAGCATCAACAACAGCCTAACCAACATCTAAGAAGCAATCAACCACATCCCAATCCTTTTTCTTTCAGAACATGCCCTGCAACAGGGAAAAACAATACGTATTGGCAGGCATGAAAGAGTCCCAATCCTTTTTTTTTCAGAACATGCCCTGCAACCATAAAAGTAGTGCCTCCCTGCAAGTATGCACCTGCAGTCCCAATCCTTTTTCTTTCAGAACATGCCCTGCAACCTCGTTAATGGGATGCTCCTATCTCCAAAATAGATGGTCCCAATCCTTTTTCTTTCAGAACATGCCCTGCAACCGCTAAATCGGAGTAAACCCTTAAAGAAACAAGAAAACACCTCTTTTTACAAAAGATGTTTCTGGTATTTTTCTCAGGTCATATAGGGTTTTCAGCGCCATTTTTTTCTGTTCCTTGCATGGTTAGAGACCGAACTATCCCCATCTGAATCAAAGACTTAAAGGCTTTGGGCGCATCTCCTTCCCATAAATCCGGCAGAACAGTGTTCTGATAGAATAAAGAGCCACCTATCCCGGAAGGCCCCCTAACGCGGAATCCAGCCGTAGAATCACAGCCGGACTGAACCGTCGTCCCGTGAGCCATCGTTCTGGTTGGCATATTACGCCCCGTTACCGAGGCAGCCGCTTGGGCTGCGGCATATTCCCTTTTGGTTTTTATAAGTATATTAAATGCGCTGTTCAAATCTCTCTGGTGGATAATATTACACTCCTTGCATACCCACTCTCTGACAGAAAGGTTTTCCTTTCCAGTCGGACCTGTAATAGCGCCGCAATTACAGCAGGTCATTGTTGACCTCGCCTCATTAATATCAGGATAAACAACAATTTCAGCCCTTTTTGCCTTTTCCTCAACCATCCTTCTAAGTGTTGCGATAGACCTGTCACGCCCGCCTCTGCGTACTTTCTTGATTCCCTTTGGACCTTGCTTTGACTTTTCTGCTTCTAGCGTACTGAGCGCCTCCTTTGCCCCTTCAATATCTGCCTTGACCTGTTTCAACAGCACCTTTCGTTTCTTTCTGTAAGACACCTGCCGTTCAGGCTCCCAATGACCAATGCCAACTACATCACACCCTTCCACTAAAGCACGGCTTACTTTATGCAAGACATCTAACCGCTGATTTGCAACCCGATACTGCAATCCGCCTACCATTCGAGACAACCTCCTCCACGAGTTGCTTGCGTCCTGACTGATCATGGTTTTTCCGAGACGTTCTTTTTCTTTTGCTATAACCTTGTCTTTTTCTCCTTCATGGAGTTTTTGGATTGAGCGTTTGCGGGATAATTGCGATATTGTTTCGATTATTTCCGTTTCAGTTCTTTTCCTTTTTGGTCCATGTTTCCTTGAAAGGTTTTTCTGTAGTTTCTCAAGTCTTTTATCGCTCTTCTCAAAGAACTGGTAGTGTATTGCCGCATGCCGCGTCTCCGAAGTACGCGCATTTTGTAGTCCCAGTGTCAATGCCGTCTGCGCTCCGGGGTCTATTCCTACCCACCATCCGGCACGTTTCTGAATAATTGTCCACACGCTATCAGGAACTTCACAGCTTAAAACAGCAAAGAAATGTCCTGCACGCTCATTAACTGTTAACTGCTTTATCTTACTGCCGTCGGGTATTTGCCTGTGGTATGCCGCATCAATCCATGCGTTCACTTTGTGGAGCGGATTTATTAAAATCTGATGACCATTATTACGGCGTTTATTGCGGAAAATATCAGAGATTTCCCTATTTTGAATTTGAAATGAAAATCCATTACAACGTCTTTTGTATCTTGGCTCCCCTGTCGCACCGTATTTCCGCTGCTGCGGTGATGGTTGCACGGCAGTATTCCAGCGTTCGGAATTTGCAGACCCTGAAATGTTGAATCTTACAGTGGAAAGGGATCTCCCATCCTGTGGTTCAAAAGACCTGTCCATATAAACCTTTGCCGCATATCCGGCATATTTGTTGATTGACCTCATAAATTGCCAGAATACCGTGAGCTTCGTAGCATTTTTTCTATCAATGCCTTTGTCAATAGCCTCTTTCCGTTTTGCAACTTCTTTTTTGTGCCTTGATTTGAGTTCTTCTGCCAGATATTTGACATCAAGCAATTTTCCCAATGGTATATCGTCAAGAGCCTTTCCCACGAAAGTTTTGGCGTCATAACAATGTGCGGCTGTTTCAAATTCCATTTCGGGATACTGGCTGCGTATCTTTTGAATAGCCTTGACACGTTGACCTTGTTTATTGTCCTTATCGGTTGAAAGGCAGGTATTGATTACATATTCAAACTGTCCTGAACAAAGGGCATTCTTGAGCTTCTTTCGTATAGTTACTGCTTTGTTCCACTGCATTCTTGATTCCCTGAGGATTCTGTATAGCTGCGCCCTTTGCGGTCTTGTTGGAAATATTTCGTATTTGTAGTTTAGGAGATTTGACATAATACGCCTTTATAGACAACCTTTATCCAGCCCCACCTTTGATTAGTTTTGTTTTTCCATTAATGCATGTTTCTTCGCAATCTTGCTGTGCCGCCTGCTATATGCAAAATAAATAATTGAACCTATTGCAAGCCATATAAAGAGTCTTATCCATGTGGATAATTCCAGACGAAACATCATATATCCGCAGGAAATAATGCCCATAATGGGAATAACGGGCACAAATGGACAACGAAATGCGCGTGGATGTTTAGGATTCTTAATGCGCAATATAATAACCGCCGCACATACAAGACAAAACGCCAGCAAGGTTCCTATATTAACCAGTTTTGCTATTTCTTCTATCGGAAAAAAACAAGCCGTAATTGCGACACATGCACCAACAATTATAGTTGATATATAAGGCGTTCCATATCGTGGATGAATAGCAGCAAATAAACGTTCGGATAATAATCCGTCTTTTGCCATTGCCCAGAATATCCTTGACTGACTCATAAGCAAGACAAGAAGCACACTCGTTAATCCCGCTACCGCACCAACTGAAATAAAAAATGGTATCTTCACCAGCCCATATCTGCTAAAGGCATCTGCAAGCGGCGCATCAATACTAATTTCTTTATAGTAAACCATACCTGTGAGAATAGCGGTAACAGCTATATATAAAAAAGTACAAATAACCAAGGATGCAATTATACTAATAGGCATGTCTTTTTGAGGATTCCTTGCCTCCTGAGAGGCGGTTGAAACTGCATCGAATCCGATATAAGCAAAAAATATATACGCCGCCCCAGTCCCAATCCCTGATATACCAAACGGTGAAAAGGTTGCCCAGCTATTTCCCCAGTTATCACTCTTTACATAAAACCATCCGGCAAATATTACCAGCAAGATTACAGAGAGCTTTACTACAACAATGATATTATTAAACCGTGCACTCTCTTTGATGCCAATAACCAGCAAATAAGTAATAACACAAATAATTAACGCGGCAGGAAGATTAAATACTACTGGTATACCTTTTATATAGGGAATGTTTTGAATAAACAGGGCTTTTGTATTTTGTGATAATGTCCAGTAATCGTTTGTAAGCCACAGTGGAATTTCAAGGCCAAATAATCCTAGTAATTTTACAAAATAATGCGACCATCCAACGGCGACAAGGCTAGATGCAAGGGAATACTCAAGGATAAGGTCCCACCCTATAATCCATGCAAAAAGCTCACCCAGCCCAGCATATGCATACGTGTAAGCGCTTCCGGCAAGTGGCACCATTGAAGCAAACTCGGCATAACAAAGCGCCACAAATATACACGCAAATCCAGATAGTACAAATGAGAAAATCAAACTGGGACCAGCATACTCTCTGGCTGCAAGACCCGTTAAAACAAATATACCTGCGCCAATAATCGCCCCTATTCCTAACCCTGTTAATGAAAACGGACCCAATACACGTTTGAAGTGGTTGCGATTGGATTCTTCTTCGATATCGCTGAGGGATTTTTTTACAAACAGTTTTTTCATTATATTGAATAACCGTTTGATAGGATATAAAATTCAAGAGACAGGTAAAAATTGACAGTAAAATCTGCTAATATTGTTAAAACAATTTCTTGTGTTTTGAATATTCAGGACTCTAAATGCTATACTCTTTCTATTATATGCCCCAGTTTTTCCTTTTTGGTTCGAAGATAGAATTTATTTTCCTCTTTCGGCTCGGCAACAATTGGAATGCGCTCAACTATTTCAAGCCCGTACCCATTAAGCGCTGCAAATTTTCTTGGATTATTGGTAAGTAACCTCATTTTTGTTATACCTAGGTCTCTTAAAATCTGCGCGCCAATACCATAATCACGCTTGTCTGCTGGTAAACCAAGTCTTTCATTTGCCTCAACGGTATCAAGTCCTTTTTCCTGCAACAAGTAAGCGTGCAGTTTATTTTCAAGTCCTATACCCCTCCCCTCCTGCCGCATGTATAAGACGACGCCCTTCCCTTCTTTTTGTATCATCCTGATTGCGCTATGAAGCTGTTCCCCGCAATCGCAACGCAATGAACCAAATATATCACCCGTTAAACACTCATCGTGTACTCTTACAAGAACAGGCTCATTATGCA
Source organism: uncultured Planctomycetota bacterium (assembly GCA_963709355.1). Classification (GTDB taxonomy): domain Bacteria; phylum Planctomycetota; class Brocadiia; order Brocadiales; family Brocadiaceae; genus PLOWO2-12-38-17. The sequence continues at coordinate 1,393,097 of CAVPVY010000005.1, forward strand.
GTGGCGAAGGGTTATTTCCACTTTCGCTTCCAATACCCAGACAAAGAGCAAGATGAAGGTATTCATCAACAAAAGACTTATAGAGATGTAGGGTAAAATCCCCATAAATCGTAGGTAATTTTACTGTAACACGCTTTTCGATTAAACGTTCCTGTTCATGACGATATTTAATAATGTCCGCAATCGTACATATTTTAAGATTGTGTCTCTCAGCAAATTTCTTTAAATCGTGAAGTTTTGCCATGTTACCATCATCTGTCATGATTTCACATATGACTCCCGCTGGTTTTAGACCTGCAATGCGCATTAAATCAATTGCGCCTTCTGTATGTCCAGTCCTAACAAGCACCCCTCCTTTCTTCGCCTTAAGCGGGAATATATGACCTGGTCTGACAAGCTCTTCTGCTGTTGACTTGTCATCGATCACGGTCATTATTGTAACAGCCCTATCTTTTGAAGAAACACCTGTGGTAATACCATTTCTGGCATCAATAGAAACTGTAAAAGGTGTCTGGAAAATTGAAGTATTATTAGAAACCATTGGGTATAAGTCCAGCTTTTCCGCACGTTCTGCACTAATGGAAAGGCACAGAATACCACGTGCATAAGTAAGTATAAAGTTTATTGCCTCTGGTGTGACCTTTTCTGCGGCAAGGACGACATCACCTTCGTTTTCACGATTTTCATCATCAACTAAAATAATCATTTTACCTTGTTTGAGGTCTTCAATAGCCTCTTGTATCGTATTAAACTTCACCATACACCTCTTTATGTTCAATTAAATTATAATCTTTGTACACGGATAAATACAAATTACCACAATTAAATTTGTATGTGTCTATGAAAATTTGTGTCTGTTTATTCAAATATCAATTTTATTAAAAAAATATTTAATGTAAAGTTATTTGTATTATAATACATAACGAAATTATGTTATGGCACAAAATGGGAATGTCCAACAACAATAATAATTTTTTACTTTTTACTAATTACTTTTCATTTTTCAGTAACTAAAGTTGTTTTTCTAATTCCCCCGCCTCCGAATTTTTTTTAACGTACTAAATGAAAAACCTTGATATATTTTTGACATTTCATTTATTGTTGTTTTAACCAATCGATCCATACTTTCCTCAGTAAAAACAACATGTTGCATTAAGTTTTCAGTAAATAAGTTTCTTTTCTTATAGTGAGAATATATTGTAATATTTAGCGTGCCATACCTGTAATTGTTTTTTGTATAACGGCATTTTTAAATAAGTCAATTTCTGTAAAAACAACCTCTAACAATGGCTATATTAATACAAATAAACACATAATAATTCCTAAACAGAAAAATATTTTGTTTAATATCGCATAGCTTCTCGCCTTGATATACAAACCATAAATCATAGCAAATATTTTTAATGCAGCATTTGATGCTTCCCCATTATTCTTTAGTAATTCTTTTTGAATAGTCCAAAAGGAATCTAGCGTTTGTTTTATTAGAGTTCTTTGTTATTCGGTCTATAAATTTATTGTCAACTATGTTTGTGTCCTTTATGTTTTACTTAGTCTGATTCTTTAGCAATGGTTAGCATGAGGAAACACAAACAATTTGTAATATTTATAATAAATGTCATACTTTGTCTGTGTCTTAGGCCTTTTGAATGCATGAACTTTAATGAAGCGATACACTAACATGTTTTTTACGTTCAGTATACCAGGTAACGAATAACCGAATACCTTGCTCGATAGATACTTCTGGTTTGTAATGTAAACAACGCTCTGCCTTTCGTATGTCCGCATAAGTTCTATGCATATCTCCCGGTTGTTCCGGAAGTTCAATAATCTGTGCCTTCTTACCCAATGCCTGTTCAATAAGTTCAATAAGTCTCTTTAATTGTACTGGTTTCGAATCACCAAGGTTAATTATTTCAAAGTCATATTCTGTATCAAGTGCAGAAACAACTCCATCAATAATATCGGAATAATAAGTATAATCGCGCTCTGTTGTACCGTCACCGTACATATTTATTGGTTGGTTGCAATCAACAAGCTCTGTAAACTTCCTTATTGCAAGGTCTGGTCTTTGACGCGGACCGTACACAGTAAAGAATCTGAGACATAATATGGGTATTTTATAAAGATGATGATAATTGTAACAAAACAACTCGCCAGCGCGTTTAGTGGCTGCGTATGGTGAAATAGGTTCATTTACAGGGTCGTCCTCAGAAAAGGGAACTTTCTTATTGTTCCCATAAACCGATGATGACGAACCAAATATAAACTGCTTAACCTTGAAAATCCTGGAAAGCTCAAGCAAATTTAGAGTCCCCCTGCAATTAACCTCCTCATACAATAAAGGTTGTTCGATAGACGGCCTTACACCTGCATAAGCCGCCAAATGGATAACCTTTTCAATGTTATGCGTCTTAAATATATCATAACACCCTTCCTTATTGCATATGTTAGCTTCGTATAGAGTAAAATCAGGATTTTTAACTGCTTCAGCTATGTTTTCTCTCTTATAGAAAGGAGAGTAAAAATTGTTAAAATTATCAATAACAACAATTTTCCTTTTTTGCAACAGAAGTTTCTCTGCGAGATGTGAACCTATAAAACCTGCACCACCAGTGACTAAAATTGACATTAAATAATAATCCTTTCTTTTGTTTGTAACACCTTAGTTTTATTTGTTTAATATAGCAAGGGGGGCACCTTAGTCAAGCGAAAAACATCTTTGACTTGACACATTCATTTTTTATTTGTACGATTTAAAAACTTTTAATTTTCATTATTATATTTTATTATGTTTTTATCATTCTCATAACGTGTGTTCTTAAAACACCGTTATATTTAATAAATTAATTCAATAAAATTCATGAGTAAACAAAAGGCAATACTTGCACTTGAGGATGGTAGTTTATTCAAAGGTTACTCTTTGGGCGCTGATGGAGAAACAATTGGTGAAGTAGTTTTCAATACCAGTATAATTGGCTACCAGGAAATTCTAACAGACCCATCATATAAAGGGCAGATAGTTGTTATGACCTACCCCATGATTGGCAACTATGGAATTAACGATGAAGATTACGAATCACGCAACCCATTTCTAGAAGGATTTATAGTTAAAGAGTATAGCCCTCTGCCAAGCAACTGGCGTTCACAAATTAGTCTTGAAGAATTCCTAAAAATAAAGGGGATTGTTGGCATCCAGGGCATTGACACACGAGCGCTAACAATGCTTATAAGGGATTACGGGTCTCAGCAAGCCATAATTTCAACAAAAGACTTCAACGTCTCAAGTCTTATAAATAAGATAAAATCATCACCGGGTATTAATGGCATTGATCTGGTGAAATCTGTCACATGTGATAATTTATATAAGTGGGAAGATACAAAAGCTATCCAAAACAAAGCAAGAAAGTACAAAGTGGTTGTTTACGATTGCGGGGCAAAATACAACATTTTGAGAAATTTAAGTGATGCAGGCTGCCAGGTAACTGTTCTTCCAGCCCATACGCCGCATAAACATGTCCTTGATATGAACCCAGATGGTATTTTACTCTCCAATGGGCCAGGCGACCCGTCTGCAGTTCCATATATGATAGAAAACATTAAAGGTTTATTGGGTAAAAAACCGATTTTTGGAATATGCCTTGGGCATCAATTATTGGCGCTTGCGCTTGGTCTGAATACTTACAAACTTAAATTTGGACATCATGGAGGAAATCAACCGGTAATGGATTTATCCACCAGAAAAGTAGAAATTACTGCACAGAATCACAATTTCGCTGTGTCGCTGCCTGCGAAAGGAACTTTACATAAAAACTCATATGGTAATGTGGAGATCACACACATAAACCTTAATGACAAATCAATAGAAGGTCTGAAATGCAATTCCATTCCCGCCTTTTCTGTACAATATCATCCTGAAGCATCCCCCGGTCCGCATGATGCCAGCTACCTGTTTGAAAGATTTATTGAGATGATGTGGGAAGAAGCCTGAGGTTAAAGATTTGATGTTGGAAGTTAGAAATATTTATAATGAGAAAATCTTATAATAATCTAGAAGTGTATAAATTATCTTACAACTTGGCTATGGATATTTTCCTTTTATCGAAAAAATCTCCAAAGGAAGAATTGTATTTGCTGACTTCTCAAATAATTCGTTCTTCAAGGTCTATCAGTTCAAATGTTGCGGAAGGTTGGGAAAAAAGAGAATTTGAAAATGTTTTTAAACATCACCTAATCCATTCTTTTGGGTCATGTGCATAAATACACAATTGGCTGTCATTTGCTAAGGATTGTCAATATATTTGTACTGAATAATATAATAGTTTCGATAAAATACTTGATCAAATTGTTAAAATATTAAACAAACTATATCAAAATTGAAAAAATTACAACAAATAAGATTTAAACATCCAGTCTCCAGAATCTAACTTCATAATCTTTAAAGTATAATATAGGCTGTACAACAACACGGACTTACAAACAGTCAATATTAATAAGCGAGTTTAATATAAATGCCCAAGCGAACAGATATAGAGAAAATTCTTATTATTGGTTCTGGACCGATTATCATTGGACAGGCGTGTGAGTTTGATTACTCAGGCACACAGGCATGCAAGGCACTTCGCGAAGAAGGATATAAAGTTATACTTGTAAATAGCAACCCAGCAACAATTATGACCGATCCTGAAGTTGCAGACAAAACCTATATTGAACCAATCACACCAGAAATGATTGCAAAAATAATTGCAAAAGAACGTCCTCAGGCCTTATTACCAACACTTGGTGGACAGACTGGCTTAAATACCGCTGTTAGTCTTGCTGAAAAAGGTATTTTAAAGGAATACAATGTTGAATTGATTGGCGCCAAACTAGATGCAATAAAAAAGGCTGAAGACAGGTCGCTTTTCAAGGATGCAATGAGACGCATCGGCGTCTCAGTGCCAGAAAGCGGTTATGCGCGTTCTTATGATGATGCACTGATAATTATTGAAAAGTTAGGATTCCCTGCAATTATCCGCCCTTCTTTCACTTTAGGAGGCGCAGGCGGAAATGCTGCATACAACATTGAGGAGTACAAAGAATATATTAAAACCGCACTAGAAACAAGTCCCGTTCATGAAGTACTTGTTGAACGATCGGTGCTCGGCTGGAAAGAATACGAATTAGAAGTGATGCGCGACTTAAAGGACAATGTTGTGATTATTTGTTCTATTGAGAATTTTGATCCTATGGGTGTGCATACAGGCGATAGTATAACAGTCGCGCCGGCACAAACTCTTACCGATGTCGAATATCAGATAATGAGAGATGCAGCAATAAAGATTATACGTGAAATTGGCGTTGAGACAGGCGGCTCCAACATTCAATTTGCCATTAATCCTGAAAATGGTGAGATGCTAGCTATTGAAATGAATCCAAGGGTATCCAGAAGCTCAGCGCTTGCATCAAAGGCAACTGGATTCCCTATTGCAAAAATAGCTGCAAAACTAGCCTTAGGATATACACTCGACGAAATTCCAAACGATATCACCCGTTACACCCCTTCATGTTTTGAACCAACAATTGACTATTGTGTCGTAAAGGTTCCAAGATTCAATTTTGATAAATTCCCAGATACTGACCCTACACTCACCATTCATATGAAATCTGTAGGTGAGGTTATGGCAATAGGTCGAACCTTTAAAGAGTCAATTGGTAAGGCAATTCGTTCTCTTGAGACTGGACGTTATGGATTTGATAGTTTATTACCGGCAGGTTTTGATACATGGAATAAGGAACAACAGTACGAGTTATTGAGAAATAGATTATTTATACCAAATCCTGACAGGCTATGGTACATAGCCGATGCCTTTAGATACGGTATGAACCTGGATGAAATTTATAATTTAACACGAATTGATCGCTGGTTTTTGTTTAACATTAAACAGTTACTTGACATCGAATCCAGAATAGTCCAAATACATAAAGAAAGCAAAACCACATTTCAGAATGAATTTTCAATAGACAACGAAACATTAATCGAAGCTAAACAATGCGGATATTCGGATAAGTATATTGCATCACTATGTAACGTCAGCGAAAAGGACGTAAGAAATTATCGTCATAAAGAAAAAATCAGGCCTGTATTCAAACATGTGGATACTTGTGCCGCTGAATTCAAGGCATTCACACCGTATTTATATTCGACATATGAGTCAACCTGTGAGGCAAAACCTACACAGAAGAAAAAAATTATTATATTAGGTAGCGGCCCCAATCGCATCGGACAGGGTATTGAATTTGATTACTGCTGCGTTCATGGCGTTCTTGCCTTAAGAGAATTGGGTTACGAAACCATTATGATTAATTGTAATCCAGAAACTGTAAGTACCGATTATGACACCTCAGACCGTCTTTACTTTGAACCCCTAACACTTGAAGACGTACTTGAAATCATTGATAAGGAAAAGCCCGAAGGTGTAATTGTCCAGTTTGGCGGACAAACACCTCTTAAACTTGCCGTACCTTTAGAAAAAGAAGGTGTAAAAATACTGGGAACTTCCCCAGATAGTATTGATATAGCCGAAGATCGTGAACGATTTGCAAATTTAATGAATCAGTTAAAATTACTACAGCCTGAAAATGGCTGTGCCCGTTCTGCTGATGAAGCAAAGGCTGTCGCTAATAAAATAGGTTATCCTGTAATGCTAAGACCTTCTTATGTCCTTGGCGGTAGGGCAATGCGGGTTGTTTATGATGATATTGGACTGGAAGATTACATTACCCATGCTGTGCAGGTATCGCCAGAACACCCTGTCTTAATTGACCGTTTTTTAGAAGATGCCATAGAGATTGATGTAGATGCAATTTGTGATGGTAAAGAAGTTTTTATAGGTGGTGTTATGGAGCATATTGAAGAAGCTGGTATTCATTCAGGTGACAGCGCCTGCTCGCTCCCCCCATATTCAATAGGGAATACTATTATCAACGAACTTAAAAAACAAACGCAAATCATCTCATTAGCACTGAATGTTGTTGGGCTTATCAATATCCAATACGCAATTAAAGAAAAGACAGTATACGTACTTGAGGTTAATCCTCGTGCATCAAGAACTATACCGTTTGTCAGTAAGGCTATAGGAGTCCCATTGGCAAAAGTAGCCGCTAAAGTCATTGCAGGTAAGAGACTCAGCGAATTAAACATAAACACAAATACAAAATTAAAGCACGTAGCTGTAAAAGAGGCGGTATTCCCATTCATAAAATTTAAAGGAGTTGACACGATCTTAGGACCTGAAATGAAATCAACAGGCGAGGTTATGGGGTTGGATACGGACTTTGGTCGCGCCTATGCAAAATCACAAATGGCAGCCAATAGCAGCCTTCCTCTAACGGGTACTGTTTTTATAAGTGTCAGAGACAAAGACAAAAAGGCTATGGTACCTATAGCAAGAAAACTCTTACAAATGGGTTTTAAAATCGTAGCCACACAAGGAACTGCGGCAGTTCTTTCCGATAACAATGTTCCAGTCACACCTGTTTTAAAGGTAATTGAAGAGCGTCCAAATATTGTTGACCTCATCAAAAATAGTGAAATCCAGCTTGTCATCAATACCTCTGGTGGGAAATCTGCCCAGGAGGCATCTTATTCAATAAGACGGACCACCCTTGTTTATCATGTACCATATTTTACAACCGTTGCAGGTGCGGTAGCCGCTACAAATGCAATAGAGGCACTTAAAAAAGAAAGTTTGGATGTCAAACCAATACAGGAATATTATCATACATAAATTTTATGGATTACATTCCGAATACCAAACGTGACAAAGAAATAATGCTCAAAGAGATGGGCATATCTTCCTTTGAAGCGCTAATAAAAGATATTCCGGAATTACTAAGGAAATTCTCTTTAAAACTGCCTGATGGTATTTCTGAACCGCAAGTTATAAATATTCTCAAGGATTTAAGTAAAAATAACATCAGTACAGGCACTCACATCTCTTTTTTAGGCGCAGGGGCTTATGAACACTATATTCCATCCGTAGTTGACCATCTGACATCAAGAAGCGAATTTTATACCTGTTACACACCGTATCAGCCTGAGGTAAGTCAGGGTACGCTTCAGGTGATTTATGAATTTCAAACTTTGATGTGCGAGCTAACAGACATGGATGTTGCTAACGCCTCCATGTATGATGGTTCTACCGCCCTTGCGGAGGCGGCATTGCTATCTATACGTTTGAAGGGTAAAAACAGGATTATCTGCTCGCGTGCAATTCACCCGGAATACCGGCAAGTGCTAAAGACATATTTAATGTGCTTCCACGCAGAAATCGTTGAAATTGATACACCTGAAGGAACAACGCCGATAGAAGAATTAGAAAAGCTAATTGATGACAAAACTGCGGCTGTACTTATTCAAAATCCAAATATATTCGGGTGTATTGAAGAGATGGAAACTATATCAAACATTGTTCACAACTACGATATGCTTTTTATTGCATGTGTAAATCCCATTTCTCTGGGTGTCCTGAAACCACCGGGTGAATATAATGCCGATATTGCTGTTGGTGAAGCGCAGGTGCTTGGTAACTATTTGAACTACGGCGGACCTTATCTTGGTTTTTTTACAGTTAAAAATGAACTTCTTCGTAAAATACCAGGCAGGATAGTTGGTGAGACTCTAGATAGCAACGGGAAGCGATGCTTCGTCCTCACATTGCAGGCACGAGAACAACACATCAGGCGTGAAAAGGCAACCTCAAACATCTGCACTAATCAGGCGCTACTTGCATTAAGGGCGTGTATATATCTATGTGCATTAGGAAAAAAAGGTATTGCAGACCTAGGCAACCTTAATATACAAAAAAGCCACTATGCATACGAAAGGTTATGTACACTGAATAACCTTGAACCAACCTTTAAAAAACCCTTCTTTAATGAATTCTCAATCAAAATAAAGGGTAACTTAAACGTAAATAAAATCAATGAACACTTGCTAAAAAACGGCATCATAGGCGGTTTAGACCTCTCTGGTTTCTATCCCGAATTGAAGAATGATATGCTCCTTTGTGTGACTGAAACTAAATCTAAGGATTCAATTGACAGACTAATTACAGAACTGAGTAAAATAATTTAATCAATTTCATTACATTTACTGAAAACAACCTCGGAGAAAAGATTATTTTAACTGATTCCGTTTTTCTTTGTAATAAGCAAGCCTTTTCTTGATCTCCTTGTCAAAACCATTTTCTGTTGGCTTATAGTATTCCTTATCCTGAAGTTCGTCAGGCATGTAAGCCTGCTCAACATACCCACCAAAACTATGCGGATACTTATAACCCTTTGCATATCCAAGGTCCTTCATCAAAGGAGTAGGCGCATTTCTTACATGAAATGGCACCGGTAAAGCCCCCTTTTCTTTAACATCCTTTAACGCCTCCAGATAAGCCAGATACGAGGCATTGCTCTTTGGTGCACAGGCTAGATAGGTAACACCCTGGGCAAGCGGTATCCACCCTTCCGGCATACCTACAAAATTAAATGCATCCTTAACCGCCACAGCCAGTTGAACGGCCTGGGGGTCTGCGTTTCCCACATCCTCCGATGCAAAGATAATCATGCGACGGGTAATAAAAAGAGGATCCTCTCCTGCCTCCAGCATACGTGCTAGCCAGTATAGTGCGGCGTCAGGGTCACTACCTCTCATAGATTTAATAAATGCGGAGATTATATTATAATGTTCTTCCCCTCCCTTGTCATATAGAAGGGCCCTCTTTTGCATTGCCTCCTGAGCAATTTCAATATTTACAATCCGGTTACCTTCCTTATCAGATTTTGCAAGCATGACAGATGCCTCAAGTGTATTCAATGCCACACGAGCATCCCCATGAGACATACTTGCAATAAAATCAAAAGCATCGTTTTTCATTTCAACCTTCATATTTCCTAAACCATGTTCCTTATCATGCAAAGCACTAGTCATAATGTTTTTAAGGTGCTCCTCTGTGAGTTTTTCTAATACAAGTACCTTACAGCGTGAAAGTAACGGTGCAATGACTTCAAAGGATGGATTTTCTGTAGTAGCACCAATTAATGTAATTGTACCGTTTTCAACGTGGTGAAGGAATGCATCCTGCTGTGCCTTATTAAATCTGTGGATTTCATCCACGAAGAGGACGGTTCTTTTGTTAAACAACTTCAACTGTTCTTTAGCCTCTTCAATAACTACCCTTATATCTTTAACACCCGACAAAACCGCTGAAAAAGATATAAAATAGGCATCCATTGCCTGAGCTATGATAAAAGCAAGTGTCGTTTTTCCAACACCCGGAGGACCCCAGAAAAATAAGAGATATTATTTCTTTATTTTCAACCAGTCTTTGTAATATTTTGTTTTGTCCAACAATATGCTCCTGTCCCACAAACGCACTTAAATTCTTTGGTCTCATTCCGTCTGCAAGGGGCTTCTTTCTTATAATATCTACACTTGTATCAAATAAACTTTTTTCTGGCTTTTTTACCGGCACCGAAAAACTCTCCTACAATTTCATGTAATTAGATTATTCATAAATAGCATAAAAACGCTGTATAGCGAATTTCCTAAGAATGCAATCCTTTTTGTCATTCCCTTTTCCCTTGTTTAACAGGGACAAACTCCGGTGGAGATCAAAACACCATCCCTGCAAAAGCAAAAAACCACACAAGGACTTGATTCACGCTTCCTCAAAGCTTGCCCAGCACTTGATACGGGAAATGACACAAGAATCCAACAGGTTTTTGAATAAATACGCTTACTCCGGTTTTTTAGCCTTTTCTTTAAGATTTTCGGCCATTTTATTAATAGAACTTGCAAGTTCACCTACCTCGTCATTTGAATTATAAACTACCCTTGCATTATAATCACCGTTAGCGACCTTTTTTGCAATTTCAGTAATGTGGTGAATTGGCGCAGATATTTTCTTACCAAGAAAAAAAGCAACAACAATAACTCCTATTGAAACTAGTCCAAAAACAAGCATTATATAGTCACGCAATGTGTAAATTAGTCCATATCCTTCATCCACATCAATTTCTGCAATCACGCCCCATCCATAATCTGGCATCCACTGCCAAAATCCAAGCACATTTACGCCACGATAATCCTTATATCCGTCGGCGTCATATCCTTCTGAACCTTTTATACATTCGCTTATACCCCTGGTTAAATTATCAGTACCAGGAACTACAACCTTCATTTCCAAGGCGGTACGTTTTTCAACAGAGCGATGTCTTTTTAAATCCTCCGCAAACCTTGATTCTGTTAACAAGTATCCTTTTTCGTTAATAAGATATGTCTCGCCCGTCTTTCCCAAATGAATATTTTGCATCATCGTGTTAATTTCAGAAACATCAATTCTGATAATTGTAACGCCAACAATAGTACCCGAGATGTCTTTCACAGGCGCAGAAATCAACATTGTAGGGAAACCCGTCTCCATAGTACCTGTTTCGTTTTCAACAGGTGTATCCGACGGTACTATATTAGAGTTGTAAAAAACACCTTTAATAGCAGAATTAAAATAATCCTTCGACGATACATTCTTACCTACAAGCTCTTGTTTTGATGCAAGTCTTACAATGCCTTCACGGTCTGAAATTAATACTTCCTTATGACCTTGTTCTCTCCACAAATAATCGAAATACATAGCGTTGCTTGTGTATTTTAATAATTCCGTATGTTCAACATTTCCCGTAACTGACTTGAGTGCAGTAAGTACAATAGGATTATTTGCAATACTCTGCACATCAGACACACATTTCTCCATCCATTTTGTTATTAATTCTGTTTGTTTATGGGCAGCGACTTCCAAGTTCTTTATTATTTCTTCTTTTATGGTCTGGAAGGTGATGGGATAGACTACTAATCGTAGAACAATTATTGGTAAAAGTGCTAAGACAAGGAAAATTATACTTAATTTACTTTTTGTAGGCTTGAACAATATATTGCTCCAATATTATTAATTATTTTTTTGGCACTTTTTCCCAGTCAGCCAGAAAGCGTTTAACACCATCGTCTGTAAGAGGATGTTGAACAAGTGAATCAAATACGTTAAAAGGAATTGTTGCTACATCTGCACCCATCAATGCGGCATCTCTCACATGAAGAGGGTTTCGAATGCTGGCAACGATTACTTCTGTTTTAAAACCGTAATTGTCATAAATAGTACGAATTTCCTGTATCAGTTCCATCCCTACATGACCTCTATCATCCAGTCTTCCCACAAAAGGGCTTACATACGTGCCGCCAGCCTTTGCTGCCAAGAGCGCCTGATTTGAAGAGAAGCAGAGTGTCACATTGGTCTTGATACCCTCCTCTGACAATTTCTTTACAGCCTTTAATCCATTTTTAATTAATGGAATTTTGACAACAATGTTATTTGCAATTTTTGCCAGTTCTCTGGCTTCTTTAATCATACCATCAGCATCAAGGCTTACTACTTCTGCACTTACCGGTCCTTTTACAATTGAGCATATTTCTTCAATCGTTTCACGAAAAGGACGCCCTGTTTTTGCTATTAAGGATGGATTAGTAGTTACACCATCAAGAATACCAAGACTGTTAGCCTCCCTGATTTCCTTTACATCAGCAGTATCAATAAAAAACTTCATTTTATTTCCTTTCTAAAATTATATTTATAAAAACATTCTTAAAATATTTCTCACTATGCCAAAAATTAATATTGATGAATTTCAATCCCCACTTTAAATCCTACCTCAAAAGGAAAAACCAAATTGGTAACCGGCATAAGCCATCTTAAGCCATATTTATATGATTTATGTGCATAATCTATATGCAAGCAATTCTAACAGCAATTGTGTACTCAGCGAACTTGTTTTACTTTTCACATCAGTTTCTAACAAAAGCGCATACTTTCTCATCAGGTCTTCCTCGGTATACAGTCTTATTTGCTCAAAAAACCGTTTTGCAAAAAACGGTATTAGTTGTAATTCAGAAGATATTTTTGATTCATCTCCACCCATCCTCAAAATCTGCTTAGCCCTCCATAATCGTTTGAGTTGCCATGCCAGCAGACTTATAATCTTTACAGAATCTTCACCGTGATATAACATTTGATTGAGATATTTTAGCGCATTTGCTACATCTTTTTGAGCCACGGCTTCTGTTAATTCAAATATTGTACGGTTCCTGTCAAAACCAACAAGAGCTTCAATGTCCTTCTCTTCTATCTCAGTCCTTTCGCCTAAATAAACTAATAACTTCTCTATATGTTTATCTAAGATTGCCAGATTATTACCAACATCCTCAACTAATTGCTGGGCTGCATTTGCATTAATGGATTTCTTATAATATCCTACGCGGGAACTCACCCAGTTCTGCAAAAGATGATTCTTTTAGCTTTCTACATTCTACAGAAATTCCAATCTCATCTATAATACTTGATAGTTTTGTTCGCTTATCCCACTTATCACATAACAATACCATGCTTGCATATTTTGCAGGCAACAATGAATATTTTTCAATCGTTTCTCTGTTCTTTTCAACAAACTCATCAGCCTCTTCTACAATTATTAGTTTTTTCCTATCGGTAAAAAACGGTAATGTCCTTAATTCATCAAATATTACGCCTGCTTGTGTTGCCTTCCCATTAAATTCAAATAAAGCAAGGACATTATCACTTTCTTTAAAATAATTAGCTTTTAATGCAGAAATCGCCTCATTAATAAAAAATCCCTCATCTCCGTAAAACACGTAAACAGGGAATTCCTTGTTTTTATTCATTAAAGTCCTAAATTGATAAATATCCATTACTTTATCCTCTGGGCAATTCCTGCAATAACGAAAAAGACTTCATCCGCCTCATCTGCAAGCATCTGGTTAGCACAACCCATAATATCACGATACACTCTCGATATTGCATTATCCGGTACGATACCAAACCCTACCTCATTTGATATAATAACAATATCAGCAGGCGATTTTCTGCACACCTTACTCAGTTTTTTGATCTCTGCAAGTATTTGCGCCTGTTTCCCCGTTCCTACTTCACCCTTCATATTTACAAATTGATTATTACTTAAGACTTCTGTTTTCAGTAAGATGTTTGAGACATACAATGTTATGCAATCAATTAATAGAAATGATACTTCTTTTTCTATATCTGATACAGTCTTATCAAGATTATATGGAGATTCTATTGTCTTCCAGGATGGTGGACGTCTGGCACGGTGGCTTTTAATCCGTTCACGCATCTCATCGTCCTTAATTTCAGCGGTAGCGATGTAAACTACGTGATTATACTTTTTAGCAATTTCTTCAGCAAAGGCCGATTTGCCGCTCCTGGCGCCGCCAAAAATAAAAATAATTTTTGCCATTTAATATAATGAAATTAACTTTTATAAATGTTACTTAGACTAAATCATTTCAATATTATTTCGGTTTATCATGTATCTCTTGTTTAAATATTTACCTAATTCTAGCAGTATTTTTAAGGCATTCAAGGAATTTTAGTATTTTTTACTATTTCAATAATGAAGAGGGACACACAGCATGAAATTGCCTTGTTATCGGATTTCTTTATTACTGAATTGCCTTCATGTCGTTATCGTCCTTTTCTACTCTAAGGATGCGTCCTTATAAATTTCTTCTCTTCTTTCCAGATGTCCCTCTCGCTCAACGTGTTATAGTTAATTAATATTTTTGTTTCGCTTATGTCGCACCCGTAGAAATAATACATCAAAAGGGCGCAACATAAAGCAACATTATCAATTACTTTGAATACCCTGAAGATATATAGAAAAAAACATAAGATAAAAAATATCAAAATTGCCAAAAAAACACCTTGATATTTTACAATATGTAAAATATAATATGGATGAACAATTAAAATGATTCATTTATCTTAGAATTAATATTTTTCAAACCAAATTCAATTTAAATAGTTTTTATGAACAAAAAATTAAAATTTCACTTTAATCCCTTCAAAGAAGGTCTAAATCAAGTTTTAGGATCGCTGGAAAAAGATGTTATGGAGGTATTATGGAGAAGAGGAGAATCTTGTGTAAAAGATATTATTGATATCATTAATTATGATAGGGGTATATCATATTCCACAGTAATTACGGTTACAAATAGAATGGTAAAAAAGGGGCTCCTTACAAAAAAGAAATCTGGAAAGACATACTTTTACAAGCCTGTTTATACAAAGGAACGGTTTCTCGAAATTGTATCAAAAAAGATTGTCGAAGGTGCATCTGAAATTTCCCATCAAACGGTAATGGCACATTTTATAGATTACATAATACAACTGAAACTCGAAAAGATAGAGTTCTTTTCCAGGCTGATTGAGTCCAAAAGAAAAAATGAAGGCTCAGCCAGCATCGCTAAAACATGGTTAAAATCATGAAAAACATTAATTTCAATCTGGAACAAAAAGCAAATTCTTATTTTTTATTAATTATATTTATAAACTTGATTGTCTTATCTTTTACAGCCACTGGGATTATAATCGGTATTAAAGAATTCATATTAAATACAAAATCAACTTATGAATCAATTACCTGTTGTAAAAATATTTGCCTGAATTGTCTCTTTACGCTGCGTACATTTTCTATAGTATTCCCGTGGATTTGTATTATCCTATTTTTTATTGGAATAATCCTTTCCATACACAAAGCAATTTCAATCATAGCTTCTAGTAAAAACTTTATCAATTCTATTGCTTCCGCTGTCTCCAACAACATTAGTCACAGCCTGAAGGATACTTTATTAAGCTTAAATCTTCACAATAAAATTACAATTTTAGCTAACAAAAATTCATATTATGCATTTACTACAGGTCTTTGGAGACCAAAAATATATTTATCCAAAGGCATATGTTCTTATCTAACAACAAAAGAGCTTACGGCGGTAATCCTTCATGAATTACATCATAAAGAAAATAATGCCCCGTTAAAACTTTTTATAATAAACATTTTGTGTACAATCAATTTCTTTATACCGATAAACAAAATTCTATTAATACTTTTTTCCTCAACACTGGAAAAGGCAGCCGACGATAGCGCTATAAGTTTTTCAAAAGAACCTTTAGAACTTGCAAGTGCACTTGTTAAATTATCCAAAACTTACTCAACAAATATACCACACCCTGTTATTCCTTTTTTTAATGAACAAAGGGCCGTAGAAGACAGAATAACACGTCTGCTGGGAATACCGACTAATCTGTTACCTCATAACAAAATGAATATGTATATCTCGTATATACTATCGTTTATTATTATTTCGGCTGTTTATCTATCGCTATTTTTTGAATATAAGTTAATAGACCACGCTATTAATTGTAAGACATTAGTATGTCATATGATTAGATGCGGCTAATAATCTATTCAACAATAAACAGAATGGTATCAATAATAATTTTACTTATTTCTATATCATTCATTTCACAAGACATTATTGCAGCAGAAGGCAAGAACGGAAACATATCACAAAAACAAAACAACAAAACAGTTACTATTGCTAATAACGATAACAATGCAACTTTAGACTTAAAATGGTTGATCCAAGAAGCTGTAGAACAAAATCCTGAAATAATTGCAGCCCAAAAACGTTTAAATGCCGCAAAGGCAAAGATTCCACTGGCAAAGTCATTAGATGACCCTTCCCTGCGCATCGGCTCTTTTGATATGTCCAATAGCCCAATCAATATAGAAGGCCAAACAGGTATGCTCCAACAACGTTTTGGCGTATCCCAGAAAATACCCTTTCCAGGAAAACTACGTCTCAGAGGCGAAGTGGCGACAGAAGAATCTAACATGGTAGAAAAAGAATTTCAGGCTAAAATACAGGAAATAATTGCTCTTGTAAAGTCTGCTTTCTATGAACTCTACTACATTAACAACGCCATTGATATTACTGAGGAAAATAGGGATCTGCTCCGACAAATTTGCAAAGATTGCAGAAACAAAATATTCCGTGGGTAAAGCTACCCAAAGGGATGCGCTTTCTGCACAGGTTGAATTATCTACATTAGCCAATGACGTTATTGTTTTAAACAAGGAAAGGGAATCTGTAATTGCCCGATTAAATATTTTATTAGATAGGCCCACACAAACCACTTTAGGTAAACCTCGTCCCTTTAAAAAACATACCTTAAACTTAAGTTTATCGGAATTGGAAGCCCTTGCTGTGAAAAATAGGCCTGAGCTTAAAAAGTATGACTATGCCGTTAAACGGGATGAGAGAAATTTAATACTTTCAAAGAAGGATTATTACTATGCAGACTTTGAGCCAATGGTTGAATATATGCAGGAAAACAGAAAACCCGACACATGGGCATCTGCAATTACCATCAATGTACCATGGCTTGTGGCCGAAAAATCGGTCGAAGGTAAAAGAGGCCAAAGAAGACTTGAGTGCCGCCAAGTCAGATTATCGATTTATCAACAACAAGACATTGTTTGAAGTCAAAGATTTTCTGGTCAGGCTCCAATCCTCAGAAAGTACAATAAATCTTTATAAAACAGGCATAATTCCACAGGCAGAACAATCCTTAAAGGCCGCACGAATCGGATATGAGGCAGACAGGGTTGATTTCCTTACCCTGATTGATAGTCAGAGAATTCTTCTGAATTCGAAATTACTTTATTATAGGGCATTAACTGATTTTGAACAAAACCTGGCAAATCTGGAAAGAGTTGTGGGTATACAACTGACCCAATAAAATAACCAATACTTCTCAAATCAAAATTGCGAAAGGGGTAATATATGTCCTTCAGACAAGTGATTCTTTTCATGCTTTGTATGCTTTTCAACATACATGCATTTACTATTTCCTCGTTTAATGTATCAGTTTTTGTACTTTCTGCATGTGCTGAAGAAATAAAAGAAAAGAAGATACTTTATTGGACATGCGGTATGCATCCCTCTGTTAAGATGGATAAACCCGGCAAATGTCCCATTTGTGCTATGGACCTTATTCCTGTGTATGAAAAGGGTGCGGGTATAGAGGAGGCAGGGTCACTAGCAACCATAGAATTGGGTGAACGCGCACTAAAACTGGCACAGGTCAAAACAGATACGGTCGACTTCAGATCTTTAATCAAAGATATTTATACGGTGGGATTCATAGAATATGACGAACGACTCAAGACTCTTGTTTCAGCATGGATTCCAGGCAGAATTGATAAGCTCTTTGTTGATTTCACAGGTACACAGGTTGTCAAAGGGGAATCTATGGTCTGGATTTATAGTCCTGATCTTGTATCTACACAGGAAGAATATCTGTTAGCACTTGAAACACTTGAAAAAGTTAAGGAAAGTCCTTTTGAAGAAGTAATACATGGCGCTAAATCGCTCGTAGAGGCTTCTAAAAGAAGATTATTATGGTGGGGTGTTACGGAAAAACAGATTGATGAGCTAGCAAAAGAAAAAAAGATAAAACAACACACTATTATATACGCCCCTATCAGCGGTATTGTCATCGAGAAAAAAGCACTGGAAGGTCAATATGTTATGTTGGGCGAGATGATATACACGGTTGCCGACCTTTCAAATGTATGGATGATGGCCAATATATACGAATATGAAATGGCATGGATCAAGATCGGACAGGAAGTAGAGGTTACAACTCCAACATATCCAGGAGAGGCTTTTACTGGCAGGGTGTCCTTTATAGAACCTTTCCTCGATGACAAGACACGTTCAGTGAAGATACGTTGTGATATCCCTAATCACCAACTCAAACTCAAACCTGCCATGTATGTCAATGCGCGCATACGGATACCCGTTGAAGAGCTTGAAAACCAGGATAGGCAGTACGTAAGCGGGCTGGATTACGTTTGCCCGAATCACCCGGAAATAAAGTCCAGCAGGCCGGGTATATGCCCGGAGGATAATATCCCCTTTGTAAAGAAACCCCCTACTAAAATTGAGCTGGTTGCTGCAAGCAGTATGACTCCACAGCAAGAAGAAATTGAGTATGAATACGTATGTCCCATGAAATGCTACTCTTCCAAACAACCGGGAGATTGCCCCGTGTGCGGGATGAAACTGGAAAAACAGCCGATACCCAAAACCATAGAGAGAAATGAACAAATAGCCAAAACACAAACGATATATGTGTGCCCCATGGAATGCCATACTTCAAAGACAGATGGCGACTGCCCGGTATGTGGTATGCACCTTGAAAAAAAGGAGCTACCTGTTGAGGTTTCTGGTGAAAAGTTAACCTGTATTTGTCCCCAGGAATGGGATCCGGCTATTGCGCCGAAGGCTTGTCCTATGTGTGGTATGTTGATACAAACAAGCGTGACGACAACATCACCCACAGGTGAAAAGAAACAGAAATATGTATACATGTGTCCTATGGCTTGTATGACCTCAGATAAACCGGGTGAATGTCCTGATTGTAAAAGGCAAATGGGTCAATGGGAGGTCAAGGAAGGATTGGGGATAAAGATAAAAAAGACCGAACAGAGGAAGCGCTCAGTTTATGCCTGCCCCATGCACCCAGAGGTTGTTTCTGATAAACCAGGGAATTGCAATAAATGTGGAATGAATCTTGAGAAAACCACGCAAGTACTAGCGATTCCTGCTACAGCAGTACTTGATACCGGCATACGAAAGATTGTCTATATAGATAAAGGAAATGGGCAATATATTGGGAAAGAAGTTATTCTCGGACCAAAGGCCGGTGATTATTACCCCGTTTTAGAAGGTCTGGACGAAGGGGATAAAGTGGTTACATCCGCAAACTTCCTTATAGACTCCCAGAGTCAGCTTACTGGTGGTGCCAGTGCTTTGTATGGTGGAGCGATGGAATTTAAGAAAGAAAATTAGTCTATTCACCGCCGAGATCGCAGAGATGGATCAAGAAGAAAGACTTAACAAAATAACAGAAACAATATTTGGTGTGGCTATTAATATTCACCGTTCATTGGTACCAGGATTTCTTGCTCTGCTTATGAGACATGTATGGTGTATGATCTTATTCAATCAGGCTTGAAAGTGGAGCAACAAAAACCACTTACTGTTGTATATTAAGGAATGAAAACTTGAATGTAGTTATCGTTTAGATTTATTGACAGAAGATGAATTTGTTGTAGAAATAAAGTCCATTGAAAAGCTTTTACCAATTCATAAAGCACAGTTGATGCCTTATTTGAAACTATCTGATTGTAAGGTTGGATTGTAATTAACTTTAATGTTGACCTTTTAAAAGACGGCATCCAAAGGGTCGTTAATAATTTTCTAGATTCTCTGCGCACACTGCGTCCTCTGCGGTGAGAATAATTATCTATGATCAACAAACTTATTGAACTCTGCTTAAAAAACAGATTCCTCGTCATCTGCTTCTACCTCCTGTTGATATTCGGCGGCGTTTTCGGACTGAAAAATGTCAACATGGATGTTATCCCGGATATTGGTGAGAACCAGTGCATTGTCTTTACCGATTGGCCTGGACGCAGTCCCCAGGATGTAGAAGATCAGGTCACCTACCCTTTAACTGTTAATCTCCTGGGTGTCCCCGGAGTAAAGGTCATACGGTCCCAATCGGGTTTTGGCTTTTCCATGGTATTTATTATCTTCAAGGACAATATTGACTTTTACTGGGCGCGTTCCCGTGTATTAGAGAGGTTAAACTTTGTACAAGCCTTGCTGCCAAAAGATGTCATCCCCAGACTGGGCCCTGATGCTACTGGTCTTGGCCAGATTTTCTGGTATACCATTGAAGGCGAAGGGTACGACCTTGGGCAACTGCGATCCGTCCAGGACTGGTTTGTCCGCTATCAATTAAATGCAGTCGAAGGTGTCTCTGAGGTAGCAGGTGTAGGTGGTTTTGTCAGACAATATCAGGTCGATGTCGATCCAAACAAACTATTGGCATATAACATGACCGTTGGAATGGTGTATGAAGCCGTTCGTAAAAGTAATATCGATGTAGGCGCCAAAGTTGTAGAAAGCGGTAGTATGGAATTTATCATCCGCGGACTCGGGTTTATCAAGAATGTTACCGATATTGAAAACATTACGGTAGGCAGTTATAACGGTGTTCCCATATTCGTTAAGAATATAGGCGTTGTTCAGGTGGGCGGGGATTTCAGACGCGGTGCCCTGGATAAGGAAGGTGCAGAGGTTGTTGGTGGGCTCGTTATCATGCGCCAGGGCGAAAATCCCTTAAAGGTGATTAAAAGGATAAAGCAGAAGATTAAAGAGCTTGAACCGGGGTTGCCGCCAGGGGTAAAGATTGTACCCTTCTATGACAGGGAGGGTCTTATCTACCGTGTCATTGATACCCTCAAAGAGGCACTGATAGAAGAAATCATTATCACTTCTATTGTTGTCGCTGTCTTTCTGTTACATGTGCGGAGCATAATTATCTGTTGCCTTGGATTCCCCATGTCCATACTTGTCTCATTCCTATGCATGTATTTTATGGGTATTGATTCCAACATTATGTCCCTCACAGGTATTGCCATTGCCATTGGTGAAGTAAGCGATATGTCCATCATCATGACAGAAAATATCTTCAGAAATCTTATAGAACAAAAGGGCAAGAAAAGCAGACCACAGATCATCCTTGATGCGTCAAAGGAAGTCGGCGGTTCTATATTCTTTGCTGCCTTAACAACTATTTGTATGTTCTTCCCGGTATTTGGACTTACAGGCCAGGAAGGGAAACTCTTTACACCACTAGCCTGGACAAAGACCATTGCTATTGGGTCATCAGTTGTTATGGCAATTACCCTGGTTCCTTTGCTCTGTACCTTTCTGATAAAGGGTAAACTAAAGCCCATGGAAGATAATTTTTCCTCCAGGATGCTCTTGAGAGGTTATCAACCTGTACTCAGGTGGGCGTTAGATCATAAGAAAATATTCCTTGCGATTCCGCTCGCTATCGTTGTTTCTTCCGTTTTTGCTGCAAAAAAGCTGGGAAGGGAATTTATGCCACCACTGGACGAAGGTTCTATCCTCTTTATGCCGGTGATGCTGCCCAGCGTATCATTAACGGAAGCCCTTAAAATGATGCAGAAACAGGATATGATCATAAAATCTCACCCTGAAGTAGATATGGTTGTGGGAAAATTGGGCAGGGCAGAAACCGCCACAGACCCAGCGCCTGTCGAGATGTTTGAGACAGTCGTCAATTTAAAACCAAAAGAGGAATGGCGTAATAAGAAGATTGAGTATCAATTTTTGAACCATATCCCCTCCCTCTTCCACCCTTTTTTCCATTGGATACTACCGGACGAACGGAGGATTACAAAACAGGAAATCATCAAGGAACTGGATGAAGCGACAAGAATAACCGGCGTGGCAAATATATGGACACAACCCATCATTAATCGCGTTGACATGCTGGCTACCGGTATCCGAACATCGGTGGGAGTCAAGATATTTGGAGAAGACTTGAATGTCTTGCAGCAATTAGCCATTGATGTTGAAAAGGCGCTCCGTGATGTACCCGGTGCGGCAGACCTTTATGCTGAAAGAGTTACGGGAAAACCTTACATGGAATACAAAATTAAACGTGAGGAAATTGCACGTTATGGCATCAATATACGGGATGTACAGGATATTATTGAGACGGCTATCGGAGGAGAAAATATTACGACTACGGTAGAAGGCCGTGAACGATACCCAGTACGGGTCAGATACGTTCGGGAACTGCGTGATAACTTTGACGCACTGAAAAGGATATACATCCCCAGTTCTACGGGCCAACACATTCCTATTACACAAGTGGCTGATATTCGTTATGTAATGGGACCCGCCATGATAAGCAGTGAAAATGCTCTTCTGAGGGCTTATGTCCTTATGAACGTCCGTGGCAGGGACCCAATGAGTTTTGTCGAAGAAGCCTCTAAGGTTGTATCGCAAAAAGTTATGTTACCCCATGGGTACTTTATTCAGTGGAGCGGTCAGTTTGAAAACCAGGTAAGGGCAAAAAATAGATTACAAATACTTGTGCCTTTATCATTGTTTGTTGGTTTTATCCTTATATTTATGGCATTCAAATCCTTTCCACAAACGATGTTTATCTTATTTGCCGGGATACCTACGGCTATTGCAGGCGGCGTCTGGCTTCAATACCTGTTTGGTTACAACTTCAGTGTTGCCGTCTGGGTAGGCTTTATTTCTATCTTCGGAATTGTGGACGACGATTCCATCCTCATTACCACCTATATCAACGATTTGTTCGGCGAAAGGAAGATGAAAAATGTCCGGGATATTCGCGATACTATCTTAATGGCAGGTACCAGAAGAATACGACCTTGTATGATGACGGCTGCCACCACGTTTATCGGTTTACTTCCCATCCTGTGGTCAACAGGCGCCGGCGCTGAGGTTGCCAAACCCATGGCAATTCCCTCTATCGGCGGCATGGCCATGGCGCTGGTCAGCGTCTTTATCATTCCCTGCTTGAACGCCTGGCACAAGGAGTATAAACTTAAAAAGGCGCTTAAGTCAGACCCAAATATTGCAGAAACAGGAATTATTGTATAGGGGTAGATTTACTTTTTACTAAATATATTATTCATAAGTATCTTCTGTTCGTGTCTTTCGACTTCCTTGTGTACAAAACAAACGAAAATCATCGTATAATCAGGTATAAAGTTTCCTTTGTTTGTTAAGATGTTCTAGTTTATAAAATCTTCGATTACCTGTCTGCATGCAACGCACAGGCAGAAGCGTTTTTTTAGAGTTTGCCATTGGGTTGTATCCAGTTCCAACTCTTGAAGAGTTCACGGGAAATATAACTCCGCCCTCGTAGAAAATGTTGATCTATTAATGCCCTTAATAACATTTTCCTACCTTTTTTATTGTTTCCATTTAGGTAACAAAGCTTTCCAAGAAGAGCACCTCATCACTATAATTTTTTCTATGCAATGCAAATAATGATCCGTATTTTTTAAACATCGCTTCCGCTTTAGCGCACCTTTTCCCACTCCGCACACAAACGATGAATAAGTTTCAGTCGCTTTTGATACAATTTAGACAAGCCGGTTGGTGTTAGACTACTTCGTATTACGATGTCAGAAAGCGTACTCTTTTCCTGATTGCGTCTGATATCTGCCTGTTTTACCAGTAGTAAAACACTGGAGCACAGACACCAATAAAAATCCGGATATAAGAGAAAAACAAAATCCATCCGTGCCGCTTTGTACAGGTAGAGAATGCTTTTCCAACAGTGACCACATGATCGGCTTTGACGGTTGAGATACAGGTAATAATGACTCTTGGCCCAGGAATAGACGAACGATGGAATATTAGGATATCGCTGTTTTATATCCGCTATTACTATAAACATTGACTTTTCCATTGATCTATAATTACAAGACATACTATTTTTAGCCTTACGGTACTTGACGAGGAACTCTTTAACTACACGAAATTTATAGGATTCAGCTATACGAAGATAGAGTTCGCGGTCTTCACAACCTTGAGCGTTTAGCTTAAGAAGTCGGCTGCTATATCCTCCAGCTTGCTCAAAACAGACACGGCGAATCAAGGGCGTGCTGGAATTGCCAATAAAGTTGCTAACTATCAATACCGAAAAAACATCACCCTCTATAGCGGAAGTGTTGAATCCACCCGTCAGTAACCCTTTTTCATCAATATGTACCGACCAAGTATAGACGAGTCCTGTGCCTGACTCTGCAAGTAACATACTATGTACTTGTTTTTCTATTTTTTGAGGAAACCAGATATCGTCGGCATCTATTGGTGCTATATATTCCCCCCGAGACTTTTGAATTGCCAGGTTCCGCGCAGCTGCGACTCCAGAATTTGACTGGTGCAAAAGCATCACGCGATCATCTCTTTGTATAATTGATTCCACAATTTGTGCAGTTCCATCGTTTGATCCGTCATCCACTACGATAACCTCAATATTTTTGTAAGTTTGTGAGATCACTGAATTCAAAGTATGCGCGATATACGTTTCTGCATTGTATGCAGGCACAATGACTGATACCAAAGGCTTGTCTGAAGCAAATTGGTCAGTGGCCTTGGTCAAATTTTCTTCCGTTAGCAGATGATTCAATTTCTTGTCTATTGTTTCCACAGGTTTTACCCTAGACACAAATCCTCTCAAATTAAGTGTTGCGTCTCCCATCTTTGTTTCCAAAGACAAGTAAATGCATGATCAGGAAACAGAAATATTATCGAAGGTCTTACCATATGGGTAAAAGCCTTACATCTCTGCTTACTTTCCAGTCAGGTTTGCAATATTTCACAAAGTGAACGATAAAGAAAATGGCGAGAGATAAAGGCCATCTTCGCCAATTCTCCTATGGCGATTTTTCGGATATCGTATAGTATTCTATAAAAAATATTATTTTTTGCAAGTTTTCTTACACTCCCCCCTTTGTCCCCCCTTGCGAAGGAGGGGAGAGGGGTGATTATAAATTTACAAAAGAACATATAATATTTATGCCTAAAATAGGCAGGCACGCAAAACAAGTATGAAAAGAACTGAAAATAGAACGGAGAATAATCTTTCGTTTCGTCATGCACAATATTTAGGTTTAACTCTAGAAATAATCGAAACTATAAAACCATTAATTATTTTTATTTTATTATAAAATTATCGGATTGTGATTAAACATGCGTCCTTAACTATCAAACCACAGAGAAAGTTTCCGCGAGAATTCTTCCCCGTCCCAATCCTCTACCTGAACGCGGGGCAATTGAAAACGGTCGGCGTCTCCCCCGACAACGCCAGTAAGAGTTGAACAAGCACAAGCAAATCCAGCCTCCCTGACAATTGGGACCGTCTCGGCAGTATAATCGCCATACGGATATGCGAAACTCGTTACCGGACGTCCCAGAATTTTCTCCAGGATGGTTTTGCTCTGTTGAATTTCATCACGCTGCAAATCTGGGGGGAGTTTTGAGAGCGCTGCATGTGTCACCGTATGAGCGCCGGCTTCAACTAGCCCGCCTCGCACAAGGTCAACTACTTCTTGCTGAGTAAGAATACGGTAAGCCGGTCGTCCAGCTGGTTCAGCATTTGCCCAAGTCAATAGCTCGTTTAGTACCTTTCGTCGTTCACTTTCCGGCAAAGGTTGCAGCAGTTGCCAGAGTGAGCGGTAGATTAAATGTCGAGTATCTGGTGGTTCCTCCATAGCTCTCCAGAATCTATACCGCCAAAAAGCGTCCTCGTCGTAATGAGCTGATGCCCCAAGGCTCCACTGGTGGTAGCTTCCATTGATGGAAAGACGAAGTGTTTCCGGTAACGTACCGGTCTGCAGTAGCAGCCTGTCCAACTCGTCCCACCAAAACTCACGCCCTTGCCCAAGGTATCCTGTACTCAGGAATACCGTTGCGGGAACGTTGTGACATTCAAGTATCGGTCTGGCGTTGTGGAGATTGTCCGCGTATCCATCGTCGAATGTGACGACCACCGATCGGCGTGGTACTTTTCCTTTCCGAAGGGCTTTCGTCAATTGTTGAAGCTGTATGGGACGAAAGTGTTTTTTCAAAATCTCCAGATGTTCAGCAAAATGTTGCGGTGTCACGCATAGAGACCAGGGGTCTGTGCTCACTTCTGCCACGCGGTGGTACATCAGAATGAGCGCCTTGCGTTCGAACCAGCGCCTGAATAGCTGAGCGGTACTACTTAATCTGTTGAACCCACATATCCTCATAGCGATACCTCCTATTTCACCGCTCTGACAGTGATCAGCATTTGATAACCTGGGTCATTGTAGTCCAGTTCTTCCTTTTGCAGTTCCTCCGCAGCCAGGCCATGCAGAAAGGAGATTGACGCAAGTACATTCCCTTGGGCATAAATCTCAACATCTGCAGCCGGGAAGACCTCTTCGAACAGCCGCCGCGCAGATAGGGTGGTGAAATTCCAATACCAACAACCACCCCATGTATGATCATACGTTTGGCTGATGCCCGGAAAGGTTGCCAGCAGGACTCCACCCGGCTTCAGGATACGGTGGATCGTCCGAATTGCCGCCCGCACATCATAAATGTGCTGCAGTGTTTGAATGAGGAGAATGCAATCAAATATCTCAGATGAAATATGGGAAGCGGAGGTCAGGTCGGCCACAATGGTCGCCTTGGGGTTGCCTTCTTCCACATGAAGGACATCGCTCTTGGTCACGCGATCGCAGCCAAACCTCAAAGTATAGGAGTTGTCCCCGATCTCCAAGACACGTCCTCGGATATTATCCGCGTAGCGAGCGAGAAAATTCTCAATATAATAGCGATCGATCGGGAGTCCTCGATCAAAGCCCCAGTCCCGGCTGATGGGCGTGACTTGTCGTAGCGTGCCGAAACTCACCTCTTTGGGCGTAGCGACTTGCTCAGTTTGCTGTCTAACAGCCGTTTTTCGCTCCTCTGTAAGCAAGGTGTCTGATGTCCCCGCCAAAGACACCTTGTCTCGTTCCAGTCTCCCGGGCAGCATAGCTGAAAGGTCAGGTTCAATAGATTTGTCATCTTCCAGGCTGCGCAGACTAACGGAAGACAACTCAAATGAAATGTCTCTTTCGCCAACATCAAAGTGGATACGGGCATTTTCATCATCTGCCGTAGCAACAAATTCTATGTCAAAATTTTGCCATTCTGTCTTCAACCCAATATTTCTATACAAGCCCAGATTATCCCAGGGCTCGTGTGCTTTAGCAAATCCTACGATGATGTTTCTCGGACTGTCTGCCCTCGCCCTGAAATGAAGCAAATAACGATGATCCGCTTTGACTCTTAGTTGCGGCTGATTCAGTTGAATATCAGAGCTGGTTTTGGTTTCCGCTTTCTCGATAGTGATTCGAACCAGCTCCGGATCGTCAGGCGGGAACACTAGCTTCGCAGTATTGCCTCTTGCGGCCCGGAGCCACCACTTGATTTCTCTGGTGTCTGCCTCCTGCATCCTGTCCGTTGAAATTGCTCGGAATGGAAAAAGTGCCTCCTGCAATAGCCTCCAGACCCCCGACCCTTTTTTACCGCATTGGATCAAATATTCCTCGAACCATTCCAAAAAAAACCTGCGAACCATATTGTATTGCCCATCTTTAGTTACTGTGGAAACACAGGAATCAGGATGTACCCGGTAATTGATCCAACAACGGCTGGTAACGTATACGGGAAAATGTAAATAAATTTTATTCAAAAAGGCTTGATCCTCGTACAGTTGAAATATGCCATTGAATTTCTCCTCAAACCCTCCCACTAAGGCCACCACATCCTTTCTTAAAAGCAGATCCGAAGGCGTCGGCGCAACACCTCTACTTAAAGGGTAGAGATGGAAGAAAAGGTTCGGCGGATGGATAATCGAATCCTGAGGGGCTCCCACCTCAAGAATCTTATCTTTTCTTATATCTTCTTCTTTCCCTGTCCAACTGTACCAATAATTGACGGCGCCACAAAGCATCGCAGCATCCGGGTTTTTCTCAAGAATAGCAACTTGTTCTTCTAGCTTCGACGGTAACCAGATGTCATCAGCATCAAGGATGGCAATGTATTTTCCTTTTGCATTTCTCACTCCTACATTTCTGGTAGCACATGTTCCCTTGTTCTGATGGCCCGAGTGTTCCAAGTAACGAACTCTTTCATGGAATTGATTAGCAAATTGTTTTGCAATCATTGTACTTCCGTCGCTTGAACCATCATCGACTAAAATAAGTTCCCAGTTCCTATGGGTTTGGGCTAGAACACTTTCAATAGTCTCCAGGATAAATTTCTCCGCATTGTAGAAAGCTATGACGACGGAAACTGTAATCGGACTTGATATCTGCTGTTGCCGGTTTATGGAATCTTCCATGAGAATCTCCTGTCTGGTATTTCTCCCTATGGGACATTTTTCCCAAATTCTGCACTTGTGAATTGTCCCTCCTCGGCTTCTCACTTGATAATGAACGACTGCACGTCTTTTTCATTTGACCCAAATGATAGAATCCTTGATAGCGCAAAAGGACTTTCTGTAACAAATCTTTTTCCAGAAAAGATTTTCGGAAAAAATTAATAATTTTAAGAATAAAAGCGAAATTTATTGTTTCCTTAAAATCCGAGTAGACCCCCCGGTCGAACCACCAGCGGTAGTAAAACATGGGTGTGACCTTTATGACGGGAATCTTATGATAAAGACTAGCGTTGGGCACGTAAACGCCCTTGACCCCAGCGTTAAAAAGGCGCTCGCAAATCTCAGTATCTTGACTGAATCTTTTGGTAATATTGAAACCGCCGTACTTTTCCAAAAATTCTTTGCGAAAGGCCATATTTGCCCCAAAAAATTGAATGTCGGGATGATCCTTTTGAGTATAATCAAGAATAAACGGTTCATTGCCAAAATCCATAATTCCTAAAGCCCCTTCAAAGCCTATTTTTCTCCAGTTGAATGTGCCGTCTTCAAATTTTGTAAGCTGGGAAAATAATTGTTCCAACCACGTAGGACAATTCCCACCTATCCATTTAGGCAATATCCTGCCACCTAAAACACCCACATCATGCCCATATTCCTGAAACGTTCGGTTGATGTTCCAAAGATAAGCCTCCCCTAGTAGACAATCGTCATCCACACAAGAGATAATCTCCCCTTTAACTAGTTTGATTGCTCTATTAAGGGCATATGATTTTCCCTGCCTCGGTTCAAACAAATACGTTAGGCGTCCTGGGAATCGAGCTGTATAGGGCCGAACCACCTCTCTCGTATGATCTTTCGAATTGTTGTCAACAACGATAATTTCGTAATCGAACTCATTATTCGTCTTTTGATTTAACAGGCAATCTAACGTATCCTTCAAGACCTCTGCCCGGTTATATGTTGCGATAATGGTACTGATCATAGTCATAATCAAAACCTCGAACCTGTGACGCTGCAGGATTAATCGCCACAAGAAAGCCAATTGTGTAATTGCTGCTCAAATTCATCCCCATTCCAATCCAGCACCAAAAACCTAGGCAAAAGATATGGATTGGCTTTGCGTTCAACCGTCCGCGCCACAACGGTGCATGCGTTTTGGAATTTTAAACGTTCAACGATCTTTACAGTTTCATTGGAATAAATACCGTGCGGGTAAGAAAAGCTGTCTACTTTACGGCTAATCTTGTCTTCTAAATCGAACTTGCTGCGGCCAATCTCTTCTTCCTGTTCCTGCAGCGGTAAATTCGAAAGGAACGGATGGCTGACCGTATGGGCTCCAATCTCGAACGGCGGACATTTCGCCAATGATACGAGCTCATTGACAGTCATGGGCAAGTAATGCTTTCTTGTCGTTAATGTTTGACCGGCCCATTGGGCGACCTGCTTAAGCGCGTTCTTTCTTGCCTCAACTGATAAAGTGCTCAGTATTTGAGTAAGTACCCGGTAAAGCATGGATCTGGACAATATTACGTCATTTTCTGGTAATTCTTTTATGTCTTCAGAATAATCAACTTTTTGACATGGCCCCTCTGATATTGTCCGCCAACGGTATAATCTCCCACTCAGAGTTACCTCAAATATTCCGGGAAGTGTTTTAGGGGCCAAAATGATTTGCTCGAGACTGTCCCTAAAGAATTCATCCCGGCAACCGATTGATCCCGTGATAATAAAAAACACTGCCGAAACATCGTACCGTTGAAGAATCGGTCTTGCAAGTTGGAAATTATCCCCATACCCATCATCAAGGGTTACAACAATTTCCTTCTTCCCAAAGGAAAATCGCTTAAGGTTTCTGCCCATCTCCTGCATCTGGACGGTCCGGCCGTATTTCTTAATGATCTGAAGGTGTTCCTTAAAATGATCCGGCGAAACACTTAATTGCCGAGGATCGAAATCCAATTTAATGACGCGATGATACATAAGAATGAGCCCCCGCCTGTTTAAGCGATTCCTAGTTCTTTCCAAAAGACCAATGTCTTGGGATTCATTCTTTATGCTCATTTTTTTCCGCCTTTCCACGAGAAAATACCTGCCACGAATAAGGCAATCGGAACTGACTGAGGGTTGCCATCCCGGGGCAAGGGTCTTATCAGACCCGGCATCCGGGGTGCAACCGCAGCCTTTCTGTCATTGTCGCAACGGTGGTTTTCCCAGGAGCTTCTGTTGCATCTCCTCGATAATCGGATGATGGTCTTCCTGACACCAGAGTTCGATTCCTTGGGGATTCACTAAATGATGCCGTTCTTCCGGGCCGCTGGTGCCCAAACAGTACTGACAGGAAAGCAACGGCTTTTTTTCTGCAAGGTAGTCTTTTAATTGACCATACAGATCCGGGTTATTGTGCAAGGCGATACTGTCCAGGGAAAAATCCCCGGCCGTCAGTCCGATTTTCGCCAGGCGCCTGGACATAAATGGCGCAGGCGAGCACTTATAGTAACGCCCGCCATGGACGGTATGGCACGACCACTCGCCCGTCATCTTACACGCCTTGAAGATTTCTCCCACCAGTTCCGCACTTTCAATTCGGTTGTTGAGGATCGTGACCATGAAAGTATTCTGGACGACAGGGGTGAACACCACCTCGTGGTTCCTAGCCAGAACGGCGTATTCTTCAACGGTTTTTGCCAAGCGAACCCTGGGATAGATACTCAGCCAGATTTCATCAATCAATTCCCATAATTCATCCGGCGCCTTGTGCAGCAGGACACCGTTAGTCACCAGGATCAGCCAGTCTGCAATCCCGATCTCCCGGGCAATTCTAAAAAACTCAAGCAGCCGGGGATGGAGGAGTGGCTCACCACCGGTGATGCGCATCTGTTGGGCATGATAGACCTCATGCAGGGTCAGCAGATCGCTTTTGAACATTTCCGGGTCCGTAAACATTTCCGGGAACAGCGGCGCGGCATGGTCACACGCATGGCAGGTCAAATTGCAATGCTCGGTCATATTGTAAACAAAACTGAAGTGTTTGATTTTGTCCATGGCTCACTCCTTAAGAATCACAGTAAAATATTAAACGAAGAAAATTGCAAGATGTTTATCTATAATATATTTTTTTCACAGCGAGCTCAATTTTCTGCGTTTGGAAACTAAAAGCTTTGAGAGGTGTTCATGGAAGATATGCTCGCACACGGATACATCAAATTTTTCTCTAACTTTCCGTGCCTTGTCACAGTAATAGGTAAATCCCAGAAAGTTAAAGGAAATACCCTTTCCTCCTCCTTCTTGTGCCCTTCGCCACGCCTTTCGTCCAAACTCGGTTATCCTGCTCTGCTCCTCCGATACCTTTAACCTAAATTTCTCCAACTTCTGCCTAAGTCTCTCCCCAAATCCCTTCGCATCCTCTTCATACTCAAAGCATACTATAATGTGAGTAGACCAGCGGAACTGCCGCGCCAGCCCCTCGCAGAACTGTACGTGAGCCTCTCGACTTATACAGCTCCCATTATTCAGTCGCTGAACCTAAGCCCATTTCCCAAAGAAATAGGTTTGTTAGACGCGGTAAAGAAAGCAACGGCGATGGTCGCTGCATAATATATTTTAGGAGCCGCTTACTAAATTCCAACTAAATTTGGGCTTGACTCTAAAGTTGTCGCACACCCGTTAGTCGTCCAGCTGGCTTAGCAGTACCACCCCGGACAAATCAACCGATATATCGCTTCCACCGAGATCGAAGTGGATGCGACCGTTGTTATCTCTCCCCGTTGCCGTAAAATCCTCCTTAAAGCTTTGCCATTCCGATGTTAGCTCGATCTTGCTATACAGCCCAAGATTCGTCCACGGTTTATGATTCTTTGCGAATCCCAGGATCATGCTTCGCGGGCTGTCGGCACGCGCCCGTAAGTAAAGGGTGTAACGCTGGTTCGACTTGACACTCAGGTTCGGCTGATTCAGTTGAATATCAAAGCTGGTTTTTGTTCCGACTTTTTCGATGGCGATCCGCACCCCATCAGGGTCATCGGGCGGGTAGACCAGTTTCGCGGCATTGCCTTCCGCTAATCGAAGTGACCATTTTAATTCCCGGGGGTCCGGACTGACCAACCTTTCCTCCAGGTACTTATTTCCTGGTATTGGCGGTAAATCTGCTTCTATGTTCGCCATTTCTGAAGGCCAAAGATAGCCCACCGTTTCTTTCTCCTCACGGAACCCCCGAAGAATATCTTCTCGAACATGCCTCAAGGGAGTGATTTCAACAGCCTGCTGGACCTGCTCATCGGCTGCATCATTTCGCCCCATCGCAAAGAGGGTTTTTGCCAACGACCATCGAATGGCGGCTCCCATATTCAGGTCGGTGCTCTTACTCAGTCGTTCAAGATCCAACACAACAGCCTGGAGATAGGCCTTTTCCGCCTCCATGATCCTGTCAAGCACATGAAGGATTTTTCCGGCATCACGGTAGGGTTCCGGATTATCCCGGTCCACCTGCTGCCACTGTTCTTGCTCGTGAAGGGCATTCTCCATGATTGGCCCGGCCTCTTCATTGCGCCCCAATTTCATTAGCACCAGTCCATGTTTATAATGGGAGTCCTTTCCCATATAATGCGGATGACGATCGATATAATCATAAAGGATTCCGGCTTGTCGATACATTCTTGCCGATACATACGAACGAACCACGTCTTTGAAGGTATGTTTATACGTTGGAAGATCATACAAAAACCACACCATGGGAGCGGTCAATATCCAAACCGTCCCTATCATCCCGATGGTGGCCGTGACCACAGTCGCACCATATGCTGCGTGGCCCCGTCTTCTCTTCATTACCCAATCCAACGTCATCACAGAAACAGCCAACGCAAGCGATAACTCGGCCAGCTCAGTGCTCGAGCGCATGAAAATACAGTTATCCATGTAGTCCAAAAAATAGATCGGAAGAATAAAAAAAGGCCAATGTCTGATCGAAACGATGGGGATCCCGAGTCGACTGCAATAATATTTCAGTTTGACCGACAGCCTCACCGTAACCGGCAAAATGAAGACGCCGAGGAGGAGGAGGGGCCCAATATACGGATAGTATTTCCCCTGATCAGCAAAATTATGAAGACTCACTTCACCCTGAAGATTCTTGGCTTGAAATAAACCGGGCGCTTCTATATGTATGATCCGTTGTCCCCAAGAGATTTCTTCCATGGCTATCAGGAATGCGGCCAAGGCTAAAACGAAATGCCCCGGCTTTCGGAATTCTCGATGCTTAACAAGCCCCCATACCAACATAAGAAATGTGAATATCCATAAAAGAAACGTCGCATTCTCTGACCAACAGTCTTCTCCAATAAAAAAAACGAAAACAACGGGTTGATAAAGGTAGAGATAATAAATGAACGCAAAAAACAGCGCAGCCAAGACACTAATTCCAGCCAGTTCAACAAGATATTGCGATTTGGTTTCTTTCTGCATAGGTTTCCGTGGCTCTTTCATTTAAAAAGAGACTAATGGTTCATTTCTCATTCGTACTCTCAAGCTAAAGATTGCGATAGTGAAGTAATGCTATTTCGTTATCATCTCCGTGGTTACACATCCATCATGATTAACTTTATGGCAACCTTGAAAATAATTTATAACTACTTTTTGAGAGACAAAAATAGTAAGCTAACTATAAATATATAAATATTTTAAAAAAAAAGGAATCCCGCTTTTGAGGGATATATTAAATCTATAAATTAGGCCTTCACATAATAGACGGTTTTCATTCTTTAATTTCATTATAAATATCTCCGTTGATTGATAGCAGTTTATCACCTATCATTTCAAACCCAAACACGCCTGGTATAGCGATGCCACTCTCTATATACTTTCCCAGATGATAGGAAATTACTTTCTTACTTAAGAACATTTATAATGTATTTATTTTACAGCAAACTCGATTTTCAGCGTTTGGAAACTAAAAGCTTTGAGAGGCGATCATGGAAGATATGCTCGCACACGGATACGTCATATTTTAATCTGACTTTTTGAGCCGCATTATTACCCAGCCTTTCGCGTTGCTTAGAGTCGTTAATCAAATCAGCAATGGCAATCGCTAAGGCATTTGGATCACGCTGCGGGACAAGTATACCATCGTGACCATCTTCGATTACTTCAGGTACGGAGCCAGCATTCGTTGCAACAACTGGGATGCCAGTGGACATGGCTTCCAGCAGTGAGGTTGGAATACCATCTTTGTCGCCCGATTCCGTCTCAACAAACGGGGCGACAAATACGTGCGAAATAGCTAATAATCCCTTGATATCAGATTCCGTTTTGCGACCTTCAAGGTGAATTTTACTGTCTAGTCTAAGTTCTTTTACCCGATTTTCCACATCGCATGCGTATGCCTTACTGACGGCGTCATTGTCGATACCTCCAATATGATGCAATTCTACGTTGAAATTTTGATCCAAAAGGAGGCGGACTGTCTCAACTAAGTAAAGAAGCCCTTTTTTTGGTTCAATACGGCATACACAGATCAGCCGAAAAGGTTGTTCAGGCTCGGGATCCTTGCAACGAGAGGGCGGAAAATTCTTAACATTAATCGCATTTGGTTTAACGATGATACTATTTTGATTTACTTTGCTTGATATGCTTATGAGTTCATTCTTAATTCGCTCTGAAGTAGCAATAATTAAACTACATTGCTCTAGATGTAATGGGACGACTTTAAGATCATAGTCTTTTAACAGGTGATCCGCATAACAACTTACTCCGCGTGGGATATCAAGTAAAAATGATGCTACAAGGGTAAAAAGTGAACCCTCATAAAAAAAGTAGGAGTGAAGATAGTCTGGTTTGTATGCCTCAACCATACGAGTAAAGGTAAATGCCTGTAAAAAATGATAATGGTTGCGGATATCCTGGGGTGACATCCCTGATGCCTGGCACAAAACCTTGACAAGCATATCAATTTTCTCAGGCATTCGCCTTGTAAAATAATCAAAATCTCGTTTACAAACACTCGGATGAAGAATCAACTTCCGCCTTGCACGCCAGAGAGGGGTGAACTGTAATGGAATCTGGTCCCGCGAGGTAAGTTTAGAATAGAGGAACCGGACGTCAAAACCGTTTTTAATTAATTGTGTAAGTTCTTGATACACGAAGGTCTGTGAATAGATTGGAAAGTTCCAGCATGCCGTTGCCACAACGCGTCGCCGGGCACGCCCACCGATTATCTTAGCCTTCATGCGGTCTAGTCTTAATCGTATCAACTGGAATTGATAAAGAAAATTTATAACAAATTCTTTGTACCAATCGCGGAGCATGCGGATATTGGGTATCTGTACAAGCACCTTGCGTAGCAATCGTTTATAATTGCCAATGGACCCAGAATATGTCGTCTTTGTGGGCGTTGACTGTTCCGTCTCAGAAGCATTCTCTTTATAATAAGTAATTTGATGAATCAGGTCCTTATATTTTTGATTATTCTTTTTGTGAAGGGGAGAATTGTCAGTCAATACTTTCGCTTTAAGATATTCTTCTACCGCGCAAAGTTTCTTATGACCCATTGTTTTTAATGTGGCTTCTTCCGGATATCCTACGGTATTAAAGTATAGATGAATACCTTGTTTATTACAAAACTCCAAAATTTGAGGTATTTCTTTCCAGTTTTGTTGCATAGGGCAAACGGTAAAACACATGCTGGTATTTTTGCGTTTCACATATTCCCTGAGATATTGAAAATTCTCCATCACCTGATCAAATTTCGCATTCTTTCGTATGCGCTCATAATTTTCCTTCTCTAAAGAATCAATGGAAATAATAATATTAGCTTTTAATTTGTCCAGAACGTCTTTGACCCTATTATTTAATATGGTTCCATTCGTTGTGATAACAACTTTAATATTAGGGTTTAGTCGAGTTATAATATCCCATATTTGATAATAGATGTTAATTAAAAATGGTTCTCCTCCCAAAAACCTCGCTTCTACTAAGTGCGGGACAAAAGCCTCAAGCTGTTTCACAAAAGCTTCATCGTAAGGACTGTTTAAAGGAGGTTGCTTTTCTCTGTTTTTTCTAATGGAGGATGAAAAATGGCCGCTACACATGACACATTCGAGATTACAAACATTACTGATTTCAAATTCAAAAACTTTTGGCATAGCGATTAAACGTCCTTCCCTTTCAGGATATTTTCGATCAGCCAAAAAATCATATGATTGTGCTCTTAAACCGCCAAAATTTTTACTTTGAAATTGTGTAGAACAAATTTCACATCCTGCAGGAAGATGCTTTTCCTTCATGCATTTCCTTAGTTGTTCCGCCTTTTGTCCGAACCACATATTTGTGAGGGTGTCATGGGGATACGTACCCACTATATAAGTGCGGTTATAGCAACAAACGGTAACATGTCCGTTTTGTTCAAAATTCATACAGGTAAATGGTGCATGACAAAATACTTCTTTGTTCCTGGTTGCCCTGATCTTGTTATATTCAGATAATATTTTTTGATTTAGCATCTTATTGCCTCGTAAACACTATGAATTTACAGCATTTGATGCCCGCCAGCCATGGTGCAAACCTGATACAGCAATTTTATTTCTCCTTTAACTTTACGGTTTTGCTGGCAGACCAGTAGCAATTTGAAAGGAGATTGGGGTTAGAGTAGATCTCGAAAAGAGCTGCACATATATGATAATCTCCTACAGACGATGCATCTAAGCGCTGCTCCAAAATCTTAAACTTCAGAGTATCCCTATTTTCGCTGAACTCAATATGCATGCTAAAGGGAACTGCATATTCTTCATAGTTTGGAAGAAAGCGTATAACACCGTCAGGCTGGCGGACACCGACAAAGAGGTCGGCGACCATAGGGCCTCCCTTAAAATGGAATTCCAGCTCCACATCCAGTATATCTCCAATCCCCATCTCTTCGTTGTTTAACAGGAGTGCGCTCCCTTGAAGTTTCTCCCTTATGATTGAATGAGGGTCGTGTGTCTTGGTTACCTGGAAACGATTCGGACCATCCATGCGCTCAAAAATGTAGTGGAGATCGTCACCACGATAAAAGGGGCAAGCGGTGGACTGGCACTCGGGCGGTAGTTGCTGTTTGCTCAGTGCCTGGCGAATTCTGCGCATGATAGACCCGTTCCATATCTGCTCGAAGGATTCCTTGTTAACATTGCCTACTGGAACACTTGAAAAGCAACAGAAATTTACGTTGCCATCGGACAAAACCACCGAGGTGCCAAACCAAGGTACATCACAGAGTGGTCGCCGCGGCTGCATCTCGATCCAGCAGACTCGGTTTGGGTTGGCTACGGTAATTATCACATCACCTCCTGGAGCTCGGACTCCGTAAGTGGTGCAGGCAACTGAATGTGAACTCCAAAAGCCTCTGCTGCCTGGCGCGTGCGCTCAAGTTCTCGATTGTACTCCACGCCGAACCTTGTCACGCACTCTTCACGGTAATCGAAGATTCCACCCTCCTTCGTCTCGACCTGCCAGTCAAGTCCTTCATACTCATTCAGACGGTAGTAATTAATATTATCTACTTTCAATGCCTTCGCGAGAAACACGAGTGGCACCATGTCTTTTACGGTACTCTTTGAAATCACGAAGGAATGGGCAATCCTTGTCTTTTTACGCCGTGTTTCGAACCGATCGACATAGGTTTTAATATTGTGCATGATTTTCAAGAAATCCCTACCACGAATTCTTGAATAGGTTTCCGGGGTAGCAGCATCTATTGAAAAGTTGATCAAAAGATAACCAGGGTAGTTGGCTAAAACATCGAGGTGTTTCGCAGTGCAGACCGAACCGTTGGTGTTGAGGGACAGTGACGCCCCAGATTCCGCACACCGCCGGACAATGTCGAAGAACTCCGGATCGATCATAAATTCGCCGATACCATGAAATCCAAGCGTAGTGCATTTGGGGATCAACTCAAGCAACTTTTGCCAGGTATCCCCCTTAATCTTAGTTTGAAGAATCTGGCTACCTACGTGGTGATCAATGCAGTAAACGCAATTAAAATTACAAATGTTTGATCTGGCAATCTGCAGGCTGGGAGGTATAGACTTAATGTCGGTAATGCCGTGACTGAACTCCCATAGTGCCAGGTACTTGTTCTTTTGATTAAGCCTGAGCTTATTATTATACGACATAGAATTTTCCCCATGTGGTTTAAGTGACATACAGTCACTCCCATGTCTCGTTAAGGTATAAAAATATCAATGATTCCCACCCTTACC
The DNA here is from genome assembly GCA_963709355.1 of uncultured Planctomycetota bacterium. Classification (GTDB taxonomy): domain Bacteria; phylum Planctomycetota; class Brocadiia; order Brocadiales; family Brocadiaceae; genus PLOWO2-12-38-17. The sequence continues at coordinate 1,432,113 of CAVPVY010000005.1, forward strand.
TCTTTTAAGATTAACAATATGAGGTCGCTTCATTGCCCCTAATCGCAACCCTAAACGAACCCAAAGTCTTCCTTGCAATTGAGCTATTAGAGACTCACGCTCCTCAGCAAGACGTTGCCAGTTATTGCGTTGTTCTTCCAACAACGCCTTGCCTTGTTTTTGTTCTTCAATATGCGTATTAAGTTCTTCGATACGCACATTCAGTTCTTCAATACGTGCATGCTGCTTTTCGATGGTCTGCTTATACTCCTTTTCCAGACACTGTAAATCGTTCCGTTCCTTTTCTATCAATACCTTGCTGTGTTTTAGTTCTTCAATACGCGCGTTCTGCTCTTCGATACGTGCATTCAGTTCTTCGATACGCGTATGCTGCATTTCTATGGTCTGCTTATACTCCTTTTCCAGACACTGTAAATCGTTCCGTTCCTTTTCTATCAATACCTTGCTGTGTTTTAGTTCCTCAATACGCGCGTTCTGCTCTTCGATACGCACATGCTGCTTTTCTATGGTCTGCTCGTACTCCTCAATTATTGACTTCCATAACGGTGAATACCTCAAGATTGTTTTCTTAAGTTTAGTGCCAGCGCGATTAGCCATGTCTGGTGCCATTGAATGTTTTTCGAGTGCGACTAGAAAATTCTCCACATGATGTTGAATACCGGGCCAAAGATCTTGCCATTCCTGTGGTGGTTTGCAGGTGGATAGTGGGGCAGCTTCAAAAATACATTGAGCAACGGCATCAGGATAGAGTTCAGGGTAGTTGTCATCTTTGAGTGTTTCGAGCAAAAAACGTGCATCCTTATTGCAGCCGAGTAATAAACCAGCGCACCAGCATAACAAGTAAAACTCCTGGGTTCGAATTTTTTCTGAGGGCCTTCCGTTAGAGTGATCGGGATGCGGGTTTTGAACGCGCGGGTCAGCAGCGTGTCCCTGTTTAAGAACACGAAGACCGTCAATAAGTAATTGATAAGCGTTAAGCGAGGCTGAGTTAGGCTGCATGCGATAGAGTGCGAGTACTTCACGCACAGCGCCAAAGCGGGCTCCGGTGCGGGCAATCCTCTGCCAAAGATCCCAGTCAGGGGAAGTTCGAAGCGAAATGTCAAATTTCCCTACGGCCGTAACAAGTGATTTGCGAACGATACAAGCATGAATAGGAAAAGCAGCGCGGCGTGCCAATGTAGAAAACATGTCCCCAGATGGAGGTAAATAATTGTCAAAAACGCGCGTTCCATCATATGCAACTCTTGCCGAGAGACAGTGGACGGCGTCTAACTCGGGGTTAGAAACGAGTTCGTCTGTCAACCGTTTAAGGTGTGACGGCATTATCCAATCGTCAGAGTCGAGAAACAGTAACCAGTCATAGCGAGCGAGGGGAATACCGGCGTTGCGGGCAGCGCTTTCACCGCCATTTGGCTGCGTTATCATGCGGATGCGCTTATCGCGATCAACAAATCCCTTCGTAATTTCAGCAGTCGCGTCGGTAGAACCATCATCAACAACAATTGCCTCCCAGTTTGGATAGGTCTGGGCAAGAAGCGACTCAAGCGTATTTGCAATAGTTTCTGCCGCATTATAAGCTGGTATTATTATTGAAACATTCATGACAACACCGCATGGAACCACTAATTGTTGTTAGCGAGAACCGTGTTTATATATGTATCTAATTTGTACATTGTTTTAAAATTTAACACACAATAATACTATATTCCAACATGTTTATGCCAGTTTTTTTACACTTGTTGATTCATTTTCAAACTCAATTCAATTTGCATTATTCAAGCATTCAAGGTAGTAATCGGTAGATTTGCGCGCAATATACACGTCGGTAAAAGACTCCTCTATAGTCCTACGGGCGGCATTGCCGAGTCGCTTACGAAGAGGATTATTACTGATTAATTGCTCCAAACACGTTATATAGGAAACGACGTCTTCGCTACGGGCAAGTATCCCATTTTCATCGTTGCGAATTAGTTCAGGCATCCCCCCTTGATCCGTACTAACGATGGCGCAACCGGCAGCCATTGCCTCCAGACATGAATATGGGCAGTTCTCCCATAGACTGGGAAGTAAAAAGATATCGGTCTGATGCAGACAGGATCGTATATCAGTCAGATTGAGACTGCCCAGATAATGAACAGAAACCCCTGAGTTTCTTGGTTTGCAGATAAGGGAGCAGGGTATCAGACATATAATTGAATAGATCCTGTCCTGCGAACACAAAAGCTACCTCATAGCGCTCCAGAATGGAGGCGGCGATTTCCTTGCAAATGTGTATGCCCTTGCGATGCTCCATGCGGCCAGAAAAGAAAATCATCAATCTATCGCGAGGTAAGTCAAATTTACTTCGGATATCCACCTGGTCAGTCTTATCGAACAAATTGAGGTCAATACCGTTTGGTATTACCCGAATAGGTTTATGAATACCGAGGTTTTTATTGGCTTCTTCAGCGAGAAATCGCGAACATGAGCTAAAGGCACTAGCCCCCCTCATGGCAATCTGCTCCACGAATGAGCAAAGCGATATATCTGCTGGTCCCAAGTCGTAATGCTTATAATATGGCATAATTAACTTGGACGGTGAATGAAGCTTTATAATCGTTTTAGTTCGTGTCAAATTGTTGATTAAAAATCCTTCAGCTCCGCATTCTGGCATTTCAATCAAGTCATATTTGTTCTTGCGTCTTAATGTTTTGAAAACGCGGTACATAGAAAGTGCATTCTCGAGCCTATTTTTTGTCCAATACAACCGATACTTTTGAAGCAGATAAAAGCTCCGCATCAAAAGTCCATTGGTTCGGAAGCGGTAAACCCTTACCCCATCATGCTCTTCGGTTCGGATTTGAGTTGGCTCTGTTGCCCCGGCAAGCACGTGAACATTATGGCCAAGCTTTGCTAACGCACGGGCTTGGTACCAGGTATATGTGCCAATCCCGCCAAAACCTGTCTCTGGTGGATATTCAAATGACAGCAGGGCGATCTTTAATGCCATAAATTTTTATCCTAAAAAATTTAAACTAATGACACTTTTTGAAAATAATTACGCTATTAACAACCAGACTTATAAACACGAGAAATAAGATTGGACATCCAGAAATGTATATCACAGGATTTTATCTTTTATTTTCTTTAGAATCAGCACGCTTGTTCTTCCCGGGTGTCTAAATATTTTTTTTGCCATTGCAACGTAGTTTGAAAAGAGGATAGATCTATCGTTTTTAAGACACGCAATATCAGTCACGGTGAGCAGAGCGATGTCCTTTGCATCACGATTGAATAAATCTGGAAATCTTTCGAGTATCTCTCTTCGCATCTTTCCAAAGACACGTGCACTATTCATATTCAGCACGGGGTCTTCCATAACCTGGCGATCTCCCAGTATATCAGGTATTGTAACGGCAACCCATCCTGCAACCATCACAGCGTTGAAAATATCCCAATTCTCGTATCCATGACTCATCACTGGGCGAAAGTTGCCAACATTACATAGAGCCTCCGTCCGTACCACGCTAAAGGGAGCAGCGTCGTTCGATAGCCACTGGTACGGAAAGCTGGGACAGGGTCTGGTCCAAATTCTAGCCTTTGCCTTAAAATGACTAACCCAGCAGGAAACAAGACCAACTTCTGGACATTGCCGAAGGACCGATTCACATGCAGCAACGAAATCCGGTTGCAATCGATCCCTCGTATCGAGAAAAGCAAAACCAATGGGATTTAACCCAGAATCGAGAATTTCTTCAATGCCAAGATTCTTAGCTGGCACGAGATCACCGTTTTTTTTCTGAATTACCCGCCATCCCCCCTGCCGTGCCTTACATAGAACTTTCAATGTTTGCTCTTCAGTCGATATATCATCCACAACAACCACAGCCGCAGGTTTCTGGTTCTGCCGTCCAATATTCTGCAAGCATTCCTCGAGAAATTGTCCCGCATTGAAACAAGTGACTACGATGGCAATTCCTTTTTCACATTTGTTTTGAGAGATTTGGCGCGCTGATTCATCGGACAGAGGTCTTTTTGCCCACGGCAAATTCACCGGTAAACGTAAAGAACGCATGGATCTTTGATTAACAATCTGACTACGGAAATCCAGGTGGTTTTGCACAATTTTCTTGTTATCGCATATCTGACGTATATCAGATGATGCATTACTGCCCATTTCGGCAATCTTTGTAGAGGGAGTTTCAAGCGCCCGCCTGAGGACCTCTGCAAGACCTTCGCTCCCCGTCTTGCTGGCAAGCCAACCCGTTCTGCCATCTTCAATCATTTCCAACATCCCTCCCTCACGCGATGCAATTACCGGTATCCCAGAACACATGGCTTCAATGCACGTGTTGGGAAAATTCTCCCAGCGCGATGGGACAACAGCTATTCTTGCTCTTGATAGAAACTGTGGAAGTGAAGAACGTTTTTGTTGTCCGCGGAAGAGAAATCTCATCCTTAAATCATCAGGAATCCTGCGCTCTAAAAATTCCTTACCGCTCATTCCATAAGTACCAAGGACGTTGGCGCCGACAAACGCAAAATGTGCTGTCGAATATTCACGAGCAACAGTTACTGCGGCATCAATCCATTCTATAACGCCTTTGCGCCTTTCAAGCCTCCCCACGTAACAAATAGTCCCGTCTTCCCACATATCTTTATCCCTTTCAATCCTAGGATTGTCCCCCAATGGGTACGGAATAACTTGTATCATATTTTTCTCTAATCCATAGTGATCTTCCACCTGACGTGCAAGATATCGGCTGGGACAAAGTAACGCATCGGCCGCAGCAATGCTGTAAGCCTCAAGCCGTTTTGCTGTTTGCACAGATGGTAACCCGATGTTCCAATCATTGTATTGAGCAATAAATTCAGTAGGAGAATGCAAATGAACGAAGCAGGGGGGGCGACTTTCCGTTCCAAATCCCAGAGCTCGTCGAAGCTGGAAATAGTACAGGGGTGCCTCATACTCCTGGGCTTCGATTATGTCAATTCCTTCCTGCTCCACGAGTCTTTCAGCGAGAAGACATGCCTGCCAGGAGAAACATTGCGGCGAGAAACCAGATTCAAAAAGGGCTCTTGTTTCTTGAGATTTGATTGCAGGACTTAATTTTTTATTCGGGAAGGATGTCCAATCTTCGAAGGGAACACGATGAACGACCAGTCTTCCGTGACACATCTCTTCAACTTTTTTTTCGGCTCCTTTCCAAAGCTGACCAATGATATGCACCGTCTCTCCGTTTTCGGCGAGTAGCCTGGAAATATGAAGTACATATGTTCCAATACCACCACTTGATGCAGGTGGATATTCACGGCAGATGATCAGGTGTTTCATAAGAAATTAACATCCTTAATCAGAACAGAACGAGTTAAATCAGTGTTAAAAGAACTTCACCTGTCTATTTTTCAATTGCATGGCAATTTCGACAGTAGCAAATATGGAAACTGCAATTATCAGAAAGATATTCTATTAAACCTTCATAAACTTATACAATAACTATATGATGCTGATCATTATTGTTCATCGTATTGTCATTACTTATGCTCACATCTTCTTTTTTAATTATTCAACCTCATTTTAAAGCGGACCATACAGGAAGCAGCGAAATTACACCAGAAAACCCGGAATATCCTTCAATTTTGCTCAACACATGCATGGGGTGCATCTGCCAGTGATAATCATATACATAGCTCCCGTCAGTAGGGTAAATGCCTACGTTAATATAATAGAGACATGGCAGCAAAGGCAACTCAGGAAAGTGACAGCTTAGCTTGCCAGGTTTGTTTAAGGACCCAATGGCTGTGACGACCGATGGTATACAGGATTCAAAACATTTAATATTTGCCGCAGTATATATGCCCAGTGTAAGAGAAATGTCGGACAACGGCTTATTAAGGTCATATTCAAGCTCAATCGTCAAACTATCACCGCTGTACAAAACATCAGTAGTCTTCCCTTGTTTATCATATAGACGGACAGCACTGATCGATGCTTCCTGTGTTCCTATACGGCTGCCATGTTCAACCACCTGGCTGGGTTGTGCTACCCCTCCTGATAGCTGTGCCGCTTTCTTCTCCGTGCGTTGGCGCATCAGATCATTGTAAAATTGAATAGCGCTTTCAGGATCTCCTATCATTGCTACCCGCCCTTCTTCCAAAACCAGCACTTCATCGCACAAATTACGTATTTGCTCAGAATCATGTGACGTCAGGATTGAAGTTTTGTCTGACGCTCGAAAGGCTGCCAATCGTTCATAACATTTTTTTTCAAAACGGGCATCGCCAACCGCCAGCACTTCATCAATAACCAGGACATCAGGATTAAAATTGATTGCCGCTGCAAAGGCAAGCCGCAAATACATACCATTAGAGTAAATTCGGACTGGCTGGTCTATGAATTCTTCCAGCTCGGCAAAGGCAATAATCTCCTCCTGCTTTGCAAGCGCCTGGAGCTTTGTAAGACCGCTCAGGATTCCACCGGTAATGAGATTCTCACGCCCGGTCATGTCAGGATGAAACCCGCTCCCCAGCTCAAGCAAGCCACTCACTTGACCTACACGGCAAATACGCCCGGTGGTAGGCCTTCCCAAGCCGCACAGCAAACGCAGCAATGTGCTTTTACCCGCGCCATTATGACCGATGATACCCAGCGCCTGACCCTGCTCCACTGAAAAGGTGACATCATGTAATGCCCAAAAGTCATCGTCTTTGTAGTGACTGCCCTTAAAACGCCGGATTATTGATTCTTTGAAGGTAACAGGACGATTGTGTTGAAGCCGGTATCGTTTTGAGACAGACTCTACTGTTAAAACAGCAGGCATACAATACTCCTAAATCTAGTCTTGAGGTATATTACGTCAAGTCCATTTCTGATACGGAACAAAAATGTCTTAAAGATGTCCATTATGGAGTAAAATCTCTCATATATATGGCCTTCTATTTTTTAGATTTTTTCTCACATCGGGAGTAAACTAGATTGTATCAATAACATCGTGAAGACTGCGGCTGTATAGAAGGTAACCTAAGAAGCACACGACTACACTTGTTGCGCCGACAAAAAGAAGCGAAAACAAATTCGGAGCTACACCATAAAAGAATATTGCCCTATAACTCTGAATCAAGACTGCAATTGGGTTCAATGTATACAAGATTAGAAATTTTTCACCGACCGCCTGGGGACGATAAAAAACCGGTGTCAGATAAAACAAAAACATAAGCAACATACTAATAATATGCTGCACATCACGATAAAAGACGTTCATGGTAGCGATAATCAGGCACAGACCAACCATCAATATAACCTGAGTCAGGATCAGCAAGGGAAGAATCAGAAGTGCCAGTGTTATTGTTTTACCGTAGAAGGCTAACATAACAAATAGTATCGGCAGAACTACTAAAAAGTTGAGCATTTTTGACATAATGTTGACAATTATAAGGGTAGCAGGCGCAAAATTAGGCCTCCGAATCAAACCACGGTTAGTAATAAAAAGAGTACCAGCTGAACTGAGACAGGAGCTAAACCACGTCCACGGTACCAAAGCGCTGAAAACGAAGGCTGGGTAGGCATCTATGTCTAGCGGAATAACCCTCTGGAAGAGAAAAACCAATACCAGCAACTGAGCCAGAGGAAGCATGAGTGACCATAGAACACCCAAAAACGAGCCCTTATAGCGCACAATAAAATCACAGCGCACAAGGTGGCATATCAGGTCATAATAGTAGTTCAACGTGTTTATTTGATTAGCGTCCTTGTTGGGAGTTGAAATTTTTTCCTGTGACGTTGGCAATGTCTAAATTGTAAAGAGTGTATCCTTACACCTTTCATAAAACCCAAAAATCTGATAACAAAGCACCGTAGATAGGCTGAAGCCATCTCTGCCACCTTTATTTAACACCTCTTCAACTTTAGTAATGATTTTACTCTTTTGCGTCAATATAATACTATATTTATCTTGTAATTCAAAATCAAAAACCATTACCTAAATTTTCTTGAAAAATGCCAATATTGAAAGTTCAAAATATAAATTATACTGCCCTGCGCAACTTTCTAACGCCACTAATACATCAAATCCACAAAGAAAAATCTTGGTGTCTTAGTAACTTTGTGTCAAGTTTGAATTTTCTTAACTCTTTACTTATAGTTCCATAGTACAGTAATATAAAATCGTTTTGCCGGTAGGCTGGAAGGCAGCGCCTCCAACCCACAAAAGTAGTTTTTGTCTAGTCACTCCGTTGACGAACTGTTGACAAAGCAGTGTAAATCAGCGTTTATCTGTGTTCGGCTGCATTCTTTAGGTAAAAAAATTTTTGTCAATAGACTAATTTATTAAACTTTTTACCGATATTATACTAGTTGCCATAAAAGTGTTTAAATGGTTAGTTTTTTGTATAAATTAAAGAGGGTGTGCTATACTTAAGTGTTTGTAATACAAGCGCTTATAAATTTATACTAAAAACAAGATTGACTATGGAAGGGAATTGACAATCTACCCTTCATTAACCAATCGCAGAAAAAGAATTTATACAAAATTATTGACAGCGCCAGGAAAGCGTGATATTATGTATACAAGTTGAGAAGTAGTTTGATTATTAAATCTCAACTAAAAGCTTACAAGTCTGTTTTATTTTTGAGAAAAGTAGGTTATTAGCTAAAGAAACAAAGAAATAGCAAGTTTGAAAAGGGCAAACTAACCGTGAGGTTAGGACGCAAAGCTATGGGTCTTCTATGAAGAAGAAGATTGCCAGGTTGCCGTGATACATATGTTCGGGTATCCGTAGACTTCAGGTACATATCTCCTATTCTTCATTGAAGGCTGCCAAGCTGCAAGTTTTGTTTGGTCTTTTAATAGGAGAAGTGCCATGAAGGCGATAGCTAGGCTTTTAGGTTTAACATGCGTTAGTTCGGTTTTACTCACCACGCTAGTTTTCTCCCAACCTTGTTTTTTTAACGTAGCAAATCTACCTGCGGAAGAAAGCTGGAATAAGTTTGTTGTTATACAGCTTGGAAACGCTTCTACCGCAGTTCATGCCAGACACGCCGGGCAAATTGGGTACAACTCAACCAGCAGAAGGTTGGGTTATGTCCCTGAATATAGAAACAATCCTGACTTCATTGGTCTCAAATTCCTTTTAATAGACCCGCAGTATTACAGAACTCCAGTTTTAACAAGCCACTCACGAAATATAGATACCAGACCAACTTCTCGCCTGAGCTCAACTCAGGCATATTCACAATCATACATGGACTTTTACAATCAAAATGTGGTGTTGAAGAGTATAGGTCCTCTTTCAAATAATTTATCAACAGGCTGGTGGACTAGTGATGGCGCTGGTTTTGGCGTAAGATGGGATTTTCAACAGCAAACTGTTATTGATATGATTTTTGAAGCAAAAATTGACGTATATATAAGTTTCGAAGAAGCAAGTTTGCCATTTACATTTTCTGTGTATATGCATGATATAACACGCCTTGATTGTGGTTTTCGCCACTGGAATAGTAGTTCAAACCAACGTGAATATTACAAAAGACATGGTTGGTATTACCCAGCCAACCTTATAATGAATATTTAATAAAATTATGTATTTTATTATGAAAACAGACCTAGTATTAAAGATTGGTCACCAAAAGGGCTTCTCCTTCATTGAAATCATAGTAGCCATAGCCATAATTGCTACTTTGACAGGAATTGCTATTCCTGTCTATATCAGCATGAAACCATCGATTCGGTTGAGTGGGGCAACCAGTCAGATAATGGGGGATCTCATGTGGGCAAGAATGCAGGCAATTAGCCAGAATAATGAATTTAAGATGTTTTTTCTGGTAGACAATCATCGCTATACGATTTTGGACGACGATAATAATGATGGTAATATAGACGGAAGTGAGTTAACAGTGACGAAAGATATTCACGATTCATATTGTGATGTAACTTTTAATTCAACTAACGATCCAATCTTCTATCCCAGAGGAAATGCTTCACCTACTGCTACCGTAACCCTTACAAATTCAATCGGAACAAAAACGGTAACAATTGCTATGACTGGCCGAGTCAAAATAGAATAATGTGCTTCCATAACATTAAATAATCATGAAAAACACTTTGAAATTACACAATGCTAAAGGTTTCCTTATGATTGAAGTCATACTCGCTATTGCTATCCTCGCCATAGGTTTATTTGCTGTAATGAGTTTGGCAACAATCGTGATAAAGGGTAATGCACATAGCAAAATGGTTACTACAGCAACAACCTTTGCACAGGACAAGATGGAGTATTTTAAAGGGATAAGTTATGATAACATCACTGGAACCTGTACCGTCTATAATGATTATTATTTAGAGGCACTGGTACAAAACAATATACCAGATACAAATACGAAGACCGTTACGGTAGGTGTATACTGGAATCCTGGCACTGCAACCTCAAGCTATAAAGTAACATTACAAACTATCTTTGCAAAATAGGATACAGAAATGTCATATGCACTGAAAAACAATGCGCAGGGGTTTACGCTTATAGAAGTAGTGATTGGTCTTGCAATCAGCCTGATTCTTCTGGGTGTGGCAGCCAGCATGTTTAATGTACAACGCAAATCGTATATCATGCAGGAGCAGGTTACTGAAATGCAACAGAATGTTAGGGCCGCCATGGATATGATGGTTAGAGAAATCAGGATGGCTGGGTATGACCCAACTGAGTCAGGTTCTGTCGGAATTGGCACTAACACGACAGCTTTACTTCAAATCCTAGCGGATCTCGATGGCAATGGAACAAGTACTGACACAAACGAAGACATAACATATCGCTATTATAACGCTAATGATGCGACATATCCTCGCGAAATTAGGAGGAATACAGGGGGAGTATTTCAACCGATTGCTGAGAATATTGATGGATGCAATTTCCTTTACTATGATGGCAATGGCATTGCTACTACAACAGCATCCAGTATTCGTCAGATACAAATTACCATAATCGGAAGGACCGCCAATCCTGATCCTAGTTTTGGATATATTTACGGCACACTAACTTCTCGTGTAACGCCAATAAATCTTGGTTATTGAGCAATTCATTAATATTCGGGGGATTTAGAATGAAAAAACGTATAAGTTTAAAACAAGAATTAAAATTATTAGAATTACCAGAAACATTCAGGGATAATAAGGGGATAGTCTTTATAGTTGTCCTTGCCTTGGTAGCAGTCCTTGCACTGGTGGGAACGGCAACAGTCTTAACAACTACTACGGATATTAAAATAGGCACCAACCACAAGACGAGTGTACAGACTTTATTTGCAGCTGAAGGAGGAGCAGAATATGGTGTTGCGAAACTCAGGCAAAAGCTTAATAATGTGCTAAACCCATCACCTAGTGATCTTTGTAGCATAACAGCCCCGACAATGAATGGCTATACCTTTGATGAGTTTTCAGTTGCAAAGGTTGGAGTAGGAACTACAACATCAATTACGATTGGTAATTTTAAAGGACTCATGGCAGGGAAACAAAGATATAAAATTGTTAGCAAGGCAATCAGTACGGGAAATCCTCCTTCTACAGCAAAAGTAGAGCAATACGTCGAAGATAATCTAATCCCATTATTTCAATTCGCGGTTTTTTATCAAGACGACTTAGAAACATTGCCAGGGCCAAATATGACATTTACCGGTGGTAAAATTCATTCTAATAGTGATATCTATTTTGGTGCAAACAATACCCTATCCATAGACTCAGAAATAACCTCTGCCGAAGATATTTTTAACCGCCGCAAAGATGATGGTAGTGTACCAACGGGAACTGTTCAAATTAAAGACGGGTCAGGAAATTATCAGGCAATGAAAAACGGTGTTACTATTCTAGATAGCGACAATCCTGCCTGGACCGCAGAGGCTATAAATAGGTGGAATGGATACGTTAAAAGCAAGGATCATGGAGTAATTGAAGTATATTTGCCTTTGCCACAAGGCACCACTACCTCGTCCATTGAAGTAATAAAGAAAGGTGATGCGATAGATCCAGATGATTCTTCAGAGCCACAAGAGCTTTTCGCCGCCAGGTATTATTGGAAAGCTGGCCTCAGAATCATTGATGGCATATTCTATGATAGAAGAGGCGTCATTCTTGATATAACAAACGGTGGAACAGTTACAACTCCACTCTCTACCCAAACAATCCGCGATGCCAGAGAAGGAAAAGACATCACGGTAACGACTATTAATCTACAAGCATTAGGAACAAATACCGTTGCTATGAATGCATTAAATAATCCCCCGGCAGGCATACTTTATATATCAAAATCAGGTACAAACACGGCTATTCGTTTGATTAATGGTTCATCATTAACACCAGGAGGGTTGACCGTAGCAACTGAAAATCCTATTTATATTCAGGGCAATTATAATTTAGATATTAAACCGGCAGCAGTAGCTGGTGACGCAGTTACTATTCTATCTAACAATTGGAATGATGCGAATAGTAGTAGCGCCTTAAGCAGCCGAGTCGCATCTGATACGGTAATTAACACTGTAATCATGGCAGGTCATGTAGCAACAAACGGCACACAATACAGCGGCGGAGTGGAAAATTTTCCTCGATTCTTAGAAAAATGGTCTGGCAAGACTCTTACTTATCGTGGTTCTTTGATGTCTCTCTGGCAAAGTGAAAAAGCTACCGGAAAGTGGCTTTATGGTTCTCCTGTTTATGAAGCACCAACACGTGTTTGGTCATATGGTACCGATTATAATAATTTACCACCAGGAACTCCAAACGTCAGATTGGTTCAGAAAGTTGGCTGGTACCAAGACATAGATTAAAACAGTCTTTTCGATAAAACAAATCATAAATAAAACAAAGGTAGTTTTTGGTTAGCTCCCCCCTGTGCTATAATCCTGGGATGATTCTCTTTCATGATTGAGAAGCCTGTCCTTGTTTCCTAAGTCTTCTTGCACAGGATGTTGTCACTGGACCGATTACTTAAGACGATGTAACCTACGGTTACGACTGGAGGGTTATAATTGAATGCCGAATGAGGTGGAGCCAACCGACAACCCCCTCTGAAACAAAAAGTATCAGTGGTCAGCGTCTTTATCATTCCCCTGCTTGAACGCCTGCCACACGGAATATAAACTTGAAAAGGCGCTTAAGTCAGACCCAAATATTGCAGAAACATGAATTATTGTATAGTGGTAAATTTACTTCTTACTAAATATATTATTCATAATTATCTTCTGTTCGTGTCTTTCGACTTCCTTGTATACAAAACAAACGAAAATCATCGTATACTCAGGTACAAAGTTTCCTTTGTTTAAGATGTTCTAGTTTATAAAATCTTCAATTACCTATCTGCATGTAACGCACATGCAGATGGTTGGTCAGGCTATGATAAACTCTGTATGCGTTAAATTAAACCTTTCCTTACTCAGCAAGTTATAATGTTACCATAATTTCGTGCCGTCCTTTTAATTTTCTCTCTCTTTTGATGTTCAATATTGCTCAATATACCTGATAAAATAGAAAATATTGCAATCTTTTTTCGTTTTATCTAAAGTGACTTAAAAATTGGAAAAATAATTTCCTATCTTCTATCATCATCTCATTTAAACAAAAGACTCAGCAAGAATATCAACTCGGCTAATTCGTTTGTTGCGCCTAAGGTATCCCCTGTCATACCGCCGATCTTCCTCTTAAAATACCAGATACAGAAAAATGTAAATATTAAAATTATTATAAAATTAATTACACCACTAATATTCAAAAAGTACCAAAATAATCCAATTGGGATTATAGAGGCATAGATAATGTGTCTTGGTTTGGTATCATCTAAAACAAAACTTCCTGTGCCTGTGTCATTTCTGGCATAAACAGACAATCCGGCCGCGCATACCTGTGCCCAACGCCCTGCAACCGGCATTAATATTAAAGCTATGCATTTTGTTAGTAAGACAGGAGTGACAAAACACGTCCCACATTTCGAAAAATTAACAAAAAGAGAATTATTCAGCACATGCCACTCGCCGATAGAATACAAACAAAGGTATCTAATTCCAATCGAACAAATCAGACCTATAGCCCCATAACAACCTATACGACTATCCTTCATTATTTCAAGTCGTTTTTCCTTATTCCATCCTCCACAGATACCATCACACGTATCAGCAAGACCGTCAAGGTGCAGTGCGCCTGTTATTGCAATGTAAAACAGGACAATTAAAGCATCGGCAATAATAACAGGGAAAAAGGAATAAAATAACAAATAAACAATTGCTACTAAAATACCTATGCAAAGACCTACAACCGGAAACCAGAAGACTACCTTACTCCCTCTTTCTGGTTTTATACTGTCTTTATTATCTATTGGAATAATTGTTAAAAACTTCAGCGCCCACAAGAAATTCTTCATAGCAATCTTCCCTTGCTCTTATAAATGTATATACTGTCAACTGTATATATAAAGATTATTTTATTATAAAATGCGATCATACAATGTAACACAATAAATATTTATTATCATTCAAATCCATGTGTAACAAATAGTATAATATTTGCATTGGTATATTAGGGTTTTAATTTTTTGCTATTTATTATGTATCTTTTATAAATAACCTCTTTAATCTTATTAAATACAGTGTATAAAATCCTTAACCATGCATTAATTGTTTATTTTATCTTTTCCTTATGTCATAAGTCAGTATACTCAGACACGATACCAAATGATAAATTACAGTACATAATAAATCACAGCACGATTACAAGGGTTCAAAAACCTCTTGAAGTTAGAACTGATAGGGAAACTTTTGAATATTTTATAGAACATGTGGAAGAACTTACAAAATATGGGAAGGATTTTAACAAGAAAGATTTAATACTTGAGGTAAAAGGAAACAGCCGATATGGCATAATAATGCCATCCAAAAAAGTCACGGGAGAATTTACCATCGCTGAAAAACAGCCCGGCAAAGTAACTTACATGGGGCACGGTAACGCCGCGGTATTCTTTAGATTTTCAGGAACAATTGTTTTAGAAACCTGCTATTCAACAAAAAAAGATGAAACAGGGTCTTGTGAAGAGGTTAAAACAACTGTTTACTTAAAATTCGATAATGCCATTCTTGCTGTCTTTGCCAGGGCAGCAAGCCCCATTATTAATCCCAAATTGGATAAACTTATTTCAAAGTTGGCAGCAAAGACAAAGAATGTTGTTGAAAATGCTTATTCAAATAAATACCTAAAGCAATAAATACTTAATCGATATAACCCAGTCTGGATAATCTTTCTTTAACCTTTGCCTCTTCATCAGACGAATAAATATTTGCATTTGGTTTCTTAGGGTCAAGATATCCTAACTCAATCAATTTATTTATTACTTTATTAGCAGAATCTTCAACAGTCTCTTTATTAGTTTCCAAAATCAATTCCGGGTTAAGAGGTTCTTCATAAGGGTCTGAGACACCTGTAAAAGCCAGAATCTCGCCCTTCAACGCCTTCTTATATAATCCTTTCACATCCCGCTCTGCACATACTTCAAGCGGGCATTTTACGTAAACCTCAACAAAGTTACCAATCTCCTTGCGTGCCCTTTCCCTCGCCTCTCTGTATGGAGATATGGCGGCCGATATAACAGCCGCGCCATGCTTTGTCAATAGTTTGCAGACAAAGGCAATTCTCTGAATATTAATATCACGATCCTGTTTGCTAAATCCAAGTCCCTGACAGAGGTTCGTCCTTACCACATCGCCATCAAGAATTTCAACATTTCTGCTGTACTCTTTTAATTTATTTTCCAAAAGATACGAAATAGTAGTTTTTCCAGCCCCTGATAAGCCGGTAAACCATATTGTAAAGCCCTTATTCACTCTCTCTACCTCCTATTCAAACGGTTTAAGACAATTTCTAACTAAATATAAAATTCCAAAAAACACAAATTATTTATTTATAATATTTCTTTACCTTCCATACTCTGCGGAGCTTTGACATCCATATATTTTAAAATAGTCGGGGCAATATCGTAGATTGTTGCACCCTTCTTTCGTGTACTGCTTTTAGTCATACCATTCTTCATGATAAATATACCATGTTGCGAATGATTTGCGTCATCGGGACCTGTATCATTTTCACTTGCCCATACACTTTTAGTACCCACGCTTCCAATTGCACGCCAGTCCAAATTACCATAATATACAATCAAATCAGGCGGTATTCCATTGCACTCTGAATAGATTTCCTCAGGTTTAAAAGCCTTTGTATTAATATTTCTACCCTTTTCGTCCCTTAGGTCTTCTAACTTTTTTATAAGTTCATTTCTAAAGTGTTCATAGTTATGTTGTGCGACGATCCCTTTAGGTTCACGGTCTTTCACGTTAATAAATACCCTGCCATAGTATCCACCCTCACCCCATACTTTTGTATTCTCCCAATCAACTACAAGCTTATTAAAAGATGTGCTTTCTGAAGGATATTGTACAAGTTTCATGTAACCATTTTGTATAAGCCACTCATTAATACAAATACCGCCAACCATCTTTTTTGTTCCGTGGTCGGATACTACTAGTATCATAACATCGTCATTTAAAAGACCAAGGGTCTTACCAATTTCGTCATCAAGGTATTTATAATAATTAAAAACAGCGTCTTTATATTTTGAACCAGGCACATGTTTCGGGTGCTCATTGTCGAGATATTTCCAGAATGCATGGTGAAGCCTGTCAGGGCCCATTTCAACCATCATGAAGAAATCCCATTCTTTTGTGCGAATGAAATGTCTGGTTAATTTGAATCGTTTTTCAGTCATTTCATAAATTGCTTTTAAGATGGTATCCTTATTTTCACTGCGATACTCTTCTACATCTAAAATATAGCCGTTTGATACAGCTTCCACCTCGTTTTTCAAATCTGAAGGATAAGTATATTCAGACTTTGTGTCTGGCGTCATAAAGCATGATACCAAGCAACCATTAACTGGCTTTGGTGGATACGTCATTGGTACGCCAACCACTACAACCTTTTTACCAATTTTCGATAAGACGTCCCATACAGTATCAAAATGAACTGCCATTGAATTTGCAAATAATAGTCCCTCATAATCGTGACCAGATCTATTCCTGAAACCGTATAAACCGAGCTTACCAGGATTAACACTGGTCATCATACACATCCATGCTGGACATGTAATAGCAGGAATTGTACTCTCTAAATTGCCATAAATACTTTTTGAAACAAGGTCCTTGATATTGGGTAACTTATCTAACCATTTATCAAATAGCAACTCTGGTGGTATTGAGTCCAACCCAAGTACAAATACCTTTTTTTTGTTTATTATCATACTTTTTCCGATTCAGACACCTAGTTCCCTCGGTAAGTGCAGTCATATAACCGCCCTTCTTTAAAAAGGATGCTTAAATGAAAGCGCCAAAACTACACTGCTGTGTGAAATTATCATCACCGTTAACATATACAATTACTTCCACAGGAGTTGTTAGATAACAATGATAAAACTCCTATTCTTTAATCTTAATATTTTATTTTAAAGCTATATGACTTTTTAAACCATTCTTATAAACAACAAAAGCCCGCGATCGGAGTCGAACCGACAACCTCATCATTACGAATGACGTGCTCCGCCAGTTGAGCTACGCGGGCTGAGACGAAATATTTCAAAAAATTATTATACGAAAAATTCATTCAATTACAATAGTAATTATTCACCTGTTCATACACAAATTTCATAGTTATCTTCAATAAATCTTTACCTTACACATTAATAACAATAATATAATATTTGATAATACTATAAACATACTTTAAATATTTATAATGCAGTAAAAGTCATTTCATTACAACCGAGCAATATTAAAATATCACCCTTTCACTTTATGCTTGTTATAACAAAGGCAAGATGTATAATCTTAGCCGAGACTATTAAATCATTCCCTAACAAATTTTTACAATGTACCATAATTATAATAAAATTAATCAACTTGGTTTCTCATTAATTGAAATTCTAATAGCCATTTTTATACTCGCAATTGGGATATTTGGTGTTATGGCGTTGTTTCCTGTAGGCATACACCAAACTGATAAAATTTTCAAAACTACCCTTGGGGCAATTTCATCAGAAACGCCTGTTGCCTACGCATTATATAAATACCCAGCAGAAAGCACTGGTAGTACAGACCATAATATTCGCGGTATCATAAATCTTATTTCTGGCACTACTACACCAACAACTTATTCTTATCCTGCTACGGGTACAATAACAATATCCGGTAATCCTTCGTATGGGTGGACAACCTCCATAGTACCAATAGACTTGGACGGGAATGGAACTGCTACGTCTATAAGCGAAACATATTTGTTCAGACAACAAATTGCAATTTACAAAAGTTATACCGCAAATAATGGTACAGCGAGTTTTTCTTATAACAGCAAGACACTATCTAATGTCTCAAATGTCAGTAAAATATCAGTTAATGATTTTATTTGTAATGCACAAAATAGTATCTGGTATCGTGTAACAGGTGTTAACAAATCTGCCAGCAGTGTAACAATTCAACAAAATTATGAATACGGAACAGCAACTGCTGCACCGTATATTTCTACAAATACCATTGCAGGTATATTCAATACAACACATTCTCAACATTAATATATACTCATGATAAAGAATAAAGAAGGTTTCACACTGATTGAATTATTAATCGTTATGGCGTTAATGACACTGCTGTGGGGCGTCGCTTACGCAATGTTTTATCAATCAAAAAAGGTATTTTCTATATCAGGCAAAAGAATGGGAATGTATCAATATGCAAGAATAACATTAGACAGTATTTCCAAAGACTTAAAAGGAGCTACATTAAAAGACAAAACAGATTTTTTTAAATCGTTTACAACATCACAGGTCTCAGGACTTACACCGCCACCAAAAGATACTGGTAGTATTCTCACTTTACTGTCCTTTACAACTAATGGGTCATCAACGCCTGCAACACTTATAACATATTACTTAACTAACACAGACGAAATAATGAGGGCTGAATATAATGATACTTCTTACATTTATGGGACAGTATCAAATTTCAACCCTGGATCATCCACATTTTATAAACTTTCAAGAAACACAAATTATTTTAGTCTAACGTATGTAACTGGAAGCAGCTCAGTAAGTAGTTGGGATAGTACAAATGGTACAACCACAGGACTTTTACCCGATGCTATAAAGGTAACATTACAAATTTATGGTACAGGCACTGGCGACTTACTGTAAACAGGCACTTTCACTACGGAAGTTACATTACCATCTCAGATAGCACAATAAATAAAGAATATTTTGCCTAATTTTATGAAAGATAATAAAAACGCTGGTTATGTTATAATCGTAATTACTGTAATACTGGTAGCGCTTACACTCATGGGCATGACCTTCATTAATCTCACAAGCATTGATTTTACTGCTACCGATAATTACGTAAACAGTACACAAGCTGATATGGTCGCGCGCGCTGGACTTGAATATGCGGTTTATGTCCTAAAAATGGACAAATACGGAACAGATTCTGTTGTCTATAATAACAATAGATACCGTTATTATGGCACTACAACCCTGGGATATGATGAGAATTACGATGCATACACAGAAGAGTGGTTAGGCACTGGAACGAGTAAAATATTTTGGGGCACAGCTACAGACAACAACAATGACGGCACTATGGATTCTAAATGGATAGATGCGCCATTCTCATTAGACAGGGGCTTAAAAGCACAATACGCTATTCTTATTGAGGATGTTGGGGAGTCGCGTATTAATGTAAACGCCACTGGAAATGTTGTAGGTACTACAGGTTCTTTTGTTTACGGGACTGGCGCAACTACTTATGACATTCGCTTACAAGATATTCTAACCGACACCATTGCCAGAAATATCACCAGCACAAGTACAGGTCGTTGCGGCGCTAATGGGATACCGGGTAATAGCGGCACAACAGCCTCTCAATTTCAGCCACGTAATCCTTCAGGCGATGACCGACCGTTTAATGTCCTCGACGCTGCCGATTTTTGCTTTGGCACATATACTTCACCGTCCATTTACAAATCTAGATTGCGCAATATTATCAATAATGAGTCCATCTTTCAGACTGTAAGAGGCAATCTTACCCCATATTCATCTGATAACATAATAACAAATAATGGTATTAGCAGTCTTATTTTGCCTGACAATAAAAATTACTATCGTTTAAAACTAGATAGTTCAACCCTAGTTGGCAGTATAACCTCACAGTTACAGGCAACAGGTTTTAGCGTGGGAACGGCTACCCAGCTTGCCGTTAATACAAAAGATTACTTGGACACAGACACTGATATTACGGTCTATGGCACGCCGACAAAGTACGGCTTAGAGCCTCATCCATTTATTAATGAACTATATCATACAGGCACGATTACCGGACAGCCGCATCAGAGCCTCATCGAACTGTACAATCCTTTTAGTTCAACTATTGTTGGCAGTGCGTTAACTATAAACGGGTCAAAAATGGATTTACTACTGAAAGTACAAAAAACACAATACGTAATTACTAATGATGATGATGACGATGATGATGACGATGACGATGACTGCGAGTGGTCAACTGGCACGACAACAACTACAATAAGCGCTATTGACACCGACAATTTTAGTCTGCAATCAAACGGATATGTCATTTTAGGATACGGCACTCAAAATACCGTTGCGTCCCTGAGCGGCACGCAAACCGTCACAGGATTCGACATATATGATTTTGATGATGACTATATACCCCAAGCGGTAACAGTCACCCTCATGGGCAGTTCATCAGCTCTAGGCAGTGGAAATTATCTGATTTTAGACACGGCTGTACCGCAAGCCGGCACTAATACTGTGGGTCACAAAGGCGAAGATGCACTGTGGCTTCTGTATGAATTAATAGCCTATATTAATTCATTGGTCGTTGACAAACCATTGGGAACTGGAGATCAAATAACACCCAGCGTTCAAGACTCATTATTAGATAAAACAGGCGATGGCGTGTGGGATGGCAACCTGGGCACATCTGGATATCAACATACAGCAGACGGGAAAGGAGCGCTTAAAGACCTCATGTCTCCAGATTCTGGCACTAATGTTGTATGGGATCCAGAAGGCAGCGGAATTAATAACGCAATAGGTGACTTACAATCAGTCATAAACACTACTACTAGCAAGGTTGCAGATGGGAAAATAGAACCAAACACAGGGGCTAAAATCATAGCCGATGCACAAGCAATCATAGATTTATTATATGAGATCGAATGCATGAGCAGCTTAAACATAAGGGCATCTATTGGTGAGAGGAAAAACCCACTCATTGAAAGGTCCAATAACTGGGGCACTGCTACTACAGCATCTCACACAATGAAACAGGTAAATTATTCCTACAGTGCTGTTCCTGCCAATCAGCGAAAACAACTTGTCGTTGCAAACAGAAATATAACTTCCTTAGGTGAAATGGGAAATCTTTTGACGATTGGATACGACACACAGTCTCCTTACACGAACAATTCGAATTATACTGCGACTGGCACAAGCACTGTTGATAATGCAAAACTAAGCCTCACAAGCAGCGCCTCCGTTATTATACCAGAATATTTTACAATCCTTGACCCGAAGAATGACGGCATTGACGATGATGCTGATGGCGCTATTGGAACTGATACGGGAAATCAGGCTGGAGATATTGATGGCGTGGAAGTTCAGGTACCGGGTCGCATCAATATAAATACTGCAAATTCAACTGTATTGTCTGTATTACCCGGAACCAGTACAAACACATCGTTAGGTACGTGGAGTGCATTGATCGGATCTAAAACAGGATATTCTCTAATAAACAACATCATAAATTCACGCCCCTTTAGCACTGTCGGGGCGTTAAGGAGTGTAACTGGAACGAATAATTCTGGCGTTAATTATTTTGGAACAGACAACATTGACAATGACGGTGATGGATTCATTGATGAAAAAGATGAAAATGATCTGATATTCACTTCTATCTCGAATCTCATTACGACCCATTCCAATGTATTTGCAGTATACGTTACTGCCCGTATCACTAACAGTATCGCAACTCGTACATTTGCGGAGAAAAAAATAGTGGCTATCGTTGACCGCTCAGTTTCACCCATCAAAATACGCTATTTTCGCTTAATGACTGAATGGTGATAAAACCTCCATTTTCATTGCAGAGATTGCTAAAGTAACAGATTAATATAAGAAATAACTACCGAAGGTACCCTAATTTATCTTCTTCCTCTGTGCCCAGCGGTAAACTATGACTGAATAAATTGAATTGAAAGTTTAAATGAATAAGTCACGACAATTAACCATAATAGTATATTTTTTCATCCTACTCTTTATTTATAGCGCCAGACTAGAGGCGCGGGAGGAACTTCCTAACATACTCCTTCTCACCCTTGATTCGTGCCGTCCTGACCATTTTAGCTGTTACGGCTACCATCGCAATACAACGCCTACTATCGACAAGCTGGCGAAAGAAGGTGTGTATTTCACCCATGCATTCAGTCAATCAGCATGGACTTCACCTGGGATGTTATCAATATTTACGTCTTTATATCCCCCAACCCACAATGTTGATACAAAGGGCAAGACCTTAAGTGAAGACACACCAACACTGCCAAAGGTATTAAAAAAGCAGGGTTATGCAACTCTTGTGTTTTCTAGATTTGTTGAGGTTGACAACTACAAACATTTGGGATTTGACACAATTGACAAAAATCAATATCTACGCGAAGGGGAAAACTTATTAAAATTGATAGAGGACTATAAAAACCAAAGATTCTTTATATGGTATCATTTCCTCGGTACACATTTGCCTTATAACCCCCATCCCCCTTACAACAAACTCTTTCGGAAAGATACGCCAGAAGATACAGTTCCTGATTCAGAAGCTATCTCAATAATAAAAAAATTCTGTTCATTCAGAAATGATTCTGTTGTCTTTTCCGAAACAGACAAAAATATCATTGTTGCACTTTACGACGGGCTATTACGACAGGTAGACGACTGTATAGGGCGGCTCATTGCAAAATTGGAGGACTGGAATATATTGAATAATACGTTAATTATCATAACAGCAGACCACGGAGAGGAACTATTTGAACACGGTTTTCTTGGTCATGCATCCACATCAGGCAATGCAAAGTTATATGATGAGATTATTCATATTCCGCTTATAATCTGGTATCCCGGAAAACTGAAGCACAGGAAAGTTGATGAACTGGTACAACAAATAGACATCATGCCAACTATTTTGAATATATTGAATTTTCCGATTCCAGAAAATTTACAAGGAAATTCTTTACTGCCTTTATTAATAAAGGGCAAGACTACAGATAATTTGCAATCTGTCTTTTGCGAGACAATACTGGGCGGGTATCAGAGCACAAAAGAAATGGAAAAAATTAAACTCAGATGTATAAGAACAAATAAATGGAAGCTCATTTACACAAATGATATCAACAATGACATATATGAATTATATAATTTAAAGAAAGACCCAAAAGAAAAAAATAATATTGTTAAAAAATATCCGGATATCGCAAACGACCTTAAAAATAAACTATTTCATTGGATAAAGACTTATACTATAGAAAATGGCAATTCTATAAGATAATAGATTAGAATACCTCTGTTATCAGGAAAAGTTATAAATAATATTAACAAAGTTAAACCACTTTATAAGCGGGAGGATTTTTGTGATTATCTACTCGGGTAAGAAAATAAACCTCAGAAAAGAGGAATTTGTTTTAGAGGATGGAAGAAAGGTATATCGGGAAATAATAGAACATCCCGGCTCAGCGGCTATTATTCCTTTCATCACAATAGATGAAATTATCCTTATCCAACAATACAGGCACGCAGTTAAAGAAACCATTTATGAAATTCCTGCTGGCACGCTTGATGAAGGTGAGACGTTCCATATTTGTGCGATTCGTGAACTGGAAGAAGAAACAGGTTATAAGGCAGGCGTACTCAAACCTCTTGTAATTATTTATCCATCCCCTGGAATACTTAGTGAAATAATGTATATCTTTAAGGCATCAAACCTTGTCAAAACACAGATAAATAATCAGGAAGATGAATCAATCAAGGGTATAATACAGATTAAAATAACCGAGGCATTAAAAATGATAAAGGAAGGGAAGATTAAGGACGCTAAAACAGTTTGTAGTATTCTGATGTGTGCAAATAGCGTTTTATAAATTTAAGCTCCTTTATACAATCTTTTTAACATCGCCTGATGTATTAACCTCTTTAATGAATCTTGCCTTATTATCCTCAAGATATTTTATCTCTTCTTTAAGTCTCTGAATTTCTTGATATAGGGGTGGCATTCATTATTTTATTATTTTCTCAGCTCTGCACCGAGAGTTTCATGAAGACTATTGAGAATAGTCTGCACTGCAAGGTCAACTTCCTCACTTCTTAAGGTTCGATCCTGAGATTGAAAGCAAAGGTTAAAAGCAATACTCTTCATACTGGCAGGTATCTGTTTACCACGGTAGATATCGAAGAAGTTTATTTCTTTCAAATAACTAGCTTTAGTATTTTTAATACAATTTTCGATATCTGCCCAAATATAATCTTCTTTAATTATTACAGCCAGGTCTCGAAATACTGGGGGATACTGTGATATAGTTTGATATTTTTTGGTAAAATTTGATTTTTCTACCAATAAATCCATGTCCAGTTCTGCCATATATGGCGACATCTTAAAACCAAACTCTTTAGCTTCACCTAAATATCCTAATATATCAGAACTTAGTTTAATTTTTGCGGCTTTTCCATCTTTAAATAATTTTGATTCAATAACACCCGCTGTTACCAATTCACAATTTAAAATAATACCCAGATTTAACAATAGAGACTCAATAATTCCCTTTAAAGTATAGAAATCTACATCAGCAACAATTGCTAAACATGTCTTTTCGCGTGGTAATTTATCCTCCGCAAGATAAACTTTAGCAATTTCAAAGGTTTTAACTTCTTCCACACCGTGATGCATATTATATACCTTTGTGTTTATAAGGTTGGGCAATAAACATGTACGCAAACGGCTTTCTTCCTGTCGAAGTGGATTTGCAATATCAATACCTCCGCTGTCAGTCCAGAGGTTTATTGATTGTAAGGGTGATTTGTCTACAATACTAAAGGTCTTCACTTCATAAAAACCAACGCTAACCAAAAATTGGCGGATACTATCTTCTGCACGCTCATATTTACTCTTTACATTTCCACGCACACTTATAGAGGTTTTTGTAGGAATATTGTTATATCCATATATCCTTGCAATCTCTTCTATTAAATCAATTTCACGATAAACATCACCACGGAAACCGGGTACCTCAACATCAATGTAGTTATCAACTTCATTAATGATTTTAAACTGAAGCCTGTTTAAAATATCTACTGCAATTTCACTCTTCATCTCTAATCCAAGTATTCTGCTTAGTCGCTCCATACGTAGTGTAATTTTCTTCTTTACTATCTTATTGGAATTTATATCAATAACGCCATCTGTAATTCCACCTCCTGCAATTTCTTTGATAAGTCTGACTGCTCTCTTTGATGCAAAATCAATACCTTCGAAATCAGTCCCCCTTTCAAAACGATATGATGAATCTGAAGTAATGCCTAGTGCCCTTGATGTTCGACGCACCTGTCTCGGCTCAAACTGAGCACATTCAAGGAGGATATTTTTTGTTGACTCAGAAATCTCGGTATCCTTACCTCCGATAATACCTGCAATAGCAACCGGTCTTTTAATATCTGCAATTACTAACATGTCATGAAAAAGAGCGCGTCTTGCACCGTTGATTGCAACAATTTCCTCACCAGCCATTGCCCTTCTAACAATTACTTTTTGCCCTGATAACTTATCTAGATCGAATGTATGAAGAGGCTGTCCTGTCTCCATCATCACGTAGTTTGTAATGTCAACAATGTTATTTACAGGCCTAAGCCCTGAGCATCTTAACCTCTTTTGTATCCACTCAGGGGATTGTTTTATATTGACATTCCTTATTACATGTGCCGTATATCGAGGGCATAAAATCGAATCATCAACTACAATATTAATGAACTTTGATACATTTATTGACTCACAAATATAATTTGTCTCAGGATATCGCAGGATTCCACCTGTTAGCGCTGCAACTTCACGAGCAATTCCAATTATTCCCAGACAATCGGGACGATTAGAAGTAACCTCTACCTCTAGACAAAAATCCTCTTCTACTGATTTTATATCCGCAGTCACCAGACCTGCATTAGTTAATTTATCTGCAAGCTCTTGTGGCGATAAATAAAAACTAATATAATCTTTTAACCAATTACAGCTAATCTTCATTTAAAATTGTGATAAGAATCGTATATCGTTTTCATAGAATAGACGTATATCGTCTATACAATATTTCAGCATTGTAATCCGTTCTACACCCATTCCAAATGCAAAACCTGAATATTTTTCAACATCGTAATGCACAGCCTTGAACACGTTTGGGTCAACCATTCCTGCCCCAAGAATTTCAACCCATCCACTGTAAGAACATACGCTGCAACCCTTCCTGCCACAAATAGAACATGATATATCTACCTCAGCACTTGGTTCTGTGAAAGGAAAGAATGATGGTCTAAAACGCATCTGAACATCCTGCCCAAAATATGTTTTAATAAATTGGTTCAATACGCCCTTTAAATCAGCGAAACTTACGCCTTCATCTACCAGTAAACCCTCTACCTGATGAAACATAAAAGAATGCCGCGCATCAACTGTATCAGGTCTGTACACCTTGCCGGGAGCAATAATCCTAACGGGTGGTTTCTTTCTTTCCATTTCGCGAATCTGTACGGTAGAAGTCTGGCTTCTTAAAAGTACGTCGTTTTTAATATAAAATGTATCAAAATCTGTTCGAGAAGGGTGGTCGGTGGGGATGTTCAACGCCTCAAAGTTATAATATTCCAGTTCAACCTCTGGTCCGTAAGCCACATCAAACCCCAGTCGGGCAAAGACATCCTTGATATCATCTATTGTCTGAGTAAGAGGGTGTTTTTTCCCAATAATAGGGTGTTTACCAGGTAGTGTTATATCAAATAACTCTTTCTTTACCCTGGAAGATGTTTCTGAATGAAACCTTCTTGTGCGCTTCTTCGATAATATTAGTAACATCTGTCTTCAGTAAATTAATCTGCCGTCCAAACAAGGAGCGTTGTTCCAATGGCAGGGTGGGAATAGTCTTCATTAAATCATTAATGATACCTTTCCTGCCAAGATATTTTATCTTGAGTTGTTCAATATCATTAATTGTTGAAACATTCTTGGTTTCAGCGTGAAAATTTCTTTTTATCTCCTCAAGTTTCTCAATCATAAAACTTTTTGATGAACTATATAAATATTTTAGGCACGTCTAACCTTTTATCTTAATATAAGGAAATGACGTGCCTAAATAAACTAAAAAATGGATACAGACAAGACTGTAGAGAACTAGTTCTTTTTTTTAAAAGTGTCGATGTAACAATATATGTATCCTATATACAAGCTTTTACTTGTTCGATCAGCTTATCGAAAGCAGGTTTGTCGTTAACAGCCATTTCAGCAAGCATCTTTCTGTTTAAATCAATTTTTGACTTATTTAGACCACTAATAAAACGATTGTACGAAAGACCACGCTCCCTGACAGCAGCGCTGATTCTCGAAATCCACAATTCTCTGAATTTTCTTTTCTTTGCCTTTCTGTCCCGGAATGAAAATACCATGGCACGTATATACGTCTCCATCGCCTTGCGATAGAGGTTTCCCCTGCCACCCCAGTAACCTTCTGTCTTGTTTAATAATCTCTTTCTTGCTCTTTTTCTTGCACAACCTTTTGTCGCTCTTGGCATTTAACTACTCTTTCTTTTAAAAAAAAACGTTAAAATAAACTACTGATTTAAAGCCCTTTTCATTATCTTAGCAAAGGCACTTGATACACCCTGTCTTCTTTCTCATGTGCCCCTTCAGTCTGCCAGATTTTCCAGACATCAGATGACTCTTCCCAGGCCTTGATCTCTTTACTTTACCTTTCGCAGTGACTTTTATTCTCTTTTTAAGTCCTTTATGTGTCTTTAATTTTGGCACTCTAACTCCTCTCCATATGCTATATAATAGAAAATTTTAGTTAAGAATAAAGTATTTTTTATTTAGGTGCTAGTATCATTCCTAATCTTCGTTCATCTGATATCTTGTCTTTTTCTACTTTTGCGATATCTTCTAAAGCAGCGGCAATTTGTTTTAAGATACTGTCACTTAATTCCGCATGCATTCTTTCACGACCCTTAAACATCATGTTAATTAATACACGATCCTTATTTTCCAGAAATTTTCTTGCCTGACGAATCTTTGTTTGAATATCGTGCTCACCAGTTTTTGGTCTTAGTCTCAGTTCTTTCAGCTGAACTACATGTTGCTTATGATGCATCCTTTTCCTTTGTTTATATTTATATTTACCATAATTCATAATTCGGCATACCGGTGGATTTGCATCAGGAGCTACTTCAACCAGATCCAAATCTATACTTTTTGCCCTCTCAAGTGCTTCTTCTTTACTCAATATTCCTACCTGTGCACCATTTTCATCTATAAGCCGTACTGAAGAAACACGAATACGTTCATTAATCCTTAATTCTTGTGAAATATATATTCTCCTCCTATAAAAAATTACTTATCTTTTTTCTTTAATTTCTAGTTCTACTTTCTTTATAAACTCATCAATCAAGAATGATCCTTCATCTCCTTTTTTTCTGCTTCTTACTGCGACTGCGCCTTTCTGAACTTCTTTATCACCAACGATAAGTAAATAAGGAATTTTTTCTAAAGTACCCTCTCTTATCTTATAACTGATTTTTGCATTACTGGTATCACATTCTACCCTAAAATTCTCTAAAAACAACTGTGCTTGTATTTTTTTTGCGTAATCAATATGGGCATCAGTAATAGGTAATACCCTCATCTGAATTGGTGCAATCCACAACGGAAAATCACCTGCATAATGTTCAATCAGACATCCTACAAAACGTTCCATTGCACCCAGAACCGTCCGATGTACCATTACTACTCGATGATGAAAACCATCATTACCCACATAATTAATATCAAATCTCTCCGGGAGATTAAAGTCTACTTGAATTGTAGGTCCCTGCCACCCACGTCCCATAGCATCTTTAACCTTTATGTCAATAGCCGGACCATAAAACTTTGCCTCTCCTTCCATGCGCGTTATATTTCAAATCCCTTTTTGTCAAGTGCAACTTTCAAGGCATTTTCAGCGTGTTCCCAAACGTCATCCCGGCCTATATATTTTTCCTTTTCACCCTTTCCACGTACACTTAGTTCTATATCGTATTCATTAAATCCGAAACTTGACAACATAAATTGAGCAAGTTCAATTACTCCCGATTATCTCGCCTTCCAACTGATCCGGTGTGCAAAATATATGAGCATCATCCTGCGTAAATCCACGCACACGCAAAAGTCCATGCAACACGCCTGAACGTTCATACCGATACACAGTCCCCAGTTCTCCCCATCGCAAAGGTAAATCGCGATAGCTGTGAAGTTTTGTCTTATACATAAGCACTGCAAAGGGACAGTTCATGGGTTTTAAAATATATTCTTGCCCATCAATCTCAATGGGTGCAGTACATGCTTTCACGATAAAAATTCCAGTGCCCACTGGTCTTCCACAAATTGATCTTTGCAATATGAGGACTATAAAGAATATCGTAACCTCTTTTAAAATGTTCTTCTTTCCAGAAATTTTCAATTATACTGCGCATCCTGGCACCTTTTGGATGCCAAAAAGTTAACCCTGCCCCACCTTCTTCATGGAAACTAAAAAGGTCTAAGTCTTTTCCTATTTTTCGATGATCTCGTTTCTCAGCCTCTTCAAGAAATTTTAAATAATTATCAAGCTCTGGTTGCGTAAAAAACGCAGTGCCATAAATACGCTGCAGCATGGGATTCGTTTCTTTCCCACGCCAATAAGCACCGGCCACGCTTAGTAGTTTAAATAGCCTTTGCTTTCCCTGTTCTCTGAATGTGTGGACCACGGCACAAGATCGATAAAGTCTCCTTGTGTGTAAAAAGACACCTTATCATCTTCAATATCCTTAATCAGTTCGACTTTGAAAGGTTGACCAAGGTTTCCATCTTCTTTACGGCTACTTCACGTGACAATTCTACCCTTACAAAAGGAATATTCTCACTGATAATTTTTGCTCATTTCTTCTTCAATCTTCTTGAGATCATCTTCAGTGAGACTACGCGGTAGGCTGAAATCATAATAAAACCCATTTTCAATTGTTGGACCTATTCCGAGTTTTGCATCCGGGAAAAGATGTCTAACCGCCTGAGCCATTATATGGGCAGTACTATGACGGAGAATATCCAATCCTTCGTTCGTATCTTCAGTAATTACAGAAATAGAAGTATCTTCTTCTATAGGATAACTCAAGTCTACTAGCACACCGCCAGCATTCCCAGCCAGCGCCTTTTCTCCTATACGGTCACCCAAATTATTTGCAATTTCTTTTATTGTTGTATTCTTTTTGTACTCTTTTTTCGTTCCGTCAGGTAATGTAATCTTAACCATAATTTTATTATTTCACGTTACAAACATAATTAATCTAGTACTAATAAATGGTGGGCGATACTGGACTCGAACCAGTGGCCTCTTGCTTGTCGAGCAAGCGCTCTAGCCAACTGAGCTAATCGCCCTGCATGTTTACCGAAGCAATCAAAATCCTTAAAAAGCCTTAGATTACGCCCTACTCAGGTCAATAATATTAACAAAACTGATTTTTAATGTCAAGCAAAAACGAACCCATCTATAATTGTAAATCTAATAATTACAATACCCTACTTAAATTATGCCTTCAGCAACTTGTGCGGGGTATCCCCTTTAGTCCACCCCGTTAAGAAGGCTTTAAGAGGGTACAATTAAAATTCATAAACATCATACAAAAAGACACATTATTAATATATAAAATGTTTATTTAGAATAACTAAAATGAACTTCTTGATACTATCTATGCCTGATTACACCGGTTTTGTTGCAATAATTGCTAATAAAACATACACTACATTTTGGCGAAATTGGAACACAAATATTTTGACCATAAGTAACAAGAAGGTCATTAATAATTAGCCAGTATTTCCCTGGTAATTTTTTGCGAAGTGCAAATTCTGTTTCATGCGGATTCCTTGTTTTAACATAACCCCAGCGATTTGTAATTCTATGAACATGCGTATCCACACAAATTCCTTGTTTCTTATAACCAAGAGTAATCACCAAGTTTGCCGTTTTTCTACCTACGCCATTTAGCTTTAATAATTCATCAATCTCATTGGGAACTTTGCTATTATATTTATCAATTAATATTTGACAAATTTCCTTAATATTTTTTGCCTTTATGCGATAAAATCCAACAGGATAAATAAGCCTTTCTATCTCTTTTGAAGAAAGCTCAAGCATTTCTTCAGGATTATTTACAAAAGTAAAAAGCCGATTCGAAGCATCTCTTGTCGTCCGGTCTTTAGTTCTGAGACTTAAAATGCAGGAGATTAATACATGAAAAGGTGTTCTGTCTCTTGAAATAGTTGATACAATGGGCTCGATGAATTTTTTATTCTCACGTTTAATAATTTTTATTACAATATCAATATCAAACACATAAAATCCTCAATAAACAAAAACGGCAACATGCAGAGATCCTTCACATGTTGCCGTTTATTTTAAAACTAATAATTTAATCTTTTATTTAATAACGGAAATTATTTTACAAAAATATTCTAAGCTTTACTTCTTTTTTCCGCAAAGAGTTTATCATATACAAAACCTGCGGCTATCCCACCCAAAACGGGACCAACCCACCAAACATAATGATGTGTAAACTGTCCTGATGCTAAAGCCGGACCGAACACACGAGCAGGATTCATAGCACCACCGCTAATTGTTCCACCTATCATTGCACCAATTAATACTACCAATCCAACAGCTACACCGGCAAATCCCGCATATGCCCTCTTATCAATGAGAGTTCCATAAATTGTAAACACTAATAGAAACGTAATTATAAATTCCATTAACATTCCGCGGAAAACAGACACTCCATTTGATAACATGCATGTTCCCAGAAATACAGTTTTAGCTGCGTCGGGGAAGAGGGTTTTTAAGGCATAACCAGCCAACACCGCTCCTCCAATCTGAGAGATAATGTACATAATTGCCGTATTGGGTTCCATTCTTCTAGTAACCCAAAAAGAAATAGTCACTGCTGGATTAACATGTGAACCCGATACGTAACTAAATGCATATATAATAGCGACAACAACAACACCAAAAGCAATAGAAATACCCAAGAGACCAAGTCCTTGCCCACCCGACTGCTTTAAATAAAAGTCGGCACATACAGAACCAGCCGCTATAAATACCAATGCAAAAGTCCCAACGAATTCGGCTAAATATTTTTTGCACGCATTCATTTAATTTTCTCCCGTATATTTACTTAATTTTTAATTAAACCCAGCAAGAACATAATTTTATATATCTATACACAAAGTATGTCATTGTTTTCTATATCCCTACTTATAAATAAGATTCTAATATTTTTATTGTCTTATATAACACCTCCTTTCAAAATTACAAACGTACTTAACTATGCAATATACTTATGGTTGTAACAGGTTAACACAATCAATTAATACTGTCAAGTAAAAAAGATTTAAAAACGCTACATTACAATATCGTACTTTAAACCTAGTATTTAATACTGATTTCTTTTTTTTCAGGTTAAAAACCCAGTAATAAATATGGGTCTTGACTAGCACAGAGGGTATTTTCTAAACATTTTTAATAGTATAGCATAAATATTTTCATTAGGATGATTAAATCTGAATTCACATTCTTTAAGGTGCAGATAAAAAGTATTTTGAGGCAAACCATGAAACTTTTGAAGTCGCCTTTTAGAATAAGACCAGAAGGACTCTATGCCGTTAATATGACTCTTATCATTAGCAAACTCATCATCACCGTGCTTAACCCTATAGTGCTTCTCATAGCCGATATCTACCAGTCCGCTATAACCTCTCCATGGTCAGAATGAATAATGCTTTCAGGAGATACCTTGCCTCTAATAATGGCTTGCAGCGTGGCTTTAGCGCAGTTTGGCACAATCTCTGTATAGACTTTGCCGCCTCTTTGCAGAATACCAAAAACAGGTGTTTTACCATAAGCCCCTCTACCTCTTTTGCCTTTTGTCTGCGTGCGCCAAAATAGGATTCATCAACTTCTGTCTCTCCTATGAATGGAGAGGCTTGTTCACAAAATTCAGATATTCTTGTTCTTATCATACGGAGGTATCTATTAATAGTGTTGCGATTTAAATTACATAAAACAGCAATTTGCTGTGCGTCTAAATCAAGGGCAAAATGCTTTAACAATTGCCTTATTTTTGACTCTGAAATTCTTGAACGGTTTGCATACCTGTTTTTCATTGTCCTGACTGTGGTTAAAGCATATTGCTGTGCCCTGTGCTAGTCAAGACCCTAAATTTAATATGCAGTAATTAAATTTAATAAATGCGGTAAAAATACCTCATTTGTTATTCCCGGAAATTATTTCAATTTTAATACTCTTTATAACCTTTTAAACTATGAACAGTTAGAAAATTAATTATTAAAGAAAATATTAATAAAATTAGGCACTAGATTTGATATAATAAAGCACATGCTAGTTTTCAAATTTAAAACATATGGTCTTCGTGTAATAAGAGTTTTTTTCTTATGTGTTTGCTAAAAACGGAAAAACAAGCTTTACTCAAAAATAATCTTTATAGAACAGTCTCACATTATTTACGTTACTGAAAAATAAAATTAAAAACATCTTAACTATGTAAAATCACAATCGGAGGCTTTTTTGAAAATTAAAGAAACTTTACCAACAATATTTACTTTAGGAAATATGGTATGTGGTTTTATTTCGATTTTATGTATATTAAATAATCAATTTGGGATTGCAGCCTGGTTAATTATCTCATCCATGGCGCTTGATGCATTCGATGGAAGAATTGCAAGGATGCTGAAAACGACAAGCAAGTTTGGCGCACAACTGGATTCAATGGCAGATTTGGTAACATTTGGCATTGCACCTGCCATACTCATGATAAAAACATGCAGTAGTTCACCACAAAGTATTTTGTGGATTATTGGACTATTTTTTATGATGTGTGCTACTTTCCGGTTGGCAAGATTTAATGTTCAGAAAGAAGATGGTTTAAATATACCTAGACATTTTTTCACAGGACTACCAACAACACTCTCAGGCGGAACAATTGCACAACTTGTAATCCTCAATCGCTTCTTACAAACAAAATTTGAGACAGATGTTATTATTACACTTTTGCCTTTTATCTGTCTTATGCTGGGCGTACTCATGGTCAGCAAAATACCCTTTTTTAACATAACAGGGAAGATCAATGTGAATCAGGGTATTATTACTCTAATGTCAGAATTTTCTGCTGCAATTTTATTCTTTGCCATTTCCCCGCAATTAGCGCTATCAACAACATTAAGCTGTTATCTTTTAATCTGTGCAATGTACGGCATTGTAAAAAGCAGGCAAATAAGAAAGGGATATTCAACAGCATAATTAACAAGAACTAATTATTATCCTCAAATTTCTTTACACCTTGTTTTTTAAAGGACCAAAGGACTCTTTCTAAAGGTAATTCTCCTATATAATATTGACTATCCTCTTCCCTTTAACAATCTCACCGATTATTACCGCTTGTTCTTTTAGGTTTTTGAGGTCACGTAGAACTACTTTGGCATAGGATTTGGGAACAATTATTATCATACCTATACCCATATTAAATACATGAAACATTTCTCCATCCTCTACACCTCCCAGTTCCTGAACAATTTTAAATATTTTTGGAACTTTCCATTTTGCCTTTTCTAACTGAACGGAACACCCTTCCGGTAAGATACGAGGAATGTTTTCTATAAGGCCTCCGCCTGTAATGTGCGCCATCCCTTTTATTATTCTTTTTGTTTTGTGTTTATTTAAGATTTTCAAAATTGGTTCAACGTATATCCTTGTTGGCTTCAGTAATTCTTCTCCCAGTGTAGTTTCCAAACCATACTTGTTTAGTCTCTGAGTTACCTTCATCTTTGCTGTATCAAAAAATACCTTTCTTACAAGAGAAAATCCGTTACTATGAATACCTTTTGAACTCAAGCCAATAACCACATCTCCCGGTCTTATCGTACTACCATTAACAAGCTTGTCTTTCTCTACAACGCCAACCACAAAACCTGCAATGTCATATTCACCTTCTTTATAGAAACCCGGCATTTCTGGAGTTTCACCACCAATGAGTGCGCAACCAGCCTGGCGACACCCCTCCACAATTCCATCTAATACCGCGCGTAAAACCTCTGGCACTATTCTGCTACTTGCTAGATAATCCAACAGAAATAATGGTTCAGCGCCGAACACAACAATATCATTAACACACATAGCCACAAGGTCAATCCCAATCGTATCGTGTTTATTCATCATGAATGCAATCTTTAACTTTGTACCAACGCCATCTGTGGACGATACGAGTACAGGATTGCTATATTTTTTAAACCGTGAATTTAATGCAAATAATCCGCCAAATCCATCTGGATTTTCAATCACCCGCGAACTGAAGGTTGTTTTCATCTTTGTGTAAATGTCCGTCGTGAATTGACCCTTTATGTCAATGTCAACACCTGCTTCTTTATATGTATGTATTCTAATTATTTTTGTCATAAGCTACCTATACTTTGGTCAATCTAATGCTTGTAATTGCTTATACCTTGCGCCTCTTTTATATTAATGTTTACATTTTCATTAATATCAATTTCCTGATTTTTGTCCTTCCATGAAGGCCTGATTTTCGATGCCCCGCCCTTAAAAAAACCAAGACACATGCCATATACGTATGCAAATTCTCGTATAAACGGTAAAATGCCGAGGACAATAAGTGTTTTCATAGATACGCGAGCGGCATTTTTTAACATGACAACTAAACCCAATGGTATATATACAATTGTTAGTGAGCTTAATAAAAAAAAGAAGATTACAAATGGTATTAAAAATACTTTCGTTCCAAAAGGTATTGTCAACAAGCATGCGAAGAAACTTAAGAATAGCGAAATGAAAATAAACGGCCTTAGCAATAGTTTTATATTAAAAGGTATTCGTTCCCTAAATTTTAAACCCATAGCATAGCCCCAATAAAACTTTCTTTTCCATATACCCCTCCAGGTATCAGGATAGTCCGTAGCCACAATATTATCAGGATCATATACAATTCTTCCTGTTTCACTTAGCTTCCAGCCCAATTCAGAATCCTCGCTCCACCATGAACTTTCGTTAAAACCGCCAAGCGCTATGAGTTCTTTTCTTCGCATTGCGGAGTTTACACCTGAAAGCTTGTTAGGAACTACTGATTTTCTAAATATATTATTAAATATTTCATCTAAAACGCTCGTTACATTAGCAAGCAACTTATCTTTATTTTTTGCTCTGTATGACCCTCCTACTGCAACAACTTCTGCTTGCTCAAGATGCTTTTTAAACCTCTGTAACCAGTCAGAAGGCACAATGGTATCAGCATCTGTTGTAATCACTATATCTCCAGTAGTCTTTTGTAATCCTGAATTTAATGCAGCCGCTCTTCCTCCATTCTTTTCTCTCCTGACAAGAATTACACCTTTATCTAAATATTTCTCTACTATCTGAATAGTATGGTCATTTGAGGCATCATCTATAACAATAATTTCCTTATTTTCATAAACAATCTTGGTAAGTGAATCGAGACATGATGTAATGGATTGTTCCTCATTGAAAGCAGGAACAAGGATGGAAAATTTCATCAGAATTACCTTTACAAGTAGCTAAAAAAAAGAATTTCTTTAAAAGAGTTTTTTAAACATTGCTTTTAATGAATCCAGTGAACCCAGACGTCGAATATTTTTTATGATAAAACGCGGTGTCAGAAAAAATTCAAAATTAGCACGTCGAATGGCACTTTCGAGGTCTTTTTGGGAAAGATGAGGATATGCAATATTTGCTTCTTTTGCCACATTGACAGGTTTATAGTCACCATAAACAAATAATTTATTATCCTTGGCAATCTTATAAAAATCTGTTCCGGGAAATGGATTTGCAATGTTATACATGACCTGGTCTACCTTCAATCGTTTTACCTCTTCCATATTCTTCCTTATGGTACCCATTGTTTCTATTGGTGAAGCGCCAAACATGATATTGATCTTGGCAGATATACCATATTTCTTTACCAATTTAATAGCTTCCTCATTTTTCTTAACGTCAATATCCTTCCGAACATAATCGAGTATCTCCTGGCTAAAGGACTCCACACCAAGATCAATAAACTTACAATTTGACTCTGCCATCATTTTAACAATAGGCTCATTCAAATGATCTGACCTTGCAGAACAACCCCACACGATATCAAGGTCTTTTATACCCTCGCATATTTTTACTGTCCGTTCTTCGCCCCATACAAATTGGTCATCTTGAATATTCACTGCCTTGTAGCCCTGGATCTTTAATGATTTAAATTCTTCTATAATATTTTCTGGAGACCTCTTTCTTACCGGCGGTTTCTTCCCCAAATAATGTTTATACTCAAGCTCCCTTGAAAAACTCAGTGAAGAAGGAACACAATATATGCACCTGTAAGAACAACCCCTCGATGTGCAAACAGCTGTAAACGGGCGTTTTCCCAACTTGGGATTATAATAGAGCTCCCTTTCTTCAATGAGATGTCTTGCCGGAAATGGAAGTGAATCCAGGTCTTCTATTAGTTCTCTGTTTACATTATGAATAATTTCACCATTATCCATGAAAGAGACACTTTTTATACCGTTGACACTCGATTTAGAATGGAGCGCTTTTAACAGTTCTACCATTGTGAATTCAGGCTCACCCCTGACAACGTATGAATCATTATCAACTACAAACTCTTCAGGTCTATCGGATGGAGCGGGACCAAAAAATATTACAGGCACATCCCCACGTAAATTTCTAATATCATTCAATGCATGTATATCGGTTTCCTGTGAAAGGTTAACGGAATAGAAGCAATATACATCGCTCAGGTCTTCTTTCAAATATGCCAGGAAATGCCCTCTTTGCCATTTCTTTATCGTGGTCTCAATATATCTTACCTCATAACCTGATTTCTCTAAAATAGCGGCTACGCTGAGGAGAAAGATATTCGGAACGTAATAAAGCAAATAGGCACAACCTGCAACACGTTCAGGTATCTTTCCTTCAATTGGTGGAGGTACAAGAAAAGTAATTTTCATAAACTATATTTATTAATCAAATTCATAAAAATTGTCTACATTTATTTTATACAAAATATCTTCTTTGTTTTATTATTTACTTCACCTATTATTCTCCCAATTCACGTTGACACCGTGAGGTTGTTACAGTCATAAGGCGATGAATTCGTGGAATAGATGCTGTCTCTAAACCAGTTTCATTAAAGTCTTCATGCGATGGATCAATTGACAAAATCTGTTTCTAGCAAATCTGTTGAAATTCTGCTAATTATAAACGCAAGTATAACGTGAGAGTGCGAGCCAATTGTATGGCTCTGATTCAACCCATACTACTCAACTACTTTGGTATTTACTCTACGGAATTAACAGCGAGACACTATATATAAGAAGACCAACAAACCCACCGATTATAGTACCATTAATGCGAATGTATTGCAAATCCCTTCCAACCTGCAATTCCAGCTTATGTGTAACGGTATGAGCATCCCACTTTTTAATCTTTTCGGTAATTAAACTGCCGATTTCATTTCGATGCTTGCCTATAAAATTAACAATAACATCCTGTATCCATGCATTTATCCTCTGAAGTATTTTTGAGTCATTAAGTAACCCACCAACGACTGTTTCTATAGCGATTTTTATTTTTATCCTGAAATAAGAATCTTGATTATCAACATTTCTTAATATTGCCGCTTTGACATCGCTTCTTACGTTATTAATGTATTTTTGTATTACAGGATTCTTTATAAATTCTTTCTTCAGCGCTTCACCTTTTAATTTATACTCAGATGAGGATTTCAACTTATCTATATACTCCTGTGCTACTTTATCGAATTTCTTGCGTAACTCATGCCCTGGATTATTAGCAATCTGATCTAGTGTCTCATGGATTACGTTTATAAACTTTTGGTAAACTTTATCATCTCTGTTAAACAACTTAAACAACAGTGGGCTTTCCTCTTTAATCTTTCTCCGCAGTACAGGTTTATATTCTTCAAACAGCCTGTTTACAAGAATCAGCGCACGATCAAATAATATCTGATGTTTGTTATTAGAGGTCAGTAAATCCAGAAAATGTCCAGCGGCAGGAGTAAGCTCAATTGAATTAATAGCCATGGATATGTTTTCATCAAGAAAGTGTTTTATATCTTTATCTGTTGTAGCTTCAAATATCTTAGGAATAAAGGTATAAAATTCGTCAATTATAAGGTTTTTGTTTTCGGGATGTGCAAGCCATTTGACTCCCCTGCCTGCAATATCAAATGACTGAAGTTTTTCTTTTATTGCTTCAACTGTGAGAAAATTTGTTTGGACAAAATTTCCAAGACTTTCGCCTATTTTGTCTTTATTATTAGGGATAATTGCAGTATGAGGAAGAGGAATACCGAGCGGGTAACGAAAGAGTGCTGTAATGGCAAACCAATCGGCAAGCGCACCAACCATTGCCGCCTCTGCTGATGCACGAATAAATCCAAGCCACGCATACTTCTTTTCAAAAATCTTAGATATAAAATAAATAAACGTCATCAACAGCAATAAACCTGTTGCCAGGCGTTTCATCTTCCTTAGGGATGATTCTCTGTGTTCATCTTTAATCATATAATCATTTATTGACTAATACTATTAATACTAGTTCAAGTGCTTCAATCTCAATGCGTCGCATGTGCCGCAAACATCATTCTGGTGTTCTCGAAAATATTGCATATTCTCACAATGCCATATTTCCTCTATACCCTGCTTTAATATATTACCAACCTCATGTCTGGGTAAATCACAACAGGGCGTCGCCTTACCATCAATATTAATATACAAATAATCATATGGTTTTGGACATAATTTATCAAATCTATACATTGCAGGACGCAATTTTTTGTAAATCAACCTTAGCATACTATTATCGAATGCAGTGTAATTATTGTCTACCTGTAACCCATATTTCTTACCTATTGTCTCTGCCTCCTTATAAATTTCCAACTCCTCTTCCAGGCTTGGCCTTTTCAACCTGTGCCTTCCCATCGGAAGGTTTAAACGTACCAAATACACTCGGTCGGCGCCTACTTCTCCTGCAAACCTGACTGTATTTATGCACTGTTGTTTGTTATGTATTGTTATTTGAATAGTAATCATAGGGGCGTTTCTATTGCCACGATATTTTACTAAAGATTCAATATTATTTATAACAACTTTATTGGAGGGGTGACCCTTTGCCGCTTCGTGTGAATCCTCAACACTATCCAGCGATATGGTTAGTTTTTCCAGTTGTACTTCTATCAGTTTTTCAATAAATGTAGCCAGTAATAAGCCATTTGTCGTTACGCCTACATTATGTCCTTTACCCTTTGCGTAACCAATCATGTCAATTAACGCAGGATGTAGTAAAGGCTCCCCCCATCCTGTAAGCGTAATATTAAACGAAGGTTCTAGCCTGTCTATAATTTGCTTAAAAAAATCAAAGGGCATATCTTGTTCTGGCAGATTAAACGACTCACGCGGGCACATTCCACAAGTGTAATTACAGCGGTTTGTAATTTCTATCTGAATACGTTCTGGTCTTTGAGGAATTGTATAAAGAGTCCTGCCTAAGACTCCTTTAATAAGGTAAAGTGGGTTTACAGACATCTATGTTTTTATGATGTACTTTCAATAATAATTTTATGTTATCTATAATTTATCAAATTAGATGCGTCTCTCCGCCCATAGTAACATATAGTCATTCTGGCCTTTCACCTTTGGCATGCCGAGTACACACGAAGCTCTCTTTTTTATACTTGTGGTAAACTCCATTAAGCATCTCATCATTGCTCATTTAAAATTCCTGAACATAAATTTAAACAACTTTAACAGCCTCCTTTATTATTCTCTCCGTAAGTTTCTTGGTGTCTTCTTCTATAGTGGTCGGATAATTACTTGTAAAACATGCGTTACAGAAATTCTGTGATGATTGTGAAGAACAACCCATCATTCCTTCAACACTAAGATAACTCATGCTTTCTACATTAAGAAATTTTCTAATTTCTTCCAGGGTACGATTTGCAGCAATAAGCTCGCCCGTCTGTTGAAAATCAATTCCATAATAGCACGGGTATCTGTGCGGCGGGCAGCTTATTCTCACATGAATTTCTTTTGCACCTGCCTTTCTTAATAGACCAAATCTCGATCTTGAAGTTGTCCCTCTTACAATGGAATCATCAATAACAACTACACGTTTCCCATTTACAGTTTCTTTCAAAGCATTCAACTTTAGTTCCACACTGCGATTACGCTGGTCTCCTTCCGGCATAATGAAAGTTCGACCCACATAATGATTACGGATAAATCCTCTATCAAGTGGAATTCCAGATGTATGAGAGTAACCTATCGCCGCTGAATTCCCCCCTTCTGGAACAGAAATTACCACATCGGCATCTGCAGGCGCTTCTTTTGCAAGCTTTTCTCCCAATTTTTTACGAAATATGTGAACGCTTTCCCCATAAATCCTGCTGTCCGGCCTAGAAAAATACACCAACTCAAATATACAAAATGCAGATTTTACATTCTTTTTTGTACAATAATACTCACTCCTTATTCCATCTTTCCCCACATAGACAGCTTCGCCGGGATTAATATCTCTTATAAATTCCGCACCGACTTGATCAAGGGCGCATGTCTCAGACGCCATTATATAACTATTGTTTAATCTTCCAAGTGATAAAGGTCTAAAACCATTGGGATCGCGTACCCCAACCATCTCTTTAGGCGTTAAGAATAATAATGAAAAGGCGCCATGTAATTGCTGAAGAACAAGAGATAAATTCGCCTGCATCATATGCAAAGGTTTTGCCATCAAATGGACAATAACTTCCGTATCTGATGTTGTATGAAATATGGAACCGTTTGCCTCAAATTCTTCACGTAACCTTTTAGCATTAGTTAATTGTCCATTGTGAGCAACTGCTACTTTTCCCTTGTAATAATCAACTACAAGCGGTTGAGCATTCCCAACATTGCTAGAACCGATTGTGGAGTACCGAACATGCCCTATTGCCGCCGGATTTCTTAAAGATTTTATAATCTGTGGTTTTATTACATCACTTACCAGCCCCATACCTTTGTGAAAAATAATATCTTTGCCATTGGTTGAAGCTATCCCTGCGCTCTCCTCACCCCTGTGCTGTAAAGAATACAAACCATAATAAACCTTTTCAACAGCGTCCTCGCAGCCATAAATACCAAATAAACCACAATGTTCTTTTACATCAAACATACTTTCTTAATCCTTTACAATTCATTAACATTAATATTATAAATATGTATGTATCTCTTGCATTTATTCTGATGTAAATTTAGAATTGATTTGTATGTAAATTATTTTAGGTAGGATAAACATTATTTTATAATTATAACAGTCACTAAATTAGTGTCAATAGTTTTATCTATGAGTTTACAACCAACCCAAAACACAACAAGTAAAAATTCAATTAAAGATTTTTCCAACGTAAAACTATACGTAATTATTAGCTCAGGACTTACTAGAAAACCTGTACTGGAAACACTTAAAGAAGTTATCCAAGGCGGTGCTGACGCAATACAATTACGCGAAAAAAGTCTGACAGACAACAATTTAATACCAATTGCAGAAAAATTTAAAGAAATTACCTCTCAGGCAAAAACCCTCTTTATCCTAAATGACCGTGCAGACATTGCTAACATGGTTGACGCTGATGGCTTACATATCGGACAATCAGATATAGCGGTGCCTACGGCACGTGAAATAATAGGTAACAATAAAATACTGGGTGTTTCCACCCACAATATTTTTCAAGCAAAAAAGGCACAACTCGAAGGTGCGACATATATTAGCGCTGGTCCCATATTTTACACAACTACAAAAGATAATGAAGCTCCTGTAGGTCTTGATTATTTAAAACAGGTCAAAAAAGAAATTAACATTCCATTTGTAGCTATAGGTGCAATTAATTTGGAAAACATTAACGATGTCTTAAATGCTGGCGCAACATGTATTGCTATTTGTTCTGCAATTATATGTAGTAACAATATAACCGAAACAGCGCATACCTTTAAAACCTTACTTACAACATATCATCGCACTATTTACTAAGGCTCAGTAGTTTATAAAAGTAGCTTTTATATTATGCTTTTGCTAATATCAATTGCCATTAATACAATTTTGTGCCTTTAATTTGCCACATTAATTATGGAAACCAAAGACCGTTCAAAATTACTTACCGAACAGCGTAATCCTCGCACACTTGATATAGACAGTAGAACGACACTGGAAATTATAGACATAATTAATACCGAAGATGAGGCCGTCATTTCTGCTGTTAGAAATGAACGAGAAAACATTGCAAAGGCAGTTGAAATGATAGTTGAAGCAATAAGCAAAGATGGTGGCCGTCTCATCTATGTTGGCGCTGGAACAAGCGGAAGATTAGGCATTTTAGACGCAGCAGAGTGTCCTCCAACATTTAGCACAGACCCTAACATAGTCATTGGTATT
The DNA here is from genome assembly GCA_963709355.1 of uncultured Planctomycetota bacterium. GTDB lineage: Bacteria > Planctomycetota > Brocadiia > Brocadiales > Brocadiaceae > PLOWO2-12-38-17. The sequence goes on from CAVPVY010000005.1 coordinate 1,476,035, forward strand.
ATTGCCGGTGGCGATAAAGCAGTATTTCAATCAATTGAGGGCGCTGAAGACCTTTCAGAAAATGGCGCTAGAGACATTCAGCAAAAAAATGTAACTCATCGAGATGTAGCGGTGGGAATTACAACAGGAGGAACAACTCCTTATGTAATGGGGGCATTATTTGAGGCAAAAAGACGTAATGCAAAGACCATCTTTTTGTGTTGCAACCCTGAAACATCGCCAACTTTTGATGTTGATGTAATCATACGACCAATTGTAGGACCAGAGGTCATAACAGGCTCAACACGCATGAAAGCAGGCACGGCAACAAAACTTATTTTAAACATGCTTACTACAACAACTATGATAAAGATTGGTAAAGTTTATGAGAATCTCATGGTTGATTTGCGTACCTTAAATGCAAAATTATCTGACCGTGCAGAACGCATAGTTATGACTGTTACTGGTGTAAGCCGTAATGAGGCGAAAAAACTATTAGAATCAGCATTTGGCAGTGCAAAGATTGCAATCATTATGCATAAACTTAGAATTGATTATTCAGAAGCTAAAAAAAGGCTGGACGCAAACGGTGGCTTGGTAAGAAAGGTATTACAATAAAGAAGAACCTTTCCTATTTAGTCGTTATAAAGTACTTGAAAAGTTAAACTACAAAATATTAATAATGAAGTGAAATACTTATACCTCTAGTTCGGGTATTATATTTTTGTCAATAAGGTGCCTATATCGTTTTATTAGAGGCTCGACGGATTGGTTTACAAATTCATCAACCTGTTGTGGCGCCCTGCCAATCAACCTGTCTGCATTAGAAACCTCATTCAACTTTGATTTAATCTTTGAAAATAAAGGGTCGTTTGCAATTCGTTCCATGAGGTCATTTTGTTCCCCCCCTTCCATTATTTTACGTTTTGCTTCAATTGCATGTTTTCGTATCCTTTCATGAATCTCCTGACGGTCGCCGCCGGCGTTTACAGCCTCCATGAGTATATTTTCAGTTATCATAAAAGGTAGTTCTTCTGCAAGTTGTCGGCTGATAACTAAAGGATACACACATAAACCCGACACCACACTTAGTACAATATTTAATATGCCATCAATTGCCAGAAATGCCTCTGGTATGGCAATCCGCTTATTTGCAGAATCATCAAGTGTTCTTTCAAACCATTGTGATGCGGCGGTAAAGGCAGGGTTCAAGCAATTACACAATACATAACGTGCCAGCGCGGCTATACGTTCACAACGCATGGGATTTCTTTTATAAGCCATGGCAGATGACCCAACCTGTTCTTCCTCGAACGGCTCCTCTACTTCCTTTAAATGCTGTAATAATCTAATATCGTTGGAGAATTTATACGCAGATTGAGCAATACCAGCCATGCTGAAAACAATCTGACTATCAACTTTTCTGCTATATGTCTGCCCTGTTACAGGATAATACTCATCAAAGCCCATCTTTTTTGTAACCGATGCATCAAGTTTTTTTACCTTTTCTGTATCGTTCCTAAAAAGCGCCATAAAGCTCGCTTGCGTGCCTGTTGTCCCCTTCACACCGTGGAAACGCATACCCTTTATCCTTGTCTCAATTTCTTCAATATCCATGATAAAATCCTGTATCCACAAACAAATTCTCTTCCCTACTGTTGTTGGTTGCGCGGGTTGAAAATGTGTAAAACTCAGGGTTACCAGACTTTTGTATTTGACTGCTAGATTTGAAAGTATATTTACAATGTTTACAAGTTTTTTAAGTATGATATTCAGACCCTCTTTCATCTGAATAAGGTCGGTGTTATCCTGCACATATGCACTGGTTGCACCCAAATGAATAATTGGTTTTGCCTTGGGACATTGTTCGCTATAAGCGTGGATATGAGCCACGACATCGTGTCTGAGCTTCTTCTCGTATTTTCTTGCAACATCATAATTAATCTTATCCTGAAACTGCCGCAGTTCGTTAATCTGCTCTTCTGTAATCGTTTGCAACCCAAGTTCTTTTTGCGCCTCAGCAAGTGCAATCCAGAGTTTTCTCCACATACTAAACTTGTTATGGTCAGAAAATATGTAACACATCTCCTTGCTTGCGTATCTTTCTGAAAAAGGAGACTGATATTTATCTGAAAGTGCTGTAAATAATTTAGTATTGTAATCTGTTTGATCCATAAATTATTAAATTCTGCTCTTTAAAGATGAAAGGGTAACTAAACGATTTTTAATCAAAATTTTCCAATAGGGTTCTTATTGGGCAAAATGCCAAATAAAAAATAATTTCCACGTGGCGGAAAACAAGAAATGGAATACCTGTAATATAAAACACCAAAATATTTAATTTGAAAATATTCAGGAATTATGTAATTCGATAGTTAATTTAAAAGTGCGCACATAAAATAATTATATACAATAAAAATCATCTTCTGATTTTTATATTACGTTTACAGAGCTTGCCTGTGGGCCCTTTTCACCCATTGCCTCACTGAAACGGACTTCCATTCCAATTTTCAGTTGTTTAAACCCATGATTCAAAACACTGTTCTCGTGAAAGTAAATTTCCCTACCTTCCGGTGTTGTAAGAAAGCCGTAACCTTTGTCCTGAAATAATGTGCTTATCCTGGCGTGCGGTGACTCTTCATGATGTTTTACATCGTGGCGTTGACGACTGGTATACTCTTCCAATTCACGACGTGCCGCAATAAACGAATCCCTTATTGCTAAATAAAGGTCTGTATTGGGTTCACGCTTTACAACTAGTTCCTTTCCCGGAACTGTAATATCAACATTGACATTGTATAACGACCGTTTTGGAAGCGACTCAACAACAACCCTGCAGCTTGTTATCCGATCGTAAAATTTATTTAATTCCTCAGCTTTCTCCCTGATGTTTGACTTTATAGCCTCTGTAATCTCCATATTTCGTGCAGTAATTTGCAATGGAAGTATCATTTTTACCTCTTTACATTAATTGTATTATATAATAGTTTTCTTATTAAATTAATTTATCAATTGCAGAATTCTAACAATCAATCTCAGTCTTGTCAATGTAAAGTAGTTATCTAAGAAACAACAAGACATCCAATCTTTATATAACCCTTTGGTTTAAACAAGCGTCATTGTAAAATAATACACAATGTTCCTTTTTCTGGTCACCCAAAATACAATTCTATATCCATACTTATGATAAATACTTGCACTTTAATACTCTGTTTGATAAACTTTTTAGGATTGCCTCTGTCTCTTATATGGCTAATCTTATACTCTACTATTTGCATTATACAGACAGGATTTTTTATACGGCATATAATTTTGCTGTTTTCACAATAACCATACCGTGAAACACATTATTTAAATTATAATACTTATTTCAAAAGAGGGTTTATGCAGATGAAAAATCCGGTAACAATATGTGTTGTGGTCTCATTCGCTATGCTTTATTGTGGAATATCCATGGCATCAAACAAACCCGATCAAAAATTGTTATCACACACACAAACAAAAACGGTTCTCAAAACCACGCAAATCAAAAATACATCTTCCGGTACTGGCAGTATAAGTGGCAAAATTACAAATACGAGTGGCAATCCCCTTTCAAATATCACTATCAGTATTCAACTACAATCATTAGAAACACCCTACGGCTCTTCATTTGAAGAAATGGCGATAACCGACAGCAACGGAAAATTTAAGATCAAAAACCTAACAACTGGCAAATATATTGTTCGCGCTGACCCAACATCCGATGAATCCTACATATCAAATGACAAATTTGATGTAAAAGTAAAATCTGGCAAAACTAAAAAGGTCAAAATAAAACTTTCAGCTTCATCAAATTTGAATTACGGATATACTGGTAGTGCCTCATGTTTAAACTGTCATCCAAGTAAAAAGAACTGGCAGGATACAGCACACGCCAACACCATACTTCCACCATCATCTGAAACAGTAGTCGCCCCCTTTAACGGAGAAACTATCACTACAAGCGATGGTAAGGTAAAGTTTAAACCTTTTATTATAAACAATATTTATAAAGTAACTTTATACGATTTAACGGATGAATCAACATCTGTTACTTACGATGTAGCCAGAACTCACGGAGGTGTGGCAATTGCTGGGAAACAAAGGTATCACGTCAAAATTGGTAACAGTTATTATATTTTACCAATCCAGTATAACAACCGTAATGTGGATGAAAACAACCCCAGTTCAGCATGGGTTTCGTATAATTCCAGCAACTGGTATAATTCAGACAATACATTAATTTCAACTGATACAGATGTTCCACCTAACATAAACAAATCCTTTGAACAAAATTGTGAGGGCTGCCATGTGACCGGTCTTGGTATAACAAGAAATATAGATGGTGAATTTGTTTCAAGCTCAAATGAAACAGGCATTGGATGCGAAACTTGTCACGGTCCTGGAGGACAGCACGTAAGTGTTGGAGGAGGAATAGGGAAATATATCGTAAACCCTGCATACACATCAACAGATAGAGGTAACGAGGTTTGCGGTCAGTGCCACATTCGAGTTATTAGCAAAACAGGCACTTCTGGAGCTGATTTTGAGACAGAATATCCGTGCATTATTGACGGCGAAAACATTACTCCATTCATACCCGGAAAGATACTTTCTGATTATATTGAAGAAACTACTTCCGATGGTAAATCAACGGCAGGCTATTGGAATGACAATAATACAAATATCTACGGCGAAAACGCCTCAGAAAATAATCATTCCAAACAACATCACCAGCAATATCAAGATTTAACCAAGGGTGTACATTATGCTTTTGCCGGGAAGAAATGCTTCACATGCCATGAACCGCACGACTCCGGAGTTAAAGGAACACCACAATTGCTAAAACAAAATGACAACAACAAACTCTGCATTAGCTGTCATACGGATCTAAAAGAAACCACAAAAAAGAATGGTGAAACATATAATGTTCACGCCAATCACCAATACAGTTCTTCAGCTGCTGGAGGCAGCTTGTGTACAGGCTGTCACATGCCAAGGACTGCAAAAAGCGCTGTGGACAACGATATTTCATCACACGTCTTTGATATTATAAAACCAATTACTAGTAAGGCTATGGCAGACAATAACACATCAAACGGTCAGTCAAACAGTCCATCCACCGTTATTACAAATTCCTGCTACAACTGCCACTCAGATGAGACAGATTATGGCGTTACCCTCTGGCAAGAATGGGAAAGCGAAGATTAATCACGTTTATAAAATAAGCGCATAAAAATTATTTGACATTTATTCTAAATATTAGTAATTTGTCAATTATCTTTTACATTATGTAAAACTATATCAACTATTTTTAGAAGGTAAAAATGAAGGTGATTAAGAATAAAATAATAGTGTCAACTTTTATGATTTTAATGAGCATTACAAGCGCTAATTGTATGATATTTGGGTGCAGTGCGATGTATAGCAAAGAAGGTATTCACAACAGTTCAGACGTTCACACTGTATCAACAAAAGCCGAGACAATGAGTGAAAAGGCAGAAGTTGCAAAAGACTCTGTATGCAATATGGAAGTCGCTGATACCAAAAAAGCGCCATCAGAAGAATATAAGGGTAAAGTTTACTACTTCTGTTCGGAGCATTGCAAATATGCGTTCAAAAAAGATCCTGCATCTTAGTTATAAAATAAACAGTATATCATTTAATAGATATAATAATCAGAGTGTACACTAACATCAACATCCATACATGATATTTTTAATTATTGATCAACATTCACCAAATGATTAATAAGTTATTCGATTTGCATTGGCATACCTTACACATTGATGAGGTAATAAGGTCCCTCGAGACCAACATTAACACAGGCCTATGTCAAACTGAAGCGGAAAACAGGCTAAAAAACCACGGTTACAATCAACTAGAAGAAAAAGAAGGCATTTCCCCAATTTGGGTATTTCTTGAACAATTTAATGACCTTATCGTCTGGATATTGCTTGCGGCTGTAATAGTTTCTGGCGTTCTAAAAGAATGGGTAGATGCACTAGCTATCTTTACCATTGTAATAATTAACGCTGTCATTGGATTTATTCAGGAGTATCGTGCAGAGAGATCCCTCGCGGCATTGCAAAAGATGTCCCGGTGGGAGGGGACAAGCCCACCCTTCCTTCACAAAAAACTTGAAAATCTGTGCTAATCAGCATCTATTATTTCAGTATAAAAGGAGGCGCTCATGCACTGGCATCAAAAAGGATTAAAGGAAGTTGTTGAAGATTTGAGAACGTCCCTTCAGGGGCTTTCCTCCGAAGAGGCAAAGAGACGTCTCGATAAATACGGTCCTAATGAGTTGAAAGAGGGTAAGAAAAGGACACTCTTTGGGATGTTCCTTGGCCAGTTCAAGGACTTTATGATTATCGTCCTCATGGTAGCTGCCGTTGTTTCAGGCATTATGGGGGATGCTGCAGATACCATTGCCATTATCGTGATTGTGGCGGTGAATGCGGTAATTGGCTTTGTCCAGGAATACAGGGCCGAAAAGGCCATGGAGGCATTGAAGCTTATGGCGGCACCTTCAGCTACCGTACTAAGGAACGGGGATCAATCCACAATTACGGCATGTGAGGTCGTCCCCGGAGATATCGTGCTTCTTGAAGCAGGGAGGGTTGTCCCTGCCGATCTGAGACTTATAGAATCAGCTCAGTTGAAGGTGGAAGAGGCAGCACTTACCGGGGAGTCGTTTCCGGTAGAAAAGACAACAGGTCAGCTCCAAGAGGAAATTATTCCTCTTGGAGACAGGCAGAATATGGCCTACAAGGGGACAGTGATAAGCTATGGCCGCGGAAAGGGTGTTGTCGTGGGCACAGGTATGGAGACAGAACTGGGCCGCATTGCCACGATGCTTCAGACAGAGGAAGAGGTAAAGACACCCCTGCAGAAGAGACTCGCCAAATTTGGCCAGCGGCTTGCTATTGCTGTCATTGCCATATGCGCCATCGTCTTTGCGTTTGGGATTATGAGAGGAGAACCGCCGATCCTGATGCTGCTTACATCTATTTCACTGGCTGTTGCGGCTATACCAGAGGCCCTTCCGGCAGTAGTTACTATATCCCTGGCCCTTGGCGCCAGAAAGATGGTCAGACAGAACGCCCTTATCAGGAAACTTCCGGCTGTAGAAACTCTTGGTTCTGTGACATACATCTGCACTGACAAAACGGGCACCCTTACCCTGAATAAGATGACGGTGGAGGAGATATATGTCGACGGAAGCTTAATCTCTGCACCAAACTTCGAAGATAAGGTGAATAAGGCGTCCGCTCCCTTTGTGGATGTGACAGGCGAGACACAAGAACGCAGACTAAAGTCTTTGGCTACTTCCACAACCGCAGATTTTCCAATTCACCATCTCATAATGGCTATGGCATTAAGTAATGATGCCACAAAGGATGTCAATGGGAATCTGATTGGCGACCCTACTGAGACGGCGCTATTAGTTGTTGCGGAAAAGGCTGGATTTGATAAAAAGGTTTGGGAAGAGAGCCACCCAAGGGTTGCTGAAATTCCCTTTGATTCTGATAGAAAGATGATGACCACCTTCCATAAGGAACCCGCTGGAGGATACACATCATTTACAAAGGGAGGGGTTGAGGTCATTCTGGATAGAAGTAGAGATATGGCCTGTTCTTCAGGGACAAAAGCAATCCAGAAGGATGAGCTCCTGGAAGATAGCGAACGTATGGCGGCTGATGGTCTCCGGGTACTGGCGATAGGCATGAGAAAGTGGGATTTGATTCCGGCGGAGATTACTACTGAAGCAGTTGAAAATGGGCTTACCCTACTTGGTTTTATCGGCATCATGGACCCGCCAAGGGAGGAGGCTAAGGAGTCTGTATCACTGTGCAAGTCCGCTGGAATAAAGACTGTTATGATAACCGGTGACCATCCAGTTACTGCGATGACCATAGCTAAGCGAATCGGGATTAGAGATGATGGCGAGGAAGTTATAACGGGAACACAGCTCGAAAGGCTTTCTATGGATGAGTTCGAGCAGAAAGTAGAAGGGATAAGGGTATACGCCAGGGTTGCCCCTGAGCAGAAGCTGAAGATCGTGAAGGCGCTCCAGGACAAGGGACAGTTTGTCGCCATGACCGGAGATGGCGTAAACGATGCGCCAGCGCTAAAGAGGGCTGACATAGGTATTGCTATGGGAATTACCGGGACTGATGTCTCAAAAGAGGCTGCCCACATGATACTCCTTGACGACAATTTTGCCACTATAGTAAAAGCGGTCAAGGAAGGAAGGAGGATATTCGACAACATAAGGAGTTTCATAAAGTACACCATGACAAGCAATTCAGGCGAAATATGGACGATATTCCTCGCTCCGTTTCTGGGACTTCCCATACCCCTCCTGCCTATTCATATCCTCTGGATCAATCTTGTAACTGATGGGCTTCCAGGACTTGCCCTTGCCGCAGAAAATGCAGATAAGGGAATTATGAAGAGACCCCCGCGGCATCCCGGGGAAAGCATATTCGCCCACGGACTTGGCATATCTATTATCTGGGTCGGCCTCTTGATGGGAGGAGTTACTCTGTTTACCCAGGCATGGGCAATAACTAACGGACATTCTCACTGGCAGACAATGACATTTACGGTCCTCTGCCTCTCACAAATGGGGAATGTCCTTGCAATCCGCTCTGAGAAGCAATCGGTTTTTAGTCTGGGGATATTCTCAAATAAGCCATTGATCGGGGCCGTTCTTTTGACTTTTGCCCTTCAGATGGCGACAATATACGTCCCGTTTCTGCAGCCGATATTCAAGACGGAGGCCCTTACCTTTGGTGAGTTAGCATTTGCACTCGCCATGTCATCTGTGGTCTTTATAGCAGTGGAGATCGGGAAGTGTTTCAAGCGGAGGTCAGGATGAAGAAACCGATAAACAGTACGATAAATACATCATTGAAGCACAGGTAAATCCTCAAAAATCTGGGAATACCTTCTTTCACTCTGGTAAATTCTGAGATTACCTTATATAATATTCAGATTATGTGGTGGCCATGATGGTAATTGAGATACTATTTGCTAATCATAAACTATATGGAGGTCACATTGATGAAATTTCAGCTTGTTTCCTTGTTTTGTTTGGTTTTAATGAGTATTTTTGCCACTGAAATACCTGCGGAAGAAGAACGCTCAGGCTCCATACCAGTACCTCTCAGCGAGCAGACTCAAATCTGTGTATTGTGTCACAAAAAACAAAATCCGGGAATCGTAGAAGACTGGCTCACGAGCAGACATTCAAAAATTACTCCGGAAATGGCTCTCGCAAAGCCTGCACTGGAACGGCGGATTTCAAGCGATGCCATTCCAAAAAAATTTAGGTCCGTTGTAGTTGGCTGCTATGAATGTCATAGCCAGAATGCTTCAGCCCATAAGGACAACTTTGAACACTTTGGATTCAGGATCAATGTGATTGTTTCACCAAATGACTGCCGGACTTGCCACTCTGTTGAGGCAGATCAATTTGCCATGAGCAAAAAAGCACACGCACTGGATAACCTTCAAAAGAATCCCCTGTATCACACCTTAGTCGAAACAGGCCTCAGTTCAAAAGAAGTAAACGATGATACCATACTTTCTATTACTGCATCAGAAAATTCAAAGGCTGAAACTTGTTATGCCTGCCACGGTACCGCTGTCACGGTAAATGGAATGAAGAAGGTATCTACCGATTTCGGGGACATCGATGTTCCCGACCTTACCAATTGGCCCAATCAAGGGGTAGGAAGAATTAATCCTGATGGAAGCCTTGGGGCGTGTACTGCATGTCATCCGAGACATAGTTTTTCCATAGAGGTAGCCAGAAAACCGTATACGTGTTCCCAATGCCATCTCGAGCCAGACACACCTGCGTTTGAAATTTACGAAGAAAGTAAGCATGGGAATATTTTTAATTCGAAACAGCATGAATGGAACTGGAACAATGTCCCCTGGAGAATTGGCAAAGACTTTCAATCCCCCACCTGTGCTACCTGCCATAATAGTCTCATTACCACTTCTGATGGCAGGATTGTTGCATCAAGAACCCACGATTTCGGCGCAAGACTGTGGATCAGGTTATTTGGACTTCCTTACTCCCATCCACAACCAAAGAGTGGTCAGACCTATTTAATCAAAAACAAGGATGGTTTACCTCTTCCAACTACTTTTACGGGAGAATTGGCTTCTGAATTTCTGATCGGGAAGGAGGAACAAATACGGCGTCAAAACGAAATGAAAGCGGTATGCCGTTGCTGCCATAATACCGACTGGATCAACCAACACTTTGCCAAAATGGACACTACCATTGCTGAAACAGACAAAGCGGTCTTAGTGGCTACGCAATTGCTTCAAAAGGCTTGGAGCGCGGGACTAGCAGACGCCTCGAATCCTTTTGATGAAATAATTGAACGACTATGGATAAAGCAGTGGCTTTTCTACGCCAACTCGGTGCGATACGCATCTGCTATGGGAGGTCCTGACTATGCCACATTTAAAAATGGTTGGTGGGAGTTAACAGCAAACTTGCATGAAATGCTTAAGTTATCACAAAATCAAGATAGCAAATGATAAAAGGGTATAAAATATTCCTAATTTTCATGTAGCTACATAGTACTTTAGAAATTAAAAACATTGACAGAACCTATTAAATAATAATAATCAATAAATTCATTGACAATTCTTAATAGAATAGTTATATTCTACACCATGTAAAACATTATTTCTGAATTCGTTATTTACTTTTTAAACATTTTTTATATGAAAGGAAAGGTGAGAACATATGTTGCATAGGAGATTTGTGGGGATTGTATTAGCATCAGTTGCATCGGCTGGCATAATGCTGTTAGCAAGTCCATTTGCTTATGCGCAAGAAAAGAAAGAACACGCCGAAGAGATAACAGGACGTGAATTACCTGGAGAGGTGTTCCCGATGTGTCCTACTTGTAAAAATGTTCCTTTAGGAGCACAGAAGGGGAAAACGCTCGCGCCGATGGGTATGGTTTGCCCGGATTGCAAAAACGAGATAGGGGAACTTGCAGTTCACCATTGTGATATGTGTGGACAAGATGTACTTGCATGCGTAATGTGTCAAATGGCTTCTGCAGGGTTAAAAGCTGCAGCCATGGAAGGAAAGTGCCCCAAATGCAAAGAGGTACGCACAAGACCTATCAAGGGAAAGACAATAGCAAAGTGGGAAATGAAGTGTCCGGATTGCAAGAAGAAATCGCAAGAATGGCTTACACAACATTGTGATACGTGCGATGTAGACCTCCTGGTATGCCCAATTTGCAAAAAGGAACAAGAGAAGAAATAGCTCTGGATAAAAATTTCTGAATTAAACTAGCATTTATTATAAACGAAAAGGAAAGAAGAAACTGGAATAACTCCAAATGTTCTTCTTTCCTTTTTTATTTCTAAGTGCATTATTTATATGAGTCAATGAATTCGAGTCTATAATTTTCACATACCACAACCTGTTACTTTTAGTTAATGAGTTTTATTCGTCCTTAATTGCATATATATATTTTTATAGGCAGAGTACCAACTGCGTCCTTATTCTGATCACCACTCACACTACCTACATAAATTGTTTTTCCATCATTGCTCAAGGTAGGTGACGCAAGAGGCGCTGTGGAGACATCTGTTTGATATTTCCATTTAAGCAACCCATCAGAATTTACTGCATAAACATATGTATCCCAAGAACCACTATAAATAGTACCGTCAGGACCAACGTTTGTTTTTCCAAAGATTTTATTCGTAGGTTCATTAAAGCTCCACAATCTATCCCCCGATGAAGTAAATGCGTAAAGATTATCCTTTGCCCTGCAAATGGCAACTATATACGTCCCGTTTCTGCAGCCGATATTCAAGACTGAGGCCCTTACCTTCGGCGAGTTAACATTTGCCCTCGCCATGTCATCTGTGGTCTTTATAGCAGTGGAGATCGAGAAGTATTTCAAGCGGCGTTCAAGATGAATAAACCGATAACTACATAGTACTTTAGAAATTAAAAACATTGACATAAACAAGACAACAGCTTAAGTATGCTATATTATTCCATGTAATTCATTATTATGATAAACAATTTTACTATTCATTCTTGGGGCTGATTCCCTTTTTATTACAAGTAATGTAGCCTGTACTTTGTACTCCATGTTTTTAAATTTAGCTGGGGAGGAATAAAATGAAACGGTTTTTATATTTACTATCAGCCTTAAGTTTTACTGTGATTATCTCAAGTTATCTATTGATTTCAAATGTAATAGCAGATGGAAAAAAGCCTGTTGAGAAGACCATATAAAAGGATTATATTTATAGCATGGATGTTGATAAAGATAAGACGCTTAAAGTTGAGTACGACGGCAAAATGTATTATTTCTGTTCCAAACATTGTGAAGAACATTTAAAAAATGGCCTTCGAAATATCTAAAGAAATGCGTATTAATTAATAATTAATTGACAATTTTAAAATAGAATTTTAAATATATTTTATATTTTCATTTATTTTGATATAAGTATTATAATGACTTTAACTTAAAAGGTCTTTAAATTTTTTTAGGAGGGGTTTTAGATATGTATGTGTTAAGTAAAAAGTTAGTTGGAGTTTTGGCGGTTGTTGTTACCTCAGCAGGTTTAACATTGGGTGTTGCTAATTCTTTATTTGCTCAAGAGGCGGCTCCTCAAGCCCCTGCCGAAACGCATAAAGACAGTGAAAAGGCATTGGCGCCTGAACACGCAACTATTGAAAGGCCAATGTGTCCTGCGTGTAAAGACGTACGTGTAAGCCCTGAGAAGGGAAAAACGCTTTCAAGAACGATAATGGTTTGTCCTGAATGTAAGAATGAAGTAACAGAGTTTTCAGTCCATCACTGCAACAAATGCAATAAAGACGTAATAGTCTGCACTTTATGTAATAAGGCAGCAGCAGAAGGGTATTCTGTGCTCATGGAGAAAAGTAAATGTCCAAAATGTGGAGAGGTTCGTGCAAGGCCAGTAAAGGGAAGAACTATGGCAACATGGAAAATGAAGTGTCCTGATTGTAAAAAGAAACTAAGCGCATGGGATGTTCAGCACTGCGATAAATGTAATGTTGATTATATTTCATGTCCATTGTGCAAAAAGGAACACGAGAAAAAATAACTCTGGATAAATAATTCTGAACTAAACCAGCATTTATATAAACAAAAAGGAAAGAAGAAAACCGGAAAAATCTCCAAATGTTCTTCTTTCCTTTTTTATTTCTAATCGCGTTATTTATTTGATTAATTGAATTCAACTCTATAATTTCCACCTACCCAAAGCTGTTATTTTTAGTTAATGAGTTTTATTCGTCCTTAATGGCATATATATTTACAGACAGAGTACCACCTACGTCCTTATTCTGATCGCCACTCACACTACCTACATAAATTGTTTTTCCATCATTGCTCACGATAGGTGGTGCAAGAGGCGCTGTGGAGACATCTGTTTGTTATTTCCATTTTAAATTATTAGAATGATGCCCATTGTTATGGCTTTACCCCCCACTATGCTGCGAGTTATAGTGAAACATTTGCCATGGAATAGTTGTCGTTTGTGTCGTTGAAGTAACTGTTATATATAATATATACTAAAGGTGTCCTTGTAGGTGTTGGAGTAACATTTTTCTCATACTTCTCAACAACTACCTTTTTTCACCTCTATCAATTTCAAACATCTCTTTACAATCTGCTGGTGTACTGATAGTGTTGCCTTCAACCTCCCCAAATATAATTATGTGCGTTTTATCTGCAATAACCAATTTATTTCTTTGTGCAAAGAAACATTACAAAACGAAATTAAGTCAATCATAAAATATTGCCTAAATATAGTAAGAAAACAATAGTAAGGTTACTCTAATCTTATTGTATAAATAAAGTATTTATACTATAATTATTTCATAAATATTATTACATAAAGACAGGCTTTAATTATCTGATTCCCTTTTAGAACACAGCCTATTAAAGATGTCAATAAAGCGTATACTTTGCATAAAGTTTTAAATATTAATAAACATATATTATTGAACTGACTATTTTAATTATGTTACACGGAATTATATTTGACATGGATGGTACACTTACAAAGCCTAATGTGGACTTTGTAGCCATTGAACGTGAAATCGGAGCCAAAACTGGTTTTATAATAGAATATGCGGAAAAGTCAAGTCCTGAAGAACGTATAAGGGCATTATCAATACTGGAACGTTATGAGGCACAGGCAGCAATTGAATCTGAACTTAATGAAGGTGTTTGTGAGATACTGGAATTTATTGACAAGAAAAATATAAAGAAAGCACTTTTAACACGTAACTCCCGCAAATCTGTTAAAACCGTTCTTCACAAGCACGGTTTGCATTTCGATTTTATTGCAACACGCGAAGATACAATAAAACCTAAACCCGCACCCGACCCAATTCTCATGCTTAGTAAGCAAATGAATATTCATACCGACTACCTGTTAATGGTGGGTGATTATAAATATGACATTATGTGTGGTAAAGCGGCTGGGGCAAAAACTGCACTGCTAAAATATAAAGAATATATAGAAACTGAAGTATTGCCGGATTTCGAAATCAGTAATATCCGAGAGCTTATACTTATTATTGAGCACTACGAAAAAGCGCATCAAATTTTATAGGAGGAAGTTTTGTATAAAAATAGATTATTATTGCTCTCAATATTATTGATTAGTGTTTTTATTATTAATCCAACCGTGTCATACATAGAAGCGTCGGGTTTTAAGGATCTTGATGATGTCCTGATTGAAGTAGAAGACGCTAACATAGTATTCAAAACTTTAAGGGCAAATATTGTCTTCACCCGTACAATCAAGTTACTTGAATCTAACGAGGTTTCAAAGGGAGATTTGAGCTATAAAAAACCAAATAAATTGTATTTAAAATTCTATTCTCCCCGTAACGAAATCAACATCGTTGATGGTAAATATGTATGGATATACCACCCCAAGGAAAAGCAGGTTGAAAAATACGAATTAAGCAACAGCAGGCAGTCAACACAGGGTATAAGTTTTTTTGAATTCGGGTACGGTGAATCAGTAAATCAAGCAAAAAAGAATTATGAGATTAACTTGCTTGATGTAAAAGAAGTTGCAAAAAAGAAATTCTACATACTTGACATGATACCAAAAGACCCAAAGGCTCAATATTCTGAAGTAAAACTATGGATAGAGGAAGGGTTCTGGTTACCCAATAGGATTGAGCTTTATGAAAGTGGCGGAGAGGTAGTTAACGTGATAGAACTCACAAATATCACGCTTAACAAGGGTATGTCAGATAAATTGTTTATATTTGATGTGCCAAGGGGTGTTGAGGTCATAGAGCCACTTAAATAAAACTTAGGGCACCAAACTGATTGAACTTTAGAGTTTTTACCCAACCTGTTCCAAATAACGTTTTCCTTCATTCCTAGATAAATAACTGAAATACATTAGGGTCAATATTAAATACATACCAGAATAAAGAAACCGTCTCCTATATTATTTTTTACAATATTTACAGGTATATTCATAAACAAATAATCCCACAATTTATGTTTCTTATTGTTTAATAGGGTAAAGCTGATCCTTCCCTATAAGCTTTTAATAATGCGTGTAAAATCTTCTACATACTGAAAAAAATACAGAATGATGCTATATAAAAAAATATTCAAGTAACCAACATCAACTCAATTAACAATTTAAGATAGTTTATAGATTAATTATTTTGAATATTTTCAAAAGCATTGTATAATTATTTGAGTTTTAATCATACTTTAGTATAAGTGTCTTGTTTTTATAACAAAAAAGAAATGGTACGAGAACGAGATTTCTTAAATATAGTTGATTGTAGTTGTTGTCATATTGTTTCTTAACGTACCTGTCAATATTTTCATAAGGAGAATAAATCATGCGCAAAATAACAAGATCAACTATAGCAGTATTCGCCTTATTTCTGTTATTTACTGGAATTACAAAAGTTGCCTTCTCTGACACACTTAGTATCATTAGGGAAGGTATAGGAAGGGACTTGCAGGGTATTACTCGAAAACAGGCAGAGATTATAACAAGCTGGGTAGATGCACGAAAGAAAGATATAAGAGTGACGGCTAATAACTTGCCGACCTATCGCAGTTCCGTAATTCGTGAGAACTCGGAGCCAGATTTTTCTAAGCCCCTTGAGTATCTCACTTTTCTGAAAAATATATATCATTATAAGGAAGTCTTTGTTGTAAACCCGTTGGGTACGATCCTTGTTTCTACGGATAAAAATAATATCGGAAAGGATATGTCCTCTGAGCAATTTTTTCAGGAGGCAATCAAAGGAAAGACATTTTTTTCTGACTTCATGCCTTCTGTAGTCCCCATAGAGAACGAATTCGGTGAAATGGAATTGGGATTGCCTACAATGTTTGTTTCAACCCAGGTTACTAATGAAAAATTGGATGTTCTGGGTGTTTTGGTTTTCCGACTGGACGTAAATGAGCTTGCAAAATTAATAGTTCCCATGAAAGCAACGGAAACCGGCGAGATTTATATAATCAATAGAAACGGGTACATGTTAACCCCGTCACGGTTTACCGATGATCTTAAAAAAGATGGTGTGATTAAAAAAAGGACATCTTTAGAATTAAAAGTGGCTAATCCCAGGACAGGATATCTTACACAGGCGGTTCAGCAGTGTTTGAAAGGAGCGGAGGGGTTTAATGATACTGGTTACCTTGATTACCGCGGTATCAGTGTGATTGGTTACTGGACGTGGCTGCCCTATCTGAACTGGGGGCTTATTGCTGAAATTGACATTAATGAGGCATGTGATGAGGTTCGTAAGTTTTTCCAGGATACTACCATTAAAAACATGCGGGGACTTATGCACCGTCAGGTAGAATTAATAAAAAGGAATATGGAAGGGCATAAGAATAATTCTGCGGCTATTTCACGCAAGCCACAGACACTTCAATTTGCAAATGGTGTGACATCGGTGGACGAATTCGTAAAAGCCCTGAACTATTTGGAGTTTATCAGAGATGAATATGGGTATAAAGGTATATTTATCTGTGACTCTGCCGGGATTGTAAAGTTATCGACAGAGAAAAATCTGGTAAATATGAACTTTTCCGGTGAAGACTATTTCGTAGAGGCGAAAAGGCGTGGAGTTTTTGTGAGTGACGTGAAGCCCTCAACTACACCGATTTTGAATGAGTTCGGCAAGGTCGAGCGTAATGTGCCTACGTTGTTTGTATCTGCTGTAATCAAAGACAATGATGGCGCTTTTGCAGGTGTCGCGGTTTTTCGGATAGACACCATGGAACTGAACAAACTCATGCATGGCATTGGGATTGGTGAAAGCGGGGAGGCCTATCTTATTAACTCGGAAGGAGTGCTTCTTACAGAATCACGATTTGTAATTGATCTTAAAAGAAATAAAATGATAAACAATAGGACAGCTCTCGAGTTGAAGGGAATTGATCCTAAAACAGGGAGGCTGACAAAGGGAATAGCCGAATGCTTAAGCGGAAGTGAAGGGTATGATGTTACAGGTTATCCAGACTATAGGAGTATTCCTGTAATAGGTACCTGGTGCTGGATTCCTGAATATGAATGGGGTGTTGTTGTTGAGATTGACCTTGATGAGGCTTTCCGTA
The DNA here is from genome assembly GCA_963709355.1 of uncultured Planctomycetota bacterium. GTDB lineage: Bacteria > Planctomycetota > Brocadiia > Brocadiales > Brocadiaceae > PLOWO2-12-38-17. The sequence goes on from CAVPVY010000005.1 coordinate 1,493,698, forward strand.
AGAGTTCATCATTCTGGGGTATAAAACAGTATTTTTAAAGGATATGTACAGAATATAGTTTTTTGTTTATTCTGAAGGTAAGGGTGAAAGGCTGCTCACCTTACCTTCTTCAATAGTAAGCATTACAATTTATGAATTTATCCGACTCAATATCTCTTCAAAAGTAATTAAATAATCCTTCTTTTCTTCTGCAGATACCTCAGACTCCTTCAGCCAATTTCGTATATATTTGTTGTCTATCCCAGTGTTTTTATTGATAATAGATTTTACATCTTCCAGATCTCTTGGTCTGCCCGCAAAAATCTTGTGTATTATCATATCCTCTATAGAGGCAAACGCCACCTCTTGTCCCATTATTATTACTTTTTTTTACCCTCTTTATAGCATTTATCTCATAAGGGGTAAACGCGAAGATAAAATCCACCCTTATACATGTAGATTCTTCAATTGCAGGCAATACCATAGTTTGTTTGACAAATGAATCTATACCCTTATCTTTTGGAATTGGTTTTAATGAAAGCTCTTTTACTACTGCAAGAAGCTTATAAAGATGGTCAATATTAACACCGAGGTTATGTCTATATCTCTGATAAGGCGAGGCTAACCATAAAGGAGTACCGCCTGTCCATCAATAATCATATAGGGGAGATTCTGTCTATTAAGGCATACTCCTATTCTTGAGAGGAGTTCTTCAAACATGAATTCAAGACCTTTGCGATCTTTATATCTACCTCTAATCCTTCCAGTGGGTCTTTATGGGGAAGTCTTCCAAGCCGTACTCCCTCGTTCCACATATCTGTAAAGAGTTTAAGGGACTGACGGTAATTGAGCCTGCCTTCGTTTCGGACAAATTCATCCTCAAGTTTTTTTAATAGGTCTGGATTTTTTATCATGCGCTTTTAATCCTGTGAAGAAAACTAACAAATTGCAACTCTGTTTTACTTAAAAACAAGGATAACATTTGATTTTATTGGAGTGAGAGATTCGAACTATGGCACTGAATCACGAACATAAATATGATGTAATTATCGAGAACAATCCATATAAAGTGGTTTGCAAAATCCTAACTATTTGTGCTGTAAATTAATACTTTGAAAATCTGTATATAAATTATTTGAACCAGGAGGTGTGAGGTGTCTAAGAAAACTTAACATAAACCTGTAAGAGGCGTATTTAAAGAAAAAATTCAATTTGTTATTGTTTATAGATAATTCACCTCCTGGTTACTGCAATATCTTTTTACGTCATTCCTATAAGTTCATCAACCATTGAAGATATTTTTGCGAACCTTTCCTTCTGTATACCTCCGCCTACAGCCTTTGCTTCAGCTACTTTTCCTGCAAAGAAATTGGGAATAACCTCGTTATCTCTTGTGTTCCTGAAGATATCCCAGGCGTCCTTCAATTCTTTAAGCTTACCCTCTGCATTTGTACCTTTTGCTTTTTCCGTTAACGTGGAAAAAAGCGATATAGTTTCATTTGTTAAATTTCCTACCGTTGTACGGCATCCCTCTTGTTTCTGCTTATCACTCTCACCAAGCATGGTAACAAGAGCGGTTCTTGCATCCACAAGCTTCGTTTTAATGCCATTGATTTCACTTGCACTAACAGCCATATTTCACCTCCTTAATGTTTTGCCTTCACCTTTATATTCGCAGACAAGCCACATGGCTGTCCTTGCGTGGTGAAGGATAATAGATAATTTAAACTTAAAACCGGAGTCTTCAGATACGGTCTGCAGGAAAAGAACTCAATGAGGTGCATGAAGACGAAAGAATAAATCGCAAATGTCATTCCCCTTTTATGAGGATAACTCACGTATGAAAATACATCCTAATCCTTTATTTTCCACTACACTACGAGAGTTTTTGATTCTTATTTTATTAAACGGTATTTACCGAAGGCATTTCTTTTTGAAATGTACAGTGCATTCTGAAAGAGAAATACGTGTGGAAAGACGGTGACATCCACTTGAGTATCTATGGAGTATGTATCCAGTATTTGCAAGAAAAAGACAAAAACCTGAGTGATAAGATAACAAATTTGAAGAAACAGTTACTTAATATTTAAGATGCGACCCTCTTTAACCTTCTACCGCACTAGCAATCCTGGACATGACCACATCTTAATTATTTTAAAAACAATGTCAATAATTAAATGGGTGTCTCCGGAATTTGGTAGGATTTTCTGAATTTCGCCTGGTGTCAACCGTAATAGAATTTTGTTGAAATATTAAATAATCTAGAGTTTGGTTTTGAGTCCCATTGTCTTTTCTACGTCGTCAACGATAAACTTACTAAATGAAAATGCAGAGGTAAATGCAGGAGAAACTGCGTTTAAAATATGCGTGGAATTTTCCCCCTGTTCAACAACGAAATCCATTACCAGTTTCATTTCTTTTTTGTCGAGTAATTGTGCCCTGATTCCCGGGGTTAGATAGCTACCGAATTTATTTAAATCAATCTTTTTTACTAAATGAGTAGCTTGATGTATAAAATAGTTCCGGTAATATTTTTTGAACTCCTCGAAGGTTAAACTTCTAAAATTAAAGGCATTGGTAAAAAAGAGCTTTGCCTCATGAAATATAACCTCAAGAAATTCGTTCAGATTAAAACGAGAAATACCTTCGTAATTTTCCCTCCATAAGGCTGGAATTGCGGTAGGCCCTATCTTTACCTTTCCACTTATCGTAATAGTAAAATGGACACCAAGGAAGGGATTTTTTAAATTGGGCACTGGATATATGTGTTTGCAAATTAAATTATTGTCTTTGTATTCCATGTATAAACCTTTAAATGGAATTAAGGTGTATTTTTCCCCAATCCCAAATTGATGAGCTATTTTGTCTGCGTAGAGACCTGCTGAATTGATCAGATGTTTGAATTTTATTTTTCTTGTATTGGTGCTTACGGTGTTGGTATCATCTCTTTTAATAAACTTCTCATTGAATAAAATATTTACCTTTGTTTTCAGAGTATCGGCTATATGTCCAACTACTTCTTTGGGATCTACTACGGAAGTTGTTGGAGAATATAATGCCTTATCGAAAGTCCTTGCATTCGGATCGAGTTCTTCCAGTCTTTTTTCATCAATTAACTCTAAATCTACGCCATTTATATCACCTCTCCTTTTTAGTTCAAATATACTGTCCAGTTCTTTTTCATCCTTTGCTACCACTATTTTTCCGCACCGATTTATTGATAGATTGTTTTTCAAACAATAATCGGTTAAAAGTTTGTTTCCTTCTTTAGTAAATTTAGCCTTCAAACTATCTGGCGTATAATAAAAACCAGCATGAAGTACGCCGCTGTTCCTGCCACTTGCATGACACCCTAAAGCAGTTTCCTTTTCTATCACGGTAATATTTAAATCAGCGTGTCTGTTGTTCAGTTCCCTTGCGATAGAAAGACCAATTATACCTGCGCCTACAATTAGTATGTCCGTTGTTAGCATTTATTAGGTTATCGGTTTATAGTTATCGGCTTAAAGCTTTTCGATAAATAATTTCTAATGAATACATACTCTGATTCTTAAATTTACGAAACATTTGAATATTTATGTATCTTCTGTATTAATTCTTCAAACTCAGATTTATCAGCGCACTGGGACTTGGATATAATTTTTAACTCAGAAGGACTGCTAACTCCAAGATGTAATTCAATAGCCCTCTTGATTTGCCTCTGTGCCCACACATCTTTATTACTAACCCTTTCCCATTCCCCAAATGCCTTTATAATACTTAATCCTACAATGTCTGCGGCAATCCTGTCACCGGTTACAACGATTAGATTTGGTTCTGCTATTTTACCTTTTGTAGGTCCCCCTTTTATAATAATCCTGGTTCCATCAATTATATTCAGATGCGGCGTGTATGCAGCGTTTAGCTCTGCAACTATTTCTTCCCAGTAGTCAGGCGCAATAAAGTAAGGACGTTGTTTGGCATGAACCGCCCCAATAAAGTTTTTAAGCGAAATGGTATAGGTAGCATAACCATGCGTTTTGATAACAGGCACGTTAATGATTCTGTCAACTTCATAAAGAACTTCCGATACTATTGCTTTTTTTATAAACTTCCCCTCAGGTATATCCACTTCAACCCAACCACGGTCTTCAAAGGATACAAACTGTATATCTTCGTCCTGGATTACCTTCCAAAAACCTGATTTTATGGCATTTTTTTTCGTAGGAAGTACAAATATTGCAGACATATCGCCTACAAGTATTTTTGAAGCCCCATATTCTTGCAAAAGTTTTATAATGGCTTTGATAACATGCGGATTCGTGTTAGCAGGATTTGGATAACGATTAACTATATTTGGTTTTATGAGTACCGACTTACCTTTTATATCAATTTTGTCCAATCCACCAATGAGTTCTATCCCTTCTTTGAGCATAGAATAAATATTGTCGCCTTTTACTAAAGAGACAAGTGTTTTATTACTATTCTTATAAACATTTTGATGATATTTATGATTGACTCTTCGTGTCTTTGGATTCCTGAAAAGGTGCTTAAAAACGTATAGCCACTTGAATTTCAGAAATAGATAAATCGTTATACCAATAAAGTAAAAAAGAGGATGTTTTATAATCTTCATAATTTCAATTATGATTTTTGAAATTGACCATGTACTGGTTTTTATGTACTATAACAAAGTCTCTTAATTATTTCAATCATTGTGAATATAAATTAATTCGAGAACAATAGTTTATCTATGATACTTGTACTATCAGGTACGGAAGAGGGCAAAGAAATAGTCAGAAGACTATATAACATAGGCATAGGTCTTATAACAACTGTTGCTACCGAATATGGTAAAAAGATTTTTGAACAAATGGGCTTAGAGACAATCTGTCTGCAGGGACGCCTTGATGTGGATGGTTTTATCAATTTAATAATTGATAAAAAAATAGACACCGTTATAGATGCAACCCATCCGTATGCCATAGAGGTATCTCAGAATGCTATAGATGCGTGCAAGAGGACTAATGTAAGATATTTACGATTTGAGAGACAAGAAATGATAATCCCTGTCCACCCTTTGATTCACAGGGTTGGCGCTATGTCTGAAGCTGTGGATAAGGCAAGAGGTCTTGGGAACAAAATACTTTTAACAACCGGTGTATCGAGTGTATCAAGATTTATAATTTTGAAAAATGAAAAAGAATTATTTGTACGTATACTACCTATCCCAGAACATATTGCTTTATGCCTGGATATAGGAATACCAGCTACAAATATCATTGCCATGCATGGCCCATTCTCAGAGGATTTAAACAGGGCAATGTTTAAACAATACGGGATTAATACGGTCGTAACAAAAGAAAGTGGAGATGCTGGTGGAATCCTTGAAAAGATTAATGCAGCGCTAATCGAAGGAATAGATACCATAATTGTTGAAAGGCCAAAACTCGAGTATTTACAAAAATATTCATCCATCGATGAGGTGGTAAAATTGTTTGAAACATTACAGCCTTCCAGGATATCCGCTTCTTAATGGATGTGTAAAAGTATAAATTATGCAGCTATTCAGAATAGTTGGCAGTTGACAATGGGCAGTTGGCAAACAAGAATAATGAAAGGTTTTAAAGATTTAATCGTTTATAATAATACTATTAGTTTGGCAATGAAAATTTACTACATAACTAAGAACTTTTCAAAAGATGAACTTTATTCTCTAGCTAATCAAATTAGAAAATCATTCCATTCTGTTTGCTCGAATATTGCCGAAGGATACAGAAACGTAAATATCTATCTCATTCTATAAGCAAAATATCAGCTGCAGATATTGAGAATAGTGAAACACACGTATGGATTGATTTCGCGTCTAATTGTAATTACATTGGCAAGCATGTAAAGCAAGATTTAGAAAATGAATCGTTTGAAATAGGACGGCTTTTAAACCATATGATAGAAAACTCAGAAATATATCAATCAATAAGTGGCCCTGACGTATAAGGTATAAATTTGCTTACTGCCAATTGGATGCTGCCAACTTAAATAATGAGGTGAGCAGTTATAAATCAATATGAAATAAATACAATATTTAAGAAACGGAGTTATTTGTGGAATACATTGTCCTAAATGGAGAAAATCTCTCTCTCAACCAATTTATACAAGGGGTGAGGGGTGAGTATCGTTTGATGTTAAGCGAGGATGCTGAAAAGAAGGTAATCAATGCCCGCAGGATGATTGCGGATGCGTTAAATTCTAAACAAATCATCTATGGTTTAACTACAGGTTTCGGAGCATTAAGTGATGTAGTAATTTCAGAAGAGCAGACAAAACTGCTTCAAAAGAATATATTAATGAGTCATGCCTCTGGCATTGGAAATTATCTTGATGTTGAAACAACAAGGGGTGTATTGATTCTCAAAATCAATGATCTTGCCAAAGGTTATTCAGGCATCAAACCTGATACGTTAAAAACACTGATTGAATTATTCTTTAAAGGCGTATACCCACTCATGCCGGAAAAGGGTTCTGTTGGAGCCAGCGGTGATCTAGCTCCGTTAGCGCATCTGGCATTGGTCCTTATTGGACAAGGCAAGGCGTTTTATAACGGTGATATACTGAACGGAAAAGATGCTATGGAATCAGCTGGTATTAATTTAGTTAACCTTGATGCAGGTGAAGGTCTGGCACTTATAAATGGAACACAGGTTATGACTGCAATTGGCGCAATTACCGTATACGATGCAATGAATTTGTTAAAAACTGCAGATATAGCGGCTGGAATGAGTCTGGAGGTATTATTAGCATCGAATATAGAGCTGGATAAAAAGCTTCATGAAGTAAGGCCGCATCCAGGTCAGATTATAAGCGCCGATAATCTCAGACGTATTACACATAATAGCGAGATTGTATCATCGCATAAAGATTGTTCACGCATTCAGGATGCGTATTCAATCAGATGCTCACCACAAGTGCATGGGGCATCAGTTGATGCGCTTCATTACGCAAAAAGGGTTATTGAAATTGAAATGAATTCCGCAACCGACAATCCTTTAGTCTTTTCAGAGACAAACCAGATTATATCAGGTGGAAATTTTCACGGACAACCTGTTGCGTTTGCATTGGATTTTCTGACGATTGCACTTTCAGAAATTGCAAATATTTCTGAAAGACGCATTGAACGATTGATAAATCCTCAATTAAGCGGGTTACCTGCATTTCTCATAAAAGACGCTGGATTAAACTCGGGGTTTATGATTGCACAGTATACCGCCGCAGCGCTGGTATCTGAAAACAAGGTACTTGCACACCCCGCCAGCGTTGATTCTATTCCTACATCCGCAAATAAGGAAGACCATGTGAGCATGGGAACAATCTCAGCAAGAAAATGCCGTGAGGTGTTGAAAAATGCAGAATTTGTTATTTCTATAGAACTTCTTTGCGCAGCACAGGCAATGGACTTGTTTACCAATCTTAAGGCGGGAGCCGGAACTGTAGAGGCATATAAACTTATTAGAAAACACATCTCTCATATGGAAGAAGACCGCGTATTGTCTGACGACATAAACACAATGTATAAATTGGTACATGATGGCAAGATTCGTGATGCAGTAGAAAATAAAATCGGGCTGCTTAATTAAGTATTGTAAGATAGGGAAGGGGAAACGGGGATCAGGGGTCAGTACGTCTTTGGTTAGTGTTCAGGAGATAGAGGTTATTATGAATATTAAAACTTATCAAGATTTGGAGGTTTGGAGGAAGGCAATGGATTTAGTAGTGTTGTGTTATCAGATGACAAATAATTTCCCAAAAAATGCGATTTATTGACTTACTAGCCAATTACAGCGTGCAGCTGTGTCAATTCCTGCAAATATTGCAGAAGGAAGGGAAAAACAATACAGCAAAGAATTTCTTAAACATTTAGCAATAGCTTATGGTTCTTTAGCAGAATTGGAGACTCATATTCAGATAGCTGAACGATTAAAATATCTAAAGGTTGACCAGTCAAATCAAATGTTAGGTAAGACCGCAGAAATTGGACGTATGATTAATGGCTTTAGGAGGTCTTTGAAAAGAACTGCCAACTGATCCCTGACGGCTGGAAACTAATATTGTTTACGGAGGATACTACGGAGATACGATGAAGATTATTTCTTTTGGCGATATTCATGAAGACACAAGTAATCTCGTAAAAATGAAGGCCGTTTTGGAAACGGCTGATTTAATTGTTCTGTCAGGCGATTTGACAAATTGTCATGGAACGATAGAGGCTAAAAATGTTCTAGATACCATCAGAAAACATAATAAAAATATGGTTGTGCAGTACGGTAATATGGATTTACCAGAAGTAAATGATTATTTAACTAAAGAAGGTATTAACCTGCATGGAAACGGATATATATTTGATGATGTTGGCATATTTGGCTGTGGCGGCTCAACCCCAACGCCATTTAATACACCATCAGAAATTCCCGAATCAGATATAGAAACGTATTTAATAAATGGATACAACAAAGTAAAAAATGCCAAATGGAAGATTATGGTATGTCACACCCCGCCAAAGGATACGGCAATAGATATCGTTCGGAGTGGTATACACGTAGGAAGTGATACTGTCAGGAAGTTTATCGAAAAGTTCAATCCTCATGTATGTATATCAGGACATATTCACGAATCGAGGGGTAAAGACAAAATAGGCAATACCCTTGTGTTAAATGCAGGCATGTTCAGGGATGGATGGTACATTGAGGTTATTATTGATAAAAGTGGTTTATCTGCAACACTGAAATCTGTGGCATGAATTTGTTGGTTTATAGCATATATTTTGCCTATAATATTTAAATAAGATTACTAAAATGACATTCAACAATAATGAACTTACCAATCGCAGAGATTTTCTTAAAGGTACTTTCGCCATTACTTTGGGTCTGGGTTTTACAAAGAATTTGCATAATGGTTTGAATGTAGACCTTGTTTCTTCTACCACAACAAATAAAAATGAGGAAGGTGTGCCGAAACGCCGTCTGGGTAAAACAGAAAGGATGGTTTCCATGCTCTGCGTAGGAGGCTACCACATTGGTCGAATGCAAGAAGAACGTTACGCCATCAGAATGATTCATACTGCCCTTAATGAAGGGGTCAATTTTTTTGATTCGGCCTGGAGCTACAATAATGGTGACAGCGAGAGGCGTCTTGGAAAAGCACTAAAAGATAGGCGAGATAAGGCATTTATCATGACCAAAACTCGCGGACGGTATATGGCTACAGCTTTAAATGAATTACACGAAAGCCTCAGACGGCTGCAAACCGATCACATCGATTTATGGCAATTCCACGACGTGCAAACAGAGGACGAAGTAGATACCATTTTTAGGGAAGGCGGGGCCATCGAGGCAGCCCTGCAAGCGAAGAAGGAAGGAAAGATACGCTATGTGGGATTTACCGGACATAGAAATCCCAAAGTACATGTAAAGGCAATTCAAAAGTACCACCTCCTCATTGAAACGGTGCAGTTGCCAGTGAATCTTGTTGATCCGCATTATTTGAGTTTTGTTCGACAAGTCATACCAGAAGCTGTGAAATACAATATTGGAATTCTAGCAATGAAAACAACGGCAAATGGGATATTATTGGAAGATAAAGTGGCTACGATAAAAGAGTGCTTATATTTTGCCTGGAGTCAGCCCGTTAGCACTCTGGTTTCAGGTATGGACAGTATTGAGCAGCTGAAAGAGAATGTAACTTTTGCACAACAGTTTAAAAACCTCTCAGAAAAAGACCAGTCTAAATTACTCGCACGAACAGAATCTTTTCGTGGAATCAAGAGGGAGTTTTACAAACATCCCTCAGAGCATTGGCGTATTTATCCCACCCAACCATTACATTAGCGGCGGGTGTAATGTTCGCATCTTAAATAACAAATATTTATATTTTCTACCGAGTTATTATAGGGATTTCTAACTAATTATTTAAGACTTATGATTTGACCCTTAGAATGTACTTGAAAAGTTCAATCCTTACGTATGTATATCAGGACATATTCACGAATCGAGGGGTAAAGACAAAATAGGCAATACCCTTGTGTTAAATGCAGGCATGTTCAGGGATGGATGGTACATTGAGGTTATTATTGATAAAAGTGGTTTATCTGCAACACTGAAATCTATTGCATGAATATAAAATTATATGGAAATATGGCAGATTCCTGTTGTTTTTACCATCGGTGTCATTGCAGGATTTATTAATACCCTTGCAGGCGGCGGTTCATTACTTACCTTGCCAATGCTTATTTTTCTTGGTTTACCAACGGCTGTGGCAAATGGAACTAATCGTTTGGCAATCACAGTCCAGAATATATTTGCAGTAGCTGGTTTTAGGAAAAAAGGATTTTCAGATTTTAAATCTAGCCTGCTTCTGTCAATACCTGTGCTTATAGGCTCTGTTATTGGCGCCATACTTTCCATTGATGTGTCTGATGTCCTTTTTAAGAGGATATTGGCTTTGATTATGTTGTTTGTTCTTGGGCTTATACTGTGGAGGCCCACCCGGTGGAAGAATAGGAATATTCAGTGCTATAAGAATATAACCAGTTTAAGCTGGACCCGGCGTATAACTATTTTTATTATTTTCCTATTTGTTGGGATTTATGGCGGATATATTCAGGCGGGTATTGGTCTTATAATTATTGCAATTCTTACTACTTTAAGTGGTCTAAACCTTGTTGAGACTAATAGTCACAAGGTATTTGTTATTGGCATTAGTGCAACCGTCTCTTTAATTGTGTTTGTTTTTTATAGCAAGATATGCTGGTCAATAGGCTTATCCCTGGCTGCCGGAAACGGTCTGGGTGGCTGGATTGGAAGTCATTATGCGGTTACAAAAGGTGAACGGTTTATTCGCCAAATTCTTTTTATATGTGTTGTTGGTATGGTTGTGAAGCTTTTATATTAAACGTCATAAACAAGCTGACGTGAATCCATTCTTGCAAGCGGAAGCGATGACAACACCCCATGTACACTATTAACTAGTGGAATTCAGGGGGAGATGTACTTGCATTTTGCCCTGATAAGTGTGTTTAAATGATAGTGGTGGAATCACAGGGAAAGTCTTGAGTAATGAAAAACAAAAAATACAAATTAAGATGCGTTTTTATTGGGACAAAACAAATAGGATGTGTCACTAATATTACCAAATTTAGGATTGACTCTTAACGTGAAAATATTTCATCATAAGGTATTGTAAAAACCCACTTCCCATCTTTAAATTGAAACCGCTGAATTAGCTTCTGATCCATCGATGTTTTTGACTCTAAACCTTTTATGTAAGCCGTATAAGATTGCATCGCGATTGCGTCGTCACCTTCAAATTTTACACTGTCAATTTTATGGTTTTTAATAGAAATACTTTTAAATGGTTCTAATATTTTTTCACCTATATATTTGTAATACTCGTATCGTAGTTGATCAAACCTTCCGTCCTTGTATAAAATTCCAAAAAATGCAGTCCTTTTCTCATTCGGGTCATTAGCATCTCTTCCAAGCTTTTCTATTTCTGATCTAGGAAATTGAAGAAGCAATTGTAATTCTTCTAACATCTTTTTATAAGAACTTTCTAATGCTTCATTCGAATATAACTTGAGTATTCCTTCCCAATCATTATACTGAGCACTCCTCCAAAAATTATTAACGGCATCTTTTACAGCTTTTTCACGCAATATTAAAGACTTATTCGATTCATTACGCTCATTGTAATCTTTTTTTGATATTAAATCAGTATATATTACTGATTTATTAACTAACTCTTTTTGAGGTACATTACTACATCTGATAATTAATACACATACTATCAACAAAACTATTAAATTTGTAAAAAGATTACATATTTTTTTACACATGTAGTACTTCCTATTAATAAATATTAGATTTTATAGCATGCAGCAATTGTTCTTTCTCAAATTGTGATTTAGTTAAATAGATTAAACAAAGAATGAGAACAATTGCAATTATAATCTCGGTCAGATAATGGGATAATAGGTGACCCCCCCTTCACTTCTTTGCTTTGCGGTATGCGAAGCAGCCCGTCCAGTTTAGCGCGGGGTTAGGCAGCCTTAATCGTCTCCCCCTCCATACAGGCGCTCGTACTTCGCCAATATCTCGGTGATCCCCTCCATGTCTTGGCGTAACACGCGAACAATTGCCTCCTTCTCGCCGCTTGTCAAGTCACTATCGAACGTCACATCGGTTAGGAGCGTCGCGAGGTCATTCCACCGGCTTTTGCATAGTTGCCTCACTTCGGGCATTCGGTCTGCCTTTATAAGTTCCACGGCTTTTCGTGTTACCTCCTCGAAAGCCGCCTTCTGCTGTTGCACGATCGTGTAAGCCTTCCCAGAAAACGAACCCGAGGAAGAACTTGATTGTGCTGCCGGCGGATTCGAACGGTTCACAGCCGCATCGTCACACCCAATCAAAACCAGACCGAGAGCGAACAGCACACCCCCGAGCACGCTGGTACCGAAAATACTGCGCATGTTTCGTACCTCCATATCAACCACGACAACGGCGATCGGTGATTAGAGTCTGCAGAACATAGATTATACTGCCTAAAAGCGATAATAAATTACAAGCATTATTGATTTTTGTGTTGTGTTGTAAATATATGTAATTCAATTTATTTTGTCAATGATGTTTTAATACTGAAACGCAAAATACGAAAAGTGAGTTACTCCATGAAATTGCTCATTTTGGGCAGTGATTCGATAGGAAAAAACATCATTCGAACAGTATGTTTATAGTGCCTAAAAATTGCAGTCGGACGCAGATAAACGCTGATTTATACTGATCTTTTATGCGTGTTTATTTGTGCTAATTCGTGGCTAAATACTTGTAGTTTTAAAGTATCTGATAATACAAATCCCTTTGCCTTGCCTCGTACCCAAGGTCATTGATAAGTGATTCTATTTCCTTAACTTCAGAGACTTGACCACTTTATCAAATGGAATTGTCTTTTTCCCCTTTGCTTCTTCTTTGGCTCGTCTGAGTGCCTTTAAGTCTTGATAGTCTTCAATCATGGCTTGAATCTTCCTGTAATCATCCCACGCCAACACGACGAATTCTTTCTTTCCGTCCTTTTCAAGCACTTGAGTTTTCATTTGCTTATCCTCCAAAACGATATGCATCTTTCCTGTTGATTATACTATAAATTACAATTTTGTCATCTTCGACCTCAAAAAGCACTCGCCAATTACCATGACGTAGCCTATATTCAGGTGTGTAGTTCGATAATTTCTTTATATCACCTTTCAATCCATCCTTCAATTCGTTGATCTTATCAATGATCCGTTTAATATCCCTCTTTGGGATGTTCTTTAAATCCTTGTTTGCCCTTTTTGTTATTTCAATGGTGTATTTCATATGTGGGCCTAACACAGATTATACCGCCTAATTGCAGTAATAAACTACAGACATTATTGATTTTCGCATTGTGAATATATATAAATCAGCTTGTTTTGTCAATTATGTTTTAATACTGAAACGCAAAATACGAAAAGCGAGTTACTCCATGAAATTGCTCGATCAATCCGAAATGTGCGGATTCCTGAAAAGGCACTAATATTTCCTTTCATCAGGAGCTGGATAGAGTATGAATGTCGTGGATACTTCTGGATGGACGCAAGATGATGATTCTGAAGAAATGAAATGAATATAGTATTTACTATAAACGCATGCGCGATAATTAGTAAGCGTTCAGCCCCCCACCTGACCTCCCCCATCAAGAGGGTGGAAACGGTTTTCCCACACCCCTGGTGGGAGGGGTTCGGGGAGCGGGTGAACTGATATGAATTAATCTTTTTTATTCGTGTTTATTTGTGCTAATTCGTGGCTAAATACTTGTAGTTTTAAAGTATCTGATAATACAAATCCCTTTGCCTTGCCTCGTACCCAAGGTCATTGATAAGCAGTTCAATTTCTTCTTTATCCATCTGGTAGCTTACCCCCGCTGCACGTACTACATTTTCCTCAATCATTGTACTCCCCATGTCGTTTGCGCCGAATTTCAATGAAAGTTGGGCGATCTTTGCTCCTTGTGTGACCCATGACGCTTGAATATTTGCAATATTATCCAGATATAGCCGTGAAATGGCTATTGTTTTTAAATAATCAAAGCTTCCGATTAATGCAGTATCCAATCGGGTATTTTTAGGTTGAAAAGTCCAGGCGATAAAGGCAGTAAACCCGCCCGTTTCATCCTGGAGTTTTCTGACCTTATCAAGATGTTCTACACGTTCTTCTATTGTTTCAATATGGCCAAACATCATTGTGGCTGTAGTTCGCATACCTAGCTTATGGGCTTCGCGCATGACATCAAGCCATTCCTGTGCTGTACACTTATTTGGACTTAAATAATTGCGACAGCGTTCTACAAGTATTTCAGCGCCGCCACCGGGAATGGAGTCAAGTCCGGCACTCCTGAGTTTTTGTATGACATCCCGCACAGGAATACCATTTAATTCTGAAAAGTGTACAATCTCCGGAGGTGAGAAGGCGTGGATGTGAATATCGTATTTCGTTTTGATAGACTTTAACAGGTCTGTATAAAAATCCAATTTTAAAGACGGATGCAGACCGCCCTGCATAAGGATTTGTTTACCACCGAGCGCCAGTGTTTCTTCGACTTTTTTGATTAAAATATCACTTGGGATAACGTATCCTTTAATATCTCCTATGTTCTTATAAAATGCACAGAATTTACAACCAGATGTGCATATGTTCGTATAATTTATATTTCTGTCTATTATGTAAGTTCTGTAGTTTTCAGGATGAATTCTTGTACATACTTCATTGGCTGTTATTCCAAGCAGCGTAATATCCTTTACATGGAATAACTTTATACATTCTCCCTGAGATATTCTCTTGCTGTTAAGTGATTTATCAAGAATAGTCTCTATTTCGCTTGTAGGCAAAGATTGTCTATGTATCATTGAAAACGATCTCTACTCCCTCAGGAGCAAGTCCTAAAGATACAGCATGATTATAAAAAGTTTGTAGTCCTTTGATTTCGTCTTTGCCAAGGTTATATCGAATTGAGTTCGCAAGGTATTTTAAACACCTTTCCTGCGTAAAATTAAGCCGTTGAGATTCAGTAACTGCTAGTTCTCCGATTGATTGTATGCCAGCGTCTTTTGAATCCTTTAATAAACGATTTATACCTGTTATACGGCGATTTCTTCTTACAACCCAGACTGCATAAACAAAAGGAAGCCCAGTATATTCGAACCATGCCTGTCCAAGGTCAAGTATAAAATATCCGTTGTCCATGACCCTCATGGCATTGTCTCCAATTAGTAGAACGGCGTCTGTGTTGGTCTGTGATATATCATATTGTTTGTTCCATTGTGTATACTGGGGAAAGACATGCATGTATTCACTGAAAATAATCCTTGTAAGCGTGCTTGATGTAGAGGAACTTTTGTCCAATGCCATGGTATGAACATCTTGTAAAGGGACTTTTGAGAATATTTTTACACTTTCTACAGTTCCTACTGAGGATATTGAAATATCCGGTATGATAGCATAGTTGTCATTCCTGAAATATTCAATTGCTGGAATAAGCGCAACATCTATTTGGTCGTTGTTTAATATACCTGGCAAAAGAGATGGCGCATCAAAAACAAACTCAATTGAATCTGTCTTGTTTGTCAAACCGTAGATTAATGGTTTGGCATTCAGGTAAGGTACAACCCCAATCCTGATTTTATTTATCATAAAATATTATTGTCTAAAATATTATTCTTTTATAAACTATATTTATTAAGAATTACAACTCTATTTTATTCTAAAAGACTTTTGCTAATTTTCAACGAATAATTGAGAACATTTAATTTATGGGAGTTTAAGAATGAAAAATAAATACCACAATTGTTTTGTTCATAAATGTATTTTCGTCCTTTTATTTGCACTAATCGTACCCGCATTCATTATTAATAGCAACATACTGGCAAATGACCAGACAAAATCCAGTAAGGATTTATTCGATGGCGTTAAAATAATGAAAATGAAAGACCCCCTTGCCATCGCACTGGGGGCAATGGGTAAGGATGACTTCTTTACATTTACATATAATGACGCCGTGAAATGTGCGGGCCATTCGTGTCCTGCGGTTGCAGGCGCCTATAAATCTACCCAATTAGCATTAGAAACGTTGTATGGAAATGATATACCAGTACGAGGCAATATAAAGGTTACATTCAGGGGTGGAGTTGATTACAAAGTAAATGGCCCAATATCACAAGTTATAACATTTATTACAGGTGCATCTACTGAGGCGGGTTTTAAAGGACTTGGACCCGGTGGTAAATATAGTAGATTTAATTTAATGACCTTTGACAAAGATATTGTGCCAGACCCTAAGGCAACATCCTCAATAATATTTCAGAGGACAGACAATGGTAAGATATTAGAAGTAGTCTACTATGCCGAAAAGGCGCCAGTAAGTGAACAAAGTGACAAGCTAATGCCTCTCGTAATATCTGGTAAGGCATCTGAGGAAGAGTCAAAGGAATTTGGTAATCTGTGGCAAGAACGCGTAAAGACTATTCTCTTAAGCCCTCCGGAAGGCACATTTATCGTAAAAGAGTTGAAAGAATAATTTGATTGTATAATAATTTCAAGGCGCTTTTGTAGAGACGGAAAATCTTGCTTCTCCACCCTAATTGACTAAAGCTCCATCGTGGCTAATTCACCCTGCAGATTGATACCACACAGCTTGAACAATTAAAGGTTTTGCAACAGTGTTATAAAATGTTAACCCACCAAATATTTCGGTTCAACCGAGGAAGATTGAACCAGCAAAGAGGCAGATAATTCACTCTCTATGTGAGACAAGCTTTTTCGACGTCTTCGGCATCCTCGCCATCCTCGTCTTCTGTTTCTTCATAATCATCGTCGTTATTATGTTTACCTACATCATAGTTACCAGCACATTTTATTAAAGTTATTTTATTGCTGTCGTTTCTTTTCTGATTGGCTATTGAAATATCATTTATACCCATTAGAATAATTATTAGGCTTAAGAAACAAAGGAAAAATTTAAAGGATGTTTTTCTAAATGATAATTTCATATTTCAACACCAAATTAATTGTTAAAAAGTGTAACTGTAAAAGGCGCCTTTGCATTATATCCATGCAAGGACGCCTTTTTAATCACAACATTCTTATTGGTTATCGTAATACTATGCCTTAGTGATGATGCTCTTTCTTTTTCTCACATTTCTCATCTTTGCAAAATTTACATGGATCCTTTTTAAACACTGCCTCACATTCTTTGCAGCATAAAACAATCGTCTTACCCTCGCACTCCACCTTAACGCCTTTGTCCTTTTCTACGGCCTTACCGCAGACCAGGCATTTTGCATCAGCCTGTTCCGCAGCACTTGCTTCCTTTGAGCAACAGCTCGACGCAAACGCAGTATTTACTACATAAGAAGCCGTCAATGCACAAACAATACCAGCAACACCCAATATATAACCGATACGCTTCATAACTCTCTCCTTTCTGAAAAATAAATGTTAATTACATCTTTTATTGCACTAATAAATATAATTACATTCATAAACAATAACTTATCAATATTTGTTTCATACAATATAAATATTTCATATTCACCTGATTAATTTAATAAAATAATTTTACTGATAATCTAGACTTTGCTTCATAGACTTCACTTTTATTTTTGTTTCACATCCTTTGCGCACCGAAACCCTATGGATAAATTAAACAATTCAGGTTGTTCTGACTTTCTAGTGTTCGTGCGCACTTGAAATGGTTTAGAGAATCGTGAACCGCCTCGTATCACTCGTCTTATGCCATTTTCTGGACCTTTTGGATTCTTTGATGGCGATCCTTCATAATATGTGTCCAGATACCAGTCTGCACACCATTCATACACGCTGCCTGCCATGTCATAACAGCCGTAAACGCTTTTACTGATCTCAACACTCCCGACAGGATTTGGCTCGCCGCTTAAATTGCATCGCATTGGGTCCCACTCATTCCCCCAAGGGAATTTTCTTCCATCCATTCCCCTGGCTGCTTTCTCCCATTCCGCCTCGGTAGGCAGGCGTTTCCCTGCCCATGCGGCATAGGCGTAAGCATCGTACCAGTCAATGCGTACCACAGGGTAGTCAGGGACATTATAATAATCATTATCCCAGAATTTCGGTGTGTGGTCTTTATTACTTGGCTCTCCATTAAAACATTTAATGTGGTCATTTGTCCTTTTTATGTAATCAAGAAATCCCCAGTACTGCGCGTTGGTTACCTCGTAACAATCAATCTCATAAGCATCGAGATAGACCTTGTGTTCAGGATATGCGTCTTCCCTTGCCTCGTCCGTACCCATAATAAATTCACCGGCGGGTATTATTACACTCTTGCTGTATTTCTGTTTTTGTTCAATAATCGCTTTCTTCATAATATCGTCACGATTCTTTAAAGAATCCATTAAACTTTTTCTTTTTTCCTGGGCTTGCTTCATGATGACAATGTAACTCTGCACCTCTGTAACATCAGTGGCGTCAGGGGAAAGCACGATATATTTCTGTAAATGTTTTATGGCATTATCTGCGTCCCCAAGTTTGCTGTAAAGCCAGCCCATGTTGTAATGCAAAGACGGAAAATCCGGATATGTCTCTTCAGCCTTTTTGTACGATTCCATTGCAAGGTCATAATATTCAGCATCACACTGGACACAGCCTTCCTTATAATATCTCTTAGCAAGTTCTATCTTTTGTTTCAATGACTCAGACTCTTTTTCTGGTGATTCTGAAAGTGGAATAAGTTTTTTCCCATGTTCTTTGCAATATTTTTCTCCAGCAGCCCCTTCCCTTCTACACTCAGGGCATATCAGCTTTACCATAACTCCAACCAGTTTTGTTCCATCCTCACCGCAGAATTTTGTCTCTTCTGTGTATAATTTATTGCAGGCTGGACATTTTCTAGTCATGTCAGTTGATGCTTCGGAAGCGGGATTACTTGCACCGGCAATACAGACGATGGTAAAAGTGGGCATCAATATGAAGAGTATATTTATCAAGAGATGTCTTTTCATAACTCCTATCCAATATCTTTCAATATAAGTTTTACTTTTTCAATTTGTTCTAACAGTTCTTTTTCCCTGTTTTGTTCCATGGCTACTATATTTGCATCCGCCCTTGAAACAAAATCTTTGTTATCGAGTTTGCGTTTCACAATAAGCAAGCGATCTTCGAGCTGTTTAAGGTTCTTTTGCTGGCGGTCTTTTTCTGCCTTTATGTCAATAATCCCTGCAAGCGGCACAAACGCCTGTATTTGCCCAAGGACCTCGCATGCAGAGTTATCAGGTTTTGGAAGGTTTTTGCCAATTTCCAGTTGTTCAAGATTTGCTATTCGTTTTAAAAGCCCTGAATGAGCGATTAAATTATATTCAAAGTCTTTAGAAAGCGAGATTACGACGTTTAATTTCTGTTTGTCTTTAATATTCATCTTACTGCGTATGTTTCGTATTGCGCGGATAATGTCCTGCAATACCGACATTGTATTTTCCAAAGATTTATCTTCGTATCTTTTGTCAGACACTGGCCACCTATCTATCATGAGACTTTCGGAATTCATGTCTTTATTTATGTTAATTTTGTTTTCAATAACCATCTTTTTTAAATTTTGCCATAATTCTTCCGTTACAAAAGGAATGAAAGGATGCAGCAGGTGTAATATTTGATTAAAGACCACGGCAAGGACGGTTTGTGCCGCTTTCTTGTCCTTTTGACTAGCCGGTTCGTAAAGACGCTCCTTAACAATCTCCAGATACCAGTCGCAGAATGAATGCCATGTAAAGTCGTATATCTTCATTGCCGCTTCATTAAATTTAAATTGTTCGAGGTGATTTGTACATGCTTCAACTGTGGAATTCAACTGGCTTAGTATCCACTTATCCTCAAATTGATAATCTTTGCTTTCTATCTTAATCTCTTCTGGTTTTTCGTCTATAATGTTTATCATGATAAATCTTGCGGCATTCCAGAGCTTGTTTGTAAAGTTGCGTCCCATCTCAAACTTACTTTCTGAAAGCTTTATGTCCTGGCCTTCTGTGGTCAATACAATAATAGAAAAACGCACGGCATCGGTGCCGTATTTGTCAATCATCAAAAGCGGGTCAATTCCATTGCCAAGCGATTTGCTCATCTTCCTTCCGAGTTCATCGAGTATCGTTCCGTGAATGTAAACATTATAAAATGGAACACGCTTCATTACCTCCAAGCCCATCATTACCATCCTGGCTACCCAGAAATAAATAATGCCTCGGTCGGTGACAAGGGTAGAGGTTGGATAATAATGCTTCAATTCCGCTGTATTGTCAGGCCAGCCCATTGTAGAAAAGGGCCAGAGGGCAGAGCTAAACCATGTATCAAGCACATCTTCATCCTGTTTAAGGTTTGTCTCGATGCATTTTGAGCATTTTTGTGGTGTATCACGGGATACTGTAATTGCACCGCAATCCATACAGTACCATGCAGGGATACGGTGTCCCCACCAGATTTGCCGTGATATGCACCAATCACGTACGTTCTCCAGCCAGCTTAAGTATATCTTTTCCCAGCGGTCTGGAAAGAAGGTTACAGATTTATTTTTGCTTGCCGTAATGGCTACATCCGCAAGCGGCCGCATTTTTACGAACCACTGGTCAGAAATGTATGGTTCAATCACTATATGGCAGCGGTAGCAATGTCCAACAGCATGTTTATGCGATTTAACCAATTCGATGTGTTTTTTTAGCTTTAAATCTTCTAACAAAGCCTCTCTGCATTCAAAACGGTCCATGTCCTCATAATCGCCGGCATTTTCATTCATTACACCGTTTTCACGTATTACTACAACCGGAGTCAGGTTGTGCCGTTTGCCAATTTCAAAGTCATTTGGGTCATGTGCAGGGGTAACTTTGACTGCGCCTGTTCCAAAAGTTGGGTCTACGAAGTCGTCTGTAATGACGGCTAATTCACGACCCACTATTGGTAATGTAAGAACCTCGCCTACCATCTCTTTATATCGCTCATCCTTTGGGTTTACAGCCACGGCAACATCTCCCAGCATGGTTTCAGGGCGGGTCGTAGCTACCACTAAATAGAGGTGTGGGGCGTCTCTGAATGGATATTTTATGTACCACAAATTACCTTCGTGTTCTTCATATTCAACTTCATCATCCGCAAGTGCTGTACAACATCTCGGACACCAGTTAATCATGTATTTACCCTTGTAAATTAGTCCCTTTTCAAATAACTGGACGAAGGTATCTTTTACTGCCCTTGATAATCCTTCATCCATTGTAAAACGTTCTCTTGACCAGTCACAGGAACTACCAAGTTTCTTTAATTGCTTTGTAATTGTTGAACCGTACTGGTTTTTCCACTTCCAGACCTCTTCTATAAAACGCTCGCGTCCCAATTGTTCACGTTTAATGTGCTTACTTGACAGTTCTCGTTCTACTACGTTCTGCGTTGCAATGCCTGCATGGTCTGTGCCGGGCATCCACAATACGTTATATCCCTGCATGCGTCTCCATCGGATTAAAATATCCTGGATAATATTATTCAACGCATGCCCCATGTGGAGTACGCCTGTGACGTTTGGAGGCGGAATTACAATGGTATATGGCTTCTTGGAATTATCGGGTTTGCTGTGAAATAATTCTTTTCCCTCCCAGAATCGATACCATTTATCTTCGATTTCTTTTGGATTGTATTGTGTTGATAACTTTGTCTGCATTGTTCTAATGTTTAATAGTCATGTTCAAATTCAAAAAGTAAAACTGAATACGAGATTTTTGTGCCATTACGTTGAATTTCTACCGTACAGGTATCGCCAAACTTTTTTGTCTGAAGATAGTTAATGATATCTGATACTTCTGTTACAGATTTCCAGTCAATGGATAGAATTATATCTCCTGCATTAAGTCCGCCCTTCTCGGCCGGGCTTTTTGGGTTTATTTCCTGTATAACCAGATTATTCTCACCCGATTTCTTCAGCTGTACACCAAGATATATCCTCTTTTGTGTTTCTATTGGCTCTACAACCCAAATAAAATCGGCAGGTTCTAGTGGAATCTCAGTTAAAAATGGGTCAAGATCGGTGTCGGGTTTGCCATCAGAAACTTCTATAGTACAGATCGTGTAATATGGTAGGAAGGTGCGGCGAAATACCCTCTTTGGTATACCGAAGTCATAAAATATATGTCCATTACCGGCAAAAACAAGAATCTTTTTGTCTTTCCCTTCCCATGAAGACAGATAGTTTACAATTGTTTGCGCCATGTATTCTTCCCAGAGACTCTGGACATTATTATATCTCTCTATGTCAGCGTAACGGTCAATATGGCCTTTGATAATCTTTTCCATATATACTCTGTGGAAGAAATCCGAAGTATCAACTTCAGGCAATAATTTTTTTTCTTCATCACTCAAGTCTATCAACCCCTTTTTACTTACCATTTTTACAACGTCCTTTGGGGCATTCAGTGCTAGAACAGTAATCTTTTTATCGCGGGCGAAATCCAGGATGGGTTTGTACAGGTTGTATTCATATCCCCATTCTTTATACCAACGTGTATCTTCTAAGAATTTCTTTTCATCAGTTTCACCGGCAATCCACTGGTCTAGGAAGGGTTGATACTGGCGTGTGAACATCTCCATGCCTATAGCGATATTATTGCCAAATTTTTCATAACAGTACTTAAGTACTTGCAACTGCACCTGGTGAGACGCCCTGTTAGCATGTGATTCGCCAACGTACAGTATGCTTGCGCAACTGAAATAATTGTTCAGAGATGAGAATTGTACCTTTTCTCCTGTGGGTATGTGAATAATATCATCGGGTGCTACCTGAGCAGGAAAGTTTTTAAGTCTGCCAATTTCAGTTGATGCATATAATGAATATTGTAAAGAAAATGCTAAAAGTAAAAATATTGCCTTTGCAAAACCCTTAAGCCAGAAGTGTTTTGCAAGGCTTTTAGCAACCCTGAATATGTTAAATCCTACAGGGATAAGTTTCGGAAGAACAAAGTCATATATTTTTACAGAAGACATAGACTCTCCAAGTATATTGATTTTACTTAAATCCTGTTCACCGATATTGTGTAATTGGGCTGTTTTTAATATGGGCACACTGGCATGTTTTACGTTAAGAATTTCTGAAATGACTCTGTCTATGGCAATGCAGTCAGTACCACCAATTAATAGGGATACCTGTCTTGGCACACCGCCTGTAGGTTCCGCGTTTTTCCATAGCCATAATCGCATCCACAATAGTAAAGGCGGGTTTAATTGTATTATAGTTGGCAAGCAACATCTCTGTGTACCAGTCAATGTCATCGTTTGATTTAACATGCTGCCATGCCTTTCTTTTTCCGCTTACACAGCCGTATGTATTTTTTACTGCGGCGGTGTAAAGTAACTGTCCATGAGCTTTTAATTTTGGTATATTAATAATAATATCCATGTCCATTATTTTACGTGAAATTGAAAGTGGAAATGATTTTGTCCCGCATTTTGCATTTATTCTCACCGGTTTATCAAGTTCAATAACTTCTACACCGTGTTTCCTTATAAAATCTTCAAGACCAGCACGTCTGACAATTTTCGATACTGCACCGAAGGCGGGACTATCGCCTATAACGGGAGTTGCCCCCATTTCTAATATTCTTTCAGCTAATACCATCAGAAGCACAGGATGCGTAATTGCGCATTCTTCCGGATTACTTTCTCTAATAAAGTTTGGTTTCAGCAGTACCTTAGTTCCCTTTTTTATGATACGGTTGATACCGCCAAAGGAATTAAAAGTCTTTTCAATAGCTGAAAATATATCTTCTTTGTTATAGGATGCACATCGGATAATAGAGACACAGGTATTATTTACCATAAGAATATTAAATAAATTTATGTTAAGGTTTTCAAACTGAGATTCTTCAAGCGATTTGCTCCCTTATGCTTTACAAGGACAGACTATTCAAAATGACACGTAATAGTAGAATTGTAATTCTGAGTAAAGCGAAGAATATAATTTAATTAAATATACTATTTTTTGGCTATTAATCAAATACTCATTTTCGTTATTGAATGAAAATTAATTGACGTCTATGAATGAAGTTGCTATTATGCCTGCGCACATGTCTTAGGAAATCAGTAATTCCTCATTAAAACGGGCGAGCAATCCTTTAAAATGAATAATGGTAAAGTAAGGAAGAAAGATTCTGCAAGACTGGTGTGGGATACAAAACCCCGAAGGGCGCCGAATCCAAAGGATATAGAATTTCAGACGGCAGAACTAGTCCTTCCAAATCCTCAATATAAGGATAAACTTCCGCTTTCATTTAAAGATGGCTTATTTGGCGAGGACTCCCTTGATAAACAGAAGATGAATCGCCTGATATGGGGCGATAACCTCCTTGCCATGCAGGCATTACTCTCACAGGGGTATGAAGGCAAGATAAACCTCATCTACATTGATCCGCCCTTTGACTCCAAGGCAGATTATTCCCATAAAATGACCATCAATCCCTCGCCCTCTGAGAGAGGGTTGGGTGAGGGTATAGAATTTACCAAAGAACCCTCTGTTATAGAACGCCTTGCCTACAAGGATACGTGGGCGGGCGGCACGGATTCATACCTTGATATGCTTTATCCAAGGTTGCAGTTGATGAAAAGATTGCTGGCGGAGGATGGGAGCCTATATGTGCATTGTGATTGGCATGCAAATTCCTATTTAAGAATTATGATGGATGAAGTATTTGGAAAAGATAACTTTCTGAATGAGATTATTTGGTGTTATAAAGAAAGAGAACTTTCGAAAAGGAAATTTAATCCTAAGCACGATACAATACTTTTCTATTGTAAAAATAGTAATGCAGATTATCCCTTTAATTATGATTTAATAAGAGAAGAGTATTCTAAAGTAACAAAGGGAAAATTCAAATATACTGATTATAAAGGTAAAAAATACAGGTTAAGATATAAAGATGGACGGAGTGACCCTCCTTTTGAATCTGAAGATACGTATAGACAATATTTTGAAGATGAAGGTGGACCATTACCACGAGATTGGTTTTTTATTCCATTTTTAAATCAAGCATCATCCAATAGAACATATTATGCTACTGAAAAACCACCGAAACTAATAGAAAAACTCATTTTAGCAGCATCTAATCCAAATCATCTTATTGCCGATTTCTTTTGTGGTTCAGGCACAACACTGGCAGTCGCCGAAAGACTCAATCGCCGTTGGATTGGCTGCGAGCTTGGTAAAGTAGGTATACAGGTTACCCGCTCTCGGCTTGTTGAACAAGGCGCAAGACCGTTCCTGATTGAAAACATTGGGAATTATCAGCGTGAGATGATTTATCTCACAGGCGGTCGTATCTGGGAGATGCAGCAGTTAATCCTGAAACTTTATGGCGCAACGCCTCGAGATAAACTAAGCGGTTTAGGCATTCGCAAGGCGGAAGATGGGATTGAAGAGCTTGTCTATGTCGGTTATCCAGACAGACCCGTAACGGCTGGCAAGGCAGAAGAGCTTGCCATTCAGGCGCAAAAACTCGATGGCAGGGGTTACAAAAGGCTGATCATACTGGGATGGGATTATGAATACAACTATCATCAGGCATTGGAATCGAGAATGAAATCTGTAAGGGCGCATGGCCATGCGCCAAAGATTGAAATCATTTCCCGTGATATCCCACCCGATATTTATGACTACCTGAAGAAGGCAAAGACAGAAGAAGATATTGAATCCCTTTCAGACAAGGTCAAATTCTATGAAAGACCGTATCTGAAGATGGACACCCCAAAGATAAAAGCCCAGAAAGACGGTAAGGTTGAGATAACCCTTTCCATAAAACGCTATGTTTTGATGGACATCCCCATAAGCCAGTCAACAAAGAAAGGACAGGAAGACTACACGGCCCTGATGAAGATAGCAAAGGACAATTTCGCTGTACTAATAGATTACTGGGCTGTAGACTGGGACTATGACGGCTTTACCTTCAAGAGCCAGTGGCAGGCGTTTAGAGGCAACGGCAAAAAGGCAAAGACCGTTACCACAGAGGCAAAAGATATTTTAGACAGGAAAAAGCATACAATAGCCGTGAGGGTTGTTGATATATTTGGGAATGATGCAGGGATGGTAATGGAGGTATTGTAATACTTGAACAACAAAGGAGGAACTATGCCAAATAGAGGATTTATCTTTGATTTAATGGATGAGATATCCAATGCGCCAATTATTCATCAGAGGCTTATTAAAAAATTCGAGGAAAGATTTAATACAAATTTGATTTGCTATACTGCCTTATTCGGACATCCCGCAGGGGCTATAACATATCAAGATAGTGAACTCCTCGAGAATATATTACGGTCTATAGAACTTAAGGATAAAAATGATAATCTTGATTTATTATTGCATACGCCTGGAGGGTCTCCCGAAGCTGCTGCTGATATTATCAGGGTTTGCCGGAGCTATTCCAAGAGATTCAGGGTTATAGTCCCAAATGCTGCAATGAGCGCTGGGACATTGATTGCAATGGGATCGGATGAGATTGTTATGAGTGACACATCCAACCTTGGGCCCATTGACCCGCAAATGATATTTGTTCAGTCAAAAGATGTTGTAATCATGAGACCTGCAAGATCCTTCATAGACGCGTATATTGATTTGATTAACAATGCACGTAACTCAATTGCTGCCAAGCAGCCCGCAACTCCATTTTTACATTTATTAGACAGACAAGACCCTTCTTGGATTATTGAATGTGTTAGAGCCAGAAACGCCACTGAAAATCTTGCGAAAGAGCAGTTGAAGGCAAATATGTTAAAAAGCAAAGGCGAGAAAGAAATAGAAGAAGTTGTTAAGAAATTCTTTGAGGTAGGCGATAAAAATACTCATGGTAGATCTATTAGTCCTGATGAGGCTAAAGCATTTGGATTAAATATAAAGAAAGAAGACAAATATGGAGAATTTTGGAATATGATTTGGGAAATATATGTAAGGATTGAAAACTATACGAGAAATAAACGATTGGCAAAATATTTACTTTCAAGAAACGGCGGCATAGATGTTCAGGCAATGCCGATGGGTATTTAACAAGAGGAAATTGTATAGATGAAAGATGCAGGCACAATAAAAAATGGCTCTTTTTCTTTTAGACCATCCATTTCATTGTTGTATTCTTTAAGATATGGATCTGTGGTTGAATACTGTTTTAGTTCTTCAGATATAGATTCAAAGTTTGTTAATAGATCTTTTTCAGTTATGTTGGGCTTCATGATATTCAAAGTTTATACATTTAGCTAATGAGTGTCAAGTGAAATCATGATATCCATAGACTATGACATGCTAACTTTCAAAGAAGATGAAACCTATGTTGCATATTGCCAGGAACTTGATATTTCGAGCTGTGGGAATACTGTTGATCACGCAAGGGAGATGCTTAAAACTGCAGTAAGGCTATTTCTTGAGGAAACGGAAAAGATGGGAACACTTGAAGAAATCCTCGAAGAATCAAAATATAAGAAAGACGCTAGTGGTAGATGGCTGTGATTCTAACGTGCGAAAAGGTTAGGTGGCGAGCTTATCTTAAAACAAAATGCCAGTACTTGAAAACATAAAATTTACAAAAGGCTAAAATGAGGATAAAGGTTGATCTTGAAAGCGATGCACTCTATTTCAGATTAAGTGAGGATGAAATAGAAGAAAGTGAAGAGGTTTCAAAAGGTGTTGTTGTAGATTACAGCAAAACAGGCAAGGTGGTTGGGGTTGAGATACTTAACCTGAAAGGAAAGTTTACCACAGAGGAATTATCAAAATTACAGGTTGAATTGCCAACTTTAACAGTAAAATAAAGGTATCATAATTGGCAAAAAAGAACAATAGTCAATCATTCTCTCAAATGTATCTTGCCGATGTTCTTGAAGGTGAGGTTCAGGCTTGGATAGAGCAAGGATGGCATGGTGTTACTCAGACTACTCTTGAGCTTTTCAATTACTGGTTTAGGAGGGATGATGAGGCTACAGAAAGATTTTATCCCTGCCAGCAAAGGGGTATTGAGACCATTGTTTATTGCCATGAAATCCTTCAGGCAAAGACCCTTCAGGAAGTTTTTGAGAGAATCGCTCCTGAAGCCCTCCATCAACACCTGCCTTTAAAACAAGAAGTAGAGACAATCCCTTTCCCGAAATATGCCCTCAAAATGGCCACGGGTTCTGGTAAGACATGGGTACTGGCAGCGCTTCTTGTATGGCAGTATTTTAATAAAATCAATGATGGGCGTCCCGGAAATTATTCCTTCCGCTTTCTTGTCGTAACACCGGGGCATGAGGTGTTGAACAGACTGCTTGATTCTTTCAAGGGTAAAAGAGACTTGAAGACATGCAATAGAATCCCTGATAAATCGGACTACAAAAAATCTCTGTTCATGCCTGATGGTTCGCATTGGCGTGACAGATTTCATCTGGATATACTTGAGCCTGATGATGTAAAGCCAAATACTACACCGCCAGATGGCCCCTTTGTTTTTATAACCAACTGGCAGCAGTTCAGGCTTAAATCCACTTCCTCCAGTTTGTGGGATCAATTAACAGGCGCTGATGTTGAAGAGATGCCGCGAGGCGAGATAATAGCCGATTTTTTATCGGAATATTCTGACCTCGTAATAATGAACGATGAGGCACATCATGTGCATGGGAAGAAGGCTGCCACAGGAGATGAGCTTGTCTGGCGTCAGTTTATGTTGGTATTACACAATAGGCTAAAGGAAAACCATAAAAATGACATGGGCGTGTTTTTGCAGATAGATTTTTCAGCCACACCGTTTTATGGAAGCGCAGAAAAGCGTGAGTATTTCCCGCATATTGTTTATGATTATGACCTTCTGAGTGCAATGCAGGATATGTTGGTAAAACAACTCTTCCTTGAGCAAAGGCAGGCTATTGCGGGAGAATCATTAGAAGAACTTGATTTCAGGGCTGAAAGATACGAGCCCGAAGGCAGCCATAAAAGGGGGGAAATAAAGAGTCTTTCGGCAGGCCAGAAGTTATTACTTGATATTGGCAGAAAGAAACTTGAACAGCTTGCCGTTGAATTTAAAAAGAAGGGGATAAACAAAAAGCCTGTATTGATGGTGCTCTGTGAAGATACGAAGGTTGCTGATTTAACGGCTGAACATTTCTCAAAACTCACGGATGAAAATGGTCACTATTATGATGAAAATAAAGTGCTTGTCATCCATTCCGATATTCCAGACAGGGCACTCGATAAGGCAAGGAAGGATTTAGACCGGATAGACATAGATGATGATCCCTTGCGCGTTGTAATCTCTGTTTTGATGTTGAGAGAGGGTTTTGATAAGAACAATATTTGTGTAACGGTGGTATTAAGGGCAACAGAGGCTGATTTGCTCCTTGAACAAATCGTTGGCAGGGGATTAAGGCTGATGTTTCCTGGATATGAGTATCCTGAACTGCAGGACGCTAAAACAGAGGCTTACCATGAAATAAGACGGAAGAAAAACCCTTCAAATTCCTTTGATTTTCTTTTTGTTGTAGAGCATCCAAGATTCATTGAGTTTTACAATAAGCTAAAGGATCAGGGGTATGTATTTGGGGTTGGTGACACAAGCACAGAAATCTCAACCGGTGATATTATCCCCATTGACGCTATCTCTGGAAAGATTCCCCTCTTTGATATTGCATGGCCGATACAGGTGTTTGATGAGGGGAAGATGCCAGAATTATCTCAAATTAACGTTAAAACTCTTTTTAAATACAATAGCGATTTTCATCAGCTTAAAAAATATCTTTCAAAGTTAATTATTCAGGAAACCCATGTCGAGACGGGAGTAAAAACAAGGACGTGGAAACTGGATAATGATTATTTTGACTATTCTCATTTTTTGAGGCAGGCATCAAGGGCTGTCGTTACAAGGGGAAAAACATCAATCCTGTCAGCAAAACAGGCTGAAATTGCTGAGATTATTGATACCTATGTTTCAGAACGTTGTTTTGGAGAGTCCATAGATTTTTCAAGTACGGAAAATTATCCCGTTCTCAACTATCAGCCTGTATTTGATCATGTCGTGGAAACGATAAGCATAGCAATCATAAAACTTATTGAGGGATATAAATTTGAAGTCAAGAAAGGTGTATGGGGAAAGCTGTCGGATGTTCCAAGAATTATGGTGAGAGAAAGTAAATCTGTAAAGACAGACAAAAGCATCTATCCCCGAATCGGGTATCAGACTATAGGTGGAGGTTTTGAACGAGATTTTATGGTGAATGTATTAAATCCATCAGTTGAAGTCCTTTCATACGCCAAGCTTGATAGACGCCATAGACTAAAGATTGCCTACCGTGACCATACCGGTATATTGAGAAATTATGAGATAGATTTTCTAGTCAAAACAGCCGATAAGCTTTATTTAGTAGAAACAAAAGCAGACAAAGACATTAATAGTCAGAATGTTGCTGTAAAAGCCAGAGCAACAGTGGCATGGTGCGAACAGGCATCAACGGTATCTCCTCTCGATGGATACAATCAGCCTCAGACATGGGAATATTTATTGTTATCAGAAGGCTTATTTAAGAATAACAGAGGACTGGGGTTTGAAGCATTTATTCCAATGTGTCAGGGACTTCGTGACAAAATTCAAGCTCAGTCAGAAAACAAATTGTTTTTGGTTTAAATTGCAAATAATTTAGATTTTATACTACATCACGTCGTGGAATAAACAGCCAATATTTATCTAAACCTTTTTCAATCCCTTTTTATCGGTTTTCCTTAAGTTTGAGATTAAGTATTTCCCGTCTCTTTTTTATTGTTGCTGGCTGAACAAAATAATAATTAAAGAGTGTTTCTAACACATCAAGATTCCAATCTGCCTCACCTGGTTCTGCGTCTACAACCTCGCCAGGCCTTTCACTCTTGATTGGATGGGTTGTATAGTTGCCGATCTTTCTAACTGCATCAATAGCCTCCACTATGTATGACGGTAAATTTCCACTATCTATAACTTCCTGGATTTCATTGGTGAGATTGCCTTGCTTAACATTTGCCTGCTCTCGCAACAGATGCTGCATGCAGCGACGACTTAATGCAGCGCTTGCCTTTGGACTATCGGGAAGAACGACACAAGCCTCTCTGAAAACCTCTGCAAATTCTTCAGGCACTTCTTTTGGGAGTGGTACACGGCTTGTGG
The DNA here is from genome assembly GCA_963709355.1 of uncultured Planctomycetota bacterium. GTDB lineage: Bacteria > Planctomycetota > Brocadiia > Brocadiales > Brocadiaceae > PLOWO2-12-38-17. The sequence goes on from CAVPVY010000005.1 coordinate 1,524,917, forward strand.
TTCTCGGATAAATCAAACGCTCGCCTTTGACAGACTCTAGCATGGATCTGCCTCCAATGCTCCCGATTTTGCCATTAACCAAAACAAGTACCACTCTCTCACAAGATGGACACTTCCTGCTAACAACACCCCAGTTACCGTCTGCATCATTACCAACAGGTATTACCTCGTAGAAATCGTGAAATGATTCCAGGCAGTGTGGACATTTCATGGTTGTGTATTCCTTTATATAATTATAAGTTTTTTACTAGAACCCTTCTGACTGCTTTGATGGTTAATCACCCGAGTCTTAAAACTTCCTTTATTTAGTATAAAGGAATAAAACAATGGATTAAAGTAAATAATAATCAAATTGAACCCCTTAATAATCTTATAAAATATTAAAATATTTATAAAAGCAAACACTGCTAATTAAATAGCAATTTGGTACTGTCAACATTCTTGTGTAAATTCTTTTTCAGCTATTTGTTTAAAGAAGGATGCCAGTTTATTTATTTTGGCGCGGGAACCAGTGGAAGGTTAGGTATACCGGATGCTGCCTAAAACCTTCTTACCTTTGGCAATGCTAAGGTTGCTACTGGTTTATACAGAAACTGGGGTTTGATTATGCAGAAGTCAAAAGAAAGGTTGATGCTCATGGCAGCTCTGTAAGACTTGTCTTACACTGAAGCATACGTGCTACATCTCCAACAATAATAGACCGCAAGGTCAACCTCACTTCGTGCCTGAATCGTAACCTGCGGCTATACCGCCATAGACAATATCTTCTTTATACCTTTGGTCAACATCTATTTTATTCAGAGGGATATTTAGAAGGTTGTTTGAAAATATAATAACGTGTAAAACCCCACCTTAATTCTGTAATGATTATCTTCAATACACAAAAAACTATTAAAGATAAAAACATTCCTATAATTCCCATTATATGACCACCAATGATAACCAACGCCACCACTATAATTGGATGAAGGTGTATGCTTTTTACTAACTTATGAGAAATGAAGAGATAATCAAACAGCTGGATGGCTACAAAGGATAACGTAATAAATATTGATTTACTAAAAGAACCGTTATCCATTATCGTAACGAAGATAGCTGGTACCGCTCCACAGATTGGCCCAAAATGAGGAATTATATTTGCGCAGCCGGCTAAAATACCAATATGGGTAGCAAAACGAACATTAAATAAATTGAGCGCAATGATGGATAACGCACCAACAATGAGTGCATCGAAAATCTGCCCGCGGATGTAAACTCCAATTTGTTTATTGATCTTATGGACCACGCTTAACGTCATCTCGAAATACCTGTTTGGTACACGTTCTATAAAGACCTTTTTCCACTTTCGTCCATCCATGAGTAAAAAAAAGGTAAAAACGGGAATTGTAAATATTATAGATACAACATGAACAAATTCATAAAGCATATGCATGCTTTCCCTGATCAATTCATCGAGAGTATGCCGAATATAGTCAGAGATCCCCTGTAATAATCCGTGTCTGACTGACAATAAATTATTTTCTGTAGTCGTATTAATTTCGGAAGAGTGGTTAGTATGTTGATTCGTTTGCAAATTATTGGAGATGGTTTGAAATTCAGCTGATATACTCGGCAATAGAAATATTGTTCCAATAGTAACAATTATTACAAGCGAGGCTAAAACAATAAATATAGACCAGATACGTTTAAACCCATAGGCTTCTACCATGAAAACAAAAGGTTCCAGAAGATATACAAAAAGGATAGCTACAATAAACGAAATCAACAAGATTTTAATGGAAATGATAAACGTTACCGCTAATCCAAAAAGTAAAAAAACAAGAAACCATTTGAGCAACAAAAATAATAACGCTTTGTTGAAATGAATAACCACATTATTATTTTGAGAATCCATTTTTTTACTAATCATGCTGTTAGGGTATTATTACAATACTGAGTGTACCCATGTTATGAATCGATACTTTCCACAGGTTCTTTGTGTAATTGTTGAAGTTGTTCATTTGTTTTTCGTAAGCGCATGCCAATTATTTTCGCAAGTTTCACGAGAACCTTAAGGCCTATCTTCGGCACTCTTTCAAATACATCGAATAGCTCAGGGTGGTATATTCCCAATAGTTGGCTTTCCTCCATGGCAACAGCAGAAGCACTTCGGGGTGACTCATCTAACAAAGCCAGCTCACCAAAAAAATCACCGCTCTTCAACATGGCGAGTTCTTTATCATGCCCTTCGGACAACTTCCTGTATATTTTCACTGAACCCTTTTTGATAATATACATACCAACGCCTGGTTCACCTTCCCAAAAAATATGCTCATTAGTTTTGAAATTCCTGTGATGCACTATACGTTCAAATTCTTTTAATTCTTTTACAGACAGACCTTCCAGAATCGGAATCCCTGCAAGAAGACGAAGATCGCTCTCCTTCTCATCTTTTGACATTTTAAATATATTGCCCCATAAACTATCAAACATTACAAACACCTTATTTTAATGTTGTTTAAATATATTGCACAGTTGGATGTCAGAATCTTGCACCATACCTGCAATCTTTCACTCAGAATCTTTTTGCACACACCAAAGATACTTGCTATAAATACTTACAAAACGTTAAGCACTAATTGTTCCTTATTATACGAAATATAAATACGTTTATGATTATTAGAAATGAATTTCCAAACCTTCATGCGCTGCGAGGCATTCCATAGCATGATAAGAATTTTTAATCATTTCTTTGCAATTAGCTACGAGGATATCAATATCGTCATCAGTGTGATCAGGGTCGTGATGAAATAGTACTAATGTTTTTACCTTCGCGTCGTGAGCAAGTTTTATTACCTCTGAAAGAGGAGAATGTCCCCAGCCAATTCTTGTTTTATATTGCTCATTTGTGTATTGGGCGTCATGAATGAGTAAATCTGCCCCACTAATCAGGTTCAATATCTTTTCCCGAATATTTAAATTATAGTCCTTCACGTCAGTTTTGTTTACCCATTTGGGTACCAATTCATTATCAGTAAAGTAACATATTCTTTTCTTTCCAACATTAAACACATATCCCATACACTGTCCGGGATGATTGAGATGCATTGTTCCAACATCTATTCCTTCAATATCATTGGCTCCCTGACAGAGTTTTTTAAATCTGATGTGTGCCGACAATGTATGTGATTTTACGGGGAAATACATACTTTCCATTTGTCCAGACATAGCCCTTTCTAACTTTGCATTTTCTAAATCCATCCCAAACATGGTAATCTCATTCTTCTCTTTATAAAATGGCAAGAAAAAAGGCAGTCCTTGAATATGATCCCAGTGAAAATGACTTAATAATATGTTCATTTTCAGTTTTCTTCCGTCTTTTGACAAAGCTTTTCCAAGTTCTCTAATTCCCGTGCCACCATCTAAAATGAATAATCTATTATCGGGAAGTTGTAGTTCAACGCATGGAGTATTTCCCCCATATTTTATGTTGTTCGTACTGGGAGTTGGAATTGATCCCCTTACGCCCCAGAATTTTATTCTAACTTCGGTATACATTTTCCTCTTTTCACTGTTAAGTTGAGCATCAAAAGAATCTTATATCACTTTTGTAAATTATCTTACAAGGTTTTATGTCATTACTCAGTTGCAATATATTAAATCATACACCTCCTCAATTCTAATTATGTAACATCTTCCATGCAAACGAAACAAGCGTCCTTAATATTGAATACTTTCTATACCTCCAACCCCATTATTGCTCAGGAGACCCATGGCGAAATCCTTAAAAAACATATCGTTGGCCGCTGCACTATCATAAAGATAAGCATGTATTCCAATTTCAGCTGGATAACCGCTTTCAAAATTTACAGAAGTAAGTGAAGTATCAATAATCGGTTGAACATAGGTGTTCCAAAGCACTGTTTTAAAGTTGTTATAATTCCAATTAATTGTATTTACAGGGTAAGTATCTGGCCCTTGAATGTATCCAGATATCTTATTCATCCTTGCATTATTAGCATCATATTCTTCATATATCTTTATTAGTATGGTTGAAAAGAGTTTAAGATCTCCATTACTATCAATAACACCGTCTGATTGTATCAATTGTTTGTAATCAATTAAAGTAAAAACACCAGACATTCTCTTCCAGAAGGCAATGTATTTTTTTACGCCTGAAGCATCCATCATTACATCAAAAGAACTCGGTAGTTGGTCTAGCCATATTGGTCTTTTGGGATCGCTACGACCAATTGATTTGAAAAAGGAAATACCGTAGGAACTATCTGTAACGGTGTCAAGCCTAAATGACAGTCCTAACATCCAATGATCTCCTTTGCTTCCTTCGGAGGCTAGACCAATTTTAACCTGCAATTCATAACTCAAAAGCCCATTGTTTTCAGATCGTGTTGAAGCTAAATCAGGAAAATTATTGTTGCCAAACCACTTTATGGCTAGCAACGGGTCATACTTTATTCCCTTTATTGTTTGTTTTTGTACTCTTAATGCAGTCACACCACCAATTGCATCTGAAGCCGCAATATCGGCTTTACCCGAATAGACATTCCAGTTTTTAGAAAAGGACTCTGGATCATTAAACGGGTCAATGAATGGTTTAAATATTTTGTACGTTAATACTCTATTTCCCTGGAACCAGCTTCCTTCATTGACGATACCTGTAGATTGAAGTATTGTGTATTGCGAGTTACTATTATCAATCGCAAATTTAAATTTGTCACCATCACTTAATAATAATGTTTTGCCGTCAAGATTTGTCTTTGCTGTTTTTGGGTCGCTTAGAATCTGAGGAATTGCATATCGGCCACCAGACTCGGCAATATAGTAAGCCCTTGAGTGATTATGCGCAAATAGTTCACTATAGGTAGAGGTTGTTGTTAAATGCAACATCGATACCCCGGCAATTCCAATGGCAATTATCATAAAGATTACCCATATAAGGATCGACCCACTTCTATCCGAATACAGTCTTCTTTTTAATAGTAAAAGAGATTTCTTCATAATATCACTGTGGCTTTTATTTTTTTAATCATAAGTTTCTGGGAATCGCACGAAAGGTAAAAGAAGATGTGGTATTATATGCTCCTGTATTAACAAGAGTAACTTCAATAATTTTGGTCGAACTTGACCATAATGATTTCTCCACGGCACTATTATAAGCATCAAGATATACAACGGTAAAACTACTTACATTATCGGTCAATGTAACACCATCCAGAAGAAGTGGACTGCCGCTGGTACCTTCCCATGTAACGGTATGCGATTTTAAAGTTCCGTCCAGGTATGAATAAGATTTGTAATTTAAAGACGTGGCATTCCCGGATATAACCGCGATACCAGTAAATTCATTTACTAATCTAACCATTGCCACTTGCGCCTCCTGCGCTGCTGCGGCATTCTTTTTTACTGAAATAAAGCCCTCAAAGGTCTTGTGAATACCCAAGCCAACTATAGCTGTTATAATACTTAACAGAACCAGGGAAGCTATAATTTCTATGAGTGTAAAACCCTTATTACCCAATATTCTCTTGCTCATACCTACACTTTATCGAGAGGAAAACAAAACTGTTAGTATTTCTCCCAGGTCATTTTTAATACTTACCTTCAGGATATTTTGGGGGTCACCGGTGTCAATCGGAGCTTCAGCATAATTTACAAATTTTATAAAACGATTATTTACCACCGTGTATTGTCCGTAATCATTACTTTGATTAGTACCTTCATTTCCTATCTTTGCAGGCAAACCAATCAGATTTGATGTATAGTTAAATTTATAATCAGACGTTATATTCTCCATCACTTGTTGTAACTCAAAGGTTTTTTTTAACCGATGGATTGGCATTGAACTTTGTGTGAAAGATGTTCCTAAATATGTAAAAGAAATTGTTCCTAGTATTGCAAAAACTATTATTGTTATAATAATTTCGATAAGCGTAAATCCACTTTGTTTGTCTTTGAATAAATATATCACTGTATAAAACCTGTAGTATTGGTAACTGTAATAGTCCTGGAAGTGCCACCGCCTGATAACGTGATGGTTATTGAAACACTGCCAGGGCTGCCATACCTATCATATTTAATAGTGTTGCCTCCGACAGAAATATTTCCTTCTAAAATATGCGATGCAGAATTTTCATTTGGAAGATTGGATGGCGCCGTAATACTGTTTCTTTGAAGGGTATAGGAGTTTCCATTGAATGCAATCCCCCATGAGACATTGTCACACGTTGCTCTTGACTGAGCATAATGAAGATTAGCCTTCAGGATTTCTACTTCTGAATCAATTTCGTTAGGCGTTAGTGAAAAGAGTCTCGGCAGGGCAACGGCTGTGAGAATACCAATTATCACCAATACAACTACGACTTCAATCACGGTAAAACCAGGAACATTTTTATCAACAGTTTTCCTGCATTTAACCGCTAGCATTATCCCGTCCCCTAAACTTTTTTACATGACTGTGTTTCAGGCGAAAACACCTCACAGATAACCATCCGCACATGCATTATTGAATATGCGGTATCTATGAATATACCATTATACAATTCCAAGCAAAGAAAGAAATAACAATCATTGCGGAGGTTAGCAAGTAACCGCTTAAAAGGAAGCCATGGAAGTATTCACATGGCTTCCTTTTACATAGCGTCTTAGATTTACCCTCTTACACCCCTCCTGCAATTATTGTAAAAAAACAGCGGTTGTGAAAACACACGTGCCTGTGTAGCAGGACTTGCACACTAGATTGCATACATTGTGCACATATTATAATGCTGGCAAGACCCAAGTGCCTGTAACGGCAGGTTCTAAAGCTACTCCCTGTACAGCAGTAACAGTAATGAGACCATCTGCAAATGTTACATCATAATCATCACCAAGATCCGGGGTTGTACCAACGCCTATAATTGGTGGTACAGATGTACCGTCACCAGCAGTTATATCACCCATACTTGGTTGCGCCCCGTTCTTTACCATCAACCATTGTGAATAAACCGAACTACACCTGGCTTTAACTTCAGCAACTGCAGATTGGGCTGCCTTTATCCTTGCAGTATTTTGTAGATCTGTATATTTGGGAATGGCTACGGCAGCAAGGATTCCAAGAATCACCAATACCGCAATAATTTCAATCAGGGTAAAACCCTTTTTATTACTTCTAGCTATTTTTTTTAATAACCAATTCTTTTTCATTTTACTACTCCTTCCTCCTTTCAAATTTTCCAATTAAACTTTCTAAACTATACATAAAATTTCAGCGCATTCCTATCTACCTCCTTTCTGTACAAATATATAAAACATGCTTTTTATTCCGGGATTCATTTCAATTGAATCCTTGTCATCTCCCACATGGGTAAAAATACAGCCAGCGCAAAGAACCCAATCATGGCAGTGAGACCTACAATGAGAACAGGACCTATTGTCTCAGGCAGTGCTTTTAGTGCATACTGTACTTCTTCATCGTAATGAGTTGTGATATCACGGAGCATTTCTTCCAGATTGCCGCCTTCCTCTCCAACCATAATCATATCAACGACCATTGGGGGAAAATATTTTGCGGATTTCAACGGTTCTGATATACCACATCCTTCCTTTACTTTCTCTTTTATACTAATAAATGCATGCGATATTGCCTTATTGCCGATTATATTAGCTACAATATCAAAAGAACCTATAATGGATATACCACTCGCTAATAAGGTGGAAAAAACACTTGAAAAACGCGACATAGCGGCTTTTATTATTATAGGACCAACCATAGGAAGTTTGGTTTTTAAATCGTCCACATTATGCCTGAATGATTCATCCTTTAATAGGATTCTAAAGACAACAATAGAGACAGCAACGCAGCTAATACAAACATACCAATAATCGGAAACAAAATGATACATTCCTATAGAAACACGCGTTGGCAAAGGAAGAGCAACGCCTGCCTTTTCAAACAATGTTGCAAACTTTGGAATAACAAAGGTAATGATAATAAGAAAGGCTGCAGAAAGAAAACATAATACGATGATTGGATACCTTAGCGTAGTCTTGATATCCTTGTTGACTTTATCTTCATGTTCAATTATATAAATAAGACGCTTGAGTACTTCCGGTAAGCTACCACTTATTTCTCCGGCATTTATCATGCTTAGATATAACGGGGAAAACACCTTGGGGAATTTCTTCATGGAGTCATAAAGACTCATCCCCTTTTTAATGTCGGCAGACAGGGAAGCTGCTACCTTTTTCAAAAGACGACTTTGTGTCTGGGTTTCCAGTACCTTCAACAATCTGAGGATGGCTACGCCGGCGCGCAGCATAGACCGAAGCTGCTTGGTAAAAAGTAACAACTCCTGCGTTTTAACTTTACGCGTATTTCTCACACGCTCCGACAACAATTTTACACCCAATTCCTCTGCCGTTCTTTTAATTTTCAGGGGCATAAGTCCCTTTGATGTTAAAATACTAGCTGCCGCAGCATTAGAATCAGCCTTGATGTTACCAGACAGCGTATTACCGTTTTCGTCAATTGCTTTGTAAGAGTACTTATTCATCTTATATCCATATTGTAACCATATATAAACTATATTATTTTTACATCATAACTGCCGAGGCGACTTCCTCAAATGTCGTAATACCATTAAGAACCTTATAGGCAGCATCTGCTTTCAGCGTTCTCAATTTTCCAGATGACACGGCTTCATGAGTAATTTCCGCCGAGGATTTTCTTTGTAAGATCATTTCGTGAATTGTTTCATCATTAACAAGAAGTTCAAAAATACCCGTTCTTCCTTTGTAACCGGTGTTCATACAATGTTGACATCCTTTGCCGCGTTGAAAATTTGAACTATCAGCCTTGTCAAGTCCCCAAACGGTAAGTACCCCTTGAGAAGGACTGTATGGTTCACTACAATATGAACAAATAGTCCTTATCAGTCTTTGAGAAAAAGTCAATAGAAGTACAGAAGAAACTAAATACGGATCTATGCCCATATCAATAAAACGAGTAATAACACCTACTGCATTATTTGTATGCACAGTACTTAAAACTCGTTGACCCGTATGGGCAGCATGAACGGCAATAGTCGCTGTTTCTGCATCACGAATTTCTCCTACCAAAACAACGTCAGGGTCCTGACGAAGTATTGCTCTGAGACCACTAGCAAACGTCATCCCGGCTTTTTGGTTTAGTTGAACTTGACGAATGGTTTCCACCCTGTATTCTACAGGGTCTTCGAGTGTAATAATGTTGATGTCCGATTTGTTAATTTCATTTAAGAGGGCATACAAGCTGGTACTTTTCCCACTTCCGGTAGGTCCGGTGCTTAAAATCATTCCATGTGGTTTACGAATTATAGTTTTCAACTTGTCTATATCTTCCCTACGCATTCCGAGACGTTCAAGATTAAAGATGCCCTGATCCCTATCCAGAAATCGCAATACCAGATTTTCTCCAAAAACTGTCGGTATGGTTGAAACCCTGACATTAACTTCTTTTTCATCCATTTTAAGAGTAAACCTCCCGTCCTGTGGAAGTCTCATTACCGTGATATCTACATTAGCCAGGATCTTTATTCGTGCAACAAGACTCGGAAGCATAGTTTTGGGAGGTGACTGCACATCGTGAAGCTTGCCATCAATTCGAAAACGGAGCTGTAGGTCATTTTGTTTAGGACTAAGATGAACGTCACTTGCGCCATCACGAATGGCCTGCTCAAATATAGAATTCACTAAACGTACCACACCCGGCTCACCAGCCATTTCCTCTAATGAAGAGACTTGAATGTCTTCTGTCTTTTCTTGTTTACTATCTGAAAGTACTTGCTCGTTAGCCTCTATGTCTTTCAATATTCCAACAACAGCAGTATTGCTACCATATACAGCCGTAATCAGCTCATTTAGTTCCTGTTCTCCACAAAGGATAGGGTCTATTTCACAATTTGTTAAAGCCTCTATAGAATCCAATGTATTAATATTTAAGGGATCTGTCATAGCAACAGTCAATATACGGCCGTTTTTCTTTATTGGCACCACTTTATGCTTTTGCACAATATTAAATGGAATCATATCAGAAAGATCCTTACTTAATGGATGTTCTTCCGGGTGATATCTCATTATCCCCAACTGTTGAGACAGCACGTCGTTGATAACGCTATCCTTTACGATTCCTTCACGTATTAAATACTGGCCCAGCTTTAAATTAGGTTTCCTCTGCGCAGACAAAGCAATTTCCAGTTGTTCTTCGGTTATCCTATTACCTTCCACGAGTAGTTCTCCTAATCTTTTTTTCATATAATTCCCTTCCCCATGTAAATGATACCAATAGGTATGTGCATAAATACCAGATGCGGGTTCACCTTGCCGCTTCTAGAAAAACCTATTCTTCCGCTTTCTCCTGTATAGATAATTCCTCTGTTTCCGTCTGAATATTTATTTCATCCTGTTTCAAATTGCCGACTGATTCTTTATCTTCGCCCTGCATGATAAAATCTTCCGCTTCCTCCTGTACGGGTGATTCCTCTGCTTCCGGCAAGGCTTCTTCTTCTGGTTCCTCCTGTACAGACGATTCCTCTGTTTCCGTCTGAACATTTATTTCACCCTGTTTCATATTGCCGACTGATTCGCTTCCTTCTCCCTGAATGATCAAATCTTGTGGTTTCTCCTGTATGGGTGATTCCTCTGCTTCCGGCAAAACTTCTTCCGGTTCCTCCTGTACAGGCGATTCCTCTGTTTCCGTCTGAACTTTTATTTCATCCTGTTTCATATTGCCGACTGATTCTTTATCTTCGCTCTGAATGATCAAATCTTCAGATTTCTCCTGTATGGGTAATTCCTCCGCTTCTGTCAAAGCTTTTTCCTCTGTTTTCTCCTGCCCAGGTGATTTCTCTATTTCCATCTGAACTTTTATTTCATCCTGTTTCATATTGCCGACTGATTCTTTATCTTCGCTCTGAATGATCAAATCTTCAGATTTCTCCTGTATGGGTAATTCCTCCGCTTCTGTCAAAGCTTTTTCCTCTGGTTTCTCCTGTTCAGGTGATTTCTCCGCTTCCATTGCAACTTCTTTTTTTGTTTGAGGTGGCAAAATCTTGGGTGTTATGAAGATAATAATTTCCTGCATTATGTCGGACTTGGAGTCTCTTTGAAAAAGCCATCTCACACCGGGAATATCTCTAAGAACTGGAATACCACTGTTCAGCGCTGTGTTACGTTGCTTTGTCAATCCTGAGATCACAATTGTTTGTCCTTCACTAACAATTAATGTCGTATTTGTCTGCTTTTTAATAATAAAAGGATTCCCTTGAACCTCGCGGACTGGATCAACTTCATCTTTCTTTACAAGTATCTTCATTTTCAAATATTCACCATCTATTACATGCGGCGTAATTTCCAATCTAAGGACAACCTCCACAAATTGCACATTTTGTGTAAGCGCGCCGCCTGCTGTAGCGGTTGATACATAGGGTACTTTCTCTCCTGTTTCTGTAAATGATGTTTGATTATCAAGGGTAGTGAGTGAAGGGCTCGATAGTATATTGAGCCTGTTTTCTCGTTGAAGGGCTTGTAATTGCAATTCGAGTACACTGCTATCAGATAACCCATACAGGATACCCAAAGATCCGGCTCCGCCCGCTTCTCCAAACTCGTCGGTTATTGGGAAATTTACATTAAATCCCTGCCCACTTATACCAGTAGCACCGAAGGGAGGTATAATTACTCCATCCTTACTGGTACCACCAGCAGAAATTTGCGGATTACCACCAACAAGACCTCCCCATTGCACACCCAATGCTCTAGCTGTCTCTTTTGTAGTCTCCACAATATTAGCCTTTATCAGAACTTGAGGGGTCGGTCTGTCTATTTTTTTAATTAGGGCAATCATTTTGTCTAAATCCTCACGAATGGCTTGAACAATCATGGAATTGCTATGTTCATCCACTTTTATTGACCCGCGAGTCTTCCCTTTATCATCTTTCATCATAAATTCTAAAAGATTATGCATAAGTTTTTCCGGGTCTGCATAATCAATGTTAATTAAAACTGTTACCAGCGGCTCCACCCTCTTCTTAACTATTTCCTGAGCATTTCTATTTTGTACGGCAGCCGCTACCTTCGTGTCCAGATTCACATCTTCTATGGACATAATCTGCAGAATATCACCTTCCCAGGAATACGTTAATCCTTGCATACGTAAAATTGCTTTAAATGCCCTATCCCACGGAACATCATTTAAATCCATGCTGATTTCTCCCTTGACATTCTCTTTTATCAGCATATTCAAGTTAGTGCTTCGAGCCATAGACAAGAGAGTACTTTTAACATCAGCCTTACGCAATCTAACATTCATTTTTAAGGTAGGAAGCCTTTTTAAAAGTGACTCATCCTCCACATTGCTTTCCTTAGGAATACTAACATGTTTTGGTTTTATAGTCGGAGAATACCCCTGCGACTTCTCAGCCAAGTTTTTCCATTGTTCTAGAAATGGATCCTTTTTTGTAGCCTTAGTATTTGCACAACTTACAATATGCAAACCTACAGGGAAAAAAAACATTAATCTCCAAAGTATTTTACGGCTCTCAGTATAATTCAAGTTTAATTTCCCACTTCTGACAAAAGTATTTCCAAGGTATTATTTTCTGCTTTATCTCCAATAATTACTCTTGATGGATATATGCTTTTCAGTACATATAATCCTGTATATTCTTCTAATGTATCTCCAGTCTGATACTCTGTATTATTAATGATGGCTAGTTCTTTTTCACCAGCCTGAATATAACCAGAATAAGTAAATTTTGCTTTATATTCTTCAAGTACTGTTTTTATGTTTATCCCGGAACTTATCAGGTCGTCGTATAGTCTTGCTTTATAAAAAGGATCACTTGACCACTCTGCCTCGGCACGATTAACAATAAAAGCGTCAATAACCGCTCCTGAAGCATTAATGCTTTTATCAACTCCATCCATAAAAGCCTGAATTTCTGGAGATTGTTGCCCTTTATAAGATTTGTGAAGAGATTCCATCTTCGGTTCGATATGTAAATAGTACACACCGTACAAAATAAGAAATATAAACCCATATATTAAGATATTTCTTTGATTTGATAGCTTTAACATTGTTCAATATTTACCTTAAGAATTACCATAGTTTTCTATACTTGTATGTTGATTTTAAAAATCTCCGCATGATTTCTATGCTTATAACCAGATAATTACAGTCGCAATAATATTTAATATATTAAGATAGTCTGATCCAGATATTCACTTTAAATTCTTTTGTATTTCTCGCTTGCTGAATGTCGATTGACCCAACATATTCCAAATAAGGTATTCCCCCAAGATCAATTAAAAGCTTACGAAAATCAAAATACTCCCCACGAAAAACCGTAGATACCGATAAAAAGCCGGGATATTTAGCTATGGATTCTAAATTGGGCACGATAGATATTACCTCCATGTTAGACCCTTTTGCTATGTCTCTTAAAAGGATAAAGATATCATCCGTTTTCTCCTTTGCTAACCCGCTCGGCTCTGGAAAGGGTAACACTCTGGATTCCATTTGTTTAAGCTCCTTTTTAAGCATTTCATAGAGCGGCATCAAGCTTTCCTGGACGCCAAGCTGGAATTGTAGTGTTTTGATTCTCTGCTCTAACCTGTTTGAATAATTGTGGGCAGGAAAAATCCCCCAAAAAACGAAAATTATAATACCAGTTACACATATCAAGAAAGTTGTGATACACTTTCTCGACCTCCGAACATATTCAGGTACTTTAATTTCCATATAATTTAAACTTTTATTTCTATAGTTAGAACAAATTGAAGGGCTGATTCTTTTTTTAAATTAACAAACTTAATCTTCTGAACATCTATATGACTAAACATTGGAGATGAACGCAATTTCATTGCATAATCAAACAAGGCGGTCTCTATCGTACTACGATCTCCCAGCGCAATGCCGTTAACTACCAACCTTTTTACTTCTCCTTTCTGTCCTTTAACATCCTTGCTACTTATGCTATAAGTCTTATTTTTTACTTCTGAAGAAAAGATTCCAAAGTTAGCGCTAATACTAATGAATCGTACATAGTCAGGAGTTATAGCGGACAACTCCTCTATGACAGCCATACCCAGATATCTTTCGCTGTACTTTTTCGAAAGCTGTTGTTTAGCTTGTATCTTTGAAACCATTGCCTCGATCATCTCCTTGCTTAAACGCGGATTATAACTTGATAACTGGCGTTCAATACCGGCTATCATCACCTTCTTTTTCACGACAATGTGACTCTGGAAAACAGAAATACAGGCACATACACCTACGGCAACAAAAAATACTACCAAAATAGCCTGACTAACACGATTAACGAACAATTCATGTTTCCTATCTCTATAAGTACACAAGAGGTTTGGTGTTCGTTCACGTGCAGACATAGCAACGCCCAGTGCCGGCATTAAGGCGGTTCTATCTGAAACACATTTTGTGTCTTCTTCATTCACACCACATGAAATTACCGAACTCAACGGATCCAGCAGTCCTGTTTTTATACCACATTGTTTACTAATATAATCAATGACTTGCTCTGACAGATTTATTACGGTTGATAAATATATTTTTTCGACCTTTGGAGCAGCAACATTCTTTTCATAATATTCAAATGTTGCTTCTAGCTGCCTTACCAACCGTTTCAAAACAGGCAGTATCATTTCAAAGATTTCTTTATCGTCCATACCAAAACCGAAATCACGTTCTTCAAGGGGTGAAGATTCTTTGCTAAGGCTGGAAATTAATTTCCGTATACTTCCTTCATCAATTTGGATATCCTTCCTTTCTGAGATATCGGCAAGATGTTTTCCTGATTTAATGTCTTGTAATACAGACTCAATCTTGCTTTTTATTCCAGTTTTTATATTACGGCTCAAAACCAGATTATTCTCAGAATAGATATCAATGCGTGAAAAGTCATTACCAATAAACAAGTGTGCAATGGTTTTTTCAAGATTTGGTATCCAACCGGTTCTAAGGATGTTCTGCAATGAGAAAGGGATAAAGGTTATTCCAGTCAAAGGCATTCCAATGCGAAAAAACAAGGTCTTTATTTCGTCAACTGCATGTTTAGGAACCGTATAAACCATGACCGACAACCTGGATGTATTGTTGCTTTTGACCACGCCTCTAACTTCAAAATCAAGGATGGATTCTTTTTCATCGTAAATATTCTCCTTTTTTATAGCCCAATAAACGGTCTTTTCTATATGTCTTTTTTGTACATTCGGTATTTCAATATTACGTATGTTAACACCAGCAGAAGAGATACTAACCCATATATTAAGTTTCCTTTCAGTACCGCAGAAATTGTTCATCTCCGATTTTAGGATATTTTCGAAGGCAGGGGTTCCCTTATGATCCTGAGAAAGATATGATATACTTTTGTGATCTAATACTTCCCATGCATTGTTAGACAATTTTTTAGTTTTTAACAATCTGATATGATTAAATCCAACATCTACCCCAATTGTAATAGCATCTTTTTGTAAATTCATTATTTTATTGAAGAAAGGAATCCCGCTGAAATCTATGAAAAATTTTTTACCAACGGTATCCTTAAAATCTAAAAGACTTTGCAGTTTAATCATATTTATAATACCTATTTATAATACCTACACCAGAAAAGTAGCATATTTCATCCACCACTCTTTTATTATCGATGCATACATCTTAAATATTGTCTGTTTCATCCGAATCTATGCAACACACATCCATATGTGCAACAATAAATGTCGCAGTACTATTTCGCACTACATAAAAGGCATAATTACTGATCGCGCCTATAACAGTTGCAGCTACCAGGATATACGCCTACAATGAGATACTATTAACTGAAAAAGCACCCTAAAGTGATGCGGCTACAATAAACAAAAAAGCCTTACTGCAAAAATGTTCTTTTAAACGTATTTGCTGGTAAGGCTGTATTCTAAATTTGGCTTTTTATATTGGTTTACTAATAAATTAAATTGGCACATAAAACCTACCTTTGCTGTCTCTGTGATGGAGACAGTTTCTTGTTGACCGTTATTACAGAAACCTTTCTATATCTCTAAAGAAATTCATTGCTATTTCTCAGATGAAACTCGGTTGATAAAATACCTTGTTAAAATAATCATAAAATAAAAAAGCCTTACTGCTAAAAATGTTTTAAACATCTTCGGCAGTAAGGCTGTCTTCCTGTTTGTTAATACTTCGAGTATATTATGAGACCCTTTACTTTGTGTCCCCTGATCACTCAGGGTTTACCTTTATCGTGATGCTATTATAAAGATTAAAGTTATTACTCTTTCTCTTTTTTATATACCTCCTTTCTAATTAGGTCTTTTGGGATGATGAATTATAAAAAACACGAACCTTTTTTCTTTAAATTTAATGCACAATTCTTTAAATTAACCTTACGTTATTTTATATGGTTCTTCAAACTTTGTGTGGTTAAAATAAGAACCTTTTAAAGCATCAAAAATAATATCTTAGTATCAATTTAGCTTTATTCATAGATAACAATTCCTACGCTTGAACTGGTTAAAAATAGCCCACTAACCTATATCGCTTATCGCTCACGGATGAAAAGCATATATAGTTTGTTGTTATCTGGAGATATATGCTTCCAAGCCATCAACCTTTTGTCCGCTAATCTTGAACATTTCAGTATCATGCAGTTCACTGTATACATTCTTTGAAATACAAATATTTCCAGGCGGGGCATATTTCTGGAAGTGACCTGCAATATCAATTACACGGTCACACATACTTTCAGCAGGTAGATTTTCATCGTAAGAAACTTTACCGCAGTTTATACCACAACGAATAACAAAGTCCCGCTTAATACTTTTGCGATTTTTATTGAAATCCTTCAAGTCTCTCAGTATTTTCTGGGCAGCTTTTACAGCGTTATCAGCCGTATTAAAACAACTCATTACACCATCCGGAGTCCAGCTAGCTTTTAAATAACCATTTTCTTTAAATGCATTTTCTACAAGGTTCTTATAATCGGCAAAATCCAACTCAACCACAGCCGGATTTTCACCAATTTTCATGCCTGTTGAATCTACTATGTCAATAGCAAGAAAGGATAGATTTCTCTTCATTGAATCGAGGTTTCGCTGGACTTCTTTTAAGGTCTTAAGTAATTCTTCTCTTGTCTGGGTACCGTCTTTTTTACCGCTAAATTTTAGTTCCCTCATCTTTTCTTCAATCTGGGAATAATCTTTTGATTCATTGATCAGTGATAAATCTACATTACTCCTTTCAAGTGTCTGTTTTACCTTTAAGTATTCGGAAAAATTGAACGCATGCCAGGCTATTACTCCCATAAATATCCGTGCACAATATGCCGCAACACAAAGAATCAGGTGTGAAACATCATATCCCTTTATAAGAGGAATAAAAGACTTTGGATAAGTGCTAAGTTTTAAATCATAATAAATAATGGGTTTTGCAAATAAATTAGAATCTAAATTATCAAAAAAACTTAAACAGTACCCTAATGCGTAAATAATTATAACCGATACCAAGGCATATCTAATAATATGTCCAAAGACGAAAATAGACTTTAAAAACATTATTAAAAATTGCTTATAGGAAATAGAAAATCCCGAAGCTTTTTGTGCTATGCTGTATGCTTTCATTGTTTACCTTTTTAAGCGAATCAGACCTTTTGATTGAGAATATATTCTTAGAAGTTCTATAATATTACAATTCTGCGTCTGCGTATGACACACAGGCAGGTGCATCCAATTGCAATTTCCAAGGGCGATATAATACCATTATTTTTTTTCCTGTAAATACCTCAAAAGTGGGATAAAACTAAATTAATCATTGCCCTTAACTCTGGAGTATCTAATAGTAAGATTGGGCTACCCGGTGAAAAGATTACTGGTACATTACTTCTTTTCAGATACCCAATGGGATATACACGTTCTGAAACACGAGTAATTGGAATTATTCAAAAACAAGGAAATAACAACCCTCATAAATAAAATTCAACCTAATTAAAATATTTACTTTTAACAAAGCAAAGACAGTTAACCAAAAATTATTTATTTGTCAACAAAAAAATACAACATTATTCTGCTAAAAAGAAAACAAATACCCCCCCCTTAAGTCGTAAGTATTTTATAATAAGCACTTTATCTATTGTACTCTAATAGCGGGTATTCAATCATTAAGAGAAACAAAGGCAAAAACATAAACAGAAAATAAATGAATTTCCTTGTAAGCTTTAGGAATGCCGATAGAATCAAAGCTCATGATAAAACATAAAAAGACATCCGAACAGATTAAAAAAGGCTTATAAATATGAAGATGTTATTCAATAAAGATATATGTCATGACCTTACTAATGCCATAGGAAAGGAATGGTTAGAGACTAATGGGATTGGCGGTTATGCCTCTTCTACTATAATCGGTGCAAATACAAGGCGGTATCACGGTCTGCTTATTGCTGCCGTACCTCCCCCACACGGACAAACCCTATTGCTTTCCAAACTGGAAGAATTTATTTATATTGAAGGAAGAGAATTTCCTTTGTCTACTAATATTTATCCTAATGCAATTTATCCAGAAGGATATAAACATCTCGTCCAATTCAGCCTAAATCCATTTCCCACCTTTAACTATTTAATAAATGGAATGAGTATCGAAAAATTGGTGTTTATGGTACATGGAGATAATACCACGGTGGTCTTGTATCGTATAAACCGGAATATAGAATCACCATCTACTACTTTAATTTCTTTGAATATAAGGGTTATGGTTGCATTCAGAGATTATCACTGGCTTACTCATCAAAATTCAACTTTCAATACCAACCATAAAATGTTTGATAACAGTATATGTTTGCAACCTTATGAAGAACTGCCAGCCATGTATGTGTATCACAATGCGGAGCCTGTGGAAAAGTCACAGTTCTGGTATAAGAATATGGAGTATCCAATCGAAATAGAGCGTGGACTCGAGGCACACGAAGACCTCTTCTGCCCCTTTACCCTGTCATTTGATCTGAATAAAGAGACAAACTGCTACATCGTCGCATCAACTCATGAATATAATAAAATTGATGTCTTTGAGTTGTTCAGAAAAGAGACAGAAAGCAGGACAAGATATACGTATGGGGTACAACACAACAGCAACCAGTCACAAAATGAGGCACGGTTTGAGTACGGTAGAGATAATAATTATGATGGTGGACGTGCAAATTACGATACTAAGCATCTGCCAAATTCAGAAAAGATTTCAAGGCTAATTGAATCATTGTTATCTGTTTCCGATACTTTTATCGTTAGGCGCGGCAATGACAGGAAAAGTATCAATGCAGGATACCATTGGTTTGGAGACTGGGGCAGGGACACAATGATTTCGCTGCCGGGCATTACTCTAGTTCAGGGAAGGTTTGAGGAGGCAAAGGAGATATTACTTTGTTATGCCAGATACGTTGACAAGGGCATGATACCAAACCGATTCCCTGACTATGGAGAAATACCAGAATACAATACAGTTGATGCCTCACTATGGTTTATTAACGCAGTTTATCAATATTTGCGATTTGCAAAAGATCGGAAGACCGTAAAGGATAATTTATTCGGGGTATTGCGTGAGATCGTTGAATACTATAAAAAAGGAACCAGATTCAACATCCACATGGATACGGATGGTTTAATCTACGCGGGCACTGAAGGTGTACAACTCACATGGATGGACGCAAAGGTGTGCGATTGGGTAGTAACTCCACGAATGGGAAAGGTGGTGGAGGTCAATGCACTATGGTACAACGCCTTAAAAATTTTATCATACCTTGCAAGGGAAATGAATTTCAAAGAAGACTGCAATAGTTACAACACCCTTGCTAATAAAATAAAAGAATCTTTTAACAAATCTTTCTGGTTTGAGGAAGGACATTACCTTTATGATTATATAAACAATGAGTTGAAGGATGCCGCCATTCGTCCAAACCAGATATTTGCTGTCAGCCTGCCGTATCCTGTGCTGTTAATGGAAAGATGGAGGAATGTTACCGACGTAGTAAGTAAACACCTCTTGACACCATACGGTTTGAGAAGTCTTTCGACCAAGGATAAAGACTATGTTGGTCATTATCTTGGAAATATATTTGAAAGGGACAGGGCATATCATCAGGGCACGGTATGGGCATGGCTGATTGGCCCGTATATTTCTGGATATGTACGGACACATGCTGGCACTAAAAATACTATAGAATACGTAATGGGCTTGCTTGAATCATTTTACGCCCATCTATTTGAATCAGGTCTTGGAACTATTTCTGAAATATTTGATGGTGATGCGCCTCATAAACCGCGCGGGTGTATTTCTCAGGCATGGAGCGTGGCAGAGATACTGAGGGTATATTTTGAGTTTATATATGGTTTTGAGTATAATGACATTCGCTAATCCATCATAAATTAATATTTGTATTAGCTATAGACATAGGTAACACTTTTGTAATTAGGAAAAGTTTGTAATTTTTGCAGTGGAGTCCACCCCTGAAGCCCCATGTGTGGTCTTTTGTTGTTAAAGAATTCATCGTATTTTTTACGTTCTTTTACAAGGAGGTCAAGATTCCGAGTTTTTTGTAAACGGAAAAACTCTTCTCCATCGGTTCTATGAGACCTTTCTACCTTGCCGTTTTGCTCTGGACAAGAAGGCCTATTGAGCTTGTGTTTTATACCCAACCCCATGCACGACAGGGTAAAAGGATGTGTCTTGGGCTGCCGTAAGGGATGGGTTTTGGGTTCGCCGGTGTAAGCATTGGTAAAGACGGCGTCGTTGTCGGTCCTGATGTGCCTGATCTTGAAAGGAAAGCGTCTGAATATATATTGCAAGAAGTCCAGGGAGTTAGATGTAGAGCGTTCCTGGTAAAGTTTGGTGAATTTGATCCTGGTAGAGTCGTCCTGAGCGGAGGACTGAACAAAGCTCCCGGGTCTGTAGCCGCCCAGCAGCTTTATATCTACCTGTAGGTATCCTGGAGAGGGCATCTGATAACACTTAGGTTTTCTGTGCATCTTCTTGGGTTTCTCAATGAGTCCGTTGCGTTTTAAAGTGGCGTATATGGTGGACCTTGGAAGCGAGATATTATAGTCCTTCAATAAGAACAGCCGTATACGGTCGGGGCCGAAGGAAGTGGTTTTACGAAGTCTTATGATGATAGACTGAATATATTTATGGGTAAGCATAGGGGAGCGTCTGGGACGTTTTGAGCGATCAATGAGGCTTGCAGGGTCACCTCCTGAGTCTTCGTAACGTTTAAGCCATTTATAGAAACATTTACGAGATATGCCAAAATACAGGCATACCTTTGAGACGTTATTAATCTTTTTATACATGAGCATCCAGGCTAACCTTTTTCGACTAAGTTGATCGTAATAATACTTGGGCATGGGTAACATCTCCATAAAAAAATTTAGTAAGTCGCCTATCCCATAGGGATAGGCATATCATATTACATAAACTGTTACCCATGTCTATATACTTTACATCATAAATTAATATTTAGCTTGACTTAAATTATTAAAGTAATTAGCATTCCTGATAGTAAGAATAACCTTTACATGAACTAATAATATGTTGTTAAAACATCTTATTAACAATAAATATTCAACAAACCTTGTTTTTGCCTTAATACTCCTTCCATATTTTATATTATGCTTAACAATTGGGAGTGCTCATGAAAGTATTCTCGACACAAGGCACTGTAATAATCCAAGACAGGTATGTAATAATTCCGATGGTTTACATTTTTGTGCAGGAGAAAACAAAGAAATACACAGCGCTGGAATTTGTCAAATATGCAAATGGTTGAAAACCCCTTCAACACAGATAAAACTCCAATCAACAAAGGCATATTTTAACTGGATTAATGATAACGTTATTTGTTATTCAAATCCAGAACTTGCTTCATTATCAATTCATAAATTTACCATCCGCCCCCCACCCCTTTTAACTTTTGATGTTTAACACACAATATTTGATTTGTAAGACTACTAACTGGTAGAAATTACATACTTTTACCTATCCTAAGTTATGAGTTGTTTGTGCAAAGATATGTAAAAAACAGGCATTTTGAAAATAACACCGATAAATGCGACTTCTTAAACCAACTGAACTTAGTAGGCATAATTTATTGTAATAAAATCTTTGCCTCTATTAGTTTCAGAGATTTTTATTGGTTTAGTATAAAATTTATTTCACCAAAATTTAATTTGGGGGTAAATAAAGTGGGATGGATAAGTTTTATAATACCATTATGTATATTTTGTATTGGAAGTATTGTAGGTTGCGTATACGGTGAAACGGCATTACCCGCTAACAGTAATATTAATGGTGCAATTGTATCAGACGCTACAAAAGAAGACGAAGAAGAAATTCGTATCAGAAAGGATGAGTTTGATGAAATTGTGGGTCAACTTCATGGTATGAAGGCGCTTCTTGAAAGTATGAAACAGGATTATGATGCCCGCTTTAAAGAGATGCAAGCAAAGATTGTCATGCTTGAAAAAGAAAAAAAGGAACTAGAAAAGGAAAGAACACATGGAGAAGAACACAGGCAAACTATTGCTAATGTGGATTCAGATATCCTAAAAGCACCCATAACAGATGATGAAGTAAAATCCATGCTCCCCCAGACAGACATACGTACAACCTCTCCTTTACCCTCTCAAACCGTGTCCCTTTCTCCGAAAGAGGAAACGACAGAGTCTATGATATCGCCGATGAATACAACCGCAACCAGCCAACCTATGAGTCCGGGGCAATGGTCACCAGCGCAACCACTTACCATATGGAGCGTGGGAAAAAGCTACGCTAATATTTCCTTTGATGGATTGTTTAGCGCTGCGGGTTCAACCGATGAAGATTTAGAAAATCTTGAAACGGGTGGACACGACCCCATACAGCGTGGATTTACTGTGCAGAGTCTGGAAGTTGTATTTGAAGGCGCAATAGACCCATATTTCAAAGGTCAGTCTAATATCATCTTCCAAATTGACAAAGACGGAGAATCGTTTCTTGAGGTGGAAGAAGCTTATTTGACCTCGATGTCGCTGCCCCTGAACTTACAGGTAAAGGCAGGTACTTTCTTTACTGAATTTGGCAGATTGAATCAATTTCATCCCCATACATGGGATTTTGCAGATCAACCATTAGTTAACGGCCGATTTTTAGGCCCTGACGGCTTACGTAATCCTGGACTACGGCTTTCGTGGCTGGCGCCTACTGATAACTACACGGAACTATTTTTTACTGTTCAAGACAGTCAGGGTGATACCGCTTTTAGCTTTAGAAATACAGACGGGTTGTTCGGCCGTACTGCGGTTGATGCGGGTGTACGCAACATGGGAGACATGCTTTACGTCCCCCGCGCAACAACTTCATTTGATCTAACAGATGAGCAAACCATTTTACTGGGCGCATCGGCTGCCTTTGGGCCAAATTCTACAGGAGCTAATGAAGATACCATTATTTATGGGCTTGACATGTTTTGGAAGTGGAAGTCTAAATATGCAGAAGCTGGGTTCCCATTTGTTACATGGCAAACAGAGGTTATGGGCAGACGTTTTGAGGCTGGGCATGGGGCGGACAACAATTTTCCATATGAAGTATTAAACAACTGTGGCGCCTATTCTCAAGTTGCCTGGGGATTTAAAAAACGATGGGTAGCCGGACTGCGCGGAGATTATGTGGATGGAGAGGAAGAAGCAGTGGACCCCCTTGGTTTTGAACGTTGGCGGCTTTCACCCAATCTCACATTTTATCCGTCGGAATTTTCAAAAATTAGGTTACAATATAATTATGATGATATATTAGGAAATGATGCTACGGAACACTCCGTATTTCTCCAGATCGAATTTTTACTTGGTTCACATGGGGCACATAAATTTTAAAAACTGCTAACCAATAGGTCGCGGAATGAAAAACTTTAAAGGGTGGCACGGACAGGCTTGTTTGTCCGTGTATAATTTGGGACAATAATAGTTATTAGCTCAGGGGTGCTTTATGAAAATAAAATATCAATTATTCATCTTTTTGTTATTTATAATAAGTTGTACATCTACCGCTTATGCTAAATTTAATATCGTTGTAACAACCTCTGATCTGGGTTCTCTGGCTAAGGAAATTGGAAAAGATAATGTCGAAGTAACTAATCTTGCAAAACCTACAGAAGACCCACACTTTGTAGATGCAAAACCCGGTTTTATTGTGAAACTTAACAAGGCAGATATGCTTATCGAGGGTGGATTACAGCTGGAAATTGGTTGGTTACCGCCGTTGGTTTTAAGTGCAAGAAACCAAAAAATACTTCCGGGAAACCCCGGATATATAGTTGCATCTGCAGGAATTCATGTTTTAGAAATACCCACCGAAGCCACCCGTGCGATGGGAGATATCCACCCCTATGGAAATCCTCACTACATGCTGGACCCATTCAATGGGAAGATATTTGCAACACAACTCTGCGGGCAATTATGTCAAATTGATAAGACAAATTGTGATTATTATAAGGAAAACTTAAAGAATTTTACGAAGAGACTGGACCAAAAGTTATCTGAATGGCAAAAGGCCTTGGAACCATTTCGTGGAACAAAAATCGTTACTTATCATAAGACATTTCCTTATCTTGCACAGCGATTTAATCTGGATGTAGTGGAAACGCTTGAACCAAAACCTGGAATTCCTCCTTCTCCCACCCATCTCAATACCCTTATTCCAATGATGAAAAATGAAGGGATAAAGCTCATTATTATAGAAGATTTTAGGGAGCACAAAATACCTGAATTTGTCGCTGGTCGAACAGGCGCAAAGATCGTTATTATACCGATAATGGTAGGAGGTCTAAATGAAACAAATGACTATGTAGCCCTCTTTGATTACATTGTTAAGCAGATTGTGACAGCATTGGAAGCCAAATCTTAAACGATCATGAATACGGATAATTGTATTACATTAAAAGGCGTTGCTATTGGGTATAGTGGGAATACCATTCTTAACGATATTAACTTTTCTTTAAAAAAGGGTGAATTTGCCGTCTTGTTTGGACCAAATGGGTGTGGCAAAACCACACTCTTTAAGACCATTCTTGGCATAATTCCCTTTATCCATGGAACTATCGTTTATGGTGACGATTATGTCCCAAGATTTGGTTATGTACCACAGCGTCAACACCTAGACGAAATATACCCATTTACCGCAGAAGAAGTCGTATTGATGGGTACTTTCGGGCAGAGGAAACCATTTTATCCCACTTCCAAAACGGATCGTTTATTGGTAGAACAATGCTTAAAAGACGTTGGAATGCTGGAGTCAAAAAGGGATTTTTTTTCAGAATTGTCCGGCGGACAGAAACAGCGTTTACTCATAGCACGAGCACTGGCAACAAGACCAAATGTTCTGATGCTTGACGAACCCATTACAGGGCTTGACGTCCTTGCCCAAAAAAAGATCATAGAACTCATCTCTGAATTACACAAAAAGCACCAATTAACGATTATGATGATCACCCATGAGGTACATCATATTCCAAGCTGGATAAAAAAGATAATACATATTCATCATTATAAAGTAGTACTTGGCTCATTGGAAGAAATACTTTCTTTATCAAGGATCGATGAAGAACCAACTTAATGATAATTTTATAAATGGAACACCTTTTAGAGATACTTAGCCCGCATTTTCTTTTACGAAACGCCTTTTATGCAGGGTTAATCGTGGGATTTGTCTGTCCTCAGGTAGGCATATTCTTTGTGTTACGCCGTATGGTTTTATTGGGCATAGCCTTACCCCAGGTGTCAAATGCAGGAGTTGCCTTTGCTTTTTTGTTGCATACTATAGGGTGGCATTTTTTTCGCCATATCGAATCTGAAAAAGTCATGGCGCTGACTGGTTCTGTAGTATTCACCCTCATTACTATTTTTGTTTTGGCCGTTCTCGAACGCAAAAAAAAAGGGTTCACGGAAAACCGCATTGGATTTACTTATGCTATTGCCGGAGCTGCTTCTATTTTGTTTGTTGCATGGAATCCCTACGGAAAATCAGAAGTACTTTCTATGCTTAAGGGAGAAATTATTTCTATTCCAGATATCTATCTGTGGTCAATGCTTGCTATCTACAGCACGATCTTTATTATTTTAATCGGCTTTCATCGTAACTTTGTAATAGTGTCATATGACATCGATATGGCAACTACAATTGGTAAGCATGTTATTCTGTGGGACATCTTACTTTATCTGATTATTGGTATAATTATCTCTCTTGGAGTAATGACCGTTGGTCCATTGGTTATATTTGGCTTTCTATTGATTCCACCGATCACAGCACGGATGATTACGCGAGGCATCCCGTTTTTTTGTATAATCTCTTCTGTTATCGGAGTTGCTACCGCTTTTGTTGGTTTCTACATTTCATATCGTTTTGACCTTCCAACCGGGCCTACAGACGTAGGACTGCTTTGTATGATATTTTTGATTCTATATCTTGCAAAATCAGTAGTACGGTTGAAAAGGTAGGTTGCATCAATATGTAATCTTATCTAAAAACTTCTTTTGTCTTTTTTAGAAGTGGTGTCGAGTTACATTAGAAACAACACCTGTCACCTGGAACTCGTCTCAAGTTCTCATTTTTTACTATTTGGTTGCGGCTATACTACTTTATGAATTATAATTAATATAAATATAATACCTAACTTGATTGTTTTTAGATTAAACCAAAGGAGAAGCTTTTGTGAATCATACAAATATCATAAGCATTGTTACAGTTTGCGGTCTTGTAAGTATGTCATTATTGAATTCAACCCTTTGTTTTTCCAAAGAGACTGTTACAACCGAAAACACAAATAAAACCAAAAGAGATAACCTGCCGGGCCGTATGAATATTGCTAACGAGCAGTATAAACAAGGCTTGAACTATGCACAGTATGGTCTTTTTGACGAGGCGATAGAGATGTATAAAAAATCACTGGCTAGTGACCACAATAATGCAGATGCCTATAAAAGTATGGGTATTGCATACTCACAAAAGGGTATGTATGACGATGCCATCGAGGCACTTAAAAAAGTTATAGAACTAAAATCCGAAGACTACGATGCTTATTACAATCTTGGTGCTGCATATTTTGACAAGGGTATTTACGATAAAGCTATTGAATGCTTTAAAAAAACCATTCAAATAAAACCTGAGCATAAAGCCACGTATTCTCTTTTAGGGATTGCATATGCTAACATTGGGAATTATGACGATGCAGTTAAGGTATTAAAGACACGTATAGAATTCGATCCAAATCTGGCGATAACCTATTCGAACCTGGGTATAGTATATTCAAAGAAGGGATCGGATAAAGAGGCGTTGGCTGAATTCAAGAAGGCACTGGACATTGACCCGAATCATGAAAACGCACTTTATAACAAAGCCCGTTTGTACGATAAAATAGGAAATATAGATGAAGCAATTCAATATTACACCAAAACGGTAGAAGTCAATTCAAGTAATTCAGACGCCCAGTATCGTTTGGGAAAGATTTATATGCAAAAGAAAAAATATGATGACGCAATAAACGCATTTCAAATAGCCGTAATGTCAAATCCTGGCAATATTGAGGTTTATAATGACATTGGAAATGCATATAAGGCTAAGGGTATGGAAATAGACGCAGAAAACTATTTTACCTTATATAAAAAACAGTCAAAGTCGGCGAAGGGTAAATAGCTTTTATGCCAGAAGTTCTTTTTGAGAAGATAACAAATTTAGGTAACTATAAATTTCTACTTTTTGATTTACTTGCCGTAAATTTGTTATTGATGACTGTATTCATTAAATAAGTTAAAATATTTCTGCCAATTTTTTTGTAATTAATGAAAGATTTTTATCTTTTGTCAGATATTTTATCTCGTTAGAATGTACTTTTAAATCTATAAGTGTTTTATGTATCTTTTTCCACCCAGATTCAAGTCTCTTTTCGCTCTTTTCCAGGTACATGTTTGATACTAACTCACCCAGCTTTTGCACAAGACGAAGTTCCTTGTTTTCATAAAAGTTTTTAATAACCTTTTGCTGATAAGGTGTGTATCCTTTTTCAGTATGCTTATCCATCAGACTACTCCTTTTTAACCTTAATATCTTTTATTATTATAAATTATAAAATATTATAATAAAGATGTCAAAATAACCTCATGCAAATTGTTTTAATATTCCTTCCTTGATTTTGAAAAAAATAAAGATATAATCCCGAACGTTATAAGACATTAGAATATGTTTCTTTACCCATTCATGATATTTATTAAATCCTGAATTGACCATTATGTTTAAAGAAATGATTGGATTTATAGGCGGCGGTAAGATGGGGGAAGCCCTGTGTAGGGGCATTATTGAGGCAGGACTTAGTGACAATAACCACATCATGATTAGTGATGCGTTAATGGAACGCTGTAAATATTTAACCGCATGTATTGGTATAAAAACCACTCAAAACAATAAAGAAGTTGTAGCTTTTGCCGATGTTGTTGTTCTGACTATAAAACCACAGTTGATGAATGCTGTACTAACTCAGCTTAAGAACGATATTACCAATCGGCATCTTGTTGTATCAATTGCCGCAGGTATTCCGATAAGATTTATAGAATCCAGATTAAAAGAAGGTATTCGTGTAATACGCGTAATGCCTAATACACCTTGCCTTGTTGCCTCTTCTGCTACTGCATTTGCCTCTGGTAAATATGCTACAGAAGCAGATGCAAATTTTGTCCACAACATATTTAATGCGGTTGGGAAGGTATTCCATCTGGATGAAAAGTATCTTGACGCTGTTACTGGTTTAAGCGGGAGCGGTCCTGCTTATGTCTATATGTTCATTGAGGCTTTATCTGATGGCGGCGTTAAAATGGGACTACCGAGAGATGTAGCTACCACACTTGCCGCACAAACTGTACTGGGTGCCGCAAAGATGGTATTAAATACAGGACAACATCCTGCACAACTGAGAGATGCCGTAACATCTCCTGGCGGTACAACAGTTGACGGAATAAGCAAATTAGAAGATTGCAAATTCAGGTCAGCGATAATAAACGCCGTTGAGGCCGCCACGCTAAAGTCAAAAAAACTGGGAGAAGTATTATGATATAATGTTAAATATTTTCAGTGTTATAATGCGATTGATATAAGCCGCGTAAGTATTATTTATTTGAATCTTTCCGTAGTTTTCAGTCGCGAGTTACCAGCATCCTTTTTATAGGGAAGCGCCAAACCATAAAAAGAAGCACCGTGAGCAATAATTAAGAAGACGACCAGATCAGTTATTTAGTAAGTTACAACCAGCCGCATGTCCACAACCAAACTTAGTACAAGCTGCCATAGACGGAGAAGATGCCTTTTGAAGAAATTTATCACCTGATGAATAAAGCAAAACATTGGTGTTATCTTACATTATGGAGATACGATGAAGATGTCGTATTCTCAAAACTTTGGTAAAACGCTCCGTCAATACCAACGGCAGAATAGTTGCTCAAACAAAAGGTTTATCTTCACTTAATGGCGGAATTCCTCCAGATATTAAAGTGCTCGTCTGGAATTATTTTACAGATAATATTTACGATGATGGCTTAAATGATGTAGGCGATTTAAGTATTATTAAACCTCAATGGAAAGCTATAAAAAATCTTACAGACCGCGATTTTATAAATTATATGCGTCAATGCGGCAGTGCGGCAATCTTTCTGAATTGTCAATCTGATACAGAGATTCAGCATTGGGCAACAATATGCTCGGCAAATATAAGCCCCACAAGTTTGATCCTTAACGGTGAACAGGATTCCGAAATGAACGACTGGTGAAAACATACAAAAAGGGATTCAGACAAAAAGAATATAGTTAAAGAATTGCTTCTTAATCTATGGAATGACCACCTTGGGCTAAAGAATATGCATAAGATTGATATAAATCTCTGGAAAGAAAATGGCTGGAAAAACTTATTTAATATTACAAATGAACAACCTATTGACGGGCCTGTTGTGCGTCTTGATGTGGTGGAGCGTTACCAACATCTTGCATAATATATGTAAATACATAAGCTGTTAAATAGAAGCTAACTTTAATTATAGACTTTTATAAAAAGGCCTGCTTTAAGACTGTCAATGTATAGCTTTTTTAGTCTGCTTATTTCCTCTTTATAAAGCTTTTTGTATATTTCATCCTGCACTGTCTCAAATGGTTGTGTCATTTCCGGTCTGTTAAGTTCCATTTTAAATATATGGTAACCAACAGGAGATTCCAGTATTTTGCTGTACTCATTGTCTTTTAGATTATAGGCAATATCTCTGAGGTCTTTCCTTAATTCTTTTGTTTCTACTGGACTCATCAATCCTCCATTAATTGCATTAGGACCTTCCGAGTATTTCTTGGCAAGCGCTGTAAAATCTTCTCCTTCCTGCAAACACTTTATAACCTGTCTGGCTACGGAGAGGGCTTCTTCCTTATTATTGTCATGAGCAGAGAATTTAATCATAATATGTCTTAATTGTACTTCTTTTTTTTGGTGGAATTCACTAATATTTTCGCAATAATATCGCCTGAGTGATTTCGGCTGTATTTTAACCCTATTGTAAACATTCTCCTTAATTATCTTGTCTATCATAATATCTTCTTTTAACTCATTTCTCTTTTCGACTGGATTAATTCCCTGAGATTCAGCAATTTCATAATATTTTGATAAAGAGCCTACATTCTTAACAGCTCCTTTCATAAAGGATTCTAAGTCTTTTTCTATCTCTCTCATCATTGCCTCATTTGTGCCAAATATTCGTTGCGCCTCTTTTACCAGCACCTTCCTGTCAATTAACTCATATAAAGTATTTTTCAATATTTCTTCAACTTTTTCAATAAATTCTTTTTCCTTATACTTACTTTGTGCCTCTTTTATGGCAACGACTGCACGTCTCAGGACATCTTCCCTAGTGATAATTTCATCGTCTACGATGGCTTTGATAGAATTAATATTATTCTTGTTTAAATCGTCCATCGCTCCCTGCAATATGGTGGGGATTAAGATTATTACAAATAAAAGAAGAATTATTGGGAATTTAACAGATATTTTCATAATAATTGGAATTATACCTTAGTTTTAATTGATTTATTCAGATATTCCAGCAAATCCTCTGGCTTTATTCTATTGTATGGCAGTCTTAGATGTAAAGTATCTTCATTAATAATGCGTATGTATTTTTTTAGATTATATAAACAATTCTCCGCTTTTTTTAAGTCGGCTACACGTATATACAATATATTATTAACCCTTACAATGGAACGAATTTTTGATTTCTGAGCAATAATCCTTAATTTATTTTCAGAAAGCAAATTTCTTACAGAAATAGGAATCTCACCAAAGCGATCAACTAGTTCTTCCGAAATAGCCGTTATTTCATCAAAAGAAGTGGAACGGTTCAATCTTCGGTATATATCCATCTTTATTGAATCATCATATATATAACCTCGTGGAATAAAAGACTCGATTTCCAAGTCAATTGAAACGTCTACTGGTTCTTCTACAGATTCATGTCTTGCCTTGCGTACTGCTATTTCCAGTAACCTGCAATACAGTTCATACCCTACAGCAGCAATGTGACCGTGCTGTTCTGTGCCTAGTATGTTTCCAGCACCTCTGATTTCCAGGTCGCGCATGGCTATCTTAAAACCAGCGCCAAGTTCTGCAAATTCTTCGATTGCTTTTACACGTTTTTCAGCGTCCGGAGTGATAGGACGGTCATCCGGGATTATAATGTATGCAAATGCATGATGTTTGTACCGCCCTACCCTGCCTCGTAACTGATGCAAATCTGCAAGACCGAAAGTATCAGCGCAATTTATAAATATCGTGTTAACATTGGGGATGTCCAATCCTGATTCAATAATTGTGGTTGAAACAAGCATGTCAGCTTTGCCATTTACAAAGTCTTTCATCCTTTGTTCCATAAGTTTCTCATCCATCTGCCCATGAACAGTTAATATCCTTGCCTCGGGAACAATTTCTGACAAATTTCTGGCAATCCGTTCGATATTATACACTCGGTTATGCACAAAGTATACCTGCCCATCACGATTTAGTTCAAGTCTGATTGCCTGTTGAATATACTTCTGGTCAAACCTTATAATCCTTGTGGTTATAGCCTGCCTGCCCAGCGGTGGTGTATTAAGCGATGAAATATCTTTAATTCCCATCAGTGACATATGAAGCGTTCTCGGAATGGGCGTAGCCGTCAGGGTAAGCACGTCTACCAACCGGCGCATTTGTTTGAGACGTTCTTTATGCGCAACACCAAACCGTTGTTCCTCATCAATAACAACAAGTCCAAGGTCTTTAAAGTAAACGTCCTTCTGCAAAATACGGTGAGTACCGATTAGTATGTCTATAAGTCCTGCTGATGTTTTTTCGATAACTTCACGTTGTTCCTTATGTGTTTTAAAACGGCTGATTACTTCGATTTTTACAGGGTAATCTGCCATACGCTCAGAGAATGTCTTGTAATGCTGCTGTGCAAGAATCGTGGTTGGAACGAGCATCGCCACCTGTTTACCATTCATAACGGCTTTAAAAGCGGCACGCATAGCAAGTTCGGTTTTACCGTATCCAACATCACCGCAAATGAGACGGTCCATGGGTCTTTTAGACTCCATATCACATTTAATATCTTCCATTGTTCGTAGCTGGTCATAGGTCTCTTCATATATGAACTCAGCCTCAAACTCTTTTTGCCAATCATTGTCTTCAGGATAGACAATACCTTCTTTTGAATTTCTTAACGCCTGTACACATAGCAAATCGCTTGCAATATCAGATACCGCATCCTCAACCCTCTTTTTCCTGACCTCCCAGTGTTTTGAACCGATTTTATCTAACCTTGGATGATGTTCTGAACTGCCAATATACTTTTGTATCAACTCAATTTTGGCGGCTGGAACGTATATCTTTGTCCCCTCGTCATATTCTATAATCAGAAATTCTCTTTTATAACCTTCCTCTTCAATTGTCTCCATACCCAGGAAACGGCCAATCCCATGCGATAAATGGACTACATAATCACCTTTTTTTAATTCCAGAAATGAATCAATTGCTCGCGTATGGACTGGTTTCTTTATTTCGCGGCGCTGCTTATAACGATGAAAGATTTCATGATGAGCAAGGATAGCGGTTTGTATTTCAGTAAATTGGAAACCATTACGTATGTACCCTATTTGCAAGTTTAAACTATCCTTATTCTTTAAATCTAACTCGTTAATTATTTCTCTAAACCTATGTTCCTCGGCAGTATTGTTACAAAGAATTACAGTATTTTTGTTTGCATTTATAATATTACTGATTTCAGTAACAATGATCTGAACACTTTGTGAGAAACTATCAGCAGACTTTACATGAAATGTATATTGCCCATTTGATGAGGCAATAGGTAGTTTTGTTATTGTTGTTTTAACAAATGAATCAAATTGACCGGATATATCGCTGAAGCTGAAAAATTCACTGTCGTTGAAGCTATTCAACAACTTATTAGCCTGCTCTTCCAATGAAGCAGGTTCCTTAAGGATAATCGTTGTTTCTTTATTGAGATACGAAAGTAAAGATGCCTTTTCGCCGCTGGTATAGTTAAGGCACGTATCTTTAAGTTCAATTATGGAAAATATTTGGCACTCGTTCAATGTGTCTTCAGACAACTGTGACTCAATGTTAAATTTACGGATGGATTCGACTTCATCTCCGAAATATTCTATACGATATGGATATTCAGAAGCATAAGAATAAATATCAATAATTCCGCCTCGTGTAGCATATTCTCCAGAATTTTCTACCTGATAAACAGATTGGTAATTGTGGTCGTGTAACCATGCTACAAGCTCCTCCACGGGATGTTCGTGATTTTTACGAATACTTATAACATTTTTAGAAATTGATTCTTTGCATGGAACCGGCTGTAAAACTGCATGGATTGGCGACACGATAATATCCAGCTTTTTAAGTGAACTGTCGTGTATTATCTGATTTATGATTTGAAGTCTTTGCGATTGTATTTCAGAATCATTTTCGTTGGCTTGTTCAACTAAGTTTTCAAAAGCCTGGAATAAACTGACGTGTCCTTCCAGAAAGGTATTTAAATCCTCAAAATCCTCTTTCGCTTCCTCGATGTGTGGTGTAACCAGCAATAATCTGGCTCTTGTACTGGATGATTTTAGCTGTTCAAGTAAAATAGAAGATATAAAGAAATTTGCAGACGACCCCCACAATCCATTTACGGAGCAGTTCCTGCCTGACTGAAGATTAGAGAGTATATCTTTAAATATTTTATTTTTATGAAGTAGTTTGATTAAGTTTTCCACACAATATTAACAAATTGTGCTGTATTCGGCAGCAGTGTATTACCCACAAAACACGCGAAAGAAACGAATTAGATTTAGTCATTTTCGTGTATTTCGTGTGTAGATTGAAATAGAAATAAACATGAGGTGTTAGTAATGCTTAATATCTCTTTAATAAATGTATTTATTTTAATATATAATGGCAAGAATAATCAACTGCTTGGAAGCATACATTAAAAGTCATTGGTATTATGAAAGCTGGATTAATGCGTTTAAATAATTAATGCTAATTTAATATATGTGTTTTTTACTTGTATTCAGCCAATTCAAGTAATATCCCGTCTGGATCAAGAAAATAGCAAAGCGTCTTCTGCCCCGCCTCGTGCGTTATTGTACTTGCAGGCACAACAACAGGTTCGCTGATTACTTTTACCCCAGCATCCTTTAAACGTTTTGTCATATTATGAATATCATCAACCCTCATGGCAATATGTCGCAGCCCAATTGTATTTGCTAGCGAATTTACAGGAATTGCCTCGCCTTTTGGAGACTTATAGCAAATCAATTCCAGCCGCGGCTCCCCTGCCGGCGCTAATATATAAGCAACATCTGCGCTGATACCTTTAAGACCAACAATCGTCTCTATCCATTTACCCTCTAGGTGTGCCCTCTTGGTTTCCCTGAATCCAAGCAACTTTGTGTAGAATTTTACGGATAGTTCAAGGTCAGAGACTACAAGATTGATATGATCAACGGCATGAATCATATGTCAATATATTAGAAAATTTCGGATATTTAACTAGGCACATTCGGTACAAATAAATTTTCTATCTATTAGATGGATTTTGAATTTATTTCTGGGGGTATTGTATTTAATCCATACATAAATTCTGCAATTGGACACAGATTGACACAAATAAGTATAAGTAACAACTTAATTCTTTGTGTTAACTAACCCATTATGTGACAACGCTTGTATATTTTATTGAGAAATCAGATAAATCAGTGTTCATCAGCATTTGACAGCAATTTTTAGCTCATAACTATTATGACCATATTCCAGAGATTGGCTGACTGCAATCCTTACATTTACCATCTTTAATGTGGTTTTCTAATATTGAGAATCCAACTCTTCGGATTACTACCTGCTTACAGTGCGGACAATAAGTATTTTCACCCTCGTGATTTGGCACATTTCCCACGTAAGGATACAGAAGTCCAGAATCAACGGCAATCATTCTTGCGGTTTCAAGGGTTTTTACAGGTGTTGGTGGAAGATTCTTTATTTTATATGTTGGATGGAAACGGGTGAAATGAATAGGGACATCTGTACCAAGATTATTCTTTATCCATGCACACATCTCTTTGATTTCCTTTTCACTATCGTTCAGTGTAGGCA
The DNA here is from genome assembly GCA_963709355.1 of uncultured Planctomycetota bacterium. Lineage (GTDB taxonomy): Bacteria > Planctomycetota > Brocadiia > Brocadiales > Brocadiaceae > PLOWO2-12-38-17. Next base: position 1,560,670 of record CAVPVY010000005.1, read on the forward strand.
CTATAAGCACCACAATTTCAAACCAAATTCCAATCTTTTTTAGCGCTACTAGCGTATCCAGAACAGGTTTTAATTCGCCCGAACATGTCTCACTATAAAACTTTTCCGTAAACCCTTTTAAATCAATTTTTACTGCATCCAGATATTTGCATAACTCTACTAGGGGTTTTTCCTGAATATAGCCGTTTGATATCATAACAATTTTTTGCCCCCGTTTTCTGGCAAGTTGGGAGGTATCGTACATGTATTCATAAAAAACAACTGGTTCTGAATATGTAAAAGCAATAGTTTTGCTGCCGCTTGTTTGGGCATCTTTTACTATATCATCGGGAGTAAGTTTGATACTTTCAATTTGTTCAGGACGATACTGGGAGATTTGCCAGTTCTGACAAAATTTACATTCTATATTGCAACCCGCAGTAGCAAGTGAATAAGCCTTCGTACCAGGTAAATAATGAAATAGCGGTTTCTTTTCAATTGGGTCTATATTCAGGGCGCACACACGCGAATGTACAAGTGTATAATATATACCGTCGCGATTTTCCCGCACGCCGCAATAACCTCGTTCCATATCGGCAACAGTGCATTTCCTAGGGCAAAGTTCACATTCTATTCTCAGGTCTTCTAACTTTTTGTAGTACATTGCTTCTTTAACTGGAAATCCCTGGTTTATACCTTTAAGTGACTCAGGGGTATATATGTCTTCTGCAAAAGCGCTCAGTTTATTCCCGATGCATAGGCTACAAGCCCCTAAAACTCCTGCCTTTATTAGTGACCTTCTGCTAATCATAAATGCCCTATGTTTAGAATCCATATGTTTGATTAAATACTGAAACAAAAGTTTCTAAATGTATTAACATACTTAAACTATAATAATTTCTTAACAACTTGATTATATTGACATTATATTTATGTGTCAAGCGATGTATAATCACCTCACAATTATTCTTATATTCTTATAAAATATTTTTGTCAACTTTGACATAGAAGTTAAATTGCTAAATTATAGTAAAAACTTTAATATTTGTTATTCTTGTATGGTAAATAGAGTTAAAGATTTCTGCCAGATAATTAGATATGGAAAACTTATATAAGAAAGTCGCTGAAACGATGATAAATCTGAAGCAATGCGTTGCATTGACCGGGGCAGGTATTTCTGAAGAAAGCGGTATACCTACGTTCAGAGATAAGGGTGGCTTGTGGGAAAAATATGACCCGATGGTTTACGCTTCTATTGACGTGTTCATGAAAGACCCTTCAAAGTATTGGTCGTTACGAGATTTATTCATAAAGAACTACGATGATTATAAGCCAAACAAAGCACATTACGCCTTGAAGGATTTGGAGGAGATGGGGATATTAGGATGTGTAATAACACAAAATATAGATGGTTTACATATAAAAGCTGGTAATAAACATGTGATAGAAATTCATGGTAGTATCAGAGAAATATTTTGCCTTGAATGCAACAATAAATATGAGCCTTCAAACATACCGGATGGGATACCGCCTTATTGTTCATGCGGCGGAGTTCTTAAACCAAATACTGTCTTGTTTGGAGAAAGATTACCTCCTGAAGCAATAATGAAGGCGGAACATGAGTCAATGACGTGTAAAATAATGTTGCTGATTGGTACATCGGCAATTGTTTACCCTGCGGCATCCTTACCTTATCTTGCCCAGCAAAACGGGGCTCAGATTGTTGAAATTAATATAGAGCGGGCGTTCCCTAATGCAGATTATTATATTGAGGGGAAGGCGGGTGTTGTATTGCCAAAGATTGCTGATGCTATTAGGACGATAAGTGTTGACAGATAAACATTTAGTATCTAGTTGGCAGAGGATACTAATAGAATCTTACAGGCTAAGTAAAAACAGAAAATGTCAAACATCATTTTATTATGATATTGGAACCTGTAAAGGTTATAGCAGATGCTATGCTTGGCAGGCTTGCAAGGTGGTTACGGATACTTGGATATGATGTAGTATTTGAATCAGTCAGTTCTGACGATGACATCATAGCCAGGGCGCATAAGGAAAGCCGTGTCATATTAACAGTGGATAGGTATTTAGTTGAACGTAAGTCGCCCAAGAATTCGCTTTTCATCGAAAGCACTGCTTATAAAGTGCAGTTAATACAGTTAATTATCAGGTATAATATTGTCTACAAATCTAGGATTTTCACAAGATGTATATTATGTAACAAACAAATTGATACTATTTAGAAAGAAAGAATAAAAAATATATTGCCTCAATATGTGTACATGAATCATGATAAATTATACAGTTGCAGGCGATGTTCACGCATATACTGGCCAGGTACACACAGGATTAAAATAATAAACAAACTACATTCTGAAAGACGTAAACAGATAAACACCTAAATCAATTTTTGACATATATGTAATGATTAAGTGAGAGCCAAGAATAAATAAACCCAAAAGCTATTTTGCCTGCTATAAATTTGACATTTTTTATACGGTCTTGTATAGTCATTATGGTTATTCAGAGATTGTAGATTTATTAATGTATGGACGCACTGCAGTGCGTCCCCGCAAGATTAAAATTCCTTAACATCGAGTTAGATGCTGAAATAATACTATTTGGGGATTTTCTGATATTCATAATATTCAATTAATAATCTTACAGGTTAGAAGATGAGAAGTTTATTGATTCCAATTATTATATTATTCTCGGCTTTAATACAGCCATTCGCACTTTCAGATGAGAGCGCGCAGAAGATAATAATAGCAACCGTTAATGGCAAAATAATAACACAGGAAGATGTTCTGCGCAGACTTGCAAGTTTTAAAGATGCCGACGCTTTAACACTAAGTTCAATTAAACAAGAAATCATTGATCATCTGGTTACCGATATATTACTTGAAGAATTCGTAGATAAGCAGGGTTTGCTTGTTACTCAAAGAGAGATTGAAGATGAATTAAATCAGATAGCAAAGGATTTGGCGGGCAACCAGACAAGCACCACGCAATCGCTTGAAAACGTCCTTTCCTTTATAGGGTCAAATATAAACGAATTAAAATCGAGTGTAAAACATTCTATTGCCCTTAATAAATATTTTAAAGATAAACTCGATAATAAAGCGCTGGAAAGGTTTTTTGAGGAAAATAAAGGCTTGTTTAACGGTGAATCTGTGAGGATAAGTCATATCCTTATAAATACAAAAGGCATGAAAACAAAGGAAGAATTCTCGAATGCATTAGAGCAAATAAGGGATATCAAAAAAGAGATTAATAGAGGTTTATCCTTTGACGAAGCTGTAGCAAAATATTCTAATTGTCCATCGGCTCAATATGGTGGTGATCTTGGATTTATTCAGAAAAAAGGTACTCTTGCAAAGGCCTTTCTTGATACAGCATTTTCTTTGAAGGTAGGTCAGATAAGCGAACCAGTGCAGACTGAATATGGGTATCACATAATAAAAGTTACAGATAAAAAAGAAGACCTGGATATTAAATTTGAAGATGTTAAGAATAAAGTATATACGGAAGCACTGGATGTGGAGATAATCAAATTACTTGACCGCCTTAAAAAGGAGGCTAACATAACAATTAATGAATAATTTTTAAGGTAAACATCAAGACTTTTGTCTATAAAAATATTCTGAAATTTCTTTCGAAGCAATAAGTTTTTGCGCTAGTTCATACGTAACCTTTTGAATTGCATCATTAACAGCATGCGCAAAGTTTGGTCCGGATATAACCCACCATTCATGTTCAACCTTTGATGTTACAAAATCAAAACCTTTTCCTTCAACTGAAACCACTGATTCCCATGTCTTATTCTGTTTTGAATCAAGAAATGTGGCGATAATTGATAGTTTGTGTTGTCCAATAGCCCTCCAGACAGACTCTTCTATAGTAAGTACAATAACAGATTCCTTCAGACCTATAGTCAGAATGCCATCTAAGTCTTCATTACCTATAAGTTCTTTATCTTGCAAATTATTCAGTATGATGGCTTTCTTAAACAAGCAACGAGACATTTCCTCAATATTTGAAGAGAGTGGTTTTCCAATCGGGAAAATAAAGCGATTAACACCGTAGATATAGTGTCTTAACCACTCTTCCTGGACATGATTTCGTAAAGAAGGATCAATATAAATACCAACGTTTAGAGGCAGTTGTCTTAACTGGTATAATCTCTTATCAAGCTCAGAGGTAATTCTTACTGGTGGTCTCGTTCCATCTATACAGCCGTTAAAAGTGATAACAAATAACAATAGACAGATTTTTAGTAAAATGAATTTCCTGGGTTGCATTTAATGCCCTTACTTAACAAATACAATAGCTCATACTAATAATAAATGATAAGTAATAAGCATAAATTGTCAATGTTCTTTTTTATTTTCCATTTTATAGGTATGTCGCTACTTTTCCTTCCAATTAACACTGCGCCCTTTACATTCCTGAGTCTGTTATAAATAGGATATGTTTTCAGAAGAAGAGGAAGTCGTGTTTTTGGACTAAAAATCTCGCCTGTCGTTACTCTGCCAGTTTTCAATGTCTGCCAAGTTTGGCAATTCTTTTACATGCAAGCGCAAATTTATGTTTTTTATAAAAACATTTTCTACCAGTAGGATTTTCTATAAAGAATTCCTTCGCAGCTTTATTTATTTTTATAATATTAAAATTACTATCAAAAACGACTATATGGTCATTTATGGCATTAAAAATTTCGTCAAGTTTAACTTTCGTGTCTTTGCTCTTTGTATATTACTGGGAATCATATATATTCTTATATTCTTCTTAATTTTGTTCTACCCCCGATTTAAAACATAACCTCAACTTATATATTCGGACGACGTTCAACTCATTAAAGACTTCTATAATATAGGAATATCTACAGTTGCAAAATTAACAATTGGCATACCGTGCAAATCTTGTTTATAAAAGATTTATTATCCTATTCACTTAAGTAGCGATTTAAAAAATAGATATGTAAATACAATCTGCAATAATAGATTAATCACATAAATTCTTATAGTAATAGATAATATTCTTCTGGTGTTAATCAGCCATTTTATCTAGTTGTTTATTAGTTAAAGCAAGTAAATTTGGGTATCACTATACTATATTGAAAACACAAATATAATATATAAAAACAAGGAAGTGATACCCCATACACCTAAGTAATTTTTACTTTTTCACTCAATCTTTTGATTATGTTTATATATATGCCCAGTAAAATATAAAGTGTTCACCCTTTGTAAGGGCTTACCACTATAAATTACTTAGAAATCTCTTGCTTTAACCGATAAACAGGTGGTATCTTTATTCAAAGTGCAGGGACATCTCTTCTATTTTGCCAAACACAATTTACTCTGAGATATCTATACTTTTTTCTTATTTTTGAATTTACCTCTATTTAACAACAATGGAACATTCAAATCCGAAAATATAGTTATTCATAAGTTAAATTATACTCTGGATGAAATACAATATTAATGTTAGTTTTGCTGTAATTGGTGGGAGCCAGGCTTACGATCTATTACAAAATGGCAATATAACTGGCGAAAGAATAGGAGCATTACAAACACCTTTTGGGAACTCACAGCCTGTATACCTAATTCAAAACCCACAATACGATATGCTTTTTCTCTCACGACACGGAGAAAAAGGATACAATACTACTGCTCCTTTTGTTAACTATCGCGCCAATATATATGCGCTAAAAGAGCTCGGAGTCAAACAAATTGTTTCATGGTCAGGTCCTGGCACAATCAATCAGTCATATAAAATTGGAGAATTTGTACTGGCAGATGATATCGTTGATGAAACACACGGTAGAGAATCTACATTTTACAAGAACAAGGGTGTTGGATTTATTCGACAATTTCCTGTCTTCTGCCCTACTTTAAGAAAGTGTATAAGATATTCATTAGATAACCTACTTATAACCTTTTCTGAAAGTGGAACATATGTATGCACGCAAGGGCCCCGTCTGGAAACGCCCGCTGAAATCAGAAAATACAAATCTTATGGAGGTGGTTTGGTTGGGATGACCCTTGCACCTGAGGTATTCTTAGCTAAGGAACTTGAAATGTGTTATGCGGCTATTTGTTACGTTACAAATTATGCTGAAGGTATTCTTAACAGACCATTTAAAGCAGGAGAATTATTTGAGGGACTTTCTAATGATACAGACCGCAAGACAGTAGAAAAAGCAGTATCCAAATTCCCAATTATAATAACCGAAATTGCTAAAAATATAAAACAACAAGATTTAATTTGTCAGTGTCAATCTTCGATGGAAAGATATAAAATACGCGGCGATATTGGAACAGACTGGCATGAGTGGGTAACATAAATACAATAAATTATTAATTATGTAAAACATACTGTTTACCACCTAATTACTTCATAAAATCATTGATGGAGTAATAATTTGAATTTCGTAATAAATAACCATAGAATAAATTAAATGGTTATAATAAGGGCAAAACACCTCATTCCAGATTCAGAAAACTGCATTGAAAGCGGTGCTGTAGTTGTTAATGATTCAACAATAACCCATGTTGGCACTTTTAATGAAATCAAATCAATCGGTAAAGTTGAAAAGATTATTGATTTAGGTAATGCTATTATCCTTCCCGGCTTAATAAATCTGCACACTCATCTTGACCTGACAAAGCTTCACAACCTTATCAAACCAACAAATAGATTTACACACTGGGTTTATCAGATTGTGGGTGCAAGAATAAGATGGGAAAATGAGGATTATATATCTTCTATTGAAAAGGGTATATCACTCAGCATAGAATCTGGCACTACAACCGTTGCTGATATTACTAATACGGGGCATTCATTCTACTTACTAAAAAAAAGTCCGTTACGCAAGATTATTTATAAAGAGGTTATAGACTTAAATCCTGAACATGCAAATGAAGTAATTAATAAAAATTTATCAGAACTATCAAATATTGAAACAGATGCTCTGTTTCTCAAAGGAATTTCACCTCATGCACCCTACTCCGTTTCAAAAGAATTATATAAAGCCGTAGCGCAAACTGCAAAAGAAATGAATATACCTGTCTGTACTCACATTGCAGAAACACAGGATGAAATTGAATTCCTGACAAAGGGTACAGGAGATTTTCCCGCATTATTAAGACAGTTACGCGCCTTGCCTGACAACTGGCAACCCCCTGAAATTACACCAATAAAATACCTTAATGACACCGGTTTTTTAAATAACCATCCGCTTCTTATACACTGTAATTATATAACTGATGAAGAAATTTTGTTGATTAAATTATCTGGGGCAAGTGTTGTATTTTGTCCAAGGAGCCATCACTTTTTTAGCCACAAACAACATCCGGTACTAAAGCTCCTTGCCGCGAATTTAAATGTAGGATTAGGCACTGATAGTCTTGCAAGTAACGATTCTCTAAGTATTCTTGATGAAATGAAATATTTGTCCCATCACTATTCAATTCCGCCAAAAACAATAATTTCCCTGGCAACAATCAATGGAGCGAAGGCGCTTGGTATGGAGAAACAGGTCGGGCAAATCAGGAAAGGTTTTAAGGCAGATATTTGTGGAATAAAATTACAAGGTAATAAAACTGTTGATATTTATAAACGATTATTCGATACTTCTTCCGAAAACATTTTTACAATGATTAATGGTTCTATTTGCTATAATATGACGTGCCATTAATACCACTTTATAATTTGCACACATGTCTTTCTTTGCAAGTATTATCCCATAGGTGCCCGGGTATCCCTTCTAACGTCTTCCAGTAATTCTTATCAATTAATAATGTAAGTTTATTTAGCGCCAGTATCATATTGGGCAAATAGTTCGAATCTTTAATCAGCGATTCAGTAAGTGGACATGTTTCATCTCCCAAAAGTTCTAACTCACAATCCACCGTTAAGTTCAGGTAAAATGGATACAAACGGCATGAAATAGGACGATGCTCATGTATAAAGCATTTTATTCCATCAGTATAATCGCATATACCACCTATAATCTTAAGCAATCCGCCTGACAACTCAAGTATTTCATTACAGATTTGTTTACCACTCCGCTTAAATATATATTCATCCTCAAATGGCAGTAACACTGATAAAGGCTTTTTTTCGCAGCGCCCATCGCACTCTTCTGTACAAGGCATAAAACCAAATCTTGTTGCATATATCTCATCATAAACTTCAAACAACTTTTTTTTATCCATATTGGGAAATTTAATTTTGTATTTCTAATAAAGCATATTCATCAAATTAATTAAATTAGATATCTTATTCCTTGGTTATGGCTGCCTTTACTTTTTCCTTTAAACCCTATGTCTAAAGTACTTATTATACTTCTTCTTTGAGTTTAATATCGTAAGCATCGAGAATTGTTCCTTTTGCCTTTTCCAGATTTCCCAAAGATATTTCATAGTCAATAATAGCTTTTGCTTCGTTGCCTTCTGCAGTTGCAAGGTCTTCCTGCGCACGTAGAACTTCAAGGCTTGTTGAGCGGCCCACACTATATTTCTTTTCTTCTACATCTAACCTCTTTTGTGCAAGTTCTCTTGACTTTCTTGTAGCTTTTACCCTTTCGATATTTGTAGTTACCTGCCTGACCGACCCGCGCACTTCTACCATTATATCCAATTCCTTTTTTTTAACGTTTATATTCACCTGCCGTTCTTCAGTCTTTGACTTATTATACTGACTTCTTGCCAACCTGTTTCCTATTGGTATCGCAAGGGTCAGCGTAAAAAACTCGCTCTGAAAATCCTCTGAAAATACAGAGTCATTTGAACTTGACACCTCTTCTCCAAGTCCTGTATACCTTAGACCTGTTGTAAAATCTAGAGCCGGAAGCAGCTCATTTTTCCGCCTTTTTGTTTGCATACCTGCATTTTCTGTTTTAAGGTGAAGTTGCTGTAATTCTGGGCGATTTTCCATAGCTAATTTGATAGAATCCTTTAATTCAAATTTCTTAGGCTCAAATACTGGCTTGTCTGTTGGAGTTATGATTGCATCTGAAATAACTTCTCCATCAGTGAAATTCATAATCCTCTTAAGCTCATCTTCTTTATCTCTAATAGTATTTTCTGCTGATATTACTGCCTCAACCCTTGAAGCCACACCAGCCTCTGCATCAATAATCTCAATTGGAGCGAGTGTACCTGCTTCGACCTGTATTTTATTCTTTTTTAGCAAATCTTCTGCACGTTCCAATGATTTATTTGCCACCTTTAAGTCTTCGATTGCTTTTATAAGATTCCAATATGCTTCCTGTACAGAATTGGAAACTTCGATTGCGGTAGTCTTGAATTGGGACAAAGAAATCTTTTTATTATTCCTGGCAATATAGATGAGGCTTCTATTATAAAACCAACCAGCACCTTTTAATAAAGGCTGTGTAATCTGTGCCTGTATAAAATTTGTATAGGACGGATTGATTAATTGAAAGGGACTGGGATTTAAAAAACTCCTAAAGATGCCATACTCCAATGAGACGGTTGCACCTGTTGGCATCAATGATTTAAGCACAGCACCGGCCGTATTCCCCTGCGAAACAAATGGGGTAATAACCGTTGTGGTTTCACTGCCAATCTGAAGTAAGTTACTACTGGGTACTTCACTGTCTTGAATACTACCCGCTAATTGAAGCGTGGGATCAAACCTTGCCTTTTCTACAGTAATATCATAATCACTGGATTTCGTACTCAGCTTAGAAATTTCGATATCAAAATTGTTACGCAGGGCATAAATGATACTATCTTTCAGGCTGAGACTAACAAACTTTAGATTCGATGACATTTCCACCTTCTCACTTTCTGGTGAAGGAACGGAAGGGGGCTTTACCTCAGGTTTGTTATTACCACCAAAGGATATCCCACTATAAAGCAAAATGAGATATATAACACTAGTTAAAAAGGTATTCTTCATAAATCATCTTCTTATCTGATGATAACGTCCTTTTTGACGAACACGCCCATGATTTTATATTAAGTTGTAAAAGTCTTTCTCAGAAAGTTTTTTATCACCCCTTCATCCCCTCATTAAGAAGGGAATGAAGGGGTGATAAATTGGTCGCAGCTTGCTGCGTTAGATTATATTAGTGCCCTTTGATTAATGCCATAGCTTCTGCGCGGGTAGCAGGATTATCACGAAAGATACCGCGCACTACCGAGGTCTGCACCTTTGTGCCCGGTTTTTTAATACCTCTCATTGTCATACAAAGATGCTCCGCCTCAATAATAGCAAGCACGCCTTTGGGTCTCAATGCCTTCATGATTGCATCTGCTATGTCTGTAGTAAGTCTTTCCTGTACCTGCAAGCGCTTTGCCTCAATTTCAACAACCCTTGCAAGTTTGCTGATGCCAGTTACCCTGTTCCCTTGTGGAACGTAAGCAACATGCGCAACGCCGCTAAATGGAAGTAAATGATGCTCACACATTGAGTAGAATGGTATATCCTTTATAAGAACAATTTCATCATACTTTTCAGATTTCAACACTTTTATTTCTACAGATGAGTCCTGCCCGATACCTGCAAAAATCTCTTCACACATATCTGCAACCCTTTCGGGTGTCTCTAACAAACCTTCACGGTCTGGATTGTCGCCTATCCCTTCTATGAATAGTCTGATGGATTCTATAATTTTTTTCTTATCAATCAAAATATCCTCCTCTTTAATTTCATTAAAAAGGGCCTCTTTATTCTTTATTTAGCAAACACCCTCAATAACAAATAAGAATCTTTAAACAGTATCATTTCTTGGTAGCAACTATTTCTATGCAAGTTATCAAACAGATACTAAGCCTTATGTCTTCACCACATTGAAGTCCCGAATACTATTTATCACATCAATCCATAATTTTTCAAAACTTTTCTTAATTGTTTCTCATGTTCTTTTGCCATCTCACACAAAGGAAGACGCATTTCTCCATTTAGCCTCCCGAGCAATCTCATAGCTGTCTTTACAGGAATAGGATTGGTTTCAATAAACATTCCCTTACATAATGGAAAAAGCTTAAGATGCAACTTTCTTGCCGCATCATACTTACCTTCCATACAATATCTCGTTAACTCCGATATAGCCGAAGGAACAACATTAGCGACAACCGATACTACCCCTTTACCACCAACAGACATAATAGGCAATGTAAGAGAATCATCACCAGATAGAATTGTGATTTTACACAGTTGCAGTATCTGAGTTGTTTGATCAATATTTCCGCTGGCTTCCTTTATTCCAACGATATTCTTAATTTCCGAAAGCTTTGCAACCGTCTCAGGTAAAATAGAAATCCCTGTTCTGGAGGGAACATTGTAAATTACTATTGGTATGTCAACATCTTCCGCAATTAATTTGTAGTGGCGATAAATACCTTCCGGTGTAGGTTTATTATAGTATGGAGTGATAAGTAATGCGCCGTCTGCTCCTGCTCTTTTTGCATGTTTTGTCAGCCGTAACGCCTCTGCGGTGTTGTTTGATCCTGTTCCTGCCAGTACATTTATCCTCCCGGCTACTATGCTGACAACCTCACCGACCAGTCGTTCGTGTTCTTCAAACGAAAGTGTGGCGGATTCACCGGTTGTACCACAAGGGACTATCCCGCTTGTTCCATTTTTAATATGGAATTCGATAAGTTCTTTCAGCTTTCTATAGTCAATTTCTCCGTTTCTAAAGGGTGTTACTAATGCTACGAGGGAGCCCGTAAACATATTTTTCTCCTTTTTATCCTTTATTTAATTTGCTGTCATCATATATGCACATCAATTTAATGCCATGTCTTCCTTATAATTATAAAATACATACTCTATTTTATTAGCTATAATATAACATAAAACCTCACTTATTCAAGTCTTGTCATGACAATTCCTAAAACCTTACCATGCTTTTATGACCGACTTCTTACCTTTCTCCATCTTTATAAAGAACATGAGAATGGCTGGTATAAGGAAGACCGTAAATATCGTTGAGAAGGCAAGTCCTCCCAGGACAACACTGCCAAGGCCTCTGTAAAGTTCAGATCCAGGCCCAGGTGCCATAACGAGGGGAAGCATCCCGATGATGCTGGTAGCAGCACTCATGTAAATGGGCCTTAATCTTGTCCTTGTTGATTCGATGACCGCCTGGCGATATTCCATACAATGATAACGAATATTATTAAGTGCCTGATGAACAATAAGGATTGCATTATTAACAACAACTCCTATCAATATAACAAAACCAAGCATTGTAAGTATATCAAAGGGCTGAGGCGCTACGCACAGGTTTACTAATTTCAAACCAATAAATCCCCCTCCCATTCCGAGCGGAATGGTAAACATGACGATAAATGGATAGATAAAATTCTCAAATAAGGCGCACATTAGAAGGTAAGTGACAATAATCGCAAGGATAAAGTTCCACTGAAGCGCCTTTCTCGTCTGCGTAAGTTTATCGGCAGCCCCGGTCATTGTAACATTGATCCCCTTGAGCATGCCTTGCTTTTCCAGTGGTTGAATAATCACACTATCAATATCTTTCATTGCCTCCTGTAGCGGGATGCTTTCCGGTGGTGTTATCTGAAGGGTAATGGTGCGCATTCTTTCGAGGTGTCTTATTTCAGTAATGCCGGTCGTTCTCACAAGTTCTGAAAGTGTATATACTGGAATTGTTTTTCCACTGGGTATCACTATGAGTGAATTATAAAGCTTCTCGGGAGTATAAATTTCTTCTTCAGATGCCTTTAATATAAGGTCTATCTTTTTCTTTCCCTCCTGTTTAAAATCACCTATCTTTCTCCCGTCCATAAGGATATCAAGGGCAATACCCAGGTCGGTTGCGTCCATTCCAGTTGTCTTCAGTCGCTCTCTTTGCGGCATTATCTTAATCTCTGGATAGAGGATTTCAAGCGATGGCTTTGGTCGTAACTGCGCAGTTGGTATCTCCTTCCCTATCATACCAAACATAGTACCTGCTACATGAACAATACGATTAATATCATAGCCACTTATATTAATATCGATCGTTCTCCCGATGCCAAGCTCTTTCTCAAATATCCCTGCCTGCAAGCTGACACCATACATGCCTGGAATCGTGTTAATTATCTGCATAAACAATGGAACAAGTTCCCTGGCACGTTCTTCATGGATACTTATTGCGCCAAAGGCCATCATGGTTTCTCCCCCAATATAGAAGATATTCTGAATGCCTGGATAGCCATTGTGGTCTTTCCTCATATAGGGCGTAACATAGTTATGTATATATTCTCCTATCTCTCGGCTTTCTTCTTGGGAAAACCCTGGCGGGGGAACTAGTATACTCATTACGATGTTTCTATTACCTTGAGGGAGATATTCCATTTGGGGAAACAGGAGCATGGTTACCCCAATTGATACCAGTGTGAGCAGAACGACAGTTATTATCCTGGTTCTCCAGTCCTTTATTGCGAGACGGACTGTTTTCATCAAGATATTCGAAAACATATTACCTGCTTCTATTATTATATTTTTGAATATGTTCGTTCTTCTCTTTCCCCAGTCATATACCATGTACAATTCTGTTGTAAATTTATTTTTATGAGAAATTTGATTCTTTTCTTGCAGACTGAATAGCTGGTTTGAAAGCATGGGAATAACAAAAAGAGAAACAAACAAGCTTAAGGTTATAGAAAAAGCAATTGCTATGGCAATGTCTCTGAATAACTGCCCTGCTTCTTCCTGGACAAATACGATTGGCAGAAAGACTGCAACGGTTGTAAGGGTAGACGCCAGTATCGCCCCCCAAACCTCTTTTGTACCATGATAAGCAGCTTCGATGGCTGACTTGCCCATTTTTCTGTGGCGGTCAATATTTTCCAGCACTACAATGGCATTATCCACAAGCATCCCAACTGAAAAAGAGATGCCAGCAAGACTTACGACATTCAGATTTCTCCCGAGGGCGCTCATAAAGATAAACGTGCCAATTATACTGATTGGTATTGATATGGCAATAACCAGTGTCGGCGCTATATTCTTTAGGAAGACAAGCAGAACAATAATAGCAAGCAGTCCACCATAAAATATATTATTTCTAACAAGTTGAATTGCTCCATTTATATACGGTCTTTGGTCGTAAACCCATTCAAGAGATATATTTTTTTCCTTGAGTTTTTCATTGTTTAACCAGGTAACTACTTCCTCTATCCTGTTGGTTAAATTCAAAATATTTATTCCTGGCTCCGGTTTTATGCCGATAGCTATACCTTCCGTTCCGTTATGTATCATTGTTTCTGTTGACTTCTCGTATCCAAAACTTACCCCGGCCACATCTGAGAGTAATACACGCTCTTGTCCCGTTGACCTGATTACGATATTTTCTATCTCCTCCACTGAGTTAAACTCGCCTACCGTTCTTATCCTGTAATCACTCCTCCCCACTCCCATATTTCCGGCGGATACATTTATATTCTCTGTTTGTATGATATGTATCATATCTTTTATGGTAAGACCATAAACTGCAAGCCTTTCAGGTTTTACGATAATATGCATTTCCTTTTCTCTTCCGCCGCGAATCAAGAGATCTGCAACGCCTTCCACCCTATCAATATATTGCCTGATTTCATTTTCAAGGTAGGTTTTATAGGTATAAACAGAGTCTGGATTAGTATCATTAGTCTTTAATACCATCCATATAACAGGAGATGAAGCTGCACCCGTTGCGCTAATTATGGGTTTGTCAACGTTTTCAGGATAGGAAGGGACTTCGTTGAGTTTGTTCGATACCCTTAATAGTGCATCGTCTAAACTTATGCCGATCTTAAATTTCAGGGTAATCGTTCCAATACTATTGAATGATTCGCTCTCCATCTTCGTAAGTCCCCGTAACCCCTTCAACACCTTCTCCTGTTCCTCGATTATTTCACGTTCTATTTCATAAGGGGTGGCGCCAGTCCACGTGGTAGTTACCGTAATCTCAGGTTCAATAACTGATGGCGTTAACTGATAGGACATGGTTTTCAGTCCGATTACGCCAAAGAGTATCACAAAGATAACACCGACGATAATGGTAACAGGTTTTTCTATGGAAAACTTAACAATATCCAAAAATCCACCTCATTTATTTATCAGTGATAAATCCGTTATCAAAGTTGAGTATTTCAACCATCTGGCCATCCCGAATCCTTTCATTCCCTTTTACCACGACCTTCATTCCTTCCGCCAACTTTGATGCCTCAATGCCTGCCATCATCCCGCTATATACTATTACTTTTACCGGAATCATTATTGCCCGTAAATCCACACAAGCGAACACAACAGTTTCGCCAAACATGTTTACAATTGCATCCCTTTTTATAATAAAAGTTTTTATTCCCTCTCCCCTTGGTAATGTTATCTTTGCTTCCATGCCCGCCGCAAGCGAGACAAGATTTTTAATTCGAATCTTCAATGGGAAGGTTCTGGTTGGTATGTCACCCTGAGGTATTATTGCAAATACCTTTCCAGATAGTTCCTTTCCACCGGCTTTTACTCTTATACTTTCTCCAGGAGAAGTATGCGCTAATACATCTTCAGGGACATTAAAAATAATATCCACATCATCATCTCTTGCGATGGTTGCCACAGGTGTGCCAGGCGAAAGCCACTCGCCTTTGTCAATTAATTTCTTTAGAATCACACCGTCAAAAGGCACCCTAACCACCTTTTTTTGAAGCTCTACCATAAGCCCTTCTATCTCTGCTTTCATTGATGCAGACTTTTTTTCCAGACCAGATACTCTGAACCTATGTTCATCATATACCTGCTCTGCAACAACTTCTTCCCCATAAAGATTTTCTATTCTTTTAAGGTCCCTTCTTGCCAAGCCAAGGTCTGATAATATTTGTTCGTGGAGCGCCTTCTGTGTCTTAATATTCTTCCTAAGCAAATCCGAATTGATTTTAACCAGCATTTGCCCCTTTTTTACCCTGTCGCCTTCTTCAAAATTTACTATATCAACCTTACCACTTATCTCTGGCGCTACATCTGAAACCTGCGTATAGTAAACCGTTCCAACAAATTCTACTTCAGGTACTATGGTACCTACCTGAACTTCAGATATAATTACTTTTGCAGTAGGCATTTGGGTATTATCCATACCCATAAGCGTAAAATCACGCAATGCAAAAACCAGAATGATCACGGTAATAAATAAAATTATACTTTTTCTTTTACATTTATAGTCCGTTATTATCATGGCAAAATATTCCTAAATTAATGAATCAGCCAATAAAAATATTATTAAAAACCATCACCCTTTAAGTTGCTTGCAATATGTGGAGTGTATGACTCTTGTTTCGATTTATTTCAATGTTCCTTTTACAAATATTTCTACAAATTCTTTAATTAATAAGTCAGCATTAGCCGTTCTGTATCTTTTACGCATCAGGAGTTCCTCTGTATTGAAATACGAGAAGAACATCCCAAGAAATGCATGTGCTGCAAACTCCACATCTAACTCTCTCAGAACTTCTTTTTTTTGCATCTGGCTAAAATATGAGGCAAGTGTCTTGAACGTCTCATCAATAAATGCATGATATATCTTTATTATTTTCTCCGGATATCTCTGAATCTCAGAATGCATAATCCTTATCAGGTCTTTTCTCAGGGTAAGGGTTTCCAGAAATCTCTTTGCAATAGTCATCAATGCGTTTTCATACGACATCTTCTTAATCTCTGGTAAAATTCCCTTTAAGGTAGGCAAAAAGGAATGCGTATTTATTACTTCTTCGAAAAGCATTTCCTTTGAAGAGAAGTATCTGAAAAGAGTAACTTCAGCAAGTCCTGTTTCTTTTGCAATTTCTCGGGTTGTTGCTCCTAGATAGCCTTTTTTTGAAAATAGACTTAATGCTGTTATGAGAATTTTATTCCGTGTGGAATACGGTTTTTTTGTATTTTGTGCCATAAAGTGCTGTTTTTCTCTACTCTTTTTATGAAAGCGGGGATTACACGATCGATATAATGTAAGTGCTTACTTACATGTATATATTTTATACTTTATGTGGTACTTTGTTGTCAATAATCTTTTGTATAAAGTACAAAAGTTTTGTTTGTGATCGGAGGGTATTTTTCATACCCTTGTGTGGTTTGAATTCAGCCTTGTTATTTCTAACTGTTTTTGTAAGGAATGTTTGAAGATCAACTCCTTCATTTCTGAAACGGCCTTCTGGATGCCGGCTAAAATCGCTCGTGACACAATGCTGTGCCCGATATGCAGTTCTTCGACATCGAGGGATTCCACAAGCAATCCAATGTTTTGATAGGTCAACCCGTGTCCTGCATTTACCCGTAAGTCCAATCTATGAGCCACCCGAACGCCAATGTACAGTCTTTCAATCGCTTTAGTCCTGACGGCTATATCTTTTGCGTTCGCATAATTTCCCGTATGCAATTCAATATACTGCGCTCCAGCGTCCTTTGATGCAATTATCTGATTTTCTTCCGGGTCTACGAAGAGACTGACCAGGATGCCGGCGTCTTTAAATCTTTTTACGACGTCTATAATAGTCTTTTTTTGGGATACAACGTCTAATCCGCCCTCTGTAGTAATCTCCTGTCTTTTTTCCGGTACAAGGGTAACCTGTTCAGGTTTTGTTTCCATCGCAATATCTATTATCTCTTGTGCTGTTGACATTTCGAGATTCAGTTTGGTAAATACCGTTTCTCTGAGTAATCGGACATCGTGGTCCTGTATGTGTCTTCGGTCTTCCCTCAGGTGTATGGTAATGACATCTGCACCCCCAAGAATTGCAAGTGAGGCAGCTGTAACAGGGTCAGGCTCAAAGGTTCTTCTGGTTTGACGTAATGTAGCAACATGGTCTATATTCACACCCAATTTTATCATAATCTTATTTCTGTATAATGAAAAGATTATTTGATATCCAAGTGTATTTCTGGTAATTTATCAACAAGTTCAACATTCTTTGGCAAAATACACTTTATTGGCAATTTATAAGGACCAGGTGGTTTTAATGAAGTAACATCAATATATAACATCACATCTTCGCTGCTCAGTTTGTCCAGTAAAAGTCTGGGTCCTTTAACCTTAACATTGCTAAATTCATCATCTAAGTTAATCGTGTAAGGATAACCTACCGGTCTTAATACCTTGATTTTTATTTTTTCAAAAAGTTTTGTATCCTGTTGTTCTACTATTTGCAACCACACCCTAACATCCTCATTGCACGTAACAGGCACGGACACAACCTTATCGCCCCGTTTAATTAATATTTTTTGATCAATCCCAATTCTCCATGGAAATGTTCGATTCTGATCTTCTGTAAGTCCACCAATATCAATAGGTATCGTATTTACATAAGACGTTTCTTTCAAAATATTTAAAGGCCCCGCAACTTCAATCTCTCTAGGGAATACAAATTCATTCGCTATAATATATCCAACGGCAGGTTCACCTTTCTTTTGCAAATTAACTTTCAACCTCTTTTTTTGCAATTTACCGAGCAGTATGTCTACTTTGTCGGGATAAATTGACACAATCTTCACATCCTTAGGCAAATTATTTATATGTGACCTTGTTATGGGAATTGTTTGTTTAATCTGGTCTTCAATCCCGGATGGGTACTCTTGTATTACGTATCTAGCATGAATCTTGTTATCCTTTATTAAACCTTCCACGTTATATATGATGTTCTGTGGTCCTCGAAAGTGGACAGTAATTTCTTCTGTACTTTGTTCCAGTATAGTAATACCCTCTGAAACAGAAACCGTCAGACCGATCATACCGGTTGAATCTCCAGTATAACGGTTAATTGCATACAACCATAGGGCAACAGCCATAACTACCGCCATTAACTTTGTTAGTATGTTGCCGGTTAATATCTTCTTTATCACACCTGATTACTCCTTGCTACACTGAACCTTTCAGTTGATAGTTCGTCAAGTATCTCTTTAAGTCCCTTCTCATCAATGTTCTGATTTAAGGACCCCTTAAAACCTGTAGAAATTGTCCCCGTTTCTTCTGATACAATAATAACAATCGCATCTGTTTCTTCTGTAAGCCCAATGCCTGCCCTATGACGTGTTCCAAGGCTCTTTGAGAGGGCAATATTCTCTGTAAGCGGCAGTAAGCATCCTGCTGCAACAATATTCTGCTCCTGAATAATGACTGCCCCATCATGTAGTGGCGAGCCATGCCAAAATATAGTACATATTAATTCACTTGAAACATAAGCATTTAATTTTGTGCCAGTTTCAGCAAAATTATCAAGACCGACTTCCCTTTCAATAGCTATTAACGCACCGATTTTATTTCTTGATAGTATGGTAACAGCCTTTATTATTTCATTGGTTACATGATATTCAGGTTTTGAAAATACATTAAAAACAGGACTCTGCCCCAATCTTAATAAGGCACGTCTAAATTCAGGTTGAAAGAGAATAATTATTGGTATTATGAATACAGGAACGAACTCTGTTATCAACCAATCAATTGTGTACAATTGCAATTTTCTTACGAAGAACAAAACCCCAACAGAAATCAAAACAATAATAAATGCAAGTCCTCTTAGCATGCTGGTGCCGCGAGTTCCTTGCATGATTCTCAGTACTACATACACAATCATGTATATTAGAAAAATCTCGCCCAGAGACCTGCCAATCAGCCATATATTTATATTTTCAAATAATTCGTATATTCTTCCAAACATTAGCAATTCCTTATTGCATCACATATTTTTATTACATTGACTGTTTCACGAACATCGTGAACTCGCACAATATGGGCTCCATTCATAACCGCCACTGCAATAGTAGCAAGTGTCCCATATAATCTTTCATGTACAGGCACTTTCAAAATATCACCGATAAACCTTTTCCGAGATGTACCAATTAAGATAGGAAATCCGAGTACTTGAAATTCCTGCAATTTCTGTAAGATTTTCAGATTCTGCTTCCTAGTTTTACCAAAGCCAATACCAGGATCAATAATAATTCTATTCTTTTTAACTCCTGCTGAAGTTGCAATCGTAATAGATTTTCTAAAATAAGATATAATCTCTTTTAACAAATTTTTATATCCTGAATATTTCTGCTTTGTCCTCGTCTTCCCTTTTTTATGCATTATGATGACAGGAACTTTCGCCTCTGACACAACTTTTACCATTAACCTGTCATATTGCAAACCACCAATATCATTTATTATTGATGCACCCGCATCAATTGCCCTTATAGCCACTCCTGACTTATAAGTATCAATAGCAATAGGTTTATGGATATTTTTCGATAATATCTTTATAACCGGAATTACCCTTTTTGTTTCCTCGTTTTCTGATACAGGATATGCACCAGGCCTTGTAGATTCACCGCCAACGTCAATAATATCGGCACCATCTTGAACCATTTTGACAGCATATTTAACTGCTTTATCCAATCTGTTATACTTGCTGCCATCGTAGAAAGAATCTGGAGTTACATTCAAAATCCCCATTACATATGTTCTTCTGCCAAGAAGTAGTTTTCCATTCGGATGAGTGACTTCAAAAGTATTCCTTTTATTAAAGACGTCTTTAGTAATATATTCAGTTAATTTACTCACCAGTCCTCTTCCATTGCTTCAATTATACCCCATGCAACCCTGACAAATGCCTCCTCACTTGCAGAACTAAGTGTTTCATTTCTCCTAACAATAAATTCTGTAGGTCTTTTAATGTTTTTACGATCTACAATAGCCCTCCCAGTGCGCTTATCAACCCATCGGATTTCCACCGTAATGGTTACGCGACTTTCAACAATGTTATCACTGGTATCCTCTATCAATACATTTTCATCAACGCCTGTTATTCTTCCGAATAGTATAGAATCAGCCTCGTCTTTATCAACAATGTTAAGACGTGTTTTGAGCAATATCTGATCACGCACTGCTTTAGTAATGTCAAACTCATATCCCCTTCGAAATGTATTGTTTTCAAAAATCGGTATGTAGATACTGCGAACATTAGAACGAAGCAATGACTTTGAACTATAGCTGCAACTTACAACCGGAATAATAAAAAATAATAAGAGAACATATATTGATAATTTTATGCGTTTATGTATATAAAGATATTTTTGATTATGTTTTGCAATATGTTTCATAAATTATTTGTATCAAATTAGATGCCCAACCAGATTCTGCATGACATGTAGCCCTTTCGTATATCATTCCGAAACCGTTTAGGAATCTATTTTGAATTTCCTTTACATTGCGTTATTTCACAGCCTCTATCATTCTTAAAAATTCGATCTTTTCGTTGGCCTTCTCTGCCCAGATTGTATTTGGATAACGATTCATTACATACTCAAAATACATAACAGCAGCTGAAGGTTTTTTGCGTCTGATGTAAAATTCTCCTATATTAAATTCCTTTTCTGCTTCAAGAATCCTTATGTCTTCTATCATTTTCTTCGCGTCCTCTACATTTACACCATTAGGGTTTGAAACTATGTACTCTTCAAAGTTCTCTTTTGCAGAAATAAGTAAACCGTAATTCCGTTCTTGCTTTTTCTCGTGACATACTTTTGATAGCGGTATCTGATATTGAATATAAGGGATCCACTCATTTCTGGGATAATTTTCCATAAACTTCTCATAAGCGTCAATTGCCTCTTCAAACTGATTTTTCTTAAAGTAACAATCGGCAATCTTTACTTGAGCCTCAGGAGCTAGAGGCCCCAGTTGTTGTTTCTGAATAACCTTTTCGAATATTTTTATTGCGGCATCCTCGTCAGTATCCATTTGTACGATGCCCACCTGATACATCTTTTCTAATATTTCTTTTGTTCTTTTAGTTCCTGAAAATTTATGGAATGCGCCTTCATAAGCCTTCATCGCCCTTTTGTAATCTCCATTCAGGAAATATGCCCATCCTATGTTTATTTGAGACACTTCTGCATATGTAGAATCAGGATCTACTTTAATTAAAGCTTCAAATTCTTTTATTGCATCAACGTATTTTTGTTCTACAATCAGGAAAAGGGCATATTTGTAACGTTGTTCCAGCGTTGTTGCAACGGCAAATGTACTCTGCATCCAGCCTGTCTCTTTATTCCAAACCCACTTCCCATAGGATGTTCTTGCCATACACACCACCAGAATCAGCACAGGAATTACATGTTTTACTCGTACCATTTTATTCTTACTTTTTGTTTTATCTAAATGTTATATACTTACAGGAGTTTGTTTCTTTGCTTAATATGTAAGTGATATAATATCTAAGCATCTTTTCTATTTCAATACAAATAGATGACTGTATTTTAACACGTTCTAATCTATGTATGTTTACATCAACCAATTTATTTGCTATAACCACAGCACCAGCGGGAACAACCATACCATTTCTAATAGTTGATTGGCATAATTCGCACAACATACCGCCTTCCTTGGCATTAAATAACACTTCTCGCATTAGTTTAATACTGTTTTTACAATTTATGCAACCTCTTAAATCTGGTAAATAACCTAATACCTTCAGCATTTTTAATTCAAAAGATAATAGCCAGACTGCAGAGTTTGTGCTATCTGATATACCGTTTAGCGTGTCTAAAAATATATCATAAAACGGCTTATTGATATCGTTTTCTTCTGTAAATTCCTTCACAAGCTCGGCTATATACGAAGCTTTATAGTATTTATCCAAATCGTTTCGAACTGGTTGGTAATTATTTAGTAGAATAGCCTCCGTAAGGGTATAAAGGGATGAATGTTCTTTTTTTATAAAGAGAATTTGATAGCAGGTTAATAAATCGATTGTCTTTGTTCCATGCTTCCTGGAAGTGCGCTTAAACCCTTTAGCAATAGTGTGTATCTTCCCGTAATCGCGAGTGTAGAAAACAATTATCTGGCTAGAATCACTATAATCTGTCCTCCCTAATGTAATTGCCTCTGTTTTAAGAACAGACATAATTAAAGAATTTTTCTAATATCCTCAGTAAGGTATGGAAACATCATAACCATACATGGAAAGTAATTCCTTTTCCCGTAGATGCATTTTTTTGGCATCTTTTTTCAGCTTGTCATTATATCCGAGCAAGTGCAACAGACCATGCACCAAATAAAGAGCAATTTCTCCTTCTATTGTACATTTTAACTTCTGTGCGAGTTTAATAGCCATTTCAACAGAAATTATAATCTCACCTGAAATATCATTTTCTAAAGAAGCGTTGTTATAAGTGAAACTAATTACATCTGTAGCAAAATTATGACCGAGAAAGGTTTTATTAATTTTCTTTATTTTTTTATTATCTGTGAAAACAAGGTTAAGTTCTGCATTTTTCTTTTCTACCTTTAATATACCAATTATAAGTTTTTTTACCCTGTTTTTATCTATAAAATGTAATTTCTGCAGGTTTATAATATTTAATTTCATCAATATTCCCACTGTTTTTTAAAGCTCATAGGCATCAATAATATCCTGAACAAGCCTATGACGTACAATGTCAGATTTTGTAAGGTAAACAAAAGAAATGTTGCGAACCTTCATTAATCTCTCCTGTGAATCAATCAAACCAGAGGTTTCTCCAGCAGACAAATCAACCTGTGTGATGTCTCCTGTTACAACCATTTTTGATTTAATGCCAAGTCTCGTTAAAAACGTTTTCATCTGTTTTACAGTACAATTTTGAGCCTCATCCAATATAATAAAGGCATCGCTTAATGTCCTCCCACGCATATAAGCAAGCGGCAAAATTTCAATAAGGTCATTTTCAATGTATTTTTTTACATGCCCGAAATCCATCATATCCTCAAGGGCATCATACAATGGGTGCAAATATGGATTAACCTTTGCTCTTATGTCGCCAGGCAAATATCCAAGCTTTTCACCTGCTTCAACCGCTGGTCTGGCAAGTACAATCTTCCTTATACGCCCGTTCTTGAGATAGGAAAGCGCCATTGCAACAGCTAGATATGTCTTCCCGGTGCCTGCGGGTCCAATACAAATAACAAGATCATTTCCCTTGATTGCTTCTATGTATTTCATCTGGCCATCTGTTCTTGGCTTTATAACAGCATTTTTCTGAAAGACATCAATAATCTGACCGATCTCATCTTTTCTTCCGTTTTTTGCATCTAAAATAACATGTTCTACATCTTCCAGTTCCAATTCCCCGGTTGAACGAACAATTTCCAGCAATCTGTTCAAAACCTCCTTACTTGTATCTACCTCTTCTTTTTCGCCTTCGAGTTTTAACAATCCGTGACGGGCAACCAATTGTACCTGAAAGGTATCCTTTACTAGCCGGAGATATCTATCATTACAGCCATATAGAATGGATGCTTCCGCATCGCTTTCCAAAACGACAGTGTCTTGATATGTGGACGGATGTGGGAAATGTTCCTTTTTTGTATGATGTTTTTGGATCTTAACTTTTTGATTCATTTTATACTAATTTAAAAACCGTTAAAAAATAATATGCAACTGGCATACTTACCAACAAACAGTCAATAACATCTAGTGCCCCACCAAAGGCTGGCACAAGCTCACTGGAATCTTTTACGTTGGAATCTCTTTTAAGAAGCGATTCTGCCAGATCGCCCATCAGAGCAGAAAAACCCACAATTAATCCAAATAAGACCGACCACGGTATACTGATTACCCTTGTTTGCGGGATTGAATTAAAAACAACTGCAATCAAAACGCTAAACGAAAGCGCGAAACAGGCACCCTCTATCGTCTTATTGGGGCTTATCACCTTTGCAAGTTTATGTTTCCCGTATTTTCTTCCTAACAAATAACCACCAATATCACCGAACTTAGATACAAGTAATACCATAACCAGAACAGAAGTACCGTAATTAAGATGACGCAAGGCAATTGCATAACTTAGGAGAAAACTTACATACAAAACTCCAAAGATCGTTACCGAAATGTTTTTTATTGCATCTTTTATATTTCGAGCAAATGCCTGAACAAAAAACAACCAGAATATTAATACTATAACCGTCTCGTGTCTGAAAAACTGTTGAATTACAACGGCTTCTTTTCTTGCCGTTAACCAGTACGAAATAAACAACCAGACACCGATACATATACCAGAAATACTAAACGGAGAAAAACCATTTTTACTGGCAATGTTGTAAAACTCATATAATCCAACACCACAAACTATAATTGCAAGACATCCAAATCCTATATCTGTTTTGAATATTGCATCAACAGCCAGTACACCAAAGAACACTGCAAACATTATAACACCAAGTGTGATTCTGGTCTGAAGCGTGTTCACTCTATTAACCCACCATAACGGCGTTCACGATTAGCATAATCTCTAATCGCTTCTTCAAGATGTGTTTTCCTAAAATCAGGCCAGTAAACAGGAGTCACCCAGAGTTCGGCATAAGAAACTTCCCATAACAAAAAGTTACTTATACGCATCTCGCCGCCGGTTCTGATTAGCAAATCAGGATCCTGCATGTCAGGCATATACATGTGCTCTCTAAAAGTTTCTTCTGTAATCTCATCAAGCCGCAGCTTCCCTTCCTTAACTTTCCGTATAATTTCTTTTGCTGCATCTACAATTTCAGTACGACCGCCGTAATTCAGCGCAAGACAAAGCACCATGCCTTTATTATTTTTGCTCTCTTCCATTGAAATAGCGAGCTCTCTCTGCACGTCTTCAGGAAGTTCATTTATACGACCAATGGCTGTTAATCTTATATTGTTTTCTTCAATCTCCTTCCGCTCTTTAATAAGATACTCCTTGAGGAGCTTCATTAGTAAATTTACTTCTCGTTTTGGCCTCTTCCAGTTTTCACTTGAAAAGGCGTAAAGCGTTAGCTGTTTGAGATGTTTCTTTGCACATTCTCTCGTTATCTCGCGAACCGATTCTGTACCCTTTTCATGTCCCCGAATCCTTATAAGTCCTCTTTGCCTAGCCCATCGCCCATTACCATCCATGATAATCGCAATGTGCGTAGGTATACATTCCTTTCCACTCATACAAGACTCACAATCTGACCTCGATCCGGACCAACAGAAAGCATTTCTATCTTAATTGCAAGTATGTCCTCAATGGTATTAATGTAATTTCTTGCCTGAGGCGGTATATCCTTTACATCGCGCACTTTCGAAGTGTCCTTCTGCCAACCGGATATTTCTTTGTATATCGGCTGACATTCAGGCCATGCCGCTAGATCTGCAGGAAACTGGTCATATATTTTATTACCGCGCTTGTAACCTACGCATACCTTTATAGTCTTTTGTTCATCAAGCACATCAAGTTTTGTCAGGACGGCACTGTCTGCGCCGTTCGTCATTATTGAGTGCTTTACTGCAACCGCATCAAACCACCCGCATCGTCTTGGCCTACCTGTGGTAGCGCCATACTCGCCTCCTTTTACTCTAAGGTGTTCACCCAACGCATCATTCAGTTCTGAAGGGAACGGACCGCTTCCAACACGTGTTGTATACGATTTCATAACACCCACTATCTTATGAATTTGACTCGGAGGAACGCCCACTCCTGTTACAGCGCCGCCCGCTGTGGCTGAAGAGGATGTGACGAAAGGGTATGTCCCAAAATCTACGTCAAGCAAAGAGCCCTGTGCGCCCTCGAACAATATTCTTTTCTGGGCTTTTACGGCTTCATTCATGAATACAATAGTATTACACACGAACGGCTTTATTTGTTTAGCATATTCACAATACTCATCATAAATATCCTTCCACAACAAAGAATCTTTATTGAATATGCGGACTAATATCTTATTTTTTTCCTCTACTACCTTCTGTAACCTTTGTTTAAAATACTCTGGATGGAACAAATCGGATACCCGTATACCATCTCTTGCCATTTTATCTGAATAACATGGCCCTATCCCTCTGCGGGTTGTTCCAATCTTTTCATCTCCCTTTTCACTTTCGGAAAGTTCGTCCAATTTCTTGTGATATGGAAAAACGAGATGGGCTGTTTCACTGATACGAAGATTATCGCCTATTTCTATATTTCGGCTTCTTAATTCGGAGATCTCATCTAATAATTGGCGGGGATCGAGTACTACACCACTGCCTATAACGCAGTATTTGTTCTTTCTTAAAATACCAGAAGGTATAAGATGCAATACAAATTTTTCATTATTTATAACAACCGTATGTCCAGCATTACTTCCTCCCTGATATCTGACAATTATATCAAACGACTCAGTAAGTATATCTACAATTTTGCCCTTACCTTCATCACCCCATTGCAATCCCACAAGACATGTATTGCATCCTCTGTTTGGATATTTCATAAAAAAGAACTGCGAAAAACCTCCGAATTCAACGAAATGTGAGCTTTTAAAAAAATTATAAAGAACGAGATATTGAATGTCAAGGAAATACACTTGCGTCTGCTGCCACGCCCAATTGATACGCATTTGTATGTTTTTAGTTAGGAGTGTGAGATTGGTGTTTTGAGCTATGAGTTCGGAGTTATGAGGTATGAGTTTGTATTTTGAGAAAGAGGATATTATTTCTTTTTACATGTCGTACTAAACCCTGTGCTGAATTCATTTCAGCATTGATTTAGTACCATGGTTTCCGTATATGTTTGGTAAAATAAGCTTAACAACAATTTAAAGATTGAAAAAAGCTAAATAATATAATAAGGGCACGGTATCTTACCTTACCTTTATATAAAAGATACGCTCCTTTATCCAGTCTTCCATCGAAAATTGAATGCTTGGTGTTGTTCTGCCTATACATACCTTTGGGGATCACCCTGAAAAGTTTCATCCTTATATACACGCAATAGCATCTGACGGGCTTTTTTGAAATACCGCCACATTTTACGTAATGACGGATGTTGACTTGAAACCTCTTGAAGAAATATTAAGCGCAAAGGTCTTCAACATGCTCAAAGAAGAAGGAAAAATAAATGATGACATAATTAAATTAGATTCTTCGCTTCGCTCAGAATTGCACGGTGTCATGCTAAACGGATCAGAGAAGCACCTCTTTTTAAGAGATTAAAATTCCTTAACGTAAAATTAGGCCTTCGGCAACTAAATATTCCCCTCCCTCGATGGGAGGGGCAAAGGGAGTGAGATTAACTTCTTCCTTCACCCCCACTAGCCTCTCCCATCAAGGGGGAAGAACTATAGTTTGAAATTCATGTACATCAATAAACTTATGAACTGTAAACAGTCCGGTTTTAGCGTACACAATAAGGAGCGGATTGCAAAAGACGATGAAAAAGGACGGGAGGCGATTGCCCAATATATTATTCGCAACACCTTCTCCCTTAAGAAGCGGACATATAATCAGGACACGGTTATTTATCGTTCTAAAATGATCAGCAGCAAAAACAAGAAAATCTTTCAGATATATACGGCGGCGGAATTTATCACAGCCATTACCCAGCACATCCCTGAAAAAACATTTCATACCCATAGTGAACTTGCTGAAATATAGAGCGTTACCATAGTAGGACAAGCGTCCCCGCTTGTCATCATAATGCCGGGTGAGGACGCCCGACCGACCTACCTAGTATTCAAACAAGTCTCGCGGGTTACTAGAAAAACAGGGCGATCTTGCAACAGACGATCAACCGTTTAATGAAACTGATGAAACCATCGAGATAATAGACGTATCTGAATACCAACCCCGACGTGCACATTACACTTCTTCTGATAATTCTCCTATAGTTTCACAATTCTTTCCCATTTCCTTTGCTTTGTTTTTTTAATTTTGCTGAAAAAATTAAATAATACTTGCGGTCTTCTTCGTTTTTGTTGTGTTGGCACCCCGATAAGAAAAAGCAATTTCCTATTATCCACTGTGTTATAAGTGGTTGTTTCTGAACTATTCAAATGCATCTTTTATCGATATATTGGTTAACAGGGCTTCTTTTATGCTACAATCAAACGACAAACAGATTGAAAATATCCCGTCAAAAACCACTCTAATAACCCGCAGGCTCGAGGTATGGTTCTTAAGTCTGATATTTCTTGCAGGATTAGTTTAGTTTGTTACTCATTTCAGTGAATTAGACCACTTTGCTCAGCTTTTGCGCCAGGCAAAACCATTTTGGTTGATTGCCGGTTTTCTCCTTCAAGCGACGACATACTTCAGTGTTGCTGCCGTCTGTCATCAAACGCTAATATATGCCGGCGTACGTTATTCAATATTGTCGCTTGTGCCATTCGGGGTAGCAAAACTTTTTTCAGACCAAGCTTTACCCACGGGTGGTATGAGCGGAATGGTATTTCTGGTTGCATCATTGAATCGCCGCGGTATATCCAAACCACTCTGTATGGCCATTCTTATGGTAAGCATGGCAGGTTATCACATGGCATACCTTCTTGCAGCGCTAGCAAATATAGCGCTGTTATGGTTTTATCATGACTTACACGTGTGGATCGTAGCTATTACAGCGGTATTCTGCTTTGTTGCAGTGGCAATTCCCGCAGGGGCTTTGTGGGTGAGGCGCCGGGGAAAACAATCAATTCCCGGAATTTTGATGCGCATCCCGGCTTAACGGTTATATTAAATGCTCTTTGTGATGCACCCGGCTACTTTCTACAAAACCCTGCACTACTAAAAAAACAACCTTACTCCAGGGGAGTATTTTCTTACTGAATGCTTCTACCCTGAATATAATGTTGTATCCCATTGGACAGGATATTTCGTTTCTAGTGGTTTTCCCAAGTTTTGTTGTTGCTTCGATGGTTGCAACACTCAGTCCGGTTCCTCTTGGGTTGGGGAACTTTGAGGCAACATGTATAGCGATTCTCAGTATGCTTGACATCAAGTTGGAAGCAGCACTTACGGTAACGTTATTATTGAGAAGGTTCACGTTATGGTTACCCATGTTTCCCGGTTTGTGGCTGACAAAGCAGGAGCTACGATAAAATATTTGCTCTAAAAATGTTGGATTAAGCTTTGAATAATTTTAATAAGAGATGTGTTCCTAGCCAGAACGAGTCGGAAGGGTGCCAAAAGTTGTGCAGTGTTAAATTCTTATCAAAAGCCTTACGCAAAGCAAAATGTGAGATTTTGTAAAAAGTATTTTTGCCGAAAATTTAAAAATTTATCTCTTGCGATACCAAACACTATAATAAACGTAAAAAACAAATTGGCGTAAGACAAGGCTTCAGTCTTGCTACAAACAACCTTGAATGGTTGCCCTACTAGAAATATATCAACTTATTTATGACGTTTACTACACTTGGCTATAAGGATAAGATAATGAACAATGAAGTCTGACCCCTGCTTGCTGTTTAAGAAAGAACAAGGTGTAACTCAGGAGCTTTGGAACAAGAGCAGAAAAGCATTGCCATCTCCCCTATAAAAGTTACATAATTCCAAACATAAAATCGTTTTGGTTCACTTAACTTACCTTAACCCACATGCTTTCATGTTATTTACCTTCTGATAATAATTGTTTCCCTCTTGGTGAATTTACTGGTACCATATTAGCTGCCCCAACCTTCGTATCTTGAAGCCAATCTCCAGACCGAATAAATCACACCAAGCAGTAAAACAAATAACTACAAAATCAATTCAACAGAAAGATTTCCCTTTGTAAAAGTTCTTGTGCATCCAGAAAAACCACAATTCGGATATACAGTTGAGTTTTTCCATATCTTCTTCTCCCTTTTTTTAATCCCACTTTCTAAAACTAAAAACCACTATATTAATAGTGTTTCTCTTTGCCGTTTATTCATTCCTGAAATCAAATTATTCTTTAATTCTCTGTTGTTTCTTTAAGCTCATCTTTGAATTTCATATTTTAAATTTTGGATTAGATAACCGGGAAGATTTTACTACTATAACAAATTTTAAATAACGCCGTTTACGAGATCTATAAACAAGATTAAAACTGGTCTAGCAGTTCTTTCTTCTTCTCATTATAGTCATCTTCTGTAATCAATCCATTCACCTCAAGGTCTTTTATCGTACGCAGTTGTTCTTTTATACTCAAGTTCTCCATACCTTCCCTAAGTAATTTTGCCTTTTTGTAATTGTAATCCTCTTCTAAAACAATCCCTTCGTTAACCATTTCACGCAAGATAATAAGCTTGTTTTTAATATTGTTTTCGGTATCTAACTTTTCTGAAGAAACAATCTCAGCACCACGTTCAGCAGTATCCACGCCGCCTAGCTTTTCTTCCAACCTTTTAAGTCGTTCATCAAGCTCTGAAGTATCCATTTTAAACTTTTCCTCAACCGTCCTCACTCTCTGCACCATAGGCTGCTGATATAATTCCTCGGACAGGTCAACAACGAGCCAGTTCTCGTGATCCGCTTCAAGCCTCTGCCCATAAGATGGAATCAATTTCCAGAAACGACTGTGTCTTATCTCCGTTGGATTTTCTCTCGTTAGGGTGTATCTCCTTTTATCGGACATTGAATAAGTATACGCCTGAAACATATGTATACGACTGAAAACAATATTAAGATACCGCTCATGAACAAACATTACACAGTAATTCTGCTTGTCTGTTAAAAGCATGCGCTCAGAAAAAGAGGAAACCGTTACCACTTGAGTTGGCTTTGCAACAGAAAAAGACTGCATAATCAAAGGAACTAACTTTTTTATTTCGTCATCTTGAAAAACACTCATTGCTTTTTTTTTCCTCAACAGACCCTTTTCCTCATAGGATATATATGATAATGCATTTGTGATTACATTCGCCGGTATCTCAAAAGGATGTTCAAATTGAATTTGCCGGCGATCTTTTTTAACTTTTATTTCTTCGTGTTTCACAGTAATAGGACCGTCACTATAAGTGTCGGCATAAATTCCAACAGAATTATTTATAAATACAATACAAACACTCACTGCAAACAGAATTAAAAGTCTTAATTTATTCCAATTCATTAAATCACCCCATAATTTCAATTGCTTCAGAAAGATAATTCACTTCAATTATTTCTATTTTAGATTCCTTAATTATACCTTTAATATTATCCTTTGGAATAACCGCTTTTTTAAAACCAAGTCTTTGTGCCTCTTTCAATCGCAATTCAATTTGATTCACGCTTCTAACTTCTCCTCCCAGTCCGATCTCTCCAATAACCAAAGTGTCTGTTGGTACCACCTTTTCTTTGAGACTAGACGCTATAGTCAAAGCGATCCCAAGGTCTGCCGCAGGCTCATCCACCCGAACACCTCCAACTATATTAACAAATATATCCTGCCCCCCCAATTTCAATCCGATACGTTTTTCAAGGACAGCAAGTATCATTGATACGCGATTGTAGTCAACCCCGCTTACCTTCCGTTCAGGTATGCCAAAATTTGCCCTTGTTACCAGCGCCTGAATTTCAACTAGTAATACGCGCGTGCCTTCCAGACACGGAATAACGGTAGAACCTGTACTTATTTTTCTATCGCGCGAAATAAATATTTCTGTTGGATTTTCTATCTGCTGTAATCCGTTTTTTCTCATTTCAAAAATGCCAATTTCATCGGTAGAACCAAATCTATTTTTTACCACCCGCAGGATTCGATACCACTGAAATTTTTCGCCTTCAAAATATAAAACAGTATCAGCCATATGTTCCAGCACTTTAGGACCCGCAATTATACCGTCTTTAGTTACATGCCCGACAAGAAAAATAGCAGAACCAGATGATTTTGCCGTGTATATTAACTCATTTGCACACTGACGTAATTGCGCTACTGTTCCAGGTGAAGACTCCAATTGTGGTTTATAAACCGTCTGTATTGAATCTATAACAACCAGCGTTGGATTTGTATTATGTATATATTCAAGAATAAAATCTAAATTTGTTTCTGCAACGACCAGCAAATTTTCCGAAAGTATTGATAATCTTTCTGCCCTGAGCTTTGTCTGAGCCGCTGATTCTTCCCCAGTAACATATAGGGTTTTGTAACCCTTCGCACTTATGCAATAGCATACCTGTAAAAGGAGGGTAGATTTACCAATTCCAGGGGATCCTCCGATTAATACAGCAGACCCCGCAATCAGCCCGCCACCCAATATCCTGTCGAACTCCTTAATTCCTGTTTCAATACAGGGGCACTCCAATGATTTTACGCTTGTTATCGGCTGTGGTAATCCGCGGTTTAAGACAACTGATTTGTTACTCAAGTCAGCGCCTGTACTGATTTCTTCTACGGTTGAATCCCATTCACCGCACCCACCGCACCGTCCTACCCATTTCAGACTCTTCCAGCCGCAACTTTGACAAACATAAATAACACCTGTTCTAGCCATATTTGACAGTATTTACTTCTTTAACAAAAAATGCATGATATATAATTCACGATACAAGAAGTATGAAGTATGATGTACAAAGTAACAAACAAGATGTACTATCCTTTTACATTCCGAAATCCAGATTCCAGAGTGACATTATATGTTACTCTGAGCGCAGCAAAGGGTTTGATACACGGTTTTAGAGACGAAAATCTTCGCTCCATGTTACTCCGTTCAGAATGACAAACCAACGTTCTATCTTCCGCAAATCTCCCATTGAAAAGGAGGTGAAGAGGGTTGTAATCCCAGTATAAGTGGTCGTTAGCCAAGAACAATTGTCAGCAAAACAAAAAAAGGGGAGAGTTTTTACTCTCCCCTTTTTTTGTTTAACTTTTTATATTTAAACACTATCTTCAGCATTTACAAGCGCAGGTTCAGGACTTTCAACCACCTCATCAAATATCAGTTTATTGTCTTGCACCTTTGCCTTTACATGTTTTTTACCCTCAAACTTACCCTGTAGCACCTCTTCCGAAAGTGGGTCTTCTAAATAACTCTCTATTGCCCTTCTGAGAGGACGCGCACCGTAGTGTTGATCATATCCCTTATCTATAAGGAATTCCAATGCCTCATCGCTCATAGTAAGAGTTATATTGTAGCTATCAAGCCTTTTCTTGACGTTCTTCATCTCAATTTCAATAATCTTTTTCAAGTCATCCTTACTCAGAGGTTTGAAGACAATAATATTATCCACCCTGTTCAAAAATTCAGGACGGAAATGTTTTTCCACTTCTTTCTTCAACTGTTCTTTCATTACTTCATAAGTATGTTCATCCGATACCTTTCTAAAGCCAAGCGCCGCCTGATGCTTAATAACATCAGCCCCAATATTCGAAGTCATAATAACAATCACATTACGAAAATCAACATGGCGGCCGAAACTATCTGTTAACTTTCCATCTTCCATAATTTGTAATAACATATTAAAGACATCGGTGTGCGCCTTTTCTATTTCATCCAGTAAAACCACTGCATAAGGGCGACGTCGAATCTTTTCCGTTAGCTGACCGCCCTCTTCGTATCCAATATAACCAGGAGGCGCGCCAATTAATCTTGAAATATTATGTTTTTCCATGTATTCAGACATGTCTATTTGTACAAGTGCATCCTCTTCTCCAAACATAAATTTTGCAAGAGACCTTGCAAGATGCGTCTTACCTACACCCGATGGACCTACAAATATAAAAGACGCTACAGGCCGATTAGGATTCTTTAATCCGGCACGAGAACGACGTATTGCTTTTGCAACTGCCTTTACCGCTTCATCCTGACTGATTATCATCTTATGAAGATCTTCCTCCATACGAAGCAGTCTTTTCGCCTCTGCAGACTGGATACGTGTTACTGGTATTCCAGTCATCTTGGATACGACATCAGAGACTACTTCTTCATTAACACAGCCCTCTATTTCTGCTCGTGTTTCCTTCCATTCCCGTTCAATTGTCTCCTTTTTCTTTTTCAATTTATCTGCCTTGTCTCTTAACCTCGCTGCCCTTTCAAAATCCTGAATAGCTACTGACTCATCTTTATCTTTTTCCAGTTTATTGATTTCTTCTTCTATGTGCCTCAAGTCTGGCGGTTGTGTAGTTAGCCTTTAACCGTCACCCTCGCACATGCTTCATCTATTACATCAATTGCCTTGTCTGGAAGGTATCTTCCTGTAATATAGCGAACCGATAGCTCTGTTGCAAATTCTATCGCCTCGTCTGTGATTTGAACCTTGTGATGAGCCTCATATCTATCGCGAAGGCCTTTTAATATCTCAACAGTCTCTTCCTTTGTTGGCGGATCAACAATTATTGTTTGAAATCTTCTTTCAAGCGCACCGTCTTTTTCAATGTATTTTCTATATTCATCCAGTGTGGTAGCACCGATACACTGAATCTCGCCTCGCGATAACGCGGGTTTTAATACATTAGACGCATCAATTGCGCCCTTCTGCACCTCCTGCGCCAACAAGGGTATGCAATTCATCTATAAACAGAATAACGTTTTTTGCCCTTTTCACCTCAGCCATCACAGCTTTAATACGCTCCTCAAACTGACCTCTGTATTTTGTGCCAGCTACCATCATTGCAAGGTCAAGCGCTACAATCCTGCGTCCTTTTAATAAGTTCAGGAATATTTCCTTGCACTACTGACTGGGCAAGACCTTCAACAATAGCTGTCTTACCTACTCCAGCCTCTCCCAATAATACTGGATTATTTTTGGTTCTCCTGCATAATACCTGAATAACACGTTCAATTACTTCCTGCCTCCCAATCACAGGATCAAGTTCACGTTCTCTGGCCTGTTGAGTGAGGTCCCGGCCAAAAGAATCTAGCGCAGGCGTCTTGGATTTTCCTTTCTTTTCCTCTTTTTCCTGATTAACGTTACCCTGACTCGCTTCCGATCCTAAAAGTCCAATAACTTCCTCACGGACATCCTCAGGTTTTACACCCAGATTCAATAATACCTGCGCTGCCACGCCTTCCTGCTCTCTGAGCAATCCCAAGCAACAGATGCTCTGTCCCAATATAATTGTGACCGAATGCCCGCGCCTCTTCCATTGCATATTCTAAAACCTTTTTTACTCGCGGAGTAAACGGCAACTGTCCTATCGAAACCAAATCAGAGCCGCTCTGAACTATTTTTTCTACCTCTATGCGTATCTTTTTCAATTCGATATCTAGATTTTGTAAAACATTTGCAGCAACACCACTACCTTCCTTAACCAGACCCAGTAAAATATGCTCAGTACCGATGTATTCATGGTTAAAGCGCCTCGCCTCTTCGCGCGCTAGACGCCATGACTTTCCTTGCACGATCTGTAAATCTGTCAAACATAACTACACCTGTCCTTTCAACCTTTTATACCCTCCAGTCGTTTTCTTACATACGAGGCACGAATAACGTTCCTTTGTGCTGAATCAAGTTCGCGCCCCTCTATTTTTTGTAAATGACCTGGCAGTGTAAGTATAAATAACTCGTTTAATGTTTTCATCTCAATATCTTTAATAATACCCAGATTAACCCCCATCCGAACCTGCGACAATAAGTGCATAATCTCTTCAGAAGAAATTAATCTGGCAGCCTTTAACATACCGTACGAACGCCATATCCTGTCTTCAAGCTGTTCTTTGTTTTCTGAAATCAGTGCCTTTCTGGCCATCCGTTCATAATTTGTAATCCTGGGAATCACACTTTCTATAATCTCAATTATTTCCTGTTCTGCCTTACCCAGTGTAAACTGGTTTGAAATTTGGTACAAGTCTCCTGATACCTGCGTCCCCTCGCCATATAAACCCCTAACTACCAGTCCAAGTTTCATGACGGCATTGAATACCTTTTCTATATGATGAGTCATCCCAAGGGCAGGCAGATGCAACATGACCGACGCCCTCATTCCTGTACCAACATTAGTGGGACAGGCACTCAAGTAACCAAACCGCGAAGAATAGGCATAGCTTAATTTTCCTCTCTAACTTGTTGTCAACATCATCAATTATCCTCCATGCCTTCATTAGCTCAAATCCAGAGTGAATTACCTGTATTCTCAAATGATCCTCTTCGTTAACCATCAGACTTATAGTTTCTGATTTACCAAAGGCAACACCCCTTTCACCTTCGCCACCGGCGTGTTCTCTACTAATTAAATGCCGCTCAACAAGAAATAGTCTGTCTACCGGACTTGTTTCTGACAGTCTAACATAACATAAATCATTTGTTATACCTGATTCTTTTATTTTTTCACTTATATATTCTTCAAGTTCCTTCTTTTGCTTAAGATTTGCCCTTGACAGAAAGGGAAAACGCGCAATATTCCTTGCAAGACGTATCCTAGTACTTATAACAATATCTGACTCTGGTCCAGTTCCTCTCAACCATTCGCCCGTATTATCTCTCAGGTCATTAATTTTCATCATCCGCGCCTGATAATTCATATATCTTATCCCTTAATTCCGCCGCTTTTTCATAATCTTCTTTTTCAACAGCCTTATTCAGTTCATTTCTCAACTGCATTAATTCATTCTTTTTGATTAATTCTTTTCCAGCACGAGAAGGCACTTTCCCGACATGCTGGGTGCTTCCGTGCATCTTTTCTAATAAAGGAACTAATCCTTTTCTAAATACAGTATAATCCATCGGACAACCCAAGACGACCATGAGAACGGAATTCAATGTAAGATCAGTCCGCATACAGGACATACAATCTTTGACATCTCACTTATTTCCGGGGCGACCTGATTGATGAAACTTGTTAGAATTTCGGTAGGTGAGGGTATTTTTGTCAGATGTGTATTTATGCTCTGAGCACACTCTTCGCATAGATGTCGTTCTTTCTTTACATGTACCAACAATTTCAGTTAAATGAACTGTCGCGTGCTTTTTATTACAGGATTCGCATTTCATTCTATGTTACCTAATACTTATAATACGATGCAAAAATTCTTATCTTTTTTCCCATTTTAACACATCTATAACTTTTCCTAAAGAACTTTTTTCAGATAGTATTTCATCTCTTATTCTGTTTTCTCTTTCCAGGCAATCCATACCATAATTAACCCAGACATCGGCCTCTGCCATAGGCATCACCATTAGACCATCATCGTCGCCAATAATCCAATCTCCGGGGTTGATTTGAACTCCGGAGATTTGTATGGGAACGTTAATTTCTCCAAACCCTTTTGGCTCACCGGCTGTTGGCATTACAATTCTCGCAAAGGCAGGGAAATTCAACTTTCTAATTTCAGCAACATCCCTTATCGCTCCGTTAACCACAACCCCGCTTATCCTTTTCTGCAATGCACTGTGGGTCGCCAAGTTCCCCCCAAATTGCAGGACCTATTCCTCCGGCATCAATTACAATTACATTTCCTTCTTTTGCAGTATCTATAGCCTCAACCGGTTTAGCCCAATCTCCCGGATAGGTTCTTACAGTAACAGCTTTTCCTATTAATTTTATATTTTGATATATCGGATACAAACCCTCTATACACTTCGCACGATGTCCTGCATCAGAAATATTCGCAGTTGATACCTTAGAGAGTGTTTCACGAATATTTTCATTTGTTACCCTTTTAAACAATGGCGTATATACTGCTCGGTTTTCTTTAATTGCATTTTTAATATTCTCTACTGCGGTTTTTACGTTTGTTGCTTTTGTAATAAATCCACCAGCAATTATAATGCTCGCTCCTGAATTTACTGCATCTACAACATTCTCTGAATTTACACCACCTGCCACTGCAACTGGAATATTTACTTCACTGCAAACAAATTTTAATACATCAAAAGGTGTCTTCCCGCTCATTTGCTCATCTATTGCAGTATGAACGGCAAGGTAATCAACTCCTAATTTCTCTATATCTTTAAGTCTGTCAGCAATTTTTTCATTATTTATAAAGTCTGTACAAATTTTTATTCCATAATTCTTCCCTGCTTGTACGCATTCCCTGATTGTCGAATCAGACGCCTCACCCATCACCACAGCGATGTCTGCACCGGCCTTCGCTGCCATTTCAACCTCCACACGTCCAGCATCCATTATCTTCATATCAGCTACCAGGGTTATGTTAGGAAACAACTTTCTTAACTGGCGAATGGCGTTCATTCCTTCGCTTTTAATCAGGGGTGTACCTATCTCCAGCCAATCTGCACCAGCATTAACTGCTTCCTCAGCTACCTTAATAGCCCTGTGAAGGTCTATAAAATCGAGAGCAATTTGCAATATTACTGCCATTGTTTTACAATTATGAAAGAGCTTTACTCATAATATACTGCACCACAAGAATCAGACTCCCATGTTGTAACACTACCTACTCTCACGCCCGACGGTACGGTATTCTTTAATCGTCGTATATTATTTTGGAAATATTCTCGGTTGTTGGATTTAGTATCTTAAAATCTGCAATATCGTTCAAATATGTATGGTCAAATCGTTTACAAATTTCCCAATAATTGACTTTGCGTCTCTGAAATCCATAACCATACCTAATTTATCCAGTTCTTCAGTTCTCAGTACAATTTTAACCTTCCAATTATGACCGTGTAATTTTTCACATTGCCCTTTATATTCTCGTAAATTATGAGCGGCAGCAAAATCGGTTTCTATAATCAGTTCGTACACTTACCTGTCTACCTAAACTCTCTAATTCAGCTCGGCAATGAGCTCAAATCTAAAATAACTCAGGCCACATATGCGACTTGTGTTAGTCCCCCCTTAAGGGTGGATTTAAATTGAAATTCCGTAGCATCAGTTTATTAAAAATCTTATCACTCATGAAAATGAATGTCAAGATATTTTTATATACTTGCATAGACATAACCGCTCATTGTAAAAAAACATAGGATTACTAAATTTATTGTAACCATCATTTTCTTTTGAACTGTTTTTGTAACTCATTGAGTGAAAAAAAGAGTGTAGTAGGTCTCCCATGTGGACAATTATTAGTATGCAAATCCATTGTGTTTCTTTTCTCAAGAAGTACCCTTATCTCCTCTAATTCTAATTTCTGTCCTGCCTTAACAGCGCCCTTACATGCCATTATGCTCATTAATTTATTTAAAATCCTTTCTTTATCTTTTAGATACTCCTCGTTATCGCCCAATTCTACAAGCAAACTTTCAATAAATTCCCTTATGTTTAAATTCTTAAGAATCTGTGGGAATGACCGTATCACAATTGTTTGCTGTCCAAACTCCTCTAATTCAATACCCAATAGTTCCAAATATTCCTTTAAGTTAATTACACAGAAGAAATCTTTAGGACCCATCTCGACAAGCTCAGGAATCAACAACCGCTGACTTAATTTCTCTGCCTTCTGCAAACTCCTTGCTATCTCATGATACATTATTATTTCATGCAATGCATGCTGGTCTATTATATTTAATCCTCCATTTATTTCCTCGATTATAAAAGTATTGTGAACCTGAAAATACACCCCATGTTCTCTGTATTGATTACCAATTCCAGGTAAAGTCTCTAATTCCGCATGCTGAAAGTTTGTGGCAGAAGAACCTGTATCAAGCGATGCGGATAAAGGAGTAAATTCCATTTCTTTCTTTTTAATTTCAGATGCTGGTATCTTATCGGTATCTTTTCCAGAAGAATACTGTTCCCATAAAGATTTTCTTATATAGTCTAATCCTACCGTACCTGATACTTTCCCTTCAGGTATTGAAACAGGGTTTTTAAAGTTAACAGGTTTTACCTCTGATTTGTTCAGACCCTCTTTTAACGCAGCAAGAACAGAACTATAAATAAAGCTTGAATTCCTGAAGCGCACCTCAATTTTTGTAGGATGGACATTCACGTCCACTTCGGATGGTTTTATCTGCAAGAACAAGAATACTATCGGATACCTCTTATACATTAATTTACCGCGGTAAGACTCGTTTATAGCGCGAAATATTGCATTATCTTTAATATATCGTCCGTTCAGGAATATATACATCATCCTCGCATTCGCCTTGTCAAAAAATGGAGGAACAATAAAACCGGTAAGCGTAAACAATTCTTCCCTGTGAAGCACAGGAATCAGATGGTTTCTCATCTCTTCTCCGAAAAAGGTTGCAATTCGTTCTGCTGTGTCCCGAACCTGCGGCAGATTGAATACTACCCTGTTATTATGCGTAAGGGTAAAATGAATTGATGGATAGCAAAGAGCAAATCTTGTCAAAACCTCTGTAATGTGCGCAATCTCCGTTGGTATTGCCTTTAAAAATTTCTTTCTTACAGGCATGTTAAAAAACAGCTCTCTAACCTCGGCCTGCGTTCCCTCAGGTGCGCCTTTCTCCCTGACTTTTCCAGCGGCACCTCCATCTATCCTTATTTCGGCGCCGCTTGCAGCTCCCCTTAGCCTCGAAATAATGCAGGCATGAGAAACAGCTCCAATACTGGGCAATGCCTCACCCCTGAAACCCAATGTGTTTATTGCAAATAAGTCGTCTTCTTTTTGAAGTTTGCTGGTTGTATGACTTTGAAATGCAAGCGCAAGGTCTTCCGCGTCCATCCCAACACCGTCATCTGTAACCCGGATTAACTTCCGCCCTCCGTCTTCCAGATATACGTCTATTTTGAGCGCCTTTGCGTCTATGGCATTCTCAACTAATTCTTTCACTATGGAGGCAGGGCGTTCAATCACCTCGCCAGCCGCAATTTTGTTGATTAGAGATACAGGCAGAATTTTAATTATAGACATACACCTTATTCCTTTGCTTTAATAATATCACCAGATTTGTTTAAATCATAACAAATTTGCGTTATATTTCTTAAGCCAAATTATCAGTCTTAATTAAAACTTATACATTCTAAATAAGCATGGTTACTAACTCATTAGAAACAGAAATTAATAAATGTGCGAAGTGTGGTAAATGTCGTTCAATATGCCCCGTCTTTATAGAAACCGGCAATGAATCAATGGTAGCAAGGGGACGTATCAGCCTTGCTGAGGCGCTTAGAAATAACGAAATTTTCTATACAGATTTACTGAGAAATTATTTGCTTTCATGCAAAAAATGCCTTCGATGTTCAAGCATCTGCCCTTCGAGTGTGGACTACGATTTAATCATCCAAACCATGCTTGATGATCTGGCAAATCATCTGGGAATATGGCTTATCCCTCGAATGATATTTAGGTTTTTCTTAACTCGCAGATGGCTCTTTAATTTACTCCTGAAAGTTACATATACATTTCAAAAACTAATCCCTTTAAAGCGACACGGCACAATGAGGCATCTTCCTTTTATGTTTCTTGATGGTAGATGGGTTCCACCACTTGCAAAAGAGCCGGTGCTGAAAAAACATCGCAACACAAAAAAGATTAACGCTCCAAAGATGAAGGTAGGATTCTTCTCGGGCTGCCTTATAAACTATGTTTATACGGATATTGCTGACGCTGTAATAGAGGTGTTGAATCACCTTGGCGTTGAGGTCATTGTGCCTCCTAAACAATTGTGCTGCGGCATCCCCGCAAGGTCGCTGGGGGACTTAAAAACCGCGCTAAAACTGGCTGAAACAAATGTTAAAGTATTTGAAGATGCAAAGGTTGATTTTATTGTTAACGCATGTGCTACCTGCGGGAGGACTTTAAAAAGGGATTATCGTCAAATACTAGGCGCCCGTTCCTTAAAATTCACGCAGAAGATATATGACGTATCTGAATTCATTGAAAAACATTTCAAATACGAAACAAAACACCTGAACACAAAGATCACGTACCATGACCCATGTCATCTGCACTGGGGTCAAAATATTTCAAAACAACCCAGAGATATTTTGAAGCGTTCTTCCACATTTCAAGAGATGGAAACGCCGGAACGGTGTTGCGGCGGGGGTGGGGTTTTTAATTTATTACACTACGACCTCTCCATTAAGATTGGGGAGTATAAGGCAAAGGCGATTGAAAAGAGCGGGGCTGAGGTTGTAGCAACAGGATGTCCAGGATGCAGACTTCAAATAGAAGACCTTCTTGCTGCAAGGGGTTCCCCAGTCAAATGCATGCACACCATCCAGGTCTTACGAAACGCAATGCCTTCATCGTGATAGTTTCAGCCATCACACAGAACAGAAAAAATTCATTTTCACGATAAACAGGACAAATAGCAATACCACTGGGTACAAATACCGAGAAACACACCAACGCCCACCACCCTTCCTGTACCTTTGTGATTATATAGTGACTGAATTAAAACCATATTTTTGCCATTCCTACCGAAGAGAGAAATCTGTAAATCATGTAATTCCTGTAGTCAAAAGATTTCTCTATACTCTCTAAACTACACTTTTATTAGGTTTCGTTCAAACACTCCTTGTCTTCTGCATACGTGCAGATAATTATCCTTAAAAATGCCTTTTGAATAACGAAGTATGTTATTTGAGAAATTATTGTATAAGTTTGATGCTGAATACTAGTTCAGTAGGTAACAATTTAGTTTTTTGAAAACTGCTATTTTAAGCATTATTACCCATGAACCATTTGCTTATAAAGGGTAGTAACGTGAAAATATATTCCCTCCCTCAATCGCTCTCATCAAGAGCGGGTAGAATAGCTTTTCCACCTGTGGTAGATATCAGGTGAGGGTTTTAGAGCCTAATAATTTTTCAGGAAACTAAATTCATACTTCAGGAGTGTCCATGCATTTTCTATCGAAAATATATATTTGTGTGTATTTTCTTGCCATCCTTGGTGTGTCTGGTTGTTACACACCACCTACTCCAAAACTTAAAACTACCGTGAAACCTCTTGAAAGTACAATGGCTAAAGTGGAGACATCACAAAAAGCGGCTTGGAGAACTGCTTGGGATATCATTTTGTGACAGGGAATGGTAGCGGTAACCCTGATGGAGAGATTGAGATCAGTAATAGAAAGTTAGATCTGTTAGATGGCGCCCATGCTGGTGTGGGAGGAATACAATCATTATGGCATATGAATTGTTAGAAACTTTAACCACTCTCGTCCAACGGTATCACAAATGGCTTCGCTATTGGTATTGATAGAACACCTAAAGAATAGATGTCATATCACCTCCGAAAATGTAATCATGCACGGACATTACAGGCAAACGGAGTTTCTTGTGAGAAATTTTCCTTATTATAAATTGCTTGCTAATAACTGTCGTTATTAAGCTCATACCTAGCTGCAGGAAATTGTCATTCTGAACGGCAGCAAAGAATCCTATGTTCTCTGGAAAAAACAGATATGTTTCGCTTTAACATGACATTTAAATTCTTTTGTAAAGTATATAGACATGGGTAACAGTTTATGTAATATGATATGCCTATCCCTATGGGATAGGCGACTTACTAAATTTTTTTATGGAGATGTTACCCATGCCCAAGTATTATTACGATCAACTTAGTCGAAAAAGGTTAGCCTGGATGCTCATGTATAAAAAGATTAATAACGTCTCAAAGGTATGCCTGTATTTTGGCATATCTCGTAAATGTTTCTATAAATGGCTTAAACGTTACGAAGACTCAGGAGGTGACCCTGCAAGCCTCATTGATCGCTCAAAACGTCCCAGACGCTCCCCTATGCTTACCCATAAATATATTCAGTCTATCATCATAAGACTTCGTAAAACCACTTCCTTCGGCCCCGACCGTATACGGCTGTTCTTATTGAAGGACTATAATATCTCGCTTCCAAGGTCCACCATATACGCCACTTTAAAACGCAACGGACTCATTGAGAAACCCAAGAAGATGCACAGAAAACCTAAGTGTTATCAGATGCCCTCTCCAGGATACCTACAGGTAGATATAAAGCTGCTGGGCGGCTACAGACCCGGGAGCTTTGTTCAGTCCTCCGCTCAGGACGACTCTACCAGGATCAAATTCACCAAACTTTACCAGGAACGCTCTACATCTAACTCCCTGGACTTCTTGCAATATATATTCAGACGCTTTCCTTTCAAGATCAGGCACATCAGGACCGACAACGACGCCGTCTTTACCAATGCTTACACCGGCGAACCCAAAACCCATCCCTTACGGCAGCCCAAGACACATCCTTTTACCCTGTCGTGCATGGGGTTGGGTATAAAACACAAGCTCAATAGGCCTTCTTGTCCAGAGCAAAACGGCAAGGTAGAAAGGTCTCATAGAACCGATGGAGAAGAGTTTTTCCGTTTACAAAAAACTCGGAATCTTGACCTCCTTGTAAAAGAACGTAAAAAATACGATGAATTCTTTAACAACAAAAGACCACACATGGGGCTTCAGGGGTGGACTCCACTGCAAAAATTACAAACTTTTCCTAATTACAAAAGTGTTACCTATGTCTATA
The DNA here is from genome assembly GCA_963709355.1 of uncultured Planctomycetota bacterium. Lineage (GTDB taxonomy): Bacteria > Planctomycetota > Brocadiia > Brocadiales > Brocadiaceae > PLOWO2-12-38-17. The sequence continues at coordinate 1,605,627 of CAVPVY010000005.1, forward strand.
GCTAATACAAAATTATAACCACTCTAAATCGGCAAATTTGATATGTATCCTTCGTAGTTTCGCTTAATTTCTGTTATGCTATCCCCTCCGAATTTTTCTAAAAATGCCCTTGTGATTTCATAGGCAATCATAGCCTCACAAACAACAGAAGCAGCAGGCACTGCGCACACATCCGACCTTTCATAAGTAGCCACAATAGCTTCTTTCGTTATTATGTCAACAGATCGCAACGGCTTCTTTAGTGTCGGAATTGGTTTCATAAAAGCACGTGCAATAATTGGCGCTCCATTACTTATGCCACCTTCTATTCCACCCGCGTTATTTGTTAATCTTTTAAATCCTCCAGTTATTGCCTTATTTTGTGTCTTATCATAAAATATCTCATCGTGTACTTCTGAACCCAGTTTGTTCGCTACTTCATAACCAAGTCCTATCTCAACACCTTTAATTGCCTGAATTGACATTAGTGCACAAGCAATTCTTGCATCAAGCCTTAAATTCCACTGAGTGTGGCTACCTAATCCAATAGGAACACCACTAACAATTATCTCAATAACGCCACCGAGAGAGTCGCCATTTTCAGTTGTCAGTTTAATTCTTTCAATTATTTTAGGTTCAATTTCGACGTCAACACAATACATCTGACTGATTTCACGATTTTTTTTCGCAACACCCATGTCTCCGATAATTTTGCCAGAGTTAATCCCACCAATTCCCTTTACATAACCAAAAACTTCTATATTAAATTGCGTTAGCAAAATCTTCACTACTGCACCGACCGCTACCCTTGCCGCTGTTTCTCTCGCGCTCGCACGTTCCAGTGTGTCTCTTGCGCTCTTTTGGTTATACTTTATAGCCCCCGCTAAATCCGCATGCCCCGGACGTGGTTTAGTAATCTCAGGTAATTCATTAATTTTATAATCTCGATTTTTTATCATCAAACAAATTGGACTACCGATAGTTATGTTTTTTCTGATGCCGGAAAGTATCTCAACACAATCTTCTTCAATTTGCATTCTACTCCCCCTGCCTAAACCACCTTGTCTTCGCTTTAACTCTTTATTTATTATTGCTTCTTCAATAGTTATTCCCGACGGGAAGCCTTCAATTATTGCAAACAGACATTTGCCATGCGATTCTCCAGCCGTCTTAAAATATAACATTGAGATGACTCCTAAATAGTAAATTTATTCAATTGATTAAAATAAATTAATTATGCTAGAATTTAAAAATTATATATTTAATTACCTAAATTAACAATTGCTAATTCAGCTTTATGTACAAACTTTTTATTAGTCTGCGTTATTTACGAAGTAGAAAAATAACTATTTTTGCAATCGCAGGCGTTGCAGTTGGTGTAATGACACTTATTATTGTAATGTCTGTAATGAATGGATTTGACCAAGAACTCCGAGGCAGAATAAGAGGAACATTATCACATATAATTATTCAAAAGGGAGGTATGTATGGTTTAGAAAACTACAAGAATACTATTGAAAGAATTAAAACAGTTGAGCATATAGAGGCATGCGCTCCTTATGTGGAGGGACCTGCTTTAATCAAAATAAGAGGCAGAAAAGAGTTTATTTATTTCAGAGGAATTGACCCTATTGCAGAAGCAAGCGTTAGTGATTTTAAATCATATATTACACCATTTGGCAGTAAACTCGATGATTTGCTAAAAACTCATGGCGAAACAAAAACCGCCAGCGCTTTTGCCGGTACAGAAATATTAAGAATTGGACAAGGCGACCCTGAAACAGATACTGGAAGCTTTATTCAAAATGGGGAACAAATCGTACTCGTTACACTAAAAGAATGGGACAAAATTAGCGTAAAGGCTTTTATCGTTACTGGAAAATTTAAATCAGGGATGTATGATGTCGATAAAAATTATGTATACATTCCACTTTCCTCTGCCCAAGAATTAGTAGGTTCCAAGGAAAAAGATGCCGTTACTGGAATAAGTGTTAAATTAGATGACTATAGTTACGCTAATTATGTCAGGGAAAAATTACAAGAAATACTTGGATTTGAATATTATGTACAAACCTGGGAAGACTCAAGAAGAACCTTCCTTACGGCTGTAACTATGGAAAGACGCGTAATGGCTTTTATACTATTTTTCATCATTGTCGTTGCGGGTTTCAATATCCTTGCCATCCTGACAATGATTGTTCTTGAAAAGTCCAAGGACATCGGTATTTTAAAAGCACTCGGGGCAACCACTCAGGGTATTTTATCAATATTTATTTTTAACGGCTTGTTAATCGGCGCTATTGGAAGTTGTATAGGTGTCATCATAGGTTTGTCTGTTGTTTTAAGGATAAATTGGCTTGAAAATATGATATACAATATCATAGGGTGGAGACCCTTCCCACCTGAGGTTTATTATTTCAATCAGATTCCAACCGTAATAAACCCAATCAATATTACACTAATAGTAATCATCGCCGTGCTGAGCAGTATTGTATTTAGTATTTACCCCGCCTCAAGGGCAGCCCGCCTTAATCCTGTAGAAACACTGCGATATGAATAACTTTTCTTTATATTTTACCAAACTTATTGACAGACTATAAACAACCTGATAGCATTTATAATCATTCTTGGTCAGATATTTCAATGTCTTCGAATCTTTACAACAGTATTAAAGGGTAAATCCGAATAATAAAATGGATCCCCTCATAAAAACCATTATAAGGAGTTGTAAAGTTTTATGAGACTACTTTGTTTTATTTGTTATGTATTAAGGAATTTCAACTGTGCTAAACTATTACGATATTCTCGAAGTTCATCAAGAAGTGAGTACAGAAGAATTAAAACGTTCATTCCGAATACTTATAAAAAAGTATCATCCAGATATCCACAGACACAATAAACAATGGGCAGAGAGTAAAACAAAAACTATCATACAGGCATACAAAACACTTTCTGACTCAATAACCCGTGAACGATATGATAGATTGTTTAGTAGCCATGTTCAGAATAACAAAACGAAACGTACTGTAAAAAAAGATATTACAACTGATGAAAGTAAAAGTTTTAAAATACACGTACGTTCAGTATTTATTGACTTATTAGACGGTCAAATCCACAATGCTATTAAAAAATATGAACATTTGTTAAAAAAACATTCTAGTAATGATTTTCTTGTACACCTCAACCAACGCGATTATTTCGATTGCAAGTTCTTGTTGGCCGAGGCATATGAAAAACTTGGAAAATGTGAAACTGCAAATGAGTTTTATGAATTTATATTAGAAAAAAACAGACAAGATACTTATCGCCGTCATTTACTCTCGGAAATCAAAGAACGAATTAGAAATAATTACTGTAGAAATTTAGCAAGACGTGCTACCCCAGAAAATGCGCTAAAATATTACGGTAAGGCTCTTAAGCTAAGATTAGATAGGAACGACAACGCCTTTATCTTTAAAAAAATGGCTGAGTGTTATCTCAAGTTAGAAGAATATGAAAACGCTGTTAAACATCTTAATATCGCCCTGTCATTAAAACCCAAACTTCAAGGCATCAGTAAACTCAAAACAAAACTTAACCATCTTATCCCTAACTTCTCTATATAAAATGACAGAAAAAACTCAACCTCTGCTTAATACAAACATCCCACAATTGAAACTACACAATAGGGGTAAAGTCAGAGATATTTATGAAATTAACAACGCATTGTTGATAGTAGCCACAGACCGTATCTCAGCTTTTGATGTGGTCCTGCCAAGCGGCATTCCTTATAAAGGGAAGGTGCTTACCTGGCTTTCCGAATTCTGGTTTCAATATACCTCCAGCATAATTGAAAATCATCTTATTACCACCAGGATTGAACACATGAACAACAGCATTATTACACAACATAATGACATCCTGGAGGGCCGTTCCATGCTGGTAAAGAAAGTGGATATCATTCCTGTAGAATGTGTAATACGGGGTTATTTGGCAGGTTCTGGCTGGAAGGAGTATCAAAATACTCAATCTATTTGCGGAATAAAATTACCTCCTGGACTTAAAGAATCCGAAAAGCTTCCGGAACCCATCTTCACCCCTTCCACAAAGGCGACTACAGGACACGATGAAAACATTCCTTTTTCAAGGGTCGTAGATTCCATTGGCAAAAAACTCGCTGAAGAACTGAAAGAAAAGAGCATGAATGTTTACCTCAAGGCAAGTGAATACGCCAGAAGCAGAGGCATCATCATCTGCGATACCAAGTTCGAATGGGGCATCACAAAAGATAATAAGACAATACTGATTGATGAGGCACTCACGCCAGATTCATCACGTTTCTGGCCTCTTGAAGGTTATAAGGCCGGAGTACCTCAACATTCATACGACAAGCAATTCATCCGCGATTATCTTGAAAGCATCTGCTGGGACAAGAAACCGCCAGCACCACAACTACCCCCAGATATTGTTCAAAAGACTTCGGAAAAATACCTTAATGCCTACGAAGCGCTTACCGGTAAAAGTTTGCTTTAAAAATATGTAATTGTCTTTATACATGCCTGAAAACGCACAGTCTTTTACATTACATACTCCTAAAAATATTAATAAATTTAATAATACATTACTCCTTTAAAACTTACATGAAATTAAATTTAAAAGACATGAAAGAATATCTCGATGTTGCTGAGAAAGCAGCCATCCAAGCTGGTAACACTTTAAAAGAGCATTTCAGAAAACTTGATTCCACAATGATAGATGAAAAGGCTAAAAATGATTTTGTGACATATGTTGACAGAAAATCAGAGGAAATTATTAAAAGCTGTATTAAAACTAACTTCGATAATCATTCCATACTGGCAGAAGAATCTGCAATTGAAACTAGGCATTCGCCTTTCCTGTGGATTATTGATCCGCTTGATGGGACATTAAATTATATTCACGGACTACCTAATTTTTCCATTTCTATTGCATTAGAAAAAGACGGAGAATTAGTCATTGGCCTTATTTACGAACCATTAAAGGAAAGTATTTATTATACAATTAAAGGTCAAGGTGCTTTTAAAAATAACAAACGTATTTACGTATCTAATTCACAGACGTTAAACGGTTCTTTAATTGCAACAGGATTCCCTTTCAGAATAAAGGATTTTATTGACCCATATTTAAACGTTTTTAAAGAGATATTCATGAAAGCAACCGGCATAAGAAGGGTAGGTTCTGCATGCCTTGACCTTGCATATACGGCAGAAGGCATTTTTGGGGGATTTTTTGAATGTGCACTGTCACCCTGGGATATGGCGGCTGGTTCTCTCCTTGTAAAAGAGGCAGGCGGTATAGTTACAGACTTTAACGGGAACAATCAATACCTTACAACAGGCAATATAGTGGCAGGGACTAACGGGATTCACGATGAAATGTTAAAGATTATTCAACAAAACTTCAAACACTAGATACTTTCGACTTTATATCTTAAAAATATGTCTCAACCAAATGCAAAGGACAGGTACTCCTAATCAACAATTTTAAACATCTACTAACAATAGAACACGGTTGCCCACCAAAAAAATATTTAAAAGCAGTCATTGCTTTGATATGATTTAAACTAAATTGCTTTTAACTCTTTGATCCTAAACAATAACATTCTTATGCCATGTCCGGAATAGTCGAAAAGATAAACGAATTAAAAACTAAGAAAAATGCAATAATCCTCGCACATAATTATCAGCGGGGCGAGATACAGGATATCGCCGACTTTGTTGGCGACTCGCTGGGACTTTCCCAACAAGCAGCAAAATCAAAAGCAGATATAATCGTGTTCTGCGGTGTGCATTTTATGGCTGAAACAGCCTCAATACTGTGTCCCGACAAACTTGTTCTAATTCCTGATGAACATGCAGGCTGCCCCATGGCAAATATGATTACCATTAAACAACTCAGGCTAAAGAAAAAAGAACATCCGAATGCAAAAGTTGTTTGCTATGTAAATAGCACCGCTGCAATAAAAGCAGAAAGCGATATTTGTTGTACTTCTTCCAATGCTATAAAAATTGTGTCGTCGTTTCCTCAGGAACAGGAAATCCTTTTTATACCGGACATAAGCCTTGGAAATTATGTAGCATCAAAGCTTAATCGTACCATGATACTATGGGAAGGATTTTGCCCAACGCATCATAGAATCCTTGCAGAAAATGTTATAAAGTTAAAGACTGAGCATCCCGATGCAAAGGTTGTTGTACATCCCGAATGCACATCGGACGTAATTGCACTGGCAGACCACGTTGCCAGTACCGCAGGTATTACTAAATACTGTAAAGAAATTAATGCAAAAGAATTCATTATCGGTACAGAAACCGGTATTTTACATCGTCTAAGAAAAGAAAATCCTACAAAATATTTTCTTGCGGCTTCACAGCTAGCTGATTGTTCAAATATGAAACTTATCAATTTGGAAAAGGTATTATGGTCATTGGAAGACCTTGTTTATCAGATAAAAGTTCCATTCGATATCTCCGCAAAGGCTCGGCTCTCTATTCAGAAAATGCTGGATTTATCATAATTAATGTTAGGAATTATATATATTAGGGACGCACAGCCATGCGTTTCTACATTAAAATACATAACAAATAACATTACTTCTGGACTGGTTAAACGAAATGAATATAGGAAAAAAACTAAAATTATTAAAGGATCTTATTAAGCCCTTGGAAAGTGTTGTTGTGGCATTTTCGGGAGGTGTTGACAGTACACTTGTTGCAAAGGTTAGCTATGACGTGCTTGGTGCTAAGGCGCTTGCTATAACGGCACGATCAGAGACCTATCCTTCTTATGAATACGAAGATGCAAAAAAGATTGCTAAAGAAATTGGTATCTCTCATATAACAATTGATACCAGCGAACTAAATATCAAGGGGTTCGCCGAAAACCCTCCAAATCGTTGTTACTTTTGTAAATCCGAACTTTTTGGAAGACTGAAGGAAATTGCTAAAGAAAAAGGGTATAAGAACGTCGTGGATGGCGCAAACCTTGACGATACAGATGAATATAGACCCGGGTCAGATGCCGCAAAGGAACTTAATGTGCACAGTCCTTTAAAAGAAAGTGGGTTAAGGAAATCAGACATACGGGATATGTTAAAATACCTCAATATTTCAAACTGGAATAAACCTTCTTATGCATGTATGTCTTCCAGATTTCCCTATGGAGAATCCATCAGCGAAGAGAAATTAACCATTGTAGCTGCGGCAGAAAATTATTTACGAAGTTTGGGGATTAAACAATTCCGCGTCAGACATCACAACACCATTGCCCGGATAGAAGTGTTGCCGGAAGACATCCCCGTACTCCTGCAAAGTGCTAGGCGAAAAGAACTCGTCAGTAAATTCAAAGAAATTGGTTATAAATATGTTACAATTGACATGGAAGGCTATCGTAGCGGCAGTATGAATGAGGTGCTTAAGTATAAGTAAGAAACCAAAAAGGAAGGGTAATATTTACTGTGATATTACCCTTCCCGATGTCAAAGATTTTCTTCATTGCATTATTGCTGTATCAGTTCCAACCGTGCTATCAGTACGAGAACTTATACTTCCATCTGTTCCAAACCAAATATTATCATAGCTTGTTCCATTATAATAACCACAAGTTGCGGTGCCTTTCCATTCTACGTGACCATCTAAGTAAAGCACATTTTGTCCTTTTTGACCGTGATTGTCTGAATTTGTAGTACTGGTACCAAGTGCATCTGCAGCCACGGCCGTACCAGGGTCGTTTATATTTGTATGGTTATCATCATAACCATAACTGCATGTAGATACCAGAAAAGAGGAGTTAGTCGTAGTCAGTGTCAGGACATTTGCCTCTGTAACTCCGAGATCACTAGGGCACTTGAAAACTTTCCGGTCTGTAACATATGCATCGTATAATTTGCCCAGGGAGGTTAACTCTTGTGCGGCGTTGAGTGTGTTAGTATCCGTATAACCTGGGTAATTGCCGCTATTGTCATTGGCATACATATTCATCGCCAGCCCAATCTGTTTCAGATTAGAGGCGCACTGTGTCTGCCTTGCCGATTCCCTTGCCTTGCTCAATACAGGTAACAGAATACCGGCGAGTATGCCAATAATAGCTATTACAACCAGTAATTCAATTAATGTAAAACCGAGACTATTTCTTTTCTTCAACTTCATAGCTAAATCCTCCTTATAAAATTGTTAAGTTACTCCAACATTAACTAAATTATATAACATTTCTAAACAACCTCCTTTTGGTAAATGCGCCGAAGTTATTTTAATAATTCCTTTAAACCACACAAACTACTTTCATTTAAACTATCTCCTGTTTTTTGCCATTAAACAAAAAAAGCCTTACACAAGAATATTCATTAAGCATGTTTATTCTCGCACGTAAGGCTATCTTTAAATAGTCTATTTTATTCTTCATACATTATTCGGGAGTGAGGCCATCTTTCATTGAAATTTAAAGACCCTTCACTTTGCGCCCCCTAATCGCTTAGGGTTTACCTTTGTCGTAATGTAGAGTATTAAAAAAATACATAAATGAAATTTGATATTATGGAGGTATTATAATCAAATTAATATTTCTGTCAATTAAATTCTTTATATTTTTTTAAGGGTAAGACAAAACACTTGCCAGAATAAACAAAAAACTGTAAAATTTTCAATTATGAAAGAAGCTATGTTCTTTGAGAAACTAGAGAATAAAAAGGTAAGGTGCAATCTTTGCCGTCACCATTGTGTTATTGCAAATGGAAAGAAAGGTATCTGTCGAGTTAGAGAAAACCAGGAAGGCATACTATATTCACTTGTATATAGAAAACTCATTTCTGATAACATTGACCCAATAGAGAAGAAACCTCTCTATCATTTTTATCCTGGTACAACCTCTTTTTCAATTGCAACTGTTGGCTGCAATTTCAGGTGTTTGAATTGCCAGAATTATGAAATATCTCAACTCCCAAAGGATCATGAACAAATTATAGGCAGAGATATCGCACCAGAAAAAATAGTTGAAGATGCCTTGAGTTACAACTGCAAAAGCATTTCTTATACATACACAGAACCAACTATCTTTTTTGAGTATGCCTACGAAGTTGCAAAAATTGCTTCAAGTAAATCCATCAAAAATGTATTTGTAACAAATGGTTATATAACAAGGGGTGCTCTTAAAGAAATAAAACCTTATTTACATGCTGCAAATATTGATTTGAAAAGCTTTTCTGACGAAACATATAAAAAGATTTGTGGCGCAAAACTGGAAGAGGTGCTTGATTGCATCCGTTCATACAAAGAAATGGGTATATGGATAGAAGTGACTACACTAATTATACCTGATTTAAATGATTCTATATCAGAATTAAGACAAATTGCCAATTTTATTTGTAGTGTAGGACCCGAAATACCGTGGCACGTAAGTCGCTTTTATCCCAGATACCGCTTAATAGAAAAACCACCAACTCCTGTTGAATTACTCAGCACAGCCCGTCAAATAGGTATAGAAGCAGGCCTGCACTATGTTTATGAAGGTAATGTACCCGGAGATGGCGGTGAAGACACTTGTTGCTATAAATGTAAAAAACTCCTTATTAAAAGAGATGGATACCAAATTCTAATAAATAACATCGTTAATCGAAAATGCCCCGCTTGTGATACGCCGATTGACGGTGTTGGTCTGTGATAATAAGAATATAGGAGAGTAAATGATTAAATTAAGAAAAATTTTATGTCCGGTAGATCACTCAGAATGTTCATACCATGCGCTGAAGTATGCCATTTCGCTCGCATTAAAAGATGAGGCAAAATTATATCTCATGCACGTGATAGATACTCGTTTATATGACACTGAAATTTACAAATTTAGTCCTCATAAATTTGACGAGCTTGATACATCCAAAATTAGAGAAGATTTAATGAAAAGCTTGCCTGAAGGAACCACTGACGTCCTTGAAGTAGAAACTATAGTAGTAAAGGGTATACCCTTTCAAGAAATCATCAATGCCACAACTGAACTAGGGGTAGACCTCATAGTAATCGGTACACATGGCAGGACGGGACTTTCTCATGTTATGATTGGCAGTGTAGCTGAAAAAGTGGTGCGTAAATCGTCGTGTCCGGTACTAACAGTTAGGATGCCTGGCATTCCACCTACAAAATGATATGCATAATCTTTATTAACAGAAAGAGCCATTGCAGTAATTAAGTCTTTACCACAATGGCTCTTAACAAAGGGGTCTTTGGGAGAAATTTACCTTTGTTTAACGTACAGAATAATTTCCCGTATGCCTATCGTGCAACTCGCCTATCTTTGATTTGTTCCAGTTAGATACCCTGCTATAATATCCGACAATTCTCGTGACTCCGTATAAACGTAATGCAATACCCGTTTCGAGAGTATTCACAATATAACTTAAATCCTGCCGAATGATCGCATCCATACTAACAGAAAAAGCAGACTCTATTTTATGATTAATAATTTTTAAATAATGTTCCTGCGGTGTATTACTTTCAATATCACCGTCTATTTCTAAAAAGTCATGGCACTCAATTGCCGCATCAAAAGCATTCAATTTCTCTTCTATAAATGACTGTACATCTTCCTCATTAATTATATCTGTCCCTAAAGGCTTCTCCAGTATTGCTGTTGTCACTTCTCCTTATCTCCTTTCATTAACAAAATCATAAAATTTTTCAGACCCCACTTAAACCAAACATAACAAATTCACCACTTGAAATCTAAACTTTTATCAATCACCTCCATTTCTGTTACATTAAGATTATTTCTATATATTGTACGCTGAAAACGGGGCTTAATTTATATAAAATATAGAGTTTTGTCAAGAAAAAAACACTATATTTTGTACATTTTTTTATAATTAGTACCATATATGGGCTTTAAATATAGTTATTTGTAGTAATCATAGACACTTATGATTTTTTCAATATCTTGTATGTTTATTATACTTGTCATTTAATAATTTTCTATTGAAAGGCACCTTGGCAATTAGTAAAATTTGTCGTATGAAAAAAGCTGCTATTTTTGATATTGATGGAACTATTATTAAAAACATCTCTTCTGAAAGGGTGTTTTTTCGCTTTCTTTTTAAGAGGAAGATTGTTACGTTCAAAGACTTGTTACGACTTGCAGGCATTTTCATAAGTAAGCTTTTTAGTCTTAAAGGTTTATACTTCAGAAAAAACAAATATTACCTTAAAAACAAAGAATACACTAAAATAGTATCAAATATAAACGAGTGCTTTAAGAATGTGATTTTGCCTCATATTTCAAAAACAGCCGTAGAAGAAATACAAAGATTAAGAAACGAAGGCTATTTGATTATACTATTATCTGGAACATTGAAACCAATAGTGGATTGTTTTAAGGAATACTGCAATGCTGATATTGGTGTGGGGACCAGTCTTTGTATCAAAGATGGTTTAATTACAGGCGAGATAGACGGTATACATTCCTATAATCAAGGAAAAGTAAAAGTTATCGAACAACTTGCTAAAAAGTATAATATAGATCTCTCTTCGTCAACAGCATATGCAAATCAATATTCGGATATAAAATTTATGCGCTTGCTTGGAAATCCAGTTGCCGTAAACGCAACACCCATGCTCAGGTGGTATGCGAACATAAATCGCTGGAAGAGGCTTGAATTTTGAGGAAAACCTAATGAATTTTTACGAAGTTATTAAAAAAAGATGCAGCATCCGTTCTTATAAACCAAACCCAGTTGAAGAAGAGAAACTAAATCGAATTCTTGAAGCTGCAAGAATGGCACCCAGCGCTGCAAACAGGCAACCTATTTGTTTCGTAATCATTAAAGATGAAAAAACAAAGCAGCAATTAAAGAGGGTGTACGATGAGAAATGGTTTTACACGGCACCAATTATCGTCTGTGTATGCAGTATTCCTGAAAAGGCATGGATTCGAAGCGATGGAAGAAATTATGCGGATATTGATGCGGCAATTGCAATGGATCATTTAATACTTGCTGCAACTGAGGAAGGGCTTGCCACCTGCTGGGTTGCCGCCTTTAAAGTGTCCATATTAAAATCTATACTGAAATTACCTTCAGGGGTAGAGCCTGTAGCAATGACGCCTATTGGGTATCCACAAGATATCCCTGAACCAACCTATCGAAAACCCATAGAAGATATCGTTAAAAACATCTAGCGAATTACAGGTGTTTTTAATCTTTTCCGCAATTCTTCAGCATTTTCCATAACCTCTTTTTGCGCTTCTTCTTTGAGTCTCTGTTTTAAAGGTTCCAGTTGATATGCAAAATTATGTTCGTCCTTCAGTTTTATAGGTAAAATTAGTTCAGAAAAAAAATCTAAAGGAACGATTTGATAAAATGGAGGTTTTATTTTTTCATAGATAATTTTTCTCTCGTATAACAACCTGCCTTCATGGTCTGTTTTTTCTACTGTAATCTTTCTTGTCCCATAATAAGTAAAAGTTGTTGTTACAGGTGTCTCACCAATCAGTTCATCGTCCAAATAAACTTTTGCCCCACTAGGTTCTGAATTAATAGTAAGAGTCCGTAACACACAACCGCTTAATAAGATACAAATTAATGAACCCAATATAATAATCCTTGAAATTTTTATTGTAAGGTATAAGTACAATTTATCTATCATCAAGCGATACCTCCGAGAGGTCAATAATATCTACTTTTAACGTATCCATTTCCATTACCATTACAGTACTTTTGCCATTCAGCCACCCACAACATTCACCGGGATTAATATACATTGGACTGCCGTGTTTAATCCCAGGAACATGAGTATGAGCACTGACAATGATATCCGTATTCATCTTCGACCTCTTTGAGAGTCCCTCAATCATGTGTGTTACAATAATGTGTTTTCCATTTAAAATGATGTCGTAAGGTGGTTCATGGATATTCTTACATACACCAAGTAAACCCTTCCTTTCGCCATCGTTATTCCCAAATATCCCTAAAAACCTTGCCTTTAACTTCATTAATTCTTTTAGTGAAAAAGGGGCAACATAGTCACCTGCATGTATGACATACTTTAAATCTAGTGTATTAAAAAAATTAACCGCCTTTTGAATAGCATGAATATTGTCATGCGTATCGGCAATAATTCCAATTTTCATACTACCTCTGGCTAATAATTTAGTCTTAAATTGTTTTGGTTTTTACGATAACCAATCTGGCGGAGAGGCCGGGATTCGAACCCGGGGTAGGAATTTTGTCCCTACAACGGTTTAGCAAACCGTCGCTTTCAGCCACTCAGCCACCTCTCCATTAAATTTGGATTGCTCTCAGAAGCTATATAAAAAATAACCACGGATATAATCTCGAAATCCGTGGTTTTGCATTTAAAAGAAAGTTTAAATTACAAACTATATGGCGGAGGGAGTAGGATTCGAACCCACGGGAGACTTTCGCCTCCAGCAGTTTTCAAGACTGCCGCCATAGTCCACTCGGCCATCCCTCCTCGTTTTTTGAACTTGTTCAGAAATGTATACTACAGATTACTTTCCGATCCAGCATACTTCTTCTAATACCTTCTTTGGCAACAAATATTGGTGTGTTCTTTTGCATTGCCAGTGCAATGGCATCGCTAGGTCTTGAATCAATCTCCACCAAAGCGCTATTCCCTTGCAATACTATCTTTGCATAAAATGTGTTATTCTTAAGGTCATTAATAACAACCTTTACTACACCTGCATTTAAGCCTTCAATAACATTATGAATTAAATCATGTGTTAAAGGTCTTGGGGTTGTAATCCCTTTAACCGCCCTATCAATTGCCCAAGCTTCATTTATGCCAATTACAATCGGGAAACTCCGCTGTCCGTCTTTTTCCTTAAGAACAATAATCTGATGATCACTTGTCTCAGTAATTAAAATCTTGGATAGTTCCATCAGAACCATATTTTACTTGCTCTTACTAAAAAATTTGGGTACGAGTCTATTTGTTATTATATAAAAATTCTAGCACTTTGACTCCTTTTGTCAAACACTTTTTCTTCGTTGCTTATTTATTAATTAACACAACTCGCATGATTATTGAAACTTTATTGACACGTCCAGACACTGACTGCTATACTAAACTCCGATTTTTTTCAAAAGCTAAATTCACAAATCATATTTACTTTTTATTATCTAGGTTTAACCATAGGACTCTACGTATATTCTCATTATTGGGGATTCGGTTTTGTATCTGCAATTTTCTTTGCCATAAAGCAATTCATTAAATGAATTGGTATCTTAATAACACAAGAAACCTTGCAAACAGCTTTATATTTATCCTGCCACTGCTTGTAATATACGAGATAGGGATCGCATTACATGGAGCAAACATCAAGAACACAGCAGACGTCGTCATCGAAAGATTTTTTGGTTTGCTAGGTAAGAATGGTTCCCTAATATTTAATCTGCTAGTTATCATCCTTCTCTTCATATCGTTATTCTACATAGAGAAAAATACCCTCTTTAATACGTTAACTATTATCATTGTTTTCATTTTAATGTTTATAGAAAGTATAGCTTATGCTATATTTATCGGAGTCGGGATAAGTTCTCTGGTATATAAAATTTTATTTCCCTATACCCTCGCAATAATCGGAATTGAAAAAAGCATGTACATTATTCTTTCCGCTGGTGCTGGGGTTTATGAAGAGATACTTTTTAGATTTATTCTAATCTCTTTCTTGTGTATCATATTCATAACCTTATTGAAAATGAATAAATACATTGGTAAAAGTATAAGTGTTATAATTGGGTCATTAATTTTTGCAATTTTACACTACATAGGAAATTTTAGTGACAGTTTCACATATACAAACTTTACTTTCAGGCTATTATCTGGGATAATTTTATCTGTTATTTTCATAATGCGAGGGCTAGGTGTCGCTGTTTATACACACGCCATTTACGATCTAATTACTGTAATAAAACCTTTTAAAATATAAAGGAATCTCTTTGGATAATATAATAGTTGGGATTACAGGTGCCAGCGGGGCTATCTATGCCAGGCGTTTATTACAAATCCTTTGTAGAAAGGAATACAATGTCCACCTTGTAATTTCAGAAGCCGCAAACATAATCATTAAACAAGAGCTTGGAATTGACATCAACCCCAAACAATCAAATATCATAGAATTTTTAAGTTACGCTACAGACAACATCATTTTATATAATAATTCCGATATTGGCGCAACCATTGCCAGCGGACAATACCCTGTTAAAGCAATGGTTATCGTCCCTTGCAGTATGAATACCTTATGCTCTATTGCACATGGTATTTCCAACAACCTAATTCAGCGTGCAGCAAGCGTGACAATTAAAGAAAGCCGTAAACTTATACTCGTGCCACGAGAAACACCCCTATCTTCTATTCATCTGGAAGCCATGCTGAAATTGTCTTCCAACGGTGTATGCATCCTGCCTGCAATGCCTAGCTTCTACCACAGTCCCAAAACTATCGAAGACCAAGTTGATTTCATAGTATCCAAAATATTTGATTCCCTAGGTATAGAACATACACTAATTCCTAAATGGCAATATAACAAGCTTCTTGATATCGAAGACTTATAACACTATGGAAATTGAGAAATTTCAAAAACTTATAGAAGATATTTATTTTAAAAAGGACGCTAGGCGTGGTCTATCAAAAACCTTCATGTGGTTTACAGAAGAGGTTGGAGAACTCTCACATGCACTGAGGGAAAATAATAAGGAAGAAATGAAAAAAGAATTTGCAGATGTACTTGCATGGTTATTTACCCTTGCAAGCCTCTCAGGCATCAGAATGGAAGAAACAATCCTTAAGTACACGTCAGGATGCCCCGTTTGTAGTAATATTCCATGTATTTGTGAGGAAAAAGAATCGTGACCGACGTAAGATCAGATATTCCACCGCAAATGGGATGGCAGCCAATTTATAATAAAAAGGGTAAAGGGGCAGGTTTCTGGATAGCCGTGGGGTTTGCCTCGTTTTTTTTCTTATGTTCCCTTTTATTATTCGTCCTTTTTCTTGGTTCCCTCTTCCTGAACAGGGCTTTTATTGCAAGCAATACTGATACAAAAGGTAGGATACAAATTTCAGAAATTACTGTTGAAGGAAGCGGCGAAAACAAGATTGCCATAATCCCTGTTAAGGGGCTATTAACTAATGAATCAGCAGAAGGTCTGTTTATTGAAAAACCTAGTATTGTCGAAGTGATAAAACAACAACTGGAACATGCAAATAACGACTCGCATGTCAAGGCGGTTCTGCTGGAGGTGGATAGTCCGGGCGGTGGCATTACAGCAAGCGATATTATTTACAATCAAATCATAAAATTCAAAACAGGCTCAAATAAAAAGGTTGTTGTCTATATGCAGGATGTGGCTGCTTCAGGCGGTTACTATATCTCTGCAGCCGCAGACGCTATAGTGGCGCATCCGACCACAATTACAGGCAGCATCGGAGTAATTATGCCCTTGATAAATGTGGCAGACCTCATTAACAAATACGGGATAAAGGATAATTCCATTACATCAGGAAATATGAAAGAAATCGGTTCGCCTCTCAAACAGATGACCCAGGAAGAACAAACCATTTTAGAAAATATTATTGATGAACTGTATCTGCAGTTTGTAAACATTGTTTCAATCGGCAGAAAGCTTGATATTGAGGCTGTAAAGAAGATCTCTGATGGAAGAATTTATACTGGCAAACAGGCACTTGAAAAGGGATTGGTTGATAAATTGGGCTACATGGAAGACGCAATTAATCAGGTTAAAGAACTTGCAGGGCTCACTGAGGCAACTATTGTAAGATATGAAAAAAAATATGGCCTTGCTGATTTATTTGGCATAATTTCAAGAAGAATATTTTACAGAAATACAATTTTATTCGACATATCACAACTTCAGGAACAGAATACTATCAAACCCATGTACCTCTGGACTGGATATGCCAGCAGTAAATAAAAAATCGCAAGAATAATACCCTGCAACAGTAACTTTGTTAAATTTAACCTTATCAATAGAAACTGTTAATGACTATATTTAATTCACTAAAAGATTTTTCACAATAGTTTAATATATTACAAGAGAATCGTGCCTCTACGCCGACTGAGGAGGTCAAATTAAATCAAAGAATTTATAACAGATGGTCAAATCCAGTTGCAAAGATTAATTAAATATGCAAGTCTGAACTCCAGAAGTAATATCTTAGATATTGGATTCATGGGTGGCAAGCTAATATCAGTTCTTGTGCCTTTTCTGAAAGAAGGTATATATTCCACATTCTAAGGAAATAAAAGTTATATTGAATACTGGAAATATTCCGTAGGTAAAAAGCATAACCACTTTACCCTTATTCATGCGGACCTGTGTCATTCTTATTATAATCCCGAGGGTACGTATAAAACAGTTGAATATGTTTTCCCATTTAATAATAATGTATTTGGTATCGTATATCTAAATTCAATCTTTACCCATTTACTACCATCCTAAATGTCTCATTATTTAACTGAGATACGAAGGGTGCTAAAGCCGGGAGGCATCTTGTAGGCGACATACTTTATAGTTAATAACGAATCGTTGTTTTTAGACAGTAAAGGTCTCAGTAATAGAACGCTTTTAAAGCATTGTCATAAACTATTAAATTTTCAACACGGAAATTACTGGACAATGGATGGGGATATTACAGAACGCTTTATAAGAATAGATGAAAAATTGTTAAAAGACAACCATGATAAAAACAACCTCGAAAGCATTAATATTATTTACGGAAACTGGTGTAGCAGAGATGAAAGTCCAGACAAAACACTTCAAGACATTTTTGCTACACGGAAAAGCTATTAATATAATTTTTTTAAATATCACATAATGATTATGGTACGCGTTCGTTTCGCTCCTTCACCTACAGGACTACTGCATATCGGTAATGCACGCATAGCTGTTTTCAACTGGCTATTTGCTAGACGGCATAATGGCACATTCATCCTAAGAATTGAAGATACAGATATTGCACGTTCTGAAAATAAGTTCACAACGCAACTTATAGAAGACCTGCACTGGCTGGGACTCCTTTGGCAGGAAGGTCCCGATGTGGGTGGGCAGTTAGGCCCCTATTTACAATCAGAACGATTGCACATTTATAAAGAAATCTGCCAGCAGTTTTTAAATGATAGACTGGCATATAAATGCTATTGCACACAAGAGGAATTAGAGGAACGAAGAAGCATTGCAAGATTATTAGGAAAGCCGCCTAGATATGATAATCGCTGCCGAAATCTAAATGATTCCCAAATAAAAGCATTTGAAACATCAGGAATGAACAACACTATCCGCTTTAAAGTACCTGACGAATTGGTTGCCTTCGACGATTTGATCCGTGGTACTTGTCAGTTTGATATGAATCTGGTAGGTGATTTTGTAATCATGCGGTCTGATGAAACGCCTTCATTCCATTTTGCCGTGGCGGTTGACGATACATTAATGGAAATTACACATGTAATACGGGGAGAGGACCATCTATCAAACACACCTTGTCACATATTACTTTTTAATGCCTTGAAGCGAAAACCTCCACAATTTGCTCATTTATCACTTACCATGGGAACCGATCGAACCCTGTTAAGCAAACGTCATGGGGCATTTTCTATCTCAGAATACAAAAAATTGGGTTATCTGCCAGAAGCGCTTCTCAACTATATGATGCTCCTCGGCTGGTCGCCTAAAAATAAAAAAGAAAAATTCAAGGTAGATGATATTATCGAAACATTTGAAATAAGCGACATGCATAAGGCATCCTCTGTATTTGATCACCATAAACTAGACTGGTTGTGTGGGCAGTATATCCGTGAAGCAGACGCAGACACGCTTACAGAACTAGCTATACCCTACCTGCAAACAGCTGGTTTCATTCCTGCAGATGAAAGTAAACTTGACAAAACTAGACTTAGATTGATTGTTGACGCAACAAAGAACAACATATCCTGCATCTCACAAATTATTCAGGAGGCTGATATCTTTTTCAAGGATATTATAATCAGCCATACCCATACTGAGTTCTTATCATCTGAAATATCAAAAAGTGTACTCACGTCATTTTGTCAGGAATTGCAGAAACTAAATACATTTTCTCCTCAAATATTTAAAGAAATATTGACAATTGTACATGAAAAAACAAAAATAAATAGGAAGGAACTTTATCTCCCTATCCGTATTGCTCTAACTGGCAAAGAACATGGTCCGGAACTTCATATCGTTATCAATATCCTTGGTATTAATACTTGTAAGAAGAGGATTGAGCGGTTTCTTTTTGTTAAGAGATAACTCTTTAGCCACGAATCAACACAAATGAACACAAATAAAAGAAGCTATGAGTCAAAAGAAAATGGAAAATTAAGAATAAGAATAAATTAAAATAATTAAGCTTGTGGTTTTATTTCTATCTATACCTCGTGTTTTTTACAATATTAGTGTAGATTGGTGTAGATTCGTGTTAATTCGCAGCTGTTGCTTACAGAAAATATTTGAATTTTAAGAAAGAGGTCTATGACACTAAAATTTTACAATTCATTGACAAAAAGAAAGGAAATATTTGTACCTTTCCATGAGAGACAAGTAAATATATATGTATGCGGTCCGACTGTTTACGACCACCCCCATATTGGACACGCAAAAAGTTATGTTAGTTTTGATGTAATTGTCAGGTATCTTCGGTATCTTGGCTATAAAGTACGATATATTCAGAATATTACAGATGTTGGACACTTAACCGATAATGCAGATGCGGGCGAGGACAAAATACTAAAGCGTGCGCAGAAAGAACGATTAGAACCCATGGAACTTGTAGAGATATATACACGAAGTTATTTTGAAGATATGGATGCTCTCAATAACCTGAGACCCGATATCTCACCACGGGCAACAGCACACATACCGGAACAAATCGAGCTTGTAGAAAAGTTGATTGAAAAAGGGGTTGCCTATGCATCAAATGGATCTGTTTACTTTGATGTCCAGAAATTCAATGAATACGGTAAACTTTCGGGACGCAAACAGGAAGAACTCGAGGCAGGCGCCCGGATAGAAATAAACCCAGAAAAGCGGCATCCATCTGATTTTGCCCTTTGGAAAAAAGCGGAACCAGGTCATATAATGCGGTGGAAAAGCCCTTGGGGAGAAGGATTTCCCGGTTGGCATCTTGAATGCTCCGCCATGTCAATGAAATATCTTGGAACAACACTGGATATCCACGGCGGTGGCCTAGAAAATATCTTTCCACATCACGAGTGTGAGATTGCACAAAGCGAAGTGGCTAATAACGCACCATTTGTCAGATACTGGCTTCATAACAACATGGTCACTGTAAACGGCCAAAAAATGGGAAAATCACTTGATAACTTTATTACACTCAAAAAAGCATTCATAAAATATAATCCCCTAACCGTACGATTCTTTATCCTCAATACACATTATCGCAGCCCACTTGATTTC
The DNA here is from genome assembly GCA_963709355.1 of uncultured Planctomycetota bacterium. Classification (GTDB taxonomy): domain Bacteria; phylum Planctomycetota; class Brocadiia; order Brocadiales; family Brocadiaceae; genus PLOWO2-12-38-17. The sequence continues at coordinate 1,626,082 of CAVPVY010000005.1, forward strand.
AGCAACGAAGCGCTTGACGCCGCAGATAAGGGACTCGAGCGTTTGCATACTACAATCATAAATTTGAGAGAGCGTATGAATCATGCAAAAGACAGTTCCGTTCGTCCAGAAATTTACAATAAACTAGAAAAACATAAGAGATTATTTCTAGAAGCAATGGATGAAGATATTAATACATCCGAAGCCATTGCCGTACTTTTCGATCTGTCAAAAGAAGTCAATACATTGCTAAATTCAGGACAAGAAATCAGCAAGAAATGCTTAGAGGATATTGATTCACTTTATCAGCAGCTTGGTGGTGTTATACTGGGTATCATTCCTAAAAGCTTTGAATCCGCACAAAGAGGGGAAGCGGACGTGCTGGATAATGTTATGCGAGTGCTCATTGATACTCGCAACGAACTGCGTAAGGTAAAGCAATGGCAACTATCTGATTTCATTCGTAACAAACTTACTGAAATAGGCATTGCCCTTGATGATAAATCGGACAGCACCGAATGGAAAAGGATAAAAAAATGATTACTTTGGAACAGGTAAAAAACCATTCGTATGTCAAAGTATACGTTAAAAAGGCAAATAATTTCTTGTGGTCATAGGTTACACAGAACACGGGGACCCATACGGAAACTATGTAGCAAAAAATGCGCGTAAAATCCTCAAAGAACACAGCTACGATGAAAACACGTGTGAGTCGGCGGATATTGCAGGTTATATTATTATATTAGGAATGTTGTTAACCGCCCTTCCCATCCGGAAGCCAGCGCCTTTATCGCAAGCCAGTTTCTAAAAGAGTTATGTATGTGTGTTGAAGACAGCGTCCTTGTTATGCGTACGATAGGAAACCACGACGAAGGTACTTGTGACACTGTAAGCCCTGTATCATCCGCACGCATCCTTGCAGATAAATCTTATGTCCCTTGCTCCAGGGTTCGCAGTGTAAAAGAAACTAAATTTGATATACACTGCCGTGTCAATTATGCAGTAACAAAATCGGAGCTTCAATTGGATGCTCAAAAGAAGGTAGTTACACTCATACTTGATATAGATAGGGATATATCTGACCTTGTAGAATCTCTTGAAATCTTACCGCCCTTATGGTAGTCTGCCGACGCGCCGCAAGATTTTTAGGCTGTACGTCCGATGTATTAGTTGACGGAATAACATAATACTTACGTTCTTGGATAATTAACATTGAATGTCTGTTCCGATAGCTTATAAATATTTTCTGTAAGCTGTAACAACTGTTCAACGCTTAATACCTCTCCACGAACACGCTCGTCCAGTTGCATATTGCTTATTATCTTTTTTAGACAATCCTTGGAAACGCCTGGCAATTTCATATGCTCCAGGCTATTAAGTAATGTCTTGCGCCTGGATGTAAATATAGCGTCAACAATCCTTTTAAAGAACAAATAATCTACTACCTTACCCGAATATTTCTCCCTATTCACTATAATTCTAACAATAGCAGAATAAACATCAGGTCTTGGCCAAAATACTTCAGGCGGCAATGTTCTTACTACCTTCACATCGGAAAACAATTGAGTAATTATAGATAATATGCCATATTCCCTTGTTCCAGGAATTGCCTTCAACCGGTCAGTAATCTCCCTCTGGAGCGTTAATATCATAGAAACTACAGGCAATTTACTCTCAAGAAAATTAATAATTACCGGCGTGCTAATGTTATAGGGTAAATTAGAAACTATCTTCATATGCGTTTGCCCGGAGTTTTCTAGCCAACCAGATATTAACAATATAATATCTGGATTCAATTCATGCTTCGTTTTTAAAATATCTGCATTTAACACTGTAACATTTTTATAATACCTGAGTATATCAGTTGACAGCTCAAATAATCCCTTATCCACCTCTACAGTAAATACGTGCCTCGACTTCTCAGCCAGCAATCTGGTTAATCCACCGGTTCCCGTACCTATTTCCAAAACAACGTCGCTGTCTTTGAGTTCGGCAATATCAGGAATGGATAATAATATATTCTGGTCAATCAGGATATTCTGTCCAAACCTTTTATTTAATACTATACCCCTTTTTTTAAAAATTTGTTTCAGCACAGCAGGTGTGTGCGGGATGAAATTTGTTTCTTTTTCTGGCATGAGGTTAACTGAATATTTTAAGTGTATTAATTCACCGCAAAGGCGCAAAGAACGCCGAGAAAAATTACTCTTCTAAACCCAGCACTAGTCTTTTAATTCCTTGCTTTAGCACCGGAACGTCAAAATTTATGCGTAATCCCAGCTTCCCATCTTCAAATATGTCAAAAGTTGTGCCTCGTGTATGGGAAGAAGAACCTCGATAGCCTTTACCTCTGCAACAACAGTTTTAGCCACCAACAAATCAATGCGATATCCACACTCAAGTTTAAACCCTTTATACTCCAAGGGCAAAGGTTTCTGACGTTCAAACGAAATATTTCGTATTGTAAGTTCTCTGCAAAGACATTCCTCGTAAGCAGACTCTAATAAACCCGGCCCAAGAGCACGATGAACTTCGATTGCGGCTCCAATTATTTCTTGGGTTAATTTATTTATATCCATACTCTGCGCCCTCAGCGGCTCTGCGGTGTTAATATAACATTTACATTATCTCTTCATCCTCTTTCCTCCAGGCAGGTTCTACAATACATAAAAATTTCAAATCGGTTCTACCTGTATTTTCAATAAACTGAATTGAATCTGTGGGCACATAAATAGCCTGTCCTTTACGCACCTTTGCATGCTCGTCGTTAATATGCATAATCCCTTCGCCGTCCAGAATGTAATAAACCTCGGAACTCTTTAGTTTGTGTCTTAAAGAAGTTCCACAGTGTTTTAAAACTGCATGCGCCAAACTATACCGAAGTTTTAAGCCTGCCTTATCAGGATGCAAAAGTTCGCGAAGAATAGTATTATCTCCAGCTATAATTTCCTTACACGTCTTCAGGTCTTTTATAAACATGGTTAATATTGAATTGGTTGAATTGGACTATCTTCAGTTACACCTAACAATTGCGGTCGGATACAGATAAACGCTGATTTACACTGTTTTTCAATAGAATGTATAATACTGTCACTTACTCATTAGATGCGTTTACACAAAGAATTATGTCGTTATTTATCTATGCTTATCTGTGTTAATCTGTGTCCAATTGCAGAATTTAGGTATAATCATACCGTATACACATTTCACCATCAATCCATTTTTTAAAAACAGGTCTATATGCTTTACTGGAATTAGAATACAAATAAATACTGTTGACAATTTTACATGCTATACATATTATTGCATTTAAGAAATACGTTATGAGTAATAGCAAGTTTTTTACAAAACCGTAAAACCACTTAGAAATCTTCGCGGGGTATTAAACCTTGGGCAAAAAAGCGTAAGGTTTCTAATTTTATCATCCCGTACTGTCGCATGAACACTCCTATGGGATAAATAAGAAAAATACACTCTAACCATTCACTAATAAAGGATGACAAATGAAGATAATAAAATTCACTGCGATTAGCTGTTTATTGGCTTCTGTCATTATTAATGGCGTGATGCCGGCATTTACCATTGCGGGGGGTTTAATTGATATGGGTTATGGCAGCAGAGGTGGAAGTATGGGGGCTGGATTAGCACGTTCAGAAGAACCTATCCAGCCAATCCCAATCAGCTTCGACTACGACATGGCAAAGATAGACTTAGGAAAGAAATTGTTTTTTGAACCCAGATTGTCAAAGTCTGGCTGGATCAGTTGTAATTCCTGTCATAACCTTTCAACAGGTGGCGCAGATAATTTACCAAGCTCTATCGGACATAAATGGCTATTTGGCCCGATAAACTCACCTACCGTCCTCAATGCAAAATTCAATTTGGCGCAATTCTGGGATGGACGCGCAAAGGACTTGAAAGAACAGGCAAAAGGTCCTATAACCAACCCCATGGAAATGGCTTCAAACCATGAGCTTGCAGTGAGTGTATTGCAATCAATACCGGAATATGTGCAGTGGTTTAAAGAGGTGTATAAAGACGAGAAAATCACTATTGATAATGTCGCTGATGCGATTGCGGCGTTTGAAGAAACATTAACCACACCAAACTCAAGATTTGATTTGTGGCTAAGAGGCTATGACAGAATTTCACAAGCAGAGCATGAAGGATACGAACTATTTAAAAGTAAAGGGTGTATAATCTGCCATAATGGCTTTGGCGTGGGCGGAACTTCATTTCAGAAATTTGGGGTTGCAAAACCATACAACAAAGATACCCAGACCCTTGGCAAATATAACGTAACAAAAGACGAGAAAGATAAATACGTATTCAAAGTCCCGTTGCTAAGAAATATTGCCCTAACGGCTCCCTATTTCCACGATGCAAGCACATGGAATTTAAGTGCGGCAGTGAACGTAATGGCAGAATATCAGCTGGGAGCAACACTTACTGAGAATGAAACGGACAAGATTGTTGCATTTCTCCGAACCTTAACCGGAGACCAACCGTCTATTATTTTTCCTATTTTGCCACCCTCAACTGCAAATACCCAGAAGCCAGATCGTAATTGATTTTATAATACTGTGTAAAAACTTTATTTTTAGCAAATATTTTACATCCCCTTTATTCCCTCCTTCACAAGGAGAGGAAAGAGGGGTAGCTAATTTGTTTGCGGCTATACTGCTCTATGATTTTTGTTTTATTTCAATCAGGTTGCCGGAAAAATCCCTGAGAAAGTGCACAGCCTTATCCTTATGTTTCCCGATGATAAGCTCAACATGAGACCGCTGCGCCTTTTCTGTTACCTCTGCGAAATTATCCAGCATCAAGCCGAAATGGGTGAAATTGGGGTTGGCATGTTGAAAATCGGATATGAAAACCTCGATCTTCAGCCCGGGTTTTTCAAATACCAATACTTTGATCTCCTGAAAAACAGAAAACAACTGATTTGAAAGTTCCGGGGCAAGGAGAATTTCTTTTGTCTTTCCAAGACCCAAAAAATCCCGATAGAACCGTTCCGCCTGCTCTTCGCTCTTATTTGTTATACCAATATGATTTAATTCCATGCCAAATTGTAGCGTTTAACTGTTCAATATGCAAGCCTCTGATGCCAGGGTGTTTCATGCGTTTCGTTTCGCCAAACGAAAACACTCCATTTATTTTACTGCGGCCACCAGATAACTCACGGATGATTTTATCATTTTGAAAGATTTGACCCGTTAGATTTCCCTTTTACCTCCCCCTTTATCCCTTCCTTGTAAAGGAGGGGAAAGAGGGGTGGTCAATTTAGTTATGGTATCGTGGAGAACTGGTTGCAGTTGAGAATGTCCCATCAGATGTATGTGAAAATTGTAGTGAAGAATATTTTTTCCCAGAAACCGTTGATAAACTCCAAATCACCATCGAACGGCATCGCTCATATAAAACCATTCAAGTGCCAGTATTTCAACTTTTGTAACCTACTACACTACAGAATACAATCATACCTTAAGAAATGCGTTAAAGCGGGGTTAAAAGTTAAAATTGCAACTGTTAAGAAACGACTCGAAACCAAATCGGAATTGATTTTATGCTGTTGTTCGTGCAGTCGAATATTTGTTGAAGGATCAACCGAGCGAGAGGATTTAGTGGGTTTTTTACATGAACAGATTCCTTGAAAAACTACATGTAAGGTCAATAATAATCACAAATCAAGACGCGCCCCCCCACATTTTTTTTTATTAATTTTATCTTTAAGCTGATTTAAGTCAGAACTAGGGTATTTCATATCTCTTACATCACCCGAGGCTTCCAATCTATCAAGAATATCGGCCAGCTTTTGTGCATGGTTGGCTTGTATGCCATTTTTAACTCTTGTATAGAAATAATTTCCAAGCCCTTTGCGCACAAATCTTGATCATTAAAGTAGGTAACCTAATTAGTTACACATGTCAAAGGTAAGTCGTTTTGCCTGCTGCTGGAGGTAACGGTGTCACAACGCAAATAAACGTCGTTGACAATTTTATACGCTGTATATTGAAAGATCGAGAGGTCAAGTCTTTTTCCTTGAGAGTTGATTGTAAAGGCAACACAAAAATAGTTTCTACGCCCTTGACATCTTCACAGCCATCTTAATAGCCTCTATCATGGAACGCGGGTCGGCAATACCCTTACCGGCTATATCGTATGCAGTACCATGATCTGGTGATGTGCGGATAAACGGGATTCCCAATGTAATGTTCACCCCGGTCTCAAATGCGTGCAATTTCAGAGGGATTGCACCTTGGTCATGATAGATGGCTACAACCATATCATAAGCACCCTTTAATGTCTTGTAAAATAGAGTATCTGCAGAGACTGGACCATCACAGCGAATCCCTTTCTTCCTCGCCTTTTCAATTGCCGGAATTATGACCTTTCTTTCCTCGTCGCCAAATATACCCTCTTCCCCCGCATGTGGGTTTAAACCGCAGACGGCTATTCTGGGCATCTTCAACCTAAAATATTGTTTGAGTCCTTCATTACAAATGGTAATTGTCTCCAGTATACTTTCATGGGTGATTGATTGCGGAACGGCTTTTATGGCAATGTGTGTGGTTACAAAAGCAACCCTTAATTTTCCGCCTGCCATTAACATTACTACACGTTTAGCGCCTGAAAATATATGTAACATTTCCGTATGCCCTGGATAACCATAACCTGCAAGATGTATTGCTTCCTTACAAATAGGCGCAGTAACGAGGGCATCAATATGTCCACTCATAGCAAGATTAATTCCTCTGATTACACATTGAACTGATAATTCACCGCCTTCAGCGGTCGCCCTCTTCAATTTCATAAGACCTGATTTGAATTCACCTGTGGGCAACAAGAAAACAGATGTCTTTAAGTCCCCAATATCCGAAATATGGGATATCGTTAAATACTCCGTTATGATGTTCAATGCCCTTGCAGTCTTTTCAAATACGCCTTTATTGCCGATGACTACGAAACTGGCAAGCTTCCTGATTGCAGGAGATTTTATTGCCTTCAAGATAATCTCTGGCCCTATCCCACAGGGATCACCCATCGTAATCCCTATCAGTAATTTTGATTTTTTATTTTTTCGCATGTTTATCTTTATAATTCAATATGGATAACTTCGATATCAGACGTTGTCTGAAACTATCATTGATGTTGAGCGGCACGCTGGGCTGTTATGGCTATAGTGGATATTTTAGGACTATTCACATGAGCTACTTTATACAATACTTCTAAAGAGTAGATGAAAAAGCTTAAAGGAATAAATAATTCCTTATATTCTGTCGTATCCCAATCTCTCAATAGCGTATTTCCACGAACTATGAATAAAGCTTGCGTCAGAATATACACAGAAGAGCAGACAAATAATACTTTTCTTTTGACAAACCATTGACCCCTTTGAATGCAGACCAAACATAATGAATAAGAATATATAATGTAATAAAAAAACCAAACTGAATAAACGGATTATTCCACATATCATAATTATATGCCGCAAGAATAGCACTTATAAATAGAATAAACCGACTAGGAATGAAGAATGAAATGCACTTATTACTTTTGAAGAAATGGGGCTTGTCGTAAACAAAAGAAAATACTGCGAAAAAAAGAGTTGTCGAAAAATAGTAGATGTTTTCTATCTGGTCAGTCGCAAAATTATGTAAATTGATTTCGTCCTGTATGTTTGCTCTGAATACTTCTGGTGTTTTAATGGATAAGTACCGTTGACACCAAGATACTTCTTCCATACCCATAACAAAAAGGGAAAAGACAAACGTTAATAAGGTAATCATGTACACCCTCTTGTGTTCAATATCTTTCTTTAAAAACAGTAAAAAAATAAATATAAATACCCAACAAGAGAGAAAACACAATACGGCTGATAAATTTTCTATTAGGCCATCTTCTAAGCATAATAGATTAAAGATTCTTGGTATAAAAACAAAGATTAACAGAAATAAAACTGACACTAATAATACACCCCATTTGATACAATTTGCAAGAGTATCAAACCATAAGTTAACCTCTTTATTCTGTCGAATTGATGATAATTTAACTATGAAAACTACAAAGAATAGTGAACTTAACATAATAAAGAAGGCCTGAATCACATATAGTTTATCGAAGCACGGACTACCTTCTGTTAATAAACCATCCTTTACAAAATAAATCTTGAAGAATAAAGCAATCGCAGTCATTGCAATTGATAATGCCAAATAGACAGGTTTTACTTTAAGGATATTTTGATGAGGCTTCAATTATTGGTAAAGACAGTCAAATTTTTATAGATACTCTTTATCTAGTAATAGCTCTTGGGTAATGCCGCTCTTCTTCTCTTGAGTATTTGCCAAAAGTTTTCTGATCCACTTACCCATCATATCAATCTCGATATTCACCTGATCTCTTTCTTTCTTGAGTCCAAGGGTAGTCAAGGTCAATGTGTATGGAATAAGTGCAACAGAAAATAAACTGGCTTTCAAATCAACAATAGTAAGGCTGATACCATCTACAGCAACAGACCCCTTTTCAATCATCATATCGGTAAATTTTTTTTCAACTGAAAAGGTCATTGTACACTGGTCTGCATATTGTCTCTTTTCTTTTATTGTACCGATACCATCCACATGCCCTGTTACGAAGTGTCCCCCTAACCTGTCCCCTACCCTTAACGCCCTTTCGATATTAACCTTCTCAGCATTCCGTAATTTTCCTAACGTAGTTTTTGTAAGAGTTTCACTGGATACATCAAAACCGACAACATCCCCTTTAATTTCTTTCACTGTGAGGCATACCCCATTAATGGCAATGCTTTCCCCAAGCTTAAGGCCAACGCCAAAGCCCTTTATATCTAAAAGCAGTTCTGCCCCCCCTGCCTTCGTGGATATTTTTTTTACGGTTGCTAAGTTTTCGATAATGCCGGTAAACATATATTTTATTTAAAATTCAAAAGACAGGATTCAGAATCCAAAACGAAAACATCTTTTATTTTTAATTTGTCATTTTAGATTCTTGTTTTTGCATTTTTCACTACATTTTAAATAAACTCTATCGACTGCTTTTGTGCATCCTGCCAAGCACCGTCTTTCCTGCCGTTACTGTATCTCCTACCTTGACCATCACCTCAAATGTAACCGATTTTGGAACAAATACCTCTACCCGCGAACCGAACTTTATCATACCAAATCTCTGTCCCTGTTCAAAACTATCTCCAACCTTGCATGCACACACAATACGTCTGGCAATTTTTCCTGCAATCTGTTTTACGGCAATTCTTGCATCGCTTCCAGTTAAAGATAAGCCAATTATATTATTTTCGTTACTACTAAAACATTCATCATCTCGTGCGTCAAGGAACCTGCCATTTGTATGCTTTACAAATTCCACGCATCCTTTTGCAGGCATACGGTTGACGTGTACATTCAGCACGGACATAAAAATACTAATTTTTGCCGCTTCACAATTCAAATAACTATCTTCAAATACTGTAACAATGTGCGTTACAGTACCATCTGCAGGGGCAATGATCAATCCCTCACCCCGCGGTGTATTTCTTTCAGGGTCTCTAAAAAAATTGAATAAAAACATCAATAAAAATGCCGGAATAGGAATAATCCATGGGAAAAATACTATTGAAACGCCTAATCCAATCGTAACAGGAACACCAAAGATAATTAACTCTCTTATGCCGTATCTAGTAAGTGAAACAAACATAATCAAAATAAAAATAATTTTTATAAAATTAAATTTGAATGAAATATACCAGAAAAGTAACCCTTTTCCATAAAATAAAAGAATCTGTTGACAAGCCACAAAAAATCTGCTATAGACCACTCGAGTTTTTCATTTTTTAATTTCCATAACCTACCTTTTTACAAAGGTATACATATAAAGCAGGAGTGAGCATTGACTACTATTAGTTGTGTTAAGGCCAGGGAAATTATTGATTCAAGGGGAAACCCAACTGTAGAAGTAGATGTTCTTTTAGAAAGTGGCGTTATCGGCCGTGCCGCAGTGCCTTCTGGCGCATCCACTGGTAAACATGAGGCAATTGAGCTTAGGGATGCAGACAAACCTTCACGCTATATGGGTAAAGGCGTACAAACAGCCGTTAAAAATGTAAACGAAATAATCTCACACAAACTGGAAGGAATGAATGCAACAAGACAAGTTGAAATTGATAATCTCCTGATAAACTTAGACAGAACAAACAACAAGGGCAAACTAGGCGCAAATGCAATTCTTGGCGTTTCTCTTGCCACAGCCAAAGCAGCTGCCAATGCCCTGTGTCTCCCGCTATACCGCTATATTGGGGGGACAAATGCAAGGGTCTTGCCTGTCCCAATGATGAATATCCTAAATGGAGGCAAACACGCCGATAACAATTTAGATATCCAGGAATTCATGATTATACCCATCCAGGCTGAAAGCTTTGGTGAGGCGCTGCGGATGGGAACTGAAATATTTCACAATTTAAAGTCCGTACTAAAATCCAGAGGATACAATACGAATGTTGGTGATGAAGGAGGCTTTGCTCCAAACCTAAAGACCAATGAAGAAGCGCTTGACCTTCTTCTTGAGGCAATAAAAAAAGCCGGCTATACGGCTGGCAAAGATGTTTATCTTGCACTTGATTCAGCCGCGAGTGAATTCTGTAAGGATGGGAAATATGTATTAAGGGCAGATGGAGGCGTTAAAAAATCAAGCGACGATCTAATTGCCCTTTATTCTAAACTACTAGACAAATACCCAATATGCAGCATCGAGGATGGGCTTTCGGAGGAAGACTGGGATGGCTGGAAAAAGTTAACAAAAGATTTAGGTAATAGATCCAACTTGTTGGTGATGATATTTTTGTAACCAACACAAAAATCCTTGAAAAAGGAATTGCGCAGGGAGTGGCAAATTCCATATTGATCAAAGTAAATCAAATAGGCACGCTCACAGAAACTCTTAATGCAATCGAACTCGCCAGAACGAATGGATATACTACAGTAATCTCCCATCGTTCAGGAGAAACAGAAGACACCTCCATTGCTGATATTGCAGTAGCAACAAATGCTGGACAAATTAAAACCGGTTCACTCAGCAGGACAGACCGTGTTTGCAAATACAATCAACTTCTTCGTATAGAAGAAGAACTCTCTAACAACGCCATATACGGAGGTAAATTATGCAAATTACAAGAAAAGACCTAATTGGCAGTAAAAATCTCCTGGGTATCAAAAATTCGGAAAACAGAATCAACAACTCTTTATTTCCTGCAAATGTGGATACGAACGGAAGCAACCAATCTCCGGTTAAAGATAATTACCTTATTAAAACTGTTTTGATGATACTTATCGCCTCGTTTGTGGTAATTATGTTTTCTTCAATAATCAGCAAGAACAGGCAAGATAGATTGACCATGTTATATGAAAAAAATAGGCTTGAAAAACAGATTGAAATGTTCGAAACAGAAAACTCTAAATTAGAAAGGGAGTATCTTGCATTAAAGAATGACCCAACAACAATCGAAAGAGAGGCAAGAGAACAATTGGGTTATTTAGCCTCCGGTGAAACTATTTATCAAAAATACAATTTCAAAATAAAAAGCATAGTAAAACAAGAATTTTTAGAAGAAACACCACAGAATCGTTGGAAGACATTTCTATTTGAAGGACATTTTCCATGGCAGTTTCCAACCCTTATCATCTTGTTTGCATCGGCATACTTCCTGATTTCATGTTACTATGAATATAGAAAGCTACATCGCTCAAATTGTTAAAAATGCAAAAACGGCCTCCAGGAATATTGCCTCAGCCAATGCGACACTAAAGAACACTGCGCTCAACCACATAGCAGAAGGAATAATATCCTCAACTACCAGGCTAAAAGCAGAAAATGAAAAGGATGTTATTCCTGCACAAAAGGCGGGGCTCTCTGACGCTATTATTGACCGTCTGCGCCTTACAGACAGCCGAATTAAGAGTATGGCAGAAGGCATCAAACAAATTATCAATCTTCCAGACCCTGTTGGCGATGTAATATGGGAACGCATCAGACCAAATGGCTTGCAAATCCAGAAGGTGCGTGTACCCATTGGCGTTATCGTTATCATATATGAATCACGCCCAAACGTAACGGCTGATGCTGCGGCCCTCTGTCTCAAAGCTGGCAATGCAGTTATACTTCGGGGTGGAAAAGAATCAATTTATTCTAACATGGCTATATATAAAATACTCACCTCCGCATTAGAAAAGACGGGTTTAAACAAACATTGCATTCAGCTTGTTGAAGTTATTGAACGTGAGGCAATTGATTATTTACTTAAGGCCGACAAATATGTGGATGTCGTTATCCCGCGCGGCGGCGAGGCGCTTATCCGCACCGTCGTGGAAAAAGCTACCATCCCTGTCATCAAACACTATAAAGGTGTATGCCATGTATTTGTGGATGAATTCGCCGATCTAAAGATGGCAGAAGAGGTTTGTTTTAACTCCAAGGTACAACGACCTGCGACATGCAATGCAATGGAAACAATGCTTGTTCATGAAAAGGCAGCATCGGTATTTTTACCGAATATAGCAACAAAACTACTTGATGCTAAGGTAGAAATACGCGGCTGTAACAAAACATGTAAAATCCTCAGTAATATAAAACAAGCAACTGAAGAAGACTTTTACAATGAATATCTCGACTTGATATTAAATGTAAAGGTTGTAAATTCTCTTGATGATGCAATTTTACATATAACAAAATATGGTTCAAATCATTCTGATGCAATTATTACTGAAGATGTCAAAAATGCGCTGAAATTCACCAAAGAGGTTGATTCTGCCGCTGTATATGTAAACGCCTCCACACGTTTCACGGATGGTTTTGAATTTGGAATGGGCGCGGAAATTGGCATCAGCACCGATAAACTCCACGCCCGCGGTCCCATGGGTCTTGAAGAACTTACATCGTACAAATTTGTTGTTTACGGCACTGGGCAGTTGAGAAAATCATAAATTCATAAATTTTATTCACAACCAGAATACTGCAGGAGATTGCCATGTCACAGAAAATCGCAGTTGCAATTATTCATGGTGTTGGGAAACAGGATAAAGATTTTGCGGCTGGTATGTCCCAAGAAATTACAGACAGATTTGCAAATCATATACGTAAAAAGACTAATAAAATACAAAATCCATCTGAAGAACTAGTCATAGAACCAATATACTGGGCACCTGTTTTACAAAATTCTGAAGATGAATTATGGAAGAGATTAAACCGAGGCGGTGATATGGATTTGTTAACACTGCGTCAATTCTTGATTGATTTTGGGGCTGATGCCATTGCTTACCAACCCACAAAGAAGGATTCACATATTTATGAAGAAATACATAAGATATTTGCCCAGAAACTGAAGAAACTCGCTGCAGGTGCTGGAGACACGGCGCCTTTATGCATTATCGCCCACAGTCTAGGGTCAGTAATTGCAAGCAACTATTTTTATGATTTACAACAAACTAGAACTAGAAGAATCCCATCCATTATAAAAAAAGAAATTGCAAATAATCCTTTAGAAAAGGGAAAAACGTTTACATCTTTCTATACATTTGGAAGCCCTATCGCAATCTGGAGTCTGCGCTACACTGATTTTGGTAAACCAATATCAGTACCCTCGCCTAATCTCTGCAATTACCACTCCAACTTAACAGGCGAATGGATCAACTTTTACGATAAACAAGATATTTTAGGATATCCGCTTAAAACCTTAAATGGTGCCTATCGAGAAGCTGTAACAGAAGATAGTGAAGTTAACGTTGGGGGAATTTTTACTAGCTGGAATCCTGTGTCACACATGGCGTACTGGACTGATAACGATATTACCAAACCCATTGCCAAATCACTTGCAAGGGTGTGGAAAACTGTTAATCCATAGAAAAAGAACATGGTGTCGTCACATCTATGTACACAACGCACACGTTATTAACCTCTCAGTTAAAACTTTCTCCAAAAATATTCTATTTTATTACCTGCACCTTTACCTTTGTCTTAAGGTTCGCCGTGGACTCCTTGAAAACAGTCTTTAAGTTAAAATGTAAAATTAAACTTTCTCGCACTAATGATATCTTAAAAAGCCCGAATTTAAAAATCCATTGCTTTTATGAATATATGAAGTCTTTATCCTATAAAATATTTTTTTAATTGACTATAAACCCCTTTTTTGTTTGAATCTTTCTGTTTATAAATCTCTAATCCATAGGATGGAATAAACATGACTTCTAATAAAATAAAAGTATTTTGTACGCCATTTTGCCCAAAGTGCAACCAGCTACTAGCCTATCTTAATGCCAAAAAGGCAAACTACATTTCTTACGATATTGACAAAGATGATAACGCCAGAAAAGACGCAGTGAAAATTGTCGGAAGCGATGATATCGAATCTCTCGACAAACTTCCTATCGTTGTAATTGGCGATAAAATACTGTACGGTTTTAATAAAGAAGAAATTGATAAATACCTCTAAGATTTTCAAACTTTATATTTATTCATAAAATATTTATCCTTGATAATTTTCTTGAACAGATAAACATGGCAGAACAAACTAAACTAAGAGAATTTACAAAGGGTATATTTGAATATAACCCTATGTTTGTACTGGTGCTGGGAATATGCCCAAGCCTTGCCGTTACTACCTCGGTTAAAAACGGACTTGCAATGGGCGGCGCTGCAACCTTTGTACTCGTTTGTTCTAATCTTATTATTTCCATACTGCGGGCATACATACCCCGTGAAATCCGTATACCCTGTTTTATTGTTGTTATCGCCGCATTTGTGACCATGGTGGAATTACTCATGAAGGCATATCTTCCTCCAGAGCTAAATGCGTCACTTGGAATATTCATACCGCTTATTGTAGTTAATTGCATTATCTTGTATCGGGCAGAGTCTTTTGCCTATAGAAATAAACCGCTTGCCTCGGTACTAGACGGCGCAGGATTAGGGCTGGGTTGGACGCTTTCGCTTTGTCTTATTTCCTCTATACGTGAACTACTTGGAGAAGGAACACTTTTTGGTATAAAAATATCAGAGACGTATCAACCGGCTTCAGTTATGATTATGGCGCCAGGGGCATTCATAGTATTGGGACTATTGCTAGGCTTTTTCAACTGGAGGAAACTCATAAATAGCGAAAAGTCCATGAAGGAATTCATGAAACATGATTAAGGAAATCGCAGTAATTATTGTAAGTGTAGTATTCGTTAACAATTTTGTTCTGGCAAAATTTCTTGGGCTCTGCCCATTCCTTGGAGTTTCTCAAAAGACATCTTCTGCGGTAGGTATGGGCGCTGCGGTTACATTTGTAATGACCCTTTCTTCGGCAATTACGTGGGTTGTATACAACTACGTTTTGTTGCCAGGAGATGTTAACATCATAGCAAAAGTCTTCCCTTCAATAAGGGAGCTTGGTCTTATAGATGTACTGAAAACAATCAGTTATATCCTGGTCATTGCAACATTGGTACAACTGGTCGAGATGATGCTCAGGAAGATGGTGCCCGCACTTTATGAAAGTCTTGGTATTTATTTACCATTAATCACAACCAATTGCGCCGTACTAGGTGTGGCTCTTTTAAATACAACAGATTCACCAACCCAACTTGGATTCTTGCAGGCTACAGTGCAGGGCTTCGGCGCAGGGATAGGTTTTACCATTGCCATGTTGTTGATGTCAGGTATTCGTGAACGTTTAGCATTGGTTAATATTCCAATGCCGTTACGAGGCGTGCCTATTGCATTTATCTGCACGGGACTTATGGCGCTTGCCTTCTTCGGCTTTTCCGGGATGGTTCAATAATTTACACAAATATAGAATTATTTTAATTTATAGCGTGCAACAAAATAAGTTGTCTTTCCTGCGGAAGCAGAAATCCAGTCCTTTGAAAAGGTTTCTGCTTTCGCAGGACGGTGTGAGGGTTTCGCTTTCGTGGGAATGACATTAAAGCAAAGAATGTAAATTTTACTATGGTTTTACTATAGAAACATATAATTAAATCATGCGACACGTTATTTCGGTCCTCGTAGAAAATAAAGTTGGCGTCCTTGCACGTATCACCTGTCTTATCAGCGGAAGGGGATTTAATATAGACAGCCTCGCCGTGGGAGAAACAGAAAATCCTGGGCTTTCATGTATAACAATTGTTGTCAAAGGCGATGATGCCATTCTTGAACAAGTCAGAAAACAAATAAGCAAGATTATTAACGTAATCAAGGTAACTGATTTTACAAACGAGGAATTTGTTGAGCGGGACCTGATGCTTATAAAAGTCAATGTCCCCGCCGGAAAACGTGGAGACATCATCGAAATTGTTGACATCTTCAGGGGAAAGATTGTTGATGTAGGACAGAAAGACCTCGTTATTGAAATTGCAGGTACTGAAGATAAGCTTGAAGCAATGCTTGGCTTGTTGCGGTCCTACGGAATTAAAGAATTAGTCCAGACAGGAAGTATTGCTATTGCGCGTGGTGTAAAACAAACTTAACCTGCCGCCTTATTTCCGAATATCTCAAGGCAGTCATGACCGTCTGTCTTTTCCTTATACAGCGCTTGATCAGCTGTACGCAAGAAGTCTTCAACCGTAGTTCCATGTTCTGGAAAAACTGTAACACCAAGTGAAATTTTAATATTTTCTAGAGGCTTGCCATGGTATAGCATATGAAACTGTTTAATTTCTACCCGCAACTCTTTAATCCCTTTCCTGGTATCTTCTAATGATGCCTAAGGTAACATTTATCTCACCCACCCGACTTGATAATTGCGTTTGCTCTCTTAATATTTCCTCGGCTTTTTCATGTCTTCTCCGTTCTCGTATAACAAAATAACTGACACGGAAATTGATGTTTGCCAAATTAAATTTTCATGGTATAAAATAAAACTGCCTTGAAAACCTTTAAAATAATGATAGAATGCAATGGCATAGTAGTAGCAGGAATTGAAAAAAACAAGTAAACAATTACTTGAAAACAATTATCCTTTATTTTGAAAGGAAAGAAAAATATATGCTGAAAATTTATTATGAAAAAGACGCCGATATTAGTGTTCTAAAAGGGGGGAAAATTGCCGTGATTGGATACGGCAGTCAGGGACATGCGCAGGCTCAGAACCTCAGGGATTCAGGACTAGATGTAATTGTATCTACAAGAGTTGGCACGCCAAATTATCAATTAGCCGTTAAACATGGCTTTAAACCTGTCTCTGTAGACGAGGCTGCAAAACTGGGTGATTTTATTCAGATACTCATTCCAGATGAGACACAAAAAGCAGTTTATGAGGCACACATTAAACCACATCTTAAAGAAGGAAAGACTTTGTGCTTTTCACACGGATTCAATATACATTTTGGACAGGTTGTACCTCCAAACAACATTGACGTTATCATGATAGCGCCAAAGGGACCAGGTCACCTCGTCCGCAGTGAATTTGAAAAAGGAGGCGCCGTACCATGCCTGCTGGCAATACATCAGGATGCCACCGGAACGGCAAAGAAAAAAGCTCTGGCTTATGCCCATGGAATTGGCGGTACACGCGCAGGCGTAATTGAAACAACATTTTCTGAAGAAACCGAAACAGACCTCTTCGGAGAACAAGCGGTATTATGCGGCGGTGCAGCGGCACTTGTAAAGGCAGGATTTGAAACACTTGTAGAGGCAGGCTATCAGCCTGAACTTGCATATTTTGAGTGCATGCACGAGCTGAAGCTAATTGTAGACCTTTTTTATCAGGGTGGGCTGAGCTATATGAGGTATTCCATCAGTAATACCGCTGAATATGGAGACCTGACGCGGGGCCCTAGAATTATAAATGAAGAAACCAAGAAAGAGATGAAGAAAATACTTGCAGAGATACAGTCGGGTCAGTTTGCAAAGGAATGGATACTGGAAAACCAAGCAGGACGCCCTGTATTTAATGCCCTTGAGAAAAAGGACAGGGACCATCTCGTTGAAAAGGTGGGCAGTGAACTGAGAAAGATGATGAAATGGATTAACGCAAAAGAGGTATAAAAAATATTTTCTAGCCCTCTATTCAATACAATATATTGTCACACTAATCTAAATTAATGAAGAAACGCACGGCTGTGCGTCTTTACAAAATTGGAATTCACACCACTACGACTTTTAGCAAGCGACCCAGGTAAACGAATTATGTAAGCGTTATTCTTGTTTATTTTCATTTTTCTCTTCTTGCTCCACCTTTTCTAAACGTATTATCAACCAGATGGCTGCGCCTATGGCAAATGGAAGTAAAATGTATTGGATTATTTCGAGCTTGGAGCGCGGCGTTTGAGGAAGTTCAGGCAGGGAAGGTTGTGCTGGTTGAGCCCCCTGATTAATTTGCACCTGCTGGGGTGGTTGGATTGTTTGTATTTGTGTAGTTGGAGTCGCAAAGGTTGCTTGAGGCTGGGCACATACAACACTTGTATAGCCTGTAACATTTAAAATAAACAATAAATAATAAAATATTACCGTTCTTTTCATTAATGCTCTTTTTACTTTGAAAATACTATTTTTTTATAAGCATCGTATTCTTCTTTTGCTTCTTTTGTTTTACCCAACTTGTTATAAGTATTGCCTAAAAGAAGATGTAACTGCGCATTCCCAGGATTTCTCTCCAGCAGCTTCTGGCATGTTGCTACAGCCTCGTCATATAAACCGTTCATATTATATGCAAAAGCAAGATTATATTGGGCTTCGCTATTTTCAGGATTTAAAGATAAACCCTTCTTAAACATCTCTATTGATTCATCAAACGTTCCCTTATCATTATAGATAACGCCAAGATTATAGTAAGCATCGGCATAATCAGGATTAACCTTTACTGCCTGTTGATAATTAATAATTGCTTTATCATATAACTTCTTTTCTCCGTAAAGACAGCCTAAGTTATAGAAGGCTTTAGCATTATTTGTATTTAATGATACATATTTTTCGAATGACACAATGGCATCATCTGTATATTTTCTTTTAGCATAAAGAACTCCAAGATTAAAATATGCCTCAGAATCATTCGGATTAAGTTCAACAACCTTCTTAAATGAAGCAATCGCCTCAGTCATCATACCAGTCTTGCCGTATGCAATTGCCTTCTTTTTATGGGCATCAACCATTGTAGCATCCATGTCCGTTGCCTTAACAAAGGCATCAATAGCCTCTTTAAACCTACCATTACTAAAATAACCTATACCCTCACTATAAAGGTCCTGCGCATCTACAGGTTTGATAATCATAACAGGTTGTTCAACTGCTGATTGTGAAGCGCTAAGCGGTAGGAATCCTTCGGTGGTCTCACTCTTTGCCAAATCTTCTTTCTCGGTTTGAATCAATTCTTTAAAATCAACAGCATTCTCTAGTCCCTTCTCTTTCTTGCCACATCCGCAAAAAAGAGTCAAGATAACACATGAAAAAATTAAACCAATACACACTGAACTCAAAGAACATAAAACCTTTAACAGTTTTGAATTTATCATCTTCTTGTCCTCTAATATCTTGGAACATTTAAAAATATAAAGCATTTTATTATTACAGGAAAAATTGTCAAGAAAAATATATATGCATTACAGCGTCTTTATTTGTACACTTGATATGATAAAAACCAAAATATATACTATTAGAAACTAATATACCATGCTTGCCAATGCTTACTATACTTTATTTTAGAATAAATAAAAATACCAATATTCTTCGGGAGTATTATTCATTTGGCTAACGAAAACAAACGATTAATAATAATAGGTGGTGTTGCAGCCGGAATGAAGTCAGCAGCAAAGGCACGACGTGAGTCGCCCACAATAAATATTACTGTTATAACAGAAGAACAATATATTTCTTATGCAAGCTGTGGAATGCCCTATTTCATTGGAGATGTTATTAAAGATTCAAAAAAATTAATCATAAGAGAACCTCCATATTTCAAGAACATGCATAATATTGACGTCCTCATAAGGCATCAGGCAACAATCATTGATACTAAAGCCAGACAGGTCAGAGGTAAAAATTTAGAGAATGGACAGGATTTTGCCTTTAAATATGACAAACTAATTATCGCCACTGGCGCCCAACCCATCATACCTCCACTACCAGGTATTTCCATGGAAAACATTTTTACTTTAAGAACTATTGGTGATGCAATAAGGATAAGAACGTTAGTGGACAGCGGGAAGGTTAAAAATGCAGTAGTCGTCGGCGGTGGTCTCATAGGTCTTGAAATTGCGGAGAATCTTGTACAAAGAAGTATCAAGGTAACAGTTGTAGAATTGCTTAACCAGATACTACCTCCACTCGACAGAGATATGGCGCTATTCATACAGAAACACTTGATTGCAAAGGGCGTAGAAGTTATTACATCAGACGGCGTGAAATCCTTTGAAGCAAAAGGGAATAATACTGTTTCAAAAGTAATTACAGCTAAACGTCAATTACAAACCGATATGGTCATGCTATCAATTGGCGTCAGACCAAACACAAAACTGGCACAGGATGCCGGAATAGAAATTGGCACAACACGAGCAATCAAAGTTAACGAGCGGATGGAAACAAATATTCCTGATATCTATGCTATTGGTGATTGCGCCGAAAGTATTCATCTTGTAACTGGAAAACCTGTATGGATTGCACTTGGTTCAACAGCAGCAAAGATGGGACGCATTGCCGCAATTAATGCAACAGGCGGTTATGATACATTCAAGGGTGTTACAGGCACAATGATTGTAAGGGTATTTGACTTGAACGTCGGAAGAGTTGGACTATCAGAACGCGAGGCAATTAAAGAAGGATTCAAGACAGAATCCACCATAGTGCCGGCAGGCGATATTTCACATTATTATCCAGGTGCCAAAGATATTATTATCAAGCTTATCGCAGACACAGCCACAAAAAAGGTCTTAGGCGCACAAATAATTGGTGAAGGCAACGTTGACAAACGTATTGATATTATTGCAACAGCTCTAACCTTTGGAGCTACTGTTGATCAGGTCTCCAAGCTAGACCTTGCCTATGCCCCTCCCTACGCAATGGCTATGGATGCAATAATTGTCGCCGCCAATGTTCTGAGCAATAAACTATTAGGAAAAACCGATGGTATCCTGCCTCAAAAAGTTATTGACAAGCTGGATAAAGGAGAAAACTTTCTTTTGTTAGATGTAAGAACCGAGATGGAATATATGAGCGGTCGCATCAAAGGCTGTATACATATTCCATTAGACAAACTGTCCTCAAGAATACATGAAATTGACAACACAAAGGAAATTATCACTTATTGCCGCGCTGGATTACGCGCTGCACAAGCATATCGTATCTTGAAAAATGCAGGTCTTAAAAATGTAAAATATATGGATGGCAGCATCACGGCATGGCCAAATGAACTTGAAAAATGAACAAATATTGACAGGTCAAAACGTCTCATTCGACAAATCTAACAAAGACTCTTCACTCCTATTTTAAATTTCTAAACTTTAAAGCAGGCTGCCAAAGACGGCGACTTATGATGGTTTCACCACTAATTTCCCCGTTCACCTGTGGATTTAAAATGGGAATTGAATTTCACCCAACAGCAATGTAAAGACGCTTTGCAATGCGTTTCTACAAGATTGAAATTTCTAACATGAACCTACTTACTCTCTACCGAAAGTGTTGCGGTCATTGTAGCATCCGACGTGCTTATATTTGTAACACTAACACCGCTTTTCTTCCCCTTGTATAGCTTGCTGTTAGGAGCGGTTTCTTCATTAAACGAAGTGTTATTGGTATTGCCAGGATATGGGTCGCCAATATCCCCTGAATTATTATCCAGTTCCAAATCCCAATCATCGTCAGCCTGTACAAGGGCAACGCCATAATGCTTTTTTGAACACTTCTTCGGTGGATAGCATTCCTTATTATTTACTGTGTTCAAGTCAATCTTCTTTGAAATACGATTACCATCAACGTGCCATATGAGTAAACCATCACCCGGAAGTCCCGCATCAAAACTTGCTTTTTGCCTGTTCTCAACAAGGAAGTACTCCCCGGAAAGCGGGTTCCCGCTCAACAATTGATACACATCTGACGTCGTGGCAGCCTGAGTAATTGGCTCATTAGTAAGTGTTCCTTTGACCTTTGTCGGAGTTACCCAATCCAGAAAATATTTACACCAGGCGTCCATATGGGCAGGACGGTCCCCAAATTCTGATATATAGTTCCACGCGCCTGATGCCATTAAGCTCCAATCGCCTATACCATTTGAACTATAATCGGTATCATAAAGGTCTGGCAATCCAAAAGAGTGTCCATATTCATGAGCAAAAACACCAATCGTTTCCTGCGTCCCTTTATCCAACTGTTCCGGCTGTATTACATAATCATTCACCCTAACATAATTGCCATTTGCGTTTTTATCGTTCGTTTTATATTCGCCGTAATGGCTGTACCCAAAATATTCAGCGCTATTTAAATCCCAGCGATGAGACCATATATCCGTTTCCTCAGCGCTGAATTCTTCACCAGTGCCTTGATGAATTATATTTACCACATCCACATAGCCGTCATTATCCATATCATAAATTGAAAAATCAACATCATCATCCGCTGCCTGTACCGCCTCATAAACAAGATCGCCTGGCCATTTATCATAACCATAGGTATCGTTTTTCCCATAATAGTTATGTTTATCAGAGGATACATACCAGCCAAGCACCCCAGTAGGTCCTGGTGAAACACTGAATTTCCCGTAGGAAACCTCTTCATAATAGTCCTTCATGCTATTTTTGTTTGTACCAAAAAGGAGTAAATTAAAGTTGTTTACTGTAAAACTGGTATCTGTATCATTAAAATTAATCATAATAACAGGCACATTAGCTGTGCCTGTGGTTGGCACTACATTTTGTGGCGTTTCAGCTTTCTTCAATCTGGATTCTCTTGTTGTCATCTTTTTAATTATTCTCAACTGTGCCTTCCCTACCGGCCTAAGATGCGGAACACAATTATCAGGCAGGTCGTCTCTGTCAACTACTCTCGATGCACTAACGAGTTCTCCGTCTGTATTTTGAATTGCATATACCCAGCTTTTTAAACCTTTATCAAATATAATAGTATAACCATCCTCTGTCTCCCAGCCGTGATGCGATTCATCACCCCATTGTTTTGCTCTGATTATCGTCCCGTCCGGTTGAGTTAACGGATGTATCAAAGGCGCAGCCGGTACAGCATATCCCTTAACAGGGAAAATATAGCCTGTAATAATCATCACTAAAGCAAAGAAATAAAAAGATACACTCATCCTGCTCATTAACATATGATCTCCTCTTTTTTAATTTATAATTTTAATTTGTTTAATCCAGAACAAACCGCCTCTTTCATCTCCCTTGTACTGCACATTGGCTTTTACTTTCTTACCCGCAAATTCTTCGTGTAATTTTTCTCTATAAAAAAATGTTACCAGTTTATTTTCTTTGTTCTTTAAAAAATTAGCACCTCTAACAACCTCCACCTTCTCAACAACTATAATCAGTTTATAAATTAACTCACCCGATTCAGTGTCTTGATGTTCTGGTGCATTTAAATTGCACTCAGTAACCTGTCCCATTACAACCATCTCGTTCGGTATTACAGGAACAGCGCTCAGCGGGGCAGTACGTACAACAATAAATACCAGAGTCAAAACAATAATCTCAGGATACAAATACTTACAAAAAAGAGATTGACATTTCAAACCCACAAGCTGCCATCCTTGAGAATTATTCACTACCAGATTAAGAATAAAACGACCAATGCAATCAGTGTTTATATATAACTGAGGGGGAAAACGTTGTCAACCTTTTTGTCAAACCCCTTTCAAATATTTCATAATTTTTGTTATATAAAAATGTCTAATTGTAACTAATTTTAAGAATTTGAAAACATAAAAATATTGACGTTTGTGAAATTATATGTAATTATATAAAAATTAAGAAAGCTTTAGATTTATAGACACAGGAGAAATTGATGGCTAAATTAGTTAAATTATTTTTATTATTGCAATTTGCTTTAGCAACTCTGATTTTCTCTGTACAGCCATTAAATGCAAAAGATTTAAACAAAGAAGGCATTATCAAGGTCAAAAGATCACACCTGAGAACGCCTGAAGAAATGGATGCGTCTGAGGCTATATTACGGCCGAAAGGTACAATACCACAGGCGATAAAAATACCCTTTCGTCCAGCGCTGAATAAATTCGAGTATAAAGCAGAAAAAACCGCTGCGACATCAATTCGTGAGCCTAGCCATGTCGAAGAAGATACTAAAAATACAACAGCACCATCATTAAAAGAAATAAATATTGAAGGCGTTAATCAGAACGAGGCAGGTGGAGCTCGCCCGCCTGACACCCATGGCGCAGTGGGCATTGATCACTTTGTTGAACTAACCAATCAGAATGTAGATATCTACGAGAAGAGCACAGGTAACAGGGTCAGGAGCATATCCCTTGCAAGTTTTTTTGGTTATACCGAAAAAGATTTATTCGACCCAAGGTGTGTTTACGACCACATGAGAAACCGCTGGATAATAACCGCAGAAGCCTTCCCAGAAACTTCTACAGTACAATATCAATTTATAGCAGTCTCAAAGACCGCAGACCCTTTAGGGTCGTTTTATATCTATAGTATAGATGTGAACTACAAAGACAGAAGGGACTTCTGGGACTTTCCTCAGCTTGGCTTTGATAAGAACGCAATCCTCATAACAGGCAATATCTTTTTTGCCGAAGTTATTCCAAGAAATGCAGCGCTTCTTGTACTAAATAAATTAAGGCTATACAGCGGCCTGAGTTTGAAAGGCCGGTATTTCAGCGGTCTTAATATGAATGTAGTACCACCAATTGTACTTGATAGCAGTGAAAAGACATTTCTAATAGCGCCTCAAACACAAGGTACAACAATAACGAAATACACATTAACCTATACAAATAAAATCCCTGCATTGACTTCTTCAATAATAACTGTACCATTTTATAGCGTCCCACCAGATGCTAAACAACCTGACACAGATGTAACCCTGGATACCTCAGACAGTAGGTTTGTGAATGCGAGCACACAGTATGGTGATTCACTCTGGCAGGTACATACGATAAATAATAACGGTCGTCCGTCTCCCAAATTTTATGAATTCAATACTGCAAATGATTCTGTGGCACAAAGCGGATTCTTTTATGCTTCTTCAACATCGCATGACTGGAATGCGTCCGTAACCGCCAACACAAACGGTGATGCATTTGTAACATGGTCATCAACCGACCCTGCAAAGGGAACAAATGCACAGGTCAGATTTTCCGGCAGGAAAGGGACAGACTTTTCTGGCATAATCTCAAGCGGTGACAGTATATTCACAAGTTCTACATTTTACGATCCTTCCAACGATAATGTAGAAAGGTGGGGAGATTACTCCGCAGTAACAATTGACCCTGAAGATTCGCATACTGCATGGATAGTCAATGAAAAGATTAATAATAAAATATCCTGGGGTTCCGCATAGGTCAAATCGGATTTTAATAACTTCAGCAATTAAATTCTATTTATAAATTTGTAGAATACAAATATAACCTCAATTTATAACAACGCATTTAGCAATAGAATCTTATATTCGTAAACTTAGCATTGCACACTCTGTATACCAATTCATTGAATACCATTTCTACCTTGAGCGTCGCACTTTAATGTTGAATGTGACTAAGAAATATCTGCTTACAAATAAAGATCATACACTCTTGATTAATTCATTAACTAAAACAAGATAGTTAAGACTTATTAAGCTAAATTGTTCAGAACAAAACTCTTTCCCATCTTCGACTCCTTTATCACGGAATAACTCATTAAACAATCTTACAGCCACAATATTAAAGGAATCCATTTTCAAACCAACGTTTTATCTTAGCTCATGAGATATAAACTTACAAATTACCGAAGAATTCATTAAAGAAATACTACGCTAATTGAACTATTCCAGATTTATTGACAAATTATTTTAAATAATCCAGCAATATAAATACATTAAACATAGCTTTAAAAGAAACGCATCTATTCACTTGATTATTTTTTTAATACTGGTAGTATGTTAAATCATTAAGAGATTATTGAATTTTAGACTTTCAATATTTTCCCTTTTCGCAAAGGAGGTATGCCAGTGGTAGACATATTGGCAAGAGACATCATTCTCATCATTTACATCATTTGGCTAATTATTACAGGAACACTCGTCTTTTTCATGCAGGCAGGTTTTGCCTTCCTCGAAAGCGGTCAGGTCAGGTCTAAGAATGCCACCCATGTATACATGAAGATTTGTGCAAATATTGGTTTGGGCACACTTGTATGGTGGTTATTTGGATTCGCTATCTTCTCAGGTAACTGGAATAATTGTCTGATTGGAGTCGCTGACCCGGGAAATGTAGACAAATTAAATGTTTATGGGCACTGGTTCACCATGTGGGGATTCTGTCTTGTCTCATGCGCAATTGCCTCAGGTTCTATATCAGAAAGGTTCAGTTTTAAGGCATACCTGATTTATGTTGTTTTATACTGCGGTTTCATGTATCCATTCTTTGGCTGGCTCGCATGGTCTGCGGGTCCTTTGGCAAGGTGGGGTTATGTGGACTACGCAGGTTCGGTCGTGGTACATTTTCAGGGGGGACTAACCGCGCTCATTGCCGCCATGATTATAGGACCACGGCTTGAAAAATACGCACGCACAAGTAAAAAGACATGGCTGTTTGAGTTTGGACGTGGAGAGTGTTACACAATTCCCGGACATAGTGTTTCCCAAATGATGCTAGGTGTGTTCATACTATGCATATGTTTCTACGGCTTCAATGTCGGCTCTGTGCTTGTGGGTTCGTTGTGTGAAGTAACAGATAATGCCACAGCGCGCGCAATGATCAATACTCTCATTGCAGATTTACCAACAACTACCATTAACGTCACAATGAGTATGGCAGGCGGCATTCTGGGTGCAATGTTTGGGGGATGGCTGGTTAACAAAAAACCAGATCCGCTTACCACAGGTAACGGCGCTATCGCCGGTATGGTGTCAATCTGCGCGGGTGTAGGTTTTGCCCACCCCGGTTTTGCGATTATCGTGGGTGTAATAAGTGGAGGTCTTATACCATTAATCGTCAGGGCGCTTGATAAAATTGGTATTGACGACGCAGTCGGCACTTGTGGCGTGCACTGTACGGCAGGCGCAATTGGTGGACTTGCAACAGGGATAATGGGACTTATACGACCAACTTATCACGGTATCAGTTGTGACATTGGCATACAGGCACTGGGGTTCATTATTTGCATAGGTTATTCATGCCTGTGCGCTATTATTATATTTGGCGGTCTAAAGGCTGTAGGACTCGGGCGAGTTAGCGAAGAAGATGAGACAATTGGACTTGATATCTCAGAACACATGACGCCCACTTATCCGGAATTTGCCGCCGGTAGAAGGTTGCTAGAATGAAACATCGTATAAAAATAATATCATTTACTGTAACTTTAGCCCTTGTTATGCAAGGGCTATTTTTTTCTCTAAACGCCGCAGAACGCTCCACCAAGACAATCGGTGCGGTTAAAAAGACACAGCTTGATTTAGCAATACAGTACGCCAGGATAGGACTTGTGGATTCCGCTATCCAGGAGTTAAAGAAAATCATAGAAGTATTTCCTGAGGATGCTGAGGCTCATGCCTATCTTGGATGGTCATACAGTCAAAAGGGATTTATCTCTGGCGCATTAAAAGAATTTCAGAAGGTGCTGGAAATAAATCCTGAGCTCCTGAAAGTATCCTTCAATTTCCCAAAAGATGAGAATATTTCTTCTCTAATTGATGAATTTACTGACTGCCTGGAAGATTTAATTAATTATATAGATGATTTTCCTGATGGACTTGAAATATTAGCGATGTGCAATCTTTATCAGGGGAGACTGATCAATGCCATACACGCATATAAAAAAATATTAAGACTGGAACCAGACTATGACAAAAACAATCTGGTCAAGATTGAACAAGCCATCAGGGAATACGAAGATATTTTAAAGTTACTGCCTGATTCTACTGAGTTCCATACCAGGTTAGCCAATGCTTATGCAAGGAAAGGGATGCTTGACATATCAATTAAAGAGTTAAAAAGAGCAGCATCTATCAAACCTGATTGGATTGAACCACATATCTACCTTGCCTGTTTTTATGCAAAAAAGTGGGCATTTAACGAGGCTCTTATAGAATTAAAAGAAGCAAAGAGATTAAGGGCTTGTATTTCAGAGAAACTGCTTGCAGATGCCGAACAATGTGTTAGAGAACGCTTGTTTGATAAAGCAATCACCGTAGCGAAGGAAGTTATTACAATAAATCCAACTAACACAAAAGCACGCTTGTTACTTGCAACATCATCTGTCAAATCAGGTAAGACAAATGAAGCAATCTGCATATGTAAAAATATTATTCAACTGTTCCCCGATTCTATCAAAGCGCATGTTTTGCTCGGATGGATTTATGCACAATCAGATTCGTTTGACGAAGCAATTAACACGGTAGAGCAGGCATTTCTTATGGAACCTGAAAATCCTGAGCTAATTGCGTTAATGGCTTTTATTTATGCATCCGGAAAACAAATAAGCGAAGCAATAACGATGTGTAATACGATTCTAAATAAAACACCTTCAAAAAAGGTTGAAGATTACGGCTGGGTCAAGGGAAGTGTACCGTTAATCGAACAAAAGATTCTGGAAGTAAACGATGTGTTAGAAATAAAACCTGATTATCAGGAAGGTCATCTGTGTTCAGGGTGGCTTTATTCAAAAAATGGAGAGAATGAAAAGGCAATAAACTCGTACAAAAGGGCTATTGAATTAAATACGGATTCGCATGATGCCCATTTATTTCTGGGAAATGCCTATGTACAAAAGGGTGCCATTGCAGATGCATTAAATGAGTATAATAAAGTACTAATATTCCTCTCAAAAAATAGTCATGACAAAATTACGGAAGGACTAGCTTTTCTCAACGAAGGAAACTCGGAAAAAGCAAAAGACTGTTTCAACGAGGCATTGAAGCTCAATCCCGAATCAAATGAGGCGTACATCCAACTTGCGAATATCTATGAAAAGAAAGGGCTTTACAGTATAGGTATAATTTTGCGATCACGAATCGAAGAATTCAATCATAAATTACAAGATCATACATACAAAACGAAGTAAATCCCTAACCACCCTTTCTCTCAATCCACCCGCCACCCACAACAGTTTCGTTATCGTAAAAGACGACTGCCTGTCCCGGTGTTATTGCCCTCTGTGGTTCTTTGAATACAACACGCACCTTGTCTGTTCCATAAGGATAAACGGTTGCAGGCACAGGCGTATGGTTATACCGAATCTTCGCACACACTTCTAAGGGATTATTTAAGGTATCAATAGAAACCCAATTTAATCTGGATGTCATTAACTCATTCTCCATTAGTTCATCGCTTGTGCCAATTACCACTGTATTTTCATCTGGATTTATATCAACAACATATCTTGGCGAACCAAGCGCAATCCCAAGACCCTTGCGCTGTCCGATTGTAAAAAAAGGTGAACCCGGATGACGCCCCAAAATATTCCCGCCGGTATCCTTTATCACTCCAGGTGTTATGCGTTCACCAAATCTTTCATACAAAATAGAATGATAGTTATTACCCACGACAAAGCATATATCCTGACTTTCCGGTTTATCCTTTGTCTTTAAATTTAAATCCTTGGCAATCTTTCGAACATCATGTTTTGTTAGATTACCCAAAGGGAAAATCGCCCTTGACAATTGTTCCTGATTCAATGAAAACAACACGTACGACTGGTCTTTAAGAACGTCAACACCCTTCTTTAAAATATATCTTCCGTTTATCTCTTCTATCTTTGCATAATGCCCTGTGGCAACAAATTCGGCATTCAGCATACGTGCAAAGTCAAGTAATCTTCCGAACTTTAAATCCTGATTACAAATAATACACGGATTGGGCGTCCTGCCATTTATATATTCATTGCAAAAGTCGTCAATAATACGGTCGAAGGCTTCCCTGAAGTTCAAGACGTGAAACTGAATACCTAATTGATCTGCCACGTTTCTGGCATCACCTGCATCTTCAAGACTGCAGCAGATCTTTGTCTTGGTTATCGAATCGAGTTTATCAATTCCCAAACGCATAAATAGACCTATAACCTCAAAACCCTGTTGTACGAGCAGGTGCGCGGCAACGCTACTATCAACTCCACCGCTCATGGCAATAACAACTTTGGACTTCATAGATTAATGAATCAGAATCTTAAAGGGACGGGTGTAAATGATACAAAGAATATGATTAACAAAATAATACCTAAAATCTTTCGTTTGGGGTCGAGTGCGGTAATCTCGTCTGTAGGGGCAGGGTGTCTGAAACCGAAGATTAAAAGAAGCACAGCGAAAATCATCCATCCCGGATACATAAAGATGGCAATCGCGCAGAAAATTATTATACCTATTTTATAAACAATGTTGCTCTTTTTACCCAGCAGTGCATACATAATATGTCCGCCGTCAAGTTGTCCTATTGGCAGTAGATTAAGGGCCGTCACGAATAATCCAGCCCAGCCAGCGAATGCTACTGGATGCAGATAAATATCCATGCCTTCAGGTAATGTCCCGATTACAAGTTTTGAGATAAAAGAGAATAAAATTGGTTCTCCAAGTCCAAGATATTGAGAATCGTCCGTTGGGACAGGCTGTATATCTGAGAGATTCAACCCAATAAAAATTGCTGGAATTGCAAAAACAAGTCCCATTAGAGGGCCAGTAGCACCTATATCAAACAAAGCCCTTTTGTTAGGTATAAGACCCTTCATTTTTATTACCGCTCCAAAAGTACCAAAAGGCGGAAACGGGAGAGGCAAAAAATATGGCATTGTGGCTTCAACATGATACTTGCGGCACATGAAAAAATGCCCCATTTCATGTGCAAATAAAATCGTCATTATAGTAACAGAATACCATATACCATTAACGTAATATGTAGTTAAAAAAGTTGCTATAAATAGCAACACATTAGGTCTTGCCCTGCTAAAAATATTATTACGACTAAGTTCTTCCATTCTAATGCAATATCTACCTATTAAAGAAATTTAGACACATGAAATTTGAAATATTTAACAGAAAAGGACGGTGAATCCAATTTTTATTGAAGCCGGAAATGAAGTGTTATAACGTAAAACTGTTTATTAATTAAAAGAATGCGTGCGCATAGTAAAATGCGATAGACTATTATTATTCACCTTACCCACCGCATGTTGCTTTTGAGCATCTACCGTTATTTTTTTAACAATGAACTAGTATAAATTTAAACTACGGACTCTCAGAAAATCGCTAATAAAATTTATTCCTTTATACTTTTAATTCGATTCTGCGTGTAAGCATCCTGAAGGGCAATATAAGGGTCTATTGCAGGTTTTGTTATACTTTCATACGTAGCACCTTTATCTATAGAAACCTCGTTGGTATAATCTACTGCATTAACCCCAAAACTAGCAAACGGTCCAACAAAAAAGGAAAGGAGCGTAATTGGATTTAAGGCTATATCCCCAACATACCCTACAGTGTCACGAACATTACACGGACCGATCATAGGCCATTCAATATAAGGGCCGCTACCAATGCCATATTTAGCAAGTGTCTGCCCAAAATCCTCATTATATTTCTTCAAACCCAACTCTGGACTGCTTGCAGGATCAAAGAACCCCCCCAATCCTAAAACACTGTTTATTACAAAACGTGTAAGTTCTGTAGCCGCACCTTCTATTTTCCCTTGCAGAACGCAGTTTACAAAACGAACAGGCATTTTAATATTTGAAAGAAATTTTCTTATACTTAATCGCACTTTCTCATGAACCACTGCCTTGTAACCATTACTTACCGGTTTCATAAAACAATAATACATCTTATCGTTAAAGACAAAAATCGAACGATTGTATGGCTGCAGCGGGTCATTAACAAAACTCACTTCTAATTCTACATTCAAGGGTTCCAGGCTTTCACTTTTAGACACATTCAAATCAGCGGTACTCTCCTCATCAACTGATACTTTTTCTGCCTGTTGCTCAGGAATTGGCTCAGTCTCAGCATAAACAGGCACCTTGTGAAAACAAAAAGCAACTAACAAAACAAAAAACGTCACATAAAATTTAGCCATTTGCCTTTTTCTCCTTAATTCTTTGAACCAATTCTTTGTATGTAGATTTTATCAAAATACTATTAAATTGACTTCGATAATTATTAACAAGACTCACCCCTTCAATGATTACATCATAAATTTTCCACTCCCCACTATTACTGAGCATATTATAATCTACAACTACATCTGAACCTGTACTCAATATAAATTTCGCCTGTACTGTGGCATATTCTTTATCTACCCTTTCCTTCACAAGAATAACCTTCTCTCCGGAGTATTCGTCGGTTTTCCCTATATAAGCATCCTTGAGGATATTAGTAAACAGTACTACAAATTCCTTCTTTTCCTCGTCAGAGCGGTTTTTCCAATGCTGACCAAGCGCCCTTTTAGACATTTCTTCAAAATTAAAAATAGGAGAGATTGTTTCCCATAATTTTTGCCTGCGTTCATTAACCTTATCAGCGCCTTTCAGCGAAGGTTCCTTAAGTACTGCAAATCCTTTATCTACGGTTTCCATAATAAGCTTTCCCGGCTCAACTGCAAATAAAATGGAACTTACAAAAACAAAGAAACAAGACGTTATACATACAACCAATATCACATTATTAAGTACCCTTTTGTAACTCATCACTTATTTCTTTACCTCCCCAAAAACAAAATTTCCTATAAACTTTTCTAAATCAAGCGGCGGTTCTGTTTCACGCAAAGTATCGCCGGGTTGAATTATTTTGTCTGAACCACCCGGCATGATCTCCAAATACTTTTCTCCCATAAGTCCCTTTGTACGAACTGAGACTATTGCATCATCTTGTAATTCCACGTCGTCTCTAATCAACATGCTAACAACTGCCCGATAATCAATTAATTTAATAGAGGATACCTTCCCAACTTCAACACCAGATATTTCCACCACCGTATCCTTTCTAAGCCCCTTGACTGTACTAAAAACGGCTTTAACAGGATAGTAATGGCTGCCTATCAGGTCTAATTTACCTAACTTTACAGAAATAAAACCAAGACACAAAATGCCAAAAAAAACAAAAATACCTACGGCAATTTCTACATCATACTTTTTCATATCCTGCCACCCATTAGGAATAAATTTAGCTTATCGAAATAGGACCTTCAAGTTCTCCATTAATAAACTGACGTACTACAGGGTCTTTTGATGCAATTATCTCCCCCGGCTCATCTGAAGCAATAATTTTACCGTTGTACAACATAGCAACACGGTCAACGAGAGAAAAAATTTCTGGAATCTCGTGTGTAACTATTATAGCTGTGAAATTAATACTTTTCTGGCATTCCCTGATTAACATATGTATAGCCTTGCCAATTAATGGATCAAGCCCTGTCGTGGGTTCGTCAAAAAGCACAATTTCAGGATTAATAACCAGACATCGGGCAAGCGCTACTCTTTTTTTCATACCACCGCTTATCTCAGCGGGGTACTTGTTCTCTGAACCTGAAAGACCTACTCTTTTTAACTCCATTAACACTTTGTCCCTAATTACTGATTCCGTCATCCTTGTCTTTTCACGAAGAGGAAACGCTACATTTTCAAATACAGTAAGCGAATCAAAAAGAGCCCCCCCCTGAAAAACAATACCGCAACGTTCCTTCAGTTGTTTCAGCGACTTCCCTCTTAGCTTGCTGATATCGAGATTGTCTATTAACACCCTGCCATGATCGGGTCTAATCAAGCCTATTATGAGTTTTAATAACACAGACTTACCATTGCCGCTTCCGCCAATCAAAGCCATTATTTGACCAGGTTCTACCTTCAAATTAATTCCATTCAAAACATTCTGGCTATTAAAGCTTTTATACAAATCAATAACCTCAATCATGGATACCCTAAGCAACTAAAACGGAAGTCATAAAATAATCCCATACAAGTACAGTAACAGAAGAAACTACAACAGATTGAGTCGTTGCCTTGCTTACGCCCTCTGCGCCATATCCTGTAAAATAACCTTTATAACAGCTAATCCATGTTATCAGGACTCCAAAGCTCAAAGACTTGTAGAAACCTTCCATTATATCTTTGGCTCCAACAAAATCTCTTATGCCGCCAAAATATGTTCCGCCTGATATATCCATAAGTCCCACACCTACTGCATATCCACCAAGCACGCCTATTACAACAAAGATTGCATTCAGGAGTGGAAGCGAAACCAAGCCTCCTAATAAACCTGGAACAATTAAATATTTGTAAGGGTTTAATGCCATTGCATCAAGTGCGTCAATTTGTTCGCTTATCCTCATGATGCCAATTTCTGCCGTCAATGCCGAACCTGCACAACCGGTAACCATTAAAGCGGAAATAACCGGTCCCAATTCCCTGATAAGCGACAATGCCACAACAGGACCCAAACTGGACTCTGCGCCAAACTTTGCTAATGCGTAGTAGGTTTGTAAAGCAAGTACCATCCCGGTGAATAAACCCGTTAAAACAATAACCGGAGTTGTCTTCACACCAATGAAATTAATACGTTGAACAACCCTCCCAATTAAGTATGGTGGAAAAAACATCCAGAAAAACGCCACAGCAAAAAAACACATCATCCTCCCAAGTTCTCTTACAAACCTGTGTACATAATTCCCAATAAACCAGAAAGGTAAAAGAACCAATTT
Source organism: uncultured Planctomycetota bacterium (assembly GCA_963709355.1). Lineage (GTDB taxonomy): Bacteria > Planctomycetota > Brocadiia > Brocadiales > Brocadiaceae > PLOWO2-12-38-17. The sequence goes on from CAVPVY010000005.1 coordinate 1,660,886, forward strand.
CATCGAATTATTTTTAATGACATGTGTAAGTTTTTAAAAATTGGAAATAAAACATTATATATATATAATTAATAATTACTACTAAAAAAAGTATAATTTCATATTAATCTTTACAGAAATTTTCATTATACTACTGGCTGTTTCGCCTTTTATATTTTATATCTGTAGTAAGTTAAATAATAAGAAATTAAACATTGCTTTAGGAGGTCAAAAAGAACCTCGTTAAGAAACAAAATGCTAAGGCAAAAGAAATACCTTCATTATTCTGAAAAGCATAAAACTGAATGACAAGATTACAATAAAAAGAAAAATTACTTCTGCTAAGACAATTCTATCCCTTTTTTTAACCTCTCTTTGAAGGTTTTTCGCCTCTTTAGGACTGACCCATAATCCTTCCCATGGATATTTACCCTGCTTCTTAAACTCTTCATATTCTTTTAAAATTTGTTCTTTAACCCTTTCCCCTGCTTGCCTTCTTAACTCCTTAACCTTCAGTGTAACAGCATCTTCCTCCCCCATTTCTGCTGTTCGAATTCTTAAAATATACTTTTTGAATTTATCTAAAATCAAAATGATATATCTCCAATATTGAAATAACTTTTACAACTGTAATTCATAAAACAAACAACTACATATACGTCACAAATATTATTACAATACCTGATGTTATTTCCCAAAGCGTGCTGCCGATATATTTAAAAGGCACTGCCACCTTCCTCAAAAATTGAAAAGCATAGGAGGAAGATGTCCTTCCTTTTCTTCCTGAGTCTGTAGATTCTTTCCTCACTTACTTTTAATTAGTTTCTTCGCTGCTTGCAGAACGACATATTGTCATGTCGAACAAGGTGACACATTCCTTCATTCGTTTATTTAAAATTTCTTAACATTAAATTAAGCTGACTGCTGTATAAGAAGATTATTCAAAACCAGATAATCTACTTTTGTTCTTAAAAAACATTTTACAGCATCTTCGGGTGTGCAAACAACAGGTTCCTGCACATTAAAAGACGTATTTAACAAAACCGGGACATTTGTAAGTTTTTCAAATTCTTTTATGAGACTCCAGTATATTGGATTAACATCCTTACTAACTGTTTGAGGCCTTGCAGTTCCATCAACATGTACTACGGCAGGAATCTCTTTTAACTTTTCGCTATTCACCTTAAAGGCAAACAGCATAAAAGGGGATGGTATTGGATTCCCAAAATAATCATTACTCTTCTCTTCTAAAACCGATGGTGCAAAGGGCCTGAATGCCTCTCTTTGTTTTACCTTAAGATTTATAATATCTTTCATTTCGGACCTTCGAGGATCGGCAAGAAGACTCCTATTCCCCAGCGCCCTTGGTCCCCATTCCATGCGCCCCTGGAACCAGCATACAAGTTTACCCTCTGATAAGAGTGTTGCGATTCTACTGCATAACTCCTCTTTTGTCAATTCTCTATAAGATAAGCCAAATTTATGCAGGGCATCCATACACTTTTGATTGGTGTAAGACGGACCCAGATATGCACTCTTCATTTGAAAGCTTCGCGGCTCTCGTGTATGTTTATGATAAATGTATAAAGCAGCCCCGATTGCTGTTCCAGCATCCCCTGCAGCAGGTTGTATGAATATATTTCGAAAAGGTGTATTGTCAAATAACCTTCCATTTGCAACACAATTAAAAGCCACACCGCCAGCCATACAAAGGTTGTCTACATTTGTCTGCCTATGTAAATAATTAACCATACGAAGGATTATTTCCTCTGTAACCACCTGTGTACTTCTTGCTATATTCATGTGGCGTTGTGTAATTTCTTCGCCTGGCAAGCGATTCTTTCCCAATACCCTGATAGTTTCATCCAAAAACAACCCCTGTCTTGCAAGATGATAATCAATAAAACCAGAATTTAGTCTAAATGTTCCGTCATCATAAATACGTACAGCCTTATCTTTAAATACACTGACAAACTCAGGCTCCCCGTATGACGCCATCCCCATAACTTTATATTCATCAGATTGAGGCTTAAAACCTAAAAATCCAGTTATTGATGCATAAAACTGCCCTATGGAATGTGGAAGTTTTATTGATTTCATCTGAATTATATTATTTCCTTCCCCATTCCAGAAAACAGAAGTATTGGCTTCCCCTGCTCCATCTAATGTCAAAATTGCCGCCCGTTTATAGGGTGACACATAATATGCGCTAACCGCATGACTCAAGTGGTGGTCAATGTACTGAAGTTTGAATCTCCCTTTGCCAAAATGACTTTCAATAAGCCGTCTAAATGTAAAGAGTTCCCGCCACTCATTTCCCATCTGACCAATGCCACGTTTAGCCTTTGCCTTAAAAGCGCTTGTTGAAAACAAAGAAGTTTTAAATGCATTGTATAATCTGGTACCAAGAACCCATGGTTTCCATGATACACCAACTGCATCCACATCGCTTACGGTTACCCCTGCCTCTTCCAGGCAGTATCTCACGGCATTGGCTGGGAAGCCAATCTGGTGCTTTATCCTTGTGAACCTCTCTTCCTCTGCAGCGGCAATTACTTTGCCATCTATAACAATGGCCGCCGAGGCGTCATGCATATTATTTATACCCAGTACAATCACAGAAGTTCGTCTTCCGATTCAGTATCATCAGCTTCTTTTTTCTTTTCGTTCTGTTTGGCTTGCTGTTTGGCTTGCTTTGCCTCTTCAGGCGTCACAAATCCATCTGCATTTTTATCCACTTGCAGAAATCTTTTTCCCGCCCTTTCTTCAACCCTTTTTTCTAAAAATGCGATAACTTCGTCTTTCGATAATTTTCCATCATTGTTAGTGTCGGCGTTAAACAAACCAATTTTTTGCATCTTTTTCCCTGTTGCTTCATCCTTTGTAACTGAAGCATCCTTATTAACATCTAACTTATTAAAAAGTTCTTCACCTCTTTTTCCTGCCCTATTTACAGCACACGCAACAACCTCATCCTTGGATAATTTTCCGTCCTTATTTGCGTCTGCGGCTATGAATTTCGGTGATAACTCGTTTGCCTGAACAGCACCCATGCAAATAAAGAACGCCAAAGGTAAACCAAAAATCTTTATTAATTTCATTGCTTCTCCTATAATCATTAATGTAATTTACAAAACCGGATATTAAATACTGTATACATTTACATCAAATAGAATCATCTACACCTGATTCATCACCTCCTCCTGAAACTATTACATAAAAATTGTACATTCCTGAGATACAAACTAAAAATCATAAATTATAGTAAACTTTATAAATAATATAATCTTGTCACCGCAGATTCTCAATCTTTGTAATTATGGGCAACCCGAAAGATTACGGCTACCATGGATAATTTTAAGAATTTATATTATTCTCTATTGAGAAGCACCAAAATGGAGGATTATGATTATTTTCTGAAAGTCTCTATCTCCCTCTTTTCCTGTAATTATGCGCTGTTGAATCCTCTATTGTATTTTAGCAAATCTGCTTAAAAATGTTTTAGTCCGCTCACTTTTGGGATTACAAAATACTTCCTTTGGACTGCCATGTTCAACAATTTCGCCCTTTTCCAAAAATACCACTTCTGTTGAAACATCCCTTGCAAAACCCATCTCGTGTGTTGCAATTACAACTGTAATACCATCATTCATCAGTTCCTTTATTACTGAAAGCACTCCGTCTATCATTTCAGGGTCGAGTGATGAAGTTGGTTCGTCAAAGAGTATAATCTCAGGTTTCATAGCCATAGCACGCGCAATTGCAACCCTCTGTTGCTCCCCGCCGGATAATTGATCCGGATACCTGTATGCCTTTTCTTCAATGTAAACTTTTCTGAGCAACAAATCGGCGTCTGACTCTGCTTCAGCCTTAGTTATACCCAAAACGTGTATCGGTGCCTCAGTTATGTTGCGAATAACTGTCATATGCGGAAAAAGATTAAATTGCTGAAAAACCATTCCTACCTTTTTACGTATATTTTTTACAGTAATCTCAGCATCCGTTTTATTGTAACTTTGCTCATTTAAACCATGGAGCACATAACCATTGATAGATATCTGTCCTCCCTGAAATGCCACGAGTCCATTTATACATCGCAAAAGCGTACTCTTCCCGCTACCGGAGGGTCCGATTATAGCAACAATACTTCCTTTTGTTATATCTAAAGATAAGCCATTGAATAAAGGCTGTTCCTTATAGCTCTTGAATAAATTATTTATTTTGATCATGATGCCTCAGCTTCTTCTCCAGTCTTCTTGCATATAAAGAGAGTGGATAACTCATACCAAAATAAAGAAGCGCTGTAATAATGCCTAGTTGGAAATAATTCATTGATGCGGCAGCAAGCATGCTATAACTCTTCGTAAGCTCCACCATAGCAATAACAGAAACCAGAGATGAATCTTTAAACAAGGCAATAAAATCATTTGTCATTGGCGGTATGGCAACACGCAATGCCTGTGGCAAGATAATTAGTTTTAGAGTCAGACGTTTCGACATTCCTAACGATTGTGCGGCTTCCGTTTGTCCTTTAGGGATAGCCTCAATGCCGGCGCGATAAATTTCAGCTTCATATGCGGCATAATTCATCCCCAATCCAAGAATGGCAGCGGCGAATGCGCTCAGGGTTATGCCAATATTAGGTAAACCATAATATAAAATATATAGTTGAATAAGGAGTGGTGTCCCGCGATAGATTTCTATATATGCTGTAGAAATTTTCTGCAACAACTTATTACCATACAGCCTCGTAATTGCGAGGAATAGACCTAATGAAACAGCCAGCATCATTGACAAAATAGAGATACCGATTGTAACTAACGCACCTTTCAGCAAGGTAGGTAAGAACGTAGTGGTTGTAATAGGTACCCTATCAGAAATGGATGGAGGCTTTTCCGCATAGCGTTGCAAAAGTTCTTCATGTAGAAAAAGCTTCTCTTGTAAAGAACCCCACAATCCCCAACGCTTATAAATCTCTTTCAACTCGCCATCTCTAGCCAGCTTTTCAATAATCTTATTCAGCTCCTCAGCAAGTGCAGTATCCTCCTGCCGAATGGCAATGCCATAATATCCTTCACCCACAGGTTGACCAATCAAACGTAATTGCGGATTTGGCGCCGCATAGTATGAGGCGATCGGAAAATCCACAAATACCGCATCAATGCGGCTTAATAAAAGATCCTTGAAAGGTTCCACCTGTCCACTGTAAGTGTTAATATTAACATCACCCATTTCATCAAGCATTTGTTTTGCAACAGTATTATAAAGGGTGCCAACTTTCTTACCGTGAAGGTCATCCAGAGAATTTATGCGATTTTCAAAGGCGCGAATAACTACCTGTACTGTATAAATATAATATGGGCGTGTAAAGAGCACCGACTGCTTTCTGTCGGATGTAATTTCAATGCCATTCAGCGCTATATCAAAGTCCCCTCTTTGTAATGAGAGCAAGATACTATCCCACGAATTCTGGAAGTGCTGTACCTTTACTCCCAATTCTCTGGCAATTGCGTGTACAAGTTCTACCTCAAAGCCAATAAGTTTGCCTGGATTTTTAGGATCCCGAAACACATACGGCGCCCCCCCTTCGGCATCAAATCCCCATGTCAATACGCCCGTATTCTTTATTTTTTCGAGTGTATCCTTATCTGCCAGTACCTTTTTAGAGGAAGCGGGAATCAATAAAATAAACACCTGCAATAACAGCATAATCCCGATTAAGATACCTTTGTATTTCATAAACAGTCTGACTGCAAATTTAACAATAGCCGAAACACTACCAAATATGTGAATTTAATGAATGTATTAACCTTTTATACAGAAACTCTTGTTACGTGAACGCATCTATTCACCTAGGCTTAATTCCTGAATTCCATAACATAAAACGTAAGCAATATACTGGTTAATTAAAGTAAGGTCAAGAAAAAGTAATTTTAGAATAGCTATATGCGAACTGAAGAACAGGCAGTCTGCATTATCTTCTACCCTGTACGGAAAATGTCTTCTTTTCTGAGCATCATTTGGTTGAGAAAGTGATTCTATTATATGTATGATATTCAACTGATAAAGTTTGCTGATAAACCAGCGGGAATCTTCTGACGGGAGCAAGATTGTTACTTTATTAAGCCTATCAATAGCCATGTTATAATGCCTGAATGTATTTCCTCCTTAGGTAATTCATAATCATTTCGTAAACGTGCCTCTTCAAGCCTTTGACAATCCCGCAATTTCTTCTTTCTATTTCTCAAGTGTGTGTAAATTCATCCTCAAGCGCTGTTTTAACAGATTTAACTTCCTTATCAATCTTCGGGATAACCCTCTCAGCCTCTAATCTGGCATCCTTTATAATATTAGCAGTCTCTTGCTAAATCTTTAAGACTTCTGTAATAAGACTGTTACTCATGCGTAAATCTCATATTTACAAAATTAAACATGTCCATCGTAAATTTCAAATGTAAGAATCTATAATTCTATATCATAAATACGAACTATGTTACGCTGAAATGTATATTGTTTTAAAAAAGAGTCAACTCAAAACAACCATATGATTTAAATATTGCTATTAACAAAACAGAACCTTAAAATGTTCAAAGAATCTTAAAACATTTATATACGGAGTTAGGTTTAAGTGAAAAGTATGTCACCACAAGAATTAGCAGCAATCATATTCAGATATATTGATATGGAAAAGTTACACAGGGAAAATCCAATTGTTACAAAGGAAATGATTTTATCTTTTCTTAATAATATTTCAGCGTCGAAAAGCCTGGAAAAGACGGCTGATACCCATAAATTATCTCAAAACCCACAAAAATCCAAACAGAAAGAATATGCTGAGCTTATCATTCATACCGACGGGGCTTCAAGGGGAAATCCAGGAATGGCAGGAATTGGCGTGGCTGTCTTTGATAAAGACTACAATGTGATTGATGAGTTATACGAATTTATTGGAGAAACGACAAATAATGTCGCTGAATATAAGGCAATGATACTTGCAGCAAAAAAGGCTATTTCCTGCAACGCTAAAAAAGTAACATTTAAGACTGATAGCGAATTATTGGTAAAACAGCTTAATAACACGTATCGGGTAAAAAACCCCGGTCTCTTACCATTGTATAAAGAACTCATGACACTTCTTGGAAAAATATCAAAATGGCATGTCCAGCACGTAAGGAGGGAAGAAAATACCTGCGCAGACACATTAGCAAATAAAGGTGTTGATTCTTAAGAAAACCCTCTTAAACAACTGTAGATTTGTCTTTCTATCTTAGGAATACCTTTCGCGGCTTGAGATACATTATATTCATAAATAACTTTTCTTGAGACATCTCTAAATATTATTACGAGAAGTGAAATATTTGGCGGGTTGTGGCGTACAGTTTTTTGGGAGCTGCCCTAGCCATTCTTAACTATTTCAAATAGGTTAATTGCTTTTTAAACTTCTTCCTTAACAAACCTGCCCACCTCATAAGTCTTAGAGTTGTACGACTTGAAATGCTTATCAGCCTCTTTTATCTTCTCCTGCACATCAGGAGTCCAAAACCACGCTTGAGAACGTGGAACACTCAACATCGGTTCTAAATACAATCTTTCCTTTATCTACCTTAAATATCACCTCATCCCCAGCCTTGATATGTAAAGCATCTCTTATCTCTTTCGTATGGCAACCTGTCCTTTATAAGATATTGTTGCTGTCTTCATGTTTTCTACTCCCCACATTACTTAATGTAAAATTGTAGGACGCTTCTATATATAACCATTATCTTTTACCTGATCTATTATGTATTAAGCAACATCAATTCAACCTGCCTGTGCGGTCACGCACGCAGACTGGCTTCATCCAACCTACATTCACCTCATAATATCCGTAATTGACCTCCCCTCCTTTTGAGGGATTTACATGAAAATATCAATATGATTCAATTCTACTAAGTATGGAGAACGTCTTATTATGATGAAAAAGCCTGAACAAAGAGATAGCGAGCGGAAACCTTTTAATTTCCCAGTTAATTTTCGTCTTTCTGCAGTTAATTCGAAACAAAAAACGGATGTGCAGTGTGTGGGACGTGGAGTTGATATAAGCAAATACGGGTTAGGTTTAATTACTGAACTTCCCCTTGAAAGGGGCACTGTTTTACAGGTTCTGCTCCCAGCTATTGTTGACACAACTGTACCTGTTTTAGCAGAGGTGAGATGGTCAATGCCTCTTAATTCTTTCAGGGTAGGACTACAATTTTTGGGATTGTAATGTATTTGTAACACATGCGATGTACATGACTTGAATAGTAAAAATCAGACGTAAGAAGTAAACATGATTATTAGATGATTAATGTGTAGTAGTTTTAAATAAAGGAGAGTGAAAAATGAAGAAACTAATTGTAGGATTATTGATAGCTTTTACAGTGTCGGTTTCAATGAGTAACGTGTTTGCGAGTGGTGGTAGGACAAATACAAGCTCACTGTCAGAACCGCTGGGTTATCTGTTAATTGCTGCTTGTGGGGTGATGCTTGCCGGTGTAAGATACTGGATGGTAAAAAGACATCGTAAGAAAGACAAGAAGACCCCCATGACGTCTAAAATGAATAGAACTTGCGCTTTTAAGGTTCTGGGGATTGAGGATATTTCAGGAAGAACCCCTTGTCATTAAATAATTAATGAATAATTTTTGGGTGGGTATTGTGTAATACGTGGCGTTAATCTCTGTTATCTTAAAGCCAAGTTTCTGTTCGTAATACAGGAGCATTCCACCATTTTTAATATTGGCAGGATAAATGTTACCGACCCAATCGTGGAAGGAAAAACCTGATGTACCGATTTTGATCATGTCGTAAAACTTTTATTTATTGGGCAACCTTTGAAAGTAGAATTAAGTACAGGCCGTTAAGGACACGGCTTAACGGTTGTTTATCTTTCTGTGCCCTTTGGCTTGGCAGTGACGATAAGATATGGACGCTTGGTCGTCATGACTCTTTACCCCTTCCCCTCCACAATCCCAATCTCCTCAGGCATGAGGTCGTAGAGTTTGTAAACCATTTGGTCAACCTGTTTTTCCAGCGCCGACGTGTCGGCATTGGTTAATTCCCCTCTATTAAGAGGGGATAAAGGGGTGTGTTCTTTCTTTTCTGCGAGGATTTGGTCAATGAGGGCGATAAAGGGCTGCTGTTTATGTTGCATGCGGTGTAAGATCTTCAAGAGTAACCTTCTTGAATACATCCTTACTGCCAAATCGTTTTACTGCATCCAGAATCTCAATGCCTGCGATTCTACCATCTGCATCATAGTCAACCACAATGCCTTCAGCAACATGATTGGTTGTAACAGTTGTCTCTGTAAAACGGATATAAAGGGCATCTACCTCAGAATCATAGGTTATTCTCATTTTGAACCTCCTTTTAGAAGAAGTATGTGCATACCGTAATCACAACAATCTCAGCATCTTCTTCAACAAATATAGGTCTTACCTGTTTAACCTTATAATACTTCTTATTCCATATATTTTAAAAGTAAAATCTTTTCTGCACTCCAGCCTTCCAAGTTCCACAGTCTGCCACTGTGATGTCTTGATTGCCTCAATTACCTCTCCCTCAGTAGTTCCTCTAACAAGGAGTTGTTCTCTTGCGTGTCCTGAAAGTCTAATCGGTTTCATCCTCTTCTCTCCACAATCCCAATTTCCTCCTCGGTCAACCCGTAAAGTTTGTAAACCATTTGGTCAACCCCGTTAGATAGTAAACATCTAACAGGGGTCAATCTTTTTTCAAATCATGGATTTTAGCTTGCCCGTTAGATAATGGACTTGCCTATCTAACGAGGCTTGTTTATCAGGGTTTTACCTGTCTGCCGTTGCGTAGTCAGACAAGTAATCTGCGTCTTTCATAATGACCCCCTGTCTCACGGAAGTGGGGAAAAGATGTGATTTCGAACTTGTCCATCAGAAATAATTTGTCAATTTGAAAGATTCGACCCCTCAATCCGTTGTTACCTGTTTGTTCTACTAAGGAGTTATAAGCTTTACTTTAAAAGACCTCTGCAGACAAACAAGGCTTAATTCCTATTCCTATAAAAACAAGATAGATGCTTTATATTTCCTAAGAAATTACGATTTCTTTCATTACAATTTTCATTATTCCGAAAGCTTTTTTATAAGCCTTTTTTACGTTCTGACGGCGTGCGTCAGTAAATTTATTTCTTCCAAATAATTTCATTGCTACCTTTGTAAATTTAATTCCGCCTCTATCACTATATCTAAACTCAGATTGATTGCATTTATCATATACTTCCCATATATCGTAATCATGTTTTCTAAGTTTTCTAGCTTCTGATTTCTTCGTTGTTTTAACTTCTTTAAATATATTTTTGAGTTCCGCAATGATTTCTGTTTGTGTTTTACATAAGTCAATCACAATCGTTAGGTGTTTCCCGTCTGAAGGGATGTGATAATCTAAGATTCGACATATCGCATCATAACTTAAGGGGATTGGTATCTGGCTTGCGTTCTGTGCTAAAGGAATAAACGGCTCGACGAGTCTAGGTCTCAGATAGTATTTTATACTATCAGGACGGATAATTTGAATTGCAGAAGGGGGAATATTAAGACTAACGCAATAACCTGGTAGCTTGTATTTCTTATAAAAATTATTTTTTAAATTATGCAGTTCTGGAAAATTGTGTTCTCTTTCTGCCTTTTCTATTACCTTCAAATCAGATTCGACTTGTGGGATTCTTTTGAGAGCCTGAATCCTATCTGCTGTAGGTATCTTGTCTTTTTGTAGTTTTGCAGGGCCTATTGGTAATTTAAGGGCGTCTTTAATAAGTTTCTTATAGAGTTTATCGTTACTTTTCGCTCTCGCCATCGTTACCTCCCTCAGATAACCCTTGAAAGTAAGAATTAGCGGCAGGACGTGGACTCGACTTTACTGCTGGATTTTTGTTTAGTTTCCGTCCAAGTTAATTCCTATTTTTTTATTTGATTAACATTGTTGTTATACCAATCTGCCCACTTATTGATAATATTATCACCTTCGGTAATTAGTATGAAATCTTTATTTTCATATCCATTTATAGATTTTGTAAGGCCTTCTTGGAACTTAGCGAAATTATCGCCCCAACCAGAATAGATTTCGTTTAAAATATCTTTATTAACAAATTGAGCTTCCTCTAAAGAGAGTTTCTCATGTTTAACCTTTTGGTCAATTGTTTCTTGTAGATAGAAAGGGCCACCCTGAGCATCTATTATTTCTGCTGATTTATTATGATAATATATAGATTTTATAAAATGATTTAATGTCTCAACTTTTAAACTATTTGAACTTTTATTTGAGCAAGAAACGAGCAAAAACAACGTGCAAAAAACAATAAATTTATTTTTAAGAATTGCCATGATTTATATTCCAGTGAATTTATTCTGGTTTTACTACCCTTTTTCTTCCTTTTATGGGTACGTCAAAAGGTGACACCACTTTCTTATTAACTTTTCTATCTCTTTTCTGGTCAGTTTCTTCTTGGAAGTTTCCTTGTGTTTAATGGAAAGTTTGGTATGTCTTAGAAGTACTGAATTTTGAGTCAATACAAGTAGTGTGTATATTCTCGGAAAGGTTGCTTGTGGTTTGGCTATCCTTTTCTGTTGTCATTCGGTCATCTCCTGTAATGACCCTGAAAATGATATTAAGGAAAAGTCACTCAGGAATGTGACCTTTTCGGATGCACTTTCCTATCCCTTACTTAAAGTCTCACAAGGAATATAATCATTTAGTTTTTCCTTGATCGCCTTTCAGATTGTTTTTTAACTTGGTGTCTCTTGCAAGTACCCAAAGAAGGCTTCCAATAATAATCACTGTTACATATTGAATAGAAAGTGTTTCTACATCTATCGCTAGATTCTCCGGAATCTTTTTGTTTTGACTTAGTTCTGCTAGTAAATAGTTTACATCATATCCTTTATGTAACTTGACGCCGAGACCCCTGTAGGAAGCATAAGGGGGGAACAAAAACATAATTATAATCACCACAATACCACCGATAATTATAGCCCTTTGTCTTTTATTCATATTCCTTTTGGTTTCTTCAAATGCCTCTTTCCATCCCGTTTCCCATAATAATGCAAATCCGCTATTTGTTTCAGTGTAAGGATTATCAGAAAGCTTTAGACCATTGGAGAAGGCAATCTTACCTTTTTTACGATGAAATATGCCTTGTTTTTTTACCCCGTCTTCGTAAAGTTTTAGATATTCATCGTCATTCATATCATTTTCGCCTATTTAAAGTTTTGGATGCTTTTCTTGTAGAATAATAAATTAAGAACAAGCATTCAAGGACACAACTTTTCGCTTCGTCAAGCTATCCCTTAATTTGCTTATTTATAAATATCCCGCCTGTGTCCTACAAACCTAATTTTCTTTTTAAATCTTGGTGGCTTATCCACTTTTTATTTTTCAGCTTTGTTTCTAACGCTGAATAATAATCCTTTTTGTCTTCTTCTGCTTCCTTAAGCTTGAGATATGCTTTGTAATCCATTATCACAGCAATAGGTTTGTTCTTTTCTTTTATGACTTGCGTCTTTATCATTAATAAGCCTCCTGTCTATGTTTTATTTCATAAATCCACATGTTAGCCTTATCGTCCCCAAATATGATTCTATAGTCCCCTATACGAAGTCTTTTAAATCTTGCATGCTTGCCTTTCAATATCTTTATATCAATATTTCCAAAAGGGTTTCTGGCATATCCTTCTACTGTCTTTATTATCATTTCTGCGCTTTTCCTATCGCCTTTATATATTCTGGCAAACTGCTTTGACGCTTTACCTGAATACTTTATTTCTAACATATTGTATAAATCAAAAAAGGCTAACCGGGAAGGTCACAGCTTTTCGGGGGATACCCTATCCCTTAATTGTTCATTAATGAATTTTACGACACAGCTTATTCTTTTTTGCTTTCAAAGGGTAGCTGTCCTTGTTCTAATAAAAATTATTCTGTGTATTTAATTGCAATTGCAACCAACCCGTACCCTCGACCAGCAGACATTCCAAACCCTGAGCCAAAAGCAGAAAAAGAATTATTACTACCAAAAACTACTCCAGAAGTCATTCCATACATGGGCATCATAGAATAAGAACCAACCCTACCTATTATTATAATTCCATCTGCCCCCATTTCTCTTGCTTTTAATAATATTTGTTTCATGTTCCAATCATCAGACGTGTCCCCACATTCAATTCTTGCAATCTCTATATATTTTTTATCGGGCTGTTTAGTTTGAAAAATATCAATTTTAGCATCTGCGCTTTTTTGTGGATATATGCTGCCAAAATAAACAACTTTTGCACTTGCACACCCAAATAATGTAACTAGACAGAATAAAGACAAAATCATTATTAGGATATGTAATCTTTTCATGGCACAATCTCCTTTTGTTGAAGGTTGTACGGATTACATTGCTTACTTATAAATATCCCGTCTGTGTCCTATTTTATGGACGGTAATAATTTCCCTCTCGTAGTCTATTTCGTAAAGCACCCTATAAGCCCCAACCTTTAGCTTGTAAAGTCCGGAATATTTGCCTTTAAGCTGTAAATGTTCTACACTGCCAACATTCTCTATAAGCCATTTGAGTTTATCAAAAATCTTTTGCCCTGTAGTTTTATCTAAAGATTGTAAATGCTTTTTACCCTGATTGCTAAAGTCAAGCTTGTATATTACCATTTCAATCCCAGCTCTTTTGCTACGTCCTCAACTGGAATCCTTTCTTTTGACTTCATTGATTCCAGTAACTCTTTTTCTACCTCTGGTTTTAACTCAAGCCCATAATCAGGATCAATAACCTCCAAAACCGTATCCTTTATAAGCTTCTTGAGTTCTTTTACTGTCATATTACTTACTTTTTTATCTGTTGTCTTTTTTTTCAATGTTTTTATAGCCATTTCCTTAATCCTTCTAACAAAAAAGGCTAACTACAGAAGGTCACGGCTTCCACAATCAGCCCTTTTATCAGGTGTTGCCACCTGTTTTATATTATCCTATAATGCCCGTGACGCGCTACAGTTTGATTTTACACGAATATGATACCATTAACGTGGGAAAACATCAACAGCGATTAACACGCCGGGGTAAAAGCAGAACGCCTCAAATTTATGTAGTGCTTATGTCGTTCCCATACATCAAAACATATCAAAAAAGAACAATACCAAGCAGACAACTAAGGGGATACCCTATATAATTTTAATTCATAGAATTAAGTAAAATGTCCCCGGAATTCCGGATTAAATGCCTAAGTATGCACGTCAGGTTGAGTGATTGGTTAGCAAAAATTAACTAATAATATGCTACGAGGTATAATCCCCTGTATATAAGATCGTTTGGTGTGTTGTTTTTAGGTTTAGATTTATCTAATTTAATTCTTAATAGACATGCGATTCCTAATCTAATTACCCCTATATAATTATATTTTTTTCCTAAATGTTTTGTAAGAGATTCCATAAGTGATTTTCGTTTTTCATCTGTAATTTTCCATGGCCTATAGACTCCAATTCTTATTGAATCTTGTTTATAACTCTCAAGATAGGATTCGTGGACACCAAATATAGTAGCTTCGATTAATTTACCATTGCCGATATAAATTCCGGCATGACTCCATGGCCCTTCAGTTATATATGAAATAACTTTTGAGATTATGCTTTTGTTATCACGGAACATGATGCCGTCACCAATTTCAATTTTATCCATTAGTTCAAACCACAATCTTTCACGGTTTTCTATATTAGGAATTTCCTTTAAAGGTGGTATTATTATGGGCTTTGTTAGCACAAAAAATCGATTATGAGCTAAAGAAATAAATCCCAGATTTATTAATCTCCAATTATTTTTATTTATAGTAAAATAATTACAACATATTTCTGCCTGTTTATTATCAGAAAAACATCTTGCAACTGAATTTTTGGATATAGATGCGTAATCTAATATAACTATTTTTCTGTCTCGTAAGCAGAGTATCTTTTTATTTTGTAATAATACACCAACTTGATTGTAACCAGATTCATCCGGTTTTTTTCTATATTTACGGTCTATGAACAATATTATTGAGCCGGGTTCCAAATTATCTGGAATACGTTCATCAGTTTTTTGGAATATTTTATTATTAAAAAACATTTGTTCAATCGGGCAGATCGTTTATATTGAATTTGCTAACGAAGAAGCTAAGAGACAACTAAGGGGACACCATATATAATTTTAATTCATAGAGTTAAGTAAAGTGTTCCCGATATTCCTCTTTCTCTAACGCTCAAACTAAGCTACGGGGCCTAGGCGAGAAAAAGGGCAACCGTTAGCTTAAGCCTGTTGTTAGGTTGTGACCTAAATTATGCCCCATTTTTTAATCACAATTTCTTCAACTGAAAAAGGGTTTTGTAGTGCGTTATCAAAACGTTTCTGTAATTCATATGCCTCTCTTTCGAGAGGGATTTCTGCATAAACAAATCCATTCTGAGCCCATCCCTGAACATATTGCGACGTGAATTTGGAGACTCCTAATAAGTCGTACTGAACCACATGAACCATTTCGTGGAACAATAGAGAAATTAGTGGCTGAACGTGAGCATATAGATCACTAAGTAATATTGTGTCGACAAACGTTATTCCGGCCATTTGGCTGAAATCCAATGGAATTGAAATTCTGGACCGTGCCAAATCTGCGTAGAACGATGGATTTTCAATCCTCGCCACATGCCTTATGCGAGTCCGTTCAATTGTCGCTTCACGATAGAACATTTCGAGAATTTCGATTTCCCTTCCACCAAGTGGAGTCGAATGCGGATAGTGAAACTCGCGTTGATCAATGATCCACTTTCGCCCATTCTGGATAAGGAAGGCCACCAGCGCGTTGACATCCAATGATTCTCTCCCAAAGCACAAATTCCTTTTCAGTATTAAAAACGACAACCTAACGGCAAATATTAAGTTGCCAAAAACAGAAAGGAATAACATCTCTGAGCAAAATAAAAATACTAATTACTAAAGGAGCTTTGATAAAAAAGCCTCTGTTTTGGGTCAACTTGAAGCCCTTGTTAGCATTTTTTGTCTGTTTGCCTTATCATTTTGAAAATTGATTTCTTAAGTTTAGGTATATCTTCAGATGCAATCTTCCAAATTCTATCTATATCAATTCCTAAGTAATCATGAACAAGAATATTTCTAAACGCAGCAATACTCTTCCATTCAATGTCAGGGTGTTTCCTTTTAAGGCTTTCTGATATTTGTTGGGTTGATTCTGATATGGTTTGGAGGTTTCTCAGCACAGCATCCTGATGTAAATGTGAACCCATGAATGTTTCACGTCCACAATCAATATCTTCTTCTATTTTTCGTATACACCCAAGAATATATTTCAGGTAAACTGAATCATCTTTCATAAAGGGGTTGCCTCTTTTAGTACCTGGTCACGAATTAAATTGTTAAGTCCTTTTTCTGTAACAACCTCTACTTTTTGCCCTAACATATCTTCTAAATCCGCAATTAGTCCTCCTGGAAACCAAGGACTTGTATTTTCCTCAGTTTTTACCAATAAATCAATATCGCTACCTTGTTTATCGTCTCCCCGTGAAACAGAACCAAATATACGAATATCATATGCACCGTGTTTCGCTGCTATCTCTTTTATTATTGATTTATTTTTAAATAGTTTTTCTTTGGTAGTCATAATTTATCCTTTCAATTCTATGCTAACGTTAAAAATCAGCCGACGCTGAAAGCTGTCGGCTGGATTTGTTTGTTGGACTAACAATCTTCATTTATCAAGTATCCTCAATATTTCCCGTAGATGTTTCTGGTATTTTTTCAGTTCTTCTTTTTCAAACTCGAATTGACGCAATGCCTCCTTTTGAGGCTGTTGACCAGTTTTCCATTGTTGGATAGTCCCATTTATGTATTGTTCAATTCCAATATCGAAATGCAACAAAATAGTGTTCAAGTTAGAAATATGCTCATTGTTTAGGGATTTATACATTATCCCAGACCGGAAAGCTTCTTGCATAAAGAAACGCTGGAAAAACGTATAACGAAGGTAACTAAACACTTGTTGATCGTTAGCCGTGATTTTTCTTAGAATCTTATCAATCTCGTCTATCCACTCCTGCAAAAGCGAGATATCATATTCAATTTCCCTCTTGAGATGTTTACGCAGGGTTTTCTTGTCGAGATAGGACTTTATTCCGCTTGTAATTAAGAACAGCAGGATCGCAAAAATGAAACCAAAAGTTGTGCCCACGAAAGATGCCAATACTTGTTGCCCAAACGTCATATATCTCTCCTTTTTTTATTTAGTCCAACGCCTGGCATAAGCGGGAGCCGGATCTATCGGCGATCCGCTGGATGTGGTTGTTCGCTGGTTTCTGACTTTATGCGTCTTTTTTTAAACTGCTCGAACCGGTCTCGGAATGTGAAAACGTATTCGAGTAAAGCGTTCGTAAATTCTACCATATCACGTGCATCTTCTTTTGAAACCGTCACATTCACATCATGAGCTGCCTCATTACCGGCAATACGTAGTGCATCAGCCCAATCAAATAACCTTGTTTCAATGATACCTCGTTCCTTCATCTCCTTGAGCCCTCCAACAAGAGTACGTGAGGAAACACCATGTTCAGAACAAACCCCCTCAAGAGTTTTCCGGCACATAATAGCAGAAGCGGTAAAGGCCTTTGCCTTTATGCATGCCAGCGCTTCGCCGTATGCATTGCGAATGGGTGCAGGAAGACCGGGATTTACACGGGTATCTTGTGCTGGGTATAGTTGATAAGGTTCGTCCCAGCCATTCCCAAAATCTTCTTGAACTACAAGGAATGGCGAGTGACATGATTGGCAACGCAAAAAGCTATAACGACCGGGTGGTCCGTTTTCGGGTTCGTAGTATTCGAAACTATTCAATACCTCGGCATCAACTCGTGCTTCACATATTTTGCATTCAACGATCATCAAATCCTCCTCAATTTGCATTTTTCGAGTTAACAATAATTAGACTGGTCATTATAACCGCCCCCGGCATGCTGGGCTGTCAGTCTATTACGTAGGTATTTTGGATATAAAAATCTCATTATCTCATTTACCTCCTTTATGTTGCGCAAAATTGTTATGAAAAAGCAGGTGTCTTAGACTGATCAGTATAAAATACCTCTTTGGGTACCTCAATTGGACTTCGCACTCCTTTTGGCCCGTAATTCAGCACATGCGTGTAAATCATAGTAGTTTTAACATCCTTGTGTCCCAGCAATTCTTGAATAGTCCTAATGCTATGATGAAATTAAGGGGACACTATATACAATTTTAATTCATAGAATTAAGTAAAGTGTTCCCAGAAGTCCTCATTCTCTAATATAGGAAATTCTTACCATTTATTCGTTCCATTTAGCATGATAACTTTTAATATGCGGTTCAATAGGTTTGTAACATAGACAGGAAAATCCCTTTTCAAGGGTATCTAGGTAAGTATGATAGCACTTTGCTTATTCAAGTCAATTTAAAAACAACCTCTACTTATAAAGGCAGGTATTCCAGTACACACCTGTTCGGCTCGCCAACTTGCCCCTTACTTCTATGGTTTTCTGAATCCCATCTTGCCTTTAGTCTCTGTTAGTGGTTCTAACAACTGTTTAATGGCATCAAAGACAATCTTAAACTGATAATCGTACTTCTTTTCCATTTCTTCTATTTTCTGTTTCAAATCCTTATGTGTCGAGAGCATCTCTTTTAACTTTATAAATGCCCTCATAATCTGAATGTTTACCTGTATAGCCCGTTCACTGTTAAGCACACTTGAAAGCATGGCAACGCCTTGTTCGGTAAAAGCGTAGGGTAGGTATTTACTATGTTGTCCACGTTTTAAGGTCACAAATTGTGACCTTAAAGAATTAAATTCTTCTCTTGTTAACTGAAACATAAAATCCTCTGGGAATCGTTGAATATTCCTTTTGACAGCCTGGTTTAATACCTTTGTTTCTACTTGATAGAGATTTGCTAAATCTCTATCAATCATTACCCTTTTCCCTCTGATAGAAAATATTTTACTTTCTACTGTTTCTTGCGGTATTAAGGCTTCCTTTGATTTTTTCATGATTCAATTTTTCCCAAATAGGGCTGAAATTTTTTATCCCTTAATCTATTTATAAATATCCAGCCTGTGTCCTATTTTGTGGACGCTAATAATCTTCTCAATTCTTGATTGCACATCAATTGTTTTTGGTAGAATGATTACGCCGTACTTATTTAAGACCCAACTCCTTTACTACCGTTTCAAGCGGAATCCTTTCTTTTGACTGCATTGATTCCAGTAACTCTTTTTCAACCTCTGGTCTTAACTCAAGCCCATAATCAGAATCAATAACCTCCAAAACCGTATCTTTAATAAGCTTCTTGAGTTCTTTCACTGTCATATTACTTACTTTTTTATCCGTTGTCTTTTTTTTCAATTTTTTATAGCCATTTCCTTAATCCTTTTAACAAAAAAGACTAATTGCAGAAGGTCGCGGCTTCCACAATCAGCCCTTTTATCAGGTGTTGCCACTTGTTTTATATTATCCTATAACGCCCAAAACACGCTGAACATGAACTATTTTAGACTTGATTATGAGGCTGATTTCAAATCTTACCTCATTTCTTATTACACTTGTCCCTTACAATGATGTATGTTGGATATTCTCTCCAGAATGGGGAATAAAAACTATCATAGTAAAAATTATGGTGGGTTTGTTTTATTACCGGCCAGAGATGTAATTCTTTTACCTGAATGACTGGATACGTATATTCCATTTCCGCCATGGACAGGATGCGTTTCCCCTGAATTTCTCCTGCAAGAGTAATTTCACGGTCTTTGGTGTATACGGCTGGGTCAAGAAAGCGTTCGTCCTGGGCTAGAAACCTTCCTTCCGTTATATCCGTATCCTTTGGCTGTCCACGAAAACCTGAGGGTCGTTGTAATACCTTGATTAACGTGCCTTCTTTAGTATTTGTCGTCTCGATGATTACTCCACTTACGATAATCATTTGTCCTTTAAAACGTTCTGGGTCTTGCAATACATCATGGAAGGAAGTTTCCGGTTTTACTTGTTCCCTGACTTGTTGTGAGATAACATGGCAGCCGGAAAGAAATAGAAGAATCGCCGTAATTATAATGGTAAGAATTCTGTATTTCAGTATCTTGTTCATGCTCGTGTCTTTTACACTTGCTCCTAATAGTATATTACGAAAAATATTTAAGGGGTATCCGCTTGACTGCCAACCACCAACTTGTAGTATATGGGGAAGATTGTCCTTAAAACATGCTTGAATTTGAAGATCGTTTTGCGAATGAAGAAGTCTGGCATATATATAATCCAACTGATACCGTATAAGCTCAGTTCTCGGGTGCGGTCTATGCAGTTTGATAATGTGCTTAGTCTTTGGATTAATAAACGCCACCCTTGGTCCTGCCGTCTTGCCTGTGCTTACACCCTAATAACCAAAACCATCCAGAATCCGTTTAAGCTCATTATAAGTAAAATCCTTCGGCTTATACAGAAACCGCTTCAATAACTTCACTACACTAGTTATTGCATAATGATACCGCCTGAGACAATTATTGCAACTGTATTTCAGTTATTATCTAGGCACAGAAACACTTTTCAGGGTTGTTTCTAGACGGCTAAAACGCTGTTTTAACGGATAGTTTTTAGAAATAAAACACTTCCCTGAAATGCGAAAGGTCAATTCCAAAATATTCATTGCGTCCAAAAATGAGTCTTATATATATTGGTATATCCTGGGAAATCCCCCCCTTGGTGGCAAGTAGTTCGATAACCTCACTACAGGTTTGAGTTGCACTTGTGCCGTACCTGTAAACAAAAACATATCAAAGAACATCAAAACAGGTATGAAACAGAATTACCTTGAAAGCCTTGAAAATGCTATAGAAAGCAATACTAAAGATATAAAACAAAAGACATTAAAACAGGTCAGCATGTCTATTAAATAATTGACTTGCATTTATACGTATGATATAGTTTTTAAACTTATAAACATTTTATAACAATTTATGTTAAATCGCTATTCCGAAAATCATGACGAATAATAGCCTATTACAGGCTATAGATATATACAAAGAATACACCAATGGTACGTGTAAAGTTCCTGTCTTACATAAAATTAACTTATCTATAAAAAAGGGTGAGATATTAATAGTTGTTGGTGCTTCTGGCGCTGGAAAAAGTACATTATTACACATTCTGGGAATTCTGGATACGCCTACCTCCGGTTCTGTAATATACAAGGGAATAAATCTTACCAAGTTAAGTTCAAAGAAGCAGGCTGAAGTGAGAAATCGTATTTTTGGATTTGTTTTTCA
This sequence comes from uncultured Planctomycetota bacterium, assembly GCA_963709355.1. Classification (GTDB taxonomy): domain Bacteria; phylum Planctomycetota; class Brocadiia; order Brocadiales; family Brocadiaceae; genus PLOWO2-12-38-17. Next base: position 1,682,228 of record CAVPVY010000005.1, read on the forward strand.
GTTTTATCATCTTTTGCCTGATTTTACAGCGTTGGAAAATGTCCTGTTACCTTGTTTAATAGGGAGTGGATTAGGAAACCATAAATCAATAAAGGTGGAATATACAAACAGGGCAATTTCTTTATTAGAAAGAGTAGGACTTGGTGGCCGTCTAACACACAGACCCTCACAACTTTCAGGCGGAGAAAAACAAAGAGTCGCTATTGTACGCGCGCTGATTAATAATCCGGAATTGCTGTTATGCGATGAACCGACTGGTAATTTGGATACAAAAACAGGTCATGAAATAAAAAATTTGATCTGGGATTTAAATAAAACACTGAACCAAACGGTAATAATTGTTACCCATGACGCAGAAATAGCCAAGCATGCCGGAAGAGTAATAAGAATTGTAGACGGATGTATACAAGAATAAAAGGAAAGGAGCATATATAAAGCAATGGGATTGAAGATTTATATAAATGGTCAAATACTTCCGGAGGAAGATGCAAAGATATCAGTTTTTGACCATGGCCTACTGTATGGAGACGGAATATTTGAAGGCATACGCGCTTATAATGGTAAGATATTTACACTCCAACAACACCTGGACAGACTATATGATTCAGCAAATGCTATTTCCCTCAAAATACCTATAACAAAATCTGAAATGGCTGATGCCATAAAGAAAACAATGGATGCTAATAATATGAAGGATTCATACATCCGCCTTATTGTTACAAGGGGTGTTGGGAAGCTAGGTCTTGATCCAAATAAATGCTCAAACCCACAAATCATAATTATTACGGATACAATCGAATTATATTCAAAAGCTCTGTATGAAAGAGGCCTTGACATTGTAACTGTTACCACAATCAGGAACCATTTTTCAGCCCTCGACCCTAAAATCAAATCTCTTAATTACTTAAACAATATTCTGGCAAAGATAGAATCTATACATGCAGGTGCTGGTGAGGCGCTAATGCTCAATAAAGACGGTTACGTCGCAGAGTGTGCAGGCGACAATATTTTTATTTTTAATAACGACACACTTTTAACGCCACCACCAAGCGCTGGCATACTAGTTGGCATCACCAGAAACGTAGTAATGAAATTAGCAACACAAATAGGTATCCAGGTGAAAGAAGAATTGATGACAAAATGCGATTTATATGCCGCAAAGGAATGTTTCTTAACAGGAACAGCAGCTGAGATAATACCTGTAGTTAAGATTGATGGAAAAATAATAGGCGACGGTAAACCGGGGAAGGTTACTCTTGATTTACTGAAAAAGTACCGTGAACTGACTATGAAGGGCTTTTAACGGATTTACTCGTCTTATGTGTTGAGAATGAAGTAATTAACATGAGAAATATCCCTATACATATCAAACCATCCGCTACATTAAAAGTAGGCCAATGATATTTTTCACCGATGTGAATATCAATAAAATCTCTTACATACCTGTAATGGAATCTATCCCACAGATTCCCTGCAGCACCCGCCAAAACAAACCCTAATGCCAGATTTGTTATAAATAATTTGTTATTTGACCAGAAAAAAATACATAAAATCGCTATAATTGATATAATTGATAAAATAATAAAAGCGTTGGTTTTGCCGGGTAAAAAGCCAAAAACAACGCCTTCATTTTTACTTCTTAATATATTTAGAAAGCCCGGAATTAAAGTTACACTTTTATAATAATCTAATTTTGAAAAAACCAGCCATTTTGATATAACATCGCACAAAAACCCACCCACAGCGGCAGCAATAAAAGCGACCTTGCTTTTCATAGGCTTATTTAGTCTTCTTCACCCTCTTCTTTCCTCTGACAATCTATACAAAGCTTTGCAAATGGTATTGCCTTTAGTCGCTCTTTATTTATCTTTTTCGTACACAGCTCACATACGCCAAAAGTGCCTTCCTCAATTTTCTCAAGGGCAGTATCTATATTACGCACACCTTCCTCCCCGCTTTGTATGAGGTCAATCATAAGATCACGTTCATAATTATCGGTGCCTACATCAGCCATATGAATCGGAACGTTAGATAAATCTCCCGATGCATCCTGCATTGATCTTTTTAACGCTTCCCCTTGCATAGAATCTACCTTACCTACTAGTCTTTCTCTCAACGCAAGAAGTTGTTTTTTAAAGTAAGCCGCATCCTCTTTCATTTCATTCTCCGTTAATCAATCTGAAAAATAACATAATCAACCGTTTTCAAGCAACTTCAATCATATAAATTGAAGGCCCTTCCCTTAAATTTTCACAGGAAGGCTCATATAAAACAAAATATTTATTGAAAAACAATCTATCATATATCTAACATTTAGTCAATAAAAATTGAGATTGCGTAACTGACCGCCCATTTCACAAATATAAGTATGGAAACAAATAAAGAGAATTGGTAAAAAAAGTGCTTTCTAATTAATCAACAGTAATGTAAGTCTTGGAAAAGCACCGTCTGTGTGGAGATATAAATTATATACTGAGGATGTTCCTATTGATAACAAAACAAATTAAAAACAATCATTCAACATAAAAGGGTAATGGTTTAACCATAATTACAACACAAGAGGTTTCCCAATATCATGCTACATTTGTTTTGACATACGGTTCTATTGTAGTGTTCAACTCTTTCAATAAATCTTCAAGATTAACAGGATTTATTTGAACTGCCTGTCCCATATTTATTGTTCGTGCCAACGTATTCCTGAGTATGGGGTTCTTAAGTTGCTTAAATCCAAACTTCACCAGAATATCTAAGGTTTGTGGATATTGTTTAATTAACTGATAAACATTTGTACTTGCAGTCACACTTTTTATTTGTTCTGTTGGCTCTTCTTCTGTTTCAAGCCGCATTGTTGTCCAGACATTTATCCCAAAAAAGAACATTGCAGCATACTCAATAAAACCACTAAATCCCATAACAGGGTATAATTGAGGATAAAAATGCACAGAAAGCGGCTGAGAGACGACCCTTAACACACATCCGACGTTTATAAGGACAAATGTAGTATTAAGTAATTTTGTGCTGCACAATTTGACTCCTTTGCTTAAGGGAATCATTTTTGAAGCGCACCCCAAAATCATCATACTTATAAAACCTACAAATATTGCATGCCTGTATGCGCCAAACATTGCATGGGAAACACGCTCTACTGATATCGCCTCATAGATTGTGAAAGTTAGTAACGCACTTTCTGAAACAAAAAGCCAGATAAGCGCCGCCCTAATATACTTTCTGAATCCAGTAGGTAAATTAACAGTGCTTTTAACCCTTTTTTTGAAATCAAACAAATTCAAATTATAAATGAATAAGAATACACCCATAGTCTCCAGAAACCCTGCAATGCAGTAAATTACAGTAAAAAAGCCATAAAGGTTCTCTGTATACTCCCTATAAAAACCTGAAAAGATTCTCAAAGCGATCGAAATATTCAAGAGGTGTAATACATATTTGCTGATCTTCTCATCCGGCGTCTGTATACCCAGGAATATTGGTAAAGTCTTTGTGAAAATTCCAATAATAACCATGCACGAAAAACCCATGATTTGTATATGACGGATTTGATTCTTAAAAACTTCTGGAATTTCTGTGCTGTTAACTATATTGAAATGGAAGTACAATACTATCAAAGCAGCTGCCTGTAAGATAAACCATAGATAACTGGATAAAAGAAAGCCCTCATAAATTTCGAATTTCTCTTTCTGTGAAGAAAAATACGTCCTGCAAATAACATAAATGAATATTGCAAGTGATGCGACCTGGAGGATACACCCGATGAGGACAGGGATTTTAGTTAAGAAGAAACCCGTGTAATATGAAATAGTCTTAAAAACAAAGATGAGGAAGATACCCACCAGCATCAAGAAAAAAGATTTATAAGCCAATGGTGTACTATAAAGCAGGGAATTCCAGAATTTAGGCAAGGCAAAATACGAAATACCCATTATGAACAAACCAACCCATCCATATACCTGCGTATCACCGTGAGTTTCGCTAAGTATCCATGACACAGAAGCAGGTGAATTCTTTAAAGCCATGTATGCTAGTAGAGATGCACCATATAAACATCCTGTAGAAAGTACTACAATAACAGCCGTCTTAACGAATATTTCATAAACATGTTCAGTTTGTGGTTTCGTAATCGTTGCTTCACTATTTGGGGCAATTTTCCCATCTATGATGTTTTGAAGGTCATTAATTAATCTGATTGGGCTGATATTATGCATCTTTGCAAAGAAAGAAAGGGGTTTATCGGGGAGGATATTACCACCGCACATAATCCCGTAGGTTTCGAAGATACTGCGTGTTATTGGATATTTTTCAACTACTTCCCTTACTGTGTTTTCCTGCTTTATTCTTTCCATAAGTAACTATACTTTCAAATGTAATATATTTTATTAAGACGTCTTGTAATTTGTTTCGTGTATAAGTATCATATGAATCGCTTTTACAGAATATATCAGACATCTAAATTTGAGTCAACGATTTTTGCAATGCATCCATGAATCAATTATTGGAAAACATTTATAAATGTTCAACACAACTTTAGTTCCTCACAGACTATTGCTCTTCGGCTTTATTTCTATCATTTTTTTATGTTCTTATTTATTAACGCTTCCTGTAGCCTCTGCCAGTGGAAACTCGCAACCTTTTATTGATGCAATGTTTATAGCAACATCAGCCATTTCAACTACGGGACTTTTTGTAGTGGATATAGGCACTTTTTATTCCACATTCGGGCAGATTATTATCCTTGTATTAATCCAGATTGGAGGACTGGGTTATATGATATTCATTGTTCTGGTAATGTTTGGGCTTGGCGTAAGATTGTCTTTAGGCGGAAAACTAATATTGGAAGAATCTGTTGGTTTCCCGCCTTACAAGGATATTATAAGATTCAGCAAAATTGTTATATTAATCACCTTTATCTTTGAATTTTTAGGGGCTATATGCTTAAGTCTTTACTGGATGAATGAATTTCCGGTAGGTCGGGCAATTTATCTGGGGACATTCCATTCTATTTCTGCCTTTTGTACCGCAGGTTTCAGTTTATTCCCAAATAATTTAAGCGCATATCACAACAGCATATTTGTAACCACCGTTGTAACTATCCTTTGCCTTGGAGGCAGTATTGGATTCATTGTAATTTATGATATCTACTATTCAATATTTGGGAAAATACACGAAACAGATTTGCCAAAAAGAATGCTCATGCATACCAAACTCGTACTGACGGTACTTCCTATACTAATCGTAACAGGAATATTTTTAATATATGTTTCAGAATGGAATACTCCGTCGCTAGCTACCAAAGATAGGCTTTTATCATCAATATTTCATGCCATTTCAGCTTCAACTACTACAGGTTTTAATACATCAGATTTGGGAACAATGAAAACCCTGGGATTAACCACAATGATTGTACTAATGTACATAGGCGCATCGCCTGGCGGTACAGGGGGTGGAGTTAAGACAACAACCTTTGGATTATTAATTTCGTGCATCGTTTCGGTTGTCTCTATGAAGGATGAAATAATATTATTTAACAGACGAATACCATCAATAACAAAAGACAAAGCCATTGCTATATGTGCTAGTTCAATATTATTAATAATGATAGTTATTTTAATACTGTCATTTACAGAAAATGCATCTTTTATGGAAATAGTATTTGAGTCCGCTTCTGCCTTTGGAACGGTAGGATTATCAACTGGCATCACATCCTCATTAAGCACCTCCGGGAAGCTTGTTATTTGTATGACAATGCTTATAGGCAGAGTAGGCCCATTAGCAATAGGATATTCCATAAAAGGCAAACGTAAGATAGTCCCTGTCAAATATCCAGAAGGTGTAATGCTTGTTGGATAACAGTTTTATTTTGCTTATTTATATTAATTTTGTTATTTTTAAAATTTATTGAGTATGACTTGAGACTTAAAATCTATTCTATAATTCTTTAACTTTGATAAATACATATCCACAAAATAACTATACCTACCTTAAATAACAAACAAGAGTAATATATTTTATGAGACAATTTGCTGTAATAGGGCTTGGGAGATTTGGTTGCAAGGTGGCTGAAACACTAGCTAAAAAGGGCGTTCCTGTAATAGCAGTTGATAGAAACCCGGAACTAGTGAATAAGGCTAGTGGTTTTGTAACAAAGGCAATACAAATAGATAGCAGTGACGAGGAGGCTCTTCTAGCATGTGGTATAAAAGCCGTTGATGTCGCAGTAGTATGTATGGGCGAGGATATGGAATCGAGTATATTAACTACCGCCCTACTAAAAAAACTAAATATAAAGGAAATAGTATCAAGGGCTTCCACCAAGCTTCACGCACAGATATTAAAAATGGTAGGTGCAACACGTATAGTTTTTCCTGAAGAAGATATGGGCATTCGCGTAGCAAATAGTATTCTTTCCCCTGGTGTAGTTGAATACATCGAATTAGGCGCCGATTATACCCTGGCAGAGATTGAGGCAAAGAGCGAGTTCATTGGATGTACAATCAATGAATTAGATCTGAAAACAAAGTTTAAAATCAATGCGTTGATTGTAAAAAGGAAGGTTATAGTAACAGGAGAAAAGGGCGGCGAGGCTGAAGAGAAAGAAGTCCAAATCCTGCCAACTTCTGATTATAAAATTCAAGAAGGAGATGTACTTATAGTTGTTGGTAATAGCAAAGATGTTGAATCATTTAAAAAACATATGAAATAATTCTTAAATAATTCTACCCAAATAAAAGCAAATGCGAAGTATTGCATTAACAAATCAAAAAGGCGGCGTTGCTAAAACAACAACAACAGTGAACTTGGGTGCCTGCCTCGCTCAAATGGGTAAAAAAGTACTCCTTGTTGACTTGGACCCGCAAGGCAACCTTAGTTCATGGTTAGGCATTGATATTCACAACCTTGAACGCTCTATGTATAATGTATTCCTTGAAGAGGTATATTTTGAAGAAATTATAGCCAAAACATGTATTGAAAATATGGCTATTGCACCTTCAAATGTGGCTCTGGCTGGAGTTGAAAGAATTATGGCACATGAAAAAGGACGAGACCTTATCCTGAAAAGACGTTTATCGCTTGTGGCGAATAACTATGACTATGTTTTGCTCGATTGTCCCCCATCGCTGGGATTAATTACCATTAATGCCTTGACCTTTGCAAAAGAAGTATTTGTTCCCTTGGAAACAAAAGTACTGGCACTAAATGGTCTCGTTACACTGATGAATACAGTACAGGTAGTCAGAGAAAGATTGAATCATAACCTTGAAGTGACAGGCATCATCGCATGTCGGTTCGATGGCAGAACCAACCTCAGCAATGAGATATATAATCAAATTAAAGAACGCTTTAAAGAAAAGGTTTTTAATACTATAATCAGAGAAAACACACGCCTTGCAGAATGCCCGGTTTCTGGGAAGCCGATAACACTATATGCATCTGATAGTACAGGCGCTGCAGATTATACAAGCCTGGCTAACGAAGTGGTGGAAAGAGAGGCACACAGTAAAACCAGGCATTAAATATCCATAAAATGTTTTAAGGGCATGCCTATAAAAACAACAAATAGTTGTAGTTTGCAACTCTTTCTTTTAAACTTTTTTATAATTTCTGTCCTTCAAGATTTCACGTCAGATATATATACATCGGCAAACTGTTATAAAAACATACGTATATTTAATCATATATAATTAGTGTCTACTGAGAACTTGCGCAGCGTACAAACGAGTAAAAATATCTCTTATGAAAACATTATCATTAGATACAACAAACACGATACTAACAATTGGACATTCAACGCATATGCTTGACACCTTTATTAATCTTCTACAAACTCATGGTGTAAAGCATCTGATTGATGTCCGCACCGTGCCTCGCTCAAGAAAGAATCCACAATTTAACAAAGATACGCTTCCAGATAGTCTGAATATTGCAGGCATAAGATATACGCACATGAGCTGTCTTGGCGGACTGCGACGTCCGCATCCTGATTCGCCAAATACAGGCTGGCGAAATTTATCATTCAGGGGTTTTGCAGATTATATGCAAACACCGGAATTCGATAAGAATTTGTTGAGCTTGATTGAAATTGCAAAAGACGAGCAGATTACATTAATGTGCGCAGAGGCTTTGCCATGGCGATGCCATCGCTCTCTGATTGCTGATGCTTTGTGTGTTAGGGGGATTAAGGTCGAACATGTCATGGGTGCAAAAAACAGACAAACTCATCATCTTACCCCATGGGCTGTGGTAAACGGGAAAAACATTGTATATCCGCCCGAATCTTCCTAAGTAAATCCTAAAACCACAGACAAAACAAATCAACACTACTAATTAGGTTTTCTTAAACTCAATGCCGAAAAGGTTATCAGGATAAGGCTTGATATATTAATTACAGTCAGAATCAGGCATGTTCCTGATATACCAAGGAGCGGTAAAAAAATTACGCCGGTTAATATAGCCCCGGAAAAGGCGCCAATGTGGTCAACGCTGTCCGTAAGCCCCGATGAGATTGTAATATTGTTACAACTTTGCATAAATATTTTATTCACTAGTGGGAATTCCAGCCCTGTAAGTATGCCTGCAATACCTATTAAAATTATCAACCCGATTTCAGCCATGACTGAATAAAAAGATAGCACATGGACGATAAAAGGTATAATTAACACATAGAATATAATGATTCCCTCAATAATCATGAGGAAACTTATCCATTTTGTATCTGAATTATATAACAATATTTTGGATTCCTTGTTCGATATGGAACTACGGCGATTGAGACAGAAAGGAATTTTATCTTTCAACCCAAGAATGCCGCCTTTCTGGATGATTGAATTCGCAATATAACCGCCAAGCGCCAGACCAACCATAAATACAGCTACAATTATTCCCATTTTCTCGTAGATGTAACCATAAATATTCTGAAAGGCATACATGAGTAAAATTTCGATTGCAATACCGGTAAATCCAGTTGTTGCCAGTACAATCAAACAGTTTGTTCTGAGATGTCTGGTATTATAAAAATCAGCGCTCTTTGAACGTTTAAGAACTATATAAATTATTCTTCCTATCAATATGGCTATTATAGGGATGAGAAATGTTTTCAACCCAGCTTTGTTCAGTCTCAGAAACAATTCATGCATATTACTTCCTGTAAGGGCTGTCCATAATGTAAGATTTAAAAAATAAGCTACAGGTTTAACGTCAGTATTTAGTATCAAGTCCTTTCTTTTGCTGAGTTGCGCCTCTATAAACTTCACCTGTTCTGGTTGTAGTAAGGTATAGAAAATATATTCAGTAAAATAATCGGAGCTTATTTTTTGGGACCTGTATCGTTCCGTAAGAGTCTTTATATCAAGGGTAATAATCCCATCCCTGTTACACGCAAAATAAAAGTTGGTCTGTCCCGGCGTAACAAGGACATTTTTGAAGGTATTGTGAAGAGTGCAATATAACGACCCTGTGTAACTCCCAACCTCTTTACCAATATACGTAACTGCCGAGCTGACTGAGGTAGCAAAAACACCATCATGTTTCAAAACATCCTGTACTTCTTTGAAGAAATCAACTGTATAAAAACGATTCAGAAATGCTGTTGATGGGTCGGGTATGCTTATTAACACAATATCATAGTAGTTTTTCTTCGATGTATTCTTAATATAGTAACGACCGTCCTGATTAAATATCGTTATGCGCCTATCGGAAAGCGCCCGTTTATCAGGGGCGGATAGATGTTCTTCCACTGCGGGTAACAGCTTCTGGTCTAGTTCCACGTAATCCAGCGTCTCAATCGGGTAAAGAAGCATTTCCGAAATGAGTCCTCCAAATCCACAACCAAGCAAGAGCACATGTTTCGGGGATGGATGCTGTGTCATTACAAGATGTGCAACCTGCGCATATTCATATTCATTAGGGAAGGATACCGCATATTGTCCATTAAGATAAATGCTATATTGCCCGCTCTGCATGCCGATATCAATATGCTGGTACTTTGAATCAACCGACTTTACCAATTCAATATTTGAATTTAATGTCTTCCATCGTATTTTAGCAGACAAGGTCTCAATCTTATCGGGAACTGGTGAGAACCAGACCATTATCATAAACAAAGTAAAAGTCAGCGAAATAAATTTTAATACTTTATTTGTTCTCCTATTTTCGCTGTCATCGAAACAAATGAATAAAAAGAATAAGAGTAAAGAAAGGATTGCATTCAATAGTATTAGGACCTTGAACGGATGAAGTCTTGTGACCAGAAAGAACGAAAACACAATTCCGCCAATGAGACTGCCTATTGATTCTATAATGAAGACCGACCCGATATCCGATGCGATATCGCTTGTAGCACCCTGGATAACTTTTGATGAAAAAGGGAATACAAAACCTATGATAAAGCTGAATGGCAGTATAAGTCCGAAGGATGTGAACAGTAGAGGCAAAAAAGAAATATATTCACCTACACCAACATTTAAAATACCACGAATACAACGAATAGAAATAATCTGAACAGGTAAGACAATACACATAGCCAGCAATGAAATACCAAAAACAATAATTGCATAGCTGGAAATACGTTCAACCTTTAGTCCCGCAAATGCGCCAATTGCAATGCCTGAAAACCATGCCCCGAATACAATACCAAGACATAATTCATTGCCATAAAAAATATTCAAAAACTCACGAAGTAATATGACCTGTGCAATGGTTGCATAACAACCAATAACTACGATACACAAAAATATCAATATACGCACACTTTTGTTTTGCATTTTTTGTTTTGAAATGTACTTCTAACTGGATAAACTACATCGTTAGTTAAGATTTCCTTTAACCCTTTAAACATAGTGATTTAACGGGAATCGGTAACCTTTTAACTTTAATAACCATTAAATAACAATACAGTAAGACATACTTAACTAAAATTATCAAATAATCATATATTCATTTTAACTCATTCAATAAAAGCTTATTTAGTGCGGTGATATAATACAGTGTCAGAAAGTAAAAATAAACATATTTACCCCGCTCCATATTTAAACGCAAACCAATATGATACATGGTCTAAATACGATTGGTTTGCGATACTAACCTTATTCCTACTCACACTGGCATATTTTCACAATGTTGTCATTCCAACTGATTATAGTGTTCTCAGTGACCAGAACACAGATACTCGTCACCAGCTATTTTACTGGAGATACTTTGGCTTTAACACATTAGCAAAAGGTACAGTACCTCTCTGGAATCCTTATATTTATGGAGGAACGCCATTTGTAGGTGGTCTGCAATCTGCCTTATTTTATCCACTTAATTTGATATATCTCATATTGCCCACTTATATAGCTATAAATTATAGCATTATACTGCACGTTTTTTTATCTGGCGTATTTACATATTTGTATCTCCGGTACATCAACCTAAGTGGAACAAATCAAATAAATGAAAACGCAGTAAAGTCTATTGGTGTAAATAGACTCTCACGACCTAGTTGTGTAATTGCATCTATTATATTCATGTTTTGCGCACCGCAGATATTCCATATCTATCCGGGACATCTCCCAAATTTATGTACGATGATATGGTTACCTCTTATTCTTCTATTTTCAGAACTTTTTATACGTAATAGAAACTTCTTGTACGCAATCTTTGGCGGAATTACAGTAGCTTTTAATATACTAGCTGGTCATCCTCAATACTTTTTTTACACGGCAATTGCTGTGTTTATATACTTCACCATACGTATTGTCCAAGGGGTTGTAACACATAGAAACTGGAAACCCGCCGTTTATCAAACGGCGGGTTTTTTCATTATTTATACTGTAGGAATATTATTATCCTCTATCCAATTATTGCCGGCATTTGAAATGGTTAAGCACTCTGTTAGGCAGACACTTTCTTATGAATGGGTAGGACAATTTTCATTTGCACCAGAGAATTTTTTAACGCTTATTATTCCAGAGTTCTTTGGAGACTCATTAAGGGCACCTTATTGGGGAAGGTATTACCTCTGGGAAATGTCTTTATATATAGGAATACTCCCATTAATGTTGTGTGGACTTGCTTCATTCTATTTTAGAAATAAATTTACAAAAACATTTCTCATCATAGCGCTGATTACAACTATATTGGCTTTAGGCAGATTTACACCGCTTTTCAAATTCCTCTACCACTTTGTCCCGGGCTTTAACCTTTTTAGAGGAAATTCAAAATTTATATTTATTGTGGCTTTTTCCCTGTCCGTTCTTTCGGGTATCGGAGCAGAGTATTTACTAAATAACTCATTTATCAAAAAGAACAAATCCATTTTTTTCTATATAACTATAGGTATCATTTCGGCAATCGGGCTGTTTCTTCTGGTATTCTTTCTGTTCAAGGCAGGATATGGAAGCTGGCACAACATTATTAGAAAAGTTTATTTATTAGGAGATCGTTACACAATTTTACCTGACTTGAAAGATAAGGGTTTTTTGAGTACAACGTTCGCCTTAGCGGCAAATAATGCGATTAAATTCATTGTTCTCACAATACTAAGCTTACTCATTTTAGGTCTGTGGTTTAACGGCATCTTGAAGAAACAATTCATAATACCGCTAACAATTGCACTAATATTCTGGGACCTGTGGTTTTTTGGAAATCAATACATGGTTACATTCGATTCCAGATCGTGCTTTTGGGACAAGGATTTGGTTAATGTATTAAAAAATGATGCTGAACCACCTCGCATAACAACACATGGTAATTTTGAACTGAACCAGGGCATGGCACATGATATCTCTAACGTGGGTGGATACGATGCTAATATTATTAAAGAGTATTCTGAATTTATTCAATTGTGCAACAATAAACCAATAGATGAACCTAATATCTATGTTGAAGTTACACAATTTTCCAAACTGACTAATATGCTGAATCTAAAGTATATACTTCTGCCTTCCAATGTCAGAATAGAACACCCAACTATCAAACATATCTTTAATAATTCAAAATATGCCCTATTCCAGAATAAAATGGCGCTTCCACGTGCTTTTATTGTTCACAGCGCTAAAACACTAAATGGAAGAGATGCTATATTTAAAGAACTAGCTAGTAAAGAATTTTACCCGCTAAAATACGCTGTCCTTGAAGAGCCATCTAAACTCACACAAAATGCTAATCAAGAAAATATAGAACCGGAACCTCCGCCCACCATTCTTGAATATTCACCAAACAGAGTTAAAATAAAGGTTAACATATTCGAAGATGGTTATCTTGTCCTCGGAGATACATTTTATCCAGGTTGGAATGCATACATTGATGGAAGAAAAAGCCACGTATACAAAACTAACTACGTATTGCGGTCTGTCTTCCTTGAAAAGGGTGAACACCTTGCTGAGTTTGTTTATGAACCGAAATCTTTTTCAATTGGTATGATTATTTCCATAACAAGTTTGGTAATTCTAATTCCTGTCTCTATATTTAAGATTCGAAGACATTGAGTAAGAAAACATATTCAATATTATTTTCGATTATTGCCTTCATCCCGGTACTGGTCTACCTGAATTCTTTAGAGAATACATTTGTATACGATGATTATCTAACGGTAGCCAACAATTATTTTATCAGAGACTGGGGGTACTTTTCTGCACTCTTTAATCAAAAATATTTCGCCATCTCAAACGAATTAACATATCGTCCTGTTGTTACTTTCTCTTATTTCGTTGATTATACGCTGTGGAAGACAAAGCCCTGGGGATTTCATCTAACTAATATCTTAATTCATACCATTAACATTTTCTTGGTTTACTCCTTTGCACGTCGCCTAGTTAATAATACGTCAACCGCATTCATTTCTTCCTTAATATTCTCAATACACCCTGTATTTACTGAAACTGTAAATGCAATAAGCTACCGCGAAGACCTCTTATCAGCCACATTCATGCTCGCGACATTCCTGTTATTTATCAGACTTGATAGAAGCAATAAAAGGATTTACTCAATTATTCTTTATGCTTTTTCATTATCTGCATATTTTTTTGCCTTGTTATCCAAAGAAATGGCACTCACGCTTCCGCTATTGATTTTCATATATGATTACATCTTCATAAAGAAATTCTCATCAAAGCCTCACGGCTTCACGAAGAGGTTCGCAACACATTACACAGGTTATATTGTCGTTAGTATCTTTTACCTGTTTTTAAGATTCTATTTACTCCGCAATCTGGGTGAATCTGTCCAGTACCCGGGTAATAGTATTTACGTTAACCTTCTCATGATGTTCAAGGTACTGGGTTACTATTTCAAGATTTTATTTATACCAACACCATTAAACGCAGATTACATTGTTCCACTTACATATTCACCTGATACTGCCTTTATCATAAGTGTTCTAGTTTTAATTACGATTGCTGTCGTATCAATAAAAAAATTTAAAATATCGAGGGTATGGGCATTTTCAACCTTATGGTTTATTATAACGCTTCTACCAGTACTAAATATCGTACCTATCAACAATATAATGGCAGAAAGATATCTATATGTACCGGGTATCGGATTTGTAATTTTAATTGGTGCAATATTCAATCAGACATTACTCAATAAACGGATTAGTGACCACCCTTCTATACCTGCCAAAACCAATATCTATTCGTATGAATTAGAAAATACTACTTTGCCTTATTACTATCCCAAAAACAGGTGTACGGCGATACCGCCCCTAATAATAACATTGCTAGCCATTATAATATCCTCGTTCTCATTCATTTCATTAAACAGAAACAGGATATGGTTAAATGAACATACATTTGGTACTGAAACAATACGTCGTTCGCCAAACAGTTTCAGGATGTATAATGATGTTGGGTACTATTATTATAACACAGGTTTACTAGACGAAGCCATACGGGCATTTCAGGAATCAATCAAAATACGATTCAATCAGTCCAGAGCGCATAGTAATCTGGGTGCCGCATACGCAATGAAGGGACTTAATGACAAAGCAATCGAGGAATTAATTCTGTCCATCCGATTCAGCGATAAAAACCCATCGGCATTTAACAACCTTGGCCTTCTTTATAAAAGAAATGGCAATTTAGATGAGGCAGTTAAGAACTTTGTAGAAGCATTAAAGCTTAACCCATACAATGCTGAAGCACATATTAACTTGGGGAGCGTCTTTATTGATCAAAAGAAATTTGATGAAGCACTCTCTGAATTTGGAAAAGCTATAAAAATTAGGAAGAACTCTGCCCTTGCTCATTATAATATAGCTGTTGTTTATTATAAGACAGGTCAAATGGACAAGGCTTATAATAAACTTCTGGAGGTATATAAACTAAACCCAAGGAATGCGGATGTTCATCTTAGTCTTGGAATTTTATACTTAAACCATTTCAATGAAAAAGAAAAGGCGTTGATGCATATCAGAGAGGCACTGCAATTAAACCCTAATCACAAACAGGCAAATCAGATGAAAGATATTATCAAGAAACTTTCCTCCAACTAAAAATAGCCCTTTATGCATAATTTAAATAAAATAGATAAGCATATTTTATGTTACTAAAAATCCAAACATGGCTATACGTCTGAAAAGTATAACTCCATACATTATTTTATCCGCAATATCTATTATTGTTTTTTCTAACTCAATGAACAACGGCTTTGTTTATGATGACTCAGTGACTGTTGTAAATAATAGCCTGATTAAAAGCTGGAATAACTTTCATAATATTTTCTCATTTAACTATTTTATACTCTCCGGTGAATTAAGTTACCGTCCTGTTGTTACTTTAACTTACTTTATAGATTATTTTATCTGGGGTATCAAATCCACAGGCTTTCATCTTACAAATATCTTTCTTCAACTAGCAAATACAATATTAATTTATGTACTTATCAAACAAATTACCAAATCCAGCAAGATAGCTCTAATTTCAGCGCTTTTATTCACAACACATCCAGTTCTAACTGAAACGGTAAATTCTATAAGTTATCGGGAAGACCTTCTTGCCGTTTTCTTTTCCATAATTGCCTTTATATTGTTTCTAAAACTAGACAATACAATTTTAGGTAAAAACAAATTCATTATTTATTACGCAGCGTCCCTGGTTTCTTATCTGTTTGCCCTCTTTTCAAAGGAGGTAGCAATTACATTACTGCCGATTTTAATATTATTAAATATCTTTTATTCTTCACCCGGCACGACTTTGCAGACAATTTTTAAAAGAATAAAAGGCATATATGTCGGATATTTTCTCATCACATGTGCTTACCTAACCATTCAATTTGGAATCTTCAGAAATGTGTATGTAAGGCTGGATCAACCCCAGCAAGGCTTATTTGTTATGTTTAAAGTATTTGCTTATTATATAAAGCTTTTATTTCTACCCTTCAATCTTAACGCAGATTATGTAGTTCCCCCTTTAACCGAAGGAATCACTGCTTTCGTAATATCAATTATGCTTATAATTACCGTCGTTATCATCATAATAAGACTATGTAATGGAAATAACCAATATCGCTTTTTTACAATATTATTCTTTATCGCCTTACTACCTGTCTCAAACATTATTCCCATAGGGAATATTATGGCTGAACGATACTTATATTTCCCAATCATAGGTTTTTTTGTGGCTATCGGTATTCTTACAGAAAATTACTTTAAGAAATTAAGTATTACAACAGTATGCGGTTGTATTATATTTATCTTATTAAGTATTCTGAGCGTTTGTCGAAATGGGGAATGGCGGGATGAGTTCTCCTTATGGACTTCAACCTCTCATCGCGAACCCAACAGCGCACGCGCTCATCATAATCTTGGCGTAGTTTACAGTACAAAAGGCTTCAATGATTACGCCGAATTAGAGTACAAACGGACGCTGGAAATTAACCCAAAAGACACAGAAGCGCATTATAACCTTGGGAATACGTATGATAGAAAAGGATTGATAGATGACGCTATCAGAGAGTATCAGGAGGCAATTAAATGTAATCCCTATTATGCCGAGGCATATAACAATCTAGGTAACGTATATAAAAATAAACAACTTCTAGAATCAGCCATTGAACAGTATAAGAAGGCAATAAATCGTAATCCTTTCAAGCCGAACTATTACAACAATCTTGGTATCGCCTATCGCGATAAAAAACTTTATAATGAAGCTATCACTGAATTCAAAAAGTCATTGAAAATTGATAACAAAATACCATCGACACACAATGACCTTGGAAATACTTACAAAGAAATAGGCAATACAGAAGCAGCTTTATCAGAATTTAAAATGGCACTTGAGCTCGATCCTGATAATGCTGATGCCCATAATAATATAGGAGTTATATACACTAACATGGACTACCTAGATTATGCTATAAAGGAATTTGAAACATCACTTAAACTCAATCCAAAACTTGCAAATGTACACAACAATATTGGAATTGCTTATGCAAAGAAGGGAGATTTAGACAAGGCAATTGACAAACTTAATAATGCGGTAGGGCTTGGTTTTGACAATGCCGATGTTCACAACAATCTTGCGGGTGTATATATAACGAAGGGCTCCACGGATAACGCAATTACAGAACTCAAATCGGCATTAAAATATAATCCCCAAGATAGTAATACTCATTGTAATCTAGGAAATGCATATATATCAAAAAACCTATTTGATGAAGCAATTTTTGAATTCAAAGAAGCTATTAAATACAAACCTGACGACCATGAAATATATTATTTTCTTGGGAATGCACTTTACAGAAAAAAGCAATACAAAGACGCTGTAGATGCCCTTTACCAATCAATCCATTATCAACCGAACAACCCTCTTGCGCACAAGATGCTGGGCACTATATATGCAAATCACATAATCAATCCTCCGCAGGCACTATTCCATCTTAATGAAACATTGCGACTTGACCCGCAACAACCTATGGCAAAAGAAATAAGGGATTTTATCAACAAATTAAAGAAATAACTTAGTAACGCTGCTAAAAGTATTATTTTCATCCCTTCCACAAATATTTAACAATGATACTAACAATACCTGAAAGTACTATATAAGTCGTTACTCCCACAATAAGCGACCTAACAAACCCTAATAGCAGTAATAAAAAACTAAGGCACAATATACATAAACAGGCCGTGGCGCCGTTATAAAGAGTAAACTCTTTGCGTAATTTACCGTGGCAGCTTGTCATGCTTTACTGTAAATTAAAGCAAAAGTTAACACTGCCATGATTGGAAATGTTGCAACAAATGCTGCTAATAGCCCTTACCTTGTGAACCTACAACTGTCACCAAACTCTCTATGGTACCGCCAAGTATAAAATAAAATATAAAACTCCTTATCTGCATTTTTCCCGCCAGTTCAAAGTAAAATTATCAATTAACTCTAAACGGTCTTTCACAAATTGTTTTTCAAAAATATCATCGGTAGGTAATCCTTCAGACACATCGCATCGCAATCCCAGTACCTTACAATTAAGAACTAATGTCCCATCATTAGTATAATCCACAGAAACATCCACAAAATTATATGCTGTTGTAATACCGGAACTAATGAAATCATCAAAAGGAATTTTTGTAACATCACAATCACAAGGGCCTGTAAGCACAGCTCCACCCCCACCTGAAATTATATATACTGGCAACTGCATATTGCCAGCTTTACCTATTCTGTATATTCGCTGATAGTTATGTTCATGACCACAGATAATCAATAATATATTATTTAATGGCTCATTATAAACTTTTGTATAACGGTCGCGAAATCTGGACGCCTTTGAATCTTTTCTCAATAACTCATTACACCCATGAAATCCTGTAGAATACGGTGGATAGTGTTCAAAGATAATTTTAGGTCCATTAAATTGTCTTAATTCATCTGTAAACCACTGGAACTGTTCATCGTCTCCTGGCAATGATGAATTTAAGGCAATATATTTTATCTCTAATCCGTTAATTTCTTTAGTGAAAGAATACCATGATTGCCCTTCAGTTGAATTTTTTAAAACATCTTCCATATATGCGGAGTATGCTGGGGGTAATTTTTCTTTAAATTCTTTAATAAGTACATGTCTGCTCCTCTTTTTTAGTTCAGTTTCATCAACAGAAGCCAACTCCATGTAATAACTATTCAGTAGACTCCTTATATCACTATTAATACTGGTTGTAAAAACCGGATGTTCTTGAGGTATATTTAAAAGGTCTATATTTTTTCTGATTGCTTTTATTAATTTATCTATTCTTTCACCAAATATAAGTTCATGGTTGCCTATAACTGGGTAAACCGGTAGTGCCTTATCTGTCAGGAAGTTTTTATTAATCACTTCTAAATATTTTTCAAATTCATTGTAATAAACCATGTCCCCGGTAAACAAAATAAAGTCTGGAGACATTTCACGAATGACTTTTGCAATTGCATTATGCTTCACCTGTGGTTTTTCCATCGTATTAATTTCATTACGCGTATCTCCGTATGCGATGAAATGTAAACTACCTGCACAGAGGCTTTGAGAAAGGAATAAAAAAACAACCGAAACATTAATTATAAGCGCGAATATTTTTCTCTTCTTCCACATGCCTTAACCTTTCCCTTGGATACCTGATTATAAATACTAGCCATTTTGTTGCCTTGAAATATTCTTATTAAAATACATAACCTGCCTGAGCCAGCCAGAATAAAATATCAACACTAAGAATAATAACTTTATAAATGATTCTATAAGAACACATATCCTTTGGCAAGCACCATCGGATAAGACTGTTGTTATTATTAACTACACTTAATTTTTAGAGTTTTCCCCCATTACTTTCAGAGTAAGAATCCTTTATTAAGTATGTAATCATAAATATCAGTCTAATTATCAGTATAAATTTTAAGTCCAAACCATAATTTGTAATAAGCATAAGAAAGAAATTGTCAACTGACTAACAGACAGCTATAATTGTGAAACTAAGCAATGAAATAAATTCCATTAATGTAAAATAGTATTAAGCTCTTATATATAGCTAAATCAAAACACTATAGAAATGCATAATTAGTTAGACTCAGATACAATCGTTTCAAAAGAAAGACCGAATGTCTATTGCCTTATGTTTATATAATCAAGAAAGAGGTCCATTCAATGAATAGAATAGAAGAAAGAATATTAGATCTTACCATAAAATATACACCTTCTGTTGAGATTATATATGAGGAAGGTGAAACAAGGTCAGTAACTTTCGAGAATAATAAACTAAAATACGTAAATACGAAATCCATCCGTGGAATCGGACTACGTGTAATTAAAGACGGGAGAATTGGATTCTCTAGCACGACAGATTTCAGGATGCCTGAGAAACTTGTAATAAATGCATTGGAAAGCGCCAAATTCGGTCAGATTGCCACCTTTGATTTCCCTTCCGAAAACAATTTCCCCAAAGTAGCCGTATTTGATCAGAGAGTTATTGATTATCCTATCAACAAATGTGTAGAAACAGGAAAAGAGGCAATTGAAAAAGCCCTGTCCGTCAATCCATCTTATGAATGCGGCATAGGCATTGGAAAGGGTCACGGAATGAGGCGTCTCATTAATTCTAAAGGACTTGACGTCAATATTGCCTCAACTTCATTTGGCATAAGTATTGATATATTAATGGTCAAAGGGCACAGTTTACTCTGGATTGGCGAGGGTGAAAATTCAAAAGGGCTCGTAACTGACTTTAACAAACATGTTGATAAAGCATTGAAGGGTTTAAAGCTTGCTGAAAAAGAATTGAAGTTAAAAACAGGTGTATACCCAGTTATTATTACCGCAAAAGCTATGGGTAATTTGCTCGCCACTTTTGAAACCGGATGCAACGGGAAATTGGTACAAAAAGGCGCTTCACCACTCACCAATAGACTGGGAGAAAAGATTATAGATGAGCGAGTAAGTATTTATGATGACGCTACAATTGATATGGCAGCTGCCAGTTATCCGTGGGATGCTGAAGGTACACCATCACGACGTACGCCGCTGTTTGAAAAAGGTATATTAAAAAATTTTCTGTTTGATTTACAAACAGCAGGGATAATGAAAACTAAATCCACCGGAAATGGCAACCGTGGTTTTGCTTCACAACCCTCGCCCAGCAATTCAAATGTTATAGTAAACCCTGGTAATATGTCACTTGAGGCAATGATAAAAGACATAAAATATGGCGTACTGGTAGACCAAGTACTCGGCGCAGGCCAGAGTAATATCCTTGCGGGTGAGTTCTCCGTAAACATTGATCTTGGTTACATAATTGAAAATGGAGAAATTACCGGCAGAGTAAAAGATTGTATGATTGCTGGTAATGCCTTTACAGTTTTTAACAACATTATAGCAATGGGTAACATAGCAGAATGGTACGGTTCAATTAAGGTACCACCTTTTTACTTCAGGGCATTAAATATCGCAGGGAATGCAGATTAAATTAATATATCTTCTTAATAAACCATTTATTTTACTACAAGTTCTAATAGTTAGAATAACCATTATGGTAAAACTAAATTGCAAGGAAAGTTAGTTGTTGACAGTAAATTATTTAAATTTATAATATTACTTTAGACTAAGACAGATTTTATAAAAGTAAGGGGGTTAGGATTCTTTAAAGTTAAATCCTTTTAAATTTTTAGATGTAAATTGTATTTTATCTGTGTTAATATATGTCCAATTGCAGAATTTGGGTATTAGTTAAAGATTAGATAGGGTAAAACATAGCGATAAAGGCAAACCATGAGCGATCATGGGACGCAAAGTAAAGGGTCTTTATTGTAGCGCCGGTTCGGCTGAGCTCACGACGAAATCCCCCAACAGAAAGTCAACCATAAAGGTTTCGTCGTGAGCTCAGCCGAATGATAAACCTCAGCGCTACAATATAAATTGAAGTCCTAAGCATTAAACAAGTTAAAAGACAGCCTTACTGCCGAATATGTTTGTAATGAATATATTTGCAGTAAGGCTTTTTTGTTTTCATATTTGGAATTTTTCGGCGGGTTACAAGGCCGCCGGTAAGGAATGTTTATCTGCAATTTTGGTTCATAGTACCAAGAAGTACAGTTGAGAAAGTTCGTAGTAAATATTTATCTATAACAAGTTGCAAAAGCGTATATTCAGTATGAGAATAAACCATGCCTAAACACGAAAAAATCGTTAGGTATCTTTCTATTGCAGCAATTGGATTTGCTGTATTATTAATTATATTCCTAACTTTTTACTCATTTCCATATTTCAAATCAACAAAGGATGTAAAATCAGCTAAAAGTCAAAACATCGCTAAAATTTGCAAAACTGATGTACCGGAAAATCATTGGAAATACATTGTTATTCACCACAGCGCAACAACAAAGGGAAATGCGGCAAGTTTCGACTATTATCACAGAAACAAAAGAAAATGGAAATATGGACTTGCTTATCATTTCGTAATCGGAAACGGATCACTATCAGGAGACGGCGAAATTGAGGTTTCAGAGCGTTGGAAGAACCAAATACATGGAGCTCATACAGCAAATATGGACTGTAACCGTGTGGCAATTGGGATTTGCCTTGTTGGTAACTTTGAAAATAGCGATACCCCAACTAATAGCCAGTTCGAATCTTTAGTAAATTTAGTTCAATATCTCTCAAAGAAGTATGATATTTCTGTAGCAAATATATTATTACACAATCAAGTACACCAAAAAAACACTTTGTGTCCTGGTAAAGATTTTCCATTTGCACAGCTTAAAACAAGGCTGCTACAAATTGCCGCTGAAAAGTGTTCAAAAACAGAAGCGTTATAACTTCTCTATTGTTTAATCTGAGATTGCATGAGTTTAGTTTTCACTTCTTCTATAGATAAACCATAGGACTTACCATGTTCTTGTAATTTTTTGTCATATTTATAATTCCTGACTGCTGCGAGTCCAAAGCCTCCTCCCTGAAAATACTCATAAACCATTATTGTTTGTTCCTCAGTATCCACAAGATAAAAAGGCTGTCTATTGCTTAGCTGTTCACCTACCACACCAAAGACATGCCTGGCGTTTCCATCGCCCTGCGCGATAACATAATTTGTACTATTTTTAAAAATAAGAACTATTAACATTAAAACAACAACGATAAGAAGAATAGTATTTATACTGTATATTCTGTTCATAATATGCCTCCACAAAAGAACAATATTTGTTTTCTACTTGGATGTTTTAGAATTAGTTAATCTAAGCTTTTGACTTGATAAATTGTTAACATTCGCTTCTTGTTCTTCCCTGATTAAAACAGTGGGTTTTAAAAGGATGATAAGATTTGATTTCATATTGTTCTTTTGTTCACGGGAAAATAATCTTTTTATAAATGGTATCTTGGAAAGCAACGGGATGCCAGTTGCCAGGTTTTCTTTCGTAATTGAACCCAATCCCCCAATAATAAGAGTCCCCTTGTCAGGCACACAGACTGTTACGGACACTTGTGATACATTTAATTCAGGGAGTTGAATTGTCTGTTGCGGCGGGATACTAGTAATACCAGTCCCACCCCCACCAACATTTGCATCAGAATTTAAACCACTAAATGTAAATTCCTTGAGAGCTACTATATCAAATATAGAAGGTGTTACTTCCAGATAGATATATTTTCTATCTGCACTAACAATAGGTCTCACATCAAAAGTAGTGCCTTCTGGTATAGTACCAATAACAGGAGTTACTAATCCTTCAGAAACGGAAGTGCTCTGAACATAATTAGTCGTTTTTATTACAGCTATATTCCCACGCTGTGTATTGGACAATGTTATCCTTGGAGAAGTTAAAAATTCTGAACCTTTACTTTCCTGAACAGCCCTTAAAAAACCGATTAACATGGAGTCGTTTAAAATGGAATAATTCAGATTTAATCCATTTGTAATCTCTTCCGCACCAATTGTAATCGAAGAGTCATCGCTGAAAAATTTTGTAAAATTATTCCCAATATCTTCCATAAATTCATCTGAAACGGTTATGAACCTCGCCTCTATATTCACCTGGAGATTTTGTGATGAACGCAAAGATGCTAAAAGATTAGCAACCTGTTCATGAACGTATTTGTTATTAACCACGACCAGATCGCCAGGCTGCCCCGCCCTCGCGACTATACTTCCTTCGCCTGGGCCTTGAATATTAATACGACGCTGACCCTTGGCTGTTGCGCCAATAATACTTGTTCGATATGACCAAGAAGACGGTTCAATTGTTGTAACAATTAATTCGATAAGGTCAAGCACTCTTGCTGATGGATCTTTTGCCTCGGCAGCTTCCCCTCTACTAATGCCCATTTGTGAAGTTGCAGCTGCAGTAATATCAAATTTGAGCGGTTCTTTATCGTCCACATTTATCAATATGTCTCTGATGTCATAAACCCTTAACTCTAATTTCTGTTTGTTAAAATGTAAAATATCTCCTTCAATTACATATTCATACCCCTTCGGTAACATATAGTTAATGGCAACTCTTAATGGTATATCCTTTAGCTTTAAAGTAATACTTATATTTTCAGCTTCAGAATCTACTATCACGTTAATATTAGTCTTCTCTCTTACATATGCTATAATATCTTTTAATGGTGTCTCCAGGAACTCAAAAGTAAGAATGGTATTAAGCGCATCTTCTATAACTTTCGAATATTGTTCTTTTACCGGGTCAGGTATGATTTGTAACTGAACTGTTTTTCTTTTATTTTCTTCTACAATCCTATCCAACTCCGGTAGCATGCGTTTTGAAATATTCTGCCACTGATCTTTAGATGGAAGTCTTATTGTGTCTTGATAAGGAATAGACGCCTCTCTGAGATTTTCAAGGTTTCTTAGCTTTTCCTGTGCTTGTATTGTCTTTAAATTTTCGGTAATATTACTGTGCTTTAAATTATTTAATAGTTCTTTAATGTACAGGGCATCCTTGTTAACAGGATCTTTTGCTAATATAAAATCAACTATTTTCTCAGCATCTGAATATCTTTCTTCTTTTAATGCAGAGTATACCTCCTGTACTAATTTAGTTATAGTTACGTCACTATCGCTTATTACCTCTGTTTGTTTTTTGGATGTACCTGTTTTACTCTGTGTTACATCTGATTTCTTCTCTTTTTCTGTAAGTTGCGCTGTTTCTTCCTGCAGCAACTGCACTTCCTTGTTATTTGGCTCTAGCAACAAAGCCAATTTTAATGCATCTATCGCCTTAGAATAATCTTTTTGTTCTATATGTTTTTTTGCTATCTTAAGGTAGTAGTTGTCTATTGATGAGATTTTATTTTCTGAGACACCTTGCGTTTGCGCTAATGGTTGATGTATTTTAAATGGAACAAAAATAACACACATAATAACCAAAATTTGTACCAAGAATCTTTTCATGAGTGCCTTCTTTCCATAAAATAATTAGTTAATTGAAGGTGCTTTATCGGATTGAGAAACACTAGTAATCTCTGTACCCAATTTTACCAATTCTCCCAGCCACAAATTATAGGTTTCGCCTTTATTATATTCAAACACAATCTCGGAAGTCGATATCATATGTACTTCTTCCGCAAAAGAAGTTCCAATAAATTCTCCCATTTCATTTTTAAGAGATACCTGCTTCTTAACAACCATTTGTTTCTGTGCAACAGGGACAATTTCCACTAATTTACATTGTGTATTAAAATCTACAGTTTCTCCGCTGATTATCTTTTTTTCACCAATTATATCCCCCTCTCGCGCCAGAAAACTTTCTATCCACCATTTATCCTTATGAAGTTTTCTAACCTGAATAATCACAATATCTGCGGAACCTCCCTTAAAAGTAAATTCTATATCTCCACTGATAGTACTCTCAGATACCGGTGAAATTTCTATCTCTTCTTTAGCCGAGGTATCCATGGTTGCAATATCCTGTACTGTTTCTTCCTTCCCAAATACAGAAAAAACTTGAGGCCGTTGCAAAACATTTGCTGAAGGTGGGGTTGTAAGTCGGGATTCTAGCAGTACAGCATCATCTAATTCCGTCTCTATTTTCGGAGGTGCACTTGTTTCTAATTTCCTCTCAACTACATTAGATAATGATTCTAATCTTGCGTTTAATTTATAGTTATTTATATTTAATATAATCAGAGTATTAATAATCGTATATATTAGGTAAGATACAGCAATACCAAGTATAATTTTTTCAATATGTTTAAAAATAAAGTTCTTAACATCCATCATTATTTTTACTTTTTAAAGATTCAATATCTTATGTTTTGTAATCCATGACATATGCATCAATGGTTACACTTATAATCGGTATAGGTAATTGAGTATTATCTTTCTTTTTAGTCGTTTCTGCTGGATTAATGCTTTTATCTGTACCCAATATAGAAACATTTTCTATTACATATGGTATTTCAGAACTTAGAATCTTACTCAAAAAGGAGTTGATACGATCTGCCGGCAATTTAATCTTAATTTTAAATGGTATGGCAGTATAAATCTCAGCAAACTTAGGGTCATATGTATTTGACGATTCTCTAAATACAATTTTATCTATTTCTGTAACTCCATTATTACCAATAGCAATGTTAGCGAGTGATTCTATTATCCAAAACTTTTTTTGCACAGTTTTGATAGTTTCCCAGGTTGGAATATCAGCACCCCAGCTATCAAAAGGTAATGCATCTTGTTCCAATCTGATATTGGCTGTCTTAAATTTTTCAGATAAAGCCGAGATTGCTTTTAAATACTCGTTTTTCCATATTGCTTCATCGTTTATTTTGATTAATCCTTTCTCAGGTTCTTCTATCATAAAGAAGGCTTCCATGCGGCTATCTTTCTTGTTAAGAAAATACCTGCACTTTTCTATTTCTTTATTATATATTTCAGATTCTAATTTCTTTGACGCTGTCCATTTCTCATTATACAAATCTTTTCTATAACCATATCTTTCCATAACATTTGCCATGTCTTCTAAATCCTTATATGCCTTTACATATACTTTTGAGTATGGATTAACAAAAATTAAAAAAAGAATTATAAGAATCAGAAAAACAACAATAATATAAATCCAAAAACTAGTAAAAATAGTTTTTAGTCTTATTTTAAGAGCTGAAATATTTATGCTTTTGCCAACATTCATAAATACATATCTTTCACGGTATTCAAGATTTTGCAGGTTGAGCTGATGACTCTGTTGTTGATGTCAACGATTGAGTTTCTTGCAAAATCTCTTCTCTAGTCTTTACAATCCACCGCATTTCAAAAATAATACATGCCCCACGTTTGTCTTTATAATCTATTTGACGACAAGAATCCCTAACTATTTCTACATTTTTAAATGCAGGAACCTTTTGGTCAAAAAGCGTCAGACTTTGAATAGGTTTCAAAATATTTTCTTCAATAAAGCCCATGCTCGGTTCCTCACTCTTTCCATTTATTACTATAAGCAATACCTTATTTGATGTACCAGCATTCAAAGGTGTTTCTGCTTTTTCAGGTTGGAAAAATTCCTGCCTCCCATCAACATTCCTGGTACTAATAGAATTCGAATCAACCCATTGTGATTGCATACTGCCCATTGTTACATTGCTGGGTAACAGGGAACATAGTTTATCTAACATCTCTATCCAGAAGAATCTGTTAGAATCAATAGAAGAAATGAGTTCGAGTGCAGATTTATTTTCTTTTGTTTTGGAATTAATGTTATTATATTTCATTTCGAGGTTCTTTAAATTCTGCAACAAATTTTGGTGCTGACTAAAAGAATTATTTATTTGACCGGTTTGAACATGTAAACCACAAACCTGTACAATAAATGATATGGCAAGACAGCCAAGCGTAGTTATTGCATAAGGTCTTTTATTAAATAATTCTACCGCTCTGATCTGTTCTTGTGGCAATAAATTTGTGTTAATCCATCCGGAACTAACACCCTGGATTGCAAGTCCCAAAGCCACACACATGTCCAGTAAATTTCCTTCGAAATATTTTGTATCAATCTTGTTCGATAATTTTAGATTATTTAACGTCTTAATTAATTTCACTTCATAATCAAAATTATTGGAGATAAACTCTATATTACGTGGGTCTTTAAATGCGCTGCCCATCAACAAAACAGCCTTAATATTTATCGTGTCTTTACTTAATGACTTATGGTACTCAATTGATCTTTGGATTTCTTTTACAAGTTCTAAATCCACTAAATAATGTGGAATACTTCTAAGCCAGTAATTCATACCGTCAATAATAATAAGATCCGTGTTATCCGTCTCAACATTTATAATAAGCACAGGTCCGTCAACCTGTCGGTCATAACAAACAAAGTTACAAATAGCCAGCGGTGCTACTTGTAATGCACTTAACTTGAGATGAAAAGGTGTAATGTTGGATAGTATATTATCCAGCGTGGCCCTTCTTGATGCAAAGAGTCCAATTTCGATATTCTCTGTCTCAGGGTACTTTTTATTTATTTGATGATAACTCCAAACAATGTCCTTTATATCAAAAGGAATTTGCTGTTTTACTTCGTAACCGATAATATTTTTCAGTTGCTTGTTGGTTACAGCCGGTACCGAAAAGAATCTTGATAATACTAACTGCCCAGGAATGGATACCAGAATGTTATCTCTCCATGATACATTATATTTTTCCAGAAAAATCTTAATTGCATCACTTATACATGAAGATTGTAAAGAATTTGTTGTGGGTGGGATTGAAGAATACTCAATAATATCAACATCTTCCACAAATAGCTCGTTTTGCCTTTTGGTAATTTTTACTGCCTTTAATACGTGACCACCGATGTCCAGACCCCATGCAGTCTTTGTAGTATACTGTCTTATAACTTGTGACAACTTCTGTATTCTGAGATTTGGTGTCTTGTATGAGAAGCGCAAATTATTTAGTTTTGTTAATTTCATAATTTCGAGAAATCATGTTCATCAAAATACTGAAATACCTTTTCTGAAAGCATTTTTGTATCATCATTTACATCTGCACAAATCCAAAGAACTTCTGAAAAACTTCTAAACCACGTCATCTGTCTTTTAGCAAATCTTCTTGTTCTCTTCTTGATTGCTTCTTTAGCTTCTAAGAGTGTACACTTTCCATTAAAAAAGTCAATAACCTCTTTGTACCCTAATGCCTGAGATGCCTGTTTGCTTAATTTCTGAGGTTTGTCTAATAATAAATGCACTTCATCAACCAACCCACGCTGAAACATGCTGTCAACACGTTCTTCTATACGCCCATATAGAACATTCCTATCATGATCAATTGCAACAACTATACAGTCATATCTGGGATTTTTATGCCCAAATTGTGTCTGAAAGGAAGACATTCTACACCCTGTCTTCTTAAAAACCTCAAGCGCCCTGATAATCCTTTTCTGGTCATTTATGTGTAATTTATCAGCCATTTCAGGGTCAATATCGGCAAGCATATTGTGCAAATATTCAGGCCCTTTCTCTATTGCAACAGATTTCAAATATTTACGATATTCCCAGTCTGCAGATGGACCCTCAAATAAACCATCCATAATTGCCTTTAGATAAAGGGCAGTTCCACCCACAACAATGAATGGTTTCCCATGTTCACTAAGCTTACAGGCAGTAGAATCAAAGTCTTTTATATATCGTCCCACGTTGTATTCTTCCCATGGTTCAACAATATCTATTAAATGATGAGGAATTCTGTCTCTTATGTCACGGGAAGGCTTCTCTGTACCTACATCCATTCCACGGTATACCAACATAGAATCTGCTGAAACTATTTCAATTTTTGCCTGTTCAGCAATTTTTATTGCTATATTTGTCTTACCGCATGCCGTGGGTCCTGTAAGTATATAAATTGGAAGTGCCATAGATATGATAATCGTCAGACTTATTTGAACTTTATATAAAATATACTGAAAATAAACAAAATAACGTGCATTGATAAAATTTATGGTTATTTACAAAACGATTGGTATGTTATTCCATCCTTATTTATTTCGAATGTTATTGCTCCGCTTTTGTGTGTCTGCAGGATTGTTACATTATATTTTTTAAGCATATCGCACGTTTTTTGTAAGTTAGAATCATTGCCTGAATTTATAAACGCATATGCTGGCTGGACGACATAAATCAACCTTTCCAGATTGCTTATAAATGAACCATGATGAGGCATCTGGATTATATCTGATTTAATCTCTGATAACCCTGAGAGTACTGACCATATCCCCAGTTCCTGAATATCTGCACAAAGTAATATTGAATGTCCAAGATAATCAATTTTTAAAACACATGAATTATCATTTGAAGCAGTAACATTATAGCTAAAACAAGAAGGATTTAATATTCTTACAACAGCAGGTTCAAATCCCTTAAATACATTACCATTGTAAACCACCTCCGTTTGTATGCGTTTTTTATCGAGAATGGAAAGTATTTTCTGCCCGGCTACAGAAGTAAATAAATTTGGTTGCGAACACATTGATTTTATATGAAATCTGTTAACAACAGATTGTAGGCCATTCCAGTGATCTTCATGTTCATGGGAAAGAATCAAATTATCTATAGTTTTAATATTCTTATTCCACAGAAAAGGAGATACTATATACTTTCCCACATCATATTTTTGCCATGAACCCGCATCGTACAGGATATTCTTCCTATTCGGAAACTGTATAAACACCGCGCCACCATGTCCTACGTCCAAACATGTAATTGTTAAAGAATTATTATGAAATCTGAACATATTAATAAAAACAAATACATTGGCAGTAATTAATCCCCAGATTACAATTTTGGCTAATTCTAAAGAAAAGTAATTACGATACAAAATCAAAAGGAGAAATAAATAATAGAAGTAGAGTTCTATTTTTGAAGGTCCAATAATATAGAAATATGAATACGGTATGGATGTTAGTAATGAAACAAGCGATTCTAAAACTATATCAGTGCTAGATGCTAACCATGCAGAGGCAATAGCCAGAGGTGGACATATTGTTCCGACTGTTAGCAACACAATACCACAAACAATGATAATCCAGAAAAATGGAAATACAACAATATTAACAATTGGAAGAAATGGAGTAAGAATATGAAAATAATACGCTGTAATTGGAAGGGTAGACATCCATGCTGCAAGAGATACACAAAGGGATTTGCGCATATATACTTTTAGAAAATGTAATCGGCCGCGCTCACTCTTTACCTGTAATTTTTCTACAACTAAGGCTGCCTTGAAGAGTACTGACTCAATTCTTGAAGTTCCGTAAATAATACCCATTGTAGCAAGCACCGTTAATTGAAACCCAACGTTAAAAATGTCTGCCGGATTTCTAAGAAGTATAACAAATATGCCAGTAAAAATAGCGCTTGTAATATCCCACTGTCTGTACACCAAATAACTAACAAAAAATACAATGACCATTATACTGGCGCGGAGAACTGGAGGATTGAGCCCCGTTATAAATGCATACAGGATAACCACTGCTATTATGACAATAGTTGATAATATCCTGTTTACCCCAAGCAAACGCAATGGTAAAAGTATGGTAAATACTAAAATCCCCACATTAAAACCACTAATTGCAATGAAGTGAATTACACCTGTTTTTATAAAATTATCAACAGTTTCTTCAGGAAGGTCTACCCTGTTTCCAAGTAAAACGCTGCTAATCATTGGCGCACTATTACTAAAAGTATGCGTATAAACAGTATTATTTAATAAGTTGTTTAACTTATATATGAAATCATAAATAAAATTACCACCTGACGCTCCTACAAATCTTATATTACTTATGTTTATAATCGTCATCAGACATCTAATGGATGGTATTTGTCTTTGCAAATAACATTTATAATCATATTCACCTGGATTAGTTGGGCTTTGGGGAGGATATACGTATCCAAACAGTTCAACCTCCTGACCGTAAACCAAATTTTTTAGAATAGACAATGTCTCTTCAATTAATAAAATATCACGTTCAGACAGATACAAATTTACCTTGACTGCCCCTTTTACTTCCCTCCACCCTGACGGTGCATTTAGTCCATCAGCATTAATAATAAATGAAACCTTATAATTAGATCTTTTTACAATCTGTTCTGTTTGCGGTCTGTTTAACCGTTTAATTAGCGTGTTTCTATCAAGGATTATTGGTGGGCTTATAATTATTCCTGTAATTCGTCGCAAGGATTTTTGTTGATCCAGCATACATTCTATTGAATTCTTAAGCACCGGTTTAGTGCGGCAATCATAATACGCAACTGATAACGAAATAAACAGCATAGATAAGCATGCATGTATAAAAATTGTAAATTTATGTAAAAGTAAACAAGTCAGGCAGAATAACCATAATAAAAGACTTATTCCAAGAATTAAATAAAGAGGGATTTTTGTTAGATATCCGAAATAAATACCACATATAAAAAGAAGTGTAATAACAACGATAGGCTTTTTCATAATATTTTCAGACTTCGTACATCTTTTTAATACAAATTATAAGCATGCTAATTTTTGATTACAGCAGATTTTTCAAATATATAAATATTACTGACACACAATAACCATTCCACTGCCAATTTGACAGCAAAGACTTTAATTTTCTTTAAATAGTTTGTATTCTGTAAAACATTATATTTCTAGTAGTTACTAACTATATAATCAACAGGGCTTTCCATAGGCACTCATTTTGCTTTATTTAATTAACAGTTTTTATATCATTTTAAGTTGTTTTTATAGGAGGTGAGTTATGGCAAGAGATTTAATAAAATGGTCAGGGTTTCCGTCTATTTCTTCGTTACAGAGTGAAATGAATCATATGTTTGACAGATTTTTCAAAGGTTGGGACTTATCCGGCCTCGGAGCAGAAACTGGTACATGGTTACCACCAATTGATCTGGCAGAAACAAATGATAAGGTTGTTGTAAAAGCAGAAATCCCTGGCATTGACCCTAAAGAGATTGATATTTCAATACAAGGTGATACCCTCTCAGTCAAGGGTGAAAAGAAAGAAGAAAAAGAGGAAAAAGGGGGAAACTATTATCGTATGGAGAGACGTTATGGAAGTTTCTCCCGTTCAATTGACCTCCCTGCTTCTGTAGACACTAATAAAGTATCTGCCGAGTACAAAAATGGTGTGCTTGAGATTACGTTACAGAAAAAAGAGGGTGTAAAACCAAAGCAGATTAATGTAAAGGTTAGCTAAACCATCAAGGGCAGATATTCCTTGAATAATTGAATATCTGTCATTTTTATTTCTTAATTACCTAATTTAAATACCGCAAAATTTTTAAATACAAGTTATCACTTTAAAATTCTAAAGGTACATCTGATAACCATTCTTCTTTAAATCTTCTACTAATTTTTTTATTTTCTCCGCCTTTTGTTTATTACATATAAGTGTTGCATCCTTAGTATGAATTATAATTAAATCAGACACATCTATCGTAGTTAAAAGGTGCCGGTCATTATTCACAACAATACATGAATTAGTATCAATTCCATAATGCGTCCCCAGAATTGTGTTACCACTTGAATCTTTCTCATTCCAACGTTCTAAAGCATACCAGGAACCAACGTCATCCCAAATAAAATCAGCCTCAAGAACAATAACGTCCTTTGCCTTTTCCATTATGGCATAATCAATTGAAATCTTGTCAAAAGCCTCGTATTCTCTATTAATCACATCCACCTCAGATTTCGTTCCTAATGCATCTTCAATTCGCTTGAGACCCATGGCAAGTTGCGGCATATGTTGTTTGAAACCTTCCAGTATCTTAGATGTCTGCCAAACAAAGATACCACCATTCCATAAATACTCCTTCGTATCTAAAAACCGCTGTGCTGTAATCTTATCTGGCTTTTCCTTGAATGATAATACTTCGTATACCTGAAACCCGTTTTCTTCTGTTACTAATCTCCCACGGTGAATATAACCATAGCCAATTGAAGGTTCTTTAGGCTTTATTCCGGCTATCAACAGTAAATTATTCTTACTTACAATATTAACTGCAGTTTCAATCATCTTTACAAATAATTCAGCTGGTTCTATTATATTGTCAGCGCTCATAACAGTCATTATAGAATCTTTGTTCAGTTTGTTTATGATGGTTGCCGCCATGCCTATACATGGCGCTGTGTTTTTTCCAACAGGCTCTGCAATAATGTTTTTTGGAGGAATGAATGGAATCTGTGTTTGGATTTGTTCTTTATGTAATCTATTAGTAACAATCAGGATATTTTCTGATTTAAAAAGCGGGGTTATTCTATCAACGGTATGCTGAAGCATGGTCTTGCCACCCACTATCTTTAAAACTTGCTTCGGGGTGTGTTCACGACTCCATGGCCAGAAGCGTGTACCGCTACCACCCGCCATTATTACTGCATATTTGGAATAACTCATTTTTTTATTTGGAATAAGCATACAGCAACATTGACGAGATAGCTATAGCGGCCGTTTCTACTCTTAGCGTAGAATTACCTATACTAACTGGTATACAACCAGACTTTTCAGCAATCTCAATCTCATCATTAGTAAAACCGCCTTCAGGACCAATAAGACATATTATTTTCTTAGCCAGAGGATGTTCATATAAAACAACTTTCATACTTCTTGTATCAATACAGGCGATGAGCGATAAATCGTAATCATGCAGCGTTTTAATAATGCTGTTAAATGACATAACATTTTCTATTTTGGTTAAGAAATTTCTCTTACACTGTTTGGAAGCCTCGACTACAATCTTATTCCATTTTTCTATTTTTTCTGCCGACTTGTTTCGTATATCAACTATGCTTCGTTTGCAATGTATGGGTATTAAAGCCTTTACTCCTAATTCGGTACATTTTTGAATCAATAAAGCCGCTAATCTCCCTTTAGGAGCAGAAAAAGCAATTGTAATTTCAACGTCTGCTTCCCTGTTTATTGACCTTGATTGCTCAATAAGAACCTTTAATTTATTATCTGAGATTTCGATAATATTCGCCAGGCACTCCAGCCCTTTTCCATTAAAAAGCGTAATCTTATCCCCTGGTTTTGCCCTCTTGACGTGTAAAATATGATGTGCTTCTTTACCTTCCAGCCATAATTCGGAGGCTGCCGGCGTAATAGATATATAGAAACGGTCCTGATGCATTATACCTCTACGGTATGCATGGTGAGGCTTTTTTCTCTGGCATAATTAATTATTGTGTGGTTCGGGCAAACATCCACACATTTCCCACAGGAGGTGCATTTATTATAATCAATTACCGCAAGATTATTCTGTACGTGAATAGCATCATACGGACATATCTTCTCGCACTGTTTACATGCTATGCAAGAATCCTGACATATTTTTTTAGCAACTACGCCCTTATCTAGCGATTTGCAGCGGACATGAACCATTTTTGATTCTGGCAAAACGCTAATAATTTTTCGAGGGCAAACTGCCGCACATTTTCCACAACCAGTACAACGCTCTCTGATGACAACAGGAAGCCCATCGTCACCCATATACATAGCCTCAAATTTACAGGCATCTACGCAAGTACCTAAACCAAAGCAACCGTAATCACAGCCAAGAAAACCACCTCCGACAATATTTGCTGCACGACAATCTTTAATCCCATTATAGGTAAATTTGTTTTTCACACCCCTCGCATGGCACATTACGACAGCAACAACACGTTCTCTATTTTCAAACTTAACCCCCATAATGTTTGCAACAAGTTTTGCAACCACCGCCTGCCCCACAGTACAGCCCGTTACAGGCGCTTTGCCCTCCACAACAGCCTGGGCAAACCCACTGCATCCCGGTTGCCCGCAAGCGCCACAATTTATGCCTGGAAGGACTTCGTTTATATTTTCAATCCGTGGGTCAACCTTAACTGCAAACTTATCAGAAGCAATTGCAAGTCCGATCCCAAAGACCATACCAAGTATACCTAAAGTAATTGCTGCACCTAAAAGCAATTCCATATTTTAATCCCTGCCTGAACCCTAAATTAACTAAGGAACACGAATAAATTACTAAAATATTAACACTACTTAAAAAAGACCTTATTTAGATATCATAAAATAACACTATTTTATGTACCATCATTAATATTAACAATAGATTAACAAAATCGGTTCCATCATGCCATTGTTCCAATCATCCTGTGAATTGCCTGCCCCGCAGGTACCATTGGGAATACATTTTCACATGGGTCTATCCTGAAATCCATTAACACAGGTTTTTTTGTTGAGAAAGCCTTCTCGATTGTTGGTCGCACATCTTCTTTCTTTTCTACCAAAAACCCTACTGCACCATACGCCTCTGCCAACTTAACAAAGTCAGGATTGCCATTCAAAGTCACATTTGAGTAACGCTTATCATAAAAAAGTTCTTGCCATTGTCTCACCATCCCCAGATATCCATTATTCAGAATGGCCACTTTTACAGGAATATTCAGGCGTGCAGCAGTGCTAAGTTCCTGTATATTCATCTGAATGCTCCCATCCCCTGCAATATCCACAACAATTTTATCAGGGCATCCCAACTGGGCGCCGATAGCTGCCGGGAAACCGTAACCCATCGTTCCCAAGCCACCTGACGATAAAAATGTGCGTGGTTTTGTAAATGTAAAATATTGCGCCGCCCACATCTGATTCTGGCCAACTTCTGTCGTTATAATGATGTTATCTCTGCCCACATCACATATCTGCTCAATTACATATTGTGGCTTGATAACACTTCCTTCACATTTATAAGACAACGGATTATTTTTCTTCCAACTCTTAATTTTATCAAACCATTCTTTTCTTTCGTTAAAACGGATGTGTTTATTAAGTTCCTGTAATATAAGTTTTGCATCTCCTACAATTGGTATATGCACCTTAATGCTTTTACTTATGGATGCAGGGTCAATATCTATATGAATAATTTTTGCGTTTGGGGCAAATTCATCTAACTTCCCTGTAATTCGGTCATCAAATCTCGCCCCAATTGCTACTAAAACATCCGATTCAGTTACGGCAAAATTTGCGTATGCAGTACCATGCATCCCCAGCATCCCTAATGAAAACTTATGGTCTTCAGGAAATCCCCCAAGTCCCATAAGTGTAGTGGTTACCGGCAGATTCCCCTTTTCTGCAAGTTCAAGTAACTCTTGTGCGCTATCTGAGGCTATAATACCTCCGCCGGTGTAAACAACGGTTTGCCTTGAACTATTAATCACATCAGCTGCATTCTTTATTTGTCTAATATTACCCTCATAAGTTGGCTTGTATCCTGGTAAATCTACCTCAATCGGTATTATGTCCTCACATTCGCCCATCGTGACGTCTACTGGCAGGTCAATTAATACAGGGCCTCGCCTTCCTGTGTTTGCTATATAAAATGCTTCTTTTACTGTCCGTGCCAACTCCTTAACATCCCTCACCAGATAACTGTGTTTTGTTACTGGCCGTGTAATACCTATAATATCAGCTTCCTGAAATGCGTCATTCCCAATCAGAAATGTTTTAACCTGGCCGGTTATAGCCACCATTGGGATTGAGTCCATGTAGGCAGTTGCAATTGCAGTAGTCAAATTTGTTGCTCCAGGCCCTGATGTAACAACACAGACACCAACCTTCCCCGTAGCCCTAGCATATCCATCGGCGGCATGACCAGCACCCTGTTCATGCCGCGTTAAAATAAACTTTATTGGCGATTCGTATAGGGCATCAAATAAAGGCAGTACAGCGCCGCCTGGGATTCCGAAAACATACACCACGCCT
This sequence comes from uncultured Planctomycetota bacterium, assembly GCA_963709355.1. Lineage (GTDB taxonomy): Bacteria > Planctomycetota > Brocadiia > Brocadiales > Brocadiaceae > PLOWO2-12-38-17. The sequence continues at coordinate 1,719,895 of CAVPVY010000005.1, forward strand.
TCTCTTATTAATGCATCAACAAGAATTTGTGAACCTGTTTTAATCATCTTATGTAAAAGAAATTGTTAATGTAAAAAACTATAAATACAATCGAATTTAAAACGTAATAACCTTTTCAAGATATGCTTTTACTGGCGAGCCACATGGCTGAATGAACGAAGAAAGCCTAAATTAAAACAAGGCATGTTAAAAGTTGAATGGTATAATTAAGTAAAATATTAAAAAGCTTTTATACCTTTTACTATTATCTAACTATCCCCGTCTATAAAAGCTAAAAATATAAGACCCTGAACCTGATTCAGGGTCTCAAACCCTTCGCAAAATTAAGAATAATAAACTAAAACTTAACTTGATTATTAATTGAATTATCTTGTAAAACTAAAATAGTCCTTCCTGTTTTTTAACTTCTTTTTCCCTTAGTAAATCATTATTGATGTTCTCGTCCTCCTCGTAATCTAAGTCATCAAGGTCTTCGTATTTTGGAGGTTTGTAGCCAGGTTGTTTTGATTTTTCAAGTTCTTCCTTATAAGATGCAAGAACCTTTTCCTGAATTTCTTCTCTGCATCTTGAATTTATTGGATGCGCTGTGTCCGCGTGTAATTTTAATCTACCTGTACCTCTAGAAGCACGCTTTTCCTCAAGTTTACATCCGCAATCATTACAATATTTTGCCATTATGTGGTTCTTTCCACCGCACTTTAGACATCTGTCAGTGAGTTTGCGACTGGGCATTGCAACAAACGGCCCTTTGTGTCCCTCGATGACTTTTAAATCTCTTACGACAAAATCGTTATCTATCGTAATGCTACAAAATGCCTGTAACCTGTTCTTCTTATTAGCTTCTGTTAACTTTACCCTCACTTCAGTAATATTCACTGTTTCCCCCTTCCTGTTCTCACAACAATGTGCTAAAAATCATTGGTCACAACAAATACATCACCAACATTAAGCGCTCTTACTTTCTGTTCAATTTCCTTTATACCGTTTTCCCCCTTACATAAACCATATAACGATGAACCACTTCCAGATAAAAGTACGTTACAAAAATCAAACGAGTTTAAAATATCCCTGTTTCTGCCTAATTCTGGATAAAGTCTAAAAACAACTTCTTCTAAACGATTGTGTAAGGAAGACCCTAGTTTTTCAGGACTTCCAGAGGATAAAGCTTTCAAAAAGAAGCTAACATCTTTCAAATTTTTTGTCAAGCTAATTTTAAAATTTTTATAGACCGTTGCAGTACTCACCTCAAATCTGGGATAAATTATTATGAAATAATATCTTAAGTCTATTGGGTATGGTGTAATAACTTCGCCTCTTCCTCTACATATAGCCGTCTTTCCATAAACAAAAAAAGGGGTGTCGGAACCCAGCTTGCCTGCCAGTGTTACCAATTGTTTTTCATTAAATCCAATTTGCCACAACTTGTTTAACCCGGCAAGTGTCGCTACTGCATCACTACTCCCACCGCCCAATCCAGCGCCAACCGGTATTCGTTTATCTAAGTGTAGCTTTACCCCCTTTTTAGTATTTGATTCTTTTTGTATTAAACGTACAGCCTTTAAGACAAGATTATCCTCTCCTGTTGTAAGTCCCGGTCTTGAACAAGTAAATTCTATACCCTCATCTCTATATTCCAAATAAATGTAATCAAATAGACTTACCTCCTGCATAACAGTTTCTATCTCATGAAAACCATCAGGTCGCTTACCTAATATCTCGAGAAATAAGTTAATCTTTGCGGGAGCTGCAATCTTTATTCTGCCGTTTTCTTCCCAGAATTTCATTTCCGATATACCCCAAATCAAAAGTAATTAAAAATAATTTGCTGCGTTCTCAAATATGATTATAATAAATATTAAATAAATTTCTCTATTAGTATTTCGAATCTTGATATTACATTAAAGAATTAAAAGATACTATTAAGAAAATTGGAACTACTATTATATAGTTAAAAATATTACTTTAAAAAATATGATTTATTATCAACCAGATAAATTTATTATTCAATAACAGAAATGCTATCCGTTAAAACTGCACAATACCATCCTTCACTTGAAAACTCGCTAATAGATACAATCAAGTCATTCAAAGAAGCCGACCCTTTAACGCCGCTTCTTGTTGTATCACCAACAAATTGGATGCTGAACAGACTCCAGGAGCGTGTCTCACAGGAAACCACTGCTTGCATTAATATTCACTTCATGAATTTTTACGCATTAGCAAACGAAATATGCAGATGGTCAGGCATAGATATCGGTAGAGTTGTTAAACAATCGTTTGTATATGAATGTATTATACAAGAATTATTAAAGCAACAAACAACCACCAATACCGCTCTTTTAAAAAATATGTTCTCAATGCCTACCCACCCGAAATACCTTTTTAATGTTATGCAGGACCTTATGGACGCCAATATGTGTGCTACTGACCTAAAGGCAGTCATCAAAGAAGGCCTTATTGATGGCGAAGAACCCCAGAAACTCTATAACATAGCACACCTTTACGATATATTTATCCAGCGATTAAATGCCATGAATATATCTTATTACTCAGATGTATATCGGTTTGCCGCTTCTGGTGCGAAAGATTCTAAATTTTTGAAATCCTTTACACGTATTTTAGCATATGGTTTCTACGACCTCACGGGCGTTGAACAGGATTTGTGGGGAGAAATTTTCAGATTTTTTCCAACCACATTGTTTCTTCCTTATCAGAAAGAACATAATGCATTCACCTACGTAAAAAATTTCTTCGAATCGTTTGTGTTAAGATTTGCACGTAGCATAGAAGAATTGCCCGAAGATAATTTACAAGGATTTTCATGTTTATTGATATCCGAATTAAAAGAACATGCCAACAACATAAATCCTTCCCTTGAAAAGCTGATAAACGAGAAAAAATCAATCATAAAGACTATAAATGTATCAGGTAAAAAAGACGAATTATGGACTGTTGCCAAGGAGATACTTAAACTAGCAGACGAAGGTTATAAGATGGAAGAAATCGGTGTGGTCGCAAGAACTCTCGAACCATATACTGAAGCCATAAACAAAATATTCAAGGAACATAATATTCCGTTTATAACAAGTGTACAGGAACCCATAGAAAAGTACCCGCTTGTGAAAGCCATTCAACAATTACTTCTGCTAAAACGCGAAAACTACTATCGCCCTGCAGTTATTGAATTGCTCCGCTCGCCTTACTTTAAGATCCCAGCAGCCGGACATAAAGGAACTATTCCACGCACAGACCAATGGGACCTCTTAAGCAGAAAGCTGTATATTCGGGGCGATATTAATTGTTGGCTATCCAGGCTAAAACAGGCAAAATCAAAATTGTCAGAATTCAACAAACCTGATAACAAAATTAATTCAGGCTGCTCCGAAGACAACTATGAAGCAAAAGGCTACATTCACATTCCAGCAATACAAATTGAATTCCTTGAAAACATTCTTAGTAAATTATCAAACGACCTCTCATCCATCCCAGAAAAGGCATCATGGTCAGTTATGAGCGAAAGAGTAGAACAACTTATAAAGAGTTACATTTCTTTGCCTTTCGAAGGTATCAATTCAGATGAACAAAACAGAGTACAGTTAATCATGGATAAAATCTTTGGATTATTACATTTTTTATACACTATTGATTGTCTTAGTGAAGAGGTAACACAGGATCAGTTTATAGATACTTTCATTGATGCATGCCGGCATGAAGTTTTACCCCTAGGTTATGAAAATTGCAAGGGAGTAAAGGTACTCGACGCAATGTCCGCACGTGGCATTCAATTTCGTGCTTTATTCATACTTGGACTTAACGAAAAGGTATTCCCGCGCGCCATCTCTGAAGAACCTTTTCTGAGAGACCACACCCGTCGTAAACTTTGCGAAGTGCTTGGTAATTATATCCCGGAGAAACTTAAAGGATACGAAGAAGAACGCTTACTCTTCTATTTCCTGCTGAATGCCGCCAGGGAACGACTCTATCTCATCTACGAACGTTCGGATGAAGCGGGAAAACCAAGAATCCCTTCCCACTACCTTATGGATATTTTACAAAACATCAAAGCCGCAAATAAAATAAATGCCTGCTTAACGGATAAATCCGCATTCGAAATTTATGTCTCACGCAGTATCAGAGAAAAATTACATAACAAAGAAATTCCACTGCTAACCCCTGGGGAAATTGGTATCAGGCTGGCGCTTGAACATATTGAATTCGTACCTTTCTTAAAAACATTTGGAAAAGATCAGAATCTATTCAATCGTCTTAAAACTGCATCAGATAACGTAGAAAACTACAAGACCTGCCTAACAGCATACGATGGAATTGTTGGCGATATGTCCGGATGGTGGAATGAAAGGATGCATCAAAGTTTCAGCCCCACAAGCATGGAGACCTTTGGATTATGTCCTTTTAAATACTTCCTTAAGAAAATCCTGGAACTCGAAGTTTTTGAGGAACCAGAAACAATCGAATTAATACCAGCAATTGACCTTGGCACCCTCTACCACAATATTTTACGTGACCTCTATAACATTTTAATAGAGAAAAGATATTTTAATGAAACAAGGACAAAAGAAATAAATCCCATGGAGCTTTTACAAGATATAACCAAAAAACACTTTGAAAGAATAGAAAGCGAGCTGCCAATTCCCTATCCTGTCCTGTGGGAAGTTAAAAAAGATGAGATATTAACCTTTTTAAAAAGATTCGTGCAATGGGACATTGAACAGATTAAACAAGAGGGTTATATCCCATCCTACATTGAACAAACGGTAAAACTGGGTCTTCACAATAATATAATGAAATATCTTTCAGAATACTTGGAATTCCATGGTTGTCGAAAGATAAAGTTTGGTGGAAAGATTGACCGTATAGACTTAAAAATTTCAAAGGATAAGGTTGACTTTCGAGTGATTGATTACAAATCTGGAAAGTTTTCCAACGAAAATCCACTGAAGTCTGCAATTCGCGGCAAGAAGCTTCAACTTCCGTTCTATATTATAATGGCTGAACACTTCTTGAGAGAAGAATTAAAGAAGGGACACCTGACCGACAAGGATATAAATTTTGAAAAGGCATCCCTTGTCTATCTTGCACATGATGAATTAGATGAGAAATCAATAAAAGGGAAAGATTGGGAAGAAATTAAAGATCAATGTCTGGAAACGTTAAGGGAATTCTTGCAATATATCCGTAACGGCATTTTCCCCGTTTCACTTGATGAGGATACCCAGAAATGTTCTTGGTGTGAGTTCATTACCGTTTGCCGCAGGAGTAATCACCCACTGCAGTTCCGGCTTGGGAAAGATGCAAGGCTCAATAGATTTCGAGAAATTTGCAATCTGAGTGTTAAAAAAAAGAATAGCAATTCATAAAACAGTATCAAAAAACAACAACATAGTTCCGCTATATTTGAAAAAATAAATTGAATTATTAACATTTTAAAGGATAATAACTTCGTCCAGCAGTTTTAGATATCTCGGTACAATAAATCTTTTGAAATCAATGAGAACCTTTTAAATTTACAACAACAAATGTAATTGCAATATCAACGGCTAAATTATATAACCTTTCAAAGAGAATCTATAATTTTAAGTTGGGTTCTTTGTTACGCTCAAACGCCGCCATGAACAAGGTGAATAAATGACAAGATGTCATGCAGAACCCTTCGCTTTTGTCATGCTGAACGAAGTGAAGAATCAGGGCTTCGTGCTCACGACAGACGCCGCGAAGCGTCTTGTCATTGTTTGTTTGAAATTCCTTAACATTAAATTACCATCACTGTGTAAAAAATAGAACAAGTTAACCATGAAGCTAACCGAACCGCCCATATTTGAAAGGTCATCACCTGGCAGACGCTGTTTCGTTTTGCCCGCCTGTGACGTGCCTGAAAGACCTTTAACAGACTTCATTCCACAAAATATGCTGAGAAAACAGGAAACTCAATTGCCTGAAGTATCAGAAATAGACCTTGTACGGCATTTTACAAAAATCTCTCAGATGAACTACAGCGTTGACACCAACTTTTATCCACTGGGTTCATGCACGATGAAATATAACCCCAAAATTAATGAAGACGCCTCACGTCTTGAGGGTTTTACAAAACTACATCCATATCAACCCACAGAATATTGCCAGGGTATTTTGCAGTTGCTTTATGAATTTGAACAGATGCTCAAAGAAATCACAGGGATGTCTGCCTTCACATTACAACCCTCTGCCGGCGCTCACGGTGAATTAACGGGTATGCTGATTATACATGCCTATATGGATAAAAGGGGTGAAAACAGACATAAAATTCTAATCCCTGATTCTGCGCACGGCACCAATCCCGCATCAGCAGCATTATGCGGTTATAAAACACAATCAATTAAATCAAATACAAACGGACTCATTGACCTGAAAACCCTGAAAGAGGCATTTACAAACGATACAGCGGCATTAATGGTAACAAACCCAAACACACTGGGACTCTTTGAAAAAGACATCCTTGAAATATGTAAAATTGTTCATGATGCAGGAGGACTTGTTTATTGTGACGGGGCGAATATGAATGCGCTTATGGGCATAGCCAGGCCGAAAGATATGGGGATTGATATCCTGCACCTGAATCTACACAAGACCTTTTCCACGCCGCATGGCGGCGGAGGACCCGGCGCTGGACCCTTGGGTGTAACCGATGCGCTTAAACCATTCCTCCCAATACCACGAATTGAATTGAATAATAACAATTACATCCTGAATTATAATTACCCGGATTCTATAGGCAGGGTCAGGGCTTTTTATGGTCATATTGGCGTAATAATCAGGGCATACACCTATCTGTTGTCCCTGGGTAAAGAAGGCGTACGCAAGGCAGGAGAATATGCAGTCTTAAACGCCAATTATTTGCGACACAAATTAGAAAAATATTATGACATTCCTTACGGTAAGGCGTGTATGCACGAATTCGTCCTCTCTGCAAAAAAGCAAAAGAAGAATAATGTTTCTGCGTTAGATATCGCAAAGAGACTATTGGATTACGGCTTTCATGCGCCAACGATATACTTCCCACTAATTGTTGAAGAGGCGATGATGATAGAGCCTACTGAGACAGAATCACGCGAAACGCTTGATGCATTTGCTGATGCAATGGTAAAGATAGCGGAAGAGATTGAACGCCAGCCTGAAGTGATTCGTAATTCACCCCAAACCACGCCCATCAGCCGTCCGGATGAAGTCAAGGCCGCCCGCGAGCTAAAGCTTAGGTGGGAAATGGGTAAAATCTCGTAATAATTCACCACAGAGATAAATAACAAAATAATATAACTCCACTTTTATAAATCTTCCTTATTCATTCTCATTCTTTTCCCTTGATTCACGCTACCAATGTTATTATATTTACGAATATAGTAGTATCGCTTATAGGTATGAGCAAACAACGGAGGTAAATCATGACAAAATTATTGGAAAAGGCATTTGCAGAAGCTTCAAAACTTCCAGACATCGAACAAAACGCATTGGCAAAATGGCTGCTGCAGGAACTCGAGGCGGAAAGGAAATGGGAAGAGTCGTTTGCTGCGTCTGAGGATATACTTGAACGGCTTGCCGATGAAGCGCTTGAGGCCAATAGACAAGGCAAGACAACGCCCTTGGATATTAATAAATTGTGAAATCCAAAACAACAGACCGTTTCTGGAAGTGTTATAGCGAATTATCGGTTACGATCAAGAAACAAGCAAAAAAGGCATACAGGCTCTTTATAAGTGATCCATACCATCCTGGCTTGCATTTCAAGCGGATACATTCAAGTCAGCCAATATTTTCAGTACGAATTACAAGGGATTACCGTGCTATAGGAATTTTGCATGATAACGAAATACTATGGTTTTGGATTGGTTCTCATTCAGAGTATGGCAAGTTATTAAGGCAATTGAGAAACGCCTAACAAGTCAATACGGCAGAGAGCCAGATAAGGTCAAGTTCACCCGCAAACCAAAGCTGAGATTGGAAATGGGTAAAATCTCGTAATAATTCACTACAGATAGGGATAAATTACTACAGTACTTTGTTAAAACTTAAGCGGCGAATTTTTTCTTCAATCGTTTCGATTTTATTTTGAAATAGTCACGAGCAAGATATTCATTCTTTGATAGTGTGCTTGTTGAGGCGAATTCAAGCAGGGAGTTAATAGCCAGTTTGAATTCATTGAAGGTTGTGGGTTTTGTTTCAAGGATTTTGTCGAGATAGGCATTTTGTTTGATCCAGTAGACAAGAGTCCATGCAATAAGGCAGAGATTCCAGTATCGTTCGATTTTTGCAATGTGCCTTACTTGGTAGTGATCAAAGTAAAAGGTATCTTTTAATTCCCTGAAACACTGTTCAATACCCCAACGAAGTAAGTAGTTGGCAATAACGGTCTTTGCAGAAGCACTGAGTTGGTTGGTGACAAGGATGTGACAGATAGTATAATCATCCTTGTTCCACTTATCGAGAACCACTACGAACTTCAAAGGTATATCACAATCTTTCAGCTTTGCCTCAAAAGAGTACGTTCTATAGGAAACTTCAGAGCCATCCGCAGTTTTGAATCTGATAGATTTGGTTTTATGCCGGTAATGCTTTTGGATGAGGGTAACGATCTCATCTGATTTTACACAACACCGTGTTTTTTTAGTCGGATGGTACATGAAGATATTTCTGTTGGACTTTATTTCAGAAAAGAAGATTTTCTTTCGTAAGTGGATGTGTTCAAGGAAATGAGTTGCGGCATACCATGAATCAAAGGCAACGGCAGAGAAATCAAAGGTTTCAAGAGACTTATCAAAGAGTTCTTTTGCAATTTGAATTTTGTCTTTAAACAGAGGATTGCTTTCTCCACCGGAGAATTCGCTGGAGGAAAGATAAGGAATAATGTCAATGGGAAAATGTTTTGCTGGTGAGACGAAGGCAATACCTACGCCAACATTACAAACTTCCTCCCTTTTGAGTGGGCTACAGTATTGCCACTTTGCGCCCTCGGTCTTCTTTGCAAAGGGTTTTGGGCAACCGGTGTCATCGATGGCAAGAAGTCCGTCTTTAGTGGAGGCAGTGGTTCTTTGCTTTTGAATGATTTCTAGTCTCTTGAGTTTGATAGCTTGGATATCCCATTTTGAGTCGGAGAAAAAGTATTGGAGTTTCTGATAATCAGTATGGGTTGCTTTAGCCATAGCATCAAGTGAATTTCTCTTGTAGTCTTTGAACAAGGCATAAATGACAAGGGTAAACATGGCCATTTGTTTTTTGCTGAAGCACGAGGAGAAGTGTTTCAGGAATTTGTTTAACAGAGAGATATTTGCACCGAAGATACTCAAATCCTTTGCTCCTGTTGTTGGTTGACCGAAAAGTTCACAAGTGCAATTAATAGCAGGAGTAAGGGAATAAGTCAAGTGCAAAATGTGTCGCAAAGCATTGATTTGTGGTAAGTTAGGTCGAACTCTACTTATGACTTGAAAATATTTTTTAACAAACGTTTTTTAACAAAGTAATGTTACTAAATCGTTTCCCCAAGTGTTGCAGTTCATTATTGAGTGTGCCCATTTCAAAATAGCAACATCACACATATTATATTTAGTTAATTGATTGATTGATTGTAAAATTATCCCTCGATTTGAGAGCTAAAGAGCTTACAAACCCAAAAAATTACCTATAAAGACATCCATGATCAATCATGGGATGCAAAGATTATTAGTTTCTTCCTTGCCATGAAAATTCATTTATGGTAATAGACGATTTACATTTGAAATGGCTTTTTACAAGGAAATGCATAAAAACTATCATGATAATGGCAAATCATGCGTGACCAGGAAACGCCAAGTTAAGGATCTTTCTTAACCTTCTGATAAGCACTTAGAATAATTTAAGGAGGCAATAGGGACGGCATTTAAGCGTATAGCCCAATTTTGCTTTCCGATACTCCAGCGTTAAGGGCAATGATAAATTTAGTCTTATCCCACTTTTGAGGGATTTACAGGGAAAAAAGGAATGGTATTATATTCCTGTTGAAATTGAAGTCAGATGCACCGGTAATTAAGTGGTTATTTATATACTTACCGGTGTTAATACGTGAAAGTTGGAGAATCTATGTATTAGTTTAAAATTAGATAGGGTAAAACATATCGATAAAGGCAAACCATGCGCAATCATGGGACGCAAAGTAATAGGGTCTTTATTGTAGTGTAGTCGCAATTTATAAAGATAGCCTTACTGCCGAAGATGTTAATTAATCTTTGCAGTAAGGCTTTTTTGTTTGGCACATTCAAAACAGAAATCGGATAAACAAAACAATTAGAAAAGGAGATAAAAGCAATGAAAAAGAATAATCTTAGAACAAGCGGTTTGTTGGTAGGTCTGTTTACGGCTATTTTGATGCTCTGTCCTGGTATTTTATTTGCCAGTGTCGAAGCCATTCTAACAGACGACGCATTTACACATTCTATAAATTCGACACGTAATTATGGAAGCTCGGTTGACCTTTGGATTAAGCAGACTGATCCTACTAGAAATATCTATATTAAATTTGACCTTTCGACTCTGCCAACAGGTATTACCGAAAGTGATATTAACAAGGCTACTCTTAAGCTCTTCGTGAATAGGGTGTATCAGAGTGGATCGTTCAATGTTTGTACACCAGTTAGTGATTGGAATGAAGAAGATATCACATTCTCTAATGCACCGGCAACGGGTGACTGCAATGCGGCTTCAATACCATTACTAACTACATACAAAAATTTTTATGTGACGGCTGATGTAACAGATATTGTTATAGGCTGGCTGAATTCTGGAACGAATAATGGTATTGTCCTCACTCCTGATGATGATATCAGTGCCTTGTTTAATAGTAAAGAAACCTCATCAACCAGTCATGAACCTGTATTGGAAATAATAATTGCAGACGCAGTTCTTCAAGGCCCTCAAGGCCCAGAAGGTCCACAAGGCCCACAAGGCCCAGAAGGCCCAGCAGGCGCTGATGGTGCTCAAGGTCCACAAGGTCCGCAAGGTGCTGATGGCGCTGACGGTGCTCAAGGTCCACAGGGTGTACAAGGTGACAAGGGTGACAAAGGCGATCAAGGTGATCAGGGTACACAAGGTGAAAAAGGTGACCAAGGCGACAAGGGCGATCAAGGCGATCAAGGTCTACAGGGTACACAGGGTGAAAAAGGTGACCAGGGTGACAAGGGTGATACAGGCGATCAGGGGCTAAATTGGAAGGGTGCATGGGATAATGCTACCAATTACGTCACCGATGATGCAGTCAGTTATAATGGGGATTCATGGATAGCAAAACAGAATAATACGAATGTTACACCTACGGAAGGCGCCGACTGGACGATTGTGGCACAGAAGGGTGACACAGGCGACAAGGGCGATACAGGTGACAAGGGCGATAAGGGCGATCAAGGTGATCAAGGTCCACAGGGTGTACAAGGTGACCAGGGTGATAAGGGCGATCAAGGTGATCAAGGTCCACAGGGTGTACAGGGTGACAAGGGTGATAAGGGCGATCAAGGTGATCAAGGTCCACAGGGTGTACAAGGTGACCAGGGTGACAAAGGCGATCAAGGCGATCAAGGTATACAAGGCGACAAAGGCGACAAGGGTGATACGGGCGATCAGGGACTAAATTGGAAGGGTGCATGGGATAATGCTACCAATTACGTCACCGATGATGCAGTCAGTTATAATGGGGATTCATGGATAGCAAAGCAGAATAATACGAATGCTACACCTACGGAAGGCGCCGACTGGACGATTGTGGCACAGAAGGGCGACAAAGGTGACAAAGGCGATACGGGTGACAAGGGTGATACGGGCGATCAGGGTATACAGGGTATACAGGGTGACCAAGGTGACCAGGGTGATAAGGGTGATCAAGGTGATCAAGGTCCACAGGGTATACAAGGTGAAAAAGGTGACAAGGGTGATAAGGGCGATCAAGGTGATCAGGGTACACAGGGTGTACAAGGTGCAACAGGGGTTGGTGGTGCTTCGTTCATCGGTGGTGGAACGGGCGATAGCAATCTAAGTACTGGTTCCACCAACTATGTACCGGTGTTCAATAGCAACGTGAGCTCTTCGGAGTCCGCTATTGAACAGGTGATACCTGCCACTGGCACGCTTTCAGCCTTTTACGTTCGTCTTAGCGGTACAGCCAACAATGGCGGTGGCGCCCAGACCTACACATTCACAGTTCGCAAGAACGGAGCCAATACCGCTGTTACGTGCGCAATCTCAGAGAACAACTCAACCAACTCCGACCTCAGCAACTCGGTTGTATTCACCGCTGGTGATCTCCTCTCCGTCGTGTCGGTACCGTCAAACACCCCGACGGCCCGTACTATGCGCTGGACGGCGTTGTTTGAATAAAAAGAAAGTTGTACTTAGCTACGAAGGCAACGGGTGAATATCACTCGTTGTCCTTCCAGTAAGCCGCAGGGGCATCCGGTTTCCCGGATGCCCCATTTTTTTTTGCGTTTGCACCAGTACGGCTAAGAGACCATATTAGTCCCCCCTGCCTCTGGGTTTGTAGAAAGAGGAAGGGACACATCTTAATTCTTAAATAATTACCTAGAAATCACTATAATAACTCGATTGAAAATATCAATATTTAATGGTTGAATGCAAGTAGTTATCGTTACGGCTGGTAATAATATTGGTGAGTAAATACCGTTATATTTAGAAGGATTGACCGATTATCTTGGGCGGTATTATTCGATAATAAATAGCGTTGATATAATAAGCAGGATGGGTTAAAAAAAGTAAACCCGTCAACACACTAACATCTATGGCAATTTCACTTGATAGTCCAATAATATCTCTGCATTCTCTGAGTCTTTACTAATCCCGATTGGCTGATGCCATTCTACTGCACCGGTAAAACACGCCCCCTGATTATCCTCCCTGCAATAGTAAAAGATTGCAGAGACTTTTAAATCTGCTTCCTTTAATTTAGAACCCGATTTTAATTTAAACATTACTGGCAGAACAGGCTTTTCTATCCTTATATCCTGATTACCACGTTCGAAATGTATGCCTTCCCCTGCATCAATCCTGCAAATCAAAGGGGCGTCAGGATTCAGATGATACCCATGAGGCAGATTTATATTAAATATTAATTGTATGTCTGCATCTGTTTTTAAAATCTTAAAAGGCATGTTCAGTGCCTTTGCAAAGGGTGGCAATACAGACTGGGATGTATCTTTTGGGATCTCTGTTTTTAGCCCTTTAATCTGCAAAGTACTTACCTCTTTGGTCTTCACGTCAATCACACGAATGGCGTGATTATTTGTATCTGCAACATAAATCTTATTACCGGCAATACTCAGACCGCCTGGCTCATAAAACTGCGCATTGATACCGTCAACATATCCCGCCCGCCCATTACCTGAAAACGTGCGGCATGCCCTGTCTGATGGGTTTAATACCTTAATCTTATGGTTGTAAGTATCTGCTATATAGATAAGCCCATTGTGATTAAACAAACCCAGTGGATGCTGTAAGCGCACTTCATCCCCTTGACCATCTACATCCCCAAATACAAAAAGATCCAAGCCTACCACTGTTTTTACTTCTTCCTTTTCGAGGTCAACGTAACGGATTGAACTTACCTCGCTATCTGCAAAATAGAGTTTTTTGACGGAAACCGCAATCCCGCTGGGCTGAGCAAGGGTGCTCTTATCCAGAGGACCGTCAGTGCGTCCTTCTGCTCCACTGCCTGCAAATGGCCGGAAAACGGTAGTTTCTAAATCCATCACCCAAATTTGATGTGCGCCCGCCATTGCTATATATAGTTTTTCTTCTAAAAAAACCAGGTCCCATGGAGAATTAATCGGGGATGAAATACCCATCCCGCCTGAAGCCATAAACTCAGCCTGCTTCCCTGTACCAGCAATCGTTTTAACAACCTTTGCCTTTAAATCTATCCTGCGAATAAGATGATTCTCCGTATCAGCCACATACAAATAATCGCCGTTTAAAGACAGACCCTGCGGGCGATTAAAACCGGCTTCTTTAAAAGCGCCATCCAGTCTTCCTGATTGACCATTACCAATAATATCAATAACAACGCCATCCAATGTTGTTATAACAATCCGATTATGGTTTGAATCGGCAATAAACAAACGATTCGAAGCCTCGTCTGCCAATATTTTACCCGGAAAGGAAAGGTAGGTAGGCCCCTGTTTGTATTTCTCCAATGAAAGAGAAATTGGCTTTTCGTTAATAAGATTTTTAGACCTGTATTCTGATACAAATTGCCCAATTAGTTTATCCAATATATCAAAGTGCCCCTCACCAGAATCAGAACCTACTATATTTCCTTCTGGATCAATGAGTACAAGCGTTGGCCATGCCCTGGCGCCATAAGCCTGCCAGATTGTATAGTTGCTGTCATTAATCACGGGATGTTCAATCTCGTATCTAAGTATAGCCTGTCTTATATTTTCAGATGCATGTTCGTTACCGAATTTTCCGGAATGTACGCCTATGACTACCAATTCTTTTGCATATTTTGCTTCCAGTTTCTTAAGGTCGGGAATAATATGCATGCAGTTGATGCAACAATACGTCCAGAAATCCAGAAGCACAACCTTTCCTTTCAAATCGGGAATTGTTAAAGGTTCCGGGACATTAAACCAGGCGGTACCACCTGCTAATTCCGGGGCTGGAGTCTTTCTTTTCTGCGCCGATGCCACTTGTATACCTGCAAGGTAGAGAAATAAAATTACAAATACTAAACACCTTAATAATTTTAACGAAGACCATGGAAAAGGCTTCATTTTTCTTTATTATCTTTTCTATGTTTAAACAAATATTTCCCGTAAAATAGAAAACAAACAACAATCAATGTAACCACACTAAGGATAAAGTAAACGACCTCCAACATTAAAAATATTTCCTCAATTTGAGCTTACATTTTAAACAATTTATCAATATTAGTGGCAATGTCTATTTCATGCCGCTCAATACGCTCGGATTGCTCACCAGCTTTTCAATGGCTTCTTTTGTAACCATTTCCTTCTGATACAGCTCAATCAGTGCCTGATCCATGGTCTGCATACCATGTTGACGACCTGTCTGTAATGACGATGGGATTTGTGCAATCTTGTTTTCCCTGATTAAATTTCTTACTGCGTGTGTGCCAACCATTATTTCCATTGCTGCAACACGCCCCTTCCCATCTTTTCGTTTTAACAGTTGCTGGGTCAATACCGCCTGTAAGGACTCAGAAAACATCGTACGTACCTGTTCCTGCTGTTCAGGCGGAAACACATCAATTATCCTGTCAACCGTCTTGGGTGCGCTTGATGTATGCAGTGTGCCAAAAACCAGATGACCCGTCTCAGCGGCGGTAAGTGCAAGCGATATCGTCTCCAGGTCTCTCATCTCACCAACAAGGATTACATCAGGATCCTCACGCAATGCAGACTTTAATGCATTTGCAAAGCTGTGGGTATGCGGTCCCAGTTCACGCTGGTTGACCAGGCAGTATTTGGATTGATGAATAAACTCGATTGGGTCTTCAATGGTCAGGATATGACATTTTTCCTCGCGGTTGATAAGGTCAATCATAGCGGCCAGGGTTGTTGATTTACCGCAGCCAGTAGGGCCTGTAACAAGAACAAGTCCTTTTTCCTTTTTAGTTAAATCACTTACTATCTTTGGCATATTGAGCTGTTCGAGACCTGGAATATCCGTAGGTATCGTCCTGAATACAATAGACTCGCCCCTGCTTTGTACAAACGCATTTACCCTGAATCTGCCGATATTCACAAGCGCAATTGCAAAATCCAATTCATGCTGATCTTCAAATATCTTGCGCTGGTGGTCGCTTAAAATGTCATAAAGTATCTTGTGCACGTCCTCCTTGTTTAACGGAAGGGCGTCAATCTTCCTTATATCGCCGTGAATGCGAATTACTGGCGATTCACCAGAGCTTATATGGACATCTGATGCCTTTTCTTTTACAGCAAATGTAAGAAGCTCGAGGAGTTCCAATTATCTTCCTCCTATAATAACATTTCTTATACGAACATGTGGCCCGCCGTCGCTGACACGAAGCGGTGACTGCCCGCCTTTACCACAACCTCCAAGCCCTCCATGTATCTCGAGGTCATTTCCAATGGCATCTATATTCATAAGCGTCTCAAATACGTTTCCTGTAAGAACAACATCGCGTATCTTTTCCTGAATCTTACCGTTTCGTATCATATAAGCCTCTTCAGCGCTAAATGTGAACATTTCCATATTGGTCTGCCCGCCAAGCGCACCAATGGCGTAAATGCCTGTATCTACTTCGGAGAGCATTTTTTCTAAGGTATAATTGCGTGGTTCCATATAGGTGTTCGTCATACGAACTATAGGGGCATGGGCATAGCTTATCGCCCGTGCATTCCCTGTGGGCTTTTCGTTCATCTTTGCAGCAGTCTCCCTTGAGTGGAGACGATTGGTCAAAATCCCATCTTTTATAAGATAGGTCTTCTGTGTCGGTGTACCTTCGCTATCGTACTTGTTGTAACCTGCTTCGTCAACCAGAGAGCCGTCATCCACAATGGAAAGGGCATCGATCCCAAAGCGTTTGCCAATCACCATGATTTCACGCATCTTCGCATTTTCATAAACAAAATCAGCCTCGCTGAGATGCCCAAATGCTTCGTGTACAAAGACACCGCAGAGTTTTGGGTCAATAATCACGGTATATTTGCCGCCAATTACTGGTCTTGCGGTAAGCAGGTCAATTGCACGTTTGGTTACTTCTTCACATTTTTGTTCCTGATTTTGAACATTTTTAAAACCTCTCAGATCACCCACAGAATGATATGCCTGTTGTACATTCATGCCGTCCCGAGCCATTGCCAGGAGCGAAATGCCGCAAAAAATAGTTTCCTGAACAATATAACTTCCATCCGTAGTTGGCAAAATATAACGTTCCATGAGAATCTACGTACCGTACATTAGAGGTTTGTATTTGCTTCGAGGAGAGGATCATGTTGTTGTATTTATTACAAATAGCCTGTTTGTCGGTTAACGATATATCGGCAGGGTCCATATCTACCTTTGTCTTCACATGATCGTTTATCACCGGTACCGTAGCAAGCTGACTTTCTTTCGTGCCAACGAATCGTGCCTGTTCACATGCCATTTCCACGTACCCTGGCAGATTATTTATATCATTAAAGGCAACAAATCCCCAACCGCCTTTAATTAGCGCCCTCACACTCCCTCCGAAGGTGGTATTCTCACCAATATTCTCCAGTTCTTTTCCTACGTAAGCAATACCCGTGCTGACGCCTTCATGGACTCTTATTTCAACATAATCTGCTTTTGCCGTTTTCAGGGCATTTTTTATCTGTTTTTCCATGCAGATTATTCCTTTAACTATTGAATTTCCTGTAATTATCAAACATTTACTTAAAGATGGGTGCGCTGACGTCTCACCCATTCTACATGATTGTATGTTTTCCGTGTAGGATTTGTCAATCGGAGCAGACTCATCAATATTTAAGTCCGGTGGATTCGTTCGCGCTTAATCCATCCTACACTAAGGAATTTGTATAATTTTTTCAAGGTCATTTTCATCGAGAACATGAACGTCCAGTTCTTTAGCCTTGTCTAGCTTGGAACCAGGGTCTTCCCCCATGACAAGGTAATCTGTTTTTTTACTCACACTGGAGTGGATGCGTCCACCCAAGCTCTTGATGAGCGCTTCAGCTTCCTTGCGAGAATACTTTTGTAATGTACCGGTAACAACAAAAGATTTTCCAGAGATTTTTGGGTTCTTTCCTAATTTTTGAGTTGCAAGCTTTTTGGTATTAACTCCACCTGCTTTCAGCTTTTCAATGATTACTTGTGTATGTTTATTTTGAAAAAACCCTACAGTGCTTTTTGCAACTACAGGCCCGATTTCGTAAATTCCTTCCAATTCTTCTTTTGTTGCACTTGCCAGTTTATCCAGGGTATCAAAGCGCTCAGCCAGTACCTCTGCCGTATGAGAACCAACATTCATTATCCCCAAGGCACAGATCAATCGGTCCAAATCCCGATGCTTGCTTTCTTCGATTGCATCTATCAGGTTTTGTGAAGACTTTTCACCCATGCGTTCCAGTGTCACCAGGTCTTCGTACTTGAGATAATAAACATCAGAATAATCTTTTATAAAACCTTTGTCAACCAATTGTTCAATCAGTGCAGGACCTAGTCCCTCTATATCCATAGCATCACGGCTGGCAAAGTACTGAATACGTCTTTTAGCCTGAGCAATACATAATGGATTATGGCAGCGGAGATAAACCTCTTCATTATCCCTGCTCACCTTTTCCTTACATTGCGGGCAAAAAGCAGGTGCCACAAAAGGCATCTCTATTCCGATTCGCTTTTCCTTTAAGACAGAAACTACCTGTGGAATAATTTCACCCGCCTTTTGCACAATAACATGGTCTCCCACACGTATATCTTTCTTGGAAACTTCATCAAAATTGTGAAGCGTTGCGCGACTGACGGTTGTTCCTGCAAGTAATACAGGCGTGAGGTTTGCCACAGGGGTGAGCGTGCCTGTTTTGCCAACCTGAACGACAATCTCTTCAATCTTTGTAACCGCCTGTTCCGGGTGAAATTTATAAGAAATAACCCATCTTGGCGACTTACTTGTTGCGCCTAATTGCTCATGCAAAGCAAGGGTGTTTATCTTTACAACCATACCATCAACCATGTAATCAAGTTCGCTACGACGTTTATCCCATTCATCACAATAACGGATAACGTCTCTGATATTCTTACACAATCTGATATTTGGGTTTACAGGCAATCCAAATTCTTTAATAAGTTCCAGACACTCCATATGCGTCTTAAGTAGTGCCCCCTCATAAAACCCTACAGCATAGGCAAAGATATGTAAACGCCTTCGTGCAGTGATGCGCGGGTCAAGGAGCTTGAGTGAACCAGCGGCAGCATTTCTTGGATTGGCAAATTGTGGCTCACCAGCCTCTTCCTTTTCTTCATTAAGCCTCTGGAATTCTCTATTTGGCAGATAAATCTCACCCCTGATTTCCAGAACTCGTGGGATTTTATACTTTTTATGCGCTGGTTCCAATTTTAAAGGAATTTGACGCATTGTCTTAAGATTTGCTGTTACATCATCCCCCTTAAAACCATCACCACGTGTGGCGCCCCGTGCAAATAAGCCATCTTCGTACCACAGGGTAATAGCCACCCCATCAATCTTTAGCTCAACAACATACTCAACGTCGCGTCCAGCATCTATCCCAGCCATGCGCTTTATACGCTGGTCGAATTCCCTCAATTCTGCATCTGAATATGTATTGTCAATACTAAGCATGGGTATCCTGTGTTCCACCGTAGGAAATTGCGTGAGTGGTTCTCCTCCCACACGTTGCGTGGGCGAATCAGGCGTGATATATTCGGGATGCAATTTCTCAAGATGTTCTAATTCCTTTATTAATTGATCATACTCAAAATCTGTAATCTCAGGATTATTCTCTATGTAATACTTTCGATCATGGTATCGAATGGTATTACGAAGATGCTCAATTTTTTCCTTAATTGCAAGGATCATGTCAGAGAGGTTAACCTTTAATGATTATTACTAAATAAGCATACAATCATTTAGATTTTTATGTTTGTTTAAACTATTGTTTGTCGTTTAGAATAAAATAAGGCATCCGGATGCTTGATGTTTAGAAATTGTTTAAGGTCAGAAGTGGATTTAGTATATCACAATTTGTTCATCTGTCAATCTACTCTGTCTTTAACAGTACAAATTGCTTGACATTACAGTGTATTTGTTATAAATTAATTACGGTTTAACATCTCCCAATATTACAAAATTATTAATTAATACTTACATAAGACCCTTTACAAACGGAGTACAAAATTATGAGTAAAGGAAGTGATTCAAGGGAGTTTTTCGAGATATTTAAAACACAAAAACGAGAGGCGGACGATAGCCAGAATAAGGAAGACAAACATGATAGTCCTGACGTAAGCGCACAGCAAAAACCACATACTGTTGAAGATAAATCTGCTCACAAGCAAGACCCCCTTGGATGGATCAAAAGTACAAGTGAAAAGACAGAAACTGTTATAAAAGGCAGAGTGGCATCAGAAACACCACAGCAGCCGCCTTCGGTTCAATCAAGGATTGAACGTACTCCTCATAAAGATGAAATAATATTAAGGCAGGAAACGCTAATTATCGGCGCTATTGCAGCGACTTTTTTATCAATTGCGTGTTTCTTTGTTGGGTACAAGGTTGGACAGAATAAGGCCCTAAATCAGGAAGACGAATGGGTGGGGACATTAGAACCGCGGGAGGCAGAAGATACCAGTATTAAACAGAAAGCCCCGGTGGTTTCTCAAAAATCGGCAGATAAAGCGCCCCCTTCAAAAATAGAGAAAGAGGTTGAACCCAAACCAATAATTCAAGACAATATTAAGGTTAGATGGACTTTACGTGTGATTTCATATAAGAATACAAAAGAAGACTTAGAAAAAGCTAAAAAGATAGCCAGAATGATTCAAGGTATGACAGGTACAGAATCTTTTATAGTAAGAACAGGCAAAGAACTTTACATTTGTGTCGGTGAGTTTGAATCGAGAGATGGCAGCGACATTATTAACACTCAAAAAACAATCGCTGATTTACAATACGAAAACAAAAAACCTTTTAAAGGATGTTATCCTGTACGTATGAAATAGAATTTCATATAATGCAGTAACGCAATGTAGAATTACGGATTGATATTGATTATGTATTGTGTGTTTTTTATTGGAATTAGGAGGAAGTATGAGCATAGATAAAAGTTTAAAGATTCAGGGAAAATTATCAAGGCCAAAAAATGT
Source organism: uncultured Planctomycetota bacterium (assembly GCA_963709355.1). Lineage (GTDB taxonomy): Bacteria > Planctomycetota > Brocadiia > Brocadiales > Brocadiaceae > PLOWO2-12-38-17. The sequence continues at coordinate 1,740,772 of CAVPVY010000005.1, forward strand.
TTTTAAAAGAATAGAACGCATTAAGATGCTTACGGAAGAAGGCAAATGGAATCCAACAATGTCCGTGTTTGGTATTCCTAAAGTTAAAGCTGTCAAACTAAAACGAAAAGTTAAGGAGAAAAAGGTTGAAAAAGCCGCAGAAGGAGTAGCTGCCGAGGCTGCTATTGGTACAACAACAGGAGCAAAACCAGCATCTACTGCAACACCTGCAGCAACAAAGGAAAAGGCTAAGAAGTAATGATTGCCCATAGGATGTCCAAACTGGACTCTTCTGGGATTAGAAAGGTTTTTGACTTAGCCCAAAAAATGCAAAATCCGGTTAATCTTAGCATAGGTCAACCGGATTTTGATGTTCCTGAGGAGATAAAAGCAGAGGCCGTAAAGGCAATTAACAGCGGTACAAATAAATACACAGTAACGCAGGGTATCCCTGAATTACGCGATGCATTACTTAAAAGACTTCAAAAGGGACGTGGCGTAAATGCGGAAAATATAATAATAACTCTTGGTGTATCAGGGGCGCTTACATTAGCCTTTATGGTACTGATAGACCATGGAGATGAGGTCATAATTCCTGACCCTGCCTTTGTCAGTTACAAACACCTGACCAACTTCTGCGGCGGTAAATCTGTATTTGTGGATACCTATCCAGATTTTAAATTAACGGCTTCACGTATCCAGCCCCACATTACAAAGAAAACCAAGTTAATTATTATCAACAGTCCAGCAAATCCAACAGGCTCTTTAATCAATTCAAAAGAACTCAAAGAGATCGCAGAGCTGGCAAAGAAATACAATATATTCATCATATCAGACGAGATATACCATGACTATGATTATAATCATGAGTTTGATAGTATCGGACGTTACTATGAGAAGACACTCATTCTGGATGGGTTCTCCAAATCATTTGCAATGACTGGTTGGCGAATGGGATATGCAGCTGGTCCTTCAAACATAATATCCGAAATGATTAAACTACAACAATACACCTTTGTTTGCGCCCCTTCCTTTGCTCAGTACGCACTTTCAAGGTCGCTCGGAACTGATATGAATAAATATATTATAGACTATAATAAGAAGAGGGATTTAATATATGAAGGATTAAAAGATAAATACAAGATTACAAAACCTGGCGGCGCTTTTTACTTATTCCCGCAGGTACCATGGGGTACTGATGAAGAATTTGTAACTGCTGCAATCAAAAAAAACCTTCTAATAATCCCCGGCAGTGTTTTTTCTGAACGTCATACCCATTTCCGCATATCCTACGCCGCCTCAGAAGAAACCATTGCAAGCGGTATTGAAATTCTGAATAGCCTCGCTTAAGAAAATCTTCTGCTCTTTTTAAAACAATTGTAACTGGCAAGATTTGTTAATTATTTTTTTAACAACTCGCCTATCTCGTCATCAAACTCTTTCTCTGACACGAATCCAATGTGTTTGTTTACTACAACCCCATTTTTACCATAAATTATAGTTGTTGGATATGCTTGTAAATCATATGCCTCGGCAATACCACCGCCATCCAAATAAACAGGGTAATTAATACCATTCTTCTTTACAAATGCAGGTACAACTTCTAAGCCATTCTCATCATAAGCTATACCTATAATTTCTAAACCCTTATCCTCATACTTACTATATAGGCTAATGAATCCTGGTATTTCCTTTCTGCATGGCGGACACCACGTTGCCCACAGATCAAGAATCACCACCTTCCCCTTATTACCTTCCAGAATAGTATTCAATTCAGCAAGTTTTATCTTTTTGATGCTATCACCTGCATGAGAGTTTGTTGAAAACGTAAATAAGATTAGTATAAACAGGAAGGCAAGACATACATATTTAAAATGGAATATCGTTCTATTCATCGTATGCTCCGTTTTAAAAATTTATAATTTGTGTTCGTTTATAATAAAAATATAAAATTGTGCATTTGTTTTTAATATGGTATCAGATTAATCTAAGATGTATAACCATTTATAATCTTTTGCTGCTTCAACAAGGTTGGTTTTTGCTGGATTATTTCTAATGTAATTCATTTCCCCCTGAAATTCTTTGTTGTCCCTGATTATTCTGTCATAATTTTCATCCAGCCACACTTTTGATGGCACAGACAAGATGCCTGTGCCACCGGATTCCATATTTTATACCTATAATATTTTGTGTGTCTTACATGTAAACAATAACTTTCTATACAGTGGTTGATTCACTGACAGTGAAGACAACCTTTCCATTTTTCATATCAGCGCTGATTTCCGACCCCTCTGCAAGCTTTCCTTCCAGTATTTCAATAGAAAGCGGGTTTTCTATCAATTGCTGGATTGTCCGTTTGAGCGGCCTTGCACCAAAATGCGGGTCAAAGCCTTCCTGTACAAGTTTTTCCTTTACTTTATCAGCAACCACCAGTCGGAAATTATGTTTAGCCATGCGTTTCTGGAGTTCGTTCAACTGAATATCAGCAACCTGCTTTATCAGTTCCTTTGATAAACCATGGAATATGATAGTTTCGTCTATACGATTGAGAAATTCTGGCCTAAACGATTCTTTTAAGGCTTGCTTCACCATCTTTCTCAATTCTTCCTCATTTTCAGGGCCTGTTAAATCCTGTATCCATTGGCTGGCAATATTAGATGTCATTACTATAATCGTATTTTTAAAGTCAACTGTTCTTCCTTGTCCGTCTGTCAATCTGCCATCGTCGAACACCTGCAATAAAACATTAAATACGTCTCTATGCGCCTTTTCTATCTCATCAAATAATATTACAGAATAAGGCCTTCTTCGAATTGCCTCTGTTAACCTTCCGCCTTCTTCGTAACCGACATATCCCGGTGGTGCGCCAATAAGTCGAGCGACTGAATGTTGTTCCATAAACTCAGACATATCAATACGCATCATAGCATTCTCATTATCAAATAAAAATGCCGCCAGCGCTTTGCACAATTCCGTTTTTCCGACCCCAGTAGGTCCAAGAAATAAAAATGGTCCAATAGGGCGATTCGGATCCTGAAGTCCTGCGCGTGCCCTGCGAATTCCGTTAGAAACAGCCCTGATGGCTTCTTCCTGACCAACGACTCTCTCTCCGAGCCGTTCCTCCATCTTTAATAGTTTTTCCTTCTCTCCCTCCAACATACGTGTAACGGGAATTCCAGTCCATTTTGAAACAACCATTGCAATATCATCTGCGTCTACTTCTTCGTTAAGGAATGATTTACTTTTTTGTAATTCTTGTAATTCCTGATGTTTCTTTTTCAATTTTTGTTCACATTCCCTGATGAGCCCGTAACGTATTTCAGCTACCTTACCCAAATTCCCCTCTCTTTGCGCCGCCTGTTCTTCAACCCTTGCATGGTCTATCTTTGCGCTGATTCCCTGTATTTCTTTAATAACCCTCTTTTCATTTTCCCACTGTGTACGAAGAACACCTGAGTCCTCTCGCAAATCCGATAATTGTTTCTCAATCTTTTCCATACGCTGTTTTGAAGCAGCGTCTTTTTCTTTTTTTAGCGCTTCTTTTTCTATTTGAAGCTGCATGATTTTACGCTCAATCTCATCCAGTTCGACAGGCATACTATCAATCTCAATTCTCAACTTTGATGCAGCCTCATCAATCAGATCAATAGCCTTATCAGGAAGGAACCTATCTGAGATGTATCTGTTGGATAGCGTTGCCGCTGCAACTATCGCAGAGTCTTTTATGCGTACACCGTGATGCAATTCATACCTCTCTTTTAATCCTCTGAGAATTGCAATTGTATCCTCAACTGAAGGTTCACCAACATATACTTGTTGGAACCTCCTCTCAAGTGCTGCATCCTTCTCGATATGTTTTCTGTACTCATCCAACGTGGTTGCGCCGACACATCGTAATTCACCGCGCGCCAGCGCAGGTTTCAACAAGTTAGAAGCATCCATTGCACCTTCTGCCGCACCAGCTCCCACTACAGTGTGTAATTCATCTATGAAGAGTATAATCTGGCCTTCCTTCTCGCCTACCTCCTTAAGCACTGCTTTGAGACGATCTTCAAATTCGCCTCTGTATTTTGAACCTGCAATCAACGCCCCCATATCCAGCGCCATTACACGCTTGTTTTTAAGACTCTCTGGGATGTCCCCATTAACAATACGCTGTGCCAGACCTTCCACAATAGCTGTCTTTCCTACACCTGGCTCTCCAATAAGTACAGGATTGTTTTTCGTCCTGCGAGATAATACCTGAATCACCCGTCGTATTTCATCGTCACGCCCAATAACAGGGTCTAATTTACCTTTCCTGGCTAATTCAACAAGATCTTTACTATAGCGCTCGAGCGCCCTGTATTTTTCCTCCGGATTCTGATCGGTAACCCTTTGACTACCTCTTATCTCTTTCAAAGCTATATAAACGTTCTCTTTAGTAACACCTGCATCACTCAAAATTTCATATGCGCTGGTACTTTTAAGCCCAACAAGCGCAAGTAAGAGATGCTCCGTACTAACATATTCATCCTTTAGCTTACCCGCTTCTTCCCATGCAAGATTAAAAATATCTCTTAATTCTGCGCTTACATATGCCTGTCCATGGGCACCTGAACCGCTAACCTGCGGTAGCTTGTCAATAGATGTCTTTGTCTTTTCAAAAATCTCATTGGTGTTAATTCCCAATTTTTTTAAAATAGGTACAACAACACCCTGCTCCTGTGTAAGTAAAGCCTCCAACAAATGAACCGCCATTATTTGTTGCTGTCTTCCGGATTCAGCAAGCCCCTGTGACTCCTGTACGGCTTCCTGTGCCTTAATTGTAAATTTATCAAATTTCATAGCTAATCCTTAAATAAAAAAACCGCCATGTCTATAACATTAAAACAACTCGAAGGTCAAACACTACCAGGACAACATAATTATGATTTTATTTGCAGCACATCTGCCATGGAATACATTCCTGGAGGTTTTCCAATTATAAACTTTGCCGCTCGAATTGCGCCGTGTACAAATGTATCTCTTGTGTGTGCCTTATGTGTAATTTCTATACGCTCACCCAATCCACCAAACACAATCGTATGTTCTCCTATAATGTCTCCACTCCTGACGGCATGTATTCCTATCTGGTTTGTGGGTTTTTCACCCGTGATACCCTGCCTGCCATAGATTACGTCTTTGTCTATTCTTTTGTTAGTTGCTTCACATATCCTTTCTGCGAGCCTCAGAGCTGTACCACTGGGAGAGTCTTTTTTAAATCTGTGATGAGTTTCTATTATTTCCACATCGAAGTCTTTACCCAACATTCTCGCGATTTTGGCTACAATATCAAACGTAACATTAACTCCGATACTCATATTTGGAGACACCAAACAAGGCACTTTTTGAGAATATTGTTTAATTCTTTCAAGCTGCTGACTATTTAAACCTGTAGTCCCCGCCACTATAGCGGTATTCTTTTTTGCACACAACTCAGCTATATTCAGAGTTGCTTCTGGCGCTGAAAAATCAATTAAAACATCTGCATGTGTATTCAAGGTGGCTGATATCTTAACATTTGTCTCACCACATCCTGCATTTGAACCAACATCTTTACCCATGGATGGATGTCCCTGTCTTTCAATCGCCGCAACCAATTTCAGTTCAGGGTCTTCAAAAACAAGGGCAGAAATTCTGGCGCCCATCCTGCCGCATGCCCCGTTCACTGCAACTGTATACATAAACCTTCTCCAATTAAAAAGTAAAATGCGTTAAACAATATGACAAAACACCACCAGGAAATGAAAACTTAAAATTTTGTTTTAATTATAACAAACACTCATCATACTGTACCACTTAATTTAATGCCAGGAAACCCATCTGCACAATAAATTGAACTGGCACATTCAACATTGAATTGCGGCATCTGCATTGTAACTTCTTTATGCATTCATTGAGGTAAGCTCTTACGGGTTTGCGGTATGCTTCGCTATAGACTGTCCAAAGATAGATAAACAACAATAATTATTTGTCTAAAATGTTTAAATAATAATTTTAATTTTTTGACAAACAACGCTTCCAATAACAAATCAGTTCCTGTTTTTCTTATACTTCCTACTGGCATTCTTAAGGAAATTGCGTTCCCTCCAGCTTAAATTCCGAAGTCCTTCACGATTTACTTTATCGAGAAGCTCATCAACCTTTTCACGAAGCATTTTCTCTTTAACGATTTCCCTTTCATGATGCTGAATCTGCCGTTTCATTAGATATTCAAATATATAATAGGAATATCTGACAAACAAGAATCCATATATAATGCCTCCCAGATGAGCAAAGTGTGCAACATTATCTGAGTTTGAAATAATACAGTTAAATATTGTTATACCAGTAAAGATCATTGCAAGGTATTTTGCCTTTATAGGGAAAAAGTAGAAAATAACTGTGCTATTGGGGAAATACAAAGCGAAAGCAATTTCTATGGCAAAGATAGCACCAGAAGCGCCTAACATAGGTGACCCTGGCGTGAATATACAACCACACACTCCGGCAAAAATCCCTGCAGTAAAATACAGTGTTAAAAAACGTCTTCTGCCAAGTACACGCTCAACCTCGCTCCCAAACATCCAGAGCACCAGCATATTAAAGATTAGATGCCACGCATTCGTTGTGCTGTGCAGGAACATGTAAGTAAAAAATTGCCACAACCATACCCGTCCCAATGCATCGGATGGATATAGCCAGAATAATTTTGTAAACTTATCAGAGGCAGGAAAATACCAGAGTTTTGTTAATGCACTGTCGCCCTGAACATCGTTCGTTGTTATTACCGATTGTGAAGAGAGTTGTGAACTTACAGTGGAAAATAATAATTGAAGCATAAACACGCTGACATTTATGATAATTAGAATCATTATTGTGCGCGTCCATTTGCTTCCTATGTTTATCCCAAAGGTAAGTTTGTTAGGCATTTAAATAAACTTCCACCTTGAATTCCATCTCAATTTATTAATTTCACTATGAAGAAGAGTGCTTAAAATATACTAATTCATTTTCTTCAAAAGTCAAGAATGTTATAAGACTTACATCAATGAAATACCTTCCTGAAAATGAACATCCCACCAACAAAAAGAATAATATTGGCGCCCCATATAGCAAGCGCAACCGGCATAAAAATATTCTCTGCAAGCACAATTCCTGTTACGACCAGCGGATAATAAAAGAAAAGGATTACCATAAAACTAGCGCCAAATCCAACCATCAAATGTCCGCTTCTTAACTTGATGCCAAGAGGTATGCCTATTATCATAAAAGTTATACAGGATAGCGCCTGTGACAATCTCTTATGTATAGAAATATTATTCTTTCTTATTAATGCATTTTTAGTTGCAATATCTAACTTATTCTCAAACACACCGCTTTGTTCCAACAAAATATCGCGCCTTACATTGACCTCGGATAGGGTCTGGGAAACTGACGCAATGTTCTTGACCTCATCAGTATGTATTTCCCTGGCGGTTGCAATTTTTTGTTCAATATTGTAAATCCTCTGTTTCTCTCTCTCAATTGTTTCTTTAATCTGCATAACTTTTCTGTCTGAATCTTCCATAGAACGGCCGGTTTTCATTTCCTTCTTTACCTGGATTAAATTCTCATTAGCAACAAGGACATAATTTCTAGCTATTTTGCCCTGATTTTCCAGCCCTATAATCATTGATTTCTGTCTTTCCATGTTCTGGTTAGACCGTTTCAGTTCGAGCAACAACTTCTGGCGTTTCCTTGACAAATCGTTTAATTCGCTCTGATGTTTTGAATATTCCTTCGCAAGACTGTCTTTGTCTTTAGTTAAATCTGTCGTTGGCTCTGTGTTTCTTCCTAATGCTTCATTAATTTCATTATTATTTCTGCATAACTGAAATACGGTCAAATACTTTGTTGAAGACGCCCGTCTTTTTTCCTTCAGCGGAATTTCAAAGGTTGTTTCATTGAAGGTACCAAGACGTGGTATATCTATTATATTTTTATAATCGGGTTTAATAAATTCACCATTCCACAACGTCAAAAGGACTTTACTTTGCTCATTATCCACCTTAATTGCGCCCTCCTCAGCCAGAATTACATCGGTTACATAATCGTCAGCGTATTGAATCACTGCTATGTCTTTATTAATATTATTCTCCATGTGTCCGACATAAATTTGGTACGGGTTTAACTCTATTTTTTTCTGAAAATTTACAAGACGTCCGGCAAGAACATTATTTACCGCGCGTTCCTGCAACAGGATTATTTTAAAGCACGAGCGTGGCAATATTTCTGATGTCAGACCAAGAGTTATTAAACTAAAAAATACGCCGATTATTAGAATTGGTGTAATTATTTTATTTTTGTGAATACCGCTTGTTTGAATGGCAATGATTTCCCGATCAGCACTCATTCGGCCATAAGTCATTGTTGTGGCAGTAAGCAGTGCTGCAGGTATAGAGTAAGGAGTGGCTTGAATAAACAAATGGGGCACTATTGCCCTGAGGGCAATAATATCAAGCCCTTTGTGCAACAGTTGAATCGCAAACCCTAAAAATATTAAAAACTCAAAGCACGCAAAAGAAGGTAAAAATGTCCTGAACCATTCTCTCACGAGATAGCGTTGCAATATCTTGTAGTCAACTATATGAAGTATCTTTACTTTTAATACATCAACGAAATGATTCATTTAAATATTTTTGCCTTATGTAACGATAAATTTAATAATTATTATTGTAAAATCACCAAGTAAAAGACTAACAAAATTTAATTCACTAGCGAGGAATGTGGATGAATATTAACCGTGTATAATTATATTCATCATATCTTAATTCTGCCTTTATTTTCGTGAAATGCAAGGCAATTTAATTTTATTTCTATTATTACAACAACAGTCTTTTACCACTATATTCTAATAACAAGAGTTGCTCATAAAGTTTTCCTGAAATAGACATACATGTGAAAAAATATAGCAAAAGATATAAATCATTTAATATTATAAATACAAAATAACTTCTCATTCCTGCGAAAGCAGGAATGACATTGTCATGATAGGATGTCAACTTATTTATAGCGTTGCTTCGGATAATTTACAGATGAATTTATTATATACATTGCTTATCAGACCATAAAACGTTAGTATTTAAACCTTTGTAAATTAACAGAGCCAGTATAAATTTTATAAACAGGAGAGGTATTTGTAGCATGGGTTTAAACTGCGGTATTGTTGGATTGCCAAATGTGGGTAAATCTACTATTTTTAATGCCCTTACATCTGCAAATGCAGCTTCTGCTAATTATCCATTCTGTACAATTGATCCCAATAAAGGCGTTGTCTTAGTGCCTGACCATCGCCTCGATAAAATAGCCAAAATAATTCCAACAGAAAAAATTGTTCCTACTACAGTTGAATTCGTTGATATTGCAGGACTGGTAAAAGGCGCAAGCCAAGGCGAAGGACTTGGAAATCAGTTCCTGGGACACATCAAGAATGTTAATGCCATTCTGCATGTTGTTCGTTGCTTCGAGAAAAGCGACGTAATCCACGTGGAAGGGAATATAAACCCTGTACGGGATATTGAAATCATTAATACAGAACTTAACCTTGCAGATATGGAAACAGTCGAAAAGAGACTGTCTAAAAATGAAAAATTGATAAAGACAGGGGATAAATACATTATCGCCTCCGTTGAAACACTCAAGAAAGTAAGAGATGGCTTGAATAACAATAAACCTGTAAGACTAATATCCCTGACTGCTGAAGAAAAAAAGCACATTGAGGATTTACATCTGATGACAGTAAAGCCTGTATTATATGTAATAAATGTATTCGATTATGAGAGTGACAAGCAATATGTTGACATGGTTACTGATTATGCAAGCAAGGAAAATTCCAAATGTGTGGTCATCTCCGGAGATATTGAATCAGAAATTGCAAAAATGGATCCATCCGAAAGATTGTCCTATTACAAGGAAATGGGCATTGAGGAATCCGGCCTGGAAAGATTAATCAGTGGAACCTATAGCTTACTTGCCCTAATTACATACTTTACTGCGGGGCCAAAAGAAATCAAGGCATGGACAATCAAACAAGGAACAAAGGCGCCACAGGCTGCAGGCGTCATACATTCGGATTTTGAACGCGGTTTTATCTGTGCAGAAACCTATCACTATACAGACCTTATCAAACTTGGCTCAGAACAAAAGGTTAAAGAAAAAGGACTTTTAAGACTGGAGGGTAAGGAGTACGTAGTAAAGGATGGGGACATCATGCATTTCAGGTTCTCGGTATAATCTAAGATTCTGTTAAATATAGTTAACAACAAAAGTAAGTTGTCGTCCCCCATATCAAGTACGTGGCAAACCCTGAGAAAAGCATCCTCGCAAATGTGTGAATACGATAACGCGTGATATAGCATTAAAATTACCTTGCATCCCTTAAAATTACAGATAAAATTGAAAATCAAGAAACATCTAAATATAAAATCCGCTCCTTTAGAGGTAAGAAATAATTAACATGGAAATCAAAGAACTACTGCAGGAAATGGTACGATTGGACGCATCCGACATCTATATTACCGCAGACCTCCCGCCTGTCTACCGCAAAGATGGCATCAACATTCCCTCCGGTACTAAAAAGCTAACCGCAGAAGATACCTGTGCCCTTGCAGAAAAGATCATGAATGAAGAACAAAGAAGAGCCTTCTATGAAACATTTGAGATAAACTTTGCATTGTTTTATCCAGAACTGGGCAGATTCCGTGCAAACATCTTCTATCAAAAAAGGAATATAGGAATCGTCATCCGTCAGATAAAATTAAATATCAAAACCATTGACGACCTGGGTCTTCCACAAATCTTAAAAGACATTGTCATGACAAAAAGTGGACTAGTGCTTGTATGCGGTGCAACAGGCTCTGGAAAATCAAGCACCCTTGCCGCAATGATTGATTACAGGAATACAAATAGCGCGGGGCACATAATAACAATAGAAGATCCTATAGAATTTGTACACCAACACAGGAAATCCATCATAACCCAGAGGGAGATGGGCATAGACACCATGACATATAGCAAGGCGCTTAAAAATGCATTTCGCCAAGCACCTGATGTTATACTTATAGGTGAAATACGTGATACTGAAACAATGGAGTCTGCCATTACCTTTTCCGAAACAGGCCAACTCTGCCTTGGCACCATTCATGCGAACAATGCTAATCAAACTATAGAACGCATCGTAAATTTTTTCCCTATTGAACGACATGAACAGATATATCTACTGCTTTCGCTGAATCTGCGTGCCATTGTCTCTCAAAGACTGATACCGTCAACGGGTGGAAAACGTATTGCATCGTTTGAGATATTGCTTGATACACCTAGGGTCAAAGACCTCATACTGAAAAAACAGATTGGATTATTGAAGGAAACTATGTCAAGGGGGATACAAGAAGGTATGTTTACATTTGACCAGTCTTTGTTCAATCTTTACAAAGAAGGCAAGATTAGCTATGAAAATGCCATCGCCTATGCCGACAGCGCCAACGACCTGCGTTTGCGTGTAAAGACTGAAGGGCTTGAGGATTTGAAAGAAGGCAAAACAGCCAGTTTTAAGCTAAAACAATAAAATAAGGGGAGGAAAAGTAGCATATCCTAAATATTAAGTAATTGTTTCTTCGAATTTATTATCGTATCGCTCAGTTTTTTATTCCGCTCGGCAATGCAAAGATTCTGCGGTTTTTTGCTAGAGAGAATCTCTCTGCTCGACAAAAGCCTTCTAATGGGCAATCCTTTAATCTTACTTTCTTAAAGATGTTCTTAAACAACACTAATAATTATTAAAACAAATAATAACGAGTCACCCATTAGAAGCAGTAATTTAATCAGCGAAGTTTCTCAAAAGTCTTGACCATAGTTTTTGCTACCCATTTTTTTAGGCAACATCTTCGCCATTGCAGCAATGCCCTGTTCAAGCTGATCTCTTAAGACCTTACGTGAAAGTTCTTTTCGAGTCGCAAGTTGTTCGAGAAACTCCTTATCAGCATCGTCAGTGCCAATAGTCATTATTTCAATTCCTTGTGTTCTTACTTCATTCGCCGCTTCAAGAGTAGCTTTTTTATCGTCTGGCATTCCATCAGTCACAATACAAATCACTTTCTCACCAGCCTTATCTGAAAGTTTATCTCTTGCAATTTGAACAGCAGCAGCCATGTTAGTTGAACCATTGGCTGATAGTTTCTCAATGCTGGTATTGAAACTTGTAAGTTCATTATGCGGTTCAAGTATGTGTTCAGCATACGATGAAAATTGAATAAGCCCTATAGCATATTCCTTCCTTTGGGCTTCTTCAGCAAAGCCGAATGCACCCTTTTTTGCCTGCTCTATTTTGTTACCTTCTGCCATGCTCCCTGAGCAATCTATGAGAAGATACACAATCTTACTAAACCTGCGTAGCGCTACTGGTTTTCCTGAAGCCGCTTCAAGTTTCTTAACCCAATTTTTTTGCTGAAATTTAGTAGGAGTAATATCGTTATTTGTTAAATCAATTATAGATTTCTCTTTATCCATTTATGTTATTCCTTACAGGATCTTTCGAATTCCCTTCAAGAAATCATACGCCCAGTTAATCTCCTTAAACCGCTCTTCTGCCAATTTTTTTATGCCAAGAGTGGTTTGTTCTGCATTGTCAGGGTGGTAGCTAAGTACCAACTCTCTATATGCCTTCTTAATTTCTTTATCCGATGCGGCAGAAGAAATCTCCATAATACGGTATGCTTTCTCTTCATCCGTCTCTTTCTTATAACTGTTTGTTTCTTCTTCCTGATATTTCATGGCTAATTCTCTCAATCGTTGAAGATCCCTCATGATTTCGTTTACTATGTCCTGGAAATCATCCCATTTTCTATTCGCTAAAAGGGCTTTTAAATTTTCGGAGGTTAAACCTTCATAATCGTATTCCATTTCCTTTATAAGGGGTATGCTCCCAGTCCAGTTTACTTCTATAGCTACTATTGTGTAAAGTTTCATTGCAGCACGGTAATGATTGTTTGCTTTTTCTAAATGTATTCTATCTTCTTCAGCTCTTTTGATATTTTCTATAATTAATTTGTTCATCTCAGAAGTATCTGATAGAAGTTCATTTTTATGAGTATCGACAAACCCTTGAATTTCCGTATTGAAATCTACCGGAAAAGAGATTTTCAACTGGTAAGCAATCGATTTTATAGAAGTCTCCAACGAATGTAACTCTTGGATTCTCTCAAGCTGTGTATTTATCTGACTCACCAGGTAATTGCCCTGCTCCCATATTGCATTTTTGAGAGTTTCAACTGGTTTCGCCTTTACGATTGTTACTACAATAACAATTCCTGATATAAAATATCCTATAGCTAGGTTAGCGCTTGATGTAAATCCCGTTAAATTATTGAAAGCGCCTTTTTTATAGATTATGCTTAATATTAACCAGATTGATATTATTCCAAAGATAATACTAATGAACGTAGCCAGTTTCGCTTTTGCATATGATTCAATTTTAGATTCTTCTAAATTCCAATATAATTCCTGTCCATCAAACCGAACCATTAGTACCTTTGCCAAAGTCCCTTGGGAGTTCAAATGGTGTATTCTATGGGCACGAAACAGATATAAGACCAAAAGCATTACACTTATAGCTACAACACAGGCTGGCAGAGTTATTAGCGCTACGCGGAGCAACCCAAAAGCCAACAGCAAAAGAAGCAAAAAAATAGCAATTATTATTGTAAAACCGATTAATTCCTTCATACCATTATACCCTTCGATCTTGACTTAACATTTACCCGATAGGCTTGGGCTACTTTTTCAGTAGGTCTTTCGATAAGACTTCTCTTCATTATGCCACCTGTCTAGATAGTTCCATCCTTTTCCAACTTGGCACTTTCACTCTGTAGTTACAGCAACCTTATTAGATCATGCATCCAGTAACGTTCTTGATGTAAAAAAGTATTTACAAAGTTAAATTTTGAAGAAGTGCAACGGAATCTTTACATAATGTTATCGCCTGTACTCATACAAACTTAATAACTTAAAAAGCTAATCCAGATCAACCCATTCTTCCGCTGTCTCTTTTACTGCTTCCCGAGTATTCGATTCTGTCTGCTCTACCATAGGGTTCAATTGGTTTCTGTCATTTGCATCTGTTACCGCTTCTGCTGCCATGATAAACCCCGCTTCGATTACCGCTGTCTGACAATTATAACCGGGTAGAATATCTTTACTACCTCCTATTTTCTTGTGGTTGGCGTCTTTGCCTGTGATATTTATCTTTTCCCTCTTTTCTTCCTTCATGATCTTTAACGCTTCTTCTATCTCTGATAACCATTTCTCAAATCCAGCCTTATCTTACGTCCGCTTCGCTGAGGCATTGCCTTTGAGCTTTGTCCCATCTGTGTATATCTTACCTACATGGCCATATCCTAATGTGCTAAATATTCTGACAATATCCATAAAATACTTTTCGATTTCTTTGAGATTATTCTTGCTGAAATCGCTGATCGCCCGATGACCAGGATTGTAACATTGCATTAAATAGATACACATATAACCACTTATATAACTTTTGGCTAATTTCCCACTGCTGCGAACCCCTTTAGCATATTCATAAAATAATAAACTTAACACTAACCTTGGATGATACGTATGTTGTTTTAAAAAGAAATACTTGGTTTCTATGGGTTCTGTATCTAATGAAAATATGACCTCTTTTAATGACCTGCAAAGATGATCTATTGATATTACCGTCCCTATGTAGTCTAAAAACAATTTTGGTATAAATCCTATCAGCGGATTCTGAAATTTATGAAACGGTTTAAATTTAGACATATGATTAATTCTTCCGGAATTGTGTCCACTTAAGGCAGTTAATGATTCGAAAATGTTCCCGCATTCACATTGTCTACTCGAGGCAAAATTCTAACTGTTTGGCGTGATTTTGCCTTGCAGCTCCAATTGGTGCTTCATTATATCACGTCGCTAGATAACCTCAACAAAATTATACCTCTTGCTATGAATAAATAAAGCAATCTTCTCGGACAGCATGGAAAGATGTGATCCTTTAACCTTCATGCACATCCGTAATTAATTGGATGCTTCTAATGGGTGACCGAAGACTGGTAACTAAAATCCAGGGCTTCTTACGATAACTAAAATAGACGGATTGAAATTATATTTATAGATTATGTTTCTTGTATTGAGAAATTATCTTTTGGAAATACTGTTTTTTCATTTGACCATAATCTCAATAGGTGTCCCCCCCCATAGTAGTACGCATTTTACCGCAATCCTGCAATCAGGGCAAAAAACATGATTGCAGGATTTTGGTACTCTATTAATCTTTTTCCTTTTTGCCTTTTTCCTTCGTAACACTTATAGTTGTTTCACCCTCTGTTACAATGAATTCCTTAACCTCTTCAAACTTTTTATCGCCGACACCTTTTACCTTCTTCAAGTCTTCCGGAGAGGCAAAATTGCCATTTGCTGTCCTGTAACTGACAATTTCTTCTGCTATCTTTGTACCTATACCCGGCAACAATGCTAGCTGTTCAATGGTAGCAGTGTTTATATTTACTTTGCCTGCAACCTCCTGAGCTGAAAAGCACGTCTTTGCCTGAAACACAAAGACGGCCACAGCTATCAAAACACTAACACCCAATAATTTATGCTCCCTACGCATACACTACCCTCCTTACAAAAAAAGTTACAGAAATAATGTCACGGATTTTTTAAAACTATAATTAATCGTTTACCACAGTCATCAGGCCACCTTTACGGGTACCATAAAACCATGAAAATATTTATGTGCCTGTCGCCTAAGGCTCTATGCCTGCGATTTCTCACCAATAAATGGTTCAACTGCATTTGAATCTTCGAGCCAGAAAAACACAGATTTACACGTATAAAACATAAACATAATTCTCTTAAAATACCAGCCTACGCACTTGGACCACGAATATGCGCGAATTATCACGAGACAGGAACACACATCAAATTCGTTCGTTGCTTATCAAATAATTAAAATCATAAAAATTAATCTGGAACTCAGGCACTCATGAATAAAATCATACAAAGCAGATAAATTTGTTTTTGTAACAGTTTAGTCTTTCGAAATATTCCTGTAATAACGCGGTTGTCATGCAATGTATGGGTAATTCTTGAACTGCCACTACATACTGTCACCAAGGCAGTTCCAACTACTATGTTTTCAAAGAACTAAATTGTTACTAAGAAGATAATCTACCTTACTGCTGTTTTTCTACTTCAAATATTTCCCAAAGGTTTACTTCGATTTCTTATAGGGATTTTAGTTGTAAAGCATCTTGTTAGCCAAATACCGCTCCCCTATTATAAATCCCATCCCCCGCCCAAACAGAACTTCACAAATATTCCTCCAAAGGGTCAATGACAATATATTCTTTTACACCAAACTCTTCTTAAAAATTCTTCTTTTCCCTCATATCCTTTGAAGCCGTGGCAGGCGAAAATATTTCAACAGCTAAGTCAGGCACTCCTTTTACATTCGCCTCATTAATTTTGTTTTTATCACAAACTACGAATACAGCAAGCTGGACAATGTCATATTGGGAAATGATTACATCAGCAGGGACAATCAGTGGTTTACATGGTTTATTCGCTAGTTTTCGATTTGGTTGGCTGAATAAATTACCTGCGCTAGTCTGGTGATTCACCTGAGGAACATGTGTCATGTTATTTGCGACACCATCGATAATCTCCCCTCGCTCGTCATCTGACA
This sequence comes from uncultured Planctomycetota bacterium, assembly GCA_963709355.1. Taxonomy (GTDB): domain Bacteria; phylum Planctomycetota; class Brocadiia; order Brocadiales; family Brocadiaceae; genus PLOWO2-12-38-17. The sequence continues at coordinate 1,757,516 of CAVPVY010000005.1, forward strand.
ATGTGAGATAATCATCCCATGTATATTTCTGAGCAGCCTTTTTTACTGAAGGAGGTCCCATTTGCCTTTTCCTTTAATATACAACGTTAACTTTAAAGGAATCTTTTTCAGTAACAGTTCAGCACCCCCCTACCTGACCTCCCCAATCGAGGGGGAGGAACCGTTTTTCACACGCCCTTAGTGGGAGTGGTTAGGAAATGGGGTTTAACTGATACCTTATTCAAATAGAATTATACCAAAACGAATTCTTTATACACCAATTTTTTTCACCAACATCTCGTTCACTATTTTTGGATTCGCCTTGCCTTTGGTTTCCTTCATTACCTGACCAACGAGAAACGCAAGGGTGTTTTTCTTCCCCTTTTTATAATCTTCAATCACGTTTGGATTATTCGATATCACTTTATCCACGACCGATGCAATCAATCCTTCGTCGCTTATTTGTGCTAGTTCTTCTTCTTCTATAATTTTCTGAGGTTCTTTACCCGTTTGTAACATCTCAAAAAACACCTCTTTTGCAATGGTTGAGCTTATAGTACCTTTCTCAATAATTTCAACCAGAGACGCAAGTTGTTTAGGCTTGATTTTCAAAGCGTTAATGTCTAACTTCCTGTCTTTAACCTCCCGCAGTAAATCATTGGTAATCCAGTTACAGAAGGCTTTCGGGCGATCCAGCAACTTCACACACTCATCAAATAAATCGGCAAGCACCTTTTCTTCGGTTAGTACGCCGGCATCATAATCGGAAAGTTTAAATTTCTCTATAAATCTCTGTTTCCTTTCTAAGGGAAGCTCCGGTATAGATGCCTTTATTGCAGACAACCATTTCTCATCAATTATTACCGGTAAAAGGTCGGGCTCCGGGAAATAGCGATAATCCTGAGCCTCTTCCTTTGAACGCATGCGTTCGCTCTTTTCGTTTACTTCATCCCATAATCTTGTTTCTCTTGCTATTGCTTCTCCCTTATCCAACAATTCACCCTGTCTTGTTACCTCGTATTCAATAGCCTTTATAACAGACTTCATTGAGTTAAGGTTTTTAATCTCGACCCTGTCACCGAGTTTATGGGAACCCTTTTTTCTGAGTGAAATACTCGCTTCAAACCGAAGAGACCCCTCTTGCATCTTGCAATCAGATACCTCTGTATACAGAAGTATTTTTCTCAAGGTCTGCATATAGCTGTCAACTTCATCAACATTTCGCATATCAGGCTGTGATACAATTTCAAGCAACGGGACACCCGCCCTGTTAAGGTCAACAAGGCTATAATTAGCCCCTGTTTCTTCAGGATGTATGAGTTTTCCTGCCTCTTCTTCAAGGTGGACATTATGAATGCGAATTTTTTTTGGAGAACCGTTTACACTAATATCCATGTGTCCATCAATACCCAGATTATAATAATTCTGGGATATTTGGTAGTTTTTCGGTAAGTCGGGGTAGTAATAACTCTTCCTATCGAAATTCGTAAACCTATTAATCTCGCAGTTTAAGGCAATTGCCACCTTGAGCGCGTATTCAAAACCCTTTTTATTCATGACAGGCAATATTCCAGGCATACCAAGACATACAGGACATACCTGCGTATTTGGCTCTGAGCCAAATTTCGTGCTACAACCACAAAAAAGCTTTGTTAATGTAGCCAGTTCAGCATGTGTCTCTAATCCTATTACAATCTCGTAATTCATAAACAACCTTTTCAAAATCCAGACAATAATCTATTTTTGTATAGCTGAAGCCCCAAGCTTTGGTTTTTTCTTATGAAAATCAGTCTCTCGTTCAAATGCGTATGCGATTTGTAACATCTTCTTTTCTTCAAAGTGTTTTGTTAAAATCTGCATTCCAATTGGTAAACCCTCTTTTGAAAATCCACACGGAATAGAGATACCAGGAATGCCTGCAAGATTTGCCGGAATCGTATAGACATCGGAAAGGTACATTTCCAAAGGGTTGTTTGCACGTTCTCCAATCTTGAAAGCTGGTACTGGTGATGTAGGGCAAATGATACAATCAATTTTTTCAAAAGAAGCATCAAAATCATTTTTTATTAAATTTCTTACTTTAGATGCCTTCAAATAATAAGCACCATAATAACCGGAACTGAGCGCATAGTTTCCAAGCATAATGCGGCGTTTGACCTCATTTCCAAAACCTTCCGACCTTGTACGACTGTACATATCAATTACACCGCTTGCATTCTCTGTTCTGTAGCCGTATCTGACGCCATCATATCGTGCCAAATTAGAACTTGCCTCTGCATTTGCAACGATATAGTAAACCGCAACTGCATATTCTGTATGAGGTAAAGATATTTCAATAGTCTTTGCGCCAAACCTTTCATAAATCTTCAATGCATTTCTTACTGCACCACTAACCTCTGGATTTAAGCCTGTCATAAAATATTCTTTTGGAATACCGATTCGTAAGCCTTTAATATCCGTATCAATTCCATTTAAATAATCTGGAACATTTATCTGAACAGATGTTGAATCATAAGAGTCCTTACCAGAAATTACCTGCAATAATAGCGCGGCATCTCTCACATCCTTTGTTAAAGTTCCAATTTGATCTAAGGAGGATCCAAAGGCAATTAGTCCATATCGCGACACCCTGCCGTATGTTGGCTTCAGACCAACAACACCACATAATGCCGCGGGCTGCCTTACAGACCCACCCGTATCTGAACCGAGCGCCATATATGTAATATCAGCGGCTACCGTAGCAGCCGAACCACCGCTGGAACCGCCCGGAACACGGTTTAAATCCCAGGGATTATGCGTAATTTTATAACCTGAATTTTCCGTGGAAGACCCCATTGCAAATTCGTCTAAATTTGTCTTTCCAATGATTATTGCATCTTCTTCTTTAAGACGTTTTACAACAAAGGCATCGTAAGGAGGTATGAAATTTTTCAAAATTTTTGAAGCACAAGTGGTAAGTAAATCTTTTGTACAGATATTATCTTTAACGGCAACAGGAATACCGGCAAGCGAACCAAGCTTCTCACCATTTTCTATTTTTCTATCAATTTCTTTAGCCTTTTTCAGTGCTTCATCTTCATTCAGGGAGATGTAGGATTGGATGTTAGGCTCAATTTCCTTTATCCATTCAAATAATTTATTTGTAAGAAAAGTCGCCTGTATTTCTCTTGATAATAATTTTTCTTTTAATTGAAGTGCGGTAATTTCTAAAAGTTTTAAAGACACTTTTTATTTCAAACTTTCTATTCAATTACCTTTGGTACATTGAAAAAAACACCTATCTTGGAAGGGGCATTGAACAAGGCAATATTTGGAGAAAAGGACGGTTTCAGAATATCTTCCCTGAATATGTTATTTGTGTTTACGGTATGTGTTACTGGTTTAACATTATCTGTATTTAATTTATTCAGCTTCTCAATGTATGACAAAATGTCGCCGATCTGATTAACAAACATCTCTTTTTCGCTTTCATCCAGATCAATCATGGAAAGATTTGCGATGTACTCGATAACTTTCTTATCTATGCTCATAAAAATTACTTTGCTTCTTTGCGCTACACTGCCTTTACTACCTTACCTGCGCTAATACATCTCGTACACACCTTTATTGTTTTGGTAGTACCGCCAAGTTTCGCCTTTACACGTTGTATATTTGGTTTAAATTTCCTTTTGGTCTTTCCTGTAATTTTTCTACCAACACCGCCTTTCCACTTGGCTAAACCTCTCCTTTCTATTTGATTTCCAACCTGTGTTTTTTTACCGCATATTTCGCAAATACGTGCCATATATTACACCCCCGATTTGGTTTTCTTTGTCTTTCTTTTGTTTTTTACATTACAACCTTCGCAAAGTCCATGAATCTGTAACCGATGAGAATTAGCTTTAAAATTATATTTTCTGCAAACACCGTTTTGCAGATCTCTCAATTTTATAATTTACAAATTCAATAATTTTCCCACAATTATCACAAACTAAATGATCGTGATGTTCATGCCCAAAGACATGCTCATAATGAGTATGCCGTTCTCCCGAAATAACTTCTTTTAATAAACCGCTTTTTACGAGTAATGCAAGTGTTCTATAAATTGTAGCCCTTGAAATATTTTGTTGACTAAGCCTGAGTTCAACTAACAACTCATCTGCCTCAAAATGGTTATGATTTGCAAACACCCTATCAAGTATTGCCTGTCTTTCAGCAGTATATTTTAAGTTGTTCGATTCAAGATATTCTTTAAATTTTTCCTCTTCAGGAAGCATATAAACGTTTGTTAAATTCATTCATAAAGAAAATCAAATATATATAAACGTACGTATCTTATCATAGCTTAAATTAATTTTATTATCAATTTTACAGAATAGTTCTATTAAATAAAAAACCCGTCCCGAATATTCGGGACGGGTTTTTTATTATAATAACTCCCGGCAGTGACCTACTCTCCCAGCTTTCACCAGTACCATCGGCGTAAAGAGCTTAACTACCGTGTTCGGAATGGGAACGGGTGTATCCTCCTTACTATGCCCACCGGAAAAAACTTTGATATCCATGAATATCTTAACGGTAACAATTGATACTTTTTATAAGATATAAAAAGTCAAGCTTTTCGACTAATTAGTACCAGTCAGCTTAGTATATTACTATACTTACACCTCTGGCCTATCAACCTCGTAGTCTACAAGGTGTCTCTCTTCCTGTAACGGAAAATGATATCTAGTCTTGGAGTAGGTTTCATGCTTATATGCTTTCAGCATTTATCCTAACCGTACATAGCTACCCAGCCATACCGTTAGCACGACAACTGGTACACCAGAGGTACGTCCATCCCGGTCCTCTCGTACTAAGGACAGATCTCCTCAAATATCAAACACCCACGGCAGATAGGGACCGACCTGTCTCACGACGGTCTAAACCCAGCTCGCGTACCGCTTTAATCTGTGAACTCCAGAACCCTTGGGACCTTCTCCAGCCCCAGGATGCGATGAGCCGACATCGAGGTGCCAAACCGCCTCGCCGCTATGGACGCTCGGAGGCGATCAGCCTGTTATCCCCGGAGTACCTTTTATCTGTTGAGCGATGGCGTTTCCACACACAACCACCGGATCACTAGGCCCTGCTTTCACATCTGCTCGACTTATAGGTCTCACAGTCAAGCTTCCTTCTGCCCTTACACTCTACGTGCGGTTGCCAAGCGCACTGAGGAAGCCTTTGGACTCCTCCGTTACTCTTTAGGAGGAGACCGCCCCAGTCAAACTGCCCACCTATCACTGTCCCAAATCCGGATTCACGGAATTTGGTTAGAATTTTAACATAGTAAGAGTGGTATTTCAACGTCGACTCCATCCCAGCCAGAGCTGGGACTTCATAGTCTCCCACCTATCCTACGCATACTGTGCCAAAACCCAATAATAGGCTACAGTAAAGGTTCACGGGGTCTTTCCGTCTTGCCGCGGGTACGTGGCATCTTCACCACGACTACAATTTCGCCGAGTCCCTCGTTGAGACAGTACCCAAGTCGTTACGCGATTCATGCACGTCAGTAATTATCTGACAAGGAACTTCGCTACCTTAGGACTCTCATAGTTAGAGCCGCCATTCACCAGCGCTTCAGTTCTGAGCTTCGCATCCTTTCGAACACTAACCCATTCCCTTAACTTTCTGGCATCGAGCACGCGTCAGTCTCTATACGTTGATTTTAAATCTTGGCAGAGACTTGTGTTTTTAGTAAACAGTCGCCCGGGCCTTTTCACTGCGGCCCCGATAAATCTCGAGGCACTCCTTCTCCCGAAGTTACGGAGTGATTTTGCCGAGTTCCTTAACGAGGGTTCTCTCGAGCGCCTTAGGATTCTCTCCCCGCCTACCTGTGTCAGTTTTAGTACGGACACCGTAATAGCTCGCAAACGAGGCTTTTCTTGAAAGATGCTCAGGTTACTTAAGGGCATACGCCCACGTACTCACCTTCGATGCCATATGTCTCGGATTTACCTGAGACAACACCTCCGGCTTGAACAGACCGTATCTATTAGGCCTGCTAACCATCACATCTCTGTCCCCCCTATGCTCAACGCTATAACGGTGGCACAGGAATATTAACCTGTTGTCCATCGTCTACGCCTTTCAGCCTCGACTTAGGCTCCGGCTAACCCTGGGCGGATTTACCTTCCCCAGGAAACCTTAGGCTTGCGGCGAATAAGATTCTCACTTATATTATCGCTACTTATACCGGCATTATCACTTCTATCTCGTCCAAGAGTCTTTTCAGTCTCTCTTCAACCTACCATAGAACGCTCCCCTACCACTTTTAGAGATTACGAATAATCTCAAAAATCCGAAGCTTCGGTAATAGACTTGAGTCCCGTAATATTTTCGGCGCAAGAATGCTCGGTTAGTAAGCTATTACGCACTTTTTAAATGGTTGCTGCTTCTAAGCCAACATCCTAACTGTCTTCGCACTCTCACTTCCTTTATCACTTAGTCTATTTTAGGGACCTTAGCTGTCGGTCTGGGTTGTTTCCCTCTCGACTAATGAAGTTTATCCCCCACAGTCTGACTCTTGTGGTACATACAATGGTATTCGGAGTTTGATTGAATTTGGTAGTCTGGAAGACCCCAACATTCACTCAGTATCTCTACCCCCATTGTATAATTTCACAAGGCTAGCCCTAAAGCTATTTCGGGGAGAACCAGCTATCACCAAGTTTGATTAGACTTTCACTCCTCCCCTCAGTTCATCGCCATCACTTTTCAACGTAAATGCGTTCGGACCTCCACGGACTTTTACATCCGCTTCATCCTGACCAAGGGTAGATCACCTGGTTTCGGGTCTACTATGTACTACTAAAATCGCGCATTTCACACTCGCTTTCGCTACGGCTCCATCCATTAAAGACTTAACCACGCAATACACAGTAAGTCGCCGGTTCATTATGCAAAAGGCACGCGGTCACACATCATTTCATGAAAACATGGAATTATAGTGCTCCCACCGCTTGTAAGTACACGATTTCAGGTTCTATTTCATTCCCCTAACAGGGGTGCTTTTCATCTTTCGCTCGCGCTACTCGTGCGCTATCGGTCGCTGAGCCGTATTTAGCCTTAGAGAGTGGACTCCCTAAATTCACATCCGCTTTCACGAGACGGGTGTTACTTGGGAAATTGCAAAGAAAGTGTAATTTTTTTCGCCTACAGGACTATCACCTTCTATGGTTAGGCTTTCCTGCACTATTCGGCTAAAAATTACATTTTTGACTTTCCGAGACAGTCCTTGTTCTGTCTCATTGCAATCCCCACGACCCCGGTTGTGCAACACACAAGGGTTTGACACACAACTGGTTTGGGCTCTTTCCTTTTCGCTCGCCACTACTAAGGAAATCGAATTTCTTTCTTTTCCTGGAGTTACTGAGATGTTTCACTTCTCTCCGTTTGCCTCGCTGCCCTATATATTCAGACAACGATACTACGGTATAAACCCGTAGCAGGTTTCCCCATTCGGAAATCTCCGGATCAAAGCTTGTTTGACAGCTCCCCGAAGCTTATCGCAGTCTTCCGCGTCCTTCTTCGCCTCTCAGCGCCTAGACATCCACCATGTACCCTTTATAGCTTGACAATATATTATTATCTTATACAAATAGGATCAAATTGCTACCCGTTAAGTATTCACTTTTCAAAGAACATAAATTTAATAAATCTCGCTTTAAATCCTTTAGCCCAATCTAAAGTGGTGGAGATGAGCGGGATCGAACCGCCAACCTCTGCCTTGCAAGGGCAGCGCTCTCCCAATTGAGCTACATCCCCCTGAATACCAGTTTACAGCAACAAATTGGTGGGCCTAAGTGGATTCGAACCACTGACCTTTCCCTTATCAGGGGAATGCTCTAAACCAACTGAGCTATAGGCCCAAAATTACTAATTCAAATCTTTGGGCCCAACTTTCCCCATTATTCTAATATTTCTCACTATTGCTTAAACTATGCAGAGGTTTTATTTACTGAATTAAAAAACACTTAGAAGTCGTATGCGTGCAAAGTAGGTACTTTGAATTACATCCTTAGAAAGGAGGTGATCCAGCCGCAGGTTCTCCTACGACTACCTTGTTACGACTTAGTCCTCCTCACAAAACACACCTTAAGCACTTCCTTCCCTTGCGGGTTAGGTCGGTGATTTCGGGTGCATCTTGCTTGGGTGGCTTGACGGGCGGTGTGTACAAGGCTCGGGAACATATTCACCGCGGCGTAGCTGATCCGCGATTACTAGCGATTCCTACTTCATGGAGGCGGGTTTCAGCCTCCAATCTGAACTGGGATCGGTTTTTTGGGGTTCGCTCCACCTTACGAGCTTCGCATCCCTTTGTACCGACCATTGTAGCACGTGTGCAGCCCGGGATATAAGGGCCATGATGACTTGACGTCATCCCCACCTTCCTCCGTCTTAACAACGGCAGTCTCTTTAGAGTACCCAGCATTACCTGGTGGCAACTAAAGACAAGGGTTTCGCTCGTTAGGGGACTTAACCCAACGTCTCACGACACGAGCTGACGACAGCCATGCAACACCTGTGATAGTCACGGACTGGATACCGTTCGTTACCCTTTCAGGCTTCTACTTCTACCATGTCAAACCCCGGTAAGGTTCTTCGCGTTGCATCGAATTAAGCCACATGCTCCACCGCTTGTGCGAGCCCCCGTCAATTCTTTTGAGTTTTAGCCTTGCGGCCGTACTCCCCAGGCGGGGCACTTAATGCGTTAGCTCCGGCAGAGAGATAATCAAAACCCCTCTACTTAGTGCCCATCGTTTACGGCTAGGACTACCGGGGTATCTAATCCCGTTTGCTCCCCTAGCTTTCGCACACTCAGCGTCAGTTACGGACCAGAGAGTCGCCTTCGCCGCCGGTGTTCCTTCTGATATCTACGCATTTCACCGCTCCACCAGAAGTTCCACTCTCCCCTTCCGCACTCTAGCCTTGCAGTATCAGATGCTGTTCTTCCGTTGAGCGGAAGGATTTCACAACCGACTTACAAGGCCGCCTACGTGCTCTTTACGCCCAATAATTCCGAACAACGCTTGCCGCCTCTGTATTACCGCGGCTGCTGGCACAGAGTTAGCCGTGGCTTCCTCCGGAGCCTTAGTCAAGCAAGGATGCTATTAACATCCCTGCATTTCCTAACTCCCGACAGTGGTTTACAACCCGAAGGCCTTCTTCCCACACGCGGCGTCGCTTCGTCACCCTTTCGGGCATTGCGAAAGATTCTCGACTGCAGCCTCCCGTAGGAGTCTGGGCAGTGTCTCAGTCCCAGTGTGGCCGACCACCCTCTCAGGCCGGCTACCCGTCTTAGCCTTGGTAGGCCATTACCCTACCAACAAGCTGATAGGACATTGACCCCTCTCTAAGCAAAAGGATCCTTACGAATCCTATCCATTTGACTATAAATACTGAAGTATCAATAGTGTTATTGAGTATTAGCAACCCTTTCGGTAGCTTCGATTGCTCGAAACGTTGTTATCCCCATCTTAAAGGTAGGTTATCAATGCATTACTCACCCTTACGCCACTCGATTCGTACCCCTTTCGGGGCACTCACCTCGTTCGACTTGCATGCCTAATCCACGCCGCCAGCGTTCGTTCTGAGCCAAGATCATACCCTTCATAAATATCATAAAGGTTTCCAAGTTTCACTTGGCTTTAAAATTTACAACTCAAAAGCTGATTGTCTCAGCTTTACGACTCGCACGCATATGATTCTAAATTTTTCAAAGAACAAGAACAACCATTAGAAAATCAAATTATATGTTTTTTTATATTAAAATCAAGTTAAATTTTTTATTTATTTCACTTACCGTATTATAATAAATTACATAAAATTTAAAAAACTTAAATATCAATATATTTACCAATTTTTCTGTATTTATTATACCTGTCTTCTATAAGTTTATCAACTTGGATGTTTTTTATTTCTTTTAAGTATTTAGACACGTAATTCTTAAGCATATAGGCTGTTTTTTTAGGATTCTTTTGGGCGCCACCTAATGGTTCTGGAATAATTTCATCTGCTATTCCAAAATTTAGTAAATCCTTTGCCGTAAGGTGTAATGACGTAGCCGCTTCTGGTGCATTTTCCCCATTCTTCCACAATATAGCAGCACACCCTTCAGGCGAAATAACCGAATAGTAAGCGTTCTCCATAATTGCGAATTTATCACCAATACCGATACCTAATGCACCTCCACTACCGCCTTCACCTATGACTATGTTTATAATCGGGGTCATCAGTTTGCACATCTCGTAAATGTTCTCTGCAATTGCGTGTGCTTGTCCTCTCTCCTCCGCCCCAATATCTGGATTTGCGCCAGGTGTATCAATTAAAGTAACTATTGGTAAATGAAACTTCTCTGCGAGCTTCATTTTCTGTAACGCTTTCCTGTAGCCCTCAGGATTTGGCATACCAAAATTACACGCAATACGCTCTTTTGTACTTTTCCCCTTTTGTTGTCCAATAATCAGAATTTTTTCACCCCCGATTTTGCCAAATCCACTAATAATCGCTTTATCATCACCGAATCTCCTATCACCGTGAATCTCAACAAAATCTTCAATTATTAAATTTATATAATCCGCTACAAGTGGACGCAAAGGATGCCTTGCTAATTTGACTATATCGTATGGAGTTAATTTGGCATGCAAATCTCTTTGTAGCGCTGCGAGTCTTTCTTTCAATGAATTTAATTCACTATTTCTATCAATATCGTCATCTACAGATGCATTCTCTAAATCCTGTATCCGATGCTCAATCTCCAATATTTTATTCTCAAATTCTGTTATACTATTTTCAGTCAAATAATTTCTCCCGCCGCCTTATTACAATTGTTATAAAATAGGCTCAAGAAAACTTTAGCAATTCTCCACTCTGCTATAAATTGTATCTGCACTGCCTATCAATGGGAAAAGTTAGCTTGGTCTAGTTATAAATTAAAGTTTACTAATTCTTTATCTTTCTAACGGAAAGCTGTAGCTTACTAGATATGTTTGTTTCAAATGATTTATCAACCTGAAGAGTCCCGTACATTTTTCTAAACAATATTTCAAGGGTTGCTTTAAGTAACAGCCTTGATTTATAATGCATTATTAAGACCTTAAATATAAAAAATAATTTTAGCACAATTATAAGCACCAGCGGTAACGTAAATATTATTGCCTTCCATTTTGCCATTTCTTCTGCAATATATTTTGATATATACATTGTTAAATATCCCATCGCAAAGAAAGTCGCGAACAGAATAATCCCAATTTTTAAAGACAAATATATTTCAGCATATATCTTTAGCGAGTGTTTATATTTTTCGTTAACATATTGTAAATAAGCAAAAAATTGCCTAAGTTTTCTCTGAATAGTTATAACTGGTTTACTGTTTTCAATAGAAATAATATTAAACATAAATATTCCTTAACAATTTATCATTACAAACATTCATTTACATGTACATGTGGTTACAAAACGATGGGCATATTGTCTATTATAATATTCTACAAACTCACTATTCTTTATTTGCTTCCACCATTTCTGATTATCTTTATACCATTTTATAGTATCTCTGAGACCAGTCTCAAATTTAATTTGTGCTTTCCAGCCAAGAGCCATTATTTTAGTGCAATCCAGTGCATAACGCCTATCATGTCCTTCTCTGTCTTTTACATGCTCTATTAATGTCCTCGGCTTATTTAATTCATCAAGTATAAAACATGTAGTATCAATATTGCAACGCTCGTTTTCGCCTCCTATATTGTAAACTTCTCCGTTCTCTCCGTGAACAATGAGAAAGTCAATCGCTGCACAATGGTCTTCAACGTGTATCCAGTCACGAATTTGTTGCCCATCGCCGTAAAGAGGAAGCTTTTTGTCCTCCAATGCATTTGTGATAAAAAGAGGAATAAATTTTTCCGGATGTTGATAAGCTCCGTAGTTATTTGATGCCCTTGTTATAATGATTGGTAATTTATATGTTACCCAATATGCATATGCTAATCTATCTCCACCTGTTTTACTTGCAGAATATGGATTACTTGGATTTAATGTGTCAGTTTCTTTAAAAGCATCATGATAGGCAGTCCCATAAACCTCATCAGTGGAAACTTGAATAAACTTTGTTATACCGTGACGTTTTGAAGCCTCAAGCAGAACAAAGACACCCTTTATATCTGTGTCAATAAATGTACCTGCGCCCATAATGCTCCTATCAACATGCGTTTCCGCAGCAAAGTTAATAACTACATCAACCTCCTCAGAAGAGAAAATATGTCCCACCAATTCCTGATTACAAATATCACCCTTATAAAATTTGAAATATTTGAACTTGTTTTCATCTCGTGTGATTTCATTTAAGTTCTCGATATTACCCGCATAGGTTAGCTTATCAAGAACTACAACATGCATCCCTTGATTAACCATACGTAGGGCAAAGTGACTGCCAATAAATCCTGCACCACCTGTGATAAGAATACTCATATATATTTAAAAAACCTTCTACTTATAAATATTAATACAATTGAAATATTATAATATTTTACTGTTACATGTTTCGTTTAAGAATTTTTCATCAAATAAGATATTGATTATTATTTAGTTTTTAAACATTCATAAAAGAAGCAACAACCTTTACGATTTGTATACATAGGCAAAAACTATTTACTTATCTATGCCGCAACCACAATAAAGCAAATAAATCTACAGAAAGAAAATGAAAGAATGCCCTTTTTTGCAAATACCACTGAAACCCATTTCATAATTTACAACAACCGTAAAATTAATAGGCAGTTAAATTACAATACTAAATCGGAGGATATAAATTGGCAAGAAAAAAACCCAAATTGGAAACGGCTACATGGCTTGAAGTTTAATAATTCGCCTATTTCCCGTTTCCGTGCCCCAGTGGTTGAATTGTTATTTATTTACAAGTTTTAACCAAGTATTTGCTCGGTTCAAATTAGCCTGTGCCTTCTCTTTCTCTTCCGCACTTCCACCACTGGATAGGGCCTTCTCAGCAGATTCCTTATCTGAGCGTGTCTTCTCCACATTTACCTCACCTTCAGCAACACACGCATCAGTGAGCACAATCACGTTGTTCGCTATAACCTCTAAAAAGCCCCCATCAAGTGCAAACCGCACCGCTTTGTTATTGGCATCATTTACTGTTAGAATACTCGTTCTGAGTTCTGTGATCAGAGGAGCATGGTCTGCCAAAACACCAAACGCACCCTCAGTTCCGTCAGCAGAAATGCTTTGCACTGCATCGCTATAAACAACTCTTTCAGGTGTAACAATTTCAAGTTTAAATGTTTTAGCCATATTTATCCACCCATCTGCTTGGCTTTCTCTACAACTTCTTCAATACCGCCTACCATGTAGAAAGCTTGTTCTGGCAGGCTGTCGTGTTTACCGTCAACTACTTCTTTAAATGCTCTAATAGTCTCTTTCAAAGGCACATATTTTCCCTTTGTGCCTGTAAACTGTTCAGCAACAAAAAACGGTTGTGATAGGAATCTTTGCAATCTTCTTGCCCTACCTACCAACATCTTATCATCCTCCGAGAGTTCTTCCATACCAAGAATAGCAATAAAGTCTTGCAGTTCTTTATAACGTTGCAGTATTCTCTGCACTTCTCGGGCAACTTCATAATGGTCCAGTCCTACAACCTTGGGATCAAGTATTCTTGATGTAGATCTTAATGGATCTACGGCTGGATAAATACCCAATTCAGCAATTTGACGCGACAAGGCAATAGTAGCATCCAAATGAGGAAACGTAGCAACAGGGGCTGGATCGGTAAAGTCATCCGCAGGAACATAAACAGCTTGTAATGATGTAATAGAACCCTTCTTGGTTGTTGTAATCCGTTCTTGCAAATCTCCCATCTCGGTAGCCAAAGTAGGCTGATAACCGACGGCAGAAGGCATTCGACCCAAAAGCGCTGACACCTCAGAACCTGCCTGTACAAATCTGAATATATTGTCAATAAATAAGAGCACATCCTGACCTTCTGTATCCCTGAAATATTCAGCCATAGTCAAACCAGATAGAGCAATTCTAAGCCTTGCGCCGGGAGGCTCGTTCATCTGACCAAAAACCAGCACGGTTTTATCAATAACCCCCGATTCCTTCATCTCGAGCCACAGATCATTTCCTTCACGCGTCCTTTCTCCCACACCTGCAAAAGCAGAATACCCACCGTGCTCAGTGGCAATACTTCGTATAAGTTCCATAATCAACACAGTCTTTCCTACTCCTGCACCACCAAACATTCCAATCTTTCCGCCACGTGCAAAAGGCGCAAGCAGGTCAATAACTTTTAAGCCCGTTTCCAATACTGTTGTAGTCGTTTCCCTTTCTTCGAATGAAGGGGGAGGACGATGGATTGAAAGGCGATTGGTAGTTTTAACATCTCCCAACTTATCAATAGGTTCGCCCAAAAGATTAAAAACCCTTCCCAATACCTCTTTGCCTACAGGCACTGTTATAGGTGAACCCGTATTTATAGCCTCCATCCCCCTGACAAGGCCGTCTGTTGACGCCATCGAAACACAACGCGCTGTATCATTTCCTAAGTGCTGAGCTACTTCAACAATTAATTCTGTCTTTTTTTGCGGATCTTTTATACTAATTGCATTTTTAATCGGCGGTAAGTTCCCAGTAGTAAATTTCACGTCCACTACTGGACCAATTACCTGTGCAATTGTTCCTTTAACACTACCTTTATCTTTTTTAGCCAAAGGCCTTACTCCTTCCTTATCTTGTCATAATCACAATTTAACGTAAATTTTTAACCTTGAGTTAATGCTTCAGCGCCAGAAACAATTTCCAGCAATTCTTTGGTAATTGTTTCTTGTCTGGCTTTATTATAACTACGAGTTAATTCATCAATCATTTCTCCAGCATTTTCGGTTGCGGAAATCATGGCGACCCGCCTTGCCGCATATTCGGATGTCAAAGATTCCAAAATACATTGATATATCTGTGTTTCTATATATTTCGGGAATAAATGTTCGATTATCTGTTCAGCTGAAGGCTCGAAAATGTATTCGCCCTTAGCAATCACTTTAGACTTAAAAGCATCTTTTTCTACAGGCAATAAACAAATGCTAGTTGGAGAATATTGCATCGTCGTATTAAACTTTGTAAAGAACAGATACAGCTGTCCAAACTCACCCGCTTCGTATCCATCAATTAGCTGAGATGCTAATGTTTTTACCTGATTGTATCCAAATTTCTCAACATTCTCAGGAAAATACTTTTCTATTGAGTAACCTCCTTTAGAAAAATATAAATTCCCCTTTTTGCCTATGTGGATCAAACGTATTGTTTTATCAGTATTTTCCTTAATGAATTTTACTGTAGCCTGAATTATATTATTGTTGTATGCCCCGCATAGCCCCTTGTCTGCAGTAATCAGAACAATCTTAATAACAGGAGTCCCCTCTTCCTTCTTCGTAAACAACGGATGAGATTTTTCCGACGGCATGAAAGAAGCAAGGTGGCTTAAAACTTGCTGCATTCTTTCTGTATATGCCCTCGACGCCAAAACTCTGGACTCCACCTTTTTCAAGCGACTCGCCGCTACCATTTCCATAGCACGGGTAATTTGCTTAATACTCGTAATACTACGTATGCGTTGTTTAATTTCTTTAGTGCTAAGCATTTATTAACCCTTTTTGGTAAATAATTGTTTGAACTCCTTAATAGCGTCTTCCAACTTGTGCGTCACCTCTGTATCAAGCTTCTTCTTTTCTTTAATTTCAATGCCGATAGACGCATACTTTTCCTTGATAAACTTCAGAAATTCCTTTTCAAACACTCTAATCTTATTTACAGGAATATCATCCAAATATCCGTTTATTCCAGCAAAGATAGCCATAATCTGATCTTCTACCGCAACTGGCACGTATTGAGGCTGTTTTAGAAGTTCTACAAACCGTTCTCCCTTTGATAACTGCGCTTGCGTATATTTATCCAATTCAGACCCAAATTGCGCAAACGAAGCCAATTCTCTATACTGAGCAAGGGTTAAACGCAACATACCTGCAACTTTCTTCATTGCAGGAATCTGGGCGTTTCCGCCCACCCTAGACACTGACAAACCTACAGAAATTGCAGGACGTACACCTGCATTAAACAAATCACCCTCAAGATAGATTTGTCCGTCTGTAATTGAAATGACATTGGTTGGAATGTACGCTGAGTAGTCGCCGCCTTGGGTTTCTACTACAGGAAGCGCTGTTAACGAACCGCCGCCTAAATCGTTATTAAGTTTCGCCGCCCTCTCTAACAAGCGGGAATGTAAATTAAAAATATCTCCCGGAAATGCTTCACGACCCGGAGGACGCCGTAGCAATAAGGAAATCTGACGATAAGCAATGGCATGTTTGTAAAGATCGTCATACATAATTACCGCATGCATGCCATTGTCCCTAAAATATTCACCCATAGCACAACCAGCATAAGGTGCAAGATATTGAAGCGGAGCAGGGTCTCCTGCGGAGGCTACAACAATAATACTTATGTCCATCACCTTATTCTCTTCTAATGTCTTGACGACACTAGCAACTGTAGACATTTTCTGTCCAATCGCCACATAAATACAATATACACCGGATTCACGCTGGTTAATTATTGTATCCACAAGAATAGCAGTCTTGCCTGTCTGCCTATCGCCGATAATAAGCTCTCGTTGTCCCCTGCCAATGGGTATCATGGCGTCAATTGCCTTAATGCCAGTTTGTAAAGGTTCTTTTACTGGCTGTCTCTCAACAACGTTGGGAGTCGAACCCTCAACAGGCATAAATTCTTCCGTAGCTATCGGCCCCTTACCATCAATCGGCTGTCCCAATGCATTTACAACCCTGCCTAACAATGCTTTGCCCACAGGAACTTGCACAATCTTGCCGGTGGTCTTTACAATATCGCCCTCTTTAATCTTTTCGTCAGAACCCAGCAGAATCGCACCGACGTTATCCTCTTCCAGATTCATAGCGATACCATAAACGTTATTGGGAAATTCCAATAATTCACTGGACATGCAATCGTCCAGTCCGTAAATGCGGGCAACTCCGTCACCAACTTGCATGACGTGACCCACATTCTCCATTTTTAACTTTTCTTCATAACCTTCAATTTCTTTTTTTATAATTGAAGCAATCTCTGTAAATCCTAATGCCATATACCATTACTCCTGTCTCAAATTTAAAAAACAACTATAGATTCCACAGTTAAAACAGCTTTTTATTTGCCTGCATAATCCGTGAAATCTGCGATTTTTAATGTCTTATTTCTTCCCAGAGGTTTTTATTTACCAGACTATGCTGTTCGTACTTCCATCAATCTGGTTTTAAGATTTTTTAACCGGCTCGCCACACTTCCATCTATCATTTTGTTGCCGATTTGCACTACCATGCCTCCCAGTATGTTTGGTTCCTGAACAGCTTCTATCTCCACAGTTTTACCAGTAAGCCTATCCAGACGTTTCCTGAGGTTATTTAATCGTTCTTCGGTCAGAGGTTCTACTGTCTGTATCTTAGCCTTGAGAACACCCTTCTTTTCGTTAATAGTTTCCCTGTATATCTCCGGAATTAACTCCAATAGCTCTTCTTTCCTTCGATCCACTAACAAATTCAAAAAGTTTCTCGTGAGATCGGAAACCGATTCGCCAAATACCTTTTTAATTAATTTCTTCTTCTCGTCTCTTGTAACAGACGGGTGAAATAAAATCTTTCTAAAGTTATCAAACTTTGTAATTACGTTACAGACTAAATCCAGATCTTTTTCAACCTGTTCAAATGTGCCCTTCTTCTTAGCTACATCCAGCAGGGCATCAACGAAAGTAATTGCGGTACTTTTATCTAACACTCAATTCCCCTATTTCTTCAATGAAGTCATCAACCAGCTTTTCGGCTGTTTTAGAACTTATAGATTGTTGAATTATCTTGGAAGAAGCTAAAATTGACAGAGTTACAACCTGATTCCTCATATCAGCCAGCGCTTTCTTCCGTTCCTGATCAATACTCTCCTGTGCCTTAGTCCTCATCAAATCAACCTCTTCCTTAGCACGTTGAATAATCCCTTCACCAATGCGTTCCCCCTCATTAACAGCATCCTGTATTCTCTTGACAGCCTCAACTTCGGCTTCAGAGATTTTTCTCTGGTATTCTGACTTAAGCCGTTCAGCCTCTGCTTTGTCGCTTTCTACCTTTGTATATGTACTTTTTATTCCCTCAGTACGTTCTTTTATAACGGCGGATATTTTGCCGAAAAGGAATTTTTTCAGTAGAAAGAGTAATATCAAAAAGCCTACGCCCTGTATGATAATGGGCTTAATATCGATACCAAGGGTTTTAAAAATATCCAATCAATTCCCCTCCTTTGTTTATTTCACTGTGTGCTGGATTAACTCAAGAATAGTTTCGGTCTTTGGCAATTTACCCATGAGGATAAACGACATCATCAACGAGTATATTGTCAATGATTCTATGAATGCCAGACCAATAAACATAACAAGTTGTATCTTGCCTGCCATTTCTGGCTGCCTTGCCATGCCGCTGGCTGCGCCAAAGACTGCAATGCCTTGCCCAATGCCACAACCTAAAGCTGCAAAAGCTATTAATGCCACTGCTATCGCCAAACCTGCAAAATAAAGCACGTCTCCATCCTCCTTTCAAAAAATTTCAGTTAAACTTCTTGTTGGATACTAACAACACCAACTATACAATTAAAAAAAACTATTCATTAAATTCGTTTATTTATAATCACCGCGAATAATAATTTTAAACACATTAAACTCTGGCCACACATTCCAACAACGTATATTTAGAAAATCAACTTCTGTAGTATAATTTATACTATAATTTGATATTATTTGCGTGTTTTAACTTTATAATAATTTAAAACAAATTCAATTTGCAATATACTGCAAAATATTACCTGTAGAAGAGAGAAGCTCATTTCCTTTTGTGTTTTTAAATATTTCAAGTATGGCATCCGTCTTGGGTAATTTCCCAATAAGAATAAAAGACAGCATCAAGGAATAAATTGTTAGCGATTCTATAAACGCAAGACCCATAATCATAGCAAGCTGTATCTTCCCAGCCATCGCAGGTTGCCTAGCCATAGCTTCAACCGAACTGCTTACCACCTTGCCCTGCCCTAAAGCACAACCAAATATTGCAACCACTATCACGGCAACACCTATTACCAATGCTGAAAAATAATCCGGCATGTTTAGTCCCTCCTATAAAAAAATTTAAAATTTTATTGGCTCATATTTATTTCTTCCTTATCCTCCTTCCAGAAAATTTTAAGAAATTTTTAATGATGTCCTTCTTCTTCGTCATGCACGCCAATTGCGCCTTCTGTATAAATCTTCTTCTTCATTCGTATCAAACTTCTTCTTCGTCATGCACGCCAATTGCGCCTGCTATATAAAAACTCGCAAGCAAAGAAAAAATCATTGCCTGTATTGTGCTCCCAAGCAACGCAAGAAATACCATCGGCATATGCATAGGGATGGGTATAAAACCCAACAAAAGCGGAGACATTCCTATGAATATTGCGATAATAGTATCCTCGCCCATAATATTCCCAAAAAGACGCATAGATAGCGAAAGCGGACGCGAAAGCAGTTCCTGCATTACATGTAAAGGAAATACTAAAGGTGCAAGCCAAATCGGCTTGCCAGCCATGTGTTTTAAATAACCAAAAATACCATTATTTTTAATCCCCTGATAGTGCGTAACAAAAAAGACTATTAATGTTAGGGCAATGGTTGTGTTGAAATTGCTTGTAGGTGAATGAAACAGGGGGATTTGCCCCAACATGTTCATAATAAAGATATAAATAAACAATGTTCCGATAAACGGAATGAATGGTCCAGCAACACGCCCCATCTGAGATTTGACGAAATTCTCAAGCCCTTCCACAATAATCTCCAAAAATGCCTGTAGTCTGCCCGGCACCTTCTGAAGCCTTCTTGTAGCAAGTATAGAAAACATGCCCAAAAATACAATTATACCCACAGACATAATTATAGGCACCAATTCATGCTTGGTTAAACCAAAAAATTGGCTGTGAGCATCGATAGGCATTAAATCTACAAACGATGGCAATTCAATTGTATTCTCACTCCCACCACTCGCGCTGGACACGTAACTTACACCCCTTTCTTACCTTTGTTGATTGAAACGCTATTAACACCCTTTAAAGATGCATTAACAGACCTATTCATGTAATTTACAAACAACCTGCCTACAATCTTCAGAATAACCACAGCCACCACCATACCCAACCCAGCCGCCATAGCAAATATGTTAATCTCTAAAAATAAACAGGCTGAAAGTAAAATTGAACCCAAGACAAAGTACTTTATGAAGCTTATCTTGAGAAAAAATCCTTTAATCTTGGACCTTTTATGCTGTACTGCATACTGTATTGCCCACCATGTTGTTTTAAACAAGACAATGCTTATAAAACAACCTATTGCAAGGCTCACCGATAACATAAAAGACATATAAGAGACCGAGGACACAATTAGAATCAACGCCAAAAACAGTGACGTCTTAATCACCCTATCAGGAAAACCTTCGTCAATAATAAAACTGTGATTTTCTTTATTACCTGCCATCATTAACCTTCCCATTGTTGCCCGACAATTTTTTAACCAACTTAAAAAACTCTATAAAGCTTCCCACAATCCCCAATACAATAAAACCCAGCATAAACCACGGAGATGTGTTGAGTTTCTTATCTATATAGCTGCCTAAAAAATATCCACCTGCTATGGCGCCTGCCGTCGTAAAACCAAAGCTCCCAACTAAGCCTACGATACGATATACTTCGTCCTTATCCCTGTTCAAAGGCAAAGATTATTACCTTGTTTAGATTATTAAGTTTATTCATAAATTAAGATATAGTGTGGCAACTTTCATTCCTTTTCGTAGAAAACAAATTACAAATATGCGTAACTATACATTCAACTATTCATTTTCATCATTCTACTACTATAATTATGAATTTTACCCCACAATTAACAACCCGCCGTTTCTCTTTTGAAATGTATAATACAAAAAGAAACAGTCAAGCGGTCACTTACTTTCGAAAAGCCTGTTTAAAGCCTGCTTTACATGCCAAACTATAGTCATTATGGCATCTACAATATTAAGATATATTGGCGAGGCTTGTGGTTGGCACAAACCCTTGATTAATCGCTCCTCATGCACCTCTGCATAGGCTTCTACCACTTCATTAAGGCTTGTATATTTATCATTAACGTATTTCCTGAGCACTGTATTTTTAGTCGTTATGGTATCGGCAGACGTTTTTAATATATCAAGTGTTTCTTTAAATAAATGGCGAATTTCACTTACAGCCTTATCACTGAATAGTATTCCTTCACTAACCTTAAATCGTACATGCTGAATAATGGAATCCAGCCCTGTGACTGCCATTTCAATACTGTTTATTACAGACAATAAAGATTTTATCAACCCTTTATTAACGTCAGTATCTGCTGCCTTGCTACTGAGCAGTTTTCTCAACTCGTTGCCATCGTTACGGATAGTTTGGCTTGTCTTCTTTGCGTCATCAACCAAACTAGCCTTATTTTTAATAAACCCTTCCATACAAAGATTCAAAATCGTCTCTGACTTGGCGCACATACCACCGATGCGCTCCAACACACCTTTTATTTCATCACTTATGCGCACAGCTACCATA
Organism: uncultured Planctomycetota bacterium; assembly: GCA_963709355.1. Classification (GTDB taxonomy): domain Bacteria; phylum Planctomycetota; class Brocadiia; order Brocadiales; family Brocadiaceae; genus PLOWO2-12-38-17. The sequence continues at coordinate 1,779,233 of CAVPVY010000005.1, forward strand.
ACTTATCCTTAAAAACCTCTTATTACCTCTTTAAAAGCATCCACGGTTGCATCAATTTCTTTTTCACCATGTGCCGTTGAAACAAAAACTGCCTCATACTGTGATGGTGCAAAATAGAAACCCCTTTCTAACATACCATGAAAATACTTTGCATATCGCTTTGTATCACTTTTTTTTGCTGTAGTATAATCTATTACATGTTGATCTGTAAAGAAAACACACAACATTGAACCAACCCGCGTATGATACACAGGTAACTTTGCGTCCTTACAAACCTTTTCCATGCCCGCAGCCAATCTTTGCGATTTTTCCTCTAAATTTTTATAAATCATATTGTCCTTTAAAATTTCCAGGGTAGCAATACCAGCCGTCATTGCAACAGGATTACCAGACAGCGTGCCTGCCTGATAAATAGGTCCTACGGGTGATATACTATCCATAATCTCTTTTTTACCGCCATATGCTCCCACCGGAAGGCCTCCCCCAATGATCTTTCCCAATGTTGTTAGGTCTGGTTCAATATTATAAAGCGACTGTACGCCGCCATAAGCAACCCTGAAACCTGTCATAACCTCGTCAAATATAAGCACGATGCCATGCTTCTTTGTTATTTCCCTCAAACCCTCTAAATAATTTTTTCTGGGTGGTACAACGCCCATATTACCGGCAACCGCCTCAATGATAATACAGGCAATGTCTTTCCCTCGTTTGGAACAAGCATCATTAACAGCGTCTATATCGTTATACGGGAGAGATATTGTATGCTTAACGAAATCATGGGGAATACCGGGACTATTGGGCATACCTAACGTAGTTGCACCTGAACCTGCCTGGATAAGCAGGCTGTCAACGTGTCCATGATAACAACCATCGAACTTGATTACGGCGTCCCTCTTTGTATACCCTCTCGCTACACGTATGGCGCTCATTGTGGCTTCTGTGCCAGAGTTAACCATCCTCACCTTCTCTATTGAAGGCATGGCTTCCCTGACAAGCTTTGCTAGTTTTATTTCCAACTCAGTCGGAGCACCATAACTCGTCCCGTTGGCAACTGCTTCATTAATTCTTTTTACAACCCTGGAGTCAGCATGTCCCAAGATAAGCGGCCCCCACGAACCTACATAATCCACATATCTGTTATCGTCCACATCCGTCAGATAACAACCAGCGCCCGATTTAATAAAAATCGGTGTACCGCCAACGCCGCCAAATGCCCTGACAGGGCTATTAACACCGCCTGGTATAAAATTCTGCGCCTCAGCAAACGCCCTTCTTGACTTTTCAGTAATTATCTTTGACATGCGAAGTTGAATATTATATTTTAATAAATATTATTTATTAAAAATATTAAGGAATTTTAAAGAAACGCATAATAACAAACCATATTTTTTTTGTCAATATTTTTCATAAATTCTGATGATAAAAAAAATCAATTTAGGTGTGTTAATTTCCGGTAGCGGTAATACCCTTCAAAATTTCTTAGATCAGATAGAACGAGGGAAGTTAAATGCTACTATTCAGGTCGTAATAAGCAGTAAACCAAAGGTCGCCGGTCTCGACAGGGCAAGAAAGCACGATATCCCGACAATGGTTGTTAATTACTCAGACTATCCTGATATTGATTCATTCAGCAATGCAATAACCGCCGAACTGGACAAATACCCTATTGATTTAATCGCACTTGCCGGATTTGTTCACTTCTATAAAATTCCGATAAAACATAAATGGAAAGTTATGAATATACATCCCGGACTCATCCCTGCATTTTGCGGTCACAATTATTATGGCAATAAGGTACACGAAGCCGTCATCAACTATGGCGCGAAGGTCTCAGGATGCACGGTACATTTTGCTGATAATGTATATGATAATGGACCTATTATCATCCAAAGGGCTGTTCCTGTTCTTGAGGATGACACACCTGAAAGCCTTGCCGTACGGGTTTTCAAGGAAGAGTGTGAGGCATATCCAGAGGCAATACGTCTCTTTGCTGCGGGGAGGCTAAAAATCGAGAGCAGGAAGGTACGAATACTTAACGCCTAGAATAAAATCCATTTTTTACAAACATCTATGAGAGATAACACAGGTATGGAAAACACACGGGGGGCTGGATTTGACATCCACGTATGATCCGGAGATGTCCTTGCTCTTAAACTACTCATTAATGCAGAACAGTAAAATGTTTATTTTTTCTGTATTCTCATTATAACATCTGAAACAATACAAATACCTCCAAACTTCTTAATAATCGGACTTACAGCCTCCACTATTTTGTGCATCATCTTTTCTTCACATACAACCAATACGTAACTGCTTTTAAAAAGGTCAGTAAACACATCAGCAGACCTTACCCCCCTGCTCCCTTTTCCGACCACATTTTCAATAATGCTATAACCAGGAACCCCGGCCTCATCCAGGAGCTTAACCACATTTTGAACCTCAAGAGAATCTATTATTATTTCCACTTTTGATACTGGTTTCATAATTTTTTATTTCCAAAGTACAGGAATAAATTCGCTACTCACTATAATCAAAAAATAATATAAAGGTATCCCTACCGTAATATTGAACGGGAACGTAATGGCCAGCGCCATGGGAACGTACAAACTTGGATTTGCATCGGGTAGTGACAATCTCATGGCAGCCGGTACGGCGATATATGAGGCGCTTGCGCAGAGCACGGAAAACATAAGGGCGTTTTCCGGTTGTAACCCTATAAATCGTGCCAGGACAATACCAACACATGCATTTACAATGGGCACGAGTATAGCAAATGATGGTAAAAATAATCCAGTTTTTTTTAAATCACCAATTTTCTTTGCTGCCAGAAGTCCCATATCAAGGAGAAAAAAGCTGAGCATACCTTTGAATATGTCCTTGGTAAATGGCTTTAAAATATCCCACCCCTCTTCTCCTGTAACATATCCTATTACAAGGCTGCCGGTGATAAGCAAAACAGAGCCATTCAATAGGGCCTCATGGAAGACAGCAGCCCATGAAAAGGCATACTCTTCCATATCTTCTATAGTATTTTTTTCATGCCTATCCTTGTTTGAAGTAAATATTCTTGCCAATAGAATTCCTACCACGATAGCCGGTGATTCCATAATCGCCAATGCCGCCACCATATATCCGCCTGGTTCGAAACCCATGTTCTGTAGAAAGGTAACGGCAGTTATAAATGTTACCGCACTCACCGAACCGTACGTTGCGGCAATTGCTGCGGCGTCATGGATAGCCAGTTTCAGTTTTAAAATAAAAAACGTATACATCGGCACGACGATAGCCATAAAAGCAGCCAAAGACAAGGCAAGTATTACTTCCATGTTAATTCCTGTTTTACGAAGTTCTACCCCCCCATGAAATCCAACGGCGAGAAGCAGGTACAGCGAAAAGAGCTTGGGGAGCGGGTCAGGGATTTTCAGGTCTGATCTGCAAAACGAGGCAACCATTCCGAGAAAGAAAAAAAGCACCGGAGGAAACAGCAAATTATTTATGATAAGTTCGATGTTCATTCTGCCCCTTCCCTCGATAAAAAAAATCCAGCAGTATTCGCCACTCTATGACATTTTATTACGTTTTCTTTATAGCGTAAACCATGGACATGAGTTTATATCTCTAAAATATAGCAAACAGCGTTCCCGAAAAAACTATTCTTGCAAAACACAATATAATCCTCTGAAATCAAAGGTTTGGCAAAGTAAAGGCCTATAGAACAGGGCTAACCGTTACTAATAAAATGATCTTCATAATTTCATTGTGAAATTTATTTTCCAATAATGCCCTATATTACCAAGGCACAAAAACCAAAAACACCATTTGTCTACACGATTAAATTCCTTCACAAAAAAGTTCATAAATTATAAATTCTACATCAAGCATGTTTTTCTCAAAAACCCAAAATTTACCCTTTATAGAATAATCTTGGATAAATATTTTTATATTTTTTTATTGACCCTGATATTACATGCCCTTATAAAGGAGTGTTTGGTAAATGTTATGACATGTATCACCCTTGCTTTGAAAAGCAACACTGAATATCTGGCAACACCAGGCAAATGGTGATTGCCTTTCATCTTTAAATTAAACAATGTATACATACAGCAAAGAAGCCCTCCCAAACGGGCTACGCGTTATTTTTATCGAGATGCCTCACATTCACTCCGTAGTATTGTCTGCCTATATTGGTGTGGGTTCAAGATACGAAGAGGAAAGACATCTTGGTGTCTCGCACCTCCTTGAACACATGCTCTTCCGCGGGACAAGGCAATTCGCAAATTCCTTTGAACTCCTGCAGGCGATAGACAATATCGGTGGTGACAGCGACGCATACACATCGCCGGAACACACCGCTGTAATAATCCAAGTACACAACAAATATATTAAAAATGCATTAAGCATCCTGGGAGACTTATTACTCGGGGCAAATTTCAAACAATACGATATTGAAATAGAAAGGCGCATCATCCTTGAAGAAATGAAGCAATTCGTTGACGTTAAGGGCGACTATGTCTGTATTGACGATATGTCATTCTCGCTCATGTGGAAGGATGGTGCAACGGAAGCGCCTTTATTTGGAGATGAAAAAACCATCGCAGCCGTAACTGAGGAAAACATTAACACACACTACAAAAAATTCTTTGTCCCGGAGAATATCGTCCTCTGCATCAGTGGAAACTTCGAAAAAGAGCCAGTCGCTCATCACATAAAAGATTTGTTCGGAAACTTACAGGGAAAATTTACAGGCCAAAAGCCTCCCTTAAAGACTACACAAATCGAACCAAGGTATTTATTCAAAAAATCACCTTCCCAGACTGTCAGCTTTAAGCTATGCCATAAGGCATACCCATATAAACACAAAAATGTCCTTATTACACTTCTGATTTCAGATGTCCTGGGAGGAGGTATCAGTTCAAGGCTGTCGCTAAACGTGAGGGAAAAACTGGGGTTGGTTTATGAGATTGCTTGTTATCCCACCATGTTTTCTGATGTGGGGTCTATTGACATTTACACGTCAACAAAAAAGGGAAATCTTGAAAAGACCACAAAGGCAGTAATGGACGAAATACATAAATTCTATCGGGAAGGCATAACTGAACAGGAACTAAAGAGGACGGAAGCGCGCGTGTTCAGCCAGACACAATTAATCATGGACAGCCCGCTTGCCATGGCTAACTGGTTTGGTATTGAGGAGCTATTACTTGCACCACAAACGCCCGATACCCCTGAAAAACAAGCACAAAAAATCCATGATATTAAACTGGAGGATATACAGAAGGTCGTTTCTGAGATATTTGTCTCTGAGAAGCGCAATTTTATAGCCGTGGGGACATATAGCTGGCTTAGCAAAAAGCGGATAATTGAGCTTATAAAATAAACCCTCTGTAAATACCGGGTAAAATATGTTAAGTCAGACTGACTTCGACAGCTACTATCTATGGGAAACACATATCATCCGTATAGGTCATCGGAAAAATATCTATAGATAAAATTTAGCATACTGCAATAAGAAAGATCCCTTCTCATAATGTTTTACAGTACATAACAAGCGAAAAACAGACTCATCAACCGATAGAAAGAATTCTGCCATTCTAAATTCATAGCAAGGAGGCCGAAAGAATGGAACAGGCGATTAAGACAAGGTCAAACTCTACAGACAGATTAAAGTGGCTGTGTATTACATATTTGTTTTAAACTCCTGACTATATCCATGAGAAAAATATTTTGGCAAAACAATCTCAATCTCATATTTTTGGATTAGATCTACCGGAGTTAAAGTTAATGTATCAAAGATATTTACATAACTATATCTATTCAATCTCCAGACGATCGAGCTGTTTGTAAATATTGTATTTACCATTATTATCGTAATCAATGGCTGATTGAAAAATCTAGAATAGGATTTTGTTTTATTTTGTAACGGCTACCGATACCTTTGTCTTCAGGTTAGCTGTAACCTCCTTGTAGGTTACCTTTGTCGAACCCTTTGACTTACCCGTAATCGTGAATGTTGCCTGACCATTGGTATCTGTCGTCGTCTTAGACGGTGAAACCTTTGCTTTGCGGATATCGTTGGAAGAAGCCTTCACCGTAACATTAGTTACTGCGCAGCCATTCGCGCCTGTTACCGTCACAGTGACTGTCGTACTGTTGCCCTTCGCTACTGTAACTGAAGAAGAACTTGATGTTATTGACGACGCAACATCGCATAATACCGGCGTTGGTGTTGCTGTTGGCGTTGGCGTTGGCGTTGGCGTTGGTGTTGCAGATGACGTTAATGCTATATTCGCCGTTGCTGTTTCACCGCCAACTATAGTAACCTGTTTTGCATTCGGTTGATAACCCGTTGCTTTTGCTGCCACAACATAGGGTCCAGCAGCGACACTTTGGAATGCATACTCGCCATTGTGTCCTGTTGTGGTTTGACCACCGAGCGAGAAATCTTGACGCGATGCGCCTGCACCATATGCTACCGTAACACCACCTATCGTATCACCTGTATCAGCATCCGTTACTGTACCAGCAATGTCGCCCATTTGTACAGGTGACGGCGTTGGTGTTGCCGTAGCCATTGCGGTTGCCGTTGGTGTTGCTGTTGGTGTAGTTCCATCCCCACCACCGCCTCCACCTCCACCACCACCTCCTCCTCCACCGTCACCATTATCCGGCGTTGGTGTTGGTATAGAGGTAATTGCTGCGGAAAGATTACCGTCCATCTTCGAGACAAAGACATCATTGTTACCATTAAAAGAAGTATCATATGCCCCGCTCGTGGTCGGAAAGTCTGCTGATCCAGTATACCCCGTCACATATACATCCCCGCTTGCGTCAAGTGCGAGAGAATAGCCCCCATCATAATCAGACCCGCCCAGGTACGTGGATGCCAGCAGGCTCGTTAATCCACCGTTCAGCTTCGAGATAAAGACATCAGCAGAATCATTATAAGACGTATCGTATGCCCCGCTCGTGATTGGAAAGTCTGTTGAATAAGTCAGCCCCGTCACATATACATTCCCGCTTGTATCGAGGGTGAGAGAATTACCATAATCATTATTAGACCCGCCCAGGGACGTGGATGCCAGTAAGCTCGTCTCACTTCCGTTTACGTTTAGCTTCGAGACAAAGACATCAACACCATTAGAAGCGGTATCATATGCCCCAATCGTCGTCGGAAAGTCTGTTGAAACAGTATACCCCGTTACATATACATCCCCGCTTGCGTCAAGTGCGAGACAATAGCCCCCATCATAATCAGACCCGCCCAGGTACGTGGATGCCAGCAGGCTCGTTAATCCACCGTTCAGCTTCGAGATAAAGACATCACCACCATTAGAAGCGGTATCATATGCCCCAATCGTCGTCGGAAAGTCTGTTGAATAAGTCAGCCCCGTCACATATACATCCCCGCTTGTGTCCAAGGCAAGAGAATAACCCTCATTCCAACTAGACCCGCCCAAGTACGTGGATGCCATCAGGCTCGTTAATCCACCGTTCAGCTTCGATAAAAAGACATCATCACCATTAGAAGAGGTATCATATGCCCCGCTCGTGGTCGGAAAGTCTGCTGATCCAGTATACCCCGTCACATATACATCCCCGCTTGCATCAAGTGCGAGAGAATAGCCCCCATCATAATCAGACCCGCCCAGGTACGTGGATGCCAGCAGGCTCGTTAATCCACCGTTCAGCTTCGAGATAAAGACATCACCACCATTAGAAGCGGTATCATATGCCCCAATCGTCGTCGGAAAGTCTGTTGAATAAGTCAGCCCCGTCACATATACATCCCCGCTTGTGTCAAGTGCGAGAGAATAGCCCCCATCATAATCAGACCCGCCCAGGTACGTGGATGCCAGCAGGCTCGTTAATCCACCGTTCAGCTTCGAGATAAAGACATCACCACCATTAGAAGCGGTATCATATGCCCCGCTCGTGGTCGGAAAGTCTGTTGAGTCAGTATACCCAGTAACATATACATCCCCGCTTGTGTCGAGGGTGAGAGAATTAACATAATCATTATTAGACCCGCCCAGGTACGTGGATGCCAAGAGAGGGTCAATGATGAGAGGTTTGGTGTGGTCGTAAGAGGCGACGGTGAAACCATAGGTGCATTTGTAATTTACAATTTTAGATTTGCGCTTTTGGACTTCGGATTTTAGATTCTTGAAACCAGAAGATGATAATTGCAGATTTTGGATTTTGGAATTTGGAGTTTCAGCGTTTGGATTTTGCATTTTAAATTCTGAATCTTGAATTTTGAATTTCCCCTTTTGATTCCTGTCTCCCGACCCCTGTATTCTATACTCAACTTCCACCTCCACCCGCTTCCCATCTATCTCCTGATAAGCCACTGGTTTTGTAAACTTTACAGGACCATGCTCCGTATCTGCTTCAAGCTGTCCATTCTTATTGACCCTTAATCCTTCAATCCCTTCTAAATATATATTTATAGAATCAGGACTTCCGCCGGGTTTCACACAAAAGAGTTTTTCTACATTATCCCCGTATGCCTTCAGTCTCAGCTCTATCCCCTTATAAATCTCCCCAAGATTCACAACATCATACGTGGAGATATCCGTCTTCCATTTCGACGGGTCGTTGCCTTTGAAGTAATTGACCTTTGTAACGGATGGCTCTTCACTCTGTATTGTCTTTACCTTTGCACCAACAAATTCCTCCTGGAGAGCGATTCCTGATTTTAGATTTTGGATTGCGGATTTTGGATTTGAGAATTTCAGATTTTTAGAATCGGACCTTATTAATTTAGGATTTTGGAATTCGGATTTACTACCACGAGCCACGATCCATGATGCAGGATGCACGATATCTGATATATGATGATCATGCAACATACCTGCCTCGTCGTGTATCCCGTTGGGCGAATGCCATTCGCCCCTATACTTTGAACCCTGAACTCCCAACTCCGAACTATTCGCAGGTAATGCATACACAATCTCTCCTTCTTTCGTCACGAACACCGTGCCGCCAAACGTCCTTGCATAAAAGATTACCTGTTCATCCACTTGTCCATTATTCGCAATAAATGGTACCTGGAGTTTTCGCGTTTTTTGGGCAAATACCGCCTTGTCCAATTGTGGATTTTGTATTTCAGAATGCGGAATAGAGCCACTACAAGGTTTTTCTAATTGTAGATTGCATTGCGAGGCATGATTCAAGATGCACGATTCACGATTATCTTGCATCTTGCATCCCGTATCATATATCACATGGTTAGCTTCGGCTTGCAGATTTTGAGATAAAGATAACGGCAGTAATAAAACAGCGAGCAAGCTAAGTAAAACAACATTCCTTTTCATTGAGTTGCTTTCCCTTTTAAAGATTTCTCAAGAATTATAGATGACTTCGGTTGGCTGTATCTTTATTTTTAGGTAATAAATGGTGGTAATCTATCAAATTTAATTTTCAGTGTCAATAGAGTAAAATTTCAGTGAAACACTTATAAAACACAATTAGACACGAACATTTTTGAACCTAACAAATCTGGTAATCCAAGTTAAGCGATTTATGAGCATTGACGGAGCTCCATGCCTTTCCCCCTTTACATTTTCTTTTAAATCACGTATCATTTTTCTAATTTGATAATTCAAAATAATGCAAACTTGTAAAGTTATGCTCATTGTAGCACATTTTGTTTGAGTTAGAAATCTGCAATAGTATCTATGGATATCACAAAGTTTACTGTTTTTATAACCAGAAAGGTTTTCATGGGGAAATATACATTACTCTTATTTATTTTTTCGTTCATATTTATTATAATAGGGTGTAGCAAGGAAAATGCGACGCATACAAGCATAGGGGGTGTTTACAAGTCCAAAAATATTGATAATAAAAACACACGTAGCCCTGACAACCTAGATATTCAACAGATAAATGGTAAATTAAGCCTGATGAGCAATGACGACCGTTTCCAATTTGCGCTTAAATCCGGGAATGAAGGCAGATACCAGGAGGCACTGGCAGCATATAACGTTATATTAGAGAGTGATAAAAATTATCCGGAAATCTATTATTATCAGGGTTTGTTATACCGCGATATTGGTTTGCTGGATGAAGCCGTATGCGCATTTCAAACAGCTATACAACAAAACCCAAATTCTGCAGAGGCACATTATAATCTGGGTTATGCATACAGGGGTAAGGGGTTACAAAACGAAGCCATAGCTGAGTATAAAAAGGTGCTGAATCTTCTTTCGAATAACAAATCAAAACAAATTGCATCTGTTCACTACAACCTTGGACTATCATATTTTTCAAAAGGAATGTTTGACGAGGCTATAAATGAATATAATAAGGTGCTGGCACTCAAACCTAAAAATAAAGAAATACACCAGAAGCTTGGGATTGCATATACTGCAAAGGGATGGACTGATAAGGCAAAAGACGAGTTTTCAATTTTTAACTTGAACGAAAAACCAAACAAAAAAATTCCATAATTAATACGGAGAAAAATCGTGAAAGACCTCAAAAATAGACTCGATTTATTAGAAATAGACTTAAAAAAGCTTGAAAAAAAGGTCAGGGAAGAAGGGTCTTGTGGTACTGAGGAAGAATGGCACCACATCCTGCAAAGGGTCAGAAAGATTGAGGAATTTGCTATAACACAACTGGCAATTAAGAAACACCTCGAAAAAAAATAAACTGGTGTGAGCTATAGGAAGGACCAAGGCAATTTGTCATTCCTGTGAAAGCGGAAATCCATTTCTTTCCCTGTGTTTTTTAGATTTCCTCTTTCGTGGGAATGACATTATTACAATAGGTTTTCGATTTTATTATAACGTTAACTATACATAAACATTCAAATTTACGGGGTTAACCGCAACCTCTAGTTCGTGCGCTTTACGCAGACTGCAACTCTGTGGCTATTTAGTTTATATTAGAAGCTTCTTACATTTATAGTCAATATGTCACGCTGCATGATAAAACCCAGATAATATTTTGACAGGATATCATGTTTACAAACAAAAAAGAGATTATCTTAAACATAAACAAAATTATTTTCTCCAGTTTGGATATAAGGAATGTATATCAGACTATGAGCGAGGAGCTTTCAAAGGTAATAGATTTCGACCGTTTAAGCGTTACCCTTATCGCAGAAAACGACAGTTTGTACGAAACATTCGTACTGTCGAAAGGCTATGAATACACTGCGCTTCAAGAAGGTGTTTTATATCCCATGGAAGGCAGTATGATGAAGAGGGTTGTACAATTCCTCAAACCTGTGATAGTTGAAGACACATCTAAAGGCAGGTTTCTTACAGATACTTTATTATATAAGGAGGGTCTCCATTCCAGAATGGGCTTTCCACTTGATTATAAAGGCAGGGTAATTGGCAGCGTTAATTTTGGAAGTAAAAGGAAAAATTATTATTCAAAGAAACACATTGATTTTTTTTCAAAAATTGCCCCTCAATTAGCCATGGCGATTGAGAATACACGATTATTTAATAAAATTAAAGAGGCCGAGGAAAATTATAGAAGTGTAATCGAAAGCTCTCCCGATATTATCTTTGAATGTAAAAACACCGGTGAATTTATCCTGATGAGTCCTTCCGTAGAAAAGATAACAGGATATCCTGCAAATCAATTTTACGACAACATGGGTTACGGGCTTTCGCTATGTCATACAGAAGACCAGGAAAGGGTACAATATGAAATATCACAAATATTAAACGGCACGTGTGAAAGCATAGCAGACCTTGAATTCCGAGTTACTCACAAAGAAGGTAAAATAGTATGGCTGTCGCTTGAAGCCCTTCCAATTAAACAGGAAGGCACTATAATTGGCGTTGAAGGTTTCTGCCGCGATATCACAGAAAAAAAAAGGCTGGAAGAGATGAAAGAAAACCTTATCCGCGATGTAACACACGAATTGAAGACGCCCGTTGCAAAAATAGAAATGGCTATTGATATGTTTGAACGTTCAGTGAGCGCCGGGAACGAACTTGGGCATGAAAAAATTCTACAAATCAGGGAAATACTTCGAAACAATTCCAATCGTTTGAAAAATGTCATAAAAAATATTCTTGATATTTCAAAACTGGAATCAGGCATTGAACCTTTAAATTTATCCGACATATCACTCGCGGAACTTACTGAACGAATTATTCGGGAACTTAATGAAAAAGCCCGCCTAAAAAAGAACACACTGATAAACCTTATTCAAAATAATCTACCTGCCTTTAAGGCAGATAAGGGCAAATTGCACCACCTGATAACACACCTTGTGGACAACGCTATAAAGTTCACCGAAAATGGCGAAATCAGGATATCAGCAAGGACACACCCAGATACAGTTGAAGTAACTATAGAAGACACAGGTAAGGGTCTTGACGAGGCGATACGAGAAAGGGTATTTGATAAATTTTATAAAGAAAACCCCTCATCTTTTGGAGCAGGAATAGGCCTTGCTATTTGTAAAAATATTGTAAAATCGCATAAAGGCAAAATCTGGGCAGAGTCTGATGGAAAAGGGAATGGCTCAAGATTTAAATTTGCATTGCCAATTATAAAATAACGCACTTTAATATTATTACAATAGGACGCAGACTAACGCAGATAAGCATAGACAAAATAAAGGTTTCTTTTTTTGTTAACTTATCCAATTGATAATTTACAGTGCTTTTGTATACCGTTGAAAAATCGGTGTAAATCTGTACTCATTAGTATCCAATCGCAGATTTTGGAATAACTAACGACGTAATTCTTAAGAACATATTCAACACTCGAAACTTACTATAAAGGAGTTAAAGATATATGAATGAATTGCTGATTGTAGAAGATGACCCTGAAATGCAGGAATTTTATAAAGATATGTTACAGGGTGAACCTTACACCGTTACTCTTGTTTCAAATGCGGATGAGGGACTTATAAAAATAAAGGAAAAAAAATTTGATATTGTAATTCTTGATATATTAATGGACGGTTTAACGGGAGACAGACTCTTTGCTATCCTGAGAAGAGACTTAAGATACAAGGATGTGCCAGTAATTATGGCATCAGCATTGGATGAAAAAACTTACCGTTGCTTTCAGGCATTAGGAAACGTTTCTTTCTTAGAAAAGCCTTTCGACAAGGAAAAGCTTCTGGGCGAAATAGCAAAAAGATTTGAAAGCAAAAAATAATATTTTATAAACAAAGCGCCAGAAGATTGACGGTATAGGAGCTGTTATATGCGCAAGTCCTACTAATTTTTATACATATTGCGCTTTCCAATGGTCTGCTGTAAGCTTCCATTCGGACTTTTTACTTGTTATTCTGAGTGTAGCGAAATGAATAATCTCAATACTGGCACCATGAATGGAGACTAATCGTTTCACTCATGGTATAAGGTGGTTATAATGCAGGATGCGGAATTCGGAATCCAACAATTGAGACGCTTGTCTTGCTGGCTGATGACACCGAAATGAAGAATGCAGACTGTGGAATTTTGAACTTTAAATTTTGAATTTTATATTTTGTATTTAATAATTTAACACATCGTACATCATAAAGCATACTTCATATATCATGGCAAAGGGATATTTTATTACAGGTACAGATACAGGCGTTGGGAAGACGCTCGTTGCCGGTGGAATCGCCGCCATTTTGAAAAATAAAGGTATTAACGTTGGCGTTATGAAACCTATCGCTACCGGCTGTAAACGGATAAATAATCGTTTAATATCTGAAGATGCTGTTTTTCTAAAACTTTCGGCAGAAGCAGAGGATGACTATGAACTCATTAACCCCATCAGCCTCGAACAACCTCTTGCCCCGTCAATTGCAGCACGACTGAGTAATACAAAAATAGATACGGAGAAGATACACACTTCTTACGATATTCTATGCGAAAGACACGATTACATGATTGTCGAAGGTATCGGTGGGTTACTGGTTCCTATAGACGAATATTATTTTGTTGTGGATATGGCCGAAGAAATGGAACTCCCCGTAATAGTTGTATGCAGTCCTACGCTTGGTACAATAAACCACACCTTGCTAACTGTGTCCTATGCCCGCCAACACGGACTGGACGTCAAAGGAATCATTGTAAATGAATCATCCGAAAATTGTGATGCTCCTCTTAAGAAGACGAACACCGATGAAATTAAAAGGCTCACGGAACTCCCAATAATAGGCACAATTCCTTTTGATAAGAGACTGGATACACAAAGGTATAATAAGGAGGCAGTGATAAAGATTTTTAGTGATAACGTAGACAAAGATATTATAATGTGACTTTGTTTTGCTAAATTTTTAATACAAAAATAGGTTTTTAACCACAAAGTCACAAAGTGCACAAAGAAATGAAAAAGTCAACAGTGGAGGTTATTGTCAGGTAAGGCCTGTGGATAATGTGTTTTATTGTGGTTGTATTTCTGTAATATTCAGTTTAATTTGGAGTAAAATACATGCAAACTCAGTTAGAACTGGCACGCGAAGGCGTGATAACAGAAGCCATGAAAGAGGCAGCTGTCTATGATGTCGTTTCCCCGGAATTTATCCGCGAAGGTATTGCAAAGGGACAGATCGTCATTTATGGAAATCCAAATAGAAAATCACGTATAATAGGTATTGGTAAAGGACTCAAGACAAAGGTAAACGCAAGTATCGGCACCTCGCCCGATATTATTGATATTGATATGGAAGTAAAAAAAGCTCAAACCGCTGAAAAATACGGGGCTGATACCTTAATGGAACTTTCAACGGGGGGAGACTTGACAAAAATCAGGAAGCGTGTGCTAGACTCAATTTCACTAACAGTTGGCACTGTCCCACTCTATCAGGCAGCCATCGAAACCATTAAAGAAAAAGGTTCTGTTGTTTATATGGAAGCCGATTTCCTCTTCGATATCATAGAACAGCAGGCAGAAGAGGGTATTGGCTTTATGGCAATCCACTGCGGCATCAACCTTATAACCCTCGAACGGCTCAGGAAACAGGGATATCGATATGGCGGACTCGTCAGCCGCGGCGGTTCATTTCTAACAGCATGGATGAATCACAACAAGAAAGAAAATCCACTTTATGAACAGATTGACCGTCTTATTGGCATCATGAAGAAGCACGACGTGATTCTCAGTCTTGGAAACGGTCTCAGGGCTGGAGCTATTCATGACAGCACAGATCGCGCTCAGATACAGGAACTCGTTATTAACTCTGAAATTGCTGAATATGCCCAGAGTAAAGGCGTGCAGATTATTGTGGAAGGACCGGGACACATACCTATTGATGAAATTGAGGCTAATGTAATTATTCAAAAGAGGCTCAGCAATAATGCCCCATTTTATATGCTTGGACCAATTACAACAGATATTGCGCCTGGATACGACCATATTTCATCGGCAATCGGGGCGGCATTGTCGTCATGTTACGGCGCTGATTTTATTTGCTATGTCACCCCACCGGAGCATCTGGCTCTTCCAGGACCTGATGACGTTAGAGAAGGCGTTATGGCAGCTCGCATCGCCGCACACGTCGGTGATATGGTAAAATTAAAAGAAAAGGCAAAGAATCTTGACCTCAAGATGGGCATTGCCCGCAGAGACCTAGACTGGAAGACCCAGTACGAGACAGCCATTACTAGGGAACGTGCGCAGGAAATACGCGATAGCCGTCCGCCAATGGATGAAGATACCTGTACCATGTGTGGAAACCTTTGCTCGTTAAAAGGCGTAATGAAGTATTATGAACAAGACCTCAAAAAAAGCCGTAAAAAGAGCGTGACCACAGCGGCATTTTAAAGTGAACGCTAAAAAGGGATAAAGGTCTTTTGAAAATCATTGAAAGAATTGAGGGAAATTTGTCAAGATGAAAGATTTGCCCCCAACTTTTTTCAACCTTTTACTTTAATTTTTTTTAGAAGTAGAAGTGTTTTTAACATACTTGTTGTAAACGAGGTGAGGATATGAAAACTATAACTTTTAACGATGCGCTGGAGATAGTTGAGTCTTTGCCTGAAGGGCAAAGAGAATCACTTATTGAGATTGTCAAAAATCGTCTCATAGAAGAACGAAGGGATAGGCTTGCACAAAACATTAAGGAAGCAAGAGAGGAGTATGCACGAAGTGATATCAGAAAAGGTACGGTAGATGACCTTATGCGCGAGACTTCAAGATGAGAATGCTTATATGGAGTAATACCTTTATTCGTGCATTCAAAAGGACGAGTAAAAGGTATCCGAATTTACAACAGGAGATAGAAAATACATTGAGGCAGTTAGCTAAAGATCCTTTTGCTCCGCAACTGGAAACCCATAAGCTCAAAGGGAAACTATCAGGTTCATGGGCATGTAGTGTATCTTATGATTTACGCATTATTTTTGATTTTGTGAAAAATGAGTATCGACCGGAGGATGATATCTTCTTGATAGAAATTGGAACTCATGATGAGGTCTATTGAGAATATTGCAATCCATTAAATATATTTACTGGCAAGATGGTGAGTATTTCAGTGGCATTTTAAAGCGAACACTAAAAAGGAATAAAAATCTTTTTAGATTCATTGAAAGAATTGAAGTAAATTTGTCAATGTGAAAGATTCGACCTCTAATTTCCTTCTTAGATTTATATTATAGTAGCTTGTCAGCATATTCCTGCCTATTTTTGCTCGATACTCGCTATTTCATACAATAGCATGCTGACAATTATACAATAAAGATAAAAATGAATGTTCTGCCAATAAATATAAAAAGGGATATGAACAGTGAATAACGACAAAATTGCTCGGATTTGCTGGAATACGAATGGCTGGCGGAAACCATCTGGAATGACCGGCAAGAGTAAAAACAAGGATGCATATGAGTATCGTTATGGTTATGGCCATGAAGAGTGGTTATTGGATACTACAAAAAACTATAAAGGCTATCATTATGCATTTCTTCAACCGATTGGACTGCATCGAGAAAAATACAGAGGCCAGACTTTCAATATTTCTCTCTATTCTATCAATGAAGAAACAAAAAAGAGATGGTGGCTCGGCAGAATTCGTTATGTTATAGTCTTAACCGAGCAAGAATCTCAAGCGGCATATCTTGCTTATAAACAAAATGGCTGGCTGTCGGAAATGGAAAAACAACTTCGGAGTATTGGTGCGAAAGTCGATGCATTTAGAAAAACGAAACCTGAAGATTTTTTTGTTATACGTTTTCGCCCTCGTTCACTTGAACTGTTGGATATGCCCTTAGAGTTTTCTATCAATGATCCTGCCGTCAAAGCAACGTATTATGTTTTATTGAATAAAAAGAAGACACCAAAATTACTTTCATCAAAGAAGCAATTCATTTTCAGTCATGGCTACACAAAGAAGAAAGGCACTGCTGAATCTAGTTATGAAGCGCACTCCTCCAATATTGACCTCGTTCAAAATCGAATGCAGACTAGAATTTATCAGCAACTTGTAAAGAAATATGGGAAAGACAACGTGGGAACAGAATTAGATACAGGCTATGGCGCTCTAATCGACGTTGTTGTCAGAGAATCCAAAAAACATTTTACATTTTACGAAATAAAAACATCATATTCTGTAAGACTGTGCATTCGAGAGGCATTGGCACAGCTACTTGAATACGCCTATTATCCCAATAAAAACAATGCATCAAAAATTGTTGTAGTCTCCCCGCATGCTGTTACAAAAGAAGCACAATCATATCTGGAGCATCTTCGGCATCGTTTCGGAATTCCAGTTTATTACCAAAGATATGATCCTGAATTGGAGGCACTAGAAGACAAAATATACTGAGCAAGGCAGAACAACAGCGTCAACCCGACTGGAATTAATCTCGGCACGGTTTTTGTTCATGCTGGTTGCACCAGCGGGTTACGCATTTCGTTAGGCACAAAAAGATGAAGCGATCCAAGACCAAATGGCAGTGGCGAGAAGGTTTTGTTGATCCGACCACGGAACATCTTGAGATTCGGTATGGTGATGCCGCCAAGTCCGCATACTCCGAGTGGCAACCCATAGCACTTATTGGGAAACCGAAGAATCATGTTTTTACGGTCCACTGGTTGCTGGATCGGCGCAATGCAGACCATGATCGCGTAGTCCAAAAAACCTGCAAAGAGTTGGACTTCTACCTCGTTGAGAAAAGAATAATTGATCCTTGGGAGTACGCGAAGTATCACTGCACCACCGGTGCGAACATGTACTCCAACGTTCATTGGTCATATTTCCGTCACGGTCGAGATGGCAAACGTCTGTCGAGCATAGTCGTGAAACTCTCGACCGAAGAAGCCAAAAGATTCTTAGGGAAGCGCAAAAACCCGGGAACATAGCGTGTCGAACCATCGGGTTGAGCATGCGCGCTACCGCGCGATGCTCACCAGTGACGTTGGCATCCTCCGTTAGTTGTTCTTAACCACATCAAAATATTTGTATTAGCTATAGACATAGGTAACACTTTTGTAATTAGGAAAAGTTTGTAATTTTTGCAGTGGAGTCCACCCCTGAAGCCCCATGTGTGGTCTTTTGTTGTTAAAGAATTCATCGTATTTTTTACGTTCTTTTACAAGGAGGTCAAGATTCCGAGTTTTTTGTAAACGGAAAAACTCTTCTCCATCGGTTCTATGAGACCTTTCTACCTTGCCGTTTTGCTCTGGACAAGAAGGCCTATTGAGCTTGTGTTTTATACCCAACCCCATGCACGACAGGGTAAAAGGATGTGTCTTGGGCTGCCGTAAGGGATGGGTTTTGGGTTCGCCGGTGTAAGCATTGGTAAAGACGGCGTCGTTGTCGGTCCTGATGTGCCTGATCTTGAAAGGAAAGCGTCTGAATATATATTGCAAGAAGTCCAGGGAGTTAGATGTAGAGCGTTCCTGGTAAAGTTTGGTGAATTTGATCCTGGTAGAGTCGTCCTGAGCGGAGGACTGAACAAAGCTCCCGGGTCTGTAGCCGCCCAGCAGCTTTATATCTACCTGTAGGTATCCTGGAGAGGGCATCTGATAACACTTAGGTTTTCTGTGCATCTTCTTGGGTTTCTCAATGAGTCCGTTGCGTTTTAAAGTGGCGTATATGGTGGACCTTGGAAGCGAGATATTATAGTCCTTCAATAAGAACAGCCGTATACGGTCGGGGCCGAAGGAAGTGGTTTTACGAAGTCTTATGATGATAGACTGAATATATTTATGGGTAAGCATAGGGGAGCGTCTGGGACGTTTTGAGCGATCAATGAGGCTTGCAGGGTCACCTCCTGAGTCTTCGTAACGTTTAAGCCATTTATAGAAACATTTACGAGATATGCCAAAATACAGGCATACCTTTGAGACGTTATTAATCTTTTTATACATGAGCATCCAGGCTAACCTTTTTCGACTAAGTTGATCGTAATAATACTTGGGCATGGGTAACATCTCCATAAAAAAATTTAGTAAGTCGCCTATCCCATAGGGATAGGCATATCATATTACATAAACTGTTACCCATGTCTATATACTTTACAACCACATCAAAATATTTTCCTTTAAAATAATCGGTTGAATTATTATAGTTGATTAATATTCATTAAATTTATTGATCAAAAGAATTGCAGTAATTATTGTAAATTTCAAAAGGATTTGTTGCCTTGTCGATTCTATTACTCGAGCCTCCACGACCAGAAAATACAAATCGCTTTGAAGAGGTTGTCAACGCCCCACTTTCAGCCTGCCTGTTTACGGGTTATATTGCCTCAATGCTAAAAGAAAATAATATAGAAACAGAAATTGTTAACGCCCATCTGTATGATTGGTCAATAGATTACACCGTATCACACCTCAACAAAAAGAACTTTTCAATATTATGCGTTCATGTTGTATACCAATGGGAAGGAACCCATGATATCTTCAACATGCTTTCAACTATAAAACAGTTAAAACCCAAGGTACATATTAATATTTACGGATACTATCCAACCTTTACTTACGACAAAATCCTTGAAGATTTTCAGTTTATTGACTCCGTTACTGTAGGTGAACCAGAATTTACTACACTTGAACTTGCAAGGTATATTCTATCTGAGAAGGGTAATTCAGCAGAAACACTCCTGACCAACAGGTTAATAAAAGAGGATAAATATACCCTCCCTTATCTCCCCCCTTGCGAAGGGAGGGACAGAGGGGAGGTAAACAAAAAGACTTTCCTCCACCCCACATCGCAAAGGCAGGATGGAAAAAAGAGAAATTTATTCCCCGATGGAATTAATATTCCAGGACTGGCTTTGAGGCATACAAATGGGAAAATTGTTTTTAATCCGCGTCCTCCTATCCAGAATTTGGATCAGTTACCCTATCCTTACCGACAGGACATTGACCTCTATGCAAAAAAAGGTATTGCCATATACATTTTGGGAAGCCGTGGGTGTTATGGACAATGCACATTTTGTTATTTAAATCCATTTTACGGACAGGGAAACAACTGGCGCGGCAGAAGCGCTAAAAATATATTTGAGGAAATATTTAAATTATATACCGAATATTCCATAAATAATTTCTATTTTTCGGATGCCAATTTTCTAGGGCCTGGTAAACATGGCAGGAGGCGCGCCTTTACGCTGGCGGAGCTTATCTTAATGCACGACATCAATATCAATTTTGGTTTTGAGTGCCGTATAAACGACATAGAGGAACATTCGCTGTCAATGCTGGTCATGGCTGGTCTTACAAATGTATTCCTGGGTCTGGAAAGCGGAGACCCTGAATCATTATCACGGTTTAAGAAAAACACCACGGTTGAAGGAAATAAAAGGGCAATCCAACTATTACGGGATTATGGAATAGAACCGACTTACGGTTTTATAATGTTTGAGCCTGGTTCCACACTGAAAAGAGTGAGAAATAATTTTGAGTTTCTGAAAGAAACAAACATCATGACCACGCCTGCCGTAACAGCACACCTACTACACCACAAAGAAACTATTTTAAAGGGAACTCCGGATTACCTGTCAATAACCAATAAAACGACGTGCAGTAATTCCTTCACAAATTATGAGGCATTTTATAAGATAAGGAACCCGGAAGTAGAGGTGTTTTCAGAAATCCTCACCAATGTCTGCAAAAAAGCCTTATCTCTACTTCCAACTGTTCATAGTTGTCAAAATGCAGCGACAGACACTGGAATTAATTCCGATTCACTGGCCAAACTAAATAATATTTTAATTGCCCTATTTGAAAAAACCCTTTCCGATTTTGAAGAAAATAATTTAGCATATAATTCTGATTCAATTAAAAAACTCAGTCAGGAATTGATACATGAAGTAGAAAGAGCCATTAAATGAAAATAATAAATCATTCAAACGTTGATTATATATTCCAGCTCGGTTACGGATACTGGAAGGCAGAAGTCCTTTTTGCGGGAGTAGAATTTGACATATTTACACTTCTCAGCAAGGGGAAACTCACAAGCAAAGACATTTCAAAAGCCATAAAGGCAAATAAACGCGCAACTGAGATGCTGCTTGATGCACTTGTCTCGCTCGCACTATTAGTTAAACAATCAAACTATTATAAAAACTCTGAAATCTCTAATATGTACCTTGTTAAAGGAAGCCCTTACTATCTGGGAGATTCCATTCATCATTTCCACAATATCATGGAAAACTGGTCAATGCTCAGGGAAACCGTTGAAACAGGAAAGCCTGTCTCAATAAAGGAATTGCCTGAAGACGTTGACCCGCATGACCTCAGGGACTTTATTACAGCCATGCATAATATCGCCTCTGTAAGAACTGAAGAACTTTGCAAGAAGGTCAATTTGAAAAAATCAGAGACATTGCTAGATGTCGCAGGCGGTCCCGGAACATATGCTATTGCACTTGCCAAGGCAAACCCTCATTTACAAGCAACTGTTTTTGATTTAGAACAGGTTACAAAACTTACACAGGAATTCATAAAATCCGCAGAGTTGAAAGACAGAGTCTTCACACAGGCTGGTAATTGCCTTGAAGACAGCCTTGGGAAAGATAAATATGATGCTATTTTAATATCGAACCTTTTGCATATTTACAATCCAAAAAACAATATAATGATTCTTAAAAAATGCTGGAATGCCTTGAAGAAAGGCGGACAGATTATCATACACGAATTTGTACTAGACAAAACAAGGACCAAACCTCAGTTCGCCGCGCTATTTAGCTTAAACATGTTAATAGGAACGCAGGAAGGCGCATCCTATACAGAACCTGATTACAAATCATGGCTAAAAAACACTGGCTTTAAGGGTATAAAGAAAATAGACCTGAAAATTAATTCGTCCTTAATTATTGGGAGAAAGTAGATATTATATGATAAACTGTTATTGGAGGACTCTCCAGAAACCTTATTGATTATTCATTTCTTTTAAACAAAATCCAAGGAAAAGAAGGTGGTTAAGCCATAAAAATAAATTACAAATATATTTAATTTCATAAAACAACACAGGATATTGTTTTGTTTTGATATGAATGAATCCAGACTGCTGACGTACCGCATTGTTAAAGGCTATGTTTCTGGGATTAATCCCGATTATTTGTTCTTTATTAAATTTTCCACTAATTTAATACTTAGGAATTTCAGGCTTTATTTGGTTATAGAGTTGCTTCGCTTCGTTGAGTACGACAATACATCATTCTGAACCCTTCGAATTTTGTCACGCTGAGCACAAGCAAAATGCCTCTTTCTTATGCTCATGGCAGTCTCTGCGAAGAATCTAATTCAAAACAAAATATTAAAAAACATGTTTATACTAAAAAAAATTATTTCACTATTTATTTCACCTGTACCGCTCTGTCTGGAGTTATTAATAGCAGGACTGATACTGCTTTTATTCACACGCAGACAAAAGACGGGAAAGCTTATTATTTCAATAGGTGTAATCTTATTCGCAATTATGAGTTTCACCCCAATTCCAGATTTACTTATAAAACCTCTGGAACGTAAATATCCACCCCTTTACGTTAAAACATCCGATACAAATATAGATGATATATCCTCCATCAAATGGATTGTAGTATTAGGCGGAGGTCATGCACCTGATCCCAACACACCAATTTCAAGCCAGATTTCGGGGACAACCTTAGTACGCCTTACAGAAGCAGTTCGCCTGTATAAAAAAATACCGGGTAGTAAACTGATTTTGTCGGAAGGAATGGTTTTTAATCCAGTTGCCGCGGCAGAAACAATGGCAAAAGTAGCCAGGGCTATTGGCATAAATCAGGAAGATTTAGTCCTTGAATCAGAATCCATGGACACGGAGGATGAAGCGCGTTTAATCAAGCCTATTGTTGGGGAAGATAAATTCATTCTGGTCACATCTGCCGCTCATATGCCGCGCTCAATGGCACTGTTCAAAAAAAAGGGAATGAATCCTATACCAGCGCCAACCGATCACTGGTATAAAAATATTAAAACCAAGCATCCCAGCGACTTCTTCCCTAATCCCGGCAGCTTAATTAAAACAGAAACAGCCTTGCACGAGTATCTGGGAATAATCTGGTCAAAATTGAAAGGTGATATATAGGGGAAGGCTTGCCTAATAATTGCTATGGAGAATGAGATTGTAACAATAGAACGTAAATTTTATTAAGCCGTTTAATATAATTTACAGCACCTCTGTAAATCTATGCACCAACTTATTTCAACGTCACATATCCTTTGTTTTTAATAAATATACTCACAGCCCCGCTCGTTTTCAAAAATCCATCAATAAGGGTCATAAACTCATTAACAGAATTTATTTCTTCTGTGCCCACCCTTGTAATCAAATCACCGCGCTGTATACCGGCATGTTCCGCTGGACTATTAACTTCAACATCAACTACAACAACGCCCCTTTCATCCTCAAAACCAAGCGATTTTGCAACTTCGGGATTTAAATCATTAACTATTAATCCAAAAGAAAATTTAACAGGCTCGTCTAATTTTCTAATCGCAATATAAGTCTTACCACCAAGGTCTTCGGGCTGTTTTTCCACTGTAACTTCTAATAAATTTTCCATTCCATCCCGTATTACTTTAACTGCAATCTTTGAATCAACCTTTGACCGTCGCATAAAGTGTTGCAGGTCAACAGTATTCTCAACTTTTTTCCCATCCAATTCATAAATAATATCTCCTGGCTGAATACCAGCCTTTGATGCGGGGGTATCACTCCACACCTCCATTACAAATGCACCTTTCTCTGAGGGCAAGCCAAAACGATGAATAAACTCCTTTTTATCCTTCAGACCCATTGCCGATGCCAATTCATCAGTAATATCCCGCGTGCCTACGCCCAAATATCCTCTAATAACCGCTCCACTATTTATAATATTTTCAACTGTTTCTTTAGCAATACTTGCCGAAATAGCAAACCCCACTCCCTGAAACCCCCCCGACCGGGTTGCAATAGCAGTATTTATTCCAATCACCTCACCTCTGAGATTTACAAGCGGACCGCCGCTGTTTCCTGGGTTAATAGCTGCATCTGTCTGAAAAAAATCTTCATAAATAAACGGTAACACAAGAGGAATTACATGCGTTCTTCCTCTTGCACTAATTATTCCTGCAGAAACTGTTTGCTGATAGCCGAATGGACTACCAACAGCAATAACCCAGTCACCCACTTGCACCTCTTCCGAGTTACCAAATTCAGCTGGTAAAAACCCTTCCCCTTCTATTTTGACAACCGCAAGGTCTGTATTGGGGTCAGTGCCAACTATTCTCACGTCTTTATATTGCTCGCCGTTATAAGTAATAACAGTCATCTCATCCTCAGAAAAACCACTGATAACGTGATTATTGGTTAATATATAACCATGCTCATCAATAATGATACCTGCACCAAATCCCTTTTTAGGTACACCTTCCTGATGTGGATCGTTTTTTGGTGGAAAATGCTGGTCTGGCGGTGTAGGCACGATTTCTGTTCTATTTTTCAGAAGTTCTTTCTTTTCCGTACTTAAACTAACCACCGATGGACTGACAATCTGCGCAACTTTCTGGAATACCTGGAAAATTGGTTTTGTAACCTTCTCTAATTCAACAAGCTCTTGTTTAAGTTTATTGATATCTTCTCTTTGGCCTGCAAAAGTAATGCAGTTGTGCAGTAACATTGGAAGTAAAAATCCAAGGGGAAAAAGTAATCTTTTGTATTTCATTTCTTAGGTTGAGAATTCCTGAGTTTATAAATTATATACCAACTGCCGCCAAATACCAATGCGTCAAAAAAGAAGGTCAGGATAACCACCTTTTTTGCTAATGCTGGGTCATTTGTCCTGTAAACCCTTGCTACAGCATTAAAAGTGAAATAAACTACTGTGATGTAGGCAATACCTATAATCAAGATTAAAAAAACCTTTTTAGATGGTTTCATCTGCCTAACGCATTACATACCTTTATAAACTTTAAAAATAATCTTAGTACCAATGAAGCTGAAAAACACAAATAAATTTTATTTTTATATATAAAAACTTACTTATCTGCTGAACCCTGCACAGGGGTTATATTTTCTCTCACCTTATCTTTTATATCTAACTTTATCATCTCAAGCCGATTAGACAATTCAATTTCTGCCTTTTGAATTTCGTCAATACGTTTGTTTAAACCTTCTTCTAAAACCTTATAATTATTCCCCAGATTTGAAACCTGCTCATGCAAACCCTTAATAAAGACCTCCGCTTCTTCTAGCTTTTGCTGTGAAGCCTTGCTCTTGGATCTTATATCATCAATCTCGTTATGTAATTCATTACCATCATTTACAACTAACGAAATAGACGTGGATAATGCATCTATCCTTTCTTGTAAATCTTGTGTTAAGACATAAATTTCATTCACCTTATGCTCAACATCCTTTATTCTATCATTGGAAACAGTGCTACACCCAGAAACAAATATTAGTATCAAAAGAATGTATAATATCGGATAGTTCTTTTTCATTAGTAACAATTATAATTAAATTCTAAGTAAACACAAAAATAATTTTATTTAAAATTGGAACTTTTTAATAAATTCGACTGTTTATAAAAACAGTTATTCTCCTTAATTCTAGCAAGTTAGACTTTCGCTTTCCTCCTTTTCATCGAAAGTCTAACTTGTTAGCCCTTTTTTATTGTATAATTCTCACCCCTTATATATCAAATCTCTGTTTTTTTAATAATTAATACACAGAAACACCAGTTTGCTTTTTAAATTAAATATGTTATAATATTTACGTTATATAAAAGATTCTTTACTTTGTTCAGAATGACAAACTATATATCCATTATGTCATGCTTAACTAAGTGAAAAATCCTGTTCTTTATTTTATTTAAATTCCAAGTGTTTAATCAGGGGGCGAAAGGATTCGACCGGACAAGTTGAGGTACAAGGTAGCGTATTGAGGTTGTCAGGAGGCCTCATTAAAAACCTGGCAAAATGATTAAATGCCGAACCAATGGCAATGGCTGCTTAATAACAGCCACGTTTAATTAATCTTACCTGCGAGATTAATTAAGCGAACAATAGCAGGTTAGTTTAGTTCATTCGTTTGGTGTGGACTAAATGAAACCCTTAACTGAACTGGCCTTGAGGAATCCTGTCTATTGGAGTTCTTGAAGGTGAGATTTAAAAAATAGACTATATACGTAGAAGCCTGTGCTGAAATGTCTAGGGACGCGGGTTCAATTCCCGCCGCCTCCACCAATTAAATCAAGTAGACCAATAAAAAGAAAGGCTGATGGTAGAAATAATAATTCTCTGTCAGCCTTTTTTGTTTTGAAAATATAAAAAAGAGGAATAGAATTTAGAATTGTAACCGGACTTATGATTTAATTAGGGAAAAGACTACGGCTTATCAGTACCAGCACTCATTTCATTGGAGAACATGATTTTGAGTATATCAATCTTAAAGGAATAGAAGATACTACTTGTAGAGTTCTACGAGGTCCGGTCGTAATTGGCGAATTACTTATTCAATAGTGGTTTATTTACTATAAAAGCCTATCGGTTATTTACGTGCATTCAACCGCAATTATTTTTTCATAAAACATGTAGGGGCATATTGCCATACGCCCTATAAAAATGGCACTGTAAAAACTTTTTTTGTAGCCTCGGCAAGCACGTTTTCAGGCTAAAGCTAATGACAATAGCTTCTCCCGCCAATAATTTCAACCGCAAAAGGTGAAAGGCCTACGTCGGGAATCCGGGTGTAATTATCCGTTATTCCATCAATGACATAAACTGAGTTGTTGGTAGAGCTTGCCAGATAAACGATTTTCCCATCGGGTAATGAACTACTCGCTATCTGTGTATATCTGTGAAAATCCATGTCCCAATCTATCGCATCTCTTTACGTCTTTGTAGCTTTGTGGTTTTTAATTAGAACTCAATTTGTGCTCTTATGCCAAACAAGGTCGCCATACTACTATCTTGCAAACCTATCGGGTTAAAAACAGTCTGAAAGAGTGGCGTAATGGCAATGTGGTTGTTAAGGACAAATCTGTAGTATATTTCTGTTGCATGTTCCTTATTTCCATCTACTGTCTTTGAATGACCAAAGGCAAAAGCTGCACTGTCTTTTTCCCGATGAAGAAAGGGGTGGTGCAACCCTAATCCTGTACTCCATGCATATTTTATATCAGCGCCGTTCGTTTCATTTATTCCATATCTCGCAAAGGTAAATAATTTCTTAGAAAGTTGTTGATCCAAGCTTATCCCAATACCTTTGTTATCATTCTTGCCTCCGTTAATTTTAAACCACAGACGATAATTACCCTCAAGCCCAAAAATTATTTTTAAGTGCAAACCCGTCTCTCCAATTCCATAAAGACTGTCTCCTATGCCCAATCGCATATCGTCACTATTAGCACTTTGCAATCCTAATCGAAAGTGCAGACCGTTCTCCATCTCGTAAAGAGACACCGCCCCAGGGCTATTCTCAGGGACTTCCAATGTAAGATTATTCACAAAGGCACTGGTAATAAACTGTGTTGTTTCATCATTGGCTATGGCATTGCCATCAAAGTAGTTTGTTAAATCTATCTTTCCTGCCACAAAGCTTAATTGTTTTTTGAACAATTTAAATTCTAACCATACTTCTCGTACTAACAAGCGATCAATTTCGTTATTGTCAGGGAATGCGCCAGCATCATCATTGAGACCGGAAAGACTGCCAACAAATTCATCTGGTCCATTTCCACCAACTCCCTCCAAGTCCAGAAATAATGTTGTGAAAGCAAAAGGTCTATAAATAAAAAGCAAATCCAGCGAGCCTTCCGGATAGAATGCCTGATTTTCGTTATCGTGTAAAATCTGCTGGACAATCGCTGTTCCACTAACCCCTATTTGAAAGAGTTTTTCTTCTCTGGCGACTCGCTCTGAAACACTCTCGCGTCTCGCAAGTTTGTCTCCGTGAACAATTGCTTGTAACTCCTGTCCACATATACCGCACTTTTTATTTTCGCCTTTTATTTCGTAGCAATGTCCTTCCGGACATATATAACCTGTTGCCTGATGAAAATCTTTTGATGAATTAATAACACCAGCTTTGCCGGGTATATCTTGTTGTAAAAGATCCGGTGTTAAATCAGCTAAAAGGGATGTTTCGCCATAAACAATGAAAGACAAAAGACACAGTGGGAAAAAAAGTAGGTAATACATTATTTCTTTTTGATGTAAAATACGCTGTAAGATTATGGTTTTCTGTTTCACTTTCAAATTAAAAAATAATGTTCAAACACGTCTCCTAACTACCGGGTCTTCCTATTTTCTGCACCTTCCCATCTCAAATCAAATTTTGAAATAGAGTGGCACATTGTAGATTTCGTAGCCGATTACAGTTGCGGGACAGCTTCCGTCTCTGAGAGATTCCCTGAATATTTGAACTGTTTACAATATTTAAGACGCAGATTTTAGCCAATACACGCAAACAATAATTTTTAATCCCAATAATCTGTGTTCCTCTGTGTCCAAAACAAAATGCATACTCGATAAATTTAGGTTAAATTTAAAATATCGTAGACCATATTTATGTTCATATTCCTGCGAACGATATCAGCCAATTCATTATATCTACTTTCCTTAATATTTTTAAAACTCACACACTTTCCCGCAGATTGACTTGAGCCCTTTCTTAGTCTAAGATACGCAAGAAGCGCCTGTCGAAAATTATCATTATCAAAAATTCCATGCATATAGGTACCCATCACATTGCCATCGGCGGAGACACAACCATCAAGCAAGTCCACCATCTTTCCTGCACGTTCTGTTATCCTTGCAAATGGCCTAACGGAATTACAACCGTAGTGCGTTGTCTCTCCCATATGGATTTCATATCCCACGAGTTCATCATCTAAAGGAAACAAATGCTCGTGTTCAAGCATGCGTGCCTTTACTTGATATGTCTGCTTTTCTCTGGCAAAGGTAGTTACTGTATCCAGTAAATTCAATCCTCGGATGCTATCTTCTGACGATTCTACATGATAAGGGTCGTTAATCTGTCTTCCCAGCATCTGATACCCACCACAAATACCGATAAGCATTGTTTCCTGTGTTGCCAACCTTACTATTTCTTCAGCAATACCTCTTTCATTCAAAAATGCCATGTCACCTATCGTATTTTTTGTGCCAGGGATAATCAACAAGTCTGGTTTACCAATATTTTCGACCTTATCTACAAATCTCACCATTACATCTTTTTCATGGGTAAACGTATTAAAGTCCGTGAAATTTGATATACGGGGTAGTTTAATTACAACGATGTTGATAACAGGCTGAAGGCTGAAGGCTGAAGGCTGAATATTGAAAAGAATTTTTGGGTTCAATCTCAATTCCTCAGCGTCCCGGAATCTAGTGTACTTACTCACAGTGTACTCAAGTGAAACGGAATCTTCATCATCAACATCAAGATTGTGAATATAAGGTATGACCCCTAGAGCAGGTATATTTATGCGATTTTCGAGCATGTCCAGTCCAGGCTTTAATATGCTTTTGTCACCGCGGAATTTATTAAACACAATACCCTTTACCCTGTTCCTTTCGCTGACGCTTAACAACTCTAATGTACCCACAATCCAAGCAAAGGCGCCGCCCCGATCTATATCTGTCACCAACAACACTGGAGCCGATGCCATCTCTGCCATGCCCATATTAACAATATCACCATCCTTTAGGTTTATCTCAGCAGGGCTGCCGGCACCTTCAATAACAATAATATCGAATTGGTTTCTTAACCTATCATAAGCTTCTTTTATGATTGAAACGAAATCGGCCTTCTTCTGGTAATACTCCTTGGCAGTCATGTTCCCTATCGGTTTACCCTTAATGACGACTTGTGAACCACTATCACCTGTAGGTTTCAGGAGTATGGGATTCATTTCGACAACAGGCTCTATGCCTGCTGCCTCTGCTTGTGCCACTTGAGCTCGCCCAATTTCTTTTCCATCTTTAGTCACAAAGGAATTTAATGCCATGTTCTGGGCTTTAAAAGGCGCAACCCTATAACCATCTTGTTTAAAGATACGACACAGGGCACACACAAGGATACTTTTGCCCACGTGAGAGCCTGTGCCCTGAATCATAATTGATTTATTATTCATATTGGGAACCACATATTTCACAAATTACACAGATTGTAGGACAAGGCTTTTAACCTTGCGATAAAGCAAACCTGAAGTTATGTAAATATTGTTCGCATGTTTTTATGATACTTGGTTAGATATGCTTTTTAATGCCTTAATAAGTAGTGTGTTTTCCTCCCGTGTCCGAACTGCCACCCTGAAATACTTATCATTCAGCCCTAAAAAATTAGAACAGTCACGAACGACTATACCACTCTTCAATAACCGTTCATTTAACAAAACAGAGGTAACGTCACTTGTTTTTATTCTGACGAAGATATAGTTCGCGGCTGGTTTAAATGGTAAAAATCCATTTATACCGGACAATTCACCAAATAAATAGGTTCGCTCATTAAACATAAATTCTCTGCTTCTGTAAAAAAATTCCTTGTCTTCAAGTGCAGCAACTGCTGCAAATTGGGCAAGGGTATTTACGGTCCATGGTTCTTTATAATCCAGCATCCTTTTCACCATGTCAGCATGGGCAACCATATATCCTATCCTCAAACCAGGAAACCCATAGAATTTTGTAAGTGACCTGACAACAATTAAATTATGCAATACTCCTGACTCATTTATTACGCTATATTTGTCAGGTTCACTGACAAAATCCATAAATGCCTCATCCACAACAAACACTACGTCCGGATGTAGTCTTGCCATTTCCAATATAACAGCCTTTTCTATAAGTCGTCCTGTAGGGTTATTGGGATTACACAATATTGCCATACCCAATTCTTTATCATTAAAATATTCTTTACGATATTCCAAACGAAACCCATCATCCTCGTTAAGCATGATATTGACAACTTCTGTAAGACTGCATTTCAGTGCCTCTTTAAATTCACTAAATGTTGGCTGGAAAACAATACCTTTCACCGGTCTTATTGTACGTGGTATCAAATAAAATAATTCTGTGGAACCGTTACCCACAATAAGTTCATCAGCCGAATGGCCAATCTTAGTGGCAATGTATTTCCTCAGATAAGAGCAATCAATATCAGGATAATGGAGAATACTATCCATGTTTTTAGATATAACTTTTTTAACTGTTTCCGGATAACCGAGTGGATTAATATTTGCGCTGAAATCAAAAACATTGTTATTCCCGTAAACACAATTAATATGCCCTCCATGCCCTTTAAACATAAAAGTTCTAGTGTCCTGCTTTAAAATCTGTTAATGAATGGTTAGGTGTTAGCTCCTGCGTCAAATACCTTCTTGCTTCGCCAATGGTAAGCGGAAGGAAGTCCATTGGGAAGTTATCTTCATCTCTTAATATTTGCATTAATTGACCAATCTGAGGAAGTTCTAAACATGCATGCTTTATTTCATCTGTATTTGAAAACACCTCCTCTGCTGTGCCGACTCTGAGTATATTGCCTCGATACATAACTGCCAGACGATCCATATAAAGAGGAACTAAATCAACGGCATTTGTAGCCATAACGATAGTTATGCCATGCACCTTGTTAAGCTCTTTTAGTAATGTCATTATTGAAGTCACACCAGCAGGGTCAAGTCCGCAGGTAGGCTCGTCCAGTATAAGGATATTTGGCTTCATTGCGAGTACACCTGCAATACAAACACGTTTCTTTTGTCCAAAGCTCAGGGCATCAACGCCCTTGTTTACGTGAGGGGTCATGCTTACCAGCGACAATGCTTTATCCACTCTTCTGTTAATTTCATCCCTTGTTAACCCCATATTCATTGGTCCAAAGGCTACATCCTCCCACACTGATGTGGCAAACAACTGGTCATTTGGGTCCTGAAATACAATACCAACCCTCTGGAATATTTCCTTAGATGAATACTGTGTTAAAGATTTCTCTTCTAATAAAATTTCTCCCTTTAATGGTTTGAGTAAACCATTAAGGTGTTTTAAAAGTGTTGTTTTGCCCGATCCGTTTGGCCCCAGGATAGCTAGAAATTCGCCTCTTCTAATATCCAGAGTCACGCCCATCAAAGCACATGTTCCATCATGATAGCGATACTGGACGTCCCTGATTCGCAACATTACCATACCTGTATATCTCCTGTATAAACAAGCATTGGCAGAAGAAAACCCATTCCAATAACAAGAAAATATTCCTTCTTCTTCAATGCAGGCAGGTTAATTGCAAGCATGACGCCGCCCTCATAGCCTCTGGCACGCATCGCTTCATAAGTCCTTTCTGACCTGGTGAAGGCGCGAATAATAAGCATCCCCCCTAAGACACCAAGTGACTTTATTGTTTTTTTCCATGAGGAATGCCCCAGACGCGATTTCTGTGCAATCCACATCGCAGATACTTCATCCAAAAAGAGAAATATATAACGATAAATGATAGACAGCAACTCGATAAGTGTTTCTGGCACGCGAAGCCACTTAAGCCCCGCACATAAACGGCTTATCGTTGTAGTAAAAGAGAAAACAATTACCAACGAGATCCCGCCAAGTATCTTACAACAGATAATAAGCCCACTGTACAAACCTTCTTCCCTTAAAACCACATCATATCCAGCAATCGAAAAAGATAACCATATCTTCTCGCCCTCATGCAAACCCTTAACAGCAAGGATTAAGATTGCAAATGTAGACGGAATGAACATATTCCTGAGTATTACACCAAAAGGCACCTTCACTGATAATAGCATTGATAATGATACAAACAGGAAAAACAATGGAATAACTATGTTCTTGGCAATTAAATTTATTGCAAGCAACGAAACGATGTAAACCAATTTTACCCGCACATCTATGCTTGATAACCAGTTATCCTTGCGGGCATAACTGTCAGAAAACGTATAATGTATCAATCCCACAAATTTCTCCAATATTATCTAAATACGAAAACAAAAAACAGACGCATCTCCAATTTGGGAATTATACTTGTTCTGGCAAGCCTATGACTTGTTTCATCATTTCTTCTCATAAAAAAGCCTGTGCACGTTAAAACCTATAATAAACCCGCCAATAACGCCTGCAAGTGTAAACACAAAAAGGAGTAAATCACCTTTGTCCGTGTTAATATAAGGCTCGCGTGGCGGGCGTCCATACTTGTTTGCATATTTACCAACAATACTTACATCAATACCTGTCCATGTGTTTTTTTCGTTTACCATGGCAACAGGTGTCTCTGTGCCAGTGTCATTAACCTCTGCAATTAATACAGGAGAAAAGGATACTAATATCCCAAAAATAACAAAAGATAGTACTCGCCGTTGAATTAGATGTTTGAATTCAAATAAAATCACAGACTTTACAATCATCGCATATTCCCACTGTGAGATTCCTAAGAGATTATTCCAGATACTTCGCTATCCCTTCGTCTTGTCTCGGTATTTTAGAGAGCTAACGCATAGGGTTTTTACCTATTTGAAATTGGACAAAATTCATGCCTTAATAAGCATTGCATTATCTTTAATTACACCAAGATTTAATAAAATATCAGGCCTGCGTTTATAAACAAAAACTAAAACGAAACCAACGACAACACCTTCAACAAGGCATAAAACTCCCTGAGAAGTCATCATAAATACTCCAAATATTTCAGCAGTCGCTTTCAAGAAAGACCCGTTTTTGTTAATTACCAGGAGTCCCAATTCTATAGATGTCCCCAGATACGTAAATAAATCAGAGATAACACCGGCAAGAAATCCACACCAGAATAGACTAAGTTTACATCTTTGTGCTATCTTGAAGACAAAGTAACCAGAAAAAGAACCCAGAATACCCATTGAAAATATATTCCCGCCCAGTGTAGTCAAACCACCGTGGGCAAGAAATAACGCCTGTATAAGCAAGGCAATTGCTGCCACCACCACACTAACAAAAGGTCCCAATAACACAGCGCTCATACCAGTACCACAGGGATGAGATGTAGCCATTCCATTCAGGGCAATGACCGGTATGGGAAAACAAGAAAACACAAATACAGCCGCCCCCATCATCCCAATCAGAGGCAAATAACCCGGTACTGTTTTCTTCTTTCGCTTTACATGAAAAAGACCAATTCCAACAAACGGTATTGATACACTAAACCATGTAAAAACCCATTTAGTCGGTAATATCCCTTCAGTAATATGCATTGATATGCCCTCGTTTCTGATTAAAGAGTGTAAACAAAAAAGCCCATGCCTCCGATAGGGAGGCATGGGCTTGAAATCTAAAAAATCACAGTTCGCAAAATGCATTTTTCATATTTCAATATGCGAAATCTGTGATTACTCTAAAAATTAAACCTTCACCTTCTTTACCATCGAAGACTACGTGAAGCAACTACAGGCAGGTCTTCTGGCTCCCGGATCTCCCTACTAATCACACCTTCCCACCCTATTAATACAGGGCAGTGGTATTGTGATGTTTGTACCCGGTTACAGCGGCGGGTCCGCTCCTCGTCACGCCAAATTAAAGAGTGACATGGATTCCCTTTTATCCCCTTAACTGGTAAGAGAATTACCTGCAGTTAGTAACTTTATAAACAAAAAGAGCGATTTTTACCTCATACCCAACAAACGGAAAAAATCTTACATTAAGCAACGGCTATTTGTCAATCCAAATATTTTCTCTCATCATTAGAGGTATTAAAATTGTTCTCCATTTTTCTTTTGATTATACACAATCAGAAATATAAAATACTGCCTGAATTATTTTAACAAAAGTTTAATTTTATTTAATTCTCTACCAAGGAGGGGGAATATTATGAAATCCAAGAATGGCATCAACGCATTTTTCATGCTGGCTATACTTTTTACCATAACATTAGCGCAGGGTTGTGCCATGTTCAAAAAAAGACCTCTTCTTGTACCAAAAGAACAGGGCGATACCCTTGTAGAGATTACAGACCCTAAACTACTTCCAGATTCGAGGATGATTACAACAAAGATTCACTACTACGTGCAATAGATAACAGTCTTGAATACTATAAAAGGGTTAAATCTAATCCTTACGGATTCAACATGACAGGCTTTTCAAACCAAAAGTTAGAAGATACCTTGAGGTCTTTTAGAGAAGGTGTTACCCGATATGGCAACACGAGTGAATTTAACGATTCTATAATAAAAAACTTCAGGGTGTTTCAGGCTATTGGGAAGGCATACGAAGGAGAGGTCCATTTTACCGGTTACGGGACACCAATTTACGATGGAAGTCTTACACCAACAGGAGAATTTCGCTACCCGCTTTATAAAAAACCAGCAGATTTCAAAAAGCCTTACTATACCCGACGTGAAATAGAAGAACGCGGATTGCTAAGAGGAAAGGAAATAGCATACCTAAAATCAAAACTCGATGCCTACCTCATTCATGTTCAAGGTTCAGGACAAATCAGGTTGCCTTCTGGCGAAAAAGTCTATGTTGGATATGACGCTGATTCAGGACATCCATATACCAGTGTTGGCCGCATGCTTGTTAAGGATGGGAAGATTCCTGAAGATGACTTGACCCTTTCTACACTAATAACCTATTTTGAAAAAAATCCTTACGAACTGGATTCATATCTGAAGAAAAATGATCGCTACATCTTCTTTAAGAAGGTTAATTATGCCGTCCCACATGGTTCGATTGGAGTCCCTGTAACCCCAATGAGAAGTATTGCAACAGATAAAAATGTCTTTCCAGCTGGCGGGTTGGCATTTGCTGTTATAGAATCAAAGAGGTCAAGAAAATTTGGATTTTTTAAGAAGAAGGGATCGGTTGAGAAATCATTTTTTGCCCTGGATCAGGATACAGGAAGCGCAATACAAACCCCGGCTAGAGCTGATGTATATTTTGGAATCGGCGAAAAGGCAATGTATGATGCTGGAAATTTGAACACATATGGAAGACTCTACTATCTTTTAAAACGTTAGATTTCTTTACGTAAAATATTCTTCTTGATGTAGGATTGAATTTTTGTTAGTTGTAAACTGTAAAAACTATGGATAGCATGTTATGGAATGAGTATTAACTAGAAAACAAAACACCCTTTAAAGGTAAGACCCAGTGCAATCTGGGAGGGAGCGAAGCATATGGTCTCCGAATTTACCCGAAGAAGCAAGAGACGGAAAATACAGCCTTACTGCCGAAGATGTTTAAAACATTTTTAGCAGCAAGGCTTTTTTATTTTTAGGCTTTTCAACAAGTGTATGTTGATCAACCGAGTTTCATCTGAGAAATAGCCATGACTTTTTTTAGAGATATAGAAAGATTTCCGTAGTAACGGTCAACAAAAAACTGTCTCCATCACAGAGACAGCCAAGGTAAGTTTTATGTGCCTATTCAATTTATTAGTAAAACAATACAAAAAGTCAAATTTAGAATACAGCCTTACCAGCAAATACGTTTAAAAGAACACTTTTGCAGTAAGGCTTTTTTAATGGATGCAATGACTTTCTCTTGAAGTTTTTTCCGCTTATCATTTGGTTTTTTTATTGGTTGATATGGCAAAGAAAACTGCCTCCGTAGCCAAGATAACCTGCCCAAAGATCACTGGCATCATTCCCAGGAGAAGGTTATTCAGTTTAATGGATACAGGACGGAATTATCCTGTCATCTGGATAACAGGTCCACCTGGTTCAGGTAAAACTACGCTGATTGCAAGCTATCTTGATGCCCGCAAACTCCCCTGCCTCTGGTATCAGGTGGATGAAGGAGATGCAGATATTGCAACCTTCTTTTATTACATGGGTATAGCCGCAAAAAAGGCAGTCCCTGGAAAACGAAAACCCTTACCTTTATTAACCCCCGAATATCTTCAAAGTATTTCCATTTTCACCAGGAGATATTTTGAAGAACTTTACAGTAGATTAAAGCCTCCTTTTGTGATTGTCTTTGACAACTATCAGGATGTATCAACCACTTCGGGATTTCACGACATGACCATTCAGGGACTCAATGTGATCCCCGAAGGGATAAATATCCTGGTATTGAGTCGTAATGAGCCGCCTCAGCAACTCTCCCGCCTCCGTGCAAACAACAGAATGAGTCTTCTTGGATGGAATGAGATCAAGTTTACGGCAGATGAATTCAGGGAAGTCATTCAGATGAAGGTACAAAAGGGCATACCTGATAAAGCTATCCGTCATATGCACGAAAAGACCGACGGATGGGTAGCAGGTCTTGTGCTCCTGACGGAGATTGTGCAAAGAAAGGGTATTGATTATCAGTTACTCAACAAACTGACACCGAAGGAGGTTTTTGACTATTTCGCAAGTGAGGCCTTTTCAAAAATAGATAAGGAAACCCAGTCTTTTTTACTCAAGACTTCCTTTATACCCAAAATTACCGCACCCGTAGCTGAAAAACTCTCCGGTGTGAGCAATTCTGGACAGATACTCTTTGGCCTGAACCAGAACAACTACTTTACCACAATGCATCTCCGTGCTGAGCCTATATACCAGTATCACCCACTCTTCAGGGAGTTTCTCTTGTCCAGGGCAAAGACTTCATTTAACCAGGAAGAGTTAATCAAGATACAACGGAGTGCTGCAGCGCTTTTGGAGGAATCGGGGCAGGTGGAAGACACTGCAACACTACTTAGAGATATCAGGGATTTTGAAGGGCTTGCCCAATTAATCATTAACCAGGCATCGTCACTGGTAGCAGAAGGAAGGACTAAGACCCTTGAGGAGTGGCTTATCAGCATCCCGGGGGAGATTGTGGAGAATACCCCCTGGCTCTTGTATTGGCTGGGTGTCTGTCGGTTACCATCTAATCCAAAAGAGAGCAATAATTATTTTGATAATGCATTTAAGCAATTTCGCTCTCAGGGGGATCAAACCGGGATGTGGCTCTCGTGGTCGTATGCAGTTGATACCATTTTCCATGAGTGGGCAGATCTATCCCATATCAATAAGTATGTTTCATTATTTAATGAGATCCACCAGAGGAATACCACATTCCCTTCCTTGCAGGTTGAAGTTCGTGTAGTCTCATGCAGGTTTATCCTTATGATGCTGGGACAACTACATCATCCCGAGATTACCGAATGGGCAGGGCGGGTATTCACGCTCTTACAAAAATACAACGATACGAACTTCCGTCTCCAGAGTGGCTATTATCTTGCCGTTTACTATCTATGGATAGGTGATTTTGGAAAGGCTGGGATTGTTGTCAATTCACTTCATAAAGATATTCAGGCAGAAGCAAATCCGCCCCTGTTGCGGCTTTTGGGAAAGACTACGGAGGCCATGTATGCCTGGCTCGCTGGTTCAACCAGCACGTGCCTCCGTATTGTTTCTGAGGCTTTAGAACTCGCCGGCAAAACCGGGTTCACATCTGGGATCATCACCTTCTCTCACATGGAACGTGTGCCGCCTTAAGCGATGGAGATACCAAAACGGCCGCTAATTTACTTGCGAAAATTGAGCCGGGTCTGGTAACGGCTCGAAAGATCGACGTTGGATTTTATTATTTTTTGTCCGCATGGAAGTCCTTGCTTTGCAATGATTTGCCTTCAGCCGTAAGACTCATCGAAATATCCATAAAAGCAGTCACGGAGACACATGCGCCATTTCCTATAGCAGTGGGTCATTTTTGGGAAGCTCAAATCCTTTTTGAACTTGGGAAACGTGCAGAAGCAGAAAACGAACTTAATCTCGTGTATCAAATTGGACGTTCAATCAAAAGCAAGCAGGTAGAATACATGTGCCTGCTGGCATCAGCCCAGTTTGCCTTGGGTATCAGAAGTACAGAATGGGGTACACTTGGAAATGCGGACAACAGAATAACACACCCCTTACCCCTCTTGATAGAGGGGAAGAATCCGCAATCCGAAATAACAAAAATAGGGTCTCATGGACAAACTGGTTTGTCCATACTTGATACAAGAGAAGAAACAGAAAAATATGGATTAGACGTCCTGCGTAAGGCTATGGAACTCGGACGGGAGCAGGGTTATGTGAATATGTTTGGATGGCGATACGATGTTATGCCACGGCTGTGCGTGAAGGCGCTTGAGGCGGGGATTGAAGTGGCGTACGTCCGTGACCTTATCCGTAACCGTAGCCTGATTCCAGATATCCCTCCTCTGGAATGCGAAAACTGGCCCTGGCCTCTCAAAATATTTACCCTGGGACGGTTTATCGTCCTCAAAGATGATAAACCCTTCCACTTTGTCGGGAAAGTTCAGCGCAAACCGCTGGAGTTGCTCAAGGCGATTACATCCTTTGGAAGCAAAGAAGTATCTGAAGACCTGTTGGCAGACGCCCTCTGGCCAGATGCTGAAGGCGATATGGCGCATCAATCTTTTGAAACTACCTTACACCGGTTGCGCCGCTTGATCGGTAATGATGTGGCTGTTAAGCATCAAGGGGGACAATTAATACTGGATGATAAATATTTCTGGGTTGATACGTGGGCATTTGAACGCCTTTATGAACAGATTGAATCGCTTTTCAAAAGTACTGGAGAATTTGTGACGGAGAGAAATGTGGCGTCTGGGCGCTTGAAACGTAGTCCGCAATCCGCAGCAATAGAGGCTGTGCGACTATCCGAAAAGGCTATCGATATTTACAAAGGGTCATTTCTGCCATCGGATACCCAATACTTATGGACAGTATCAAACCGGGAGCGTTTGCGGAACAAGTTTCTTCGTCTCATTATCATGTCGGGTAATTACCTGGAACAGGCTGGACAATGGCAAAAAGCAACGGAACATTATCTAAGGGCGATCGAAATAGACGACCTTACCGAAGAATTTTACCATCAACTCATGGTATGTCATTATCACCTTGGCAAGAAGGCTGAAGCGGTTAAAGTATACAACCGTTGCCGCACCATGCTGTCTAATGTCCTTGGGATTACACCCTCCCCAAGGACAGAAGCTATTTATAACGACTTAATACAAAAGGAACTTGATGTATAGGAATTTCAATCTTTTATAATTCCCCTCTAAAAAGAGGGGATAAAGGGGTGTGTAAGTTTGCCCTAAAACACCCCCAGGCCCCTCTTTCCGGCGGAGAGCTTGTTATGTTTCCCCTCTAAAAAGAGGGGATAAAGGGGTGTGTAAGTTTGCCCTAAAACACCCCAGGCCCTCTTTCCAGAGGAGAGCTTAAGAGTGGCTGCCGGAGGCAGCCTAATTTAAAATTACTTAACATCAAATTAAAAATGAAAATTATCGCCAGATCAGGGGTTTGGCCTCTCTGTTTATTAACCGGATTTTTTCTCACCCTACCAGTGATATTGCTGTTTTCAACAACGTTAACAACGCTCCACGCCTTAGAATTTAAAACCGATGGAGGTGCGGTTTCTGGTAGTTTTGACACCACAATTTCAATGGGAGCTGCCTGGCGTGTTGAAAACCGGGATGAAGACCTTGTCGGCATTTTTAATGGTGGTAGTGCGTCACACGTAAATGGTGATGACGGCGATCTCAACTACGATAGAGGTATCATATCACAGGTCTCTAAAGTTACTCATGAGCTCGATGTGAATTATCGGAATTTCAGTTTCTTTGGAAGAGTGAACTATTTTTATGATGCTATTAATGCGAATAAGGATGAGTTATCTGGCGATGCAAAGGCACAGGTAGGCGCGGATGTAGATATCCTCGATGCATATATCAAAGGCGCTTTTCATATCAACGATAACCCTCTTAATGTGCGTCTGGGAAATCAGGTATTGAGCTGGGGTGAAAGCACGTTTATCCAGAACGGCATTAATATTATCAATCCAGTGGACGTAACAAAACTTCGTTCTCCAGGTTCAGAATTGCGTGACGCACTTATTCCAGTCCCGATGTTCTCGGCCTCTTTTGATGTAACAAAAAATACGACCGTTGATGGGTTTTATCAATTTGCTTTTGAAGATACAGAAATAGACCCACCTGGAACCTATTTTAGCACAAGCGATATTGTTGGCAATGGCGGTGAGGTACTCTGGCTTGGTCCAGAAGGGGCGCCTGATGGAGGAATTCCAAGGGTTGACCGGCATGTAAGAGATGATGGACAATTCGGCATTGCCATCCATATCTTTGTTCCGACTCTTAACGATACAGAATTTGGTTTATTCTACATAAATTATCATAGCCGTCTGCCGGTAATCAGTGCGAAAACAGGTACACAAGAGGGCGTAACAAGCAACGATTATCCCGAAAGCGCAAGGTATGTCGTTGAATTTCCTGAGGATATACATGTATTTGGAGTAAGTTTTAATACGATGCTTAAGGAAAGTGGAGTAGCATTACAGGGTGAATATTCATTTCGTCCCAACATGCCCCTCCAGGTTGACGCCAATGAGTTGGTTTCCGGTATATTTACGCCATTAGACCCTAATACATACACAAGCCAGTTGGGGACGTACAATTTTAATGAATATATACAGGGTTTTAAAAACCACATGGTAGGACAGGCGCAGATGACTGCAAGTAAACTCTTTGGGCCAAAAAATCCATTCAGGGCAGCGAATATTTTAGTGCTTGGCGAGATCGGTTTTACCCACGTATATGACATGGAATCTAAAAATAAACTGAAATATGATGGGCCGGAGACTTCCACTGCCGACTCGTTTTCCTCAGGATATCATTTGTTTACGCAAATGGATTATCCGAATGCCATAGGAGCGGTTACATTGTCGCCAAAAATAGCGTTTTCGCATGACATATACGGCATTTCTCCAGGCCCGGGTGGTAATTTTCTCGAAGGCCGCAAGGCGATTTCCGTTGGTTTAGGAGGGTCATACCTGGAGAGATGGCAGGCAGACCTGAATTATATCAGTTACTTTGGAGCGGGGGATATTAATCTGCTCCACGATCGGGATTTTGTAGTAATGGACATAAAATACTTATTTTAGCGCCATTTACGCAGGCTGAGGCAATACGCACACATAACGTTGAGTAGCCGCAGACTTTAGTCTGCGCCCTTGTTTGCATACAATGCTCAGCCCGTTGACGGTTCCACGCAGGCTGAAGCCTGCGGCTACCTTGTACCTGGTAGGTTGCGCCATTTAATTTATGAATATTTATTTATATCGTTCACTATAGTATAACAATGGACATTCGGG
This sequence comes from uncultured Planctomycetota bacterium, assembly GCA_963709355.1. Lineage (GTDB taxonomy): Bacteria > Planctomycetota > Brocadiia > Brocadiales > Brocadiaceae > PLOWO2-12-38-17. Next base: position 1,821,719 of record CAVPVY010000005.1, read on the forward strand.
AAAAGAAACACAGATTACCAGGAGAATTTTATAAAGGGTATATATCTGTTGCTTTTACCTTATGTTTGAAAAAAGATGCTCAGTTATTTACCAAACATGAAATAGTAAAGGTATTTACGGATGTGCTTACATCAGTTGTTATCGGGGTTGGTTGCATCGTTCCGGTTTATTGTTTTATGCCCAACCATCAACATTTGATAGTCACTGGAACACGAGGTGATTCTGACGTATGGAAGACGGTGGTAAGTTATAAACAGAAGACGGGATTTTGGATGTCAGGTAATATACAGGGAACTAAATGGCAGAAGGATTTTTATGATCACGTAATACGGAAAAGCGTGGATATAGCAGTCCAGGTAAGATACATACTTGACAATCCGGTAAGGAAATGGTTAGTTCCAACGTGGGAAGAATATCCCTTTAAAGGCTCTATCGGATGTAACCTGGAAGACGTCCTGAATAACATTATATAATGTTAATATAGCTATTGTAGCCGCAGGCTTCAGCCTGCGTCAATTACTCACACATAACGTTGTGTAGCCGCAGACTTTAGTCTGCGCCCTTGTTTGCATACAATGCCCTTGTTTGCATACAATGCTCAGCCCGTTGACGGTTCCACGCAGGCTGAAGCCTGCGGCTACCATACGAAGGAGGAAAAATTAATGGAAATAAAGAAATTAATACTGGCGATCCTGTCAGTACTTCCTTTCCTATTTGCGGTTGATGGAATGGCAGAAGAATTATTGGAGGATAAAACAACCTCAGGAAAGCCAACCACTTCATCCATAACAAAAGACACCGCTGATAAACAGAATCATTTCATGTATGAGTATGGAACTGCCCTTACCCCGTTAGGAGCGGAGAAGGCTGGTAATGATGATGAAACCATACCTCCCTGGACCGGGGTTATTACCTCGCCACCCAAGGGGTATAAGAAAGGAAACCATCATCCAGACCCATATTCAGAAGATAAAATACTCTTCACCATAAACAGCACTAATTTGGATAGCTACAAAGATAAATTATCCCCCGGGCAGATTGCACTCATGCAGAAGTATCCTTCTTTTAAGATGAACGTGTATCCAACCCGCAGAAGTGCGTCTTTTCCACAACGGATTTATGATGCAACTATTGCAAATAGCAAAACGGCAAAATTGACCAATAACGGGAACAGCGTCAGTGGCGCAATCGGCGGAATACCCTTCCCTGTCCCTAAAAATGGACAGGAGGTGATATGGAATCATCTTTTGCGTTATCGCGGAGAGGCTGTATCACTCATAAATAATCAGGCGGCTGTGACAGTTGGTGGTGACTATACCTTACTGAAGAGTGAGGAAGAATGGTATTTCTATTATTATAAGAGTGGACTTACCGCACAAAACATGGAGAATACATTAGATTATTTTATACAATCTTTTAAAGCACCGCCAAGTATGGTTGGCAGCATATACCTTCTTCATGAACCACTTGATATGGTATCGGAAGTGAGAAATGTATGGGCATATTTACCGGGCCAGCGCCGTGTTACACGGATACCTGACTTTTCTTACGATCTTTTAGTAGGTGCGACAGAAGGCTTAAGGGCAGTTGATCAATATGATATGTATAATGGGGCTATTGACCGTTATGACTGGAAGTTATTAGGGAAAAGGGAAATGTATGTGCCTTATAATGCCTACAAACTTCATAGCAGTAAGTTGAAATATGCAGATATCCTGAAGCCCGGACATATCAATACAGCATACGCCCGTTATGAATTACACCGCGTCTGGGTGGTTGATGCCACGTTAAAAGAAGGCATGAAACACCTTTATCCCCGCCGCACTTTTTATCTGGACGAGGATAGCTGGCAGGCGTTGATTATAGACATTTACGACGCTAAAGGTCAATTATGGCGGGTTTCTGAAGGCCATGTAATCAACTATTACGAAGTACCTGTTTTATGGACAACCCTGGAAGCCTATTACGATTTACAATCTGGACGCTATTATGTAAGCGGTCTCGATAATGAAGACCGGATGTATGATTTTAGCATAAAACGAAACACCGGCAATTACTCCCCCGCCGCACTCCGTAAACTAGGAGAAAGATAAAACTCAGCAACTAACAATCCGCAACTCGTCCTCGCAAAATTATAATACATCACCCTTCTCCCAATATTTTCCTCTTACAAGTTGTTATGTAGTATCATTTCATCTTCTTTGTAACTAATTTGAATAAAAGAACTTGCCACTGTATTGATAAGCTAACCAAAGGGCTATTTAAAAAAATTTTACAAAAAAAAGAATCTGTAAGCCATCTGTAAGTATACCAACAGTATAAAGTAAATATACGCTTCTATATTGGCGCTTACAAATAATTTTTGGCTAGCTAACCCGAACTAAATCAAATAACAACGATGTATCATTGTGATGAACGTTGAGTTATTTAAATGATGATGGAAATTAATTTGTATCGATAATCCCTTCCGACTCGTTCGGGTTAGGGCATATTCGCAATAAATAAATGTATAAATATTTAAGTAGCCGCAGGCTTTAGACTGCGAAATCTAGTTCCCGTGAAAACCGCGGGGATGGCACATCCATAAAGGGTGCGGCTACTTTATGTAATGATTTAGAATTTATTTTGTTTACTATACACGGCAGGATGCGCTTTCGGATTTGTTTTGAAACAAAACAGTACGGTTTCTGATTTTAAAAAATGGAAGCAAACATTGAGACCGGGCCAATAAAGATATTTACCCTCGGACGGTTTAACATCCTTAGAAATGATTGTCCTATCCAGCCTGTAGGAAAGGTTCAGCGCAAACCGCTGGAGCTGCTCAAGGCGATTATCTCCTATGGAAGCAGGGAAATACCTGACTCCCTGTTGGCAGACGCCCTATGGCCTGATGCTCAAGGAGATATGGCGTACCAATCATTTAATACCACATTGCATCGTTTGAGGCGGTTGGTTGGCAACGACATGGCTATCAAGTTTCATGGGGGGCAATTAACACTGGACGACCGATATTTCTGGGTTGATGCCTGGGTATTTGAGCGGATTGTTGAGAATATTGAAGACGTCTTTAAAAGAACCGGTGAAACTGGGAAGGAAAAAAACGGCGACATCCTTGATCCATCTCCCCCCAATGCCTCCATCCGCCCTTTTCCTATACCTCAGGCGGAGGCTGTAAGGCTATCCGAAAAGATCTTTAGTATCTATAAAGGATTATTTCTACCATCAGATACCAGACACCTATGGACTGTTTCCACTCGGGAGCGCTTGCGAAACAAATTCCACCGTCTTATTATCATGCTTGGTGATTACATGGAACAATCTGGACATCTTCAAATGGCAGTGGAACACTACCAGAGTGCTATTGAAGTAGATGCTATTGTAGAGGAATTTTATCAGCATCTCATAATCTGCCATCGGTGGCTTGATCAACGTGATAAGGCAATTGAAGTGTACCAGCGCTTAAGGAATATCTTTTCATCACACTTTGGGATCAAACCTTCTGCTACGACAGAAGCTATATATAAAACAATGATTTCTGAGAACACATAAAATGCAGGGAAGAAGAACTGATACTATAACGCAGCATATCTGCAACCAAATCAACCACCCCCCTTCCCCCTCCTTCGCAAGGAGGGACTTCGTCGTGGGTCTTCGGCGTGAGCGCAGTCGAACGCATAGCCAAACGATAAAGGGGTGTAAAAAAACTTTCCAAAAAAAGAAGTTTTTAAGCATTAATACGATAGAAAAATGTGAAATGAAAGATAAAATTAATATTTTTAAAAAAATTTTGAAAAAATTTAACCGTCTAAACACCCATTTCAACAAATACTATAAGTTGCTAATTAATAAGTGGTTATAATTAAAGCTCAACTACAGAACAGGTCTAAGAATAAAAAAAATATTTTATTTCTTAGAATCTGTAAGCCATCTGTAAGTTTTTATTATTATAATTTTTGCAAAATTTATTTACGGAAGCAAATTGGCGCAGGCTAAAGAGCTGCGGCTGCGTGAAGAAATAGAAAAACATCACGATAAAGGCAAACCCTGAACGATCAGGGGACGCAAAGTAAAGGGTCTTCAAAATATTTTCCTGCAAAGGCAGGAAAATATAAAGATAGCCTTACTGCCGAAGATGTTTCAAAGAATATCTTTGCAGTAAGGCTTTTTAATTTTATGGGGGTTGTAGCCGCATCCCTTTAGGGTGCGCATCCTGGTATGCAGTACCTTATTGGTGAGTAAAAATGCGCTGGTAGCCGCATCCCTTTAGGGTGCGCATTTCTGGTATGCCACACCGTATGTGTGCGTATCTGGTAAGTGCAAAATCTATTGTTGCGCAATTGTATATTGTATACGGCATGTACGCAGGCTAAAGCCGTGCGGCTACAAGGGGAGATTCGCAGGTGTAAAACCTGCGGCTACATGAGAACTGGTAATTATGCCTTTTACAAGGTCGAATATTTTTAAAAATCGTTTATTAGTAGTCAAACGGATTCATCTTATAAATTTGAAAAGGAGGGGGTAAGATGGGTATAGGGAAGAAGATATTTCTAATGCCGTGTATTTTCTTTGCAATATTTTTTACCGTGAACATTAATGCAGGACAGGAATTTAATAAATGGTTTGAGCAAGACGAAGACCAACAAAGCACTATAGTAAATGCAAAATGTAAAGATCAAAATACAAATTTCAGAATAGCGGAGACACAAACGAGGATCAAGACTCAAAATCCAGCAGCATCCGCAATATTCCCCTCTAACAAGAGGGGTGAGGGGTGTGTTCAATCCGAAATTCAAAACTTGTCCTCAACTACGATTGGTAATCAACAATTTAAAATTTCCACCATTCACTCCACACCTCAGCATGCCCAAATGAACAAGGACGAATTTATTCAAAAGACCCAAAAACTCCGGATGCCGTTCATAGCGAACGACGGTCAGTTGGATGAAAAAGTAAAATTTTATGCAAAGACATTTGCCGGAAGCGTATTTGTGACAAAGGACGGAGAGATTGTCTATTCACTACCGAAGTTTGAGGAATCACCCTCTGCCGACACTCATTCGACTGAGATCACGACGAAGTCCCATCGAAGACGGGGAATTGTAGCAGATGCTCAGCAAGGGGCAGAGAGTGTTAGACCCGTAGGTTGGGTTGAGCAGGGCAAAACCCATCAGAACGGTTTAAATAACGGCAGTGTTTCCCCTCTAGAAAGAGGGGAGCAAGGGGTGTGTAATATGCTTCAAGTTTCTCCTGAAACAAGGGAGACACACCCCCAGCCCCTCTTAATAGAGGGGAGCTATGGGCAAGACGAAACCCAACAACAAACTGTCATTGCGAGCGAAGCGAAGCAATCTCCTTTTTTAAATCCAAAATCCGAAATCAAAAATTCAAAATCAATTGCCCTCAAAGAGGAATTTGTGGGAGGGAAAATCAGTGAAATAAAAGGTGAATCCCAATCAGTGACAAAAGTAAACTATTTTAAAGGAAACGACCCCTCGCAGTGGAAAACGAATATCTCGACCTATGACGTTGTAGACCTTGGGGAAGTATATGAAGGCATAAACTTGAAATTAAAGGCCTACGGAAACAACGTTGAAAAACTCTTTTATGTCAGGCCGGACGCTGATCCCGACACAATCAAGGTAAAACTCATTGGAGCAAAGGCACTAAGGATAAATGAACACGACGAACTTGTAGCAGAGACAGAGTTAGGCACTGTTAAATTCACAAAACCCATAGCATATCAGGAGATTGATGGGAAAAAAGTGGAGGTAGCAGTTGAGTATTTGGTTGAAGAATGCGAAGTACGGAGTATTCCCCTCTATCAAGAGGGGACAGGGGTGTGTGACGCTTTAAACACAAATCCTCTACCCGGCATACATAACTCGGCACTTATCTACGGTTTCAAAGTCGCCTCCTACGACAAAAACCACGACCTCATCATCGACCCCCTCCTTGCATCGACATATCTAGGAGGTGGTCAAGCCGATGTTCCCAACTGCATAACATTGGATAACGACGGAAATATTTACGTTGCTGGATGGACTGGTCTTGGTTTTCCAGCAACTTCTGATGCGTATGATACTTCTAACAATGGCGGGTATGGAAGTTGTGATTCCTTTTTAGCAAAACTTAGCGGCGATTTAACACAACTCCTTGCTGCGACATATCTAGGTGGAAGTAGCATCGAATTTATTACTTCTATTGTCATAGATAAAGAAAAAAATGTCTTTGTTAGCGGCTATACTGGTAATGGATCTCCGGAATTTCCAACAACAGAAGGCGCAGTTGATACATCTTGGAATGGCGGTCGCTATACTTTATATAATGGTTTCATATCAAAATTTAATGAAGACCTTACTCAACTCATTGCATCCACATACCTTGGGGGGTCTGGCTATGATGGAGACTATCTTAAGAGTATGGCTATAGACCAAAATGGGAATATCTATGTGACGGGTGATACTGATTCAAGGGACTTTCCAATAAGCACTAGTGCTTATGATACCTCTAATAATGGTCAACGAGACGGCTTTATATCAAAATTGAATGGGGATTTATCTGCGGTTCTTGCATCTACATATCTGGGCGGTTCAAACATAGAACAATTTATCAATGGTATAACTATAGACTCTGAAGGGAATATATATGTGGTAGGCGCTACTGCATCATCTGATTTTCCAACAACAGAAAATGCTTTTGATACCACATATAATGGTTATGGATATTATTATTATATAGGAGATGCATTTGTATCAAAGCTCAAAGGAAACCTATCAGAACTTCTAGCATCTACATTGCTTGGTGGCACTAAAAGCGAATATGCAAATTCGGTGGCAATAGATAGAAGTGGAAATATATATGTAGCTGGTTGGACTCACTCGTCAGACTTTCCGGTTTCAACAGATGCTTATGATACTTACTTTGATGGTGACGATGGTGGTAATTGGGAATATCCTAAAGGCGATGTCTTTATATCAAAATTAAGCAATGATTTAAAAGAATTGCTTAATTCTACATATCTGGGAGGATTTTCTAATGATAGCCCCGGTTCTATCACAATAGACTCAGTTGGAAATATATACGTGGTAGGTTCAACAAACTCGTCAGACTTTCCCACGACCGCCGATGCCTTCGAGGTTTCTTTTGGTGGTAGCAGCAATAACGATGGTTTTATATCAAAACTGAATAGATATTTAACAGCCCTGCTTACGTCCACATATCTTGGAGGAGATAATTCTGAAGACAGCGTTAACGCTATCGCTATAAAATCAACTGGGGATATTTATGTGGCTGGTCATACCATGTCATCTGGTTTTTCAACAACTACCGATGCCTATGATACCTCTTTTAATGGTTCTGTATTTATTCCATACTGGGGAACTTATGGCGATGCCTTTGTATCCAGGTTCTATTTGCCCACTAGCGGGTGTAATGATACTGAACTATTTATAACAAATATAATGCCTGAAAGCGGTGGAGATACGGGTTCAGTTACGATGCTTATCTCCGGCTGTAATTTCTCAGGCAGCACCACTGTAAAATTAGCAAGGGACGATCAACTTGACATCAAGGCAGAACCAGTAAATGTATCAGAAGACGGCAATTCATTATACGCAACTTTTGACCTTGAAGGTAAGGAACGCGGCGTATGGGACGTAGTAGTCACCAACCCTGATGACAGTTCAGTTACCAAGGAAGATGCATTTACTATTGAAGAAGGAAAAACAGGCGATATTTGGCTGGATATTGTGAGTAGAAATGCAATCTTAATTGGTCGACCTCAAAAATTCGATATTCTGTTAACAAATAGCGGAAATACAGATACTGTAGGCGCAGTCCTGTTTGGAGGCATTCCTAAAGGCACAACAATTGATTTATCACCGTATTACTCTCTTGACTTATTGCTGGATGACTCAGATGCCGTTCCAGAAATTTGCGAAAACGAAGATGAAATGGGAGTGCTTTTCCCTACAGTTACAATTTTGACGGGTTTTACAAAAATTGTAGCTTCTTTTTACTTAACAATACCAACCGGTGAAGCTCATAGTATGATAGAACTATTTGCATCACTGGGTGATGACTAAAAAATTGAAAGAATAAAAGTATTCAATACTTTTTTCAGATTAATTACTCATTACTTGTAAAATTAAAAAGGGTGTAATTATGAAACTTCGACTTAAACAAAATATTTTTGTGTTTTTACTGAGTATAATTGTCTTAAAAATATTATTTTGCACGAATACTGAGCAATTATTTGCCTTAACAGCAGATGAATATCAAACAGAATTCAAAGAAATAAAGTCTTATTTAGATGAGTTTGGAGGAGCTGTACCGAGGCTTGCTGGTTTATGTGGTGGTGGACAGTATAATATATTGCAAGCACTTAATCAATTTTTCAAGGACAATCCAGAACTCAAAAAGAACTGGTGTTATGGTCCTGTTGATTTTACTACTTCGTTAGGGGGACACCACGGTGTTGCTTTGTATCCACGCCCAGGAAGTGACAATTGGGAAGATCATGAAAAAGAGTTATCTCGCATATATACACTTTCAATACATTATAGTAATTTTAAGTCAGATTGGTTTGGGGGTTATCAATACAGTGTTTCTGGCTTCAATGTTAGGAACAAAATTCGTGTATCTGCTTCTCGTAACACAGGGCAATATTTTGAAGGAGTATATCCTGATCCTAAACCTTTGGATATTACTCAACGTGAAGATCGTGAAAAATATGGCGAGGGTTTTGTATCAGGAGTTTGTCTTGTACCAAAAAAAATAAAAAAGTCACAAAAGGAATTACGTTGGTCTTGGGATCCAAATGAGAAGGTTGGGGCTGAAGGAACAGGTAATCAAAGATATATTTCAGGTAATGAATCACTTAAATACATCATCTATTGTGAAAATGTAGGCACGGCAACAGCAGCGGCACAGGAGGTGACCATCACAGACCAGATAGGCACGGCTACGGTGGACCTGGATACCTTCAGTTTAGGAGACATCACCTTTGGCAGCAGTACGGTGACACCACCCACAGGACTGAGCGAGTATTCCACAGAGGTTGACCTGAGACCTGATAAGAACGTCGTCGTCAGGATTGATGCAGGGCTTGATAAGGACTCTGGACTCGTCACATGGCACCTCGTTGCCATAGACCCGGATACCAATGACTATCCGGAAGACCTCATGCTGGGCGTGCTGGCTCCTAACGTCACGCCACCAGAAGGAGACGGCAGTGTATTCTTTACCGTCATGCCAAAAGAGGGACTTGTAACAGGCACGGAGATTCGGAACAAGGCATCCATCGTATTTGACGTGAACGAGCCGATTGTAACAAACGAATGGATGAATACGATTGATAACGACAAGCCGTCAAGCCACGCCCTGCCGCTTGATGCCGTCCAACCATCCACCACCTTCACCGTCCAGTGGGAAGGCACGGATGTAGGTGCTGGTATTCAGGACTATGCGCTCTATGTTTCAACGGATGGAGGCTCGTACACGGCATGGTTGAGCTACGAAACGGACACTTCAAATACTATCACGGGACAGCCAGGCACAACCTACTCGTTTTATACCATTGCCCGTGATAATACAGGCAACACAGAGGCTGCGCCTGAGACTGCCGATGCATTCACAATGATATCTGAGGATGCCGTGGTGCCCACGCCTACGCCATCGCCCATTGCGTCACCGACACCTACTCCGTCTCCATCGCCGTCACCAACGCCAACGGCTACATCAACAGAGACGCCGACACCATCACCCACTACGACATCAACACCGACACCAACACCATCACCCACTACGACATCAACACCGACACCAACACCGTCTCCGACGCCTTCTGAAGAGCCAACACCAAGTCCATCACCTGAACCGTCACCAACAACTACGCCAACAGCGACGCCGATAATCATTGTAACTCCTACACCGACGGTGGAGACGCCGACGATCACCCCGGCGGGTGGAACATTTACAGGTTCAGTAAGCGTCACGCTGAGCACGAATACAGTGGGTGCCAGTATTTATTACACCCTTGACGGCAGTGATCCGACCACCGCCTCGACATTATACAGCGTCCCATTTACGGTCACCAGCAGTGGGACGGTGAAGGCGCGTGCATTCCTGGGCGGGTACAACGACAGCGCAATAGCCAGTGCAGTCTTTACGATAAATAGCGGTTCTGGGGCATTTCAACAAGACGCTGGTCCGCAGGGCATTGTTGCGATGGAAGCGGAGCACTACCATGGCAATATCTCCCAAGGTGGACACGATTGGGTGGCAGCGTTCAACAGTGGATATTCAGGCGATAGTGCAATGAGTGCCACACCAAATAACGGCGCCACTGTGAACACGGGATACGTAACCAACAGTCCACGCATGGATTTCCAGGTTGAATTTGTCAAGACTGGGACGCACTACATTTGGATACGCGGGCTTGGCGCGACTGGTGCCGATGATTCATGTCATGCCGGGTTGGACGGGGCGGCGATCACCAGTAGTAATCGGATTATAGGGTTTGGAAGCAGCTGGAAATGGTCCAAGTCCACGTCGGACGGGCCGGTAGCTACTTTCAACGTTACCTCTGCTGGTGTGCATACGGTGAATGTATGGATGCGTGAGGATGGCTTCGTGATTGACAAGTCTGGTTCTTACCACCGCCTCCAATTACAATCCTTCCGGTACAGGTCCGGTAGAAAGCCCCCGTGTGGGTCTGACGGTGGAGACGCCGACGATCACCCCGGCGGGTGGCACCTTTACAGATTCAGTAAGCGTTACGCTGAGCACGAATACAGTGGGTGCCAGTATTTATTACACCCTTGACGGCAGTGATCCGACCACCGGCTCGACATTATACAGCGTCCCATTTACGGTCACCAGCAGTGGGACGGTGAAGGCGCGTGCATTCCTGGGCGGGTACAACGACAGCGCAATAGCCAGTGCAGTCTTTACGATAAATAGCGGTTCTGGGGCCTTTCAACAAGACGCTGGTTCGCAGGGCATTGTTGCGATGGAAGCGGAGCACTACCATGGCAATATCTCCCAAGGTGGACACGATTGGGTGGCAGCGTTCAACAGTGGATATTCAGGCGATAGTGCAATGAGTGCCACACCAAATAACGGTGCCACTGTGAGTACGGGATACGTAACCAACAGTCCACGCATGGATTTCCAGGTTGAATTTGTCAAGACAGGGACGCACTACATTTGGATACGCGGGCTTGGCGCGACTGGTGCCGATGATTCATGTCATGCCGGGTTGGACGGGGCGGCGATCACCAGTAGTAATCGGATTATAGGGTTTGGAAGCAGCTGGAAATGGTCCAAGTCCACGTCGGACGGGCCGGTAGCTACTTTCAACGTTACCTCTGCTGGTGTGCATACGGTGAATGTATGGATGCGTGAGGATGGCTTCGTGATTGACAAGTTGGTTCTTACCACCGCCTCCAATTACAGTCCTTCCGGTACAGGTCCGGTAGAAAGCCCCCGTGTGGGTCTGACGGTGGAGACGCCGACGCCCACCCCCACCGTAACACCGTCACCAACACCGGCGGCGGATGATGCACAGGTAAACTATCAGTTTGAGGAGGGAAGCGGTATCGTTACATCGGACTCATCAGGCAACGGGAACCATGGGATAATAAATGGTGCGACATGGACTACGGGAAAGACCGGAAACGGCCTTGACTTTGACGGTGTGAATGACTCGGTAGACTTTAGCAGCAATCTGGGGATAACAGGGGCATTGACGGTGAGCGCATGGGTGTATCCGAAGGCCGCGCCCACTGGGGTGGGACGTATCATTGCCACGACCTACGACTGGGACAGTACCGCCTCGCTGGTACGGGGGTGGACGCTGGGGTACAATTATGGGTCACTTGACAGGATGCAGTTCCTGGTCTATGATAACGCCGGGAATAGTGCAATGGCAACCCTCAATGGGTTCTTTGCGAACAATCTTAACCAGTGGACCCATGTGGTGGGGGTATTTAGTCCCACACAACATGCACGGTTGTATGTAAACGGGGTAATGGTTGCTTCGGACACCACAAGCGTCCCTTCCAATATAAGGTATAAGGCGGGGACAAACCTGCGGATAGGGAAGAGGGCAGATAATAATACGCATGGGGTGTGGCAGGGTGGCATTGATGATGTACGCATCTATGACTGTGCTATGACCGATCAGGAGGTACAGGATCTTTATAACGGTGTGTCACCAACACCGTCACCAACGCCGTCGTTAGAGCCAACGCCAACACCGACACCAACAGCAACGCCAACACCTACACCAACAGCTACACCAACAGCAACACCGTCTCCGACGCCTTCTGAAGAGCCAACGCCAAGTCCATCACCTGAGCCGTCACCAACGCCGTCACCGACACCGACTCCTACACCATCTCCGACGCCGTCTCCGACGCCTTCTGAAGAGCCAACACCAAGTCCATCACCTGAGCCGTCACCAACGCCAGTCGTTAGAGCCAACGCCGACGCCAACGGCTGTACCGACAGCAACACCAACGGCAACACCGTCACCTACACCGACACCAACGCCAACGGCTACTCCAACAGTACTGCCGCCTGATCCTGTCACTGTAGCGCCAGAACTGGATTTAACAGTTTCAACCTCTCTGGGTTCTGCCACGGCATTCCTGTACACCGGTGATAATTCCATCCAGACGGGTGTGGGTACGGATACCATCCAGGCATACCGTTGTGCCGTGCTGCGGGGCAAGGTATTAAACCTAGAGAATCAGCCCTTATCAGGGGTTGCCATCACCATCCTCGACCATCCTGAGTTTGGCCAGACACTGAGCCGTTTAGATGGCATGTTTGACATGGCAGTCAATGGCGGTGGATTACTCACCGTGAAGTACGATAAGGACGGCTACCTGACCGTCCAGCGCCAGGTAGATGCCCCGTGGGAGGATTATGTCTGGCTGCCAGATGTGGTTATGATCCCGGTAGACCCACAGGTCACGGCTATAGACCTTTCCACAATCACTGAAATGCAGGTAGCACAGGGCAGTGCTGTATCAGATGCGGATGGCACACGCACGGCGACATTACTCTTTACGCCGGGGACAACCGCGGAGATGGCGCTCCCTGACGGCTCGACACAACCTCTGACCACCCTTAACGTACGGGCAACGGAATATACGGTGGGTGAGAATGGTCCTGAAAGAATGCCTGCCCCATTGCCCCCCAATAGCGCCTATACATATTGTGTGGATCTTACGGTGGACGAGGCGCAATCCGCCGGTGCAACAGATGTGAAGTTCGATCAGCCAGTTTACTTCTATGTAGAGAATTTTCTGAACTTCCCTGTGGGCACACCCGTGCCTGTAGGGTATTATGATGAAAAGAAGGGGGTATGGATACCCTCAGATAATGGCATCATTATCAAGATTCTCAGCATTACGGGTGGCATGGCAGACGTGGACACCGATGGGGATAATACGGCAGATAATACTGGGCTTAATAATGCCGAGCGTGAGAGGCTTGCCGCACTCTATCAGCCCAATCAAAGCCTGTGGCGTGTGTGCGTCACCCATTTCACATCATGGGACAGCAACTGGGGCTCTAGTCCACCTGAGGATGCCGTACCTCCTGAACAAGAGCCAGTTCAAATAGAAGACAAGAAACAATCTGACAGTGGTTGTGGTTCGACCATCGGGATACAGAAACAGACCCTGGGAGAGGCAGTGGGTATTACCGGCACGCCTTTTAGCCTGCACTATCAGAGTGACCGTGTGCCGGGCCGTATAGCAGACTTTTCGTTAAATATCCCGCTCAGCGGTACGAGCACCCCTGCAAGCCTCAGGCGTATCGAGCTTGAGGTATCTGTTGCCGGGCAGAAGTTTACCGAGGGCTTCGCTCCTGCGCCAAACTTGACGCACACCTTTACCTGGGATGGCAGGGATGCCTATGGGCGTATTTTACAGGGTAGACAACCTGTGATAGTGAAAATTGGGTACACCTACCAGGCGGTCTATCAGCAGGTGGAACGCTTCGGATACAACGGTAACGGTATCCCCATTACCGGTGATCCAACCCGTCAGGAGGTTACATTATGGCAGAATTGGAAAGGCACTATTGCGCCTTGGGACAATCTAAGTCAGGGACTGGGTGGGTGGACAATGAACATACACCATGCCTATGACCCTTTAGACGGAACGGTGTACCTTGGTGACGGCACAAGTCATAATGCCCAGTACGCATTCGGCAAGATCATCACCACCGTGGCAGGGAATGGTGAATCGAGTTACAGTGGTGATGGGGGGCTGGCAACCCAGGCGAGCCTGAATAATCCTTTAGATGTCGCCGTGGGTGGGGACGGGAGCCTGTACATCGCTGATTATTGGAACAATCGCATCCGCCGGGTGAGTCCCGACGGCATCATCACCACCGTGGCAGGGAATGGTGAATCGAGTTACAGTGGTGACGAGGGGCTGGCAATCCAGGCAGGCATGAATCCTGTATTTGTTGCAGTTAGTGAGGATGGGAGCCTGTACATCGCTGATTATTGGAACAATCGCATCCGCAGGGTGGGTACTGACGGCATCATCACCACCGTGGCAGGGAATGGTACTGCAGGGTACAGTGGTGAAGGGGGGCTGGCAACCCAGGCGAGCCTGTCTAATCCTGCTGGTATCGCCGTGGGTGGGGACGGGAGCCTGTACATCGCTGATTCCTCGAACAATCGTATCCGCCGGGTGGGTCCTGACGGCATCATCACCACCGTGGCAGGGAATGGTACTGAAGGGTACAGTAGTGACGGGGGGCTGGCAACCCAGGCGAGCCTGTATGGCCCTTATGGTGTCACCGTGGGTGGGGACGGGAGCCTGTACATCGCTGATTACTGGAACAATCGCATTCGCCGGGTAGGTACTGACGGCATCATCACCACCGTGGCAGGGAATGGTACTGCAGGGTACAGTGGTGACGGGGGGCTGGCTACCCAGGCGAGCCTGTCTTATCCTTCTGGTGTCACCGTGGGTGAGGACGGGAGCCTGTACATCGCTGATTACTGGAACAATCGCATTCGCCGGGTAGGTACTGACGGCATCATCACCACCGTGGCAGGGAATGGTACTGCAGGGTACAGTGGTGACGGGGGGCTGGCAACCCAGGCGAGCCTGAATAATCCTTCTGGTATTGCCGTGGGTGGGGACGGGAGCCTGTACATCGCTGATCCTTTAAACAACCGCATCCGAAAGGTTGCTTCAGCTTCATCACAATTTGTAAAAGGGTACAGTGAAATCGCCATCCCATCTGAAGATGGCAGTGAGGTGTATGTATTCAACAACTCTGGACGGCACCTGCGCACCCTGAATGCCTTTACCAATGCCCTGATCTATGAGTTTCAGTACAACAGCAACGAATATCTTGCAAGTATTACAGACGGCGACGGTAACGTAACGACCATTGAGCGGGATGCCGACGGTAATCCTACCGCCATTGTTGCGCCCTTTGGCCAACGCACCACCCTGGAACTCAATGCCGGTGGATACCTTTCAACGATTACCAATCCCGCAGGTGAGTCCATTCAACCGGTCTACACCACAGACGGCCTCCTCACGGGCCTTATCGATGCACGGGGTAATAACAAGACCTACACCTACGATGCCTTGGGAAGGTTAATCAAGGATGAAGATCCCTTGGGCGGATTCTCTGCCCTGAGTCGCACCAATACGGGGAATGACTATGAGGTCACAAAGACCACGGCAGAAGGCATTGTAAGCACCTACAAAGTTGAACACCTCTCTACCGGCGGGGAACTGAGGACCAACAGCCTATGCTGCGGCAACCCAATTGTAACGCTAACCGGTACGGATGGGACGACAGAGACCACCTATCCTGACGGCACAATAGTAAGTACCCTTATGGGTCCTGACCCACGTTTTAGCATGCAATCACCCATACCACAGAGTGGGACGGTAACGACGCCTGGTGGTCTCGTACAATCCACGACCGGTACCAGGACAGTGACGCTGTCAGACCCAAATGATCCTTTAAGCTTGCTGACCCAGACGGACATATCTACTATAAATGGAAGAACTTTCACAGAAATCTTTAATGCAACTACGAAGACAATAACCGCTACCTCACCTATGGGAAGGGTAGTTGCATCAACCATAGACGACCAGGGACGTACGGTAAAGACCGAGATATCGGGACTCGAACCTGTACACCTTGAGTACGATGCCCAGGGCCGTTTAAAAACAACCACGACAGGCACGGGCACCGCTATGCGTACTACCACGTTTAGTTACAACAGCGATGGTTACCTTGATACACTGAGCAACCCACTATCACAGGATACCCGTTTACAATATGATCAGGCAGGACGCACGACCAGGAAAATATTAGCAGATTTGAGGGAGATTGGTTTTGGTTATGATGCCAATGGGAATACGACTGCTATTACGCCACCGGGAAAATCCAACCACACCTTCTCATACACGGCAGTTGATCTGAACGACACCTATAACCCGCCTGCCCTTGGCCAGGTCACCACTCAAACTCAATACGAATATAACCTTGATAGACAACTCTCCAGAATCACACGGCCAGATGGGAAGACTATTCAGTTTGATTATAACAGCAAAGGGAAACTGGAACTCGTCACGTTGCCTGATAATAAGACCATTGCTTACACCTATAATGATACAAAGGGACAGCTTACAACGGTAACGGCCCCGGGCGGGGAGACACTGTCTTATGCCTACGATGGCTCGTTACCCTTAAGTACCACGTGGGCAGGCACCATAAACGGCAGTGTGGGTCAGACATACGACGTCAACTTCTGGATTACGTCAAACAGTGTAAATGACGGCTCAACGATTACCTACCAGTATGACAATGATGGACTGCTCACCGGGGCAGGGAGTCTCGTTATCGGTAGAAATGCACAGAATGGCATGATTGGCGGCACCATTTTGGGAAACATGAGTGACACACTGGGCTATAACACCTTTGGTGAGGTTGTTGATTACAGGGTATCGTATAATGCCTCAGAAATCTTTTCTACACAGTTTGCGCGGGACAACCTCGGAAGGATCACGGAAAAAACTGAGACCGTGGACGGCGCTACCAGTGTGTACAACTATGAATACGATGAGACAGGCAGACTTATCAGGGTGAAAAAGGATAGTGCGCTTATTTCTGAATACGCTTACGATAGTAATGGCAACAGGCTCAGTTATAACACCACAACAGGTACATATGATGCGCAGGACCGGTTAAACACTTACGGAAATAACACGTACACGTACACCACCAATGGTGAATTGCTTACAAGGACGGATACCTCAACCAGCGAAACCACAACATATACGTATGACGTCCTGGGCAATCTGGTATCTGTGGCCTTGCCCAATGGCAGTCAGATCGAATATGTAATTGACGGTCAAAATCGCCGTATTGGCAAGAAGGTCAATGGAACACTGGTACAGGGATTCCTGTATCAGGGCAGCCTGAGCCCGGTTGCAGAATTAGATAACAACGGCGCTCTCATCAGCCGCTTCGTATATGCCAACCATGTCAACGTGCCTGATTATATGATCAGGGGGGGCGTGACCTATCGCATCATTGCCGACCATCTGGGTAGTCCGCGACTTGTAGTCAACACTGCCACCGGTCAGGTCGTCCAGGAGATGGATTATGACGAGTTTGGTAACGTCACCAACGACACCAACCCCGGCTTCCAACCCTTTGGTTTTGCAGGAGGGCTTTATGATCTTGACACAAAACTTGTCCGATTTGGCACACGAGACTATGATGCTGAAACAGGACGCTGGACGGCAAAAGATATTATTGGTTTTGCAGGTGGCGATACGAATTTGTATGGATATGTGATAAATAATCCTATAGTTTTTACTGATCCCATGGGATTGGATGAGCCATCAGATGAGCCATCATGGTGGAGCATAACGTGGGGTGCGGTGCGCGGCTTTTTCCAAAGACTTGCTATTAACAGGGTTGCCAGTTCTTCTGGCCCAGTTGCTAGCAAAGTTGTTGGCCCTGCTTTAGCTATAGTCGCAAATCCCAATACACCAGCAGCAATGGTTGGGACTGCTATGATCATTGATGACTCTGACTTTGCTAAAATAATAATGGATCGTAATAGCGGTATCATTTCAGAGGAAGAGTTTAAAAGACTAACTGATATATATAATAAGCAAAAAGACCAACTTAACAAAGGGTTGAGCGTGTGTCCAAAGCCCCAGTAGGGAATGGACAATGAAAAAGGGGTCGGGGAAGCGGGGAAGAAGAGACTTAGCCGGGTAGGGTAGGCATCGCCTACCATGAGGAGAGGGAGGGGTCAAATCTTTATTATTGACAAATCATTTGTCTGTGATAGGCTGTTGCCATGGCAAGACCGTTACGAATACAATACGAAAATGCATTATATCATGTAACTTGCCGGGGTAACGAGCGAAAGTCAATCTTTAAAGATGACCACGATAATGAGGATGGAGGGGTCAAATCTTTATTATTGACAAATCATTTGTCTGTGATAGGCTGTTGCCATGGCAAGACCGTTACGAATACAATACGAAAATGCATTATATCATGTAACATGCCGGGGTAACGAGCGAAAGTCAATCTTTAAAGATGCTCACGATAAGAAGGTGTTTCTTGAGGTATTGAGTGACGGTTTAAAAACATACCATATCACCCTCTTTTGCTACGTGCTCATGGACAACCACTTCCATTTGCTTTTAGAAACACCCCTTGCCAATCTCAGTGAATTTATGAGATGGTTTAATATTACCTACACATCACATTATAATAGAAGACATAAAAGGTCAGGTCATTTGTATCAGGGCAGATACAAGAGTATCCTCGTGGAGAAAGATAGCTATCTTCACATTTTATCCAGGTACATCCACTTAAATCCTGTGAGAATGAAACAAAAAGAAAACGCCTCATTAACAGAGAAGAAGGACTATTTAAAGAGCTATCCGTGGAGCAGCCTTTTGGGTTATAGAGAGGATACCAAAAAAGATTCTTTTGTTGATTA
Organism: uncultured Planctomycetota bacterium; assembly: GCA_963709355.1. Lineage (GTDB taxonomy): Bacteria > Planctomycetota > Brocadiia > Brocadiales > Brocadiaceae > PLOWO2-12-38-17. The sequence continues at coordinate 1,840,749 of CAVPVY010000005.1, forward strand.
TGCACAAATCCTTGAGACATATGGAGGAGATAATAGAGAAGGAAGGAAGTTGTATTGGGAGGCAATCTGTAATAACGTGTCGGCTGAAATTGATATAAAAGAAAAGGTAATTGGTGGAAGCATACTTGGGAGTGATACATTTATAGGCTGGGTAAGAGATAGATTTTTGCCGTCAAAGTACCGTGAGATTCCTGCTGTGAAACAACTGAAAAGGTATAACACAAAAGAAGAAGTTATTGAGGCACTGTGTAAAGAGTTGGACAAAGGATTTGATGAGATAAAAAAGGAAAGAGGGATTACAAGGCAGATAGCCATGGACTTGTTATACCGACTTGGTGGATTGACAGGAACAGAGATAGGAGAGATGATGGGAGTTGATTATAGTACCGTGAGCCAGGGAAGGAAACGATTGCGAGAAACAATAAAAAGAGATAAAAATCTTTTTGGACTCATTAAAAGAATCGAGGGAAATTTGTCAATAAGAAAGATTTGACCCCAGCTTGTTTGCGCGATGCCATTGCAGCAGTACAAAGCTTGATGTAAAAAGATTTCATTTAAAGGATTCTTTTTAAAAAGGGGAGGCTACAGAGCCTCCCCTTTTATGTTTCTGTAACGGTTGATTGGAAGTCTACATAAAGCTTTGGGGAAAAGATACGGCAGCAGTGAAAGTGGGCGAGGAGAGGGATTCAAGTGAGAACATGAAGATGATAGCAACTGCAGGAAGAGGCGTTAAAATTACTAAAAATATCTTTGAAGTTGTTTCTTTGCTTGACAGAAAATATATTTATTCGCTATAATTTAAACTTAAAGACAATTTAGTTACTATTAACACCGTATTTAAAAGGAGGCTTTTATTGCATAAAGTATTAAACAGAGAAATAAAAGAACTTATTAACACCTACCCGGAAGTTGGTCGTGTTCTTGAAGAATACGGCATTGGCTGTGTTCCCTGTTCTGTCGGAAGCTGTCTTCTCAAAGACGTTGTCGGAATTCATAATCTCGACCCACAAAAAGAAGCAACGCTGATGTACAAAATAGAGAAGGCTATTTATCCTGATAGAAAAATTTCCGAACCTAAAGTTGATCTATCGAAGAAATCAACGCCAAAGAAAATCAGTTATTCTCCACCAGTTAAGAAGCTTGTAGATGAACATGTACTTATTAAACGTTTAATTGCCATGATCCCTACAATTGTTGATTACGTGATGAGCAGTATAACGGTGGACAAAGACCTGATTTTAAGATGTGTAGATTTCATTCGTACATATGCCGATAAGTATCATCATATGAAGGAGGAAGATATATTATTTAAGTATGTGGATAATAATGCTGAGATTATACAGGTAATGTACAAAGACCACGACATTGGCAGGGAATACGTCAGACAGGTTGTCGAAGGTGCCGAAAGAGGAAATAAGAATCAGATTAAAGAGAACTTTCTTGCTTATGGAGAATTGCTAACACAACATATCAAAAAAGAGGACGAAATTTTATACCCATGGATTGACCGCCAGTTATCTACAACGCAAGTTGGTGAAATGTTCCGCAAATGTAACGAGGCAGACGACTCGGTAGGAGACGCACTGCCGAAAAAATACGAGGAATTTATTGTTGAATTAGAGGAAAAATTTTTACAGGAGGTTACGAAATGAGTGGATGTCCAGGATCAAAAACGATTGATTTTAGTGAAAAGACAAATCAAGAAGGTAGTGAGACAGGAAAACGCCCATCTCAACTGAGACAGTGGCCAATACAGCTGCATCTTGTTTCTCCCATGGCGCCTTATTTCCAGGGGAAAGATATATTATTAGCTGCAGATTGTACGGCTTTTGCTTTTGGCGAGTTCCATAAAGATTATCTCAAAGGAAAGAGCATTGCAATTGCCTGTCCTAAGCTGGATTCAGACCAGGAAATTTACGTTGAGAAGATAAAGTCATTAATTGATGATGCAAAGATCAACACCTTATCTGTTATGATAATGCAGGTACCTTGCTGTTTTGGCTTGGCGCAAGTTGCTAAGGATGGCGCTGAAAAGGCTACACGCAAGATTCCTGTCAAACAGATCGTTGTTGGACTGGAAGGCAATATTTTATCCGAAGAATGGATTTAAGCCCTTCTTTAATATATGAAAAATGAAAAAATCCCTGAGGACGATAAATCCTCAGGGATTTTTTTACAAAATTATAGATGAGTTATTTGATTGCGGCGCAACCGAGTTAGGCTGTTACCCGGAAGATAATGCGCTGTGCCTTTGTACTTTCTCCACGCTTTATATCCACAAACAACTCTGCACCTTTTTCCATGAATTCATAGACCAATTTTCCACCACATTCTTCTGTGTAACTATTGAATAAAATCCTTCCGTAAGTAATCTCTCCGTCCAAGCTCGCAGCAATTACCTTTAATGGCAAACAACAGGCAGCTTGAAATACCAGTCTGCTGTCAAATACCAAAAGACGGGTATAGTGTGGCTTCTGAACGCTTTTTTGCCGCATATCAATGTTTAAAGATGCTGAGGGTGTGGTTGCCGTATTAGCAGACTGTGTTTCAATCATATATTTTTCCTCGGCATCAATTATCCTTTTTGGGGTCAAACTTCCATCAAGACCTGCAAACGTAAGAACAGTTACGGCGTCTTCTGCATCCTGTGAAATCTTCTCCTTTGAGGTAATATTTTCTGCCCTATTTCGACGGCTTAATACCTTTGGTGCAGTCAGGTCTACTGCCGGGAGTTTCTCGTAAGGAATATTCATGTAACTTTGTTTCATCATTTTCTTGTTTCCAATAAAGAAGTTACATTTTCTACACCTTCCACGCCCAAGGCGAGATTGATCGCTTCTACAATCTCTTCTTTACAGTGCACCGTGCCTGTAAGGATGACTTGATCTTTCACAGCCGTCACATGTATATGAAGTGCAGATACTTTTGGGCTTTTGGCATATTTGGCCTTGATTTTGGCCGTGATGGCGGCCTCAGAAAATTCCTCTTTAGTCCTATCGATCAACACTTCCCCTTTTTTGGAAACAAAGATGCCTCCTTCTTTTATCTCTGTCGCTACTATGTTGGCGCCTTTTTTAACTTCTTCTAAAATAGCCTTCGTTTCTTCTGAAATATTCTGGCCGAGTTCTTTAACAGCCTCGCCTGTAGTTACTGAAGATTCCTTAATTTTTTCACCGGCACTTTTAATACTCGGATTCTCACAACCCAAAAAGAAAAAGATCGTACCTATAATCAATAAACAGACTACTGACGACACCGTACAACTTGATTTCTTTTTCATTTTAATCTCCAAATTAAAAAAAATGAGGCATACAATGATTTTGGTAAGAAAACGAGGTCAACTCAGCTGTAAATCTGGTAAGGTATTCTCGTGATTTTGATATTGCCTGACGATAGTTCTCTTCTCTATTTCTTTTATGAGACTGTCAATATTTTCTTTTTTAGGCTCAGTAAATGTTTCACCCACCTGATAATGGAAAATCGTATTGACGCTTTCATTAAACATGTTTTCTACCGGCTTGGTCATATCTAATAACCTTACATCAATATTGCCTAATAAATAGGTTATTTGATCAAAAAGCACGCTGGTCGCCACCCCTGAATGAATAAACGAGCGCCGATGTAAATAGTTTTCAATGGCGTGGATAAACCCATGCATTTGGGCAATTTGGTTTTGTAAAAGGAGAATTGCCTTCTCCAGATTTCTTCGTGTCAACTCTGAACTTTTTAAATAGTCAATATGAATATCAGGTTCCTTTGACACTTTTTTACTATTACTTCTGGTATGGGCTGTAATATATGATTCGATATCTCTTGCTTCATCAATCAAGCGATCAAGCTTCTTTTCTATCGCTTCAAACTCAGCCATATTTTTGTAATAACAGGTCTCTTTTAATTTTTCATGCAACCGTACGATACATTCCAGGAAACCATCTAATTCCTTAGCGCTGAATGAGAAAAATTCGGGTTCATTTTTAAAAGTATCGAATTTTTTGACTTGAGCTTCTTTTTCGACAATATTTTGAATACCAGTTTTAACGTCACTAATGCTCTTAAACACAGGATTTTGATTCAGTTTCTGCATAGTCGTATTGGCATCGCTGCCTTTTCCATGGGATGATTTATCTTTACTTGTAACAAAATCTTCCAGAGAACTAATCTTATGGACAATCTCCTGATAGGCATTTTCCTTAAGCGGCTTATCAAAGAGAAGTTTTTGTAAATCCGCTAATATCCCACGAACCGACTCCTGTTCCTGTTGAGTCTCTATGATGCCCAGATTAATCAGATCCCCGTAGAGGATTTCGAATTTATTAGACTTAGAAAAAATAGTTTTAAAGGGATCCTGTATCTCTTTATTCGTTCTACTCTCTAGGTTTTTAATTAAGTCTTTAATTGATCAAGAACGTCAGATAAATTTGTCAGATGTGGCACACACTTCCTTGCTTCCAAAAAAGCATCCTCACCTTTAGCAGTCTTCAAATTAGACAACTTTTCCAAATTTTCATTAAATTTAATTCATGAGTTTTTGAAGGTCTTCTTCCTCTTCTGTTTTTAAACCCTGATCACGCTGAATAAACGGTTTTGTTGAAATATCAATCGTTACCGAGAAAACTGACTCAATACATTTTTTCATTGCGTTAACAAATTTATTTGATGGCGATTCGGCAAGATGAACAACACCATGATGGCTATCTAATTCATCGGCTTTCGTATCCCGTATTGTTAAAAAATCCAGGTAAGCCAGCAGTTTGCTAAAGGAATTCAGAAACTCCTGGTAATCATTCTGTAACATCTGATGGTTCGAAACCATGGAAAGTTTCTTTAATTCGTTATAATTTGCCGTTAAATTGTGCTGTTCGTTGTGGATGTCTGATTTGTGCTTAAATAATTTCTTAGTTAATTTTGCAATAAACTTTTCAATACATTTCGCATACGTTAAAAAGAGGCTGTATTCTTCAAGGAGTTTAAATTGTACGTTAAGCCTGTTCACAGCAGAGTAAACATACCCTGCATATGCCGGCATAGCCTTCCAGTTGTTATTTTCTATAATGTGTTCGATCCTCATTAAATCTAGGAATAAATCTTCATTGGACAACAAAGGATTATCTTTTGATGCTATAAGATTGAAAATGTCGGAAAAAAAACCAAGATCGTCAATCTTTTCCTCGATCATTTTAAGGTCATCTTCCTGTAAATTAAAAGTCCTCAGTTTCAAATAATGTTGTTCCAAATCCAATTTAAGAATCAAATCTATAAATTGGAGGTTTAAATAAATTTCCTTTAAACCTGTGGTGGTAAAGACCCTGTTCTTTGTTTCGATTTTATTGAATCGAAGTTCCCGTCCTATTTTTTCCGATGTTAAGGGCAGACCATTTAAAACCAAATAATCATCAAGCCTTCCTGTATATTTTTCATAAGACTCGGCATGGGTGATGTAATTACGGTGAACATAGTCCGGCGTAAAATTATCAAGCTGGTTTTGTTCTGACTCATCGATTATCAATAAATTGCTTGCACCCTTAACAATCCCTTTCTTACAGTGCAAGACGAGACGGGGTTTCATCAGATATTTGATAAGGGACTCAACCTCGGTCATCGTGACACTCATATTCGCTTCAACGAAACCGAATTCTTTAAAGGTATGAAGACTATCGATTTTCCCTTTATTAAAGAGACGCTTGGAAATGATTCTCAGGGTTTTTTCAAAAGAGCTATCAATCACCCTGCCTTTAAACTTGACTGTAAAAGATTTGAGAGACTCTTTCCCCACAGCATCCTTCGTTTTATCCTTAATCTCAGCTATTTGCGCTCGCACAACCTCGGATGTGTGGTATTTCTTTTTTAATAGTTCGTATAAATAATTTTTATCAGTTGGTGTGATAATTTTCATATACACAATTTAATAAAACTATCCCTAACTGTCAAAAAAATTCTTTTCTTTATTCCAATTTTCCACCACTATGTTTACGAAGATGAGTAAAAATGTTGTTGAAGTTGTCAACAATTTCCCTGATTTTCCAGATACGCAGTGTTTTGAGATGAGAAATGCCAGGCAGGATGTTTACATTTATTTTTGAAATGGCTATTTTATTGGGATTTTTCTCTGAATACAATTAATCTCTGAGCAAGCTTAAAGACAAGTTTTTCAATCGAATCTTCCACGGCAGGACCGTATTTAGGTCCGGAAATCTTCCACCACCAGCCTTCTTTTCAAAATCAAATAAATCCAACTTCTTCCCCTCTACACTCAACTCATCCTCAAATATCTTATTTAGGTTTTTATCTAAGAAGGATATCTGTACTGATAGATCATGTTTCCCAATAGCACGCCAAACAGATTCTTCAACAATCAGTTCTAGCTTTGAAGTCTTTAATTGCACCGTTAATATGGCATCTAACCCCCATCTTCGTCATTTCTTCTATGTTTTTAGCCAGTGGTTCGCCTATAGGGAAGACATAGTGATGTATACCGGCAATCATATTATTCTGCCATTCTTCCCGACTAAAATGCCGCAGCGACGGTTCAATAAAAAGCCCTACATGGAGAGGAATTGGTTGTATTTCTTTCAATCGCTTATCCAGTGCAGGCTTAATTATAACTTTCATACCACTACCATTGGTGCACCCCATAATAAATGTAATAATTAATACTGACATAATTACCTTTTTCATAACACACACCTCCCTGAAAATCTGTGTTCTGTTTTTATAAACTATATATTAGAAATCAGAAATTTTGTTAATATAATCAAAAGTTGAACATGTGTATGCAATTTTGCTATCATGATTATAAAATACAACAAAGCCAAGACCGAGTAAGGTATTTCATATAACAATATCGTAAATAAACAAAACTGATACACAATTGTTTGGTTCCTAAAACGTTTTACCGTAAGGATAAACTAACAACAAACTTTTTTAAACTAAAAATGTCTAAACCAATTGATAGCCTCACAAGAAAAGCTGCAATATCCGAACAGGATACGAATATTGTCGTTGTTGCAGGCGCCGGTACAGGCAAGACAACACTGCTCGTAAATAGAATACTTCACATGTTATTGGGTCATAAAAGGTTTCAAGACGTTGATAGCCCAATCCTCAGAATAGCAGCAATGACGTTTACCGAAAAAGCCGCAAGTGATATAAAAATTAAACTTATGGATGAACTGGAAAAGACAGTAGCTGTTATCAATGAGAATATTTTCGGAGAAGAAAAATCAAAGGTAGAAAACCTTCTTGGATACATACGGGATATATACAAGGTAAAAACAAGTGAAATCGAACGCCGCGCAAGAAAATCACTTGAAGATATGGATAAAGTGCTTATAGGGACAATACATAGCTTTGCGGCTTATATCCTGCGACTTTATCCAATAGAATCAGGTGTTGCGCCTGGTTTTATAGTGGACGATGGAGATGTCTTCGATGAACTCTTTGATAAGGAATGGACAAAATGGCTCGATAAAGAACTCAATTTGACAGCACCGAATGCAAATGCATGGAAAGTCATATTAAGCAGGCTTGATTTAGAATCTCTCAAAGAATTAACCAGAACGTTATCTGGATTTCATATTCCGTCGGATTCTTTCGCATCTATAAAAAATATCAAATCAAGTGTTCAATCATTTATTGAACCGCTACTTGACAAAATTTCAGAAACTGCCACCCTTTGTAATAACTCCAACAACAATCTCCTCAAACAACTGCTGGAACTTTCAAATACCCTCAACGCAGTTAAAAAACAAGGGGTTAGTTGTTTACATAACCTTGAATACGACCTGGAAAAGAATCCTTCTAACGCAGAAACAGGCTGGGTTAAAGGATTCGAAACTGCAAAAAGACTTGTCAGGGATTGTTACACTCTATTAAAAAAATTGAAAACCGTAGATGATGAATTCATAAAGAACATATTAAACCTTATAATTCCATTTACAGAATCTTTCAGACAAATATATCTTTCCAAGGGATATGTCTCTTTCGATGGACTCCTCACACTTACAAGAGATCTTTTAAAAAATAAGGAATTTCTTTATATCCGTGAAAAACTGAAAAATGAATTTAAGGCAATCCTTGTTGATGAATTTCAGGACACTGACCCTATTCAGTACGAAATCGTCCTTTTTCTATCCGAGGTATCAGGTAAATACAGTCAAGATGCCCACAATATAACTCTTGAGAAAGGAAAACTTTTTATAGTAGGCGATCCAAAACAATCAATCTATGCCTTTCGCAGGGCTGATATTGAGGCATATGAGTATGTTGTAGAGCGCATTCTTGGCAGCAATGAAGCTTTTAAATTACAGGAAAATTTCAGAAGTCATTCTGGTATTGTGGACGTTATAAACAATTTATTTGACGGAAGGATTATTGCAGAACAACCCGGTTTACAACCGCAATATATACCTATTTTCACCAGTCGGCATAAAAACATTTCCTTCCAGAAAGTAGAAATCGTCTTCGTTTACGATAAGGATAGTAATGAACTCAAGGCGAACGAAGCGAGAGAAGCTGAGGCTGAGTGGATAGCAAGATGGATTAAAAAGAATGTAGATAATGAAACCATTTTTGATAAATTGACAGAAAAAGGTACTCGCAAGCTTAAATATAGAGATGTGGCCATACTATTACGTGCGTTTACACAGGTAAGACCTTATGTTGAAGCCCTTAAAAGATACGGCATACCATATATCATAGAAGGTGAAAAATATTTTTATACTACACTCGAAATACTTGATTTTATAAACCTCCTTCGCATTATAGAAAATCCTTACGACACGATTGCTTTGGTAGGTATATTGCGTTCGCCTTTTGCTGGGCTCACCGACCGCCAAATATACGAGCTAAAGTTGAATAATCTATTAGACTACCGAAAATCCGTACCGGATAGAATTAATTTCAAAAACACGGTAGAATCCTTCTACGATTTTTTAAAAAGAATAAATGCACGCGCTGGCTTAATACCTGTTTCGCAACTAATTACTGAAATCATGGACAATACCTTTATACAGGAGATTACGGCTTTATCATGGCACGGCGAACAAAAACTTGCAAATCTCTGGAAACTATATCAAATTGCTTGCGATATGGAACAAACAGAAAGTCTCTCCCTTAAAACATTTTTAGATCGTATAAAGGCGCACATAAAAGAGGCAAAAGAAGAAGGCGAAAGCCCGCTCTCAGACGAAACACTCGATGTAGTAAAACTACTGACTATCCATAAATCAAAGGGACTGGAATTCCCTGTAGTCATCCTGGCAAATATGCACGGTGAAGTAAATAGCAAAAAGCCGCTTGATTCCGTTTTATTTGATTGGTCTACATCCACAACTGGTATTGTAATTGGCAACAAAGATAAACAAGCAAGAAATCTCCAGAGTATTATGATAGAAAAAAAACTGAAAGAACGCTTAAGAGAGGAAGAAAAACGCGTACTATATGTGGCAATGACCCGGGCAATGGAACGGCTAATCATTACTGGTGCATTCAAAAATGATAACGAATCATTTATGGGTATGATTACACAGTCAATAGCGGATGTTTCAGGTATCAGTATTAATGATGAGAATGTAAAGAAGATTGTCATGAAAAACTCCGAAATTTATATTGAACACTTCAGATTTGATGGTACGCATCGCCCTGAAAGACTAAAAAAGGTTATAGAATGCGATACTGACTGGTCTTCAATCAAAGAGATATGGGAAAAACGGCAAAACGCTTTTACTGAAGCAATACATAAACCTGTTTTTATTTCTCCATCTTCTATTTCCGGGGAAGATACAATATTGCAAGATATCCCTACATTATTTAAAGACAATAAAATAAGCTCAGAAAGACTTATAAATCATGCCATGCTAGTTGGTTCTGTATGTCATCAGATACTGGAAGAATGGAATTTCAACGAAGGGTCTGAAGCGCTTCAAGGGTATGTTGGCTCAGCAGTAAAGTGGACAATTTTGAAATTACAAAATATCTCGCAGGATATCTTACAAACGCAAGAAATAGAATTCATCAAAAAAGACGCCTTAAGTATACTCTCAGCATTTTTTGATTCAGAGGCATATAAAGAACTTCAACACGCACAAATCCTGTGCAGAGAGACCCCCTTCATGTTACAGTGGAACGGACAAGTTTTGAGAGGTACAATTGATATAATTTACAAAACAGATAATCGCATTTTCGTTGCAGATTATAAAACAAACACTGTTAAAACAAATGAAATATCCGTAAATGCTGCTAAATATAAATATCAAAAGGAGCTTTATACTGAAGCAGTCAAGCGTTGCCTTAAAATAAAAAACCCCGAATTTAGACTTATCTTCCTTAGAGCAGGTAAATCTGTATGTATTTAATGCCTTATTTACAATATCTAATTTTGAGAAACTGTAAGATTTAACATGATTTATGAATTTCCTCCCCAAACAACATCTGGAAATTGGAAACTACATCAAATATCTGGACGAACTCTTGCATAAGTGTGAGAAAGGGATTGAATATTGCAAGATATGTCCAAATGAATTTGTCTGTTCTGAACTAGAAAAAGACGATTTTGGATTACCAGATGCCACAATTTCTGGAATCTTAGGCGTCATACAATCGGTGCTTAACAAAACCCCTGGTTATTTAAACACTGAGAAAAGGAATGATCTTAATAAACATATCAGGCTCTATATTAATGAGTCTCCTGTACATGAGAGAAACACCTGGGAAAATAGTATACTGGACATATTACTTGACGAGAAACTTTCAAGCCCGGCATATAAACCATGGGCAAAAACAGGCGCAGTCCGGACACTTCTCACATATGGCACGAAGATAAGCTTCTCTACTTACCTGAAATGCTTAAATTTAGAAAATATAGATCGCGTTCCTAAAAATACATCAACACTACCTGATGTAGTCACCACAAATAGCATTTTAGCTGTGAAACAATATCTACAGTCTAAACGTCCAGACGTCACAGTTCCTGACACTCCAGCCCAGATAAAATTTCAATTTGATGAAATTCCACCTGCAATAATACAAAGGTGTAACCTGACTGATATAGGACTGGCGGCGGCTGTATGTTATTATTCAATGCTTAAAAAGTTACCGATTACTGGAGATGTTGTCATAACAGGCGGAATAGATAATCAAGGAAAGGTACTCCATGCAGACGCACTTGATGACAAAATAGAAACGGTCTTGAGAGAATTACATTTTATAAATAAAATCATTATTCCAAAAAATTCTTCATTTGTAATTTCCACTCATGGAAATATAATTGGTGCCGATAATCTCGAACAGGCAATAAACATTGTATTTAAAAATAATGATTAAATCTTTAAGCGAAAAACAGTATAAATACTTCCATTTTAGCTGGATTTTGGCTATGGTGTTATACCTTGAATATGCCAACAAATTATAATAAAGATTACATTAATAAATATGATTGGGGCTTTTATTCACATACTGAGAAGTTACTGAAACAGTGCATAAAAGACTTCTTAAATAATAATAGCTTTGCCCAAACAATTTCATCCAGGATGGAACTAGAGACTTCAACACAATCTTACGATTGGATTGACCACATCATTTTCCCTGAAAACATTATCAGCAGAAAAGGGCTTGGATGGAAAAATCATGATCACCATCGATGGGACGCTCAGCTTCTGGTCTCGATAAAGGCGCCGCGGGTAATCATCTGGAAAATATACAGAGAACCCAAGGATTTAAAGGATTCAACCAGCGTTCTGTATCGGCTATCAATAAGGCTGCTAGCCCTAGAGAATATACAGCTTAATGGTAAATTCAAATATGTTACGCAGCCATGACCCTAACGTAATAAATCCCTACCTTAAAGATGCATCAAACCTTTGCGGTGGTTATGCAGACGAGGTAGTCTTTCCTGAAAACGAAGGCGATGTTTTACAGATACTCGATGAGGCATGCAGTACCAGGACACCAGTAACAATAGCTGGAAACGGGACGGGTCTTGTCGGTGCCAGAATTCCTTTTGGTGGAATTGTTCTTTCCACTGAAAGACTCGGTGGTCTAAAAGAAATTCATCTATCCTCCACAGGATATAATTACGCAGTTACAGGACCAGCTATTACACATAAAGAACTGCAAAAAGCTGTTTCATTAAAGGGCCTCCTTTATCCACCAGACCCGACAGAACAGAACGCCTTTATTGGCGCAAGTGTTGCAACGAATGCATCTGGCGCCCGCACATTTAAATACGGGTCAACCCGCAACTGGATAAGGCGTTTGAAAGTAATACTCTCAACAGGAGATATACTTGACTTACGACGAGGCGAATTTGTTGCAAATAAAAAAGGTCACATTACTTTAAAAAGTTCAAAAAACACATTTGAACTAAATCTACCCCAATATCCTATACCAAAGGGAAAACATTCTTGCGGATATTACGTAACTCCGGGAATGAGCGCCATTGACCTCTTTATTGGGTCAGAAGGTACGTTAGGTGTTTTCACGGAAATTGAAGTTGAGTTACTCCCTAAACCCGAGGGATATTTTAGCGGCATTATCTTTTTTGGCAGGGAAGAAGACGCCTGGCGCTTTGCAGATTTTATCAAAAACGAATCATTGAAAAATCGGACCTCCAATATAAATGACAAAATTGACGCCTGCGTCATTGAGTATTTTGATAGTAATTCACTGAAAATTTTGGGTTCTATCAATCAACAAATTCCCAAAAATGCCCTGTCGGCTATTTTCTTTGAGCAGGAAATTTATGTTAAAACAAAAAAGGAAACCACAGAAAAATGGCTCCAGATATGCAGGAAATTTGACGTGTTACTGAATAAAAGCTGGTTTTGCGAAAGTTCTAATGAAAATACCGAATTCCGAACGTTCCGTTATGCCATACCCTCGCTGGTAAATAAAACTCTACGACAGTACAACCAGGCAAAGCTAGGAACAGATTTTACTGTTCCACATGAACATTTTTTTGACATGCTTGAATTGTATCGGAGCAGTTTAAACGACTCTGGCATTAAACATTGCATATTCGGCCATATTGCAGACAACCACCTTCACGTAAATCTCATTCCGCAAAACGACCGTGAGGCTGAAAAGGGCTGGCAGATTTATAAAAAGTTAGCAAAGCAAGTTATTGACTGGGGAGGCACTATTTCAGCCGAACATGGTATAGGTAAAATCAGGAAAGAATACCTGTTTGATACGATTGGTAAATCAGGCATGCAGGAAATGGCTATAATAAAGAAGCAGCTTGACCCCTGTAAAATTCTAGGAAGAGGAAACATAATTCTGGAAGATTTTTTGAGTAACTAAATCTACTAAACTTACACTTATGATGATATTACATAACCACAATATTGCCATTCTAAATAGTTATTATATAAAAACTTTCTTATTACATTATTTGCATGCAATTCTCTAAATTTGTGTCTTGTAAACAAGATGTTTTTGCAATAAACTTATTTTTTAAATTTCAGACCAAAGAAGCATAAATAATTCTCAATAATTTAATCCTATTAAAAATAATCTTTATGCCATATAAAAATCTATGAAAGTCCTTGGTATAGAGACATCAAGCATTATTGGAGGCGTTGCTGTATGTAAAAACAGAAATATAATAATTACCAGAGATTTTGGAACAGACATGCAGCGTGGTAAAGAACTTGTCCCAACAATTAAGTTCGTATTCAAGGAAATTGGCTGGACACTCAGCGATATTGATTTAATCTCCGTAGACGTTGGACCGGGTTCATACACTGGATTACGTATTGGTGTGACGTGTGCAAAGGTGCTTGCTTATGCCTTAAAGAAACCTGTTATTGGCGTGCCAATATTCGACATCATCGCTGAAAACTACACAACAAATTCAATGCCTATATGTCCTGTTATTGATGCAAGGCGAAACCATGTATATGCATGTATCTACCATCCAGCCCTGGCTTCTCATGAACAAACAGGCAAATTAATACGATGGAAGAAACAATCCGAATTTCTGGTAATCAAACCTGCGGAGCTTTTGAGTCTGCTTCCACGCCCGGTAATTATCTTCGGAGATGGTGTTACAAATTACAAGAATATATTTCAGCAAAAGAACATTTTTATAGATAAAGAAGAAATGGCTATGCCAAAACCTGAGTATGTGGCTTTGTTAGGTGAAATGATGTATTCATCTGGACAACGGTGCAAAATGGAGGAATTAGCACCCCTCTATTTACGCCGGGCAGAAGCTATGGAAAAACTTGAAAAGGAGAGAGGTTAAATATTTGTTGAAATAACAATTTAGAATAATGTTGACTTTTATAGAATACTTCACTAAAAATACAAACATATCTTAAAATCAATTAAGAATATTTTGCGCTTACAATCCTTATTAGAAAAAAATGGGTGGAATATACGGAAATTTACTTATCGCTGCATTTATCACGTTTGTTGTTGTAGTGGTGAGCTTTATCGTAACGTGTATAATATGTGGAAGAAGACATGATAAACCAACATAGTCAAACGCATCATTACAAATCCTCGTTATTTTATTTTGTTTATATAAATCCTTGGTACACGCTTACTCACGCTACATGTTACCTCATAAGGAATTGTGTTTAATTGTTTAGCAACTGATTCTATCCTTATGGTCTCCTTGCCCTGCGTACCATATAATATTACCTCATCTCCAACTGATATGTTAGTTATATCTGTTACATCCACAAAACACAGATCCATACAAACCCTACCAATAATTGGGGCTTTTTTGCCTCTTATAATAACATTTCCCTGATTTGAAAGCCGGTGGTTGTACCCATCACCATATCCAACTGGAAGTGTTGCAACACGCATAGATTTTGTAACATGATATGTTCTTCCATAACCTACAACATCTCCCGGCTCCATTTCCTTAATATGAATAACCTTGGTTTCAAAACTCATAACAGGCATAACGCCTATATCTCTTGATAAATCTTCCGATGAATAAAGTCCGTATAATAAAAGACCAGGCCTTACCATGTTAAAATATGCGTCAGAATAATTAATAATAATGCCGCTATTCGCCATGTGTTTAAACGGAATAGATATTTTGAATGTATCCAGCATCGTCAATACATCTTTGAATCTTTTAATTTGAAGATTTGTAAACTCCTTTTCTTTTTCATCCGAGCTTGAACAATGTGTATAAATCCCTTCAACCAAGAGGTTTTTCATGTCTTTTATACACCTTATAAACTCGATTGCCCTGTCGAACCTCACGCCGATGCTACCCATACCCGTATCCACAGAGACATGAACCTTGACTACCTTGTTTAAAAGCACTGCCTTCTCCGATAATAAACCAGCAAGTTTCACATCATAGAGAGTCGGAGTTAAGTCATGTCGAATAATGTCCTCAATCTGTTCCTCAAAGAATCCGCCAAAAAGTAAAAGCGGCGACTTAATACCCTTCCCCCTCAATTGAATGCCTTCTTCTATGATGGCTATTCCCAGCATTTCAACGCCGTTGTTCCACAAGACCTTGCTTACTTCATAATCACCATGACCATAGGCATCCGCCTTAACAATGCCCATTATTTTTATTTGCTGTCCTACTCTTTTCCTTATAGCGAGCAAATTATGTTTCAGCGCACTTAAATTAATTTCAACCCACGTAGGTCTGTGCATGGTTGAATTCGTTTTTGTGTTTTTTGGTTAAAAATCCAGTATCTTTCATGGTATCTATCAATTTGTTTATATCAACTTTGGTATGAGTTGCCATTAGAGAAACACGTAATCTGCTTGTACCAGGAGGTACAGTTGGCGGCCGAATTGCAGGAATTAGAATGCCTTTTTGATAAAGTTTTTCGGATAAATCAAGCGCATCCCCTGATGAGCCTACTATAACAGACACGACAGGGCTTTCTACAGTAATATTATTTTGGAAGCCTGATAACCGTGCTCTTAAATAATTTATATTTTCCCATAGTTTGTTAACAAGGGATTTATCCTCCTGAATTAATGTTAGTCCCGCAATGGAGGCTGCGCAGGCGGCGGGAGGCAGTGCAGTTGTATAAATAAAAGAACGCGCCTTGTTTCTTAGAAATTCAATTAAATTCTTACTCCCGGCAATAAACCCTCCGATACTCCCGATTGCCTTACTCAAAGAACCCATAATAAGGTCTATCTTTCCTTCTAGATTAAAGTATTCTGCCATACCTCTTCCATTTTTTCCAAATATACCTATGGCATGCGCATCATCAACCATAAGGATGGCATCATATTTTTTAACAAGAGCAACAATCTCCTGAAGAGGAGCAATATCACCATCCATACTGAATAAACTGTCTGTAATCACAAGTCTTCTGCGATACGACGAAGCCCTTTGCAACAACGATTCTAACTGACTTAAATTCTTGTGAGGATAAATGCGAAAGGCTGCCCCCGATTGACGGCATCCATCAATAATACTTGCATGGTTAAGTTTGTCTCCTATAACAATATCTTCCTTGGAAACGAGGGCACATATAGCGCCTATATTAGCCATATAACCAGTGGAGAATAACAGTGCAGCTTCAGTTCCCTTAAATTCAGCAATCTTCTTCTCAAGCTCCTGATGAAGCGTCATACTGCCTGAAACCAGCCTGGATGCCCCTGCCCCCCACCCATACCGATTAATAGCATCAATCGCAGCCTGCTTTATAAGGGAATTATTGGCGAGTCCGAGATAATTATTTGAACAGAACGAAAGGTATACCTTGCCATCAACCTTCACATGAGGACCCTGCGTGCCCTCAATAAACCTGAATTCGCGCAAAAGGTTGCTTTCTTTCAGTACGTTCAGTTCATTTGTAATAAAATCCTTTTCCATACGAAAGACACCTGTTTGTTTTAACTTTCTAACATTATACAATTAAATATAAATATTAAACGTGCTCTTTTCACGAGTAAATTGTCATTCGTGATTTTACAGGAATAACAACTTACTTTTTTGTAGATTATTTAGGACCTCAGTATAAAACTATACCTCTTTACTATCCTCGCAGGATGTTACAAGTTCCAATCCAAGGTCTTCTATCATTTGCATATCTTCTAATATACTCCTTCCCTTTGTGGTTAAATAATTGCCAATCATAACACTGCTTGCGCCTGCATAAAACATCCATGACTGCAAGTCCCTCAGATTTCTTTCCCTGCCCCCTGCAATCTTTATTTCCTTGTCAGGCAAAATAAACCTGTATACAGAAATGATCCTTAATGCATCCATTGCTTTTATAGAATAGTTTTGGTCAAGTGGTGTGCCCTGTCTGGGGTGTAAAAAATTAAGCGGGACAACGTCAACGTCTAACTTTTTCAGTGTAAATGCTACACCAATACGGTCTTCTATCCCTTCTCCAATACCAAATATCGCCCCACTGCATATCTCTAACCCTGCCTCTTTTGCAATACGTATTGTATTCAGACGGTCGGCAAATGTATGTGTTGAACATACCTTGGGGAAGAATCTCTCTGAAGTTTCAATGTTGTGATTAATCCTCTTTAAACCATTTTTTACAAGGGCTTCCGCCATCTCTCTGGTAAGTTCACCGAAAGAACCATGCGGATGTATGCATGTTTTACTGACAATCGCTTTTATTGACTGACAGATTTTATCAAAATCATTATCGCCGTTTATGCTATAGCCGCTTGTAACTATGCCGATAGAATCTGAACCTGCCTTCTCGGCGCATCTGGCAGCATCGAGTATATTGCCTGTATCTACAAGATTGAACTCCTCTATCCCTGTATTATAGTATGCAGATTGAGAACAGAAGCGGCAATCTTCTGTACATTTACCCTGCCTTGCGCTTACGATAGAACACCCATTTATGGTATGCCCAAAGAACTTTAGTCGTATCTGATTTGCCCAGTAAAATAAATCATAGATTTCGTCCCCGCCTATTTGCGTGAGATAAAGGGCATCATCGTAGCTGATTGCCTTGCCCTGCAAGGACTGTTTTGCAATCTCTTTTATTTTATCATTCATTTTTAAGAAATGCTGTAAAAAACTACCTGTTTTTGTACTTCAGATAGGCGGTGCGGACACACTGCCAGACGACCTCCGGACGTTCCGAGCGTACGTATGTCATACAGTCCGTTCCTTCGAAACTCCACGTGGCGAGGTTGCGAATCCCTGCATTGTAAGCCACATCAATAGCTGTCTGAATCTCTTCTTCCCTCTTAGCTGGAACTCTATATCCCTGAATCCAAATCTGCGCCTCTTTATTATATTTTTTACAAAGCATTAGCACCTCTTCCGACACCCTTTTAACAAATTCAACTACGTCCTGCTTATATGCATACCAATAAGGATCGCTCCCGAAGATATCCATGTTTTTAATCATTGCAACCTTTTCCCATTCAAAAATACCATACCTTGGGTCTGTTGTGGGAAATAAACACACGGAATTCTTTAATCCTTTTTTTGAAGCCTCGTTTGACAGAAATTCAAGGAAACTAACGATAGTCATCTGGCGAAAACTTTTTACATCATCAGCAAAATCCAACGGCATCTCGTAGCCGTACTTCTCCTTAAAAATATCTTTACAAGCGCCACAGGTGCAACCCCAAATATCCCTTTTTTTACCGCCAAATAAAGGTGCAAACTCACCAAAAAACAGATGCGGTTCATCCCAGAATACACCTTCAGCGCCAGTTTTTGCAGCAAGCTCAATCCATGCCACCATATGGTCTCTGAACGTCTTTGAGTTCAGGCACGACTTAAATATTTTTATTTCACCTTCCGGGAAATTTAACCTCTGTCTGCAATCCGGGTATGCCTTCACAAATGTAGAAAAAGACTCACCACCAAATACACGCCCAACACCCCATGGGTCAAGAAATACCTCCAGCCCCGCCTCGCGGCTTGCCTTTACGATGTCAATCATGGTACCAGAGTGGTATGTAATATCGTGTTCGCTCATTGTATGAACAACGAAGTTGCATCCGTCGTCAATCATCTTTTTCATGTCTTCCCGAACATGACGTAAAATCCTGTTTCCAAAATAACTTGCTCCAAATTTCATGGAATTTATGTTAACTTTATAAAAGTTCTATGTCAAGCAAATCCATTTATTTAAGTTTTTTCCCCTTGCTTAAAAACAAATTAATTGCTAATATATAACTCAACACTTAAGGCTCTGTTTTTATTGAACTATCATATTTGAAAACTTGTAAAAAATAGAGCATCCTTCTTAATAATACCACTGATTATTTTTTGTATAAATAAAAGACTGTTTCGGATTCGAATACAATGGGTATTTGACTTTAAAATGTAATTTTAATAACACAGTTGAGCCGCAACCTATGCCTGTTATAGACTCTCACCAAAATACGAATTGTTTTCCTTCTTTATATTTCTACTTATCCAGTAAACTTAGTACTCCTTGAATTAAAAAAATAAATTTATATAATAATTTTAATTAGTAGGAACTTTATTTAATTTTTTTTTGTTTTTTAGGTTGTATGCAATGAGGGAAGAAAACAGTAGAAGAAAAGAATTTGAAGAAACCGCCATGGAACATATTGATTCCCTCTATAACATGGCTCTAAGGCTTGTTTTTAATAAGGAGGAGGCAGAAGACCTCGTTCAGGAAACTTATTTAAAGGCATATAGGTTCTTTGATTCCTTCCAAAAAGGGACAAATATAAAGGCATGGCTTTATAAAATTCTCAAAAATACATTTATTAATAAATACAGAAAAGAAATTGCAACACCAAGTGAAATTTTATACGAGGATTTAGAAGCGGTTAATTCAGGTTTAGTCTATAAGCAGGAGACAAACTCAGCAGAATTAGCCGATACATTAGAAGGCAAATATGCAAACTTTAGCGGACTGCTGGAAGATGATATAAAACAGGCACTAGATAGCTTACCCACCGAATATCGGGAGGCAATTTTGTTGTCAGATGTTGAGGAATTATCATATCAGGACATTGCTGAAATAGCAAATGTGCCTATTGGAACGATAAAGTCCAGATTAAACAGGGGTAGAAAGTTACTTCAAAAAAAGTTATTTGAATACGCGAAAGACAAGGGTTTTATTAAGCGGGAGAAATAATGTCTTGTACAGAAATAATTAAACACCTTTACGAATTCATTGATAATGAGGTTGATAAATCTAATTATCTTACAATTAAAAGACACCTTGAGCATTGTATGGATTGCCGTCAACGTTATGAATTTGAGAAAGGTATTCGGGCCATGATAAAAGCTCACTGCATAAATGTAACCGCTCCTAAACATCTGCATCACAAAATACTAAACGGTCTCAATTCCATTGACCTTGAAAATATTAAACAAACACCTGAAAAAATAATTCCAATCCCAAAATTAAAACGCAAGTTGTTTTCAGCACGTTCATATGCGCTTGCAGCATCTATACTTCTTTTAATAGGAGGGGGGATCTTCTACTATACAAGCTATGTCGTCAATACCGACTCCTCATCCATTGTAGACAACGTGGTAAAGAACCACGTCAATGCAGTAAATAATAATCTCGTCTTCAATGAAAATACTTCCGTTGTTGGTAACATTAATAAATATTTTGATAACAATAGTAACAGATTTAACAAAATATCACCCCGGGTCAGTTTAGAAAGGGTCCGTGTTGTTGGAGGCGTACCCGTTAATTTGTGCGGTACAACCAGTCCATGCGTTATATTTGACAAGGGCGGCAATAAACTGTCCCTGCAAATAGTCCGTGCTGGCAATTTCAAAACTAAAAACCTCGAAAGAACTCAAATAGGACCCAAAGAGTTTTATTTTGGTAATTCGCTGGGATTCAATTCGGTATTATGGGTAGATGATGGCGTAACGTATTGTCTTACCTCAGACATTAATAAAAATGACATGCTGAATTTTGCAACCACCCTAATTTCACGCTGATTATTTGAATGCATGCTAATCTTTTAATATCATCCCAACATTTACCGCTTCAATTTTCTGAGAAATATTCGGCCAAGCCAAGATACCTTCTATCTATAAAACAAATTCAAAACAATCTAAGAAATAAATCTTGCAATTTTCATATCACATTATAAAATTCCAGCCTGAAATCTGTAAAATTTTCTTCTGTCTGAATTTTGCAATTGTACACAAATTCGTGCAGATGAGCATAATGCGAGTAAGATTGATTAAATAAAGCGAACCCATCATTAATTTAGTGAGCACATGCAGCTTTACCGAACATACATTTTATTAAACTCATAAATATTTTAAGAAGTAATAAAATGAAACTTTATGATATTACCCTTACCATATCAGAATCAATTATTACCTGGCCAAGGAACCCGAAAGTATCCATTCAAAAAACTCGCTTGATTTCTGAAGGCGACTCCTGTAATGTATCTGAGCTAAAATTCGGCTCACACTGTGGAACACACATAGACGCCCCGTATCACTTTGAAGAAAACGGTATAAGCATTGACCAGCTTCCGCTGAGTTACTTCATTGGAGACGTAACAGTATTTAATATAAAAAATAAAGAAAAGATTGATTTAGAGGATATAAAATCATTAAAATTAAATAATATTAGTAGAGTTATTTTTAAAACCATTAACTCCACCTATTGGAAATTACCTGAGTTTAGAATCGATTTTGTTTACTTAACAAAAGAAGCCGCCCGATATTTAGTGGATAGCAACATCAAGCTGGTTGGAATAGATTATCTCTCTATTGAAAAGTATGGAAACAAGGGTGCAGATACTCATCATACACTTCTGAAAAACGGTATAGTAGTTATCGAAGGGCTAGATTTAAGCGAGGTTGAGGCAGGAAATTACGAACTCATTGCGTTACCATTAAAAATAAAAGACTGTGACGGGAGCCCGGCAAGAGTAATCCTGAGAAAACAATAGAAAAAATTTAGATGCTGAAACAATACTGAAAACGAGTTCGACACAAGGTTCAGCATGACATAGAGCCTTTGCTTGTCATTCCGAACTTCTTTTGGAATCTCTTTGAAATTACTTAACATCAAATTAAGTACTCTCTAACAATAGGAGGATGTGTCCATTGATTGAAATAAGAGTTCACGGACGCGGGGGGCAGGGTTCGGTAACGGCTGCAGAATTACTTGGATTTGCAGCCCACAGCGACGGAAAATATGCGCAGGCATTTCCATCTTTCGGTTCTGAAAGAATGGGGGCACCTGTTCAGGCTTTCGTACGAATCAGTGACAAGCCCATCCGTATCCGAAGTCAGGTATATAAACCAAATTATGTTATTGTACAGGATCCTACTTTACTGGAAGTAATTAACGTCCTGGATGGACTTCAGGAAAGCGGATTATTGTTGATTAATTCAAAGAAAAAGCCTTCAGAGCTAGGAATAAACACAATGGCCAGGATTAAGACAATTCCCGCCATGGAAATTGCACTGGAAGTAATTGGAAGACCGATTATGAATACCACCCTGCTTGGCGCATTTGCAGCGGCAACAGGAGAAATAAGCATGGAAGGTATCAAAAAGGCAATCCAGCATAAGTTTCCAGGATCTGTTGGCGAAAAAAACATTGCGGCTGTATTAAAGGCATTTGATTTTATTAAAAAGGAGTCATTATGAGATTAGATTTAGGCGCTATTGCAAAGGCAGGCTCAAGCAAGGCAAATAAAACAGGTGGGTGGAGAAACTATAAGCCCATCTTTCATCAGGAAAAGTGTATTAGCTGCGGTCTCTGTAGAATATATTGCCCGGAAGGCTGCGTTTACATGTTAGAGAAAAAGAAGTACATGGTTGATTATGCTTATTGTAAGGGTTGTGGAATTTGTGCCGAGGAATGCTCTTCAAGCGATATTGAAATGATAGTGGAGGAGAAGTAATGAGTACGACATTTATTGAAGGCTCAATCGCAGTAGCCAAGACCGTCGGTGTCTGCAGGCCACACGTGATTTCAGCGTACCCTATAACACCACAGACACATATTGTTGAACATCTTTCGGAGTTGGTGGCTAACGGAGAAATCAAATCAGAATATGTTAATGTGGAAAGTGAGCATTCCGCCGCATCGGTAGTTTTGGGGTCTAGTGCGACAGGTGCGAGAACATACACCGCTACCACTTCTCAAGGATTTTTACTCATGATCGAGGTGCTTTTCAATATCGCCGGGATGCGTCTTCCCGTTGTTATGACGTGCGTCAATCGCGCCGTTTCAGCTCCCATTAATATCTGGAATGATCAGCAGGATTCTTTAACAGCCCGCGACAGCGGCTGGATACAGCTTTATGCCGAAGACAATCAAGAGGCCGCCGATATGCACTTGCAGGCGTTTAAAATCGCTGAAAATAAAGATATCATGCTTCCCGTTATGGTATGTATGGATGGATTTGTTCTGACACACTCATTTGACCCTGTTGAACTCATTTCGCAGGCAGATGCAGATAAATTCCTGCCGCCATACAAACCTCAATATTATTTAACACCAAAAAATCCACTATCATTTGGCACCATGGTGGGTCCGGATGGGTACATGGAAACGCGATACTTCATTGAAAGAACGATGCGCGCATCATTGCAGGTTATAAGCGATGTCGCTACGGAGTTTCATAACCAATTCGGCCGTTTCCAAGGCGGACTTATTGATACATATAAAGTTGAAGATGCATCACTGGTACTCATTTCTATGGGTTCCATTATTGGAACAGTAAAAGACGTCGTGGATGAACTCAGGGCAAAGGGGCAGAAGATTGGCGTTATGAAGATTCGCACATATCGTCCGTTCCCGAAAGACGAAATCTATAAAGCCCTGAATCATGTTAAGGAAATCGCCGTACTTGAAAAAGCTGTTTCTTTAGGATACGGCGGCATATTAGTAAATGAAGTGAAGAGTGTCTTCTACGGCAAACCCAAAACACCTAAGATTAATGGATTAATTGTCGGGTTAGGCGGAAGAGACATCACAGTGGATACTATACATCAGGTTATCAGGGAGGCTGTTAAGGCTGCAACTGAAGAAAAATTTGTTGGACTCAATGAAGCATTAATTGGAGGTAAACAAAACCAATGACAGCTATTACACTAGAAACCGCAAAAGAACAATCCTGCACACTATTGGCAGCCGGGCATACCGCCTGTACAGGCTGCGGTGAAGCGCTTGCCGCAAAGCTTGTACTAGGCGCCGCAGGTTCAAATATTATCGTTACAGACGCCACAGGGTGTTTGGAGGTATTTACAACAAAATTTCCTCAATCATCATGGGAAGTCCCTTTCATCCACTCGCTATTTGAAAATTCAGCCGCCGTAGCATCCGGTGTGGAGGTTGCGCTGAAGGCGCTTGGCAGGCAAAACGAGGCAAAGGTTATTGCACAGGGCGGCGATGGCGGCACAGCCGATATTGGCTTACAGGCGCTCAGTGGTATGTTAGAAAGAGGACACGATATCCTCTATGTTTGCTATGACAACGAGGCGTATATGAATACCGGCGTTCAGCGCAGCGGATTAACGCCCTTTGACTGCATGACTACCACGAGTCCTTGTGGTGAACTTTCATGGGGGAATAAGCATAATAAAAAAGACATGCCCTCCATTGCCGCTGCTCACGGTATTCCTTATGTCGCAACGGCCTCTGTAGCATTCCCAAAAGACATCGAGAATAAAGTAAAGAAGGCGCTGTCAATAACAGGCCCAAAATACATGCAAATTCATTCTCCCTGTCCGCTTGGCTGGAGGACAAACCCGCAATTCACAATAAAAGTAGCAAAACTTGCGGTTCAGACAGGGCTATATCCGATTTTTGAAATGGAAAATGGCAAGGTAACAAAGGTAAGGAAGGTTTCGTCTCCAAAGATACCTGTAGAGGAGTACCTGAAGATCCAGGGACGTTTTGCCCATCTCTTCAAGTCGCCAAAGGGCAAAGACGAAATCCAGAAAATTCAGGAGATTGCAGACAGGAATATTGAGAAGTACGGGCTGGCATAGAAGCTAATTTTTTAGCTCACCGCAAAGATGCAAAGAACGTAAAGGTTAAGACCGAAGTTATCTATTTTAAACGAATAGAGGCAGTAGTATCGTTGAATTTCTTTATTCTCCGTCTTCTCCTTTACTCTGCTGACTGATATGGCATGATATAATATGCCGACATTTATAGAATAAAGATAAAAATGAATGTTATGATTAGATCTAGAAATACCAATGGACTATCCGCAACTTGAACTCATAGTTCAAAAAGTAGTCAACGATGCAACGCACGTCAATTGGTGGCTATACCTGTTAATTCTTCTGGTTTCAGGCGCGGGCGCATTCTTTGGGTCTTATCTGAAAAAGAAGGCTGAAAATGTGGCCACCAAGGAGGACATCGAAGCCATTACTAGAAAAATTGAGGATGTTCGAGCAGAATACGCGGCACAACTCGAATCACATAAGGCATCCCTTCATCTTTCAAATCAACTGAAACTCGCAGCCCTCGACAAGAGGCTGCAGAAGCACCAAGAAGCCTATACGCTCTGGAGAAAACTTTTTTTCGACTTAAGAAATGAACAAAGAATTGGCCAAGTGATTGATGAATGTCAAACGTGGTGGAACGAAAACTGCCTATATCTCAGCGACGAGGCAAGATCGGCCTTCAACCGAGCAATTTCCCTAGCTGTTGATTTTAGGAATCTGCCAAGAACAGACTCTAACGAAATACGGGAGTGGTTCAAGCTGATCAAGGCAGCAGGTGATAGGATCGTGGAGGCCGTTAACCTTCCATCTTTGGGCGAAGGCGAAACTAAAGCCATAGAAACACTCATGAAAAATCATAACAACGCAATCCAGCGGATGCCATACCCGCTGGCTGCGCCAGCGGTAGGCGCCGGTTTTCGGCAACGTTAGCTGGCGGTTATTCTAGCTTGTTGCTTCATAAATAACCTCAAGGAAATTTCTGATGAAATTCTTTAAAAAAATATTTGACAAATACAACCAGAAAAAGCACGTCAACGAGTATAATATTAAATCTCAAGATTTGGTACTAAAGGCTCAAAAAATATTTAATGATTATGGTCAAGCCCTTTTGGAATGTAATGAAATTAATAAACGAAAACATAAAGAATTCATGGAAATGTTGGATGTAGATACTTTGAAAGCCTTGCAATCCTTTGATGAACCTTTTCAAAACAAATTTGATATTCGTTTATTACCGTATGATAAAGAGAAAATAAGAGAAGCTATTGAATTTCTTTTACAATATGTGGACAAAACAGATACTACTCGTATTGGACTACTTGAGACTGGTTTGTTATTTCTTGACGATTTCATAGACTATAGCAAACTTGGATCTTAAAAGCAGCTAACAAAGCACTTCACCTGACCACTATTTCGCTACGCTTTATAGCGGCAAGTGAGCTTCGTCGTTAAATTAAAAAAAATGAGATCAAAGGCGATAGAGGCATACAAGATACTTAACGATGTACTCGGGGATTTGGTGATTGGAACTAACACTATTGACCACCTTTTCCACCCATTACTATCTTCACAAATGGATGAGAAATATAAAATTGGCATAACTCGTCTATGTGTTTTCCACTTAATTATTACGCTGAACAAATACATTGAATTTTATCATCATTATAAAGCTATCATTCCAAAAGAAACACTAAATTCCTGCAAGGATTTGATGAAGATTTTGAAAGATAAACAAATTCCTAAATTCAGGAATAAGGTCGTTGGGCACATTTGGGATAAAGAAAGAAAAGCCCCGATTACTGATCAAGAAAGCGACATATATTCACAGAGGATTTATGGCGGGAATTTTAATGCTTTTCTACTTTGGATAAATAATCCGAACGACAATGTTTTCCCCAAAACAGTTATTTCAATCATCGAGAATGCAAAAAAGAAGATAGCCGAGGATTATAAAATAGAGGATTCGGAGATTTTCAAAAGCTAAATTTCATTTAACAAAGCACTCCACTGGAAGAACGAAAAGAAACGAAAAGGGTCGGGTCTTGATTCTTGATGTTGTTTCTTATTTTTGTCCACGGGATACTTCGGCAAGCAACGGTTTTATTTCGCTATCAATTCCTGCCTGTTTATATTCCTGCTTGTAAACTATATTCAACGCAGGATCAACAACCAATACCATACATTTGCTATCCTCTCCCACAAGGGCTTCTGTTACAGCGCCCTCTCAGTCTAAAAGAAATGGGAATTCTTTATAAGTCGGGTACTGTGAGGATATTTTTTTCTTAATCGCAAATTTTGGAGCATGCGAAGGTCTTTGTCTCAAATCCATGATTGCAATCATCTGTACCTTCTGATTATCCTGGATCAGGTTTTTTAACTCACGAGATAATTCAATCGCTTAATGGCATCCATCTTTTCACTGTTTCCAACCTTTGCCTGTTTGAGCGCCTTTCTTAATATCTCAATAGATTTGTCATAAACATCTTTATCCACAGGATAGGGGTGTCCATCCTTGCCACCATGGGCAAAGCTGTACCTCACGGGATCGTCAAAACTAGGGGCTTTTCCATATACAAGCTCTGAAATCAAGGCAAGAGCACGAATGGCCTTTGGGCCAACTCCTTCAATCACAAGCAAGCCCTCAAAATTCTTAGGCACACTTTCATAGGTTTTTGTGAATATCTTATAAAGTCTGTCAGGATGGATATCATGAATATCAACGTGGTGATGGGAGGGCAGATGCAAGGTTTGCATCTTTTTAATTTCATCTATCAGGGTATCAGGTTTTATCTGTGAAAGCATAACCGTGGTCTTTCTTGCATCTTCGCTCTCCGCGGCCACCATATTCAGGGTGTTTCCCTTTGCATTGCAGCAAATAGCCTGATGCGGCTCTACAACAAAATTTGTAACCTTACTCCCCAACCAGTGGTAACGGCGGGCATATTTATTCGCATCATTCATGCCCTGTTGCACAACAGCCCAATCCCCGGACTTCGTGAAGATAAATGAATGATGGTAGAGTTGATAACCATCCTGCACGGCGCTGCTGTCTACTTTGGCGCTCATTCTGCTGGCATAGACTAGTTTTCCAGGATCACATGACAATTGGTCACCTGCGTTTATAATTTCTGAGGGCGTCTTTCTGGAAGTTGCGCCCTTGCCTCCGCATACAAACAGCCCCAATTCCTTTTCAAGCCCCTTAATGCTTTCCTTCAGCGCTCCGCAGGTAGTTGTGGTTACACCGCTGGAATGCCAGTCAAATCCCAGCACACAACCCAACGCCTGAAACCAGAATGGATCCGAAAGTTTTCGGGGGATTTCCTGGGGGCCGTACTCATTCACAATGGCAATAATAATTTCACGTGCCAACCGTTTCATCCGCTGGAAGAGCCATGAAGGCGCCTTGCCGCCGTGGAGTGGAAGATGTGTGATTCCCGTTCTCATAGGATATTTTAAAAGTGAACATTACGAACACATATACTACATGCTCTACTATTCTGTAGGATTATTCTAGCATGGACAGATAAGTTTGTCTACGCCATCCTGAGTGTTGCACTTCATTATCGGACTAGCGAAAATTAAAAGTGCATTTCCTTGACGAAAATATCTTCAAAAGCTGGGAACTGAGAAAGCTCCACGACCTGAACAGCGCGGGCAATTTGAGAAGCATCATTCACCAATTTCTTGTTTAATAGCGCTTGAACAGCGCCTTCCAGGCTTGAATTGCCGACAAAAGAAAACTTTGCATGTTTCAGAGCAGGGAGAATGCCGATACCAAAGAGGCTTTCCTTGCTCAGATGGTATCCAAATGCACCTGCAATAATGACAGTTTTAAGGTCCTCTGGTTTAAGATTATGTGCTGTTAGTAAAATTTCAATTCCTGACCTGATGGCTGCCTTCGCCAGTTGTACCTGTCTGATGTCTTCCTGTGAAATTGACACATCATCAGTCAGACGAAAATGGCGCTTCCCATTCTTATCGAACAGGTATTTTTGGTATTTTGCAGGAAGGTTTCCGCTAGCCTTATTCTGTAACCGCCCCATGGAATTGACAAGTCCAACCCGTACGAGTTCAGAAACAGCCTCCACAAGCCCGCTTCCGCAGATGCCGCGCGGTTTACCACCGCCGATAACATCGAAGGATAAATTTTCTGCAAACCTTACGTGTTCAATTGCCCCCGCACTTGCCCTCATGCCTGAACTTATAGTTACCCCCTCGAAACATGGGCCTGCTGCGGTAGATGTTGCCACTATCTGATTGTCAAGAAAGAGAACCATTTCACCATTCGTGCCAATATCCAAAAAAAGGGCTGGCACTTCCAAAGTCTCATAATGGATGGCAAGAAGCCCGGAAACGATATCCCCTCCCAAATACGCAGAAAAACAGGGGAATGTTGTTACCGGCGCATATTCAGCAATTGCAATAGCAAGTTCCTTCGCTGTTGTCGTGAAGGTATCAAGGATTTCGGCTGTGTATGGATACTCGCCTATCCCCCTGATTTCCTTGTTTAAAAATATATGCTGCATGGTGGTATTACCGGCGGCAATAACCTGATAAATATTTTCAGGTTTTATCCCTCTCTCAGACGATAAATAAGTAATTAAAAAATTAACGGCAGATATAAGTTCCCTGTGCATCCTGAAGAGGCCGTCTTTATGGGATGCGGCGTACTTTATCCGGGACATAACATCATGACCATAATACACGAGCGGATTCAGCACGGAAGAATTTTCGAGTATATTGCCATGATGAAGATCAACCAGTGATGCTACCAGCGTTGTAGTTCCAATATCCAGGGCAATCCCGTACAGGCAAGATTGTGTATCGCCCTCTTCAGTTGCAATAAGTTTATCATTTGCATATACCCGCGTGGAATAAAGGCCATTGCCATAATGCACAAGCTCCTTTTTTACCGATGGATTCATGTTGTATTGTCGACTATCTTTTGTGAAGAAGCCATCGACAATCTTCATGTCATCCTTCTTTTCCTGGGAAGGAAGGGTAACCTCCATATCATTTTCAACAACAGTTTTACAGGCCAGTACCGTATCGAGGGTTTTATTTATCCTTATCTGCACAATATCCATTCCGCATTTACCTGTGCCGCCGCACGGACTCTCTACAGAAATACCAAACCTCCTTGCCGCTTCAAGGATGGTAATCCCTTTTGGTACCTCACCTTCAATTCTTAATGGATAAAAAGTTATCTTTGCGCTCTCTGTCATGTATTTCCCTTCACGACTGCTGTCATGGCTTTTATATGCTCGACGGGTGTTTTTGCGCTCAGGCCGCATGCAGGGGCAAGGATGTCTATACCGCAATTCAAAAGGTTTTTTGAGGCATTTTGTATCCTGTTAATCGGACCGTTTTGTAAAAGAATGGTACTTATATTACCCATGAGTTTTTTTCCGGAAATGACCTTTTTTGCTTCTCGTATATTTACCACAGAATCTACACTTATACACTCGGACACGAGTTCCTTAAGTAGTTCATAGACAGGACGCACACTGCCGCAGATATGGACTATGACCGGTTTTCCAAGTTCATGCATCCTATTTACAATACGGTTCAAATAGGGAAGTCCGAATTCTTTGAACAGGCTTGGCCCAAGAATTTCACCAGTTGCAGAAGGGTCGGATATTACCATAACGTTTGCGCCATGCCCAATAAGCGCCTCGCCATACCTGATACTATTGTCAGTTAAAAATCTGAACAAACCATGAACATCTTCAGGCGCTTGTTTGAGCGCTTTAAAAAGCACCGTTGCTTCTACCAGTGAGGTAGCAAGGCTTAGCGGTCCTACCAAATTCCCTATTACCGGTGCATCGGGGAGGCGCTGGCTTAATATCGCAGTGCATTCAAGGATTGTGGGAAGACGGCCGTCTTTATGAGGGTTGAGTTCTTTTAAATCCTTCCACTGTTTCACGGATTTTAGCGGATACTGTGCCATGTGGGGGTTCGTAATCTCATCACCGTCTTCTACTTCCCCTCCAAAAGCCTCAGCTTCTGCCGTCATGCAGAAAGGGATACCAAGATTTTCAAGTCCTGTTTCCATTCGCATAGCAATTGAAAGCTCTGCCATTTTTTGTGCATCACGGTGCACTGCCGGCCACCGGCAGCCTGTTTGTATCATGACCTCTCTGCATGCCATGGTCATCATGCCTCCAGGACAGATAACGGGAGCCCTGTCTACACTTTCACCACGAAGTACTTTAAGGAGTCTTTCTTTTTCTGTCATAATATCGCTAAAAGAAGAAATTTACTGGTTGTTTCGCTGCGCTTAATCCACCCTACAATCTGTGCTTATCTTTGAAAATCTATGTGCTAATTTAAATTAATCGGAAGTCGTGCGTATCTCCTGCCTGCTTCAAGAAAGGCAACCAAATTTTCATGCGGCGTATGAATGGGTACCTCGCACCCTGTGGCTAAGACAAACCCTTTCGGATTGTCAGATGCCTTTGCCACACATTCTTTCACCATATCATTTATAATTTCCGGATTCCCCTTAAGCATTCCGTCAGCCGGGCTTACATTTCCCATTAAGCAGACTTTTCCCCCTACCAATTCTTTTGCCTCATGAAGGTCGATATTGTCTATACTCAGGATATCCGCACCACTTTCCGCCATACATTGTATTACCCGCTTCGTTTTTCCGCAGATATGAAGTACGCCGGGCAGATTATACGAATGAATATGCGCATACACTTCCCTGAGATACGGCAAGACGAATTCCCTGAAATGTCTCTCGCTTATCATAGAGCCCGTAGCCACAGGCTCAACGGTAACCGGAACACCCCCCGCTTTTACATAAGCGTCAATCAGATTTTTCACCGATTGGGTCGCAACCTTCATCAGAATATGAACCAGTTCCGGGTCTGTATAGAGTTCTTTGATAAACATCTCCGTCCCTCTTAAAGCCGCAGATGTGGTAAATGGCGCCCCAATGACAGGTACGATAAAGACTTCATTGCCGATTGCATCCACGCAGCGCCTCACTGCCTCAAGGTATACAGGGAGTCTCCCGTCTTTTTCAGGATTTACGGGTTTAAGCTTTTTGAGGTCTTCACGTATTTGTATAAGAGGGGTTTCTACCTGCGGCGCGTCATCATCGGGAAAGTACATCTTTGTTCCCATGGCCTCCGCAAGGGTAGAAGTGGTAGAGAAGAGGTAAACGATGTCATGCCGGTATTTTTTAAAACAGGCAATATTGGCATTCCCCATATTTTCACCGTTTGTGCAGAAATCTCTGACAGAGAGATTTAAACTCCGGGATGCAAAATTAAGGATTAACGGGCTCACCAGCAACCGATCAACCTCTTTTCCCTGCATAATTGCAAGCATTCGTTCTTTGGGTGTTATTTCATCTGTATAAGTCACCGCACACCCTCCTGGTTTCTTCTCACTCTTAAAAGTTCCGGTGTTTTCAATAACAGAGGTAAGTGAATTTCCTGAAACATGCCCTTCGCAACCTTGACCGCCCCGGCGGCATTTTTAGCATATCCATCTGCGCCAATATTTTTTGCAAATCCCGGGGATATCGGACCACCACCTACCATAACTCTGGATGTTACACCGGCTTTCTTAAGGTCTTCAATGATTGCTTGCATGCCATCCATCGTTGTGGTCATGAGGGTAGAAAGACAAACGAGATCGGCTTTCAGCTCTCCTGCCGTATCAACAAACTTCGCATAAGGAACATTCCTGCCAAGATCGTGTATTTCAAATCCGGCGTTGTCCAGCATTATTTTTACCAGATTTTTCCCAATATCATGGGTATCACCTTTAACAACGCCAATGACTATCTTTTTTTTGTTCCATGTCGTTTCCTTAGTCAGGTAAGGCTTAAGCACGTCAATTCCAGCATTCATCGCATCTGCGCAGAGGAGTATTTCCGGCACAAAATATTCTTCATTTTCAAAAAGTTCATTCACCTTATCCATTCCCTTTGCGAGACCTTCAATAATTGCCTCGTATGGGTCGACATTATGCTGAATTATTGCAGCCGCAGCTTCGGCAGCACTCGTGGCGTCCATATCAATAACCGCTTGAGTTAAACGAAATAAAATATCTGACTTTTCCATGTAAAAGACACCTCCTGATAATTGTTATATTGAAAAATAATATTATCCAATGAACTATTGGAAGGATGACGGTGTCTTTTCCGGACGAGAGAATAACAGGTATGGATAAAGGTTTGGTTTTAAGCAGATAAACGGATGAATTGTGAAATAATACTCTTGCAATGGGAATAACGACGCTGGGGCAAGACTTTCATGAATCCATGCTCTATCCAGAAAACCAGGAAATGGCACCGCCACCTCAGTATGGATGCTCACCCGTAGCTGAGTACTATGTATTTTCGCGAATCCATAGATTGGCCTCCTGAAAATGTGATAGAAAATAAATAAGAAAAATCACCTAAACATTGAAACGCATTTGATTATACAAACATGTCTATATTTTACCATCTCAAAAAGTTAGTTCTTATCAATATACTTGCATATCAATGTGAATTTGCTGTTGGAATTTATATATGGTCATAGTTGTGTTCATCATGATGTTCATTATTGATTTTGCATTCACAGCCAAATTGAATTACCGTATGTCCAATCTTAAATTTTTCACCCAAGATGCGATTGATTTCTTTGGAAAGCCTGGTAGTTTCGCTGATGAGCATATCTTTTGTATCAATGTGACCGCTCATGGAATACATCCCTGAAGTTATTGTCCAAACATGAATATCATGCGCATTATCAATGCCTGGAATCTGCTTGAGACTTTCAATAACTCTGTCAATATTGATTTCCTTCGGTGTCGCTTCCAACAGCACATCCACGGATTCCATCACTAATTTATAAGACCATATGAGGATGAGTACACATATCATTATGCTGATAATAGGATCAACAATAAACCAGTTATTATAATAAATGATAGCAGCCCCTATTATTACACCTACAGATGATATTGTATCGCCCAGCATATGCAGGAATGCTGACCTGACATTAAGGCTGTGACCATGCCCGTTACCCTTTAGGATGTAAACACAGGTTATATTGGCAACCAGACCAATACAAGCCACCATAAACATTTTACCACTAGAGATACTCTCTGGATGCATAAAGCGCTGATACGCCTCATAAAATATCCACACGGTAATCATGAAAAGCATTATTCCATTAAACAGAGCTGCCAATATCTCAAGTCGGTAGAAGCCGTAAGTCTTTTTCTCTGTAGGTGGTTTTGCGGCAAAAAATAAAGCAAATAGGCTTATAAGTAACGCAAACAGGTGTGTAAGCATGTGACCCGCGTCGCTTATAAGAGCAAGGCTGTTCGTAAGAAATCCACCGATGACCTCAACCACAAATATACCACCGGTAATAATACTGGTCAGAATAAGCCTCTTTCGCTCATGCCCTCTGTATTCATGCTTATGCCCATGTTCATCCTCAGCATGATAATAATCTATACTATGGATGTGTTCGATATTCCCTTCCCCTTAACCAAAAAGCAATTTAGAAATATACTTACTCTGATTGCAAATTATAAATTGTCAAAATATCTAAAACAAACTATTTTTATTAATTTTACCGTTCACATTTTCAAAAGAAAAGGACTCCACACTCATGTATGATGCCCAATATTTTAAAAAGGTAAAGTACGGTTCCAGCCACTAAAATCATATTTGGTGGCTTGGAAAACCTATAGGTTATTAAGCGAAGAACTAGACTATAAGAAGAAAAGAGTTAAATTTATAAAAAGCTACCATAGGCGGCCATTAATAAATTTACCCTTAAAATTATAATAAATAAAAGCCATAGACTTTACCTCACAATACGCAGTAAATATTAAAAAATTGGTGGTTGGAATGGCACTTTACCCGATATTTAATTTTGTCAATTTTATTCCCCTGATACAAGTAAATAAAATAACAGCATCCTAATTATTAAAAGAATTGAAAATATAAGAAAAATGTTTTATAATTCCGATTTTAACTTATATAAAAGAAAAGTAATTATATTAAAACCTGCCAAAAAAGCGTCTTTCTCTTTTTCAGGAGGTAATACTCTTTATGATTAGTAAAGAATTGTTAGATATACTTGCGTGTCCTATATGTAAGACGGATGTTAGGTTGGAAGGTGACAGGATTATATGTACAGAATGCGGACGACGATATCCAATAAGGGACGATATACCAATAATGCTTATTGACGAGGCAGAACTACCTGAGACACCAAAGAGGACAGATTAATGGATAAAAAAGCGCTTATTGCAATAGTTATTTGCGGGGTAATTATGATTTTATATTACCCCTTTATACAACCCTTGTTCTATCCAAAAGAGGATATACAAGTTCAGGAAACAAAAGAAGAAATTACCTCAGAAAAAGAGGCTGATATTAAGCCTGAAACACAACCAGAATCTACTGCAACTACACAAATTACTCGAGTACAAACTGATATCCCGTTAAAAGAAGTAGTTATTGAAAACGAGCTTTTAAAAACAGTATGGACTAATGAAGGGGCCGCCCTCCAATCTATAGAACTAAAACAGTTCAAGGATGGAGAAAGAAAAAAAGTCCTTGAGCTATTAAAAAATAAAGATACAAGATATCGTCCGCTCGCTATTGAGGGCATCAACCAAAAAACAGATTTTCAAAAACAACACTATAATATCGTAGAACAAAGTAGTAATAAAATTGTTTTTGCTACAAGTCTGGAAGACGGTGTAAATATTATTAAAAAAATTGTCCTATCGCCCGGTAAATATAATATAAACATGGAGGTCACCTTAGAAAACACTACAGATAGGGAATTACCACTTTCATATAATATTATTGCATCATCTATGATTACACATGAAGGCGAAGTTTCTACAGATATTGCATCTGTAATGGGACTTGACGTCGGAAACAATAAAATTAAATTAATTCACACAGCGCCAAAGGAATTGCCTTCCAAAAATGAGTCCGTGGGTATTGTTTGGGCAGGTTCTACTAATAAATATTTCTCCACAATCCTGAAACCAGCTTCAACCGACCTTGTTAAACTTATAAACACACAGGCATTCGATCCGCAGGGAAACCTGATAAACGAAAAGTCAGAACTGGGCGACTTTATGGTTACTCTGGAAACAAATAAATTCAGTATTCCACCCCATGATACAATCAACCACAGTTATATATATTTCACTGGCCCTAAAAAGGAAGAGATCCTTGGGCAATATGAAACAATGGATGCGCTTCTTAGTTATGGCTGGTTAACGTCCATAAGCAAAGTACTCTTATATTTCCTAAATACTGTTTACAAAGTAGTCCCCAACTACGGCGTCTCTATCATCATTCTAACAATCATTATCAAGGCTATGCTGTTCCCGCTCACAAGGAAAAGCCAGTTGTCTATGTTCAGAATGCAACAATTACAGCCAATGATTAGCCAACTAAAGGAAAAATACAAGCACGATAAACAAAGACAGGGGAAAGAACAGGTGCAATTATTTAAGAAATATAAGGTAAATCCCATGAGTGGTTGTTTACCAATGCTTTTACAGCTCCCCGTTTTTATTGCGCTCTTTCGCACACTGCAGCTTTCCTTTGAAATGAGACAAGCACCGTTTACGCTTTGGATAAACGACCTGTCAAGACCTGACACCCTACTATATTTGACATTCAATATCCCTTTTATCGGAAACGCTCTTAATATATTACCTTTGATAATGACCGGTGCTTCTTTCGCTCAAATGAAGATTATGCCAAAAGCAACAGCAACAGACCCACAAGCAAGGACACAACAAAAAATGATGTCTTTTATGCCATTTATGTTCGCATTTATACTGTACCACATGCCGTCAGGGCTCACTATTTACTGGACAACAAGCACTATCCTAAGTATTGTTGAAAGTATCCTGATCCGAAAATCTACAAAAAAGATAAAATTTTAACATATTATAACTTTTCCTCCATGTCCATTGAAACACAGGACACAATAGCCGCAGTTTCCACACCATCGGGAAGGTCATTTAGTGCAATTATTAAAATTAGCGGCACTGAAGCTATTCAATGCATTAAAAATAGTTTTGTGCCTGATAGTCATATTGATTTAGAAAATATGCCCACTTATACCTCCGTACAGGGGTACATAAACGTTCTGGAAGAACAGATTGATATTCCTGTGCTTTTGTATATCATGAGACAACCATATTCGTATACAAAAGAAGACGTCGTGGAAATTCATACAATTGGTTCACCCTGTATTTTAGAAATGCTACTAAACTCCATTTTTTCAAAAAACCCTGATACAAAACGAAATATTCGTATTTCGCAACCAGGTGAATTCACAAAACGAGCCTTCCTGCACGGCCGGATAGACCTTGCCCAAGCAGAATCCACAATGCGCATCATCCGTGCACAAACAGATAGTGAATTAAAATCTGCAATCATGCAACTAACAGGAAGCATATCCAAACAAATAAAATACGTTCAGGACGAGGCTGCTTCTCTGTGCGCCCATATTGAAGCAGCAATTGACTTCTCAGATCAAGATATCGAATTAATTTCGATTGTAGAAATTACAAACAGATTGGAAACAATTAAAAGAACCATTTCCGACCTTTTCGCCCAATCCGAAACAAGTAAGGTTTCTACAGAGGGAATTAACACTATTCTATACGGTAAGCCAAACGTTGGCAAATCAAGCCTGATAAATGCATTACTTGAGAAAAAAAGAGCTGTTGTAAGCGAGATACCGGGAACGACACGCGATATCATTGCAGACACACTCGACGTATCAGGTGTCCACTTTAAATTGATTGACACTGCAGGAATAGACGAAGCAGAAGATATTGTTTCGTCTCTGGCAATGGAAAGAACAAAGAACACTTTAAAATCAGCGCATGTTATACTTATTGTATTTGATGATAACACAAGCATAAACGAGCAACTAAGAGAAATAAAATCAGAGAATATAACCGGCAGCAGAATTATAGTGGTTAATAAATGTGATTTACAAAAGAATGATCTTCCGGTTGAATTACCGGTAGAATTAAGAAAATACCCAGTCGTGCGCACATCTACAACCACAGGCGAAGGGTTGGAAAAACTTAAAAAAATATTATTAGAAATAGTGTTGGGAGGTCAAGTAAATATATATGGAAGCACTTCAACTTTTAATACACGCCAAAAAGAGGCGCTCATGCGCTCCTTCCAATCAATTTTACAAACCATTGAATCTGCAAGAAATGATGAAAGCTATGAATTTATAGCGCTGAACCTGCGTATAGCTATAGATGCGCTTGGAGAAGTTGTTGGAGAGATCACAACCGAAAATATTTTAGATAAGATATTTTCTGGGTTTTGTATAGGTAAGTAAAATGTCCAAGAGACCCTCCTGGGATGAATATTTTTTAAGCATTACAAAGGAAGTTGCTAAGCGTTCAACATGTTTGCGCAGACAAGTGGGCGCTATCCTTGTAATGGATAAACATATCCTGACTACTGGCTATAACGGTGCCCCCAGCGGACTTCAACACTGTTTAGACATAGGCTGTTTAAGAGAACAATTAAAGATACCTCCGGGGGAACGGCATGAACTCTGTCGAGGACTTCACGCAGAGATGAATGCCCTGCTTCAGGCGTCACGTTACGGTATTAAAATCTCTGGCGCAACCCTTTACACTACCACTTACCCATGTTCGTTATGCGCAAAGATGCTGGTAAATGCAGGCATTCAGCGTATTGTTACTATCACAGATTACCCAGACCCGCTTGCAAAAGATATACTCTCAATAGCAAAAATTAATGTTGATATTTTTGAACAGAAAGACATTAAAAACGAATAATTCAAGTTTATTAATATCCATAAATACAACACAAGAAAATCCCCTAACAAAGAGATACCATAATTAATAATATTTTTATTTATTATTTATTTTACTATTGACTATATATATCTTGTATGTTATATATTCAACCTAACAATATATAGGATGCTAATGTGAACTTATTCAAATCAGAAAATTCCTATAAAACTCATGCAATGTCTGTTTTGTAAAGTGGACAATGACAAGGTTGTCAATTCACGCACATCGGTAGACGGCTTAAGTATCAAACGCCGCCGTGAATGCCTGAATTGTGGTAGAAGATACACCACATATGAGCGAATCGAAGAAAACCCTCTGCGCGTAGTGAAAAAAGACGGAACAAGAGAGGCCTTTGACCGTAAAAAGATTTTAAATGGATTTTTGAAAGCGTGTGAGAAGAGACCTGTTTCTACAGATACGCTGGAAAATATTGTAAACGAAATCGAACGTGAGATTTACAGCAAGTTTGATCGCGAAGTGACATCGAGTTTTATAGGGTCTCTGGTGATGCAAAAATTGAGAATTCTGGATATGGTTGCTTACGTGCGCTTTGCATCGGTGTACAGAGAATTTAAAGATATTTCTGAATTTATTGATGAACTCAAACCGTTAATGACAAGTGTAAAAAAAGATAAAAAGGGTGGGGGTCTCAACTCCCGTAATGTATCTCTTCAACATTAGACCGGAGGGGGAAAGGGGCATGAACACAACAGCCACGATAGAGTATGTGTTAAAACGTGATGGAAGAAAAGCACCTTTTAATGAGAAAAAGATTGCGGATGCCATCTTCAGGGCTGCCCAGGCAGTTGGAGGCGAAGATCGTGCCCTGTCAGAAGAACTGGCGGGTGTGGTTGCCATGTTTTTGGAAAAGAAATACTCCGGTAAGACTCCAGGAATTGAAGACGTACAGGATATTGTTGAAAAGATCCTTATTGAGACAGGACATGCCAAGACCGCTAAAGCTTATATACTTTATCGTGATAAAAGGACAAGAATTCGAGAATCCCTTCGCGTAAGGAAACAAACAAAACAAAAGGCAGATACAACAGATGTTTCTCTGCTTGTAAACACAGAAACAAAAGATGAAGTATACCCGTGGGACAAACGGAAGATTGCAACAGCCATGGAGAAAGAAGCAGACATTCCAGAAGAGATAGCATCCGAGATAGCCAATGTTGTCGAACAAAGGGTATTTGCCTCCGGATTAAACCGCATTTCAACAACATTAATCAGGGAACTGGTAGACAACGAACTTTTCGAAAGAGGGCTTAATAAAAAGCTTGAAAAACAGACCGTAATCGGTATGCCTAAATACGATCTCGAAGAATTAATATTATCGAAAAATAAGGAAAACAGCAATATTGCTACTAATAACCCCGAGGCAATTAATCTTGCAATTGCTGAAAACACTTTAAAACAATTTGCCCTGCAGGAAGTATTCTCAAAAGATGTTGCCAATGCACATCTAAATGGAATATTACACTTACATGATCTTGGATATCCAACTCGTGTATATTGCTCTTCCCATTCACTCGAATACCTGAAAAAATATGGATTATCACTTCAGAATCTTGATACGGAATCAGCACCTGCTAAACATGCGCGCACCCTTACAGGTCATCTGAATACATTCCTTGCATCCATGCAGGCTTACTATGCCGGCGCCCTGGGTGTAGGGTACATTAATATTATGTATGCCCCGTATATTGAAGGAATGAGCTACAAGGAAATGAAACAGGAAGCGCAGCATCTTATCTTTAGTTGCTCGCAAAGCGCCTTTTCACGCGGAGGACAGACTTTATTTCTCGATTTCAACGTCCACACCGGGGTTCCAAGATATCTGAGAAATATTCCGGCTATAGGGCCCAGCGGTAAACCAACAG
This sequence comes from uncultured Planctomycetota bacterium, assembly GCA_963709355.1. Taxonomy (GTDB): domain Bacteria; phylum Planctomycetota; class Brocadiia; order Brocadiales; family Brocadiaceae; genus PLOWO2-12-38-17. The sequence goes on from CAVPVY010000005.1 coordinate 1,881,351, forward strand.
GAAAGACATATGGGGATTACGACGATACAGCCAGACAATTTACACTTGCCATGTTAGACGTCTGGCGAGAAGGGGATTGCTACAGACATCCCTTTGCATTTCCAAAATGTGATTTCCATATTAACGAGGATACACTCAATGATCCAAAACAATATGAACTCCTTGAATATGCATGTCAGATTGCCAGCGAGAATGGCGTACCATATTTCATATTTGACAGGGACGAAATTACACTTTCGGCTTGTTGCCGTTTGCGTACTACAATTACTGATAATTACATGATTCTACATCCGGAAAGTATGCGCTTCTGCGGATTTCAGAATATTACTATTAACCTCCCGCAGGCGGCATACAGGGCTGGGAGAGGAAACTGGGATGCACTACTCAAAGAAATTGATAAAGCAATTGAAATTGCAATAAAAGCACATCTTCAGAAGAAGATGTTTGTCGGAAAACTTATGTCAAGTCCAGAAATGCCGCTCTGGGAAATTGGCAAAAAGGCAAGGGATGGCCGTCCCTACGTAGATATGGAGACTTCAACGTATATTGTAGGTATATTAGGATTAAATGAATGCCTGCAATTTATGACGGGTCGTGAACTGCACGAAGGTGATGATATGATAAGAGCAGGGACTGCGGATTATTTCTCACATGTATATGCGCGTCAAGGAGGCGGGAAAGAAATACAATTTAAAATTCTCTCTCGAAGAATCCCCAGCTGAAAGCGCCAGCAGAAGACTTGCAAAGGTTGATGTCCGAAACTATCCAGAAGCCTCTGAAATAGTCAAAGGAAATATAGAAAAAGATGAGTTCTACTACACCAACAGTGTACATTTACGTCCGGACGCCCCTGTGGATATGATTACAAGGATATTTCTCCAGAGCAAGTTCCATACAATGATAGAATCCGGCGCTATCATCCATGCATTCGTCGGAGAAGAAAGGCCTTCCGCATCAAGTATTATGAACCTTGTAAAAAAGACCTTTAAAAATACGCAGGCTGCCCAACTTACAATCTCTCCTGAATTTACTATCTGCAGCGATTGTAAAAAGGTTACGCAAAAGCTTACAGACATATGTAAATACTGCGGCTCAAGAAATGTATATGGTATTACGAGGATTGTTGGCTATTACAGCCGAATCAATAATTGGAACAAATCGAAAATAGGCGAACTTGCGGACAGACACAAAGGTAATTATAGCTTAAAAGATTTATTGCCAGAAAAGGTGCATGTCAGCACAGAACCGTGCGCATCAATTTGTTAATTTATAATTTACAATTTAAAATCTAATAAATGATACCGATAAAAGGTTTTATAGAAAATAGTCTTATTGAATGGGAAGGAAAGATTGCTTCCATAATCTTCCTTCCAACCTGTAATTTCCGTTGCCCTTACTGCCATGCCCCGCATCTAGTTCAAACACACAACGAACTCGAGTCCATTCCGGCGGAGGTTATAATTGATAAGATAAGACAAAACATTGACTGGTTGGATGGTGTGGTAGTTACAGGCGGAGAACCAACATCACATAGGAATCTGGAGGCACTACTTAAGTTACTAAAAGACACTTGCATCAGCGTACGACTGGATACAAATGGAACAAATCCGGAGATATTACAACATCTGATTACTAAAAACCTTGTAGATTGTATAGCAATGGATATTAAAGCGCCTTTGTTAAAAGAAAAATACGAACAAATTTCTGGTGTATCTTGCAACATAGATGAAATCAAAGAAAGTATTCGTATTATTATGGAAAATTTTATTGAATATGAATTTCGTACGACTGTATGCCCCACCCAATTAGATGGAAACGATATCGAAGACATTGCAAAATCAATAAAGGGTGCAAGGCGCTATATAATTCAATCTTTTAAACCAAACCATTGTCTGGATACGAGGATGTTAAATATAAAACCGTACCCTGATGAAAAGCTCAAAAATTTTGCATTCACCGCTGGCAGATATGTCGAGTATTGTTGTGTACGTGGTGAATCAAAAAATAACATAGGAAGGGATTGGTAACTTATCACGCAGTTTGGTCCTCATATTGAATAACTTTGAAAGGGGGTGATTGAATATGGCAGTCAAGAAAGGTGGAATGTCATCAAAATCTAAGGGAACAAAAAAGGGGGGAAGTAAAAAGAAAGGTTGTAGGTAAAATATTAAATATTATGAGTATAAATTTTTCTAAATAATTTTTGTATTTATATTAAGATTTGTATAAAAACATAAATATAAAAAAACTACTAAGAACGTTTGTATTCATTTATTTAAGGACCAAATGTGTTCATGGAATAGGGGCGTTTCGACTAAATCGAAATGCCCCTATTTCATATTAAATATCGTTAAAAAAAATCTCATGAAACTAAAGAAATTAGAATTGTTTGGATTTAAGTCTTTTGCTGATAAGACTGAAATTGTATTTGAAGATGGAATTACCGTCATTGTAGGACCTAACGGATGCGGGAAAAGCAATGTCATTGATGCAGTCAAGTGGGTGCTAGGAGAGCAAAGTGTAAAATCACTGAGAGGCAATGAAATGGCAGACGTAATTTTCAGCGGAACGGAATCACGGCCATCCCTTGGCTATGCTGAGGTGTCTCTAACTATATTAAATGACAGGGGATTACTTCCACTCGAATACTCTGAAGTGTGCATAACCCGACGTCTATATTCCTCTGGTGAATCGGAATATCTTATAAACAAGCAAATTTGTCGTTTGAAGGACATTCGTGACCTATTCCTTGACACCGGTTTCGGCGCAGACTCACATTCTGTAATTGAGCAGGATAATGTAGAGGCGCTGTTACAGGCAAACGTCCACGAAAGACGCTTCTTGTTTGAGGAGGTTGCTGGTATCAGTAAGTTTAAAGTAAGAAAAAAAGTTGCCCTCAGTAAACTTGAGCATGTTGAACAGAATTTGTTAAGGGTTAATGATATTATCGAAGAACTGCAAAAACAACTCCGCTCAATAAAACTTCAAGCCTCAAAAGCAAGGAAATACCAAGAATATACTGAACAGTTAAAAAAATTAAAAGTTAGTATCTCCTTAAAGAATTATCGCGAACTCAAAGGCAAAAAGAATGAGGCATCGGAAAACATAAGTCAAATTGAAACTCAAAGCCAGAAGATGTCTACAAATATAAACGACATTGAAATACGTATAAATGAAGTTGAGAATTCAATAAAACAGTTACAACAGCAATTGTCACAAGTGCAAACTGAATTAATAAATATTGAGTCACAAATATTAAATAATCATGATAAGATAAAATATAATCACGAACGCATAAAAGAATTGGAAAATCAATATCTGAAATACACTGAACAACAGAAAATCCTGAAAAATAAAATATGCGAAATGAGCGAAAAGATTTCGGAAACAAAAGACTTGCTTAATGTAGTAGAACAAGAGATATCGAAGTTTCTTGATATTCAAAAAACAAAAGAAACAGAACTAAAACAAGTGTGTCTCGAGTGTGATTTGTTATACCAAAGTATCGATGAGAAAAAATCAGAGGTCATAAATATCCTTCAAAAAGAATCTACTCTTCAAAATGAAGTGGGTAGTTTGAACACGGAAAACGATGCCCTGAAATCAAGAAAGTTGCGCCTTTCAAAGAGACAAGAAGAGATTGACTCATTTGTAAATATACTAACTACTAAACACACGGAAATTACAAATGAAAAGAAAGCACTAAATGAAGAATTTGGTTGTTTAAATCAGAAATTATCAACAACAAAAGAACGTATTCAAAAGCTTGTAAATGCCATGCAATCATTAGATGAACAATTCAACCAACAGAAACAATTACAGGTCAGTAAAACTTCCAGATATGAAATTCTGATGGACTACGAAATGCGAGCAGAAGGTATAGATAGTGGTGCAGTGTCAATCCTTAATGAATCCAAAAAAGAACATACAGAAATAAAAGGCATACGTGGCATGATTGCCGATCTCCTAAAAGTAGACTTAACATATGCACCGGCTATTGAATCTGCCTTAGGGGAAAAAGCACAAGGTATAATTACAAATACAACAGAAGACGCAGTTAGTGCCTTAATATATTTACAAGCAAACCAAAAAGGACGAGCAATCTTCTTACCTCTAGACAGAACAAATGGGCAACTTACTATTTCTGAAGAATTATTACAAAAACCTGCTGTTATTGGCATTGCCAGTAAACTAATAAACACCACTGATGATGTTTATAAAGCAATTAATGGTCTATTAAACAATACAGTTATCGTAAAAGACCTTAGCTCGGCGCTGGCATTAAGCAGTAATACGCACAATATCCGTTTTGTTACACTTGACGGTGAATTATTGGAATCGGCTGGTACAATCAGCGGGGGTAAAAAGCATGGACAGCTAGGAATCATATCAAGAAAAAGTGAACTTGTTAAACTCGAGCAGGAATTAACTCAAATTAACCAAACAATAGAACAACTAAAACAGAATAAAAATATTTTAATCGAAGAGCTAAAAGCACTAGAAACTGGAACAACGCAACTGACAAAGAGAGTAGAAGAAATAAATATTCTTAAAATCTCTAAAGATAGCGAAATTATACAGCACGAGAAAAAGCGAGATGAACTTATATCGGAAAAAAATATTAACGAAGGTGAGTTGGAAGAACTTTACATAGAAGAAAAAAACACCCTTGAGCGCGAGTGTATTTTGCAAGATGAAATGAAAAAGCTAAACCATCATCGTGAGGAGCTGGAACAACAAATTGAAGATGCCTCTACTCTGGTAAAGGAAAAAGAATCTTCTAAAAAAGTCACACAGGATGAAGTAACAACCCTTAAAGTTAATCTGGCACAAAAGCGAGAGAAGAAAGATGGATTAAATAATATATTTAACGAACTATCTACAGCGCATAAAGATGATCAGGAACAGATTAAAAGTATAGCTAGCGAAAGCCAAACCTGTCAGCAAAAAAAATTAGACGTTGTAGAAGACATCCGGAATCTTGAAATTCAGATAAACGAGCTTCAAAATAAAAAGACCTTACTGGAAGAATCTATAAACTCGACAAAAACAGAACAAAACACCCTCAATCTTAAAGTTACTGATTTAAAAACATATCTGGAAGAAAAACACGCGGAACTCAGACAAGTAGAACAAAAATCCCAGGAATTAAAACTTAAAGAAAACGAGTATCAAATACGAATCTCAAATTTAGAAGACCGTATTAGAGAAGACTATCATCTCGAATTATCGGCAATTGATACCGGAACAGGGGAAATTAATCTGGAATTGAGCATTTTACAAGCAGAAAAATCTGATGCACCCCAACCCACAATTGATTTCTGGGAAGCAGTCTCCAAAGAAATAGAAGAATTACAGGGAAAAATTGAACGGCTGGGTAATGTAAACCTTGATGCAATCAAAGAACAGGGAGAATTAGAATCACGTGAGTCCTTTCTTATAAACCAGAAAGAAGACTTGGGGAAAGCACAGGATGCCTTGCAAAGTCTTATCAAGAGAATTAATATCACCAGCCGAGAATTATTTGAAAAGGCTTTTAATGATATACGTCAGAATTTTCAAATTATGTTCAGAAAATTATTTGGCGGAGGTAAAGCAGATCTCGTTATGGAAGAAAATGTGGACATACTTGAAGCCGGCATCGAAATAGTTGCACAGCCTCCAAATAAAGACCTCCGTTCTATTACACTTCTTTCTGGGGGGGAAAAAGTTATGACCACAGTCGCATTGCTCTTTGCTGCATTCCAAGCAAAACCAAGTCCATTTTGCATACTGGACGAGGTAGATGCAGCGCTGGATGAAAGTAACATTAATAGATTTATTCATGTTGTAAAAGAATTTATTCATAATACGCAGTTCCTGATAATCACACATAACAAAGTAACCATGAGTATCGCTAACGTATTGTATGGCATCACCATGCAAGAACCTGGCGTATCCAAGAGAGTTGTCGTTAAATTTGAGGAGATTGAGCGAAAGGTCGCTTGATTAATTTACAAAAGTTATAGAAACAAAAATATTCCCATGCAAAGGGACCGAATCCTAGGAATCCTGCCACAGGCATCTCAAATATCTTTACGTCCCTCATGAAGGGCGCCGTATATACCCATTTCGAAGCAGCCCAGTAATTCCAAAATTCCCATAAAAAACCGCAAATATATCCTGCTACAAATAGATTCAAGATACGGGCGAGACTGCCTTCCTCCAGGTCTCTTAACAGAGATTCACCCTTACTTGAATATACAATAGGTTCAAATATCATCACATATCCGGTCCATACAAGCCCAAACAAAAAACGTGCATAATCTCTGTTAATAAGTAATGGCGCCATCACAAAGAAGAAACCCAAGGACAATGCTACTGTATATAATTTTGTTTGAAACCTTTAAATTAGCAATGCGAAAGCGATCAAAAAATCTGAGGGATTCAAGAAGTTCTGTTGTTTGAAATATCCCAGGCATGATCATCGCATAAGCTAAACCCATGCCAATACAGAGTACAAGTTTATTTTCAGGTAAGCCGTGATACTCCCAATTTACAAGATGAAGATTATAAAATTCAAATAAGAGCCAGAAGACTATTGACAAAGGCATCTGAACAAAAAATTCCCGTCTCCTGTTACAAAGCAATGAGCTGCCTTTAAGTTTAAAAATAATAGCATCTGTAAGCATTACGTAACCAACCCAACACAATGGCGTAGCCCAAATACTGATTTTATGTGCAAAGTGGTTGTGCTTTTGAAAAAGCAGGCAGAATTCTACGAAAAAGATTAACCAGGCTCCAAACCAACCGTGGTATTTAAGCCTTGAGAATATGCTTTTTACAAAATCAGGTTCTGACATAATAATTCAACACCCTTAACTATACTTGAACAAATAAATTATATGTTAATTAACAGTAAACAACAGCTATTTATCATGAATGGGATAAAATCTAGCTTAGTTATCTATAACAAGGACGCTTCTGAACAGAGGCTTTTAATAGAAAGGAAAAAATCTTAAATATTGCGGGTTTATGATCTTTTGAAATTTCTTAGTAATTTTAGGATACAGTAAAATTAGTTAACTATTGATATTATCCTTTTATCAATTTGTTTTTTACTTCTAACCTTCTTTTCATACATACTTACAACAAAAATAGATAGAACAAATAAAACAAAACCACCAAATAGCATTCTAAGATTCTGTGAATCAGGAAAAATTATATAAACCTTTCTACCTATTAAACTACCTACAATTAGACTGACAATGGGTAGGAAAAAGATCAATATTATACTTTTATATATAGGCTGTCTAACTATTTGTAATTTTACTTGTTGACCCATACTAAGCCCAGGAATTATTTTAACTTCTAGAAAATTCGCATTGTTTTCCATACCAGTACATGCACCACAGCGTTTGCATTCTCCCGGATCGGCTTTTTTTATCTCAATAGTTGCATAGTCGCCTTGTATGTACTTTACAATTCCTGTCTCAACAATTTGTTCCTGTTTAAACATTGTAATAAAACTGTTTAGCAGTTACCCTTGCGAAGGCTGTTGAGTTTGATCTGCAGCTTGACCGCCTACTTTTTCCCGCATAAGCTTGCCAACTTTAAATACAACCACATTTTTAGCAGGTACAAATGCCACTTCACCAGTGCGAGGATTTCTGGCCTTTCTAGCGGCGCGCTTACGGATTTCAAAAACTCCAAAATCACGTAACTCAATTCTATTACTCTGCGCAAGTTCACCAATAATGTCGTCAAGAAACATCTGAATTGTTCTCTTAACGACCATGTGTGTATTATCAGTTCTTCTTGCAATTTTTTCACATAAATCTCTTTTCGTCGTTGTTTGCATTAAAATTCTCCTTTTCTAACGGTTAAATAATAAAAAGGGCGTTAGGAAAAATATATATTAACGGATTGATAAAACTTCTAACCACCTCCAAACATAAAAAAAGATTTAAAGAAATATGTTCTTAACTAATTTCCAAATATGGTAGTTATGATTAGTTTGACATATTATCAATTCAAAAGATTAAAGTCAACACGATTTTAATATGTATAAAGTACATATTAAAATCTAATTAAAAATGTACAAAAACACGATTAAATAGCTTGACAATTCACTAATTAATTTGATATTTTATATGGCTTTATAATTTTAAAAAGGTTAAATTTATATTTAGAAAGGTAATTATGAAAATCAATATTAGAAGAAGTTCAATAAAGCATATAAGGATGTGCGGCTTCCGAAAGAGGATGCGCACTAAAGGTGGACGAGCGATTCTAAGACGAAGAAGAAGAATTGGACGGAAGCCATTGCTAGACGTATAGCTAGTAAATATAAAAGACCTTAAGTATCAGTAAATAAATACTTAAGGTCTTCTTTTTACAAATTACTTAATTATAATTGCCTCTACAGGACATTCTTCAGCTGCCTGTCTACATGCATCTTCATGCTCCGCTGGCACATCAATGTCCTTTGCCTCTGCTACATCGCCTTTCATATAAAAAATTTCAGGACAGGTTTGTGTACATAATTCACAACCTGTGCATGTGTCAACATCTACTTTTGCTCGCATAAAACCCCCTCCTTTACTTTCTAAATTAGAATAAAATTTACAAATACCGAATTTAATTAATCTATCGCCTCCAAACTTTTTAAAATTATACAAAAAAAATCTACAAAACTCAAATAGCATTTAATACAAAAAGCCTGAAATACTATCAAGTTTAACACCCTCAATAGCAACTTCTGGCGCTAATACCACCTCGTTTCCACCCCAAACAATTGTCTGTTTTTTCTCACTTGATACCGCTATTACATTATTTAATATGTCTAATATATTGTTATTAAGTCTCACCGTATTAGGTTTTAATGGTTTATAAATCTTTCCCCTCTTAACTATATAAGAATCTGCAACAATAGTGCTTGTAAAATCACCAGCAGCAAGTCCATTAATGGGATATGTATACCAGATTCTACCAATATAAACGCCATCGTTTATTTTTGTTAATAAAGCCTCATTAGGTACTTCCTCTTTACCCTCTATAACGATGTTCGTAGGATATATTTTTGGTTGCATGTTATGATACCTACCTCCGTTTTGGTAACGGAAACCATTACGGGGCACAAAAGAAGTAAAAATATTCTCAAGCTTCCTGGAGAAATAATTATTCGCAAGAAATCCTACAAGGAAACCATTATTGATAAGATGAGTCCTTCCGGTAGGAATTCCTTCACAAGTAACCCTTTTACTACCGACTGCTCCCCTGATTGTACCATCATCATAAACAGTTAACAAATTAGACGAAATCTTCTGTCCTAATTTCCCAATAAAAGGAGAGTCTGACGCATTTATAGAAGAAAGACTCAATGCCGGGATTACAATATTTGTAAATAAATCAGTTACCGGCTGCCTTCCAAAGACAACATTATAAGTTCCTGTGGAAATTTTCTCGCCACCTATGGTATTTATCGCACTTAACACCGAATCGCAGCCTGTATCTTCAGGTTTAAAATCAGATAAATGCGTACTGGCACACCATCCCGTGCCTTTCACTCCTTCCTTTTCAACCATGGAAGTTATATTAGTTGTAAGAATAGTAGTCTCATCAAAGTCATCTATGCCTTTAGTACTTGCAATAGCCATACGTTCCTTAATAATAGTAATATCACCGCCAATAATAATTGAATTGTTAAAATTCCTCTTATTATATTCTGTAATTGCTCCTTTTAATCCACGCCAGCCCAGATTGACAATTGCCTCATCGCCAATTTCCATTACAGCTGGGTCATGGTAATCTTCCAAAACAATCTTCCCAAAAGGCAATGGAAGTGACTTAAAATCTGGATCATATATTCTATTTCTTTTAGCCTTTTGAAATGCATCTACCACCCCCATTTTAGTAATATTATTTGAAACACTGCCAAACCCTACCACTACCCCTTTCCCAGTCCCAAAGACAGCCAGAAGACCAATACCATTATATTGTGTTGACTTCGGTTCGTGAACACCATTGCATGGGATATCTGACGTATAATTTAATCGCACAGTTATATGTTCATTCCATGAAGCAAAGATTTCTACATCTATCACATCCTTCTGCTTTTTAACAAAATCAACTCCATCCCGGACACAAGTTCTTAATGTTTCTATATCAATCATCATAACTTTTGATGCCCCGTCAATTTAGCTTTTGAGCGTAGCGTTGGGCCGCCATTTCCCACACGCATTATCTGCATTGGTTGTCCCTTTCCGCAATTTGGTATAGGAAAAACCTCAAAATCGTTACCAACTGCATCAATATTCATTAAAAAGTCTTTCGAATCGGAAGTAATACCGCCTTTGCGATATAATTTTGTAATCTGACCTTTTTCAATCTTATATACCTTCTGTGCAGAAATGCGAAAATTCTCTCTAGATTCACTTATTGATGGAATTCGATGATTAACAATATAATAACCATCGCTAACATCAGAGATTATTTCCTTGGGGTCTTTGTCTCCATTTGCAAAGACAGTATTTGTCATACGAACCAGAGGAACGTAATAAGGTTCTGTCGCCCGCATGGAGCCATTAGGAGAATGACCAAGGATTGCTGCATACTCACGCCCATTCATGAAGCCTTTTAATACCCCATTCTCTATTAGGTTAACACGCTTACCGGGTGTACCTTCTGTATCATATTTAAAATGTCCGTATCCATTTATAGCAGGATCTGAATATGCTGTTAAAAGTGGGGCTGCGATTTGCTTACCCAATTCATTATCATCAAAACTCCTGAACAGCCAAGAACGACCAGCATATGCCGTCTCAAGCTTTAGTGCCCTGTCAGCCTCTGTTGGATGTCCTACAATTTCGTGCACCAAAAGGGCGTTAAAATGGGGATTTGTTACTACAACTACTGGTTCGCCTGTAGCAGGTAAAAACTCTGCTTCTGTAAGCTCTATGGTTTCACGTGTTCGCAGCAACGCAAAATCACCAAATGATTGTTTGTAAACATTTTTACCTTCCAAAACCTCCCATCCATGAATACCACCCATATAATCACAACAACTTTCAGGTACCTCCTTTGCCTTTTGCGCTACAACACACACATCTCCCTGTGTAAGTGCATAAGTTTGGTCAATACACGCTCCTTCGGTACTGCAAAATAGCTCCCTGTTTACACCCGTTTGTATATGAATAAGCGAATATTTCACATCGTTACTGATATTTCGCATATCCAGAGAGATGCTTGTACAAAGATTAATAATTTCCTTCAGCTTTACTTCTCTCGGTTCTTTATCAAAAACCGCATTAATAGTATCTTTGTGTACATCAATTCCGGCAAGGGTCACTGCAGAGAGTGAGGGTGCCGAGTGTTTAAATTCAGCTTTTTTTTCTGCATTGGCGAGGGCTCTTGTATATGCCCTTTCTATTCCTGAGGTGAGTTTTTTATATATTATACTTTTTTGACCTGATTCAGCCTCTCCTAACGACTGACCAAAATATCCCCATGAACTAATTTCACCTGCCAATACCCTAACCCCAAAAGAAATTGATACATCCTCTCCCATACTCTTGGGTTTACCATCCTCGGCGCTGGTATGTTTTGTTTCGTTTATACCGAATCTGATATCAGCATAGTTACAATCTTTTAACGAAAGGGCGTGCCCAATAGCTTTTGTAATAGTATCCCTTATCGTATCAATATGTTCAATCTGTATTAGGGTTGCGATAATCTTACTCCTATATTCTAGTAAATACTGCTGTTCTGATATGCAGTAAAATAGCTATTTTGCACACGGCTTTTGTATCAAATTCGTAGAAAGTGCATCTATCGCCCTTGTAGCTTCTTCTAAATATGCTACCATTTTAATGCTACCCTCCATAGCGTAATGAAATCGCCTACTCATTAAAACAACCACCTTACGCAATATTTCAGGCATCTTTTTAACCTCTTTTTCAAATATCTTTGTGTCAATCATTTTTCCTTTTATATCCAATATCTCATGCAAACAATTTGATAAACGGCAATAAACATCATTAAGATAAAAGAGGTCATGATTCAGTTTCTCAAGTTTCTTCCGCAGCTGCTTTGGAAGTTTTTTGATTGCCTCCATAAAAGTATCCTTTGTAATCATTCCTACTTTTACATCACCATCTGCGGTTACGGTAGCAGTCCTTTTTGCCATCCCAAAAAAACTCATCTCACCAAAAATATCGCCTTTTTTTAACGTCCCGATAAGTACCTGCCTGTTCTCGATATTCTTCCATACCTTTGCCTTGCCAGACTACAAAATATAAGCATAATAAGCCCATGAACCTTCTTCAACTATTACGTTACTATCCTTTATTATCTCGGTCCTTGTAACAAACTGTTCCATGCTATCTTCCCCCTTTAAAAATTTGTAAGCAAAAATTATTACAATACCGCAATAAAATCTGTTTTATTTAACAATAATTCATCAGTTTCTTCCATAAAAATTTGTGCTACGCAAACGAAGTTGACCACAAGCAGCATTAATATCGTTACCCTTCTTCTTTCTTAAAGTAACAGTATAACCGCATTTCTCTAAAGTCTTACAGAATACTTCGATTGTCTCGATGCTAGGGGGTTTTAAGTTAAATTCATCCACTATATTTACAGGAAGTGTATTAATGTTACACTGGACACCGTGGAGTAACTTCGCTAAAGATTCGGCAGCATGTCTGGATGCGTTGATTCCTTCTATCAGCACATATTCAAAACTGATATCTCTCCTTGTGATATTAAAATATTCTTTTGCCGCAGCGATAATGTTTTTAATACCAGTCTTTTTATTCGATGGTACTATATTTGTCCTTGTTACATCGTCAGGCGCGTGAAGTGAAATGGCAAGGTTTATTTTAAGACCTTCGCGAGCCAGCCTGCGAATGCCGTCAACTACCCCAACAGTTGACAAAGTTATGTGTCGCGCTCCTATGCCTAACCCCCATTCAGCATTTATAATCCTGACTGCCTTAACGACGTTATCGTAATTTGCAAGTGGTTCACCAATACCCATAAAAACAACGTTTGTCAGATATTCAGTTTGAAGAAGGCGCTTCTTCACATGGAGGACTTGTTCAACAATTTCACCAGAAGTGAGGTTTCTTTTTAGTCCCAGCAAACCGCTTGCACAAAATCTGCATGCCATTCCACAACCTACCTGCGATGAAACGCAAGCAGTAATTCGTTCCCCTTCCCTTAACAGCACTGATTCAATTACGTTTTTATCCAGCAAACTAATTAATAATTTTTCCGTCTCATCAGCAGTCTGCGTAACGGAATCAACTTTCGTTTGGTAAACCTGACATTTCTTTTCAAGCTGTTCCCGAAAACTTTTGGAAAGGTTCGACATCTCATCGAATGTCGTCGCGCCCTTTTCGTATACCCAAGAAAGTATCTGTTTAGCCCTGTAGGCAGGCTCGTCCATTGAGCTACATAATACCTCCACTTCAGACAACATCATACTAGTAATTGATAGAATCTGTTTTTCTCTCATGATTTTCTTAAGATTTCAACAAGTATTCAGTTACGCGAAGTCATAAACGTACCAAAGTTGAAAAAATGGTTATTTAACTTCAGCGTGATTTGTGGCATGAACTTTTACTTAATTGCAGACCAAAACATTAAAATACTTATAAGAAGCAAGCGACAAATAAACGAGAGGTATATACGATGAAATGTTTTACAGTCTTAATTAATATAGAAAATCCCCTATAGTCATTTTTATTTTCTTCATTGTCTCTTCATTGGCAAAACCTACAAGTTTTATGAATCTTCGTTTATCAAATGAACTTATTTGCTTTATTTTTAGTAAAGAAGCTGTCATAAGTCTGTTCTGAGTATCTTTTCTCAACTAAATATCGAGTTCTGTTTGTTTTGTTATTTGTGAAGAAATTGGAATAACGGTTAATAAATCGCTGGATTCTATATAAATATAGTTCTGAATAATTAAGGCGGGTTTAACTTTCTTATACTCGTGTCCAAGGCTTGGGTCAAAATTAACCAACCAAATCTGCCCACACCGAAAGCTACTCATAAATCTTTCAAACCGAGATAGTAATTCAGTTCTTTCTCAGAAAGAAAATCCTCAGAAGCGTCATGGACAGATGATAATTCAACTTCATGTTCAGACGCTTCAAATTCTGTTTCTTTAAAAGTTACAATTACTTTAAAATGGGCGTTATTTTTCTGCGCAACTTCTATTGGGCAATAAAGATGACCGTCTGGCAATAATTTACTTTCAAAAACCATTTTTTTCATAAACATTACCTTTCATAAGAACAAGTATTGTCTTCAATTTCCTTGAGCCATTCGTAAAAATGTATTGTAGTATATAATTATTATCAGACTAGCTACTGAATAATATTAACAGAAACTAACAGAAATAGAAGGCAAAGTCAATGGAATGTCAGGGAAATCCCATCCTATTAATCAAGCTGGAAAATCAAGAATTTATGACTTGAAAACCGTACAACACATATTTTCTGACAGTACTTAGAAACGAAGCCAATAAGTAAGTTAAATTGAGGCGAATGGATTAAGGCGCAACTTTTTGCGTAAAAGCCAACAACAATATTCCAAATATCGTGATTAAAGCCCTCATTGTTTACATTTATTTCCTTCGTAAAATTATAATACATTTTCCCCAATATATAAAGATGAAAAAGGTCAGAAACTGGCTTGTAATAGTTCTGTAGTCTCGGTAAATTATTTATAGACTTGATTGCGTGTCCCAAATGGGTGCATAATAAGTTAACAGCAGGTGAAACGCTAAAGAGAGTAGAAACCGGGACAAAGAGAGATTGAAGTGCTAAAGGAGTAATTAGTTATTGAATAATGAACGAGCTGTCAGAGAATTCAGTCAACCTAAGGAAATAAACAATTTACATTTTAACTTCTGATAAAAGTCTTATTTTCCCTATCGCAACTGCTGTCCGTTTACGAATATCTTCTCGCTCATCTGTTAAGAGTGCAGTGAGAGGCTCTATGGCCTTTGCATTACCTATTTCTCCCAGCGCCTCAATCGCAGCGGTCTTAATCCGTATATCTTCACTATTAAGCTCCGCAATGAGAGGGTCAATTGCTTTATCACCCAACCTAACCAAAGCCTCTATTACCCCTGATCTGATCTTGGGATTTTCACTATGTACAGCTTTAATCAAAGGTTGAATGTCCCTTTCTCCAAACCATGCCACACACTTTATAGCCTGCGCACGATTTGTATTTGTGTCAGGTAAAGGTAATCCAAGCTGTCTTGCAGATAGTATTTCCTCTCTATCTAATATTTCTTCTTCATCTGCCATAAACTTAATGACACAGTCGATTACTTCGGAAGCCTCCATGTTTATATTCCACAAAGCACACAAAAGATTAGTTCGCATATATTTTGATTTATAAAGGTTTCCAGTTACATGTGGTATTTCAAATACCTTTTGACATTCCTGCATAAAAAACTCAATTATCCTACGATCTTTTGTACGGTTAAATATGTGAGATAAAGAACCCAGTGCACATCCTCGTATTTGAATATCAGGGTCTGTTAATGCCATATTGATAAGTGGTTCTATGTGTTCTTCTCGTCCTAAATTGCGTGCGTTAATCGTCGCAACCTTTCTAATGTGTTTATTTTTACTTTTAAGCTCTTCGCTCAGTGCATTAGGGTCGTATTGACGAGAACTTTTACTGTACGCAAGATATCCACTTGTTGCACAACCAAGCATAAATACTGTACAATATACCGACAAAAAAACCCAGCATACACTTTTTGATGCCGATGTCCTCTGTTTTAGGTTAAATTTGTGTAATGGAACATGTTTTATCATTCTTTCCTCCAGAAATTTTGTTTTGCTGCCATCTCATCTGAGGGCATATCAGAATTAGTTTTCATAGCATAATTACTACAGTTTGTGACTTTCCTCATTTTAAGATGTTTTTGGTTCTTGAGGTATTCTCCCTGACCTTTGAACCTTGTGCCTTAATCCTTTTAACCTTTCACTTTTGTATTTAACTCTCCACTTCCAGCCGGTAATGCATACACAATCTCTCCCTCTTTTGTCACAAATACCGTTCCTCCAAAGGTACTGGCATAAAACTTCACCTGTTTATCAACCTGTCCATTATTTGCTATGAACGGTATCTGGATTCTTTTAATCTGCCTGGCTATCTCTTGTTTTTTCACCTGCAACGCCTCATTTTCTGATGTAAGATTCACTGGCGCAGACAATACACTGGATAGAATATCCTGACTCCATGCAATAACTACCGGCATGAACATCATTATAGATAAAACCTGAGATAATAGAAACATCCTGAACTTGTTCCTCATTTCGATTTCTCCTTCCTTGAATTGCGTATTGTCAAAGGTTTTTAGCTTTGATATTTCTCAGCATCCTTATGTATTAATTGGCAAGGATATTTCTGCGGGTTATTCACTCCGTTGTTTCCTCATCAGTATGTTTTATTTCGTTACCTTCACTTTCACCTTGACCTTCAAATCACCGGATTGAAACTCTATTTTTGCCTTGCCTTTCTTTACACCCGTGATGGTAAATAAAGCCTGACCATTCATATCGGTAGTTGTATTTTCTGGTGAAATGGCGATATTTTCCGCACCTCTTTTAATCTTCCAGGTTACCGGCTCGCCTTCAACTGGATTACCATCCTCGCAGGTAATTGTTATCATCTCTTGCGCGTTAGAATCTATTGCGACCGCCACCTTCTTCGGCTCAGCAGTCATCTCTTCAGGTTCACACGGTGGTGTCGGTGTGGGTGTTGGTGTCGGTACCAACGTTTGATACTCATCCGCTCCCATGTCAACCCCTATTCCTAATATCCTTTCGTCTCCTTCAAAATCTATGCGTGGGATTCCCTTGTTTATTCCTTTATCAATTACCAGTGATGAACCTTTTAGGTGGAAGTTTCCATTTGTTGCATCAACAAATAGGGGATCAATATTCATAATGCCTGTGCCTTGATTATATTTGGCGCCATAATTAGCACTAACAGTACCAATATCTGAATGATCTGTATTCCTTTATAAAGTTACTATATTGTAAAATTGCCATTTACCAATGTTTGTAAACAAAAAAAAACTTACTGCCAAAGATATTTATTGAACAAATATCTTCGGCAGTAAGGCTATCTATCTGATACTACTTACCTGTGAACTGTCTGCTCCAGAGATCATTTTACTTTGCGTTCCCTGAATACCTATGGTTTGCTATTCTCGTAATGTTCTAAAATGCTGAGGAAAATAACATTTTATATCAAAATGTCAAGAAATAAAATTATTTAGATAAAAAATTCTAAAAATCAACTTGAGCCATTTGTTCACAATTATTTGTATTTTGTAATATTTAAATGTCCTTAAAAAGTTCAGAGATGCTTCTTTATCCTTTCTAAAGCCAGACGAGAAAGTGATTCATCCCCAAAAACTCCGGCACGGATTCTTACGTTAGTCAATTTTACCGATACGCTCTCAAGGTTAATCTCAATCTTCGTGTCGTTTGTTCCATGAGCAATCAGCTTTGCAGAAAGGTCGTCTTTTTCTTCGCTTGTTACGACAAATTCCAAATCTTTCATGGCTTCCTGTGCCGCTTGCCAGAGCTGACCAATCGATGCTTCTTCCGTTGATTTTAGTTCGCCCTTTAAATAAGCAACTGTTCCAGCACCTGCACCCCCGCCTACGAGCAAAGCAGCCACACATCCACAGTTCGAGAACAAAGCGATTCCAAGCAACGAACCATATAACAAATGCCTTGGCATCATAATCCAACTCCTTTCCTCGGGGTAATGAGTAATAAGACCCAATTGTGACTTGATTCATAATTATGAAAACATATAAACCGTGTTGTCACAATATAACGTGAATTTGTCCGACAAGTCAAGATAGTAGTTTTTCTGTCCTGTAACTCTTATAGTAAGGGTATGCCTGCCAGAAGAAAGTCCAGCATTCTCAAAGACACCTGCTGGTGCTCGAAATTAGGTCTGTAAAGGTACAACTGACCCATATATGTACTATCCAGGCACACATTATAGCTTTGCCTATCATCTTTCCCGCTGTGGTTATCCATTTGATCCCTACCCCACCAAAAGTAAATTCTGCCTCTTCCCCCCCGTTTTCATCTGAGTATTTAAGATCGGTGTGGCGATACTAAAACAAAAAACGAACAAGATTGCATGCAATTTTTTTAATTCTTTCGATTAAATTGAATACCAAAGAAGAAGGAAAATGAAAAAGACGTCATGAAAGTATAGAAGCATTATAAGAGGATGGGCAACGTGCAGCAAATTAACAGATTTTTCACAAGTGAAAAGGGTTGGGTCTTTATTCTTGGTGTAATGCTGTACAAGTGATATATTGCGTTACATAGCAAGCCATTTAAGGTCAGAATCTGAAGGCGTATATTCGTTTTCTATAGTTATTGAATAATGAAGGTTTTGACCTTGTTGCCTGCCGTTTTCTGACCCCATTTGCCCATTACAATTAATATTTAGCGTAGTGAAGTAGCAACCAAAATAATTTCACAGTTACTACACTATAATTCAATTGTTTTCTATGTGTGCTCTGTGTCAAGCTCTTATTACTTTCTTAAGGAGAGTCTGACGAGGTGTCCAAATTCTTCTGATTTGAGTACGATAGCGGTGACAGCAAATGCGGCAAATGCGGCGGTCATTGGGACAAATAGGCGAAGTCCTTTAAAATAAAGACTGCCGCTTCCATCCGAAGCAGGAAACATTTTCAAGACAAACCAACACGCTATTACCATTGCTAACGAGGCAGTCACGGTTTTCAGGATCGAGACGACAACCTCGCTTCCTATCTTGATGCGTAGTCTTTTTTGTAAGATGATGGTCAGAATAATAATCTGGACAATGGCGCTAATGGCTGTAGAAAGTGCCAAACCGCCTTCCCGTAATATCCAGATAAGAGAAAGATTTAAGACGAAATCCAGCCCAACGCATATTGCGCCAACTTTTACCGGGGTAACCGTATCTTTGACTGAATAAAATGCACGAATCAGTACATGCAAGCCACAATATGCCCATATTCCTATAGCATAAAAAAGAACGGTATAAGATGTCCTGTATGCTGATTCAGCATTAAATTGATTTCTTCTGTATAAAAGGTCTACAATCGGTTCCCTAAGCATAATAAGACCTACAGATGCTGGAATACCAATGAAGAGCATGAATTTTATCGCCTTGTTGAAGGTGGTTGAAAAGTTGTTCCAATCCTCGCGCACTGCATGGGTGGAAAAGAGTGGAAATACCGCTGTCGCCATGGCAATACCAAAAACTCCCAATGGGAATTGAATTAACCGATCGCTGTAATACAGCACAGATGCAGCGCCGGTTTTCATTGGGTAGTGGATGGCCATTCCCGCAAAATGGAAATAGCCAGGTCCGTCTTGAGGGGTAGAGAATCCAACGGCAATAACACTGTCAATCAAGACATTGATTTGAACAACGGCTAGCCCAAAGACGACGGGTCCCATGCGAGTGAACACCGATTTCAATGCAGGGTTTGAAAATTGAGAAACAGGGCGATAGTACAAATCATTCTTTCTTAAAGTGGGAATATGAATAACTACCTGAACCAGACCTGACATAAAGACAGAAACGGCAACTATGTATATCATTCTTTCAAGCGTATTCCCGGTATAAAGAGCTAAGATAGCACCCAGAATCCAGCACACATTCATTACAACTGGGGCAAATGCGGGCATGAAAAAATGGTGAAGGGTGTTCAGTACCGCCCCCATAAAAGCCACCAGACAGATAAAAAAGACATAGGGAAACATAATAATGGATAGTCTGAAAACAAGCTGCCACTTTTCCTGTACCTGAAATATCTTAGGAATGGTGAAGAAAGAACCTTCACCCAAGAATACAAGTCCACCTAAAATAATGATGAGTGCTGTAGCTACGACATTGACGAAGGCCAGGGCTTCTGACTTGCCGCGTTTTTCAATGTGTTCTGTAAAGATGGGGATGAAGGCTGCACTGAGAGCACCTTCACCAAAGAGGCGTCGAAATAAGTTGGGAATTTTAAATGCAACAGTAAACGCATCCCAGACCATACCAGTTCCAAAAATACTGGCGCATATCATATCCCTTACAAGACCTAGAATCCGGCTTAAGAATGTGCAAACACTGATAATCCTTACTGAACGGAACAGGTTATGTGATTCGGACATAGCTCCCCAGTAGTTTTAAAATCTTAGCCGTATCCATAATATTATATAGCAGACTTAGAATGTATAAATATAATTAAATCTTGCATTAAATTTAAAATGGCTTTGTTTAATATTACTCAGCAACCAGTGTTACTTATAATAAAATTGTTCTTTTTTATTTTATATTATATAGCTAATAAGGAATTTTCTGAATAAAGGCTATATTACAGTATGTGAAGGTATGACTCTTCCCTTTGGTATAATTACTATGTAATCGCGAATCATATAATTATCTGTATTTAATTCTTCTATTTTCTTTACATTTTCTATAGTTACATTTTCTCCTATATGAACATTTTTATCAACTATTGCCCCTATTATTCGGGAATTGTCACCAATCCCAATGTCGGGCGCTTTTTTGTACCGATTCGTCCTGACATTAGACTCTGATTCATAGTAATCTGCACCCATTATTATAGAATCCCGCATAATAACATTGTTGCCAATAATACTTCTGATACCAATTACTGAATTGTGTATTTCTGCATTATTGATGATACATCCATCGGAAATAATAGACTTCGTAATCTTGCATTCATTAATGACAGAACCCGGTAAGAAAAGTGGGTTAGTATAAATTTGAGCTTTTTCATTATATAAATCAAAACTTGGAGTGGAAGACGTTAAACTCAGGTTGGCTTCATAAAATGTTTTTATCGTTCCAATATCCTCCCAATAACCATCAAAAAAATATGCAAATACACTTCTTTTCTTAATAATATCAGGAATTATATCTTTGCCAAAATCCGATTTTTCTGATCCTCTTAGCACTTCGTTTAATACATCCAGATTAAAAACATATATACCCATTGAGGCTATTAAAGAACGACCTCTGGCATTAATGCCGCGCCTATCAAACGCAGATGCACTTAATGTCAGTGAATCTATTATCTTCTCATCCTTTGGTTTTTCAAAGAAATCATTAATGCGTCCTTGTTCATCCACCTTTAAAATGCCAAAGCTGTCTGCGCTGTCTCTTTCAACAGGAATTACTGAAACAGTAACCTCTGCGCCTGTTTTGATATGTTCTTTAATAACTTCCTGATAATTCATTCTGTAAAGCTGATCACCTGATAAAATTAGAACAAAATCAATATTAGGCTGATTAAAAAAGCGAAGATTCTGTCGGACGGCATCGGCTGTACCCTGATACCAATTCATACTCTCAATAGTTTGAGTAGCGGCAAGAATTTCAATAAAACCCCTGGAGAAATTATCAAATTTATATGCGCGTGTTATGTGTCTGTTAAGTGATGCAGAATTGAATTGGGTAAGTACATAAATCTTATTTAAATTAGAATTGATGCAATTACTAATTGGAATATCAATAATTCTATATTTACCAGCAAGTGGTACAGCAGGCTTTGAGCGTTCTTTCGTTAAAGGATATAACCTCGTTCCCTGACCCCCTCCCAAAATTACCGATATTACATTATCCATATTAGGTTCAACAACTTACTGTGAAATCTATTATAACTGTTAGTTTAAGTTTTAGCATTTTATAGTAATAGGCATTATTCTAGAATTGTTTTGCCTATTTTCATGCGTAAGACCCTAATAAATTTTATCTTTTAAACAAATAAAAAGGAATCTACATCTTCTAAAATAATAAACGCCGCACTTCTTGCATAGCCTATCATACAAAGCAAAATTATATTAAGATAGAAATTTTCTCAAAAATACTGCAAGTTTCAAAATAAATTAGAAATCTTCCCTATTGATTATAAAAAATTGTAGATATAATTGGATTGTATAAAAAGCAATTGCAAGGAAGTGCACAAATATATATAACCCCCAACGTGAAATTGGATGGGGTGAAGGTTTAATGGATGCTTACTTTCTTTCTTATTTTTCTTGGTGAATCTTTTTCAATGCCAATTTCTTCATCAGTGAGATAACATGCCGGGTCTTCTGCCCATATATCTCCATAATATGCCTCAGCCCTTGCCCTGAAATTTCCACCACAAATATTGAGCCACCTGCATTTTGCACAACGTCCTTTGATATGAGGATTCTTGTTTTTAAGCCTAGCCATTAATTCATTTGAACTATCTTCCCATATCTCACCAAACTTCCTTTTCCTAACATTTCCAAAAGAATATTGCCTCCAAAATTGGTCAGCATGTACCTCTCCATCCCAGCTTAT
Source organism: uncultured Planctomycetota bacterium (assembly GCA_963709355.1). Classification (GTDB taxonomy): domain Bacteria; phylum Planctomycetota; class Brocadiia; order Brocadiales; family Brocadiaceae; genus PLOWO2-12-38-17. The sequence goes on from CAVPVY010000005.1 coordinate 1,903,737, forward strand.
ACAGGCAAGCCCTTTACCAGAACTATTTCCTTCATTCCACTGAAGAAGTTCACATACCTCTTTTGCCCTCATGGGGTTCTCTTTCAACAGCCGCAGATATACATACGGACCGTCAGCATGATTATCCACCGTAAGTACCTCCAGTTCCCTTCCTCTATCATGCGCCTCTTTGGTCTTGTCCATAATAAGGTCTACTACTCTGCGTGTTTCTTCATGATTAAGGTCTTCTTCAATTAAATTAGAGCCTCTGCCTGAATATACAAGGTGATAGAAACAAACCCTTGGGATATTTTCTTTCTCTATAAGTTGGAATATTCCTGTAATATCGCGATAATTTCGCTTATTAATTGTAAAACGAAGACCTACCTTGATACCTGTTGACAAACAATTTCTGATGCCCTCCAGTGCTGCATCAAAAGAACCAGGAACGCCTCTAAAACGATCATTTGTTTCTTTAAGACCATCCAAACTAATACCGACGTAAGAAAGTCCGAATTTCTTTAATTCACCCGCCTTTTCCTTTGTAATTAACGTACCATTCGTACTAATAACGGCACGCAAACCTTTTTGTTTGGCATAACTAATCAACTCCAGGAGGTCAGTCCTCATCAACGGCTCACCACCTGAAAATAAAATAACAGGCGCCCCATATTCCGCTATGTCATCCAGCATAGCCTTTGCTTCTTTGGTGGTTAACTCATTGGGATACTCAATATCCTTTGACTGTGAATAACAATGAATACATTTCAGATTACAACGTTGCCCAACATTCCAGACAACTACAGGTTTCTTATCACTCGAAAATTGCAGTAAGTGGGAAGGTAGTTTTTTTGATTCTCTACCGTATCGTAATGCGTCAGACGGTTCTACTGTACCGCAGTACAGTTTTGAAATACCAATCATTTATAATGTCTCCCTCACAAATACACTATCCGAAGTGAATAATACAGAATTCACATTTATACCATGGAACATTGCAACAAAAAAAACTTAACTTTATTTCAAATTATAACTAAGAATTATTATTATACAAAAAGATTTATTCTAAATTTATTTCCCAAAAGCATAAAGCCGCCAATTTACGCAACCAACATATACCGTATTCTTCGCATCGATTGCCGGTGAGGAGAGTAACGGTTCTCCTATTGTTGCACTCCATTTTAGCGTACCATCGTTATTGATTGCATATAATTTACCATCCCATGAACCTATGTAAATAACACCAGCGGCATCAATTGTTGGAGAGGCAGTAATAGAATTTTCTGTTTTAAATTTCCATTTCAATGTACCATCTTTTCTTACTGCATATATATACCCCTCCTGCGTTCCGATATAAGCCGTCTCCTCATTATCAAGCGCCGGTGAAGAAAAAGTTTTGCTGCCTAACTCGAACCCCCACTTTAACGTCCCATCTAGATTAACGGCATAAAGTTTCCCATCCGTATCCGCAATATAAACGGCACTGTTACCGATAGCAGGTGATGCATCTATTTTTGCTTCTGTTCCGAAGTTCCACTTTGAGCTTCCGTCTGGATTTAAGGCATGCAGACGTTTGTCCCATGATCCAATGTAAATGGTATTATCTCTTCCTATCGCAGGGGAAGACGACATTATTGTCGCTTCTGTTTTATAACTCCATAATAGTTTACCATTAGCACTAACTGCATATAAACTCCCATCAAAAGAGGAAAAATACACATTCCCCTTTTCATCAAATATTGGTGATGAGTGTATGGCACCCCTCGTCTGATATTTCCATTTCAATTTTCCATCAGGATTAAGGGCGTAAATCCTTCCATCCACCGACCCAAAGTAAATAACTCCATTCGGGGCAATTGCAGCAGAACCAAAAATCTCATCATTGGTCTTAAATGTCCATATCACTTTACCCGTTGGTGTCACAGATAATAAAGAACCATCCGTGCTTCCTACATAAATGACCCCATCTTTATCAATAACAGGAGATGACCATATCTCACCAGCAGTAGAAATTGCCCATTTTAAATCATTACCAGAAGGACCGGCATAATTAACCATGCCTGTTCTTTGTAAATTACATCTAAAAACAGAAAATTTTTTATTTGTTTCTTGGGCATGCACTGAAGGTTCTTTTAAACCAAAGCAGGTCACGAGCGCCATCATCCCAAAATAAATTAGAAGGGTATATCTAAATAACATTAATTACTCCTCCATGTTAAAAATCAGGAATTTCTATTTCAGCCCCGATAGGTAAAGAATTTTGATTTTTTATGATTTCTTTATTAACTTCTAATATTTTATTCCACTTTAAGCCATCATTATAATATCTTAAGGCTATCTTATAAAGGGTGTCCCCCTTTTGAATTGTATGTCTCCTGCCAGATTTTGTATCCTCAACCTCAGTCATCTGCATTAAGGTTGGAATGGTAGTTTCTTCCTTTGTACTCTGTGTTACAGTTTTCTCCTCTGGTATAAAAAGCTCTGTTCCAATTTTTAAGCTATCTCTATCCGGTAACTTATCCCGATTTGCATTAAAAATAAGCAACCATTTAGATTCATCTCTATAATACTTATTTGCTATCTTGTAAAGACTATCGTTTTGTTGTACTTTGTGCACCCTTAATCTTGAAGAAGACCCTTGTACTTCGTTAATATCGTTAATATCAATATCTTTAAACTCCTCTTCGCCTTGAGACGAAATAATTTCTTTATTTTTACTTACAACAACGTTTATTGGTCTTTCGCTTTCAGACTTATTCCATGTTCCCTCTACTACATTATCTTTCTTTTCAATAGGTTGTTCTTCGGTTTCTATGGTATTTATTACTTTTATCTTTCTTTGTTCTATATTCTTATTTTGCGCAGTTCCTGCAGTATCATTAATTGACTCACCAGTAATAGCACTATCTTTAGTTTCTTTAGATAAGTCATTTATATCAAGTAAAATCATCTTTGAATCTTCTTCAGCATCAGGAATGGGGATAGCCGGTGCCTTAACAGCAGTCCTAGTACTCAGAAAAACACCAATAATCGCCAGTATAATTACTCCCAAAACTACGCCCACTTGCACATCTCTTTTCATTGTTCTCTTATTCCTTTCACATGTTATAAGGAATGAAAAAATTGAAACGAATAGCCTTCAGCAAACTTAAACTGGTCATTTAATTCACTGTGCAAACAATTAAATGCTCACACTTTACCCTTACAATTTAACAGAACAAATCTGAATTCGAATAGAAACTATTTTATCTGATTTAAAAATTTTTGGAAATTTCTGTTAATATTATGCTTTAACTGCTTTTTACAGGTATCGCATCCTTTCTATGAATAGCATAATCTCTTGGCGGCAGAGGTTGACCAGCAGAAACAAAACCCCTCCATTTTAGTAACGAAGGACATGCAATAAATATTGTAGAATATGTACCCACAATAATCCCCACCATCATAACGAACGCAAATCCGTGAATTTCGGGTCCACCAAGGAAGAACAAAGCACATAGTACACCGATAGTTGTAATACCTGTCAGGAGTGTACGACTTAGAGTTTGGTTTATACTATCGTTTACCAGTTCAGGGGTTAATATCTTACCGCGTACTCCCATGTTTTCCCTTATTCTATCAAATACAACAATCGTATCATTCAATGAATAACCCACAACGGTAAGAAACGCTGCTACCACAGAACTATCAATTTTCATATTTCCGAATAGATAATCAGCCACAGCAACGGCGCCCAGCGTTATTAATATATCATGGATAACAGCAATGATTGCAGAACTTCCAAATTTAAAGTCCCCGAAACGGAACCATACGTAAAATATTGTCGCAATACATGAAAAGATTACACCAAGAATAGCCCTATTCTTCATTTCGTCAGCAACAGTAGAACCAATACTCACTATCCTCTTGAGAGGATTTGATATCTCAAATGCATTCTTAATATTACCTTTAACAACCTCTGCATTTTGTTGGGCATCAAATGCAATTTTAACTGTTTGATATTCCTTTCCTAACGCCAAATCCTTATCCAGGATATCTGGATACCCTGCAGCAGTCAATATACCTTCGACAACCTCTTTCTTTAAAGGTTTGGATAATGTCATACGAAACGATGTTAACTTACTTTTCCCCCCCTGGAATGTTTCTGCTGCTGTAACACCCTGAGAACTATCGCCGCTCGGTTTTGCTTCACCAGCAGGCATAACTGCCGAACTACCCGCAATTAATTCAAAAGAAACGTCTATTTTTTCTTTATATAATCTTTCTTTAAATTTACTTATAATATCATCCTTTATCTTTTCCTGAATTTTTCCAGTATTTAAAGGTTGCAGTTGTATTAAAAACAACTGCGCAGGAGCATTAATCGCATAAATATTCTTAGCATAAATCTTAATTAACTTATTCCTGCTAATAATAGCCACAAAGTTTTCCTTGCTAAAGCCTTCTTTCAATACTACCTGTATAGCTTCATTCCCTAAACAGTAAACACTTGGTATAGAAACAATTTCCTTTGCAGACTGCTTAATATCCGCCAAGTTTTTTCTCGCCCCCTCAATCCTAAGCTTATTTGTACGCATCTTTTCTGCTTCTTCTGGATGTTTTGTTACTACTACGTCTGCATACCCATTCTTTTTCAGTTCTAGATTAAATAAAATTGGCTCTATGGGCTCACTAACTTCAACGTCTATAAATGGCTTTGATATTCTCATAGCTATATCTTGGGTGTTCAATGTTTCGACAACGTCGCCTAGTTTTACTCTGACATCATGATATATAAGATTATCTTTTAATACTTCAATGATGGCATCCACCGATTGTAATCGTTTTCTAACATCATCCAAACCTGCCACATTTATTCTATATTCTTTAGCAGGTTGGTTAACGGATGTTATAGAAACGGTGTCCTCATCACTATAACCAGCCAGCTTGAGACTTTTCTGAATATCAATCTCATCAACCGGTTTTGACAATTCCAAATTGAAAATTGTAGGTTCGATAAAGCTAATTTTGGATGATTTATCAAGAACACCTTTTATATCATCTTCTATTTTTTGTCTTACCTTCTCATCGCTAAGTCCTTTTGTTCGAATACCAAACTCATCCGCAGTAGATACAAACTGAGTTAAATTTTCTCCTGACCATATACTTTGTACCTCTGCCTCGCCATAACCAATGTCATTCAATCCATTTCTTATAACCGAAGGTGATGTCTGTTCTTTCAAATGGACATGAACAAGAGTTCCGCCTGTAAAATCAATATCATATTTATTATTTCCACGAATAACAAAAGCGGTGATTCCTCCGATGATACATGCCCCGGAAACTGCAACCAAAATAAAACGATAATTAATAAACTTGATCCTCGGAGTACTTATCAATTTAAACATGGAAAAACTCTTTATCCAGTTTAAATCAAGGAATAATTCGTAAATTACCCTTGTAACAAAAATTGCAGTAAAAAGGTTGATAATCAGACCAATAATTAGTGTCCAAGCAAAACCTTTTACCGGACCAGTGCCAACAGCGGCAAGTATCACACCTGTAATCAAGGTTGTAATATTCGAATCAAATATAGCTGAAAATGCCCTTTCATAACCCGCTTTAACAGCCGCACGAATTGGTTTCCCTTTCGCTCGTTCCTCACGAATTCTTTCAAAAATTAATACGTTGGCATCTATACCCATACCAATCATGAGCACTAAACCTGCAATACCAGGCAACGTCATCGTGGCATTAAGTAACGCCATAGTTCCAACAATCAAAAAGATATTTAATGCATTCGCAAAATTGGCAACCCAACCTACTCCCATATAATAAATACCAATAAATAGGATTGCAAATATACCACCAATTGCGCCTGCCAATAATCCCTGATTAATTGAATCCCTTCCAAGGCTAGGGCCAACCATGGTCTCCATTTCTAGCTCAAGGTCTGCCGGAAGACTTCCTGCGCGCATAATCGCAATAAGTTCATTTACCTCATCCTGGGTAAAACTCCCCTCAATAATACCTTTTCCCGGAATACGGTCGCGTATTACTGGTGCAGAGTAAAGAATATCGTCTAGGATAATTGCCAAAGGCTTGCCAATATTTCGTTCTGTAATCTGTCCAAATTTAGATTTTCCTATCGCATCAAACTCAAAGCCAACAATTGGTTCTATACCTTTGCGGTCGGCATATATTCTTGATAAATGCTCACCTGAAATCTCAGTCTTGTTACGAACCAAAAACCATTTACCTGCTTCCCCTTCTTCTCCTCTTTTCTTTCGTATCCAGTGTTTATAATAACCTGATACCTGTTTCCCTCTTGCAGCTTCTTTATATTCCGGACTATCCATACTTGCAGCCAATCTAAACTCAAGCTTACCGAGACGTGTAATCCTGCTCTTGAGCGCTTCCACTTCTGCCCTTGTCGCACCAGGGACCTGAATCAATATCCTATGGCTGCCTTGTTCCTGAATTCTGTATTCTATAATACCCTTTGGATCAATCCTCTTTTTCAATACTTCAATTATTTCTCCCGTAATGCCGGGGTGGTCTTCTTTCTCATCAACCCTAACCTTGTAAAGCAACTCAGACCCCCCTTTGAGATCAAGCCCGAGTTTAATCTTCCCCTTTGAAATGTATTCAACGGCTTTATTGGTTATCTTTCTACCATCTTTATCAATCTCTTCGCTGATAATAGTCTCTCGGACAGTAGGATTTGTCACAACCGCCCTAGCCCAAGATTTTTCTATGGTATCACGCTCCACAACCTTACCATCAATCTCCCTTACATTTTCTCTTTTTAAGACCTTCTCCGATGGTGGATATACAACCATTATGCCGATAGCAATAACAACTATAATTAGAGGAATCTTCCACCTTAGACTTTTTACCATTTCTTTCTCCTCAACGGGCACCTTTTCCTTTGCTTATAAATTACATGTTCTAAAATAATAAAATTCATTTTGTTTCCTTACCGCTTTCCTTAGAAATTTATTTCGCCTCTTCTTCGTCTTCGTCGTGTGAGACTTCTAGCACAGAAACTATTGAGTTCCTATCAACTTTAACTTTTACTTCTTTGGCATCATCCACACGAAGGAGAACCTCCTTCTCGCGAACAGATACAATAGAACCATGCATCCCGCCAGCCGTAACAACACGGTCGTTTTTCTTAATTCTCGATAACATCGCCTTCCGATCTTTTTCCTTCTTTTTTTGCGGTCTCAGAATCAAAAAGTACATCACAACAAACATTAAAATAAACGGAAGTAACATGGTAAGCATACCTGTTGAACCTTGCTTCCCAGCCGCTGCCTGTAATAAAAAAAGCATCCTATTCCTCCTTTAGATATAAAGTTTTAACTCAAAGTCACCCCCGACAGACTCGACAAAAAGTCTGCCTTAAATTCTTTAAATTCATTTCTTAATATTGATTCTCTCGCTTGTTGCATTAAATTCTGAAAATAATGTATATTGTGTAACGAAATTAAAAGCAATCCTAAAATTTCGTTCGCTTGAAAAAGATGTCGCAAATAAGCCCTAGTAAAATTCTGACATGTATAGCAACTACACGCCTTATCAAGAGGGCTGGAATCTTCTTTATATTGACTGTTTAATATCTTTACCTTTCCTGTACTTGTAAATGCACATCCATTTCTTCCGTTTCGTGTAGGAATAACACAATCGAACATGTCAACCCCACGCTCTATAGCATCTAAAATATCAACAGGAAATCCAACTCCCATTAAATATCTCGGTCTATCAGAGGGCAAAAAGTCTATTGTGTAATCCAACACCTCATTCATCAAAACGCTTCCCTCACCTACACTTAATCCACCAATCGAGTATCCTTCAAAGTTCATTTCTACCAGTTTTTTTACACAATCAATACGAAGGTCACTGAAAATACTTCCTTGAATTATACCAAAAAGTGCTTGTTTTTTATTTACATTAGCATTTAAACAACGTTCTGCCCAATCAAGTGTTCTTTTTACTGCAGTATTTGCTCTGTCGTGCTCACATGGATATGGGACACACTCATCAAAACACATTATTATATCTGCCCCTAGATTATTCTGTATATCAATTACCTTCTCAGGTGTAAGAAATATTTTTACACCATCAACTGGCGATTGGAATTCCACACCGTCATCTGAAATCCTTGTTAGTCCTGTAAGCGAAAAAACTTGGTACCCACCACTGTCCGTAATAATTGCACCATCCCATCCCATAAAATCATGCAGTCCACCCATTTGTTTAACAACCCTTTCTCCAGGCCTCAAACATAAATGAAATGCATTACAAAGGATAATGTTTGTATTAGTTTCTTCTAAACACCTCGGCGTCAGAGTCTTGACAGTTCCCTGTGTGCCTACTGGCATAAATACAGGTGTAGGAATACAAAGATTATTTATCTTAAGCTCGCCACATCTAGCCTTTGACTGTCTATCAACTGCTTTTAATTTAAAGATCAACAACACCTCCTAAGAGGTATTAATATATTCGAACCAATTCCATCTTTGGATAGTAATATTTCAGTATCGCTGTCCACTTAAAACCTTTTTCAGCCATACCCTGGGCACCATATTGACAAAGTCCAACACCATGCCCCCAACCTCTTCCTGCGAAGGTAATACTCTTTCCATTATTTATAGAATTAAAAGCTGTACTACGTAATTTATTAGGGCCTATCAGCAATCTAAAATCATTTGCATTCATTTCTTTTTTACTATTTGCAGATATAATTTCTACCTTCGAACCATGCATCCCTGCACCAGGATAAATTGTTTTCACGTTCTGAATATTTGAGACATACATATTTGCATTTCTCAACTTCCTTTCTATATCAGACTTGCTAATATCTGTGCTCCAACTGGAATATCTGGTGTTCCTGCAATAGTTGCATGTAACACCACTCAATGGAGGTATACTGTCTTTCCCAAACACATATCTGACATCCTCGGTATGTCCCCCGCAAGTACTATGGAAATAAGCTGGAAAGATATTCCAATTGTAAACCATAACCACACCTTTCGTTTCTCGTATAATCTTGTTTAACCTTGGTGTTTCAGCTTCAACACCTTTATAAGCAAGATCTATCATATCAAGATGATAAACATCGTCCCGTCTCGTCTTCTTTTTATACATAACGTAAGTTCTAGCTGTAACCGCTTGAGCACGTAATGCTTCTTCATTCCATGTTTGCGGCATTTCGCTGCCTAGGACACCTGCAACAAACCCTTCTATGTCTACCTCTTGAATTACTGAAAATTTATTATTAAATTGCTGTAAAATTCTAAGTTCGCCACGATATCGCAAATTATTTAACTTTATTTCACCATCTCTTAAACTCACAACGTGGAGTTCACTATAATCATATTGTTTATCCCCTATGTTAATACGACCATTATTTACTGATATTGTAGATTTTGGCAAATCTTGCCCTTGGTCCAAGATATTCGTTAAACTACCAGTAATCTGGTAACAACCATTGATAGACAACTGCGCTTCTTTAACATCGTTAATTAGAAGGACGCGTATGTTTGGTGTTTTTCCCAGAAGAGGTCCAAAATCATAGATTCCGTCACGGACTACAGCCGCGCCTCGTTCACATGAAAAAGGAGTACTTACGGACATTGTTGGTAATATAGTTGCCATCATTAATAGCAGTGTCCTACTCATACTATTTTAACTTAGAACCTTCTACTTCTGTTCATCCAAATAACCGAAAAACACATTATCTAATATTATAATAATCATAAACTATCAGAAACAATCACATCTCTGTGATACACCTTCAGTGCTTAAAACTTCATGTGTATACTTCTTAATTTTGGTATTAATATTATTACCTTTATATAGTTCCCTGGTTGTGTCCTTGTATCTTTCATACTCACTAAAAATGCATCCACAATAGCTCTGTCTGTAAATCATTTTTCTTTTTGCAATATCCTTACTGCATTCGGATAAATAACGATAGTCACGATAAACAAAATCAACACCGTAATTTTCTGACAAATCCCTCGAAATCTTCTTTAACTGTTCTTGATTCTGATAAACACTAAATAGCATTGTGGATGTAAAAGCATCAAAGCCATTTTCTTTTGCATAAGCAATGGTAAATTTTAATCTCATGGCATAGCAGCCACCGCAGCGATCTTTTCCCTCATAGCAAACATTTTTTAAATATTCCCTTAGCCCATATTCTTCATGATAAATAACAGATATTGGATCAGTTTCTTGAAATACCTGCAAAGCCTTTATTCTACGCCTAAATTCTAGCAAAGGATGAATATTTGGATTATAAAAAAGTCCAGTTACTTTAAAACCCTCTTTTCTAAGTTCATTCAACGGTGCGCACAAACAACACGCACAACAAATGTGCAATAACAGATTCATAATAACGTCTTACCAAAAGAGTTTCTTCTGTGAATCGGATTCTGGCTTATATCCTAAATGTTCATATGCCTTCTTTGTAACAATTCTACCGCGAGGTGTTTTATCCAAATAACCACTTTGAATTAAGAATGATTCATATACCTCCTCAATTGTATCTTCTTCTTCACTAACAGAAACAGCAATTGTCTTCAAACCAACAGGACCTCCACTATAACGAATAATCGTCTCCAGAATTTTTCGGTCCATATCACACAAGCCATTTTCATCCACGCCCAACATTTCAAGACCTACTCTTGCTACATCTTCGCTTATAATATCATTTCCACGTACCTGCGCAACATCACGAACGCGCCTTAGAAATCTATTCGCTATTCTTGGTGTGCCGCGAGCTCTTCTTGCAATAATTTCTGCGCCCTTATCATCAATTCGTACAGAAAGAATGCGAGAAGAATTACATATAATTTTGTAAAGATCAGTCCATGGATAAAACTCTAACTTCTCTAATACTCCAAAACGTGAACGCAGTGGAGCGCTAAGCAACCCCTCCCTGGTAGTTGACCCAACGAGTGTAAATCTTGGCAAATTGATTTTAACGGACCTAGCCTTGGGCCCCTGATCAATAATGATATCAATGGAAAAATCTTCCATTGCAGAGTAAAGATATTCCTCAACCGTTGCATTTAATCTGTGAATCTCGTCAATAAAAAGAATGTCCCCTTGCTGCAAATTACTTAAAATACCTGCCAGATCCATCGGTTTATCAAGTACAGGACCTGAGGTGGTTGTAATCGAAGCCTTAACCTCGTTCGCAATAATTTGCGATAAAGTCGTTTTCCCAAGGCCTGGAGGGCCTGAAAATAGTATATGGTCTAAAGGCTCAACCCTTTTTCTGGCTGCTTCAATATATATGAGTAAATTTTCTTTGACACGATCTTGTCCAACAAAATCTTTGAACTGTTTAGGTCTGAGTGTTATATCTAGATTTTTATCCTCAATTAAGGCGGCAGAGGATAAAATATCTTCCTTTAACATATAAAAGTCCCATAATACAGTTTGTGATCTAAATATTTAATTAAACTTTGTATCTCAACGCCTCCTTCACAAGCACTTCAATACCGGTCAATACATCAATATTATCCACCGTTTTCGATCTTTTTACTGTCTCGCTCACTGCCTTTTCAGCCATATACCTTGTATATCCCAGCGAAACCAAAGCCATTATGGCATCAGATACCATTGCCTTTTGCTGAATGTCAATACCTGCAAATATTGAAGGTGTAATTTCTCTAATAATTCCTTTCAGCTCTAAAATAATCCTTTCAGCAGTCTTTCTCCCTACACCCTTAATTTTTTCTAATGCCTTTGTATCTTCATTAACTACGGCATTCTTTATATCGCTTACTGAACTACCGGAGAGAATAGTAATTGCAGTATTTGGTCCAATTCCATTAACTGCTAATAACAATTGAAACAGGTCCCTTTCTTCGCATGTTGCAAAACCGAAGACTTTTACCTGATCTTCTTTTATAAATAACTGAGTAAGAACTGCGACCTCTCCATGGTTAGGAATTTTCTCAAAGGTAGATAGTGGAATGTGTAATAAATAACCGATACCCGCTACTTCCAAAATCAATCGGGTTGGAGATTTGCTAACCACCTGTCCTCGGATGTAGTCTAACATGTGGCATTATTTCCAGTAAATAGTGATTAAACCATCCGATATTTATTTAAGTCTTAAGTTGTAAAATCAAGCCCCGAATTTGTGCCACAATCAATAGTTGTTTTTAGGCTCAGACCGTACTTTAAGAGGGTTTCCTTAATTTCGTCTATGTAGTTTTTCTTAATCCCTTCCTTATCCAATTCAATATCCGATTTATCTGTAAGGTCCTCTATTGTTTCTATACCTATCTTTCTAAGAGTATTTCTACACCTTACTGAAAGTCCAATTTCATAAATAGTTCTGGCTAAATCAGCCCTTCTTCCCTTTTTCTCGCCGAACAAATCAACGCCACTATCCTTTTCGAGTCCCTGACCTAGACGTAATCCTTTTTGAGCCAGTATACTCTTAATTTCATTTAATGAAGTTTCTCCAAAATTTTTAAAGGACAGCAAATCAGCCTCAGTAATCATTGTAAGGTCGTTTAATGTACGAATATTCATCTTTTCCAGACAATTTCTACTTCTAACAGAAAGCTCAAAGTCTGTAATTGGAATATTCAATAGTTCTCCCTCTTTACCTTGTTTCTTTGAAACCTCCTCGTCATAATACATTATCGTTGAGGCCTTAACATCCTTAGAAAATAGTAGCGCCCTTCCATTATTTGGTTCAGCATCGAGGACGGACCCATAACAACACATTGCCTCCTCATACTTGCCATTATCTTCATATAATATTCCCAAATTAATAAATGCATTTTTATATGTAGGGCTTAAATTCGCGCATCTTTCATAATATTCAATAGCCTTTTCGTCTTCACCATCCATGTCACAATTAAATGCAACGCGGAAAAGGGCTTTGGGATGGTTAGGATCTATCTGTAATGCTTGTTCATACTTTGCGAAAGCTTCCTGATATTCCCCAAGGTCATCCAAACAATGGCCCCACTGATAAAACAATTCAGCGCTTTCTTTATGTGAATGCAAAAAACTTTTCACAATACGCAAGGCTTCGTCAGCGCTTCCAGCCATTCTTTTTGTTTCAGCAATATCCATACTTATATCAAACTCTTCAGTATCCGTTTTCTTTGCACGCTCAAAACATTCTAAAGCATGATTATAATCACCTAATTCGTTGTAGCACTTTCCTAAATAATATGACCCGATTTTTCTTGATTTTACTTCTCTAAGCAACCTAGATGCAGTTCTTGTATCCCCAACTATCCACTCACATATACCCAGTAAAAGCATCCAATCTTTTGATTTAGTACTATCGCGTTCTTTCTTTATATCGTCCTCCAGCGACTCTATTCTCTCCTCAAATTCTTCCATTCTTTCTTTAGAACTATATACCTGTGTTTTTATGAAAGAAACTGTTTCTCTGTTTATGTTTTCAGCGTCTAGTAGTTTATCAAGATCAAATTCAATAGTACTTGTAGTCATACTTTATTTATACTCCAACACTTCTAAAAATTTACACTTAAATTATTCACAACTCAAATTTCAAACTTTAACACACATATGCGAGAAATTCAACTAAATTTCACCCTCCTATCCTACACAACAAATTAATATTTCCACATATACAACTATCTCTAAAATCATTATGGTTTTCCAAAAATATCACCCGCAAGTACAGTCCAAAAATAAATATAATATTACAATGTCCTATTAGGAGGGAATCATAAAATCATTAAACGATGGAGACCAACTCTAAAATTAAATATATTTATTGTACAATTTTACTTCAAAGCGTTTTAACTAGAAATATGGAAGACAAAAAACATAATAAGAAGGTATTGCAAATGCAAATAAATCTTAATAATTCTTATATTTATAACAACACCTAGAAAGTCTTTTTATTCAATGTCGCCAAAATCTTTCCATACTTTTTGTGTACCTTCTTCTCATGCTTTGTGGCATCTTTAACAACGCTACCAAAAAAGGCCTTAACAAATGGGTCTGTCTCCTGATCTGCCAATCTCGTATATTTCTCCTGTAATTCACGTTCATCTTTTGCTACAATACCAATAGCTTCCGATAGGTTCATTTTGATCCTCCCCAGAAAATCAATTAACGAAAGAAGTAAAATCCTTATTATATTTACCAAATATAAAATTAAATATCAACATTGTTTTGTTTATAAATTTAGAAAAACTAAAATAATGTGAAACTTACTTTAAACAAATTACAATATAAGTTAAAATAATTATACAAAATATAAAGTCACAATATTTATAAAATTTCATTTTAAATTATTGTAATATGAGTGATAAACCAGATTTAGATACTAAACTTATAAAATTTGCTGTCACAGAAGGGTTTTTAAAGCCTGACCAGGTCAATATTTGTCAACGTATTGCAAATGCATTTGAAGATAACGATCCCAGGAAAAGCATTGATATTATAATGATGGATAGAGGCTACATTACATTTGAACAATGGACTTATCTTGTTGAGACATTTGGTATAAAGGCTATTTCATGTCCATATTGCGAAAAAAGATTCAAAGAGGCAGATAACGAAAGTGCCGGGGTAACCACATGTAAATACTGCAGGAAGCAGTTTGATTATAGTGAATCACATAAAATACACACCTCTACAAAAAGCCAGGCGTGTGATAAGACACTGGCATCCACCAATAGTACACAAGACCATTATATTAACAAAAGATTGGTTGGAAAATATAAGATTATTGAAAAAATCGCTACCGGTGGATGGAGTACAATATACAAAGCAAAAAGGACTTTACTTAATCTAGACGACGTAGTTGCTATAAAAATACTCCATCTAAATTTAAGTGACAACCCACAAGACATTAAAAGATTTTATAATGAGGCATCCACAATTAGAGAACTACGCCATCCTAATGCAATACATTTATATGATTTTGACCGAGATGCTGACGGAACAATTTTCATGGCTATGGAGTTTATACACGGCAAAAATCTGAAAGAAATTATAAAAGATATAGGGGCATTTGATGTACCAAGTATGCTAAATATTATTTTTCAGGTTTGTGATGTAATCTCGACTGCACACAAACATCCCAAAAAAATAATTCACCGCGATATTACATTACAAAATATTATGCTGACCAATGTAGGAGATATTGATGATTTTGTGAAAGTCTTGGATTTTGGAATAGTTAAATTACGAACGCATGATAATGTATCGTTGACAGGGAGTATTGTGGGTACGCCACTTTATATGGCACCTGAACAATGGAGGGGTGAATGTGATGAGCGGACCGATATATATTCCCTTGGTATAGTCATGTATGAAATGCTCGCAGGTGAACCTCCTTTTAAAGGTGATCAAATAACACTAATGAATAAACACCTGAACGATAGACCAAAACCTTTCCGCAAGCTAAACAAAGACCTAAGAATCCCAAAAGATATAGAAGAGATAATATTTAAGTGCCTCGAAAAAACCGAAGACAAGAGACCCCAATCTGTAGATGAACTTAAATCTTTACTACAAAAAAGTAATATTACAAATGTTAAGCCAACCAATTATACAAAATTCATTGTGTCTGCTGTCATTATAACAATTGCACTACCATTATCAATTTACATGCTATTCCAAAAAGAAGAAAACACAAACATTGAACAGAATTTTCAATCACACATCATAAAACAAAATGTTAATAGCCTATCCGATACTAAATTAAATGAAATACCTAAGATTAGCGAAAATAAAGAATTGCAACAACACGACAATAATACCCAAGTATTAAATGTAGAACAGCTTAAAAATAACGAATTAATTAAAAATACTAGCCAAAAAATCACAGATAATTCTAGTAAACAATCTAATAAACTGGTTGCCAATATACAAAAACATGACATATATAAACCTGACACCATACAAATAATAAAAAATGAGATAAAGGTATGGTTACAGAATTATAAGACGGCATGGGAAAAAGGCGATGTTGAAACACTGCAAAAGATTGGACATATAACATCTGAGAAAGAAGCAAATAAACTCAGAAATCATTACTCTTATGTCCACGACGTTAAAGTATCTATACAGAACGAAGTAATTGAAATAGATAACAATCAGGTTATTATTAGTTTCTATAGAACGGATGAATGGATAGATGAACGTGGCAATAAACACAGAAAAGATTTGCCAAAAATTACCAAAATCCTCCACAAAGAAAATAACATATGGAAAATCTTAAATTAAATAATAGAACCCTTATTCATTTAAATCATAAAAAGTATATAATTTTACTTTTAACATTCACCTTTTTACTCACTTTTTGCAAGATAGCATTTTCAAGTAGCATTAGCGTAAGTCCCAATTCACTCACAATTGATGTTGAAACCTATGGTACAGTTACAGTGGACGTTTTAAACGAACAGGGTAGCCCTTCAATTAATACATTAGTCACTGCAAAAAGCGGTAACGAAACCGTAGCAACGGTTTCACCAAATAGGGGAATAACAAATCCCTATGGGCAAGCTTTCTTTACAATTGCAGGATTATTAAACGGAACCGTTACAATAACCTTTATCGCAAATAATTTATCCGCACCGCTTCCTGTCACAGTTGTTTCAAATATAGCGCCCTGCGGTACAGCCAGCAGCAGCGGCGGCGGTATTGATGAATTTGGTCCGGAAAAAATGAATGATAATATAGAAGAGGACGACTGTTCGTATCACTGGATAAGGACACGAAATGAGATTGGGCAGAAAAAACAAAGCTGGATTATGCTTGACTGGACTAGTGATGTCACCATTTCAAGAATGGTTATCCAAACAACCGATTGCTATGAAAGCTGTGGTGAAGACTCAGAAGACCCTCTTTATATAGACCCTGGCAGAAATATTGGCAGTGGAATAGTTCAATATTTAGACGAAGATGAAATGACATGGATTACAGACGGTGAACTTTACGATGAAATAGGTGATATTGAATACTTATTTGCGAAATCTATAACAACGAAGGCTATTCGTATCAAAAAAATCGCACCAAACCCGTTCTGTAAAGGACAACAATCCAATCCTGTTATTTTTGAATGGCAAGTTTACGGTATCCCCTCCTGTAATTAATCTTCATATTTATACCCGGATGAAATTATTTTACTTCCGTTAGTTTTTAATTGTTTCATCTATCTAACGATTGTGACAAAAAGTGCACTGGATGCCAATCGGTTCAGGATGCGGTGGTGCACCTGCCCTGCCAATTGGATGACAACCTGATTGACTGCAATTACCAATAAATGGCGGATGAGGAGAATCATCAGCAGATGGATGCGCTGGATTGGGATGACAAACCGTACATGATACAGTTGACACAGGAAAATGGCAGTTCAGACAATGGCGGTTAATAGTATTTACGCCCCCCCATGATGTTGTGTGACTTAAAGGCGTTGTGCTGGTGTGACACCTCTCGCAAAAATCCTCCTGATGACATACACTACATTTCTTACGTTCCCACGATGCTGCAAACCCATGAGTCTTTCTACGCCATGCGTTATTATGATTTCTGGGTTTCTGTTCCTGATGGCAATTTACGCACCAATTTAAATCACTATGACACCGTTCACAGTAATTCTGATTGTAAAAGAATTCACTGCCATGCCTCTGTATCCAACGCACATCGTCATGCTTAACCCATCTGTCCTCATGATAAAGAGGCATTCGGTTATTTTTAATATATTTGTGACAAACATTACATGCAATTCTTTCCTCGCCCATTTCTTTATGACAAGGGATACACGAGCCGTACATATCTGGAATAAGATCTAAAGTAATTGCATCGCTCTTTTCTATGTCTTTATGACATTGCTCACATTGAATATTATTTTCAAGATGAGCCTTATGATTGAATTTCAAATCACGGTATTTTTTAGGAATATTGTGTTTAATCTTCATTTTCATACCGGGTCTTGTGTGACACAAAAGGCAAGATTTTGGATTACGGGTATCATAATTTTTCATATGACAGGTAAGGCATTTTGCCATCTTTGGCCAATCGGGTTCCATATCTTCTTTGTAACTATGGCAGTAATTACAATCTTTTAAGCCCTTTTCTATATGCCTGGCATGACTGTAATGAATGCCAGATACTTTACATCCCACTATCAATAAACAAAAAAGAAGTGGCGTGAAATAAATTATATAATTAAATTTATTCATCAGAAATTTATACTATAAGAAAGTAATAATTGGTTGTAAGTCTCAGGGTCTGTATCACTAATTTCAGTAGACCACCTGAACGTAATATCAGACTGCTTTGTTAACAAATATTTGAGTTTGAGGTAATATGTGCGAACATTAATCTTCTGTTCAATGTCATTTGTATACTCACTATCAAGAACAGATTCCAAACCATTACTGCCGTCAAAATTATATTTATAAAGCGAATAGTTAGTGCCTACGCCAGCGTCAAACTTGCCTATTTTTTTATCATAGTCAACGCTTATATCTGTGCTTTGGTCAACGCCAGAGGCATCCCAGTATTCTATCATGAAAGCAATCTTGGAATCCTGCAATAGAACATTATTAAAATTAACCGCTAAGAATGCCCTTTTATAATCAAGGTTAAATGTGTTTTTGTTGCCTTCGTCAAGCACATTCCTGTAATCCATACCGCTTGATATTCCGAACTTTTCACCAATACCTTTATATCCTGTAAGGCTAATAAGGTCAAAGGGTTCAAAAGTACCAAGGATTTGATAAAAAGGTGAAATGTTGTTACTCTGTTCGGCTAGCGAATTAAGAAATCTAAAATAAGACACCTGCACGCTGGCATCCCAGGCAATCTTATCCCAGGATAATTTCACAAGAAAATCTTTAGGCCGGGCGTTTAAAAAGGTGTATCTACCGGACAAATTTAAATCTTCATAAATCTTTTGCCACAGACTTAAGCCTACCTCATCATCTATATAAGCATCATCTATAATACGAATGTAATCAAGATTTGCAGTAGTATCAATAAAAGGACGTACAGATACCCCGCTTCCTGTTACTGTATCAAAGTAAGTACTGCTATATTGCGATGCCCTCAAACCTCCAAACACATAAGTATCCGCCGGTCCCAATTGCTGTTCATATTTTGCACCATCAAATAAAATGGTCTCTACAGAATATTGATACTGACGCCCAACACGAAGATTAGATTTATCAACAACCGGGTTTTTTATGTCTGCATATAAATAATACAACCGCCCATTGACACTACTGTCGTAACTATCTAAGATATCCCTGAATGCCCCGTCCTGACTTTCATGCCCGTCAATGTCTTCTGATAATCTTACAGAACCGGCAATAGTAACTTTATTTCCAAGAAACTCCTTAGTCCTGAAACGGATGTATTCGTACATATCATGGTCGTCCTCATCTTCCGCCCAACGCCCCTCATACTGCGTTCTGAAACTACCAGAAACGAAATTACTATAAGTAAAACCTCCCGCTTCTGTCAAACCTGTTATTGTAGTGGCAACATCTTCTGCCTGCGCAAAAAGGGAGGAAGAAAGAAAAATGACAAACGAGACTAAAATAATTAATTTTTTCACGGAATCAAGATTAAAATGCATAAACAAAGTACAAACAATATATATATTTAGGAATTGTTTACCAAAAACAATTATTCTTCTCCCTGTTTCATGCTTGCAGTAGATGTGGCATTGATTTCTAATGTTGTTATATAAATATGGTCGCCTGACCGACTGCCGTCACCATTTGCATCGTTTCCAGCAGCGTAAAATGTTACTACACCTGAGGCATCAGCTGGTGCTTTCCATTTTACCTTCCATCTCTTTCTCTGATTCCCAACAGCTGTATGTTCTATATATTTATTTTTATCTTCTTCGTCAAGCCCGCGGAAGTCATTAGGCGGAATAACCTGAGTTGTATTTCCTATACTTTTGAACTTTCCAACCCTGTTGTTATTAGAATCAAGTGCCGTCATTTCAAAACCGTGCAAAGATCCAATGTCGTCTTTAAATGAGATTTTTAATTTAACTTTCTCACCTGGTACGTAAAAAGACGGTCCTGCTATTGAAAATTTAGCGTCCCCTGAATTGAGGATGAAAGAACTGTGACACCCTGAATCCCTGCATGTCCCGTCGTCATTAGGCGCACCCGTTCGATATGCAGGGGGTCCGCTAGACCACGCAAACGCACTACTCACCAATAAGCCGCCGATAATAACCGTACCAGACAAAAGGCAAGACCCAAATTTAATTATATACTTCACAGACAGCTCTCCTTTGTCTCAAGTTTTTATAAAAACATGCGGCAAATGCCGATAAATCTACAGGAAACATTGAGGGTTTTCAATAAAATAATCTTCAGAAACAGACTATTTTTACACCATAAAGTAGTAATTTTTATAAACTCTGTTATAATATTCATGAAAGATACGGAGGAATATATGAAGCTCGGTAAGTTTGAAATCTATCCTGTAACCGATGGCTGCTTTCATTTAGACGGTGGGACGGTGTTTGGTATTGTACCTCGGGTATTATGGGAAAAGATATATCCCCCTGATGAAAAAAACAGAATACAACTCTCATTGCACTGCCCGCTGATTATAACAAAAAAATACAATATCCTGATTGATACAGGAATAGGGGCAAAACACGATGAAAAGTTCTGCCAGATTTACGGCGTCAGCAAGAAAAACAACTTGTTTGAATCATTGAGCCGATTCAATTATCAGCCTAAAAATATTGATATTGTTATTAACACACATCTTCACCTTGACCATGCAGGAGGAAATACAACCTTTAATGAAAATGGGGAAATCGTCCCCGCATTTCCAAAGGCAACATACTTTATTCAAGAAGGAGAGCTGGAGATTGCTTTGCATCCTAACGAAAGAACAAGGGGAAGCTATATTAAAGAAGATTTTTTGCCGGTATGCAACACAAAGTCGCTCTGTTTAATAAAAGAAGAAACGATAGAAATCGAGAAGGGTATTACCTTGATTAGAATCAGTGGACATACACGCTATCATCAATGTGTAAAAATCGAGTCTGAAGGTCAAATTGCATTCTTCCTTGCTGACTTAATACCAACGACTGCGCACATACCATATCCGTATATTACTGGTTACGACCTTACACCATTAGAAACACTTGAAAACAAGAAAAAGACACTTAAACAGGCATTTGAAGAAGACTGGCTACTAATATTTCAACATGATCCAAAGATTAAAATGGGTTATCTAAAAAAATTGGATGAACGTTTTGAAATAGACGAAGTAAAGATATACTAGACTTATACATATTGTTAATATTCACCACAGAAGACCCAAAGGAACTAAACACTTGACTATCTAATAATACCGAATTGAAAATTCAATATGAGTATATATTAAAACTAATAAAACTTTATTCATCACTGTCCTGTTCAAAATTAAGATTATTATTTTTTAAAAGATTTCCCAGTATATTCTATGGTAAGATCTTTTCACAACTTTATTCAGTAAGGAGTAGATATGTTCAACATTTTAAGTATTACAGGAGTCTTTGATAACTATATTGCAAAGCTTTTAATTGCAGCCATTCTTGGCGGCTTTATTGGATGGGAAAGGGAACGACGTGGACGTCCGGCTGGACTACGCACACATATACTCTTATGCGTTGGCGTAACCCTGATGATGCTGGTTTCAGAACATATTTTTGAAAAATACAAGAGCCTTGCAGCCGATTCTATTATAAGGGTTGACCCTGCAAGAATCGCCGCCCAAGTTGTTACAGGTATTGGTTTTCTCGGTGCAGGAACAATTATCAGGTTTGGAACTACTGTAAGAGGTTTAACAACCGCTGCATCTTTATGGGTAGTAGCAGGCATTGGTCTGGCTGTGGGCAGCGGTTACTACATTCCGGCAATTACCACAACAATTCTTACTCTCTTTGCATTACTCCTTGTACCTATTTTTGAGCGTGATATTAAACGAGATAAATATAAAACACTCAAGCTGTGCATTTCAGGCTCAGAACCAGACTTGGAGAATATTACGGAAATATTAAGAAGAAACTTTATGGAATTACAACATTATGAGTTTGAGAAAGACCTTGTTAAAAATGAAATTGAATTTAGTATTAATATCAGATACAAAGATGAGGGAATGGTTACAAAAGTCTCAAATGAATTTGCAAAAACAATTAAAGAAATCAGAAAACTTGGCTGGGCCTGATTCTTAATTATCTAACTATCTATCAAATAAACATTTGACAATATTTAACCTATTTGATATATTCCCTCGAAAACTGGATTTGCCAGTAATATCATCAGTAATATCATAGTGTAGTCTTAATGGGAGACTCGGTAATGACAAAGAATCTGGTATCACCATTTAAAGCACTGATGTTAATGGCAGTATTGGCTTCTATTGGAACGTATGGTTGTTCTAAAATTGATATGCCTAATGAGATTATAAGCGCATATCAAAAAGCTATTAAAATCAATCCAGAACTTGCCGAAGCACATTATAATCTCGGAATTGCATATAGCAACCACGTGATGCCAGACGAAGCAATTACAGAACTCAAGAAAGCTATTGAGATTAATAAGAATTATAAAGAAGCCTTGTTCCATCTGGGGATGCTATACAATGAAAAAGGTCTTCTTGAATATGCCATTACTAATATAAAATCTGCATTAATTGTTGACCCCTATTATGAGCCGGCGCGTAGTAATCTGGGTGACATATACAGGATAACCGGGAATTTCAACGACGCTATCTCTGAATACAAAAAAACTTTGGAGATCAATCCAAAAAATGCTGTCATACAATATAATCTGGGACTTGCATACATTGGAGCGAAAGATACAGACCTTGCAGTTCATTCTTTCAAGAAAGCAATTGAAATTAACCCAAACTACACGGAGGCACACTTCAGTCTTGGTCAATTATATTTGGTCAAAAAGCTGCTTGACGATGCCCTTAATGAATTCAAGATTGCCACTACTATTAACCCACATCATGCATCTGCATTTCACCACCTTGGCTTGGTACATTATGAAAAAGGTGAAGCCCGTAATGCTATAACTGCCTATAGAAAAGCAATTGAAATAGACTGTACAAACCCACGTGTACATTATGACCTTGGAGTTGTCTATGCAGACGAAAAATTGTTTGATGACGCTATTGATGAATTTAATACAGTTATAAAACTTGAGCCAAAAAACGCCGAAGCACATTATAGACTTGGTAAGGCACGCGCTGACAAACAGATACTTACAAAAGCTATCGTCTCAGTTCAAAAGGCAGCAGCGGCTCATTATAACATCCAGAACCCATTTTCAGATAAAAGGGCTCTCGACAATGCAATTATATCATTACAAAAAGCTATTGAGGTTAATCCATATGATCCAGATGTCTACTTCGACCTTGGTAGCGCATATTCACAGAGCAAAATCTTGGATGAAGCTGCTGGCGCGCTAGAAGCGGCTGTTAGAATTGATCCAAACTTTGCAAAGGCACATTATGGATTAAGTATCATTTATGAACGAAAGGGCATGAAAGAAGAAGCGCATAGAGAGTTTCTGGAATATCAGAAATTAAAAGGCGAATATAAGAATTAAGGTACAACAAATATACTAAAAGTTTTATTTTGGAATCCAAATAAAAATTCTTCATATTAATTACAAAAAGAGGGTTTAAACCCTCTTTTTTATTTATAGACTGACAAATAATTAAAATTCATGCAAGATAAAATATACGCATATCTCAAATCACAAAAATCCGGCGCCACCAGCGATGAGCTTGTTCAACAGGTATTAAAAATAAAAGGGGCATCGCCGTGTATCTCTGAAAAACTTATAAGAACGGCATTAGCTGGAGATCGCCGATTTACCCTGGATGAGCATTACTACTGGAAGGCTGTTGAGAAATGCACCACGCCACTTACTGAAGCAAAATTTGTTCTATTAAGTTTTTTAAATGTTGACACCGTCAAAAGGGAAAAAACAATTATAGAAATAAGTGCACAAAAATTAGCAGGCAACACAATTACTGAACGGTTTCATGTCATTATAAACCCTAACTCACTAGTTTTACCTGCAAGCAACATAACAGCAGACCTTCTTCAAGAAATCAAAAAAGGGATTTCTGAAGATATAGCCACACGCACACTTTCATCATTCCTCGAAGATGCTACAATTGTTGGTTATGATATACAATCCTGCGTAAATCAACTTAACCTGACTTTAGACAAATTTGATGAGACTATTGAGAATCCATACCTATGCTTGAGGCTTTTGACTGAAAGATGCATCCCGGAACTCCATACAAAATCGCTGCATGACATAGCCGCCTTTTTAAAAATCTCAGTAACAGATATACAGCGGACAGAAAACGAGGTTAATATAATATCGGAAATATTCCATAGATTTCTTGAATTATTGAACGAAAAGAGTATCAATACCATTGAAGAAGCCCTCGAATTCCAGTGTCCGTACGTTGACTACGTAGACTTCAGCACATATACATTTGATAAGTATTTCTTGTGGGCAATTCCACAGAAACCTGGTATTTATAAAATGAAGAATAAACACGGCGAAATAATATATGTGGGTAAAGCAAAAAACCTGAAGGCAAGGATAAATTCTTATTTCTGGAACAACAGAGAGCGTTTACAAAAAATTACATATTTGCTGCGTAATATTTATTCAATTGAGTACGAAGAAACTGGGTCTGAGCTTGCTGCCCTATTAACAGAGTTCAGGCTAATAAAACAACTTCATCCGCGATTAAACCAACAGCTTGAGGTCCATGAACGCTCAGCAAGATACAGAAATCTTAAAAATTTTATAATAATACTGCCATCCCCGCTGGAGAAATGTATAGAGTTATTTTTTGTACATGAGACGCTCCCTTTGCAACGATATGAAATACTGATTGACACCGTTAATTTTTCAGATGTAGAAAATATCATAGGTAATAAATATTTTAATTCAAATATCTATAATAAATTAGACAGAAAAATCAATAAAAAGCCCGCAGGGTTTGAAGATGCAGAGGAAGGCACACATCTTGACATCCTCTCTGAGATTGAAATGGGCGAAATAGACCTTGTTTTGAGCTGGGTGGACAGGAACAAAGATTATATAAACTATATCAATGTAGATACAGCTGGTAATAAAGAAGATTGTTTGAAACGCTTAAAAGATTATATAAAAGATGAAGAAACTCTCAAAAGAAAGCATTTCCGACCTATATAAAATCATTTCAATTCAAATTCTACTGTATTTTGTGCCCCTGCCTTAACTTCTACTTGTTTGTCCACTGCCTTACGTCTTTCATTCCATAATTTTACTGTATATTTTCCTTCTGGTAAGCCATGAATGGAAAAACGCCCTTCATTATCCAAACGTGAATAGAAAGGATTTTGCAAAATCAGAATATAAGCCAGCATATCAACATGCACATTACAGCGGAAAGAGGCTACCCCCAATTTATTAAACGTGTACGACCTTGCTTCGCCCTTAAGCCATGTACCCAAATTCACATTATCCGCCACCGCATCAGGCGAATAGATGTTGTGCAATACCGGGTCGCTATTAAGAAAATCAACGGTAGTCCCCTTTATCAGTGGTAATACATGCGGTATAAATGCCATATTTTTCTGATCCATGACTGCGTGTTCCTTCGGTGGTTCAAATGTCCCTTGTACATTTTCAATGTAAACAAGGCTATCCCTCAGATACTTTGCCTTTTTTGCCTTAACAACACCAGTAATAGTGCCCGGCTCTCCTTCACCCGCATGGGTACTATAGGTAAAATTAAAAACCACCATGATTGCAAAAGCAAGTAATGTTACTTTACTCTTAAACATCTGCCTGTTGTGCATAAACATTTTTAATAAAATCACCCTTTCATAAAATTTTTAAATGGTCATCAAATATTCAACACAAACAAATATCAAAATAATTGACTGCGTCTATAAAAAGACTAAATATTATAAATAAAATTATAACTTGATGGTTTAAACAACATAAACTATAAGGTTTTTTTACCTGTTTTGATGTTTTTTGGTATTTTTAAGCTTACCTTGATAATGCAAGGCTTTCAAGCGAATTTAATTCTTTTCTCTTTTAGTCTGTTTTGATATATTATAGTTGTCAGGTTCGACAAAAGTACGACACAAATCTGACACCCCCGGGGGGGAATTTTTTGGGATATACCATGCTATATATAAGACACATTCTTGGACGCAACATATTTTTTAGGAAATGACCTTTCACATTTCAGGGAAATGTTTTATTTCTGATTGGCGAGATTTCCCGTGAATTACCAAAAAATCAATACAAATGTCTCAATGTTGAGTCTCCTCATCGTGAGGAGACTCAAACCAAAACGGCGGTTCTTAAAAATGCCGGCATAAGACATTCAGAGCGTTATGAGGCTATAGCTTCCCTATCCGTTAAAACAGCGAACGTTGAGTATAGCAATAATCACATAAGGTTTGAATTATGTCATTATTTCTGGTAGTATATGAATAGAATTAAACTGTAATGGTCATGTCATTATGGAAATTGATATTATGGGTGCAGATATGCGCTCATACATAAAGCTTGGCTATGGAAGACATGACCTTCTGTAGCTAGCCTTTTTTGTTTTTAAAAGAAGTAAAACTTGTGATTTTTATAAGGGGGTTGAAAAATGGCTATAAAAACATTGATGAAGAAGAAGGCAACAGATAAATGCGATAAAGATTTATTAAAAGTAAGTGATATGAAAGTGAAAAAGGTTGAGAAGCTTATTGAAAATAAGGCGAAGTCTGAACAATTATGTAAATTATATAGAGAAAAAGATATGATAGAGAAAGAGATTGAGAAGCTTACTGAGAAGCTGAATGCGGCAAAGAAAGAACTCGGGAAGCTTATTAAAGATTTGGAAATTATGAGAGAAGAACTTTTAAAGTTTACTATTAAACGTACCCCGTATGTATCAAACGAAGAAATGCAAGAGATAGAGAAAACGCTTTCCGATGATGACTTGTCCGATAGTGATTTTGTAGACGGCATGAAATGGCTTGGACGATAGAGTTTAAAGGTAAGTTTTCCAAATTTATCAGTAAGCAAGAGAAGGACACCCAGGAAAGAGTGAGGATATCTCTGAACAAACTTCTTGATTATCTTAACAGTGGTGTTTTACCATTTGATGAGATGGATATTAAACAGTTACACGGCAAGGCAAAGGGGTTTATGAGATTAAGGATAGGGAAAATAAGGATAATATTTAAGATAAATATTGAGTTAAAGATTTTAGGAATACATGCTGTAGATTACAGAGGGGGTATTTATAGATAGATTAAGAAGTCAGGTGTTCCTTCCTAAACTATTTTAGAAAGGAGAATGACATGAAATACTATATGGTTTTGTTGTTTTTATTGTTATTTGTATGCTATGCACAAGCTGAAGATGTATATAATTATAGTAACTCTAATCCTAATTACAGCTCTGGAGACATTACGTTCCCGACAAAAAGCACACAGACGTGGAAATGCCCTAGGTGTGGGACTACACAACAGAAACCGCCGGTGAACTATTGCGTATTTACTCCCTTATCTCAAAACGAAAGTCAAGACCCTAAAAATATCATACCTGATTTACCAGACCCTAGAAATATTGTAATTGACGAACCTAGTGGGACTGGAACTACACAACAGAAACCGCCGGTGATTAGTAAGAAGGCTTCAAAATGGAAAATAGAGGATTTAATACTGGCAGTAGCGTTTTTAGAACGTGAAGTAAAGAATATAATACAGGCAACAGATGATGTAACAGCGTCTTTATACCAGGAAGTAGAGGATTTAAAAGGTGAAGTAGAGGATTTAGAACAGAAAGTAGAGGATTTAGAAAGTGAAGTAGAGGATTTAGAACAGAAAGTAGAGGATTTAGAAAGTGAAGTAGAGGATTTAGAACGGAAAGTAAAGGATATGGAATTCGAAATCGGGATGATTCCACTTCTGTTAATGGAAATAGAAGAAATAAAACGAAAGTTACGGTATGGCTATTAACGCAAAAGACTTCCCTTTTGCTTAAAATAATTGTTACAATTGTAGCGTAAAATACCCTGTAATGAGTTATGGTCATTGCAGAATGATAAAAAGCGTATAGCAATATCCGTATATATAATGGCTGTGTATGAAAGCCGAGACCTTCCATTGCGATAACAGGAAAAATGATATTGGATTAAATAAAAGACCGTGATAATAGAGTAAAGTAGTTTTACAGTTTTACACGTAAATAATCTATCAGATAAAAATAAAAGGACTGAGAATATGAAGACACCAACAATATCTTATAAAGGACAGGTTGCCATACCTAAAGAGATAAGAGAGGCTTTGCATATCAAGGCTGGGGATAAGGTGGCATTTAAGATAGATAAAGGAAGGATTGTATTAGAACCGACATTGAGCGTCCCACGCTCTCAGGCATGGTTTTGGACTCAAGAGGTGCAGGAAAAGGTAAAAAGGGCTGATGAAAACTTTAAGAAAGGCAATTTTAAGGCTTATGGGGTAGATAAGTTTGTTAAGGAACTGAAGGATTGAGCAAGTATCTTATTGCTATAGAATCTGAATTTTTTCCACAATATGACAGCCTGCCAAAAGAGATAAAGAAGAAGTTTAAGAAGCAATTAACCTATCTGAGAGACAATCCAAAGCACAATTCATTACAGATACATAAACTTGAAGGGACAGACTTTTGGGAATTTTACGTTGATAAGGGCTACCTGTGCGTCTTTAAACAAGAGAGTAATGTTTTCAGGCTTTATTTTGTCGGTACACATAAATTGATTGATAATATTTGAAAATTAAGGGATAGCTTGACGAAGCGAAAAGCCGTGTCATGGAATACCTGCCTTTATAAGTAGATGTTGTTTTTAAATTGACTTGAATAGGCAAAGTGCTATCATACTTAGGCAGCTATCCTTGAAAAGGGAACTCCCTGTCTATATTACAAACCTATTGAACCGCATAATTCAGAGTTATCGTAGTAAATAGATAGCTGAATACACAAAGTTACTTTGGTTAATCACATTGATTGAGACGTTAAAACGCAACCATAAATATAAAGGAGGTAAGAAAAATGATAAGGAAAGGAATAGTCATCGGTCTTCTTATTTCTTGTGTAGCAGTCATTACCGGGTGTAGTGCTGCACATCACGCAGCCAGTACACAAGAAGGATTGCAAGGTAACCGATTAACAGTCGGAACAGTGCAGAAAGAAATTAGAAAGGGTATGTCAGGAGCGGAGGTGGCAGAAGCGTTAGGCTCTCCCAACATTGTTTCTACAGATGAACAGGGACGGGAAGTATGGATATATGACAAAATATCTACGGATAGGGTACAGTCAGAAAGTTCAGGTTATGGCACGTTGATTTTGCTTGGTTATCGAGGAAGTGCTGGCGCATCTTCAACAAGTCAGCAAACATTAACAATCATTATCAAATTCGATACTGATAAAAAAGTTCGTGATTTTGCATACCATACATCAAGATTTTAATGGAGGGAGGCACAATGAGATGGCTACTGGTTTTATTCCTTATTAGCATTTTATTTATAACCGGATGTCAAACAATTCCAAAAGACGCCCTGTCTTTGAGTCCCGAATCTCTTGCGCAACGCCAAATGCAAACTAGAAAATACGAAACAAGAGACGAAGCAAAGATTCTCGCGGCATGTGCTGGACTCCTTCAAGATTTGGGGTTTAATTTAGACGAGAGCGAAACAGAGCTGGGTGTTATTACTTCTTCCAAGACGCGAAGTGCTGTGAATGCGGGTCAACAAGTTGGAATGGTTTTTGTCGCTCTTCTTGGCGGTGGCATTATGCCTACGGATAAAGAGCAAAAAATGCGTGCATCCGTCATCACACGACCCGGAGGAGAACATGGGGAATACATAGCTATTAGAGTAACTTTCCAGAGAATTGTATGGAACACACAAGGTCAAGTCACAGTCTCAGAAAGTTTAATTGACCCTAAAATATATCAAGAGTTTTTTGATAAGCTATCGAAATCTATCTTTCTGGAGGCACAAGAAATATGAAAAATAATGCCGTCTTAGTTATGATTGTATCGTTATTGCTTGTTGTAGGTTGTGCAACTACACAGCAACGCCTTCTAGACTCAGATTCCAGTCAAGTTCAACTAAGGAGTATTCAAACCAGAGCCTTTGACACAACAGATAAAGAAAAAACTTTAAGAACCGTTATATCTACTCTCCAAGATTTAGGATTTGTAATTGATAAGGCAGATGCAACGCTCGGAACGGTCAGCGCTACAAAGTTGAAGTATTACGCTTTACGAATGACAGTTACTGTACGACCAAGAGGGGAAACTCAGCTTTTAGTTCGCGCCAATGCACAATATAATGTAAAGCCTGTTATTGACCCTGAACCGTACCAGCAATTTTTTACATCATTAGAGAAGGCTATGTTTTTAACTGCTCATCAGGCAGATTAAAAACAGATAAGCAGACACTGAAATGAATGTGTGACACAGGACGCTTTTTGAGTTTGCTATAGATTTGGGGGGAGGAATGGGGACATATCTTTACAGGTTGTCCTAGAATGAAATCAGCTTTAATAGCAAGAATAAAGACTGACCCCTTTGGTCCCAGGAAAAAGCCTTCTGCCACTGCATCTGACAACTTTAAGGAAGATACCCGCAAAGATAACGGTTGTCGTTTAGATAAATAACCGAACACATAAATTTACAGCTATCTTACTGAGTGAAAGAAGTGGAAATATGGGAAGTGTCCTCTCTCCTCTGAGGTACATTAACAACCGGGGAATTAACTATTTATAATCTCTTGTTAAACACCTCCAGAAAGAAAAGCAGGAAATAACCCACCAGCAGTATAAGCCAGCCAAAGGCAATAATAAATTCAAGTGTAGTCGAAAATGACATGGAAAAATTCTCGGAAATCATGCTGTAAATATCTTCAAGGCCATCGAGTGTCTTATTAATATTCGTCCCCCACTCCTCCAAGTGCAGTTTTTTGGTAATCAGATCATACAAACGGGCAGAGTACCAGTCTCCAATGAGTTTGATATTGCGTTCCGTCGCCTCAAACTCCATTATAGATTCGGTACGTATCTGGATAATTTCACGCAACGCGTGTTTGACTTCTCTGGAACTCAACAAAGGTATCTTCCTAGCAGTCGTCCGCTGTAATAGCTGTGCGGCCTTTTCAAGACGATTCTCAAGCTCGCTTTCCAGCACCCTCAATTTCAGCAGTTGCAGGTTGGCAATCTCGAAAAGCTCAATATTACTGGCAAAATCACCGCGAGGATCAAATACAAACGCCCCGTCCCAATCCACTATTGTTATATCATCTTTTGAATATTTCAAATTGAATTTGATGGTTGTATCAATCTCCTCCTCATCAAGGGGTATACGCTCAGTTTTCAAAAGTCCTGCAATACTGTCCTTATGACCCCAAATAATTTCCTCTGGATCGCCCTTATAATCCGACACACAATACACGCTGTACTCTTCATCAAAGCCAGGGTTACAGTAATACTCCCATAAAATAGTTCTGCATTCAACGATAAGTGCACGTTTTAAATCAAAGACACGTTTGTCTAAAATATCGTCCATTTCTACAGATGCTTCTATAATAACTCCGGGCGGGCAGAATTTTACCAGGAAATCAACAGCCTTTCCTTCAATGTTTCTCTTTTCAGCCTTGATCACCATCTGCTTCGGAATGACACCTGGATACGAAGGTGAACTTTTAGTCTTTTTGATATCTACAATCTCTGCGGTATCTGGACTCAGTTTAGTAATTCCAACAAGGAATGAAACCAGTGTGCCTCTGACTATTGAATTAGCATCCACAAACCAACCCTCTATTAGCAGATATCAGGTGTAAAGACTTATTTACTTGTAAATGAAAATTTGAAATGTAATTGAGAAACTTATGCCAGCACGGTTATTTTGCTTCATTGCACTAATTTTCCATTGATTAACGGCGCAAACAGGCAGGCTTCAACTGTAGTAATATGTATTTACACGATTACGCAGACACGAAACTAAAATAGCGAATACTTACCTTCCAGAATTCCTGTCCATAATTGAGGAACCTGACACAAATGCTTTCTTATAATTTCTTTGCATTTCTTATCTAACGTCTTTTTTGAAAGTTTCGACTGAATTCTGATGTGTGCAAATCCGGGTTCTGTAATCGGCGTTCCTATCCGGCTTACAAGATAGCACTCGGCCCCCAATATATCATGGTCTTTTGTAAGTTCTGCAGATATATTGTTTGCCGTAAGATTATATAATTTACCTGTATGAGTAATGGGATTCTTACCAGCTGTCGCCTCAAGGGTCATAGGTCTGTATGGTGTAATCAGCCCATTTGCTCTGTTTCCTCTGCCTACCTGTCCATCGTCTCCGCACTCGGCGCTTGTGCCAGTTATGGTCAGATAAAGAATATCCTTTTCATAATTATCTGCTGCATTAATAACAACTGTAACTTTATGGTGTGATTGTTTCTTTATAAACTGTTGCACATAAGTAACCAATTCTTCTTTTATCCTGAAATATTCATCCTTTGATGTAACGAATCTTGAAACAAACGCAATTGCAATTGTAAGATTTATCCGTTCATTTATCCGTGTTCCCATGATTTTGATGTCTTCGCCAATCATGGGATATTTTTGTTTTACTTCAGGAGAATTTAGAAATTTTTCAGTCTGATAAACCATGGATTCTGTCTCAGTCAATGGTGCAAAACCAACACCAATTGATGTATCATTTGCTAGTGGAATGGCACTGTCAAATGTCGCCAACAGATCAAGGCTGCCCGTCCTGATTCTTGTTTCAACAACCACGTTTTTTTCGGGTTCGAGAAATCTTAGCCTTTCACTCATCCATTTGTGTGTCGTTTCTCTGGCTATTTCCTCAACAGGTATTTTTTCATTTCCCACAGACTCAACAGCACGTCCCACAACAATCAGATGCAACGGCGTTGTCACTCTCCCTCCGCCGAAGCTGACCTCAGAACGGCCACCTACAAGCAAACACTTATCAATATTGTGGTGCAGAACCCTGTTAAATTTTTTGAGGTAATATCTTGAAAAGGCAATACTCAACTCTTCTGCAGCACGATCACAAAGCGTATCCGGGTGGCCCAATCCCTTGCATTCGACAATTTCTACTGTGGAATCCTGAACCAGCACATCTTTAGTCTTTTCAATAACTATTTCCATAAGCATCTACTTCATTACAAAGTAGCAAGCCGTAAGTTTGTAATATCCACAATCTTCAAAAGGAATCTCAAGGAAGTACAAATTCATGCTCAGGATGTTTGACGCATAAAACCGGACATGGCGCCTTTCTAACTACCTTTTCAGCAGTGCTACCAATTAACATGCGAGAAACCCCTGTTCTGCCATGGGTAGCAATTGTAATTAAATCAATATCGTATTTCTTTGCAGCCTTGATTATTTCTACAAAAGGTTCACCTTTTACAATAATGGTTTCCACCTTTATCTTTTCCAGAAATCTCCTCGGTATCAGATGGCTGATATTCTTTTTAGCCTCACGTCCCATCTCATCATATATCCTGGATAGCGGCGTGTTTAAAGTGCCTAGTCCGGCAGAAACGTTTATCTTTGGAATAACGTGAAGGATATAAAGTTTTGCACTGCGTTCCATGGAAAAATCAAGGGCATACTTCAAGGCATGTTTTGAACATGCAGAAAAATCTGTCGGAAACAAAATCCTTTCAATCTTTATCATTAAAATAACTCCAGAAATAAGTCTATGTTTCTATTGTGTCACGCCGCCATGCAACGCGCATGAATTTCGCATTCTCATGTTTTTTGTATTCAACCTCTCCGTTGTAAGCCTTCTTTAGAATAGACCCTATACGCTGAGCTAGTTTTGCTGTTGTAGTAAGAATTTCTATTTCATCGCCTTTCTCGTTAATCTTCATAATCCTTTTTAAAGGATTATATTTTTTTGAATGTTCATCTTCGTTACGAATAAGATTCATTATCTCCTGTTTGTGTTGTTTCAGAAAACTACCCTTTAAAGTAACAACTCCGCTTGGTACATTCTCCTTTGTTTTCTTACATGCAGGACAAGTTACCCAGTTAATATCTTTTAATTTGCTTTTTTCTTTATAAAGTTCTTTATCGAGAAACCACTTCTTATTATGATAAACCGCTTTGCAGATATTACAAATAGAGCCCGCGACCAGCCCTTTCCCTTTTGGTGGTAAATAGGGGTCATTCTCAGCATAAACTTTGTTCCTTGTATGCCTTCCAACCTCTCTTGGTACTTTCATCTTTTATTAACATCTCCTTTCATTACGTCATTGATCATAATAAAACAAAACTCAATGTACTTATGTTTAATATTTATACTCAATATAGAGTAAACAGGACATATGTGCCCGGCGTTAGCTTTTCATGCATGTCTTATGTTCAAGTTATCAAAATCTCGAAGATACTGCCTGTCAACACTGTCCCTAATAGTTTAAAAAATCGTAACCCTGTTTTAACTTATCTTCACAGGAATTTTTTTTACCTCAGATTTTTCAATCTTTGGCAAGCTGACTTCAAGAATTCCATTCTTATACTCTGCCTTTATCTGGTCCGTCTTCACTGAAACGGGTAATGTAACCGACCTTGAAAAAGCCCCGTATTTCCTCTCGACGAAATGATAGTTTTTACTTTTCTCTTCTTTTTCAGACTTTTTCTCACCCTTAATTGTCAGGGTATCCCCTGTAATCGAAATATCAATATCCTTTGACTCGACTCCGGGCACTTCCGCCTTTATAATAAGGTTTTCATTCGTCTCTGAAATATCCATAAGTGGTAACCAATTCGCTCTAGATGAGCCTCCCTTTTCAAAGAAGCTTTCAAGCAGCTTGTTCATCTCATCCTTTAATATAGAAAAATTTGGAAATTTCATTATTTCCGACGACATATACATTACCTCCCATAAAAAAAGAAATAATATAACTTTACATTTTATTGATACACACGATAATCAATGTCTGGAAATATATTATCCTTACTTTCAACATCGGTAAGCCATTTTTCATCAATTGTATTCGAATGAATATCATTACACAATCTGGTAAAACGTGACAAGTGTTCTTTTGTCCTCTTTATTGCATATTCAACCATTGTACCTGTTTTCATAATAAATGCCCAATCGCTGCTCTGTGCCAGTAACAGTTCGCGTGATGCCTGATTGAGCGCTCTGTTTTGTAAAGGATTTACATTTATATATGAATATGTCCCTGCCAATTCAACCATGCGTTCTGCCGCTTTATGAAGATGTCTGTATATCCAATCGTTGCTCTCATTCAGCCAGTATTCACAATACCCTTTATATCCCCAACTTGAAAGAGACGGCTTGCAAACCTGATTAACCGGATATGCTTCTAGATATTCCATGGGGGTAATAGGCAATATTGTTTTCTGGTCGTAAGCAATCTTTCGAAACAGGTAATTAATCCAATCAGGACCTTCAAACCACCAGTGACCGAACAGCTCTGCATCATAAGGTGCAATAATAATGGGTTTCCGATCCATTACAGAGGCAAGATATTCAATCTGTTTCTCTCTGTTAAACATAAAATTCCCGGCATGTTCAGCTGCCTTATCCATCGCCATTTCATGAGAATAAGGCTCTTTTTGGTCTGTTTTACCAGTAATCCTATAATATTTTATACCTATATTTGACCTTTTACCGTCTCCGTGGAGGTATGGTCTTATGTAATCATAGTCAAGGTCGTAGCCTACATCTCTGTAAAATTCACGATAAAAGAAATCACCGGGATACCCTTCTTTTGCACTCCATACCTGTCTAGAGGATTCAATATCTCTTCCAAAAGCTGCTACACCAGAAGGGCAGTAAATAGGGGCATAAATGCCATATTTTGGTCTTGGAGTTGCGTATAAAATTCCGTGCGTTTCAGCGATAAAGAAACGTATACCTGCATCCTTTAAAATCCAGTCTATACCTTGTTCGTAACCGCATTCTGGTAACCATATACCGTTTGGTCTTTTGCCAAAATGCATCTGGTAATGATTTACGGCAACATGAATCTGCGCACGGATGGCATTTAAATTATTATTCATGAGTGGCAGAAAACCATGCGTGGCGCAGCAGGTTATTACTTCAACCTTCCCTGCATCCTGAAATTTTTTAAAAGCCTGAACAATATTTCGTTGATATTTTTCCGCAAACACGTACCGAGCATTTGTAAAACTTGCATTGTACCTCCGGGCAAGGCTATTAAATTCTTTCTGATGTTTTGTCCTCTCTATTTCCTTCTCCGTGAGTTGTATCCGCTTTTCGATATATCTAATATAACGAGTTTGCAAAAGCTCATCAGCGAGCATTGAAATAAGAGGAGGTGTTAATGACATGGTTATTCGGAAATCAATCCCCTCTTCAATCAACCTGTCAAAAACATTTATAAGCGGTATGTAAGTTTCTGTTATTGCCTCAAAAAGCCAGTCTTCTTCAAGAAACTCCTCATATTCAGGGTGACGTACAAAAGGCAGGTGTGCATGAAGGACTAAAGCCAGAAACCCTTTTCCCATAAATTATTTCTTTGTAATCGTTTAACGATTGAATGGCTCCGTAGAGGACACGCCGAGTTTGTGTGCCTCTAACCAGTTTTTATGTGCACTTTCAAATATAGATTCACTGACACCGCTACCAGCATGGATATCTACTTTCTCATAAAGTTCTTTTATACCCATCCATTCTTCATCAATTATCTCTGAAACTCCCACACGTGGAGTCGTTACAACATTCGACCTGACAATACCGAAAAAAGTCCCGCGAGATGTAAGGAATCCCATATCCACACAAAAAGACCTATCGAATTCACCCACTTTAATATACCAGCTTCTCGCCCCGCCTGTAACTTCTATATCAAAATATTTGTGCGCATTATTTCCGTTAAAAATAATATCTGTTACATCATATACCCTTAAGATAGTTTTCGCACTATAAACCATAGAACCCATAGCGCTACGTACATCATCAACAAACTTTCCTTGCAACTCCCAATAAGCAAATAACCATTCAGGATCCCGTACCATTAAAACAATTCGATTGTCTCCATAATTACCTGGAATTTCCAGAATTTCTCCTAAAGGTACATCTTCTCTCATTTCAACTTTTTGTTGAGGTTCTTCTTGTTTTACTAATGGTGCTTCAGGAATACTTGCCCATTCATCTTCACCGGTAACGCCCCACTCCTGCTCCGTTTCTTCCTCATGCTCGCCATAAGAAACATCTGCCAGTTTAAAAAATCTATTCCATAACAGACCGAACAAACCTTTAATCTTCCCCAAGAGCATCTCAAACAACGCCTTAATAATCTCAAAGAGTAAGAGGAATATTTCCTTAATAATAGTCTTATCTATAGCCATATACTTTGAAAATACCTAATTATTTAAGTAATTGACAAATACCGATTTTAAAAATTATAATTGA
Source organism: uncultured Planctomycetota bacterium (assembly GCA_963709355.1). Lineage (GTDB taxonomy): Bacteria > Planctomycetota > Brocadiia > Brocadiales > Brocadiaceae > PLOWO2-12-38-17. The sequence goes on from CAVPVY010000005.1 coordinate 1,941,213, forward strand.
ATAACAACATGCGGTCAACAAAATTGTAATAACACAAAAGCCAAAAAACCGCTCTAATACTTAAACGCTACATTTGGCTTGACAAAATATTATTGTTAGGTAATAATCCCATTGGATCAATAATTGTATAGTAATGAGTTTATTACAACACATAATATTATTAACATCTCAAAATACCTTGTGACTTTAAATTTGAATTTTCTTGAACACGTAATTAAATAGTTGCAAAAATTATTATTCCCCATTTCAAAAATCCTAATATAACAAATAAAGGTTACCATCTATGATAAAACAGATACTTATACCAACAGACGGTTCAGAGAATAGTCTTACGGCAACCGATTACGCTATCAGTATAGCAAAAGTATTTAATGCCAACATTAGAGGACTTTTTGTTAAGGATAGTAAAATATTGACTGGCCCGTTAATTCATGACATTGGAACAAGCATCGGCGGCATGGTTCCTTACGGGACATTTCATCAAACAATCAGGACAATGATGGAATCACAGGGTGACACCGCGCTAAATCAGGTAGAAGAAAAATGTAAAGAGAAAGGAATTACGTTCGACAGGGAAATACGGGAAGGGCTCGTGAGCACAGAAATTGTAAAATCAGCCGAAAACTGCGATCTCGTTTCGATGGGCAAGATGGGAATTCATGCTGCGTGGCGAGACGTTTTTCTGGGTACAACCGTTGAATATGTTGTGCGCCAGACACACAAACCTGTGCTCATTACACCATCACAATTCAAACCATTCAAAAAGATGCTTATCGCCTACGACGGAAGTTCTTTTTCAGACAAGGCTTTGCAAAGCGGTGCAGAAATAGCAAAAGCTATGAATCTCTCAGTTACTGTAGTTTGCATAGCAGATAAGGAAGGCGAAGCCGTGAATATCTTATCAAAGGCAAAGACTTTCCTTGAAGGTTATAAACTTACAGTTGAAACCGTTTCAAAGGATGGGTACGACCATGCCGGCGGCATTTTGAATGTCTGCAACGATGAGGATAGGAGTTTTGATTTACTTGTCATGGGCGCCTACGGACACTCAAGAATTCAAGAGATGATACTGGGAAGCACTACTGTAAGGGTAATGCGGGAAACAAACTGTCCGATATTATTGTGCAGGTAATTTGTAAATGCACACTTACCTTAATATTTTCTTTCCCTTGGCTCGAATAAACTGACGTTCACTGGCTTGTAATCCAATCGCACACCTTCAGGCATAAAATAAGCCAGGGTATGTTTTAACCACCCTGTATCGTCCCTCATTGGAAAATCTATACGGAAATGTGAGCCACGGCTCTCCTCACGTGCCAACGCACCAGCTACGATTGCCTCTGCCACATCAAGACTACCTTTGAGTTCCAGCGTCCATTCAAGACTCAGATTCGCCCTTTTTCCAGTATAATTCAATTTAATCCGCTTATATTTATTTTGCAATGCCTTCACTTCATTCAGTGCTTCTTTCAGGGTTGAAGCCTCACGGAATATGCCTACCTTGCTGTCCATAATCTTATTTAAAGATGCCTTTATGATTATATACGTTTCATTTCCATCAGATTTATATAATGCCTCAATTCTTTGCTCGGCACGTTTCAAGGCATCGTTCAGGACATTCTCTCCTCTTTTACCTGCAAGAAACTGTACATATTTTGCGGCGTTACTGCCAGCAATGGCGCCAAAAACTATGGTATCCAGCAGTGAATTCCCACCGAGACGATTAGATCCATGCACGCTCACGCACGCCGCCTCCCCCACCGCATAAAATCCCTTTACAATAGTTTCACACTCAACATTACAGTCAATGCCACCCATCGTATAATGCTGACCCGGCTGGATAGGGATAAGGTCTGTAGCTGGGTCTATTCCGGCAAACTCCTCACAAATATCACGAATGCCCGGCAACCTCTGATTTATTTTCTCCTCACCAAGATGCCTCAAATCCAGATGTACATAACTATTATCAAACCCACCGCCAGACACAATCTCACGCATAACATTCCGCGAAAGAATATCCCTTGGTGCTATTTCCATGGCCTTTTTCGAATCGTCGTATTTAGCCAGAAATCGCTCGCCTTTATTATTTAACAGTAAACCCCCTTCGCCCCTGCATCCTTCCGTAATTAAGATATTCTTGCCAACAAGTGTGGTTGGATGAAACTGTATAAACTCAATGTCCTTGAGCGGCACACCCGCCCAATATGGCACTGCCATGCCCATGCCTGTATTTATAAGGGCGTTTGTACTCTTTTCATAAATACGTCCAGCGCCGCCTGTAGCAAAAATTACTGCGCCTGCCTGAAACGCTTCCAACCGCCCGCTTACAACGTCTAATGCAATTAAACCGACGCATATCCCATCTTCAATCACAAGGTCTGTTACAAGCCATTCCTCATAAACTACTATCTCATTCCGCTCGGAGGCACGCTTGAATTTAATGACCTGCTGATACAGTGTGTGTAAAAGGGCATGACCTGTCTTGTCGGCCGCATAACATGTACGCGGGAAACCAGCACCGCCAAATGGTCTCTGCGCTATTTTGCCTTCGGTAGTGCGGCTGAACGGACAGCCCCAATGCTCCATTTCATATATTCGTTCAGCAGCTTCTTTTGTCATACGGATAACTGCATCCTGGTCTGCAAGGTAATCGCTCCCTTTTATTGTATCGAAGGCATGTTTCTCATAGTTATCATAGGCGCCTCGCGGGTGATTCCCCAGCGGGGCGTTAATTCCCCCCTGTGCAGCAATGGAATGTGACCTGAGGGGATGCACCTTCGAGATGATGGCTACTTTTATATTATGGCGATTAAGTTCAATCGCTGCCCTGAGACCTGCCAGCCCCCCACCAACTACTATCACATCATGGTAGATCATAAAAATCCTTTTTAACCATTCAATATTTATATACTAGTACTAATTCTGAACATAATTAACATCTGAGTGTTACAAAATCACTGTAAAAACTCCGACAATAGCAATTATGAAAAAGATGAAAGCCGATAACCAAAACAATTTTTTTTGTATGCGCGTGAGATGCCAGAAATCAGCAATCGTTATCCTTATTCCGTTAAGCAGGTGTATTGCCACCGCAATGAGCAATATGTATTGAAAACCGTATCCGATCTTTGTATCAAACTTGCTGATGGTATAATCATAAGCCTCTTTGCCTCGAAAGACGGAGCTCAGCGTCCAGATGTGCAGACATAAAAATAGTGTAACAGCTACGCCCGTAATGCGGTGAATCCAGAAGGCATACATACCGGGATTTCTGTTCCTGATAAGGTCATTCAAACATTCTTTTAGTTTCTGTATGTTCATATTTTGAAATAGTCAAATTCCACTGTTTTTTGTTGCAAACCATATCAGGATGCAAACCCCGACACCAAATAAAATCAAACCTGCAAACCAGAGTATATTCTTGATAAAATGCCTCAGCCTTTTTTCAGGATCAAAATCTACAAAAATACCCCATAATCCGTTAAGACCGTGAAAGACAACGAGGGCAAGCAGGCATGTATGAAACGCAATCCACCCCGGCGAACAAAATCTGTTAACTATCTCGTCATAATATCGGGAGGCATAACGACTGGGACTGAAGTGAAACGTAAAAAAGTGGACAGAAATCCCAATTACCAACAACAGGGCGGTAATCCTTTGTAAAAACCAAGACCAGAAACCATTCTTTTCCATATTTAAATTTTTGCCATAAAGGCGCTAAGACACAAAATTGAAAATTTTTGCTTCTTCTACCACGAAGGCGCAAAATTTGAGATATACTTCGTGCCTTGGTATCTTTGTAGCAAAAAACCTTTTATAAAAATTATAAGATCTTTCTGATGATACCCTCTTTAATGAATGTAACTTTAAAGTTAATGAGAAACCCTAAGCGTTTACCAGTAAGCTTCAAATGGCTCAATAGTTGTGCTTCCCAAACGGGATTTATGATGTCCACAGCCTTGAGTTCGCAGATTACAAGCCCCTTACAATGCGAAGACCTTCACTAAAGATTAGACCATCATACACAATAGAAACTTCTACCTGTCTCTCAGTAGAAATCCCCTTTTGTAAAGTTCGTGACAGAAACAAACCTCATATACCTTTTCCAGTAATCCTGGACCCAGTGCCTTATGAACTGTATAAGCAGCATCAACAATCTTTCGCGCAATATCTTCTTCCCTATCGGATAGAGGCTCATACTTCATATATTTTTCTTCGTGCCTTTGGGTCTTGGTGGCAAGAAAGATTATCGTTTTTTATAAAGATTCATTAAATCGTCCCTTGTAAAGATAGATTCAAAAAGGGCACCTCTTTTCTCAATATTCTCACGCCCTCCCTCCTGGCGGTCAACCAGTGCAATGGCCTTTATCACATTCAAATTAGACTCCCTGGCTCTATCAATGGCATCTATTGTGGACTGGCCTGTAGTTACCACATCGTCTACAACTACTACCTTATCTCCCTCTCGTACATTGCCCTCAATCCATTTCATCAACCCGTGTTCCTTTGCCTTCTTTCTGACTACAAATGCATTGACGGTATCGTCCTGCATCCCGCTGACTATCGCTGTGGCAAAGGCTATGGGGTCGGCACCAAGCGTTAGACCGCCAATAGCGTTTACACGAAGCGGTTTGACCCTGTTATAAAAGATGTGTCCGATTAATAGCATTGCCTCTGGGTCTAAGGTTGTCGTTTTGCAATTGATGTAATAGTTACTCATCCTCCCCGATACCAATTTGAAGATGGGCTCTTCACTGTATTTAAATGATTTCTTGATGATGATTTCGAGTAAACGTTTTTCAGCTTTAATGAGATTCATTTTATTTAGCAATCAGCAGTCAGCAATCAGTCGCCAGTTTTATGACTTCTTAACATGACAGTATCTTATCAACCTGTTCACACAATGTGCTTACGGCATCAGCAGATTTCTTTAATGCGGCAGATTCATCGGCATTTAGTTTTATTTCAAAAATCTCTTCAATGCCCTTTGCGCCAAGTTTTACAGGCACTCCAACAAATAGACCGTTAATACCATACTCGCCTTCACACAACGCTGCGCACGGTAATATCTTTTTTTTATCCTTTAAGATAGCCTCAATCATATCAACTATTGCCGCCGATGGGGCATAGAAGGCGCTGCCTGTCTTGAGCAGATTGACAATCTCCGCCCCGCCATCCCTTGTTCGTTTTACAATGGCTTCCAGTCTTGCTTTGGGAATTAATTCTTCCACAGGCACACCTGCAACCGTGGTATATCGCGTGGAAGGAACCATTGTATCCCCATGTCCCCCAAGTACAAAGGCATGTATATTTTCCACGGACACATTGAGTTCCATCGCAATAAAGGCGCTGAACCGTGCGGCGTCCAGCACACCCGCCATGCCTATAATGCGGTGTTTTGGAAATCGGCTGACCTTGTGCGCTACGTAAGTCATAGCATCCAGTGGATTAGAAACGACAATCAAAATTGAGTTAGGCGAAGTCTTTACAACATTTTCTACTACCCCTTTTACAATACCAGTATTAATCTTGAGCAGGTCGTCCCGACTCATCCCTGGTTTTCTTGGCACACCGGAGGTAACGACTACAATATCAGAGTCCCTTGTTTCCTCATATCCATTAGCGCCTGTAATTCTGGTATCATAGCTGTATACAGGGCCTGATTCAAGGATGTCTAACGCCTTCCCCTGCGGCATATCCTGTACAATATCCACCAGCACCACATCACCTATCTCTTTTTCAGCCAGGCGCTGTGCCGTGGTAGCGCCCACATTCCCTGCACCAACTACTGTTATCTTTTTTCTAGCCACATTAAACCTCCGTAAAATCAGCAACAGGAACTAATTTTTCCATTTTTATTGCCTTTCTTTTTGTCATAATTGTTTCCAATTTTGAGACGACCTCTGCATCATATTCCCTTTCACCACATTGGGTACAAACACCCGCAGGCACATTCTCAATAATAAATACCTTTCCTTTTCGCTCTTTTACGACCGTGACAATATTTTTGCAGATGTCACCACCACAAAAAACGCAAATATTCTTCACATTACTACCTCCTCTTTCGAAAGTTATTTGCATTTCCTCAAATTTTCGCATCCCCCTTCTATAACTCTTTTATTCGCCTTTCTTTTGATTATTTTGGCTATTTCATTCAATAGTAATTGATATTCTTTCACATTCACTGCGATTTTAAGACATATTGCTTGACCAATAAAAGATAAAATTTAAGAATTAGAATTGACTCCTTTTTCCCAGTAGAATTTCGCTTAATTTTTCTTTATTTTCACCAAAATGAATTTCTCTATGATGATTGGGACACAGACAAGCTGTGTTTTTTAAGGTATCTTCTCCACCATCCGCAAGGCGCTTAATATGGTGTACCTCTACGTAAGGTATGTTATACAGTCCAATAAAAGGGTTGTAATTACATCCATAAACCTCACATTTGAAACCTGCCCGTAATTTAGCGATTGCAGAAACAGTTGGTATTCTATCGTGACGTTTTAATGTACAGTATTTTATAGATGGCAATACATTCCCAATTTCAGACGACTCAGTCCATCCATCCTTTTTTAGCCTTTCAATTTCCCTTGCCTCGTCCTCTTCAAAACTTACAAAAATGTCTTCATAATTGACAGCGTTATTTAACAATTCTTCTCTTATTTTTGTTGCGACAGAACAAAGCCTTTCTCTATCTTCATTGAATTCCTCATAAACCTCGCGATCGACTTTTGTTCCACCTGACCATTTACCATATCGACCTTGTGAATTCAAATAGAGAAGATGTTGAATTTTTTCATATACCACAGAGTGTGGCTTTTGAGTCAATTTGGCAAGCTCGCTTACTAAGGTAGGGTAAGTATTATTCTCAGAATGGAATTTTCCCGTGAGATTATTACATATTGCATGAAAAAGTAATATTATTTCCTGTCGCTTCCATTCTTGCATCATTTTATAATGGCAACTCTTCTTGAGCTTGAAAGATTATCCGCAATCCAGATTTTCTTTATTTCTTCAACCTCTTTCTTTGAAATTAATTCCTCACCGATTAGTTTTTGTATATTTAAAAGCCGATCTAGAATTTCCTTTCTTACTTCGAGTCTAAATGGACCTAAACCAGATGCCCCATTTCGCTTCTTTTTTCTCTCATCTGTTCATTGTCTCTTAATTCATGAAGCCAATTACGAAACTCTAATAGATATTCATAGTTTTCGTAACCAGCCTCAACAAAACCTTCCATCGAGCGATCTCTTTCAACCACGGTACACACCCAACATCCAAAGCGGCTATTTCCACAAGGCGGAGTTGAATCATCCACAACAAGAGGACATTCACCACTATTGGCGTCTTTATACATTGCTACAAGTTCAGAATTATCACCACCCCAGGGACACGGTGTTTGTAATAAATATGTCCATATTTCATCTGTTTTCATATCTTTGATGGGTGAAAAAACATATGCGTTAGCAAGACTGGTATGAGGACTAAAATCTTCTCCATCATCTTTATAATGCTTTTTTATAGATCTTGCTCTCTCAGAGCTTTCAGCCTTTCTGCTACCAAGTAACAGTATTACACTGCCATGCAAAGAAATTTTACTTTTTATAAATCTATTTGCAGGTCGAATTTTAAGCCTATCTGTACACCATCTGAACCACTTGTTTGGAGCGGGATAGCCATATCCAATAAGCCTTATAAAGAAGGCATCGTTAAGCGTGGGTTTTACCACTTCAGTCTGTATCGGTAAATTCAATGAGTGCGCCGATTTTTCTATTTGTGCAACAGTCTTATAAAGATATTTGGAAATATTTGGGGGTTCAAGTAATGTATCAGAGCTTAATACGTAAACGAACCGCTTTCTTTTCCTGGGAGGTATATTTGCCAAAACCCGAAAGACCATCTGTAAAAGACAAGTACTATCCTTTCCTCCGCTAAAACCAACAACCCAAGGTCTTTCATCTGGAGATAGGTAATGCCTCTTTATATTGACTGCGATTTCTTTTAAATTATTTAGTCCCATAACAATTAATTTTCTACTCCTTACCCTCAATGAGTCTTTTACCTTCCTCAGTCAACTCTCTACCAGTTTGACTTTTTCTGATCAAACCAAGCCGTATCATATAAGGCTCAATATCGTTTTCTACCTCGGAAAGTTCAATGCCAAGCTGTTGTGCAATATTATCACCACCGATAGGGCCATGAGCATTTTCTATCACAGTCAAATATCTTTTGTCCCTATCCGTCATACCCAGTCTATCTTGTCCCCATTCTTTTTCCATTATTTCTAGCACAATACTTTCGCTAGGTTTTTGGCCGATGTAGTCTTGTTTTAAAACTCTGTCAAGGTCTTTCGCTTTTTCCTTAGCTATTCTTGGGATCAATCTGCCAGCCATGGCAATAAGCTTTCTCGCCTCAGGAGACCATCCTTTATAAATTCTGCCTATTATTTCCGCAATCTCTTCCTGCTCGTAAGGTCTTAAGTTTATCTCACGTGCTCTTGTTTTAAGTGGCTTAGCTATAAGTCCTATATCCGTTGTAGCAAAAAGAAAGGTCACATTACTCATATCTACAGCAAAATCTTGAAGTACCGATGGATCACGCCTTGAAGGTTCTGTCATAGTCAATAACGAGTCCTGGACTAGACGTTTTAGTTGATGACACTCATCAATGAATATTACAAGGGGGGGATACCTACGTAACGGCAATCCACCATAATCTCCTTCTTCATCATAATTTGAACCGCTAGTTTCTAAAACGCGGTTAATTTGGTTAAATAACTGTTCTACAGTTCTAAGACTTGTTCCTGAAGTTTCCACATATGGTAGTCTTAATGATTCTGCTATAGTCTTGGCAAAAAGTGTTTTTCCCGTACTAGCAGGACCGGTAAATATTATAGTTTCAGAAAGACGAATAGGTGATAAACCTTTAGCCTCTTCAAGTAATCGCCTTATTTGTCGTTTTGCTTCCTCTTGACCAACTATTTGAGTATCAAGCAAGCCCCCCATCCTTACGTATCCATCTTCTAGTTCTTCTTCATTGGTTAAACAACTTTGTGTTGCATATTTTATCAGCAAACCATCAATATCCCCGTCTTCCCAATCTAGGTCTTCTTGAAGAAGGAGTAGACCCCTATCCCAATGCAGCCGTATTAGTTCCTTTATATCTTCTTGATTTTCCAATGCTTTTCCATAATGCTGTACGACCATGGAAACTATTACAGGGGCTATCTCAGGGTTTAACAAGGTAGTTCCCTTTAACTCCTTACCATTACTATCCAAGTCAGGTATTAGCCGTGCATCTGTTTTCACATCTTGTTTCTCCATTAAAGACCTTCCAATTGCAAGCCTCGCAACAATATTTTCGCTTGGGAAGCCAGCCTTATCGGCAATTTCCTTTAAAATTTCATAACCTCTTTTTGAACAGTGATATGAACCTTGAGTCGCCTTTTGAATCAATGTTAACATGGGTTTTTCTTGTCCGATAATTAAAATTTAAAATAGCAATCTTCAGAAATAGTAGTGGTTTTAGTTCGTCCATCAAACTCTAACAAAAATGATTTAGCTATATGCGGTTCGATAGCTTTATACCATTTTTGGTTAATTTCCGTATCAGATGAAAAAATAATCACTTGATCGCTTATTACAGGAAAGTAACGCGTTGTAATATTGTCCCTGTGTGGACTGTCCAATCTGCCGAACGGTGTATCAATTATAAAGGGTAAATTTCTACGAGAAATTTTTGCCAGGCCGTATATCATAGATAACGCAAATATTTCACTTTCACCTGCTGACCCATCAGGAAGTTCATTGCTATCTTTGCCTTTCATAACAACTTTGTATGAAGCAGGATTAATAGAAATAGAAGTTACGATATCTTCTTTGTGGGCTAACGTCTTATACATCTCTGTCATTTCTTGCGATAAACCAGAGACGCGTCTGTTTCTAAGTTTCTCCATAAACTCCTCTATAGTTTCCCTCAATCTTTTGCAGGTTTCTATGTGTTTATGCCCATGCTCACTAATAACCAATTCCCTTTCAAGGTCAGTACATCTCTTTTTTAAAGAAGAGATTTCACCCTGCAACGGTGGAATTCGTCTTTGCAAACCATCTATTTCTGTATTAAGTCTACCTGTTTCTGTATTTATCATGTCCCTTTTTTCACTCAATTCTTGAAACTCGGGACCTGTAGTCATACGCCGCCATCTCTCTTTAAGTTCGTGAATTTTCCTATCTATTTCATTTCTTCTTTGAATCCTTGAATGAAGATGCTGTTGAGTTTGTTTTAATATATCATCAATTTTATTAAGAATCTCTTGAGTATCATACTGAGTCAGGTAAGTATGGATTATGGTATCTGCCATTCCTTCTGGTGGTGGATTAAACATATTGTTCCATTCTTCCTCCAATCGATTTACCAAAAAATCTTTTTGTTGAGGCAGTAAAGGTGGTTCCGTTTGTGGAGCTGTTTTACCAAACAATCCCTCAATAATCTTGACCTTTTGCGGGGAAAGAGAAGTCTTCTTTCCCTCCCATTCCTTTCTTGTAAGCTCGCCCAGTAATTGCTCTTTTAGCCTTCTTAATAGAGTTTTTGGCATGGATAAACATAGCAAATCACCAACAAATTTACCCATCTCTGCTGCAATAGTTCTATCTTCTATTTCAAGCTCCTCTATCTGTTCATGGATTTGGTCTTGAGTCGTGGAAACATCTCCACCAAGCATGAATGATATATGTGCTTTTACGACCTCTAACTGTTGTCCGTGCTTTTCACGCTCTCTTGATTTATCTTCTAAATCCTCTATTATATTCTTCTCCTCCTCCTCCTTTTCACTCAGCGCTGCCTCTGCCTTGAGTAGATCGGATTTTGTTGGTGAACTCCCAGTTTGTGTCTTTATATCTCTCTTGGTTTTTTCTAAATCCTCTATAAGCCGTTCAAGCATTGCAAACCCTAAAAGGCTATTCAGCCCACTTACCACAGCACCGGATGGGTCTTTCTCTGCAATCTTGCGAATTTCTTCACCATCAAAAAAGAAAAATTTTGCGATATGCGGTGGTATTTTTGTTTCTATAAACTCTTCCTTTAATTCTTGTTGATCCACACCCTTGGCTATTTCAAGAGGTGCTCCATTCTTGAAAATATTTAACTCCTCGTCCAACAACAGACCATGATCATCAAACCACCACTTCCGCTCAATAACCAGTTCAATTCTTTGTTCCTCAAAAATCAACCTGACGGACATTTGCCGTTCACCATTTGCAAGTGCTGTTTTACTAAAATTTTTTTGCAGTAATTCTCTATGCAAATAGTCTACATTTGTTGATGTCTTATCAAATGCCAGAAGAGATGCATTTTTTCCCAATAACCCTAGAGTAATTGCTTGAAGGAGTGAAGTTTTCCCGTATCCTGTTAATCCTCCAATTACATAAACATTTCTACCTTCCGCGGATAAACTTCTTCCGAAATCTAGCGTGTTTTTACCGTAATACACCCTGAAGTTGGTAATTTCAATCTTTTTTAGAAACATTCCTTTTTAAGCTTTTCTCAATCTTTTTTCTGTTGCTTCCTCAACAATTCTTCTTATGGCAGGGAATAGTCCTTTCCTTCTGCCCATACCATGGAAATCAGACTCTTCGTCAATAAGCTGCTCAATTGCAGAAAATGGAATCTCCTTTTTTATACAAATTTCTTCAAGAAGTTTTTTTTCTTCTTCCGTATAGTAAATAGAAAAGGCTAATGGCATATAAGAGTTACCTTATGAAAAAGTTCTTAGTTGTTTAATTTCTTTTATTAATATATCACTCACAAAATCAATTTCATCTTCCGTGTTAAAACGCCCTATACTAACTCTAATTGTTGATTTTGCCATAGAATCTGTTAAGCCAATTCCCTTTAAAACATGAGAGGGTTCGGTTTTCGATGAGGTACAAGCGGAGCCAGATGATAGAGCAACCCTATCAGATATTCGAGATAATAACAATTCGGCATTAACACCGTCAATACTTAAATTAAGGGTGCCAGGCAGTCTCTCACTTGGATGATTATTAAATGATATACCGTTTAATAAAGATAAATTTTTAATTAGCCTTTCTGATAAAGCAACTAGACGCTTATTTTCCTCAATTAAGAACTTTTCCACCAATTCACAGGCATAACCCAAACCCACAACACCGGGAACATTCAATGTACCAGATCTTAATCCCATTTCTTGTTCTCCACCATCGATTAAAGGATGTATCTTAATTTTGGGCATTTTTTTTCTAATATAAAGGGCGCCAATTCCTTTTGGACCATAAATCTTGTGACCGGAGAATGAAAGCATATCTATAGATATTTCTTCTAGTTGAATTGGAATTTTTCCTACACCGTGTGTAGCGTCGCAGTGAAAAGTAACTTTTTTCTTCTGGCAGATTTCAGCTATATTATCAATGGGATTTATCGTTCCTAGTTCGTTATTGGCAAACATTATTGTAACAAGAATAGTTTCTTCTGTAATTGCATTTTCTATATCTCTTACAGAAATCCTGCCATAATGGTCTGGTTTTAAATAAGTAACGTTGAAACCTTGCTTCTCCAATTCTTTTACAGGATCAAGTACGCTACGATGCTCAATTAAGGAGGTAATAATGTGTTTGCCTTTTGTTGCATTAGCTAAACAGCATCCCTTGATGGCAAGGTTGTTAGATTCAGTTGCGCCACTGGTAAAAATGATCTCCTGTGGCTTTACCCCTATTAATTTGGCACATTGAAAACGGCTTTTCTCGACAGCCTTTTTCGCGATTTCGGCTTGTTGATAATATCGACTTGATGGATTTCCATAATGCTGCTTAAAAAAGGGCAACATTTCGGCAAGTACCCTTTCATCTACCTGGGTTGTTGCATTATTATCTAAATATATAACTTCCTTTACCATTTACTTGCACTACACCTATCATCAGGCATAAAAATATGGTTTTAGTTGTTCTTCTGGAATATAGCGCCCAGATTGTCTTACTATTGCGCGCAAAGTCCCAACATCAAGTTCATCATGAAATGGAACTGTTAATGTTTGCTTATCTCCGGCAGAGCCTATGCGCCTGAGTTTTATGTGGCTGCCCCCTTTGAGTAAAAGGGGCAAACTCATATTTGTTTAGAATTGAAATAACTTCTTTTCCAGAAAGCCTTTTTAATTTAGGCGACATGCGCTATAGCTTCCAGCTCCATTGTTACTAATAAAGTTGGATTGGGCGCTAAACCTAACTCTGATAAATCCTCATTCTCAAGATGTAACGCAACGGCTTCCCTGAGATTACCAATTGTTTCATCCAGGGTTTTTCCCTGAGTTACAACCGCAATCTCAAGGCACTCTGCTACGTAGTATTCTTCGCTTTTCCTGATAAATGCCTTAATTGTATGCTGAAGATTTTCATGCCTTTCGTGAACCATTTGTTACCCCCCTTGCGTATAAATTAACTACAATCTCTTCTTCCTATTTCGTGTCCATTCATGGTTAAAGAATTACCTCACATATTCTTGATTATCTCATCGGCAAACTCGGAACATTTAACCAATTTAGCGCCCTTCATCTGACGTTCGAGGTCGTAGGTTACTGTCTTTCGCCGGATGGTCTTTCCCAATGCCTTCACAATCATATCATGCTGCCTTGTCCCAGCCCAGATGCTCAAACATCATAACACCCGATAAGATGACAGAACCAGGATTGACCATATCCTTTCCTGCGTATTTCGGGGCAGTGCCATGGGTGGCTTCAAAGATAGCGGCCTTATCGCCGATGTTTGCCCCAGGTGCCATACCCAGACCGCCCACCTGCGCGGCGCAGGCGTCGGAGATATAATCACCGTTGAGATTCGGCGTGGCAATCACGTCATATTCCTCTGGCCTCAGAGCACCTGCTGGAACATGGCATCGGCAATCCTGTCCTTTATAACAATTTTGCCCTTTCGGCACAACGCCTATTGTACTTTTTCATAGACTGTCTTTCTCTGTTACTACAAATTTTGAGAATTCTTCTCTGGCAACTTCATAGCCCCATTCACGAAATGCGCCTTCGGTAAATTTCATAATATTTCCTTTATGCATGAGGGTTACGCTCTTCCTGTCCCTTATTTACTGCATATTGGATGGCACGTCTTACCAGCCTTTTTGAGCCAAATACACTCATGGGTTTAATGCCAATACCAGAATCCTTTCTGACCTTTTTCCCAAGTTCCTTTTCTAGAAATGCAATGAGTTTCTTTGCATCAGGAGACCCTTTCTTATATTCGATCCCTGCATACACATCCTCCGTATTTTCACGGAAAATAACAACATTCAATTTTTCGGGATTTTACAGGACTGGGCACACCATCAAAATAACGCACAGGGCGAACGCAGGCATACAAATCAAGTTCCTGCCTGAGCGTTACATTAAGACTCCTGATACCACCGCCAACAGGTGTGGTAAGCGGCCCCTTTATGGCTACTTTATATTTCTTAATTGCATCCAGCGTATCTTTGGGCAACCATTCACCAAATTCATTAAAGGCATATTCACCTGCAAAAATCTCCTACCAGCAGATACTCTTTTTATCCTTATAGGCCTTGCTTACAGCGGCATCAAAGACTCGCACGGACGCATTCCAGATATCCGGATCCGGTGCCATCGCCTTTTATAAACGGAATAATAGGGTTATTTGGAACTATCAGACGATTCTTTTCTATTTTTATCGCATTACCTCCGCTTGAAGTATTCCCTTTTTTAGACAAAGCCTTTCCCTCCTGTATATTCTTAACTCACTAGTGTTCAAATATTTGGAAAATATTTTCCCCGCCCGTTTGACTTTGTTATACTACCTGCATAAAGATTTGTTTTCAATGGTTTTTCTTAAAAACAAAAACTAACCGTTATTTATGAAAATCGGATTTATTGGCGCAGCAAGAACTGTTACAAGCTCTTGCTATCATATTCAGACAAAAGATACTAATATCCTGGTTGATTGTGGTCTCTTTCAAGGCACGAAAAGCAGACGAAAAAAGGGAACTACTAACCCTTCCCCTTTAAACCGTCCGGAATAAACTACCTAATATTAACACATGCCCATTTGGTCCACTCGGGCTTGTCCCTAAACTAATTAAGGATGGATTCAAATGTAAGATATTAAAAACAAAGGCCGCAGCAGATTTATGTGGTATCGTATTGTTTGATTCAGCACACATACATGAACGCAACGCCGAATGGGAAAATAAGCGGTTTATCAGGGCAGGCAAATCGGTTGCTGAGGCTTCGGTGAAAATAAACAAGCTTAAAAATGCTGCAATATAATATCATCGCGCGGGATGTGTGAAGCAGAACGCATACGACACCACCTGAAACACAACTTATGGCGTCCTGAATGCAGTATCATATTTGTTGGATTTCAAGCGCAAGGTACTTTATGCAAAAGGATTATAGATATGGCAAAAACGATAAAAATATTTGGAGAGGACTTGCCGTAAACGCCAATATTTATACTATTTGCTGGCTTTCAGCGCACGCCGACCGTGATGAGTTGATTGATTGGCTCAACAAGTCCAGAAAAAAAACCCACTCGTGTCTTTGTAGTACACGGCTAAGAAAAAACTGCCATATATTTTGCAGAAACTGTTAAGAATCAATTACGCCTAAAACTCATGACCTCAGTATTGCCACTCCAATAACATGTAATAATTCCCTTAAACCTCATAATCAACCACCCTCCGTTCTGCAACTACTTCTTTAATAAACGAAACAACTTTCTCATGTTCCGTATGTTTTTGATAAGCGTTCAGGTCATCCATATTTTTGAATTCAGAATATAACACAACATCTGCGGAAGCATCTGTATTAATAACGTTAATACCGACTTCAATATCCTTAATCACACTGATTTTATTTTTTAGGGATTCCAGTAACTCCTTCATCTTCAGCGCATTTACAGTCTTTGTTGCACCACTTGTAAAATCTTTTAATTTCCACATTACAAGGTGTTTAATCATATTGTACCCACGTCCTTTTTCTGTAACCAACCGCCTCTGATTTCCTTGCTTATTTTCTCATCTGCACCTGCCTTTGTTACGTTATCCTGTTTTACACCAACAAAAACATATACCTTATACCAGCCATTTTTTTCATCTTTGACTATACATTCGGCACCGTTATGTATTTCAAACTTGGGTTCGTATTCTTCACCCGGTCCGTAACGTACCTGGCATTTTGTTGCAACAACAACACCATGTGTAACACCTTGTTCCTCATATATTTTAATACCTGTTGATACCACCGCAACGAACAAACAAGCTGAAAAACCTATTATTAACCTCTTAAGCCATGGATATTTTAATATAATCAACGACAGAATCAGCATCATTAAAACAACATAAAGGGAAACCGATAGTAGAATAAGTTCATTTCTGCTCAATATAAAAAACCAGAAAAATATCCTCTTTACTACGACAGGAATCTCGTTAGATAATTCTTTATCCTCAATTGCGCTTTTTGCTAATCTCAGGTTAGCGTCCAAATCTGCGTTACGAGGCATGAGGCGCTGTGCCTTTCTATAGTTTAAAACTGCTCTACCCAACTCCTCCTGACGATAATAGGCATTTCCAAGATTATAATAAATCTGACCATTTTCAAATCCATTAGACAATATTGTTTCATACTGTAATACTGCCTCTTTTAATTTTCGACTTGCCTCTTCTGTGTTTTTTGCTGCAATCAGTTTTGAAGCCTGTACGTAAATTTCATTTGCCTCAGCAAATAATCTTATTACATCATCCCTCGATAATGTAGAAGCATAAACCCCTCCTAAATTGAAAAAAAATATTGCAAATAAAAAAGGAAATATTAGACTACGTCTCATTACAATTGTTTCTCCAGTTTCGATATAAGCTGTTCCGCAAACTTTAAAGAATTAATCATCTCTCCCTTTGTCCCTTTGTCTTTTGAAAATCGCTTATATTCTAAATCACTCAGAAAGCTAGATATTTCTCCTATAAGTACGTCTCCCATCCCACGTTGTTTTAGTAATATATCAATATTGTCAGCAGAAGTACTCGCTGCAGAGATATTAAATTTATCCGCCAGATAGTCTGCAACAACCTTAGAAAGGGCTGAATAAAATTCTGTTGATGCATTCTCTGAAAGCGCAGATTTTGCGTGTGCCAATCTTCTTTTTGCCACACCGTGTGCCTGTCTGTCCCTTGCATATCCAACATCTGTTTGCAGTCTTTTTTTATGTCGGGTTATAAAAAAGGAAGCGGCGACAGCAATCGCTGGCACGGAAATACATGCTATGAAAAATAGGCTTTTGTAAATAACATCTCCCTGATTCCTTAGTGATGATAAATTCGTCATGATAGGTAATATATCCTGCGTTAATATTCGCACCTGTTGTTTTAATGGAGCATCATGACTGGAAATCGTTAACTGTATCGGTATTTCTTGCTCACCTGATTCAACGACGATCGGAATTAGTTCTTTGGTCATCGTTTTGTACTGTCCTGCCTGAGGATCAAAAAAACTAAAAACAATTGCAGGGGCAAACTTAAGGTCAGCTTTTTGTGGTTCTATAACCTTACTGAAGGTTTTTCTTCCTCGAATCAATTCCTCTCTGTTTGTAACCTGTGTATCCGATTCAGCAGGATAAACCTTGAAATCATTTTCATTATTTAATATTAGTACTGGCTCGCTAATCGTCTGAATATTGCCATCGCCATACACTGATATTGAAAGCGTTATTGGGTCGCCTACTTTTACACGTTGTGTTTTTATGGATGCCTCCATGTTAAAGTTGCCCACTGCGCCATTGAAGTCTTTGGGTTTCCCCTGCTCCGGCAAAGATTTGACCTTCAAGGCAACTGCCTTAGTTACTCTCTCAACTGGATACCGTTTCTGTCCCTTTCCAAAAAACTCATCAAAAAAAGAATTGTCGAAATAACTACCATAAGGGTTATTCTGGCGTTCCCTCCTTTGCTGGACAACCAGATTAAATTTCAACCTCGCAGGTGTTATTGTTAATTCTCCGGAAATCATTGGAAAAACAGCGGAACGCAGCTCTAACACATTGTAAACGATTCCATCGCGAACAATTTCGTACTGCCTCTGGTCTCCCAGTTTTTCCTCCATAAAGTTTTTTACCGAGGGCGCTGTGTATTCTATATCGCTAATTGGCAATCCCTTTTGAAAATAAAATTTAAAGGAAAGCACAACCTGCTCATATATATATGCTTCATTTTTATCCGCACTTAATTCTACAAGAACAAGTTTCTCAAAATCAGGCAGGGATGTTTGAGGTGCAGTTTGCGCATCAGCCACCTCAACACTTATAGAACCGGATGTGTAAGTCTTTCCTTTGTAATCAACACTGGATGGTCCGATAGTAAACTTACCTTTCGCGATAGGCTGTAATACATAGGTGTAACTTTTACTGACAGAAACAGCGCCATTAATGATACTTGTTTGTGCAGAAATCTTTGGTCCATATAACAAACTAAATCCTTCCACGCTTGGGAAAGCCGGTGGAGCTGTATCCTGTGTGCCATCAATTGTAAGAGTTAATTGTAATTGGTCGCTTAACGTTAAAACATTTCGATTAACTGATGCAACCAAACTAATATCTTGCGCAAACACCCTTGCAACACACACAAACAGCATTATTACCGCAAGACTCAGGCTAAAACATCTAGTAAACATTCTCATACCAAAACAACCTCGCTAGAGAAGATAAACAATGTTAAATAAACGTTGGGCGCCAGGGCGAAATGTTCTTGTTTTGGAGTTGAATGTGTCATATTTATTATGCCAATATAACCTTTTAAATAAAATTACCAATCCTTTTCCACGGATTTATGCTGTACACGTTGTTTATCACTTACCATACCCCTTGATTGTCTTTCGGACTGATTTAATGCATTAAGCAAACGTTCGGCTTCTTCCTCTGACATTTGTCTCTGACCCTGAGCTTGTAACTGCTTTTGTTGATCCAAAAGCTGGTTTTCCTGTTTACTTTCTTCGGTCTGATTAGTGGACTTATCACGCCTGTCTTTATTTTCCTGACCGGTTTCTTCGGATTCAGATTGTTTTTTATCTTCTTGCGATTCCTGTTTATCCTCGCCTTTATTTTCTTCAGATTGCTTATCATCTTTTTTGCTCTCTTCTTTCTGCTGTTGGTCTTTCTGCTTCTCGCTCTGCTGTTGTTGCTCCTGTTCTTGCATCTTTTTTTCAATAAATTCATGATTATATCTCGCATCGTTTTTCAAAATTTCAAGGTTTTCAGTATCTTTATTCTCGATTTCTTCAACATAATCTATGACTTTTTTATAACAATCAAGAGCCTCTTTCATTTTACCCTGGCGATAAAGGGTATTGCCTAAATTAAAACATGACTTTGCCCTCATTTCAGTATTTTCAGATTTTACACCCTTCTCAAATAACTGAAGCGCTTCATCGTATTTGTCTCTTTTATACTGAACGTCGGCAATATTGAAATCCAGCTCGGGTTTTCCCGGGGAGTCTATCTGTGCATTTACATATCTTTCCAGCGCCTCGTCATATTTGCCTTTATTGTAAAGGATGTTTCCTTCCCTAATTTTATCGGCAAGCGGGTCTATCCATCCTAATAAAACACAACTGAAAAACAAAACCACAAATAAATTCAATCTGCAAACCCAGTTATTCATACTTATAAATTAAACCTCTATTTTAATCTGTCCGTCTGACACAATAAGTACGAGTAAAGAAATATTAATTCTCCAACATTTGGAAAGATCAATTTCCCAGACACACTTTTTATTTCATATCAAACTACAAAATACATCTATCACGAACCAAGGTTAATTGTCTTCTTTCTATTAGTCAAAAAACCTTCTACAGATATAAACGCTAGTGCAATAAATAATGGAATCTGGTAACGATTTACATATCTTTTTACACGCTGTGTTTTATATGTTGTGTCTTCTATCTTTGAAATACTCTCCCTGTAAATTTTTTCTAAACCCCACTTTGTCCCATAGGCTGGGGTATAAACCCCGCCTGTTTCCAAGGCAATTTTGTTTAAGGTGATTTCATCAAGCCTTGATTTGATTACCTGACCCTGCCTATCCTTAAATAACGTCTCATTACCGCTCTCGTCTTTAACCTTAATATAAGAACCGTCCTTTTTCCCGACACCTACAGTGTAAATAACAACGCCCCGCTCTTTTGCCTTTGCGGCGGCTTTTAGAGGTTCGCCCTCATGATTCTCACCGTCAGTAATCAATATAATAACTTTGCGATTCTTTGAGTTTGCCTCAAATGTATCAATTCCTCTTTCTATTGCTTCAGCGAGGGCAGTGCCTCCAAGCGGGATAATATTTGTGTTTACATCATTCAAAAAGAGGCGAAAGGCGCCGTAATCAGAAGTAAGCGGGCAGTAAGTAAACGCCGTGCCAGAAAATACAACTAGACTAATCCGATCCCCCTCCAAGTTATTTAATAAATCTTCAACCTCTCTTTTTGCTACTTCCAACCTGTTTGGTTTAACGTCATCCGCCAGCATGCTTCTTGAAGTATCAACAGCAATCGCTATATCAACACCTTTCCTTTCAACTTCCTCCCAGTGGTAACCCCACTTGGGCTCAATTAGTGCAAATACCATGAAAAGCACACCTGTGATTACCAGCAGCGCCTTAATCCACTGCTTTTTTTTGCTAATCGGGAACCAAACTTTCTGTAATAATTCCACGCTTGCAAATCTATTCAAATCACTTATGTTTTTCCTGAAGGCAAGAAAGTAACCGATTAACAACACTAATATAACTGGAAGTAAATAAAGATAGTTTAAATTACCGTATTTCATGGTATTTTTCTAAATCGGGTCTTTGCCAACCCTACCTCAAACAACAATAAACCAAAAGCTGGTAACAAGAAGTATGGGAACAACTCATTATATTCAGTGTATTGAGTAACCTCTGATTCTGTTTTTTCCAGTTTGTCTATCTGGCTGTAAATTTCTTTAAGAGACTCTGTATCCGTTGCCCTGTAATATTTTCCGTCAGTTATTTTTGCTATCTCAGTGAGAGCCTCATCATCAATATCAATTTTAACCTGTTTTATTACCCTGTTGCCGAATATATCTACCGCTGGAAACGGCGCTAAACCCTTCGTTCCTGCACCTACAGTATAAATCTTAATACCAAACGTCCTGGCAATCTCAGCGGCAGTAAAGGGGTCTATTTCTCCAGCATTATTTCTTCCATCAGTCAGCAGGATAATTACCTTGCTTTTTACTTTTGTGTTCTTTAATCTGTCTACAGACGAAGCGATGGCCGAACCTATCGCAGTACCATCTTCAATCATTCCAATATCCACTTTCTCTAAAAGCTGTAATAACATTCCATAGTCAAGTGTTAACGGACACTGTGTGTATGCACGACCCGCAAAAATTACAAGACCAATGCGGTCATTGGTACGTTTCTTTATGAACTCCTTTACTACCTCTTTAACTACATATAGTCTGTTATATCTTCTGCCACCTATATCAAAATCTTCAGCCAGCATACTCCCGGAAATATCAACAGTAAGCACTATATCAACTCCTTCAGTAGTCACCCTGGTCTGCTCATTACCATACTGAGGTCTTGCCAGAGCAACAATAATTAATACAACAACTATAGACCGAATTACGATTAATAAGTGCCTGTACCGCTGAAAAAACGAGGGTTTCAGCTTCTTTACAATCCCCAAAGAAGGGAAAAGGATATAACTTTTCCTATGCCGGAAGTAAAAATAAATTAAAGGTGGAATTATTACAAATATTAGTATTAGTAATAAAGTATCGCGAAATATCATCAAAACTAAAGAACTCTTAGATTATAATTAAATTAAGCCAATATTTGTGCTTGTTCACCGTTTTTAATAGCATTCCAAAAAGACATTTCTGAAAATTCATTTTCTATCATAACATCTGCCATCGTTTTAAGCGCTATATGCGAAGTCTTAAGAAGCGCCTCTAAGCCTTTTCCAGAAGCGAAATATCTATTTATAATTAATTTATCCTGATTATATAGCCTGGCACCAGCAAGCTCTTTTTTAGCACCCATATTCGATTCATATTCCATTAGAATACCATTATCCACATAACTTAAACTGATACGAACATTAGCACCGTTTATATCCAGAAACGGAATTTGGTGTTTTTTGGACAGGATTCCCTTTATCTCCGGAGTCTTATAGATATCCCACAAGATTTGTAAATTTCGCTTTAGTCTCAGACTTTCATTATTTGAAATTTCACGCATTTGTACCTTCGAAGTTCTTTTAACGCTCCTTGCAGTTACAGTCTTTTCATGCTTTAAATATTCATCTAAAAATTTTTCTGGTACTTTTACCATATCTTTACCCTTTTCAATAAGATTCAAAATATTTAAATGTACAATTAGTTATATTTCTGCCCCTGACAATAAAACAACCCTATTTAACTTTAAATCACAGAATCAACAGATAACCCTGACCAATTTAATAATCTTATTACAAACACGTTTTACCCAAGAATCCCTGATGCCAGATATACTTTTAAACAACACACGCAATCAGTCTCTATCGCTTTAAAGTCACCTCCTTTTCTTCCATTATCTGTCTTGTCTCATCTATCAATCGTTTCGCTAAGTCATAAGTTTCTTTAGCCTCTATTCTGGATGGTTTATATTTTGCGTATTTTACCATGTCGCAGTGTTCTAGGAACTCCTGAACTAATACCTTATGATTGTCTTCCAGCTTATCTGTATGCGCCATTTCTTCAAGGAATTCTTCTGTTGTACGCTCTGGCGCCAATAAACCAAATCGGTTTTCGATATATTGCCGCAAAATATCATTAATGCGATAATAATATTCTTTAGCTAAACCTTTAGCAAGTAAGTCTTCTTTTAGCAAATTGCCAAGCATTTCGTAAGCAATTTCATGCGGTGTTCTATAAATGTATTCAAATTTCTGTTCTTCCTTTTGTTTCTTGCGTTTACCTATCAACCAGTATATTGCACCTCCAATTAAAAATATTCCTAGTCCGGCAGCAATCCATATTATCAGTCTTGTAAAACTTGTTGATATACCCATAGGAGGAACTATGTCCTTTATATCACTTGCAGTTTCTCCCTCTTTCATTACACCCTTAACATCAATTATTATTTCATTTGTAGTAACCTCATTTTCGCCGTGTGCATCCTTATATTTTATTTTCAACCGTGGGATTGTTTGCCTGCCAATCTCATATGTAGTTAACACATAATAACGCTTTATTACAAAATAATCATCTTTTTCTCTTTCAGGCTCTTTGATTCCACCGGTTTTTTTCACGGTAAATACGCCTATTTGTTCTAACTCAGGAAATTGTATATTAACATCACCGCTATACCTCACCAGAATTTCATACTTTACTTTATCACCAATCGTAATCTCATTTTTATCAACATTTGCAAGCGATGCCACTTTTGCTAGTGTCTTTTTATTATCCGTTTCCTGGGCAAGAAGCAAATTCCCAGAGAATTTCAGCGAAAGACCAAATGATAATAGAAACAAAATAACAATGAATAATAAAAAATGCCTTCTTATTGTCATAATCCAGTCTAATTTGAATACACCAGCAATAGATACCATAAAACTCGCTATATTAAGTTAGATGTTGATATTAATTCAGCATGCCTTTACCTGTAATACCAAACCTGTTTAAGAATCTATTTGAGATTCCTGAGCATCAAGTTAAATCCTTCACAGCCACTTTTCTCTGCTCAGTGCTTAAGCTCAGAATAGCGTTCGTTAGTATCTTTTTTCTCTAATCCTGAAAAATCGAATAATCGGTTCCACATAATGCTTGCCTGTATTAATGACAATTTCATCTATACCCATTGACCGGAACAGCCGCGATCTTTCCTGCTGAACTTTATTTGCCAAAGCTCCAAATTCCTTTCTTGCCAGAGGATTTGATGTATCTAACAGAAGTGTTTCGCCAGATTCTGCATCTTTTAATTCAACCATACCGACATCTGGTAACTCCTGCTCTCTGGGGTCAACAACAGTGACAGATATTATATCATGTTTTTTATTTGCTATACGTAATGCATGTTCATAATTATTCGCCAGAAAATCGGAGACAACAAAAGAAATCGCCCGCCTCGAGGATATCTTCTTCAGATACTCCAGGGCAACAGAAATATCTGTCCCCCTTCCTGAAGGTTTTGAACATAAAAGCTCCCTTATAACCCTGAATACATATTTCGGACCTTTTTTTGGCGGCAAGAATTTCTCAATCTTGTCTGTAAACATAATCATTCCGACCTTGTCATTATTTCTTATAGCAGAAAAGGCCAGGAGCGCACATATTTCTGTCGCAATTTCATTTTTCAAATGTCTAACTGATCCAAAATTACCAGAGGCGCTTACATCAACAAGAAGCATAACAGTTAATTCGCGTTCTTCAACGTATCGCTTAACAAATGGTCTACCCATTCGCGCGGTTACATTCCAGTCAATAGTTCGAATTTCATCGCCAGGCTGGTATTCTCTTACTTCCTCAAATTCCATACCGCGTCCTTTAAAAACACTGTGATACTCACCTATAAACGCCTCATCCACAAGACGACGTGTGTGTATCTGTATGTGCTTTATCTTTTTTAGTGTATCTTTTGAAATCATAAAAATATCTGAAAAGACGTAATTTGGTATTATGGCACTCCAACATTATCAAATATCTTCTGGACTATATCTTCAGGAGTCATTTCCTCGGCTTCAGCTTCGTACGTTATAATCACGCGATGTCTGAGGACGTCCATTCCGATGGATTTTACATCCTGAGGGGTTACGAACCCCCTGCCTTTAACAAATGCATGCGCCTTTGCTGCAAGCGCAAGATATATGGTTGCACGCGGTGATGCACCATACTCAATGAATTCTTTCAGCTTAAGGTTGTATGCTTTAGGGTCCCTTGTTGCAAATATAATATCAATAATATAATCTTTAATTTTATCATCAATATAGATTTCATCAACCAAGGCGCGTAAACGTAAAATATCCTCTGGTCTGACTAAGGGATTTATCGTTATATCCTTCTTTGTTGATGCCATACGCTCCATAATCTCACGTTCCTCTTTTTTATCGGGGTAAGTAATTTTCAGCTTAAACATAAAGCGGTCTACCTGTGCCTCTGGCAAAGGATAGGTTCCTTCATGCTCTATTGGATTTTGAGTAGCCAGCACAAGAAATGGATCTTCCAATTTAAACGTTTGATCCCCGATTGTTACCTGCCTGTCCTGCATCGCCTCAAGAAGTGCGCTTTGCACCTTTGCAGGGGCACGGTTAATTTCATCTGCAAGCACTATGTTTGTAAAAATAGGTCCTTTTCGCACTGTGAAATCACCATTTTTAGGATTATAAATAAGCGTTCCAATCAAATCTGCAGGGAGCAAATCAGGAGTAAATTGTATCCTCTGGAAACCTGCATGCATAGCCTTTGCTAAAGTCATAATTGACATTGTCTTTGCCAATCCTGGCACACCTTCAAGTAACACATGTCCGTTTGAAAGGATGCCAATTAACAATCTCTCTATTAAATATTTTTGTCCAACAATCACCTTGCCAACTTCATACATAACAGCGTTAACAAGGTCGCTTTCCTTTTTTATCTTTTCAGTAATCTTTTTAATGTCCGGTTCCATTAATACCTCCACTGCAAACTATGGTTTCCTGAATATACTCAACAATTCAATATATAATTTTAGAATTTAACAAAAAACAATCCACGTTTTGTTCCATTTAATAACACAATAAATATTTCACTTTAAACATTGAACAATAAGATATCTGAAAATACAAAATATTCAGTTACACATCATTATCAGATTTATTGAATATTGTATAAACCTTCATCATAGACAAAATAAAAATAGACTATAAGAAATGGATATTATATTATCTTATAGGCCAAAATAAAGCATATAGTTATACTGTCTTCTAAAAACACGAATTTTCAATCATTATCGAAGACGGTTTCAATTTTGTCTAGACCGAATCCATTATCAGGTTAAATATAAAACATACATTTTGAGCAACTGAAACTAAAGCTATTGGGAAAGCTGCTAAAAGAATATTATAACAATTAAATCATGGGAGAACATTGATGAAAGAGAGACTCCATTTTCTCACCATATGTGTAAGTATTCTTACTGCTGTTTATTTTATTTCAGGTTGTGTCCATTACCCTGTCAATAAACCCCTCACAACGGTAGACCCTAACAGTGGCTATCGTGGAAAGTTAAAGGAACCTGAGCCTGGAAATTCTGATGAACTGATTTTATACCTTACATTTTCTGGTGGCGGTACACGGGCTTCTGCATTTTCCTATGGTGTCCTTGAAGAACTGAGAAATACAGAAGTAACCATAAACGGCCAAAAACAAATGCTTCTCAATCAAGTCGATGCTATTTCTGGTGTATCGGGAGGTAGTTTCACTGCTGTGTACTACGGTCTCTTTGGTGACCGTATCTTTGATGATTTTGAGCAAAAATTCCTGAAAAAAAACGTGCAGGGCGGCCTTATTCGCAGGTTGTTATTAAGGCCAGACAACTGGGTGCGACTCTCCTCGCCTTTTTTTCAACGGAGCGACCTTGCTGCGGAATATTACGATAAGATTCTTTTTGAGAAGAAAACCTTTCGTGATATGGCAGCAAGCGAAAGGCCCCATGATCAGTATTAACGCAACGGATATGGTAACGGGTATACGAATTGCATTTAATCAGGATGCATTTGATGTAATCTGTTCTGATTTATCCAGTTATTCTGTTGCACGTGCAGTAACAGCCTCATCTGCAGTACCCGTTGTCCTCACGCCCATTACTCTTCGTAATTACTCCAACGATTGCGATTTTAAACTCCCTGAAGAAATAGAGAGGATTCGGAGGGAGCATGATATTTCGTCACGGTCATTTCATCAGGTGAGCAATTTAGATACCCTATCAGGATTCTGTGAAGCATAAATATATCCATCTCGTTGATGGTGGAGTTTCTGACAATCTTGGATTGAGGGCTGCACTTGACAAGCTACTTATTTTGGGGGGTGTCTGGAATACGCTTAAATATATGAAACTCGAAAATACCCATAAGGTGGTTTTTATTGTTGTTAATGCAGAGACTGAAGTGAGCAGCCATTGGAGTCTCCTGGGGAAGGCCCCTACTATATCCGCAATGTTTGGTGCATATTCTTCAGTATCTGTTACGAGATATAATTACGAGACCGTTATGTTGCTGAGGGAGAGTTTCCGCCGATGGACGGAAGAAGTCCAGAAGAACAGGTGCGGGGACGGCCCGATATCAACGGAACCTGGCGGATGTGGAGATATCAAATTTTATTTCGTTGAGATCAAGTTTGATGCATTAAAAGATGAGGCCGAACGTCACTATTTCAAGAGTATGCCAACATCGTTTAAATTGTCCGGTGAACAGGTCGATAAACTGCGTGACGCCGCGCACAGAATACTTGCCGAGTCTGACGAATTTCAGCAGCTTTTGGCAGATTTAAAATAAAAGAAAAGAGGGATAAGGTGAAAGTCCGCAATAGGACTACCAGGCGTCATGAATCTTATTTTATTATAAAGGAAGAATTGTTATGAACATATTTTGGAAATCATGCGTAATAATCGTAATATTGATTATAATAATGACGTTGTCCGGCGCAGGTGCGGAGGAAACAAGGTCTGCTGTGGACGTACCCAAAGAGAATGTGCAGGAATCGGTAACAGCAACCAATCAACCCACCGGAGAAATGCCCCGACTGGTTCCCTGGCTCGATTATACTGGTGACTTTTGGCACAGGGAGGGTCTGACAGGAGATTGGGGAGGCACCCGTCAGCAGTTGATGGACAAGGGCATTCGATTTGATGTAAGCCTAATCCAGACCCTCCAAGGGAACTGGGCGGGCGGAACCGATTATGATTATCCTTACCAGGGGAACGTTAGGTATGGTATACAGCTTGACACCGGCAAGGCGGGTTTGTGGCCGGGCGGCTTGTTCGTTGCTCGCGGAGAAACCCGGTACGGAAACAGCAATAACCTCAATACCGGGGGGCTGCTTCCAGTCAATACGGCATCACTCTTCCCCGTGCCGGAAAAGGACGTTACTGCGCTGACAGATCTCTATTATATGCAATTCCTGGCACCCTGGGTCGGCGTTATGGCCGGAAAGATGTCTCTGCGTGAAACGAACGTCTTTGCAAGTAATGAGACCGATCAATTCATGAATACTGCATTCAACTTCAACCCCGCCTTGGCAACCACGGTTCCGATAGACGCACTGGGTGGAAGTGTCATCCTTAGACCAACCGAATGGCTTACGATACCTACTATGGTGTTCGATTCCGAAGGGACGGCAGACCACAGCGGATTCGATACGGTCTTTGAACGGGGTACTACTGTTTTCCAGCAGGCAATAATTGAAATTAAACCATTCGGACTTGCTGGCCACCAGCGTATCGGTTGGACCTGGAGCGACAGGAGCCGCATCCAGTTCGAACAGAACCCATGGGAGGTTATCGGGGCCATCATCACCGAATCAACCGCAGGGTTAGAACGGAAGGGTCACGACTGGTCGTTCTTATATGACTTCGATCAGTACCTGTACATGGTTACAGGAAAGCAAGACCGGGGATTTGGGCTGTTTGGCCGATTCGGATTAACAAATGGTGAGGTGAACCCGGTTCAGGAGTTTTACAGCATCGGACTCGGTGGGAAGGGACTTGTACCAAAGCGTGACAACGACAGTTTTGGTGTCGGTTATTACTACCTGTCCATTAGTGACAAACTCCCCCGAGTCATCGAAAGCCGGACCCAGGAGGAACAAGGCATGGAACTCTACTACAACATTGCCATAACCCCATGGCTTCACATTACACCCGATCTGCAAATTATCGAGCCTGTCAGCGGCAGAGTTGATACGACGGTAGTGGCGGGCGTACGGATGAAGATCGACTTCTGAGAACAGAAGAATAACGGAACACTTTTCACCAGAAAAGCAATATCCTGATCATTATGATGTCCACGTAAGAAGAGAATCATAAAAAAGGCCAATTCTTAAAATAACTGAATAGTTAAAGGATGAGGTGTTTATGGCAAAAGAACACACACACGATGAAAAGGAACGCTTAAAACATTCCATCGAATTGGCAACAGCAATCATTATTTCTCTGTCAACTATAGCTTCGGCATGGTGCGCATATCAGGCAACACTATGGGGAGGAATTCAGACATTTCGACTCAGTGAGGTGAATGCCCGGGGCGTAAGAGTTTAGAACAAACCATACGTGCCGAACAAATGCGCACGATTGATGGAATACTCTTTATAGAGTACCTCAAAGGCAAAGAACGCCACAAGGATTTCCTTGCAGATTTTTTTTATAAGCGTTTCAGACCAGAAGCAAAGCGGGCAACCGATGCATGGCTTGCCACCAACCCATTCCAGAATCCCCGATTCAAGTCTGTGGACTTTTCCGATCCTGTTTATAATAACGTCAGCGAACTCATCGTGACCTGCCATGAATCCCCAGCAATTGCTATGCTAGACGATCTTACCGGCAAAGAAATTTATGTCCGGCAGTCCAGCAGTTACTTCGAAAGCCTGCAGCGCCTGAACGAGTCGTTTCGAAAATCAGGGAAAACGGAGACGAGATTTGGATTTTACTATTAATGTTAGTGAATTTTAAACTGGTAGCCATACCCTTTATGCGCAGACTTTAGTCTGCAATTACCTAGTGTTGTTGCCAAAGGTAAGTAATTTAAAGGAAGAAGGTGGTTTATATGCCGTTAACAGTCATCGAGTCATAGGGTAAACTCATAAGCGTCAAGATAACGGGTGAATTAAAAAAGGCAGAATCGGATCGGATACAAGCAGTTGCCACAGAATTTATTAAAAGGAAGGAAAGATTAAAGATACTGGTGTTCCTGGAGAACTTCCTCGGATGGGAACGAGGCGCTGTTGGGAAAGTGTGACTTTTCAATTAGAACATGACAGAGATATTGAAAAAATCGCCATCGTTGGAGATGAGAAATGAAGGAACTTAGCCCTGGCTTTTACCGGGAAACCTTTCCGGCCAGTTGAAATAGAGTACTTTACTCCTTCACAACCCTACAAGGCGCGTGTCTGGATTGCATTAGCGAAAGTATCCTCATTTCCGCTTGTTTTAACACGTCATTTGTGTTAATAATAAAAAGACGAAAATAGGATCTATGTAATTTTTGGAGGTGCTTTTTAACAGCATAACGAGTATGAAAACAGCAGTATCTTTTTCCATTAGCTTCTTATTAGCCGTATATCTTTTATTTACTGTTCATCGTACTCTCGCAAGCGAGTGGGATATAGGGGAACACGTAGAAGAATTTGATAAATGTGATAGTGTAATACTTCATTATGATGGTAAGACGTGGAATCATATGTTTCATGGGTTCGATATGTGGCTCAATGATATCTATGGGTTCGCTTCCAATGATATTTTTACGGTAGGTGAACAGGGCACTATTCTGCATTACGACGGACAATCATGGACAAAGCAAAAAAGCCCCACTACGCGGAGATTAAACAGAATCTGGGGCAGCAGCCGAAAAGATATCTATGTTTGCGGCGACTTTGGCACCATGCTTCATTTCAACGGCATGGAATGGAAAGAATATGACACTACTATGGTTGACTGGTGCAGGGGTATCTGGGGTTTCGATGAAAAACATATCTTTGTTACCGGTAATTTGGGCAAGGTATTCCGGTACGATGGAGAGAAGTGGCTAGAGCGAACGATTGGTACCATGGATTCATTGTATGACATTAGCGGTACTAGTATGAAAAATGTTTATGCAGTGGGTGAGTATGGTACTGTCGTTTACTACGATGGCAAGAATCTGAATAATCTTAAGAAATTTACGAGAAGAACACTCACCAGTGTATGGACGTTAGACTCAAATAGTGTATACGTTGTTGGTGCGGATGGCCTTATTTTCCATTATGATGGATCAAAATGGACACGACATATGAGTGGAACTACTCACTGGCTGAGAAGGATATGGGCTATCGATGCCCAAAATATCTTTGTTGTAGGGGAACATGCTACGATCCTTTATTACGACGGAAAAACATGGAAGACACAAAAAAGTGGCACGAATTATTTTTTTTCAGGTATATGGGGGGATAGAAGAGATAATGTGTATGTCGTTGGAGTCAATCCGAAGTGGCGTTACGATCATTTAACACATTAATAGTATTGAGACAAATCTAACTCAGGCATGATAAGAAATGCCACGATTTAGAAAATATGCGTTGCACCGAAGCATAAAAAAGCTATAGTATTCAACCACCGAACTTTCAAGCCACTGGCAGAACCGGCAAGGGCTCAAATGACCTTGATCAGTTCAACGAGTTCCTCGGGATGCTGAAAAAATTAAAAAACTTGTATTCTTCTGATATTTTTGTTCCATTGAAGATTTAAAAGGAAAAGGCAAGTCCCTATTATCAGGATTAGACAGGGAATCAAATAAATTTATAGTAAAACCAGTAGGTAATGTAGAACAGGAGGTTACGATACGAAAAATATTATAGGTGGAACAGGAAACGTTATATTAAAGAAATGACATAGGGAGGAAACCAATGAATACAAAATGTAAAAATAAACTCTTTTGGATGGGATTTGTTGCAATCATTACATGTGCCGTTACTGCGTCCGCACAGGACAAACCGGCGGACAACATGCAAATAGTCGTCGAGAAGGTACGCGCTGACAAGAAGCTCCTTGTTGCGGACAACATGCAGCTCACGGAGACCGAAGCAAAGGCCTTCTGGCCTGTCTATAATAAATATCAGGATGAATTGTTCCTTATTCGCGTACGTAGCTCGAAATTGATCAACGACTATAGGGATGCCTATGACAAGATGACAAATGATACCGCGAAGAAGCTGCTTGATGAGTACCTGACCATCGAGTCCCTGACGCTGAAGCTCCGCAAGGCATATCTCTCCAGGTTCCGTGAAGTATTGCCAGAGGTCAAGGTTGTACGTTACTACCAGATAGAGAACAAGATCCAGGCGGCGCTGATTTATGAAGTTGCTGCAAGCATACCTCTCGTAAAAACGGATAAATAATCATTCAAAAAGGAGAATACGACCATGAGATACGTTCATTTGAAAGTTATTCTTTTAATGCTTGCATTCAGTGCAGGCATATGCACGGGTGCAAATCCTGCCGGAGCAGCTAGTGCTGAAAAAATTGACCGTAATGCCCAAAGCACCCTGGAGCAATTGTATTTGAAATCTCCTGCAGCTAAAGCGTTGGAAGAAAAGGCGAGTGGCATTCTCGTCTTTCCGAGCGTTGTCAAAGGGGGATTTATTGTGGGTGGACAATTTGGTGAGGGCGCACTCCTTAAGGATGGAAATACTGCCGGATATTACAATACCGTTCAAGCTTCGTATGGCCTGCAAGCCGGCATACAAAAATATGGGTACGTGCTGTTTTTCATGAGCGACTCTGCGATGAGTTGGCTCGATAAGAGTGCCGGATGGGAGCTTGGTGTTGGCCCGAACATCGTAGTTGTGGATGTTGGTGCAGCCAAGGCGGCAACAACCACAACTTTACAATCACAGATATATGCGTTTTTCATCAATCAGAAGGGCTTGATGGCAGGTCTTGGCCTGCAAGGCACAAAAGTCTCGAAAATAGATAAGTAAAAGAGTAGTAATCGAGGCAAGTTAAAAATCAAGAAGGAGGAAAAATTATGAAAAGACTGGATTTTTTGATCATTTTTTTGGTTGTGGCTCCTATGGTAATCGGTATTGTACAGTCAGGATACGCTGCCGAAACCATCACCACAGATGTCGGCACGCTCGACAAAGAAGCCGCCGAGAAGGTGTTCCCCAAACGTCCATATTCGCCTTACGCAGGCCGCAATTTCCCGACACGGCCGTTGTTCGGGGACACACACTTGCACACTTCTTTCTCGTTCGACGCGGGAACCTTCGGCTGCCGCCTCTCTCCTAAGGACGCATACCGCTTCGCCAGAGGCGATGAGATCGTGGCTTCCAGTGGCCAGAACGTAAAGCTTTCCCGTCCGCTTGATTTCCTTGTGGTGGCAGATCATTCCGACAATATGGGCTTCTTCCCGCAACTATTGAAGGGCGATCCCAAAATGTTGGCAGACCCGCAAGGTCGGAAGTGGTATGATATGATTCAATCTGGCAAGGGTGCGGAGGCTGCTCTCGAGATTATCACTAGCTTCACCAAAGGAGCATTTCCAAAGGCACTGGAGTCTCTCCCCGGTACTGCCGCCTACCGCACAGCTTGGCGACAGATAATAGCAGCAGCGGACGAGGCGAACGACCCGGGTCGATTCACGGCCTTCATCGGCTACGAGTGGACCTCGACCACCGCTGGCAACAACCTGCACCGAAATGTTATCTTCCGAGACAACAGCGCAAAGGCAGGACTGATTGAACCATTCATCACGATGAAACCATATGGCAGCGATAATCCCCGCGACCTGTGGAGGTGGATGGCCGCCTATGAAGAAAAGACTGGAGGTGACGTGCTGGCGATTGCGCACAACGGCAACCTGAGCAACGGACGGATGTTCCCGATCATTGAATCGTTCACCGGCAAGCCTATTGATCGAGAGTATGCCGAGACCCGTGCGAAGTGGGAACGTCTCTATGAAGCCACACAGATCAAAGGTGACGGTGAGACACATCCATTTCTTTCTCCCAACGACGAGTTTTCAAACTTCGAACGGTGGGACAAGTGTAACCTGGGTTTCAGCGAAGCAAAGAAGCCTGAGATGTTAGAGTTCGAATATGCCCGCTCAGCGCTCAAGAACGGTCTCAAGATCGAGAAAGAACTCGGCGTTAATCCTTACAAGTTTGGCATGATCGGTTCGACGGATGCACATACCGGTCTTGCCGCAGTCGAAGAGGAGAATTTTTTTGGGAAAACCTCCAGTTCAGAACCATCTTCGACCCGCGCTACTCATCCGTTCATAAATACGGAAAAGGCCACCATCATGGGTTGGGAACAGACCTCTTCCGGCTATGCAGCGGTGT
Organism: uncultured Planctomycetota bacterium; assembly: GCA_963709355.1. GTDB lineage: Bacteria > Planctomycetota > Brocadiia > Brocadiales > Brocadiaceae > PLOWO2-12-38-17. The sequence goes on from CAVPVY010000005.1 coordinate 1,975,295, forward strand.
GGGCGACTGAGAACACACGCGAATCGCTCTTTGACGCCATGGAGCGCCGCGAGACCTACGCCACCACCGGCCCTCGCATGATCGTACGGTTTTTCGGTAGCTGGGACTTTGAGGCGAAGGATGCACAGACCCGCAACCCGGGTGCCCTTGGCTATCGGAGGGGTGTGCCCATGGGTGGAGACCTGCGTGAAGCTCCTGAGGGCAAGATGCCGACCTTCCTCGTTGCCGCGCTCAAAGACCCTATAGGTGCCAACCTTGACCGCATCCAGATTATCAAGGGATGGCTTGGTGCAAAAGGTGAATTGCACGAGAAAATTTACGACGTTGTCTGGGGCGATGCAGACAAACGCAAACCCGATCCCAAAACTGGAAAGATTCCTCTGGTGGGAAACACGGTTGATGTCCAAAATGCAACATGGACAAACACGATTGGTGATCCGGAGTTGATTACCGTATGGAAGGATCCAGACTTTGACCCAGCGCTCAGGGCGTTCTATTACGCCAGGGTGATTGAGATTCCAACCCCTCGATGGACGGCGTATGACGCAAAGTATTTCGGCATCAAGATGCCGAAGGAAGTTCCCATGACGACGACCGAGCGTGCTTACACCTCGCCGATCTGGTATACGCCGGGGAAGTGAAGTTTACATTGTGCGTAGGGTGGATTAAGGCGTTGTTTTTTACGCCGAATCCACCTTCAATATACTGAATTTACATTTAAATATGGGATTTTAAATTTGTTTCAGGTTTTGGAATTTAATTAAAAAGGGTGATGCATGAAATTAATGCAAATTTTACGCGAACCCCTTTTTCACTTCCTCGTTCTTGGCGCGGGGATATTTCTCATTTCAGGCCTTTTGCGTAATACTGAAGCAGACAAACCAGACCGAATCGTCGTGACCGCAGGCCACATCGAGCAGATCAGCGAGGGCTGGTCGCGCACCTGGCAACGTCCGCCTACTCCGCAGGAACTGGAAGAGTTGATCGAGGACTACATCAAGGAAGAAGTATTTTACCGCAAGGCATTGGCGATTGGTCTCGACCGTGATGATACTATCATCCGCCGCCGACTACGACAGAAGATGGAGTTTCTCTCTGAAGATATGGGCAGCGTAGCCGAACCCAATGAAAAGGAACTTCAAACCTTCCTCGATACGCATCCAGAGGCGTTTCGTATCGGAAAACAGGTTTCCTTCAGTCACGTCTATTTCAATCCGGACAGCAGGGGTGACTCCTTAATCAGAGACACTGAATCCATCCGCGCCAAGCTCGTCGAAGATAATGGCACGGTCAATGAATCCGAGCTGGGGGATCCGTTTCCCCTCCCGCATAACTTTGAGATGTTACCAGAAGATGAAGTGGTAAAACTCTTTGGCCACAAGTTTGCAGCACAATTACTAAATCTTGAGCTAAACACGTGGAAAGGCCCTGTGGAATCCGGATATGGGATGCATCTGGTGTTTGTCCGCGAGCGCAACGAGAGAAGGACTCCTGAGTTGGCTGAGGTGCGGGGGGAGGTAAAACGCGAGTGGCTTGCCGCTCAACGCAATAAGGCAAAGGAAACGCTTTACAGACAACTCCGGGAACGTTATACCATAAGCGTAGAACTGCCCGAGCGGCTCATCGGGATCTTACAAATAAAAGAAACCCAATGAAGAAACTGTCCATCATTCCTTTTTCAATGGTACTTCTCATCATGTGCCTTTTAAGCCGCCTTCATGCCCATGAGGTGCGCCCAGGCTATCTCTATCTGCGACAGACAGGGCAGGAGACCTTTGATGTGCTCTGGAAAGTTCCTGCTCGTGGCGACTTACGGTTGAGCCTCAACGTCAGATTTCCCGTGAACTGTGAGCTTATTACACCGCGCGCTAGCTACCAGACAATGGATGCCTTAACCGAACGATACACCGTGCTCTGTCCGGGAGGACTTTCCAGACACACCATTGCCATCGAAGGACTCTCCGCCACGCTTACCGATGTGCTTGTGCGTTTGGAACGAATCGATGGGACTACCCAAGTTGTCCTGCTTACTCCGTCTGTACCATACTTTATCGTAACAGCGGCGCCAAGCATGTTCCATGTGGCATGGACCTACCTCCGCCTCGGGATTGAACACATCCTATTAGGCCTTGATCATTTGCTATTCGTACTGGGGCTTTTGCTCATTGTGCGAGGGATAAGGCTGCTAATGAAGACCATCACCGCATTTACAGTGGCACACAGCATCACCTTGGCTGCCGCTACACTGGGCTTTGTGCACATGCCGCAAAAGCCTGTGGAGGCGATCATTGCACTCAGCATCGTGTTTGTTGCAGCAGAGATCATCCACTGCCGCCGGGGCCGCGAGGGAATAGCCGCCAGTGCTCCCTGGATCGTAGCCTTTGTCTTCGGCCTGCTCCACGGATTTGGGTTTGCGGGTGCACTGTCTGAGATTGGCCTACCTCAAAAATCCGTCCCTTTAGCGCTCCTCTTTTTTAACGTTGGAGTCGAAATCGGTCAACTGTTATTCGTTATTGCCGTAGAGTTGGTAATGAAAATCTTACGACGAATTCGTGTCACTTGGCCTGCGTGGACAGAGCTTATACCGCCTTATACGATAGGAGGGCTAGCGGCCTTTTGGACCATCCAGCGCATCATGTTGTTTCTGTGATAATGCAAACAAGGAGGAATACACCATGAGATCTTAATTTACATTTACATTCATTATATTACCGTTCTCAACAGGACTTGCTTTTGCGAGACAGGGAACGAAGGAAGACGAGGCTACTGAACTCGCCAAAAAGGTGCAGAATCCTGTCTCTGACCTCATCAGTTTACCATTCGAATACAGCTTTAATTTTGGTTATGGACCTGATGAAGAGACGCAGTACCTCTTGACTATTCAGCCAGTTATATCATTAAAACTTACAATGGATTGGAACCTCATCACTCGTGCGATTTTACCCGTTATTGATACACCCTGGCCAGAATCAAAGTTTGGCCTAGGGGATCTCGACGTATCCCTTTTTTTCTCGCCTTCAAAAGCGAGTAAGTTCCTGTGGGGTGTTGGCCAAACAACGCTGGAAAACGAGCCTCTGAAAAGGTCGTTTTCGCCAATCAACTCAAAATATTTGATGCAATGATGTTTGAGCGCTATGTAAGCACATTAAGCAAAGAGGACAATCGTTTGGCGGACCTATTCCGACGCAGTGATTCACACAGCAGCAAAGTCTGATCCTAATTACTGCCAGTTAAACCGCAACGAATCTAAAAAACTGACTGTTGACGCATCCGTAAACATAGCCAAGCTCTGCGCGGAATATTCAATTCATTGTGTTTTCACTTCGACTGACCTTGTCTTTGATGGCTTAAATCCACCATACCAGGAAGAAGACCCTGTATGCCCTGTTAACTTTTATGGTGAACAAAAAGTACTTGCCGAAGAAGGCATGCTTAAATGTCATCAAAAAGTGGCAGTTTGCCGTTTATCTTTGATGTTTGGAGTTTCCAACCCTTACTCCATAAGCTTTATTCAACCTATGATAAAAGCCGCACGGGAAGGTGGGACGTTACGCCTTTTTGTTGATGAATTCAGAACACCATTGAGCGTCTGTTCTGCAATACAGGGAATTTTAATTGCCCTAGAAAATATAAATGGAATATTGCATTTAGGTGGGGCTGAACACATTTCACGCTATGACTTTGGTAAATTGATGATGGGTATCTTTAAGATTCGCAATGTTCAATTAATACCTTGCAAACAGAAAGATATTATCATGCCTGCACCAAGACCTCCTGACGTATCGCTTGACAGTACAAAGGCGTCTAAATTAGGCTTTAAAACGCGACTTTTAAGAGAAGAAATTGAGAAACTGCGTAATCTAATTTAACCTTTCCTACCGAAAACATTGACTTCATTTCATACTTCTGTTAAGTTATGAATTATGAATTTTCGATTCACAAAAGCCGAGCGTTTAACAAAAAACAAAGAGTTTGAGAAGGTGTTCAACGAAGGAAAAGAATTCAAAAGCAACAGAATCATTTTCTATGTCGCAGCAAATAATTTTCAGCATTCACGACTGGGATTAGCGGTAAGCAAGAAAATGGGGAATGCCGTGCGGCGCAATCGCATCAAAAGACTCTTTCGAGAGGCATACAGACTAAACAAACATTTACTCACTGCCCATGTGGACATAGTTGCAATTCCAAAGTATATATTTTCGCCAGAATTTAAACTATATGACATAGAAGAAGAATTTAAAAAACTATTGTTACAGATAAATAAAGCATTCACATATGAAGTTTGTGGTAATTAAACTGCTTCGCATATATAAATTTTTTATATCATCTCTATTACATCCTTCATGTCGTTATGAGCCAACCTGTTCGCAATATATGATTGATGCAGTAGAAAGGAAGGGTATTATACTTGGGATTTGTCTAGGAATCTGGCGGGTATTAAGATGCAATCCGTTTGGCGGTTCTGGACATGACCCTGTAAAATAGCAACGGATAAAGCAGCCTATTTAAAAGATATGCTCAAATAAAATATAAGAAAAACAAATCATAACTACTTTTCAGTCTTCGACAATTCTTCAAATATTTTAAGCTCCCTATCAGCCTCTTCCACCATACCTTTTTTTCTATACACATACTCAAGATTTTTATGCGTCATAGCCGTATCGGGATTAACTTTAATCGCCCTGTTCAATTCATCAATTGCCTCGTTTAATAAACCAATTTCAGAGTATGCGACACCAAGGTTATTGTGTGTTACAGCATCAGCAGGATTTTTTTCTAGTATCTTCTTATATTCCCCAATAGCTTTGTCAAACATCCTTCTTTGAGAATAAACCCCTCCAAGGGCAATGTGTGCCTCAGTAAAATCTGGTTTTATTTCAACTGCCTTTTCCCACATTGAAATAGCCTCATCAATCATATTGGTTCTTGTATATAAGGCACCCACATTATAAAGTGTTTCAGGATCATATGGATATAAACCTAATACAATTTTATATTCTTCTATAGCCTCTTTAAACATCTCTTTTTTGTGGTAAGCTACAGCAAGATTATAATGCGCATCTTTATTATACGAATCTAACTTTAATGCCTTCTTATAGTTCCCTATAGCTTCATCAATCTTACCCTGACTATCCAGAAAAACGCCCTGACGATTGTAACCATCCGGGTCCTGTACACCACAACCCGCTATGAAAATCAAGCCCGATAATAAAAACAGCGGAATATATTTTAGATAAGCTGTAATATTCATGATTTATTATATCCCATCCGTATTTTTACAAGAATTCTCATCGAATTTTTTCATTTTAATATCTCACTATATAAACTTCAATCGAATTCTAATATGTCCTTACATTAAATTAACATCTTTAGCTATAATTAAAAACCCATTCATTCCTTACTTAATAGCAAATAGCATCATTTTTCAATCACTAATCATCCAATTATGAGTGAATTGCTATCCGCATTCTCATGGAATGCTATTGATTTTTTGCATATTAAGGCTATAATTGAAATCTAATTCTCAAGTTTTAGAATTACTGGTTATATTGATTCTTTCGACAATAAGTTATTATAACTTTTTCCAATGCGCCCGTAGCTCAGCTGGATAGAGCAACGGTTTCCTAAACCGTAGGCCAGACGTTCAAATCGTCTCGGGCGCATTAATAAATTTTTATGATAGACTTACATACACATACAATATTTTCTGATGGCGTACTTTTGCCAGCCGAATTGATCAGGCGTTGCGAGGCAAAGGGTTTCCGTGGATTAGTAATAACAGACCACGTTGATTATTCAAATATTGACTTTGTAATACCCAACGTTTTGAAGGCATGCAGAGAGATAACTGCCGTCTCAAATATAAAGGTATATGTCGGCGCTGAATTAACTCATCTTCGTTTAGAGCATATAAAATCAATGGCAAGACGCGCCAGGGAATTAGGGGCATCTATTGTTCTCGTTCATGGTGAAACTATTACAGAACCTGTAATGCCCGGAACCAATCTGGCGGCAATCGAGGCTGGTGTTGATATCCTTGTACACCCGGGCCTCATAACAGAAGCTGACGCAACGCTGGCTAAAAGCAATGGAACAAGACTTGAGGTCTCAGGCAGAAAAGGACACGCTTATGCAAATGGGCATGTCGTTAAAATGGCAAGAAAAGTAGGGGCAAAGCTTGTTTTTGGCTCCGACGCACATGCCCCTGATGATCTATTAGATCGCAAAGGTGCCGAACGTATTGCCAAGGGTGCAGGTCTGGAAGATGAAGATATTAGAAAAATTTTTAAAGAGGCAGAGTCCTTAATCGGTTTATAATTTAGAAGGTGCAAACATGAAAGAAGCTACTTTAAATGCAATAAGAACGCTGAATAAATACAAAATTATTATAGGTTCAGGTATAGGTGTCGCTGCTGCGATTGCAGCAGGTGTTACATTTCTTATAACAGAAAAAGCGCGAAAGGCTGAAACAGCATGGCAAAACGTCTGGAAAATAAATAACGACCTTGCTATGGTATCACAACAACATGGTAAAAGTGAAAAAGACAGGAACGCAGCATTAATAACGGCAGCAGATGCTTATAAATATATTAAAGACAACATGTCTTCTTCAACTGCCACACCATGGGTCTTATTTCAACTGGGAAACATTTACTACAGCTTAAAGAATTATGACAATGCTATTCGCGAATATAATGAATTTCTCGATAAATACAGCAGTCATCCAATTGCTACTATAGTGAAACAATCTTTAGGATACGCTTACGAGGAAAAGGGATTACTACAGGAAGCTATTAAACAATTTGAAAGCATATCAAAAAGCAACGGCATTATCGCGGCTCAGGAATCATGGGATGCAGGCCGGTGTTATGAAAAACTCGGTCAGACAAACGATGCGATCCGTTTATATAATAGGGTTGTTGAATTATCCCCAAATAGCAACTGGGCTACAATGGCACAATACCGCTTATCCTCAATCAGATAAATTATGTTATTAGAAACCTCACAATTAAAAGAGATAACCTTTGAAATAAAGAAAACGCATGAGGATAAAAGAATTGACAGATACCTTGCCTCACGCCTTCCCGACTATTCAAGGACCTTTGTTCAAAAACTAATAAAAGAAGGGGCTGTATTAGTAAATGGGCACACCGTCAAAAGCAGTTATGATATACAAAAGGGGGACTCCATTTATGTAAGCTTACCTGTATTTGATGAAAATAAGATTGTCCCCGAAGATCTTCCGTTAGATATCGTTTTTGAAGATGATTACGTGATGTTAATTAATAAACCATACGACATGGTCGTTCACCCGGCAGGAGGCCATCCATCCGGGACGCTTGTAAATGCACTGGCATTCCATTGTCAAAACCTCTCCCAGGTTAATGGTCCTTCAAAACCTGGAATCGTTCACCGACTGGACAGAGATACAAGCGGCATTATGCTAGTTATAAAAAGCGATGCCGTCCATTCACATATTGCCATGCAATTTGAGAAACGCTATATTAAAAAGGAATATATCGCTGTCGTTGAAGGCGAAATCATGCTTGATTCTGATGAAATAAAGTTACCCATTGGACGCCATGAAACCGATAGACAGAGGATGGCAATAAGACACGATATTGGCAAAGAAGCCTCTTCTGTTTACGAGGTAATGGAACGTTTCAGGGGTTATACTATGGTAAAAATAATGCCCAAAACAGGCAGAACGCATCAAATTCGAGTACACATGCGTTCTATTGGACATCCTGTGGTTGCAGATGCTACTTATAGCAATCAGGATTCTCTTTGTATTTCAGATTTATTGCAAAAAGAAAGGGAAACGGATGAAATCCCCATCATCGAGAGACAGGCGCTTCATGCCCATAAAATTGAGTTCTTCCACCCTATTCAGAAAAGAAAAGTGGAATTTCAGGTTGACATTCCTCCTGATATATCCAACCTTGTTAAAGTGCTAAGAGAAATAACCCCTTATGAAAACGAACAAAAGTTTAAGACGTTTTTTAAATAAAGTACTTCATTTAAACTTATATCATTAAAAATTATATTTAGGTGATTTTAAAAAATACCACCGGTTGACCTCGAAACCTTTCTCTGTATTAAGACATTAAAGCCTTTTAAAATTTGTTAAACCTCATTCTGCGTAATCTATGTTAAACAAATTAATTGATTTTTAACGTTTTAGCGATATAATTTCTTTGTATTATAAATTTTATTAGAGGAGGCATAAATTATGTTCAGTATGCCAGGTGGTTGGGAATGGCTTATTATCCTGATTGTGGCGCTATTGATTTTCGGCAAGAGACTTCCTGAGGTGATGAAATCGCTTGGACGTGGTATAGTGGAATTCAAGAAAGGCGTCAAGGGAGTAGAAGAAGATGTAGACGAAGCCAGCAGCAAGGGCGCCCAGAAGAAGATTGAATCAGAAAAAGACACAACCAAACAGGAAAATAAGTAATTCTTAAAATCTAATTATTAATAAAATCTGGAAGAAGAAAAGTTAATTTTTTAGGATAAATTTATTCTTTATCTGAATAAAGGACTGTTATTATGAGAGACAAAAGAAGGCAAAGATTAAAATGGCGCAGCAAGCGTGCCAACCATGGAAGAATGGGATGCAAGGGCAGAAGGGTTGGGAGAAGCAAATAATTTTTTGTTATATAAATTGTTTGCTCTTGTAAAGAAACAAATAAGCCAATTATCTATCTTAATAATTTTGCATAAGCAACAAATCCTATCCTCCAAAGACATTTTTAAATTACTTACATACCACAAAAAATCCCAGGCTAAACAAATGTATTTTGCTTCAATCCTGGGAATTATTTAATAAATCCATAACAATTAGTGCCATTACCGTTGCAAAGTCAACCAGTTCTTTAATACTGATTGATTCGTTTGTGGCATGTGCCTCAGTTTCATCGCCAGGACCAAATCCAACAGCCGTAATATCCTTCTCAATAAGTTGTTTTGTCACAGTTGCGCCGGACATCCCCTTTGGTTTTGGGTTTGTTCCAAGCATGGCGAAGGTGTGCTTTGAAATCAGTTTCACCATTGGGTTATCAATGGCAACAGCGGTTGGAGCCTGGTCAGAGATGATTCTTAAGTCAAATCTTGCAGCAGAATTCTGGGACTCAACTCCTTTAATAATGCTTCTTATATCAGCAATAACATTATCTGCAGAATCACCCGGTAAGTAGCGGATGTCCAGTTGTGCCTTGCAAATGGCTGGTACAATATTGGGTACCGTTCCACCATGAATAGAACCGAGATTTAGAGTGGGGGGTGTATGAAGCGGATGAACTGTATGTCTAAACTTCAGTTGTTTTATGCATTCCAGCAGGATTATCATGTTCCAAATGGCGTTTGTTCCCATCTCAGGCCTTGAGCCGTGTGCTTGTTTGCCGTGCGACGTTATCTCCAGAAATAAATTACCCTTTTCTGTTACATCAATCAGATTCATGTTATGGCTGACATCAGGAATTATGGCAAAATCGGCGCTTATGCCGCATTCGTTCAACAGGTATTCCAGTCCCAACTTTGAACCACGTTCCTCATCTGCAACGCCTGCAAGTATAAATTGCCCTTTTAATTTCGGCTCGTTTTCTTTGAGAAATCTTGCAACTGCCATCATTGATGCCATCTGACCTTTATTATCAGATGCGCCCCTGCCGTAGATTCGTCCGTTCTCAACCCATGCCTCAAACGGATTCTTTTCCCAGTCGTCTCCGGCTGGCACAACATCCAGATGGCATGCAACCAGCAATGAAGGTTTCCCCTTGCCTATGTATCCTATGATATTTGCCCTGTCCTTTATCTTTTCAAAAATTTTATAGGGAATTTGTAATGACTTTAAAAAATCTTCAACTATGCGCACAGCAAGAATTTCATCACCGGGTGGATTTTCCGTCCTTGCGTTGATTAGATTGCATGCAAGGTCAACAATCTCCTTTTCCTCATTACGCATGTATTTTTTTACAGATTCCATGGAATTATTTAGAAATTTTTCCAAATTATTATAGATAAAATCTAAAAAGAATTTAACACAAAGTTATAAATGAGAAATGATTCTATAATATTTCAAGGTCTTTATTTGTGCGGTTCAATAATAACCTTGATGGATTCCTTTGCCTCAGCAACTAGCTTGAAACCCAAGGCCGTTTCGGCAAGGCTCAATCTGTGTGTGATTAGTTCCTTTACCTTTACTCTCCCTGTACGAATGAGCTCAATAGCCCTTGCCGTGTCGTCGGGAGGACCCGCATATGACATAATAACAGAATTGCAATTGCGCCAGAGATCCCAAAGGTTAATTGAAGTTGAAACGTTTGGTTCTGCTGGGGCAAAAAAGAGGATTGTTCCCCCTCTATCAACGGCATTAAATGCCTGCTGAATGGCAGGCGGCGCGCCTGTGCAGACAATCACAATGTCAGCCAGTCGTCCATTGTTGTTCTTGCGCAAATAATCAGGCACGTCCTCTTTTGCATGTATCGTAAAATCTGCACCTACCTGTCTCGCCATCTTCATACGATATTCGTTAACGTCAACCGCAAATATACTGCCTGTGCCCAGTGCGCGCGCAAGCTGTATATGAAGCAATCCTGAGATACCACTGCCAATAACCAACACACTGTTTCCCGGTTGCAGACCTGCCTTCTTCTGTCCGAGTAATGTGCATGCAAGTGGTTCGGCAAAGGTGCCTTCCTCGTAAGAAATTTCTCCTGGCAGGATAAAGGTGCCGCGATCCACGTTGATTTGGGGGAGGCGGAGATACTCTGAGAAACCGCCTGGATAAAAATTTGTAGTACGCAGGGTCTCGCAGACTGAATAATGTCCATTCAGACAATAATGACATGTATTACATGGAACATGATGTGCTACTGTTACGCGGTCACCCGCCATAAACCGTTTAACTCCTTCCCCGACTGCCACAATCTCGCCGGCAATTTCGTGACCTAGTACAAGCGGCGCCTTTTTGATGCGGTACCACTCCATTACATCGCTCCCGCATATACCGCTTGCCATTATCTTTACCAGTAATTCTCCCTGCCCGATTTTCGGGGTTTGCATCTCCTCTATTCTTATGTCCCTATTATTGTAATACATTGCCACGCGCATAGTCTTTTTCAATTCTCGCTTTTTGAAAAAACACTTTGATTTTGTTATTCTTTACCTTATACCATTTATGCATAAGGGCAGGTTTCAAACCTGCCCCTACATTAAAATTCCTGAACTTCAATTTAAGAAGGGTTATTTTGATTTTTTGTTCTTTTCAGCGTTGAATACATCCATGGCTTGTTTTACGTTTGCATTCTCATGGATAATTGCACGCAATGCCTTAATCACGGCAACAGGGTGTTCATTCTGCCAGATATTTCTTCCTAAATTCACGCCAATGGAACCTTTTTGTATTCCATCGTAAACAAATTCCAGCACTTCCTGGTCTGAATTTGTCTTGGGACCACCTGCCATAACCACTGGTACAGGACATCCACCTGTAACCTTATCAAAGTTTTCACACCAGTAGGTTTTTACTACCTTTGCGCCTATTTCCGCTGCGATACGGCAGCACAGGGCTAGATAACGCGCATCGCGTTTTTCCAGTTCTCTTCCCACGGCTGTTACTGCCATTACAGGAATGCCGTATCGTTCCGCTTCATCAACAAGCTTTCCAAGATTTAGCAAGGTTTGATGCTCGTAATCACTGCCGATAAAGACAGACATACCAACAGCAGCTGCATTTAAACGAATGGCTTCTTCTATGGAAGTTGTAATGCCCTCGTTTGCCAGGTCCTTTCCTACCATACTTGTACCGCCTGATACTCTTAGAATTATTGGTTTGCTATTCTGATGTGGTATACATGCACGCAATACGCCGCGTGTGCAGAAAAGCGCATCTGCGTAATCAATTATAGGTTTTATAGTCTCTCCAGGCTTCTCAAGCTTCGACGTAGGTCCCTGGAAATATCCATGATCTATAGGCATAAACATGCATCGCCCGTTTGGTTTAATAAGCTGTGACAACCGATTTTTCATTCCCCAATCCATTGTTCTATTTCCTCCTTTTAATACGTTAACAGTTCGCGCCTGTTTTTTCAGGTCTTACAATTAAATAGCCATTTTCTATCAACCAGTGATGAAGTTGGTATGTGGTATACTTGCATTGTTTTTACAGATATTCCTCGTCTTCTCATATTCAGATGAACCTTCCTTTTGTTTATTCAATTCTATCTGCACAGAACATTCTATATCGTTACAAAACTCCCTGCGTTTGTAGTCTGTAAATCCTTTTATTGATGACATATATTAAACCCCTTATTCTAAAATAAAAAATATAATCAGCAAATAAACTCACATGAGAATTTTAATCAATAGTTGCATAATTATTAATAAGAAAATCTACTGCTTTGTGTAATATTGTTTTATTCTTTATCCTTAATTATATTGCGTAAGGTAACGGCATTTTTTACCGCATAACCCGATTCATCGTTATTAAAATACACAAAAACGTTCCTTCCTTCATTTAACCATGATTTTATCTTTTTTGCATCGGCACGCAATGCAGTATTGGAATAACAGCTTCTGTAGAGATATTGCTCTGCTTTGTGACGCCGCAAGTACACAAAATCAGCCACCACAGGAACACGTCTTGTAAACTCGGGCCAGTCTGCAATGCATATCGCCATATTGGCATCTCTTAATTTACTGTACACCTCTTTACAAAGCCAGCTTTCGTTTCTGAACTCGAATGCCTGCGGGGTCTTGCATAATCCTTGCAACAGGGATACAAAATTAGACAGCCGACGTGTATTAACTTTAAACAACGGCGGCAATTGCCACAATATAATCCCCAGTTTTTCCTTAAGAAGACTAACCCTGTCCAGAAATAATATTAACGGGGCTTCAACGTCCTTGAGTTTCTTCACATGTGTGATGAATCGGCTGCCTTTTACAGCAAATAAGAAATTCTTTGGCGTCCGTTTATACCAGCCTTTAAAACTTTTTTCCGATGGTAATTTGTAAAAAGAGACGTTTAATTCAACGCTATCCAGAAATTGGGAATAATATTCTAGCCATCTGGTTTTAGAGAATCCTTCAGGATAAAATACTCCGGTTCCCCAATGTTCATAACTAAAACCACTGGTACCTATAAATACTCTGGCGTTTGTACAGCTATGTTTTCTTGTAATGATTTTATTTAAAATTTTAGTTTGTCAAAAACATGTTATTTGATGGAAAGCAAACCACAAAAATTCAAATTGAAAATCTTAAATCCCATCCCCATCTTTATAATTCTTCATAAATACAGTCATTATTTCTGAATCTGCTTCAGAAATGCTGTCATCTTCTTTCTTAGAAAGCTCCAAATGGTCTTCTAGCTTCTTTAACCGTTGTTTTAGTTTTTGATTTTCCTTTAATACAATTTTCAGCACCTCTGCGATAGGGTCTGGCAATTGTCCATGATCAAGCTCTACCTCATGCCCCTTCTTTTGGTGCTGCTCGATAATTCTGCCCGGCACCCCAACCACAGTGGCATGTGGCGGTACATCCTTAACTACCACGGAACCCGACCCTATACGTACCTGATCGCCTATGGTTATGTTGCCCAGAATACAGGCATTTGACCCTACAATTACTTTTTTCCCCAGATTCGGATGCCTCTTTGTCTTTTCCGTAGTAGTACCACCAAGAACTACGCCCTTGTATATAAGGCATCCATCTCCAATTACTGCCGTTTCACCTATAACAACACCCATACCATGGTCAATAAAAACACCACGACCAATTTCAGCTGCTGGATGTATCTCAACTCCCGTTAAAAACCTGTTAATATGCGAAATAAAACGGGCTATAGTAAATAGCCCCTTACTCCAAAGATAATGAGAAATCCTATACATCCAAAGGGCATGTACGCCTGGATAACACAAAAGTACCTCTATCTTGCTCCTTGCGGCAGGGTCGTTTTGAAGGGCAGCATCAATGTCCTCCCTTATGCGTTCAAACATTAAAATTCCTTAAATAAAACAGTAGACAGATATCTTTCGCCAGTGTCTGGAAATACTACTACAATTAATTTTCCATTATTCTCAGGTCTTGCGGCTACCTGTAATGCGGCATAAGCGGCAGCCCCTGAAGAAATACCAACTAGTATTCCTTCTTCCCGTGCAAGCTGACGGGCCAGAGCAAACGCCTGCTCATTCTTAACGGTAATAATTTCATCAACTACCTTCATATTAAGTATATCAGGGACGAATCCCGCGCCTATTCCCTGTATTTTATGAGGTCCTGGCTTCCCGCCAGAAAGCACAGGAGAATCAGCCGGTTCAACGGCAATAATTCTTAACGACGGTTTACGCTCCTTAATAACTTCCCCAACACCAGTAATCGTTCCACCTGTACCTACCCCCCCCACAAATATATCAACTTTACCATCGGTATCATTCCATACCTCCTCGGCTGTAGTCTTACGATGTATTTCTGGATTGGAAGGATTTTTGAATTGTTGAGGCATGAATGCTTTGGGGGTATTCTTAAGTAATTCTTCTGCCTTGTTAACCGCGCCCCTCATACCTTCGGAACCGGGCGTTAATACAATCTCTGCCCCAAACGCCTTGAGTACTTCCCGCCGTTCTATACTCATTGTGTCTGGCATTGTTAATATCAACTTATATCCCCGTGCGGCAGCAACAAATGCCAGAGAGATCCCTGTATTTCCTGAAGTGGGTTCGATGATTATTGTTTCCTTTTTAATCAATCCGGCATTTTCTGCCGCTTCAATCATTGCGATTCCGATACGGTCTTTTACGCTTGCCATTGGGTTAAACGATTCCATCTTCGCAACAACAGTAGCGTTCAACCCTTTTGTAACATTATTCAACTTAACCAGCGGAGTATTACCAATTGTTTTTGTAATATCTTCATATATTTTTGCCATAAATTCCCCTTGCAGAAGCCCAAAATTAATATTCAGAAATTATTAAAAGTCTCAATAATCACAAAACAAACAATTTAGAGATCCGATGTCTCGGCTTTAGTTAAATTCACAAACAAAATTAACAATGCGCTAATAACTTCAAAGGAAACATAATAGCATAGTTTCATTTTATTTCTCAAGAAATATTTACACACTCAATTTGTATTAGCTATAGACATAGGTAACACTTTTGTAATTAGGAAAAGTTTGTAATTTTTGCAGTGGAGTCCACCCCTGAAGCCCCATGTGTGGTCTTTTGTTGTTAAAGAATTCATCGTATTTTTTACGTTCTTTTACAAGGAGGTCAAGATTCCGAGTTTTTTGTAAACGGAAAAACTCTTCTCCATCGGTTCTATGAGACCTTTCTACCTTGCCGTTTTGCTCTGGACAAGAAGGCCTATTGAGATTGTGTTTTATACCCAACCCCATGCACGACAGGGTAAAAGGATGTGTCTTGGGCTGCCGTAAGGGATGGGTTTTGGGTTCACCGGTGTAAGCATTGGTAAAGACGGCGTCGTTGTCGGTCCTGATGTGCCTGATCTTGAAAGGAAAGCGTCTGAATATATATTGCAAGAAGTCCAGGGAGTTAGATGTAGAGCGTTCCTGGTAAAGTTTGGTGAATTTGATCCTGGTAGAGTCGTCCTGAGCGGAGTACTGAACAAAGCTCCCGGGTCTGTAGCCGCCCAGCAGCTTTATATCTACCTGTAGGTATCCTGGAGAGGGCATCTGATAACACTTAGGTTTTCTGTGCATCTTCTTGGGTTTCTCAATGAGTCCGTTGCGTTTTAAAGTGGCGTATATGGTGGACCTTGGAAGCGAGATATTATAGTCCTTCAATAAGAACAGCCGTATACGGTCGGGGCCGAAGGAAGTGGTTTTACGAAGTCTTATGATGATAGACTGAATATATTTATGGGTAAGCATAGGGGAGCGTCTGGGACGTTTTGAGCGATCAATGAGGCTTGCAGGGTCACCTCCTGAGTCTTCGTAACGTTTAAGCCATTTATAGAAACATTTACGAGATATGCCAAAATACAGGCATACCTTTGAGACGTTATTAATCTTTTTATACATGAGCATCCAGGCTAACCTTTTTCGACTAAGTTGATCGTAATAATACTTGGGCATGGGTAACATCTCCATAAAAAAATTTAGTAAGTCGCCTATCCCTATGGGATAGGCATATCATATTACATAAACTGTTACCCATGTCTATATACTTTACATAGAATAAACTTAATTTCATTGACACGAATATATAAATAATATAATATTTTTTATTCATACTATTACAAAAAAAGTTACAGATCATTTATAACTCTCTTACATTTAAATGCCCCCATCGTCTAGAGGCCCAGGATGCCAGATTCTCAGTCTGGAGACAGGGGTTCAAATCCCCTTGGGGGTACATACCAAAGTTAAATATAGTAAACTATCAACTCGTTTTTATAATAGAAACTTTTGTTGTTATTAATTTTTTAAAAGCTATCCATTCGGGTTGAATGGCGTTATAAATGCTAATTTAAAAGGAGCTGTGTATGTGCAAAGAGTTTGTAAAATTAAGGTGTATAATGTATGTAGTGTTCTTATTTTTTATCTCTACATTAATTTCGTGTTTTATTCAACCTAGTGTATTCTGTGCAGAAAGAGAAACCGCAGATAGGATTAAGGGGTTTGCCGTATGGAATGAAAATACGACAGAGAAAACTAGTACGAAAAATGTTGAATTAATGGGTGCATTTGCAACCTCAGATGCGCCATCATCACAACCAATACCCCTAACTTTTGAATTTGCTACATTTCAAGCACTTTATATGGGGGTTGTCATCATAAACAGCGCTGATAAGGATAGGGATGTTGAGATTGTCTTCAATATTTCCGGCCCTGTAAATATAAGGGAAAAGCAAGAAATTACAGTTCCGGCAAATACAACATATTATGCATATATAGAAGACATCTTCAGTAGACCAGGTTTTTATACATTTAAAGGAAGTATACGGGGTGGTGGAAGTTCAAGAATAAGAGTACTCCTTACTGAAGAATAATTTTAAATTTGGTGTACTTAAATACAACTTACTTAAAACGCCCTGCAAAGTTCTCATAAATATTTTTGAATAGTACACAACGTACTTTTTGTTTACATTTATACCAGCTTTGTTGAGTTATGCATGTCAATAAGAAAAGGTTTTTGGTCTTATTCTTACTAAATATCCTTATTGCTATTCATATTATCCTGTGGTACAGGCTCAATTATCAGAAAGTTGGAACTTTTAGTTTAAACGGGCTAGTAAGCCTTTTTGGTATAGGCTTGTTAAACTCTGCCGCCGCATTCTTTATACTTGTTGTCTTAATGACAATCTTCTCGGGCAGATTATTTTGCGGGTGGGGATGTCACTTCGCCTTCTTTCAGGAATTTGCCTTAAAAATTCTGAACAAATTCAGAATAAACCCGCTGATTATACATTCAAAGGCAAATATCATTCAATACGTTTTTCTTCTAAAAACATTAACAGCGGTTTATGAATTTTGGCTTATATACGGTCTCCCACAATTTCACGTCGGTTTTGGCGATACCCAGGTAATGACCGTTGACCTTCCAAGAAGTCCCGTTATCATTATTTTATTCATCTTATTTGATGCGTTTCTATTTATTTATCTTTTGGGTTCAAGGGCATTTTGTAGATATGTGTGTCCTTGGGCTCCAATGCTTGCCTTATTTGATAATATAAGCCCGTTGCGTATTCGAAAAATAGGTGAATGTAAAGGTTGTATGACCTGTACCAGAAATTGCACTATGGGAATACAGGTACACAGCGAGATCGCTCAATATGGCGCAGTTGTTGACACAAATTGTATTCGCTGCCTCACCTGTAAAGATACGTGTCCAAATGATACACTGGGTTACAAATGGGGCTCGAATGTAATTTCTATCACACGTAAAATTAAATGGCTAATCCCGAAGAAAAGTAATTGTTGTTTGTATTATGAATTAATACTTATATTTTGTGGCTTAATTGTTGCATATTTTACTCAAATGTGGCTGGGGAGTTTCCAAACGTTTCTTGGCGCTGCGTGGGGATTGTGTTTTGGTATGTTAATAATAAGGTTATTGGAAAGTAAGAGTATCTCCCTGGAAAAGATTACTTTATATAGAGAAAAGTTTTTGACAGTGTCTTTGGTAACATTGTGTACGCTTACCTGGTGCTGGATTACTAATACGCCCAGTGACACACGCTTGTTATTGAAAGGGAACAGATTTATGGATTTAATGGAATACGATAAAGCTATTTCAATATATAATCAGGCCCTTAACGAAGGTCCTTCAAATAATGAAATTCGTGCAACGCTTGCGTTAGCCTATAAAACAAAAGGCGATTATAATCGCTCTATTACAGAATATAAAATTCTGATTAATAACAACCCCGATAACGCTGCATTGCATAATAATCTGGGAACAGTCCATTATAGAAAAGGGGATTACGACCTCGCCATTGAAGAATATAAAAAGTCAATCCAGCTGGATACACAACTTATGGCTGCTTACGGAAATATAGGTTTAATATTTCTGGAAAAAGGTAATATCGAAGAAGCTATTCCTTATCTTAAAAAAGTCTTTCAAAACGAGAATGAAATGTTAGAATATATATATGAATTTTATAAACCTAAACAGGACTTAAAAGGTTGAGTCAATTTTTAATAAAAAAAGGGGGGGAATATGTCATCAATTGATAATTTGAAAAATGCATTTGCAGGCGAATCGCAGGCAAACAGAAAGTATCTCGCCTTTGCAAAGAAGGCAGAAGAAGAAGGTTTTAAGCAGGTAGCAAAATTATTTCGCGCTGCAGCTGAGGCCGAAACGGTACATGCACATAATCACCTGAGGGTAATAGGCGGTATCCGCGGTACTAAAGAAAATATTCAGGAGGCAATTAATGGTGAGACGCATGAATTTAAGAGTATGTATCCGCAGATGATTGAGGAGGCAAAGAAAGAGGATCACAAACAGGCATTGCAAAGCTTTGAATTTGCTAATAAAGTAGAAAAAACACACGCAGACCTTTATCAAAAGGCATTAAACAATTTAGGCAAGAACGAATCAGTAGATTATTATGTATGCCAGATTTGCGGTAATACAGTTGAAAATGCAGCGCCAGATAAATGCCCTATCTGTAACGCATCGAAATCCATGTTTATAAAAATTAGTTAATAAAGTAGGTAATCGTTCCTCACGATCTGATTTTTATAATCCAACAAATTGAATTCTCACGGTAAGAGGGTTGTACAAAATTTGTCCAAGTGCCAAATTAAATTGATATTTTTAGCTATTACTCCTTATTTATTATTACAGCAATAATTCTAAACTTTTAGAAATCAAATTTGTCTATGTATTGTTTTTGTCAAGCCTTATGCATGTTTGAAGATAATGCATGAATTCTAATTGACAACAAAATAGTTATGCTGTAAACTCTTTTATAATTAGCAATTAGGCTTAATTTCACAGTATTTAGCTTATCTTTAGCAAAAAGCAGAAATTAGAACAGTTATTAATAAACTAGTCATTTTTAAAACTAATTTTAATACATGATTTTAAGCTATTGTTTAAAAATAACAAACAGAAAGATATGGTTAAGAAGGCACATACAGATTTTTTCAATAAACACCTGTTCCCCTTCCTTATCGCGGCATCCCTGGCTATACATGGGATTATCTTCTTCCTATCACCTCAGGCAAGTCAGATTCTAAGTTTGGGTGCGCTTCGAGAGAGATTTGTTCGTGAACCCAGCGAATATCAAGTTACTTTAGAGTTCGAAGATACGGACGTTTCTACTGAAAGTGCAAAAAATATTGATACAGAAGAAAAAGAACCTGATCCAGAGAAGAAAGAAGATAAAGAAAAGAAGTATAAGATATTTGTGGATACTTCCGGTAACGCTGTGGAAGAGGTACCGAATGCTGACACGGATAAAATTGGAGAAAAAGGTTCCTTTGCCAAAGATAATTTCCCCGATAACGGTAATCCAATAAACAATGAACCTCACGCTGAAGGACATTCTACGGCGCCGCTGTTAGGCAAAGGACTCACAAATAAACCGGTTGATAGTCAACAACCACAGGGGCAGGTTGAGGTGTCTGTTTCCGCTGCTGGTGTTGAAAAGGATTCTTTATTGACACATGCAGACTTATCACAGGGGTTAGAAAAACAGGCAGAAAATAAACCACAGCAGGCACAACAACCTCGTTTAATATCTGAGGCGGGTATCAAAAAAGATGATATAAAATTAGTCAATTTTGATGATCAGACACATAAGGAAGTTCTAGAGACACCAAAGAAAGAAAGGATTTCGTTAGGACGTGGTACAGAGCAGGAAGATGCAACCGAACCTTTACCACAAACTGAAGGGGTATTATTTACAGATAAACTGGATACTATAAATAAGCCCTCTGAAAATGAGAAGGCATCGCTGATAACATCCCAGAAACAGAAAGTTGCTGAAAACAATAATATAGAACCAGAGAAGCCGGATGAAAAAAAGGATGCTAAGACACATGAACAAGAATTGCGTGAAAATAAGATAGCATCGCCAGATGTAGAATCATTACGAAGATTAGATAGAGGATTAGATGAGCAAGAAAACCTGGGTGGCGACAACAAAAGTATAGTATCTTTTAATATTAATGCAAAGAAAGACGGAGCAAACAATGACCCTGTAATATACGAAGATACAATATCAAATGCGGCAATTTCAGGTGCCCCATCTTTTAACGTAAAGCAGCATGAATATGCGACATATTTTAAACATATTAGAGACAGAATATCTCTATACTGGTTTCTTGGATATGGGACACGTGCGGAAATAAAACTCGAAACTAAAAATGATAATCCAATAATTATCGAATTTAAAGTTTTGCCTGACGGTTCTATTGGCGACGTTGCAATCGTAGATGATGCTGGAAATTTCAACCTTGCCTCAAGGTTGGTCTCTTCAGTAAAAAATGCGGCACCGTTGAATCCTTTTCCAAATAATATAAACGAACCGTCAATTGACGTGAGATTTAACTTTTACTTCTTTTAATTTTATTCTTTAAAATAGGAGGGATAAAACATTTTAGAATGGCTGATAGGCGGTGGTCCCATAATGATACCGCTGTTAATTTGTTCTGTTTTAGCTCTTGCCGTAATCATTGAGAGGGCTATTAATCTGCGCAGAGATAAGATACTAAGACCCGAGATAATAAAAACTATTGAGACTATTAGAGGGCCGGAAGATATACCTTATGCAATTTCCAAGTGCGAAGTAATTCCAGGCCCATTCTCAAATTTGTTAAGAAGGATTCTTGTAAACAATCATCTTACCAGAGAAGAAAAGTTTATGGATATTCAGGCAGCAGGAAGACAGGAAACTAAGGCTTTAGAAAAAAGATTACTGGTCTTAGAGATCATTACTGCAGTAGCCCCCCTGCTTGGTCTGCTTGGGACAGTTTTGGGTCTGGAAAATATCTTTGCGATTATTTCAGAACTTGGATTGGGGCAGGCAAGGGCGTTCTCTGGGGGACTTGCAGAGGCAATCCGAACCACCGTGTTCGGTCTTTTTGTTGCAATTCCATCACTTGTTGCATATAGCTATTTCGATAGAAAAGTAGATACTTTTGTTCTCGAGATGGAGGAGTATTCAACATACATCCTGAACAAGCTTTATCCATTCCGTGATGCGAATAAAAAATAGAGGTAAAGACTATGAGTTTCAGAGAAAAGCGAATCACGAAATCTATTATAAACCTGACGCCTATGGTAGATATGCTGTTCCTGATACTTCTGTTTTTTCTTGTTACTTCGAGTTTTATTGAACAGCCTAATATTAAACTGGAACTCCCATCCTCTAAATATGCCGCCACAAGCAAACTAGAAGAGAAGGTTTTAACTATTTCACAGGATGGTAAGTTGTTTTTTCAAAACAAACCGGTTGAAAGAACAAACCTAATACCTGTGTTAAAAAACGCATTCTCAGGGCAAAGCGATAAAACACTTGTTATGAGAGCGGATAAAAATGTATCGTATGGTGTGATTGTTTATGTTATGGATGCCGCTAAAGGGGCGGGTTTAAAAAAAATTATTGCGCCCACCGTTCTTGAATCTGAAGAACGTCACTAATCTAACAATTACTTTAATTTTTTTTATTTGAGACTTATAAATTTATATAATAAAATAAATATGTTTACTTTAGGTTTGTGTCATCTTCGGGCAATAGTTTACCATTATGAAATTACTATATTACAATAACGTGGTGTATATAACTTTAATAAAAAGCTAAAGCCTGCCAACGGTTCAAAGGAGTATTATTAAATGCTAAAAAAGAAATTTGTAAAAGAAAAATGTGTTACCTGTAAACAGTGTATGATAGAGTGCGCCGTTCGGCATTCGGCATCAAGAAGTTTATACGAAGCATTTTCAGAAATGCCCAAAGCACGTTACCGGTTACAGGTGTCCACAAAAAAAGACAAACCTCATATGACGGTATGTCAGAATTGCGCAAAACCGAAGTGTATACAGTCCTGTGAATACGATGCCATCACAAAATATGCAGATGGTAATGTAGTCATTGATACAAAAAAATGTGTCGGATGCTGGGCATGTATAACCGCTTGTCCTTTTGGGGCAATTAGCAAGGAGACAGAACTCAATTTTGCCTTTAATTGTGATGATTGCAAGGGATTCGAGACAATGGCTTGCGTTGAAGCCTGTAAGACAGAGGCACTTACATATACTGATAAACATCCAGCTTGTGCCAAGAAAAAATTATGTCATGCGTAAATACCTTATATAACTATTAATATTCTAAATAACCTCGAAATTAATATAGGATAAATGTGTGAAAATTTAAATTCTATAATTAGTTTTCACAATGATTATTGATTATAGTTGCAACTCATCAGCTACAATATCTGCCATGGATTGGTAAGTTCTGCAGGTAAAGATTATTTGTACCATCGGTTAGAAATATTGGGATTTACCAGAAAGCAAGCGGTCTTCTTTAAAATTATTTATTATGGAAATTATTGGTTTGGGCGCAATTGTGTTAAGAAATGAGAATACTTTCGATGTCCCTCTACCCTTATTGTAAGCTACCGTAATTTATCTTGTAATTGCGATTTTGATCATAAGGAAAAAGGCAAACAACCAAGAAGACTCTCCCGCTGGTAATAAATAGGTTTGCTATTTTACCACAATATTTATAAGTTTTTTCGGAACTATAATAGTATTAACAATTTTCTTGCCTTCTATAAGTGCAATAACACGCTCATCGCTTAGTACACGTTTCTTCAATTCATCGTTAATTATGTTTGCGGTCACTGTTATATGGCTTCGTACCTTATTGTTAATCTGAATAACAATTTCCACGACATCTTCCTGAATAGCGTTTTCATCATATTTAGGCCATGATTGCTGGAAAATGCCTGGTTTGTGTCCCATGATTTCCCACAGTTCTTCGCAAATATGAGGAATTAAAGGAGCCATTAGTAAGAGAATATTCTCCATTGTATATCGAAAGACATTGAATTCGGGTTCTTCCTCAGAATTATGTGGAATTTTAACGTTAAATGAATCTACGGAGTTTAACAATTCCATTACAGAAGCAATTGCCGTATTGAAATGCCAGTAAGTATCAATATCTTCAGTAATCTTTTTAATTGTCTGGTTTGTCTGGCGATAGAGCGCCTTTGCCGCTTCTGAAAGATTTTTATTATCAATCTTTTTATATGGTACCCTGGTGTATACTTCCTCGTAATCACTAACCTTCTGCCAGAGACGATTTAGAAACCTGTGAGCACCAAGAACTCCTCGGTCATTCCATTCAGCATCTTTTTGTGGAGGCCCTATAAAAAGAATGTAGAGCCGTTGAGTATCTGCACCGTATTTGTCTATAAGTATATCAGGGCTTACCACATTTCCTCTGGATTTAGACATCTTTGCCCCATCTTTAATAATCATTCCCTGAGTAAAAAGGTGTCTAAACGGTTCATTAAAGTTAATGTACCCTATATCATAAAGTACCTTAGTAATAAAGCGGGCATAAAGTAAGTGTAAAATAGCATGTTCTACACCGCCGATATATTGATCTACAGGCAACCATTTATTAACTTTATCTGAAATAAATGGCTTGGTATCCTCCTTAGGTGAAAGGTATCTCAAAAAATACCAGCTCGAGTCAACAAATGTATCCATTGTATCAATCTCTCGCCTCGCCATTCCGGAACATTTAGGACAGCTTGTGTTTATAAAAGAATCAACTTGTGAAAGCGGACTCATGCCGTGCGGCTTGAATTCAACCTTTTCAGGTAATTCGACAGGAAGCTGAGTTTCTGATACTGGCACTGTTCCACATTTTTCGCAATAAATAATGGGAATCGGCGCACCCCAGTAACGCTGTCTTGAAATAAGCCAGTCTCTTAACCTATAAGTTACAGTTTTTTTGCCCATTCCTTTTGATTCAAGAAATTCTGGAATACGGTTCATTGCCTTTGTATTAAACATCCCACTGAAAATACCTGAATTAACCTGAATACCATTTTCAATATATGCTTCTTTCATTGTATTCGCATTAAGTTCTTTACCCTCTGGCTGAATAACAATCTTAATTGGAAGATTGTATTTTCTGGCAAATAAAAAATCTCTCTGGTCATGAGCAGGTACACACATTACAGCCCCTGTTCCGTATTCCATGAGCACATAATTAGCTATCCATACGGGTACCCTCTCGTTATTAATTGGATTGATAACGTATTTACCACTAAACATGCCTTCTTTTTCAGTCCCTTCGGCAGTTCGTTCCGCCACACCTTGGTTGCGTGCTCTTTCAACGAAGCTCATTACAGCATTATCTTCAGGAGTTCCTGAAATTAATTTTCTGATTGTTGGGTGTTCTGGTGCAAGTGAAACAAAAGTTACTCCATAAAGAGTATCGGGGCGTGTTGTAAAACAGGATATTGTTTCATTGGAATTTTCCAGATTAAAGTCAATTAGAACGCCCTCATTCCTACCAATCCAGTTGGCCTGCATGGTTTTTACCCGCTCTGGCCAGCCTTCTAACAGAGGAATATCATCAAGCAACTTTTGTGCATATTTACTAATGCGAAAGAACCACTGTTCAAGGTCACGCTGTCGCACTTGTGTTTCGCATCGTTCACAGCATCCTTCTATGACTTGTTCATTGGCAAGGACAGTAGCGCAGGAAGGACACCAATTTACGGCAGCCTTTTTCTTGTATGAGAGGTCATTTTCGTAAAGTTTTAGAAATATCCATTGAGTCCATTTATAATAATTTGGATTACAGGAGGTTATTTCTCTATCCCAATCATAACCGACGCCCCATCGGTATAGCTGGTGTTTCATTACTTTTATATTATTTTTTGTCCATAAAGCGGGGTGTGAACCTCCTTTAATTGCCGCATTTTCAGCAGGGAGACCAAAGGCATCCCACCCTATAGTTGAAAGGACGTTGTAGCCCTTCATAATCTTATAACGCGAAACAACATCGCCAATGATATAGTTTCTACCATGCCCCACATGTAGGGTGCCTGAAGGGTATGGAAACATAACCAAACAGTAAAATTTCTCCTTTGTACTGTTTTCGTCAATACGAAATAATCCACAACCCTCCCAGAATCCCTGCCATTTTGACTCAATTTCTGTAAAGTTATATTCCCTTTTTGCCATCAAAAGCTCCTTGAATACCCTTTTGCACTCAAATTATTTGTGTTAAACGGAAGACTTTGTGTGTATTAAAAAGAATTCCTAAACTTTGGTAATTTAAATTTACAGCGAAAGAAAATTCTATCAGAATTCCGCCCTTAATCAATGTAAATTCATCATGAAAAGCCTTGACAATATTGAATTACCGTGTTATTTTTAAAATTAGAAATCTCAAATGATCTCAGAAAAGAAGAGAAATTTTATCCTCTCTGTATTTAAGAACATTTAGGTGGGGCTGTGGCGCAGTTGGGAGCGCGTTTGAATGGCATTCAAAAGGTCAGGGGTTCGAATCCCCTCAGCTCCACCAATAAATTCAAGACTATTTTCTGAAGAACTTATAAAAATATCATTATTTATACTTGTTTTAATAAGTAATATATGTTTATAATATTTTAGTGGTTGACATTTGGCTGGATTATATATCTGATGTGATAATAAGGCTACAAAGGTAACAATTATTGTAGCCTTTTTTTTTCTAACTTTTTAATGAGAAAGGAGGTGATTAAGAATGGCAACTGGAACAGTAAAATGGTTTAATGACAAGAAAGGTTTTGGTTTTATTACTCAGGACAACGGAAATGATGTTTTTGTACACCAAACCGAGATCCAAGGTGATGGTTTTAGAACCCTCGCCGAAGGAGATAAGGTCGAATTCGAAGTCATTAAAGACCAAAAAGGTTACAAGGCATCAAAAGTTGTTAAATTATAATTTATTTTAAAGCGTACTCTTATTTTAAAGTGTAATCAACTAGGCATTGTATATAAAGAATACGGAGGAAACGACTCAATATATTATAATAGCAATATAAAGAATCCCAATATTTCTAGAAGGATATTGGGATTTTTTATTTATTTTTCTAAAGACTTTGAAGTAATAGCTTATTATGCTGTTTAACTGCCATTCTTTAAACTGTTTAAATCGGTCACGGTTTTTAACAGTAGTGAAAAACCAAATTGTTTTTAATGCCCAAAACCTTTGATTTTATTGGTCGGGGTGGCGGGATTTGAACCCACGACCTCTTGAACCCCATTCAAGCGCGCTAGCCAAGCTGCGCTACACCCCGACGAATATTTATTATATTATCTTTTAAAGTATTATCAACGCAAATCTCCCCCCAATGGTATGATAATTAATTTTTGACAATAGCCATATTTTATAATATAATATAAATTCTAAATAATATTAGTTAATTATTTTTAAACTTACGTATTCTTTATGTAAATGACTAAAAAAAATAAAGTAAAAACTAAAACAAAGAAAACACCCTTCACATTTATATACATATTGATATTCATTATGGCTGTATACTTTGCTCAGATGTTTTTAGCCAGCAGAGCTGAGGAAATATCATACAGTCAATTCAGATTATACCTAAAAAATGGTTATATAGCTGAATGTATAGTAAGCCCTAACCTTATTCGAGGTCATTACAAAAAGTTTTCTGCCGATGGTGAAAAAGAAGAAATGGCTGCTTTTGTTACAGTGCCTATTCTGGATAACGAGTTTGTCAATGAATTGGAAACACAAAAGGTTAAGTTTAAAGGAGCTGTAGAAAACAACTTTCTCAAGAATCTTATAATGTGGTGGGTATTCCCATTTGCCATAATGACGCTTGTGTGGTTTTTCCTATTTAGAAAAGTTGGCGGAATGGGATCGCCTTTTATGTCTTTTGGGAAGGCAAAAGTAAAACTTTATTCAGATAACGGGGCGCCAAAGACCACTTTTATTGACGTAGCCGGGTGTGATGAGGCGAAGGAAGAATTAAAAGAAATTATCGACTTCCTTTCGTATCCGGAAAGGTTTCAAAAACTTGGCGGTAAAATTCCCAAGGGTGTTCTACTGGTAGGACCTCCCGGAACAGGGAAGACATTGCTTGCCAGAGCAGTTGCTGGAGAGGCAGGCGTTCCATTTTTATCAATAAGCGGTTCTGATTTTGTAGAGATGTTTGTTGGGATGGGTGCTGCTCGCGTACGCGACATGTTTGAACAGGCAAAGGAGAAGTCTCCATGCATTGTTTTTATTGATGAAATTGATAGCGTTGGACGCCAACGCGGCACAGGATTGGGAGGTGGACATGATGAACGGGAGCAAACACTTAATCAACTCCTTGCAGAGATGGATGGTTTTAATCCGCATAAGGGGGTTATTATTGTAGCGGCAACAAACAGGCCTGACGTTTTAGACGGCGCCTTGTTGCGTCCGGGTCGTTTTGACCGTCAAATAACTGTTGACAGGCCAGACCTTACCGGACGTGAGGCAATCCTGGCAGTCCATGCAAAGAATGTAAAATTAGCGTCGGGAGTCAGTTTAAAAATTATAGCGAAACGTACGCCGGGGTTTTCAGGCGCAGATCTCGCAAACGTTATCAATGAAGCAGCTCTTCTTGCTGCAAGGTATAGCAAGAACTTCATCGGTATGGAGGAACTGGAGTCGTCTATTGACAGGGTATTGGCGGGACCAGAGAGGAAAAGCAGGATTATGAGTGATAGAGAGAAAAAGACTGTGGCTTTGCACGAATCAGGGCATACACTTATTGCAGCATTGCTTCCGAATACGGACCCGGTACATAAGGTGTCTATTATTCCAAGGGGGATTGCAGCGCTGGGCTATACCATGCAATTGCCAATGGAAGATAAATACCTGACAAGTGAATCTGAGATACTGGATACCCTTTGTGTATTATTGGGGGGACGTGCATCTGAAGAAATAGTACTTAACGAAATTTCTACAGGTGCTCAAAATGATTTGGAAAAGGCATCACAGCTTGCCAGAAGTTATGTGTGCAGATTTGGCATGAGCAGGAAATTGGGTCCCCAGACCTTTGGCAGACAATCGGGCAACATCTTTCTTGGACACGATCTCATCCAGGAAAAGGAATATAGTGAAAAAACGGCTATTCTAATAGATGAGGAAGTTACAAATATAATAAAAAAGGGGTATGATGGGGCAAAGAAATTACTTACTGATAACAGAGATAAACTTGATTTACTGTCAAAGAAACTGGAAGAGGAAGAAGTGCTGGAAGGGGATAGGGTTCTTGAACTATTAAAAATAGATAAAACACATCACAAAAGCTTCAGAGGTCAAGACATAATTCCTGTCGAACAACCGCAACAAGGCTTGCAATACATGGATAAGAATCTGGAAAGTAAATAATTACTTTAACTGGTTAATTATGCAAGCAGTCGTCAAATAAAACGAAACAAATTCTATATAACATTTTGTAAAGGCAAGAAATATTGTGACATATTGAATTTCTTTACATAGTTAATAGATAAGCATGCACGACAATAGGAGGTGTTGATGCTTTACTTTTGGCCAATTGAAAGATCACTGATTGGTGCAGTAGCCACTCAAAAGCATGGATACAGCATTGTTGCTGGTGTCCTTGTTGGAGCAAATCTTGGTACTTTCGCTTTCTTATTGTTTATGATAACGGGGATTTTTCATCTTCCGAGATCAGCACTTGTCTATTTATGCAGAAAGCGTAAAACCACAAGCGCTTGTTTTTCAACATTGTCGTTGAAATTACCATCCTAAACAATAGGAGGTTTACCTCAAATGTTAAGGTAGTTAATGGGGAGTAACATCTTAAACATTAAATAATTATTTCTTCAAATTTATCACCATAGCTTCAGTTTTTATTTCATAATAACTCAACTTTAATCTGGTTATATTTTATCTTAATTGCCGTACCTTATATACCATCGGGAAACGCTATTAACTGAGAAATCATTTTGCGGACTGTAATTCAACAAGGAGACTTTGCGGTAGATTAAAATTTGAATATACATTCTGAACGTCGTCATGTTCTTCCAGCGCTTCCATGAGACCCAATACCTTTCGTCCGGATGCCTCATCCAAGTCAATATTGCTCTTCGGCATCCAGGCTAGTTCAGTTGATTCAACTGTAATATTTTTACTCATTAGATTCTTTTTAACAGTGTTTAAATCCGTCTGTTGACATATCACTTGAAAAATATCTCCCACTTTCTGGATATCTTCTGCGCCGGCCTCTAAGGCAAGCATCATAAATTCATCTTCATTCAGATTACTGCCATTAACCATAATAAGCCCCTTTTTTTCGAACATCCATGATACACAACCTGATTCACCCATATTACCGCAATATTTTTCAAAGATCTTTCTGATTTCAGGCACGGTTCTATTTTTGTTATCTGTCAGAATTTCTACCATTAAAGCTATACCCTGGGGTCCGTATCCTTCATAAATACATTCAAATAATTCGGTTTCGTTCTCTCCCGTGCCAGTACCTTTTTGCATAGCGCGTTCTATATTGTCTTTTGGCATATTGACAGCGCGCGCCTTATCAATGGCGAGTTGTAATTTTGGATTCATATCTGGTTGTCTACCGCCTTTTCTGGCAGCGACAGTAATCATGCGGGCTATTTTCGAAAATGCCTTACCTTTTTTTGCGTCTGCTGCACCTTTTTTATGTTTTATACTTGCCCAATGTGAATGACCAGCCATTTTTGTATTCCTTTAAGAATCCTTGATCAAATTTTATGGTTTCAATGTGTTTTCAGTTTCGGCATGATTAGCCACAGTTTTTAAAGCAGATTTTTCTACTGAGATTAACCTGTGAATACTTTCTAATTTTGCTGTAATGTTTTTAGTTTGTGTTTCCTTGTAGTTCAATTTTTTATATAAGGTATGTGCTTTACCCCATGCGATAACTGCTTCATTCCAATGCCCAAGGCTGTAATAAACATCTCCTGTGTGTTCGTAAATATCAGGCTCTTCCATTAGTTTACATGCTTCCAATAGGTTTTTAAGCGCTATAATTAAGTAATCGTCTTTCCCTTCAATTTGTGCCTTTTTATAATAAGCCCATCCTAGACTGTCAATATACGCCCCATTATTTGGTTGTGCCTTTAATGCCTTGTTAATGAGTGTTATCGCTTCATCCAGATTTTTATTATTTTCAACGAATAGATAGCCCAGGAAATTATTTGCCTCATGAAAATCAGGGTCTAACTTCAGTACCATTCGTAATTCTTCTTCTACTTTATTTATATTTTCAACTTCGTAATAAAGATTGGCTGATAAAAAGTGAGCATCCCTCTTTTTCTCTTTGTCAAGAGGAATTAATTTCAACCATTCGATTACAGAAATTGCATCATCAACCCTCTGCTGTTTCCTATAAATCTGACATAACATAAAATATTCATTTGAATTTTTGCTTCCCGACTCAATGTTTTCTTTAAGAATTTCTTCTGTTTTTATAATTTCTTCACTGCCTTGAGATTCATTATTCATTTTTTCGTATATTTCTGATAATGCAAGATGCATATACCAATTATCTGGTTCTTTTTCCAAGAAAAGGTTTGATTCTTTTATAGCATTATAAAAGTCATTTAGTGAACCATAGCAAAGCGCAAGGTAAAAACTGACGTATTTTAATTTCGGATCAATTCCCTTTACCTTTAAAAAATATTCTAAAGCTTTTTTTATATCATTTTTTTCAAAATACCTTTGTCCTATTTCATAATATATTTTTGCAGGGTCACTTACCAGCTTCATATCAAACATGCTTTTGTAACATTCTGCGCCCTTTTCCATCAATTCTTCATCCATATAAAGGTTGGCGAGTCTATAAAGTGTGTCGGCTAAAAATACCTTATCTAAATTATCTGTTCTGCATTTCCTGGCTCGCTCGTATTCCATAATTGCTTCATGGCGTTTACCTAAAGATTCATATAAGGTAGCTAGTGTATAATGAATATTGAATTCGTCAGGTTTAGTTTTTACCAGTTTTTCAATACACTTAGTTGCCTTTTCAATATTACCTGATTGATAATAACACGTTGCTAAATGTTGAAGAATTCTTTCTGAGTTCCTGTCTATTAGAGATGCCTTTTCAAAATTATCAATTGCACTCTGCCAGTCTTTGCTTAACATGTAAAAATAACCTGTACAAAAATATGTATAAGCACTCTCATGTAAATTTGTAACCTGTTGTTTATTCCCAGAGACTGATTTTATACTATACTTTGACGTAACGGTGGTACACCCTGAAAGGCAGGCAGATAAAACAATCACAAATAAAAAGATACTGCGATAGGGTCTGGTGAATAACATTTCATGATTTTGTATATTTTAAAGATTGTAGTTTTCAGTAATTAAAGAATAACTTTGTTTAATGGATATTCAATTATTCCTTCAGCACCCGCCCTCTTTAATTCGGGTGTAAGTTCTCTTGCTATCGTTTCATCAACTACGATTTCAAGTGCATATCCAGCCCCCTCAGATAGTGTTGATATTGTTGGTTTTCTTAGCGCGGGTAATTTTTTTAATACATGTTCAAGGGCTCCATTCGGGACGTTCATCTTTAATCCAACCTTCTCACGTGCAATGATGGCTCCTTCAAAGAGCATTGCAAGGTTCTCTATTTTGGTACGTTTCCAATTATTATTCCATGCATTATGATTGGCAACAAGAACCGTTGTTGATTCCATAATTGTTTCTATAATACGGAGTTTGTTTGCTCTCAAACTGCTTCCGGTTTCTGTAAGCTCTACGATTGCATCAACAAGGTCAGGCGCTTTTGCTTCTGTTGCCCCATGGGAAAATTCAATATCAGCAACTATCCCCCTATCTGCCAGATATTGTCGTGTAACATTTATCAGTTCAGTTGCAATCCTTTTACCTTGTAAATCATCAACTGATTGTATTTTCGAATCTTCTGGAACGGCCAGAACCCAGCGAACTTTTGATAGCTGCTGTTTTGCATACACTAAGCTCACGACAACCCTGACATCAGAACCCGCTTCTTGCACCCAATCAGCACCAGTTAGTCCAACATCAATAATCCCTTTTTCGACATATCTTGACATGTCCTGCGGACGAATTAACCGCGCAGAGATTTCATCGTCATTAATCGTGGGATAATATGAGCGGGAACTAACCTGTACAGTAAATCCCGACTTCTTCATCATTTCAATAGTAGCCTCTTGAAGGCTTCCTTTGGGTATGCCTAAATTTAGTCTATTCATTTCTTTGTTTCTCGTCTTTATTGGTTAAATTGTCACTACTTACCGCTTCATCTATAAGTTTAGATATATGCATACTCTTTTTGAGCGATTCATCCAAACAGAAAGTCAGAGTTGGCGTGTACCTTGTTTGTAGTTGAGCACCTACTTCTGATTGAATAAATCCCTTTGCATGTTCTAGACTCAATAAAGTTTTTTTCTGGGTGGCCTCGTCTCCTAATACTGATATATAAACTTTTGCCTTTTTCAAATCGGAGGAAATTTCGGCTTTTGTTACAGTGATAAAACTTATTTTGATATTTTTTAATTTATATAATATTATCTTACTCACCTCTTGCTTCAATGCCTCAGATAATCTTTCCAATCTTCTTGATGACATAAATGTTTCCTTGTTTTATTAAAGAATTAAGTGACCGTCATTCAAATAAACTCAAGATTATAATCAACAAGTTCAACGAAAGTTAAGCGATGAAATAAATTTATCAAGCTCGAAAGAACGCTCTGAACATAATTTGTATCGTTACCAACCATTGCAATTCCCAGTTTAGAATATTGGCAATTATCCAACGAGCCGGTTTCTGAAATAGAGACATTAAAATTATTCTTAATACGGTCCTTCAAACTCTTAATGATACGGCGTTTGTCCTTTAAAGTATTTGCACTTCTGATCACCAATCGAACATTTAATACACCAACCACTGTATCATTTGATTCACTAAATTCTAACTTCATAGCTCGTAATATTACAGTATATCTACAAACTATTTTATTAAATGTACGAAATGCACAAGAAATTATTTAAGGATTGGAACAGGGCTTTTTTTAGGATGTATGGACAAATAAAATTATACTGTTAAACCTCGTGCAATTTTTTGGACTTCGTAAGCCTCGACAATGTCGCCTACTTTAATATCGTTGTAGCCGGCTATCTTTAATCCACATTCAAAACCTGCCTTTACTTCTTTTACATCATCCTTAACTATCTTTAAAGACTCGAGTTTCCCGTCATATATAATAATATTGTTACGTATTAAGCGAACAAGAGAATTTCTTGTAATTTTACCTGTTTTTGCATAACAACCTGCAATATTACCAACTTTAGATATACTGTAAACCTGTCTTATTTCAACCTGTCCCAGTATAACTTCCTTGGCTTCCGGTTCCAGCATGCCTTCCATAGCAGCTTTTATTTCATTAGTGGCGTCATATATAATTTTATAAGTCCTTATGTCAACGCCGTTTTCCTCGGCAAGTATACGCGCTTTATCCTCTGTAGTTACATAAAATCCAATTATGAGTGCATCGGAAGCATCAGCAAGAAGAACATCTGATTCGGTAATACCACCAACACCTGAATGCAATATTCTTACTTTAATTTCAAGCGTAGAAAGTTCTTCTAGTGCCTTTTTAAGAACTTCAACCGAGCCTTTGTAATCTGCCTTTAATATTATCTTGATTTCTTTTACGTTTCCTTCGGCAATTTTAGAATACAAACTGTCAAGCGTAACATGCTGCTGCTTCACTAAAGAGGTCTCGCGATCTTTCTTTTGTCTTTCCTGAGCAATTGCTCTTGCTTTAGAAATATCATTAACAACATAAAATTTGTCACCAGCTTCTGGAACTTCAGAAAAATCAGAAACAGAAACAGGGGTTGATGGACCTGCTTCTTTTAACTCTATACCTCTGTTATTTATTATCAAACGCGCCCTACCAAAAGTTTTACCACAAAGTATAATATCCCCCTGGCGTAAAGTACCATCCTGTATTAAAACATTTGCAACAACACCGTGTCCTTCACTTAAATGAGCTTCCAACACTACCCCACGTGCAGGGTTTTTTGGGTTTGCTTTTAGTTCGAGTATTTCAGCTTCTAATAATAGTCTTTCCAGCAATGAGTCAATTCCTTTCTTTGTTACAGCGGAAGTCTCAACGAACTGAGTCTTACCACCCCATTCTTCCGGAGACAAGTCTAAGCTTGCAAGTTGCTGTTTAACCCTCAATGGATTGATGCCGGGTTTATCAATCTTATTCAAAGCTACTACAATAGGAACATTAGCTGCCTTGGCATGATTTAGTGCTTCTTCTGTCTGTGGCATTACGCCGTCATCAGCAGCAACAACGAGCACTACGATATCAGTAATATTCGCGCCTCTTGCACGCATTGAAGTGAATGCTTCGTGCCCAGGTGTGTCAAGAAACACAATTGGTTTACCATTCATTTCAACTTTATGGGCACCTATATGTTGAGTTATACCACCTACCTCGCCGGCGGCAACATTTGTTTTGCGAATACAATCAAGGAGAGAAGTTTTTCCATGATCAACATGTCCAAGAAAAGTTACAATCGGTGCCCTAGGTAACATATCCTCCAATTTTGTTGATATTTGTTCAGCTATGATATCGTCTTCTTTTGGAATTTGTTTTTTTCTTATTTCAATTTCAACTCCATACTCCAGACCTAAAAGCTGAACTATTTCTTCATTCAATATCTGGTTGATTGTTGTACGAATATTGTGTCCAAGCAATAATCTTGTTATAATTTCATTTGCACGGATTCCTAATCTGGAAGAAATATCCTTCACGGTTATGGGTAAATCCATGATTACTTTTTTTGGAATGGTTTTTGTTACAGTAACAACCTCTTCACGAAATGGTTTCTTTTGTTGTGTTGCAGCCGGAGGTTGTTTCTTCTTCCAGAAGGTTTTTACATGGGTTATCTTTACAACACGTTGTTGTTGCGGCATACCCTTTGAAATTTTAATTATCTTACCTGCTTGGGCAAATTTGGGAGCGGCTTCTGTTCGTGGTGCCAGTTTAGCATCTTCTTTTTCTTTTTTCTGCTCAACAGGCGATTCTTTAAGTTCTTTTGTCTTCCGTTCTTCTTTTACAGTAACAGTTTTTTTAACGGGCTGGAATAATTGTTTTATTATTTCTGCTTGCTCTGGAGTTAGAGTATTAGCATGGTGCGCAATATGAGTAAACCCTTTCTCATGGCATTTGTCTATCAACGTATTACTCTTTACTCCTAGCTCTTTAGCAAGTGAACTAATCCTGATATTGCCCATTTGAACTCCTAGTATTAAATGTAAGATGAATTTTACATATAGAAATCCATTAAATTAAACGTTAAAAGGTTTCTATTAAAATATTAAGTTTTTTTGTCCTGAAATTTCTTAACAAAAATTTATGTTGTGTCTGTTTTCTTATTTATTTCAGTAATTGCTAATTCAGTTGAATCTGAGTTATTAGAAACACCTTTATTAGTCTCTGTAGCTTCTACCGTACCGGCTTTCTGGCGTTCTTCAAGCTCTGACTCATTTATTATATCAATGTCCCATGTAGTTAAACGAGATGCAAGGCGGACATTTTGTCCTCTTTTACCGATGGCCAATGACAGCTGATCGTCAGGTACAACTATGGTTGCAGCTTTATTATTGTCTGACAGAATAATACTAGACACTTCTGCGGGTTTCAATGCATTTGGTAATAATTTTTCAGGTTCATCGCTCCATCTAATAATATCAATTTTTTCTCCATTTAATTCATCAACAATATTTTTTATACGGGCACCACGGACACCGACACATGCACCTACACAGTCAACATTGAAATCGCTTGAAGAGACAGCAATCTTTGTTCTGTGTCCCGGTTCTCTTGCTATTGCTCTAATTTCAATTGTACCTTCGGCGATCTCAGGTACTTCTAACTCAAAAAGTTTACGGACAAAATCAGTGTTGGTACGTGACAGTAATATTTTTACACGGGTACCTATTTTCTTAACGTCAAGGATAATTGCCCTGATTCGCTCTCCGGTATTATAATGTTCATCTGAAATTTGTTCTGGTTTAGTTAACACACCTTCCGTTTTACCTAAGTTGGCAATTATTGTCTGGCCTTCAAACCTTTGAACCGTTCCGCTAACGATAGAGCCTTTTCTGCTAATAAAATCTTCGTAAATAACATCCCTTTCGGCCTCTCGTATTTTCTGTATAATAACTTGTTTGGCAGTTTGTGCAGTAATCCTGCCCAATTCGGAAGGATCGATTTTGCGCTCTCCCTCCATTGCTATTATTTCTCCTGTACTCCTGTTAATCTGAATAGAAATTGCACTCTGGGATTTAAAATGTTTTCGAGCAGCTGTAATTAATGCTGCCTCTATACCTTGAAACACCACATCTTTTGTAATTTCTTTATCCCTGTGCAAACTGTCTACCAAACGTAATAAACTTTCTTTATCCATAATTTATTATATTTCAGTCCAAATTATTATTCGGTTAAAGTATGCATTCTATAAACTAAAAAAGTGGGTTTTGCCCACTTTTTACACGCACATGTACTATACTTTATAAATAACTAATTAAAACTTCTTATATATTGCGCATTTATCTAATAACCTCTTTTTAACCTTAACAGATAAAACAAATTTTGTCAAGTTATTTTTATTATGAAGATTATTATATTAATTTTAATATAACTACTTTATTTAAGCCATATTATAAAGGAATACTATCTTAATAAAAATGGCAGTAGTTAAAGTAAGTATATTGAATCTTTTTAGTTTAACAGGAATAAACAAGTTAGTAATTGTCGCAGGAAGACAATTAAGATTAATCAGTATACATATAAACAATTATTATGATTTTTGACAGTATTATTAACATCTATTTAAAATCTTTTTGATATTCAAAATTTATTTTGCTATTATTAGAAACAGAGGAAAATTACTAATTATGGTTGTAGTTATAGATAATTATGATTCTTTTACATATAATTTAGTGCAACAGATAGGTGCTTTTGATATAGAGATGGAGGTCTTCAGAAACGATAAAGTCAGTATTGAAGAAATTGAAAGAAAAAAACCAGACCATATTATCATATCACCCGGTCCCTGTACGCCAAAAGAAGCAGGTATTTCCAATGATATTGTAAAATATTTCTCTGGTAAGATACCAATCCTTGGAGTTTGTTTAGGCCATCAATGTATTGCTTATACATATGGTGCAGATGTTGTTCGTGCACGAAGACTTATGCACGGCAAAACATCAATGATAAGTCATGATAGTAAAACAATATACAGAGGTCTTTCTAACCCGTTTGTTGCTACGCGTTATCATTCTCTTATAATTAAAGAAGACACACTACCAAATTGCTTTGAAATTACTGCAAGGGCTGATTATGATGAAATAATGGGTATTCGTCACAAGATTTATCCTCTTGAAGGTGTTCAGTTCCATCCTGAATCTTTTTTAACTGAAGAAGGTCCAAAGCTACTTAGGAATTTTTTATCAATATAATATTTCAAGCCTTAAATAACTTAGCGATAATCTGAAAGTAGCATGGAGAATTTTACCGATAGGCTAATTTCTGTAATTCGTAACAAAAGTAGCTGTGCAATTGTTGGACTCGACCCATATTTTAAACTTATACCCGGTACATTTAAGCAAAAATTTTCAGCCTTTCAGAGAAATGCCCTCGAATATGCAGCACGAATTATTCTTGAATTTAACAGGGAAGTTATTGATCTTATCGCACCTTTAGTTGGAATAATCAAACCGCAGATTGCATTTTATGAACTGTATGGTTGGTGGGGTATTTGGGCTTATGCCAAGACTATTAAATATGCCAAACAGAAGGGATTAATTGTAATTGGAGATGTTAAAAGAGGTGATATTCCCAGTACAGCCGAGGCATATGCAAATGCACATATAGGCAAGGTGCATATAGACAACTTTATTGAAACCCCCTTTTTTGTAGATGCTATAACTGTAAATCCATTTTTTGGCTCGGATGGTTTGTATCCTTTTATACAAGTAGCTAAAGAACACAATAAAGGTATATTTATTCTTGTAAAAACTTCAAATCCGTTTTCTGGTGAATTTCAAAATCTTACTTTTGGAGATAAGAAACTTTATGAAATTATTGCTGAAAAAACAAATGAATGGGGAAAAGATTTGGTTGGTAAGAATGGATATAGTGCGATAGGTGCTGTTGTTGGCGCTACATTCTCAAATGAAATCACAATATTAAGGAAGATCATGCCTGCAGCATACTTCCTTGTACCAGGCTATGGCGCTCAGGGTGCAAATATTGATAATTTAAAATGCTGTTTTAATCCAGACGGTCTTGGTGCTATTATAAATTCATCACGTTCTTTACTATATGCTTACAATATATCTCCATGGAAGGAAAAATATGATATGAAGACTTGGAAAGAAGCTACACGAGCGGCTATTATTAGGATGAATGAAGATATAAGAAAAATAGCTGGAATTAACCTTAAATAGAATATCTGTTAATAGTCTACAATATACTATTCAAGATTATTAAAATTTTTTCAAGAAGTAATTATTTAAATATACTTAAATTATAGAAAATAACATTCTAATCTTATAATATTTGTTCTAATTTACAGTATCTTTGCTTTATATTTACTTAGATGTTTTTTAACATCTTGTTTGTCCTTCTAGCCTATTTATGAATGTTAAGTGGTCAAAGAACGATATCGTCTTTATAAAGGACGAAAGTGTTAATTTCAAAAAAATAGACGACCCTCATATTGTTGAGGCTTATATTCCTGAAGAATACAATCTGAAAACTTCTGGAAAAGGTCTTCGGTTAACGAAAAGAAATGAGTTAAGACACCCAGTTGGGATTGTTGCCGCGCGGTCGTTGAGATATTTTAGTACCAATGGTGAGGGTTTCAATATATTTCGCACAAGAGGAATGGCGGTTTGGTGGTTAAGACATATTTTTAATAGTTTTAATTGGTGGAAGGCATATGTAGTAAACGCCGAAGGTGAACGAAAAGGCATGCCTATGCTTTACATTGGGGAAAAATTTGGTTCAGTAACAGGGCACCATGATAATGAAGCTGATATTGTAATTAGTGCATTTGAAAATGATCAGTGTATTGTTAATCCCGAATCTAAGGGTGGTGCAATTTTTGCGGTTGGTTATAGTGAGAGGGGTGGCCTATTTAATTCTCCCGATATGTATGGTGTAAAGACAATTGTTGGAAATAAATATAAAGGTGCCGGTGTTAAAGTAACTAACGGTATTACTAGAAATCTAAGACTCATGTCCATACATGCACTGAAGAATAATGGTAAAGAAATTACAGAACAAAGCCTATGTGACGAAATAAAAGAGATGAAGATCGTTGTTCTTGACAGGCCAAGACACAAGAAACTTATTAATACGCTTACCAGTTTAGGCGTTCAGATAATACTAGTTAAGGATGATGATTTAACCCCCACATTTGCAATTATAAGAGGTGACGTCGATCTGATTATAGGAGTAGGAGGTATTCCCGAAGCGATATTGAGTGCAATTATTATAGAAAAACTGGGAGGAGAAATGAGTTTCAGGATATTGCCAATGGAGGTAGCATTAGATGAAAGGTTATCGGGAAGACTAAGTAATTGGGAACTTTTCAAAAAAAATGAAATAGATATTTTAAGGTGTTTCAAAATAGTTAAACCAGGTACTGAAAACAAGAGTGAAGTACCATGGAATACGGTTTGGACTTCAAGGGATTTAGCTAGGGATTGTGATATGGTTTTCACTGCCAGTGTTATAAAGAAAAATCCCTGGATAAAATTTCAAGATGGTGAAGAAGTTCCAGGGATAGAAGTTGACCACCAAACGGGAGATATAACAGTGCATGTTATACGTATCACAGATAATAACCTGGAAATCATTCCTGTTATTTATACAACAGTTATTAAAGAGTATTTAAAGTTATATAATAAGAAAAACGGCGAGAATGGCAGGAAAAGAGGCGAGTTGCTTCTTCAGTTAAGTAGAGCATATGCTGAATTTGGTATGTTTCGAGATGCCAAAGAATGCTTACAAAGAATAAAGATATGCGGGAAACAGGGAGATGACTTTTCAAAGAGGTGTGACTCAATATATGAATACTATGAGGGCCTAGATGCACTTACAAACAAACCTATTCTGATACCTGAGGTAGTAATAAAACACTTTGAAAAGGTTTGCTACCTCGATATGGAAGACGATGCAGGACTCAGATCTAAAAATATGATTAAAAGATTTTATGAGTATCTAGGTGATAAATATTATCATAACCGGGAACATGAAAAAGCCATTACCTATTATAAAGAGGCATTAAAATACAGTCCGCATGAATTGAA
Organism: uncultured Planctomycetota bacterium; assembly: GCA_963709355.1. Taxonomy (GTDB): domain Bacteria; phylum Planctomycetota; class Brocadiia; order Brocadiales; family Brocadiaceae; genus PLOWO2-12-38-17. The sequence continues at coordinate 2,016,180 of CAVPVY010000005.1, forward strand.
GTTATATCGCAAAGTAAATTCAATTCAAATGAGAAATATATTGGAAGAATATTTTAATCGAATTGATATAAGATTCAAGGAATTTGGTGATAAAGAATCCATAGATTGGAAAAGAGACAAGCTTAGAATAGCCCTGGAGGTTTTCTATAACAATGAAAAACGTTTTGATCTTTCGAGTAAGGAGCCTTGGCTTATTTTTTTCAGAAGAACTGTGCTACATGGCGAAAAACCTTCTTACAAATTAGCCATATTGATTAAGTTGTTATGGTTATATAAAAAAATGAATCATGCAAACGACTTGGAGTTGTCTGAATTTTTAAACAAAGAATTTAAAATTAGCGAAGAGGATATAAATAGTATAATTAAATATAGAAAAACACATGAGTACTTTCAATCTATAGGAGAACTATACTATATTGATGAGTTAAGCTTGGAAAGCATATCAAATTTACTTCTTCCACAGGTAAGGGTGGAAAGCCAAAATGAGTTGGAAGATGCTGACCTTCCGCTGAGTATTAGTTTTGTCGAGGCTATGGAACGAAGATACAAAAATATATTGGAGGAGTTAAAAGAAGGATATAAAGAAGAGGCGCAGGAACATACTTATGCAGTTGCAGAGGCTTACCATTACGTAGGACTTGCATTACATGATATAGGCGATGATGAAGGCACAAAAGCATATTACGACAGGGCAATAATGAAATTTCAAGAAATAATAGAAAAATTTGAGGGAATAACACCTGTTAACGCCCAATATCGCATTGGCAATCTTTATGAAGAACTAGCCTTGTTATTTGAAGATGAACGGATAGATTACTTTAATAAAGCTGTTGACGCATACATGTGTATTATAGACGAACAACGGTCAACTCAGTTGTTTGGTAATATACGTGAATTGATTCCAATTAGAATACAACATGCAAAGGAAAGAATTGTATTCATTAAGAGGGAATTCTGTTTGGGGTAAATTATAATTATTCTAAAAGAAGGGGTTTTGCTTGCTTTAAACATATTCCACTCGTAACTATTACTTGCATAAATTCAAAAAAATCTTTATCTTTGTATTAAATCTTTCTTATAGACTATTATTAAACATGCCAAGGAAATATATATCAAGCTTGAAGACTGGTGAAATTGTAGATGATGTATTTCTTGTACTGAAAAAAGAAGTGAAGGAAACAAAGGAAAAGAAACCGTATCTCAACCTTCAGCTTGCTGATAAATCGGGCTTTATTGAGGCAAGAAAATGGGATGCAACTTCTCAAGTCTGTGAAAGCTTTCAAAAAGATACCTTTATAAAAATAAAGGGTATCGTTGAAACATTCAATAATACCCTTCAAATCCGGCTAAATGAAATCTATCCTGTTCAGGATGCGCAGGTACCATTAAACGAGTTCATTCCACATACAGAAAAAGATATTACGGAAATGATGAATGAACTCAGACAGATAATTAAAACAATCAAAGACCCTAATCTCACTTTATTATTGAACGCCATTTTTTCTGATGAATCTTTTTGTAAAACCTTTTCTACAGCACCCGCTGCCACGCAATATCATCATGCTTTTCTTGGAGGTTTACTGGAACACGCCCTTTCAGTTGCTAAATTGGCAGACAGTTTTTCAAAACTTTACCCTGCAATAAGAAGAGATTTATTAATCACAGGCGTCATTCTTCATGATATTGGTAAAACACGAGAGCTATCGTATGAACGTAGTTTTCAATATACAGATGAGGGGTATTTAACCGGACATCTTATTTCTGGCGTTCTTATGGTCAATGAAAAAGCACAAAGAATAACAGGTTTCCCGCACGAACTACTTAATGTGCTTTTTCATATGATACTTAGTCATCACGGTGAACATGAATGGGGTTCACCTGTAAAACCAGGCACATTAGAAGCAATTGCACTTCACTATTTGGATAATCTGGATGCAAAGATACAGGCTGCGACAAAGGCGATATCAGAAAATAAAGATATAAATAGTTCCTGGACTGAATACATAAAGATATTTGACCGTAAGTTATATAAGAAGTAGTGCATTAAAAATGTTTCAGATTAATTATATTTTGGGTTTGTTATTCTTAATACAGCAAAGCTCAGATTTAGACACAAATTGTAACTGGCTTAAAATACATCTAAATTAAATGTTATCCCCCGATATTATAATTCAATTTATTCAAAGTAAAAAATACAGTCCTATGACTGTTGCAGAACTGGCAGAGCATTTTCATATTAGTGATTCAGAATACAAAAAGTTTTGTGATCTTTTATATAATATGGAATTTGCCGGTGAGATTGTAAAAATTAAACAAAAGCAATATGCCTATCCAAAAAAAGTCAACTTAATGATAGGTACGCTTGAATGTAACCCCAGAGGGTTTGGATTTGTTGTCCCTGTTAAAGAAGATGGTGGTGAAGATGTTTACATTAATGAAGAAGATATGGATTTCGCCATGCATGGAGACCTTGTAGTTGTGCACCTTCCGTCAAAAGTTCAGATACCAAAAGTACGTTTTGAAAATAAACGAGGGCCTTCAGGTCAGATTGTTAATGTACTGAGACATATTAATGAGTTTGTAGTTGGTACATTTGAGAAAACAAAGCGATTACAGTTTGTCGCTCCGGATAACCCCAGATTATTTAAAGACATTTATATTGCAAAAGAGGATTCGAAAGATGCAAAACCCGGCGACAAGGTGGTTGCCAGGATTACAACATGGCCATCAAGACATCTTAATCCAGAAGGCACAATTACTGAGGTTTTAGGAAAGGATGGTGACCATAAAGTTGATATTCATTCCATTATTTATCAATTCAGATTGCCGCATGTATTTAACCACAAGGTAATGAATGAAACAAAACATATTCCTCATGTTGTTTCTCAGGAAGAGATACGGAATAGACTGGATTTGCGTAATAAAATTGTTATTACTATTGACCCTGAAGACGCAAAGGATTTTGATGATGCTGTGTCACTGGAGAAGGACAAACACGGTCATTGGCAGTTAGGCATACATGTAGCTGATGTTTCATACTATGTGAAACCGAATACCACTATTGATAACGAGGCACGGTATCGTAGCACGAGTGTTTATTTACCAGGTAAAGTTATTCCTATGTTACCTGAAGTATTATCAAACAATATTTGTAGCTTGAAAGAGGGTGAAAACAGACTTACTAAAAGTGTTCTTGTGACATTGAATGGTCATGGACATATTATTAGCTCCGAGATAAAACACTCTATAATTAATGTTGATAAGCGATTAACATATAATCAAGCGACTAATATTCTCAATGATGAAAAAACCAGCATACATATATTATCAGACGAAGCCCGGGAAATGCTAAGAAATATGGCACACCTCGCTCATTTGCTTTTTAAAAATCGCTTGGAACGAGGCGCTATAGAATTAGACATTCCTGAGATTTCGTTAAAATTGGATGGAAATGGTTTTGTTAAAAAAGTTGAGAAGGTTGAAAGGGATATTTCGCATAAATTAATAGAAGAGTTTATGTTGCTTGCAAATGAGATGGTAGCAACATTTATGTACGAAAAGAAAATGCCGTTGTTATATAGGATTCATCCTGAGCCTGACGAAGAGGATATGTTGGATTTTGCAGACTTTGTGCGAACCTTGGAAAATAAAAGAATAGACCCCTTTAAAAACAGACAATTACAAAACCTGTTAGATAGTCTACGCGGAAAGCCAGAGGCATACACTGTAAATTTAGTATTATTAAAATCAATGAAACAGGCCGTATATTGGGCGGGAGAAGGCAGACACTTTGCGCTTGCAATGGACCATTACACACACTTTACTTCACCCATCCGCCGGTATCCAGACCTGATTGTACACAGAATTTTAGACCAGTATTTTTCAGGTGAATTATCGTCTCTTAGGTTGCAAGAATCGTGGGTAAATTGTTTACCAGATTGGGCAAAACACTCATCTATAACAGAACGCAGGGCAGAAGATGCAGAGCGTGAAATTATGAAATTGAAAATGCTCCGATTCTTTGAAAATAGAGTCGGTGATATCTTTGATGGCGTGATTACCGGAATACAGGAATATGGTTTTTTTGTTCAGCTGAATAAATATTTTCTTGAGGGCCTAGTTCATATCCGTACATTAGTGGATGATATATACAGAATTGACAAAAAAAATATGTCCCTTGTTGGCGTTCGATACAAAAAGATGTATAGGATCGGCGCAGTTGTAAAAGTAGAGGTTTTAAAGATTGATTTCTTAAAAAGGGAGATAGATTTCACTCTCCACAATGATAAAAAGAAGAGTCGGAATTTTTAATCATTTCTGTTTTGATAATTCTCAGATATTGAAAATAATAAGAACTTGTTTTTTGATTAAATTTTGTAAATAGGCGTTCATATATATATGTTTGCTTGATTCATCCATTACAAACAAATATTATAAGAATGTGATGCTAACACATAAAATTATGCGCTATTGGCATTCGCCTGCCAGAACCAAATGCCTTTGACGTTACCTTGATTCCCGGTGCTGCCTGACGCCTTTTATATTCATTCCTATTTACCTTTGTAACAATTTCACGTACAGTCTTTTCTTCGAAACCCATATTTATAATTTCTTTAACACTTCTGGCTTCTTCAATATAAGCCTTTAGTATACCATCGAGGATGTCATACGGCGGAAGTGAATCTTGATCAAATTGATTGGGTTTTAGTTCTGCGGAAGGAGATTTATTAATTGAATTCTGCGGAATAATTTCCTTTCCACGATTTATATATCTTGCGAGCTCGTATACAGTTGTCTTTGGGACATCTGAAATTAAAGCAAGTCCTCCGCTCATATCGCCATAAAGGGTACAGTAACCCACGGCCAGTTCTGATTTGTTTCCGGTTGTCAAGACGAGATATTTGTATTTATTAGAAATTGCCATGAGGATGTTACCTCTTATACGCGCCTGAAGATTCTCCTCAGTAATATCAAACGGTAGCCCACTAAATTCTGCTCTTAAAGTATGCTGATAAGTTTCAAAAATGTCATTAATTGGTATAGTTTTATATATAATCCCAAGATTTTGTGAGAGTTTTACTGCATCATCAATACTACCCTTTGAGGAGAACTTAGACGGCATAAGTACCCCTATTACATTATCACTACCAAGCGCATCTACAGCTACTGCGGCTGTAACTGCAGAATCTATCCCACCGCTGAGTCCCATAACCACTTTTTTAAAACCGCACTTTCTTGTGTAATCTTTAAGTCCCAAGATAAGAGCCTTATGAATTGTTTCAATGGGTGTATAAATTTTATGTTCGGTTTGCACTAGCGGGTTTTCAATGTCAACCGCGACAAGGTCTTCTTCGAAAATAGATGCCTGCGCAATAAGTTTTCCTTCTGCGCTTATTACGCTACTATTTCCATCAAACACTAATTCATCGTTTCCTCCTACCTGATTAACATAAATAAACGGAATGTTGTACTTTTTAGCACCATGGATGAGCATACGTAATCGAATTTTTTCATGCTTTTCAACAGTAAACGGAGAAGAAGATATATTTATGATTACATTTGCCCCATTAGATACCAGCTTATCTATTGGGTTCATCTCATATAAAGGGCGTGTCCAGAACTCTTCGTCATTCCATATATCTTCACATATAGAAATGCCCAGCATATGGTTTCTAAATTTTACAGGTGAAATTGTATATGCTGGCTCAAAGTGGCGACATTCGTCAAAGACGTCGTAAGTAGGCAGAAGAGATTTATGATGAATAGAAACAATTTTTTGGTCCTGGATGAATGCAGCTGCGTTGTGAACAAGTTTTCCGTACGATCGTCTGTTTTTATCTACAAAACCTATTATAGCCGCAATACCTAATATCTTACTTGATATTTCATCTAAAAACTTAATATTTTCATCTATGAACGCAGGTATATCCAGAAAATCCTTTGGTGGGTAACCGGCAATGGCTAGCTCTGGAAAAATTACAAGTTCTGCGCCTTGTTTTCTGGCATTATCAGAAAACAAAAGGATTCTTTCGGTATTCTTTTGAAAATCACCTACCGTTGGATTTATCTGTGCAAGTGCAATTTTCACATGAAAAAACCAGAATTAATTGTGTTTTATTATCGAACTATTCTTGTCTTTTAGATTAAACAACGTTACGTAAATCAAACAAATTTGCACTATATTAAGTTCGAATTCAATTATACAGCAATAAAGAGGCACCTTTGCTATAGTTTATTTATTTTCACAAATTCCATATTTCTATTAATTCTTAGAATCTGATGTATGAAATTTTAATTTGTAGTTTCGTGATTATCAAATAAATTTTATGTTATATTGGTTTTAGTTAGCGCTATTTTAATTTTATTCATCTTTGACTCAAGTTTATTACTTTTAGTTACAGGGTATGTCTTTGCTTTTTTAAGGCGTTTGAATGGTTCTGGCAGCCGAGAAAGATTGTTTATAGCATTCTCTTGAATCTTATGTATAGACGGTAGCTTATAACATAATTTGCCTTTCTTTAATGTCTGTATAAGAATTGATGTACCTTTATTGTTTTCATCCTCAAGTCCAATTACATCTGCAGTAAAGTTACCGTCTTTATCAAAACTGCGGTATACCTGTTTCTTGCCCGGATATGTTATCTTGTCTTTACTAAACTTCATCTTTGGAATTGATTTATTATTGTGTTCCAGTTCAACAAGTTTATAAACCCCGCCCAGTGCAGGCGCATCTTTAGAAGTTACCATTTCGGTACCTACACCAAACGAATCAACCGAAGCATCATTTCCAAGTAAATAATCAATTCGATCCTCATTTAAATCACCGCTGACAATTATTCTAACATGCCGTAGTTCTTTATTATCCAGAATCTTTCTCACTCTTTTGCTGAGTCTCGCAAGATCGCCACTATCAATACGAACACCTATCAGCTTTCTACCAATAGCAGCTGCATGCTTTGCTCCTGTTAAGGTATCGTAGGTATCAATGAGTAAATTAGTATTATCTGGAAATATCTTATAAAATTTATGGAAGGCGTTCTGTTCGTTTTCAAAAGCCATCACCCAAGAGTGCGCAATAGTACCCATAGCTGGTATACCCAGTTTGTATGCTGCAAATATATTGGAAGTTCCTTTGCATCCTCCTATAAAACAAGCCCGTGCTGCAAGTATCCCAGCCTGTGGACCGTGAGCCCGCCTAGTGCCAAAATCAATTACATCACGTCCACGCGCTGCGTGTACGATTCTGGATGCTTTAGTTGCAATTAACGTTTGAAAGTTAATGGTTGAAAGCAAATATGTTTCTATAATTTGCGCTTCGATTATTGGTGCTGTAATCCTCATTATAGGTTCTTCTGCAAAGGCTATTGTTCCTTCAGGCATAGCATATATATCGCCGCTAAACTTAAAATTTTTTAAGTACTCAAAGAAATTTCGGCTTACATGGCTGAAAATTGGTAAATCCTTTAAGAATTTAATAGTATCATCTGAAAATTTCATTTGCGTAAGATAATGTAATGTTTGTTCAATCCCTGCAACAACAAGGTAAGAGCGGTTTTCAGGTAGCTGTCTGACAGACAATTCAAAAGTTGCAATATCTCGAATTTTATTATCAAAATATCCTGCCGCCATTGTAAGCTGATATAAGTCAGTAACAATACCTAGTGAACTTTCTGATAGAAAGAGTGATTCTGGTATGTTCATCTACGATTTGTGGTTTTTAAGATTCAGGCCGTGCTGCTTTCCAACAAGGAATATGATATAAATTTATATAAATTAATGATAAGGAATAATTAAATAACTAGATATTTTTAAATCAAGCTTTCTATTTGCTTTTAATTATAGCAGAAATTACCAATAAATTTTATTATATATAATACATAAATACTCGTATGTTCAAAAATCATAAAAAATATTGCTGAAAACATACCTTATAGTCTTTATAATAAATTTTGATGTTCCAATGTTCACCTTAAAATAAGGTAATTATATCTGCAATTATTAACTTTAAGCCTATTTTTAATTTATTATGTATTTGGATGACTTGGCAGGTAAACGTTTTTTAATAACTTCGGGGCCCACGAGGTGTTATATAGATTCTGTGAGGTTTATCAGTAATAAATCCACAGGCAATTTGGGGGTTATTGTTGCAACAGAGGCATTAAAAAGAGGGGCTTCTATTACCTTTATATATGGAGTTGGGAGCGCTATCCCTGATGTCACCTTATTGGATAAAGTGGATACGCTTCGTATTAATTTTATTGAAATTGAAACAATTGATGATTTACTAACAACCATTCAAATAAAATTAAGAGAAAGTTTATTTGATGTTATAATTCATGCAATGGCTGTGGTTGATTATAGCCCCGAAACATATATTAATGGGAAAATTGCTTCTGATAAAGAGAAACTACAAGTAACCTTCTTAAGAACACCTAAAGTTATAAAGTTAATAAGGAATCAATGGCCAAACGCCTTCCTGGCTGGGTTTAAACTTGAAGTTAATTTAACAAAGGATGAACTTATTGAAAGGGCACATATATCTATGTTAGAGTGTGGATCAGATATTATAGTTGCAAATAATATTAATGAGATATCGGAAGAAAAACATAAAGCATACATAATTAATTTGCATAAAGAAATTGAATCCGTATGTGAAACCAAACAGGAAGTATCTAAGAATCTGATAGGTATAATATCAAAACGGCTAGAACATACTAAGAAGTGAAACAGCGATATAACAGTTATTACCTAAAATTGGTAACTCAGTCCTACAAAAAAGGTTCTTTCTGGTCTGGGCAAATCATCCTGTATAGCAATTGGTCCTGGGTCGCTGTAGTCTTTGTCTAGTAAATTGAATACAGTGCCCTGTATTTCCATTGTTTTAAAAAACTCTCTTCCGATAAATGAAAGATTTAATAGTGCATATGAGGGGAGATCGTCTCTCGGATCGTCTTCTTCTCTCGAGCGTCTTCCACTAACAAAGGTACTCATGTTAGTGTTAATATATTTCCAGCAGTGTATATTTACGCCAAAATTGCCTGTATGCTGCGCTACGAATGGTAAATCGTTTCCATCCTCACCTTCTGGCTTTTGGAATGTGTAATTCATAAAGATATAATTACCTTTAGTCATATCAACCTTTGTTTCAAACTCTATTCCCTGAACTTGTGCATTTCCAAAATTTTCATAACGTGAGGTGTTTTGAGTAACGTCCACGGTACGTAATGCGATTAAGTCTTCTATGCTATTAATGAAATAATTAATACTGCTTGCAACATATTTGTTAAACTTGTAACTGAGACCAGCTTCATATGTCCTGATAGTTTCAGGGTCCAGATCTGGGTTACCTTTGATTGCAGGCTGGTTGGCGCTAAACATTTCTGTAAAGCTAGGAGCACGAAATGCTTCTCCAAATAGTAATTTCAGCGAAGCATTTTTCATAAATTCCCATGTTAAGCCTACTCGAGGACTAGTTGCATTTCCAAAATCATTATAATGGTCATGTCTTAGTCCAAGCGTTAGATTCAAGGTACTGGTGACATCCCATGTATCCTGTATGTATACAGATAATATTCTTCTTGTAGCCTCTTCTAAATTAGGATATATATCCGAAAAGTCCTCAACAGAATCGAGCGGCTCCAATGTTAGTGGGTTGAAGTTACTTAGAAAATGAACATTCGTTTGATTAATCAAACGATATTCCAAGCCAAGTGTAATTGTATTTCCATCAAATAATTTAAAATCAAATGGTATTTCTGTACCTACAATCTTTTGCGTTACTTTACCATTACCAATAAGTCCGTCACCATAAGTGTTAACGTCTTCCGGTATGCCATCCCCATTCAAATCTAATGGTATAGTTGTACCTTCTGGTAATGACTCTACGTAACTATTATTGTCAAACTGGTCATAGTATATCTTCGGTTTTAGAGTAAATCTTTCATTAAAGGTTTTTTTGTATCCTATTTCAGTAAATACATAGTTGCTTTCTATGTCTGATTCATCAGTTAAAGCATATTGAGGGCCCACAAATGGACCTCTGTTTTTATTGCTGTACCAGCCATGAAAATAAATGTCTTTATAATCAACTTTTAAATGCATGTCGTATTCCTGTCTCCAATCTTCAACTGTTCCTGGTGATTGAGATGTTGGTGGAAATCCAAACGGTGAGAGATTATTGTCAATGGTTGTTTGAATATCGCTTTCGATAATACCGTTAAAACCGTTGGTTTGTCTGTAGCGAAGTAACCCAGAGATATTAATATTCCCATATTTCTTGCCAAAAGTAATATTTTCATCATAAGTGTCAAAACTTCCGTAACCACTGCTTATCCTTACACCATCAATGTCCTGAGCTTCTTTTGTGATAATATTAATAACGGCTGTGTATGCATTTTCACCGTACATAGCGGAACCAGGCCCGCGTATAATTTCTATTCTTTTTATATTCTCAACTGGAAAATCGTCGAAGTTGCCAAATGCACCGCCTCTAAGTGGATTGTTAACAAAATGCCCGTCTATCATAACTCTTATTCTGTTTGCGCTTTCAAGCCCTCGTACTACGGGAACAATATCACCGAAATCTGCTTTCTTTAAGATTTCGAACCCTGGAACAGTACGTAAAATCTCTGCAAACGTTCTGTACCCCAGATTTTTAATCTCCTCTGCCGTTATCACAGTAACAATGCTTGGCGCTTTTCTGATGGGCGTTTCGAGTCTTGTTGCAATGGTCACTTCTTTTTCAAACCCAAGCCATATTGCTTCTGTAGAAAATTCCTCTTTTATAATAGTTTCAAGGCTTGATGCCTCTTCATTACTGTCTTTATAAGATAAAGATTCGCCTGTTTCTAGTGTTTCTTCTGATGAAGCGTAGGCTGTTCCTGTGTCACCGGCAAGAATTATAGAAGTGTCTAATGAAATAAAAAAGGAGGTAGAAAGTAAAATTTGAATTAATAGAAACTGCTCTTTTCTGCTTATTTTACATATTTTCATATAGTGTAAAATTCAGAGAAAAAGTTTATAAATGTTAATTTATTATAAACAGCTTTTTTTTATAGAGCTATTTCTGCTTTATTCTGGAGGGCTTTTCATTCTTTAAAAGATTTCTCTCAAAAGCAAGAACTTTATATCCCAATTTCATTTTTAAGCAAACCGATTTGAAAAATATTATTCTTAAGAGTCTTACTATGTGAGATTTCAATACTGGTTTTCATATATTATTTGTTGTAAACATCTTTGTATCCTACTACATTATATACATCCATTGGCTTATTAATCCCTTTTAATCGTACATTTTTAATTTCTTCTGCAGCTATTATCTGTTGCAATCCGGTTAAAGCTTGTTTGGTGGTAAGAATTTGACCTGCCTTTGCTTCCAGTTGTAATCTGTGGGCGATATTAACCTGATGTCCAATGACTGTGTAATTCATTTGAGCAACTGATCCAAAATTCCCAACCGTAACATATCCTGTATTTATACCCATGCATATATCAATATTACATCCCTTTTCCAACCAATGGTTCCGTAAACTTTGTACTCTTTCGCGCATATCTATTGCCATCCTCACAGACCTTTCACTATGATCGGTATAATGAATCGGATCACCAAAAAACACCAGGATACCATCTCCGATAAATTTATCCAGTGTACCTCCATATTTAAAAATAATTGATGTCATTTCCGTAAAGAATTCATTCAATAAATTCACAGTATCTTCAGGTTCCATATTCTCAGAAGCGGCTGTAAAGCCTTTTAGATCGGCAAAACATACTGTGAGTAATTTCCTGGCAGTAGTCAGATATTTATTGCTTCCCTTCGACATAATACTTTCTGCAATTTGTGGAGAAACATATCTTTTTAAACGGCTAGTTTTCTGAATTTCTTCAACCTGTTTTTTCACTTTTTCTTCTAATGTACGGTTAAATTCTTCTATCAATTTATTTCGTTCTCTGAGGGTCTCATTTAGTCTTACATTTTCTAAAATATTTTTGTAGGATTCTACAGCACCAGCTACGGTATCAAGTAATTGCTCTGGGTCGCTGCCCTTTACCACATAGGCATGTGGCCTAAAGTGTTTACGTATATCGGTTCTTTTCTCCTTCTGATCTAATCCAGTATGGAAGACAATAGGAATATATTGATTTCTAGACTTAATAATTTCAAAAACCTCCAGTCCGGACATTTCCGGCATGGTGATATCTAATATTACTACAAAGACATTGTCGTTGAATTTATCAATGGCTTCTTTGCCACTGTTATACGCAATGACTTTGTATCCTTCTTCCTCCAATAATATGGTAGTCGTTTGCAATATTGAATTATCATCGTCAACCAGCATGACATATACATTGTTGTGAGGGATATTTCCCATTTTTATTCCTTATGTTTTTGTGATTGGCAACTTGACTGTAAAACTGGCGCCTTCGCCTTCTTTGCTTTTCAAGTCAATGTAGCCTTTGTGTCTTTGTATTATATTTATGCTCATTGCTAAACCCAACCCCATTCCTTTGGGTTTCGTAGTAAACAGAGGATCGAATATTTTATTTCTTACATTTTCAGGGATACCGCATCCGGTATCGGTAAATGTTACAGTTAGAAATTCATTTTCTTTCCTGGCGTGAATAGTTAATAAACCGCCTTTTTGCATAGCGTCGAAGGCGTTTTGTATTAGGTTGACGAATACCTGGTCAATCTGAGTTGCATCCACAGATATTAACGGTAAGGGTTCTTCCAACAGCACTTTCTTTTCTATATTTGCAGGTATCTTGACCCTCGATAGAGAAGATTCTATGATTAATTTAATATCTGCAGGAGAAACAGCAGGTTTTGCTGTACGAGAAAATCCCAGCAGGTCGTTAACAATCTTCACACTTCTTTCTGTCTCTTTTTCAATTATTTCATATAATTGATTTGATTTCTGACTGTTATTTATTACGTTATTATTTAAGTTTATTTTCCTTATTATATAAAGTGCAGTTTTTATAGCGCCAAGTGGATTTCGCAATTCATGCCCAACACCTGAAGCTAATTTACCAACGATCGCTAACTTTTCTGAACGTACTAATCGTTCCTGCGTTTCACTTAGTTGTTCATTTATATTGACCAATTCTTTGTTTGCTTTTTCAAGATTATTAACATTTTCACGCAATTGTGCCATGATATTCTCTTTCTCGTCATAGGATATCTTTAGCGCTCTGGTCATATTATTGAAATTCAATGAAAGCTGCCCGATTTCATCATCGGAGTGGATATCTACTGTTTGTGTAAGGTCACCCCTGGCTATGTCAAGGGTAATGCTTGCCATGTGTTTTAGCGGAGTAACAAAATATTTGCTTAATAGAAAAGTAATACCTATTCCACCTGAAATAATAATTAATCCCATAGGAACAATTCTTTGCCAGATTATTTTATTGATTCTTTCATTTAATTTACACTGTGATAACCCAACTTGTACAAAACCCAAGGTTTTTTGCTTTTTTTCTTTGGGGGTTTCATCTTCACCAAAAATCTGTGCTGCAAACTCTTCTTCCGAGAACGCAGGTTTCTCTAAAACAGGCATGGTAAAATCATGAAACACGTTACCAGAACACACTATTATGTCTTCTTCGATTAGTACATCGGGGGCTGGTGTAGATTTTATTACACGTACATCACCACCCCTTGTCCATCTCGAAACTGAATGTGGTTTATTTAGCATTTTATGGCTTTTACTGATTAATATTTCTTCCATACTAAGATTAATCCATGGAGCAGTTTCTTCTATGAGGGTGCTTTGTAGGTTGTATATATGCAAATAGCCAATTTCCTTTTCTCTATCGAGTGCCGTTACCCTTGATATTGGTGTATCAAGGAATGCCGGCTGTGTAAAACTGAGCGCATTTTTAACTTCGTTATCTTGAACCAGTAACATAACAATAGAGATACCAAACCTTCTAAGTGTGTCTCCCTGTTGTTTTTTTGAGTTTAATAAGAAAAACACACAGATTAGCGTTCCGATAATAACTATTACCGTACTCATAAGAAGAATAAGTTTTGTACGGATACCTACCATGAAGTTTTAAGTTAAAATTATTATGGATATAAAATTATATTTGGATAAGATTGAAAGGCTGTTAAATTGATACCGACTGATTCTGCAGTCTGGGTATTCAGCGTTAATCGCAGTTTTTCAGGATTCTTTATCCCCATGGAGGTAGTGCTTGGGTTATTTAGTAATATCTGTGCTATCTGAGCGGCTTGTAATCCTGTATATTTATAATCAGGTGAAATGGATATTAAAGCACCCGTTTTTACGATAGCCTCTGAAGTACAGAAAGTAGGTATATGATGGTCTAAAGCCATCCTGGAAATAGCTTCAAGTGTATTTTTTGTTACTACTGTACTGTCTGGTATTATCCATAGAGCTTCAATTTTTTTTATTATATTCTCTAATACGGGAATTACTTCCTTTTCTGATGTTACTTCTGATTTGATAAGGTTGAAATCAAGGGTTTTTGCTATTGTTTCTGCTTCTGATATAATTTTTTCTGTTTTTGTTATATCATAGATTACTCCTATATTCTTATATGTACCGAGAATATTTCTTAAAATAATGAATTGGTCTTTTACAGATGCTTCCACGGAAATGCCAGTAATATTATTACCTTGTAAATTGAAACGATAATGATTAACAACCATGCAAAATATAATAGGGATTTCGGGAAATTGTTCTTTTACGAGAGTTGCCGCAAGTACACCCACTGCCAAGATTAGATTAGGTTTGTTAGCTTTAATATCCTGAACTGTTTTTTTCCCCTCTTCGATATCCCCTTTTAGATCGTAAATTTCTTTTATTGCAATGTTTTTCTCCCTGCATGCTTCCTTAAAACCTTTAACAGCTTCATCATATGCTGCTATTTGTTGGCTTTGAATAATAGTGACTGTTTTTTCACCTGCTGTAACTATTGAAATGTAAAGTGAGGTTAATAAAAGAAGTGGAAGAATATAGTAAGTTACAACGATTCTTGAGAGTTTACAAAATTTATTATTTTTATTAATCATATTTGAAACCGTATCACACTATATTAAAAAACTCACCTTTGTAAGTCTTAGGAAAATTCTAAGACAAGGAATTGTTTTTATATAATATTGCATAATGCTCTTTACCACTTAATATTATCAGTGCTTCACATGGCATTAATTATATCCTTACAGTTGTTATTTGAAAAACAAATATATTTATATTTTATATTCAATAAGTATGTAAATCCATTTGAATAAACGTATCGTATAATTCTTGTAATTCTTTTTGTATTGTTTCTATGTTTTCTGGATTAGACTTCTTGAGTTTATCATTAGTGTCGGTAATAGTTCTAAAAATAATGCTTAATTTCTAATTTAGATTTCTAATGCAGCGACTCATCTGTTTTATAATGTTAAACGCTAGGGTGGGGGCAATTTTTATTTTCTTTAGGAGTCCTTCATGTTCTATGGCGAGGACTCTCACCTCACCAACAGCAACATTTGTTGCAGAGCGAGGACTAACACCAAAAAGACTCCTTTCTCCAAAGATATCACCTATATCCATAAAATCGAGGGCTGTTTCCCTTCCTACTTCTCTTTTTCAACTTTAACTTTTCCACTATGTATAATATACATCGTGCGGCTCTGTGAGCCTTTTCCAACAATAACATTACCATAATTATATAGTTTTCCAAGGAAGGCTTCTTCTGACATAGGGAATTCCTTTTCATTTTTTTGGCTTAATAGACAGCATATCCAATAAAGAAGTAGAAGTTATATTAAATAATAGATTTAATATATACTGTGGATTAAGTCTCCTTAGGAAAATTTCTTTATAAAATCGGCTTCCCGTAAACATATCCCATAAAATACCGCTATGATGGGTAGTTTTGTGCAAAGCTGCTGCTCTTGCCGGATTGTCCTGAAATAGCCTTTTGCTTAGTAAAGCTGTGTAAGAGACAAAGTCATTTACTGAGAAAAATAATTTACCAAAGAGGTTATCTGTATCCAGATTTCTGCAAACAGGAAGATAATATTTTTAGAAATTTTGTTTACCAATACCATACAAAATAGCTGTATGGGCTGCTGCTTTAGAAGAAATATAAGCCAAGCCTATCCCATCTTTGTATAGTCTAACGCTGCTTGCTTCTCCAACTAACACCTGTCTATCAGCGAAAGGGGTTTATGCCGCTTGTATATTTATTTTAGGAAAGCAGTGTCAAAATTTATCTGGTATTTTAAATCCTTGCAGAAGCATTTCTTTCATTACCTAGGGTGGGCTAAAAACATTTTTATGCATTCAACTTTAGGTTCATTCCATAACAGACTAATGTTTATAAAACGCCCTTTAGGAATAACACTTACAAATTTTATTACAAGGATGCGAAGAAGAAAGATATGGATTGGGTTCCCAAACTTATTTGCTATCCAATCCATTCTAATTTAAATTTCGAACTGTGTGGCTCTAATCGTGGAAGGAATCTTATATCCAATTCCTAATTCTTCCTATATTTTGCTGCTATTTGCTTTTACTCCAGAAGCTCCATCCAGTAGGTCTCAATTATTTTGCAATCTTTCACCTACATAACTAACAGGCTTATCATCAGTTAGGTTTATCTTATCTATAAAAATGTGTTCAACTGCTTTACGAAGAAGGAACTCATCAAAGCTCTGTATATCTTTTCCAGCATTCCCATTATGACCTCCGCCTCTGAAAATAGTAGCAATGTCTCTTTTTTGTATACGAGAAGATTTAATTTTAATATTGCAATTTTATGTGTGAAAATAATAAGAATCAACACATAATTGTACTACTGAAGATGGTAAGTTTATATTTTCTAAAGCAAGTGATTGTACTAGTGATTCTGAAACGACCCCTCCACAGATATTGCAACCCAAGGCGCCCTGATTATCGAAAATTTTTTTCTCATATATAGTAATATCGAATTCCCTGCCCAAGTCTTGTGCTAATTTAGAAGCAAAAATTTAAAAAAGCGCCTGCTGGACCACCTCCAATAACGACTAAGCGGAAACCATTTTTTAGATTTAGTTCTTTTGCTCTAATCACTCCATATTTTCGCTAGGAAAAGCATCTTTTTGATTTAAAGGTATGTGATAGGATTTCTTGAATAAAACATATACTAAGTCCAAATAACAATAATTTTTACATAAAACATGATAAACTTACGAATTGACAAAAACTATGCTTATGTTATACTTCCAACGAACTAATTTAAACTGGAAGAATGACTATCCAAATAATAGATTTCATTTTGGGAGATTTACATGCTTTTCAAATGGAAAAGTTATATCTTTATATTTCTTGCCTTTGCATTTTCTTTGTATTTATGTGGTTGTTATACCCCACCCACATTTAAACCCGTAACTCCTATGAGGCCAGTTGAACCGTATATAGCTAGTCAACTGAATCGTTATTATGTTAGAGATTGGAAATATATTGTTATTCATCATAGCGCTTCACCCTCTGGCTGTGCTGTAGAATTTGATAAATATCATCGTGAAAGAAGGGGATGGGAAAATGGCCTTGGTTACCATTTTGTAATAGGCAATGGAACTGGTTCTGGTGATGGAAAGATTGAGATTGGAGGCAGATGGATAAACCAAATAGACGGTGCGCACGCTGGTGTAAAGGAGTATAATCACTACGGCATAGGGATTTGTCTTGTAGGAAATTTTAATGATTCATACCCAACTGCCGCACAAATGGCTTCACTCTCAATCCTCGTAGAATATCTACAAAGGCGATGTCACATTCCTTCTGAAAATATAATTATGCACAGACATATAAGAGAAACAGAATGTCCTGGAAGGAATTTTCCGTATTACAAATTGCTTGCACAAATAGTTAGATACTAAAATGAACCCTCTGCTCTAAATATTTAGTAAGTCTTTCAACCGTCTTTTAGTAATTTATCATACTTAGTAATTTTGAATGGACATATGTACATAGATGAATATAGATGATACCCCTCCGCGATAGAAATCCATCAGGAACGTTTCCAATTGTTACCGTCAGCATTATTACTTTAAATGTATTGGTTTTTCTTTTTGAGTTATCATTAGGCAGGCAATTAGCTTCCTTCCTTTTTCAATTTGGTATAGTTCCCATCAAGGTATATTATTCCACCGATGTTCCCGGTTCAACCATCTTTAACACATATTTCCCTTTTTTAAGTTTTATGTTTTTACACGGAGGATTTATTCATCTAATAGGGAATATGTGGTATTTGTGGATTTTTGGAGATAATATAGAAGATCGACTGGGCCATTTTAAATTTATTATATTTTATCTACTTTGTGGAATCGGTTCTGCTTTTATACATGTTTATTTTAACAGTCAGTCTGGTATTCCTTGTGTCGGTGCAAGTGGTGCAATTGCTGGAGTGCTTGGCGCATACATGGTAACTTTTCCACGGGCACGGGTACTGGTTTTGATACCTTTGCTTTTCTTCTGGCAAACGTTAGAATTGCCGGCTATCGTCATATTGGGTTTTTGGTTTCTTATTCAATTCTTTAGCGGTACGGCGTCTATTTCTTCTTCTCACGGTGGAGGTGTAGCATGGTGGGCACATATCGGGGGGTTTGTTATTGGCATCGTTTTAATAAAAATATTTTCTAAATCACGTCGCCGCAACTTTTGATTTATGAAATTTATTGTACCGATTCTTCGTTAAGTTAGTATGTTAGCTAAGAAGGTTTGATAAAAATATATTTAAACTGCCATACTAAATAAAACTTTTGCTATATATGTTGATAAGGCAGTATTTTTGTTGTTTAATCGTAAATATTCTACTTTATATATTTTGTAGGATTTGGTCCTACATTTACCAGCCTTTTTATTGTACGACCCTTTCCTATAAAATTTATTGTATTCAATGATTATAGGTTTCTAAGAGTAAGTAAGAATAATGAATAATACATTTAAGAATGTAGTTGCATATTGTGACAAAATAATCCTCGTATTATTAATTACTGCTGTTATTGTTCCTCAACTGTTTTTTGACATCAGGCTTTACAGCGTTTTTGATCTTAGCAAGGTAACAGCATTGTGTTTGATTGTTATTGCGATTTTAATCGTATGGTCAATTATGCTGGCTTTTAAGCAATATTTTAGATTTTCACGTACCCCACTGGATATTCCTATACTTGCCTTTATATTTGTTTTTGTAATCTCAACTGTAATATCAATAAATCCCATTGTAAGTCTTTTCGGTACATACAAACGGTTCGAGGGACTAACTCCTACGGTATGTTATATACTTGTTTTTTATGCCATAGTTAACTTTATAAATACGAAAAAGAGGCTTTATTTACTGATACTATCAATAGTAGCAGGGGCTGTTATTGCTTCATGTTATGGTGTTTCACAGCATCTTGGATTCGATTTATTCAAATGGAGCAGTTTTGAAGCCAGACGTGTATTTTCTACATTTGGTAATCCTGTGTTCTTTTCTGCTTATCTTGTTATGACATTACCATTGGCGGTTGTCCTGTTCTTCAGTTATTCGAATAAAGAAGAATTATCTTTTATAAAAAGCAGGAAATTCTTATTGTGGCTTTTCTTTGTTTTATCTTTGATTGTCTACACTGCCTTCTGGCTAACAAATACACGTGCGTGTTTTGTTGCCCTCATAGGTGGTTTAATTCCACTTTTAATTTTAATCTATGTAAATCAAGACACAAAGAAGTACAAATTTATACTCTGGGTTGCATCATTTATTGCTCTTGGAATATTTTTCAATGTGAGACCTGAAACATCTGTTATAAAACATTTCCAAGGTGATTTTGATACAACAATGAATATTAGTACTGATTTACCTGACATTAAAGTCAATACAAGTTTACCTGTAACTAGAACACAAACTTGTGAAAAGCCATGGATTGCTACCAAACTAAATTTTGGTGGTTCTACCTTTTCACGCTTATTCCAATATTTAGCTGCTACCAGGATCTTTAAAGACTATCCTCTTTTTGGTATAGGTCCTGACACAATAGGTATTGTCTATCAAAAATATTTAGCGAAGGTATTTAGTTTAAAAGAAGGAGATCCTGGTTTTCTTTTCCCCAGACAGGATAGAATACATAATGATATACTTGATACGGTCGTCACTCGCGGCATTTTTGGGTTAGGTACATATATTTGGCTATTGGTTGTATTTGGAGTATTTGTCTGTAAGCAATACAGACAATTAAGTAACCAAGATAAGATGCTGATGTTAGGGCTATTAGCTGGTATTGTGTCTTATCTTATCCAGAATGAGTTTAGCTTTGGGAATACCCCGCTAGTAACTCTTTTCTGGGTGATGATGGGACTCTGTATCTCAATAGTAAAGATTAATAATTCAAAGGTGGTGTCAGAAGAACTTACTGCAAATCAGGTGTTGATAAATAATAATATAAATCGTGCCAAGACATTTAATACTTCTTCCAGAGAAGAAATCAATAAATTGCATGGAGGAAAGAAGGAAAAGGATACATTCCCAGATAAAATCGTGTGCGGGATTCTAACAATATCTAATGTCTTTAAGTGGATTTGTTGCGCAAGTGTGCCATTAGCGATGGGTTTTGTTCTCGTATTCGTTCTCAGGTTTTACATGGCGGATGCGTATTTTGAATACGGAAGAAGGCTCATGGAATATGAAAAGGCTAATCTGGGAAATGCGACAGAAAAAAGTTTGTTTTTTATTAAGCATGGTATACGGCTAAATCCTTATGAGATTTCTTATCGTGACGAACTATGCAGGACTTATATTCAAATGGCATATAAAGCTAAAGATGAAACATTATTCCAAAAAGCATTTATAGAAGCAAATAATACATTGAGGCTTATTCCTCAGCATTTTATGGGTTTTTTTCACCTCGGCATGATTTATCAAATGTTAGCTGAAGTATTTAGTCGTAATACATTAGACTCTGCAATTACATGTTATGAAAAGGCTATTGATTCTGACCCATTTCAATCCCCATTTCATTTTAACACAGGTATTATATATATAACCAAAGGAGACCTTGATAAGGCATTAGCTGCATTATATCAGGCATATCTCATAAGACCGGAAGATGTAAATTGTGTTGACCGTTTGACAAATGTTTATTTACAAAAGGAAAGTTTTGATAATGCACTTTATTTTGCAAAAAAAACCGTCAAACTCAATCCTTCGGAAACCCGGATACTATAATAATCTCGGGGCTATTCTCGGGAAAAAGGGTATGTATGGGGAATCAATTATTGCCTTTAAAAAGGCAGTAGAATTGAACCCAAATGAACCCATTTATCTGGATAATTTTACAAAGATGTGTCTATCTATAGGAAAGTATGACGAACTGATATCGTTCTATGAAAAACAACTAGCCACTAACCCTTCTCCTGTGTACGCTTATAATTTAGCAATCGCATATATTGAACTCGAAAAGCATAATGATGCCAAAATAACACTTCCGGCGCTTAACAAAACATACCCCAACCATAACTATATAAATTTTAATTTACTTCTTGACGCAAAAAATGCAGAATGGTCAAAAGTTATCACTGAATGTGAACAAGTACTCAGGATTAATAAAAATTCAATTATTGCTTACAAACTCCTTGGTATGGCATATTATAGCATGGATAATTACGAACTCGCCGGGAAGGCGCTGAGTACAGCACTTACACTTGACGCTAATGACCAGGAAGCTAAGGATTTACTTGCAAAGATTCAAAGCAAGACGAAAAAGGATATCTAGCAACATCCTTCAAAAAGAGTATTAATATAATTTTATCAAATCAATTATAATCTCACATGGAAACCCTTTTTAATCCTCCATCAGTTGCCATTGTTGGTGCTACAGAAAAGCCGGGTAGTTTACCAGGCATCATTCTTAGAAATATCATAGATATGGGATTTAAAGGTAGAATCTATCCAGTAAATCCAAAGTATCAAAATGTGTTCGGATTAAGATGTTTCCCTTCTTTGCTCGACATTTCTGATGCGGTTGCACTAACTGTAATTGCAATACCAGCACAGTTTGTTGTTGACACTATGAAGCAGCAAGCACAAAAAAAGATTCAATATTCCATAATTATCTCTGCGGGTTTTCGTGAGATGGGCGCAGAAGGCATCGAAATGGAAGAGAAAATCAAAAAAATCTCAATTGAAAATAATATTAGAATATTGGGGCCGAATTGCCTCGGTATTCTGGATAATTATACAAACTTTACAACCTCCTTTCTCCCATGGGAAAGGGTGAGTAAACCACAAAAGGGTTCTCTATCCATCCTTTCTCAGAGTGGGGCATTTGCTATTGCTTTGTTGGATTTAGCAACTCAGGAAGGGTTGGGTATAGCAAAAATGGTAAATTATGGTAATAGAATGGATATCGGAGAGTCCACACTTTTGCCTTTTCTGGCAGACGATGTTCACACAAAAGTTATCGCTATTTACATGGAATCGGTTGATAATGGCAGGAAATTTTTAGAGGTAGCTAAAGAGTGTTCAAGAAAGAAACCGATCGTTGCATTGAAGGTCGGAAAGGTTGCTGCTGGTATTGCTGCTGCTAAATCCCATACAGGGGCAATTGCTGGAAGATATGAAATTTATAGGGCGGCATTTTTGAAATCAGGTATTATAGAGACAAATGGATTAGAGGAATTTATTGACGGTGTTAAAGCCCTTTTAATGCAAATTCCACCAAAGGGAAATCGCATTTTAATTGTTACTAATGGTGGGGGATTTGGGGTTATAGTTGCTGACCATTGTTCAGCTAACGGCCTTGAAGTCCCACCTCCTTCCGACCGTCTAAAGGAAAAATTGAGGAGTAAATTCTCAAGATTTTATGTAGTCAACAATCCTATTGATTTAACCGGAAGTGCATGCGATGAAGATTACTATAATGCCTTAACAACATGTATGGTTGAAAGTAATGAGTATGACGCCGCTATTATAATTCCTCTTATGGCTCCAAAGGGTATGACAGAAAAGGTGGTAGCTCTAATTTCTGATATAATGAAATTATCAGGAAAACCCTCTGTTATTTGTACCGTTGGTGGGCCGTTTACTATAAAGGTCAAACAATTGTTTGAAGAGTGTAATTTCCCAGTGTATCCATCCCCCGAAAGAAGTGTAAAAGCAATGTCAACGCTATTAAAAAGAAAGCTGCTACAAGACGGTCATACTTTAACGTAACAGCAAGAAATTACTTGCATTTATATATGCAATAAGGTGTCCATATTTAGTTCTATCAGCAGATAATTTTTAAATTTTTATTTCACAAATCAATCAATTTCTGATAAAAGATTATAAAGCGTTGGTGTCGGGGAAAAGCCTTGGTGGTAATCGGCTCAGTTTTGGGCTTATCTGAGCAGCTTCGACACCGACGCTCTTTTTATTTTAATTAATTGTTTATGACTACTAAAGTTGATAAATCAGATATACAGACTGTTGATAAAATAGTCGCTGGCCGCAAAGAAATAATACAGGAAATCTCTAAGGTTATTATTGGGCAAGAAGAGGTTATAAGTAATTTACTTATTGCTCTTTTTTGTAAAGGACATTGTCTTTTTGTTGGTGTACCAGGCCTTGCAAAGACATTACTCGTAAGCACTCTTGCAGATGTTTTAAATCTGAAGTTTAACCGCATACAATTCACGCCAGATTTAATGCCTGCAGATATTACAGGAACTGATATACTTGAACAGGACCATGCTACAGGAAGGAGATTTTTCAAATTCATCAAAGGTCCAATTTTTTCAAACATCCTTCTTGCAGATGAAATTAATCGTACACCCCCTAAAACTCAAGCCGCTTTGCTGCAGGCTATGCAAGAATATAAAGTCACAGCAGGTGGTACTACATATTCTCTGGATCTTCCCTTCGTCGTTTTTGCCACGCAAAATCCTATAGAACAGGAAGGTACATACCCATTGCCTGAGGCGCAACTGGATAGATTTATGTTTCAAATAAATGTCCAATATCCATTGAAGGAAGAGGAAATTGAAATTGTAAGAACAACTACTTCTGATTTTAAACCTATTGTAAATAAAGTACTCAACCCGGAAGAAATAACAAGCCTTCAAATACTTGTAACAAAAGTGCCAGTAGCTGATTATGTGCTGGAATATGCCATAAAATTAGTTCGTGCATCCAGACCAGCAGACCCCTGTGCTCCGGATTTTATAAAGAAGTGGATCAGCTGGGGTGCAGGACCTCGTGCCTCTCAATATTTGATTATTGGAAGCAAGGCGCGCGCATTACTTGAAGGCAGGTATGCAGCTACTTGCAATGATGTTCGTGCAATTGCAAAACTCGTTTTACAACATCGTATAATAACCAATTTCCACGCCGAGGCAGAGGGTAAGACATCTTTAGAGATTATTGATAAGTTACTCGACACTATAAAAGAACACACTTAATTAGACACATCTTTATTCAGGCGCCAGAATAATCTGAATAGCCCTTTTCTAATATTGTTCTAAATAGTAAAATATATTTTATGACTGAAAATCCGTTTGATCCGACAATATTATCAAAAATCTCTAATATGGAATTACGTGCAAGACTCATAGTAGATGGAGCTCTTTCTGGTATTCATAAAAGCCCTTTCAGGGGTTCTAGTATTGAATTTCTGGAACACAAAGAATACTCTCCCGGAGACGAAATAAAGCACATTGATTGGAAGGTATATGCAAGAACAGATAAATATTACATCAAGCAATTTGAAGAGGAGACCAATCTCAAGTGTTATATATTCCTCGATAGTAGTGGTTCCATGGCGTATAAATCAACAGGCATGAATAAATTTGAATATGCCTCAACCCTGGCGTCATCATTAGCATATTTATTACTAAAACAGTCTGATATGGTAGGGTTTGTCAGCTTTAATGACAAAGTAATAAAATATATCCCACCTCGTTCCCGCATAATGCATTTAAATGTTCTGCTTAATGCATTGGCAGAATTGAAGCCTTCGGGTAAATCGGATGTTAGTAATATATTAAATGAATTTATAGAAAAAATCGGGCGACATTCTCTAATTATTGTTGTATCCGACTTCTTTGATGATACCAATAAAATAATTAAGCAATTAAGATATTTTCAGTTTAAGAGAAGTGAAATTATTTTATTTCATATCCTTGACCACTACGAACTGACATTCCCTTTTGAAGCAATTACATATTTTGAATCTATGGAGGATGAAAAACGTATCATAGCAGAGCCAAAGTCTATCAGAGGTCAATATTTGAATGAACTTAACCGTTACCTTGAACAGTTCAAACAATCTTGTTTAGGAAATCAGATTGATTACTGGCTCATTGATTCCTCAACGCCATTAGATCAGGCATTAATTAAATTTCTTATGAGAAGGGAAGGCTCGCAACATTCTATTACGAAATTTTCTTGAATGAAAATATTTGTAATAGGTCAATGCAATAATGAAATACAACGTTTATGGTAAAAAATATAAGAATTTTGCCTTTGAACAAATTAAGAAATGGTTAGTTTATGGTTTCCTTTTTTAATCCACTTCTGTTATTTGGTATTTTAGGAATAAGCATACCAATAATCATTCACCTAATTAACAAAAAAAAAGCCTTTTCATACAAATTTGCCGCTATAGATTTCATATTTCAAACAAACAAGCGAATCTCCGTAAAATTCAAGCTTCGCCAACTAATCTTGCTGATTCTTAGGGCTTCCCTAATTGCCCTCCTTGCTATAGCATTTGCCAAGCCTTTTTTAAAGACATTTAGCAGTGGTATTTCAGGAGAAAGAGTGCCTACAAGTAATGTTATCATTTTAGATGATTCGTATAGTATGCAATATACAGGAAATCAGATTTCATTTTTTAAGTCTGCCAAAGCATCGGCAAGGGAAATCATCAATAACTTAACAAAAAATGATGATGCAGTGGTTATTACTTGTTCCAGTAGCAGGATGCAGGTGTTACCAGAACTTGATTACGACAAAAATAATCTCTTAGACTCTTTGGATAAATTACTACCGACCTATCTATCTGTCCCTATAACGCAAGCACTAGATAAATCAATTGAAATACTGAATACATCCAAAGCCTCTATTAAACGAGTATACTTGCTGACTGATATGACAAAAAACTGTTGGAATACTGCTTGGTTCAAAACTGGAAATGAACGTCTGCGCAATTGTGTGTCCAGTGTTCATATAGTAGACCTGTCGGAGGATAAAATACTTAAAAACATAGCGATAACAAATGTCGAATCTTCCGTTGTTACGTCAGGAACAAACGTTGTTTGTCGTGTAAACGTAACAGTTTCTAATTTTTCATTAACGAAAGCGAAAGAACTGTTGGTTCAGGTTTTTATAGACCAGAAAAAGATTGCTCAGGGATTTTTTAACATAGAGGCTAATGCGTCTGAAACAAAGGAATTTTGTTTTAATGTAGAAAAAGGGATAAATCACGCCGGGTGGATTGAGATTTTAAAGGATAATTTAGGTGTTGACAATAAACGATACTTCGTAATTAATACCTCACAAAAACTTGATGTGTTATTGGTTGATGGCGACCCCAAGACAAATATTTATGAAAGTGAAACTTTTTATATAGAAAAGGCATTAAATCCCGGTCTTGAGCATGCGTCCTCAATAAAACCAACAATAATTTCTGTACACGAATTTAATAACTATGAATTTGACAGTTTCGATATCGTCTTTTTGTGTAATGTTGAAACTCTGCCTTTTGAGAAGATACATGAACTAGAGAAGTTTGTAAAAGAAGGAGGTTCAGTTGTTTTTTCAGTCGGTAATAAGGTGGATGCCAATTATTATAATAATTCATTTGACGCACTCTTACCAAACCGCCTTTACACAATTAAGACCTTTTCCAGCGAAAGCTTGATATCCGAAGAACAACCGATTCACTTAAAACCAGTTGAACGCATGCACCCTATTTTAAATATCCTTTCTGAAACAGATGGCAACACACTATCATCTGCAAATTTTTATAGAATATTCTATGTTGACCCAACACCGCTCGGCGATTGCAAAACTTTACTTTTATTTTCAGATGATACGCCTGCGGTTATTATAAGACAAATTGAGGGCGGTAAAAGCGTGCTGTTTACATCCTCAATTGACAGAGACTGGACTGATATGCCTGTAAAATCATTCTTCCTTCCATTGATGCAGCAATTATGTAAACACTTAGCAGGGAACGTTTCTGAAGAAATATTGAATGAGCCTATGGTTGATAACGCGTGGCAGATATCATGTCCGAATAATATTAACAACCTAGAAATAACTAACCCGGAAGGAGTAAAAACCATCTTACAACCACAGCTTAATTATAATGAAAAATCCTTAACATACGTGGAAACGCATATACCCGGAATTTATATGATTACGGTTGATGGGAAACCACTTCCTCGATTTCCTGAGTATTTTGCTGTGAACTTAAATACAGTTGAATCAAACTTGACTAAAATAGATAAAAAAGAAATTGCAGCGCTTATGGGTGGTATAAATCTTACGATAACTTCAGATGTTAATGAAAGCGGTGCAGTCCTCCTTGGTGGAGCCAAGAAGACCATGTGGGGCACCATCTTATTTCTAACTTTTTGTATACTCATTGTCGAGGCGTTTATTTCAAGAAAATGAATTCTTTTACTGTTATTTAAAATGTGCTTTACCTTCTAATTACCCGTCTCCAAAAACAGGAGATAGTTCAACTGCTCTCCATAATCGCCGTAGTCTACGCCATTACCATTACTAAAATTACAGTAGTCCCAGACGTTAAATTATAATGCAGAATTAATGGCAATGACAATATCACGGATATGATTTAGTATTACAATCATATTTTAAAAGTCATAAAAGATTATCCTTCACAATCATTTATAAGAAGTTATCTTATCATCGGAGTTGCACAACTTTTCCACAACGCATGAATTGCACAAAGGCTTTCTTGCAATACAGGTACGCCTGCCGTGAGCGCCCATAACAAGACATGCCTTTGTCCACTCTTCCTGCGGTATAATCTTGCATAACTCCTGCTCGACTTTATCGGGATCATTGGATTTAGCCAGTTCAAGGCGGCGGGAGACGCGAAACACATGTGTATCAACTGCAATTGCCTGTTTTCCAAACACACTGCCAAGTAGCACATTAGCTGTCTTTCTGCCGACACCGGGTAATGTTATCAAGTCTTCAAGATTATCTGGCATCTTACCATTGAACCGTTCAACTATTTGCTTACAGCAGGCAATGGTGTTTTTTGACTTATTCTTGTAAAAACCTGTCGAGCGTATTTCCTGTTCAAAGACGTCCTGCCGGGCATCGGCAAAATCATTTGCTGTTTTATACTTTTTGAACAGCGCCTCCGTAACCTTATTTACACGTTCGTCCGTACACTGTGCAGCAAGGATGGTTGCAACGAGCAGTTCCAACGGAGTTTTATATTTCAGGACAATCCTTGCATCTGGGTATGCCTCTTCGAGGAGTGATAAGATTTTTTTTATACGTTCATCTGGCATGTAATCATTAAAATCAAAGGATTTCTATATTGTTTTTATCATGAACTACGTCGTAAACGACGACTTACACTCTAAGTCTTTTTACAAATTCTCTATATCTGAATAACTTTATCACAGGAAAGAATATAAATTATGGATGGTTCAACGTCAAGCGTTAAACCTGTCTCCTCAATTGAATGTTTATAAATTTTAAACAATTTATAGGTGAGCTACTTTACGGAGATTATCCTGAGTATAAAGACCAGAATCTTAGCGTTCCTCATGACAAAAAGCGAAGGCTATAGTATAAAAGAATAAAAGGCTTAACATAACAGTTTGTCATTCTGTGCGGAGCGAAAGAATTTAATCCAAATATTTTACATTTGTTCAGGTGCATGGATACCAAGCAAGCCAAGCCCGTTTTTTATAACCTGACGTGTGGCGTCCGCTAGCAGTATCCTGGCACTTGTTAGTTCTTCATTATCAGATAGAACCCTGTGATTATTGTAAAATCTGTTCAGATTACCGCATACATCAATAAGATAATTGCAGATAAGGGCTGGTTCATAACTTTCGGCTGCCCTTAATATAACAGAGGGGAATTGCCACAGGCTTTTAATTAAAATGACGGTTTCGTCTTCATTAAGTAACTTAAAATTCACATCTGCCGTAATAGGTTTTTCGTATTTTCTGAGGATACTGCACAATCTCGCATGGGTATATTGAACGTAAGGGCCTGTTTCTCCATCAAAATTCAGTACCTCATCCCAGTCAAAAAGCACGTCCTTATTGCGTTTTGTAGACAGGTCAGCAAATATAACAGCGCCGATACCGACTTCCTTCGCAATTATATCCTTATTTCCCAGTGATGGATTTTTTTCTTCTATAATTTTCCCAACGCGTTCAACGGCCTCAGTTAACAAATCTTCCAGCAAAATAACCTTTCCCTTACGTGTGGACATCTTGCCGTCTTTAAATTTCATGAGTCCAAAATCCACATGTACACAGTAATTCACCCAGTTATATCCCAAAAGTTCCAGCACTTTAAATACCTGTTTAAAATGCAATTTTTGCTCGGATCCTACCACATAAATCATCCTATCAAAGTTGTACGTCTTTCTCCTGTATTCTGCGGCTGCAATATCACGGGTGGCGTAAAGGGTGGTTTCGTCTTTCTTACGTAAAAGACAGGGCGGCATGTTGTAAGGCTCTAAATCTACAATCAATGCCTGCTCGCTGAGCCTTGCAAGCCCTTTTTGTTTAATTTCCGATATCGTATCTTCGACCAATGTGTTGTAAAAACTCTCGCCTGTAAAGGCGTCGAAGTGTATTCCGAGCATATCGTAAATCTTCTGGAACTCCTCCAGACTGGTTTCCTTAAAGTTCTGCCAGATCTCGCTTGCCTCTGTATTTCCCTTTTCGAGTTTCTTGAACCATTCCCTCGCCTCTTCTTCAAGTGCAGGATCTTTTTCTGCCTCCTGATGAAATTTCACGTAAAGATTATTTAGGTCTGTCACGGTGCAGAATTTCCCAATAACTTCGCTGCCCCATTTTTTATATGCAACAATCAATTGCCCGAATTGCGTCCCCCAATCACCGAGGTGATTGATTCCGACACAATTGTACCCTAGCGCACTGTATATATTGTATATTGCTCCTCCTATAAGCGCAGAACGAAGGTGGTGTACTGCAAGGTGTTTTGCAATGTTTGGAGAAGAATAATCAATAACGATTTTCTTGTCAGCGCCAATATTATTCCTTCCGTAACGTTCAAGCTCATCCTGTATCTTCTTCAACACACTTTCTGAAAATATCACTTTATCAAGAAAAAAGTTCAGATAAGGACCTGTGGCTTTTATTTCTACAACGGGACTTCTGATATGCAGTGTTTTAGCTAGTTCAGAGGCGATAACGTTTGGGGATTTTTTAAGCGTTTTTGAAAGACTGTAACAGGGAAAGGCATAGTCACCCATCTTGAAGTCGGGCGGGACTTCTATGCGTTTTTCTATTTCGTCTTCAGAAAGACCTACTTTGTCTTTTAATAGAAAAATAATGTTTTTTATAAAGTAATCCATACTTATGTAAGCTAAAAATAATTCGGCTTAATAAAATGATATTCAAAAAATTTTATCATAATTCCATGCTTAATCCATAGAAATTAGGTTTTAAGGGTTGACAAATGATTTTGGTTTATTTTTAATGATGCTGTAACTTGACCGTTTCTAATTTCCGGTAGCGTATAATGAAAAAATGTCTATTGGCTATATTATTTATTGTATGTTTCTCAAATATAGGTTTTTGCTTAAATGTCCAGGATAGTCTGGATGAATTAGCGTATGTACAATTAAGAATATCTGAAAGAACAATAGAAATGTATCCCTTTTTTGCAGGATGGGCAACTCACGACAAAAACGAACTAAGGGAATGTGTTCAAGACGATATAAAAGGTCTAAATAAAATTAGGGAATATCTTTTGAAGTTAAAGGTTCATAAAGATGTTAACATACTTAAGGATATGAATATCGCTTTGATTAACAAACTTCATGATACATGTTGTCGTATACCAAATAAGAATATAACGTGGCTAGAAAAAGATTATAATAAATTTTTTAGGAGACAAGCGCTTGTTTATATAAAAGAGCTGGAAATAATTGAAAATAAATATGGAATAAAAAAATTGCCAGATACTATAGATTCTACCGAAGAAGAAATAAATCTTATAAAAGATAAAAAAGATAGAAACAGATATCTGCATTGTTTAAAGTTAATTAAGCGTCGTCAGGACAAAATGGCATTTGTTCTTTTAAACAAACTCAGAGATAAGTACGAAGATACTCCATTTGCCGATTGCATAATGTTGAGAATCTCTGATTGCCTTGGTCCATATGTATACGGCCTTACTGTAAAGCAGCGTGGAAAAATTGATGCAGGATTATTTTCTTTCCTCGTAGCTGTGCAAGAAAAAGGTTTAGAAAATGTTGCGCCGATTCGTATGAGCGAATCTAGTGATTACCATACAGCAAAAATCAAAGAAGTCGCTTTGGAAGATATAGGGTGTTTTCAGATAGCTGATGTAGTGATGTCAATTCTCTCTGATATAATTGGTAATAATAGATATTCTCCTGTATTGTATGAGTCATTTATTAACTGGAGAAGCGAATACCAGGTAAATCTGATGGGTTGTTCTAATATGTCTCCAATACCAAATGACGAGTACAATGAAGTACGTTGGCAACTGGTAAAGTTCATTAAAAAATATCTCAAAAAAAGAAAAGATGATACATGGGCGCGCGTTCAAATTGACCTTTTATTAAGAGAGCCTAATATTATGCGCGGAGGTCCATTCGGGAATACCATTCTAAATTATGCAAAAGAGCGCTACATGAAGAAAGATTAAATACCTATATTCTTTATTATACTTAATAAGATATTATCAGCATGAAGGTCGAAAGAAACAAACTCAATAATTTATTTAACCAATACGATGTGGAGGAAAATGCCGTTACAAATGCCTTTCTACAAACCCTTGCAGGAAACGAAGGCTTACTGAAAGATTTTCTCCTGAAATATTTTGAAATTAAAGTCGGAAGAAACCATACGGTTACAATTAGCTCGCAAAAAAGGCCCTCTTCATCAGAAGATTCTGGAGGAAATAAAGAAGAATCAGAAGGGAGACCTGATGGTTGGATCATAATAAAAGATGACAGTAAGACTGATGCCAGTAAGGCTATAGCTTTTGAGGTAAAAATAAAAAGGGCTAAGATAAATAAAGAACAATTACGGAAACACAGTAAGTGCTTACGTATTTACGATGAAAAATTTATTTGCGTTATAACTCCTGACGACGAGAATCCTATTCCTGAGTTAAAAATTGAAAATGTAAGTATTAAATGGCTACCATGGCGTGATATTTACAATTTTATCGGTAATGTAAAAAAGAAAAATTCTGAATTGTCTGAATTTCTAACAAAACAACTAAAGGAGTATTTGTATATGGTAAAAGATTTGGTAGGTTTCCAGGGAATAAACTACACACCAGAAGAGTATAATCATCAAGAGGCTAAGATTATCTTAAGAAATTTAATTAAAGAAATAAGACGAAAGATTCAAGAGATATATCCAGCATTAAACTATGAACGGGATAGAATCAGTGAAAAAACTCATGAGTATCAAGTATATCATGATAATGTATGGTCTTATTTAGCAAGATGCGAAACCCACACCAAAGATATTCATTTTACCTTTTGGCTGGATAAAACTCATATGGGTATAGGCTTAACGGTTCCTAATGATGCGAAAGACAGATGGAAAAGATTAAACTCCATATGCGGGGATAATTTCGAGGAATTTAAAGGAAAATTATTTGAATTAAGGGGAAAGGTTCCCAATTTACATTTAGAATTTGTACATAGACATTCTATAATACGGAAGAAACTTATAGTTGATGGAATTATAGAAATGGACTTTGATACACTGGAAGGAAAGGAACAGGAAGGCGTCAAACAAAACAAAAAATGGCTTTCTGTAATAAGAGAGTTAATAGAAAATAAGAAAGGTAATGCGCAATTTATGGTACTGACAAGACTTTTTTATGAAGATTATCGTAACAAAATGAAAAACCATAAAGAATGTAAGGATTTTGTTGTACAAACGACTGAACATTTTAAAGATATCTATAATTACCTAACACGATAAACAGAGGTTGATAACTGATTAATCAAACCAAACCCATCCTCTTCTTGACCTCTATCATTGTCTCCTCTGCCATACGCCTGCACCTTTTTGCGCCTGTTTGCAGGATATTTACCAGAGAATCTGTATTTTTAATCAATCGCTCATATTTAAGGCAGATAGGGGTCAGATGTTCAACTATGTTTTCTGATAAAATCCTTTTACACTCAATACAGCCTATCTCAGCAGTCCGACACACTATATTAACGTGTTCAATCTGTTCTTTCTTTGAAAAATGTTTGTGTAATGTAAAAAGATTGCAGATGTCAGGATTCCCTGGATCGGTGCGCCTCTTTCTATTCTCGTCTGTAACGGCAGTTGATAGTTTTTTCCAGATTGATTCGGGGGATTCTACAAGTGAAATGTAATTACCAAGGCTCTTGCTCATCTTGGTCTTGCCATCGAGACCCATGATTCTAGGGGCTTCGGACAATATCTCCTGTGGTTCTGGAAATAATTCGCCATATCGCATGTTGAATTTTCTTGCAATCTCCCTTGATAATTCAATATGTTGAACCTGGTCTTCACCTACAGGGACAACCTCACCCTTATAAAGCAGGATGTCAGCCGTCTGCAGAACTGGATAAGTAAACAATCCTGCATTAATGTTTTCCCTGTGCTGTTTCGATTTGTCCTTAAATTGAGTCATCCGCTCGAGATGACCTATTGGAGTTATAGTGTTAAATATCCATGCAAGCTCCGTATGTTCAGGTACGTGCGATTGAACAAAGATGGTACATTTTTCTGGGTCTAATCCGGCTGCGATATTAACAGCCGCTGCATTGAATATGCGTCTTTGCATTTCTTTAGGGTCATATTCGATGGTAATCGCATGATAATCCACAATGCAAAACAGACATTCATACTGGTCAATTAATCGTACCCAATTTTTAATGGCACCGAGATAATTACCGATGTGTACATCACCACTGGGTTGAATGCCGCTGAATAGCCGCTTTCTCATAGAATCTTCCGTAGTATCCTCTTAATCCTGCGTGCAGCTTCCCTTGTATTTTTAATGCTGGGTACCAAAGCAAACCGCACATATCCCTCTCCAGGATTTAATCCATTTTCTGTTTTATCACTAATCCATGCCCCTGGCGTTGTCACAATTGCAATCTCAGGAGAAAGCAGTTTCTTTGCAAAGTCCACAGAAGTCATACCTTCAGGTACTTTTTGCCATAAATAAATCGTGGCATCCGGCGTACAATCTTGTAATTTTATTTTCTTGAAGGCATTTACAAGTAAATCCCTCTTAATCCTGTATTCATTTCTCATCTTCTCGACATGGATTTCATCACTGTACGCAGCAATGGCTCCATCCTGTATAAAAGTGGCAGTGCCCGAATCAATATTTGTCTTCACTTTTTTAAATATATCTATAATTCCTCTATCCCCCGCCACCCAGCCCACACGGTAACAAGTCATAGCGCTTCTTTTTGACAAAGAGTTAAATACAATTACTCCCTCTTTTGTTACTTCCAAAATACTATGTGGCGGTTCATTGAAATAAATTTCGCTATAAGCTTCGTCGGAGGCAATGATAATATTGTATTTCTTGCCAAATTCAACTATTTCTCTCAGGTACGAAAGAGACGCTGTGGCTCCTGACGGACTATTTGGATAGTTTATCCACATTAACTTTGTTTTTTTACATACTTCTTCTGGTATTGATTCTAAATCAATCAGAAATTTGTTCTCTGCCAGAAGAGGTACGTAATAAGGAATACCCTCGGCAAACAAAGTGCCTCGCGTGTATGGCGGGTATCCCGGTGTGGGAATAATCACATAATCGCCAGGATTGACAATCCCTTCATGGAAGTTGAAAACAGCCTCTTTTGAGCCTATCGTTGAAGAAACCTCTGAAGCATAGTCTAGTGAAACACCAAATCTTTTCTGAAACCAATCAGCAATTGCATGTCGAAACTCAGTCGTACCAATGTAGCTTGGGTAACCTGACGATTTGCGGAGTGTTATTGCCTTTTGTGTTGCTTTGCGTACAATCTCAGAAGTTGGCACTGTAGGATCACCCACACCAAAATCAATGGGCGTGATTCCTTGTGATTTTAATTTTTCAACTTCCTTATCAACTTCTGCAAAGGCATATGCACCGATGGACTGAAGTCTCTTAGACGGTGTAAATTCCATAAATAGGTTTTTCCTTTCTCGTTCTTACTTAACGATTTTCGAAATCGGTTCTATCTCATCATAATCCACAAAAAATTGTCACATTATTTTTTTGAAGGGTCGGTAACAACAAGCATAACCGGGCTTCTTTTTGCAGTCGTTTCCTTAATCTCTATTTCCAGCACATTCGTCTTATTCAGCATCGCCTCTGTAAAAGGGACTTTGGGATTCTGAGGTGCATATTTATTGGCAAGTTTTTGAAGGGCTTCGTTTTTAGCATTAATATCGGAAAGTGTCTTTATTGTACCAAACATAATAACCGATTTGTAAGCGACTGAAGAAGCGCAGGTGGGCTGTTTTACAATAACATTATTAACTTCTTCTACTTCAAAACAGATATTATTATTTATTCGGATATTATCTAACTTTTTTCCTTCGTTTGCGCAATGAATAATAATTTTATAAGCTTCTTTATCATATATAAAATTCACGGGAGTAATGTAAGGTATTCCATTTGCGCATGTTCCTAATCTGCCTACCGTGGCAGTTGAAAGGATTTCCTCGATCTCGCATCTATCTGTTATTTCCTTATCTTTTCTTCTCACAGATTATATTTTTCTTCCAACTGCTTCAGCTACAGGTCTTAACTCTTGCATTAGATTGTCAAATGCTTCAAGGGTAATTGTCTGTGGGCCATCTACAAATGATTTTTCAGGCTCAGGGTGAGTTTCAATTAATAATCCATCAGCGCCTACCGCTATTGAGCCTTTGGACATGGGATTCACAAGACTCCTTTTCCCAGTCCCATGGCTAGGATCTACGATAACAGGAAGGTGTGTCATCTCCCTGAGTAATGGCACGATGCTTAAAGAAAGTGTGAAACGGGTATGCGTCTCAAATGTCCGAATGCCCCTTTCACACAAAATAACATTTGGATTATTCTGCGCCAGAACATACTCTGCCGCAAGCAGGAATTCTTCAACCGTAGCGGACATCCCACGCTTTAAAATCACTGGCTTACCTGATTCGCCCACGGCGCGCAATAACAAGAAATTCTGCATATTGCGCGTTCCTATCTGTAAAATATCGCTGTATTTACTTACTAACTTCACATGTTCAGGAGTAAGTACCTCAGTAACAATAGGTAATCCTACCTCCTCACGTGCACGTGCCAGATGCACCAATCCCTCTTCCTGCAAACCTTGGAAAGTATAAGGATTGCTCCGTGGTTTGAAGGCGCCTCCCCGCAATGCAGTTGCACCTGCATCTCTGACCCTTTTCGCAATTTCAATAATCTGCTCTTTATTTTCTATCGCGCACGGTCCTGCAATGACTGCAATCTGATCACCGCCAACCTTCTTACCATTACCAAGATGAACAACTGTCTTAAAATCTTTTCCTTCCTTGCTTGCTAATTTATATGGGGCAAGGATTGGAACTGATTTCTCCACGCCCGGCAATACATCCCAGAAGTCGGCGGGTAATACACGCTCGTCACCTATAATGGCAATTACATTTCTGTTGGTCCCCTGTAAGAGAATCCCCTTCAAGCCAACCTTTTCTATGCTTTCAATAACATGGTTAATATCTTTTTCCGCAGCTTCTGGCTTCATTACAATAATCATTTGACTACACCTCCACCAATGACCATGGACAAAAAAAAGCCCTAAAACAAAAGGTTTTAGGGCTTTTTCTTGATATCTTAAATTAAATCAACCCTAAGACCAACCTCTTTTATAATATCTAAAAGAATAAAATTTCATAGCGAAAGTTTACTTAACAAGATATTTATTGTCAAGTCTAATTTAAATGTGTTATCTTTAGCTAATAAGCCCCTAAGATTCAAACATTATAGTTACATGAAAATATTAGAAAAAACAACTACATATCAAAACATCTTCTGTCTTATACTCCCCTTTATCATTTCAATTGTCGTGTACTTAAATTGCCTAAGCAATTCTTTTGTATATGACGATGAATCTACAATTATCAATAACTACTTCATAAGACACTGGAGCAACTTTCCATATACTTTTACAAACAAATATTTCTCCCTTTCGGCGGAATTAACTTACCGTCCGGTAGTAACTGTATCCTATTTTATTGATTATACATTCTGGCATTTAAGATCGTCTGGTTATCATCTAACTAATGTCTTGCTTCACGCAATTAACAGCATCCTTGTCTTTATTTTTACCTTTTTATTACTAAGAAAAAGACTCCCTGCTTTAATCGCCTCGGCCTTCTTTTCTTCATATCCAATCTTTTCTGAAGCAGTCAATGCAATTGGATTCCGAGAAGATTTGCTTGCATTCATGTTTTTTATTCTCGCATTCATCTGCTATCTAAAAGCAAATCAACTAAAATACATACCCTACTATCTCTTATCTTTGTGCTGTTTTCTGTTAAGCCTTTTTTCAAAAGAAATGACAATTACTTTACCAGTATTGATATTACTATATGATATTATCTTAAGAAGACCCACTTCAAATAATGCAAATTATACCGCATCATCCCTCAACAAAAACAGAAAAGGGAATATTATTCAATACTTAAGACCGAGAATTCTGCATTATTACACAGGCTACTTTTTAATAACTATTTTTTATATCTTGATTCGTTTTTTCTTCTTGCATAACCCGCTGGAATCAAAAGTCAACGCTTACCCTCAAGACAGCCTCCTAACTAACCTTTTTACTATGATTCACGTTCTTGCTTATTACATAAAACTCGTCTTCCTGCCTTTCAGCCTTAACACAGACTACACAGTTCCATTTTCTAACACACCAATAAAATTATCATTCTTGCTGTCTACTCTCCTATTTATTGTAACAGGTATAATTTCATTCCGAATACGGCTAAAAAACAGAATAATGTTTTTCTTTATTATGTGGTGCTTTGTTACACTCATTCCTGTTATGAATATCTTCCCATTATCAAACATAATGGCAGAACGATATTTATACATACCCTGTGCAGGTTTCAGTATATTTATTGCGATTCTATTATCAAAAAGAATGTCACCTTCATACTCCCGATGTATGAAGCGGGATGCTTTCGCCCACGATTCATCAGTGTACATAAGTTCTAAATATTCTTCACTCTATACAGGTTTTACTAATCCATTTACCATTTCCATATTATCCTGTATTTTGGCAGGAAATGCCTATTTAACTTTTAGTAGAAATTCTGACTGGAAGGACGGTTTACGATTATGGACGAAAACAGTTAAAACCTCCCCAGACAGTATTAAGGCGCATATTAATTTAGGAAACGCCTACGAAAACAGAGGACTTAATTCCGAGGCAATTGAAGAATACAAGAGGGCGTTGGGAATTAACCCTAACGATGCCGATACCTATAATAATCTGGGTATTTGTTATGACAATATGAATATGCTGGAAGACACAATCAGTTGTTTTCTAAAATGTATAAATATAAATCCACAACATAAACGTGTGTATAATAACCTCGGCGTTGTACTTGTAAAACAAAAGCGATTGGATGAAGCAATTAATGCATTCAATCAAGCCATTTCCATTAATCCACTATTTCCCGATGCATACTGCAATCTCGGTATTGCGTATTATAGAAAAGGCTTACTGGATGAAGCTGAGCGGTTGTTCAAGAAAGCCCTCAGTATGGAATATTATCATGCAAAGGCGCACAATGCGCTGGGAATTCTTTATAACAATAAAGGGCTATATGACGATTCAATTAAAGAATTTGAGATAGCGCTACGCATTAAACCAGATTATGCAAATGCGCACATGAATTTAGGCGCCACTTTACTAAAACATAGAAATAACAAAAAAAGAGCCTTGTTCCATCTGAAAGAGAGCATAAGAATTGAATCGCATCAGGAACAAGCTAATGGAATAAAGAAGCTTATAAAACAACTGGAACAGGCTAATTAATGTTAGAGAATTTCAATGTGAAACTCTTCTGTCGCTTCCTTAAGATTAGCTCAGGAGAAGCTCTTCAGAATGATACGTGATTGTAGAATTGTTTTTCCGTGCAAAGCGAAGAATCAATATCAGGACGGTTTCACATCGGGGACAATTATCTGGGAAAGGTCGGCAATCTTTTGAGAATATAATTCGTTAATCTTTTTCATAAGAGAAAGTCTGTTGCTACGTATATTTTCATCTTCCACATTCACGAATACCCTGTCAAAAAACCCATGAACCGGCTTAGAAAAAGCCTTACAATATCTGACAGAGGACTCTCTATACTTACAATCGTCCGTTAGCCTTTGTATATCTACCTCATTTTTCTTATAAATATCCCACAATATACGCTCCTCTGGTTCGGCTAACAGGGCTTCGTTTACATTCCCGGAACTACTCGCCTTTTTCCCAATATTAAATGTCCTCTCGACAACGGTAACCAACTCATGCCACCAGTCTTCTTTTGAAATATCCGATATAACTTTTAGTCGCTGTGAAAAATTATAAACATCTTCAAACCCTATTCCGGCATTTAACACGGCATTTACCAGATCATAACGAATATCTCTTTCAGTGTTAACATTAAATAGCCTGTCTCTAAAAAATTCTCTTATCTTTGCTGCTATTTCTTTTTCTATTTTTTGACAATGATGTGGCTGACCCCCATTTGGTACTTTAAATATTGGAAGTAAATATAAAGACTTATCGAGTATATCTTCAAGCATCAACGTAAATTTATGTTCCTCTATTATCCTGATAATACCGTAGGCATGTCGCCTCAACGAATAAGGGTCTTGTGAACCAGTGGGAACCAATCCAAGCGCAAAGCAACTCGATATCGTATCGAACTTATCTGCCAGTCCTACAATCGCACCAATTTTTGATGCAGGTATATTATCTGTGGCAAAGCGCGGCATATAATGTTCTGCAATCGCTGTTGCAACTGATGGTTCTTCACCATCCCACTCGGCATATTCCCTGCCCATAATCCCTTGTAATGAAGGGAACTCGCCAACCATCTGTGTAAGAAGGTCTGCCTTGCACAGCAGGGCTGCCCTTTTAACCAACTGAACGTCCTCTATGGCAAGCTTGTTGCAATCAATCAATTTATGTGCAATAAAACTGGAAAGCTCTGCGATTCTGTTTGTCCTGTCATGATAATTTCCAAGTTTTTCAAGAAAGGCAAGGTTCTTTAAATCTCCAACACGTTTTTCTAACGGAATCTTTTTATCTTCTTTCCAAAAGAATCTTGCATCTGAAAACCGCGCTTTTAATACCTGTTCGTTACCCTGAATCGTAGTATCTGCGTTGCTCTCATCACGATTGAGCACTGCGATAAATCTTGCTACCAGCTTACTCCCGCCCTTCTTTATAGGAAAATACCGCTGATGTTCTTTCATAGCCGTTTCGATAACCGCTGCAGGAATATCAAGAAACTCTTCATTAAAACCGCATTCAATTGCATTAGGATATTCAACTAAATTTGTAACCTCATCCAGTAATTCCTCATCATCAATACTGGCGCTGTAAGGGGTCATAAGCTGCGTTATCTTTGACCGCAAAAGTGCACGCCGTTCATCCATATCGACCACCACCTTCTCCTGTTTAAGTAACTGCCTGTATAAATCCCAATCTGCCGCAGGAATTTCAATCCGCTTCCCGGAAAGGAAGGGATGCCCGTAAGTAAACTTATCTGACTTAATACCATTTATTTCCAAAGGAACAATCTTATTCCCAAAAAGCGCTATAAGCGAACGCACAGGACGCGCAAAGAACAAACCATTGCCCTTCCACTTCATTGACTTCGGGAAGGATATGTTTCTGACAATATTTGTTAAAATCTCAGGCAAGATATTTATTGTCTCCCGACCCTCTATTACTTTAACAGCAAAACAATATTCACCTTTTGGTGTCTTTTTAATTTTTAGGTTATCCACATTAACACCTTGGGCTTTGGCAAAACCCAATCCTGCTTTCGTAACCGTTCCAGTCTTATCAAAGGTAACCGCAACAGAAGGACCCTGTATTTCCTCATTAATGCCTGCCTGTTTTTCCATCAATCCCTTAACAAATAAAATTAATCTTCTGGGCGTAGCTGTACAATAAACAGATTCCATTGTTAAGCGTTGTTTATTTGCCTGCTCTGTAAACGCTGTTTTTATCTGATTTAAGGCGGGAGTAATATAACCTGCAGGAATCTCTTCCGTCCCAATTTCAAAAAGTAGGTTAGTCATTATTATAACCGCACAATATGTTTTTTATTTATGCCCTTTAATGCGTTTCGGGTATCAACGATTAATTTAGAACGCGAAACAATCAAATCATAATTAAAATTACCGTGGTTCGTTACAATAACGGAACAATCAATCTTGTTTAAAAATGTCTTTGTTAAAGGTTTCGACTTTGTGCGAAGTCCGTGATAATTAATCTCTGGTATATATGGGTCCGTATAAGTTACTCGTGCCCCCTTGTGTCTTAGTATATTTATAATCTCAAGGGCGGGTGATTCTCTGACATCATCCACGTCCTTTTTATAAGCGACACCCAGTATATGAATATTTGAGCCCTTTATGCTCTTTTTTGCACCATTCAATGCATCAGTAATTTTTTCAACCACAAACTCCGGCATGGCGCTGTTTACCTGGTCTGCAAGGGCAACGAATCGCAAC
The DNA here is from genome assembly GCA_963709355.1 of uncultured Planctomycetota bacterium. Taxonomy (GTDB): domain Bacteria; phylum Planctomycetota; class Brocadiia; order Brocadiales; family Brocadiaceae; genus PLOWO2-12-38-17. The sequence continues at coordinate 2,058,144 of CAVPVY010000005.1, forward strand.
TCGAAACCATTTTTTTTGGCAACCCAGGAAAGATATAACGGGTCAATTGGAATACAATGCCCGCCGAGTCCAGGACCAGGGTAAAAAGGCATAAAACCAAATGGTTTCGTCTTTGCTGCATTTATTACCTCCCATACATCTATACCAAGCCTACCTGCCATCAATGCAATCTCGTTGACCAATGCAATATTTACGCTTCTGAAGGTATTCTCCAGCAGTTTTACTGTTTCTGCCACCTTTGGTGAAGAAACAGGTACGATTGTATCAATTATTGCGCTGTACATGCACCTTGCCAGTTCTGTGCAATGCCTTGTCACACCCCCTATTACCTTTGGAATATTCCTGACCGAATACTCTTTATTTCCAGGGTCAATACGTTCGGGTGAGAATGCAAGAAAGAAGTCTCTTCCAACCTTTAAATCCCCCTCTTCGAGAATTGGCAGAACAAGTTCTTCGGTAGTGCCGGGATATGTAGTGCTCTCTAAAACAAAAAGTTGCCCTTTATGCATGTAGTTTTTAATTTCCTGGCTCACATTTATAATATAGGACACATCTGGGTCTTTCGTCTTTGTTAAAGGTGTCGGCACGCAAATGCTGACTGCATCCAATTTAAATAGAACACTCGCATCGTCAGTTACATTAAAACGCCCTGTCTTAATTAACTGTTTAACTTCACTATCCGTAATATCAATTATGTACGATTTCCCCTTCTTAAGAGACTCTACGCGCTCCATATTTTTATCAATTCCTGTTACATTATATCCGCTGCGGGCAAACTCAAGGGCAAGCGGCAATCCTACATAACCAAGCCCGACTACGCCTATCCGTGCATCTTTTGTCTTAATTTTTTTTAATAACACAGTCATTCGATATCGTTGTACTTTCTTGATAAAAAGATTGCCTTCCTTGTATTAAATAAATCTTTTAAATCTTAGAACATTAGGAAAGTTATATTAATCAGTATCATACCCTATTGCAATCAAAAAAGAGATGCGCGCCATTATAAATACAAAACCTTATTCTTTATATTTAAAAACCATTTGATAATATTTAATTATATTTTGTATTTACTATCGCTGAATTAAATTCTAAAATTACTTATCTTGTAATTATGTTTAAATATTTAGTTTCAAAAACAATCTAATAAAAGAGGTGTTTTCAATTATGAGAAAATTTTTTATAGCAATTGCTATCTGTTCAATAAGTTATTCTGTCCCCAATCTCTCATTCGCACAGCAAGGACAGAAACTTTCTATCGCTGAAATTCTTGGGGAAAGAAAGGAATGTTATTTTGACGACGATATAGATGGAGATTTTCCAAGGGGATTTCAAAGTTTCTTTACAGGAAAAGGCGAACAGGGACGCTGGATGGTAAAAAAGATAGAAAATGCACCCACCGCTGACAATGTTGTAGTACAGACAAAACTGGATGACACAGACTATCGTTTTCCATTACTAATAACTGATGGAGTATCTTACAAGGATTTAATGGTATTTGTGAGATTTAGGGCTGAGGGTGGAAAGGTTGATCAGGCAGGTGGGCTGGTCTTCAGGTATAAGGATAATGGTAATTACTATGTCCTCAGGGCAAATGCATTGGAAAATAATGTAAGGTTATATAAGGTGGTTAACGGGAACAGAATCCAGATTGCCAGTAAAAATACGAAGGTAACTTCAAATGAGTGGCACTTATTAAAGGTCGTCGCCAAATCCGATAAAATTCAATGCTTTTTTGAAAACATGAAGGTGTTTGAGGTATCTGACGACACATTTGACAGAGGTAGCGTGGGCATCTGGACAAAGTCAGATTCTTATACGTTATTTGATGACCTTGTAATGCAGGAATTCAAGTAGAATAGATGTGCACTTGTACCAAATATCCAAATGAATAATACAGTAAGTACTTGATTTTCGTAAAAAAGCCTTTCCGATTTCCTATTCAATGTTTTCCATTGACTAAGACCAATTAAGTTATTATTTATACTTATGAGAATTAGATAACATGCTGTAAAAGACAATAAATATTGTGATATATAGAATTATTCTCTGTATTTTATAATCATTGTGGACTTATTTCTGCATACTTAATAGTTCGATCAAGGTATAGCCATGAATAAAGCCGTCATCGCAGTCGTTGCCATATTAGCCGCAGCATCCCTCATTGGCTTGTACATCTGGACATCTCACCACCGATACTACATCATGACAGGGGATCGTGGGGTGGCGTATGAGGTGGACAGAAAGACTGGCGAGTCGTGGATGCTCTTCGCTGATCTAAAGGTTCCTCAGCGAAAAGGTGGTGAGAGCCTCCAGAAGGAGCAGGAGCTTCCGTATGGGACATCCATCAAAATAACTGGAAATGCCGCACTGAGTAGTTACGGACTTTTCTCCGGTAAGCTCTACAACGGCAGCGACTGGGTAGTTACTAGGGTTATAGTCAACGTATCAGCGAAAGAGGAAGATGGGACTGTCCGCTGGTCACGTGACTTTTCAGAGGCCGTGACGATCAGACCGCTAACAACGGAGTCATTTTCAATCACGGTTGCAGGAGGAGAAGGAATCAAAGAAACGCCTTGGAGCATGAAAAGGGTGTTTGGATACAAGGAATGATCGAACAAGTCGCTCCAGCGGATGGGCTATAGCCTCGCCGCTGAGCTTTGACTTTAGCCCGAAAAGAGGAATATCATGGCAAGAAAAAATGAAACCATATTGAACTTGTTAGCCCAGACTCCATGGTGGGTAAGTGTAATTCTTTCCATAACTACATATGTTGTGCTTAAATTCATAGTGCCAGCTATTAATTCTCAAAACTGGGTTCTCAAAGTAATTGCTGGTGCTCCCCCGCAAGTAGCCCTTATTTTAGCTATTGTCTTACTTATTCCTGCTCCAATTTCATTTTTCAACTCGCTACTAAAAAGGAAATTACTGGATAAACAAAAAGGCCTTAATTCAATAAAATCTCTTTCATGGAAAGAGCTTGAAGAATTAGTCGCTGAAGCTTACCGTCGTATAGGCTATTCCGTAGTTGAAAACTATGACATTGGTCCGGATGGTGGTGTCGATTTAGTTTTGAAAAAAGACGGAAGCCTGTTTTTAATCCAGTGCAAACAATGGCGGAGTTACAAGGTAGATGTTCGAGTTGTTCGAGAAATGTATGGCGTGATGACTGCCAAACAAGCAAATGGTGTAATGATTATTACATCGGGATTATTTACTCAGGAAGCAAAAAACTTCGCGATAGATAAACCTATCGATTTACTGGAAGGAAATCAACTTGCTGATTTAATCGGAACTGTTCAGTCAAAACAAGTTTATTCTCTTACCGAAATCAATAAAACTCAAAAAACTGTAAATTTGTGCCCAGACCGTGGAGGAGAACTTGTGTTGCGCATGGCACGACATGGTATAAATGCTGGAAATAAGTTTTGGGGGTGTTCATACTTCCCGAAATGTAAATACACTAAAACATATGTGGGCTAACAAGCCTCTCCACAGGACGGCTAATAGCCACCTGTGGGTTTTATCGTTAGAAAACATGAAATTTCGTCTTGCCCACCAACAAAGCGAATTTGAGATTCCTAAAGAATGGTGGGGTGCTGCTGGGATGATCCGTTGGATGCCGATTGCTGTTTCTTACATAGCAACGCGTGACCCTCACTACCCAAAAACAATTGTTCCTATAACAGAACTTGAGGCTACAGTTAGGAACAGAGGTGTAGATTGGTTCCAAAAGAAGCGTATGGTTCAGATTCTCAAAGGATTTCGCACTGGAGATGTTTTGTTACCGATTGAGGTTGATGAACCACCAACCAGAACCAACTTACGTTATCGTGTGCATGACGGTTTCCATCGCTTTTTTACTTCGGACAAATAAAAATAATAAGGAGAAACCATTTATGATTAAAATACGTGAAAAGAGACAAAGTATCTATTTGTTAGTAATACTAGGCGTATTAGTTATGGGTAACGGTTGTGCGGAACTAAAAAAACTGCGACAGGAGAATGCGGAATTATTACAACGTTCTCGTGCGGAAGAAATACCGGCGCCGGTAATTACTGCAGCCAATAAAGTATGCGTCGGATGTCATCGGAATCATGCCCCTGCTCTTGTCATGGAATGGGAACGCTCAAGACATGCCCAGCATGGAATTGGTTGTGTGGATTGTCATAAAGCCAATCCGGGAGAGATTGACGCCTGGCAGCACATAGGAACCTGGGTATCGGCTCTCGTTACCCCAAAGGACTGTGCCCGTTGCCATCCACAGGAGTATGAAGAGTTTTCCAGAAGCCATCATGCAAGCGCAGGCGAAATATTGGCAAGTCTGGATAACGTACTGGCCGAAAAGGTGGCTGGTCTACCTGGCAATATTGCAGATGCCGTTAATGGTTGCTGGCAGTGTCATGGAAGTATGCTGAAATTCAAACGAGATTCTCAGGGAAATATACTGAGAACAGGAATCGAAGGAAAACCGGTTTTGGACCCCGATACGTGGCCTAACAGTGGAATGGGGCGCCTCAATCCTGATGGTTCAAAAGGATCTTGTCATGCCTGTCATTCAAGACATGCCTTTGAAGCTAAACTTTCCAGGGCTCCTGAGAATTGTGGCAAATGTCATATGGGACCTGATCATCCACAAATTGAAATTTATAACGAATCCAAGCATGGAATTGCTTTCTATACAAACCGCAACCGCCTGGCACTTGACAAGGAGGGAGACTGGGTTTTAGGGAAAGACTATTCAGCGGCTCCTACATGTGCTACTTGTCATATAGGCAGTTATATGACCACTCAGGGTGTGTATAAGGGTAACAATCATGAGGTGGGAGAGAGAATTAGTTGGACGCTCCGCCCTGTCGTAAGCACAAAAATCAACCTGGTGATTTATGAAGATGGATACAAGGAAGATTATCCTGAGAAACGTCCCCTTCCAGAAATTGGAGAAGAGATTCAGACTGTTGAAAAGGTATACGAAAATGAAAACTTGGTGAATAAAACCGTACCGAGGCGGGTGGCAAAAATTATAACGTGGCAAGAGCGTAGAGAAAAAATGAAAGGTGCCTGCTTGAACTGTCATAACAATACGTATGTAGACAATTTTTATAAACAGTTTGATGATCTGGTGATACTGTATAACGAAAAATTTGCCAAGCCTGCCCAGGCACTCATGAATGAGTTAGTCTCCGATGGGATATTAAATCCACGTGCGCCCTTTGAGCATGAAGTGCAGTGGGTATTCTGGGAGTTATGGCATCATGAAGGACGGAGGGCACGTCACGGAGCCAGCATGATGGGACCCGATTATACCCACTGGCACGGGATGTATGAGGTATCTAAGAATTATTATATGAAATTCTTACCCGCAGTCATTGAGGCTGCGGAGCAGAAAAGTCAAGAAATGAAGCTGAAATATGAAAAGAAGATTGCTGCAATGTTTACTCAAGATGAACATCTATGGAAGAAAGGGCTTTCTCCTGAAGAAGTTGAAGAGTTAAGAAAAACGTATCAGGAACGTTACAGTCAGTGATGTAAAGTTTTTAGTAATTATGATGTATTACCACAGTGTTCTATTTAGATACTGGGTAGTTACATGATCAATTATTAATCAAATAGTAGGGCTATAGAGGGTCACATCTTAAATCTTAAATAATCGGCAAGAAATTCCTATAATAACGCAATAGAAAATAGCAACATTTATTTTTTAAGATGTGACCCTTTCCCTCTTATTACAGGACGTAGGAATGGTCTTACCATTCCCCATTTGCATAGGGGCAAGTTTTGTCAATTCCTTGTTAAAAATAGGGTAATGTGCTGCACATTACTCATCCTCATCCTCATCCTCATACCATTCTTTCCCATCTCTCTTTCCTTTGATTTCTAATTTTTGCTGAAAAGATTAAAAAAGCTGGCAATCTTCTTCATTTTTGTTTTACTATAACTCTTAAAGAAAGATCAATTTCCTATCATCTTTTGAGCCTTTGTTCGTTGGAATTTGTTTGCTACTTGATGCTTGTTATTTGGTGCTTACGTATTTTTGCAATATAAGATTTTCACGCTTTATTCGCAAGATAATTCTAGGACTGTCGTTGGTCAAGGAAAGAAGCCTAAAAGCCTGAAAAATCGTTTAACAAATACTAAGGATCTGTCAATAATAACCCTCAAAAAAGCAAAATTTGGGATTTATTAAAAGGAGTATAGACATGCGACGTAATAAGTCTACAAATCTTTTACTTGTATCCATCCTGATAACAATTGTTTCGATAATCATATCCAGAAATCTAATTTCTAACGAAATAAATAACACGCCTACCCCTCCGACGTCATCGCCCGGCAATGATATATGGATACCACCATTAAACACGAGCTGGCAATGGCAGCTCTCCGGCACAGTAGACCAATCATACGACGTTGATATGTACGATATTGATATGTTTGACAATGACGCTGATGTTGTCGCTTCGTTACACGAAAAGGGCAGAAAAGTTATTGGTTACTTCAGCGCTGGCAGCTATGAAAAATGGCGACCGGATGCCGACGAATTTCCGGAATCCGTACTAGGCAAACCCTTAGAAGGATGGGCAGGAGAAAGATGGCTTGATATCCGCCAGATAGATATCCTTAGTCCAATTATGACTGCCCGGATGGATTTGTGCAAAGAAAAAGGATTCGATGGAATCGAACCTGACAATATAGATGGATATGTAAACGACACAGGTTTTCCACTAACCTATCAAGATCAGATTGTATATAATATGTTTCTTGCAAATGAAGCTCATGCACGAGGATTATCTATCGGACTCAAGAACGATCTTGATCAAATTAATGATCTGTTATCATATTTTGACTGGGCGCTTAATGAGCAATGCTTCCAATACAAAGAATATGACAAGTTATTACCCTTTATAAACGACGGCAAGGCAGTTTTTCAGGTAGAATATTATCTTAAATTACGACAATTTTGCCCACTTGCCAATGAATTAAACTTTAACTCCATGAAGAAACATATCAACCTAGGCGCATGGCGAAAATCCTGCCGCTAGGTTGCTGTTGCATTGCAGGAATTCAAGTAGAATAGAAGAAACATTCAGATGTCAGATGTCGGTATTCAGTTGTCAGTTAGTAGTTACGTTTAGTGGCGGTAGAGTTAAATACTGCTACGTAATAATTATTGTGATAAACAGACGAGAATACAATTACTTAAACTAAAAGGATTATAACTCAAATAAATCAGATGGGTTAAATGTAGGTTCTTAGCCGTAAATAGTCGGCAACATACTAAAAATGTTGAGCTACTGCTGATTTCATATTTTATAACTATTTAGATCTCACCGCATGAAAAACTTTGAGGGAAGTCTCAAACATACAAAATTTTGTCCGCATTGCGGTAATATTTCACCACAAAAGCTCGTTTATACACACAGGTGTTATAAAAAGGACTGGACGCAGGATGGAGAAGTTTTAGGCTTGCCAGCAGTATCCTTTTTAGCTATTTGTTGCACATGTGATGGAGTCATTCTTTATGTTGACTATGGCAACATTCCTAAAGAAGATGCTTTTAATAAATGTTCACTTTTGTGGCCGAGTATTGAGCTTCACACATCAGTCCCCCCTTCTATAGCAGATATTTACAATAAAGCGGCACGAATTAAGCAACTAGCACCCAACGCATTTGCAACGCAGATCCGTCAGATTCTAGAAAGTGTCTGTGAAGATAGGAAAGCCCGGGCGGGAAATTTGAATGTAAGACTCAAAGACTTGGCCGACCGTGGTGAGATTCCACCAACATTGGCTGACGTGACCGATGTTCTGAGAACCCTCGGAAATATTGGCGCGCATGCGGCAAATGAGTCAATCAAGCCCTGGTAGGTTGAATCAATAGACGAGTTTTTTTCTGGCGGTGATGGAGTATGTCCACGTTGCGCCTAGTAAGTTGATGGAATTCAAAAAAACTATCGAAACGGCAGAAAACCTAAATAAAGCCGAATAGATATAACAAGTCGTCTGAGCGGAACTCCGACTTGGAAACCCAGGTACAAAGACAATCCCAAAATATAACCGATGCCAACATCGCTGATTTTCTTTGAATAGGAATTGCAACTGTAGTGGACAGCTTACTTTTGTCGTCCATTATAATACATTCCGCATTTCTCACATTAACCTTAAAAAGACATCCTTTTTACCTTTTATAATTAAACAGTCGGAATCCACCAATTTTTATTTGAAATAATTTTTGACACCTTTTATAATCACGTTATATTTGTTACATCGTGTAATATCTATTACATTAACAAACTATGAACAAATGGATATTGTTTATACACCAGATTGCACAGGATGCGCCAAACCTCCGGGTTAAGGTATGGCGCACGCTTAAAAAATACGGCGCCTTGCTTTTCAAAAACGCCGTATACATCCTTCCCTACACTAAGGAACACGAGGAAATTATGCAGTGGTTGTGCAAAGACATCAAAGATAACGGAAGCGACGCCTCCCTATTTATTACGGAATCAATTGATGAGCAACAGGACAAAGAAATTATCAATACCTTTCAAAGCTCCTGCGACAGTGAATATCTTACACTGGCAGACTCATGCGAGGATACACTAAAAAAGATTGAACTGAAGGAAAGGACGGAAAGGCTTGTAGATATTCATGAGTTTAAAAAAGACATGAACGAATTAACAAAATATTTTGAAAATATAACAAGGATTGACTTTTTCAATGCCCCAGCAAAGAGAAAAGTATCTGAAAAAATACATTTAATAAAGCAAAAACTGGAAGGCTTGCCTAAAAAGATCAAAAGAGAAGTCCCGATTTACGAAAATAAACATCAAACGAAGGATTTTGTTGGGAAGGAGTGGGTAACACGAAAGGGCATATATATTGACCGTATAGCATCGGCATGGCTCATTAAAAGATTCATTGATTCAAAAGCAACGTTTCTTTTTGCATCAGAAACAAGAAAAAAAATCCCAAGTGATGTAATACCTTTTGACATGTACGGCGCTGAATTCACGCATCATGGGGATGCTTGTACATTTGAGACATTAGTAACGGCTTTTAACCTCAAAGACCATGCCTTGCAGCAAATTGCTGAAATTGTTCACGATATAGACTTAAAAGATAACAAATATAATCGAAAGGAGGCTGATGGAATAGAAAATATTATCAAGGGTATCCGCCAAAAATTAAAAAAAGACACTAAATTACTTGAAAAGGGTATGGAGATATTTGACGCACTTTATTTATCTTACTCTTCAAAGGGAGAATAAATGTTTCTTGAATGAAGTAGTTATTAAAAAAATAACACGTCGCTGTTATTTCAATTGCCAAAATATAGTGTAAATTTCTAAAAAAAGGGGGTTATCAATGAGGCAAAGAAAGAGATTCAAGTATTTGTTTAAGGAGTATTATAAAAAAGTTGCATTACCAAAGCGCGTACTTTTTGTTTATGCGTATTTTGTATCCTTTTATCTCCTTTTTATCATTTCATTTTCTCCAGTTCTCCAAGCCCATGAGGCGTCAGGAAAGAGGCCTGATCTTACCCTTTCTAATTTCTTTTCCGAGGGCTGGAAATTTGCCTGGTGGGAGGAACCTGAACAAGAATCAGACCAAGCGCCTCGTTTCAGACTCCTTAAGATTCCCGCCACAGTTTTTGAACGTGAGGTGCGTATGAATTATTCATTTACAAACAATGGCGACAGCGGCAAGCTTGATGAGCATGAATATGAGCTCGAATTAGAGATGCCTGTTAGCCGAAGACTTTTAATAGAAGTTGAACCAACAGTCATGTCTGTATCTCCCAATCATGGCAATAACCATAGCGGTTTCGGTGATACCTCGTTAATAACAAAGGTGATGCTCTTTGAGACACGCAACACTACGCTACTAACTATACTGGATATAAAATTCCCAACGGGAAATGAGGATATTGAATTAGGAAGTGGTATGACTACCATCAGTCCCGGCATTGGTATGTGGAGAGACCTTGGAAGGCGTTTTGCTCTGCATAGCTTCTTCGGGCTTGATATTCCGGTATCTGGTACAACCGAAGAAACCCCGGATACTACCGTTATCTATGGTACTGCACTGGCTAAGACCCTTACGTCAAAAGATACCCCTTTCTTTGGAAATCTCACCTTTTTTGTTGAATTTAATGGAAGTTCAGACGTGGGATCTAATAATGACATTACTGTTGTGAGCATCCTTCCAGGCGTCAGATGGAACCTAGGGCACGGATTCTGGCTCATGCCGGGAATAGAATTCCCAGTAATTGGAAGAGACGAATTTGATAATAGGATATGGTTTAGCGTGTTAAAAGACTTTTAAGATTGGAGGTTACAAATGCCAACACTCGATGCACATTTAAAGAATAGCAAAGAAAGAACTGGAAAAGAATATGAGGAACTTCATCACTGGATTGATGATGACAAATTAAAATCCCCAGAGGTTCATGATATTTCAAAAATCCCTGAGAATATAAAATATGTCAGCCGAAAATGGGGAGAAGAAGCAGTTACAGGAGTTTGTGCTTCATATTAAGGAAGACTATGGAACACAGGTTAAAAGACAATCTGCAATATTTTGGACTCTTCAAATGACCAAAAGATTATTTTCTCCTTTTGTTGCCCTATGCACTGTGGGTTTCTTTGCGCGGATGAGTTATGCAATGGCAAGAACCCCTATACTACCTTTATTTGCCCTGACCTTAGGTGCTAAGCCTGAGGCAATCGGATTTGTGGTTGGCGCCTCTACAATAACTGGAATCTTTTTCAAACTACCGGCTGGTACCCTTTCCGACATATTTGGCAGGCATAAAATGCTTTTTGTAAGTATCCTGGTTTTTGCCATGACTCCTTTTGCCTATTACCTCGTAACTAATTATTGGCAATTGGTGGGTATCAGATTTTTTCACGGTCTTGCCACTTCAATTTACGGTCCTGTAGCTATGGCAATGATCGCAGATACCGCTGGCGCGAAAAAAGGAGAAAGGCTTTCATTGTTTTCCTCTATTACCATCATTGGAAACCTCATTGGTGCTCCCTTTCGGTGGATATCTTCTCAATTACCTGGCAAAAAATGGAAGTCACTCTTTATACCATTTTCATATAGCCTATTTTATTTGTGGAATTTCTGGCCTGATTTCTCTAGTTTTTACGTTGAAATTATTCTCTTCGGAAAATGCCAGGAAGATAAGGCAAAACAAAATCTCTCTTATAGATACTTGGCGAAAGTTCTCTAAAGGAGTAAAGGATGTAATGAGCGATTATCGAGTAATCATTACCAGTAACATGGAAGGTATCCAAAATCTATCGGTAGGCGCTTTAGAGGCATTTTTGCCAATTTACGCTGTTACTATTGCTGGTCTGACTGCATTTCAGGCCGGAATTCTCTGGGGAGCTCAGGTTGTCAGCACCATCATGGCAAAACCAGTTATGGGAAAAATCTCTGACCGGTATGGCAGAAAGCCAATAATTTTCTTTGGAATGTGGATCTGTGCAATTCCTTTTGCTTGTATTCCATTAACGCATAATTTTTATCTCTTGCTATTTTTTGCCTTAGTTTTTGGAGTAGGTGAGGCATTCGTAACCTCATCTTCAGCGGCAATGGTGGCTGAATTCTGCAAGGAACAGCATTATGGTGCTGCTATGGGAACCTTTGGGAGTATCTTTGATATCGGCCACGCATCCGGTCCTATCTTGACTGGGTTACTTCTGGCACACCTGAGTTATCAATACTCTTTTCTCATCATTGCTACCATCTTAATTCTTGCTTCGTTTATCTTTATTTTAACAGTTCGTGAAGGAAAAGTAGTCGTATTTAAACAGGAGATGTAACATGAAAAATTTGTTTGTAATTATGAGTGGTTTCTTATTATGCTTTTATTCAAATTATGGGTGGTGTAACGAATCCATACCTCTCATCTGGGAGTCTTCATATACGAAGACTTCTCCAGTGATCGATGGAATAATTGACAAGATCTGGGAACAAGCCAAACCCCTTACTGTTATCGTGAGGGAAGCGATGGGAGGAGACAACCCCACAGAAGTTATCCTGCGCACCCTTCATACGGATGATACCTTTTATGTACTGGCTCAATGGCCTGACACAACAAAAAGTGATATGCGCGACCCATATATCTGGAATACTGAAAAGAAAGACTATGATCGACCGTCGAAACCGGACGATCAATTTGCATTAGAATTTCCCATATCTGGGAATTTCGATATCCGTATGATAACACTTACACACGAGTACATTGCTGATGTATGGCACTGGAAGGCTGGGCGCGGTAATCCCGTTGGTTGGGTAGATGACAAACGACACATTATCAGCCAGAAACCAATCCAAAGCGGTGTTGAATACTCAATGGGTGGACATGGGAATGTCTATATAGCACGTTTAATGGATGAAGGTACATCTTCTTATTCCTTGAAACCCAAACCATCATCATTTGAAGGTAATTTAGTAGCTTCCTTTGAACAACGTCAGCCTACCGGTAGTTTGGCGGATGTGCGCGGTAAGGGGATACATGACGAAAAAAACTGGACATTAGAAATGTCGCGCAAATTTAATACAGGTCACAATGATGACGCTGTGATTGATCCAACGAAGGACAATGTCTGTGCTATTGCAGTCCTCGATGACGAGCTTTACTGGGAACATTCGGTTTCATCCATAATTACATTACGATTTATCGGTAATAAGATTGATTAATTCACAATCGTGAAAAAGAAGTACATAATGTTTATCTACTAACTAAAAGATTCTTTTAAGGCATTTGACAATGCCTTTAATAGCGGTATTGCTGGACTCTGGACTATATCAAATTCATACACACATTTTGATAACTGGTAATTTGGGAAATAAAATAACTTCAATATTTAACATGCACTTAAACATTAAAAGTCGTTATATTCAAAAATATATTTTGATTGTTTTTCTCTTTGCCATAAAAGACCTTATTACCCCTGCAAAAGCCTTTGCACTGAGACCGTTCGTCACAACGGATGCAGATGTGGTCGAAACCAATATGATTGAGATAGAACTAGGGCTGTTTGGACTGCGTGAGCAAAAACATCCTGGTCCTGATGAGCTAACATTGGAAGCAACAAGCATTCGTTTCAATTGTGGGCTGCCATGGGATAGTGAGATTGTGCTGGAAACCGTGGGTGAATTAATTGACAACGAATATACAGGGGCATTGGGGATAAAGGAGAAGCAATTTGCTAATACGGCGGGCTTTTATAAAAAGGTCTGGTGGCGCGGAAGTGACTGGATACCCAACTTCGCAACGGAGACGGGTTTTATATTTCCTACTGAAAAAGATACCCCTGGATTAGAATTTGAAGGCACGGGCATCTTTTCTTGGTATTTAGAAAGAGTTACGTGCCATATGACACTGGGCGGAGGCACAACAACAGAAGAGTTTGAGCACAACAGACGCGGTCTCTTTATTTATGGCGTCATTTTTGATGTACCAATTCCTCTGTATAAAAAACTTCATTTAGTAACAGAATATACTGGTGAGAAGATAGAGAGTTCTATACTAGATCACCAGGTATTGGGAGGTTTTGTTTGGGAAGGACCAAAGGAGGTAGAATATGACATTGCAGGATTTACGGGATTAAATAGCGAGAGTGTGGATTGGGGAATGACAATAGGTATAACATTTATTCTCAGTAAAACATTTTACCGCAGCGTACACTGAGGTCACAGTTAAAAGAGAATTTGTGAAGTTGTGCGGTTGTGAGATTATGTATTCTCATCCTCTCACCTGCTCATCTTCTAGTCTTTTTTCTCTGCGTTCTTTGTGATTCTGCGGTGGATTATCACGACTATTAAAAAGCGAGGTGAATTATGAAGTTTATTACGATTACATGTATTGCTCTATTCATATTAGCTAAAGTGTGTTCAGCAGGAAATGAGGTGGTCGTTTATACCTCTGAGGACAAGATTTTTTCAGAACCTGTTCTTCAGACATTCGAAAAGAAGACGGGAATAAAAGTGCGTGCTATTTATGATACAGAAGAAACCAAGAGCACGGGACTGGTCAATCGCTTGATTGCAGAGCAGGATAATCCACAAGCTGATGTTTTTTGGAGTGGAGACCCGGTACGTCCTGCTTTACTGGAATTTAAGGGTTTAGTAACACCATATTTTTCAAGCGCCGCGTCAGATATTCCAAAGATGTACAAGGATATGGACGGCCATTGGACAGGATTCTCTGCACGTGCACGCATAATACTTTATAATACAAATCTATTATCAATAGATGAAAGGCCTCTATCAATATTCGACCTCACAAAACCTGTATGGAGGGGTCAGGTTGCAATTGCTAATCCGTTATTTGGCACTACTGCAATACACATAGCTGCCCTATATATCGCTTTAGGTGATGAAAAGGCCAGGAAGTTTATGAATGATATGAAGGCTAACGGTGTGAAGATCGTCTCCTCAAATAGTGAAGTAAGGCGGCTTGTTGCAAGAGGTGAGGTTAAAGTAGGTATCACGGATACGGACGATGCCAGTGTGGCTATTAAGGAAGGAAGTCCGGTAAAGGTAGTATTTCCTGACCAAACCAGCATTGGTACACTCATTATGCCCAACATGGTCTGTCTCATAAAAAACAGCCCTAACCAGGAAAACGGGAAAAAACTGATTGACTATCTCCTCAGCGCCGAGGTTGAGAAAAGCCTGGCATGGGCATCATGCGCGCAGATGCCTCTGAGATACGATGTGCGAACACCAGCGGAAGTATATACCATTGATGCTGTAAAAGGAATTAATGTGGATTACCACGACGTAGCAAAAAAACTGGAGGAAATTCAAGAGTTCCTTAAACAGTGGGCAGGGTTCTAATGCAAAAACAATTAACGCTTAGTTTTTCCTTTACTTTTTTTCTTTGCTTAACGTGCCTGCCAATTGCATGGATGTTTGGAAATTCCATATATGAAGATGGCAGTTATTCTTTTGATTACTACAGAGATATTCTTTTTACAGGAAGATATGTAAAAATAATTGCAAATAGTCTCATCCTTGCAAGTATAACAACTATATTATCGGCGCTCATGGGTGTTTCAGCGGGGTTTTTTCTTGCAAAAACAAACCTCCCCTTAAAAAGCTTTTTTAAAATTTGCTTTTTCATACCATTGCTTATACCCTCATATACCATCGGAATCGCATGGGTAACCCTATTGGGGAAGTCTGGATTTTTGAATACTCTACTGGCTCATTACCTTCACCTGTCTTCTGAGACTATATCGAATTTTATTTATAGTACATACGTTGCGGCATTTATTCTCTCGATGAACCTCTTTCCGGTATTAATGTTAATAACAGAATACTCTTTAAGAAATCTCAATCCAAGATTTGAAGAAAGCGGGTTGGTCACTGGAAGCAGCTTTCATGTGTTGAGAAGGATTACCTTACCACTAATAACCCCCGCCATTATTTCTGGAATAATGATTGTATTTGTACTATCGCTTTCTGAATTTGGGATACCAACCCTTCTTCAAATAAATGTACTTACCACCCAGATATTCACCCAATTTAGCGCATTCTATAACGAAAAAGCCGCAACAGCAATTGCATTTCCACTGATAGCCATCACCGTAATTATAATCATTTTTGAATACATGTATCTCCACGGAAAATCTTTTGAAATATTAGGAAGAAAACCGGCAAAGAACTCAATACAATACGGTAATAAATGGCTTCTGGTAGGCGGTACTATTTTTTTTACTTTTGTTTTTTTTATATGTGTTTTTATCCCATTATTAACACTAATTCTGAACATCAGAACGCTAGCATCATTTCATGACGCCTTCTTATTAGCAAAAAAGGGTATTATAAACAGCATCCAGTTTAGCTCTGTTGGAGCGACATTTTTAACATTTGCAGGATTTCTACTGGGGTACCTCTCAGAAAAAGTCCGATTTAAATTAAAAAACAGTACCTCTGCTTTTATCTGGATATTTTTTGCCGTACCCGCAACGGTTATAGGGATTGGACTTATTAAACTTTATAACAGACCCGGCATGTTTTTCCAGAATGTTTACGGTACTTTATGGATAATCATTATTGGATACATGGCAAGATTTTTACCACTATCCACCCGTATTCAGACAAATTATTTCAAACAAATCCCATACTCTTTGGAAGAAGCTGGTTCGGTAACAGGCGCATCATGGTTTCAAGTCCTTGGGAAAATCGTTTTCCCTTTACAATTTAACGGAATAATCGCCACATGGCTTATCTGCTTTATATTCTGCATTGGCGAACTGGGAACAACAATACTGGTTTACCCGCCCGGACATGAAACACTTCCCATAACCTTGTTTACTATTATGGCAAATAGCCCTGAGGATATTGTCTCTGCACTTTCTATAATCATAGTCTTTATGACCTTACTACCACTCGGTGTATTTCTATCAATCTCAAGATACGTCACAAGAAGTACAATCTCTGTAACGTCTTGATAATAGTATCAATTTAGTTTTTTGAATAATCTTCAAAGGAATCAAATAGTGCAGGAAAAGAAGGCAACTATGCATGCGCTTGAAGTAAAACAGTTAACCAAAAGCTTCCAGGGAAATGAAATTGTTAAAGGCCTTTCCCTTACGGTTGAAAGAGGACACTTGCTGGCACTGCTGGGCACTTCTGGATGCGGCAAGACAACAACGTTAAGGATGATTGCTGGGCTTGAAATCCCCGATAACGGAGAAATATGTATTGAAGGTACAATTGCCAATCGCGGCAATAAAATACTTATTCCACAAAAGCAAAGGCATATCGGCATGGTATTTCAAGACCTCGCCCTCTGGCCGCACATGACGGTATATGAAAATATCGAGTTTGGATTAAGCGCAAACAAGATTCCAAGGGCTGAAAGAAAGAAGAAGACTGAAGAAGTTTTAAACAAAGTCAATATGCAAAGTTATTCACGTGAATACCCCGGAAGACTCTCTGGAGGGCAGCAGCAGTTAATCGCCATAGCGCGGGCAATTGTTACAGAGCCTAAATTGCTACTCATGGATGAACCTTTGTCAAATATTGATATCAGATTGCGGGAAGAAATAAGACAGGAAATCATGCGCATCCAGCATGAAACGCAGATTACAACTATTTATGTAACCCACGACCAGGAAGACGCCTTTCTTCTCGCCGACAAGGTGGCAGTGATGAATGAAGGAATTATTGAACAGACAGGAGCGCCGGAAGATATTTATAATTCTCCAAACTCGCCTTTTGTAGCCGGTTTTATTGGAGAATCAAACATTATACAGGTAAAAATATTGGGGAAAGACAGAGTATTAACCCCCTGGGGTGAATTAGATTGTAACACAAAAGGACACACAGAAGGTATTGCCACTCTTTTTTTCAGACCGCATCAGGCAAAGATAGAGAAAGGTGGTCAGTATGAGGGCGTAATTATAAGTCGGGATTTTATCGGGGGAGTATACAGGTATCATATTTCAACCTCTGGTGTGAAAATTAAATTGCAGGATCAATATGTATATGAGATAGACAAATCCGTAAGATTTTCTATCAAGCTAATGGAAGTTTTATTTCTTTGATAGTTTGCCATAGGAGGTACGGAGAAAAAGACCGGTAGATGAGAAACTGGGAAGATGGGTTGCTGCGAAACATAATCTCATAATCTCACAACCTCACAACTTCTCAATCTCCTAGCTTCTATGTGGCAGGTTAAACTGTTACTGAAAAAACGGATTGTGTTTTTTTTCTTCTCCTATGGTAGTAAAATCTCCGTGGCCTGGGTACACCATTACGCTATCGTCCAATGTAAACAGGCGCGTTCTGATTGAATCTATTATCTTTTTGTGGGAACCGCCATAAATGTCTGTCCTGCCGATAGAACCTGCAAAGAGCGTGTCTCCAACAAATACCGCATTATCTATAAGAAAGCATGAACTGCCTGGTGAATGTCCCGGCGTATGTATGATGCTTATAACCTCACTGTCTATTTGCAATTCCTCATTATCAGAAAATGTAATATCCACCTTTGGCATGGGAATTCTGGGTAAACCGAAGGCATCTGACTGTTCGTTCAGATAATTCAGAAGTGGCACCTCGTCTTTATGAATCATAAATTTTGCGCCTGTTGCATCCTGTAAAGCCTTCACACCACCCACATGGTCGAAATGGGCATGTGTGTTTATAATAAATTTCAACGTCAGATGGTATTTCCTTAGTTTATTAAGAATATCTTCAGGATTCCCGCCTGCGTCAAAGACCACGGCTGTTTTGTCCTTTTTAGAACCAATGATATAGCAATTTACCTCCAGCGGTCCTACCGTTAGTACATCAAAAATTAAATTGTCTGATTTCATTGTCTTATAAATTACATCCTGCAGTTTTACTCTTGATTCTTAATTCTTTCACACTCTTCCCTGATTGGCATGATAGATTCTTTTTCAAGCCTGTACTCATTCCCGCAATATGCACACACGGCGTGATTGTCATTTAATTTTAATGTTGTTCCGCATTTACATACCCATCCAATCCACCTTGCAGGAACACCCACAGCAATGGCGTAATCCTGGACATCAGCCTTTATCACTGCACCCGCGCCTATCATTGCATACCTTCCTATTGTAACGCCGCATACAATCGTTGCATTTGCGCCAATGGTTGTCCCCCTCTTCACAAGTGTATTCTTAAACTCATGCTTTCTTTCGATAAAAGCCCTCGGATTGTACACATTTGTGAATACACACGAAGGGCCGCAAAAGACCTCATCTTCAAGAACTACACCCTTATATACAGACACATTGTTCTGTATCTTGCATCTGTCGCCTATCTCCGCAGCAGGCCCTATTGCCACATTCTGCCCAATAATGCAGTCCTTTCCAATTTTCGACCCCTTGAGAATGTGAGAAAAATGCCATACCTTTGTACCACTGCCAATCTGAGTCCCTTCGTCAATACATGCGCTTTCGTGCGCAAAGTAAGAGGCTGCGGACATATTACGTAAGGCAAGGGCGTTCTCTGCCTGTTCCAGTACCTTCAATACCCTGAGACCCTCATTACCATCCGTCTTTGGCGTCTTTCTTTGAAGCACACAATCAATAAAATGTTGTAATTCAAGTTTCAAAGGCTCACCGTCTTCCACTGGTATGATTTCGTAATCAACCTTTTGCGCAACGGGAATCTTGCCATCCTTCCACTCTATTTTATGAGGATATAAAAACAATTTCTCTTTACTCATATCGTCAAAGACAGCCATTGCCTTTGAGCCCACAATTATCAGCTTTTGTTCTTTATAAGGATGCAACCAAGTCACAAAGATGTGCCCCTTAACACCATCCTTGAACTCAAGCGTGGTCAGTGTAGTATCGTAAATACCTTTATTTAAATAATCACCTCCAAATGCCTTTACTGATATAGGCTCTTCCTCAAGAAGCGTGATAATAACTGATATATCATGAGGCGCAAAACTCCATAGAATATTCTCCTCAGTCCTGAGTTTGCCGATATTAAGTCTGTTAGAATAAAGGTATTCCAGCTTCCCAAGTCTACCTGATGCTATAATGTCTTTAAGTTTTATAACTGCCGGGTGATACAAAAGGATATGCCCGACCATCAACACCCTCTTCCCCTTGCTTGCGATATCCACAATCTCTTGCCCTTCTCTGACTGTAAGGGCAAGCGGTTTCTCAACAAAAACATCTTTACCTGCAAGCAACGCCTGTTTCACATACTCATAGTGTGTAGCCGCCGGTGTTGCTATGGCAACCGCCTTTATATCCTTATTGTTTAGGATGTCCTCAAATTTCGTGGTATAGTTAACACCGTGAAATCCCTTGCTTCGCTCTGAAATTATTTGAGAGCTTAAATCACCGGCAGTATGCAGTACTTCAAGTTCACATAAATTACGAAGTATGTTTTTACCCCAGTAACCCAGACCTATCAGACCAACAAATTTACCTTTATTCATATAAATCCTTTTTTACACTTTACAGATATTTTCATAATGCAGAGACAGATTTAAAACCTGTCTTTACACAGCAAACAATATTTTTTGCTAAATAACAGACGTTTCGCTCCTCAGGTGCTTTGTTTTTATGCGTAATATCTTTATTTCCATTCATACTTTGTTCCTTACGAAACTTAGAAAATAAAATGTCAATTTATCTTATGCCATTTTAGCTTTTTTCTCATGTATTATTTGCTTCTTTTTGGAAATTATTAAGAAACTAAACTACGCATTTTTGAGTATTTATTATAGTAATACTAACACCCTGTCATATATTTTTTAATTATTCAGAACTGCATTTGAAAAATCCAGTGCAATCTTATCCATGGAAAACCTTTCTTTAACTAATCTGTATCCATTCTCACCGCACATCTTACATAATTCCCTGTTATTATAAAATTTCAAAAATGCCGTGGTAAAAGCCTCGGCATCGCCCGGCGGCACACACATTCCTACATTGTGTCTCTCAACCGTACTGGCGATTTCCCCCACATTTGCCAAGAGTACAGGTTTGGCACAAGCCATATAGGGAAACATCTTGACCGGAATAGCCATGTTATTATGGGGATGATTTGTATTAGCATTTATACCAATATCAGCGAGGTTGATATAGTCGCATAATTCCGCATGGAGGACAGGTTGAATGACCTTTACATTTGTAAGGTTATTTTCTTTAACCATACCAATAAATTCATCACGTTTCGCCCCACCACCTACAATCAGAAATAAGATATCCTTATAAATTCTTAGTTTTTCAGCGCAGGCTATTATTAAATGTAAGTCCTGCAAAAGGCCAAGCGTCCCAACATAGATGGCTATGAACTTATTTTCACTAATTCCCAGCCTTTCAGCCAGAGACCTGTTTACCGGATGCGGGGAAAATATCTCGATATTCACACCATTGGTTATCACCGTTACTTTGTCTGGACAGGCAACCTTTGAAACAATGTTATCCCTAACTCCATTGGTAACGGCAACAATTTTTATCGCCTTTTTATACAAAAGGCTTTCAAGTATTTCCAATGTCTTAATCAAGAAACCTCTTTTTATGTCGATACCGGCATATATCCTTTCAGGCCAGATATCTCTCACATCAAAAATAAAGCATGACTTTTTAAATATACTTAAAATATAGCCTGCCAATGCTGTAAATATTGGACCTGAAGTAGCAACGACAAAATCCGCCCTTTTGGTAAGGATTCCAGCCATGATTGACGAAAACATGAAACTTAAATAGGTTAAAAGCCTTGCAACAGCACTTGTCTTTTTTGTCGTGTAAAACCATACCCTTATTATTCTAACCCCGTTAATCTCTTCCTGCATAAAAGGTTTTTTTTTATAATCAGGATAAACCATTCCAAACGGATAATTAGGAAATCCTGTAATAACAGTCACTTTATATCCCAACCTGCTCAGATTAAATGCTAAACCTGTTAGCCTCTCAGAAGCTGCACCTATTTCCGGTGAAAAATATTGAGTAACAAACAAAATGTGCATTTATTAGATATCCTCATCTTCAAATTCATCATCCGAATCAACATCTACAACACCCTTCTTCACTTCCTTAACAGAAACCTTACCTACAATATCCTTAATATTTTGCTGATTTTCCATAAACCATTTTAAAGACCCCATTCCAACAATCTCACTTTTAGACATTACTGTTATCACATCTTCGCGATACCTTTCCAAGTTCGCCACATTACTGTAAGAAATAATCATCGTTATTCTATCGGAAAGGCGGTTCATAAAGAATTTAAGAACATTATCTGATAAAGATCGAAGAGCATTTTCCTCGATTACCACCCATTGCTTATTAGACCGAAGGGCATTCAATAACGCTATCGAATATTTCAGGTCTTTATCAATTATATTCCATTTGTCAGGTGGAATTTGTTCGTCAAGATTATTGGGTAATTGTGCGGTGAGTTTATTCAATAACCCCGTTTCAATTTCTTCAACTTCCCTACATAAATCCTGCCATTCGTAATTTCCGGGAAGACCCAAAGATTCCCTGGATGTTCCCTGTATATATTCATATTTCGATGTCATAAACCAAATTGACGACAGGACATTATTTACTGCCTGCTTTGAATGCCCAAGTAAACAGTTAATTATAAAAGCAAGTGTATAACGGTTTAATTCAACGCTACTGATAAGTCCAACCTTACAACCTTTCGATATTTTAAAACTTGCCAAAGAACCGTCAATTGTATTTGTGCTTGTTGTTATACAGTAATCATTGACGATATCCACGTTAATCGCTTGTGGCGTTGTGGTATTTTCAACAAACTGAAAATATCTCTTTATCTGAGGATAAAAGCGATTTATACCCGTAATTTTTTTACTTACCTGCTTCATATTAACCAATCCAAAACGCAGCGCTACCAGATATATTATCAAATTACCCCAGCCCTCGCCCCTGAGAATAATACTCGACCCTAAAGTTAATAAGATCACAAACATGGTAGCTGCAAATAAAATATTGCTAACCAACTGACTGTTTTCTATTGCCTTTAATCGTCCTAGCTGCGCGTCAAAAAATCGTTTAATGTGTCCTGACATAAATACTTTTTTGCCGAACCATGTTTCGTTTTCTGGTAGTGGGATAGATATCCCCTTCTGACGTAAAATAATCCTCTGGTACTCAGCTGACGCCCCTCTTGCATATTTCTCCCTCAAAGTTGAATTTTTAGCGCCCATCACACTTATCCTGTATTGAAATATTGAAGATATCCCGAAGAGCACAAGCATTAAAAAAGTTAACGGAGCATTACTGTAAAATAACACACCTATAGCGGCTAATAGGGTAAGACTCGGTATTATAGTATCAAGAAGCATCCACATCACGCGACCAATATTTTTAGAATCTATGCGGACAAGCCTGAAAATAATGTTACTATCACTAAAACTCCGACCAGACAGAGACCATATAATGGAACTGGAAGCTAATAGAGAAAGGACTCTTCTGGCACAGAACTCCTCGTATCTGTGCCTGAGTGCAAGGCTTCTTGTTCTGGAAAAATATATAAGCCACGCAGAAATTAAAAGCGAAAGTAAAACGCCTATTCCACAAACAATAAGAAGACTGATAGCGGTTCGTATCTGAAACACATGACCAAGCAGTCTGATATTCTCACCCTTTTCAAGCACCCGTGCATAGTAAATGGCAAGACCTATTGTCCATATCTGGAAAAAAACGCCCAAAAAACCAGTTATAAGAATAACAAATGACTCTTTTCTAAACCTCCATATTGAATCAGTTGTTACCAATTTAATAATTGTAATATATCTTCCAAACGTCCCTAAAAACTTCTCCAGCCTTGCCTTGAAATTATTATATATCTGTACCATAAACACTTTGAAACCAGAGAACATCACAAGTAAATTTTCGTAACAGTACCTTTTGCATTACGAACAATTACAAATAATAATCCAATAACGTACCACAAGAATAAGGCTTAGGGTTTTTCCCAGAAACTATCCGTCATGCCATGTAAAAATTTGAATCAAAAGGATAAAAAGAGAGTGCAAAAAAACAGATAATAAAGGTATATTCTGATATACGATATGTATACGGTATAATACGTTTAATTCTTTCTGACAACCCCAATTAATAATTCTCCCAAAAATACAATATCATTTTACTCATTATTATATATGCAGTAAAGCAACAAACAAATTAAGAAAAGTTAAAATATCAAGTATCAAGGTAACAAATAAATTCTAATTTCCCAGATCTAAATACTCAATATCGTCTATGTGAGGCTCGTGGATATACAAAACAGCAAGCAATCTCCATGCGCCTAATATATTAAATTGACATAGTATTTTAAAACCGCAATGGGTCATTTATGGTTGGCTGAAAAGGTAAGAAACTAGAAATCCATTTATATATTTCAGAATTTCTGTTAAGCGGCGGTCTTAACATCTCAAGAAAACCAGGTTTATTAAACCAACGGTGATAATGAATATGAACCAAGTCCTCTAGTTCAGCATCGCAGTATGGTTTTTGCAATAATGGACGTTTTGGCAAGGGATAATTATAACAGTAATCCAGAATCTTTATTTTATCGGATACCTTAGCCAGCGTAGGTGACAGAGATAGTTGCTCGACAAATGCAATCCGCCCCCCTGGTAAATGATTTGACCGCATTATTCTCAAGAAATTGTCCTGCCACAACCGAAACAAACCTTCAGAACGTCTTACCACCACCAATCCAGAATTCCAGAACGAACGAATTCTTTTACGGTCTACAACCGTTTCAATAAAAGCAGATGCCTTAATCCCACAGATTGAATACATCTTCTGCCAATATTCATCATTTGAATCATCACTTCCGGTTGACCCCTCATTCTTGTTATCTACAGGTCGCACTGCAGCCACAATACTTTCCGATAATCCAAAAGCATCAGGCTCTTTTACAATTACAGTGTCACTATCCAGAAAAATAAGTATATCCTCTTTTAAACTTTCCTCAGCCTTAGCACATGCAAAAATCTTATTGGCCCTCGGGTAACGTTGAAATTCGGCATTCAGCACTTCGTCGCTGATGCATGATGTTAAGCTCGTCAAATGCCCTGAGGGTGTCCTTTCCAAAATCATTTCCCGTCCTTGGCCGGAAACTGTATATTGGCGCATTTTTATATCTTCCGGCATATTTGCGAATGGAACGAAAAAGCAAAAGCGCCTGATTTTCTAAATTTCCGCTTTCGACGCATGCAATAAATACCACGCTCATTGTAACCCTTCAATCATATTGGCTGTTTTACTACAGATTTTTTCAATAGTATCAATATCTTCTTCTTTAAAGGGGCCAATTTCAACGGATTCTGTTTCAGGTATTATTAAATTTCCAGATTTATTAAAATACTTATTTTTGGATAATAACCGTGAACCCTTCTTGTACTCAAGGTCAAAACAGTTAATCGGCGGTAGATTCAAATTAGCTTTAAATCCCCTTCCAAGGGCAAGGGTCATGATATTATCTATGGTTTTTGATGGTGAGGCACAAAGTTCGTGATACGTTATTAACATATCAACGTACTTTCTATCATTCCATAATTTTTCATTTACAACGCTCCATTGCCTTGAGGACTGAATTACCTTATTTTCATGAATAAGTTTACGCCACCCCCTTGGCTTCACCCCCCACCAACCCTCCTCTGGCGCAAGACCCCCATCTTCATGTGGAACATGTTTTTTTAATAACGAAAAAACATTCGGAATAGGCCTGCGAACTGTTGCCACAACTATGCTGTCGGGGAATAACCTTTTTATCCACGGTAAACGTACAGTATTATAAGGGTTCTTATTAGCAACAATGGAATGGTCTTTGGCAATACTTGCCAGACGTTCATTCAGCAGATTGAAAATATCTGGTGTCGAATCATCCTCGCTTATTTCATGCCCCATCTCACCTTTTGAACGCTGATAAATAAACCCTGCTGGAAATTCGGTTGGCGTGAAAGGAGGTATATTCCCCCAGAAATCATTACCTTCTGACTTGAATGGATTCTCCACCTGCGGACACTGGCTGAGCATCCTGAACAACAGGGTTGTTCCAGACTTCTGGAGTCCTACAATAAAGATAAGACGTCTTGTCATTTAGAGATAAATGGGATTAACTATATTAAACGTCAAAATAAAATTTACATTTTTTGCTAATATGTCAGTTCCACAAAAGTGGGAATCCAGGAAGAACTAGGAACCGGCGGACTCCTGCTTTTGTAGAAATGACAACTTATTTTTATCGTCCACTATAAATTAAAACAAATATCGCACTTATAAATTGGGCATCTTCCCAAATTCTTAAAATTCATATTGTGAAAGTAATTCCTTGTATTTATCTGAATTAATGTACGCACTTACAATTGATTTGTTCTCATCCTGCCATTCAATGCTGTATCGCCTCTTGTGCGGTGAATCATAGATTGAATCACTGCATTGTTTCAAATAATCGGGATTTGCCCCTTGATTCAGGAAACCGCACAATCTCTTAAGTTCTGCCTCTTTATTATTGACTAATTTCTCATAAAAAAGGTTATAAAACTGGTTTTCTTGTAATTTTGCCTTACAATCCAGCACAGAATCCACATGGCTAAAATAGTTCTCAATCAATTCTTTATTAATTGTAGATTTTCGTCTGTATGCATATGCGGTTATATTATCGTAAGGATTCCGCAATACATGAATAATCTTTAGAGATGAACCACATAGCTTTATAATATTGTCCATAACCTCCGGATGTTTTAAGTTATAAACCGCTGTTGCCCCACCTTTCTTATCACCTATTACCTCCAGCTTCTCAAATTTACCTTGATACAGATTTGGAATATAGTAATTATAACCAGTATTCGTCCTGTCCTTAATAGCGGCGCATCTTATGGAATTGTCCAGAATAAGTTTGAATATCTTATATTTGTCGTAATTATAATCAGCAAAAAGCGGCATGGCATGAAGTTCATTAGATATAATCATATTAGGATGCGCATCGAGTAAGGCGCCTATCAGGCTATGGCCACTATGGGCATACCCTATAAACATAACATAGTACTTAACATCTTTGAAGATATCATCAGGATATTTGTTGAAGATTGCGGAGTGTTTATGGTCTTCAACAAGGCCTTTAACTTTTTTCCCCAATTGTTTAAATAGTTTGTTTTGCTTCATCTTTGCCTTTACAAAAATTAGAAGCTATCATACATAATTATTTCTCATAGCCCCAGAAGCTGCAGTAATCTTTTAAGTTGTCGAATACCTCTTGCGCCTCAAGCAATAATTGCTTATTAATTTCACGCTTCCACCTGTAAACTCTTTTGTCTGTAACTTCATACCCGTGTATAAGGTGGTCGTGCTTGCTGAGATGCCCAACCATTCCAATAGCCGGCATGTCACTTCCAACAAATGTCTTTACCTGTTCATACACCATACGGTCCGTACAAAAATCCTCATATCTTACTTTTAAACATCTGGTCGTATTAAACATCTCCATTTGATATTCAAAATCTTCTTTCAAGTTCAGTACAAGATTCTGCGGAGTAAGCCCGCCTTCTACCCTTATCTCCTTATTTCTTTCGATAGATTTATGATAAAGAGATAAATATATATCACGGGGATAGCGAGCAGTTAATACAATCTTCATATCAGGAAACGCATTATAAACACTTTTCCAATACTTGTGATGAATCTCTTTTATTCCAATTTGTGAAAATACCTGCAATAACTTTGGCATCAGTTCATTTTTAAAATATTCTACGGATAGTTTGCGATTAACTTTTGATATTTGATCCTGAAATGCAAGCAAATCAATACCATATTTTGCAAATATTTCCACTTCTGCATTTTTAATCTTAAATGCGCCGCTTCCAAGTCTCGGCTCAAGAAAAATAAATGAATACGGGTGAAGGCTCAACGCCTCACTAAGTACCTTTGATCCAGTACAGTCGCAATGCAGCAATATATATAAAAGGTTTCATAAGATTAAACCTTACGGTTTTTCATATCCCCAAAATTTACAATAGTCAGCCATCAGATTAAACGTCTTTCGAGCGTCTCTTAATATACTTTCATCCTTTTCATATTGCCAGCGGTTTACCCGCTTGTCAGTAATAGAATCTTTATGCAGTTCATACTCTTCCACACGTTTAAGATTAGCGGCATTAAAAGAACCAACAGCGCCAATCTGCGGTATCTCACTGTCAACAAAAGATTTTACTTTGCTATAAACAGAAGGATTTGTGCAAAAATCTTCATACCGCACCTTCAGGCAGTCTGCCGCTTCAAACATTTCTAGTTGTTTCTGAAACTGTTCGTTTAGATGAGCTGCAACAGCCACGGGTTCTAACTCCCTAAACTTCCCCTTGTCACTTAACACCCTATTATAGTGTGAAATATATATATCCATAGGATTTCGAGCGGTTAATACAATCTTCATATCAGGAAACAACTTAAATACATTTTTCCAATGCTTATGCTGTATTTCTTTTATTCCAACTTGAAAAATCGATCCATCTAATTTAGGCAATAATTTTTCCTTAAAATATTCAACCGTAGATTTAGGATTTATCTTGGCAATTTCCTTTTGAAAAACATATAAATCAATCCCATGTTTTATTAAAAATTCAGCATCATTAGATTTTACCTTGTATACTCCCACGCCAATACCAGGTTCGCGAAATATGAACGAATATGGAGCGAGGGTTAACGCTTCACTCAATACAGTTGAACCCGTTCTCCTTAATGCAGCAATATATATGAATGATTTCTTCATTTAAATAGCAATCCTTTTACAATAACAATTTATAGAAAAGATACTTCTTAACTTAAATCTTTATTTGCCGATTATCCACAAATTATCCATTTCCCGCATGGTTTCTTAAGAAACCATTTACCGCATTTATTAAATAATTTACTTTTCCAACAAAAGAAGTAATTCCTATTTATTTACCATCAATAGAATACCCTGCAATATTCATTTCCTCAAACATACTAAGTATTTTAAAGGCATCATACCATTTCGGATTATCCTGTAAATATATATTAGATTTGGAATTTACATTCTTTGATGTCCATTCCAATACATGCAGAGGCAGAGGCATTTCAATGAAATTATAAATAGACTTTAATGTATTACGAGTATCAAACAACAAGTCTTCGTGACGCAGTAAAAGATAATTTTTTCCAAATAAATTCTTACCAACTTCATGAGTTTTCTTAAAATTATATTTCCACATTACCAAAATCCTCAAGAAATCTTCACACTTTTTAAGGTGTGAATATTCATGTGTACCTAATATATATTCAGAAAATGAGAAACTACTCCATGCAGAATAATTAGACCTTTTTTTGAAAAATATTTTTTCGTTCGGATATCTGTCCTTATTTCTCTGCCCTTTTCCAAAAAGATAGGAGGCCGTTACTGATCGTGGGTCACGCACAATATGTATGAACTTGGCAGCAGGGTCAACCTCCCATAGTACACGAATCTTACAATACATACGTGTAAATTTTATCATGGCATGCTCAGACTGTGAAATCATGAATTTAATATACTCTTTTATATATTCAGGCGCTTCTGCCTCAAATTCTAACTCAGGCAAACGTGGTGCGCCATAATTCAACAAATCTACATTCTCTAACTTTTGATACCTGTTCATAAAAGCCTTCCGGCAATTCCTGACCTTTTCAAAATAATCAACAGTGTGAACGCCGCTACCGCCACCAATTGCCTCTTTCTTTGCTGCGGCAAGCGGCTCATAATAACAATCAAACCTTCCGTCTTCCCAGAAAATGTCGAATAATATTGTCGTGCCAGACCTGCGCATACCTTGTATGAAAATATTCATGAACCATCCTCCGTAGAATATGCGTAATTACATATTCAGCAAATCTCTAAAAGAAGCGCTTGTCTTATCCCACGACATAGCCTTGCTCAATTCACGTGTGTTTCGAGAAAGTTTGTCAAACATATCACTGTTTGATAAAGATTGTATCGCCCTGCTTAAATCATTAACATCAGGCTCAAACGATGGGATTCCTGATTCTGCATAGCCAATTTGATGTGATTTAACCAGTAAGCCATTATAATTATCCCTTACTATTTCATTCATAGGTGGATTATTATTAGTAATAATTGGCATACCAAAAGCCACCGCCTCGTACAAATGCAACCCCAACCCTTCCCATCTGCTCGGCGACAGACACACATGACAGGACGAAAACAAATCATAATATTCGTGCGATGGTATATCGCCATTAATTATTTTAATTCTAGAATCTGAAATATCTATATGCTCAATCAATTCTTCTCTTGCTTCCTGATGCTGTGTTTTTATAATCAATCTGATATCGGGTGACGATACTTTACAAAATGCATTAATAACTGATTTTGTAGGCTTGCGCTTTGATAGATAGCCGCCGGGATAATAGAAATGTATTCCACCTTCCATCCTTTTTGGTTTGATTGCCATCAATTCAGGATGACATCCCCACGGTATCCATGGACTATCAATTCCAAAAGTAGCATATCTTTCCTGTTCGCATTTGTTCAGAGAATAAATAATATCAAATGCCTTCCTTGCGCCTTTTGCATGTTGTTTGCCAAACGACTCCCATACAAATCTGGTAATAGTTTTAACGCCGCTTGCATGTATTTTGGCAATCTCTTTAAATTGATAATTCTGGTCAAAGAATACAACCTCCAGAGAATTGTCTTTTATCCATTTTATATACTCTTTCAAAGGAATATCATAAAACGATGCTGGGGTAACATTCGGCTGGTTCCAAACATCATTGTTGTCAATAAACCCCGGTAGATAGAAACTCTCCTTTGTGGGACGTGCAAGGACAAAGGTTTTATGACCAAGGCTGTCAAGGCTTGACCGTATATAACGGTTAACAGTCGCCTGACCCCGATTAAACCAATAGCTGACTATCCCTATTCTCATTTTGACACAATACAATAATTGATTTCATTAAATAATTTTTAGTTCAATTCTAACCAGGCAAAGCCAGATCAATTAGTAGAAGACTTTAAGCATTTTAGTACTCATATAGTTTAAGATACCATAAATTCACTTATAATTAGAATAAGGTGTTAACAAAAGCACCTTCCCAAAGTGATCTTCAGCAAGTTCATATTGCCCAATAACGTCATATGCGATACTTAACAAATGATGATACTTTGGATTGTATGGTTGAAGCTTAACTGCTTTCAATGAGTATTTTATGCATCCTGTATGGTCTTCTTTATTGATGGACTCCAGTGCCTTGTTATAATAACAGTGACTAATAATTTTTTTATACTCATCAAACATACCCCAACATGATACAAAAACAATTGGCACTGCGATAAAGTAATTTCGTATTAACGTATTTTTAATAGATAATTTCCTTGGTATCTCTTTTTGCTCACCAGAACATAAAATACCTAGACCAACGAAAAAATATAACGATGATGCAGATGAGTGAAAATCGTAGCTTACTAAAGAATCTATCAGAGTTGCAATACAGCCAGAAGTAATCGCCAGGAGATAAATTTTAATTTCTGTATTAAAATTATAAACTTTTTTTTTCAAGATATATTTAATTACAATAATAAAAAATACAATAACACCGCTTAGCCCAAGAAATCCTGTTTCTGTTACTATATGTAATAATTCATTGTGAGGATCAACAGTTAACCATTTCCAGTTACCTGTCTTAAATTTTGGATACATAATAAAATAGTTACCTAGCCCAATACCCTTGATAGGATTGGTAAGCATCATATCTATTGAATCTTTCCATAATATGAAACGTAAACTATCACCTCGTTCAATTAGTTTAGAAATGCGCTTAGTTGTCTTTTCATGATAGATTGGAGTTTTTCCAAGCAGTACAACCGCTAGTATTAAAAAAGATGCCCCAACAGATAAAACAAGAATTATTAATTTCTTTTTATTTCTAAAAGCTAAAATAGTTGTATTATTAATATTGTTTTTTATTTTTTTAGCTATGTAAATTGATAAGAAGAATGCCAAACCTATTATTGTAGCAATAATTGCTCCTCTGCAAAAAGTTAATAAAAGGGCAATTGTAGATATTATGATACATATCAGATACATTATTCTTGTTTTTGATTTTGATCCATTTGTAACAATACCAAGGTTCCATAAAATCGTAATTGATAAATATTGCGCTAAAATATTTTGATGACCAAAAAAAGAATAGAGCCGATTATTTTCAAAACCACAAGGATAAAAGGGGATAATTTCAAAATATTCAAGTATAGCGTATGTGGCAATAAGACAGCTTACTGTCATGGTGATTTTTATAACTCGCTGGAGCCTCTTGTGAGTCCAGTCTATTTGAGATGCCAATAAAAATAATATAATTAAACATCCCCATCTCTTTATTTCTGAAAAACCTTCGTGATAGTTAATACTATAAGGAATAGATACAGCAAAAGACGCTAATAAAAGTAAAGAAGCCAAAAAGACATCACTAGAAAAAACGTAAGATAACTTATCTCTAGAGAAAAACATCACTGCAATAATAGCCCCACAAGCAAAGAAGGAGAGTAATGCACTCTTAGGAAGTAAAAAAGGGTCTTCTGGTGTAAATGGGAGAAATAATAATGGGATAGAAATTAAAGCAGCAATAATAACAGCATAAATAAATTTATTGGCAACCATGTATTAAACAAAATGAAATTACTTAAATAAAAATACCTACAAGCAGGAGAAAAAGATTTGTATTTAAGGTTCACCTTGAAAGTTTTCGATTGAGTACAAGATGAAAGTCAACGACCTTTTCACTTTCAAAAATGAATTGCAATGAAATGAGTGCATTCACCAGAGTAATATTTATTCAGGTAAAACATGGCTGGAAAAAACGCAAAAGATACTAAAAATATGCTCCACGTTTAATTCAAATGATTTAAGTCTTATTTTTCCTTTTCAAGTTCAAGCTCAACTAATCTTGACCTTCCCTGTTTTAAATCTACGCTTATTTTGGATTTGTTATAGTCAGGTTTACTAGCAGTAATTTTATATGTGTCTTCGTCTAATTTATCAAAAATGAATCTTCCCTTTGGATCGGTTTTGGAAGTCTCTTCTGTACCAGTCGTTCTTCCTTTAAGCATTACCATCGCTGCCTTCATGTATTGCATATAACAAGCCTGAAAATAAACCACCCTTCCATAAATCGAACCTTTTTGATTACAATTATTCACAGCATCTGGCGGAACTTTTGTAATGTCTGTTCCAGTGGTAAGAGGTAACACTAAAGACAATACCAATATGATGGCAATAGGTATAATAAAAACATGATTTCGCCTTTTCATTTTATCTTCTTTCCTTGAAAACAGTGAAATTTGAGCATTATTCTGTAAAAAACCACTGATGATTAGGTTTCTTCAAACACATTACTACTGTCGTCATTCTAGGAGCTACTCCTTTAATTGCGGGTATTTATAGCAAAAAAATCGGCAAAAAGCAAATTAAAATGTTTATCCTTGCCGTTTTATACTCCCTTCAATGACAACAAAAGAAACTCTCCTTTGTGGAACGCGCAAGGACAAAGGTTTTATGACCAAGGCTGTCAAGACTTGACCGTATATAACGATTAACAGTCGCCTGACCCGATTAAACCAATAGCTGACTATCCCTATTCTCATTTATAAACGATGCCTGTATTAAATCGCAAAATTAATCAATATGCGAAAGAATCCTTGATAAATTTTGCAAAGCCATCTCTTCAATCCTAATTTTCTTAATCTTCAAACTACCTTGCAAGCTAGAGGCAGGAAAACATACTGCAATGTTAAACCTTTTTGTATCTCCTCTAACTTTAAATAAATATTTAAATGACTTTAATTTATTCTTAATCTGCCCCAATGTTCGCCGGACTACAAGGTTTCCTTTTCCATTATACATCAAACAGACTGGAATAACCTGTATCCCCTGTGAAACCTCCGCATCCAAAACACATTGGTAGTAATGTCCAATTCTTGAAAGCCACCCCTCGTTCCCCTTAAGGTAATGCCATTTCCCACCACCAATCAAAAGATATGATAATTTATTCCCGTGCGGAAAGACTTCGATGCCATCTTCACTGTTTTTAATCGCACAGCCTCTTAATGAATAAAATTTACTAGTGTTACTAAAATCTGTTTCAAGGATAACTTTATTTGGGCTTACTTCATTCAGTTCTCTTTCCAAAGGCATTTTTTCAGGATGTGCATATTCTAAAGACTCATCCGGTACGCAGCCGCTTGTCTTATACCCCAATATCTCATTAATGGGATCACAAATGGAATGAAATGCTTGTTTATCTCTAACCGTCCACTTAGCATAATCTGGAAACTCGTAACTGCGGTTTTCGTTAATTATTTTATTAAATTCCTTCAGTGCCAAACGCGGAAAGACGGGGATATTTAAACTACGAAGTTGCTCTGCCAGATAATCTAAATCACTAACCATCTTCTCAAATGCTAGACGGCGGGAACATACACTAACCAGGGTCTCATTGGTTTTTCTGATATACCCGCATGCCTTTTCAAACTGCGTCAGACTATCCCAACCTTCTTTCTTCATAACGGGGTGCTTGCTATCCGCCTGTGTGTTGTACCAGTTACGGTTTAGGATAGAACAAATTACATTCCTTGGGTCTCTGTGGAGATGAATCAATACAGCTTCAGGAAAGACCTCTTTGACCATTGGAATAAAACGCTCAAGATACACGTTGGCTTCGGCATAATCCTGCGCAAGTTCATCAACCCACGCCCTGGCTTCAATCATTAACCACTTTACTTCATCCTTCTTTTCAACCAATTCCCTGAATCCTGCTGCTGTGCGCTTCTTTGCGACAAGTTTCTTTGTTTTGAAAAAACGCCTGGAAAAGCGATTAATTACATAAATAAGCCATGGAAATGGAAGCAGGTTCTCCGCTAGAAGTTTAACATCCCTGAAACGATGATTGAGGGTAAATTCGTGCATGGCATGCAATGGGGTAGCTTGGTTTAGAAAATTAACAAGCCATTTTGACCCAGACCTTGCAGTCGAAAGGAAAAAGTATATCTTCTGCTGACCCCTCCAATTAATGGGGTGCATTAGTATTTGATGCCTGCCAGAAGAAAGATTACATTTTAAAGGGTCTTCAGACCTGTACCAACCCCCGCCAGTATCAGTATAGTATGAATCACATTGTACGTGGCTTGCATCATAAACAATCCCAAGCCTTTTCATTGAGACAGACCACAAGTCAAATTCCTTTCCATCGTTACGCACAATACGATGGGTTTCAGGATATTTTATCTGAAAATTTTTGTCATTTACAGCTATCCCTTCTGCGCAAATGCCCGATTCTGTTTTCACAGGATCGGATGGACGTAATTCTGAAAAACACCAGTAATTTATAAATTGGCGTTCATAACAAAGCTTATCGCCATGAGTAGAAACACCCGATAATCGTATACCAGCTTCCCGAAACTGATTAAATAATTCTTCTAAATAAGGAAATACATCATTAAGCCTGCTGTTCATCCATTCAGAGATAACATTCAAGTGAAGCCCAATTTCATGCCCAAAATCCTGAATCTGAAGGCATTTTTCCATAAATCGTGAATCATTCCAATAGCCCGCACTATGCAACAGGAAATATGTTGAACGTATGCCATACTCTTTTTCCCAGTAACTAAGTTCAAGAGCAAGGTCAAGGTCGTGGTCTACATCGTGCCTTAGGGCAATTAAATTGGACACATGTGTATTTTCAAAACACTCCTTTACCGTTACCGTCTTACCGAAGTGTTTTAGATATTTAAAATAGTCAGGACTTATTGACATAAATCAGCTAATTGTTTTATAAAGGCTTAGGAATTTTTCTGACTCGTTTTCCCAATTATAACAATTTGATGCGGCAATGGTGTTCTGCTTCATCCTGCGCCAGCGTTCAGGGTCTTCAAATATGTACTCCACCGCTCGTGCTATATCATGCGGATCATTGGGGTCAAATGTACACCCTATATCGTGCTTGTAAATTACTTTTCTAAGTTCAGGAAAATCGCTCGCTATGACGGCAAGTCCGGCATTAATATACTCGAATACTTTATTGGGAGAACAATAGTAATAACTCAGACATGCATTCTCTATAGGCGCCACTCCCAAATCAGCGCCTGCCGCATACTTGATTACCTCATCAGACGGCACAGGACCAAAAAACGAGACGCGGGACTCTACTCCGTTTTTTAGAATTAAGTCCCTTAGCTGTATCTTATACCAATCAGTGCCATATCCCATAAGCACAAGATGACACCTTGGAAGGTATTCTAAACTTTGTATCATCTTCTCAATTCCCCTGTTAAATGTTAAAAACCCAAGATAGAGAAGCATGTAATAATCTGGTTTAATACCAAGGGCATCCCTCAGTAGATTTACATCATTTTTAATAACACCGTTTGAACGGGACGGGGCATTCATAATAACGGCGGGTGTTTTTATATGGTATCTCTGCGAAAGCTCACCGGCTATTGATTCGTTTACCGTCATTACAGCGTCCGTCCTCCTTATAAGAAATGCCTCTACCTTACTCAATAGAAATTTACCTATAAAATTCGAAGACGTTAGTTTATTCTTTTCAACGTATAATTCGTGTGAATCATACACCAGTTTTGCCCTGCAACATCTGGCAACTAACCACGCAACTGGTAATGTATTCAGGTCGTTGGCGTGGTAAATGTCAGCAGAATACCTTACTGCCACACTGTAGCTTCTAAAATAAAAATCCACAAATGAAAGTAGTTTATGTACGGTTATTAGTAACCACATCATCCTTTTCTTAAAAGGGTTTGCAACTGAGGGATTAATTTTCATCGCATAGCTTTCTCTGCTCAACACGCCCCTCTCTCCCTCGTTTATATTGAACCTAGTATCTGTGTTGCCAGAGTGGATCGTATCTTTACCTTTTGAAACGCGTCCAAGCTGTCCTCTTTTGATACCAGTAAGCATATCCAACGCTGAATAAAACATACGATAGTGAATCGGCGTTTTCATCCTGACGACCCTGATGCCGTCGCGTTCCTCAAAAGGCTTTGTTGCCCTGCTGGATAAGGCAATTACAGCAACCTCATATCCACAGGCAATCAGTGACCGCGCCTCTTTCAATACACGCGTATCATTGAGAAAATCATTATAAACAAACATACAAACTTTCATGTTAATGAACGCCTTTGTAAACAATGTCAATATATCCTGAAAAATCCAAGCGCAGCCATTCTCAATCTATTTTGGCAGGAATTATAATTTAGATGAAAAGCCTTTTAAAAGCCAATCTCATAATACTATAGCTTTTCATAAAATACTTTTTCTGTTTATTGGTAGTTGATATAGATAAGTACATTCCTGCTTTAAATATGAGGTCTAAACAAATGTAATTTTAGTGATAATTCGTGAATATTCATGGCCAAAATACATTTTTTAATTTGTATTTTCCTTTTTTTTAAGCAGCCTGAAAGTTTCCTCATAGATATTCTCTCGTGGACCTATTGCGACAATTTTAATCAGATTCTGGTCTGAAACCCTGTTTATTACCCTGAATCTGCCTACACAAAAACTTCTTAAACCGGAAAGTTCGGCTTTTAGTGTTTTTCCTGAATATGGGTCAAAGAGAATTGATTGTAAGGTTGCCCTGATTTTCTTCTTCAGATGTGGATGCATATTACGTATAAGTTCTGCTATATCATCAGGAACCTTGAGTTTATACAATGGTTTCTTCATGTATAAACAAATTATTTAAAAAGTTCCTCAAGTGTGTATACCCGTGCCTTCTTACTTTTTAATGCCTTTAATCCTTCTTTAATTTCCTGCATTAATGGTAAATCTGAACGAATAGCAATTGTTTCCTTCCAGCTTTCAAATTCGTCCGGACTTACCAAAACAGCGGCAGGTGAACCATTCTTTGTAATTACTACCTCTTCATCAGTAGTACTTACTTTTTCTACCAGACTACTCAGTTTCATCTTTGCCTCTGATAAAGATAAGACTTTCATTATAAAGACATCCATTAAGGTTAACTAGAATTAGCAGATAATAAAAGTATACTAAATTTCAAGTTTTTGATACAGTATTGTTTATCAAATTCTGTTTTAACTATCAATTAAATATCAAGGAAATCCATCATAATAACAGAGAATCTATCAGATACATGGAGTGAGAATACATGCAAATACAAAAGAGAACCAACCGCTTTTATTACACAAGATCAAATGGTTATCCTCAAATCAGGGTTTACCACAAGAAAGGGGCAGGGAAGAAAATGCCACGCTACCTTCTGAAATGTGGTTGTTGCGATGAAAATCTCGAAATATATTACGATGAAGAAGGACTAGAAATAAACGGGTTGAACGGCTCAATTGATGATTGGCGTGAGATTCTTCTCCCACTGTTGCGAATTGAAAAAAAATTAGTTTATGAGAAGCGAAGTACATCCAACAAAAAAAGGCATTGATGAGTTTGCTCCGCTTAACCTATCCTACTTGACTCTGAAATGTGTCGCCATATTTGTTACTCATGACTGTATTCTCTTTTAACTTCTTCTATTATCTCGTGCAATAAGCTACGTTTTATAAAGAGTGTTGATTTTAGCGGGATTTCTTCAAGTTTTCTCACGGTTTCATGAGGGGTAAGCTGTCTTCTTCTTATAGCTCTTAATAATACACCGATAGTACCGTAAGCCCTTATCCCAAGGGTTTTAGCTACAAGCCTTGCTGAGGCATCATCTGTTAAGAGAATGGAATCAGTATATTGAGAACATAAGGCTATTGCTTCTAATTCTCCGGTACCAAGGCAAAATAACCTACAAACGGAGCGTATGTCCTCGTCTAATACAACATTAACTTTTTCAAAATTAACATCATTGTGTTTGAAAACAGACGGTCTGTGACACTCTACCTCACGCCATACCGCATATGGAATTATTAGTTTTTTAAAATCCAATAGAAGATGAAGGCAGTCAATCTCTTCAAGATGAATTATTGGTCCTGCATCCAATATAACATTCTGAATGGTTTTATAATTAGTCTTTCCCACGCAATCCCCATTCAATATCTTCTTTTATAAATTTTTCAATAAGCTCTGGTTTGTGTGTTTCAAGAAAACGACGCAGTGCTTCTGTGATAACGGACTTTTCATCTTGAAACCATCCAGAATCGATAAGTAATTTAATCTGTTCATAAAGCTTATCCGGCAATTCAGCCTGTAATACCTTCACAGCATACCTCCTTTCAAATCAAATATTGATATTTTCTCAAATCCAATTTTATGTAATAATTTTATCATAGAATTATTACAATTATACCTGATTTCTGATGATTATAATAGATTACACTAAGATACCGCTTCTTTAACAACCTTAACTTCCTCTTCTGTTAGTCCGTAAAGCCTGTAAACGATTTCGTCTATCAGCTCGTCTGTGGCTTTTATTCTGGCTTTTAATTGTTTGAGGATTGACGTGCTCTTGGCAAATTGTTTTTCGAGCAGTTCTTGAACTTTCTGATCCGAGGGGTTTATGGGTAATAATTTTATGTCCTTCTTGAGGACTTCGAGGAATTGATTAAAGTAATTTTGGATGTAGCCTGTCCTGAGTTTATCGATGGGTAAAGCACACCCAACAAAAAAGCATTGATGGGTTCGCTCCGATTAAACCATTCTACTTGACTATTTTTGTTTTCATCTCCCTCAAATCTAAAAATTCTACTAAGGTATTTTCCATTAAAATTAAGTCTTTTTGAGAAAGCCGGCCTAATTTTTTCAAGACCAGTGTTTGTTCAATAGTAGAGATAGCTGGTTTAATAACAGATGGTTTTAACAAACCTGCCTCCTGCCAATTATTTATTAAACACTCTCCTGTTGTAAAATTTTTGTCCGTTTTACTAGTAATTGCCATAATAACAATATCAGAGGAAGTATTGTTATACCTATCAGAACTTATAATTACTGCTGGACGCTTTTTGGTGGCGGTCTGATCGCTAAATGGGAAAGGGACAAGGACAATATCACCTTTATTATAGGTTGTCATATATTGCATCCTCTTCGTTGTCCCAAATTTTTTGAAACGCTGAAGCGGATAAATCCTGAGAGGCTTTTATAAGGATATTTTTTTCTCTTTTACTTTCTAAATATTGGATAAAGTCAAAAACTTCCGAAAGAAGATCTTCCGGGAGTTTATCAATCTCCTTTTTTATCATTTCTTTTACTATCATTTTTCGTTCCTTCTTTAATTATATTGTTATTTTGCCAAATTCCATTTGTGCGATATATTTTATCACATAATTACTAAAATTATACCTGATTTCTGATGATTATAATAGATTTCACTATGATATCGCGTCTTTAACAACCTCAATTTCCTCTTCTGTCAATCCATAAAGCCTGTAAACGATTTCGTCTATCAGCTCGTCTGTGGCTTTTATTCTGGCTTTTAATGGTTCGAGGATTGACGTGCTTTTGCCAAATTGTTTTTCGAGCATTTCCTGAGTTTTGCGGTCTGAGGGGTCTATGGATATTTTGTTTCTATTCCTTTTGAGGATTTCGAGGAATTGATTAAAGTAATTTTGGGCGAAGCCTGTCTTTCGTTTCTCGAGGGGCGAAGCACACCCAACAAAAAAAAGCATTGATGGGTTTGCTCCGCGTAACTCATCCTACTTGACTTTTATTCTCTTAAGAATTTAAAGTGAAACTGTGTTTGAAGCATTATAATAGCTAAAGAATAATGTCAATATTTAATTTTACTATGTAACCTTATGACTCTCATTATATTGTTCTTCTTGGATTTTCAAGAGAAGGATAAATAAAATTGAAGAGAAGTGCTTTAGGAATTTATCTGTGATACAATATTTTCCAATTCCTCCAGTTTGATAAATGGAACTTGTGCAATAATTAGGTTATCTACTCCTTCCAGTTTCGCTGCGAGATGCCCCTTGCCTAATAACCGTTCAGCACCTTTTTCTCCAAGTGCAATTTCAGAAGTTCCTTCACTATCTACTCTGAGAATTAATCTGTTGCCTAGGTTCGCACGTAAATGCATTGGCATTACATTAGCATCTGGACGTTGAGCTGCAAATACTAAGAAAATTCCTGCTGCTCGTGCCTTAATTCCAAGACGTGATACAATATTTGTGACAGCTTCCCGGTATTCATCTATCATCATCCATTCTGCAAACTCATCATGAATAATCCACAGAAATGGGAGATACTCTGTCACATTCTTTTTATTGTTTAAATCAAAGATATTTGCCACTTTATTTTGTTTGAGAATAGTATAGCGATGATCCATTTCATCAATTAGTCTGTTTAGAGTTA
The DNA here is from genome assembly GCA_963709355.1 of uncultured Planctomycetota bacterium. GTDB lineage: Bacteria > Planctomycetota > Brocadiia > Brocadiales > Brocadiaceae > PLOWO2-12-38-17. The sequence continues at coordinate 2,098,979 of CAVPVY010000005.1, forward strand.
AAATAGCATCCTGTTGGCTATCAATGATACCACCTTGTAAATGTGGCAATTCTTCGAATGCAAAATAATCAACACCATGTTTTGGGTCGATTAATACGATTTGAGATTGACTGGGATTATTTGTGCAGGCAATAGCCAAGATGATGTTCTGCATTAAAACTGATTTACCACTACCGGTAGAACCTGCAATGAGCGTATGAGGGGCATTCTTTTTAGGCGAAAGAAACAACAAATTTCCATCCTCTTCTTTAAGGCCGATAAGTAACTCTGAATTCCCATTTAAACAATCCGGATTCCATTTTTTCCATAACTCAAGAAGTTGAAGCACCCGACGACGAGGACGAGCAATAGAAATAGCCACAACTCCGGGTTCGGCTCTAACTGAAATCACATTTAATCTGTGTGTAGTAAGAAATTCTGATCGTCGCTTGAGCACCTGCTCTACTGTAAGGTTAGTACTACCCTGGAACTTTAAAAGCGCTGCATTAGGAGTAAGTGTGCTGCTAATAAGCTTTGCTTGTAATTGAAATTGTTGCAAAGCTCCTTTACATAGATTCTCAATTTGTTTCATCCATTCTGCATCTGCAGCACTATCTTCCCGTACTCCTTTATATTCTTTAATTAGTTTTTTTACACCAGAATAAGGCCAACATGCAGATAAAACTTCGGCGTCTTTTGAAATAGATGTTTGAGAATCCCCGGGTATTTTAATTTCATCAACCTTTGTTTGTAATACAGTTTGTGCTTGTTTCAATTTTTCTGATTCAACCAGATTCAAATTATCTTCGTTCTGTTCGTTTTGATCTGTTCGTTTTAATATATTTTTGAATCTTTCTGTGGGTATACGGTAAGATTTCTCTTCCCACACGTTTTCTCCTGCATTTTTTTGCCGAATAGGTAATGGATCTAGATTTTTCCAGTAATTTAAGACCAATTCACGAAGTTTGTCACGAGAAAACACTTCCTGATACGAATCTTCCAATCCAGCTACCTTAGTAAAATCAGAACATTCAGGAGTATCAGTAGGTCCGGAAACAAAAATATGTGAATATCCACGAAGGTAAATTTCGCATTCTCCATCACGAATTGCATGTCGCCAATTTGCTAAGTTTATGGGTGCGTAAGCAGGAAATTGAATCCCATTAAGTACCAAATCAGAAAAACGTGAAAGCCACAAATCACGATCTAGTCTTTTCGGATCTCCGAATAACGCATTTCCTATCATTCCTAAAGTGTCGCGAAGTTGTTTTTGTGACTCTTTACGTTTTGATAACAGATTAGCAGCATCTATGTACTTAGCTTCCGAGATCACTACTGCAAGCCTTAAATTATCGTCTTTTGTCATTTCAGGACTTAAAACTAAAATATCAGCAATACGTTGTTCTCTCTGTCCTAACCAATCTGCATAATCATCAAGGAAATACCAACCAAAATATCGATTCATACCCAATTCCGAGTGTATCATGTAACGACTCAAGACAATACCCATTAATTCACTTGCATTACGTCCTCTTTTAGCTGCCCGCAGAACAATATCACCGGAGATTTCGTTTGCATCATTGATGAACTTTTCCGTTAGGAAGTAACAATCTTGGTCACTCAATTCCAGGCTCAGATTTTTAATACGGCTAAGCACCATAGATCGTAGAAGCCCAAGTGAAGCTGTCGATGAGATAAGTACATTTCGTCCCTGCGTGGTTGCTTGTTTGTAACGGATAACTTTAACATTTTGATTTAACAATTGACGACGATCCAGTAATTCATCGTAATTAACTACCCAATTCCCTAGATTATGAATTTCCTTAAAAATACTTGCTGTCTCGGGATCAATAAAATCTAATTGGCGGGCAGGTAACAAAAACCTTTCTTCACTCCCATCCCAATCTCCTTTGAAAAAAGTTGTAATAGCAGTTATAAAAGCCCATCCTTCACGACTCTGAACAGGGCAGCAAAGGTAAACAACTGATTTCATATCATCAACAGCTGAAGGTCTACGACGTGACCATCGCGCAGGAATAAGTGATTCATTTTCCGCCGGTCTAGCAATTTCAGGATACCACTCTAGCTTTGCATGACGTGCGATGACATCCTGTAAAAAAACAATATCAGCAGGTGGCCCGTCTTTAGGATCGGGTACAGGTGCCTGATCAACCATAATACCAATCCTCAACCTAGCCATAAAATCCCTGGTAGCTTCGCTAGCTACAAACGAATCAGCATCATTTTCAGAAGACTCAATAATTCTTTCATAAAGGTCGCGTAATTTTTGCCTATCTCTATGCCGTAAAATAACCTGACAACGCATGTCCTCTTTGTCTTCGTGAATTTCGTGGATTTTATCTACAATGGCCTGTGGTAGTCTAGCCGAATCACAGTTGTAGAGCACAACGGTAAAGTTTGCTTGCTCGTGAGGATATAGAGAAAGATATTTTTTAATAAGCTCTAAAATAAGAGATGAACTTTCAGATGGACTCTCATTTGTATCATCAAATCCTTCATTTGTTACTATTGGTAACTCATGTAGGCTGTAATCAAGATAATAATCTGTTACTGAAAGGAGCTCTGGCTTATTCTCGCTCCAACCCAATACGATTTCAGGATAGTAAGGATGTTCAAATTCCTCCTTGAGTTCTTTAAAAAATAGCCGTGTATCACCAAAATATATTTCTTCAGCTGTTAGTAAATGCTTAACTAAAGATGCAACCTGATGAGCTTTGATAGCTATTGCCGCAAGTCTTAATGGATGCCAAGGTGTTACGATCGCAGTTGATCTGCCACCTTCAACAGCAACTGTCCCGATCGATAGGAGAGGTCGAAGGAGTAAATCTCGATTACGATCCCCTTTCGCTTCCTTGCAAATTATATAGAGAAGTATGCCATAATCAGTAAGCTGTTTAAGAAGAAATTCACTAACCAATCCTTCGCATGCAAATTCCTTTATTGCAGCAGAATAGCTTGTCTGGAATGTTTGAAATAAACTGAGAAGATTGCTCGCAGTTTGTTCATGAATAATACCAAATTCTTGAGCTTTATTTAAATTTGCAGGCCAGAGAAGCGAAATATCATTATCCTTCTTGTAAACAGAAATAAAGGAACCCCTATCCTTATCGTAAGTAGGAATCAAGGTTTTTACATTCTTCAGATCGAGTGATTGAAAACATCCTTTACCACTAACAGGTTCACGATTAGCACGACAATAAACAAGAGGATGATCAACTAGGCGTGACCAATCTCCATAGAATTCACTAGGAACTGCATTTGGATTAAAAACCCAAATAAGTTGTTTAGAATAAGTATCGGCTTCTCCATTTGATAGAATAACATCGAGTTCTAAAAAAAACTTAAGTTGAAGAGATGATTTAGCAACAGATCGATTAACATAAGGCCTTCTTGCCGATCTCCAGGTTTGACTCTGTTGCTCAAAGTCGAACAACTTTCCAACATCCCATGTTACGCTATTTCCAAATAATCTTTGTAATCCTTTATAGCGTCGAACAAAAAACAATCCGGCATCTACGTTTAGATCTTTAAGATCCTTTTGAGTTTTACGATCACATTGAATTCGTAGCTTTCGTTTAGAATTTTGTATATCCTGATCAAATAAAGCTTCCAGGCAGATAGCAATTCCAACAAGGAAATCATCAATCTCAACAGGAGATCCGTAAATAAAGTGATCCCATTTTGCTTTTAAAGAAGGCTTTTCTTTAAGTTCAGTCCTGTGATCCCTGTAAAACTGTTCATCTTCTTCTTGAGCTTCCGTCGTTTTCCGATCAATTAAACGATTTAGATATTCACGTTCTGCATCAGTAATTAGTTCATCCTCACGCTCATCGTAAAAATCTAAAGTTGCCTGACCCAAATTGAACCTTTCTCTTTTAAGGCCATCGAAAAGAGGTTTAACCCATTCCCATTCACAATGTGCTAGTGATTCTGCTGCTTTATTCCATCCACTATCTTCCCTAATAAAACTTTCTATCTGAGGATGAATAATTTCTGGAATAGTATCTTTATCTTTTACCTTTTCAAATGCCTCTAAAAGATTATCTTCTGTAAGTAAAGCTTGAGTTGGTGTCTGTTTAACCAAATAGCAGGCACGCTTTTTTATTGCATGGCTGTAAAGCCCCTTCCATTTTGATAAGTGATTTGCAGTTATTGTATTAAGACTTTTAAAATAATTTGTATCTCTAGGAATACGAAGTGCGTGAAATGCAACTCCTAAAGCACACAAAATAGGTTGTCCATCCATAATGGCCTTTTGGGTTTGTAATATATATTCAGCAAATTGGTCCAAGGCAAAAGAACGAACTTCAAGCAATCCTTTCAAGGCCTTTGTCCACCATGTCTTATGCTGATCATTTAGAGGCAGCCCAACGGAAGCAACATTTACCCATAGGTCTGGATGATCTCGTAATTGATCGGTCCCTACCGGAATTAGTTCTTTTAAGCTCTGTTGCTGATCATCTCCTACATTTGCTAGTAAATAGGCAGCCTTTTGACATGATGCACTTCTAAAATAGGTAGCACTATATTCTGTTAGGGCTGATTTTGGTAAATCGTGCTTACCAACAAAGTGAACTGGCAATTTAACATCAATTAATCCTAAAAGATAAGGATCAACTAAAACCGCTTTTGCAATTGCCGCTGTTTGATCGGCTGTTAAACAATCGAGAAGATAGCGTGCTGTTCCACCAGTATCGTCTTCAGAAAGTCGGTCCCGAAGATACTCAACAGCCACTTTGCCGATAAGTTCATCACTTGTCATAAAATTTCTTATTTCTTATAATAAGGGTTGATGATATAGGCACAACCATCAGAAAGGCGTTGTAACAACCCTAAACTGCCAAGTCGTTGTTCAAGACGATGTGAATTTGCCTGGAAAGCCTTTTTATCAAATTCATTCTTTGATAAAAATTGTTCCGCCTCTTTGTCACCAAAAATGATATCGTATCGTTGATACAATTGGTTAAGAAATTGATTTAATTCTACTCTCTTTTCCACACTGGCAAATATAAGGCTTTTCAAAAGACTATCATTTGGCGCATATCGTAACTTAATTGTTCCTCGTTTTGAAACAAGACCTATCTCACGACCGTAATTACGATGAATATTGCCAACGTGCTGACGATGTCGTTTTAGTGCTGCTGAACGAAGTTCTTTAATTAAATTTACAGGATCATTTGGTCCATCATAGTCCTTGTCCTCACCCCAAAGAACTTTATTTTTTAATAATTGACGACATTTAACAAAAGCCCCACTTTCTGTGATTGCTCGTTGCCATTCTTCAGAATTTTCAATTTGTGAAATATAAGATGCAACCGCTCGCTCAGATAAGAGATTATTTCCTTGGTAAAGCTCACATGAAATCTCACGTACTAGCGTTTTTTTGGGTGCAACAACTTCACAAACAATTTTTGTTGGCTTTTGCGAACCAAGAATTTGTTGTGAAATAGTAAGTTGATATTTCAGGAGATGCAATCCTGTTAAATTCACAATATGTGGCAGTACATCAAATCCGGGTATATCCAATTTGAGAATAGCTAGCCAATCTTTAGCAAGATCATCAAAAGATGAATGCTTCTCATAAGGTAAAAATGCGTTCGCCCTTTTAGATCGATCAGAATCTTCCTCTGGTTGTAGACACTTCATAATCATATTCCAAATCGAATTGGCTTGAAGCGTTTTTTCTTTAAGTGCAGACAGTAACTCCTGTTTTAGTTGACTACGGCAAAGCATTAGATAAAGTATCTCACCTGTCCTACCAAAGAAACGCCGATCGTTCGAACCAGCATTTTTATCTAAGTCTTCATATAAACAATCTTTTCCATAAGGAAACACAAACTTGGAGGTCCAACGCTTATTACTGTTCATCTCAAGACTAGTTGAACGAGCAAGGGAAACTACCTCACAAAAATCTTCAAAAAAATGAAAATGCTTTTTTAGATAATCAAAGGTAGGATTATGAATTCCTTGTGCCGTAGTCCTCATATGGTTTAGCCACTCACCCCATCTATTGGAATCGCTTGTATACCTAAGGCGAATTTCGTCTAATTTGGGATTATTGAAGAGGATATTCCGCAAGCATAATCTCTTGTCTGGATAGTAGCATAGGGTATTAAATCCGTCTAGTTCTATAAAGGCACGATTTTTACTGTATTCGTGATGAAACACATTCAGAAACTCCAAGAAAACTAACCAAGGAGATTGCTCATCGTGAAGGCGATGTCCCCAAATGGCTTCATCAATCCACATTGATGTGTCAGGATTAGGCAAGGGAGGTAAAGGATTGGGCAACGGATTCATTGGATTACCTCAATAAAGCGTTCCATCGGAAATCCTTTTTCTGATAGTGTAAGAATTTTTAATTCCAGATTAGCACTCATGGAAGCTCCATCCTGAATCTGACGTCTCTCATAGGCTGCAAGCAGTTTACTCTTAAAAGCTAAAATACCTTCATAACATTCCTTAGAAAAACTTGTAGGAAGTGCGCCTTCCAATGCAATCCGTGAAAGAAATTCATATTTTATAAGATCGAGGACTAGTTCTTCAATGATACTAGGAGAAAGATAAACTGCTAAAATTACTCGACCCGTTGATGAGTCATGTTTGAGAATAATTTTTTCACCTTGATTTGGATCGACCGAAATTTTATCAACAAAAATTCGACTAATTTTTGCTTGAGAGTAGTTTCCGCTTGTCGCAAGAAAGATTCTCTCGGTCACTATTAACCAACATTCCAGTAAAAATTCTGTTTAATCCTTTAACAATCCGCGAGAGAATAGGACGTTTTACAATTCCACCATTTCTTAGTTTATCGACTACAGAACTTAAGTATTCACCAGCAAATTTAAAAACTGTCAGTTCCCACAAATTAAGGTCTTCCTCTGCGTCCTTAGGAATTTTGAAAAAAAGTCCTCGGCGTTGGCTGATTAGAAGTTGCAAAAAATCTTTGCCTTTATCCTGATCTTCATCATCCCCTTCGATATATTGACACTTAGCAGTGGAATATCTTTCATCAGCGCCATAGAACTGATCATCTACAACTAATTGTTTAAAGTATGTATGTAGTGTTTCATGAGTGTTACCAAAGATAAGAATATTATCTATTCGATGGGAGGTCTCATAGCCGATTTGAAAGCGATCGAAGTAATCAAATATTGTAATTGATTGCCGACGTGTTTCAGAAAGATTACCACCAAAAATATTGTTATAGAGACTAGCCTTTGAGATACTTCCAGCAGCTAATATTTTTGGAATGTCTGCTGGAACCATGAGATGGTCTTTAACATCTGGATGACCCAAGAGGGCATTTGTAAGTAATAACAATATCTGTCTAATCGGTACATGTAATCCATTATGATCGCAGAGCTCTAGCAACGAGCGTAATCGAGATTGTACTAATGGACTTTGAAGAAGTTCGTAATTATGCCGAATGGGGCATTTTGGTCCAAAAGCCTCATTTTCTCCTGCCTTAATCTTAAAGGACTCTTGCCAACCTAGATGATCAAGAAAACTTTTAATAGCTCGATCAAATAACTCAGCAGAACTTCCGCGGCTTAAATTGAAAAATCGCAACCTTACGCCAGGTTGTTCTTGACGATCTTCAACAAGCAAGTCCTCGAAAACCTTGCGAGCTTTAATTACATACTCTGTATCTTTTAAACGTCTCCAAGATTCAATAAGCTGACCATCATTGGCAGCTATTAAGAAGATTTCATTAGATTCAGGATCAAAGAGAGAATTACAAAATCTTTGTAACAATCCCTCTTTATCAGATTCCCACTCAGCGCCCTGTTGTGGAGCCCATCCACTTAAATCACGAATAAAATGTATAGTAAATTGCCGATGATGTTCTGAGGAGTCAGAAGGAGAATATGTGTTTCGAGCCTTTGGATAATGAGACTGGATACACATGTAGGGATTATCCGAGACCCAGTCTTTATCATCGCCTTTTAATTGCTTCCAAACTTGTCGGCAAAGATATGTTTTACCATCTCCAGCCGTTCCAGTAAGAATAACTGAAACCGGAGCTGAAGTGCTATTTTTATCGAAGCATGCAATTACCTTACTAAATGCTGGATGTTCAAATTCAATTGGAACAATTCCATGTTTCCGAGCCGATCGTTGAATCGTCTCGTCATACATGTTGTCATTACGAGGTATTGGACCGTATTGTCGTAGAAACTTAATCCAATTCATTAGTATAAGGAATTTCTAACGTTGACTTATATAGTAAATTGACAAATTTATTTACATTTATAGGTCTTTCATTTTGATCGTAATAAAATGAGCAAGATACTGATTAAAATAGTATTCTGTTAATAAAACTTGTAAAATTTATAATTGGCATATTAAGCATGCAGTTGGTTCATCATCTTCCACATCAATCTCTGTTAGAACTTCAATGAGTCTTCTGTTCCCATGATTTTTACGACGTCGTTCTTTAATTTCATCGTGCCGTTTTTTAATCTTTTCAATATTTTCTGGTTTACGAAGTTCACTTAATGGCATACTTTGTATCCAGGTAAAAGTTTTTCCTGGTTCATCACTAACTTTTTCATAAGCCTGGGCTTTCTCAAAATCTTCTGGATAGTTCTCAAGTAGACGAACCCATTCAATCGGTTTTTGGAAAAAGCAAAAGTAACACCCTGAATGTGTTCTTCCCCACTTTAAATATGGAGGCATTCCAATCCCACTTTCCTCTAAAATCTTAATTACACCTGCGAGATCAATCTTATCTTCTTTAAAGGGATAAACGGTCTTAATATTTGGTTTGTGGCTAATATAGCCGATCCGATCTTCATCAGCTCTAATACCAATATAGCTAATAACAGGTTCATCCCCAACAAATTCTTCGAACGGCTTGAGTTTAAGAAACTTAGTACACCATCGCATATTGGGGGCTGGTAAGTATCCACCAAAAACCTTATGCCAATGATCAAAACCTGCATTATCATTAAGGCGAATGATTTTTTTACCAAGGAATGCTTCAATACGATTCAAATATTCATATGTTTCTTTCAATTCTTTATCTGTATCACAAAACGCGTATTCCATTTCAGGAACTTTATCCCGCATATAGATAGCCAAAGCAGTGCTATCTTTCCCACCTGAAAGGCTTAGAATATGACGCGGATTAGTGCTCATTGCTTTACCTCTTCCTTTTCTGATAATAACTTCCACATTACACGTGATGCAGCAACTAAACCAAGGCGTTTATGCTTTAAGAGCATATCATCTAGTTCATTTTGCAATTGTTTTAACTGATTTTCTTCCTCAGATCTGAAATAGATAACCTGTTCACGCTCAGTCCCATCTGATTGTGTAATAGCCAAACGAATTCCAGTACTAGTTTTTGTATTCTTTACCTTGGTAAAGATAATGCTTTCCACATGGTGAAATCTTGTTATTAATTGGGTTAATTCCTGATTAAACGTATCTTCTTCTATATCATGCCATTTGCTGGGAGGCTTTAATGCAAGATAGCTTCCTAAAGACTCAATCCATTCATCTTCGGGTAAATTATCATCCATGAGTCTTAGACAAAAGGCCTTAAGTTTCGGTTCTGTGATGCTCATTAAAACTCGCACAGACCGTTCGGCAAGCGTTTGTCTGACTTGAGAAAAAGATCCTGTAACAGAAAATGAATCCTGCAACTGTTTCTTAAGGCGCTCTTTTAGCTCAGGATAAGCAGATTTCAATTCATCGAGCGCTTTTTTAAGTCTTTTTACAAAGTCTCGAATTAATTCGCTCTTTACATTACTATCTACAGTAAATGCCTCAAATCCACAGGCTTTCGGCAAATCATCGAAAAGAAGCTTAGCCGGTTCCCGTGCCGAAAGTATTACGTCTCGAACTGCTAATGCTTCTTGAGAAAGTTTCTTTGTGTTATGCACGTAACTAGGCAATTTTGCAATAAACATACAAAGAGGTCTCACCACATCAAGAAGTTCAGACTTTTTGTTTTCAGAAGTTTTTAACTCAATTATCGTAAGAAGCTTTTCAAACAAATCCACCCTAATTCCTTCAATTTTACAATATTGAATTTCAAAACATTCTGGTGCTTTAATCAAGCGAAGAAATTCCTCGACACCGACTGATTTCAAAAAAGTTTCATCTTCGTAGAGGGCTATTTCATTTTGATTGGCAATTACAAAAATAGCGAGCAAAATAGGAATAATTCCATTCCGTACACCGTAAGGAGGTTTCTTAAGAGTAGTAAAAATTTCTAAGAGTGGTATCTTACTATCAGACTTTTTTTTAACAATCTCTTCAATTTTCCTAAGCGTAGGTATTATATAGCATGGATCCTCTCTTTTTGACGATGGGATAACGATTTTCCAATCTTTACCATATTGTTGGTGGATACCAGCCGCTTTAAGAAATGATAGATAAATGGACATTTCAGGTGGTTTTTTATTTGGTTCCATGCCTAAAAAAGGTTTTGAAGCTGCTGTAAGCATCCTTTCTATTAAACGCATCCGTGCTGCTGCTGCCGAGGAACTTATTGAATGTCTATTAACTAATTCGTTCTTAATCCGTGGTGCATTAAAATATACTTTATCGCAAATATCTGATAAAGTTGAAAGAAGTTCACGCCCAGAAGAGATTTTGAGCTTATTGTTTTGCAAATACCATTCTAACGATAATTGCCTCGTTAATTGTCGTAAACCAATAAAATCCTGGATTCGACTTTCAAAAGACATTCGAGAAGCATCTCTCTGACGGGAGACCTCCTCAGCAGCAAAGCGATCTGTATTCAATTCTGGAGTATTATTAGCGACCCATTCCCAACGCTTTGCTTCTTGCAGTAACCCTGTCAATGTGTTTAATGGAGGTGGTATAGCAATAAGAACTTCTGGCCGATACTTGAGTTCTGGTTGCATAACAAGCTTCAGAGCGAGAGAGCGCTCTTCAGGCGTTTCACAGAGCGGCACAATAATTGTTCCATCAGCATCAGAGGTTATTGTTTTAAAAACTGTAACCAATTCTGCTACAGAGCAATAACGCACTTCAAAATAGCGAAGGTTACCAGATTGAATATAATGGCGCCGTGCTACAATTGGTCGTGGCTCAATATAATCCTTAATCATATTTGCTATGCGGTTTAATGTGCCGAGCGCTCGCGATGACCTATCATAAGATTGTTCAAGATCAACACTCGTATGGGGCCATAAACAAAATCCTCCGGCAGCTCCTCGGCGATAGAGTACTCTTCTGCCTTTCTGCAAGGTCTCGAGTACTTTTCCGATTTGTTTTGCATTCAAAACTGATGAAATATTTTCAGCAATAGCAAGGGTAATCGTTTCTTCAGTTGCGAGAAGATCGTTACAATTCAAGAGATTTAAGATTCCGACTGTTTTAAGAACATTTAGCTCTAATTCACGTTCGGTGGCAAAACTTTCTATCATGGAATCGATCTGATTCCAATGACTTCGATAGCTTTGTGCACTCAGGCGATAGCCAAAATTAAATCTTATATAGTCATAAAGATTATGGAGTCGATAATATTTACCAGATGTAATAGAACGTTCTGCAAACGCCTGAAGACCAAAAGGCTCATTCGAGAGCAAAAAACTAAATAACGATCTCTCATTTTGGCCAAAACGGCTAAATATTCTAATAAGAGCTGGCAGGACACTAAGATGTAGTGGATAAAGCTTACTTGCATTCTCCAACAATACCTTCTTAGCAGGAGCTGGTCCAAACCATCCAAGTTGTATAAGCGCCTCCATACTCTTCTTAGATTCAGCAGAATGCTCTTTTGGTAAGAGATTTGTATGAACACTTAAGGCACTCGTAATAAGTGTTGATATTTGCTCTATAGGCTGATTGAAGATAACCTCTTCAAAACGTGCCGATACCTTCTCCCATTCCCTTTGTCCAGATTGAGAAAGTTGGTCTGCATAACTACTGAAACCTTGGTGAAGCAATCCCACAATAAACAATGGGTTCTCTGCACTACGTGATGCAGCCTCGGCCAAACGTTGCAAAAGATAAACATCTTGCCTTTCTGGATAAAGAGCTGAAAACTCAAGAAATTTGCCCAGTTCATCCAATATCAATAGCAAGCCATTCCCTTTATCATCTGTAACAATTTTGTTGCTTACTTCTAAAACCAAATTAAGAATTTGGCCGTCCGTTACTTCTCCTTTCAATTGCAAGAGTCTCTCTAGCTCAACTAACTGCGATGGTTTTCTGCTGCCTACATAGAGTGTACTTACGCAACGATGTAACGCTTTTGAAATCGCCAAACTAAGAGGCTCACGTGAACCAGTAATTAAAACAGGAACAAAATCGGGCTTAACTTCAGTAAATTGTCGGTAATCAATTACTTTTCTAATTTGTAGTGGCAATTCTTGCCCAGAGAACCACCGAGCCAAAAATAGGGCAAAACTTGATTTACCTGATCCGTAATCACCTGTAATACGCCAAGCCCTTTGCCCTGATTGTTCTTTAAGACCCTTTGCTATACGTTCGAAACAAGAGAAAGTGTGATTGTTAAGAATATAACCAGAAAGCGCATCAGGATCTCTAAAATCCCTCTCCAGATGTACCGATCTAAAAAATCTATTATTGAGTTTTAGTAGGTCAGATATTTTTTTATCAGACACGAACTACCTCATGAGTATAAATTGATTTTATTAATATTTTTTCTTGCATATTACTATGCTTGTAAATCTGCTGAATACTCTGTGATTCCTGATAGCTGAAAAGTCTATTGGTTTGAGAATTCAAAGACTCAAGGCGTTCGCGCAAATCACTTTCCGGTAATTTAAAAATTTGTCCCGGACTTCCATGACCAACGGAAATTTCGCGAAAAGAAAGCGTCAATTCACTCGGATATCGTTGGGTAAAAAAATCATAGAGGCAATACACAAAAAGTTTATCGCTGATTTCTGATTTTGGTTCCCGGCGGAATGCATAAATTAACTCTCGCTTTCCAGAAGCATTATCGATTTCTCGTTCGCCAATCTTCTGAATAAGTTCAAGCTCAACTAATGGACAGTCAAGGTTATCCTCCTGAATCTGTCCCTTTCGTCCTCGTGTAGGAAAGTAGGTATGTAGGAATGTATCAAAATGTTGCTCTAGCGTTACAAAGGAAAGTTTTTTCTCAAAGGTATTTGCTTTTTGCTGAAGATTACGTAAAACTGCTGTTCGTGTCAGGTCTGGTTCTTGCCACTGATTCAGTAAATAATCCCAGGCAAAAAGCGGCTCTAAAACCTGAGTAGATAATTTCCAGTGGATCAACCAAAGTGTTTGAATGTCTTCTAAATAAGGATCGAGTCCATCTTCGCCAAATAAAATTTCTCCAAACTCGGTCACGACAAAGCCATCATTACCCTGAAATTTGATAATCCCTGACGCTTCTGCCCAAAAGCGGATGGCCCGTACCATATTTTTCCCGACGCCCAGCGATACCATAGCATAATCTTCGTCAGAAAAGATTTTTGGATTGTTCTTTACCGTTTTTACGGCTTTGGGTAGCCAAGTATAGCGGAATGGAAATGTTTCGTGGCCTGAAAATTTATATTTGACTTGAGATTTCATCTCTATTAATTAACTTTAAAAAATAAGCAATTAGAGTTGTAGTATTATATACAATATCTAATTTGATTTAATAGAGCATTTTCACAAAATAACGTCAATACTCTACATTGACGAATAGATGTTGTCAAGAATCAAACACTGTATATTTCACCTTGATTTTAAGTTTTATTTCCTAAGTTATTTTGATATTCTATATTTTTAACTATCGACAATAATGCCGGGGATACTAAATTTCTCAAACAGTTCGTTCTGCCATTGTTTTCTGAGTGATGCAGGGACTACGATGCTTATCTTCCTTTTCCCCTCAGCCCAAAGCTGGCTTATTATCAGCCCTGCTTCAATAGTCTTTCCAAGACCAACTTCATCACAAAGGATTGCGCCTCTTAAAAGTGGGCTGTTGAAGGCAAATAAGGCGGCATCTATCTGGTGCGGATTAAGGTCAACGGCAGAAGATGCAATGGTTTGATTTAATTTTCTTAATTCGTGAGCAGGGCGTTTGAGGGTAAGTTCATGGGCAAGGATTTTCTGGTGATACAAAGGAATTGTATGCATTGAGGTAGTCAATATTTTTCTCCTGAAAAGCAATATTTATATACTTCGTTTGCTTTCAAAAGTCAATGGTTTGTTTATAAGGCGTGGATTCTTGCTTTCGCAGGAATGACCCCTTAATTTTGTTGTTTAGTATAAGAATTCATTTTTTCTATGTATGTACTATTAATTCTTCCTTCATATAAACCTTATACAACTTACTGTAAAGGCCTCCGTACCGCAACAATTCTTCATGTGTCCCTTCTTCTACCTTCATGCCCTTGTTCAATACAATAATTTTATCACAGTGCAGGATTGTTGATAAACGATGGGCAATTATAATTGTCGTCCTCTCCTTTATTACCTTTTGAATTGCATCCTGTATGAGCGCCTCAGAAATCGGGTCCATACTTGATGTTGCCTCGTCCAATATTATTACACGCGGGTCATAGAGTATAATCCTTGAAAGAGAAATAAACTGGCGTTCACCGACAGAGAGGTTTGCCCCCCGTTCAGCAATTTCTGCATCTAATCCCCCTGGAATGCGCTCTATGAAAGGCATTAACCCGAGCATTTCAATCTCCCCCAAAACCTGCGAATCAAGCGATGGTCTAAACAGCGTTATATTGTCTCTCAATGTACCCGCAAATAGAAATATATCCTGGCTTACAAGCCCAATTACATAACGTAATCCGATTTTTTCTATCTTCTGAATATCAACGTTATCAAACCAGATTGTGCCTTTCTGAATCTCATAGAGCCGCATTAAGACACTTGCAATTGATGTCTTCCCGCTGCCCGTCACCCCCACAAGCGCAACCGATTGGCCTGGCTCGATATTAAATGAAATATCCTTTAACACGTAATCGTCGCCATTATATGCAAACCAGACGTTTTCAAACCTTATCTCACCTTTAAAATCATTCTTAAATACCTCTCTGGCAGGATTTGTAATGATGTAATCGACCTCAGACGGCTCCTTCATAAGACCAAAAATCCGTTCTGCCGACACCATTGCGCCCTGAAATATATTGTACTTTTCCACTATGTCCCTGATAGGTTCAAACAAATCATGAATGTATGCCAGGAATGCAACCAGTACCCCTAACGTTAAAAAACCATGTATATGCCTTATGGCGCCATACCACAACACAAGACCGATTGCAAGCGCACTCACCATATTAATCATTGGTTGAAATACCGCAAAATAACGGATGTATTTAACCTGCTCTTTCAGATAATCATTATTGATTTCATTAAATTTATCATAAAATATTTGCTCCTTATTAAAGAGTTGAATAACCTTCATCCCTGTTATATTTTCATTCATGGATGAGTTAATACGCGCCAGTTTACGACGTATCTCACGAAACGAACTCTTCATACGATTTCCAAACAAGACCGCAATTATTACAATAATAGGAAAGACACCAAGGGTAATAAAGGCAAGCTTCACATTTAGCATGAACATAGCCACAAATATACCGATAATTATGCAGATATCCCCGATTACCACAATAACACCGGCAGAAAAGAGTTCCCCAATCGCCCCAATATCATTGGTCAGACGCGTAACAATCCGCCCGACAGGATTCTTGTCAAAAAAGGAAACTGGGAGCGACTGCACATGTCGGAAGAGTTCCATGCGCATATCCAACATAACTTTTTGTCCAATAGCCTGAATATTGTAGCTCTGCACAACTATCAATATTAATCGCAACGTCTGAATAGCAAGTAAAGATAGCGCTATCTTATATATCAAAGACTTATCCCCTTTACTAACGCCATGGTCTATCGCATATCCAAATAGATACGGTCCCATAAGGAAAAGAACAGTAGTAGCTATTACCATAAGGACTGATAATAAACCAGATACCTTATATCGCATAACATAAGACAGTAACTTCTTTACAACTGTCCTGTTGTATAGCTTGCCGGATAAAATGTCTTCACTAAAAAATTCTTCTTGTTTCATAATTACAGCCCTTTAAAACTGTCTTCTTTTTAATCTCAATACACAGATTCTAATTTATCCCCTCCAGTTTTTCTTCCAGCGCTTCTTTTGTATACAGTGAATTATACAAACCGTGCAACTTCATAAGCTGCTTATGTGTGCCTTTTTCAACAATCATGCCGTCTTTCATAACCACTATAAGATCGAAATCCCTGACTGCAGGCAATCTGTGAGTCGCCACGAGCAAAGTCCTGCCGGGGAAATTTTTTAAAATGTTTTTAATTATTACATCTTCTACACGCGCATCAACTGCGGAAAGACAGTCATCGAGTATAATAATATTCGGATTAATAGCCATGGCGCGGGCAATGGAGATTCGCTGCTTTTGACCTCCCGAGAGATTAATTCCTCTTTCGCCGAGATAGCTCTCAAACCTTTGTGGAAGGTCTTGTATCTCTTCCTCCATTGAAACCATACTGGCAAGTTTCTGTCCATAATCATTACTGCAGGCAGTTTCCACGCCAAATAACAGATTGTCTCTTATCTGCTCTGAAAAAAGAAATGTGTCCTGCGGAACAAAACCAATATGCTTACGTAATAATTTTATGTCTATTGCATTAATATCAACGCCATCAATAAAAAGATTACTATCGTTTGCAGAAATAATACGGGGAATCATGCTAATCAGAGTGGATTTCCCGCTTGCGATCGGACCCACTATGGCAATGCGCTGCCCGGCATCAATTTTCAGATTTATACCCTTTAATGCCCATTTCTCCTGATTGTCATACCTATAATTTGTGTTCCTGAATTCAATTTCGCCGCATGATATAGCTTGTTTGATTACACTATCTTTGATAATTATTTCAGGCTTCTCCTCCATTATCTCGTCAACGCGCTTCATAGAGGCTTTACCACGTTGTAAAAGGGATAAACTCCAGCCGATGGCAGTCATTGGCCAGACCATCATTGATATATAACGCTGAAATGCAACCAGAGTACCCAGCGTAATAACTCCATCAATCACCATCTTTCCGCCCATTGAAAGCAGAATAATAATACCCATATAGGTAATATATTCGAATGCAGGACCCAAAAGTGACTGAGGAATGGCAAGTGAAAGATTCTTTTTCATAAAGTCTCTGCACAAACCCATAAGATTCTTTTCTTCCTGTGAAGACATATTGAAGGATTTTACAATACGTATACCGGACGTATTTTCCTGCACCTTCTCACTAATCCTAGAAAATTGTTCCTGAACATCATGAAAACGTTTGTCAATAACGTCCTTGATTTTATAAGCAATAAACGGCGTCAAAGGCATCAATAAGAAGGTATACAAAGACAGCTTTGGCGATAAATAGATTATTATAGGCGGTATTACGAAAAAATAAAATACGGCGTCTAATCCTATTAGTAACCCAGGGCCTACTGCCATACGAATAGCGCTGATATCGTTGGTTGATCTTGACATCAGGTCACCTGTCCTGCTTTTTTGAAAAAACTTCTGGGAGAGCGTCTCTAGATGTCTAAAAAACGCCATGCGGAGGTCGTATTCGCAGCGAAACGATGTACCAATAAAATTCATGCGCCACAGGTATCTGCAAACACCCTGGCAAAGACTCACAAACAAAAACGATCCTGAAAGGATTGCAATTTTTGTAATATTAACTTCTTTTGAGAGGACATCTATTGCTTCCTTGATGATGAGCGGTGGAAAGATATTGATAATATCCACAGCTATCAGGGAGATCGTGCCGATAATAAAGTATCGTTTGTATTTCTTTATGAAAACCCTGTAAACAATATTTTTTTCCAGTAATTCCCGTAATTTTTTAAACAGTCCGTTAATTTGTTTCAACTCAGTATTTTGTTAATTCCACAAGGTTTTGCAATCCGAGACGCCGAATAAGAAACATGCTGGTTCAGCACTGATTTACAACAATCAAATATTTTTCCTATATTTTGCAATATCACTAAAAATATCATCTATATTTTATAATAGATAATTCTATTCTGAAAGAGGAAATACCAGATTTGTTGGTTATTCTAAAAAGTTGGCAACCGAAAATGTCTGCTTTTTAATTTAAAAGCTTCCTTAACTTCTCAGGCATAGGGGTGGGCTTGCGGCTGGCGTTGAGACAGGCTAGTTTGGTACAACCTTCAACAATAATGTTGTTATCACTTTCACGCAGCACTTTATAGCTAAATTCAATAGTTGCATGCTTCATTTCTGAAATCCATGTCTGTATGACAAGGATATCATCATAATAGGCAGGGGAACGGAACCGACAATGTGCTTCAGTAACCGGGAAGTACACGTGTTCTTTTTCAAGTTCAGAATAAGGCAGACCAAGATTCCTCAAGTACTCCGTCCTGCCCATTTCAAAATAAACAAAGAAATTCGCATAATAAACAACTCCCATCTGGTCTGTTTCCTGGTAACGAACGCGGGTTTTGATTTCGTGAATTTTCATCGCAAAGCCTTCGGTTTAATCCAGATTATATCTCTCGCGTATTAATTTTCTCCTTGACTAAAACATTATAATAATTAAACTGATTTTAAGCGAAACTCCGTAAAATTCAAGTATTATTGTGATACACGGAATTATTTAAAATATCGTTAGGTAGAAATTAATAATGGACTTGCTTGATGAAAATAGAGTTTTCCCGTCATGCAAAAAGAAGGGCAAAATTATATTGTATCCCAGAATCAGTAATCATAGAGATTTTGAAAGGAAAAGAATTATCTTCTGGTGTTCAAGAATTATAGAAACTGTTGAAGGATTTAAATATTCACTGAAAATTGTAGTTACTGTGGAAGATGATACAATGACAGTAATAACAAACTATCCCTTGAAGAAAGGAAGAAAAAATGAAAGTTTATTACGATAACGAAATAGATGCTTTGTATTTAAAGTTAGGCGATGAGCCTTCGGAAGGAGTTATAGAACTTGTCGAAGGGGTTAATTTAGATACAACTTCGGAGAACAAGATAGTGGGCATAGAAATTCTCAATGCCTCAAAGAAAATTGATTTAAAAACAATACTATCTTACACCATTGAGATGGATAAAGATTTAATACCACAAAAAACCTCCTAAAAGGGTAATTCATTTTTGAATATTTAAAATGCGACACTTGGCTATCTCTTCCTGCGTTCGCAAAGTAGCTGAAGTCGCAGTTTTTTGAAGACAAAGGATTTAATAAATTATTAATGAAAAGGGAGACTTACATGTCTAAATTTGAAAAACAGATACTTGAGGAAGCCTTGAAATTGCCACCGACAGAACGTGCAGAACTTGTTGAGAATCTTTTAGCTAGTTTTGAGTTCCCTTCACGGAAAACTATTGATGACTTATGGGCTCAGGAAGCTGAAAGTCGTATTGATGCATTTGAGCGGGGGGAAATAGCTGATATCACGGCAAAAGAAGTATTCGCAAAAATTGAAAAACGCAAAAGATGATCAACGTTAAATTTCTCACTCCAGCAGAAGCGGAGTTCTTCGATGCTATATCCTATTACAACATACAGAGCGAAGGGCTTGGCTACGAATTTGCGGCAGAAGTAAAGAGAACTATTGGACGAATTATTCAATACCCTGAGGCATGGACTAAACTTTCAAAACGTACGCGTCGTTGTAGAACCAATAAATTTCCATATGGAGTAATTTATAAGGTTAAAGAAGAAACATTGCTCATTGTAGCAGTAATGCATCTGAGTCGAGAACCGCAGAACTGGAAATCAAGACTCAAAAGCAAAGAATTATAAAAAACACTAGCTGCACACTGGATATGAATGAGCACAAAAGATACCTGTTTGGTTCTTGAGTGTTTTCTTGCCAGTAATAATAAACTATCCCTTGAATAAAAGAAGAAAGAATGCGAAAGTTTATTACGATAACGAAATAGATGCCTTGTATTTAAAGTTATGGGATGAGTCGCCAGAAGGAGTTATAGAACTTATCGAAGGGGGTTAATTTAGATACAACTTCAGAGAACAAGATAGCGGGCATAGAAATTCTCAATGCCTCAAAGAAAATTGATTTAAAAACAATACTATCTTACACCATTGAAATGGATAAAGATTTAATACCACAAAAAACCTTCTAAGAGGGTAATTCGTTTCTGAATATTTAAAATGCGACACCTGGCTATCTCTTAATGCGTAAAAACTTCTTTTTTTGTAAAGGTTTTTAACACCCTCTTTATTGTTCGACCGAGCGTTCGTTTGAGCTCACGCCGAAGACTCACGACGAAGCCTGAACCAGCTCAAAGACCCAATTAATAAAGGGGGAACTAGGAGGTTGTCCGTCTTCTACCAGTATTTATCTGACTTCGAGCATTAAACCAACTTTCCAGACGCAAACAGCAAGATTAAAGACTTGACCCCAAGAACTCTTCCTTCAACCATTCCCCTTTTAGCTTGACAAACGATATTAACTCTAATATCCTGACAAAAGTATTACAACATAATATAAATAAATTTTACGCTAAAATAATAAGAAGGGGGCATTATGGCAGCAAAAACAACCGAACTTATTTCACTGGTTGAGTCTTTACCGGTAGATATCAAGACAAAATTGATTGAAAAGATACTAAATAGTTTACATCCTTCACAGAAGGAGATAGATGAGTTATGGGCAAAAGAGGCAGAAAAAAGGGTTGAAGATATAAAAACTGGAAAGATAGAAACAATTTCAGGCAAAGAGATTTTTAAAGAAATTCATAAAAAATTTAATAAATGAAATATTCTTTTCATCCTGATGCGAAAAGGGAGTTATTTGAGGCGATAAATTATTATGATGAATGCCAGGAAGGACTTGGTTTTGAGTTTGCTAGAGAAATATATTCCACCATCCAGCGAATTATTCACTTCCCTGAAGCATAGTCTAAGTTGTCAAAGAATACAAGAAGATGCCTTACGAATCGATTCCCATACGGTGTTATTTACCAAATAACAGAAAAAGAGATTATAATAATTTCTATTATGCAGTTAAATCGGAAACCTAACTACTAGAAAAAAAGGATAAAATAAGCATACACTTTTGGTCTTAAATTGGGTTTAGCTTCGATTAATTTAACCTACCTGTCTTCATGCTGTTTTAGCCTATTTAACAGGACAAAACATCTCGGTTCAATCTGCAAGATTGAACCAGCCAAGGACGCATATCATTTGTCAATAATAAAGATTTGACCCCTTTCTTGTAGGGTGGACTTCGTCGTGAGCGCTCAATCGAACGATAAACCCCACGCTACCTTGATCGTGGTTAATAACTATTATACAGGTCAAGCACCTCCTGATCGGTCATAGCACGGCCATAGATGCGTACCTCATCAATGCCACCCTGCCACACCCCATGCGTATTATTATCTGCCCTCTTCCCTATCCGCAGGTTTGTCCCCGCCTTATACCTTATATTGGAAGGGACGCTTGTGGTGTCCGAAGCAACCATTACCCCGTTTACATACAACCGGGCATGTTGTGTGGGACTAAATACCCCCACCACATGGGTCCACTGGTTAAGATTGTTCGCAAAGAACCCATTGAGGGTTGCCAGTGCACTATTCCCGGCGTTATCATAGACCAGGAACTGCATCCTGTCAAGTGACCCATAATTGTACCCCAGCGTCCACCCCCTTACCAGCGAGGCGGTACTGTCCCAGTCATAGGTCGTGGCAATGATACGTCCCACCCCACTGGGCGCGGCCTTCGGATACACCCAGGCGCTCACCGTCAACGCACCCGTTATCCCAAGATTGGTGCTGAAGTCCACCGAGTCATTTACCCCGTCAAACGTAAGCCCGTTCCCGCTCTTCCCCGTCGTCCATGTTGCACCATTTATCGTACCATTGTTCCCGTTGCCTGATGAGTCCGATGTAACGGTACCGCTTCCCTCCTCAAACTGATAGTTTGCCTGTGCATCATCCGCCGTCGGTGTTGGTGAAGGTGTTACGGTGGGGGTGGGCGTCGGCGATGGAGAAGGAGAAGGCGTCGGTGTTGGTGAAGGTGTTACGGTTGGCGTTGGCGTCGGCGATGGAGAAGGTGTTACGATTGGCGTTGGCGAAGGAGAAGGCGTCGGTGTTGGTGACACACCGTTATAAAGATCCTGTACCTCCTGATCGGTCATAGCACGGTCATAGATGCGTACCTCATCAATGCCACCCTGCCACACCCCATGCGTATTATTATCTGCCCTCTTCCCTATCCGCAGGTTTGTCCCCGCCTTATACCTTATATTGGAAGGGACGCTTGTGGTGTCCGAAGCAACCATTACCCCGTTTACATACAACCGGGCATGTTGTGTGGGACTAAATACCCCCACCACATGGGTCCACTGGTTAAGATTGTTCGCAAAGAACCCATTGAGGGTTGCCAGTGCACTATTCCCGGCGTTATCATAGACCAGGAACTGCATCCTGTCAAGTGACCCATAATTGTACCCCAGCGTCCACCCCCTTACCAGCGAGGCGGTACCGTCCCAGTCATAGGTCGTGGCAATGATACGTCCCACCCCAGTGGGCGCGGCCTTCGGATACACCCATGCGCTCACCGTCAATGCCCCTGTTATCCCCAGATTGCTGCTAAAGTCTACCGAGTCATTCACACCGTCAAAGTCAAGGCCGTTTCCTGTCTTTCCCGTCGTCCATGTCGCACCATTTATCGTCCCATTGTTCCCGTTCCCTGATGAGTCTGTGGCAGTTGTCCCGCTACCCTCACTAAATTTATAGTTCGCCTTCGAATCATCCACAGCAGGCGTTGGTGAAGGTGTTACGGTGGGGGTGGGCGTCGGCGATGGAGAAGGTGTTACGATTGGCGTTGGCGAAGGAGAAGGCGTCGGTGTTGGTGAAGGTGTTACGGTCGGCGTTGGCGATGGAGAAGGCGTTGGTGTTGGTGAAGGTGTGGGTGTGCTGGTAGGGGTGGGAGTTTGTGGGGGTGCTTCTCCAAGGATAATGTCTCCCAGTGCCGATGTATCCAGATAATTATTTGCCGTTCCCCTCCACATTGCCTGCCCGTCACGACCTCCCCCGTTATCGTCGTCATTATACCCCACACTGAAGCCAAGGATCATACCCGCCGTGGGGGTAATCCCCAGATTGCTCCACGGTATGGCCAGTTCTATGCTATACCCGCCAGAAATTGGCGCCCAGCCGTGCAACACCCCCGTTTTCTTGCCATGTTTCTCAAAGAGGGTTGAATCGTTCCACCCCTTGATGAACTGACGGTCGTAACTATCGTAGGTCGTACTGTGGTTATGGTCTCCATCAATATAGATCTCGACACTATCATCTTCATGCACATACGTTGAATCATTGTAAAGGTTGTCGTCCAGTACCTCCATGCCTACGTACAAGTAGGCACTATCCCAGAGCACCCCGAACTTTGCGGTGTTGTTCGTCGTCCCAATGACCACATTACTCACATCGGTTGCAATGTCCCAGGCCGATTCGTCTAAGTTTCCATCCACAGTCAGATTCGTGCTCACATAAGGCACGGCCACCGGATTTGCGGAAAGATTACTGTCGAACTTTGATACAAAGGCATCAGAATAATAACCACTATAAGAAGTATCATAAGCACCTGGAGTTGTTGGAAAGTTTGATGACTCAGTATCACCCGTCACATAGACATTTCCTCCTGCGTCTATCGCTATAGAATTGCCTTTCCCATAACCAGATCCTTCCAAATATGTGGAGGCAAGGAGGCTTGTTAAATCCCCATCGAGCTTTGATACAAAGGCAACATAATAACCACCGGCACTATAAGAAGTATCATAAGCACCTTGAGTTGTTGGAAAGTCCGATGAATAAGTCCAACCAGTTACATAGATATTCCCACCGGAGTCTATGGCTATGGCAGTAGCATAATCCCCATTCTTCTCGTTTCCTCCCAGAGATGTGGAGGCAAGGAGGCTTGTCAACGCACCATCGAGCTTTGACACAAAGGCATTGCCATCATAATCACCATTAAAAGAAGTATCATAAGCACCACTGGTTGTTGGAAAATCTGATGAGTTGGCTGAGCCAGTTACATAGACATTTCCCCCTGTGTCTATGGCTATGGCATTACCTCCATCATACCAGTTTCCTCCAAGATATGTGGAAGCAATGAGGCTTGTTAGATCACCATTGAGCTTCGATACAAAGGCATCGTAATAAACATTATAAGAAGTATCATAGGCACCCGCGGTGGTTGGAAAGTCTGATGACTCAGTAGAACCAGTTACATAGACATTTCCCCCGGAGTCTATGGCTATAGCAGTGCCAGAATCAGGGCCATATGGCAGCTGTCCTCCTAAAAAGGTGGAGGCAAGGAGGCTGGTTAAATCACCATTGAGCTTTGATACAAAGGCATCACCACCACCATTATAAGAAGTATCATAAGCACCAGGGGTTGTGGGAAAGTTTCTTGAAGCCCAACCAGTCACATAGACATATCCCCCGGAGTCTATGGCTATAGCATTGATAGAAACCTCCACTCAAAGATTTAGAGGCAAGGAGGCTGGTTAAATCACCATTTAGTTTTGATACTGTATCATCACCAGCCACATAGATATTTCCCCCTGCGTCTATAGCTATAGCATTGCCAGCATCACTGCCAGTCCCTCCTAGATATGTGGACGAAAGGAGGGTGGTTAAATCACTATTTAGCTTTGATACGAAGACATCAAAATCATAACCATTAAAAGAAGTATCATAAGCACCAATGGTTGTTGGAAAGTTTGTTGACCCAGTAGAACCAGTTACATAGACATATCCCCCGGAGTCTATGGCGATAGCATTCCCAGAATCACGGCCATCGCCAGTCCCCCCCAAATATGTAGATGCAAGCAGACTTAAATCGCCACTAAGTTTTGATACAAAGGCATCACCATAACCACCATTAAAAGAGGTATCATAGGCACCCGATGTGGTTGGAAAGTCTGCTGAGTTAGTATAACCAGTCACATAGATATTTCCCCATGCATCTATAGATATAGCTATAATAGAATTACCATGCTCAGAAGAAGATCCTCCAAGATATGCGGAAGCAAGGAGGCTGGTTAAATCTCCATTTAGCTTCTCTACAGAGACATAGCTCTCATAACCAATTGTAGATTGATAATAACTAGCGACACATATATTTCCACTTGAGTCTATGGCTAAAGAGTTAGCATAGGTATTGGAATCATCTCCTCCCAGATAAGTGGAAGCAAGGAGGTTGGTTAAATCTCCATTTAGCTCAGACACAAAACCAACATTTTCAGCACGACAATCTCCGCTATCATAGTCAGAACAGAAAGATGTTTTATAAGCACCGGGGGTTGTTGGAAAGTCGTCCCGTGAATAAGTATAACCAGCCACATAGACATTTCCCCCGGAGTCTATCGCTATAGAATTGACCTGATCATTGTCAGATCCTCCCAGAGAGGTGGAAGCAAGGAGGCTGGTTAATGCACCATTGAGCTTTGATACAAAGGCATCATCACCATTAAAAGACGTATCATAAGCGCCCGGAGTTGTTGGAAAGTCTGATGACCAGGTCCAACCAGTTACATAGATATTTCCCCAGGAGTCTATCGCTATAGCATTGGCCTGATCACCGTAATATCCTCCCAGATATGTGGAGGCAAGCAGGCTTGTTAAATCCCCACCGAGCTTCGATACAAAGGCATCACCATCACCACCATTAAAAGAGGTATCATAGGCACCCGATGTGGTTGGAAAGTCTGCTGAATTAGTATAACCAGTCACATAGATATTTCCCCCTGCGCCAATGGCAATGGCATTGATAGAACCTCCACTCAAAGATTTAGAGGCAAGGAGGCTTGTTAAATCACCATTTAGTTTTGATACTGTATCATCGCCAGCCACATAGATATTTTCCTCTGTGTCTATAGTTATGGCATCGATAGATACTCCTAAATATGTGGAAGCAAGTAAGTTTGTTAAATCACCATTGAACTTCGATACAAAGCCGCCACCAGAAGTATTATAAGCACCAGTGGTTGTGGGAAAATCTAATGATTGAGTTTCGCCAGCCACATAAATGTTCCCACTGGAATCTATGGCTATAGCATTGCCAGAATCAAAACCAGAATCCGGATCCTCCCAAATATGTGGACTCAAGGAGGGGGTCTATTACAAGCCCCTGTGTCCTGTCGTAGTCTTCAAGTTTAAAACTATACTCATTACCTATTACAACATAAGCAGTCTCAATGTATTGTCTGTCCCTGAGATCCCCCTCACCCCTACCCTTTCCCGCAAGGGGAGCGGAAGAAATGTTTCCTGTTGTCGTAGGAGAAGGAACTTTGGGTTCCTGATAGACTATGGGTTTTGTGAACTTGACGGTACCTAACGCCGTCTCTGCCTCAAGCTGCCCTTCCTCATTCACCCTTAATGCCTTTGCCCCGCTCAGCTTTACCTTTATTACCCCCGGGTCTGCGCCAAGCTTCACATAAAAGAGTTTTTCAACGTTATTCCCATACGCCTTCAGCTTGAGTTCTATCCCCTCGTACACCTCCCCAAGCGTCACCACCTCATACGTCTGGATATTGGTCTTCCACTTCGATGGATCATTTCCCCTCAAGTCGTTTACCGTTGTTATGGCCCTCATTTCCCCTTGTATCTTATTAATCCTGCCGCCGATAATCTCCTCTTTCAGGACTACACCCCTTGCCCCTTTTTCATGTTTAGCATCAGAAGTGTTTTGTTTCCTTTTGTGCTGATGGTCTGCCTGTCCTGAAGAATCGAGCGCGGGTGAGGAATGATGCACATCATCAAATCCCCCTGCATTTCCCTTTACGAAAGGGGGAGTAACTCTTCCCTTTTCCCCTTTGTTCATGGGGGATTTGTGAGGATTTACCGGTCTATTGTGGGCATGGGCATCGGCATCGGCTCCTGCATTTTTACGATGGGGCAGGGAATAGACAATTTCCCCGTCTTTTGTGACAAACACCGTTCCCCCGAATGTGTTGGCGTAAAACGCCACCTTCTCATCCGTTTGTCCCTCATTGGCAATGAAAGGCATCTGCAGTTTCTTTGTCCTTTGGATAACCTCTTCCTTTGATGGTTTGCCTGTATCAGCCAGGAGGATTTTGGAGAAAAACAAGACCAACAAAAGAACCGCAGATACTATAAAGACCTTGCTTTCCCTTTTCATCTTACTATCCTCCTTTTATTGACTATCTGAAAACCCGTATCTCACAATTCACACTACTTTGAAACTACAAAATACTTTAATACGGGACTTTGGCCGACCACACCTGTCCTCGACCTGGATCGGGGAAGGGTTCGGCGCTACATTTTCATGTTTCCCCTTGCGCCCTGAGGGAATGAGGTTTTTTGCAAATATTCCTTAAAAACAAAAAAAGCCTTACTGCTAAAAATGTTTTAAACATCTTCGGCAGTAAGGCTATCTTTCTGATGCGGGAGTTTCTTCTTCGGGTAGACCCAAAGACCCTTTACTTTGCGTACTACGATTTCTCGTAGTTTGCCTTTATCGATCTGTTTTATTACGTCTAATTTTTAATCCATATTTTTGTTTTTTAGTCCCGACACTTTTGAACGTAATATCTATAATATTTTAGGGTAAAGTGCCCTATTTTGTTTTCCTTGTCAATCCCTAAAAAGTGGGATATTAATTACGGGTAACATCTCAGCCCACCGCAAAGACGCAAAGGACTCAGAGGTAAAAACTACTAAGACAGTAAGATGAGGAATTAAGAAGTTAGGAATCATAACTTCCCAACATCCCAGATTCTAAACTTCCTGAATTCTTTGCGACTTTGCGGTGATTCTAAAAACCATTTTCGTTGCGTCCCGTGATTGCTCATAGTTTACCTTTATCGTATATGTTTTATGCCAAAAAATTGACTGTATCCAACATTATATAGAATTATATGTCAAGAAGAATATTTCAGGGCTATCCGCTTGATTGCTAAATTCTCAACATATAGTGTATTTTTGGTGCCGAAGATTGCAATACATAGTACGAAGGACAATTAAAACGGCTAGCCCAAAAATATTTATATTTATTGCAATATTTCTTTTTGATAACAGTTCAGCACACCAGACACAAAGTACGCAAAGAAAATAATACTTAATATAAAAACGACTACATTAGGTTGCTAAAGGAGCGATTTTATAGTTCCCCTCTAAAAAGAGTCACACACCCCTTAATCCACTCTCGAGAGTGGAAGAGTGAAACACACCCCCGTCCCCTCTTGTTAGAGGGGAGTATTGGATACCTCACCGACGCCTCCTTGTTAGTGGGGAGGAGTGAAACACCATCCCGGCCACAATTAATAGAGGGGGGGGAGTGAACCACCCCCCCGTCCCCTCTTAATAGAGGGGAGGAGTGAACCACCCCCAGACCCTCTTTTTAGAGGGGAATTACAAAAGATTGAGATTTCTTAGCGTTACTATTATTTCCTGCATGCAGTGAGATAGGAATCGCTGTATACGTGCTGATTCATGATGATTTCTGCTGTTAACGCCGCATCCATCAAATCCTTGTCAAGCACGTCCATTACAGCCGCATCTAGACCATAGGGAATCCCCATTGTAAGGAATGTTCTGGCTAGAAGTCTTTTTTCCTTTGTCCCCTGTGAAAAATTGCTTAAACCCACATTCCTGTGAGGAGGCGGGTCAGAAATCATCTTAATCTGATTAAATATCTCAAACATAAGCACCGGTTGTTTCTGGTCAACATTAAGAGGAAAGAGGACTGGATCAATATATACCTTGGATAAATCAAACTCATGCTCCACTGCCTTTTCCACAATTTTCATGACAAACTCCATGCGCTTCTCTACATCTTGCGGAATTCCGCATTTATCCATAGTAAGGCATATCAGTGATGCATTATATTCTTTGGATAAAGACATGAATTTATCCAGTTCTTCGGGATCACCTTTAGAAGAATTAATCAAGACCTCATTCTTGATTACCGATAATCCTGCCTTTACTACCTCAAATTTCTGGCTATCAATAGAAATTGGTGTCTTAACAGTATCCTGAATGACCTCAATCAACCATTTCATGGCGCCAATTGAGTCTGCCGCTGCTGTGCCCACATTCACATCGAGAAAACTTGCCCCAGCCTCCGTCTGCTTTATTGCAAGTTCCCTTACAGCCTTTGGGTCTTTATTTTTGATTGCTTCCCGTACATCTTTAAACATTCCGTTAATACGTTCACCGATAGAAATCATACCCCTCTCCTTTTAGTATAAACGATTAATACATTTCTTTACCGCTGCAACGGCATTGGGGTGGTTCATACGAATGATATCCACACCCGACTGCAAAAGGCTGACGGCAGTGATTGCCTCCCACATAGGTCCCCTTTCTTCCCTAGGCCCCCACTGCGGCACTGCATTATCGTCCGATTTGGCTTCTTTTGCACGCCATGCCTCATGCCCAACGTCGCAGATTACTGGCATGGACATCATCTTATCACCTGTAAGGGCTGCCAGTCGTTCACGTTCCTGAATTGAATAAGTATATTCCAAACCATAACCGAGCGCACCTGTTGATTGAAACATCACAATCCGATTAAGAGGGAAATCCATCTCTGATACAAGTATATTGACCTGTTTTCCAATATTAATATCCACTGGCGCCATGGTAATTATACAGTGTCCGTCTGCCAGACATGATGCAGTAAGTGTTTTATAGTTATCCTGAGTAACAATCCCCATCAGGCAATTCTCTCCTTTGGCAGCCTGACTTGCTTTTGGCAATACCTCATTATCCTTCTCATCGTGTTCACACCCCCAGATAATTAAAGGTACACTTACAGCGGCAAGTACAGATTTAATGGTTTTCACCGTATCCTCGGCGCTTTTATCGCCTTTATCCGGATGTATTCCATCCAATTTCAGACAAATCATATCCGCCCCATATTGCTCAACGCACTTCTTCGCCCACTTAGCAGGGTCATTCATCACATCCGCAAATGGTTTACTTAGGGTTTCAGGCCAGTCTTCAGGCGGTACATCATAAACATCCATTGCAACCACAGGTTTATGACCGGGCTTGCCTTCAAAATCCATAAATGGGATGCTCTTCGCGCCGCCAATGGAAATTGTTTTTTCTCGGGTACCACCTTTATCTTTTGTAGTGCCCAGTGTAATTTCATTGACACCGCTTGACCACTTATCCGCTACATTTGGTATTTCCATAATAACTCAATCTCCCAACACATTTTATTTCTAAAACTAATCACATAAATCAATGATGGGTTCGCTTCGCCCATTCGACAAGCTCAGGACAAGCTTAACCCATCCTACGCCTCCTACCGATTATAAAACCAATAGTACACATCTGATATTCCAGGTTTCAACTATTTAATTGAAGTAGGATAGAATTATAAAAATACTATATATGACAAGTCAATTTCTTTTCCAACAGACTTTTTGGTAAATGTTTCTGTAAAAATACCCCCAGTTTTCGATACACCTCATTTTCCTTTGAAATCTCAAATACAGAGGCGCCGCATGCCGCTAAATCGTAAATCTCCTGGTCAAACGGAAACATACCGGATATTTCGATTTCCAGACTATCCAGCCTTTGCTGAAGATTTTCATGTATGCCGCTTTTTTGCACCCGGTTTAGTACACAGAGTTTTTTTCTGATAGTAATTGAAAGCGAATCAGCTAATTTAAGAATACGCTGTATAGTTAATGCACCCACAATGGTCGGTTCACTTACAATCAGTAATAAATCTACGTTATTGGTAGTTCTGCGGGAGAGGTGCTCCATTCCTGCTTCATTATCAGTTACAATGAACGGATATGTCGTTCCAACTTTATCCAGATATTTACGGAGGAGATTATTCACGTAACAATAACATTTTGGTCCCTCAGGCCTGCCCATTGTTAAAAGGTCAAACTTATCCTTCTCAATTATTGATTCCTCAATAGAGTATTCTATATATCTTTCTTTAGACATCCCGGCAAAGTCGGCCTTCTTTTCTACGATTTCCTCGCGGATATCGGCAACGGTGTTCTGTACATGTAATCCTAGCAAAGCACCCAAAGATGCATTGGGGTCTGCATCAACGGCAGAAACTGGCTTGCCTATTTCTTCCGTAATATATCTGATAATCATGGCTGAAAGGGTTGATTTACCAGTACCACCCTTCCCTGCTACTGCAATATTATATGCCATATATACACCTCATAACTTTTATGTCTTACGCAGAGAATGCAGAGGAAATTAAACCTTTATTTACTTCTTTTCAATTCTTATTTATTCTATTCTTTATCTCTGTGTTCTCTGTGGCAAATACCAGCTAAACCTTTAATTCCTCAACTACTGATGGAAATTTCTCAAGATTAGTATGCGGCAGGAAGTTAGCCGATACGTATTCTTCCATATACTTGTTGTTTGACATCAAGTCAAAATACGTCATCTTTGAGGCTATTGTCCTAGCAACCTCATAAGCATCTTTAGAAAATAGCGACATCTTTGCACCGATTACTGATGTATTTCCAACAAATTGAACCTTTGACACTGAAATATCAGGAAGCATCCCGATTGTGATCGCGCTTCTAATATCAAGATAATTACCAAAACCACCAGCAAGATAAACCTGTTCAATATTATCCACACTCATACTCATTGCCTCAAGTAATGTTGATATCGCAGAATAGATAGCAGCCTTGGAACGAATCAGGTTTTGAATATCTGCCTGTGTAATAACAATATCTTTTTTGGTTGATGTCTTATTACCTTCTACCAGAACAAACTCATAGCCATCGTCCGTCTTTCTCAAGCGATCGGTATTTAATCCCTTCTGAAAATTTCCAGTCCTGTCAATAACACCACTCCTGACCAGATTGGCAAGACAATCCAGCAGCCCAGAACCGCATATCCCGCTTGCAGATGCATCGCCAATTGTTTTACAGATAACGTCAAAATTCTTTGTAATATTAACCTTTTCAATGGCGCCCTTCGCTGCGCGCATTCCGCAGGAAATCCCACTGCCCTCAAAAGACGGGCCTGCAGAGGCTGAACAGCAAACCATCCAGTCTTTGTTTCCCAGCACAATTTCACCGTTTGTACCTATATCAATAAGCAACGACAGTGCATCCGCCATATCAAGACGGATGGCAAGTGCGCCCGAAGAAATATCGCCACCAACATATGCGCCAACACATGGCAACGTGTAAAGCAAACCATGACCATTAATCTTTATACCTACAACGCTGGCTCTTAAAGGAGGAACAAAACTCGCTGAAGGCAGATACGGCTCCTTTCTTATATTTATAGGGTCTAAACCCAATAAAAAATGCGTCATCACTGTATTTCCAGCACAAACAACGGCATTAATATCATGAATACATAGTTTATTCCTCTTAACAAGGGTTGATATCAAATGATTTACGTCCTCGGTTAAAATTTCCTGCATAATATCCATTGCATCATTTTGTTCAGCATACATTATTCTCTGGATATAGTCATCACCGTATTTAATCTGTGCGTTATAGGTTGCCTCAATATCAATGGTCTCCATGTTTGAGAAATTGAGCAGATGCGCTACTACAGTAGTTGTGCCCACATCAACAGCAACACCATAATTATTAGCGCTGACGTCTCCCGTCTGAACCTCAAGAATTTCAACAGTAGAACCACGATATCCAAGCGTCGCAGTAACTTTCCATTTACTACCCCTTAAAACAGATGGCAAACGCTTCAGGACAGTAAAATTTGTTGTCAATTTTTCCAGTGATATGTTCGTCTTAATCATTATGCCCTGGCAAAGTCTCTCGTAATCCGCCATACTATCGTCGAGGCTAGGCTGTGACAGTTCAAGATAAACCTTACGCACAAGCGGGTCATGCTCAAATTGCTTTGCACGCATGGTTGCTGCAGCTAATGATCCTGGAAATTGCGGATAATCACTAACTAAAATCTGGCTTTTATCAAGTTGCGATTCTTCGGGTATTACAACCTCGATATCGCCCATTACCTTTGTACTGCATGCGAGGACGTATCCCTTCTTCTTATCCGATGCTGAGATATGTGTTGTTGGGAGGTTTTCTACATTGCCGCCTTTCAAAATTACCTTACACT
Organism: uncultured Planctomycetota bacterium; assembly: GCA_963709355.1. GTDB lineage: Bacteria > Planctomycetota > Brocadiia > Brocadiales > Brocadiaceae > PLOWO2-12-38-17. Next base: position 2,132,068 of record CAVPVY010000005.1, read on the forward strand.
TACCGCATGTACCATCGCCGCCGCATAAGGCATTAATAAAAAGGTCTCCCTTGCGCGATGCGTCGAGGATGGTCTTACCTCCCTCTATATCAACGGTAACATCGGCAGGAAAAAAATGGACTTTATAACGTGAATTTCCCAAGGCTATAGTTTGAATCTCAAATTCGTAGTTAAATGGAGGATAAGCGAGCGGTTTTACTCAATTCAGTAAATCTATCCCAAATAAACCTATAAATTTATCTACATACTTGATAAAACGCGTCTGCTTTTACCGTAAAAGATTATTACACCTGCATTAAAATAAATAAAGTTTAGGCATAGATAAATACCTATGCCTTCCAGACTGTTTTCAAATAAGAAGGAAGCCCTGATGCCTCTCTGGGCCCCACCAGTATTTCCCAACCTAGCGTTTCCTGCAATTTCCCGGACATTACGGCAACAAGGCCTGGAATAATCAATTTCTTGTGTTTTACTTTAGTCTCCACGTTAGCATCAGTCATTGCCTTAGCAACAACCTTATCATTTAGTTTGTCACCGGAATACGCAGTCAAAACGGAGGTGCCGCCCGTATCAACAGATAGAATATACGCGGCAATACGGCTCGATTCAACCTCGCCTTCAACAGTATAATAAGTAAGCGAAAAGTTAGTTGTAAATAAAACAGGTGAGTGTTCCTTGACGTCGCCCACAGCATATAACCTTGGCTCAACCTGTATTGGCTTTTGTGGGTCGGTAAATATATTTGCTCTTGTTGTAAGCAGCGGCATAATTGCCCATATCTCACATACATTAACAACAATTATACCCGCATATTTTAAAACATAAGTACTTGCAAGTGAAATTTCCTGGAATGGGTCTTCATCACAAACAAATGAAAGCATAGGAAATCCAAGCGCTCTGAAATTTTTCTTCAAAGCGGCGCGTCTTACCTTTGTTAATTTTTGAAGCACTTCTTTAGGATTATCACCGCTGACGTCCAAAACTATCTCCTCAACGCCTGCCTTTTTTACCCGTTCGGTTAAATCGGCGAGTTCCTCAAGCGTTGGAGCGGTCACGGTCATAGGACAGTTCTTTTCCTTTGCTAACGCCGCCATTAATTCACAGTTCTGGGCATTGGCACCATGAATTAAAGGTCTCTTATCAGCGCAGTTGGCTAATGCAGCCTTCATATTTTCAACCGATGTACTGCTAAGAATTATGTTCAGATGGGTACTGCCACTAACTTTCTTTGATGTTTCGGCAAATTTTCCCGCGTCATTACTCTTATTAATAATTGCTATTAAATCAATATCAATCTCAGTACCAACACGCAAAACCTTTAAATTATTAATCTTTTTCAGACGATCATTAAATTCCGTATCAGTCAAATCATCTGAAATTGTAACCGCTATGCCTGTTGGATGATAAAACTTCTCTTCATGCCTGAACAAAACATTTTCTTCGCCAACCTCAACCTTCTTATCACCTGTACCGACAGTTACAAGTTTAATAGGCGGAGAGGCGGCAGCTCCGAGTATTTTCTTCGCTTCTTCACTTACATCAGGACAATCTGAAAGATTCGCCTTTTTCTGTGCCAATTGCATTGCAAACGCCAGACACGTTGGCCGACCACACTTCTTACAGTTTGTTTTTGGAAGTAATTTGTAAATGTCCAGTCCGGTTAATGCCATTATTCAAAATCCTTTTCGATAAAATTATGCCTTTAAATCTTCGCTTGATTGTATAATTTTATTGACCAATCCGTATTTAGCGGCTTCTTCAGCCGACATCCAGAAATTTCTTCTTGTATCAGATTCTACCTTCTCCATAGTTTGCCCAGTTTCAGCTGCTATCAGCCGGTTAATTTTTTCACGGCATTTCAGTATTTCATTCGCCTCAATCTGAATATCAGAGGCAGTACCATGTATACCGGTAGATGGTTGATGAATAAGGATACGGACGCTTGATAAACTAAACCTATTTTCTTTTTGCGCACCAAGTAGTATTATAACAGCAGCACTTGCCACAACCCCTGCGCATACAGCCTTTATCCTTGGTTTGACAAACCGCATCATATCAAAAATAGCAAAACCAGCATCGGCATCCCCACCCGGGGAATTAATAAACATTTTAATATCGTCGTTATTCTCGGCTTCAAGGAGTAAGAGTTGTGTCATTATCCGTTGCGCCATTTTCTTACTCACTTCATCCGCCACCATAACGGTACGCGTTTTTAATAACTTTGCAATAAAATCGCCATTCTGAGGCTTTTCCTTCTCTTTGCTCTCTTCATCTAAAGACGGTATATCAAAAATCATGAATAAACTCCATTAATCAAATATAAATACTGTAATAAATTAGTTTGATCCGAGGGTCTTAAAGAATCAAATTTTCAAAATTTTGGCACAATTAACTTAAAATAAATTGCATTTAGAACATCGGTGCCAAAACCAATGCAGGGTGATTAACCTTCTGCATGTATGCAAGTACCTCTTCCTCCGTCTGCGCTGTTGTCTCATCCGCTATTTTATTTAAGAAATCTTGCAAACCTAAACTACCGGCAGTCTTTGCAAGCATTTCGCTGATTTCTTCTTTCAACGCCTTAGGCATCCATACAATTCTGGCTAGACCGCCATCAGCAGAAATAAACTTCCTGCTACTCAGATAGAACTTGCTGTGACCCATAAACCCAGGGGTTTGCAATCCGCCTCCAACCGTTCCTGCCAAGGTAGAAAACTTCATACCACACGGGGTCATTTCGGTAAAGTCGCGGTCTACCACCATGATCCCATTGGTCATGGGCAACATGGCTGAAATACACTCAAAACACCCGCAACTCGTCATTGGATCCGTCATGATACTGTATAAACTTACCTTCTCAAGCGATCTGTTTGAACCATTGTAAATAAATGAATTTGTGCCTTCCCATTGTCCCAGATTTTCGTTAACTACCTTGCCCCTTTCGATTGGCTGATTTGGTCCTGTAGGGTTAATTTCATAACCGGCCTTGCCGTCCAGCCAGCTAACAGACCCACAAAGACCCGAACGTTCAGGAGAGACAACACAAATGTGGGTGGGTGCAAAACTCTGACAGAGCGTACAGCTATAAAACAAATTTACCGAATCATCAGTCATACCTTTCAATCGTGCATCACGCTCTGTATAGGCAGCACGCACGTCGTTCAAGTGCTTTTCCACATCTTCCTTTTTCGTGTACAGGGTCACTTGAACCTTGTCTAAAATAGCGCCAAATTCACCATGGAATTTGGCATGAATGATACTTCCTATATGTTTGAGCCTGAAACCAGCTTTAAAGCCTTCCTTACTGATACGATGGCGAATCATGTCCCTCTGGCCCATATGAAACAAGCCCTGAGCCTCACCTAAAAACCGATGCATCTGGCGTTCAAAAATGGGTTCAAAATCCGGCTGCATCTTTCGACCATATACTTCTACCATAATGCCTAAAGACACGCCGGGGCCTGGCTTGATTTCATCCAAATCAGGACCTATAACCTGTATTTTACCGTCCTCAACCTCATGTCCTTCTTTTGTGCAGACATACTCAAAGGCTGGCACACCAGGACCACCGATTTCAATTTGCATGTCCTCTTTTCGGATACGTTCACCCTCAAAGGCAGGGCCATAAGCTACCGGGATATCCAACTTATGAATCGAAATCTTTAGACCTCGGACTTCGACACACTTGTCAACGATCTTATCAACCGGCACCCTGGAAACTACGTGTTCGTAAGTACAGACACCTGTAGGTAATATTTCAGGTATATCGATATTGGTAATCGTTGGGAAAACCATAATTGATTGCGCCTGCTGCGTTTGCATACTGTTCATCTGTTACTGCAGTTCCTAATGCCAAGACGAAATGCAAAGATACGGTTTTTGTTGTAAAGAAGATTCCTTCTGAAATCACCCGGCGACACGTTCCCAAACGAAAGGGCAGCCCTATTTGCAAAACCAAGCGCATAGACAGCCGCTGAAGTTTCCTTTCCAAAAGGTACCAATCGGGTATCCCAGCCCATTTGGACTCCTTTTTCTGCCAGCTGTTCGGCAAACGATGTCCCTAAATTATCTGATACCATAAAAACGTACAAATTCTTTTGTTGAAGTTCGCGCGCAATCTTTACGGCGGTGTCTGCATCAGGCGCACATCCCACGATAGCAGCAAAACCAGGCGCAGTGCCGTCCACAAATTCGATACCGCGTTCACGCATAATAATATCATCAGCAGCGCCTAACCATATTCCATCAACGGGCTGCGGCCCAATAAGATATTTACAGACTTCATAAATCTCTTCCGCAAAAAGAGTCGCCATGCCTGCATCTAGCGTATGACCCAAGTACGGAACCCAGTGGTGTTCGGCAGGCAACGGAGGCAACATGCTCCTTGCCACACCCATAACATATTCACAATCTGCCAGAGTCTTTACTGCAGTACCTGTCATTGAATAAATGATCGGCAAATAATAGGCTGTATTAGGGAATTCTACTTTGCAATCACGCCCCTTTTGCGCAATTGCATCAGATAGTTTTTTATCAACCTTTTCTATAATTTGACATGCGCCGCGGATGGCGGCAGAACAAATGATCTTTGACATAAAAAATTACCCCTTTAGATCTTTTTGTTAATGATGTCCTCCTGGAACAGGCTTGCACTCCCTTTCCAGCGCCCTTCTTTCAGCCATATCATAAAGCTTTCTCTCCTTTGCGACGTTTATGCCAAGCGCTTCTCTCTTCTTTTCAATATGATCCATTACCATTTTGCCTATTTTCTTGAGATCCCGCTCAAAATCCCACCTGGCACCAACCAAGTCTTCCATCTCTTTGGTCAGCAACCTTAGCATTTCCGGCGCACCAGTTACAGGTGAATTCATACCAAAGACTGTATAAACACCGGAGGCGACAAAATACTGCCCAATGGCAATAGCCTTTTCACTCATCCATTCCAGGCACACCCCTGCAACAGGTAAATCGCTGATATCATTTCCCAAGCCACCTTCTTTTGCCATCTCAGACACAGCTATTAGAATGCGACTGTTATCGACACAGGCGCCAGAATGCAAAATAGGCGGTATGCCCACGGCCTCACAAACCTCCTTGAGACCGGCGCCGCAAGCGTCTTTCATCTCTGGAATCATCAACCCACCAGAGGCACATTGTCCAGCGGCACACCCGGTCGCCACAACCAATATATCGTTCGCTATCAACTCCTTTACCAGATTTACATAAGTTTCCTCACCCGGACCTACCTTAGGACTTGTACAACCTGCGATTCCCACAACACCTCGAATCTTTCCATTCATTATATTGTCATTTAAAGGCCTGTAACTTGCCCTGAATCTGCCACCCAACATATACTTAATCGTCTCATGACTAAAACCGGCTACAAGATTTGGCTCAACACCACTGGGAATAAATACCTTTTTAGGATCACGGTTTTTATAATTTTCGATAGCCATCATAATAATCTTCTTTGCCGCTTCAAGGGCATGTTCGTCTTCAAACTCCACATGCTCTGCACCAGTGATTTTTGCCTTTGATAAAGTCGTAACCAGTTTTGTATGGAAGTGCTTTACCGTTTCTGCCAATGCCTGCATCACACACTGGATATCAACAACCATTAACTCGACAGCGCCTGTTGAAACCGCCCCTTCCTGCATGGTCATATGTCCAGCCATAGGAATTCCATGTCTGACAAGAAGTTCGTTCGCCGTACAACAAAGACCTGCAATGACAACACCAGTTGCACCCACTGCTTTTGCAGCTTTTTCAACCTCAGGATCGCTTGAGGCAAGAACAATGGCCTCGGCAAGCTGAGGTTCGTGTCCGTGAACAATAACATTTACGTGGTCTTTCTTCAAAACGCCCATGCTTGTCCTTCCCTGCACAGGCTTTGGGGTGCCAAACATAATATCCTGTAGCTCAGTCGCTATCATACAACCGCCCCAACCGTCTGCTAAAGCCACACGCATGGCTTGTTTGGTGAGATTCTTATAGTCTTGGTCGCCACCCATACTCGTCCGGTGCATACTTTCTGTAACTTCACGATCGATAGCCCTCGGTGCAATACCTAATTTTTCCCATATCTTCTGACGGGCTTCTGGCGCCCTCTTCAGAAATAACAAAGTACCGTAAGGTTTTCCAAATTCCATCAACGCCATCTCACCGACTTCTTCGGCAATCTCGTTTGTCTTACGATCCTTCGTTTTTATTCCAAAGCACTCGGCAATCATCATGAGTTTATCTACATCCTTAATCCTGTAACCAGGAGCTTCACCCCTTGCTGTGGATACCAGCAGATGAGCAACAGCACGCCCATGATCGGAGTGACACGCAGTACCAGCACCAGCCATACGAAGAAAGTGTCTTGCAGCAAAGGTATTGGCATCTGCGCCACAGACACCCTTCTTTGGTCCGGGCCCAAACGGGTCAATATTACACGGACCGTAGTTGCAATGGCGGCAACAAAGTGCAAGACTCCCGTAACCACACTGAGGCTGTTGCGCCTTGTATCTGTCGTACATGGTTTCTACTTTCATTTCCTGCATGCGATCAAGCATCACTTGATCTATCGTTTTTTCTTTTTCTTTTTCTTCCATAATATCCTCCTTAACTTTCTCTGATACCAGCCGACTGACGGGATTAACCGCACAGTCGCACTAAATACCCATCCCCATTTGAGGGGAGTTAGAACGAGTTATTATAATTTTAAATAAATTTAAATCAAGGGAAAATACAAATTACTTTGTAAAGTATATAGACATGGGTAACAGTTTATGTAATATGATATGCCTATCCCTATGGGATAGGCGACTTACTAAATTTTTTTATGGAGATGTTACCCATGCCCAAGTATTATTACGATCAACTTATTCGAAAAAGGTTAGCGTGGATGCTCATGTATAAAAAGATTAATAACGTCTCAAAGGTATGCCTGTATTTTGGCATATCTCGTAAATGTTTCTATAAATGGCTTAAACGTTACGAAGACTCAGGAGGTGACCCTGCAAGCCTCATTGATCGCTCAAAACGTCCCAGACGCTCCCCTATGCTTACCCATAAATATATTCAGTCTATCATAATAAGACTTCGTAAAACCACTTCCTTCGGCCCCGACCGTATACGGCTGTTCTTATTGAAGGACTATAATATCTCGCTTCCAAGGTCCACCATATACGCCACTTTAAAACGCAACGGCCTCATTGAGAAACCCAAGAAGATGCACAGAAAACCTAAGTGTTATCAGATGCCCTCTCCAGGATACCTACAGGTAGATATAAAGCTGCTGGGCGGCTACAGACCCGGGAGCTTTGTTCAGTACTCCGCTCAGGACGACTCTACCAGGATCAAATTCACCAAACTTTACCAGGAACGCTCTACATCTAACTCCCTGGACTTCTTGCAATATATATTCAGACGCTTTCCTTTCAAGATCAGGCACATCAGGACCAACAACGACGCCGTCTTTACCAATGCTTACACCGGTGAACCCAAAACCCATCCCTTACGGCAGCCCAAGACACATCCTTTTACCCTGTCGTGCATGGGGTTGGGTATAAAACACAAGCTCAATAGGCCTTCTTGTCCAGAGCAAAACGGCAAGGTAGAAAGGTCTCATAAAACCGATGGAGAAGAGTTTTTCCGTTTACAAAAAACTCGGAATCTTGACCTCCTTGTAAAAGAACGTAAAAAATACGATGAATTCTTTAACAACAAAAGACCACACATGGGGCTTCAGGGGTGGACTCCACTGCAAAAATTACAAACTTTTCCTAATTACAAAAGTGTTACCTATGTCTATAGCTAATACAAAATACAAATTACTTACCTTTTAAACACTCTTCTAGCTTGTTTTTTATTTGCCTTACTTCCAATAATAATTGCGCGTTATCGGTAAAAGCGGCTTTACCCAGAATATCCGTTTGCATGATTTTATCATTGTAAGAAATAAACCCTAACACGGGTATGCCATTCAACCCTTTTTCAATTAACGTCCTGTGTTCATCAGCGCTCACTTTGTTACCAACCGCATAAATAGACTTAAGACCTATGTCGTCAGCCAGTTTTTTTACGTGAAATGCTGTCTGTATACTCTTTGAACCGGGCTCAACAATCACAACAAGCGCATTCACAGCCCTTACCGTGGCGCGACCGAGATGTTCAACCCCTGCCTCCATATCCACAATTACAATCTCATCCCTCTGAAGTATTAAATGGCTCAGCAATGTCCTTAAGAGTGTACTCTCAGGACATGCGCATCCGCCTCCACCACGTTTTATAGCGCCCAGTACCATAAGCTTGATGCCTTCACAATCTATCGAATATTTATCAGGCAAATCAGAAACTAAAGGGTTTAACTTAAAAATCTTTCCATAACCTTCCTCGGAGGTGGTTCCCATACGTTCCTTTACCAAATCCTTCATCTGGCTGATTGGGACAATTTCTGAGGCATTCTTAATGCCCATGGTAACGCCCAGATTAGACACAGGGTCTGCATCTATCGCAATAACATTCTTCCCGCCTTCTGCAAAGACCTTTGCAAGTGCGGCAACAAAGGTCGTTTTCCCAACCCCGCCTTTACCCGAAACCGCAATCTTCATAAAATTATGAGCTTTCTATTTCCTTTTATTATTGACATGTAATCATTACAATTTACCAATAAGTATATATAAAATTTTAGCAAACAATTTATTGATAACCAAGAAAATTTCATAAATAAGTTTCTGCCACTGAAATGAATTTTCTACTCACAAAGAATATATGATGTTTTTAATCAACGGAATAACGCCTAAACTCTTCCGACTTGTTTGGATCGGAGTTTAAACATGCGGAATAACACACAAATTGGTGTGATTACAAAAAGGGTTGATATTTAATAATTGGATCTTGAGATTTTTTGGAATTTGGAATTAAAAATTGGAATTTTAATACTACACTTTAATCATTGAAAGAATTACCTGTTTGCAATCTACAAGGTTCGAAAGGGTAAGCCCAAAAATCCTCTGACCGAAATTGGGTATCCATGCCCTTGCTGACAAACGACACCGCCGTTTGCCTCCTTCAGGCGAAATAGAAGGATAAACTGCCACATCATAGCCAGATGCTTTTCTGAGGACGTTCTCCCACTCCCTTTGCCATATTTGTTCATCAACCTCCAGATCAAGTCCAAACCTGACGAAATGTTCACCCAGCGGCGCTTCACAGTATAACCTGTCTTCTTTAGCTTCATCCCTGAACTTGATCAAAAACACACCATCCCAATTCCCATCAAAAGGGAAGTCCTCAGATTCCAGCTTAAAATCATGTTTGGCGCATGCAAAATCCAGTATCTGACTTCTGATTGCCTCTAAATCCAACCTGTTGGGTTTCCTTTTCTCTTTCATAAATATTTACTAAACTTTCTCAATGAATTAAAACTAGTGTTAATTCGTGATGTTCATCCGTGGCTAAACTTATTTTTTCAGCCATTGTGCGGCATCTTTCGCCCAGTATGTGAGGATAATATCAGCGCCGGCGCGCTTGATGCCCATCAAAATCTCCAGCGCCACGCGTTTTTCATCAATCCAGCCCTTTTCAGCAGCCGCCTTTACAATGGAAAATTCACCGCTTACGTTATATGCCGCCACAGGATAGTTGAATTTATCCTTTATCATACGGATTATATCAAGATATGCCAACGCAGGTTTTACCATCACGATATCAGCCCCCTCTTCTATATCCAGCGATACCTCGCGCAGCGCTTCATTAGCATTATAAGGGTCCATCTGGTAAGATGAGCGGTCTCCGAATCCGGGGGTTGACTCTGCGGCATCACGGAACGGACCGTAAAACCCCGATGCATATTTTGCTGAATATGCCATAATAGGAATATGCTCAAAACCAGTCTCGTCTAATCCCTGTCTGATTGCGCCCACACGTCCGTCCATCATGTCGCTGGGCGCTATAATATCTGCACCCGCTCTTGCGTGTGAAACCGCCTCTTTTGCCAGAAGCTGAAGGGTCATGTCGTTATCCACGTCAAAATGACCTGTCCGTTCGTCCCTTTTTACAAAACCACAATGTCCGTGACTTGTGTATTCACACATACAAACATCAGTAATCACAAGAATACCCTTTGCCTCTTTTTTAATTGCAATAATCGCCTTCTGGATTATCCCTTCCTCTGAGTAGGCATCGGAACCCATCTCATCTTTTTTATCAGGTATGCCAAAAAGAATAATACCAGGGATTCCAAGCCCTTCCAGGATTTTTACCTCCTCAACCAGCTTATCAACGGACATCTGGTAGTTCCCTGGCATAGAGGGTATCGGCTGCTTAATGCCCTTTCCCGGACGGACAAAGAGGGGCATAATCAGGTCATCTATGGACAGTTGTGTTTCTCTGACCAGTCTTCTCATATTTTCGTTCTTACGTAACCGGCGTAGTCGATGTTCTGGAAATCCCATAATATCTTCCCTTCTAAAATGTTTGAAGAATTATATTCAATGCATGCTAATATACTACCACAAAAAACAGATTTTTACATATTTTTTTAACTGACTGACTTTACATTTATTACGACAACAATTACTATCAAGTTTCATATTTTATTATTGAATGTGTCTCATTTTAGACAGGTATCTCAAGGAGAATTTTATCGTAATTCACCAGTGGCGTTATCTTTTCTCTGCCCACTTTTGACTTTTTAAGCTCTATTAAACCAACCTCCGCGAGATACTGAACGTCGTCGAACGTATTTTTAATGTCTCTTTCAAGGATCTTTGCAAGTGCATAAATTGAAGAGGGATGTTCCTTTTTTATAACTTTTAATATTCTTAATCGCTCTTCCGTAAGCACCTTTCTCATCACATCAAGATTTGCAAATGAAATACCCTCGTGTTTTTTTACCTTTTCTCCCTTTTCGAGTTTATTCCATACTTCTTTGATTTCATTGAAAAGTTCTTTATCAGATTTTATAGCTATTTTTATATTTTTGACCTTCATAATTTGCCCTCCATAAATTGCTCAGGATCACTTTGGAAATCCTTCCAGAGTTTTTCTAATCCCTGAAATTTGTACGAATACTCTTTCCCCTTGTAATGTCTATGGTCTCCTTTCCCTTCTGCATTATCATAACCAATTATTCTTTCGCCGTTAATAATGTACACAAATGAATATTTGAGACCATGAGGTTTATCTTTGCTTTCAGGTACTTTCCATATCTTGATTTCTTGAAAAGAATCCTCAGTAAAGTACCTCTTTTCGTAATAAACAAGTTCTGCCATCATGATGGTATTACAATACCAAATATAGAGATATTAATCAAGGCAATTAATGTTCAATGTTGCTTGTTGTAGAGAGCTAAGTGGAGAGGTGACAGTACGTAGTTTATAAAGCCCGACTAATATATACGCTAAAATGTTTTGTCCCACAATCTCTGTTCTTTGAGTGCTTCTGCAGCACCATCAAACCCTGGGTATAGAGTTCCAGCGTTAATAAAACGATAGGATAACCGTCGAAGAATCTCACGCGATGCACTGATTGGAATGGTGAGTTTTCTCATTATGGGTAATGGCAGTAAGAGTTTGTTATTAACTTTAATTATATCTTTTATTCGTTTATCTAAAGTATCCTGGCAAACTGTTCCTTCCGGTGAAAACGATTGAAGCCGTTCAAGAGTAAATAGACCCTTTTGTGCATGTAAGTTGGGATTACCATATGCAGGAGCAGTTACAGTAATTACTTGCCTTTTAATTATTTCTCTATTGGCATCTAGGAAAAAAGTGTTCAAAGCCCAGATAGAAAGAGTTTCAACCCCTTTGGGAAAGTCTTTTTCTCCTGTAAGCCCCATAGCTGCCTCTTTTGCGGCGAAATAAACAGCAACATACGGATCGCGAGTCCAATCTAATAACCTTGTTGGAATTCTGTGATGCTGTGCCAAGGCCATAAGTGAAAGGCATTTGTCAGGAGGCCAGGCTTCCTTACCCTCGGAAATAGATTCGATAAATTTCTTTATACTTTCTATCTTTTTCGTATGAAACTCTTGTGAATCTTCCGGAATATGTAAACCCAGTTCATTGAGGAATTGTCGAAATTTATCGATAAGACGGTACTCGGCACTAATTTGTTCTTTGTTATTACTAAGTGGGACACGTTTCAAAGGAGGTACATATTCTAAGATAGTGCCGGTTCTTAAGGCTATAGGTATCAATTCCCATCGCGAGTCTGCATGACCGCGAAAAATCCATCCTGTGTACCGGTTTTTCAACTTTTGAGGATAAGGGTTTGCCCACCTTTCATTATCCCTATTCCTTGAAAAGGCATCTAGGAATTCTGTTACATGTGCAAAATTTTCCGGTTTAATTACCTCATCACTCAACATGAAACCTCCAATGAACATGATTTAAAAATTCGCTGTTCAACCTACCTGATTTTAATCGGCAAGAACTTTACGTTTTTCCCTCAACAATTTTTATTTCTTCCTCAGTCAGTCCATATAGCTTATAAACTATTTTATCTATCAAAACCTCTGTTGCTTTAATTTTGGCTTTTTACGGATTGAGAATTGATATGCTTTTATTAAATGTCTTTTCAAGTCTTTCGTGCGTTTCTCGTTTTGATAAATTTAAGGTAATGTTCTTCTGGTTTTCTTTCAAAATATTAGAAACTTGTCAAAATCATAGTTGTGAAATTCCTTTAAGACAGTTTTGTTTTAGTATCTTTATTCATTTCTTTGACTTTTAAAACCGCAAATACACCACCCTGGCAAGGAGCTAAGGAAAGAACATCAACGGCACAATATTTATCAAGATTATCATCTTTATCAGTATAAAACATTCCTGTCTCGCTGGACAAAGGAAGTTCTTTTTTACCATTAATTATTATTTTATTCAAATTTTTAGCGATTAGACTACAATCTGAATAAGTTGGATTTCTATCACCTTTTTGAAGACTATCTGTACTTAAAAAAATAACTGCTGTTTCCATAAATGTTTTCTCCTTCCATTAAAAGTTTTCTTTAAAACCGCACCCCAACAGCCTTAATATAAAAGCTATTCGTGCAAAGAGAAAGGAAGATGCGAATGTGATTTGCACACAAAGCCTTATATTGAAAAACAACTTCGAATGGCTTGAGTTCATAAATTTTGATCTAATTTTTTGTTGTAAGCAAAAAGTATACGGGCAGTATCTTGTCCATTAATTATGCAATATTGCGCTTGTTTTCCTTCATTTTTCTTTGCAATAGTTTTTCCTTCAATATCTTTAATGATATTTTCTGAGATTTCACCAACGAATTGTACGACGAATAATTCAGCTGGAGATTGAAATAAGCGTACCAACTGGTCACCATTTAAACCGCAATCACAAATTTCTAGTATACGTTTTTTCGTTCCTTTTCCTTTCAGCATAAATGCTGCTGCGATACGATTCCCACTTATGGTAATATTTGACGTATAAAGATCATTCTCTTCACCACCCCAATCCATTTTATGAAATTTTACACCTAATATATCTTCAAATGCGGTTTGAACATCATCTTCCCTCATGGATAATTGTCCATTTTTATCAAGTAGGCGCGTAACCTTTTCAGGCTTAATCTGGTATACTTCTTTAAAATTATCGATATTATCAATGTAAACCCTTGTCGGTTTATTTCTCATGTTTTCCAATCTCTTTTTGCTTAATTCTTCATATTGCTTACGTCCCTGCGCATTTGGGATAATACGAAATCCTACTGGAGAACAAATGAATTCTTTAATATTATTTAGTTTTGAGTTGTAAATACGATGGTTTGATTTAACTGGATATATCTTTATTATAAAACAATTATCTTTGGCCATCAGTTGAAATGCATCTATTACCAGATTTTCATTGCTACAATTTATAGTTTTGCAAAGATAATTCAAACTTGTAGCCCATTCTTGACCATTCATTTTTTCATATATGAAATTTAGTACAGCAAATTTCACATCTTCCGTCGTAGTTATTACGTTCTGATTCATAATTTCTCTTTTTAATTCAAATTAGAAATTTTATTCTTAACATTTGGCTTATTTATTCCCACTTCCTAAAACAGTTTGGTAAATTACTCAGTTTTTTGCACCTTTCCATACCCCTTTGTATTCCAATCCTTGTCATAAATCGTAATTATCTAGCGAAGTATAGGTTATGGAGAAAATTATTTCAATACTATTTTAATTCTGATAAAGGCGTGCTGAGTGAAACGATTTGCATGAAAAGAAAAGGGAAAAGAATGAATTGGTAAGTATAGATTTATGCCTTGCTCAAAACAATATAACTAATCTGCACTATAAATAATTTCGCCTGTTTTTAATATTTCCTCCAAAAATCCGCTTTTGTCGTTTTTTTCTTCTAATAAAATAGGCTCTATCCTCGCATCTATATTTCTTCTTAAGCGAAATAGTTTTGATTCAGACATTAAAAAATCTTCGTCTATACTACTTAGCACTACGGCAACATCAATATCGCTGTCTTTTCTAGCCGATCCTTTAGCATGAGACCCATACAAAATAATCTTTTTTACACGAAAATTTTGCCTTACTAAATCGGTATACTGTTTTACACGTTCGATAACTTTTTCTTTATCCATTGATATAATACCTCTGTTTTTTGAACAATCTCTTTACATCTTTCATAATTCAAAGTCGTATTCAGCGATATCAATCCAGTATTGAATTTTTTCATTCATACCAAAAACCTCACTTTATTCTTATTCTCCAGATGTGCCAACTGAAGGCTGGTACTGAGTATAAGACATTCAAAAAGTTATTTCAACCGTTATTTTCAACACATAATAACGTGCTACATGGAGCGATAGCCATGCGTGAGCATAACAAAGCACTTCAAGATAAAGACACTTATCTTAAGGAGTAGATGAATGTTTATCGTCTCCCTATTTGACTTCAATAAAAATAATTGCTAGAATCCCATACCATAAAAACGAAGGTTGGAGGTTAAGAGGTGAGAGGTGGAAGAAGGTAGATTTATATTTCCATTTGAGAAATTAGATGTTTGGCAGATGGCAGTCGACTTAGCAGGTTATATCTTAGAGTTACTTGAGAAGATTCCTTTCAACAAGCATTTGCGTTTAGTCTCTCAGATGGAAGGTGCAGTGGCATCAATAGCCCAGAATATTGCCGAAGGAAAGGGTCGCCAATACAATAAAGAGTTCCTTCAATATCTTAGTATTGCCCAGGGATCCCTTTACGAAACTATTACACTCAACGAAATCTTTCGCCGGAAAAAGATATTTTCAGAGGACGAATCAAAAGAAATAAGGAAACGGGGAGAAGAGATAGAGAGAAAGCTAAATGGCTTAATGAATTCAATCAGAGGAAAGAAGAGACACGAAAGCCTCTAGCCTCTAGCCTTTGAATGCCCCCATGACAGGAAAGTTATGAAATAACCCGTAATTAAATTTTACATATCGGTATATTACCAATGAAAACAATTGAAGATAAATCCACTTCGCTATTTAACGAATTAGTTGAACTGATGCGGAAGTTACGCAGTAAAGACGGCTGTCCGTGGGATAAGGAACAGAACCATTCAACATTAAAACCTCATTTGGTGGAAGAAGCTTATGAGTTAATAGACGCAATAGATTCAGGAGATCCTTATAAACTCAAGGAAGAACTGGCAGACCTCTTTTTTCATATTATTTTTCATTGCCAGATTGCGAAGGAAAAGGGTGAATTCAATATCGAAAATGTAATGGCTACATGTCTGGACAAAATGATGCGGCGTCATCCACACGTCTTTGGAGATGCCACAGCAACAACCCCTGAAGAAGTAATCCATCAATGGGAACAAATCAAAAAAAAGGAGAAGGGATACGAAGAAAGGAAGTTTATTGTAGATGGGCTACCCAAACACCTACCCGCGCTCCAGAAGGCTCAGAAATTACAGAAGAAGGTTGCAAAGGTGGGTTTCGACTGGTCAAATATAAATGATGTAATCGCCAAGATAGATGAAGAATTAGCAGAAGTCAAAGAGGCTATTAATGAGAATAAACCAGAAAATATTGAAGAAGAAGTGGGAGACCTTTTGTTTTCTATCGTTAATCTTTCCCGTTTCTTAAAACTTGATACAGAGAATGTCCTGCGTAAAACCATCTATAAATTTGTTGAACGTTTTAAAAAGGTTGAGATGGAACTTGCCACTATGGGAAAGGACATCGAAAAATGTACCTTGGAAGAGATGGATGCTATCTGGAATAAGATAAAGAATGAAGGCAAAAAAGCCCACAAATCTGGGAAGAAATGACATTGCGGTCAGATTGCCTCAAGCTATACCTGCGCAAGGACAAGCTACTTTTCATTTAAACAGAGTTATTAAGACACCCTATGGAACAAAACAAAAACTTTAAATCGGGTTACGTTGCAATAGCAGGTAAACCCAACGTTGGGAAGTCAACCCTGATTAATGATTATATGGAATGCAAGTTATCCATCGTCACACCCAAACCACAGACCACAAGGAAAAAGATAATGGGGGTATTGACGAAAGACAACTATCAGATTGTCTTTTTTGACACACCGGGCATTATGGAGCCAAAATACGAATTACAAAAATACATGGTTAACGAGGCTTATGCCGCGATAGAAGACGCTGATGTAGTTCTAATGATGGCAGAACCATTTGAACCGCCTTCCGAACAAGATAAAGAGATTTTCAATAAATTGTTTAAACTTAACATACCCATAATTCTTGCTATCAATAAAATAGACTTAGTTGAAAAGGACCGTCTAATACCTGTTATAGCCGCTTCTGGCAACCAATTTAAATTTGCAGAGATTGTGCCTATTTCCGCCTTAAAGGGCACTAATTTAGATTTACTACAAAGCCTTATCGTAAAATACCTGCCGGAAGGTGACCCATTCTATCCCGAAGATTACATTACAGATTACAACGAAAGATTCCTCGCCGCTGAGGCTATCCGTGAAAAAGTTTTTGAGTTCTATGGCGAGGAGATTCCATATTCAACCACAATTGAGATAGAGGAATTTAAAGAGCGCGAAAAGGGCAAGAACTTCATCAGGGCAATTATCTATGTAGAACGCGATTCGCAAAAGGGAATAATCATCGGAGAAAACGGCACGGCTATTAAACGCGTGGGAGTCCTTGCCAGAGAAGAAATAGAAGAGCAGCTTGACAGGAAGGTGTATTTAGAATTATGGGTTAAAGTTATGGAAAAATGGAGGAAAGATAAAAATAAACTACAAAGGCTTGGTTACAAATAAAGAAGGTGTATTGCAATACGCCCCTATGTTTTATATATCAAAACAGATTTTATGATTTTTTGTACAATCCATTAGAAACTG
Organism: uncultured Planctomycetota bacterium; assembly: GCA_963709355.1. Taxonomy (GTDB): domain Bacteria; phylum Planctomycetota; class Brocadiia; order Brocadiales; family Brocadiaceae; genus PLOWO2-12-38-17. The sequence continues at coordinate 2,149,389 of CAVPVY010000005.1, forward strand.
TTTATACGTAATATCGCAGTACTATGCTAAATCTTACTAACTACCCCACCGACCGTTTTTCGCCTGTCTACCAAAAGATTGTAAATTCCACCCACAATCACCTTAAAGATGCGGATAACATATTTATCCTCGAAGGCACAGAAAAACTAATAAAGGAAGAATTGGTTCGTTGCATCTGGTTCGGACAGCATATCAAGAAAGACGGACTGTATACAGAAGATGGCTTGCGACTGGAAGTGCTTTCCCCAGGCAGATGGAATTCAGAAGGCGGTCCTGATTTTAAAAGTGGAGAAATCCTGTTGGAAGGAAAAGGACTTGTAAAGGGTAATATTGAAGTACATGTATTTGCATCCGATTGGACAAAACACCAACACTATAAACAGGAAAGTTACAACACAGTATGTCTGCACGTGATTATGTGGAACGATAGCAAAGAATGCTTTATAAAGAATTCATCTGGCAATGCCCTTCCACAGCTAACACTGTCGAAATATTTAAACGCCGAACTGGATGATATAGTTGATATTATTGACGTTGAATCTTATTTAAAAGGCACAAAGGTAAATCCAGGTCACTGTAAGACCGAAATGGAAAATCAGCAAATAAGTGAACAATGGATAGGCCAATTCCTCGATTATGCTGGTGATGAACGCATCCTTCAGAAGTCCAAGAGATATGAGAAATGGCTGGGAAAGAACCCTTTTGAGCAGACATGCTATGAGGCTGTCATGGAATCGCTGGGATATAAAAATAATAAGGAACCCTTTCTGAAAATGGCATCATTAATGCCATTAAAAGAAATAAGAAATTTAGTCCCTGAAGACGCACAACTTCAGGAAAAGAAAATATACATACAGGCGCTTCTGCTCGGCATGGCAGGTCTATTGCCTCAATATAACAATTCAAAGATAAATTATGATAATGAAACAATGGAATACATTAAAGCGGTAGAAAACAAATGGAACGCAATCAAAACAAAGATTGGTCAAACCCCGATGACAAAAGACGACTGGACTTACGCCGGTATCAGACCTGCAAACTATCCTGAAAGAAGGATTGTGGCTATGGCGAATATCCTTTCTGAATCGCCCTCCTGCGGCATATTTAGGCGTATCCTGTCTGTATTTCAAAAAATTGAGGATTACAAAGACGAGCAAAAAGTTATTAAGGGCATAATAGATAAAATACAATCCATATTCCTCGATGTTCACGATCCATACTGGGCATATCACTACAAACCGTGTGGAAAAAAGCTTGAAAAACCACAAAAATTAATTGGAAACGACAGGGCTTCGACCATCTTTGTTAACGTTATAATCCCTGTATTTCTTGCCTATGCCAGAAGGCACAACGATATAAAACTGGAAAAGATACTGCACCTTGCATACAGAAATTATACGCCGCCTTCCACAACCAGTGTAACCAGATTCATGCTCAATCGCATCATGGGAAAACCAAAGATTTCAAATAAGGTAATAAACTCTGCCAGACGCCAACAAGGTCTGTATCAGATTTTTAAAGATTTCTGCGAAAACAACAATATAAGCTGTAATAAATGCGCCCTGTATTTGTCTATGGTAAAAACTGGAAATATAATCGAGAAAAGGCTAAAGGAAAAAAGTTGAAAAATGAAAAAGCTAAAATTTCTACTTGTAGGGATACTTGGTTCCTGGCTAATAAAGTTATTAGCCTCTACCATCCGTATTTACGACTACCCCATAGGATTCAATAAAAAAGCAAAGGATACCCCTGCCATTTATACCTTCTGGCATTGTATGCTGCTTATCCCTGCCTATGTAGGTATGAATAGTAAAATCCAAGTACTTATCAGCCAGCATACCGACGGTGAATATATTGCGCAGGTGCTTAACAGGCTTGGTTTCGGCGTTATCAGAGGCTCAACAACAAGGGGCGGCGCACGGGCGCTAAAGGCGCTTGTTGATAAGGCAAGGGAAGGGTATCCAATAGCGATTACACCTGATGGACCGCGAGGACCACGCTTCATTGTTCAATCAGGGACTATTTATCTTGGCAAAAAGACACAAGTGCCGATTATTCCAGTAGCGGTTGGATTTTCCAGTTATTGGGAACTCCCAAGCTGGGACAGATTTCGTATACCGAAACCATTTTCACGGGCATTGATGTTTTACAGCAACCCTATCCAAATTCCATCAAACCTCAACGAAGAAGAAATGGAACGCTACCGTCTTTTATTGGAACAAACAATGAAGGAAATGACGGAAAAGGCGGATACATTAGCAAGTCAAAAAGATTTTAAATTTAACGCATTAAAATAATTTATAGCTTGCAATTTTCGATAGAAAACAAAATCCAAACCTGCCATTAGCGAGGTTTCGAAGCAATTTCAAATAATGTCCCCTGTTGATGTGTCATAAACCCATTGCAAGTCGTTCATGTTGTATTCAAAAAGTTCTTCCTTCTTAAAGAAAATGCTAATCTCTTTTTCAGCCGTTTCTGCCGAATCTGAGCCGTGGATTAAATTAAAACGATTGCTGACGGCGTAATCGCCCCGAATTGTGCCGGGTTCCGCCTTCGAGCCAAACGTAGAACCCATCATCTTCCTTGCAACATCTATGGCATCTTTACCCTTTAGCACCATTACTACTAACGGCCCGGACGATATATATCGAACTAACGGCTCAAAAAAATCCTTGCCTTCATGGATTGTATAATGTTTTCTTGTCATCGCCTCTGAAATACGGGTCATCTTCAGGCCTATTATCTGAAATCCCTTTTCTTCAAATCTGGAGATAATTTTTCCTACCAAATGCCTCTGCACAGCATCCGGCTTCAAAATCATTAAAGTTCTTTCCATAAGAAATTATTCCTTTTTATATAGAAAACCAACTAAAAAATAAAGTGCGTTCTAATCCTCTTGCCAACCTCTTAATATGCTTTTAAGCTTCATGACATAGAGTTCTCTCACCTGCAGGAAGAAATTTTGATAATCCTGTGACTTGTAATCCGGAAATGTCCATGGAAATGTTTCATATTTCCCATGACGGTAATTAAGTGTTACTTCTGCATATATGCCTTCTTTTAAGTAAATCCGATGTGAAAAATCTTTGGTAGAGGCAAGTATAAGCCTGCTCTCGTTAATATAACCCGGATCAATATTGACAGGGCGTTCCATAGTATGTTTTTTTGACGAGGCAATTACTTCTTCAATATTATTTGTCTGCACCTTAATTCCAACAATCTCATCAGGCATGATTAATCTTTCAAAACTATAGAATTGCCTCTTAATGCTATCGCCCATTACCTTATTGTAATAATCGGTAAAGATAAAAGGTAACATATCGCTTTGGAGGTCAATAGCACCAAAATTTTTTACTAGAATTTCAACAATTTGTCTAAAAAGCCCCGGTGCACTCACAAGTACACCAATAAGCAAATTAACTGGTTTTGGTTTGAGAATTTTGCCCACGAAAGTCGTAATCCAACTGAAAATATCTGTTAAGCTTTTGATAAAGTATCAATAAAGCTCTTAACTTTTGATTTTACATCTTCTGGTTTTACCAGGAATGTTTCACCTGTCTTTCTCAATTTTATTTCGATTTCTTTGTTTTCGGTAAATTTCTTACCGATAATGATTTTCATAGGGATGCCAATCAGGTCGGCGTCTTTGAATTTTACGCCGGGCCTCTGATCTCTGTCGTCTAACAATACTTCAATACTAGCATCATTTTTAAGTTCATCGTAAATATTATTCGCCGCACGCATACTATCGGGATCGTTAACATTAACAGGGATTACGATAACATGATATGGCGCAAGCGACAATGACCAGATAATGCCATTTTCATCATGAGATCTTTCTATAAATGAGGCAATAATGCGATTTACCCCAATTCCATAACAGCCCATAATTGCGGATTTTTCCACGCCGCTGTTATCCAAAAATTTTGCCCTGAGGGCATCGCTGTACTTGGTGCCCAGCTTAAACACATGGCCAATTTCAATGCCCTGAGATACTTCCAGCACATTATTACACTTTGGGCATTTATCGCCCTTTGTCACGTAACGGACATTTGCAATCAGGTCTAGCTTAAAATCTCTCTCATGATTTACATTTAGCAGATGCATATCTGATTTATTAGCACCTGTAACAAAATTTTGAAGTACAGATACAGCCTGGTCTGCAATAATCTTTATATTTAAACCAACTGGACCTGCAAATCCAACGTGTGCACCCGTTATATGCTCAATGGTGTTTTGGTCTGCAAGCACAGCATTTTCCAATCCAAGAACCTTTGTTAGTTTTGTCTCATTTACTTCGTGATCACCTCTGAGAAGAACGGCTACAGGCTTGCCATTCGAGATATAAATCATTGTTTTAACCATCTGGTCTGGACTTACCTTTAAAAACGCACCGACTTCCTGAATAGTGCGCTTAGCCGGGGTATGAACTTCCTTGAGGATATTAAGAGATGCGCGGTTTTCTTCTGGGATAGGGGCAATCTCAGCACGCTCACGATTCGCACTGTAACCGCATTTCAGACACCGTATCAGGATATCTTCACCAACACCACTTGGAACCATAAACTCATGAGACACATCACCGCCCATAGCACCCGAATCTGCCTCAACCACAATATAATCAAGACCGCATCTATCAAATATGCGGCAATATGCATCATACATCAAGTTATAACTCTTGTTAAGACCTTCATAGTCAACATCAAAACTATAGGCATCCTTCATTATAAATTCCTTACTGCGCAAGACGCCGAACCTTGGTCTCGTTTCGTCACGAAATTTAGTCTGTATTTGATATAAAGTTATTGGGAGCTGCCTGTACGAATTAACTTCGTTTCTTACAATATCGGTAATGATTTCTTCATGGGTTGGACCCAAAGCAGTAGTCTTTCCGTGCCGGTCTACAAATGTAATCAAATCATCTCCAAACACATTCAGCCTGCCGCTTTCTTCCAGTAAATTCAAGGGTTGCAAGGCTGGCAGAAAGACTTCAATTGCTCCTGCCTTGTTCATTTCTTCACGTACGACGTTAATGACTTTATTTAAGACACGTGTTCCCAGCGGCAAATAAGCATATGCGCCGGCTGTAATCCTTCTGATTAAACCTGCTCGAATCATCAGTTTATGGCTATCAATTTCTGCTTCTGACGGACTTTCCTTAAGTGTGGGAATCAGAGTCTGCGACCATTTCATCTTATTAGTTCCTTTAAAAGCTTAAACACAATATAGAAAATAATAGTGGCCTAAATCATTATATTTTTTTATATTCTGCTTTCAAGGATTAAAATAATCTTGAAACTTATTCAATATGTCATTAAAAAGAAAATCTTATCCAATCTGGAGTAGGATAAATAGTTTTCACGCTTAATCTATTAAGCCTTTATATTCCTCAAATCACAACAACACCGCTAATAAAACATTTCTGCCAAAGGTTTAAACATATTTCTTTTAATGTAATAAAAAAATCAAACCTATGGTGAATTCGCTTTGTACTATGTTTGTATACTGTATAAAACATATATAAAGGCATCAAAGAACTTCATAATAAATTATCTTAATTTCATTGTGAGAACGAAGAAATATAAAGAAAAGCAAACCCTAAAACACAGTACATTAAAAAATAACTCTAATTAGAAAAAATACTAGACATAAAGTTTTTTTTATTTATAATAATTAGCTTATCGTTTTGTTTTTTAAGATTGGTCTAATCCTTTTCAAAGTGGTTAATTTAAACCAATTTTTAATGAAAATTGTATTCAAGATTTAATATAGAATATTGTAAGCCTTTGATTATAAAGAAGTTATTTATTTAATAATAATGGCATGACATGTGCCAAAGTTTTAGCGTTTAGAATGGGGGATTTCAATAATTTACGGAGGTAAGATTTTGGTAAGAAGAGTTTTTTTAGCAGGAATGGTTTTCGGTGTATTTGGTTTGCTGATTAATAGTGGATTTGCCGAAGAAGAATCAAAAAAAGAGAAGAGCGAACTAGCAAAGATTATGGCAGAAATAGATAAAAATTACAAAGCTGTAGAACAAATATCCGGATATTATAACTATTCAGACACCGACTGGAAGCTGATTACTGAGTCGAGTAGCGCAATTGTTGGAATGGTAAAGGTAGTCATCAGTAAATTTCCACGCCCGGATGACAAAAAATACCAAGACCTCAATAAAACAATGTTAGTAGAAGCCGAAAAGATGTATGAAATAACAAACAACAAGAGTGAAAAGGGGGCTCTAGAAGATGCACAATGGCAGGTGCGACGGTTAAGACAAACTTGTGCTTTATGCCATAAACACTTAGGAATTCATCTTTATCCTCAACTATATCCTGGTAAAAAAGATGAATCACAGCAAGGGCAACTGGAAATTCCCGCACCAAAAGAAGCAAGTGGTGAAGATAATAAAGTACCAAAAGACTGGTAATGCATTTTACAATAGAAATAAACTTTTATATAGAACACGTATATGCAAAAACACTCTTTTGGCAAAGTTGGTTCTCAAATTAATGGTGCTACAAAATTTTTGCTTGACTCGTTTTATTTTCAATGATATATTGTCAAAGATTCTTTTTTAGAAATAAACTTATAGAGTTGTTCTAAGGGATTCACACAGAAAGTCTTTTATTACAGGAGGAACGCAAGGCAATTCTCATTAATTGTATCACTTCAAATTATTATCGTTTTTTCTAGTTGATACAAAATATATTTTTATAATAAATAACGCCAATCCTCGTATTTTCAAGATATTCTAAATAGCTTTATCTTTAATTAGTTCTTTAAGATTTAATCAAGATATAAGTTATTAAAACTAGATTCACGCTACTATCCTATTTTGGTACGAAGGGAGGTGAAGTAATCAGTCTGAAACGGGGAGAACAATACAAAAATTTACAAAATATTAAGGTAAATACGATATCCCCGCATAATTAAATTAGTAATTTTAGAACCATTAAAATAAAATCTTAATGTTAAATTATAGTAAATTTTAAAAAGTGAGGAGGGGAAAATGAGGTTTAAAAAGTTTATTTTTGCAGGAACATTTACGTTGTTCGCTGCCGCAATGTCATCAGTTAGCTATGGACAGACTAACCAGGGCGAGCTGTGCAAAAAGATGTGGGATAATTTCCAAGGAATGAGGGCAATGACTGGTCTTTCGACAGCAGACGCTAGCCAATTTGCAAAGTTTTCAGAATATTCAAAGGCAATAGTTGCTGATTCAAAGACTTCTAGCGAAAAATTTTCATCAGATAAGAACTATACAGTTATTAACGAGGAAGTAATTTATCATGCATCTGAAATCGAAAAGGCAGCTACAAATAAAGATCTCGAAGAGATTCAGGTACAATTCAGAAGGTTAACCATTGCTTGCAGGAACTGCCATAAGATTTACAGGTCTGAACAGAAATTAGTACCGTAATAAAATATCCCACAATCAATAACGAAAATTAGGAGGAATCTATAATGAAAAAGATGTTTCGTTTCTTATATGTAATACCTGTTATTGCCGGATTGGCTGTTGCTAGCAGCACAGCATCGGCTCTGACTCATCATGAAGCGGGCGATACAACAAAGAGCCCATACACAATCTTTGCGGGTCTTGGCTTTGCAGTTCAGGAAAGCTGTTATTATTGTCATGGAAACGGCGGCAAGGGGACAGCAAAAGGACATGAATACGGTGTGCCAGACTTCACCGACGCAGGTTTTCAATCTTCAAAAACAGACGAAGCGCTTGTAAAACACATAAATGCTGGAAAGGGAAAATGCCCAGGCTATCAAGGAAAGATGTCACCTGAAATGATTGAAAAGATGGTGGAAATTGTAAGAAACTTTGCGGCAAAATAACGGCTGAAGTTAATTTAGAAAAATATAAAAAGGGTATGTGAATTCACATTCACATACCCTTTTTTGTTATCTAGTCATATAGAAAACAATAATAACTAGACAATATCTGCCTTCAAAACACCTTTCATCTGTTGTATGGCAAAGCGATGTTCACGTTCTGTAAGCGCTGCAATACAATCTTCAGGTATTCTAACCTTATAACCTCTCATATATGCATCCACTGCAGTATATAAAATACAAATATTTGTTACTACGCCCGTAATTATCAAATGGGTTATTCCGAGACTTTTCAATAACTCACTTAAAGAAGTCTTATAAAAGCTTGAATAGCTTGTTTTCCCTATAATGTAATCATTCTTGGAAGGTTTAAGCTGCTCAATGATCTGCGCGCCAGCAGTACCTTTTACAGCATGTCTTGGCCACAACCTGAATTCTGGATCGTTTTCCTTATGCATGTCACAACAATAAATAATCGGAATACGAACCTTTCTAGCCTTTGTAATCTCTCTCTTAATATTATGAACTATATCTCTGGCATTTGAGACTTCAAGTGGTGCGCCTTTATTTACAAAATCATTTAACATATCATTAACAATAAGCGCCGTTCCTTTATTTTTTAACATTTCCAAGTTCCACAAAACTAAATTATTTTAAAAAATATCTAAAAGATTTTAGTGTCTTATTATATTATAAACACTGAAAAATCATCTGCAAAAATTATTTCACCATCATAAATGTTTTTAAGGTCGTTTAACAATTTTTTGTTGTTATGTATTGTACTTTCACAAATAGGGTAGAAATGTGTGAGTATTAACCTTTTACATCCTGACTTTTCTGCAATCCTGGCACACAAGCTTGGAGTTAGATGTCCCTCAACCTTCTGATCATCCGGAAAAGAACATTCAAGAATCAAAGTATTAACATCTTTAGACAATTGAACAATCTCCTCACAAAAATCCGTGTCACCGGAATATACCAGTGCTTTACCATCTGAAGACTTTATGCGAAAACCGATACTATGCATTGAGTGTTTTAACATCTCTACGGTAATTTCAAAATTATCAAAAGATAACCTTCCGCTGTCAATTTCTTTAAGATACAGCTCAAAACTTCTCGGTTTTATGGAGTCACCATAAATCATTAACAATTTCTCATAGAATGCCTTTAAACCGGAAGGTCCTATAACATGAAGAGGCTTAATTCTTCTGGGTTCATTATATCGCATCGCAAAAAGGAATGAAACCAAGTCCAGCGAATGGTCTGGATGAAAATGCGAATAGCAAATATAATCAATATCTAAATATGTAACACCGGCAAGAAATAGCTGGCGTAACGAGCCGGGGCCTGTATCAAAGACCATGTACTCATCTTTTATCTTAAGCAAAGTACAGGGATATGCCCGTGTTCTTGAAGGGATGCCTGTACCAGAACCAATTATTGTTAATTCCATTCCACAAAATTAGTACCGTCTATATCAGGCGATACTGGAATTCCAAGTGACGCTAAAATAGTTGCACTAACATCAACAATCTCTAGATTATGTTTAGTAACATTTTTTTTATTGATATATACAAACGCATCGTCGTAAGTGTGCATACCCGTGAAAACACCCTTACTTAGAAGAGTGCCTTTATATATGGCGCCCTTTAAATCGTAACCGTGTTTTGGCTCAATAACAAGGTCTGGCGCCCTGTTAAAGTAGTCTCCTCGATAAATCTGCTCACGTTTATGAATCTTATCAATTATATTCTCATCTGTGTCCGGGTTTTTAATGCCTGTTAATCTAGATATAAGTGTATCCCTTAACTGTTCATATTCATTACCCGGTTCCACGCATCCACCAGGTTCTCTGCCTTTAAGATTAATATATATCCTGCCCGGATCCAAGCAATAAGCCCTCGATTCGTTACTTATATCAGATAATGCCTTTGCTGGAATTGTCTTGAACTTCAAAAAACCCTCTTCTTTTAACCAGTGATTTACGTATATCTCCTGTTTTATCCCACAGAATCCATGATCAGACAAAAGAATCACTGTAGTATTGTCATCCACATTTTCCAGTAATTTACCAATTGTGTCATCTATTCTTCTATAATATTCCAGAAATAAGGAACTGTACTTCTGATCATTTTTATCGAAAAATTCCCAGAAAAAGTGGTGTAACCTATCTGTTTCAGTAAATACACCAATAAATAAGTCGCACGCTTCATTTTTCAAAAAATGAAGTAATGCTGTTGCTCTTTTTTCTAATGTTAGAAACATGTCATCAAATAATTTGTCTTTCGATTCGCGAGCAAGCTGTGTTTCAACGTCAATTTTATAACCCATTTCCTTCAAAATGGGAACGACCGAATTAGGATACGTCGCGCGGGTAAGGTCTATCGCAACGAACCCTGCTACTAAAATACCATTCATTTCCGTAGCTGGATAGGTAGATGGTACATTAATTACAACAGAGCGCTTATTGTAATCACGAATGATGTCCCATACAGGTTTACTTAAAATATGTTTCGAATTGGGAAAATATATATCGTACGAGTTAGGAATCCTTTCCATAAAACCAAAAATACCATGTTTAGCAGGATTTTTGCCAGTCATAAAGGATGTCCAAGCAACAGATGACACTGCCGGGTGGGTTGACTTCATTTCTTGAAGCGTTCCGTTTGATACCAGTTTTGATAAATTTGGGCAAGTACCCTGCTGAATCAATTTCTGTAATAAACTATATGGTGTGCCATCCAGTCCGATGACGATTGTTTTCTTTTTCACTTTGATATCAATTTTTCTTATATTTTCATTCCGATTTCAGTACCTTCGGCAATTGCCTCAAGCGCCGTACGCCCCTCTACTGCATCACCAACGGTATAAACTTCAGGAACGAAGGATTGAATGGACGATATAAGCTCGGTGTTAGATTGATGAAGCGTTGGAATAACAATATTATCGAAACCTTCAAGCTTTTGGTCTGCTTCTCTTCTTCGACTGATGATTATATAATCACGTCCAATCTCTGTTACTTTCGCATTAACATATAACTGAGCTCCCATCTTTTTAATACGTTCACATACATGATAACGCGGATGCGCAACCAACTCCAGCCCCATAACACGCCGCATTTCTATGAGCGTTACTTTTTTGCCTCTCATAGCCAGAAAATCTGCAAGCTCACAACCCTCAGCACCTCCGCCAACAATCGCTATATTGTTTCCAATGGAATCAATATTCATAAAAGCCTTTTTCACATTAAGCACACCGTCGTGTTGACCACCCTTGATTTCAACAGGAACATGCTTAGCACCATGCGCAAGAATAACAACCTCTGGTGAAAGTGCCTTAACTGACGATAAGGTCGCTTCTTTATTTAGTTGAACCGAACTATTCGTTTTCGTTACCTGATTTATCAGATAATCGAGGAATTTTTTCATTGGTTCTTTCATCGGCGCCATAGACGCATAACGAAAACTTCCGCCAAGTTGTGAGTCTTTCTCCCACAGGGTAACATTATGTCCGCGACTTGATAAAACATGCGTGGCAGCCAACCCTGCTGGTCCACCTCCGATTACCAATATTTTCCTAGGTTTTAAAGTTTTTTGTAACGGAGAAGTGCCTTCTTTGCCAATATGTGGATTTACTGTACAAACAAGTTTTTTGTCGGAAATACTCTCGATACACCGGTTACAGCTCAGACATACTCTTATGTCCTCAAGCTTGCCATCTCTAACTTTATTTGGAAAACAAGGGTCAGCAATAAGTGATCTTCCAAATACAATTAAATCTGCCTTATTTCCCTGCAGAATTTTCTCTGCCATAGAAGGGTTTAAGATTCTTCCCACAGCAAGCACAGGTATTTTTATAACAGACTTTATTCCCTCCGCAAGATGCACAAAACATCCTTCATCCAGATAATAACAGGGTATATTATAAAAGGCAGATGCATAGTTACAGGCAGATACATGCATAGCGCTGGCGCCTGCTTTCTCAAGTATTCTGGCAATCTCTTTACTTTCTTCTAATTTGATTCCAGTATCGGTATATTCATCGGCGCTAATACGGCATATTACAGGATAATCATGCGGCGTACACTTCCTGATATTTTCAACAATCTCTCTCGCAAATCTAGAACGATGTATAGTATCACCGCCATAGGCATCGGTTCGGGCATTCGATTCAGGCGAAAGAAACTGATTGACCAGATAACCATGCGCCATGTGAATTTCAACGCCATCAAATCCGGCTTTTACGGTACGCTCAGCACATTCAGCAAATCTACTAACTAAAGTTCTGACTTCTTCTATTGTTAACTCTCTTGGCACTTCTTTTGTTAAAGGACTTGGTATCGCAGAAGGGGCAACCGGTTTTGTTCCCGTAAAATAAGGTAAAGCTTCCCGTCCGGCATGGCTTAATTGAATAACAATCTTTCCACCTGCCGCATGAATATAATCAGTCAATTTTTTCAAACCAGATATATACTTATCATCATATATACATAACATACCATCGTTAACTCTACCCACTGGATCTATAGCAGTATTTTCAAGTGTAATATAACCCACTCCACCCGTTGCGCGTTCTTTATAATAATTAATAATCTCATCTGTCACAAACCCATCTGAATCGCACAGATGCGTCTCCATAGGAGACATTACAGTACGATTCTTTATATTTAATGAACCTATTTTAAATGGGCTAAAAAGCTTTGCAAAAGCAGTCATTAATATATTACCTCTATAACCAATATGATCACGCTTTTTGTATTATAACTTCCTGTGTATCTCTTTTTGCTTTATTGTAAAGAGTATCGCGTTCGACAGGTTCTCGTCCAGCCTCTTCAATTAATTTAATAATTTCCTGAACGGTTAAAGACTCCGGTGTCTCTGCGCCTGCGGCGTGTGTTATTTTCTCTTCCTTTACAGTACCATCAATGTCATCCACTCCAAAATTAAGAGAGACTTGTGATAGTTTAATTCCAAGCATAATCCAGAATGCCTTGATGTGGTCAAAATTATTTAGCATTAACCGGCTAATTGAAATGACCTTTAAATCGAACATGGCTGTAGTACCTGAACGATTTGATAATTCAGTATTTTTGGGATGGAATGCCAGCGGGATAAATGACATAAACCCGCCTGTCTCATCCTGAAGCTCCCTCAATTTAATTAAATGATTAGTAATATCTTCAGGCGTTTCTATATGCCCGTACAACATTGTTGCATTGCTTCGTAAACCCAAATTATGCGCTTCACGCATTACCTGCAACCATCCGTCACCGCTTAACTTTTCCGGACACAATTGTTCCCGAATATATGGAGAAAATACCTCTGCGCCTCCGCCTGGCAGTGAACCAAGACCCGCCTCCTTGAGTTCTTTTAATGTCTGCCTTACTGAAAGCCTTGCGATGTGGGAAAGATGTTCAATTTCAACTGCAGTAAACGCCTGTATATGCAAATCAGGGCATCGTTCACGGATTCCGCTCAACATCTTCACATAGAAATCAAAAGGCAGTTCTGGATGTAAGCCACCAACAATATGAATCTCTGTTGCGCCTTCTTCTGCTGCAATTATGGCCTTATCAAAAACCTCCTCCATCTCCATTGCATAAGAACCTGATTCCCCTTTATCCCTGCTGAATGCACAAAATCTACACCTATTCTTACAAATGTTTGAATAGTTTATATGGCGGTTAATAATATAGTATGCCCTGTTAACATTCTTACGTTCACGAACAATATTGGCAATATAACCAAGATGGAGTATATCATTAGACTTGAAGAGACACACCCCATCGTCATAACTCAGGCGCTCGCCACCATTAACCTTCTGCAGGATATCGTATATAGAAGATAATTTCAGCAATTTCTCCATTTTTATGAAAATATCAGAATTCAAATTTAAAATCAAGGAATATGTCCTTTAACTAACGCCACAAAAAATGTTAAATTGGTCAGATTACATAACCAAAATTACTTGCATATAAATATAATTATCGTTTATTATTAAATAGATAATAACTAGTATAGAAAAAATTAAAATGGCTAATTTTTAGAAAAATCTTAGGGAGATTCTTTGATTTGGAAATGCAACAAGAACTATACACCCCATCTATTCAAAACGTCATAACTGAAGCTAAACAAACAAAAATAAACAAATCAAATAAAGGCAAAAAGAACTGGTGGAATTCACAAAAGTTACGATGGTCAATACAAATAGCATTTATTATCGTTGTACTCATCATTGGATGGCAATTTTATACCTTTGTAAAATATTGTGAATCGGGTGGAGAAGGATTTTATATGCCAAGACCACCTGGCGTTGAATCCTTCCTGCCAATCAGCGCCTTAATGGGTACAAAGTACTTTTTTGGAACAGGCAAGATTAATCCTATACACCCTGCGGGATTTGTCATTTTTGGAACACTTCTTCTTACGGCTATTTTTTACAGAAGAGGTTTTTGTGGCTGGATTTGCCCCATTGGTTTGATATCAGAATGGGAGTGGCGGCTCGGAGACCTGCTTTTAAAGAAACTCCCGCAACGGGTTTCACATACAATAAAACACTTTCCAACCAGAATCACTGCCGGATTGAGCCTTATCTTTACGCCTATTGTCGGACTGCTCATTATAGAAGTTCTAACCATGGAATCCTTTAAATCTCAGGTTTTCATGTATTTAACACCCGCTTTTATCCTGGCAATGGTACTGCCTTTTGTTGTTCCGCGAAGATTCTGGTCAGACAATGTAAATGATACAATTGCGAGGGCATGGAAATATTCAATCCTTGCATTTTTCATTCAGGTAATTATTATCAAAATGCCCATAGCACAGTTAGAAATTATGTACACAAAGGTTCCGTTTGTTCGTGTGGCAGATGTTAAGATGCTTAAATTTTTCACAAATATGTCTGGCATGGCGCTATCTATAACCCTTGCTATCTTGATTATTTCGCTTGTTAACAAAAATTTTTGGTGCCGCTTTTTCTGTCCGTATGGCGCTCTTCTGGGAATTATAGCATATGCAAGTCCTATGAGGATTACGCGAGATACCGTGAAATGTATTGATTGCGGAAAATGCACCAGAGCATGTGCGATGCATATCCTTGTGGAGAAGAAGAAACATGTCCTGACCCACGAATGCGTAGCCTGCTACGACTGCGTCAATGCCTGTCCGGTTAACGGAGCGCTGGATATGAAGCTTGTTGGAGACCGCAAGAAAATTCATTACGGTATTTACGCCATTATGCTCGTTGGCCTTTATGTTGCCGTAACAAACACGGCTCGTGCTACTGGACACTGGTACACGAAAATTAATGATGCCGAATATATCCTGAGAATATCAGAACTCAACCAGCCAAAGTATCTGCATAAAGCAGGACAGTTTGAGACAGAATAGGTTAAATAAAACCAATTACAAATTATGATTATAGAAAAATCTGAAGACTTATTCACTCCTGCTTCGCACTTTATTAAACAGTAAAAGGTTTAAATTATGACAACGATTCTTGCAGTAGGACCCCACCCTGATGATGTGGAAGGTGGTATGGGCGGAAGTATTCTAAAATTAGTATCGCTGGGATACGATGTTCATATTTTAGATTTAACAAATGGCGAACCCACACCACACGGAAGCCCAGAAATAAGACAAAAAGAATGGGAACAAGCGTCTTTTATGCTGGGAATAAAGAGCAGAATGGTACTTGACCTTCCAAACCGTTATCTGTTAGACAATATTGAGGCGCGTAAGAAAGTTGCGGCTGTTATTCGGAAAATAAAGCCTCAAATCCTTTTTCTTCCCTACTGGATTGATGCGCATCCTGACCACGTTCAGACAACACAAATCAGCGAAGCGGCACGCTTTTATGCAAAACTTACAAAATCAGATATCCCCGGCGAACCTTGTTATCCATCACATATCTATTATTATCTCTGCTCTCATTTCAGGCTTCACGTTACGCCTGCATTCATTTTAGACATCAGCAAGGAATTTGAAAAGAAACTTCAGATTGCAAAGGTTTACAAATCACAGTTTGCCTATGACGATGTGCGGTGGAAACACATCACTAATTCAATTATGGCAAAGAATCAATATTACGGCAATCTGATAAGGGTTGATTATGGCGAGCCGTTTATGAGTCACGAGCAGGTCGGTTTAAAAGATATTCGTGATATCATATGAATTATTTCCCTGTAGGAAAACTTGATTTAAAATTACTCGAAAGGCTTATCACTTTAAATCCTATAAAAGACCCAAGAGTTATTGTTGGTCCACGGATTGGCGAGGATGCAGCAGTTATTGATTTTGGGAAAAAATATCTAGTAGCAAAAACAGACCCTGTTACCTTCACCACCTATCGTATTGGCTGGTATGCCGTTAATGTAAACGCCAATGATATTGCCACAATGGGCGCCACCCCAAAGTGGTTTCTCGCAACGCTGTTACTGCCTGAAAAAAGAACTAATAAGAAAGTAGTCACACAAATTTTTAATGATATTATTAAATCAACACAAGCATTAAACATCACACTGTGCGGCGGTCATACAGAAATATCAAGCAAAGTTGACAGGCCAATAGTAATTGGACATATGCTGGGTGAGGTAGAAAAGAATAAACTGGTAGTAAATACTAATGCCCGTCCCGGTGACGACCTCTTACTAACAAAAGGCATTGCAATTGAGGGAACAGCAATTATTGCCCGCGAAAAGGTATCAGCATTAAGAAAGGAATTTGGAGAAAAATTTGTTAAGAGGGCGCAAGCATTCATAAACAATCCTGGATTGAGTGTAGTAAAAGATGCATTACTTGCAAATAAAGCAGCTTGTATAAACGCCATGCATGACCCAACTGAGGGCGGGCTGGCTACAGGTATTTTTGAGCTTACAAAGGTGTCGGGAACAGGCGCAATAATAGAAATGGAAAAGATTCAAATTTATAAAGAAACAGAACAGATTTGCAAGTTTTTCAACATTGACCCGCTTGGCCTTATCGCCTCCGGTGCATTATTGATTACGCTTGGTCCTAAAGACACAAGAAAAGTAATTACTGCTCTTATTAAGCATGGTATAACATGTACTAAAATTGGTAAACTCACAAAAGAAAGCGAGGGATTAATACTTTTAAGGAAAGGCAAATTTATAAAAATGCCAACGTTCAAAGTAGATGAGATTACAAGTTTAATAACGGCTTAAATCAGCGGTGGCTATCAGCCGTCCACTGGAGTGATTTGTTAGCTGAACACTATCACGCATGGACATATCGCTATTGCTTCAAGGAGTGTTCAACTTTTATTGCAACTTGATCAGCTTTGTCTGGCCCATGCAAAACTACGGTGTCAAAAACAGAATTAATTGTACCAAATAAGCAGTATTGAAAATCGTCAAGACTATTACGATTGTCTCTGAGGTTAAGATAAAACCTATATTTTTTCACAAACTCAGGAAATTCATTAATCTCCAATTTATCATCTTTGATGAGTAACGAATTGGCAATATGAAGAGTGTTTCCTTCGGACCACGCACCAACCATTTTGAGACGAGCTAACTCCTGCACAACTTTTGAGTCTGGTTTTGCACCTCCCAAATATTTTGAACCCACATACGTAAGAACGTGCAAATTATACTTCTCAGTAAAATCTTTGCGTATCGCATCTGAATTATGCCTGACACCAAAGAACAAACCCCATTTGTTGTATTTCTTTTCAAGATCAACTCCGGAAATCTGTTCGCACCATTCTTCCCAAGTATCTACCTCGTGATGTGAGCATCCTTGAAAGATAAAAAGGCTTGCAAATAGTACACCGCAAATGAAAGACCTAACCCTATTTGTTCTAATCATCCTTATATATCTCCCAGCTAACGCCCCGCGTGAGCAGCACCGGCCACAGAATCACAGGAAACTGCGCTGCGTATCAAGGCGTCCGACTCCACGAGGATGTTAGACCGCTAAATGTTTTCATGAAAGCACCCACCTCACCGCCTGAACAGCCAAGTACAGAACAGCCGTCGCCCCAACAAAAACCAAGCTCCAGAATACAACGATTTGCCATCGCGAAGGTCTAGGGGTGGGAATAACGTTGAGGATTTTTGCAAACCCTTCGTCAGATTTTATGTATGCGTTAATTCGATCCCAAGTAAGCGGCGGAAAATACAGATATGAAATTGTGAGCTACTCCTCGGGAACAAGTTTGGGAATCACAATTTCTGAACCACCAGTCGGTGCATTTTCGGTTGAATGTGGAATGCTTGGAAATATTTGGTAATTGGGTGGTAAAACGTTGTGACCTATGCGAACGTTATTTGGCGCTTCACGACCTGCATTTCGTACAACTATGGCATGGGTGTAAACCTGCGTTCTGTTCGCATCATTAAGCGTGAACGTGATACGTGCCCCAGATACGAGAGCAGTTTAGGACGCTTAGTGAGAATTCGGTCAAGAAAGCGGCCGAGAAAAAGAGTAACTAACGGAACCGCGATTTTAATAACCAAATCATAGTCGATTTTCATTCCTTCTCCTGCATCGGTCTAACATTTATTTTTATCTTTATTCTATAATTGTCAGCATGTTATCTCATGGAATAACATATGTCAACCCAAAACAGGCAGAATTCCGTTGAGTGTAACTGAATTTTAGATATAAACATGCCCTATTTATTATTAAGATAAATTATGATACATGTTTAAATTTGTTATGCCTTTGGCTTTTAAAGACCGTTTTCATTCAGAGGTATATTATTGTTAAAGAAAAACTTGTCGTTTACTCTAGATAATAATCTAAAAGGCCAGTGGTTCAACGCTTAACACTAGCTTTTAGAATACATAGAAAAGGCTTGTAACACCTCCTCTGCGTGGTTCTTTACGTCCACCTTCTTAAATATGTAAACGATTTTGCCACGTTCATCAATCAGATATGAATATCGTTTCGCCATAAGAGAGCCTAAAATGCCGCCAGAAGCTCCGTATGCTTTTGCAACTTCTTTTTTCTCATCACTCAACAAAACAAAGGGCAGTCTATGTTTTTCCTTGAATTTTCGGTGGGATTCTGGTGAGTCGAAACTGACACCCAGAATAACAATCCCAGCCTCCTGCAATATGCTGTATCCATCACGAAAACTGCAAGCCTCTTTCGTACATCCGGGTGTATTATCCTTTGGATAAAAATAGAGTACTACCTTTTTACCGCGAAATTCGGCGAGCGCACGCATCTTGCCTGTTTCATCCTTTAATTGAAAATCGGGCGCAGAATCACCCACATTCACCGGCATAGCATCTTCTCCTTTCGCAATCCCCATGATAAAGAATAATATAACTACACTAAGAACAAAAAAGGCATTCATGCATCTTATGAACACAAGAACGCCTTCCCAGTAAAACAACTTCGCCAAAGCAACTCCCTTCATTATTTCTGTTCTTTATCTTTCATGCACTTGCTCGGGTCTTTTTTGAACGTATCGGCACAACTCTCACAGCAGAGATGAATAGTCTTTCCCTTGTGTTCAACCTTTATAGACTGGTCTTTATTAGCAATACCCTTTCCGCATACTATGCATTTCACCTCAGCCTTTTCATCTGCTGAAACCGCCTTTGTGCCACAACACTCAGAACCATTAACCATAGGAACAGCATATGTACCCATTGAAAGTAAAGCCACAGCAGCAACACCTGCAAAATATCCAATACACTTCATAAATATTCTCCTTAAAAATAAAAATTATTTACAAGCTAAAAATTACATTATAAAATTAATATTAAATGAATATTCCATAAGAGGCAATAAGAAAAACCCAAGTAAATCTAATTATGCAAATAAACGTTTCGTCAGGCAAATGATCAATTTCTAGTTGCGTAGGGACGATATATTATCTGACGTGACATGCACTACTAGATATGAAAATAGATTCCTGCTTTCGCAGAGATTGCCTCGTACTTGACACGGTGAATAACAAGTTATTTCTGTAGTCTACTAGTTTTGTCAGGTTTATCCGTTTCCTATCTTAAATAAAATGGATTTTTATAATTTATAATTGATTTCCCTTGCAATATATACTTTTCAAGGTATATTCTTGTAATAGGATTACAAGTTACCTTTAGTTTGCTGTACACACTTATCATAATGCCAATATCATAGAAATGAGCGTCATGTTATTAATCAAAGGCAACCTTATGTACACAAAATCCAACAGTAAGAGCAAGGATACGGAGGGATAATATGCCAGAATACGGACCATACAGAAGACCGGAGGAAATGAATTTCCAGGATATACCATGGAAATCAATAAAGAAATTCATTCCGCCATTTCTTATCATCATTTTTGTAATTGTCACAGGATATACCGCATTTTACACAGTAAAGGCAAATGAAGAGGCTGTAATCCTTAGATTCGGTAAATATAGCGAAACTGTAGGACCTGGACTTCATACCAAAATCCCGTATGGTATTGATAAAGTGCTTAAGGGGGAAGTTAAGCGAATTTATAATGAAGAGTTCGGCTTCCGCACAACAGAACGGCGACATTCAGGTACAATTGATTACGATTATCCTTATGCAAGAGAAGAGAAATTAATGCTTACGGGCGACCTTAATTGCGCTGAAGTACACTGGGTTATTCGGTACAAAATAAAGTCACTGGAGGAATATTTCTTTAATGTAAGAGATGTACGCGAAACTATTCGGGTCGTTTCACAGGCTGTCATGCGTACATTAGTTGGAGACCGTTCCATTGATGAAGTTTTAACAATTGGCAGAACAGAAATCGAACAAAAAGCCAAAGATGATATACAAAAATTATTAGATAATTACAAATGTGGAATTGATATTCAGACGGTACTGCTCAAGGGAGTTAACCCACCAGAGCTTGTAAAAGACGCCTTTAATGCTGTAAACCAGGCACTTCAAATAAGAGATAGGATTATCAATGAAGCTGAAGGGCAAAGAAACAAAATACTACCTGCAGCAGAGGGTAAAAAGGAACAGGTTATAAAAGAGGCTGAAGGTTATAAAATTCGTCGAATTAATGAAGCTACCGGCGATGTAAAGGCATTTCTCGTCATGTATGAAGAGTATAAAAAGGCTGAAGACGTCACCAGAAGGAGACTATATCTTGAAACTATGTCAAGAATCATACCCAATTGTGAAAAGTTGTACATAATTGATAAAGACCTGCAAAGTATATTACCAACATTTGGGCTCAATGAGGAAGGAGTGAAGAAACCATGAAGAAATCCTTTACTGTTATTATCGTTATATCTGTAACTGCAGTTTTAATATGCTTAAAAAGCTCTCTTTATGTTGTTGACGTTCGTTCTCAGGCTGTTATCACCCAATTTGGTAAACCCATTAGAACTATTACCGAACCTGGTATTTTTTCAAAGGTGCCATTCATTCAGGAAATAAGATACTTTGATAAACGCTTACTCGAATGGAGTGGAGAACCAAGTGATATCCTGACTCGGGATAAGGAAAATATTGGTGTTGGCACATGGGCACGCTGGAAAATTACAGAGCCGCTCAAATTTTATACCTCACTTGGAACAGAGCCGCGTGGTCAGGGATTGCTTGACGAGATAATCGAATCCGCTGTCAAGAATGTGGTCAGCGCATATACCCTGAAAGAAGTATTAAGAAACACAAACCGTAGACTTGAGTATACTACAAAAGAATTAGAAGTGGCAGAAGATACCAAAAAGGTATTGATAACAATGGGACGAGACGAGATTACTGATGAAATACGGAAAATGGCAATAAGCTCACTCGAAGACAGATATGGGATCGAGCTTGTGGATGTCCGTATAAAATATATTAACTATGTAGAAGCTGTTATCCCAAAAATATATGATAGGATGCGCTCCGAACGTATTCGTATAGCAAACAAGTATGAATCAGAAGGAAGAAGAGAGGAAGCCGAAATCCTGGGTTCAATGAAAAAAGAGTTGGAACGCATTGAATCGGAAGGGTACAGAACAGCAGAAGAAACAAAAGGACAGGCTAATGCAGAGGCGATCAGGATTTATGCCGATGCATATAAAAAGGCACCCGAATTCTACTCGTTTATAAAAACACTTGAGACATATGAAAATACCTTTAATAAACAGACGCACCTCATTCTCAGTACTGATGGGGAATATTTCAAGTATCTAAAGAGTTTCCAGATGAACGGGAAATCTGTACTGGATAAGTGATATTGAACTATAACTCAATAACTGCTCAATTTAATCAATGTTTTCTCGATTGTTCTGAATGATTTGCTTTGCCTTTGTAATATTCTCGAGATGTTTCATGCCGATTGATTTTACAATAATTATACCGCCAATAAGCGTAAATAAATAATTAGTTAAAAACCTCCATATAACAAGAAATACCCCATTAATATGTGAAGGTACAAATAAAGCAAAAAGGGTATATCCAATACCTTCCGATATGCCACTACCACCCGGTGTTGGTACATAATAAAGTAAAAAGTTCAAAACGCCCTGAACCATGAAGGTATCTAAAACCATTACATCACAGCCAAGTCCCTTTAACAATACAAAGGCAACTAGAAATTGAGATGTAATCATCAATGCCGTACATAAAACTGCCAGAAACAAATGCCAGTAATCTTTCTGAAGCAGTTCTCGCAGGTTAGATTTAAATTCGTCAACTGTATGCAAGATATTTTCTTTTAATTTAAAAGACCTCTCTCTAAAAAACTTAAATCCTTCAAAGAAGATAAAAACCCTATCCAGAAATTTTCTTGCGGAACCAGGCGCAAAATAAAGGTAGGCAAAAAATATCACCGTTAGAGACATAAATATTGACACATAATCAAACACCAACTTCAGACCGACATTGGATAATAATTCACGGTGAAAATAAATAATAATCGGAGCCCCAACTATAAAAAACGCCATTGTGATCATGGTGCGTAATAACGAAATCGCCGTCGCCTTACCAAAGGTCACACCTTTCTGATTTAGCATATAGATTAAAAACAGTTCACCCCCAGCCGATGAGGGTGTGATATTAGAAAGAAAGGTATATGATAAAATAGCCTTCGTACCGTATATAAAAGGTATTTTTACGCTCACTGCCCTTGCCAGTATTATAAGGCGCAAGACATCAAAGCATATTGAGAGGCAAATTAATATAAACGAGAATACTAAAAATCCTACATTAATTGATTTGAGGGCGTGAATGGTTTTAACATTTGTCGTGAAAATTATTAGGAGACAAATAGCAATGACTGTAATCCCACAAAAGATTTCAAGTCCTCTTTTGATTGTTGTATGTTTAAAATTTGTAAGCATGAGACGAAGAGAACGCCACGATGCAGATTTTTATATATACAGCACAATATCCGTGAATCCGAGCTTTATCATCATTACTGCTATCGCTGCCAGTAGCAGGGATGCAACTTTGGTAAACGCCTTGAAACCACCTTCGCCCATTACACGATAAATGAAGTTTGATTTCAGAAATACAATCCCCCTACGATAAAGAGATTTACCACCAGTGAGGTTATTGTAGGAATGTATCCATAGCTATCCACAGTAACAATGATGGTGGTTAAGACTACGGGTCACACTACCAGCGGAATACCCAGTGGAACAACACCCATAGTTGGTGTTATTGTTTTTTTCTCTTCTAGGAAAATAACAAATCATTTATCGCAAAAACAACCAACAGGAGTCCGCCAGCCATCTTAAAATCATATATTTCTATACCGAGTATAGAAAATACAAATTTGCCTATGGCAAGGAAGCCAATACTAACAGAAAGCGCCATGATTACAGATTGGTTTATAAACCCTCGTCTTATGTGGTTTTTCCAGTCATTCCACCAACGACATAGAAGTCGATAATATCCCTATCACACCAATAGCAACAAAAAACGGAATAAAGGCAAGCGGGAAATTCTGCCAGTGTTCAATATGAAAAATTTGCAGGTCTTTCATAATTCTCCAATTTCATGTTTACTTAATTTATTATAAAGACCTGCACGTGAAATTTGCAGTATCTTAGCAGCTTTTTCTTTGTCCGAATCCGTTAGCTTTAAAGTGTTAATAATTATTTGCCTTTCTACCTGATCTATTAATTCTTGTAACGGCTTACCGGATAATTCCATTGGAGAAACTGTTTTTCCCTGATATAAAGGAATATCCATTGGCTCAATTACATTCCCCTTACAGAGAATAACCGCTCGTTCGATAACATTTTCCAACTCTCTGACATTGCCTGGCCATAAATATGACGTAAGATTATTTAGCGCCTCGGAAGAAATCATATCTACTTTTTTCCTATTTTTTTTACTGTAAATAGAAAGAAAGTGTGAAGCTAGAATGGATATATCGTTTATACGCTCCCTTAATGGAGGAAGAAATATACGGATAACATTTAGCCTGTAAAACAAGTCCCTGCGGAATATACCCTTTTCAACATTTTCCTCGAGGTCTGCATTGGTCGCGGCAATAATACGCACATCCACCTTTACAGATTTATCGCTGCCTACAGCCTCAAACTCGCAATCCTGTAAAACTCGAAGCAATTTAGCTTGAACCGTTATAGGTATATTCCCAATTTCATCAAGAAATATAGTACCTCCATCTGCTGTTCTGAAACGACCGACCCTGTCCTTTATAGCACCTGTAAAAGCCCCCTTTTCATGACCAAAAAGTTCACTTTCCAGCAGCGTTTCTGTAAGGGCTGCACAGTCAACCTTAACAAATGGGTACTTCTTACGCACGCTATTGTAATGTATAGCCCTTGCTACCAACTCTTTACCAGTACCGGTCTCGCCCTGAATTAAAATATTAGCCTCTGTATTAGACACATCCGCTATAATCTCAAATATCTTTTTAATCTTCGGACTTTCACCGATTATATTTTCAAATGTATACTTTTCATCAAGTTCTGAGCGCAGCCGGTCTACCTCGCCTTCGAGGCGCTGCAATTGAAGAATTTTTTCTATAACAACAATGAGCTCATCTCGTTTAAAAGGTTTAGTAACATAATCAGCAGCGCCCAGTTTCATCGCTTCAACTGCATTTGTAATCGTACCGTAACTGGTCATTACAACCACTGCTATATGCGGATTCTGCTGTTTTATCTTTTTTAAAACTTCAATACCGTCCATCTCAGGCATAACCAAGTCAGTAAGAACTATTGAATACGCACCGTCTATAGCCAATTTTTCTACAGCATCTTTGCCACTCGCAGAGACCTCTGATACATATCCCTTACTCTTCAGGAGTTCTTTACACATCTCTCCCATTGCTATGTCATCATCTATAATTAATACCTTTTTCAATACCTTAACCCTTCAATAAATCCCTCTATGCAGGCAATGATATAATAAATCTGGTCCCTCCGCCAACTTTGTTCTCCAGCTCTATTTTACCATTGTGATTAGTAATTATATTCTTACAAATAGACAAACCCAAGCCTGTTCCTTTACCTATTTCTTTAGTCGTAAAAAAAGGGGTAAAAATATGTTTTTGATTTTCAACAGGTATACCTATTCCATTATCTTCAAAAACAATCTCCACAGAACTTGTTTTTTTGTTTACTCTGGTTTCAACAAAAACATCCCCGCCATGTGGTAAGGCGTCAACCGCATTATTGACAAGATTCAATATAACCTGCTGAATCTGATTCCCATCCACAAGCAAAAACGGTGTCTGCTCGTCAAAATTTTTATGTAATTTTATTTTATGAATTAGTAAGCGATGTTCAACAACCAACAGTGTATTGTTTATCAAATCCCTAATATTCTGCTGTGTTTTCTCAAGGTTAGATTTCCTTGAAAATTCCAACATATTCCTGATAGTCTTCTGGCATCTCGAAATCTGTTCAGAAATGGTTTTAATGCGTCCTAGTAAATTATCATCCTTAATCTCCTCTGATAGCAATTCACAATAACCTGAAATTGTTGTAAGTGGTGTATCAAGTTCATGTGCAAGACTTGATGCCAATAACCCTATTGATGCCATCTTTTCGGCTTGTAAAAGTTGATTTTGCAATGATTTTAGTTCTTCATAAGCATGCCTGATTTCACGTATTCTCTTTCCGAGTTCTAATCGTTGTTGTTCGCGCTCCTCCTCAAGCAGTTTTCTTTCAGTTATATCCCTGAAAATTTCCACGGCATATTCTACCTTGCCGTCATTGTTTAATATAGGAAAGGCGCATTTTTCTATGCAGAATCTTTTACCTTCAGAATCCGAATCCCACACGATTGTTTGCTGAGGTTTGCCGGTGACAAAGACCATGCCAGTTACACAGTTTTCGCAAGGGGATTTTTCATTCCACAATTCCGCATAGCACTTGCTTCCCAGCAAAGATTGTCGCTTTTTCCTTGCCAAACGGCTTGATGCTTCATTCAAGAATACAATGTTATAGTCTTTGTCTACAATATTGATATAATCATGAATGTAATCAAGTGCCGTCTGCAGAAACTTTTCTGATACTTCCATCGTCCCTCCTTATAGAAGAAATTCAATGCTTACACATTCGGAAGGTTAGAATTAAACTCAATATAACATAACTCAATTTTCTTAACAATATGTAAATTCTCTACATCATTATTTTTTACTTGCAAAGAATTCTTTATTAATTATAATGATAATAATTCTTTCAAAAATTTATCTGTATAAATTATATTATCAATGATGGTTCGAGAGCGTTCTCGAAATCATTGGATCAATAGTTAGTCACAGGAGGAGAAACATGTTAAGGAAGATTGGTTATAGTTTAGTTGTTGTTGGTGCACTTATGCTTGGCGTAAGTGTTGTAAATACGGTTTTCGTTGGTTCAGCAATGGCAGAGGAACAGAAGTGCGATAAATGTGGACATGTGCCTTCAAAACCAGAAAATGATTGCAAGTGCGAATGTCATCACCCAAAGCACTAATTTTAATTTGAAGTATTTATAATTCAAATTGTCAAGGAAAAGGCAACTTAATTAAGTTGCCTTTTCTGTTATTGGGGAAAATAAAAATGTTAAAAAATTTCAGCGCTAGTTTTGTTCTTGTTGTAACATTAACAATGTACATGAGTATTGTAAACACCATATTTGTAAATTTTGCAAGCACATCTGAGGAGAAAAAATGCTAGAAGTGTGGACACCTGCCTTCTGAAAATATGCAAAAAACGACTGTAAGTGCGATTGCCAGAAACCAAAACACTAATAAAAAGAGCTACAAAATCCAATTTAACCCTATACGGCTTAATGGATTAGATGGGATTCATATCTTATTCATCCAATATTTACAGTATTTATAAATTTCATCATCAAACTACAAACTTTAATCTGCATAATTAAGTCCGACCACAAGCCACATTTTTTATGCCTCACAACACAGGAATATAATCAATTCGCATTTCATCAAATTTTTTGCCAGATAATAGCTCATATCCGCATTTAATTCTCTCACTCTGGTTTCTGCAAGTACATTATCTCGTCAAAGACACAACGATACCCGGCATGGCAATAAAAGTGTAAACAATTTGTTTGCACTAGTTAGGTTTTTGTTACAAACTGTTATGTGTAAATAAAATAAGTAGTTATAATAACAACCCCCTCTATCCCGTAAAAACAAATCGTTTACACATAACTTAAACAAATCATATACTAGAAAATTTTTCTTTCACCTAACTATAGAAAATAGAGACTAGTTAGAACAATTCTGTTCATTTTTAATTTTATGGGGTACATTGGTTGCGAAATACAATTACAGCTTTCACAGATGAGCTTCACATAAATCTGCAAAAGTAAATTTAAATTGCTATTAAACGTCGTGCCTTTAAAGGCTGGACTATATAAATGTTAACAAAAAGAATACTAATAGTTGATGATGAAGAAGGATACCGAAAGGTCTTGTTGAATTCATTAGCAGAGATTGGATACGAAACGAAGGCTGTAAGAAACGGTTTTGAGGCACTAGATGAAATCAAAAAGCAAAGCTATTTGGTCATCTTGCTAGATGTAAAAATGCCTGGCATGGATGGCATAGAATTTTTAGAGCAGATACGGAGAATTAAATCAACATCTAATGTGGTAATTATTACAGCATACACAGATAAGGAGGTCGTAAAGGAAGCAGTTAAGAAGGGAGCCAAAAAGGTAATAACAAAACCTTTTAGTATGGACGACATAGAGGCGTGTATCAAAGAGTTTACAAAATCTGCAATCAATAATTTACATAGCTCTGCTAATCTAAATTGGGAGAATTAAATAATGCCAAAAATATTTAAGGAACGAGTACTTATCGTTATCGCTGCATTCTTGCTTTTCGGGTTGTTTCCTTTATTTCTTTTAAAAATATTGGCATTTCCAAGGGCAACCGCTGAATTGAAACTGGGCGTTCAAAGAAACCTTGTAGGCATAGTAAACAAACAAAGAGATATGCTCACGCTTTTATGGGACGAAAGAAAGTCGCATGCAAGGACTATTTCAGATACCATTCAGAGCGAGTTGCTTATACATGGCAGTGAAGATCTTACAAGTATTATAAGTGGTAATAGCGAATATGAATATCTCAGATTAAAAACACAACTGGAGTGTACAAAGACAGATTATGGATATAAGGGAATATTCATTTGCGACGAAGCTGGTGTTGTTTTGACTGCAACTGAAAATGAAAAATCTTTGGTTGGTATGAATATTATGAAGGAAAAACCTTTTAGAAATATTCAGAAAACCTTATATGACGGCGATACATACAGTTCGGATATAACACATTTTGTTCTGCCTAAAGGTATTCAAGACAGCGAGGAAGATGAATTGCCTTCCATGTTTATATCTCTTCCGATTAAAGGCGAAAATCGCGATGTAATTGGCGCAGTAATATTGTGGATGGACACTTCGATATTAGACAAGGCAATGAAAAGCGTAATTTTGGGTAAGACTGGCGAAGTATATCTGGTAAATAAAGATGGAACAATGATAACCCACTCAAGATTTTCTGAACATATTAAAAATAATAACACAGAGACATGCAAGACATGTCATAAAGTCACTGAACCTGAGACACGTATGCTAACGAAAGGTGTATATAATTGTGTTACCGCAAGAACAAGTGGCTATAACCTTGAAGGGTACAGAGATTATGACGGAATAAAAGTGGTTGGCGCATGGACATGGAACAAAGACCTGAACGTGGGATTAATAGCGGAAATAGACGCAGACGAGGCATTGGGCACCGTAGACAATATCAATTCGATGGTAAAATCGTTCATGATAGTAATAATAATGCCGGCTTTTGTTCTTGCCACTTTAATATACAGAAAATTGAGCACAGGATTTATGTTAAAAAATCTGCCTCTGCCAAAAAAGGCTTTACTGGGTGTGACAAGCATCATCGTAGTAGGATTTGTCATAGCCATCCTGGATGGCTATGAATTAAGGAAAGAACGAGGTTTCATTAGAGAACAGAAGTATAAAGTCCACAATCCATTAAATGTCCTTGGTTCAATTGTAACACAAAGAGACGAGGATTTTATTAAAAACAATATTTCAAAATTCAAGGAAGGGTTTCCAACAATTAAATCCGAAAACACACCAAATAAAAACAGAAAGGATAAAGATGCACGAATTAACTTAATACAACCAGATGAAAAAACTGTCGCAACATGGGAATTAAAACCGTAACAGAATTTTTTTAAGGGAGGTTAATAAAATGAATAGCACACTATTATTAACAAAAACCGATTCTAAGGCGATGCTTGATTTACAGGATTTAAAAGGTTGGTATGAGTACGAGCCTTCTTATGACGGTGTTATTATACATATCAACAGTGCCGGTGCAAAACTCTTTGGATTTACCTCACCGGATGATTTAATCGGGAAGAAGGTCAACGAGTTGTATGCGCACCCTTTCGACCATGAAAAGACTCTATCAATGCTGTTCAGAGATGGAGAGGTTAACGAATTCTATACGTTAATGAGGACAAAAAGCGGCAAACTATTTTACATAAAACAATCCAGTTCAGTTGTTACGGAAGGCCTGTATAAATGTCCTCTTAAGGTAAAAAGCGAATTCTTACCCGTTCAGACACTAAATTCTGTATAATCACTGGTCAAATACAATAGGAGATTTGTATTCATGAATCCAGTAACACAAACATCAAACGGTAACACCAGGGTACTTATATTGGCAACGCTGGCATTCGCAGTATGTTTTGCAGGCTGGGCGTTGTTCGCTCCGCTTGCAGTGTATTTTAAAGTTGAATTTAATTTATCCTCTACAAAAGTAGGACTGCTACTTGCTACGCCAGTATTGCTTGGTTCTATTGCCAGGGTGCCCATTGGAGTATTAACAGACAAGTACGGCGGCAGGCGGATTTTTAGCATTTTGATGCTATTTGGATTTTTCCCAATGTTTCTCGCGGGTTTTGCAAATAGTTACTGGTTTTTATTAATGTGTGGGTTTTTCTTTGGTCTGGTAGGCACATCATTCGCCATTGGAATTCCACAAGTCTCACAGTGGTATCCCAAAGAAAAACAGGGACTGGCACTCGGTATTTACGGAGTTGGAAATGTCGGTTCTGCCCTTGCCACCTTTGGCGCGCCATTCC
Organism: uncultured Planctomycetota bacterium; assembly: GCA_963709355.1. GTDB lineage: Bacteria > Planctomycetota > Brocadiia > Brocadiales > Brocadiaceae > PLOWO2-12-38-17. The sequence goes on from CAVPVY010000005.1 coordinate 2,179,770, forward strand.
TTGCAGAATCTATTGGATGGCATAAGGTATTTATGATCTATTCAATCCCACTGCTTTTCATGGCATTTTTATACTGGTTTTTCTCTGCTGATGCGCCAAGGCCTGCTAATGCAAAACCCTCCACATTCAGTGATAAAATAAAAGTATATAAATCTTCCAATTTGATCTGGGTTTTTTGTCTCTTTTATTTCATGACATTCGGATTTTTCGTAACATTTTCATTATGGTTACCTTCCTATTTCAGGGACTTTTACAAAATCATGCCTGTAAAAGCAGGTAGCTTAACCGCAATATTTGTCTTTGTCACTACATTCTCGCGCATCTTAGGTGGATATCTTGGTGACCATATTCCTGGCAGACGCATACTTGTCGTTCTTTCGCTGTTTATATTAAGCATACTGATTTCCCTGAATCTAAATGTATCATTAATGATAACACTTACATTCTTTTACCTGATGGGAGTCTGTCTTGGCATAGGCAACGGTGTGGTATTCAAGCTTGTAGCTGAATATTTTCCAAAAGATACCGGTACCGTTGGCGGTATGGTGGGCGCTGCTGGCGGTCTAGGCGGGTTTTTCATCCCGATTATCCTCGGCACGATTCGTGACTACACCAATAATTATTCTTTAGGTTTTATATTCGTAGCTCTTGTGTGCCTTATGAGCCTTTCTTTTATGGAAGAAAAAACGTTAGTTAAGTTGCACAGAAAGGTGGCATAGGCTTAATATTTAGTAAAACTTTACAAAACCTGCTGTTTATGAGCGTATTAAAAATCGCAACATATTCATCCGATAATCGCTGGTTCAATACAGTTATGGCAACGGTCATAATAGCAGTTGTCTCCCAACTCTACGGATTCGAAAGAATTTCACCGTATTTCTTTATTACAGGATTAGTCGCTCTTTTATCAGTAATCGTATTTATGATTGTACGGATTGTTTTATTCAATAAGGACGCAATAAATGATTTGTTAAATCCAGAAAAGAGCCTGTATTTTTTTGCAATTATCAGCGCAGTTAATTTCGCAGGAATGTGTTTTTCCATGATATTTCACATGAATTTAACGGCAAGCATATTCTTGTACGTGGCAATAACTCTATGGGTGGTTATTTCTCTTTCTACCTTTAGCATATTATTTTTGCACGGAAAATCGAGAGACAGAAAGATAGAAGAGGTCCTAAATGGTGGATGGTTCTTTGCCACTGCAGGCACACAATCAACTGCACTTCTCGGAATAATTGTAGCTGGAGAGGCGACACAAAATATATTGTTCATACATATATTTTCATTTGCCTTATGGTCTATAGGAGCCTGTTTATACATTATATTTATCGCGCTGATTACCTTTCGGCTCTTCTTTTATCAGTTCAAAATAGATACATTGCTATCACCGTACTGGATGAACATGGGCGCAGCCGCACTAACAGCCATTACAGGAATTGAATTGTATCAGCACATAAGCATAGTGGGTGGACCATTTATGGAATTTCTTCCTTTCCTAAAAGGAATTTCTTTATTCTTCTGGTCTGCAGGTTTATGGTGGCTGCCTTTCCTTATAATACTGGCAATAAGAAAACAGGTCTTTAGTAAAGAAGGGCTTGTATTCACTGTAGGTTACTGGGAAGTTGTCTTCGCACTCGGTTTATATGCCCACAGCACAATTAAATTATTCTGCTTATTCGGGGGACAATATCTCAATGTAATTTCAATATGTTTTTACATCGTTTGTATCATATTCTGGTGTTTTTCATCTATTTTTACACTCGTTCATTTGGTAAGGTCTTCGATATGGGTACCTGTTAACGACCTGACAATTAATTATGTTATTCCTTACAGCTTTAGACTCCGTGGCAGGCTCTTCAAAGTAAAAGAGGTTGTAAATGAATGGGTTGACCAGTCCATTCAGGGCGTATTGAAAAAACGCTATTGCATAATTACCACCAACAATATCACATGCCATATCTCCTGCGACTTAATTACAAAAAAATGGTACTTTGATCATGTAAAGGATTAAATATTTCCATAACTCATATCTTGCCTTTCAAATACCCGACATATTAAAAATCATCCCTTTTATAGTTCATACATAATTTCTATATTACCAAAACGGTTATCTATATTAACTGGAATAAGCCTAAGATTATATTTATAATTATCATAACTATTATTCAGTCGTAGAATTCACCTTTGTATAAGAACTGGAAAGACGCTTGCTAACAAGCTATAAACCATAACCGTATCTAATTATCGTTCAATATTGCTCAACTTAAAGTGAACTACTGTTTGTCCAAAGGCTGTATATTATGATAAAAGGCGTAAATCTCTTTAGCGGCATAGGAAGGAAGCTGCTCTGCTGGTTTTTATTACTATCCATTCTTCCCATCATGGTGGTTGCCATTCTTACTTATCGGTACGCAAGGGAAACTATAAAGAACGAACTGATTAACGAGGAGGCATTCATTGCCGAGGGTATTAAAAACCACATTTTAACTATCCTCAATGCAGGTGAATATTCTTCCCAGTTCTTTGCATCAGATGAATTTATCAGAAGACATCTGGAGATGTTGAATAACAACCCCGACAACAAGCACATTATAAGAAGATTTAACGATTACATGGTATACAAGACAAGTCTGAATAAAAATTTTTACGAAACCTTTGTTTTAAACCCTGCGGGCATTATAGTGGCATCAAGCAATAAGAAAAGTATCGGCAGGATAGAATTTGGCGCAGATTATTTCACTTACGGCAAACATGGCACTTACGTAAAGGATGTTTACATGGATGAAAATACCGGAGAGTATTCCATCGCCTTTGCCTCCCCCGTTTTGAAAAAACGCGGTGATATGTTTTTGGGGGTGCTGGTAATAAGGTTTAATGCAAATAGATTAAATGAAATCGTCGCTGGCAAAAAAACAGGCATAAAAGATGATGAAGGTTCTTTTCTTAGAAGAGGCATGACAAGCGAGGCATATATAGTAAATAAAGATTATATGCTTATTACAAACTCAAGATTTAAGGAAAATGCAATTTTAAAACAACAGTCAAAAACCGAACCTGTAACCATAGCGCTTCACTACGGAAAGGAAGTTACCGGTGTGTACAAAAATTATATGGATAAAAGTGTAATTGGTGCAACACGATATTTAAAGAAAATGGGCTGGATATTGCTTGTAGAAACAGAAGAATCAGAGGCATACTCCCCGATTTCCAAATTTAAATACCGCGCAATTACAGTAGTGGGTATTTGTATTGTTGCTGTTATCTTTATTTCATTCTTCGTTTCGCGTGGAATTATCAATCCCATTATTCTTCTTGTTAATGGCATGAAGCGGGTCGCACAGGGAGATCTGAATTTCCGCCTCAAAACTAATTTGAAAGATGAACTTGGTGAACTTACGGAAGCATTTAACCTCATGACTGACGACGTTAAGGACTCCCGCGAAAAACTCCTAAAGTTGAAGGCTGACCTTGAAGAAAGAAAGGAATATCTGGAAAGTATATTAAGGTATGCGAATGAATTAATATTCACATTGGATACCAGAGGGAACTTTACATTTATCAACCCTAAAATCAAAGATTGGAATTACAACGAAGAAGAACTAATCGGCCAGCACTTCTCATCTATCCTGCCCGATAAACAGCGGAAGAATATAGACCAGATTATTTACAACAATTCAGCCAGGATATTTGAAATTGAGGTGCTGGACAAACAAAACTATACCCGAAATATCTTGCTAAGCACATCACTTATAAAAAACATTAAAGGACAATTGATAAACATTCTCGGTGTTGCCGGCGATGTAACAGAGCTTAGAAGACTTGAGAAGAAGCTTGTCCAATCAGATAGGCTCGCATCCATAGGACAATTGGTTGCCGGGATTGCTCATGAAGTTAATAATCCCATTGGTGTAATTTACCTTTACAGCACAGAAAGTTTAAGGTTATACGAGAAAGTTACCAATTCCCTGAAACTGATAAATTCAATACCCATTTCCGATAATGCAAACCAGTTAACCGAAGTAATTAACATCCTTGATAAAGGAACAAATACAGAATCAAGAAAGGATGCGTTAAAAATAGAACTTTTACATATTGTTGATGACCTGAACAAGTATTGCAAGGAACTGGTACAGATAAATAATGTTGTTAACAAACACAGGGCATTTTTATATGAATACCTGGAAGGTTCAGTGAAGGAATCTGTGCGATGCAAGGACTTGATTAGTGGCTTGCTGGATTTTTCAAGGCAAAAAGAGCCTGAAATGGGGATGTCAAACATAAACGACCTTATAGACAACGTACTAAACGTAGTTGAAAAACAGTACAGAAAGGAAAAAATAGAGGTAGTTCGAATGCTCGAGAACAACATACCAGACATTATGATGGATACCCGCCAAATGGAGCAGGTTATAATAAACATAGCCACTAACGCCGTTCTTGCCATGAAAGAAGCGGCGGGTAAGACCGACCATCTTGGAACACATAGAAAGGGCGAGTTAACGATAGGCTCGCGATTCCATTCAGAGAGGGAATGTGTTGAAATATTTATAAAAGATACAGGTATTGGTATCAGTAAAAACGACCTGAGCAGGATTTTTGACCCTTTTTTTACCACGAGAAAAGATGGTAAAGGCACAGGACTCGGTTTAAGCATCAGTTACGGAATTGTCAAGATGCATGACGGAAGTATTGAGGTAGAAAGCGACATGGGGAAGGGCACGACATTTAAAATACTTCTACCCTTATTGGTAAAGAAGGATCAGGAAATGTCTGTGGTCAAATTATAAGTGCCTACCGTAGATTATTTGCTATAATTAAGTTATAAATAATTTCCTTGGCATCATGTAACTGCAAGTTTTTAACATGCGTATAATAATGCAACCTATTGATGTATTTAAAGACAATAATTAATCATACTGAGTATTTTAATGAGAACAGACTATACAAGAATACTAGTTGTTGACGACGAAATTGGATACAGAAAGGTATTAAACAATGCCCTGACTGAGCGCGGTTTTATCGTTAAAACCGCTGCATCTGGTGAAGAAGCCCTGGAGGAACTCAAAAAACAGGAGTTCGCAATTGCACTGATAGATATGAAACTTCCCGGTGGTATTGATGGTTTGGAATTACTTCAGAGGATCAAGGGGACATATAATACTCCTGTATTAATAATGACAGCGTATGGCGGCATAGAAACAGCCGTAGAGGCAATGAGGCGAGGTGCGCTTAACTATATCACAAAACCTTTCAATCTTGATGAGATACTCCTTAATATTGATCGCCTGATAGAGCAACAAAAAATTATAGATGAGAACAGATACCTTCATTCAGAACTTGAAAAGGTCTACGGGTTAAAGAAAATTATTGGCATCTCAAGGGAAATACAGAAAGTACTGGATATGATTTCAAGGGTTGCCTTTAGTTTAGCAACCATTCTTATTACAGGAGAAAGCGGGACGGGAAAGGAACTTGTGGCAAGGGCAATCCATTTTACCGGCAACAGAAAAGATAAGAAATTTATTGTAATCAATTGCGCCACATTATCAGAAAATTTACTGGAAAGTGAACTATTTGGGCACGTGAAGGGTGCATTTACCGGCGCTATCAGGGACAAAAAAGGGCTTTTCGAAGAGGCAGATAGCGGTACATTATTTATGGATGAAATCGGCGATATACCAAAATCAGTTCAGGCAAAGATATTGCGCGTCCTGCAGGAAGGGGAGTTTCTCCCAGTGGGGGACACTGCCACAAAAAGAGTTGACGTTCGCATCGTAGCGGCAACGAATCAGGACTTACTTCAATGTGTACAGGAAAAGGAATTCCGTGAAGATTTATACTACCGTCTGAATGTAATCAATATCAAGATGCCGCCGTTACGCGACAGGAAAGAGGATATACCCCTCCTCGTTAAACACTTTATAGAAAAATATAACAAAAAGGAAAATAAACAAATCAAGGGAATTACCCAAGATATAGAAAAGGAATTTTATAACTACACCTGGCCCGGCAACGTCCGCGAGTTGGAAAACGTCATAGAAAGGGCTGTCACCCTCACAAATGAAGACATAATATCCTTAGATACAATTTCATCCCTCGTAAAAAAAGAAGGTAACGCAGAACCTACAGAGGATGAGTTACTTTCTAGTCCATATAAAGAGGCGCGCAGAAAGGCACTGGATTCGTTCAATGTAAAGTATATAACAAAGGCAATAAACAAGACAGAGGGAAATGTAACAAATGCAGCCAAAGAAAGCGGAATAGAACGTCAGTACCTCCAGCGCATGCTGAAAAGATATAATATCAAATCGAAGGGTATTTTTTAGAATAAAACAAATCTCTCTCTTATTTGTATCCAACTTTTATATTCTCAGTATACAAATGTTTACAAAAGAAATCTTTAAATGGTTTTCAGGAGGTTCATTATGCAACTAAAACCCATTGGCTACATAAAAAGCCCAGTAAAGCAACCCAAATTCGGCGGCTGGCAGGATTTAGTTACAGAAATAGTCGTTGATAATTGTTATATTGACGGACTGGAAGGGATTGATGAATATTCCCACCTAATTATTCTTTATTGGTTAGATAAAGTAGACAAGACCAAGCTTAAAATGAGACCTCAAGGAAGAAAAGACGTGCCGGAAGTGGGTATATTTGCATGCCGATGTCCATGGAGACCCAATCCTATCGGCATGACTACCGTTAAAATAATTGAAAGAAATGGGAATTTACTCAAGGTTAAAGGGTTAGATGTTCTTGATGGGACGCCACTAATTGACATTAAGCCTTATACCCCTCCATACGATGCTGTTGAAGGGATGAAATATCCTGATTGGGTAAACAAGCTGGAATACTAATTCATAATTCTTTATTTTGGACGCAGATGAAGACAGACTTCGTCGTGAGCACTCGGTCGAACGATTATCAGAACAAATACGGAAATTATCTGCGTGTATCTGAGAAAATCAGAGTCCTATTTTAAGGATTATTTGTAGTAATTTCAGCAGAGGTAAAGAAATCAAAACATGTATGCGAAGGGCAGTAAGGACGATGTGGCTTCTTATCTCCTTTAACAAATTAGTCGATTATATCAACCCAAAGGCATCTTTCCCAAAATCTCCAGACCAGAAACGAAATACGATCATCATTATCATTAAAAATATTCCTTCGCTCATTTCCTCGTGATAAGATGTGATAGTAAGCCCCTTCAAATTCTATGCGCCATTGTCTTGTCATGGCAGACAAGTTAGCAAATTGCCTTTTATTGTCAATAAATTAATCAGTAATCAAGGTGTGACCCCCATTCCCATCCCATTTTCTCAATTCCAATCTCATACCTTACCCACCGACGACAGATAAATGGAGAACTCATCTTTTCCATCAATTCGAAGTAACCGATCCAATGCCTCTTGATCGTAAGCGGCAATTGCGCACGTTCCCGCACCAATTACCTCGCATGCGAGATACAAATTCTGACATACATGCCCTATATCAATAGCAATGACCTTATGTGCTGCCAGGTGGTAGCGCCACTCCATCCGGTAAGGAAGAACCGTCCAGATAAACGTCACCGATGCATTCCCAGGGTAAGGCTGTAGGAAAACGGCATCAACAATTTTTCCGGGAAGGTTATCTTCTGAAAATTCAAAGAGTAGCTGGTGAGAAAGTGGGATATACCGATAGACACCAGGTTTCAGTCCTTTTACATTGAGCACAACCAAATACGTCTCAAAGGCATGCCGGCATCCTGCTGAGGGTACGGTGCGATATGCATGACCACTCATAACTTCCCCGCGTACACCCTGGGTTGCCCAGAGGAGAAAAGAAATTTCCTCCATGATAAGAGGTTCTTTTGTGTATGTTCGCCGGCTCTGCCTGTTCCTGATTGCCGTAATAAGGTCCATCCCGGCAATATTTTTCAACATGTCCGGCTTTATAAGGTCAATTCTGATGGCATCAACTTGATACGGCTTTTCGATGGGAGGAATATCACTACCACTGTTTTGACCGGTCTGTGAAAAATCTATTTCTTTTCGGATATTGTCTTTGAGAAAGTATCGGTATCTCTCTATCAAGTCTTCATCCATAGTATTTATTCCTATTTCTCGCGGAGTGAGTTTTCACTGACGAAGGGAATAAAGGGTCACCCATTTTCTGTTTATCCTCTGCTTATTTAATAGTTACCGATGCCTGCGGGTCAAAGGGATTCGTGCGCACGGCGAGCGAAAAGAGATAGGGATACTCGTTCTTGAGATGCTTCATGTAGGCCAGCCATTCTGCGATCAGAATGACATATGCCCGCCGGATGTCGCCGGCAATATGCTCACCATCGGGCGTAGATAACTGTGTGACATCATCCCGCGCATCAAGTTCCTCATCCAGATGAAAAATGGCCCATAGGAGCTCGGTGAACATTTCGTGTTCGAGGAGGTTCTGGTTTTCGAGGAGACGGAGTAGAAAGTCCCGTTTACCCGATAGGAAACGCTTCAGTACAACCAGGTCGCCTTTTCGGACATCAATACGGTAATTGTAGCGCTGGAGGTCATTGATGACCTGAGCATATCGTTGATCGGTCCATTCTTTGGTCACGAGGAGATCGTTCCGAATGTTATCAAGATGGTGGTCGAAGCCTGAGAAGTATTTGAGGAGCCGAGTGCCAACCTCGCTGAAGAATGCCCCGATGACCATGTTCAGTTTCTTCAGCAGGGAGCGCTTTTCCCGTACCCGCAGCACCTGGTCCACGATGACTGTCACCAGCAGCACTTGGATCGGCACAAAGGCCAGGTCCTGGAAGAAATAGAAAAACGTGTTCCGCCCCGCATGAAATATCCTGATCTGCAGAAGGTAGAGTGCGGCGGAAAAGGCGATCAGCACCCCGCCCAGCATGATCTGTTTTCGTAGTCCCTTCATCAACCAGTTCCTTCGATGTCGCCGTACTGCGAGGGCAAGACCCGGACTTCTTCCTGCAGAACGATTATAGCATAGAAAAAGGGAGCGGCGGCAAACTGATCGCCGCCGCTCCCGAATGTGTGAATGTTACAAGATGAGGGAAAAACCGTTAAAGAAAAACAACAGCCCCAGGCATTCTCCCGCCATCCCCAAAAATCAGAAACATTTTTTTTCATCAGGGCTGCGATGGATGAAAGCAAGATGGCGATCTGGAGGAACATCGTGGCCAGGCCGAATACTCCTGTGGGATAATAGGGTCACATATAGACCCCATTCTTTGCTACCTCTTTCCTAACGCCAATTTATTAGATAATTCGTAGCCCCCTCTACATAAATATTTACTGATAGTGCTCCCTTAAGTTTATGGTTCTCCAAAATCTCACCTTCGAACCTTACCGTAAGTAATACCACACCAGAAGGCTCCTCCTTTCCCATTGGTTTTCCCCATCGAACGTAATAGTCTTTCACGTACGGTAATCCCTCATTAGTGTTAAGTGAAACAAAGGGTTCCCCTACAACATTTTTTCCTTCTACCAGGATATCTGCAGTAAATTCACTAGGCAATAAAACACCTTTAAATTTATCTTTTTCAAATGTGAGTTTTTTATTCACTATTTCTCCCTAATAAAATGTTTAGTACTATGAAATAAAATAATAATTTCTCATTAAATTAACATAACAACTAAGGCAATTATTTTGCAACAAAAAATATTTTTAAAAATGAAACCTTACTCAAGATGATAGACAGGATCAAACCTTCATATTGAATAATGAAGGTTTGATCCCTGCTGCCTACTGCTGTTTGCTCCACAAAATAGCCATCTTCACCTTATTTTCACCATTTATTTTAACTTCTCTGGCTTATCAGGCCCCTTACTCGTCCATTGCCTACCAACCTCATCAATCGATTTTGGCACACCCACTTTAGGTACTTGATATCCATAAATCTTCCTTCGTTCCCGGAGTTCGTCAGAAGAAATACCAAACTGTTTATCGCGTTTATCTATCATCCCTTTGCTAATCTGCCCATCGGCGCCAGCAGACCACATGAGGAGTGGCTCGCCCATGGGTATCTCTGTGGTTGGATCCGGCCAGGTATGGAAAGTCTTACCCCAACTCGTCAAAAAACCTTCAAGAGCCTTGTCGCCCATGTCAGATAAATCAGGCACGATGAGCTGTCCGGATACAATCTCATACGCATGGGGATGCCAATACTTCTTTTCCCCGGCAGGGAGCGATTGATAAATCTCATTGCTGATGATGTACTCAATACCAAGTAGCTTGGCAGGCGCTTCTTTGGAGTCGTATATGACACACTGATGGATATCACCACCCTTAACGTTGAGGTTCCGCATTGAACAATAATGGTGCGCCTCTATCTCAAATTTAGGATTGTTTTTGGCTATATGGAATGCGCAGAGGTAGAGGTGGATATCCTTGACTGGGTCAGCATACTTTAACTTATTAACATTTTCAACACCATGCGGCCCCTCTGCTGCCACAGCGTCTGTTGATGAGATGCCTGTTAAACTGAGAAACGCAATCATCACGACAAACGCAAGATTATTCACTATCGTCTTGAATGAGCATCGAAACATTTTTACCTCCTTTTTTGGTTGAATGACTAAGAAATATTGTATTGAATGCTAAAATATTATAACATATCATCTATCGTACAGAAATAAAATTCGTTTCAAAGCATTTTGCCAATATTTCATTCTGCTTTTCCATTGACAGACAACTCTGTCTGGTATATATTGTGTCATGCTTCGTGAAGTAGAAAGCCAGCCACGGGACAGAATAATCGACACTGCCTTGCGTCTGTTTTATGAGCAAGGTTATCTTGCGACTGGTATTAATCAAATTATTGCAGAATCCCATGTTGCAAAGGCAACATTTTATAGCCATTTTTCGTCAAAAGAGAATCTTTGTCTTACTTATTTGCAGGCACGTCACGTTGTTTGGATGAAGTGGTTAGAAGATAGTGTCGAAAGGCACAAATCCGTTGAAGATCGAATTATAGGGGTATTTGGTTTTTTAAAGGAGTGGATGGCTAAATGCAATTTCAGGGGGTGTGCTTCTTTAAATATTGCTTCTGAAATACCTTTACTTAACAGTAAGATTCGGGCTGAGGTGGTTAAGCATAAAGATGACCTAAAATTATATCTGAAACAAATGATTTCACAACTGAAAGATTCTGATAAACGCTACAAAAATATTGATATTAATAAAGATGTTGCTATGGTGTATGTTCTGGTGGAAGGTGCTATTGTTGCAAGTCAAAATTACGGGCAGGTATGGCCGATTCAGTCGGCTGAAGATGTGGTTCGTAAGCTGCTGGATATCTAAAAAAATTTATTATCACCAGACAGTCTGGTCTGTCGTAAATGTTTCAAGATAATTAAAATCATGGAGCTGGGCAAAAATGAAATAAGTTTTGTTTTAATACTTAAATTATTTTAAGAAAGGCGTCTTCGTATGGGATACAAATTTCTTGTTGATACTTATGAAACGGAACGGATAAAAACACTCAGTACTTGGAGTACGTTTAAAGATGAAGACATGAAAAGGCGCCCACATCCACAAGACAGAAGGGGAAGGAATGCCCATGAGCATATGGTTCACCTATGCGTTGGAGAAAATATGTGGTTTTGTAATATGCTCGGGATTGACGTAAGCGCTCCACCTTTGCCGGAAAATGAAACACGCTTAGAATTTATTAAGCGTTACGCAGAGGATTCAGAGAAACGCCTCGCCTCTTTAAAAGAAAAAAATGATGCATGGTGGGAAGAAGAAGTAAATTTCTTTAATGTAAAGCGTTCGCGTTCCTGGATTGTTACAAGGAGAATCGCCCACACAGCACACCATCGTGGTCAAATGACGATGTTGCTGAGAATGATAGGAAGAGAAATTTACAGCACGTATGGCCCTTCTGCAGATACCGGTGGTTTGATGCAAAACAAAGCAGCGACTATCTATCCATATAAAAGTATTGAAGCCCTGATTGCCGGAGAAATAGCCGGCGGTAACAATAAGACAAAAGTACCAGGCACTGGCGATAAGCCGTGCACAGAGCGCCCAGATCCAGCATAGAACGAAACCACTGTTACATGCAAAGAATGTGGAGGAAATAAGGTAAAGATGAAATCCTAGTCACAAAAGTGTTTTGAAAACCTGCACCTTTGCTTATAAACAAACCGGTTTCTTCTTGAATATTGACATTGAAATTTATCTGAATAGGTCAGAAACTATTTCGCTGACAAAATGCAAACTGAGAGAGAAAGATTACAAGATCTTGAATGTAACTATTGACCCGTCCCTATCTCTATTTAATTTTGAATAAAAAGACTGGGGGTGATAAAAACGAATATATTCCCCAATGTAATAAAGATCTATTTCTGTAATTATTTAATGAGGAGGAGAAAGTCATGGAGAAAAAAGAACTTGTAGCTAAGTTACTTGCAGCGAAAGAGGCGTCAGGGAAAACATATGATGAATTAGCAAATGCACTCGGCCTCTGTAATGTCTATGTTGGACAACTGTTTCACGCTCAGGCACAATTAAAGAAGGAAACTGAGTCAAAACTCGTCAAGCTCGTTCCTGGACTCGACGAGGATCTTCTCAAGGAGATGCGCAAAAGTCCCATGCGTTCGTTTGACCCCGCCATTATTCAGGAACCCAATATTTACCGCATGACCGAAGTTTGTCTCCATTACGGTAATTCAATAAAGGCGGTCATGAACGAAAAGTTTGGCGATGGAATAATGTCTGCCATAGACTTCAAAATAACCGTTGATAAGACAAAAGGAGATAAAGGAGAAGACCGTATGGTCGTAACAATGAATGGGAAATTCCTCCCCCACATTGAGCAAACAAAATAATTTTTTACGATGCCTTGTTCAAGATTACATAACCATTCAAGGACATCTTGATTGAGATAGGGTCGGGACTTCTCACACTGCCACGGAATTCGCAACGTATAACTATTAAACAGTACCTTGTTAATATTCAAGCAAAGAATTCATGGCATGCCTGAATTCACTGAAATTTCTGGGTGGGGGCGCAGGATCAGAGGAGGCGCAGAGACATAGAGATTAGAGGCAACTTCATGTATATTTTTCTGCCTTTCTGCGTTTCTCTGTGCCTGTATAGTTAAAGTTTTATCTTTAAAATTCATCACGCCCCTTGCACCTTGTATTTTCTTGGGTCCGTGGCTGCAATAATAGCCGACACGGAATGCTGATTGAATCCTTTGAATCCCTGAGTCCTCTGTATATTTTCCAAATGACCGCCTATTGCGCCATCCTCGAGAAACAACTCATACTGCGCCTTTGTCACTGAGCCTTCTGCCAAAAGCCTATCCAGGCGCGCTGTATCCGCACGCCACATTTCCCCTTCTATGAATGCCTGTTTCAGAAATTCAAAATAGGAGAAGGGCTTCATCGTGGTTATATTCTGTTGTTTCAGGTCGGTACGCAATTTCTCAAAATCGAATCGTGCCGCAAGGTGGTGAAGTCCGGCCTGCAGGATGCTTTCTCCGTGCAATTCCACCCACAACCCGACAGTTCCCCTGTGGGTGGTTTGCTTTAGCCCATATCGGGTAAAATTCACGTCCCTTTCTTCTTTTAAGAGATCGATATCGGCAAACAGCACAAGATTGCATTCCGGATGCTCAAGAATCTGGGCGCCCCAGCCCGCTTCTTCGCCGGCAAAAAACTGCTCACGGCAGATAAATCCAAATGTTTCAAAGATTTTTATTAACCGGGTAAAGTTCTCCCGCGATGAACGGTACGTATGATGATCGTGATTTCCCCACCCCATCCCCAACCTATCCTGGCGGGCCTTTTGTATTTGACCTGCCCAGTTTCTCCTTTCCCAGTACACCCGTTCTGCCTTGAAAAATGCATCTGTTACCCTCGACGGTGTAAGCTTCTTGCACATATCTTCAATCAATTTCTGTGTAGCATTCATGCCTTCCTCAAGGCTTTTGTAATACCTTTGCCTGCAGATAAATGTTTCCAATGCTTGCCGGTATTCCCATGTATCTTCGGTCACCTTCTCAGATACACAGAAGCCATTATACCCGCTCCTTTCTACCGCAGAGAGGATGTAATTACCCTTAGTAAAAATGATGGCTTTCCTGTAGTGTCCGTAGATATCGCCTTCTATAGGAATATTTTGGCCAATTACCTGAATAAAGTGGTCCAGCCTTTCTGGCTTTAATGCAACTTCAGCAATTTTCTTCTGGCTGAGTAAAACAGGAAACAAGACGGTCTTCGGATGCATAAGGACCCTCATGCCAATTGGTGCTTCAATATAATCCATTTCTTGGAAACCTGCCTCTTTAACAGCTTCCGCACTAACACCATTCTCAGGTAGAACAACATGGTCAATCCAGTCAAAAAACCGTGTTGAGGTCTCTTGCTCCATGCGAAGAGAAAGATTACAGGCAAAATCATTGTTCCTTAGGAATACATCAATATGCTGAAGTAAAATATTCTCAGCATGGGGATAAAGTCCCCAGTCGAATTCAGATGTAAATCTACAGTCTGATGATTTCATTGGGCACCCTTTTAGACACAGAGGAACACGGATTATCAGGTTTAAAAAATGTAACAATTTCGTTCTCTGAAGAATCAGCCCTTCTGTTGAGGAACGTATAGCAGTATATTTCAGATCGCTCCTACGGAGCTTTCTTTAATGTCTGCCTTTTATTTCTACAAACAAACCACCCTTCATGGCGCTACAAACGAAATTGTTACACTTAATAATATTGCATCCTTTTGGCCGTATAGCTTTGTGGCTGATGAATAGTCCAAAGCTATATTCTTTTCGGATTAGGGCTGAGAAAGTCTTTGACCTTCTTAAACCCCGGGAGCGATTTCTTAATGGTTTCTTTCTTAACACAGAAGGCAATTCTGATATACCCACTTCTTCCAAAGCTTTTCCCTGGAAGCACCAGTATTCCTTCTTTAGCTAGTTCTTGAGCAAATACGAGATCGTCTCCAGGAGATTTTGGAAAGATATAATAAGCCCCCATTGGTCGTATAAATGAATAACCAAAATCCTGCAGGGCATTACAAAACATATCTCTTCTTTCCTGATATTCCGCCCTGTCAACAGAAACACCCTGAAGATTTGTAACGACATGCTGCATAAGAACAGGGGCGCTCAGATACCCAAGAACACGATTAGCAAAGATCAGGGCTTCAATAAGTTCCCCAGAATTCTTCATCCCAGGATAAATTGCGGCATATCCTATCCTTTCCCCCGGAATCGAAAGCGGTTTGGAATATGAGGCCGCAAAAATGGTATTCGAATAGATGTTAAAGATATCAGGAAGATTATTGCCGTCGTAGACGATGTCCTGATAAGCCGCATCATAAATCAAGAAAATATCATTTCCAAACTGTCGATTTTTATCGCTAAGAAGACTTGCTGCGCATTTCAAACTTTCATCAGAGTAAATCATCCCGGTCGGGTTATTCGGCGAGTTTATGATAACTGCCTTCGTACGGGGTGTTATCTTTGCAGCTAAATTATCAATGTTTAAGGTGAAATCCTCATTTGTTTCAACCACACAACAAACCCCACCGTGGTTATCTATATAATAGGGATATTCCAAATAGAGAGGTGACAAAACAATGACTTCATCACTAGGATTCAGAATTGCTTTCAAAATAATATTTAATGCACCTGCACCGCCAGCGGTCATAATTACATGCTGCGCAGTGAAAGGAAGCCCTCTTTCTTTTAACAGCGTTTTAGCTATTGATTCTCGTGTCTGGACGTGTCCTGCTAAAGCTGAATAGCCATGCATTCCTGGAAAGGGATTATTTGCAACCTTTTTCAATTCCTCAATAAACTCCAAAGGCGGTTCTAGCTTCGGGTTTCCCAGTCTAAAATCATAAACTTCTTTTTCTTCAGAAACAACTTGAGAACGCCCCTCAAAGATATTCACAATCCAGGACGAAGCGGCTATTCCTTCCTTTACTTTTATTGATATTGACATACAATCCCTTCCTGAGATTTCTGAATGTATTGACAATTATAAATTCTTTGCGTTCAAGGTGATACTAAGGATTCTTTTAGAGATGGTCCAACATAACAACTGTCTAAATAACCAATTCTCAAAATTTCTTCAGGCAATAAGATAACTATATTTTCTTAGACATGCTAAGCATTAAAAAAAACAAAGTCAATGGTGAATACTTGAGAGATATCGACCAAAGGATACTGCAAAGCAAGCCATTAGACAAGTCGTCAATATTCTCGAACCTAACGAAAGTGCTATGTATCTCAACGTCGCTTAAGAGCCATGGACAAACCATCTCCTATAGGAACCAGGCTTAGTTCTATCCTATTGTCCCTATGGAGTTTTTCGTTAAGGTACCGAAGAGCAACGGTATCTTCATCCACAATATGGGAATCTACAACCTGTCCCGACCAGAAGACATTATCAATAGCTATAAGTCCGCCGGGACGGAGCAAATCAAGGGCACGTTCATAATAACCATCGTAGTTAATTTTGTCTGCATCGATGAACACAAAATCAAAGGTGTTCGCTCGATTATCTGCAAGAAGCTTATTCATCGTCTCGATTGCGGGTGCAAAATGTAAATCAATCTTTTTCGAGACACCTGCTTTTTGCCAATAACGCAGCGCTATCGCGGTCCATTCCCTATTTACATCACACGCAATCAATTTCCCCTGTGAAGGAAGCGCAAGGGCTATGCAAAGAGAGCTATGGCCTGTGTAGACCCCTACTTCGAGCGCTTTGGTTGCACCCATTAGTTTTATCAAAAGCGACATAAACTGGCCCTGCTCAGGTGATATTTGCATGTTTGCCATAGAGTCATGGGAAGTCTCCTCTCGTAATCGACGGAGAATCTTTGGTTCACGAAGTGAGACCGAGAGCATATATGAGTAAAGTTCGTCTGAGAGGTAAAGCGTCTTGTTTGACATAGGTTTTCTTCTGCAAGAAAGTGAAGGGTCACACCTTGATTAGTGATTTAATTTTTTCTAATAGTTTATTAATTTCATCTTCTTTAGATATCTTTGATTTCATACATGTCCTCAAAAGTCTTTATCAGGGAATAGTTTACTCGCCGACTTATGGAAGAATAACCAAGACCAAACAAATTACCGATTTCTTGATTATTATATCAACCTGTACTCCATAAAAGACAGATTAATACCCCTTCTTTTATCGCCTGCAGGCCTTCTCTGGTTGCTGCGACATTTTTCACCTTGTTTACTCATAGTGAATGAATAGAACCTTTCACTCTCATTACGAAGAAATCTGCCGCTGTGCTTTTTATTGTTACTGGAATGCGCTTTTTAGATTATTATTGCTTATTATTTCCAACTGTCAATTACAAATTTTCAAGAAAATCGGACAAATAGAGCTTCGTATTGAAAAAAGGTTTGCATTCAGCTATAGTAGATAAAGTTCTTGTATCTGTCTTTTTTCTGTTAACTCAGATTATACACCTTATCTTGTCAGCATCTTAAACCTATATGAAAGACCTATAAATAATAACGGTTGAACCTGCCAAACGCTGGTGCAAACTGTGTATCCGAGGTATACGCAACACCGTATTCGATGAAGGACTATTTGTAGTGCTTTCAGCGGAAAACAAAAAAAACACAAGTTCAATAATGAAGTTCTATCAAAAACATGAACATTAGTGAGCTCATCATAAGCCACGAGGCTGCCATTCGACTGGGATTTTTTTCCGGCATTCTAGGAGCCATGGCTCTGTGGGAACTGGCAGCGCCGAGACGGGTACTCACCGTCCCGAAACTGATTCGTTGGGTTAACAATATAGGCATTGTGGTTATTAACAGCGTTTTGCTTCGCACAATTTTCCCCTCAGCCGCAGTGGGCGTGTCAGTCTTTGCTCAAAAACACGGATGGGGGCTTTTCAATTACATGCAAGTTTCTTATACAAGCGCTGTCATCATTTCAGTGGTTGCTATGGATTTCGTCATCTATTTGCAGCATGTAATGTTTCATGCCATCCCTATCTTCTGGCGAATACACCGCATGCACCATGCAGATTTAGACTTCGATGTTACCACCGGACTTCGGTTTCATCCCTTTGAGATTTTACTGTCTATGTTGATTAAGTTTGCTGTGATTGTGGTCTTAGGCACGCCTATGTTAGCTGTGGTCATATTCGAAGTGTTACTGAATGCCACATCTATGTTCAACCACAGCAACGTGCGCATTTTGCGTAGTTTGGATCGAGTGCTACGCTGGATCGTTGTGACTCCCGAAATGCACCGGGTACACCATTCGGTGGTGTACTATGAGACCAACTCCAACTTCGGTTTTAATCTGCCGTTGTGGGATCGGTTTCTCGGCACATACCGTGATCAGCCCCGCATGGGACACGAAGTTATGACCATTGGTCTCTGGAATTTTCGTGACACAAAGCGCTGTGTGATTCTGCTGGGTATGTTAGCAATTCCCTTTATTGGTAAGATAGCCGGTTATACGATTGATCATCGCAAATAGAGGTCAGGCCAACGAAAGGCGGTGAAATTATTCTCATCATGGTATTCGTTTTCGTTCAAACCATTTACATCAAATTAAAATTAATAATTGAAATCTGGATTGAAGAATTCGAGAATAAAAGAATTTGAACAATCTGCGAAGGGCTCAGTTTCTATTACAAAAATGAAGATATCGGTAATCATCCCAGCATTGAACGAAGAATTCCATATCGAAAAAACGCTCCAGAGTGTTATTAATCAGGAGGGTAATTACGAATTGTATGTTGTAGATGGCGGAAGTACCGACAATACGGTTGCCATTGCAAATAAGTATGCCAATGTGATAAACAGCAACCGCGGACGGGCAGTCCAGATGAATACAGGTGCACAAGCGTGTAATGGAGATATATTGTTGTTTTTGCATGCTGATACACTCCTGCCGATTAATGCCTTTCGCGAATTAAGGAAAAGAATGAAAAATGATACGGTAGTAGGTGGTTCATTTTGCCTTGCATTCGACGCAGATAATTTTATACTAAGAGGCATCTCTTTCATAACAAGATTTAACTTCCGTTTTTTCCATTTTGGCGACCAAGGTATTTTTGTGCGTAGGGATGTTTTTCAAGCACTCAATGGATACAAAAAAATGCCGATTATGGAAGACTATGAATTTTATAAAAGATTATGTGAACAGGGAAAGGTTATCCTTATAAGAATGCCCGTGATTTCTTCCGCAAGACGGTTTATCAAAAAAGGCGTGATAAGACAATTGCTGATTAATAAATTTGTGGTTTTGGCATACTGGTCAGGTGTGGATATTCAAACAATTAAACGTTTTTATGATGATGTAAGATAGAAATTGGAAGACATTTGTTGGTTTTATATTGTCTCCTGTAGAAATTTTCTTTTGTAGAATATTGAAGTGGAAAACGCGTTAATTCTCTTCTTAAAATATCCTGAGCCCGGAAAGGTAAAGACACGAATTGCAAAGGATATAGGCAACAAGAGTGCATGTGCAATTTACAGGCAAATGGCAGAAGGAATTATCAGAAACATTGTAATAAATAATCAAAAGTTTTATGATGTCCACATTTTTTTTACACCTAAAAATAAGGAAGATAAAATAAGAGATTGGTTAAATATTGACGTGTTCTATAGACTACAAGAAGGCAAGACTTTGGGTGAAAGGATGTTTAACGCTCTTAAGCAACTTTTTCAACTGGAAGATTATAAAAGAGGTATCATCGTAGGCACTGATTGTCCTATGATAAATGTTCCATTGATTAAGAATGCCTTTGGAATATTAGAAGAAAAGGAAATAGTAATAGGACCATCCAGAGACGGTGGTTATTATTTATTAGGAATGTCGAAACCTAATTCTAAATATTCTCAATGGATGTCTATAATGTATGATTTGTTTATGGATATCACGTGGAGTACCGATAAGGTATTTGACCAGACAATGGAAAAAATCAGAAAAAATAATCTATCATATCATATTCTACAAACTCTATTTGATATAGATACAAAAGAGGACTTGTTTATGCATTTTCGGGAGGGTTAACAATTAATTATGCCAGAAGTTTATTTAAAAAGACTGGACACGTTGTGGTTCCAAGTAACAGGCACGCATTGTAATTTACAATGTAGTCATTGTTTTATATCTTGTGGGCCAAAAAACAATAATCATTGTCTGCTTAAAGAAGAGGTGATTCAGCATTATTTAAAGGAAGCATCTGCATATGGTGTAAAGGAATTTTATTTTACTGGCGGTGAGCCATTTTTGCACCCTGATATTCTGAATATTCTGAAAGAATCTCTGAGTTATGGTATAGTCACAGTTCTCACAAATGGCACATTGATAACATCCAAATTTGCACAATTACTTGCACAAATATCAAATATTTCAGAAAACAAATTAGAATTCAGGGTAAGTCTCGAAAGTTACCTAGAGGAAGAAAATGACCGTATAAGAGGCAAAAACTCATTTAAGAATGCAATTCGGGGCATTCAGGCATTAGTAGATGCCGGTTTCTATCCCATTATTACGTATACAGAGCTGTATAAATATAAAAGTTTCAAGAACAAAATGGAGAAAGGATTTAAATCATTAACAGACTCTCTTAATATTCCACAATTAAGAGTTAAGAAATTACCTTTGATTCTTCTGGAACGATGCACAGAACTAACAAGACCATATTATGAAAATGAACGGGTAACAGAAAAGTGTTTTGACAACTATTCAATGGATAACCTCCAGTGTAGTACAAGCCGTATTATCACCAGTAAAGGGCTATTTGTTTGTCCGTTACTTATTAACGATTCTAATGCATGGATGGGGTGGACTTTAAAAGAAGCATTTAGACCATATACAATGGAATCACCGGTTTGCTATACGTGCAGAATGTCGGGATTGACTTGTAAAAATGATAGTGAGCAAAAAATAGTTCCAAATAATATCGTGAGAAAATCAGTACACGAGTTTTATGCTACCGCTGCTAACAAACCGCAAAAGGAACTATGTTGTCCAACAGGCTATAATAATGTTGATTTGTCACACATTCCACAACAAGTATTGGATATTTCTTATGGATGTGGCAGTCCAGTTACAATGGCTAATATTAAACCTGGAGAAAATGTATTGGATTTGGGGTCGGGTGGAGGGGTGGACTGTTTCGTTGCATCAAAATTGGTCGGTGAAAAAGGGTATGTTATTGGTATAGACATGACAGACGAAATGTTGAATAAAGCTAACACCTCAAGAAAAACTGTAGCAAGGAATCTGGGTCTTGATAACGTACGGTTTATGAAAGGTTTTCTGGAAGAAATACCTCTGGCAAATGAGAAAATCGATTTGGTAACATCCAATTGTGTTATTAATTTGTCTCCTCAAAAAGAAAAGGTTTTTCGAGAAATTTTCAGGGTATTAAAAACAGGTGGGAGATTTGTTATTTCCGACATTGTATCTAACAGGGAAGTTCCTTCAATAATGAGACAAAATAAAAAATTATGGAGTGAGTGTATTTCAGGAGCTATAAAAGAATCTGAGTTCTTTAATATAATAAAAACCGTAGGGTTTATGGACTGGAAGTGCTTCATAGAAATCTATACAGGGAGGCGGAAGGCATCAAGTTTTATTCCATTACCTTAAAGGCATACAAATTAAAGAAATCAAGAGAGTGTTTATATACGGGACAATATGCCATATATAAGGGGCCTTTCAATAGCGTTTCAGATGACAGCGGACACACCTATCCAATGGGAGTCCCTATAGAAATCTGCACCGATACAGCATGGAAACTTTCCAATCCCCCATATAAAGGGATATTTATTATATATGATATGCAAACTAAAGACGTAAAAACCATATGTGAACCAACATGCTGTCAAACTTGATTCCAGAGCTAAACCACTAGCCAAGCAGTTGAGAATAGGAGAAAGCTATGCTGTAGTGTTTAAAAAAAGAGTCTCCTCATGTATATTGCGATTGGGAATGCTTAAGAAAGGATAATAGTTGCCTCTTTGAGGGCAACCAATACAACTGTCTTTTTAGGATTAGGTAAGCCACCCACTATGCAGATGGTTTTGATTTCTTTTGCAAGGCGATTCATCAAAAAAGGCATGACAGAAGAATTGCTGATTAATAAATTTGTGGTTTTGGCATACTGGACAGGTATGGATATTCAAACAATTAAACGTTTTTATGACGATACGAGGTAAAAATTATGCTGATGTTGGAGAGGTGGAGTTACCTTTACAGGTTGTCAGAGAATGCCGATTTCCTTAATTTATCTATTGCGGGAGGGATAATTTGGTTGAGGTTATCCAGCGCAATGATATAATAAATCAGTAATGAGATCTTTAAAACAAAATCACGATAAAGAGAGTAGAAACTAGGATAAGAAGAGATAATAAATTCCTGAAAGTGATTGGAGTATTAAAAAAACAATTAATTATTGAATAATGAAGGTGTGCCTCTATAACCCTATCCGATCTCAGCAAATTGGAAATTTTCTGTTGTTTGGTAGAGTCATGCCAGAATTTAACATAGAACAATTTAATTGGAAAGGCCCTAAATATGAAAATGAAAGTAATCGTAGAAAAAAGGGTTGATCGTCGTTTTGTGGCTAATTGCCCGTCATTAAGAAGTTGTTGGTCTCAGGGAAAAACTAAAGAGGAAGCCCTAAAAAATATCCATGAGGCAATTAAGTTATATTTAGAGCCTGAGGTAGAAAATTATGCAGATATTGTTAACTAATGATGACGGCATTTACGCACCCGGTATTGCAGCACTGAAACACCAGATTCAGGATATAGGACAAATTACAGTAGTAGCACCAGATATTGAACAGAGCGGAGTGGGTCATTCCATCACGTTCAGTCATCCGTTGCGTAATCGTGAGGTGCATCTTAACAATGAGTTTATTGGATACGGCGTACGCGGGTCGCCTGCCGATTGCGTAAAACTTGCTATTTATGAAATAATGAAGAAAAATCCAGATGTGGTTATATCTGGTCTTAATATGGGTGCAAATGTAGGTATTCATATCCTGTATTCTGGCACTGTAGCCGCTGCTGTTGAAGCGGCAATTATGGGATACCCGTCTATAGCGGTCTCATTTGAAATTACCGAACAATACGCGGACGTGCAGGAGGCTGCAAAGATAGCAAAAGGAGTTATAGAAAATATTATAAAACACAAACTACCGAGAGGGTCTTTACTAAATGTAAATATCCCTTCCCGCCCTTCAAATCAAATTAAGGGGATTAAAGTAACACGCCAGTACGCACGCGATTTCAAAGAAACCTTTGATAGACGTATAGACCCGGGTGGGAAGGCATATTATTGGTTAATGGGCACCAATAAATCCATCCACTGTGAAGAAGGTACAGATATCAGCGCTGTAAACGAGGGTTATATATCTATAACTCCGCTTCGATACGATCTAACAGACCAAAGCCTGTATAAAAAAATCGAAGGGTGGGATTGGAATATTTAATGTCAAAATAGTTTAAAAGCACTTTCCGGTATGCTTGTTGATTAAATACCCATGCTTTGTAATTCTTCTAACATCAGTGCCTGTTAAATCTAACTACAACTGTATTGCACAGCGCTATGAATCATTTACAATATTCTTTATATAATATCATATAGTCTATAATCATCTTTACAGACTCGGGACGTAAATCGTGTTTGAGTTCTTTATTTTTTAAGACTTCTTCTGTAAGCCTCCACACCTCACACCAATCGTAGTCCAGAACCGCTTGTCCTCTTACAAGAGCCAGAATAATCGAAACAGTAAAACTCTCCTTCATCAACTTATGTGCTTCCTCAAGTAAAGGCAAAGCCTTCTCCGGATGAAAGTAGTCGTCCATTGCCGTCAAATAACCCAGACAAAATATCTCATCTGCGCTAAGGAATTCAGTATCCAGTTCAGTAACTGACACGTGATATAATAACGCCAGGTAATACGCATATAATTCAGCATTACTCTTCCCATCGAATTTCCATGAAAGCGCATTAATCACCGCCGCCTTAGCATCTATAGGGTTTTCCGTGGATGTTAGAAACTCTGCAATTTCTAAACCCATCACACCTTCCGTGTGTGCCCTTTCAACCATCTTAACATCCATATACGCCTCATGAAACCCAGTAGCCGTAATCGGCGAATCCGCACGGCTGATTTCTTGAAATAGAAGCAGCACATTTAATAAAAGAACTACCAGTAATATTTTCTTCATATCGAATCTTATCACTTAACAAATAGGAAGAAGTACCCTATGGTGAACGGAGATTGAGAATGAGTTTCTTCTCCGAATGAGAAGTCAGATGAACACCTTTCAATATCCTATATTCCAAGTTTGTTCAATTCCGTTCATCCTGAGTCTGTCGAAGGATGTACATAAAAGGTATAATTTTTTATATATTTTCAGACTTTATCCCATCATGTGTTTTTATTTGCTTTTATTCTTACTTCTCGCAAGGCGTGAAACTTCAGCCCAATCTCCTCAAATTATTGCTTCCTTCTTCTTACGACTCCACCCCTTTATTTGCCGTTCACAGGCAAATGCTTCCAGACGTGTTGAAAATTACTGAGAAAATACCAAAATAACAGGAAGTCTTGCTAAGGTATATCCATCACATATACCAGATTGCTGTTCTGCCAATCATTTTCCAAGATTGTAGGTATGTCCTGTATAATGTGAACTATCTACACAACGAAGGATATAAATCCAAAAACTCATTGGAAAACTCCTTTTTATTCCTTGTTAATCCTTCGACAAGCTCAGGACAAACGTTATACATACAATCTTTCGTGGTGAACCTGCCAAACCATGGTGCTAATGGGGTAAACTTTTTTCACGCTTGTACATGCTTGTATAAAATAATAAGAGTGTTGCAAATCTCGGAGTTAAACTACGCTATATGCATACTTAAAATATAAGATTTCAGTCTCATTGTCTTTAGTTTTACAAACCAAAAAATCCCAAACAAAATATTTTTTCATAAAATACTAGACCTGATATGCCTTTTACATCATCACCTTGTTGAGTATGCAAGAAGTAACGAAATGCGTCTTTTTTTAAGAGAATAAACATAAAAAAGTCAACTACTATAGTTTTTAACCGATAGTAGTGACTTCCTAAGACCTATAAAATAAGCAAACCATAAGCACAAAAGAGTTAGGCGTCTTCTTTCTTACAAACATTACAAATCTGAGCTTGGTAATTCAATAAACCACCAACACAAAGGATATCAATTTCACGAGGAGTCAATGTGTGCGTTACTTTTACTTCCTTGCTTTTTGTTACATTCTTTAATGTAATCCTGGCTTTGGATTTTAATCTGTTTTTCACATCAGGCAGCTCAATAGTGTCTCCCAGATCGAATAGATTATAATCAGTTTCATTTTCAAAGGTTAATGGTAAGATGCCGAAGTTTACAAGATTTGCGCGGTGGATTCTGGCAAAAGATTTGGCAACAACGGCTTTCACTCCAAGATACATAGGCGCAAGGGCGGCATGTTCTCTGCTTGAACCCTGACCATAATTTATCCCACCAATGAGGAAGCCGCCGCACTTTTCCTTTGCGCGTTTTACAAACTCCTTATCCACCTTTTCAAATACAAATTCAGAGATGGCAGGAATATTCGACCGTAATGGCAAAACCTTTGCACCTGCTGGTATTATATGATCTGTGGTGATATTGTCTCCAACCTTTAAAAGGACGTCCCCCTTTAAGGTGTCAGGCATAGGCTCTTTCTTTGGCAGAGGCATTATATTCGGACCTCTGATAATTTCTACCTCTTCCGGTTTTTCAGCAGGCGGGATAATCATAATATCGTCAATAATAAACTTTTTTGGATATTTGATAACTATCGGGTCACCAAAATCCCTAGGGTCGCTAATTACACCATTTATCGCCGATGCAATAGCAGTTTCTGGACTGCATAGATAAATCTGCGCATCGGCTGTTCCACTACGTCCTTCAAAGTTTCTATTAAATGTTCTTATTGTAATACCGCCAGACGGGGGTGACTGTCCCATCCCAATACACGGTCCACAGGCAACTTCAATAAGACGTGCACCTGAGGCTATCATATCTGCCAAAGCACCATTCTTACTTATCATTTCCAGTACCTGCCTTGAACCTGGAGATATAGTAAGACTTACCTCTGGATGTATTTCCCTACCTTTTAACATCATTGCAACAACCATAAGGTCGTGGTAAGAAGAATTTGTACAGCTACCGATACACACCTGATGAACTTTAATGCCTTTTATCTCACTTACCTTACAAACATTATCCGGACTGTGAGGTTTGGCAATCATCGGTTCTAGCTCTGAAAGATTAATTTCTATAACTTCATCATATTGAGCTGTTGGGGCTGCCTTTACAGGTTTCCATTTATCTTCTCTTCCTTGCATTTTCAAATATTTTTTTGTTTGTGCATCACTTGGAAATACAGATGTAAGTGCACCAAGCTCCGCGCCCATATTGGTAATTGTTGCACGTTCAGTAACTGTAAGCGTATTTACTCCTTCTCCACCGTATTCAAATATCTTACCAACTCCACCTTTTACTGTTAACCGCCTCAGCAACTCCAGTATCACATCTTTAGCTGTTACCCATGGTCGTAATGCACCGGCAAGTCTTACCAATACTACCTTTGGCATTGTTATATAAAACGGCCCGCCAGCCATAGCAATAGCTACATCAAGCCCACCGGCACCTATAGCTATCATACTTAAACCGCCACATGTAGGCGTGTGACTATCCGAACCAAGCAAGGTTTCTCCCGGTACACTGAACCGCTCCAAATGCACCTGATGACATATACCATTACCAGGTTTAGAAAAATAAATACCATATTTTCTAGCTACGCTTTGAAGGAATAAATGGTCATCAAAATTTTCAAAACCTGTCTGTAACGTGTTGTGGTCTACGTAACTAACGGAAAGGTTCGTCTTTACCTTTGGAATACCCATAGCTTCGAATTGTAGATACGCCATAGTTCCAGTAGCGTCTTGCGTTAAGGTTTGATCAATAGAAATGGTTATTTCCTGTCCCGCTTTAAGCTTTCCTGCAACCAGATGTGAACTAAATATTTTTTGTACTATATTCTTTCCCATTCTGTTTCCTTATATTATCATACAAAACAATTTTTATAATGCAACTATGGAAATTTGTACAAAAAAAATCCCACCGTTTTGTGAACGGTGGGATTAAATTTTATATCTTAAAACAATTAATTTTATTGATGCGATGTAGGTAATTTAACCAACCCTGTGCGTCCAAAAAGTAATACCTCAAGGTTTGAAGGTATAAATGACCTGCTAAAATTATGAGACTTATTTGGTCCGTGACACGACTGACATGTAACCAGATCCTTCGTGATTAGACCCTGACTGCGCAATTTCTGAACCCTCCCAAAAATTGAATCTGGACCTGTATCCAGACGTGAATGCTCCGGTCCGCCAATATGACACTTTTCACAAGCATCAGACGCTTTTGCATCAGAGATAGCGAACTTATGACTTGGATGACAAGCATCACAACTTCCACCAAGTCTGTCAAATTCATAACTTAAGCCTAACTTGTGACAATCCTTGCAACCCTCAATATTCAATAATTTTGTGGTAATCACATTATACTTATCAATCTGTGCAACTGGCTGTCCTTGTAAGTGTGTACTATCCTTAAAGTCAAGAAATTGACTCTGGTGGCATTCGCCGCACGTACTTGCTGAAACATGACCCCGCTTTTTCGCAATATAACGGTGATCATTTCCATGACAACTTATGCACGTTACACCTTTTACAGCATGAGCACCTTTAGTCCATTCTTTTACAACATCAGGTGTAGCAATCTTATGACATGCCAAACAATCTGTTTCTCCATAAGTACCATATGGCTTAATTTTTTTTGCTGCATATGCCTTAAATAAATCACCGGGCATGTGTGGATGTACAACACCGAGATGACAATCCGTACAAGCTAATTTTTCCGGAGTTTCACCATGAGTACCATGTTTATTACTTTTTTCTACAAACTCAATATGCGATTTATCCTTTGTAAAACCTTCAGAGTGACAACGTACACAGTTACCATTTAATATTTCTAAACTATCTTCTGCAATTTCTATAAAAGTGCCGTCTGTAAATGCCTGGAAAGAGTGCATCATAGAATCATGGGTGCCATCACTTAATTTTGCATGAGCATAACCTTTAAGTCCTGGACCGACGTGACAGGCATGGCAATTTTCTACATGTTCATTATGGTGCTTAGATGCCTTAAATGAATCATAATGTATCTTCATTTCATGGCAACTAGCACAAAACTCGCTTGTCTCCGAATAGTGATATACTTTATTTATTGTAACACCCAAGATAACCAAAACGATTATGGTGAAGAAGC
Source organism: uncultured Planctomycetota bacterium (assembly GCA_963709355.1). GTDB lineage: Bacteria > Planctomycetota > Brocadiia > Brocadiales > Brocadiaceae > PLOWO2-12-38-17. The sequence goes on from CAVPVY010000005.1 coordinate 2,208,142, forward strand.
CTACCAGCTTTTTTCTTCTCTTAATAAATTCCAACAAATGCCTCAATCGCTCCATAAAGTCCTCCTACTATTTATTAAAGAAAGCTTTTGCTCTTATGCTTTTACTATTCATTGTATTTAAATTAAATGAGTAGAAAGTCATACTGTTATTAGTAAAATTCCAAGTTCGAGAATTCTACCACAAAGTTATTTTATGTTCAAGTCATTTTTTAATAAGCAATAAATTATTCCACATTGAATAATTTCCGGATAGTTTAATATAGCCCTATAGTTTAACATTTGTATTATTTGACAAACATTCCATTTTATTGTAAAATTCGCTTTGAATGTCTGGAATCATATAATAATGCTACAAACAAACATCTAATTAGAACAATATTGAAGTTCATAACTACGGTATAATTTGCCTTTATAATCAGAATTATTCTATCTCAATATAAATGAAGGGATTAAACATGAAATATTTCAGAAAATTATTTACTATAAACTCAATCTTGGCATCTAGTTTATTTATTCTTTTTAGTACAATATTTATTAATGAAAAGCCTGTTCAAGGACAACATGCGGGAGGGGGTATTATAGACACCACCAAGCAACCTGGAGCGCCGAGTTTTCATCAATCATTTGCACCTTATGAAGGAACGATACCGCTCCCATGGATAGATGAAAAGCCAAACCCAATCACCATTAAAGTGACAGAAACAACTACTTATGAAATTCCAGTAGATGAGAAAAAATTCAATGAGAAAAAAATAACTTTTGAAGACCTTGAATTAAAGGAAGTTGCAAATAACTCAGAAATTAACTTCCACCAAGTCGATTGTTTTTATTTCAAGGTTATAAAACAAACACAGGTTCGTACAGCAGAAAATCTTACTTGTAAACGTGAAAGAGAAGGCTCCCAGTACTGGTTGTCTGATGGCAAAAAATATATAGAATGGGGAAAGTGGTCAAGCTGGATTTCTGAAAAACAAGAGGAAAAGAATTTAGAAATGGCTGAAAAAAAGCCTTAAGTTTCAAATCGTTTCAAACTTCAATTCCTAAAAGAGATACACAGATGTGTCTCTTTTTTTTAAACAAGATTTGCTGGATATTACCATTTTGGAGGTTTATATTTTGTGAAGATTTTACTCATATTCTTAATCTGCATCATAACAACACTATCATTACATGGATTAACCACCGCTAAAGATATTAAGAAAGAAACACGAATCAATTCTTCTGTAAAAAACGAACCTTCACTGGAAATGAAAGAAAATACTACTGAGAATAAGCTGTGCCCGGAATGTGGTAGGATTTATCCTAGTGATATAAACTTTTGCAGTAAAGATGGCAATCAACTTGTTGAATACATAGAAACAGATCTGATATGCCCAGAATGCAATGAAAAGGCAAGCCCAGGAGAAAAATTTTGTAAAAAAGATGGAACGCCATTAATAAATTTATCCCATGAGGAAGGCTATGCTCCACAAACAGGAACCGCGACTCTTTCACCCGAAGATCGGGCAAAGACTGCAATGGTACACTATATAGAAGGTAACCGGCTTCGTGAAGAAGTGGGTGATTTAGAATCGGCACTAAAAGAATACAAGAAGGCAGAGATGTTAAATCTAGCCCTTCCAGCCCTTTATTTTCATATGGGAGGTGCCTACTGGAAACTTAGGAAACCGAAAGAGGCTCTGGTTTATTTAGACAAATGCAAGAAAATGCTAGAAGCACAACCACAAGAAATGGAATCAGATGTTGGTTATCAAAAAACGATAGAAGACGTTAGTGTTTACATAAACAAATTAGAAAAAACACTAGGCGAAACAGAAAAGAAACAACGTCAAGAAGCTACCCTGACAGATAGAGATGCAAAGATGAAAAAATCCCTGGAAGAAAACCGGGAAAAGTGGAATCAAATTGTATTGGTACCTGCCGGAAAATTTTTGATGGGCTCAGGGCAAGAGGATTTTATCCCCGAAGAAACGCCACAACACGAGGTTTATATGGATGCATATTATATAGATAAATATGAAGTCACAAATGCGCAATACTGGGAATTCTTACAACACATAAAAAATACAGAAGACCATAGTAAATGTCATCCCGATGAACCAAAAGATAAAGACCATACACCAGGCACACCTCACACAGGTTGGGACTATCCCTATTACGATTACCCCGACTACCCTGTAAGCCGTGTCGACTGGTACGATGCTTACGCTTATGCCGCATGGGCAGGTAAACGACTACCTACCGAGGCTGAATGGGAAAAAGCCTCAAGAGGTACCGATGGCAGAAGGTATCCCTGGGGTAACATATGGGATGCAAAAAGATGCAATGTAGGTAAAAATTCACCACTATCGGTAGGAAGTTTTGAAGCTGGTAAAACGGTATTTGGAGGTCTGGATATGATTGGCAGCGTTTCTGAGTGGTGTAGTGATTGGTATCACCCTGAGTATTATCATAATAGCCCCAGTATAAATCCAAAAGGTCCTGAAACAAGTACTGGTGTTCGTATCATAAAAGGCGGTTCTCTATTCGCTCCATATGCTTATAAAATGAGGTGTGCCGTCAGGATTTTCGGTAAACCGGAGGAAAGGAACAAAAGTATAGGCTTCCGCTGCGCAAAGGACTATAAACCAAATGCAGATAAAAAAGAGGAAAACAAAAATCCCAACTAGTTTTTAATAAACCTAATTTAATTTTTGGCAATTATTTTGATGGGTTTGAACCTTCGTAATAAGGAACCCTTTGTTCTTCCTTATAGACTCTGGCAAAGGCAGATTTTGCATGGTGATATGAATCATAGTTGGTTTGTGTATTTACCCTATCGCCTTTTAATTCATAAGCCTTTCCACGATTTAAATAAGCATCTGCGTAATCGTGGTCTAGCATAATCACAATTGAAAACTCGCTGATTGCCTGATCAACCATCTTTTTATTCAAATAAATAATACCCAGATTAAAGTGCGGCGCAACCAACTTCGGATTTGTTTTTAGTGCCTCTTTATATTCAGCTATCGCCTTTTCAGTCTTATTCATTTTCCTATAAACATTTCCTAGATAATAGTGAACATCCGCAGTTCTATAATTAAACTTTAAAGCTTTTTTCAAAGATTCCATCGCATCAGAGTATGAACCTTTTACAAAATAAGAAAGCCCTAAATTAATGTATGCTTCCGCATAGTCTGGATTAATATCAATAACTCTGTTATACTCAGAAACAGATTCTTCCAGTTTACCGGTCTTATAATACGCAATTCCAAGATTAAAATGGGCTTTATCGTACTCTGGATTAATTTCAATTGCCTTCTTGTACATCTCGATTGCCTCATCATGCGTGTTAATATCCTGATATAAGACACCCATATTAAAATATGCCTCTGCTTTTTCAGGGTTAAGCCCGATTACCGTCTCATATTCTCTTTTTGCATATTCTATGTTATTACGTTTATAATAAACAAGCCCTAGACGGAGATGACTATCTGCATCATTAGGATGCTTCTGAACCTCCTTCAGGGAAACCTTCAATTCGTCTTTAGGCGGTTCAACCTTCATACTAACTTCTGTTAATTTTTGATAAGCCTCGGCATAATCCGGCTTTATTTGTGTCGCTTTATTAAATGCTTCGATTGCTTCTTCTAATGCACCTTTCTTATAATAGGCATTTCCTAATTTATAATATATTTCTGCCAGGTTTCCATCTTCTTTAAGAGCCTTTTCATACTCATGAATAGCCTCGTCCCATTTACCCTCACCAAAACATCTGTCGCCAAGCAATGTGGATTCTCTTGCAAAACCATAATCATTAACAAATAAAATTATTACGCCGATTACTGAAATTAATAATATTTTTTGCAACATCTAGTTTGATTTTAGCTCCAATCCCTGGTCCTTTTCCTGACCCTTCAAAGTAGGAACAGATTTCAGGAACAGCTCCTTGATCTCATCCTGTTTATAAACCACAGCAGGGTCTTTCCCAGTCCTCCACTTCGTAATATACGAGTAGGAGATATAATCACTATAAGCCTTGCTGTGATCACCCTTCATAGAATATATCTGAGCTCTGTTGTAATAAGCATCTTCATAAAGAGGGTCAATCTTCTTCGTTATCTTATCATACCATTCCATTGCCTTGTCAAGGCGGTCTATTCTATGATAAATCACGCCAATATTAAAGGCGGCATTGGCATATTTTGGGTTCCTTTCCAGTACTGCCATATTCTCCGTCAATGCCTCGTCATATCTCTTTTGCAATGCAAAAACAATCGCCCTTTGATAACGAGCGTCAAGATTATCAGGATTAATTTCCATTGCCTTATTATAATGTGCTATAGCCTCCTCAAACTTCTTTTCTGTAAGGCTAATCAAGCCAAACACAACATAGACATTAGAATATTTAGGATTTACCTCTAGTGTTTTGTTTAGTTCTTTTATGGTTTCATCAACCTTTCCCTGTTTGTGCAAAGAAACGGCAAGATTATAGTGAGCGTTATCGTATTTGGGCTCTATTTCTATAGCCTTTTTAAACATTCCTTCAGCATCTTCATATAACCCCATATCCAGATAGCCTACACCTAGATTAAACATAATGTACGGATTTCCTGGCTCTATCTCCAATGCCATTTTATATTGTTCTATGGCATCTATATCCTTTTCAAGCTTGTGAAGGAAAACACCAAGTTCCACGTAATTTAATGCGTTTTCAGGGTCGTTTTCTATGGCCTTAAAACGTTTTTGAAATTCATCGTCTGGAGCACCAATCTTTATAAATGTTTCTGCTAATTTCTTGTGTGCATCAATAAAATTGGGATTTATGTCTATCGCCTTTCTAAAATCATTTGATGCCTCTTCCAGTTTTTCCTGTTCCAAAAATATCGCACCTCTTCCATAGTAAGCACGAACAGGATTCTCGCCAGTCTCGATTGCCTTATTATACTCAATTAATGCCTCATCTAGTTTTTTCTCCTTCATAAGCGCATCAGCAGTTTCAATATGCCTTTCAGACTTTCCACATCCCACAAATATGTAAAGAGAGACAGAAAATACAATTAAAATTAAATTTCTATACATTCCAGCAAGACTCCATCAAAAAATTATTCAAATTTTAGATACAAAAAACAGAATTTGTCACAATTGTTATTCTATTCCGGCATTTTATAGTAATATCTCTATTATCAGGTAATAACTTTACAAATTTAACAAACACCCAAGTTTAAATTTGAATTCTAAGTATATTTAAAAAATCCTCGATTTCAATCAAAAAAAAAGAAGCTGTGCAAAAACCTTGCACAGCTTCCTTTCATTTATCAAATCTTAATATAGAGAAACCTATGCTACTAATTAGTGCGCAGGCTCTTTCATTGACCTTGCGCCTGGATCACCGTGTTCTCCATGATGAACGCCATGCTCTCCAGCCGTCATGCCTAATTCCTTCAACTTTCTGTTGATGTACTCAACTTCCTCAGCAGGTGCATGATGCGTATCCAACCAACCTGGATCTGGACACAGATCGAAGATGGTCTTTCCTGGATGATTCTTCACGATGTATGGACCAGTTAACTGATCGAGCCATTCGCCAGTCTTCCAGAAGCTCTCTGGAACCCAGTTGATACCAACCTTCTTCTCTAAGGCAACTAGTCTCCTTGCTTGAGAAGCATCCTGTTTTACGTTGACCAACCAACGATCCATACCGAACGAACCATCAGAGTATGTAGCGTCGTTCCATGAACCGTGTGCCATACCCTTGAAGATGTATGTCTGGAAGTATCCAACGCTCTCAAAGCACAGCCTTTCAATATCCGAGCAGTTTGACATCCTGAATTCGCCAGACTCACCCGTCTTACCACCAAAAGATGGATCATCATGATAAGCACCGATCTTCAAACTCCAGACATGCTGTCCTGACCAGTCAGGACAGAGATCTTTTGGCATTGGATCAGCAACACCATCCTTCACAAGGTCTTCAGCAACCTTAAATGTCTCACGATACTTCAAACCGGCATCTTTAACTGCTTCGTCAAGTGCCTGCAAATTCTCCTTAGCAAACCTTGGTGAATGGCAATCATCACAAACTGATGCCCAACGATCTCTCTTCTCTTTCCAGATTGGAGCGCCACGATCAGCCATGGACATACCCATACTGGTGTATACCGTTGAAAATCTCTGTACGTTATGATGACCACCCCTCATATGACAGTACTGACAGGTTGGACCAACATAGTCAGCATCTGCCAACTTCTTTGTCCAATCAAACTGCTTTGGATCCCACTTATTTACCTGATATACTACACCATGGAGACCAATATCATAAGCTTCCCAGTCCCTGTGATCCTTACCCCAATGGCATGTCTTGCACTGCTCTGAACGCCTTGCAACCTTTGGATCAAACTGATGCCTCTGATGGCAGGTGCTACATCTCTCTTCAGAGCTTGTATGACAGAACGTGCAACCCGCTGTATCACCAGGTGGTCTCTCAATTGACCAAGCGCATTCTACCTGAGCAAAGCTGGAACAGGAAGCGTGTGAACCGATACCACCCTGACCCTGCTCGCTGTATTGTGTTTCATGGCATTCACTTGTACCGCAAGCCTTTGATGAAGGCATGCTCAATTTCTGGTGATTATTGCCATGACATGTATCACAGCCTGTTGGGCTTGGTTCTGCCCTTGCGTGAGCACTCTTTTTATAATCCCTGACAATACCCGGTGTCATAACAGAGTGACAGCCTATGCATTGCTCTAAAGCGAATGTGCCTTTTATTGGGTTTGAAGGTCTAACTTCATCCCTATTATACATATAATCCGGAATGTAATAACGATATGCAGGTAATGTTCTCCAAAACTTGCTGTACTTACCAGGATATGGTGGGGCATTCTCATGTTTTGGATAGCCCATATATTTTGCACCCAATCCAGAAAAGAACACCTTACCGTTGTTGTCCGATTCCCAGGCATACCGTAAACCTCATGGGGTACCCAGTGGGTGATAATTTCTACAGCTTTAGCTTCTTTTGTCATCAGACTGGCGACAATACCCAGTGTCCCGCAGCCAATTAAGGCTGACGCCAAAGTTAATCTTAAAAATTTATGCATGATATCTTAAACCTCCTCCTTTCTCATAATCCATACGCCACAATCGTCCTTTGATTGTGTTATACAATAAAAAAGTCTCAAGCATCAACTCCTGCATACCACCCCCTTTCTACATTATTTGGTTTTACATAATTTAAAATACTTTAAATGTTACCTCTCGCAATTTTTTAGAAAAAATATTATACTTAATTTAATATCTAAGTCAATATAAAAAAGACTATTATTTTAAGACGGTAAACTAACATAAACCTGTATTAGAACTTATACAAATTCAACCTTTTGCTCCAGTAATTAATTTCCCAACAAGTTCACCAACATGCTTAATTAATTCTTCAGTAGATTCACCTGAGTACTTTTCAATTTCATTGATAATCGCACTACCAACGATAACTCCATCAGCTACTTTTCCAATCATCCTTGCATGTTCAGGCGTAGAAACACCAAATCCGACTGCAATCGGAGTATTTGTAATACCTTTCAATTTATTTATATTTTGCATAACGTCATCCGGCAATTTATCTCTTATACCTGTTATACCTACCACCGAAATATAATACAAAAAACCCTGTGATTTCTCAGTAATTAAAGCCATACGCATGTCTGTAGTAGTAGGCGCAACAAAGAAGACTATTTTAAATTCTCTATTTTTTGCGAGCTCGAATACTTCGTTATTCTCTTCAACAGGAAGGTCTGGAATTGTTAATCCATCCAATCCAGCTTTTATTGCCTTCTCAATAAAATTCATACAACCCATCTTATAAACTGTGCTGTAAGACACCATTGAAACAATGGGGATCTCAGACTCCTTACGTAATTCTGAAACCATATCAAGGATTTGAGCAACTTTTACACCCTTAACCAAGGCCCTATAATATGAGGCTTGAATAGTAGGTCCATCTGCAATTGGATCAGAAAAAGGGATGCCGAGTTCTATTATATCGGCGCCCCTTTTTTCAAACTCCGGAATTAATGCTTTTGTAGTCTTTAAGTCAGGGTCCCCAGCAGTGAGAAATGGTATAAAGGCAGGCTTTCTTTTACTTTTTAATTCGTAAAATTTCTTGTCAATTCTGTTCATTAAAATTATTTACTTAAAATACGCAGAACTCATTACCCAAGATAGATTTTAACTTAAAACTTATAACCAAGTTTTTTTGCAACCTCAAACGAGTCTTTATCACCACTGCCAGACAAACAAATCACAATTATTTTTTCTTTACTTAACGTTGGAGCAAATTTCATTGTATATGCGATAGCATGGGCTGCCTCCAGCGCAGGTATGATACCCTCCAGTCGTGCACATTCTTGGAAAGCATTTACAGCCTCATCATCCGTTATAGAAAAATATTGCGCCCTTCCAATATCTTTCAGGTAGCTATGCTCAGGTCCTACTCCGGGGTAATCCAATCCTGCCGATATTGAATGAACAGGCAATGTCTGTCCATCATCATCCTGTAATACATAGCTTGCACTGCCATGTAAAATGCCAACCTTCCCACTTGTGAGCGTAGAGGCATGTTGACCAATTTCAGGTCCTATACCTCCTGCTTCAACACCAATCATCTTAACTTCTTTATCCCCAATAAAAGGATGGAATAAACCCATCGAGTTACTTCCACCGCCTACACAAGCAATTAAATAATCCGGCAATCTATTTTCTTTCTCAAGTATTTGCTTTTTAACTTCTTTGCCTATTATCGTCTGGAAATCTCTCACCATCACGGGGTAAGGATGAGGACCAACAATAGAACCTAAAATATAGTGAGTATGTCTTACGGATGCCATCCAGTCTCTGAATGCCTCATTTGTTGCATCTTTCAATGTTTTCGATCCGCTTGTTACAGGTATAACTTTTGTACCAAGCAACTTCATCCTGAAGACATTCAGTGACTGACGCCGCATGTCTTCTTCTCCCATATATACATTACATTCTATACCAAACATGGCAGCCGCGGTTGCAGTAGCCACACCATGCTGACCAGCCCCTGTCTCAGCAATAATCCGCTTTTTACCCATTCTAATAGCAAGTAATATCTGCCCTATAGTATTATTTATTTTATGGGCACCTGTATGATTTAAATCTTCCCTCTTTAAATATATTTTTGCACCATTCAGCTTTTTGGTCAAACGTTCTGCATAATATAACGTGGATGGGCGCCCAACATATTCTCTCAAGTAATACTCTAGTTCAGCAATAAAATTTGGATCATTTTTGGCCTCTAAGTATGCCTTTTCCAGTTGATCCAATGCGGGCATTATAGTTTCTGGTACGAACTTTCCACCAAATCGTCCAAAATGTCCAGTTTTATCGGGCAAACTTGTTACTTCTACATTACCCTCTTCAGATAAACTAGACTTTAAAACCGTTGTTCCCATAAAAATCCACCTCACTAAACTTGAGAGAAAATATATTTATAAACACAATGAGGGTAGCAAAATACCTGCTACCCCCATCGTTTAACATTCAAGATATCTGGTTATTTTTAACCAGATATCTTACAGATTAATGATGTATTTCAACACCAGCATCTGCATTAGCACGGTGAGGAATATCAGTCCTCTTGAACCATTCAACATCTACGTCACCTGGTTTTCTGATCCAACCTGGGAGCAGATCTGAATATTCTCCATGTAGCCAGAATGCCTCCGACTTGTGCTCTAAGCCAATCTTCTTCTCAATAGCTGCAAACCTTCTCAACTTAGCGGCCTCTGTCTTGATTTCTATCAACTTTCTATCTGTTTCGAAAGCGCCACCGTTTCCATACGTTGCATTATACATAGACATATGTGCCAACGCCTTATAGGTGTTACCAATCAGATAGCAAATCATTTCAAGACCCAGACGTTCAAGGTTTGAAGTAGCATAGAACCTTGGATCACCGCCTGGTAACAAGCTAAATGTGTAATGACCATACCAGTCTGGAGGTGAACCCTCTGGCATTGGATCAACAACACCATCCAAGAAGCAACCAACGATAATGGCAGCAGCCTCTCTCCATTTCGTGAAGCTCAACCTGATACCATCATCCATCTCTTTTAACTTATCAGCAGCAAACCTTGGAGAATGACAATCCTGACACTTCTTTATCCATGCATCTCTCTTTGCCTTGTGCTTTGGAGCTCCACGATCGACTTGGAACATACCCATATCACTATAGATTGTTCCATATTGCTGCGGGTTATGATTCCCGTCCTGCATATGACAATATGCACACGTTGGAACCCTGTAGTTTCCTTTCTTAGAAGGCTTGCTCCAGTCCATAGTAGCAGATTCGGCTTCATACAGACAACCATGAATAGAGGTGTTGTACATTGCCCATTCATCGTGATCTATACCCATATGGCAGAATCTGCAAGCGGTTGGCTTCCTTGCCTCAGCAGGACTAAATACGTGTCTTGTATGACAACCATCGCACCTGTTTTCCGCAATAGCATGACATTCTGCACAACCAGCAACTTCTTCAGCCGGCTTTCCTACATGCCATGAGAACTCCAACACGTTTACCGTAAATGCATGGGTGTGCGAACCTAAACCACCAGACCTATGTTCTGCAGTCTCTTTTGGATGACACTCGCCACAATTCTTATATGTTGGCATAAAAAGCTTCTGGTGGTCGTTGCCATGGCATACATCGCAACCAACTACACCCTCAATTGCTTTACCATCTTTTCCTTTTACACCGATACCTCTTCTTAATTCCAAGTTTCCATGTGCGCTCTTCTTCCAATCCTTAACTATAGTAGGAGTCTGAACTGTGTGACAGAGAACGCATTCTTCAGTCTTAAACATACCTTCAGTCTGACTGCCAGGTGTCCAGTAATGCTCCGGATCATACCAGCGAATCGAAGGCAAGAATTTCAGGAATGATTTATATGGACCCCTTCCTTCAACATACTCAGGTTGAGTATATTTTGCAGTTAGCCCAAAGACATACAATGTACCATCATTATCAGGACCTACCGCCTGGCCAAAGACCTGTGACGCTACATCCTGAAATGTAGGACCCTCAGCCTTTACTATACCACTTCCCATAGTACATGTCAGCAGCGTAACCCCAGCTATAGCAATCGTCGCTCCTGCCATTCTGGCAAATGGTCTCTTTAAAATCTCAAGCATTACGTCTTCTCCTTTCTTTGTTTCTTAACACGTTCTAAACTATATTCATTACCTTTGATAATTATCAAATCAACGGTAACAGTAGATACAATAAAAATTTCTGGCTTTCCCAAAACCACCCCCCTTCCCCCTATTTATATACTTTACAATAGATAAAAATTCAGTTTAACCTGAAGACAATAAAAGTTTCCTAATTATACATTTATGATAAATCTTGTCAAGCACATTTTTATTAAAGTAAACACAACATTACTCCTAATTAATATTTGTTTAAGACTTTACTCTAAATATTGTAAAAACAAAGAGCTGGGTTACTGAAATATACTACTAACCCAGCTCTTTAGTTTATTTTACTATTCCCCGTATTCCCGAGGATTAGTTGTTGTTATGAGGAGTAATCTTCTCAGATTGTCCTGCAGGATTTATTTAGCATGATAACCTGGATAGAAATCCGGTCCCTGGATGTTATCCCACTGTGCCCCAATATCCATCCACTCTACAAATAAATACCTCTCATCCTGCGTCAGGAATTTATCATGCATCACCCTTCCCTCTACCGGGAACACATTATCCCTGGGCGCAAACTGACTCAACGTCTCCTCGTACAGCCTCCAAGTCAGCAAACTGTTGATGGCTGCTGATGGATTGATATACCTACCACCGAGATTGGTGTCTTTACCCCTCTGTACCTCCAGTAAACTGTTGTATGCACGGCTAAATGCCGCTACTCCGTCCACACCCACTAACTCCGAACCACCACTGAGGTCTGGAGGCGTGTTCGCATCGTGGCACTTCGCACACTTCGCATCTATTATAGGCTGTAAATCCCTGCGAAAATCCACCGTCCTCCTCTTCTCATCCGTTAAACCCTCCACAGGCTGTGACGTCGTTCCTGATGGGCCTCCATAGTACACATCCGATGGCACCACCACATCATCACCATGCTTTACACCCGCATAAAATCCTTGCTTGTCAAACTTCAGGTATGCAAAGGTAAATGGTGAATCATAATGGCTACGATCATCATACCACCAATTATACAATGCCTTCGTGTGCTGGTTCTGGAACGCCCTTCCCCTGTATGAACCATCATGACACCCGCTGCATATCCTTCCATGATACGGCCTCACGTACGCCCATGCTAACGCCGTCTGCACCGCCATACCCCTCTCGTCCAGGTTCTGGAAATAGTATGGCATATCCGCTGGATGCGAGGTTACAGCTGAACCATCGTCCTCTACATACTGATATCCAATGATCCTCCTCTGCTGGAATGATGTACCTGAGTTGCTGTCCGACCTGGCTCCACCAATCAAATGCTTTCCTGCACCAACCTTGAACCTGCTTTGATCAGGCTCAATGCACGGTAGTCCCTCAATAAACCTCATTGCCTTCACATCACCCTGCTTCGTATCCTTCGCCCTCTGCGCAGGATATGGACCTACCGGTAAATCCGTTAACGTCGTATCAAAACATATCCATGTAGCCCATGAATGTGGATATCCCTCCACCTTCACCTGGTCAAATGGCTGATACGTCACCGTCGTTACACCAAAGTTATGTCCAGCCGTAAATGTGTTTATCCACCTCGGCTTGTACTTTACGTACACCGGCGCTGGCTGATGATCATTCCACTCCGCATCATTGTACACTAACTCCCCTGCCCTGCCACTCTTGAAGTCAAACCAGTAGATACCAAAATCTCCCCTCTCAGCATAGGATACCAACATCCTGTCATCCGGCAGTGGATATGGACTCCTGTACAATCCACCTTCGTCCTTGCTCAACCTCTCATAGGTCTTATTGTATGGCGCATCCCAGCTCACTGCTACCAACTGACCTACCCCCCAGTTCATATACGGTGACTCTATATATACTAACTTCCTGTCACCAAACGTAATCTTTGACTGCGACCTGCCACTAGCCCCGCCTATCTCACCGTCACAGTTTCCATATATCGGTCTTGGATATGCACCATCCCAGTTATCTACACACAACATCACCCTTCCCTCTCCACCTGCCCTGCTGCCATTTGCCTGTACACTTGAAAACAAAATGTTTCCGTCAGGCGTCAATGCAGGATCAAAGTTAGAACTGATATTGTACGTGATCTGGTCTATAACAGTGTTCAGGCTTGGAAATTCAATACCTGACAATACGTGCCCGGTAATCCTCTCCGTCACCTTCCCACCCTGCGTATCTAACCTGAATAAATTGTATGCATATGGATTGTGGAACTCGTCCATCACACCATCTGGCGATGCCGCTATAATTAAGAATCCTGTCTTTTCTACAGTTCCCCTCTCCTTCCAGTCTCCTTCAAAATACCTGTCACGCCATATGATACGACCCTTGCCTTCCTCTATACTACCAGCAGCATAATATACCGGTGACCTGCATGTACCATTGTAATCCGTCATCTGCCTTACTCCGCTACCGTCTACGTTCATCTCCCATATCTGGCAGCCGCCTCCCTTCTTGTGTACCCCAGCAAACGCAAACTTCTTCCCATCCCAGTAGGTGCATGGATCAAATGCCGTCGCAAAATCATTCGTCAATACCTTCAATTCCTTCGTCTTTAAATTATACGACACTACCCTGCTTCCCTCTGGTATGTAATGCGGATAATTCTGATAAGGGTCCCCCTTGGCTGTCCTCGGTGACTGCGTAAATAACACCACATCCACCGGACCCTGCACCTCTTTCGACATACCACAATAATCAGTCCACAAGGCCTTGCCCTGCTTCGACCCACCCGTCATTACCTGTGAGCCCGAAGCAAAGACACTCCCGCAGACCAACGCACCAGCTACCAACGCCGATGCTATCCCTACTCCTATTTTCTTACTCATCTGTTGGCCTTCTCCTTTCAATATTACTTAAAATATCCAACGCTTCCACTCCAATACCTTATAACGCCTTCATGAACTCTACTAAGTCCTCTAACTCCTGCTGCGTCAAATGCGACGTCCTGCCATGCATGTCCTTCTCCGTCACCGCATTGTTTATCGTGTCTAACAACGTCCTTGCACTTCCATCATGAAAATATGTGCCTGACGCATAAATGTCCCTCAATGTCGGCGTGTCAAATTCCTTCACAAGGTCCAATCCAATTATAGGCGTGTCACTCTCCTCACCATATGGATCCTCTCCTGCCTCCAACGCCTTCATGTTGAACACCTTTCCAGGCGTTGACCTGAATCCCTTTACTCCTACACGGCCCGTTCCCACGTCGTGTGTCTGTGCATCACTGTAAAGTGCCTTCGAATCCATCGGGTCTCCAGGATGACACTCTTCACATCCTACCTTCGGGTCATTAAATATCTTCTGACCCCTCTTCTGTGCCTCCGTCAATGAACCATCTGCATTCCTGAACGGACTTCCTGTAAACTCCAATGACCTGATGTAACAAATAAGTGACTCTAACCTCTCAGGTGAAAAGTTCTCGCTCCTGAACACAAACCCAGGGTCTCTTCCGCATACCCTGTCCAGTGAGCTTGTTGCACCTACAATTTCATCAGGGTGACCAGTAAATCCCTCATGCCTGAATGGCGGTAAGTACCTTCCTCCACGAATGTACTTAACGTTCTTCCAGCTGCCCCAACCCTCATCTCCTAAGTCCCAAATCAATCCTGTCGTCTGCCCTCTCTCATAATGACAGCTTGCGCATGCGTACTCGCCCTGGAGTCCCCATGATGCATCGTTGAATATGAACTGACCATACCTCACCAATTCACTCTTGTATGGTGAGTGTTTTACACGGTAATGTACCTCCGGCACCGTCAATGGCTCGCCCCTTGGCAGCGGCTCCCACTCTGGTCCTGTCTGGATCGTCGCTACTACCTGCGGTGTGCCTGCCATCAACTGACCAGTAGTTACCACCCCGGCTATACCTATGGCAGCAACTAAACCCAGTTTTACTATTCCATTCATCTTATACTTCCCTCCTTAAAATTAAAATACATAAGTGACAAATACCTTCATATACTAATCTACCGGCGTCCTTATTACTGATACGTTGTTTGAAAAATAGTTGGCTGCATAGCAAATCTTTCCATCTGGCGACAAACATACTGAGCTTGGCCCAAGTCCTACCGGTACCCTGGCTACCAGATAATCCCTTACCAGTCCAAGATCGTCCCTCAAATAATCAAGCTCTGCCTGTGAATTGCTGCGCACTATGTTCAACACCTTCTGCATATCCAGTATAGTCACGCGATGCATTCCCCTCACTCCTATGTACAAATACTTCCCCTTCGGATCCATCGCTAAACCATATGGATTACCATCATAGTTGTTGAGCTCATCCAATGGTAACCTCGCTACCTTACCACCAGGCTTGGTCTCTAACACCGCTATGTTGTTCGTAAATACCTCACCATTCTCTGCCTCGCACACCGGTAACCAGTTCTTGGGACTCTCATACGTCACCGCCACATACTGACCATCCGGCGTATACACCACATCCCTCAGGTTCGAACTCTCCCTGATTACCCTCTTCTCGGTCACCTTTCCACTAACTAAATCTATAAAATTAACGCTCCTATTTATTGAACCCACCGTATCATTGATCACCGCTATCGTATTTCCATCCGGCGATATGTCCAATGTCCTTGGACCGTAATCACTCGTGTATATAGACCTTGTCTTCTCCATCCTACCCGTGTCGATTACATCAATCGTGTTCCACATGTTACCTGAACATGCAACATATGCCGTCTTCCCATCCTTCGATATCTTTATCCCGCTTGGCCAGTCTCCTACCTTGATCTCCTTGACTACCTGCTTCCGGGCTATATCTATCACCGATACGCTGTCACTCTCAGCATTGCATACATACAAAAACGCATTGTCCGGCGTGGGCGCTGCCGCCTCCGGCTGTACCCCTACCGCCACCTCACCTACCACCTTCTGCGTCTTGGCATCCACAAACGTCACACTATGACCTGACTGATTACAAATATACAACGTCCCACCATCCGGAGACGTCGTTACAAAAAACGGCGATGGCATCTCCGTCTTCACATGGGTACCCTGGATAAATCCTGCACTCGCTACACCTCCTACCAGTAACGTTGCACCCAAGACCACCGCCCCTATCATTCCCTTTCCTCTTATCAATTTATTACCTCCTTAAACTAAAGCCTGAACATTAACTGAAATTTTTCATGCTCACATAACGTATGCACAACTTAATTGACAATTACACTTCTCCCGGAATCCACCTCCCTTCTTAACATATTATCTAGTAATAAGTTACAAAAAGCGATATATAACTAGGTTAGATTTTTTTAATAATTAGGTAAGCTTGTTTATGCGCAATAATTATACCATGATATTGATTAAACAAAAATATATACACAACCCTTTGTAAGAGCCAGCATTAGAAAATCAACTAAAAATTTTAATTAATAACAAAAGACTGTAATTGGTCACTATTGTTTATAGTTAAGATATGGATTTCGGTAGGATATAAAGTTCTAACAAATTAAATCAAAACAATATACGCCAGATGACTATTTGTGGTCATATAATGTCATAAGATAGTCATAATAAATCATGATACTGCTTTATCAAACATTTGTAATTTTATCAATCGGTTCCTAAGCGTTGTTCTGGGAATACCCAAGATTTCAGCCATTTTAACTTGATTACCACTTGCTTTTTGATACGCCCACTGAATGAGTTTTTTCTCAACCTCAGCGAGTGCATTCTGTAAGTTTATCTCCTGTTTATCAGACAAATCCATTGATAATAAATCTGTTTTAATATCAACTCTCCTCAAATATTCTGGTAGCGCATCCAGCGAAATACCTTTCGATTTTGAAAACGCAACCGCATGTTCTATTACATTTTCTAATTCTCTAACGTTTCCAGGCCAGTCATAAGCAATAAGCACATTCATAGTCTCCTGCGATATATCTGGCAAAGCATCTTCATATTGGGATACAAATTTCTTCAAAAAATAATTTATTAGTAAAGGAATGTCTTCCCTTCGCTCGCGCAGTGGTGGAATATGAATTGGAACCACGTTCAATCTGTAAAATAAGTCCTCCCTAAAATAACCTTCTTTTACCTGTTCTAAAAGGTCTTTTTTTGTCGCACAGATAATCCTCACATCTACACGAAGAGTTTCTTCGCCACCAACTCGTTCAAAATTTCTCTCCTGAAGAACGCGCAAAAGTTTAACCTGCATATCAAGAGGGATATCATCAACATCATCCAAAAATATAGAACCTCCATTTGCCAATTCAAACCTTCCACGTCTGGTTTTAACTGCACCTGTAAACGCACCCTTCTCGTGTCCAAAGAGTTCACTTTCCAGTATTTCTCTATTCAACGCAGCACAGCTTACCCTGATAAAAGGACCGTTTTTCCTGCTGCTATGATAATGAATAGCACCTGCTATTTTTTCTTTTCCTGTACCACTTTCACCCCTTATAAGTACAGTTGCATCCCTATCTGAAACACTCTTAACAGTCTCAAGCACTTTCCCAATTCCCTCGCTTTTTCCTATAATATTCCAAAACTCAAACTCAGCTTGTACCTCTTTTCTTAAACGGCTTATTTCGGCTGCAGTATTTTTATGATGCAACGCCCTCTGGAATTTTATGATTAATTCATCAGTAGAAAATGGTTTTGCAATATAATCATAAGCACCTTCTTTGATTGCAGAAACAGCGCTTTCAAGTGTCCCATAAGCCGTCATAATAACAACAATGATTTCCTGATTATATTTCTTAATCTCCTTCAAAAAATCTATTCCACTTATACCCGATAACCTCAAATCGGTCAGCACAACATCAAACTCCCCGGACTTTACTATTTTCAGTCCATCTATGGCATTATCTATTGATGTAACGTCATATCCTTCTTTTTTCAACTGACTTTCTAATGATATCCTCATCAGTTTTTCATCATCTACTATCAGCACTTTTCCGCTCATAGCTCATTCCTTAAAAATTTAACAAACCCAATAATCCTACAAAGCTGAATTTATCTAAAATCTATTAAAATTCACTATTATACATTTAGTGTTACTTTTCTTACAGGTAAACAAATATAAAATGTCGTCCCCTCGCCAACCTTACTCTTAACATACATATTACCTTTATGATCATCAATAATTCTTTTACTGATTGCAAGTCCAAGTCCACTTCCCATTTCCTTAGTAGTAAAAAACGGATTGAAGATTTTACTTATAATTTCTTCACGAATCCCCATCCCATTATCAGTTACTGTAACCTGTATGCTCGACGGCTGGTGTTCACAATAACCAGTCTTAATCACCAATTTACCGCCGTTTGACATACTATCCAGCGCATTTACTATCACATTAATAATAACCTGCGAGATATTAGATACATCACCATATATTTCAGGCAAGTTCTGAACCAGGAATTTTTCCAGATTTATACCCTGTTCTTTAATCCTATGTTCCACAAAGCGCAAAGAATTTTCAACAATTTCATTTAAATTGTGATTGGACATTTGCATTGAATAAGGCCTTGAAAATGCCATTAACTGTTTTACAATCACTTCAATTCGTTTAAGGCCTTCTGACATGAGGCCAAGAAATTCCACATTTTGCGATGTATTTCCAGGCTCTTTCTTCATCATCTTTACAAAATTTTGCAAGCCTCCCAGCGGATTATTTATTTCATGCGCAACACCCGCTGCAAGTTCTCCAACTGCTGCCAAGCGTTCTGCCTGAATTAATTGTAATTCCATCCTCTTTCTTTCTGTGATATCCCTGCAAATCCATTGAATCGTCCTTTTTTTGCCATATTCAATAACGCTGGCGCTAATGCTCGTTGGGGTAAGTCTGCCATCCACATGCTGACAATCAATGTTGTCCTGCATACCAGAACCTGTCTTATTTATAGTCATCCATAACTGTTTTGCCCTGTCACGATCGTATTCAACGACTATTTCCCATATTTTCTTTTTACTTAATTCATATTTAGAATATCCAGACAATTCTTCTGCCTTTTTATTCGAGTCAATAATCAGTGCGGAATCCACATCCAGGGTAAAAATAGCATCATTTGCCAGATTAATTGACTCCCTGTATTTTTCTTCGGATTCTCTGAGCTGTGTGGTTCTTTCCCGAATCTTTTGTTCAAGACCCGCATAGGATTCCTCGAGCTTCTCAGCCATCCTGTTAAATTCCGAGGCAAGTACACCCACCTCATCTTTGGATTTAATAGAAATCCTGTGTCCAAGGTCGCCGCTCCCAATTGCATTTGCACCTTGAACCAGTCGCAAGATTGGATGTGTAACTCCGTGAGCAAGTATAAAGATAATCACCACAATAATAAGCAAACTTACAATCGCAATTGTAATTACCTGAGTTTTCAACTCAACAATAGGCCTAAATGCCTCAGAAGTATCCTGTTTTACTATCAACCCCCATTCCATTTGAGGTATATACCTGAAGGCAAGCAGGACGTTTGTCCCTCTATAATCAAAAATCTCTAAAATTCCTTCCTCCTTATCGTCAAGCATAAAAGATTCTGGTACAAGCGTCTTAAGAGGGACGCTTTTCTTTAATGCCGTATCTTTTAGATGTCTTGTATTATTAAGAAATATTAAACTGTCCCCATCGCGGCGTACTAACAAAGTTTCCCCTGTTTCGCCAATACCAGGCCAGTCCTGTAACATCGGCTCTAGAACATTATTTGTACTTACACGGATAAGGACAATACCATTTACAACCTCAGTCTCTTCCATAGTAATGGGGTCTGTTCTCTTCATAAAACCAAAGAAAGTCATACCCGCCTGTTTTATATATTCAGAATAATGGATATCTTTGAAAGGTATCTCATTATTCTCCAATACAGTTGAATAATATTTATAATCCTGATCCACCAGCCCGATATTCGATTCGTTTGTTGAAATTACAATCTCCCCATTTTCTATATCCAAAATGGATATTTCATCACAATAAATAAATTTACTCTTAAGTTTGCCAAGGTATTCGGACAGCCTTGTATAATAAACCTTGCCGATTTCTGATTCTTTCATGCTCCCTATCGTACGAAAAGCCTTTCTTAGATAAAGCATGTTTGAGAAGGACACCTCAAGCGACTTATTTGTTGAAAGAACACCAATGTCAACGATCCTTTCCTGAAGCCATGTGTTAAGTTGTGTCTTTTTTAAATCCGCAATAGAAGTTAACTTTTCAATTACCCTCTCATTTAAAGCCTTCTTTCCTCTATGATAAGCAGTACCGCTTACTATAAAGATTGGCAAGGTTGTCATCAGGATAAAGTAGAAAATGAGCTTGATTTTAATGCTTTTAAAAAAGCCCAGAAAACCTTTCACCCCAACGCTGTTTTTAGTCATTTTTTAAAACATCC
Organism: uncultured Planctomycetota bacterium; assembly: GCA_963709355.1. Lineage (GTDB taxonomy): Bacteria > Planctomycetota > Brocadiia > Brocadiales > Brocadiaceae > PLOWO2-12-38-17. The sequence goes on from CAVPVY010000005.1 coordinate 2,228,700, forward strand.
CTTTATTAAAAAAATAAGGCAGTATCCAAAGATATTCTTTTGTTGACTTATATAACTCATACTATTATATTTTAAACTCACATGCGGCTATCTTAACGCGATTTTGAAATAATACCAAAAAACAGCAAAATATTTTAACAAACTGAATAAAATTTGATTTCTATTTAAATGGAGATAGTAAATCATGCGTCTTAAAACTAAATCTTACCTGATAACAATTTTTTATTTAATTATAATTCTGATTCATTCTCAACTAAAATCCATAAATGCAGACACACCAAAGATTCCATGGCAAATGTTTAGGGGCAATTTACAACATACAGGTCAGAGTCCGTATAAAGGCGCTCAAACAAACACATTAAAATGGTCTTATAAATTAGATACACGGATTACTTCTTCTCCATCCATTGGAGCCGATGGTACTATTTATGTAGGTTCTATTGATGGCAGACTCTATGCAATCAATTCCGATGGCACATCAAGATGGATTTTTCAAACAGGCAGTGAAATCACAGCATCTCCAGCAATTGGAGATGATGGGACTATATATGTTGGTTCCAGGGATAAAAAAATGTATGCAGTCACACCCGATGGTAAACCAAAGTGGACATTTACAGTTGATGACATCATTCTATCATCAGCGGCAGTTACGGCTGATACCATTTATTTTGGTTCGAATGACAATGCGCTTTATGCCGTTACACTCGATGGAAAATTAAAGTGGAAATTTACCGGTAAAAGTAACATAACCGCATCGCCTGCATTGGGAGCCGATGGCACTGTTTACCTTTATGAAATAAGCGGAGCAATGCATGCGCTCACGCCCGATGGCGTTGAAAAGTGGACTAAGCGGGTGGGCACAGGGGTGTATGACTCATATTCGTCTCCATCAATAGGCGCAGACGGAACAGTTTATATAGGAACAGACAGTGGCAGGCTTGTTGCCATTAAGCCCAACGGCAACGTAAGATGGTACGTAAATACAGGCAAGGCTGTTCACGGCAGCCCTGCTGTGAGGAATGACGGAACAGTTATATTTGGTTCATATAACACTTTCATATACGCCATCCTCCCTGAATGTAAACTTCTGTGGAGTTTTAAAACTGGAAACTGGGTAGAATCATCCCCTGCAATTGATATAGAAGGAACTACCTATATTGGCTCTAGCGATGGGAAACTTTATGCAATCAATCCTGATGGCAAGCTCAAATGGTCATTCCAGACAAAAGACATTATTGAAGCCTCTCCTGCAATCGGACCCGATGGCACAATTTATATCGGCTCAAACGATAAACATCTGTATGCAATAGGAGAGACTGGACAGGCAACACAACCACCAATGTTTGAGAAATAAATACAGAGGCTTGGTGGAACAAATATAAGTTATTTCAATAGGAAGCACACGAGAAACCAACATTTATTCAGGCGATCCAGATATATTTCTTTGATTGCATCATCCGTTAGATCAGGAAATCCCTTGCGCAATCCATGCAGAAAGAGATCCATGTAAAAATGGGACACTTCGAATGCCTTAAGCAACCTCTGCTTAGGTGAAATACGCCGAAGCGCTTGAACGTATACCTTGTGATTCAGACGTTTTTTGATATTCATATTACCTGGTTATTACACAATTCTGTGAGGAGAGTTAAGAAACTAAGCCTTGAATATACAGCTTTTGCTTTGTCGTATATCTTTTTTGTCAGTTCAAATTTAATCAAAAATGATATTCAATTTTAACCATCTTTAGGCCTGAAAGGCTGTTAGTATATAGCAAGGGGGTAAAGCCCCCTGAGAGCAATGAGCAGAAAGAATATTTAACCCAAAAGGGGGGAAAGAAAATCATCTTCAATTATTTCCAGATATAATTTTCATCGTATTCAACACCGTATTTATTAAGCATATCAATGAATTCCTCTTGAAATGATCTTCCTGGATGATGGTTTGCTGGTTTTAATATATTGAATTACTGCGCTTTGTGATGACTTGCTTACCGAAAAAGGCCCATAGCCATCCTGCCATCCAAAATTATTTTTATCCGGAAAGGTATTATGAATCCATTTTGAGGAATTTGCTTTAACAATTTCCATAAATTTTGAGACAGAAACGGTTTTAGGCACATATGCATAAAAATGGATATGTTCTGGCATAGCGTTGATTTCAATGAGGGTTCCACCAAGTTCTCTTATTATTCCACCAATATATGTGTACAGCCCGTCATTGATAATATTATCTATCAATTGTATTCTGTCTTTCGTGCTAAATACAAAATGAATTCCCAAAATCGCTTTTACTGTGTTATCCGCATAATCTGTTATTCAAAACATCCGTTCATTTCCCCCATTCCTTCCTCTTCCACCCCAGCATCATATCAGTGTACTCCCCGTGTTTCCAGAATGGATAGGCGGTGTGTTTGATGCCTAATTTTTCTTCGATCTCGGCAAAGCGTTTTAATTTGCTCGCCTCATCCTTGATCTGTACAAGCCAGCGGTCCTGCGCCCACTCCCAGTACCCGTAAACCGGGCTGTAATAGGCGTTGTGCGCCTTTGCCTTGTATATAGCGCCAACTATATCAACCAGCATCTCATATGTTAATCTCTCGATGTTAGAAACGTTGTATTTGCGCATCTCTCCCTTTCCCGGTATCAGGCTAAATTCATTATGACCCCTGGAATCAGGCGCTAAATCATCAGGCATCGGGTCAATTAAATTATCTTTGTATAAATTTACGACGATACCCATTGCCTCGCGGTATTTTGTAAAACTCAGCTTGACCGCTTCGTCCATCACCTCAAAATGGTCTTTAGCAAACCTTGGCGAATGACAGCCCTTGCACATATTAATCCATGCGTCACGAACAGCCTTGTAACGATATGCACCACGGTCAACCAGTGACGTACCCATATAAGTATAAGCAGAAGACATATTAAGGATATTGTGATTCCCTTCCGGCATGTGACAATATGCACAAGTTGGAACTACATAGTTTTTTGCATTTAAGGGTTTCGACCAGTCCCACGTCTGGCCTTCTCCCTGATAGATCATACCGTGATACGATTGCATATACATCTCGTACTCATACTGCTCAGGTCCTGAATGGCACACCCCACAACTGGTTGGCTTTCTCGCCTCAGCAGTTGAGAACCTGTGCCGAGTATGGCATCCATCACATCTGTTTTCTGCGATGGCATGACACGCCAAACACGCCGCAGTTTCTTCCGCCGGCTTCTCCATCTGACATCCCATGTCAATCAATTCTAAATGATAAGCATGTGCATGAGAACCTCGACCGCCTTCTCGGTGTCCTTTCATCTGATTCTCGTGACACTCACCGCAATGTGTATATGTAGGCATTATAAGTTTTTCATGATTTTTGCCATGACAACGGTCGCAACCTACTATCTCCTTCCCTTCAGGAGGCGTTCCATGTTTACTCTGTTTCCATTGCATTACTATACCGGGATTTTCAATTGTATGGCAGGTAACGCACTGTTCATTTGTAAATTCGCCATCTACCGAACTTCCCGGATGAAAATTTTCAGGATTAAAATAATACGCAGGGTCATACCACCTTATCACCGGTAAAAAGCGATACAGCTCACCGAACTTGCCTTTCCCAGGGAAAAGCTCTTCAGGACCCGTGTAATAGCTGGAAAGCCCGCCCATATTATAAACATCCCCAGAATCGTCAGGACCAACCTTCTCTCCAAGAAGCTCTGCCATCTCATGGCGAAATCTCATATTGCCTAATATCTTGTGAGGCGTTGAGGTTGTCTTTATTGCAGGCGTTTCACTAAGCCGAGGACTTATAACCTCAGTCTCATATGCAAATAAAAGGTTTGAAATTAAGAAAACTAAGAGTGGGAAGACAATAAAAATCGGTTTTCTAGTTGAATAATCCATACGCATATTTGTAACCCCGAAAGACGGTTCTAATATAATAAAAGACCTGAATAACCAGGTCACTACAAACATGCAAAAAGGCTAAATCGCCGAACAAGAGCGTTAGTATCCAGAAATCAGAGCATAAATTGCGATTTGTGAAGATAAATACCAATCAATATACGCGAGGTTTTAATGTTCTGTTTCGCAAATAACTCGGTACTGACCTGGATTCAAAAGATTTTCGAATTCATCTTGGTTGGAAATTTCAATCTTTAAAAACCACCCTTCGCCATAGGGGGCTTCATTTACAAGCTGTGGTTTTTCCTGAATTTTTTTATTAATCTCAACAACTTTACCGGATAATGGAGAATAAATATCATAGGCGGCTTTTACAGATTCTACAACCGCACAGGGCACACCCATCTTCAATTCTTTGCCTGTCTGCGGCAGTTCAACAAAAACAATATCCTTTAACTGCTGTTGGGCATAATCTGTGATGCCCATAATAACTACTTTTGGGCTCATTTTCTTCACCCATTCATGCGTTTTGGTATATAAAAGTTCATCAGGAACGTTCATTAATCAAAACCCTCTTTTGTAAAACGGGGTATTAACAATATGCGCCCTGTATCTGTTATCCCTGATTAAAATCTGTAGTTCCTCCCCAATATTTGCATATTGAATCTTTATAAGACACAAACCAATATTTTTATTTGTAGACGGACTAAACGAACCGCTCGTAACCTTACCTATCACCTCGTCTCCTTTTAACACCGGATAACCGTACCGCGGGATGCCGCGTTCTGTCATCTCAAAACCGACCATTTTTTTATCAACCCCCTTTTCCCTTTGTTTTAACAAACACTCCCTGCCTGCAAAATTGCCTTTGTCGAATTTTACTGTCCAGTCGATTGTCGTCTCAAGGGGGGTTATTGTCTCATCCATATCGTTTCCATACAGCAAAAGACACGCCTCTAATCTCAGTGTGTCTCTTGAACCGAGCCCTACAGGTTTCAAGCCACCAGGTTTATTCTTATCTAATAACAAATTCCACAAACTTAATGCCTGATTAGCGTCAACAAAAATCTCAAAACCATCCTCACCCGTATATCCTGTTCTGGAAATAGTCAACTTGTTGCCATTCCATAAAAAATCATCAAAATAAAATCTTTTCAGTTTATTAAATTTAAAATCCAGCGTATTTTCGAGCATTTGACACGCCGAAGGACCCTGTAACGCGATAAGGGAAATACTTTCAGTTAAATCTATTATCTCTAATGGGTGGTAATTCACAGCCTGTTTCTGAAACCATAACAAGTCTTTTTCTAAATTTGCGCAATTTACAACAAGTATGAAGTGATGCTGTTTCCGCCTATAGACAAGGATATCATCAATAATCCCTCCCTGTTCATTGCAAATGGGTGTATATAAAACCTGATTATCTGAAAGTCGGCTTGCGTCATTTGTAATAACGTACTGAATGAATGATAGCGCCTTTTCTCCCGTTACAACCAATCTTCCCATATGAGAGATATCGAAAAGCCCTGCGTTTTTTCTGACGCAAAGATGCTCATTAATTATGCTATCATACTGAAGGGGCATTAAATAATCATGAAAAGACACTATTTTTGCATTTAATTTGACATGGGCTTCGTAAAGCGGCGTCTTTTTCATGATTACTAACTACTACTAATCGTACTTATAACCACAGGTATGCTTAAGATGATAAAAAAAATCGTCCCTGTTATAGGGGTAAATCCTACACATGTGAGGTTTTCTGTCGTGTATTCTACATATGGAAAGGCCATTCTCATCATAAGCAAGGTGTTTACACTTGCACGACGCCTGACAACACCGCCCACAGCGCAGACAATCACCCTTCCTTTTTTCTATCGAGGTATAAACTTCTTTCTTATTTGAAACAAAATAAATCCTTCTCCATGCCTGAAGTAAAAGTGCAGAACAGAAAACATCTACCTTCTGAAAAATTTTGTTTACCTTATTAACTATATCATTAATCTTTTTTAATTCTAAATCTTTAATAAATTCTGCCATATATTATATTAAATCCTCATGTTATATTAAGTCCTCTAAAATTAAATAAATTTTCTCATTTAATAACAAATTTGGACATCTCAGTCAAGCTAAATGACTACAAATGATTATTTATTTTCATTTATTATGGAAAACCTTCTCACCAATAATAGTTCATAATTGACTTCATTCGTTTTTTTTGAAATAATTAAGCGTAATTAAATCAATTCATGGTTTTAAAAAGGCCATTACAATAAATTTGATTCTTAGATGTGCTCAGCATGACACAATATCGTACTTAACGAAGCGAAGCGTCTGACACTTGTTTATTTAAATTTCCTTAACATTAAACTAGATGCTAAAATAAATTTATTATAACATTTTGAGCATTTTTGGATAAAATCATGCGCGTTAATGTTGATTTATCAAGACTTTTTAGAATAGGCACTGCAGCGTTCTGTTTCATGTGCCTGTTTTTTGCGATAAGCATGGCATCAAAATATGAACAACAGAAGACAAAAACAGAAATACATCTTCAAAAAGTAAAAGAACTCGAGGAAAAGGTAAATGAGTTATCACGCATAAACCAGGAACTCTCGCAAATGCGTAACTCATTGGTACAAAAGAAAGAACAATTAGCCAAAGAAATTAATAATCAGAAGGAAATTTCTTCTGAAACGGAAAGCTGGAAGCTCACGCATACGCAAGAAGAGGCACTTACCACAATCCAACCTGACAATAAAACATCCAACAATAAATCTGATTCCTCTACCAGCTCAGAATAACTTCAATACAAAATTTTATATGTCATTCAAACCCTCTAGGAGAAGTTAAGTCTTAATATAAAAAAATGAAAGTCAAATATTTGTCTAATAACCTCAAATTTGTCTTCTGTCTCAGTCTATTATTGAGTACTGGCTGTACGCTTATATCAATCTCACTCGTTCCCTCACCAGCGCCTCTTAAGGAAACAACTATTTCTGGAGAAGGAAAGGATAAAATACTTATAATAGATATCTCCGGGATTGTTTCAGACACAGAAAGGCACCGCCTTTCTGGCGAACCTAGTACGGTTGCCCGTATCAAAGAAGAGCTTAAAATGGCATCAAAGGACAAACACATCAAGGCTGTTATCCTCCGCATAAATAGTCCAGGTGGAACAGTCACCGCCTCCGATATGATTTACCATGAAATAAAGCAATTTAAAGAAGAAACCAATATCAAGGTCATTTCATGTATTATGGACCTCGGGGCATCAGGCGGTTATTATATCGCCGTTTCGGCGGATAAGATCATGGCTCATCCTACAACGGTTACAGGAAGTATCGGCGTAATAATGCTCAACGTAAGCGTAGAAGGGCTACTGCAAAAAATCGGAGTGAAAGATACATCTATAAAAACTGGTGAACACAAGGATATGGGTTCGCCATTAAAAACAATGACAGAAGAGGAACGAAAGATATTTCAAGGCGTACTTGACAACATGTATGAAAAATTTCTGTCTGTTATAACAGAAAACAGGCACAAACTAACTTACGAGAAATTAAAATTGCTTGCCGATGGCAGGATTTATACCGCACAGCAGGCGTTGGAGAATAAACTTATTGACCAGATTGGCTATCTGGATGACGCCATTACACTTGCAAAGGAAGAAACCGGTATAAAAGAAGCCCGTGTTATTATTTACCATAGACCGGGTGTTTACAAAGACAACATCTACTCAAAACTCAGCGATTCCAATTTTGGCGCTATTAACATAATAAATTTTGACCTGAGGACGTTGTTACATACAGGCACCCCATCATTTATGTACCTTTGGGCACCGTAAATACTATCTTCTAAAGTTACAGCAATTAAGGTTTAACAATAAAGGCACTTAAATCTTTTAACTTTATTATTTCATTTAATCCATTTTTAGTTAAGATTTAACCTTGTTCAAATACTCAACCACCTTATCGCCCATTCCGGAGGTTGAGAGTAGCTTGACTTTTGGAGTATTGGCGGATGCAATGTCGCCCGTCCGATACCCGTCCTCAAGTAGTCCCATAATAGCATGCTCAATCGCTTCCGATTCCTTAATGAGTCCAAAGGCATACTTTAACATCATTGCGCCCGACAGGATTTGTGCCAAAGGGTTTGCCTTACCCTGCCCGGCAATATCAGGTGCGGAGCCGTGAATCGGCTCAAACAGTCCAAAACCAGTTTCCGAGAGACTTGCGCTGGGCAACATACCTATAGACCCTGTTATGGCAGAGGCAAGGTCAGAGAGTATATCACCAAACATGTTCTCTGTTACAACCACATCAAATTGCTTTGGGTTTGTTGCAATCTGCATGGCGGCATTATCAACGTACATGTGGTTTAGTTGAATCTGCGGGTAATTTTTCTGAACGTAGTCAATAACAGTTTTTCGCCACAATTTCGAACTTTCAAGGACATTTGCCTTATCAATTGAGGTTAGTTTCTTGCTTCGTTTAATTGTTGCTTCGCACGCCACTTTTGTTATCCTCTGAATTTCAGGCACAGAATATATCATGTAATCTACCGCATAATCACCCTGGACTGCCCCTTCTTTTAATACAAGCGATTTTATCTTGTTCCTGCCAAAGTAAACGCCTCCCGTTAATTCACGCACTATCAGAATATCTAGCCCGCCAATCAGACGCTCAGATTTCAGGGATGCCGCATCCGCAAGCGGGCCAAAAATCACCGCTGGACGCAGGTTTGCAAATAAGCCATAAATTGCCCTCAAAGGCAACAATGCACCCCGCTCCGGTGTTAATTCAGGTGGCAGATTATCCCATTTGTGCCCGCCAACTGCGCCAAAATATATGGCATCTGCATTACCGCAAATCTTTTTCGTTTCTTCCGGCAGGGGATGACCGCATTTATCATAGGCACAGCCGCCTACCAGCGCCTCTTTATATTCAAACGTATGTCCGAATCTTCTGGCAACAACATCCAGCGCCTTTAATCCCTCCTTCATTATTTCAGGACCAATTCCATCACCTGCAAGGACGGCAATGTTTTTTTTCATTTAGATTCTCCTGTATATCCGCTCAAAATACATAAACCCAAATTTCATATTTAAAGAGGAACTATTATATCAGAGGTATCTATAGTAGCAAAATAATACTTGCCTGATAAGAATAACGAAAGAAAAGATTTTCAATCTTTGGAATTACCTTAAAATCATTGACAACATTAAGTATAATAAGTTAATATTTTTTGCTTTATTTTATTCAAACATTTTTCACATTTTCAAATAGACATCCATGAATTTTGGAACTGTTTGTATAATTGGACCTGGACTTATTGGCGGCTCAATTGGGTTATGCCTGAAAAAAAGAAACCTTGCCAGTAAAATAATCGGAGTATGCCACAGAACTTCCTCCATAGAAAAAGCAGTAAAAATGCAGGCAATTGACGCTGGATTCCTTAATGCAAATGAAGCTGTCAAAGATGCCGATATTGTAATACTCGCCACATCTGTGGATAAAATTATTGATTTAGCTAAAGAAGTAATCCCTACCATGAAAAGTAATTCTATCGTCACAGACGTGGGCAGTACAAAGGCTCTTATAGTAAAACAAATTACCAATAATATCAGAAAAGATATTGCCTTTGTTGGCGCTCACCCTATCGCAGGTTCAGAACAGAGGGGCATTGAGGTTGCATTGCCAGACCTCTTTGAAGGCTGCACTTGCATAATAACACCATTAAAAAACAACACAAAGGCAGTCGAGACAATCTCAACGATGTGGCAACTCATGGGCGCCAGAGTTGAATTTATGAGTCCGGAACAACATGACGAAATACTTGCGTCTGTCAGCCACCTGCCCCATTTGGTTGCATCCTGCCTCGTAAATTCGATTAAAAAAGAACATATCAGCTATGTCGCAAGCGGGCTAAGAGACACCACCAGAATCGCATCGGGCGACCCTGAACTATGGGCAAACATCTTTGACCAGAACAGCGATAACGTCATAAAATCTATTGAACAATTAATTACTGAACTCAATAAGTTCAAAAAAGACCTTATAAATAAAGACGCCTCCGCATTACTTGACAAATTAAAAAAGGCAAAGCTGATGCGGGACAGCGTGTTTAACAATAATTCAAAGGACTTAAATAAAAAATAAACCATGTACTCGAGAATTGAAATTTTTTTTAAAAACGAGATTCCTGACCCGATCGGAAATAATACAAAATCAGAAATGGCAGCTTTTGGTTTTTCTGGAATAGATACAATAAGGGTACATCAGGTATATATAATCTTTGGAAATCTAAATAAAAACACACTCGATATCATCGCAGAAAAACTGCTGGCCGATACAGTCACCCAGCAATACAAGATTTCTGGACAAAAACCCCAAATTACAGACGACGGGTCGTTTATTATAGAAATAACTCGTAAACCGGGCGTTATGGACCCAGTAGAACAATCTGTAATAAAGGCACTATGTGATATTGGAATAAAGGTAGAGGGCTTAAAGACTGCCCAGAAATATTTGATAAACGGGAAGATATCACGCGATTCAATTCATACAATAGCAACGAAGATACTGGCAAACACGAAAATTGAAGATATATATATTTATCCAGAAATACCAAATTACGAACATGGCAATATTCACTACTCCTTTAAAAAGAATATCGTACCAATACTAAACGCTGATAATAAACAGCTGGAAGAAATAAGCGCATTAAGACAGCTATCCCTGAATCTTCATGAAATGCAAGCCATCCAGAAATATTACAAGTCTGTTAACCGAGAGCCTACGGACATAGAACTCGAGACCATTGCACAGACGTGGTCTGAACACTGTGTCCACAAAACACTGAAAGGTATTATTGATTTCAATGGGGCAAAAATTGACAATCTCTTAAAAAATACCATCATGAAGGCAACGCAGGAACTGAATAAGCCCTGGTGTGTCTCCGTATTCAAAGATAATGCAGGTATAATTCAGTTTGACGATAATTACAACATCTGCTTCAAGGTAGAAACACACAATCACCCATCCGCCATTGAGCCTTATGGTGGCGCCAATACCGGCGTCGGAGGGGTAATCAGGGATATAATGGGTACAGGACTTGGAGGAAAACCAATCCTTAACACAGATGTGTTCTGTTTCGCCCCGCCAGATACACCTTCAGACAAAATTCCAAAAGGAGTTTTGCATCCAAAAAGAATCTTCAGGGGGGTTGTCGCAGGCGTGAGGGACTACGGCAACCGTATGGGAATACCAACTGCAAATGGTGCAATTTTTTTCGACGAGCGTTACATAGGTAACCCGCTTGTTTACTGTGGAACAGTTGGCATCATACCAAAAGACAGATGCCAAAAAGATGCAAAATCAAACGACTTGATTGTTGTCGTTGGTGGAAGAACTGGACGCGATGGCATACACGGCGCAACATTCTCTTCTGCAGAGTTACACGAACAATCTGAACAGACCTCAGGCAGTGCCGTGCAGATTGGCAATGCAATAGCAGAAAAGGCGTTACTTGACGTCCTTTTAACAGCCAGAGATAGAGGACTATACAACTGTATTACCGACTGCGGCGCTGGCGGCTTATCATCTGCCATAGGTGAAATGGGTCAGGAACTTGGCGCGATCGTATATCTGGAAAAGGTACCCCTCAAGTATGAAGGACTTTCTTATACAGAAATCTGGATATCCGAGGCGCAGGAAAGGATGGTGCTTGCCGTGCCGCCAGAAAAAGAAAATGAACTCCTTGACCTTTTTAAAGCAGAAAATGTCGAAGCAACTATAATAGGCAGATTCACAAATGACAAAATATTGCGACTACAATTTAATTACAACACTGTTGGCAAATTAGAAATGGAATTCCTCCACAATGGCATACCAAGACTGGAACGAAAAGCCACTTGGCGTAAATCCACATTTGAAGAACCTGTCTTACAGGAAAAAGACAACTACGGCGCAGACTTAAAAAGAATACTCTCTGCATGGAATGTATGCAGTAAAGAATGGGTAATACGCCAGTATGACCATGAGGTACAGGGAGGAAGTATTCTAAAACCGCTTCAGGGTATCAATAATGACGGGCCTGGAGACGCATGTGTTATCACGCCTGTACTTGGCTCAAACAAAGGTATCATTGTATCTAACGGCATGAATCCGCTATACGGCGATATAGACACCTATCATATGGCTGCATCCTCTATTGACGAGGCGCTCAGGCAAATAATTGCCGTTGGTGGAAGCTTAAAGTGCGTGGCGCTCTTAGACAATTTCTGCTGGGGCAACACGAACAAACCCGACCGACTCGGCACTCTCGTGCGGGCAGCACAGGCTTGCTACGATACCGCCCTTGCATATGGGACACCATTTATCTCAGGAAAGGACAGCTTAAATAACGAATTTGTTGCTGATAAAGAGACCTTCGTAATACCACCGACCTTACTCATCTCTGCCGTCTCAATAATAGAAGACGTAAGAAATGCCATATCAATGGATGTCAAGGAATCTGGCAACTTGATATATATTGTTGGTATTACCCATTCAGAGTTGGGCGGTTCACATTATTATCACATCAATGGATGCAAAGGAAACGATGTCCCAAAGGTAGACACATTACTTGGGAAAAGAATCATGGACACATTATCACAGGCCACAAAACTTAGACTCGTAAGGTCTTGCCATGACTGTTCCGAAGGTGGCATTGCCGTAGCTGTTGCTGAAATGGCATTTGCAGGCGGATTCGGTATGATGCTTAATCTTTCTGCAATACCAACAGAAGGTCACATCCATAGAAACGAGACCCTTCTCTTTTCTGAATCAAACACGCGTTTTGTTGTTGAAATACAACCTGAGCATCAAAAACAATTCGAAAATATCGTGAAGGATATCCCGTATGGATTACTGGGAAAGGTATCATCTGAACCGTTTCTTAAAATATATGGCTCTAACAATAAACTTGTTATTAATGAAAGCATTCTCGCTCTCAAAGAGGCATGGCAATCGCCTCTCAGGTGGTAAAACATATTGTACATTTATTAAACAAATATGGGGCTTAGAATAATTCAATTAACTAAATTTTTGATAAACTTTAAGGAGGTCTTTTTATGAAGAAAACAATAACTGCAGGCATTGTTGCAACCATATCAACAGCTTTGTTTTTTACACCTGCATACGCAGGCTGGAAACCGTCAAAGTCCGATACAACAGAAACTCCTAATGTTGAGAACAAAGTTGTTGCAGAAACCATTGCGGCATTCAAAGAAAAAGACCCTGGCATGGCTGTCTTCTTTGAAAAGGCTTACGGCTATGCCGTGTTCCCTAAAGTTGGAAAAGGTGGGATTGGCATTGGGGGCGCTCACGGCAAGGGAGAGGTTTACGAACAGGGGAAATTAATCGGCACTTCAAGCCTGACACAGGTAACTATTGGTTTCCAATTTGGTGGACAGTCATACAGTGAGATTATCTTTTTCAAAGATAAAGAAGCGCTGGAGCGTTTCAAGGGTGGTAATTTTGAATTAGGTGCGCAGGCATCCGCCGTTGCGGCATCGGCAGGGGCTTCTTCTAACGCAGGTTACGAAAATGGCGTTGCAATCTTTACTTTGGCTAAACTTGGACTGATGTACGAGGCATCCGTTGGAGGACAAAAGTTTAGTTTCAAGGCAAAATGATTTTTGGTGTAGAGATGCGCACGCCGTGCATCTCAACATCCTGCCATGTAACAATACAAATAGGATGGTTTAAGCAATACGAACCCACCAGTTATAAATATCAATAAGAATTTAGTATTGCCAAGTTTCTGCGCTAATCAAGGAAACTAATCTTGTTCTTTAATTTGAAAAGAAAATTGTAAACACTCGCTTTGAAGTAAGACATGTTTGAATAAACAAAATTATTTGTTATAATACTCCAATTTAAAATATCGCTGAATTTTACAGGGTGTACTATAAAGAATGACTGTGCCAAAGGTATTAATTCTCAGAACTGCTGGGACAAATTGTGATAACGAGACCCGATATGCCCTTGAAAAGGCAGGGGTAAGTGTGGATATTGTTCATATTAATACACTCCTTGCAAACAAAAGACTGCTTAAGGATTACCAGATACTAGCGTTACCCGGTGGCTTTACTTACGGAGATGACGTTTCTGCAGGAAAGATACTGGCAAATCAAATCAAATACAATCTTGAGGATGAGATTAAAAATTTTATTAATGAAAAGAAATTAATCCTTGGCATATGCAACGGAGTTCCAGGTTTTGACAAAGGCAGGTTTGTTGCCATCACTAAATAAAGAGCAACAGGAGGCGACTTTAACCTATAACGATTCTAATAAATTCGAGGCGCGCTGGGTCTACCTGAAAGTATGCTCAAATAAATCAATGTTTATCAGGAACGAAGATGTATCAAATATATATCTACCCGTTGCGCATGGCGAGGGGAAGTTTATTACAAGAGATGAAATCCTTTTGAGCAGAATAAAGGCAAATCATCAGATTGTATTCAAGTATGTAAATGAGCAGGGCGAAGAGGCTGGTTATCCATGGAATCCTAACGGTTCAATAGAAAATATAGCCGGCATATGCGATGAAACCGGTCAGATTCTGGGCATGATGCCACACCCAGAAAGACACATCAAACCAACTCAACACCCACGCTGGACACGCAACGGACCGAAAGAATACGGAGACGGTTTTTTAATCTTTAAAAATGCAGTAAATTATGTTAAATCTAATTTCTAAATTTTGTCAAGAAGCTTAAAATTAGGTTCTTCGCTCCGCTCAGATTGACATCTTTATATACATTGCCTTTTGCACGGTGTCATGCTGAACGCAGTGAAGAGCATCTCTTTTTTAAAAGATAGAATTTCTTTAACATTTAAATAAAACACTACATTTATAAACCTGAATGTGGAGAAGGGAAAATATGCATAAAGTAGTTGTTTCAGACAAAGAAAGTGCTGTATCAGTTGATCTTACTAAATGTCAGAATATCCTTTCTAAATATAATCAAGCAACCCCTGCAGACCTCATTCATATATTACAACAGATGCAGGAGAGTTATGGTTATTTACCAAAGGATGTGATAGAAGAGATAACAACAAGAACGCGTATCCCATTAAGCAAGATTTATGGAGTTGTTACATTTTATTCACAATTCTCTTTGATACCGAGAGGCAAACATACTATCAAGGTCTGCATAGGCACTGCCTGCCATATCAAGGGGGCACCTGATATAAAGAAAAAGATTACAGAAATCCTTCATATTAACGAAAGAGAAACAACAAATGATTACAAATTTACATATGAACCTGTAGCATGTCTGGGGACATGTTTCCTTGCACCTATTATGATGATAGACGAAAGGTATTACGGGAAATTAACCACTGAGAAAACAGAGACTATTCTGAAGAGTTACTAAAGAGTGAAGGAGAAGTTATATTGAAGAGATTAGAAAATACTGAAGAGCTTGTAAAGTTCAGAAAATCAATTGAAACAGAACATAGCCCTGACATGATACGGATATTCATTTGCACTACGGGTTGCAGGGCGCTTGGCGCTGAAGAAGTATACAACGCCTTCAAGTCAGAAATAAAAAAGCAATCCCTTGAGAACAAGGTAGAGGTCGTAGATACGGGATGCCAGGGTCTGTGCGCAAGGGCTCCGGTCTTAACCATAGAACCAATGGGGATATTTTATGGCAGGGCAACTGAAACTGATGTTCCTGAAATCATATCCCGAACCATCCTGAAAGGCGAGATTATTGAACGGCTCTGTTATACAGAAGCAGGAAAGCGTATTCCTTACATCAAGGATATACCATTTTATGGTAAGCAGAAAAAAATTGTATTAAAGAACTGCGGCAATATAAACCCAAAGAACATAAATGAATATATCCTGAGAGAAGGTTATGCAGCAATCTCAAAGGTTCTTACCGGTATGACTCCTGATGAAGTAATAAACGAAATAAAGAACTCTGGTCTCCGCGGCAGGGGCGGTGCGGGATTCCCTACAGGTAATAAATGGGAATTTGTCAGAAAGGCCGCTGGAGATATAAAATATATCATCTGTAATGGAGATGAAGGCGATCCAGGCGCCTTTATGGACCGTGCAGTACTAGAAGGCGACCCCCATTCTGTGATAGAGGGGATGCTCGTTGGAGCTTATGCAATTGGTTCTAGAAAAGGAATTATCTATGTGCGCGCAGAGTATCCCATTGCTGTAGAACATTTAAAAATAGCCATAGAACAAGCAAGAAACCTTGGGTTACTGGGCGAAAACATCTTTAGTACAAATTTTAGTTTTGACCTGGATATTAAGATGGGCGCCGGCGCATTTGTATGCGGAGAAGAAACAGCCCTGATTGCCTCAATCGAAGGAAAACGTGGTATGCCACGTCCACGTCCGCCTTTCCCGGCAACAAGCGGTCTCTGGGGGAAACCTACAAACATCAACAATGTTGAAACATTTGCAAATGTGCCTGTCGTAATACTCAGGGGTTCTGAATTCTTTAAATCCGTAGGAACGCAAACCAGTAAGGGCACAAAGATATTTGCCCTTGCAGGAAATGTAAAGAATACCGGGCTTGTTGAAGTACCGATGGGTACCACGCTCCGTGAGATCGTCTTTGACATCGGCGGCGGCGTACCAGGAAGGAGAAAATTCAAGGCTGCACAAATGGGTGGTCCCTCGGGTGGCTGTGTACCCGCCCAGCATCTCGACCTTCAAATTGACTATGAAACGGTAAAAGAAGTTGGCGCAATAATGGGTTCAGGGGGGCTCATTGTTATGGATGACTCTACATCAATGGTTGAAATCGCGCGATATTTTATGGAATTCTGCAAGGATGAATCTTGCGGGAAGTGCGTTCCATGCAGAATCGGTACAAAAAGAATGCTAGACATCCTTACCCGTATCACAAAGGGAGAAGGAAAAAAAGAGGATATCAGTCTGTTAAAAGAACTGGCTGAGGTAACACAAACAGCGTCACTATGCGGATTGGGGCAAACGGCTGCAAATCCTGTTCTTTCAACCATACGGTACTATATTAACGAATACGAAGAATTAATTGACAAAAAACATGCACAGGCAGACACACAACAGACGCCGGCAAAATAAAAGGATAGATAAATTTTATGAATAATAAGAAGCTAAATCACCTTACGCTGTTTTCTAACATGGATGCATTGGATAAATTTGAAATGTTTGTTATAATTAAAAATAAATTTTTATTGGCGGTAAACCCTAAGATTCTTTTCAATTTTATCTGATACAAACCCGTCATTTGAACATACAACACAGTGATTGATTCCAGCTCTTAGGTAATTGCACTAATACCAGAATTCAACCTGTTTTCTTATAACTACCCAGAGAAGAATTTTTTACAGGATACATCAATATGAAGGTACTCATAATTGGTGCAGGCAAGGGTGGAACAGCCCTCTTACCTATCTTATACGAAGACAAGGAAATTGATATCGTTGGGGTGGTTGACAATAATCGTGAGGCCGAGGGAATGAAGCTTGCAAAGCAATACAATATACCAATCTACACAGATTATGAAGCCTTAATAAGGAGGGAAGACCTTAACGTCATTATTAACGTTACAATGAATCCGCGAGTACTTGCTGACATTGAAAGAAACAAGAATACAAATACTGAAATACTTGGCGGTTTAAGCGCAAAACTATTGTGGGGTCTGGTTGAAGAAAGGAAGAAGAAAGAGGAGGAGATTCAAAAAAGCCTTTCTGAACAAAAAGCCTTGTATCGTATCGGAATTATGATTTCTTCTGCAACAGATATGAACGATGTATTCCAAACAATTGTTCGCAGTGGACTCGAAGTGACAAATACCCAGGCAGGCAGCCTTGCCTTATACGACGAAAAAAAGAATGAGCTTGAGCTTGCCGCCGTATATGGTTTCAGCCCAGAGTTCTCTGTAAAGGCGTCACGCTGGAAGGTAAGACCCGGAGGGCTTACTGAAAGAATCCTTTCCCAGAGACAGCCAATCGTTGTGTCTGACATTACCAAAGAGTCTTCCCTGGACACACGGATTATTCTGGCTGAAGGCATTCGTTCTCTGGTTGCCACACCCCTATGCACTGAAGGCAAAATTGTCGGTATTCTTTATGTGGATGACTTCAAACCGCGTTCTTTTACACAAAGGGACATTTCAATACTTGAACTCCTTGCAACACAGGCAAGTATAGCTATCAAAAAAGCAAAAACACGCGAGCAACTTGAACTGAAAAACCAGGCTCTCAAAAGAACCACGGACTATTTACAAAACATACTGGATAACTCTGCTGATATGATTATTACCACGGATACTAAAAACAATGTGGTTGAATTCAACAAAGGCGCCGAAGATATACTTGGATACAAACAAGGCGAGACCGTCGGAAGACCTTTATCAGAATTCTTTGCAAATCCTGATCATAGCAATTCCCTTTTAGAAAGAGTCAAGCAGGAAGGAAAGATCTCAAATCATGAAACGCAAGTCATTACAAAGCAAAAAAAGATTATTGATATTAATCTTACATTATCCCAACTTAAAGACAGTACGGGGAATATGATGGGAACTGTAGGAATCAGTAAGGATATAACAGAATTCAAAAGAACTCAGGCGCAACTCATCCAGGCAGGGAAGCTTGCCGGCATAGGTCAATTAGCCGCAGGTATTGCCCATGAAATCAATAACCCTTTAAGCGGTGTACTGGGATATGCAAAAAGGCTTTTAAAAAAAGCTGAAGATGAAGATTTCAAAAAAATAACCGTACTTGAATCTTTTTCAAACGAAATAAAACTGATAGTTGATTCCGCCCTGAGGTGTAAAAAAATCATTGAGGGTCTTTTAAAATTCTCACGTACCTCAGAGACAATAAGCACAGTAAATATTAATGAGGTATTAGATGAATCTCTTGTACTTTTTGGAAACCAACTGACATCACAAAATATTGAACTGTTAAAGATTCTGAACCCTGAAATACCAGGCATCTCAGCTAATCATACTCAGATACAGCAGGTTTTCACCGATATAATAATAAATGCAATACAGGCTATGCCCAGAGGAGGTAAACTGACAATCATTACAAGGGCGGTGAACTCATCCGTTATTGAAATAGAATTTACAGACACAGGAGAGGGTATACCCAAAGAAAACCTGACCAAGATTTTTGAGCCTTTTTTCACCACACGTGAGCCCGGCAAAGGAACAGGGCTTGGTTTATACATGATTTACAGGATTTTACAGGAACATCACGGGCGTATAGATGTTAAAAGCGAGTTAGGCAAAGGGGCAACTTTTATTATAACTTTACCATGTAAATAACCGCAGAGATACACGTGGGGCATCTTTACAATAATATTAAACTAGATTCTTCGTGGAACCTGCCCTGAGTTTAAGAAAGAAATATTCCGCTTGTGCTCAGCATGACAAATACGAAGGGCTCAGAATGACAATTTTACATCGTGTGGCATTCTTAAGAGCCTGTCCTGCGCAAAGCGTAAGGAAGAGGGCGGCTGAAGAATCTAAAATTGAAATTACTTAACATTAAATTACGGAGGAAATGTCATGGCAGAAGAAAGAATCCTGGTTATTGATGATGAAGAAATTATCTGCAGGTTATTAAAAGATACCCTAACTGACGAGGGTTATCAGGTGGAAACTGTACCCAACGGTATTGAAGGGATTGAAAAGATTTCACGTGGAGAACCTTTTGATATACTCCTTATTGATATAAGAATGCCCAAAAAGGACGGGATGCAGGTACTTAAAGAGGCAAAAAGCAAAGTACCTGATATAATAACAATAATAATGACCGGATATCCCAGCATTGAGACCATTCGAGAGGCAAGCGAATACAATGCATTTGACTACATCACAAAACCGCTTGACCCTGACGAGGTATGCGAATGTATTAAGCATTCGCTAGAAGTAAGAAAATTGTCGAAAGAACTCAAAACTCCGGAGAAACCGCCAAGGATACTCGTTGTGGATGATATGCAATCTGCATTGTTCCTTTCAGAAGGAGTACTGGAAGACGAGGGTTATCATGCTGAAATCGCCCAAAATGGCGAAGAAGCTCTTGAGAAATTCAAGCAAAAACGCTTTGACATTGTCGTTGCAGACCTCCACATGCCCGGCATTGACGGCATCGAACTCCTCAACAAAATAAAAATACTGGACGTCAAGACCCTTGTAATTATAATGACCGCAAGACCAAGCATAGAATCCGCCATACTGGCTTTCAGGCACGGCGCATACGACTATATTACAAAACCAATTGACCCAGACACAATCATTAACATAATCCAGCGCGGATTAGAAAAATACCATATTGAGACAAATACAGATAAACTCTTAAAACGCACCTATGACTCCCGCCAGCAGATGGTCAGTGAAAATACTACCCTCATTAACGAAAGAGATCTCTTGTCCGGCGTGATTGACGCAATTCCAGATATTATTGTAGTAACGGACGAAAATAACAATATCCGCGCCGTTAACAAAGCCGCGGAAATATTGCTTGAATATAAAAAGGAGGCTATTCAAAAGAAACCTATTGACAAACTATTTGATGAAGAAAAAACCTTTTTCAGGGGAAATGATTTTGATAACATGATGAAAGCAGGCAGGGTAACCAACTATCAACTCACATGTATCACCAGCAAAGGCGGCAAAATCAAGACAAGTTGGTCAGGGATGCCTGTCTTCGACAAAGATAAAAAGATAAAAGGTGTTGTAGGAATAGGTAAAAAATAGTATATTTAATTTATGAAGATTATATCAATTACAGGCACAGCAAGCGGGGTGGGTAAGACAACCGTCGCACAACTCTTACTAAGGCACTTCACTGGCTTATCAGCCTTGAAAATAACAACAAAGCATGAGGGAAATTGTCCCAGACACTCCGATTGCAATTTATGCGAAACAATGGTACAACCATACAAAATCTCAGTTGATCCACTTGAAATCAACCAGCAGGGAAAGGATACGTCTATTTTTAAAAATTCTGGGGCAAGAAAGGTTGTATGGCTTCAAACCCATTCTGAATTTCTTGAAACAGGAATAACAAATGCACTGACCTATTTTAACGATAATGATATCGTCATCGTTGAGGGTAATAGCTTCCTGCATACACACGATGGCAATCTTTGTGTATTAGTTACTACTCCAAGAGAAACGAAAATTAAACGCTCCACAAGACAGATTATATCCAAGATTGATATTGCCGTGATAAACAAACACACGCGTGATACCAACAATGCCATCATGGAGTCACAGGAAAGATTGCACTTAATTGGTTGCTATGCACCTGTCTTTATTGTAAATCCCGTTCTTGAAAACTACAAACCGAACGAACTATTTATCAAACACATAAAAGAAGCCCTCGGACAGCCTTTATCCAGTCTTACATCATAAGTTCCAGTTTATTCAGGCAAAATAGCCCAGATACGACACTGACCTCCGGAACCGCCTTCAATTTTTATTGGTGCTATTATCAGAATTGAGCCTCTGGGCGGCAATTTGTCAAGGTTGGCTACATTTTCTAAGATAAACTTCCCCGCCCTGCCTATAATGTGATGTACCTGAAAGTCTGAACTGGTACCACAATCACCGCTGAGGGTATCAATACCAATACCTTTGATTTGTCTCTTTTCAACTAGAAAACTGACAGATTCCTTTGAATAACCTGGAAAGTGCATTTGCCCGTTTTTATCTGTATTTTTATAATCATTAAAATTACTCCAGCGGCTACTCCACCCTGTGTTTAACAATACAATTGAGCCATCAGGTATTTGACCATTTATCTTTTCCCAGTTTTGAATATCTAAAACCAAAAGGGCATAATCTGCATCCCTCTGCACTTTATCAGCAACATCAATTACAACTGCATGCCCTATCAATTGAATAAAAGGAATCTGGTCAACTGAGGGCTGATTTTGCTCAAAGTGATTTGGTGCATCAATATGCGTTCCAAGATGTTCGGGTGTACTATATTTACCTGAAAATACTTTGTCTTTATTCACCGTTGCGATAGCTTCAAATTTAAACGGTGAATAAGCGCCTTTGGGCCAGTGCGCATTCCTTTCATTTAATGGATACGTCAAGTCAACAACTGAGGACTTACTTTCCATGACATCTTCCAGAACACCAGCCATTAAATTTTGTGTGTAAAAGGACATCATTGTTATAAACAATATTCGGGAAAAAATTCTCATTTTTAGTCCGCTCCTTTGTTGCTATAGATTTAAATGTGTTGCCTTTTTTCATCAGGTAAAACGGTTTTAAGCAACTTTCTTATGCCACCAAGACACCAGGGCATAAAGAAAAACTTAGTGTATTAGTGCCTTTGTGGTTAGTTTGAATCTCCTTAAGATCAAAATTTAGCCATTTTCGTGGATTTCGTGGACAGATTGAAATTCCAGAATATAAATATATCATAAACCTTATTTTAATAAATTTATCATCTCAATTGCATTCTTAACTGATTTCCCCGCATGACAGTTGTTGAACATGACCATGGTATTTCTAACAGAACCAGCAATTGCTTTTATATCTGTCGCAAAGGATTCCAGTTCATCTTTTGTATATAGATAATCATACCTTTCAGACGTTGATGAATTAAACCAGTTATCATTCCTGCCGTGGAACCTGAAATAGCCAATATCTGTAGTTGTAACTGGATTATAAGGCATTAATCCCTTATGTTTCGGTTCATCAACTATGCAGTATCCAATGTTGTTCTGTTTCAAAAACATTATACTCCTGTTACCATGCCAGTGATAATTCCTGAATTCTACAACTAATGGTATATCTTTCGTCTTTTCCTTGAAAGCCAAGACGTAGTTGTAATTATCTTTTAGTGCATAAAAGCTGTAAGGAAATTGTGCCAGTATTGCAGTTAGCCTGCCTTCTCTTTTTAGCGGCTCTATGGCATAAAGAAAGCGTTCGAATGCATCATTATTATTTATAAACTCCCCTGTTTCTTTACCCTTTATCTCATGTGTCAGGGACTTGTGCGCCTTTACACTAAATTCAAAATCGTGGGAGGTCTTTTTAATCATACTCTCAACCGATTTCTGCGACGGTATTGTATAGTAAGTAAAGTTTATCTCTGTTATCTTAAAACCCAGTTCCTTTTCATAGTAAGGAAGCATGTCTTCCTGTTTAATATTGGAAGGATAAACATTACCCACCCAGTCTGGAAATGAGAAACCAGATGTACCTACCTTGAGCATATTTTAATGGAAACTCCCTGCTATTTGAAAATTGCAAATATCCTTTTGAGATAAACTGGACAACATGAAGAGTTTCATGGAACATCAAACACCATATTTCCCAACCAGCATCATGCCCTTTCTGTACTTTGAATCAACGACGAGCTGCAACTTAAAATGGCTTTGTAAGGCGTCTGTTAAATGCTGAAATTGTTCGAACTGTCCATCCAAAAGCTCAACTTCAATCTCACGATATTGCTTCTGACCTTTGTGTCCACGAAAAGAAACATCGTCCAGTGATAGTTCTGCCTTAAGCCCATCGTTTGAGTTGATTATCGCTGTATTACGATTTGTCTCTACTACCAGCACCTTCCTCAAAGTCTGAACTTCTATATCAAGTTCATTTGCAACCGCTGACGCTATTGTCGGTCTTTTCTTCTCATTCCATAATTTTATCTCTTCGGCTGAAAGCGTCCATTCAACCTCCCTGCGCTCAAAGATTGCACCCTGCTGCCTCCCGGATGTCTTAAAGGCACCCACGTAATTTCCTCCTCTCCTGCGGATGCGGATAGCAGCGTCAGATTTGATGAGTTTGTAATCTGGCGTATCCAGGTAGACATCAGACTGTAGACATGGCGTTCCCATGGTACATTTGAAACCAAGTTTGTTTATTATTTCCAGTAAGGTCTCTAAATCTAGTTCATCAGGGCAGACAAACTTTGCCTCTATCTCAACTTTTTCTATATTGTTTTGTATATTATCATTCATCTGTTACTAAAATTTTAACTTTCGTAATTCGTGAGAATTGTCTGATTATATTTTTCTAAGAACGCGCCCATTCGTCACGCCGGTGTGGTTACCTCTATTTACAGCAATCTTCCCGTTTACTATCACATATTCAATACCTTCCGAATACTGGTGGGGTTCTTCATACGTGCTTTTGTCAATAATTCCTTCAGGATCAAAAATAGTTATATCAGCAAAATATCCTTCCTTTATCAACCCCCGTTTGTCCAGACCTACTTTTTGCGCTGGAAGTGCAGTTATTTTTTGAATGGCTTTTTCAATAGAGATGAGTTTCTTTTCACGGCAAAATCTTCCCAAAACACGGGAAAAAGTTCCATAACTGCGTGGGTGTGGTTTACCCTCGCTAAGGATTCCCTCCCTTGCGCGCATGGAACTGTCCGAGCCAATAAAAACAAAATCCCAGCTCAATATCTTACCCAGATTTTCTTCACACATATTGAAAAGGAATATGTCTACCCGCGTATCTTCTTCAATTAGCAAATCAAAAACCGCTTCCATTGGAGGTTTATTTAATTTCCCAGCAATTTCAGCAATTGTCTTGCCTTCCATCCATCTGTTTTTGTCGTAATAGACTGAAGAAACCATTATTCCATTCCAGAATGTTTCATTACATGTCCCTGATAGTTCTTTTGCAATCTGGTTTCTGATATCCCTGTTTTTCAATCTATCAATCTGCTCTTTGATACCGCCTTCATAAACCCAATTAGGCAATACAACATCCAAGTCAGTTGCAGCGGCAATATAAGGATAACGATCGCAGGTAATTTCAATACCTTCTGCAATAGCACATTCAATAATTGCCTGTATATTCTTAACCTTATACCAATTGTTGCTTCCGGATGTTTTTAGATGCGATATCTGTAATCTGATCCCGGAACGTTTTGATATCTCAATAGCCTCGGTAAGGGATTCTTCAAGTGTATCGCCCTCATTACGAATATGAGTCGCATAAAAACCCCCGTAACGCTTTATAACTTTACACATCTCCACTATTTCATCTGTAGCCGCATAACAGCCGGGAGGATATATTAAACCGCTGGACATACCAAATGCACCAGCGCTCATTGCCTCCTCAAGGTCGTTACACATTTGAATAAATTCATGAGGTTCTGGTTTTCTATTTTCATATTCAACAGTGCATGCCCTGACATTTCCATGACCAACGAGGAACGCCCTGTTTATTGCGCTTCTTTTATGCTCAGCTATGCTAAAGAATTCGGCTGCAGACCGCCAGGCAAGATTGATATTATATTTTTCCAGTCCCTGTGCCCGTCTTTCCAACACCTTTCCACGCAGGGGAAATGCCGATAATCCGCAATTCCCGCATATTTCAGTAGTCACGCCATCGAATATCTTGCTGTCGCTTTCAGGACGTATAAGCCATAAAAAATCGCTATGTGAATGAATATCTACAAATCCAGGGACTACAATCAATTCATCGGCATAAATAACAGGTGAACTTGTCTCTGGTATGCATTTATCTAAGGAGACAATCTTGTCGCCCTTGAGACCTACATCTATTTTTCTACCGGGCGTTCCCGTTCCATCCAACACAGTCCCATTTTTTATTATCAGGTCAAAATTCATTACTTGGCAGTTTAAAAAGGCGGGTTTTATTCTTCAAATTATCTGTAATTGACTATTCTTGGAATGCTACTCTTTTTCTACAAGAGGGGAGGATTCATCCAGGCCAAGAGCTCTATCAATATCCTTATGCATTAAGCCTATATCCTCTTTCACGGTATCAATGTGTTTCTTATTATGATATTTATCGGTAGTAAAACATCCAGCAAGGCACAAAGGAAAAAACAAACTCATGCTTAAAAAGAGCATAGGCAATATAGATACTTTTCTTTTCATAATTAATGTTCCTTTCTTTGTCTTGAGGAAGGTATTCTCATAATTCTGCGATATTTCGTAATTGTCCTCCGTGCTATATCAACCCCTGAAATGTGTAATTTTTCCGCAACTTCTTCGTCGCTGAGAGGATTCCTTTTGTTTTCTTTCGCAACGATTTCAGAAAGTTTTTGTCTTATAGACTCCCATGATTCCATAGACCCATTAACATTTTGGAAGCCTCCGGTGAAGAAAAACTTAATTTCAAATATCCCCTGAGGCGTCTGTATATATTTATGAGCAATCGCGCGGCTCACTGTTGAGACGTGTACTCCTACGATATCGGCAACATCTTGCATTTTCAATGTCCTGAGTTTATGAATTCCCTCATCCAGAAAATCCTTTTGTAACTCTACAATTTTACATGCAACCTTAAATAATGTAGCGCGCCTTTGTTCAATCGCATCAATAAGCCATTTTGCAGATTCAAGCTTCTTTTGTATATATTGATAAGTTGCATTATCATCGCCATTTTCGCTCAAAAACTTTCTGTAAAAAGAACTGATTCTTAATTGAGGCAGATTAGTATTATCAACCAAAAACACCTCGTATCTTCCGTCTATATATTCAACCTTCACCTCTGGAACTACATACGGAATGGTTTCATCACAAAAAATTGAACCCGGCTTGGGATTTAATGTACGGATAAACTCAACCTGTTTCTTAATTACACCCAGTTTCTGCCCTGTTTTTCTTGCTATTAAAGGATACTTCTTCATTTCAATGTCTTCCAAATGATTCAGAAGTAACTCCTTTATTAGCTGATAATTTTTATCCCGTTTATCTAATTGCAATATCAAACATTCCTGCAAATATCTAGCCCCGACACCGGGAGGTTCCAGGGATTGTATAATCCTTAATGCCTCCTTCATATCGTCCATAGAAATAGGTTTTTCAAGGAATTGTATAACTTCCTCTAATGGACTTGCCCGATAGCCTGATTTATCTATCGAATATATAATATTTTCACAGGCTTCTAAAAGATGCGGAGGAACCTCCACAAGCGATAGTTGCCCCATTAAATAATCATGAAGTGACATTGGTTTAGCGGCAGTATTTTCCAATGCCTCCTGTTTCTGGTCGCGTTCTTCAGTCAGGCGACTTCGCCTGACTGTAGTCTGTGAATAATACTCACGCCAGTCATCGGCAATTTCGCCTAATTTATCAAGCCCATCACTCTCTGCAGATGCCTCATCTGCCTTTGCTTCACTTTCTTCTTCCCTGACATCATCTTCCTTCTTCTCATCAACAATTTCTTCAAGGACAGGATTATCAACAAGTTCTTGTTGTATCTGCTCAACAAGGGCCAACAAAGGCAACTGCAAAATCTCAATTGATTGAATGATTTGAGGAGACAGCTTCATCTTCTGCTGAAGCTGCGGCATCAAAGACGTTTGCATTCTCATGAAATATCACCACCCGTAAGAACTACTACACTTTCTAAGACCTCATTTCGCTTCTACAATTAATAGCATCAGCAACAATTGCTGTACTTGCATATTCAAGATAGCTCCCTGTCGGTAATCCCCGCGCAAGCCTGGTAACCTGTACCCCTGATACATGTAATTGTTTATAAAGATACAAGGCAGTCGTATCTCCTTCCAAATTTAAATTCATAGCCAGAATAACTTCTTTTACATGATCTTCCTTAACACGCCGTAACAGCTTTTCAATCGTCAAAGATTCAGGATTAACCCCATCTAAAGGAGATATGCGACCCTGGAGTATATGATAAAGACCCCTGTATTTCCCTGTTTTTTCAATAACCAACAAATCCGGAACCTGTTCAATTACGCAAATCTTAGACTTATCTCTATTAGCATCTGCACAGATTTGACAAAGTTCATTTTCTGAAATATTAAAACAAACTGAACAAATTTTTACAAGTTTCTTAGCGTCGCGGATTGCATATGCAAGCTGCATTGCATCTTCCATAGGTTCTTTTAGAATATAACATGCAAGCCGTTCAGCAGTCTTCTGCCCTATACCAGGCATTTTCCCAAATTCATTTATAAGTTTTATCACTGATTGCGGATATGCGCCCAAAAAAACCTCTTTAAAAATCTACTCTGGTTACCCAAATTACCTATAAAGCAAAAGATTCTATAATTTACAGTTTAACTCCTATATTTGATATTTTACCACTCAATAAATTTTAACCTATAATATACCACTAACTTATTATTCCCTATTTATAAAACAAAAATTACTTTGATTTCAGGTAAGACTTTTTACTTATAATACTACAATAAATTTCTGGCATTTATCACACCCCGCCGAATAAACCTTGCATTCCTGGTATGTTCAGTCCCCCAGTGAGTTTACCCATTTCAGACTGATACAGTTCCTGTGACTTTTTAAATGCCTGTGAAACTGCTGATAAAATAAGGTCTTCAAGCATTCGAACGTCATTAGGATCAACTACTTCCGGATCAATCTTTATAGAAAGAATTTCCTGTTTACCATTCATCTGTACAGTAACCATCCCACCACCGGAACTGGCATCAACAACCCGTTCCTTAAGATCATTTTGAATCTCTTCCATCTGCTTTTGCATCTTTTGAGCCTGCTTCTGTGCCTGCTTCATCATTTCCGTAATGTTACCAAACCCCTTCATCATAATTAACCCCCTGATTTATTTATCTTAATGACACGACCGCCAAACAATTCCAATGTCTTTTTAACCACTGGTTCAGAAAATGCTGGATTGTTTTCTGTTTTCTCTGAAGGGTCATGACTCGATACTTTATTTATTTCATTTTCTGCAGAATTGTCATTCTTTGCCAATACAAACCTTAACCTTACATCGCTCGATAATATCTCTTTTGCACACTGCTCTACAAGCCTCTTTTCTTCAATCTGACTGAGTCTCTGTGAATGGAAAGAATACTTACCTGGAAACCCAACCGTTATTTCCCCGTCTTTATACCCTAAAAATCGCCCTTCCCTTAATAACGAACCTGTTGATTTCTTCTTCTTTTGAACTGACAAAAGAATCTTTTCCCAGATATCCTTTTCATTCGAAGGCACCTCTGGTTTCTTATTTTCAATTTCTGCTGTTTTGTATTCTTCAGATACAGGTTCCGATATTGAGTCACGAACGTGCGTTTTCTGGGAAAACACAAGTTCACCAGTTTTTTCCGCAACATCGCTGCCAAAAAGCATGAGCTTATTTTCCAGAGACGCAATCTTCTCAGTAATTTCATTTAACGAGCAAACCGATTCCATTCGGCACAGCTTAATCATAGCCATTTCAAGTAAAATGCGTTGTAATAGAGAATCGGTCGTTCGCGTCCTTGTATCTGAAAGTATTTGAATCATGTACATTAAAGTGTCTGCAGAAAAAGACTTCCCGAATCTCTGTACTAAAGAAGTATTGAAATCAAACCACTTGGTTCCCTGACCACAGGAAGATGATATTAAAAGATCTCTAACACAGGAAAGTAGCTGATCTACAAATTCTACAGGCGTCTTTCCTTCGTTTAGGATTTCATCAAGGATCTTCAACGCCGAAATTACATCTTTTTTAACAAAGCTTTCAAAGATTCCAAGAATTTTATCTTCATCAATACAACCAAGAACAAAATTTACATCCTCAGGAGTTATTTTATCCTTACAAAATGAAAGGAGCTGGTCCAGAACAGATTGAGAATCTCTTAAACCACCTTTTGCGCGTCTTGCAATCGAATTAAGCACGGAAGGGTCTACCTCCACCCCTTCAGACTTGCATATATCCTGAAGTCGTTTTTCTATGTCCTTGATTGAAATATTCTTGAAATCGAACCGCTGACATCTGGATTGAACAGTTTCGGGAAGGCGGTTAGCGGCAGTCGTAGCAAAAATAAATTTAACGTGGCCCGGTGGCTCCTCAAGGGTCTTAAGAAGAGCATTAAATGCTTCACGTGTAAGCATGTGTACTTCGTCAATGATATAAATTTTATAACGTGCACGTGACGGGGTATAATTAACATTTTGCCTGATATTCCTTACCTCATCAATTCCTCTATTAGACGCACCATCAATTTCTAACACGTCAATATCATTACCATCAGAAATACAATGACAGATATCACAAACATTACATGGCGTTTCAGTTGGACCGTGCTGGCAATTCAACGCCTTGGATAAAATACGCGCAACCGATGTCTTGCCTACACCGCGTGGTCCTGCTAATAAATATGCATGAGCCACCCTGTCAGAATGGATAGCATTCTTCAGAGTTGTTACTATAGCATCCTGACCAACAACATCTTCAAATGTTTGTGGACGATATCTACGTGATAATACCAGATAAGACATTAATAACCCACCTTATGAAATATATTAGGTAATTATACTTTGTTATTTGAACTATATCAACACACTTTCTAAAGATACCTTTATCAATAAAGAAATGAGAAAAAGTAAGTCGTGAGTTATAAAGGACTTGTAAAATTGAGGAGGAAAATAAACAAATGTAAATTAAATCGGCCGTGCACTTTTCTTCGTTGCCATTTCCAGTAGTTTATTTATGCAGTCAGCTCGGGCTAGATTTATCACGGCACATAAGGATAAATGCTTATGGCTGCTTGCTTCCGCATCTGACCAGGTTCACATCATCACTTATTGCATGAGATCCAGCCTTCATCGCTACTTACATAAATAATACTAATAGTCCTGGTCCCTCTAAAAAGCGATTGATCCTGCTGTAGCGGGTTGCAGGTTACAGGGAACCGCTAGCTCCCCATCTAGCACGGCCGATTTATAAGACTGGCGGAGAGGGCGGGAGTCGAACCCGCGATACCGATTTTGTCGGTATACGCGCTTTCCAAGCGCGCTCATTCGGCCTCTCTGACACCTCTCCATGTATATATTATGAAAAATAAAAATTGCAAGATTTTGAATTTCATCGCTTGTTTTTCAATTTAAATTTTCATTTTGCACTGCTAAACAGTTACTGGCGGAGAGGGTGGGATTCGAACCCACGTCCCACTGTTAGGCGGGAAACGGTTTTCGAGACCGTCCCGATCAACCACTCTGGCACCTCTCCGGCTTCTTAAATGTTCAGGAATTTAAAACTATTGTTCCTCCCCATTGATGGGGGAGGCTCGGTGGGGGGTGAAAGAAAAAGCTACGCACCCTCCCTTTGTCCCTCCCATCAAGGGAGGGATTATCTTTAATTCATGTAGTCGCCGAAGGCGATCTAATTTAATAGTTACTTCGTACGGCAGTTTTCTAAAAAAAATTTTTGTAATACAACCTTACACTCTTCCGCAAGTATATTCGGTATTACTTCAAGACGGTGATTAAACTTTGGCTCCTGGACAATATTCATCACCGAAATACATGCACCTGCCTTTTTATCCACAGTCCCAAAAACCAGGGTATCAATCCTCGACTGCACCAGGGCTCCGGCGCACATTGCGCAAGGTTCCAGGGTAACATACATAGTTGTTCCTGTTAACCGCCAGTTTTGTAAATATTCCGCAGCCTGCGTTATTGCTATCATCTCTGCATGGGCAGTGGGATCATTGAGTAATTCCCGTTGATTATGCGCACGTGCTATAATACGATTTTCATAGACGATTACAGCGCCAACAGGCACATCGTCCTTGTCCATAGCCTTTGTCGCCTCGACAATTGCCTGCCTCATGAAATGTTCATGTCTTTGTATATCTTCCATAACACTATGTAAAAATGAAAAACGCGCCCAGGAGGATTTGAACCTCCAACCTCCGGATTCGTAGTCCGTGACTCTATCCAATTGAGCTATGGGCGCACTTTATTTTTTCAAGGAAAACCAGCCCATTATATTGTCCAAAACACCATCCAAAACCTTAAATAGCGGATTATTTAATTTCGGAATTGCCATTACTGGTGGGCTTGTAAATTAACAGTTAAAAAGTATAAGCATATCAAAGGTTATTGTCAAGGTATAATCCATTGGCCATGGTGCACATATTGTTAGAAATTTCCATCTAAAGGATTTATTCCTCTTTACTTATTCTGCCCTGTTACTCCTTTTGGTTTAAATGAATTTTGTGTGTTCAAACCAAGTCAACTATCTTGATATTCATACTTCATCGCCAGCGCTAAAAAGCTCATGTTTACCATTACCGCATTATGTGGAATTAAAACATATTTCCAGGGTTTCCCTCTATTGGGAATGGTAAAATCAGTAGCATACTTACAATACTCTAAGGCTGCCTGGGCTTTTTCCTGAACATCTGCCGATTCTATATCCATCTCTTTCTTCGTTTCTATAAGATAAATAGCCTCTTTTGTTTCCACTACAAAATCAGGGTTGTATTGCCGAGAATTGTGCTTCCAGTATATGTGGAATTGATTAGATGCAGGTCTTAGCCACTTAAGAACTGCTCTGTCCTGCTCTAATATAACAGCAAAGTCTTTTTCAGTTTTAGAATCGAACTTATACAGATTATGATATGCCTTTCTAAAACCACTAAATACCTTATTGGGAATGGCATTGGTTGGAGTGATTGTCTCAGTAAAATGATGAATGCTGTCTTTCGTATATTTTGAAAAATTATGTTCTTCTATTCTTGTAAAAGGCTTAACCATTGGTTTTTCATAGCTTGGCGCTTCAAAGTAAAAATGTTGCATTAACTGTGAATAAATATAACTTCCAATCTCTTTTTTATTATACTGAACGACATTCATCAATTTGTCGTCATCAAGGTACGTCCTGAATTTTTCAATTGCCTGACGGGTTAATCTAAAAAGCAAATCAGATTGTTCGTCATAATCTATTTCAGGGTAATTCATGAGTTCATTAACAATGATATTTTCTGGACTGTCGTGTATTCCTCTGCCCTTCCCGCTTATAATATCAACACTGTTTTCCTGTTCACGAAGCTTTTTTATCAGAATTTCCTCTGATACCGGTTGGTAATTGAGATTCCTGGTATCAAGGTCAAAGTCCTTAAAACCCGACCTTATTTCATTGCTTTGCTGAATAGTAATTCTTGGAATTTCTATAATGTTCTGCACAAAATCATGTACCACTGCTTCATAAACGTCCTCAACTTCTTTTATCATTTCCGCGGCAAATAACCTTTTCTGTGGTGAACTAAAAATATTTTGTTTTATCTTTTCTACTGCTATTTGTTTGATTTCTGTCTTGGTCAACTCATTGACATTCGTTACCGCATTATTGAGTTCTGGAAGTGTTGAAAGGATGGTCTTTCTGAGTTCTAAATTAATCTGAGCTTTTTGCTGGCTTTCAGGTTCAGCAATAAGCTTAATCTTCCTTTGCTCTTCTTCAAATTTTTGTTCAATGTTTGAAATGGAGGTAATGACCTCTTTTTGCTGACTTATTTCCTGTGGATCAATTTCTATAATATTCTGCCTTTTAATAATAGAATCGGGTTGATTGGCTGCGTCAATTATTTCCTGAAATTTATCATGGGCTACAATCGTAAGCTTATCCACTTTATCAACACTAGTTCTTTTTCCATACGGCAAGCGTAAACCCCTGCCAATAGTCTGTTCTCTCAAAGTCATGGATGTAGCCGTTCTTAAGGGAATAATCGTATAGAGATTGGTAACGTCCCAGCCTTCTTTGAGCATATTCACATGAATTACGATTTCTATTTTATTATCAGGGTTTTCTAACGAAATGAGCTTTTCGATATTTTCTTCTTTTTCTTCCCCTGATTGGTTCGAATGGATTTCCATTACCTTATCGGCGTAATTACCTTCAAAGAATGCGTTTGAAATGATCAAATGCTTTAATCTGCCGGCATGGGTTGTATCCTGGGAAACAATCAGCACAAAAGGCTTTACAGGTTTTACCTTATTATCCCGCGCATAAATATCCAAAGCCACTTTCGTGTCTTCGTGGATACGAATACCGTCTTCCAGTTTTATCCTGTCCAGTTCATCCGCAGAATATTGGAAAGGGTCAAAGTCTTTGCGGGTTGCCACTGCTGGCTCTTTCACAAAACCGTCTTGAATAGCCTTAGCTAATGAATATTCATACACGACATTTTTAAACTTAATAGCCCCTCCGCTTCGCTCAATTTGGGGTGTTGCTGTAAGTTCTAATCCTAAAATGGGGTTTAGTTCGTTAATAACCTGCATTCCCCTGTCTGCACGGTAGTGATGTGATTCGTCCATCAGCAAAACCAGATCATCAAGACTTGAAAGGTAATTAAAATAAGAATCTCCCAGGTATTCTGAAAGCCTTTTGATACGAGGAAGTTTACCACCCTTTGTCTCGGCATTTATCTTGGAAATATTAAAAACATTGATATGTACCTCTGATTTAAAAATGTCCGTTTTGTAAGTGGTATTATAAGTATCTCCTGTAATAATACGCGGTTGTCTGTGAACAAACTCACCGATACCCTGAAATACATATTTTGGACTGGTGGAATTGGAGAAATCTTCAATCAACTTGTTATAAATGGTGATATTGGGAGCCAGAATGAAAAAGTTTTTAATGCCTTTTGTCAGATACAGGTAAACTACAAATGCACCCATAAGTCGGGTCTTACCAACCCCAGTGGCCAACGAAAAACAGATTGATGGGAAATTTCTCTCAAAGTCAGTACAAGTAGGATAGGCGCTTTTGACTATCTCCAGTTCAGAACTTAAAGTATTCCCCTCTTGAGAGTGGTCAGGGGTGTGTTTCTTCAAAGTTAATCTATCAGTCAACTCTGCCAGTATATTCAGGCTGTCTGCCTGCGGCGGACGAAGGCTTAAGCGATTTTTAATTGATTGAGCTATCCGGTTCATTTAGTTATTACACTCATTATTACCCTCTTTTAGAGGTAGTACCCTTTTTCTTCCATAGTGCGCCCGGGCCTCGCCCGATACATTCAACCACGCCGTCTTTCCGCATAGCTTTAAGCACTGTTCGTATCATATCGCGGCTGACAGCAGGACATTTCTTCTCTATATCTGCAACGGTAAAGTCCCTGTCAATGGCATGAACAGCGTGATGCACCATCTCTGTTTTAGAACCCCGCGGGCTTCCTACGGAACCGGCTCTCTCTTCAAACTCCTTATATGCAGTTTTAAGAATGGATAGCACAAAATTCAAATACGGCCATGGACCATGTTTGCCCTCATGCCAGCCTTTGGAACTTTCCGCAAGGGTTTCATAATATCGTTGCTTATTATCTTCAATAATGCGCTCAAGACTAATATAACGGCCTACTTCATAACCAAGGTGATAACACTGCAAAAGCATAAGCAAACGTGATACCCTTCCGTTGCCGTCACGGAATGGATGCACGCATAGAAAATCCAGATTGAACGCCGCCATCGCAATTAATGGATGCGTCCAGCGTTCTTTAATGCAATCCTGCCACGCCTTTACCAGTAACTTCATATATCGCGGGGTTGCGTTCACAGTCACCGTTTTAAAGCGAATACGCACCCTCCCGTCGGGATACCGTTCTATGATGTCGCTGTCTCTGCTTTTATACTCCCCTGCATCGCCTATGCCGCCCCGTGCCAACCGGTGCAGTTTGCGAATGGTGTCTTCCGACACTGCAAGGGAACTGGACTTCGTATGGAGCAGTTCAAGCGCGTTACGATAACCGCGCACCTCTTCTTCGTCCCTGTCCCGTAAATGCGCCCTGCCGAATACCACTTCCTTTACCCTCGTGGGGTCAATAGTAACGCCTTCAATCCTGTTGGAAGACACCGCGCTCTCTATGATGGCATGTTCTTTCAGCGCCTTCAGCTTCTGCGGCGCCTGCCGTGCATAAAGCTCCTGCTTGCCAAGATACTCTCCAAGATCGGCAAGATACCATGCCGTACTCTGCGGTACAGATTGCGCGGCCGATTCAAAAAACAGAAGCGTCTTCATATTTTGCTATCCTCATCAAACAGCGGCAAATTCCTTACAGACCGTTTTGGTTTCTTAGACGCCGTTTTCGTATCAGGAAGTGGTTCGGATTCTGCCGTGTCAGCTTCAACCGGCAAATTGATAATATTTAGGCTATAATCTTCCTTCCCAAATTCACACCTGCCAAGCAACATCTTGGGAATCTTTTTTATGGTAATAGCAGCGTAACGATTTTCGCAAGCCTCTTGAAAAGATTTACAACAAATCAGAAGGCTCTCGTCCGGTTTCATTTCTTCGTAAATCTTATCCAGAGACTGTACCGTAACAAACTTTGTAGTAATAAAAATATAATCCTTTTCAGTAGAACGGCCTTGTTTCCAGTAAATATGCTCATCAGGGCAGTATCTAAAACCTTCGTGTTTTGCCATAGCTGCGGCAAGCATGTTGGCATTATAACGTTCGTCAATAATCCAGTTGTCGTGCTTGTCCTTTTTCAGCAAACTTGGGGCTAAATAGTAATACTTGAAGCCACCGCCTCCCTGCCAGTTCACAGCCTTTGATATGCCACCTTGATCCGTGCCATCAACGACCTTCCTCAACCGCGGCAGGCAGTGGGTATGACAATGCTCGCCCAGTTCTATCCCTATCCATCTGCGTCCCATCTTATGGGCAACAGCGGCAGTTGTGCCTGAACCGAGGAAGGAATCAAGAACCCAGTCGCCAGAGTTAGTGGCTAAAGTGAGAATGCGTTGGATTAAACGCTCTGGTTTAGGGGTGGTAAATACATCGTCACTATTAAATGATAGGGCCTCCTTTTTTGCTTCCTGATTATCTCCGACTTCTTCCCTAAACCATATTGTTTTTGAAACAGAACCTTGTTGTACTTCAGATAAAAATCTTTTTATTGCAGGAACGCTGTTACCATTTGTCCCAAACCATATTCTGTTGTCTTTTACATACTCCTCAAATCGTTGTTTAGATAATCGCCAGCACGAACTGCCAGGCGGATTAACTATACGACCAGATGGCGTTGTAATCGGATAATCATAAGTTGCGCTGTATGTTTTAACGTCAAGCCCACTCGATTTCCATGGACCACGTGGGTCATTATCGGGATTTTTGTAGCGTGCATTCATCTCTTCTGTTCTCAGCAGAAGATTGGGTCTCCAAATCTCCTTGTTTTTTGCATACACTAAGATATGGTCATGGCTGTCAGAAAGCCATTTTGCATCATTTTGAGGCGAATATTTCTTTTCCCATATCACATTATTTACAAAATTCTTCCTTCCGAATATCTCATCACAAAGCACTTTTAGGTAATGGCATTCATCATCGTCAATGAAAATCCATAGTGTTCCATCTTCACGCAACAGTTTGTGTATTATTTCGATTCGCGGTTTCATCAGACTCAGCCATACTGAATGCTCAAGCCCGTCATCATAATGCTCAAATGCATTGCCTGTATTATACGGTGGGTCAATGCAAGCGCACTTAATCTCTCCTGCAAAATCCTGCTCAAGGGCTTTCAGCGCAAGGAGATTATCACCATAGATAAGCATATTCCCCTCTTGAGAGGGGCGAGGGGTGTGTCCGTAAGACTTTTCCGGGTCTTCAATCAATATGCGCGGTTCCAGCCTCGGCTGGTTATCCTTGCCTATCCATGTGAGTTCAAGTTTGGTCTTGTAATTTGCCATTATGCTGCTCCGTTGCCTTTCGCGCCCGCTGTGTTAGGAGCCGCAGGTAAAGTGGACACTTGCAGGCAGCTCTTTTTCCATGTGACTGCAACCGCCTTTTCGATGATTGTCTTCAGGCTTGGAGGAATGACCGCCGGATTGCGGGATGTGAGTTTCCGGGCAAGATAACGGGCAATTAGTGGTCTGCCGATGTCGCCACTTAGCCCCAGTTCCTTCTTGGCGTCAGCCTCCAAAGCATCTGCGTCTGGGATTTCGTTTTTCAAGTCGGTTTCCCATTTCTTTGGAAAGCACGCTACGCCGTCTGCTACGAAGAGAGCTTGAGGCTCATCCTGGCTTTCTCCAGCCAAGGCAAGGAGTTTCTTCGATTTGTCGATGATGTTCTTGTCGGAGTTGCCGCTGTCGTAATCGAAGAGGATGTAACAAGGAATATGGAGTTCGTTGAATATCCTGAAAAGCCGATCCATCGCCCCTTTTCCTCCGCATTCCACAACGCTGATGCCTTGAGGATCGAAAGCGCAGTTTGGAAGCGCGTCGCCATAAATCGAGAGGCTGTATTCCTCGGTAATGCCCTCTACAAGAATTATCTTGGAGGCGAAGAACCCTTCATTGCGGCGTGGATTGTACGCATGGGAATACAGATCGCGCATGGATTCAGGCGTTGCATTACCCTTGAGGTTAGGAAACCGGGTCTCCAAGTCCTGAATCATTAGGGCCATAGGCAACTGCCATGCTCTGCTTACAGTCGTTTTCTTGCCGTTGGTTTTCTCACAACTGCTTTCCAGTCGGATGATCTCATCGAAATAGGCGACATCCACAAGAAGGGACGAGTGGGTTGAGAAAAGCACTTGGTCTCCGCCTTCAGCGATTTTGCGAAACAGGCGCCGGACGGTTCGTTGCGCTTGCGGGTGCATGTAGAGTTCCGGTTCCTCAACGGCGAGAATAAGATTGCGCTTCTTCCCGTCGGACGAGGATGTCATGTATTCCGCATAGCATCTAAGAATAGTGAAGATAACCGCCCTTTGCAGGCCGTGGCCTTTGTTCTCGATGGCATTCCTGAAGCCGTCATCAACGTAGAGTTTAGGCGCACTGAGAAGGACTTCCAGCGTAGGTGTCTCGAATTCAATCTCTAAGTCGCATCCGGTGAAGAAGTCGTTCAGAAGCGTGTTGAGTTGTTTCTCGGTGTCGGCAATCAGGGAAACACGTTCGCCTCCGCCAGAGCGGTTCATCTGCTTGGATATTTCCGCCAGAATACTTTCAATCTTGGTTCTCTTCTCTTGCGTCACCGTATCCAGAATCGCGAAAAGGAGTTTCCCGAAGGGGCTGCTCTTGGTTCCCTTCGATTCTTCTGTAACGTCCCTGACTGCGGGAACGAGAACGAAGAATGGCAAAGTCCCTTTCAGGACATTGGCATATCCCTTGGGATTATCAATCCATGCGTCTTGCATCGGAATTTTATCCGCATGGGTCGTTATAAACTCCTTGGCCTTCTCCTTCCATTCTTCAACACCGGGTTTCTTGGTCGTTCCTGTCCATGAATCGGCAAAACTGACACCCTCAACAACGAGTTGATTTTTCCCCTTCCACCATTCAGTGATGTTCTTGCCGTTGATGTTGGATTCTTGAAGCCATTCTGGTTCAGGCCCGGGCTTCTTGTAGTGTTGCCCTATTCCAATCTTGTCTTCGCCCTGTTCCAAATCGGACTCGGATTCGCCGCTCTTTGCGCCCATTCTTGCGGAACGGGCCATGTGGAATGTTCCGTCCGCCATCAGATAAGCACCCAATGCTTCCTTTTCCTTGTACGTCAGATATGAGAAGATGGCTTCTACACGGATTTCCAGACTGGTGTCCTTGTTCCAGAAGGATTCCTCGTTCAATGACTTGGCGCTCGGGTTGAAGAGAAAATCCAATGCCCGAAGCACCGCTGATTTGCCAGCGTTGTTAGCGCCCACCAATGCGTGCATTCCACCGACTTCGAGGGAAACATCACGACACGAACGGAAATTCTGAATTCGAACATTAGTTAATTTCATCGTGCTCTTCTCCTCCCCTCACGTAGTCTTCTATTCGGTATAGTTCCGCTGATTTTGTCACCGACACGATTATGGACCTTTCTAATCGGCAAGAGCTTAATCACCAACACTTCGAGAATCTGATTCTATAGCCTTCAATTCCAGCCCCTCAATCTCCTGCAATGTCTTCCCTGCAATCCCCTGCAAGTCCCCATACATTCCCACAGTCGCCTGCATAACGCGCTCAATCTGCTCCTCGCGCTTGGCCCACTGCTTCATTATAGCTTTTTTCTCCTTGTCGAGGTCTTCCTGCATAGACGAAAATGCCTCAACAATAGCCTGAACTCGCTGGCGAAAACGTGGGCCGGTAAGGTACTGGTAAATCATTTCCATTTTGGTCTGCTGCCCCTCGGATGCTTGACGGGCAGATGCAACCTCAATCAGCGTATGGCGAAGCGTCATAGCAACGGGAATAGCCGCTTTTGGATGTGCCACCCAAACACCATCTATCAATTCGAATGTTTCCACGCCCTTCGGGAGGGTTTGACTGACGATTACGGCAATTTCTGCCTTTGCTGCCCGCTGGTCTTCGCGGAGTTTGACAAGCCAGCCATCACTCCAGCTCTTGGTTCTTTTGGACTCCCACAAGATAGTACCGCAAGATTGGCCGAGCGGGCCTATGACTCTATGCAATACATCTCCGCCAAGCTCGCCCTTCGGGACAGGTTCGATTATGTCGCGGGGAAATTTCGTGTTCAACAACGTTTCAAGCTCAAGCTCCTGGACTTCTCCCTGAAGTTGCTGTGAACCCTGCTCAGCCTTGCGTTTAAGTTCTTCTATCTGTTTTTGCATTGAGGCGATGGTTTGTTCCTTCTCCATTACCTTATACTTCAACTGTTCCTCAGCTTCTTTGTGTGCCTGCTCACGGATTGCAGTCAACCCATCTTGCACCCGTTTCTCAACCGTTAGGTCCAATTCACGTTTGGCATCATCAAGTTCACGTTGTTTTCGAATAATTTCAGCCTGTGCCTTTTGTGCCTCGGCAAGTTTTTCGTCCCGCTGTTTGAGAACTTCCTGTAGATCAGTAATCTCCTTAGTCTTTTGCTCAAGGTCGGTCGCCAGAGCAAGTTTGGCTTTCCTGGATTCTTCGGCGACTATCTTGGCACGTTCCTGTCGCAGTTTCTCGGCTACTTGATTGTCTATGGCTTCTTTTGCCTTAGAAAGGGCATCTTCTTGCTCACGAAGCAACGATTCACGCTTGGCGATGTCTGCGTCTTTCTGTGCCAAACGCTGCTCGTAATCGCGACGGGCGGACTCGATGATCGGCGCCGCAAGCGATTCTGTCAGTTTGATCTCAGTCTGGCATTTCGGACAAGTAATCATTGGCTCTGTCATATATTTCTCCTTGATGGTCTCAACAAATCGGCATCCCGAGGAGCAACGCTATCAGTAGCCGATTCTCCTTGCCTATCCATGTAAGTTCTAATCGCTGCGTTTTAGACATTAACAATGTCACAGTATCTGCTTATAATACCCCTCAGTAAGCTGTGGGTTTGTATATTTTTTCCTGATGGCGCCCTAAGCCCCAAAAACACCTTGCAGGCAAATAAAGTTCAATATTTCCCTTATAAAATAAGGGGTTTTATTTTATTTGCTTTTGTCTAAAGCAAATAAAGTTTTCTCATCAGAACTTGGCAATCTATAGTAAACGGTTCAATTTCAATCTGCTGCGATTTAAACACCAACTCTCTCCCAATGCCCGCCTTTGTCGGGGCCGGTGCAATTGAATTTTTATTATTTTACCCATTGTCTAAAATCCTTTTGCAATATTCCCAACCCAACGAACCGGAAGAGAAAGTCTATCTGTTTCCTCACACAAAGCCACCAAGACACAAAGATTTATTGTATATCTCCATTGATTATTCTTGATATCCCATCCTTCATTAAGGCTTCCCCAAAATTCAGCAAATATCCAAGCTTATACCCTGTCAAACGCAAGTAGGTTAAAACCTGTTTCTTGTAAGCTTTATTAACGGATTCCACGGATTTCAACTCGATTATCACCTTGTTCTCAACGAGAATATCGGCTCGAAACCCTTCATCAAATTTTATCCCATGATATTCTATCGGAATGGATACTTGACGGTTGACGGATAACCCACGTTTCTCAAGCTCGTAAGCAAGGATGACTTCATAAACACTTTCAAGCAGTCCTGGTCCCAGTTCAACATGAACTGCAACCGCAGCATCAACTATAATTTTCCCAATTTCATTTTCATTCATCATTCTTTACTCTTTGAGACTTTGAGGCTTTGTGTCTTTGTGTGATTACTTCTCTTCTTCGGAACAGTTCAACCAACAAAAACAGTCTTCAACCCTTTATCATTGGTAAATTCAGCCTGCCTTTTATCATGGTTTCGGATAAAGGCTTTCCTGCAATCGCAATAGTCCTGCCAAGCGGCAACCTCCCTTCATAATCTACTTACAATTATATAACTTTCCACCTGACAGTAAACAGTTCTGTTGTTTCTATCTTTTGCTTCAATCGTACCTCGATTTCTCCAATTAATACTTCTTTTTTATTATCTACATCATCCTGTGTCTGATATAAATTCAAACGCATGGTATTACGTTTCTTTTCCATTTCCTTTATCTGCCTGTGTGCCGTTACTTTCTCTTCAAGATTCAGTATCTTTTTTGCCTCTGTCTTACGGCATTTTATCTCTTTATCCAATTCTTTCAATTCAATTTCCATGCTGCTTTTCACATCTTCTGCCCATCTGTCTAATTTTTCCATCTCGGTATCGAAGAAACCTGTATTACGTTCAGCATTCATTTGCAGGATTTTGGCTTGCTGTCTCTGGGCTATTTGATTTATAAGATTCTTAACATGAGAACCCACCCCTGAATCCCCTGCCGTATTACCCACCCCTAAATCCCCTCCCAAGAGGGGACTTGTTAATGCAGGCAGTGAAAATAGCCTTTTGCATTGCTCAATATCCAATTCTGTACCTGCATCTGTCACGCTGCATAACAAAATTTGATCTTCAGTTTCAAACGAATTAATTGTTAAGGTAATTACAGATAACCAGCCTGACTTTGCTACAAGGGACTCTAAAATATTTATTTTCTTGATAGAGTCTGAGTAATTGAATACTAATTCCTGAACCATTAAAGGTAAAGATTTGGTTTTTTCGATAATACGCTGAGCCAAAGGATGCCCAACTCTATAAATGTTTACGTCGTCAATATTCTTTCCTAGTTTGTAGGGGCCAGGATGTATCTTTTCGCCAACAAAAGGGTTTTCACGTAAGGTAAAAGAGTGCTCGTCTATCGCAAAATCAGCGTAAGGTTCAAGATAGTGTTTCGTAATTTCCCATAACCAATATTCATATTTTGACAAATATTCTTTACTCTCCTGTAAATTAACACGTAATTTTTCATGTACCTCCTCATCGAAATTTTCTAACAAATTATTTCTGGCGTCTTTCATGCGATCTTCAATCTGTTCTTCCAGTTCCTTTTGTAACTGGTCAAATAAGGACTGTATTTCTTCCGTAGTCCTGCAATGTTGGTAAATCTGTGCAATCCGTTTTTCAAAATTAACACCCGATTCAATACTACCCAATACTTCATCGCTTGCCCCAAAAATACCGTCAAAAAGTTTGAATTTTTCTTTCAATAACTGATAAACTCTCTGATCTGCAGCATTACTCTTATTTAGGAAATTTACGACAACTACATCAAACTTTTGTCCGTACCGGTGGCATCGCCCGATTCTTTGCTCGATACGTTGAGGATTCCAGGGTAAATCATAATTTACTACCAGAGAGCAAAATTGCAGGTTAATACCTTCTGCGGCGGCTTCTGTGGCTATCATGATAACTGCTTCATCCCTGAAATAATCTACTATTGCAGCCCGCTTATCGGCACTTTTTGAGCCTGTGATTCTGTCTGTGCCAAGATGCTTCTCAAGCCATTTTTTATAAATATCTTTGGATTTCTGGTCGTTGTTTGAACCGTTGAATAAAACTATCCTGTCCTTGTAATCGGTATTTTCTAATATTCTATTCAGATATGCTTGTGTTCTTGTAGATTCGGTAAATATGATGGCTTTTTTATTACCACCCAGACGTTCTATTTCAGCAAAACCCTTTTTCAGGGCGGTCAGGAGAACCTCTCCCTTTGAATTTCGGGTAATAGACCTGGCAAGATGTTGAAATTCCTTCAGGTCATTGATTTCTTTTTTGATGTCTTTAATTTCCTCTGAAGTGTAAAGTTCTTCTTTTGTTTCAGTAACGGGTTGATTTTCTTCTTCAGCATCTTCCCATTCATCCTTAATTTCATCATAAGATTCAAAATCCTGAGACACTATCTGCTCAATGTCTTCCTGTAGCCCCACTGGGTAGTTACGATATTTTCAAGTTTTATTGCAAGGGCATCTAATGTCCCTGAAATCGCAAAGGTTGACGATGCCAATAATTTCCTCAGGATTAACGTCATGAGTTGTCTTTGACCTGGCGGAAGGGCAAATAGATTTTCCCTTTGTAAATAAGCTGAAACCAGGTCATAAAGCCTTTGTTCATCAGGAGACGGGACAAACTCCTGCGTTATTGCTATTCTATTGGTGTATTTTACATATTCTAATACCTGCCTGCGGAGCGTCCTTATACAAATGGGTTTTAGTCTTTCTTTAAGATTATGAAAATCATTTTCATTTGCTAATCTGGCAAACTGATTTTTATAACTCTTTAAATCACCAAAGGTATAATCGTCAATGATACTGACTAAACCATAGAGTTCTAACAAAGAATTTTGGAGCGGCGTTGCGGTAAGCAGCATTTTGGGGGCGTGGGCTACGGCATTTTTGACAGCAGTGGCAATTTTATTTGACGGCTTATAAACGTTTCTTAATCTATGTGCTTCATCAATGACCACTAAGTCCCAGGGGATATTTTTGATGTAAACATCTTTAGCCCTCGCAAAATGGTATGAGCAAATGATTATTTCATTCTGGTTGAAGGGATTTAAGTTTCCCTTTTTAATCTCCTGATTAAAAGAAGGCGTTTCCAGTATAAGTGACGAAAGGAAGAATTTGTCCAGTAATTCCTGATTCCATTGTTTACGAAGGTTTGATGGCACGATAACCAGGATTTTCCGTTTTCTCTCAGCCCACTTTTGTGAGA
This sequence comes from uncultured Planctomycetota bacterium, assembly GCA_963709355.1. GTDB lineage: Bacteria > Planctomycetota > Brocadiia > Brocadiales > Brocadiaceae > PLOWO2-12-38-17. The sequence continues at coordinate 2,273,217 of CAVPVY010000005.1, forward strand.
TAACCAGACCGGCTTCGATGGTTTTCCCCAGCCCTACCTCATCCGCCAGTATAGCGCCCTTAGAAAGCGGAGAATGGAATGCAAATAAAGCAGCCTCAACCTGATGCGGATTTAAGTCTACATGGGCATCCAAAAGAGCGGATGCCAGCTTTTGCAAGCTATCCGAAGAGCTGCGTTTCGTAAGTTCGAATGCAAAATATTTTGCGTGATAAGGTGTTATTTGCATCTTTCCTTAATATAACTAAAAAAACAACTTCCTTGAACAACCAACACCTAAGTCATAATCCCCCTATCCTTGAAACTTACATAAGTCCCGTGACCTACGATTATATGATCAAGGACTTTTATACCAATTATTTGCCCTGCTTCTACCAGCCGACTTGTAATTTGGATGTCTTCTTTGCTGGGTTCAGGGTCGCCTGACGGATGATTATGCACAAAGATTACTGAAGCGGCAGATTCTTTAATTGCCGATTTAAATGCCTCTCTGGGATGTGCAAAACTGGAGTTTAAACTTCCCTTAGTAACTTCAGATTCTTTAATAAAACGGTTTTTGTTATCAAGTAAAACTGACAGAAAAGTTTCTTGTTTCTTCATGCGCAATCGTTCGTGGAAATGTTCAAAGATATCCCTGCTGCATTTAAACTGCTGTTGTGGTTTAACAAAGGTTGTGGAAAAGCGCATTGCAATAGCAAGAGATGCCTTAATCTGCGCAGCCCGTGCGGGTCCAATGCCCTTTGTCTTACATAATTCAGAGATGGAAGCCATGCTCAAATCGCGAAAATTACCATATTTTGAAAGGAGGTCTTGTGCCAGATCAATCGCAGTATAATTGGCAGTGCCATCTCGAATTATAATTCCCAGCAGTTCCGCGTCCGTAAGGTACTTATCGCCGTACTGAATCAACCTTTCACGCGGTCGTTCATGGGCAGGAAGTTGCTTAATCGTGGGCCGTTTACTTTCTTTTTTCATACATGCAAATTATACTTCAATAATTACCACTGTCAACAAATGCCTTGTAAATACACACCATCCAGAAAAAACATTTGATTAAATAACCTGCCTTGTTTATAGTAGCGTTGTGGCAAGATTCAAAAAATCTCTGGAGATGTTTTATGCACGTCAAGCATTCGACTTTACCTGAATTTCAATATCATAACACACTTCAATACAAACCTGACGATGCGTTTAATATTCTTATAAAAAGAGCCATTGAACTGGGCTGTGAACACGCTGCTATCATTGAAACCAGCACAATAGCTGTTGCACGTTGGGTACAGTTAAAATGCAAATACGGATGTGAAGAGTATGGAAAGAAATTAACCTGTCCACCACATTCTCCGTCTTATGAAGAAACAAAAGAAATCCTTAAAGAATTTAAAAAAACCTTACTCCTGCACGGACACCTGAGCTGGCAAATGCGGTATATTGTATCGGAAATAGAAAAGTTGGCGTTCTCGATCGGATTTTACAAGGCATTTGGACTCGGAGCAGGTCCATGTAAACTATGTGAAAAATGCGAAACAACATCGCCTTGTGTTCGTATGACTGAAGCAAGGCCTTCAATGGAGGCATGCGGTATAGATGTCTATCAAACTGTAAGGAATCACAACCTAAAAATTGAGCCGCTTAAGAATAAAGACGATGAAGTCAATATATATGGAATTGTACTCTTAGAATGATTAAATAAAATATTTTACAGAATAAATACAGGAGATAATAGAAATGGTAACAGACATTATTAAGAAGGCACTAAACCTGGGTTTTGGGGCATTATTTGTAACAAAGGAGAATATCGAAGAAATTATTAACGATATGGTAGAAAAAGGAGAATTAAAAAAGGATGAAGCCAAGAAACAAGCCAAGGAATTATTAAATAAAGTCTTTTCAAGCAAAAAAGAGATTGAAACACGCTTAGAAGAAATTATCGAAAAGGTACTTCACAAACTGGATATTCCGACCCGCAAGGAACTACAGCAAATGCAACAGAAACTAGATGAAATTATAAGAAAGCTGGAAGCAAGGGAAGATTAAGAAAGAATTTACCACGGAAAAAAAACGGAATATCACTGAAAACGATATTCAAATTTGGGCAGCCGCTGGTTTTTAGCCTATGTAATCTGCAGTGTATTTCCGTAAAAAACGGTGGTGAGCCATTAGGGTAATACATGCAACTTAGAAAAATAGGACAAAAAATCCGTGATATCCGTCGTTTTAATCAAATCCTGAGAATATTGACCAAGCATGGTTTTGGTTTTGCTATCCAGCAACTACATTTAGAAAGACACGTTATAGGAAGAGGCGTTATCAAGATTCGTATGCTGAAACGCTTCACAGAGCCGCAAGAATCCAGATCTGTACGCCTTAGAAAAGTATTAGAGGAATTCGGACCCACATTTATAAAACTTGGGCAAATCCTGAGTGTTCGTCCTGACCTGATTCCAATAGACCTTTGCGATGAACTCAGCAAATTACAGGACCGAGTCCCACCTTTTGATTACGGCGATATCAAAAAACAGATAAAAGAATCTTTGGGGAGTTATCCTGAAGAATTATTTTCTGCTTTCAATTCTACCCCAATCGCCGCAGCCTCATTGGGACAAGCACATCAGGCGCGTCTTAAAACTGGTGAAGATGTTGTTGTAAAGATACAACGTCCCGACATTCGCAAAACCATCGAAACAGACATTGATATTCTTTATACACTGGCACAGTTAGCAGGGCGCTATATGTCTGATATAAAGGTCTTCGATCCAAACAGCATTGTTAATGAATTCTCAAAGGTTATCACAAAAGAAATAGATTTTACCCACGAGGCGCACAACATTGACAAATTTTGTAAAAATTTTAAGGATAGCACAACCGTGCACATCCCAAAAGTCTTCTGGGAATATACAAGGTCTAAAGTAATCACTACAGAAGAAATAAAAGGTATCCGGTTGAATGATTACATAAACCATCCTCATTCAGATGGGGAGAAGAAGATCGTCGCTTTAAATGGCGCTAATGCCATTCTTCAACAAATATTCGTTGATGGGTTTTTCCATGCCGACCCGCATCCAGGAAATATCTTCATCCTACCTGATAATACCGTCGCCTTTGTAGACTTTGGAATCGTTGGCAGGTTAGACGAAGACAGCCACGACGCCATTGTAAGCCTCCTTATCGCTGTATCAATGAAAAACACACGAGGCATTATAAAGGCGCTTGAATCACTCGGCGCTTTTACTGAAGAGGTGCCTATAATGAGTTTTAAACACGATATTAACGACTTTATGGAAAGGTATTACGACCTCCCTTTGAAACAGATTGAAATCTCAACGGTACTCCAACAGGCAATTGATTCAATGTTACGTTATAAACTAAAGATACCGCATCAATTCCATGTACTGTTTAAGGCTATCACTACGATTGACGGCGTTGCAAGACAATTAGACCCAGAATTCAACACCATAGCCCATACAAGGCCATTTGTTGAAAGACTTGTACGCGAGAGACATGACCCGTCACGCATGTTAAAAGATGCGGCGCTCTATTCATCGGAATTACTGGACATCATCAAAATAATTCCAAGGGATGCATATGAAATCTTAAAAAAGATTAAGACGGGAAGATTAAAAATAGAATTCGAACACCAGGGTCTTTCAAAATTTATCTCTGAGATGGATAAATCCAGTAACCGGATTTCGTTTAGCCTGGTCATCTCCGCACTGATTATCGGTTCTTCCCTTATTATCATGACTAACCGAGGTCCCTTGATATATGGCTTTCCCGTACTGGGCATAATGGGATTTGTCTTTGCAGGTATCCTTGGATTGGGATTGACCATAGGTATATTGAGATCAGGACGGCTGTGAAGCATAAAACCCAGATGTGGAGAATTTAAAAGGAGGTAAAAAATTTCATGCCCACGCTGCAATTTAAAGGGAAAAACATCATCTGGAATCACCACCTGTCCATTCCTTACCACGCACTGGAAGAAGTACCGAAGCTGCATTTCCAGCCCGATAAGGCAAACGGCAATCTTATTATTGAAGGCGATAACCTGCTTGCCCTGAAGGCCCTCCTGCCGATGTATGCAGGCAAAGTCAAATGTATCTGCATTGACCCGCCGTATAATACAGGCAATGAAGGCTGGCTTTACAGCGACAATGTAAATAGCCCTCTCATAAAAGACTGGCTCCGCAAGGAAGTGGGCAAAGACGACCTCACCCGCCATGACAAATGGCTCTGCATGATGACGCCGAGATTAAAGTTGTTGAGGGAGTTATTAGCTGATGATGGAGTAATTTTTGTTAATATAGATGATAACGAGGTTCATCATTTACGGTTATTGATGGATGAGGTGTTTGGAGATGAGAATTTTGTCGGAATGTTTATATGGAGGAAAAAAGAAGGAGGCGGTCAGACAGACGATTACTTTGTTACAGAGCATGAATATGTTGCTGTTTATGCAAAAACTATGTCATTTCAATGGATAGATGAGACGATTCCTGTTGATGAAGCAAAATTTAATAAGGATGATGATAAAGGAAAATTTGACGCAATAAAACTTGCAAAATGGGGCAGCGGCGCAAGGCGAGAGGATCGCCCTACAATGTATTTCCCTATCAAATCTCCTGATGGAAAGAATATGTATCCTAAAACGCCGGATGGCAGAGAAGGTCGTTGGCGTGTTGGAAAGGCACGAATGGAAGCGTTAATAGAAAATGATCTCATTTATTGGGAAAAGAGAAATGGTGAATGGATTCCTTATGAAAAAGTTTACTATTCGGAAGAAGCTTTAAAGAAAATAAAAGAACGAAGCATTTTGTATGAAATTGCAAGCACAGGAGACGCATCCAATCAGTTAAAGGATATTTTTGGCATTAAAGATGTTTTTGACAATCCAAAGCCGTCTGATTTGGTTAAATTTTTTATCACATACACAACCGATAAAAACTCTCTCATCCTCGACTCCTTCTCCGGCTCCGGCACAACGGGCCATGCAGTGCTGGACTTGAACGAGGAAGACGGCGGCAACCGTAAGTTTATCCTTGTGCAGATGACTGAAACAACTGAAAAAGAGCCAAAGAAAAACATCTGCAAGGACATCACCCGAGAGCGGATTAAGAGGGCAATTGAGAAATACGGTTATGACAGCGGTTTCAAGTATCTGCGGGTCGGACAGCCATTAGATGCGGAGACATTGCTGGAAGGCAAACTGCCTGATTACAAGACATTTGCAAGGTATGTGTATTATCTCTGCACAGGTGAAAACCTGAAGGACGAGAAAAAGATAAGCGAGAAGAAGTTCTTTATCGGCGATTTCGGCAATCAGGCGATTTATCTGATTTATAAACTGGACTATGAGGCATTGACCAGAATGGCGCTGAATCTTGAGGTTGCAGAAAGGATTATTGCCGAACAGCCCAACAAGAAGCGGATTGTCTACGCCCCCGCCTGCTTCCTTGACGAAGAATACATGGAATCCAATCAGATTGAGTTCGTAAGCATACCGTATAATTTGTTTCAGAGGAAAAGCAGATAAATGGACAATACGATATTGTCGGTGAATAAAATCCCCATTCGTTTAACGAGCGAACGATGGACGCATATTGTTGAAAATCACAATGATATGGCAGGATATTATTATGAGATTTTAGAGGCAGTTGCAAGCCCGAAATTTGTATTGGAAGGAGACGAGAGCGATGAGTTGTGGGCAGTAAAACTTATATCTGCAAAAAGGGCATTTCTTGTGATTTACAAAGAAGTGCGAGTAAAAAACGATGGCTTTATTATTACTGCTTTTATAACCACAAAAATTAAAAAACTTTTAAAAAGGAGAGTCCTATGGAAGCAACAGTCGCAGTAAAAGAAATATTTGAAGCATTGCCGCATATCAAAAAAACAGGTGCAAAACACCTGTGGTTTGATTTTGATAAAGAGGCAGACGTGCTTTATGTGAGTTTAGAACGTCCTCAAAATGCGACCGACACAGATATTCTGGAAGACGGGATATTTTTGAGGCATAGGGGGAAAAAGCTGGTAGGCATTACCATAACAAATATCAGCAAAAGGTTCAAAAAATAAGTATTACACTTTTTATCTATGTTCCTCAAAAACTATCAGATAAAGGTTGTCGGCGAATTAAAGAGATTCTTCCAGACTGCAAGGGAAACCAGAGACGCTATTGAAACAGTCAGAAAAACCCTGCCTGAAAACCTACGGCATACACTTAACTGGGTTCAAAGCACGTTCGGCAATTTGCATAAACCATACAATGACAGTTGTATTAACGGTTTCGGCAATTATTATCCAAGAGTCTGCATCAAAGTCCCCACAGGCGGGGGTAAAACACTCCTTGCTGTTGAGGCTATCAGGGAATATAAGAATCTCTTTGCCCGGAAACGCACAGGGCTTGTAGTGTGGATTGTGCCGAGTGAAACGATATATACGCAGACCGTCAAAAAACTGAGAGACAAAGGCAATTACCTCAGGCAACTGCTTGACCAGTGCAGCGGGGGCAAGACCATTATCCTTGAAAAAGGACAGAGGCTCACCACTCATGACGTCGAAGAAAACCTTGTGGTGTTGTTTATTATGATTCAATCTATCAGTCGAAGAAATGCCTTAGAGGCATTAAAGGTATTTCAGGACTGTGGAGGATATGAAGGCTTTTTCCCTTCCGACTCTCGTTATGACTTGCATAAACAGATTATTGAGCAAGTTCCAAATCTTGATGTGATTTCTGGCGCTAATTCGTTTTGCCCTCAAATCCGCACGAGTCTGGGCAACGCCATACGATGTTCAAAGCCGTTTATCATTATTGACGAGATACACAAGGTGTTTTCAGACCAGGCACGAAAGACAATTGACAATTTGAATCCTGAAATGGTGCTTGGATTGTCGGCAACGCCTAAGGAAGAAATGAATATTCTGGTAAAGATAACCGGACTAGAGTTAAAAAACGCAGATATGATAAAACTTGACCTGCACATCTTTCCGCCGGCAAGCAATCTCGAAAATGACTGGAAGGCAATGCTGAGTGAAATTAAATCCCATCGTGAGAGGCTTGAGAAAAAGGCAAAGGCACTGAAGCAGAGCAAAAGTATTTATATACGCCCTATTGCATTGATACAGGTGGAGGCAACAGGGAATGACCAGAGGGGAAGGGGCAGGGTGCACAGCCTTGACGCAAAAGAACATCTTACAGGGCTTGGCATTAATCCTGATGAAATTGCGATAAAGACCAGCGCTCAGAATGATATTGAAGACGTTGACCTTTTTTCAGGAGACTGTCCTGTCCGTTATATTATTACCAAAGAGGCATTGAGAGAGGGCTGGGATTGTTCTTTTGCATACATACTGGGGATTATTCCGAATGTTGGCTCAAATACAGGCGTCACTCAGTTGGTCGGTAGGATTTTAAGGCAGCCCAACGCAAAAAAGACAGGGATAAAGGATTTGGACGAGAGTTATGCCTATTATGTAAGGGATGATTCAAGACAAATACTGGACAGGGTTGTAGCAGGATTTAAGAATGAAGGGCTGGAAGACCTTGTCGGCAATATAAAGAAGACTGACCACGAAGACCTTAAACCCAAAACTGTGAAGATAAAGAAAAATTTTAAGGACAAATACGCCAACACCTTTTATCTTCCTGTATGGCTGATGATTGAAAGCGAAAAGGAAAAGAGACGCTTTAACTATGCGCTGCATATAAAACCGCGTCTTGATTTTTCAAGACTTGAACTGAAAGACGAGTTCATAAAGGGTTTAAAACAGTCGCTCAGCAAGGAAAGAAGGGAGAGGACTACCTTTGCGGTAACGCTTGATGACAAAAGCAGGACAATACATACGACTGAAAAACTATCCGCTGATGCAGAAAATAACATCAATATAAGTTACATGACGAGACGTTTTACCGATATTGTCGAGAACCCCTTTCTTGCAAGAACACTGTCGGATAGCTGCCTGAAAGCTGTTGAAGAAAGAATCGGAAGGGAAAACCTTCAGGAACATTTCAGCTTCATTGTCTCTTTGATTGTAAAACATCTAACTGAAGAAAAAGCAAGGCAAGAGGAGCGGGTTTTTCTTGATTATATTGAAAATAAAAGACTCCTACTTGCTGTTTCGGATGATGAAACCATAGGATACAGAGTCCCCGAAACTGATACGATAACGGTTTCGCGCCTGCCTAATACCTTTCAATATTATCTGTTTGAGGACGTGGAACTGGAAACTATGAACAACCTTGAGAAAAAGGTGGGGCAGATATTAGACACTCAGGCTAAGATATTGTGGTGGTTCAGAAATAAGGCGAGTAAGGGCAAGGGATGGTATGAAATTCAGGGATGGAATGAGCATAAAATCAGACCTGACTTTGTTGCCGCCAAAAAAAGAGGGAAAGACGGATTTGAAATCCTTTATATAATTGAGAGCAAAGGCGAGCATTTATCTGGAAATCCAGACACACAATACAAGAAGTCGGTGTTAGAACTGATGACGGAACAACGGAGAGAAAAGAAGATTCGTGCATACCAGATGAAATTGCCTTTTGAAGAGATTAATGAGGAAGCAGAATTCTATCTTATTGAGGAAGGAAAGGAAGACGAGACACTGAGGAAGTTAATGAGGTAATGTATATTTTAAGGACTTACAGACACAAGCACTTCAACAGAAGACGTTACAAATGAATGAGTCAGAAATCCACAATTTGGACGAACTTATTGAATCATTCCTAAACTACATTATAGTTGAATGCGGTTTGTCTAAAAATACCATATTAAGTTATCGGCGAGATTTGCAAACATTTACAGATTTTCTGATTTCCAAAAATATATCAGACTTTAGTAATGTCCGCCCGGATACAATTACAAGCTTTATCATTTCAGAGAAAAAGCGCGGGCTTTCTATAAATTCCATAACACGTGCCATTGTTTCGATTCGTATGCTTTATAAATTCCTGATTTCAGAAGAAAAATTACAACGAAACCCGCTTGCCTCCATACAATCACCCAAACTCTGGATGAGATTGCCAGATGTTATTCCTATTAACAAAATTGACAAGCTGCTCTCCATTCCCGATATAACAACAAAAATAGGCATCAGAAATAAAGCCATTCTTGAACTTATGTACGCCACAGGCGCGAGGGTATCAGAGGTAAGCGCATTACAAATAGACTGGCTCAACCTGGTGTATGGATATGTTAAATGTCGTGGCAAAGGATCAAAGGAACGCATTGTTCCCATTGGAACGAAAGCAATTGAAGCCATAAAAAATTACATGGAGGTTACCAGACCAAAAATTAAAAACAGCAAGGCAAGCAACTATTTATTTCTTTCAAAATCAGGAAGACCGCTTCGCAGAGAAAATATTTGGGTTATCGTTAAAAAAACTGCTTTAAAGGCTGGCATCAACGAACATATCTCCCCGCACAAATTACGCCACTCATTTGCCACTCACCTGTTAGAAAACGGAGCAGACCTGCGTTCAGTTCAGGAAATGCTCGGACACGTTAATGTCTCCACCACACAGATTTACACCAACGTCAGCAAAAAGCACCTAAAAGCCGTACATCAACAGTTTCATCCCCGTCCATAGAAATCCTTTTAAATCTCCGTTTATTATACAAACATTCTTTTTGACTTTTTTTTAATTAATTCTATAATTGTATTTCGTATGAATACTTATTTACCTATACTAATTTTATTCATTATAGCTGTCGGTTTTGCTATTACTAATGTTGGGATTTCAGCGATACTCGGAAGGAGAAAACCAACACCTGAAAAGCTAACACCTTATGAATGTGGTATTGAACCTGTAGGTTCCGCAAGAGAGCGCTTTTCTGTAAAGTTTTATCTCATTGCAATGTTTTTTGTAATTTTTGACGTAGAAGTTATTTTTCTGTATCCGTGGGCGGTTGTTTTTAAACCATTAAAAATGTTTGGGTTTATAGAAATCCTGATCTTCGTGGGTATATTATTCGTGTGCTACCTGTACATATGGAAAAGGGGAGGCTTAGAATGGGATTAGAAAGCCACCTTGGTGATAACATACTAACAACCACCCTGACAACCATGGTGAACTGGGCACGCAAGTCCTCATTGTGGCCCATGCCGTTCGGGTTAGCATGCTGCGCAATAGAAATGATGGCGGCAGTCGCCCCTCGGCACGATATAGCGCGATTTGGGGCAGAGGTATTCAGGTTTTCACCAAGACAATCTGACCTGATGATTGTAGCAGGCACACTGACATATAAAATGGCACCTGTAGCACGTAAGATTTACGACCAGATGCCTGAGCCCAAATGGGTCATCGCAATGGGCGCTTGTGCTATTTCAGGAGGAGTATTTAACACATACAGTGTGGTTCAGGGTATAGACCAGATCATGCCCGTGGATGTTTATCTACCTGGATGCCCTCCCAGACCAGAGGCGTTGATTCATGCGATTATTGAAATGCAAAAGAAGATTGAGAAAGAAGTTCTTTAAACTATTTTAGAATCTTAATATTTATTTATAGAAAAGTTTATAAAACATCGTTTGCTTTCTAACGATTTGACTATACAACATGGATAATGAAGCTATTGTTACATTGATAAAAACGCAGTTTCCTGAAGCGGTTTTGAGTTCAAATATATTTCTTAATGAATTGACTCTTATTATAAAGAAAGATTGTATAACAGAAGTTGCTCATTTTACTAAAGAAAACAAAGAGCTTGGTTTTGATTTTTTATCGGACCTATGTGGTGTTGACAAGGCTGAAACAGATGGTATTCTTGAAGTAGTTTACCATCTCTATTCCATATCCAAAAACCATCGCTTACGGTTGAAAGTACAAATCCCATCAAATAACCCGCATATTTCAACTGTAACTAATATCTGGAAAACAGCAAACTGGCATGAAAGAGAAACCTTCGACATGTTTGGAATTTACTTTGATAACCACCCGAATTTACAAAAAATACTTACGCCAGACGATTTTAAAGGACATCCTTTAAGAAAAGACTACCCACTCGATGGAAGACAGCCAGCCACGCTCCGAGAAGTATACAGAAAAGGCGAGGCATAATGACGGCTTCAACTACTACGAAAACACACCTGATGACCATAAATATGGGTCCGCAACACCCCAGTACTCACGGAGTTTTGAGGCTATTATTAGAACTGGATGGTGAAATAATTGTTAAGGCAGAACCACATATCGGATTTCTTCATAGAGGCGTCGAAAAACTCGCAGAATACCGAACCTACCATCAATGTATACCCCTTACTGACAGATTAGATTACGTAGCGCCTTTTTCCAATAATCTCGCTTATATACTAGCCGTCGAAAAATTACTTGGAATAGAAATTCCCGAACGTGCACAGCATATACGCATAATTCTATGTGAGCTTACAAGGATTTCATCCCATTTGTTATGGCTGGCAACCCATGCACTTGATATTGGTGCAATGACCGTCTTCTTTTACTGCTTCAGGGAACGTGAAACCATTTATGATATCTTTGAAATGGTTTCAGGGGCGAGGATGAACCTTTCGTATATCCGCGCTGGAGGCGTGTCAAGGGACTTGCCAGGTGGATTTCTTGAAAAAACAAAAGCTTTTGTTGCCGAATTCTCCTCACGGCTTAATGAATACGAGACGCTCCTAACAGACAATCCTATATGGAAAAAACGAACTATTGGTGTCGGTATTATTTCTGCTGAAGATGCTATTGATTACGGGCTCAGTGGCCCTAGTTTAAGAGGATCCGGAGTTAACTGGGATATCAGGAAGGCTGAACCTTATTCAGGCTATGATAAATATCATTTTACCGTTCCTCTGGGTAAAAATGGGGATGTCTACGATAGATACTGCGTGCGCATTGAAGAGATGCGGCAGAGCACTAGCATCGTTCATCAAGCCTTAAACATCCTTCCCAAGGAAGACTTCATAGCAAGGGTGCCTAACATTACGTTACCCCAGAAAGAGGAAGTAGAAACAAATATGGAATCCATGATACAACATTTTAAATTGATTATTGAAGGTATCCGTCCGCCAAAAGGAGAGGTTTACGCAAGTATTGAAGCGCCAAAAGGTGAATTAGGTTTTTACATCATAAGCGATGGTTCCAGCCATCCGTATCGTTTAAGAATCCGCCCTCCGTCTTTTGTTAACCTTGAGGCTTTACCAAAAATGGTAGAGGGTAAATTACTTCCCGACGTCGTTGCCACAATCGGAAGCTTGGATATTGTTTTGGGAGAGATTGATCGTTAATAAATTTATAAAGAAGTATTATAGTTTTTTCACAGAATTAAATGCGTACAAAAAATTTTAAGCATTTTATAAAGAACTTATGAATTCAATAAATGAAAAGTCCTCAGAAAAAATAGATATTTCAAAAGTCGAAAAGATACTCGAGGACTATAAAAAAACCAGAGGCGCTGTAATCCCTATTTTACAGAAAGTACAGGCCGAATATGGTTTTCTACCTGAGCCTGTTATTGATCGTATTGCACAGGGCTTGAACATGAGTGCAGATGAAATAATAGGAGTAGCCACATTCTATGCTCAATTTCATTTGAAACCGCGTGGACACCATATTGTTAAGGTATGTTGTGGGACTGCCTGCCATGTGAAAAATGCTAAAGCGCTTTCTACCAAAGTCCGAGAGAAATTAAAAATCAATATAAACGAAACTACAAAAGATAGCTTATTTACTTTTGAAGAAGTATCCTGCCTAGGAGCCTGTGGAATAGCACCAGTGGTAATGATTGATGAGGATGTACATGGGGAAATATCTCCTGATAAACTTAACAATATATTGGATGAATATAAAAAACACAGAAGTGGAAAACAGTTAGAATAGTAAGATAAAAATAAACCTTTATAGTTTTATTATAAAAATGGATACTAAATCTGTACCTCTAGAGGATAAAGACAAAATAGAAAAAACAGAGCACAAAACGCAATCCGTAGTTGCTGTTTGTCTGGGAACAGGTGGGATTGCTGCGGGGGGCGATAAAGTATTCAAGAAATTTGAAGATGAGATTAAAAAATTAAGTCTGGATGCTGCCATAGGAAAACGTGTTTGCAGGACAGCAAAAACTGGTTGCAGAGGTTTGTGTGCAAGAGATGTTCTGGTAGATATAACTATCCCTGGACTGGAAACCTTAACCTATGAGAGAGTTACTGTTGATATGGTACCTCAAATAATTGATGAGCATCTTATAAAGAATACCCCAGTAAACAAATGGTTAGCAAAGGAAGATTATCACAAATTTTATGATAACCAGCAAAGACTCGTACTTGCTAACTCTGGAATAATAGACCCTGAGAACATTGACGAATATATAGCAAGGGGCGGTTATACAGCTCTCAAAAAGGTTTTAGAGACGATGACGCAGCAGGATGTAATACAAGAAATAAAAAAATCCAGTCTCAGAGGTCGTGGCGGCGGAGGTTTTCCAACAGGTGAAAAATGGGCGTCAGGTGCTAAATATTCCGCTGATGAGAAATTTATCGTTTGTAATGCCGACGAAGGTGACCCAGGGGCTTTTATGGATAGAAGTCTTATGGAAGGCGATCCCCATGCAGTTCTGGAAGGTATGATTATCGGGGGATATGCTATAGATGCTACAAGCGGCTATCTATATATACGTGCCGAATACCCACTGGCCGTTAAGCGATTACGCTATGCCATTCAACAAGCCAAGGAACGGGGATTCTTAGGGAAAAACATCTTACAGAGTAATTATAGTCTCGATATTTTTATAAAAGAAGGTGCGGGGGCATTTGTCTGCGGTGAATCTACTGCGCTGCAATATTCTATTGAGGGTAAGCGAGGTATGCCACGTACAAGACCACCACAATCTGTAGAGGCAGGCTTATGGGATAAACCTACAGTATTAAATAACGTAGAAACCTTTGCTAATGTGCCGATTATTATTAACCGGGGCGCAGACTGGTATTCAAAGATTGGTACTGAAAAGAGTAAAGGAACGAAAATCTTTTCTTTGACCGGGAGGATAAAGAATCCAGGCCTTATTGAAGTTGCTATGGGCGCCACAATTAGGCAGATTGTATTTGATATGGGTGGTGGAATTCCTAGAAAGAAAAGATTCAAGGCCGTGCAAATCGGAGGTCCATCTGGTGGATGTTTGCCAGAATCTTTATTGGATTCTCCTATTGATTATGAATCGCTGCTTAGTCTGGGTGCTATGATGGGTTCTGGCAGTTTTGTGGTTGTTGATGAAACTACTTGTATGGTAGATATGGCCCGATTCTTTATGAATTTTTGCGCAAATGAATCATGCGGGAAATGCCCACCCTGTCGGATTGGTACTACACTTATGTTGGATATCCTTACCAACATTACACAAGGGAATGGAGAGGAAAAAGATTTGGAAGTGTTAGAACAGATGTGCGATGAAATCAAGACAATGTCTTTATGCGGTCTTGGGCAATCCGCTCCTAACCCTGTAAAGTCAACCCTTAGGTACTTTAAAGATGAGTATATTGCACATATTCGTGATAAAATATGTCCTACTGCTACCTGTGTTGCCCTTCATAGATATGAAGTTATCCCGGAGAAATGTACTAAATGCCAGGCGTGCATTCGCAATTGTCCTGTAAAGGCAATTAGCGGCAGTACGAAAGAAGTAGCTTTTATTATTAAAGAGAAATGTATTAAGTGTAATTTATGTTACGAAAAATGTAATTTTATGGCAATTAAATAATGAATGCCGTACATCTTGTTATTGACGATAAACCAATAGTTGCAAAAGAAGGCACCAATATATTTCAGGCAGCCTTAGATAACTGTATTTACATACCCGGTCTGTGTTACCATCCAAAGCTTTCGCAATTTGGCGGTTGCAGACTATGCATGGTCGAGGTAACTGAGAGAAGGACTGGACATAGATTCGCATGCGCCCATCCAGTATCTGAAGGAATGGTTGTAAAGGTAAATACCCCGAAAGTAATTAAATACAGGAAGTCCGTAATGGAGTATCTGCTTGCGCATCACCCGCTTGATTGTCCCACATGTGATAAAGCTGGCGAATGCGGATTGCAAAATATAACACATGAACTAAATCTCGCACCGGGTCGTTTCAAGACTGTGAGAATGGATGCACCCATGATAAGAGACAACCCCTTACTGGAATTAAATCGAAACAGATGTATCCTGTGCGGACGGTGTGTTAATTCCTGTAAAGAAATTGAAGGTGTCGGGGCTATTGATTTCCAGAACCGTGGTATTAAAACTGTAATAGGAACAGCCTTTAATAGACCCATGGAATGCAGTTTCTGCGGTGGGTGTCTTTCGGTATGTCCAACAGGAGCGTGGCAGGATAGAACACTCAAATTTAGGGGTAGGCCGTGGGAATTCAAAAAAACACCTACGATATGTCCTTACTGTTCTGTTGGATGCACGATAATTTTAAATACAAAGGCAGAAAGTGTCAGGAGAATTATATCAGATGATTATATAGGAATAAATGAGGGCAATTTATGTGTAAAAGGCAGATTCGGTCACGAATTCATTCATTCACCGGAACGCATAAAAACTCCTTTAATCAAGGAAAATGGCAAATTATGTCCAACCTCGTGGGATAATGCAATTGATTACGTGGCAAAAAGACTTCAAAAAACCATCAGCGAATACGGTAGTATGACAATTGGTGGGATTGGGTCTGAAAAAAGCACCAACGAAGATAACTATCTCTTTCAGAAATTCTGCAGGTCTGTACTAGGTACCAATAATGTTGATAATCTATCCAATTTAAAATCACCTTACCTGAACAGCCTGATTTATAAATCCGTCACTAACGGTATTACTTCAACATCATTAAAAGAACTCGAGAATGCAAATACAATATTCTTTTTCGGTGCTGATGTAACAGAAGCGCATCCTGTAATAGGCATTATGGCAAGAAAAGCCATACAGTTAAACAGTGCAAATCTTATTATCGCGAATATAAGAAATGTATTATTTAATAGCAAAGCAAAAAATGATATTAGACTAAATTACTCACTTGGAAGTCAGCTTGTATTAATTACTGCCCTGATTAAAACAATAATTAATGAAAAACTTGTTGATTTGGGAAAAGTGGAATCAGTCACAAATAATTTCAGCAAACTACGCACCTCATTAGAAGAATTTAATATAAAAGAAGCTTCCAAATTAACCGGCGTTCCTTTAGAAACTATCAAAGACACATCCGCTTTACTGACAAAACCTGGATATTGTTATATTATCTGCGGCAAGGATTTAGAAGAAGACCCGCTGGGCGAAGACGCTATAAAAGCCCTGATGAATCTTTGCATGCTGATTAATACCATCCATAATCCCGACACTAATCCGGGTAAGATTTCAATTCTATTTTCAAGACACAATAATAATTCTCAGGGTGTAAACGACATGGGTGTTGTTCCCGGTTTCTTCCCCGGCTATATAGATATTAATAACACAACCAATAAAGAACAATTTGAAAAATTATGGAATAAAGAATTATCAAATAATATTTTCCAAACAGAGCCGCAGAATATTGTTGAACTTGCGCTGAACAGTAAACTAAAAGCATTATATATAATGGGAGAAAATATAATTGCAAATTATCCGAATGGCAAGGAAATAAAAGAGGCATTAAGAAAGGTAGCTTTTGTTGTCGTCCACGAGACTTTTATGACCGAAACTGCACAAATGGCGGATGCCGTCTTCCCTATTACTACATTTGCTGAAAGTGAAGGAACATACACAAACATGGGTATGACCGTACAAAGGTTAAATAAAGCCGTTCAACCACTTGCAAATGCCAAATCGGACTGGCAAATTATATGTGAATTAGCAAGAAAATTCGGACAGAATTATTCATATAATTCCCCCAAAGATATTTTAAGCGAAATAGAAAATGCAGCCCCAATATACTCCGGAATTAATTACGACCGTTTAAAGAGAAGAGAATTTAACTGGACAACCTCTCTTCAGAATAAAATCAAACAGACAAAGTATACTTTTGATATTGTTCAACCAAGGGCGCTCAATATAAACATAAATAATTTCTTTCCGTTATTGTTACTTACCGGTTCAAGCCTGAACCACCAGGGAACTTTTTCCAGATATTCAAATGCGCTTTTAGCAGTTGCTCCTGAATGTTTTGCTGAAATAAATATAAAAGATGCGCAAGAATTAAATATAAATAACGGAGACAAGATCGTAGTTGAATCTTTACAAAATAAAATAACATTAAGGGCAAAAGTTACAAACAAGTCTCCAAAAGGCATCGTATTTATACCCGGAGACTTTGAATGGATACCTGTTAACCTTGTGCGTAATAAGACATATACGCCTATCAAAATTTACAAAGAAGCAAATTAAACTATGGCAAAAAAAGGACAAACATATTTTTGCGAAATCTGCAGACAAAAAGTAGTGATAGTTGAAGAAGGTTTCGGAGTGCTTGTATGTTGCGGCCAGGAAATGAGCCTTGTTGGAGTTAAGGGAATGATGGCAACGTGGACAAGCGCGCATCACAAACCAAATGGCGGCGCAACCTTTGTATGCAATATTTGCAAACAAAAAATTAAAGCTGTTGTAGAAACAACGGGCATTTTAGAATGCTGCGGTCAAAGAATGCATCGCGAAGAGGCATAAATTATCAATATGAGTAAAGAATTCATCGTTCTTCTTATAATTGCATGTGTTAAAATCTTCATAGTTTTCTCTGTGATTCAGCTTATGATCATTTCCATGATCTGGTTTGAAAGAAAGATTATGGCACATATGCAAATACGTCTGGGCCCAATGCGAGTTGGGCCTCATGGTTTACTGCAGCCTATAGCAGACGGCATAAAATTACTTTTTAAGGAAGATATCATACCTTCAAAAGCAAATAAGCTGCTTTTTGTACTTTCGCCAGTGATGACAATCATTCCTGCATTGATTACCTTTGCTGTAATTCCATTTGGCGATAAAGTAAAACTTTTCGGATACAATATAGACCTTATAATTACTGATATCAACGTGGGGTTCCTTTATATTTTTTCTGTATCATCATTAGGTATTTATGGAATTGTCATGGCTGGCTGGTCATCTAATAACAAATATTCTTTATTAGGCGGAATAAGGGCTTCAGCACAAATGATAAGTTATGAACTGACACTGGGATTGTCTCTCATAGGGGTTGTTATGTTGACAGGTTCGCTGAGCCTTGTAGACATTGTCAAAGCCCAGGGGAATCTATGGAACATTATCCTGCAACCTATAGGATTTTTCATATATACAGCCAGCGCCATAGCAGAAGTTAATCGCTGTCCTTTTGATTTACCAGAGGCAGAATCGGAACTGGTTGCAGGTTATCATACTGAATACAGCAGTATGAAATTTGCAATGTTTTTTATGGCAGAATATGCAAATATGATTACTGTATCTGCGCTTGCTGTAACATTTTTCCTCGGTGGATGGCAAGGACCATTCCTGCCTCCTGTGGTCTGGTTTATGATAAAACTGGCTTGTTGTCTGTTCTTCTTTATCTGGATAAGATCAACTTTTCCGAGATTGAGATATGACCAGTTAATGCATTTTGGATGGAAGTTCCTGCTACCTCTATCTTTATTCAATATTCTGGTTACTGGTTTTATAATGATTATAAAGGGATGATATGATTATACCATTAATCAAAGGTTTATCACTCACAATCAAGCGGTTTTTGAATCCGTATACTTGCGTTACAGTACAATATCCTGATGAGCGTCCCAAGATTGCTACAAGATTTCGCGGTTTACCTGAATTACAGATAGGAGAAGACGGCAGGGAAAAGTGTGTTGCTTGTGGATTATGCGCCAGGGTTTGTCCCTCTCAATGTATTACCGTTGAGGGCGATGAAGACGAACAAAACAGAAGATACCCCAGAACATATGAATTGGATGCATTTCGCTGTATATTTTGCGGGTTTTGCGAGGAGGCATGCCCTGTAAGGGCAATAAAACTCAGAGATACATTTGAACTTGCAACGTATCAACCTTCAAATATTTTCAATAAAGAAGGATTGTTAGACCTTACAAGAAAAAGAAATATAAAACATCAGGATTCAATTAAGATTACAGAAACCAAAGGAAACTGATAAATTTAACAGGGGACATATTGCAACATGCCCCTTACAATACAAATTCTTACCGAACGTCGAATTTATGGATGCATATTTATTTTATATCGTGGCAACAATCTCAGTAGCTGCTGCGGTTTACCTCATCTTTGAGAAAAACCCTGTCTTTAGCGCGCTGTATCTCATACAGATAATGGTGTGCATTGCGGTGCTATATATATTACTTGAGGCACAGTTCATCGCTGCCGTTCAGATGATTGTATATGCGGGCGCAATAATGGTACTTTTCCTTTTCGTAATCATGTTACTAAATCTTAATGTACAGGAAGAGGTAAAAGATTTATTGCCATTTCAAAAGATTCCTGCAATCTTTTTGGGAATTACACTGTTTGTAGTCATCAGTATAGTGTTGAAATCAAAATTATTTCAAGGCAAACATGGCGAATATACGTCTGAATACGTGAGCAAGGTTGGAAACACAAAAATAATTGGTAATTTATTGTTTACTGATTATCTGCTACCTTTTGAAATAACTTCTATTTTGTTGTTTGTTGCCGCTATCGGAGCTGTAATGTTAGCAAAAAGGAAAATATAAAATGATTACTATTACTCACTATATAACCTTAAGCGCAATATTATTCACAATTGGAGTTATTGGGGTATTAATCAGAAGAAACGCCATAGTAATATTCATGTGCATTGAACTCATGTTAAATGCTGTAAATTTATCCTTTGTGGCATTCGCCCATTATCTTAATTCCATGCAAGGCCAATTGTTTGTTTTTTTTACAATGACGGTTGCTGCTGCCGAGGCGGCTGTTGGACTGGCAATTATAGTATCTGTATTCAGAAATAAAGAAACTGTTAACATTGACGATATAAATATCATGAAATGGTAGGCAGCCTAATGCTTAACACCATCGCTTTAGTATTATTATTTCCGTTAATCGGGACAATTATAAATGGATTAATAGGTAAAAATCTGCGCAAGGAAACTGTTGGTTGTATTGCTTGCGGCGCAATTGGCTTATCATTTCTTGTTTCAATAGTAGTTTTTTTAGGTTTACTCAGGCTCCCACCAGACGCACGCTTGTTCGAGAAAACACTATTTAGCTGGATTGAATCGGGTTCATTCAAAGCCGCTTTTGCATTGCAGGTAGACCCTTTATCCTCCCTTATGATACTTATTGTCACAGGTGTTGGGTTCCTAATTCATATTTACTCAATCGGTTATATGCACGATGATAAGGGTTACCACCGATATTTCTGCTACCTGAATCTGTTTACCTTTTCAATGTTGCTGCTCGTTCTGGGTAACAATTTTCTACTTATGTTCATCGGTTGGGAGGCGGTGGGATTATGCTCTTACCTTTTAATTGGGTTCTGGTTTGAAAAAAAATCAGCTTCAAACGCAGCCAAAAAGGCCTTCGTTGTCAATCGTGTGGGAGATTTTGGTTTTGCGCTCGGCATTATGCTTATCTTCCTCACCTTTCATACAATTGACTTCACAGAGGTATTCAGTTCGGTCTCAAATGAAGGCTTTCACGCAGGCAGTTTCACTATCACGATTATTACTTTACTTCTATTTATGGGAGCAACCGGTAAGTCAGCCCAGATACCATTATATACATGGCTTCCTGACGCAATGGAAGGCCCTACACCAGTCAGCGCCCTTATACACGCAGCAACTATGGTAACTGCTGGTGTCTATATGATTGCACGTTGTAATGTCCTTTACGCTTTATCTCCTTTTACAATGACAGTCGTAGCCAGTATAGGCGCAGCCACGGCGCTTTTTGCAGCGACAATAGGATTGGTACAAAATGATATCAAACGCGTACTGGCATATTCTACGATAAGCCAGCTAGGTTATATGTTCCTCGCATGCGGTGTTGGCGCATTCTCGGCAGGTATTTTTCACCTCATGACCCATGCATTTTTCAAGGCTTTATTATTCCTTGGTTCCGGCAGTGTTATTCACGCACTTTCTGGCGAACAGGATATGAGGAAAATGGGAGGATTGAGACATCAAATCCCTATTACATACAAAACCTTTCTGATAGGTACAGTAGCTATTGCAGGCATACCGCCTTTTGCAGGATTCTTTAGTAAAGACGAAATTTTACTTGAGTCGCTTACTCGTGGAAATTTTATTTATTGGTCAATCGCATCGCTGGCGGCTCTTTTTACTGCATTTTATATGTTCCGCTTATTGTTCATGACGTTTCATGGGAAATCAAGGGTTGATCACCATGCTGCGGAACATCTCCACGAGTCCCCTAAAAACATGACGCTTCCATTAACTATACTTGCAGGACTTTCCTTCTTTGGTGGATTCCTGGGTATTCCAGGCGCAAGCGCTATCAATAATTTCTTAGCGCCCGTATTTAGCAGCCACAGCCATACAGAAATGTCAGGAATACACACAGGTAGTCAGCATGGTGAAGGCCACCCATACTTAATGATGGTAATTTCTACCGCCATTGCAATTGCAGGTATTTCCCTTGCGTATCAAATGTATATCAAAAAACCTGACTTGCCAAAAAGGCTGTCAGAACGTTTTCATATATTTTATAAATTGCTGTTGAATAAATACTATATAGATGAAATTTACGATGTGCTCTTCGTGAATACAACCAAAAAAGGCTCTGTTTTGTTATGGAAGTATATTGACGCCGGGATGATTGATGGTTCTGTAAATGGCATCGCTCGCCTTGTTGGATGGTTTAGCAACGTCCTCCGTCTCTTACAAACTGGATACGTACGAAACTATGCCTTTTATATAGTGGTTGGCTGCATATTTATCATTGTATTAACTATATTATGAAAATAATTATGTAACTCAATGCCTTAGCCTTGAGGATTTTCAACATCTTAAAGCATTTAATTCGATGTAATTCTGGAGTCTTGGATGTCATTACCAATTCTTACACTCATAACTTTTCTTCCAATTGTAGGAATATTTCTTATACTTTCAATTGATTCAAAAAAGCAGGAACTTATCAGGATTACTGCCTTGCTGATATCAATTGTGGTATTTTTTATTTCGCTGCCTTTGTATTTCAGTTTTGATGCACGTACATATGAAATGCAATTCGTTGAAAAACTGCGGTGGATACCCTCATTCGGAATCTACTATCATGTTGGCATAGATGGAATCAGCCTGTTCCTGGTACTCTTAACAACCTTTATCACGCCAATCTCAATTTTAGCCTCATGGCATATCACAAAGAGTATTAAGGAATATATGATTTCTATGCTTATACTTGAAACAGGCATGATTGGTGTATTCATCTCGCTAGACCTATTTTTATTTTATATATTTTGGGAACTCATGCTCATTCCTATGTATCTTCTCATCGGCATATGGGGAGGCCCAAGGAGGATTTATGCCGCTGTAAAATTTTTCATATATACGATGGCAGGCAGTGTACTTATGCTAATTGCTATTATTACATTATATTTTTTAAATTACAGGGCAAACGGGGAATACACATTTAATCTACTTGAATTTTACAGACTCGATTTGTCCTTTGCCGTCCAATTCTGGCTATTCATCGCGTTCTTCCTTGCTTTTGCAATCAAGGTACCGATGGTTCCATTTCATACCTGGCTGCCAGATGCCCACGTGGAAGCCCCCACGGCGGGGAGTGTGATCCTGGCAGGTGTCCTCTTAAAAATGGGGACGTATGGTTTTGTGAGATTTTGTTTACCGCTATTCCCAGAGGTGAGTCATGCCTTCGTCCCGGTAATTTCATGGATGGCTATTGTGGGCATTATTTACGGTGCATTGGTTTCTATGGTGCAGGACGACTTGAAGAAACTCGTTGCTTATTCGAGCGTAAGTCACTTGGGCTTTGTTATGCTGGGGATTTTTGCTTTCAATATTCAGGGCATAGAAGGTGGTATTACTCAGATGATTAACCACGGTCTCAGCACAGGGGCTCTATTTCTTATCGTTGGCATGCTTTATGAAAGAAGGCATACCCGCATGATTGCCGACTTCGGAGGTTTAACCAAACAGATACCTGTTTTTGCTACCTTCTTTATGATCATTACCTTATCGTCTATTGGGCTGCCGGGTTTAAATGGTTTTGTCGGTGAATTCCTGATCTTGGTGGGAGTGTTCAAATCACGTATATTGTATGCATCCATTGCAACATCGGGTGTTATACTTGCCGCCGTGTATATGCTATGGATGTTCCAGAGGGTCATGTTCGAACAAATAACCCATGAAGAAAACAAGACATTAAAAGATATTAATAAACGGGAATTCGTAATCCTGATTCCTATTGTTATTTTAATTTTCTGGATAGGAATATATCCAAACTCGTTTCTGAGAAAGATGGACGCCTCAGTAAATCACCTCCTGAAACAGATAGGAGAAAAGGCACATGTCGTTTCCAATATTCGTGGACAGGATAAACCAGATAATTTACAAAGTAATACTTTGCCTGAAATTGATATAATCACCGAAAACAAAACAGCATGGTAAAAATAAACATTTTAATCTGAAACAATGAGGTTGCAATCTGTTAATTAAAATTTAGAAAAGGTCACCCTATGGTAAATGTATCAATAATGACGTTTAACATACTCAGCATCTTACCCATACTGGTACTTGCAGGCTTTGGTATGATTGTACTGCTTGTAGACGTATTATCGTCAAGAAAACTTGGGGGGAAGAATTCCCTGGCATATATTTCATTAATCGGGATTATTACCGCAGCTATTTTAACCAAAAATTCAACAAGCACTACTTTATTTTCATTCAGCGAAACAATTATAATTGACAATTACTCGCTATTCTTTAATTTCATCTTTCTACTCAGTACAGGGCTTATTATCATGATCTCCCACAGTTACATAAAACGCGAAGAAATCAACCATGGGGAGTATTATGCCTTAATACTATTTTCAACAATTGGAATGATGCTCATGGCATCCGGCGCTGACCTCTTAAACATATATATAGGACTGGAGGTTATGTCCATCAGCATTTACATCCTGACAGGTTTCAAACGCTCAAAACTCATATCTAATGAGGCTTCCTTAAAATATTTCCTGCTAGGGGCTTTTGCCACTGGCTTTCTGCTTTTTGGTATTTCTATTATTTATGGCACAACAGGAACTATAAATCTTAACCAGATCGCCTGTTTTATTGCAGAAAAGGGCGGAAAGTTAGACCCATTAATGCTGATGGGAATGGGTTTGATAATTATAGGACTGGGATTTAAGGTTGCAGCCGTCCCTTTTCATGCATGGGTGCCCGATGTTTATGAAGGCGCTCCTACAGCGGTAACGGCATTCATGTCTGTAGGTCCCAAAGCCGCAGGATTTGCCGTATTTTTACGTATTTTCCTGACTGCCTTTGGATCCATTCATTACGAATGGCAAAAAATAATATACATTCTGGCGATATTAACCATGACTACAGGAAATATAATAGCCGTTGCGCAGGTAAATATAAAGCGAATGCTGGCATATTCCAGTATAGCACATGCCGGATATTTACTGATTGCGCTTGTAGCCGCTAATAATATGGGTGTATCCGGCACGCTGTTCTATGTCCTGTCTTATACCTTCATGAACATTGGGGCATTCGCCATAGTAATTATATTAAGCCATAAGGGGGACGAATTTATCCAGATTAACGACTATGCAGGACTAGGATTAAAGCATCCGCTACTAGCAATAGCAATGTCAATTTTTATGCTTTCAATGGCTGGCGTACCGCCAACTGCAGGTTTTGTAGGCAAATTCTATATATTCAGTGCGGCTATAAAATCGGGCTATATCGGACTTGCCGTAATTGGCGTGATAAATGCGGTTATATCCGTTTATTATTATCTCAGAATTATGGTTATCATGTATATGAAGGACCCCTCAAGGGAATTCAGCCCGCTTACCATCTCACCCTTGATAATTGCCGCAATAGTAATATCAGTAATCGGCACACTTCAATTAGGCATCTTCCCATCAAAAGTCATGGAAATGGCGCAACAATCAATCCTGATATTGAAATAGTTAATTTAAATTATTATATGATATCTCGGTCTTGTAATTAGATATTATAAGCTATTCTTCTTTCTCAGAAGCAGACTCAAATTTCTCCTTCGCTATTTCAATATTCAACTTAGCCTCAAGATTCTCAGGGTCAATATTAAGCACCTCTTCCCATTTGCTTATAGCGTCATCATAATCTCCATCTTTATATATCGCTTGTGCCTCATCTAATAAGCCCTGCACTATTGCTTTACCCTGTTGCGCTTCGGTTGTTTTCTCTACTGTTTCGCCATTAACTTCACCTGACTCTTCCTGATGTTCAACCGCAGAACTTACAGGTTGAGACTTTTGCGACTGAAGACTATTAATCTGATTCTGTATTTCTTCTTTTGCCAGTTCTATTTCGCTTAACTTTGCTTTGAGTTCATTTATAGTATTTTGTGTATCAGAAATAGATGTTTCAAGCAAACTATCCTTGGTTTCTACCCTAGTATTAAGCTCTTCCAGGGAAGTATCAATCTTTGTGTAATTTCTACCTATATTTGTTGTTCTATCCGAAAGTTCTTCCACCTGTCTTACGATACTTTGAGCAGAGGCGTTGATATTAGAAATAGCCTTCTGCAATTCATTTATCTTTTTGTCAATTAATACAAAGCGTTCTTCTTGTTGTGCTTTGGATGACTTTTTAGAAAGTCCAGAACAGCCTGCCGACACTAAAGAAATGCATAATACAGGTATTATCAAAATAACATATTTTTTCATAATAAAATTATACCTCTATTTTTTATTTAATCTTTCTCAAATCAAAATCAAAAGGTATCTCATCCGTCCCCGGTGACACAATTACAAGCGTAACTGGCGCATTTAAATCAATATCTTTTATAGGAAACTTGAAAACAAGACGGGCAGTATTGGCTGGTGAGTTTGGCCAGAATTCGCTTGCATCGGCTATTTCAGGCACAAACTCAAAACTTGGATGTATAGTCGCATCTTTTTGATAAATCTTAGCAGAATAATACATCGCAAAGTCATACTCTTCACCGTACACAGTTACAGAAAAGGTAAGTGCACCGGCTATTTCCAAAGCTTCAGCCACTTCCTTATTTGTAAATTCCTTGCGCTCAACGGCTGACTTCTTTGCCTTGTATGCAACATTGTGATAAGGAGTAAATATCGCAGCAGAACCTTTACCTCTGCCTAATGAGACAGTCCATTGTTTTGAAAATGTTGCCATATCAATAGTCTTATTCTTCTGGCCATATTCAACGGCTTCCTTTACTTGTTCAGCTGACAACTTATAGAAAACTGCATAAACAGGCTTGAAGGTGAATAATAGATTCAATAAACAACAAACACCTGCAAATATTAACAGCCTCTTAAACATTTAAAAATTCATCCTTAACGGCAATAGAGCTTTGTAAGTATCTCAAACAAAACACTACGAAACCCAGCGTGGTGTTTTATTTACTCATAGTTTGATATAAATCTCATGCTAATTACGACTTTATAAACTACTCTGACTGCTCCGTGCTTGCCTCCGTTGACCCTGCTGATTCTGTCGAATTTGTGAACTCTGAAGCGTCTTCTTCTGCTGGAGCTGACTCCGACGATGATTCTTCTGCCTTATTTTCATCAGCAACAGGTTTTACCACATAATTTTTGCCAGTCTTCATCAGGCTTGCACCGCAGACAATAAATAAAACACCGAATACAACTGCCCCAACAAAACAGAGCACCCCGCCGATGTTATTTATAAATCCTTCCACCTTCTCATTTGTCATAATCTTTTCTGATTTCTCTGTAACCTTTTTATTTAACTTATCTATCACATTATCTATCTTATCTATCATGTATCTTCCTCCTCACTTATTTTTACTTATAATCTAAAATCTTTAATTATAATTTTAACGCTTAACCAAATCGTTATATTTTGACAACTCTTTATCTGTCTCCTCTTTCATTCCTTTCTGGCGGTATGTATATTCAAGATTTTTATGCGCCTTCGTATAATTTGGATTAATTGCAATAGCCTTTTTGTACTCACGTACCTGCTCATCAAACATCTTCTTTTCTCCATAAGCAATCGCCAGATTAAAATGCGCTTCGGCGCTTTTTGGATTTAAATCCAGCACCTTTTTATACTGCAAAATCTCATCATCTAACAAACCATTTCTCCCAAACGAAACTCCCAAATTAAAATATGCATCAATATATGTGGGGTCTATGCTGATTAAACTTTTATATGTGGTAATGGATTCGTCATACATTCCTTTGTTCTGATAGGCGAGCCCAAGATTATAAAGTGCCTCAATATTTTCAGGGTCTATTTCGACCAACTTTTTATAAGCAAAAATCTCGTCGTCTTTTAAACCCCTCGCACCATAAGCAATTCCTAAATTAAAGTAGGCGTCTTTATAACCGCTGTCAAGTTCAATTGCCTTCCTATATGCAGAAATTTCTTGATCAAACAATCTCTTTTTTGCATAAGCCGCACCAAGGTTGTTATAAGCTTTTGGAGATGTATTGTTTATTTCAATCGCTTTTTTATATTCACTGATTGCGTCATCTGCCATGTCCTGTTTATAGTATTCATTTCCCAATTTATAGTGTATCTCAAAATCGCTGAAATCATCAGCAACGAGACTATAACCAGCACAAAATATATTTAAAAGCAATGAAACAACAAAAACCCATCTTTTCATAGTAATATACTCTATATATCAAGCGCTATAAAACCAACAATTCTTCTCTTTGCCGCCAGAAATCTCTTTTATGATACTGAAATACTCCGTCTCGGTAAGTTCATCCAGCTTTTTGCCGTATTTACTAACTGTTTCGTTAAATGCAAGCACCTTTTCAACAAGATTTTCATGGGTTTCTGCCGAACCGCCGATTATATAAAAATTCTCACCTGTAGTAATCCTTTTATGATCATCTTTATTATCAAAGGCAAGACCACAAAGAAGTGTTTGACCACTGGAAGGCATATTTTCTTTTTTCAAACCGAGTCTCCTTTCCATCTTTATTCAATAGTACCTTAAATAAATTTTAAGTTAATGCTTTACCGTACCTTAACAATCTAAAAGTTTAAGCCTATAAAGTTTATAAAAGATACCATTCCACAAAAAAAATGTCAAGCTAATAAGCCTTCTTGCGAAGTTACAAATGCCCCAAAAGAATTACAGGAAAGACACATCCTCAGAATGTGGGACAAGTATTTTTTGTTATTGATGTACAGTGCTGTAAAGATTTTGATTGTTCTTGAATCTAATACCTAAATCGATATAATTCATTTTATTATGAAGATTACCCTTATTAATACAACAATTGCTATATCTAACGATGGTGCACACCTTATTTCTGCATTATTAAAGCGGGCGGGACATACCGTAAAAAATGTACAACTCGCCAGACGCAGACAAAATCTAAGGTACGAACCTAGCGAATTCGAGCAATTGCATGAGATAATAAAAGATACAGAACTGGTTATGGTTGCAGTATACAGTAGCTATGCAATTCATGCTGTACAGGTTACAGATTTTATACACAAGAAATATCATGGTATGAAGGTAATCTGGGGGGGCCTCACTGCATTTCAGCGCCGGAACTAAGCCTCCGTCACGCCGACGGTGTCTGCTTTGCTGAGGGAGATATTGCAATTGCTGACCTCGTTCGTAAAATTGAATCTTGCAGCGATTATACTAACATACCTAACATGGCTTTTAATTTAAATGGGTCGTGTAAAATAAACGATATCTTACCACCATTTTCCGACCTCGACAGCCTTCCTTACTATGATTATTCTGTAGATGATTACTTTTTGCTTGATGATAAGCTCCTGCCAATGACAAAAGAAAAATACAAGGAATATTATGTAAAATATCCTTTTAATTCACCAACATTAATGTTAATAACATCGCGTGGCTGCCCCTTTGCCTGCACATATTGTAATAATATAAGGTACATTAATATGTACGGTCACACTCCAATAAGATTCCAAAGTATCAATCGTGTGATTGATGAATTAGAGTGCGCAATAGAAAATTTTGACTTTTTTCAATACGTAGCATTTGGAGACGATGACTTTCTCCTTAGAGAATCAAAAACAGCTATTAGAGTTTTCTGAAAAGTATACAAAAAACATAGGACTACCGTTCGGCATTTGTGTTAATGCAACCTCATTCCGTAAGGAAAAAATGGAAATTCTTTTAAATGCGGGACTAAAAGGCATTCAAATGGGCATACAATCAGGAAGCCAGCGAATCCTGGATGAAGTGTTTGACCGTAAAACCAAACTAGCAAAAACGAAGGAGATTATTTCTCAGATTGCGCCGTATTGTAAATCACACGGACTAAAACTTCTTCTGGATTTTATTATTGATAATCCATATGAAACAAGGGACGACATCATTCAAACCTATAAATTTATAATAAATCTACCACCCAAAATAGACTTTAGTATTTTTTATCTGTCTTTTTTCCCTGGCACTCCAATATATAACAGGGCTTTAAAGGATAAAATTATAGAACCTTTTAACGAAGATACAGTTTTATTCTCCAGAAAACGTGTTACATACCAGCGGAACTATGAAACTGCCATTATTTTGTTAACTAACTTCCTCCGGAGTCATATGAAATTGTGGCAATATACGCCTAGTTTTACTTTACATATGTTAGGAAGTAAGACGATACGCCGCATTGTATCGCCATTTTCATTGCTAGCTTTCAAGTTTTTGACGGGCAGCATTCGATGCGCCAGATATTTTATAATCCTGACAAGGTTTTTAAAAAGTTTGTTATATCAATAAAAACTACTGCATTAAATCTCTTGGCACTTACTGCTGACTGCAATTTGAAATTGTTGCATGATTAACACCCTTATCCGGCTCTGCACCATAACATACCCTACAACATATCTTTCCCTGAAGCACACAATTTAAAAGATACAGCCAAACCATTATACAATTTACGTTCATTATAACTATATTCAATGCCTTGACTACCAACCGCATCTTCAATCCCAACCGTAGCCTCGAATCCTTTATTTAAATAAAAATATCTACTGCCAAAATATACATCCTTATATTGATATATTATTTCATTTCCCCACTCATAAAGGGTAACCTCAAAAGTTATGCCATTACTATATTTTCTGCTGGAATAATGAGGGATATTGTGATATTCAACCGTCAGTCTCCGGTGGGGCTCTTTACCTTCAAGAAGGTAATAAACAGCACCGTTCCTTTCAAGATTCAGGTCATCCCAGAACGGAGCTATGACATTATTTGGTGCAGATACATCAGGAATGCGACCGTTAGAACTGTAATACACATCTTGCCCAAATGTAAGATAACCGTTGGATGAGACATTAACCCAATCGTGTTTAACGCCATAAAATTCAAAATCAAAACCAATGGGAATATGTACGTAAGTATTATCCCCTTCCAGTGCAAGTCTTACTCCATTACTAGCTGCATCGATCCATTTATAATCCACTTCGTTATAACAATAATCAAGAAATTCTGCTACATTACCACTCACAGAACCATCTATTGTTTTTCCTCCATAAAACGCCTCTATATTTAAAGTCACAGTACCCGGGTTAACGGGAACCCAATTTCCCGTATAAACACCATCATTAGCGCTTGTATCTGGACTAATCCCATCATCAAAAAGTGGAAAAGAACTATCGCCATTTGTAGGTCTGACAATCACTTTTCCCCCCGCAACAGAGGTACAATCCAATAGAAAAACAGACACTGTTGTATTTTTATCTATATATGAGTAAAATCCTTCACAAGGAGATTCAATAAGCATCTTCTCATTACCACTCATACACTTAAGTGCATTATAGATATTCAGCCGGCCGCCAGATAAAACCTTATCAGACAGGGAATCAATCGGGTCAACTGTACTTATTAATAATGCCTTCACATCATACAAAGTATAATCTGGAAATTGAGACCAGATGAGCGCCGCGGCACCACTCACATGCGGGGCTGCCATTGATGTACCGCTGTATGTATCATATTTATTATTAAGAACCGTGCTAAGAATATCATCACCCGGCGCCGCAAGGTCTACACTCGTTGCACCATAATTGGAAAACGATGCAAGGGCGTCATCATGATCAGTTGCAGAAATTGAAATGATATTACTAAGGACGTAGCTTGCTGGATAAGCTGGAAATTTATCATTATTCTCTTTTTCGTTGCCTGACGAAGCCACAAATAATATCCCCGATCTATCCAGCGCCAATATCGCATCATAAAGCGAATATGTATACTCGCCACCACCCCAGCTGTTATTTGTTACCCTTACATTCACTCCATGTTCTTCTTTCATCATGATTACATACTCTATGCACTCTATTGCATCTGAGGTAGAACCGAATCCAAATTTACTAAGGAATTTTAGCGCCATGATTCTTACATTCCAATTTACCCCTATTACTCCTATATCATTATTTCCAACCGCACCAATGATACCAGATACGTGTATGCCGTGACCATTGTCGTCGTAAGGATTGCAATCGTTATTCCTAGTGTCTATTCCATATACATCGTCTATATAACCATTTTTGTCATCATCAATACTATTACCTGCTACCTCTCCTGGATTTTTCCACATATTCGCAGATAAATCTTCGTGATTGTAATCAACCCCCGTGTCTAAAACCCCCACCACTATTTCCTTGCTTCCGGTAGTTATATCCCATGCCTCTGGCGCATCAATATCAGCATCATTCTTTCCCCCAGTTTGCCCTGTATTATGCAACCCCCACAATTCATTGAACATGGGGTCATTGGGGTTTGAATCAATTTCTTTATTACCATAAATATGAACAACGTAATCCGGCTCCGCATATTCCACCATACTTGACTTATTTAAATCTTCTATAACCTGCTTTACAAACCTTTCCTTGTTAACAATCTCCAATATACATATACCCGTCCTCTTAAACTTCTTTTTGATTTTCACCCCCGCCTTATCGAGCAATGCATCTATATCAGATTCAGTGATATCCTTTTTAAATTTCACCAAAACCCGCTTTGATGAATACTTCTTTGTAACTTTTATGTTCTCATCCCACAGCCTTGACTCTTTTTCTGGTTCTGAACTTCTTTCATGTTTGCCACCTTTAATTTGTTCATTTACTTTATCATCGTAAGCCGGTAATTTTGAAGGAAACATTGAAGACATTATAAAAAAGAATATTACACAACACAGAACAAACCACCCAATTAGAAACAGTTTATGTAAAAGTTTCGAAGAATGGATAAACATCCTCATAAATATCTCCTACAAGTTATAGAAATTATCTTTACTGTTTATCCGCAAGTCCCCTCTGACCAGAAATCTATTCGAATTATATTATTCAAACTGAATCTTATAAGCATCTATCTTTTCGTATAAGACCTTCCTGCTGAGGCCTAATAATTCAGCCGCTTTAGACTTATTACCCTTTGTAGTTTTCAACGCATCAATTAGCATCTCTATCTCTAACTGTTTCTGCGCCTCATAAAAGTTTCCAGAAGTCTTATATTTCTGCACTTGTAAGACGGATTTATTGTATATCTCAGGCGGCAGCATTTCTATTCCAATCGCACTGTCATCATGCGCGAGGGTAACAATCCTTTCGATAACATTTTTTAACTCTCTCACGTTACCTGGCCAATTATAATTAACAAGAAATGTCATTGCCTCAGCAGTAAATCCACTTATCCTCTTACCTACATCTGCGCAACTCAATGTCAGAAAATGTTCAATTAACAAAGAGATATCTTCTTTGCGTTCACGCAAGGGTGGAATATGGATAGGCACTACATTCAATCTGTAAAACAAATCTTCACGAAATCCTCCATTACTGATTGCAGTTTTCAAATCCTTATTGGTTGCGGCAAGCACGCGCACATTAACTTTAATCACCTTCGTACCGCCCACACGCTGGAACTCCTTCTCTTGCAAAACACGAAGTAGTTTAGCCTGCGTATGTGGATTCATATCTCCGATTTCATCCAGAAAAACAGTGCCATTATTTGCCACCTCAAAAAGTCCCTGCCTGGTTTCAGTTGCTCCTGTAAAAGAACCCTTTTCATGCCCAAAGAGTTCGCTCTCAAGCAGGTCCTTTGGAATAGCGGCGCAGTTTAAAACTACAAAAGGCTGACCTGCCCTTTGACTGTTATAATGAATTGCCTTGGCAATCAATTCCTTTCCTGAACCGCTTTCGCCGGTAACAAGAACACTATAAGGGGCGTTACTTACTTTCCTCACCAATTCCAATATTTCCTTTAACTTCGAGCTATTGCCAATAATACTACCGAAAGAAGATTGCACCTTTTGCTGTCTCTTCAGGTTTCTATTCTCAGATTCTACACGTTCCTTTGTCTTTTTCAGGTCATCAAGCAATTCTGCATTATAAATTAACAACGCCACCTGCGATGCAATACCCGTAAAAAGGTCTAAATCTGCCTCGGAAAATTCATAATCTTTACTTTTGCTTTCGATCTGTAATATACCTATTGTCTTCTGAGGACATATCAAGGGGGCGCACAAGATAGAACGAGCGCCAATTATTTTTATACTGGTACTAACCCTTGAGTCCATGTGTGTATCCATAATTAGCAACGCTTTCTGCTCTTTTATCGCACGCTGGGCAAGTGTCTGACTCAAGATGTTACTTCCTTCAGGCAAAGAAGCATCTTTTGTTTGAAGGGTTCTTATTGACAGTAGTGTCTCTTCTGAATCCTGTGAGGCGACAAAACATCGCCCTGCGTACGGGAAAACTGCAAATATTATTTGAATAATTTCATTTAGTAGAACATCAATATCAAAAATATCGCTGATAGCCTTTGTTATATCATGAAAAATTGTTAGTCTTCTTTGTAACTGTTCTAATTCGGCCTTATTAACAGCCTCGTGGAAGGGTGTTTCTTCTTTCTTTCCACTTTTTAATTGATCTCTTGTTGCCCTTATTATTTGTGTAAATTCGCTAACATTGCTTTCTGCGATTGATGTGGTGTTGCGCGGTTCGGTCTCCCTGAAGATCAGTGTATTGGAGCCAATACAAACTTTGTTGCCATTACTCAAAGGACGAGAAGAGATTATTAGTTCATTATCAATAAATATGCCGTTCAGGCTACCCAAGTCTTCAATTAAATACCCAGTATCTGATTTACAAATTCTTGCATGATGTCGTGAAACCTCAGGGTCGTCAAGTTTAATATCGGTGGTAGAAGCCCGGCCTATAATGGTAACGTCTTTTAAGGAATGGCTTTTCTGTTGCCCTGGAGTGGTTATGTCTATTAATTCAGCCATAAATTTGGGCAGAGTTTCTTGGGGTTATTTAAAGTGTTAACAGCCGCATTATATCATTTCGTGTGGCATATATAACAAGGGTAATAATAAGCCCGAAACCAATATATTGCGCTATGGATAATGTCCTTTGACTTACAGGAGAACCCTTTATTTTTTCAATTGCCAAAAACAACAAATGCCCGCCGTCCAGCACTGGGATAGGCAAAATATTTAGTAGCGCAAGCTGCAAGCTTAATATGCCTAAAAAATATACCAGTTTACCAACGCCGACTTTTGCCGATTCATAAGATGCTTGTGCAATCAGGATAACTCCACCTACATTTTTTGTAGAAAGCCTCTGAGAAACAAAACCCTTTATTGTCAGATATAATCGCTGGACATTAATAATGGCTTTTTGTGTGCCTATAACACACGAACCTATCAGACCATATTTTTTGACTACAGTTTTTTCTTTAAATTTTATACCAATACGACCAGCAGCATTTTTTTCATCCTTTTTTGATTCAATAGTTGAAACGAAACGTTCATTTCCGCGTACCCATTCAATGGTCATCAGTTTTCCATAACTCATAGTCACTATTTGCAAGAGATTATTCCAATCTTTTAGTTCCTTTTCATTTAAAGAAACAATCCTGTCTCCAGGCATTAATCCAATCTTTTCTGCAGGAAATCCTTCTACCAAAGAATCTACCTTAAGTCCATAAAAAGGCGTGAGTCCACCCAGGAATTCTTCCTTTGCCTTTGTATCCGTAAGAGAGACGTCGATTAGAGTAAATGTATTACCTCTTTTAACACTGATGATGCAATTTTCATCTTCAGACCCAATAATTAAATTCTTTATACTTGTAAAACCAGTAACAGGCTTAGAATTAACCTCTATAATCTCGTCGCCCTTGGTTAATCCGGCTTTACTTGCAAGGCTGTTGTTCTTCACACCATCCAATGTAGCAGTTGCACAAGAAATTCCAAGCATCCAGCGAGTTGCCTTAGAAGGTGTTGCCTTTAGCTCTATTTCTTTATTATCCCTTAACACAGTAATTAACATTTCTTTTCCAGCGCTTGATACCTCTATCTCCCGGAATTCGTCCTCTGTAGAAATACGGTTACCATTTACAGCAACCACAACATCCTCCACCTGAATACCCGATTTGCTTGCGGGTGAATCATTGTTTTCAAATGCAAATATCTTGTCAATCTCCAAACTGGCAGCAGGCATAATTCCCATACGCTGAATACCATGTTCATCATCGTATTTAGGGATAACATTTACATTAAAAACATTATTACCGCGCTCTACTTTCAGATCTATACCTTTGGCTGAATCACTCAAAGCAACAACGGTAAAGAGATCTTCAAAGTCAATATCTTTATTGCCATCAGCCTCTATTATCTTGTCTCCCTTTTGAATACCTGCTTCCCAGGCTGGACTACCAGGCATAACTTGCCCAACTTCTGAAGTAATAAAAGGCACGCCTATTTGAAATGCAACAATAAATGCGATAAATGCTAAAACAGCGTTTAATGCAACACCTGCTATTATTACACAGGCGCGTTGTCCGACACTTTTTGAT
Source organism: uncultured Planctomycetota bacterium (assembly GCA_963709355.1). GTDB lineage: Bacteria > Planctomycetota > Brocadiia > Brocadiales > Brocadiaceae > PLOWO2-12-38-17. Next base: position 2,309,185 of record CAVPVY010000005.1, read on the forward strand.
GCATATTCCCATTTGGCGCCCATTTTTTCTTCTTCAGGACTCTCACCTGCCAGCTTAACATAACCTCCTAATGGGACTAAAGAAAGACGATATTCTGTTTCTCCCCATTTCTTTTTAAATATAGCAGGCCCAAAGCCAAGTGAAAATGCCAGCACCTTAACACCTATTTTCTTTGCCATAAGAAAGTGACCTAACTCATGGATAAAAATAAGCAGTCCTATACCAATAATTACAAGAATAACATTCGTTGAAATATTCATGAAAGGCATTTTTTAATCTCCTGTCTTGCCCAGTTATCTGCCATCAGAACATCATCCAGGCAAGGATTTTTTATAAAACGATGATTATTTATCACCTTCTCCACATACGATGTAATTTCAGTAAATTTAATTCTACCGTCAAGAAATGCCTGAGCAGCTACTTCATTGGCTGCATTAAGCGTAACTCCAATCGTACCGCCTTCTTTCACAGCAAGATAGCCAAGCTTCAGGGCAGGAAACTTTTCCATATCAGGCTTTTTGAACGTAAGACTTCCTATCTTCGATAAGTCAAAATGTTGAACGCTAAGGCACTTTCTTTCCGGGTAAGTTAAAGCGTACTGGATAGGCACTTTCATATCAGGCATACCCATTTGTGCAATAACAGACCCATCGCAGAATTCCACCATAGAGTGTATAATTGATTGTGGATGTATTACAACATCAATTTGATCAACGCTTAAATTGAACAACCATTTAGCCTCAATAATCTCAAGCGCTTTATTCATCAGTGTAGCGGAATCTATTGTTATCTTCTGCCCCATCCGCCATGTCGGGTGTTTTAACGCCTGTGCTGAAGTTACACCAGAAAGCCTATCTATCGGATAGTCGTAAAAAGGCCCACCCGAGGCCGTAATTATAACCCGTTTAATCTCACTCAGTTTACCTGATTGAAGCGATTGGAATATGGCGCTATGTTCGCTATCAACAGGTAGAATCTGATTTTTCTTTGCCAGCGACATAACAATGTGTCCGGCCATAACAAGCGATTCTTTGTTGGCTAGTGCAAGGGTCTTTCCCTGTTCCAATGTTGTAATTGCAGCAGGCAAACCGACAGCGCCAACTACTGCTGATAGCACTATATCTACTTCTCTGTTTAAGACAATTTCTCTAAGACAATTGTTTCCTGTAAAAATCTTTAGTTGATTATCAGAAAAGCGATTTTTTATTCTTTCAGCCAATTGAATATCATTCAAAGCAACATAAGCAGGCTTGAATTCTTCAATCTGGCTGGCTAGCAACTCCCACTGAGAATTTGAAGAAAGGCCCACTACCCGAAACTCATTTTTCAAATTTCGGGCAACCTCAAGCGTATTCCTGCCTATAGAGCCTGTAGAACCTAAAACAACTATGTTCTTCATTATTATACTTCAACACATGTGGGCAACTTCTTCTAAAAGTTCATCTACCATGCGGTCTTCCGGTATTTTTCGTACCTTTTCTCCTTTTTTGAAAAGAAAACCAAAGCCCTTGCCACCCGCAATACCAATATCCACTTCACGCGCCTCTCCTGGACCATTCACTACACATCCCATTATTGCTATTTGCAAATGTTTTTTATCGTTTGGTAAACGCCGTCTAACTTGTTCTACTATATTTATAAGGTCAATCTCACACCGACCGCATGTTGGGCAGGAGATAAGCTCTGTCCTATCACGCTTGTATAAACCCAGTGCCTCTAAAATATCATAACCAGCCTCAACCTCAAGTTCCGATGCGCCTGTATAAGAAACCCTAAGGGTATCGCCTATACCTTCAGAAAGTAAAGCGCCTATACCTACAGCAGATTTAATCGTTGCCAGGCTGGGAGGTCCCGCGGCTGTAACACCTAAATGCAAAGGGTAATCACATTGTTTCGCTATCGCCCTATAAGCAGAAAGAGTAGAAGGAACATCCGATGCCTTGAGCGATAACACAATGTCCTTGAATCCCAGAGATTCAAAGTGTTCGCAATATTTCAGGACTGTTTTAACCATAAGCGTTGTTAAGTCTTCATGTTCATCCTCTTCGCTGCCACGTACTGAACCGGAATTAACACCAATACGAATAGGAATGCCCTTGTCTTTTGCAACCTTTATTACCTCTTCGAGTTTCTTCTTATCTTTCATATTCCCAGGATTAATCCTGATTTTATCAACACCCTGCGCAATGGCTTCCAGCGCCAGATGATGTCCAAAATGTATATCTGCAACAAGAGGGATATTAATCTGCCTTTTAATAGCACCCAGACACTTCGCAGAGACAACTGTAGGCACTGCCACACGTATTATATTACACCCAATAGCCTCCAGTTCCTTAATCTGCCTTACCGTGGCATCAATATCCTCAGTATGGGTCTTGGTCATAGTCTGTATGGAAACTGGGTTATCCCCGCCAATCAGCACCCCGCCCGCATTTACCACCTTTGTTTTGCGACGTTTGAACATGGTCATATAAATTATTAACCAAAAATTTGAAATTAATTACTGCATTTCAATAAATCCGCTTCTTTACTCTCGTTCCCAAGCTCGGTAGCAAGTTTCGACCGTAAAGGGCAGCTATCAATGGTTTAGCAGAGACAAGTTTTAAAACATGTCTCTTTGAAATTCATTAACATTTATAATGTAGGAACGTATTGTAATTAGTCTTTACAAGACCTTACACAATCAAAATATTCTTTGGTTAAACATAACTCAAATTATATTAGTAATTTATTAACTTTGTCAAATGCAAACTTAGTAAATGAAATTTAGCTTCAAGCTCAAAAATTGTAAGATTCTCTGCAAATGCGCCATACGGCAGCTTGATGTGAGTTCTCTCGTTATGCCAGACTGGAGAATGCGATGCTGCATATGCAAGGACTGCCTTATCAGGTCCACCCTGATACTTAAGATTCGCCTGACCATTGACTGAAAGGTTGGTTTTTCCTACCCATACCTGTCCCCCACAGGTTCCTTGAAAAATCCAGTGGTACATATTCGCCACATCAAATTAGGAGTAGTTTCAACCTTGAAAGTTCTCGGTTTACCAACCTGAATTGAAACAATGTAAGGGATACTCATTCTTTATCACCAAACTACCACAAAGAATATTATTATTTATAAGCATAAAACACATTCTTTCAGCCAAAAAAAATTCCAGCGAGTTTTGAAGCCCGCTGGAATTTTATGTAAAGGGCATATTGAAAAATAAATATGCCCATAAGGAGCACCAAATTATCTCCTTCTCTTTAATTCAAAATTCGCAGTCGCTGCACTACCTGGTTCTACTGTAACATCCTGAGATAATTCTTTAAGTTTTTCGTGCCAGGTCTTAACAACGTATTTCCCAGGAGGCACACCTTCAATGTTGTAGTTTCCATCTTTATCAGTAACAGCAAAATATGGATTCTCAAAGACAACCACATATCCTGCCATTTCAGCATGAACGTTGCAAAGAAGAGGTGTTTCGCCTACAACATCAAAAAGCACTTCTTTAACAACACCCGTTGGATATGTTCCCAAATTAAATTGTAAGGCTGCAGTAGGAGGAGAAAACACATTATGGCGAACCGCATCACTATTAGGAAAGTCTGCTGTTGTACCCTTCTGCATGGCTACGACACGAGGCACATAGGTTAGATTGAGCTGGTCAATAACCGCATGCTCAGTAGGAGGGGGATACTTATTATCGTCAACTTTTTCAATGAACACAATAGCATCTCCATTATTCCTCATTTTCTGGCAGGTCACAACGCCCGTAATAGAACCAGCATTGTCCAGCTTTGGCACATTCTTAACCGCCTTTTTTAACTTCTGTTGTGCTTCTTCTAGTTTCTTCTGAGCTTCTGCCACTTCTTCAGCGGATAAAGCCTTCTTCTCTTCCGTCTGCCCCCAGCTTAATGAGTTATAAGAAAATACCAATAACGATGCTGCTAAAACACCAGAAATTAAATTTTTTTTCATAACGTATTCATTCCTCCATCCTAATAAAAACCATAAAAATCATGTGAGCTAACAGAGATTTGTTATTCCTCTGTTAGCTCACTTTTATATATAACACTTACTAAGTTATGCCTTTTCTACCTTTACTAACTCACCGCTAAGGTATTTCTTCATGAAGTCATTCTCGTTACCTGTTGTGTAACCCGTCTTTGCAGGGTCCCATAAGCCCTTCCCACCGATACCGCCATCTTCCGCCTTAGTAATCTTTACCAATGTCTCCTTCGGAACCGTATTGATGCCATGGTTATCAGCCTCAAAACCGAAGACAAACTTCATACCAATCTTTGCTTTATGGAACAGACTGTCAAGCTGGTGCATCGGCATAGACCAGTCCCTTGTAATACTCTGCTGAGAACCGTAACGGAAACTGGATTGGTACCCAGTACCAGCAGACAAAGCCCTGCCGTCCGGCCTGGTCTCATGTGCCTTCACGCTTCTTTCTGTTGATATCCAAGCCGAGTGTTTCATCATCGTTACCCCGTAAGGATAGGATGAATTATACTTTGCCCTCAGCATAAGCCTTGAAACCTTATAGAAAGGATCGCTTGGCTTCCACCCTTCGTATGGCCTGTCGGCCGGGTTAGCATCAACATAGACATAATCACCATCATTGATGCCCATGTCTTTAGCTGCCTGTGGGTTTATATTAATTTGATGTTCACCGACGCCCGGCATTCTCTTATCCATTCTGTACGGATCGCCAAAGTTGTTATTCCAGATAAAGTTCCAATCAGTTACTGCCCATTGAGAATGCACAGTATGTCTGGATTTCGGCGTTACACAGTAGAATTTATAACCCTTCTCCCACAGAAAGTTCTTAGTCTGTCTTTACATCAGCCCAAGACTTTTTGATATTCCTAACAGTTCTCTCATCCCAATGTTCCGCACTCTCAGGGATTCCATAGTCATCAGGACGGATATATGGATTTGTGCTTACAATGACGTTTGGTAAATATTGCGTTGCCTCAGGACCTTCACGATGGACTATAAAATTCTCTCCATATTCAATGATTTCCGACTCATCATTATAAGCCTGCAACCTTCCATGCGGAGTATAGAATGGAATGCTCTCGTGTACCTGTTCCCAGAACGGCTGTCTTGGATAAGTCCTGAAATTCAACAATGCCACGCCGGGTTCTCCATATTTACCAGCTACGATATCATCAAAAGTATACCCCTTGCTGGTCGTACTACCGTCCAGCAATCTGTTTATATAAATCTCCGGTCTGCCCTCTAGTGCAAATTTCCAGAAGTCCCTGAACCTCATATCCCTGAGCAATTCTCCCAGTTTAGCAGCCATACCAGCAAGGATCATCACGTCATCCCTGGAATCATTCACTGGCCTTATACCACCCTTCCATATCTGGAAAAACGGATTGGAGCACGAACTGGTAATCTCGTGGGTCTCAAATTCCATCCAACTATTTGCCGGGAACGCAAAATCCGCATATTCGATGGAACCCGTCAATTCAATATCAGTGGACATAATCTGCTCGATATTGGGGTTCACATTCTTAAGCATCTGGTAGACATGCTTTGCATTATTGACCAGGTTTACGTTGGTAAACCACATAATCTTTGTAGGCGTTGGCATGTGTGTCTTACCCGTGAAGCATTTACGTCCATACTTTGGAGTATCCACGATTAATGGTCTGTCATTGTGGTTCCAGTATGCAACCTCTTCATCGTAGGCGCGACCTTTTACCTTGAGTTCCATAGCAGGCGCATTTGGATCGAGATTTGGATTAAATACATCTTCAGCAACCCATCCATAAAATCCAGGGCCACACCACTTTGCTGCCTGGAAATTGCCAGCCTTATAGTTACCCGCCCAGGTATGGGAACCAGAACCATTATAACCCACATTCCCTGTTAGCATTAACGGCAGATACGTAGATCTGTTCATCAGCGTTGCATGGAACCAGTGATTAATACCCTCACCGTAATGAATTGCCACGGGTTTTATGGTTGCAATATCATGTGCCAGCCTTACAATCAATTCTTTCGGAGAATTAGTCATTTCAACAACACTGTCAATATCGTAATCCTTCAGGTGTATTTTGTACATCTCAAATACAGTCATGACCTCTATCTCTTTGCCATCAACTGTCTTTACCTTGAATGTGCCATCCAGGACTGGGTCAATTCCTTTCGCCACCAATTTATCACCCACGTCATCCCTTGTAATTGGTTTTGGACCATTCGTCTTTGCATCCCAAACTACAAAGTCCCCTATCATTTCTCTCTGCTCATCTTTTAAACCTTGAATCTTATAGCTGGGGCCATGGGAAATGTCTTCCAGTTTGTAATTAGGAATGATATCCTCCGGCTTTAACCTCTTGAGGGTATCAGTTCTAACAAGTAACGGGAAGTCGGTAAATTTCTTCACATAATCTGCATCATACAGTTTCTCATCCATTAATATCTTGGTTAAGCCCAGGAATAGTGCCGTATCAGTATTACACTTGATAGGTAGCCAGTAATCTGCTTTCTGAGCAGATGGACTGTATTCAGGGGTGATAACAACCAGCTTTCCGCCCCTTTCCATTACCTGAGTAAGCCAGTGAGCCTCGGGCATCTTGTTTTCAATGAGGTTTTTTCCAGTTTGAATTACTAACTTAGAAAAACGCACATCATTCATGTCGACATCTGAGGTTTGTAAACCATGCGAGAACGGATGCCCAGGGGCCTGATCACCATGCCACGTGTAATTCGACCAGTTCCTTCCACCGAGCGCCTTATCAGGTCCAACACCCCTGTTGTGGCTGTCAACCAAAGCTAATGAGTTATTAAACCTGTACATCCCATATTTACCAATCACACCCAAAAGGCCCATACCACCACGGCCCTTAAAAGTGCGTGTACCAGCGCCCTTCATAGGATCAACCATCTCTTTCGGATACCCCTGTTCTATTAGTTTTTTAGCACCCTCTTCACCGCTGTACTTTTTGGTAATATGGATAATACCTTTTGCAGCGTAAGTCCACGCCTCATCCCACGATGCCTTTAGAAGTTCGTCCTGCCCTCTGGCATCAAACATATATTTGGATTTGTTTTCCGGCGTCAATTCAGGAAACCCGTCATCCGCCCACTGTTTCCACCCTTTTCGAATAAGCGGATATCTTAACCTGTAAGGGCCATAAACCCTGCGATGGAACGTGTACCCTTTTAAGCACATCCTGGGATTCCAGTTCCTCGTCGCCTTATTTCCATACAGGTCTGAATAATTCTGATGGTCGTAATTCTGTTCAACCCTCATGACCACCTCATTTCTTACAAATGCCCTTACCCTGCAGGCATGGGTGTCATTCGGCGAACAAGTAAAGGTAAATGAACGATCATACCGATACTGGTCGCGATACACACTTTCCCATGCACGATCAGGATAGGCATCCAACGGATTTCCCACTTCCACAGCAGGCTTCAGTAACCGAAATGCCATTGCCTTATTAGCAATGGTAAATGTCGCTCCTGTTGCACCTGCTACCTGTAGGAAAGTTCTTCTGGTAAGTTTCATATTTCCTACTCCTTTCTCAATTTAAAACAATTTATATAAAAAGTTTTAACTATAATATGATATTAACAAACATTGACTCTTATCTTGTAAGATTCTATACATTGACCGCATACGCCATCTTCCGGCTCCCAATCTGGAAAATCCTTTTTGATGGCGTCCACAAGATAAGCATCTTGTTCAATATTTTCCGTCCAGTGATAAGTACGAAATTGACAAAGCGGACATTGCGCGCCAGGCAAGATGATCTTTTTCTTTTTGGCGGCGCGGCTTATAGGCAACCCTTCAGAAATCTTTATTACCTCATTCACATCTTTTGCCAGTCCCAGTATCCTATCATGAGTTAAATTCTCCTCCTGCCACAGGACGTCAAAAATGGCAATTTTTAATTCATCAGGAATCTTTTTATAGAGAGATTCAAATTCTCTATACCTTCCCTCTTTATCAGATAGTGTTTCTTTCCCTTTCCTGATCAACCGGCTATCGACATAAATATCCCAGAAGGTACAATACCGCTCCTTTATAATGCTTTCCTCCATAGGATTTCCGCCGAGGCGTTCGTCACAATAGCAATATGATTCACGTAAGCATGTCAGAGGCGTGCATCATTTCATGCCTGACCAATTTTTTTAGCAGAGGAATATCCCTGAAGCGGTCTGGCAGCAGTTTAACAACAATCCTTTTTTGGCCGGTATCCTGACTCATCCCTTTTGTAAGATATGAACCTTCATCAAAAGGATTCACTGCTTTAGCAATCACTCCCCCAGCAGCCTTTCCTTCAAGCTCAGGAAATTCACCAAAAATCTCTTTTATTGCCTTTGGGAATTCTAGTTTTTTAAAGAAATTCCACTCAATCTTTTTAAACTGCGAAGGCCTTTCATCTAATGGAAAATTTTCGTATACCGGATCGATACAGGAATGATAATCGAGAGTAAAAGAGAAGTCCCCCTTTTCCTCCCTCGCCTTTAATTCTCCAAATACTACCTCTTCAATCAAACTTGGGTCAAATTCCAGTTTCATATCATTCCTCATTGAAATCGTCGGAGGAGGCACAGGATAAACATTCATCGGAGGCGCCTGCCACCGCCTCTTGATTGAGATCAGACTCCTTATACATCTCTGTTGTAACATCCATTAATTTCATTTCAAGCCGCAAGAACTCTTTTGTCAACGCAGACAAAGCATAATAAAAACCTTCTCCTGCTTTCCTGCCAAAGAGAACCGAAAAAAGAGGCGCCCATTTCCCTATATGCTCTTTCAAGAATTTCTTTTGTGCATCCACACATATCTGTGCCTTTTCATCTCCGTGGTTTTCCAGGGCATACGCTTGCTTGTACAATAAGTAGTGCATAAACTCCAACTCCACGCTAATATGGTCGCATCGTTCTTTCTCTATGTCGGAAATATCAAGACCAAATGCCTTATAAAAACCTTGAATATCGCCCAACTCGTGCACTTGCTGATATACATGCGCTGCACCATATTGGGTTTCGTATAAAGGGCACTCTTTCGACATGGCGTGTCCTACAATACACTGATATACCCTTTGTAAGGCTTCGATGGTTGTACCCCTAAACAACTCCTGCACTTCTTTCAAACTTCTTTTTAATTCTACGCCATCTCCAAGACTCTCATAACATAGCATCAAATCCTTCACGTGTTCCTGGAAATCAGGACTTTTCAGCATAGACAGATTTTTCTCTTCAGGATAAAGAAAACACGCTGACAGCATCTGATACATGGCACTCCGCGCAAGCAAATCCCTCACGCCTGAAGCAATCTGTTGATCTAAAACTTTACTACTAACATTTCCCATAATAAACCTCAATCCTAAATTGAATTGTAATGTTTCGGGTCTCTGATATAGATAGGTTCTTCTACGCAAGTCCTTACAACCTCTTGACCATCCTCACCGTACCCAATAATCGTATCGTTGAACATCTCAAACTTCTTCCCATGAATCATAGTCTCAAACACCTTTGGACCTTCCTCAATCTTATATTCAAACACAATGGTTTGCGTCATCCTGAATAATGACATAACCGCAAGCCTCTCACGAGAAGGTACCATAAATTTATCAATCGCTTCATCTACACCTGGACCAAACATCTGCCTTAAATATGACCTCGGTGCCCATCTAGGCGGTATATAATATACATTAGGCTCCGTTCCAAATTGAGGATAAAGCGGCAACGCTAATTTATCGTGTCTGATTAACCATGTGACTGGATTTTTTGGATTATCATCCAAAAATCCCTGTAACCGGATTTGACCTACACAGGCCGCCATACACCTCGTTTCCATGGGGCGACCATGTGTCAATGGGTCGCGCCCTTCAATCCTTGGATAACAGGCGATGCATTTTTCACTCACTCTTGTCAAACCTCTGTACATAGGCTTTTTGTACGGGCATTGCTCAACGCATTTTCTGTATCCCCTGCATCTCTTCTGATCGATAAGAACAATACCATCTTCTTTTCTCTTGTATATAGCCTTCCTTGGACATGCCGCCAAACAACCAGGATAGGTGCAATGGTTACAAATCCTCTGAATATAAAAGAACCATCGGCTATGTTCTGGCAAAGAGGAGTATTCATCCGGCTTATTACTCTTCGCAACATCTTCTCCAAAATTTGGAGATCTCCATTCTTTATCCTCTGGAATGTATCCAACCGCCCATTGATTCAGGTTCTTCTTTGAGGCTGCTTCAAATATCGTATCACCCTCATATACTCCATAGGGTGATAATTTATCATCCTTTTCATCCGTGTACCAGGTATTCTCACCGTTATCAATCAACTTCAGCGTTTTCACATCCCATGATTGTGGATACCCACCATACGGTTTGGTCTCCACGTTGTTCCACCACATGTGTTCCTGCCCTTTGTTATAAGACCACGCGCTCTTACAGGCCATGGTACACGTTTGGCAGGCAATACATCTGTTAATATTAAATATCGCTGCAAACTGCCGTTTTGGTCTGGCTTCAAAATAGGGATACTCCATACGTCTCCCTAAATGCCAGTTATGTACTAACGTCATTTTTCAATCCTCCTTAAATTCTTTATCCTAAAGAGTCTACTATTGCCAGGCAACCTTTTCCAGTGTTGCAAGATGCCATTGAGCAGATATGTTTTTTTGCCCATTTCTGTCTTGTTCGCCACCATTCCATACCGCCATATTGAAATACGTCTTTCCACCAGGAACAAACTGCACATCATGCGGATCCTCTGTTATTAATGAACGATAAATAATTACGGTCCATACCCCATCCTCATATTTACTGCAACCATTTACGTCCTGATGGGCTTGTGTAGTAAGCGTACCAAAACCCTCTGCATTTAAATCTTCCACCGTTCTACCGCGTCCCGGTTGAGAAAGCAAATTGTTGGCTGCCCTTCCACCCGATAAAACTTCTACGCTTGTTATCAATTCTCTGTGATAGTAAGCGCTGTAAGGGTTGAAATTAAAATCATCATGCATGTTTGGATATTGCGCTTCTACGTCCTCCAATTCACCTTTAACCAGTAAATCCGCCTCCCAGTCAGCCTTCCAGTGCCAGAGGTTTGTTGGTTTTTCCCTATCCCCCATCCTTGGGCTAAAGTGTTCCGCCGGCGTTATTTCCACCCCACCTAAAGGAAACATTAATGCACATGCATCCCTAAACTCCTGAACCGCAATTGCCCTTGCATTTCTTGTTGGGTCACTCCAGGTAATCTGGAAATAAATTGTTAGTCCATCATGAATAGCCTTAACCTCTGCGCCTGTGACAGAACCACCGCCATTCGGAAATGCCTTATCCTGTTTTTGAAGCGTAATTTTAACAGAACCTGCATCTTTAAATGCACCTTTTAAAGATTCCACATCCATGTGATAAGGTCTTTCCATTTCAACGTATTTTATGTTTAATACCTCTTTCGCAGGTGTAAATTCTTCTTCTGTTACACCCTTAACACCAGGAGCAGTATCTTCGGCAGCAAACAATGATGCACTTAAAAACATCACACCAAGGAACAAAACGCCACACATTTTTAACTTTGAAACCCGTATATTCATAATATCTCCTCCTTAATTAAAGTTGCATTTATTAATTTTATGTAATTTCTATAATGATAAGCGAGCAAATTTCATTCCTCTTTTTCCCTTTATTATATCACATAAAAAGAAACCTTACCCCTTTATATTCAATACTCTATGAAAATAATAAAATTATTTTATAAAAACCAATTAAATTATCATATTTCTTAATTGAAATACACAATGCAATTCCGAAACGTATTTTAAATAAAAAATTACCAAAGAAAACACAAATAAACTCTTCTTATTAAATGTAATTAAATTTATTTTACCAAAAAGACAAATAATTATAAATCTTATTTTGTAATAATCTTATGGAGTGAATCATTTGCCATAAGATTATTCCTTGCTTCATCAACAGTCTTAGCTGTTATCTCACGATAGCCATTCTCCCTGGCAAAATCTTCAATTTTAGCCCTTACCACATCTCTAATAAAAGATGGTATACGTTCAGTTTGCATTTGCGCTTCTTTTGTCCAGATTACTGAATTATATTCCTTAACTGTTGATTTCACGCAATCTAGTTCTTTTACAGCGTTAGAATTAATTTCAACAGATTGCATTACATTAAAACCTTTATTAGATTCTTTTTTAGTTGATATATTTCTTGTTTCCTGAAATACATTAAACAACTTCTGTTTAGCTTCCTTGTTTCCACCTGTAAGCAATATGTTACATGGTGACAAACGCAACAAATTTTCTGCAGTACTTCCGATATCCAGCCCGTTTGAATTATGAATTCCCGTACGGCCTACAATTAACAATGAAGTTTTCTCTGCATTTATATATTTTAAAATCTGTTCATATGGCTTACCATCTTTAAGAATTTTATTAATCTTTATGCCTGCATCTTTTGCTATGCACCCGGCGTGGTCTAAATGATTTTGGTATATCTTTGCCAGACCTTTATCAATAATTTCTTCATGCAATGTCTCCTGCTCCCTAAATCTAAAAATTTGCCCTGCTTCCTTAGAAAGCACTTTTGCAATACTCTCAAATGCCACTCTGTGATAGTGTGGATCAAATACTGAAATTGCTGTTAATTCCAAATTAAACATCTCGACAAACTCAATAGCTGATTTTACGCCAGCATTTGAAAGTATGCTTCCATCTACTGCAGCAACAACCTTTCCATTTAAACTGCTATTCTTTACTATAAGAACATCTGTATTAATTCTTCTAACTACTCGTTCGCATACACTACCAATTACATGTTCATTAACTGCGGCAAGACCCTGCGACCCTATCAATACAAGATCATAATAATTCTTTTGTACTTCCTTAATAATCTCATAATAATTCTTGCCTTCCAAAAGAAGACATTCATGTGAGACAGCAGCTTCCTTACATTTACTTCTGAATACATCGAGGTATGATTCAGAGATCAATTTGAGACCCAAATTAATCAAAGACATGTGCAGGTCTCGCTGCCTTTTTAAGACATTTTCATCCTGATATTGAGGCGGCAATCCGTTTTCCATGTCGCGAAACCGTCTTTGATGCAAGGTTGCATCGTATACATGACAACCTATAAGGTGAGAATTAAATTTTTTAGATAATCTAATTGCTAGATTAATACAATGATGAGAATGATGTGAATTGTCAATTGCTACAAATATTTTTTTGTACATAGAAAGTGGTATTTATAACCAATAACATTATGAAGCTTCTTTCTTCAGCTTCTTCCACTCGCCAATAGCTCCATACGCTAAGGCGACAGTAATTATTATCAGAAACAACCAGCGCATGGACGTATTAAAAAACCCAGATTTTTCTTCTTTAACAACCGCCTCTTTAGCTGCTACAACTGTATCCTCAGCCTCTTGCGCAGAAAAAGTTCTTATGTAAGCAACAAGCTCCTTAATTCTTTTTTCTGGGATCGTCTTACCCCAAGGCGGACACAAATTAGATTTATCAACTGCCCTTGACCCCTCATTTATTGATTTAAGAAGCTGGTCATCTGTCCTCTTTTGCATATACTCAACATCGGTAAAGTTTCGTGGCTTTGGTTTCAAATCAATTGTAAAAAATGTCCCGTCTCCCTTACCCTTAAAGCCATGACAGGGTGAGCAATAATACTCATACGTCTTTTTAACAGTAAGCAAAAAGACCTGTTCGCGTGGTGAAATGTCATCCTTTGCCATAGCATAACCACCCAGAAGACTAAAAATAGAAAATAAACAAATACCTATTATTCCGGTAATCTTATTATAAAGCGAATAATGTCTCATTGTTAATTTCCCTCTTTTTTCTTCGCATGATCTGCCAGGAATCCAACCAATGATTTTAAATCTTCATCTGATAAACCAAAATTAGGCTCTACCGCCTGTGGATTAGCTTGTTGTGGATTCTTCAAGTGATACAGAACATACTGAGGTTGCAATCTATCTCCAACCGTTGAAAGGTTAGGGCCAACAACCCCACCACCTTTTTCACCTTCTGCATGACAAGCATTGCATCCCTTCTCATAAAAAAGCTTCTCCCCAACAGCAATCATTTCTGCTGATGGTGCTTCAGATTCAAAAGGATTAAACATCGGCTCCTTCGTTACGAGATTCTTTTCTAAATATTCTACTGCAGCTTTTGCATCATCATCTGTTAGGTTAAACTTTGGCATTTGCTGACTAAGAGGTCTAATAATATCAGGCGCTTTTAAAAATTCCCTTTCCCAATCCATCTTAATTTTACTACCAACAATTGTTAAATTCGGCGCATATGTTCCGCCTTTGCTCTGTATGCGATGACACGTTAAACAACGTACTTCATATAACAGCTTTTCAAATCCAGCAAGATTATCACGTTTTTGCTCTATTACCGGCATTAATTCTGTAGTACCTTTTATATCATGGCAAACAAAACATCTTGCCCTTTCAACAACATTTTTTCCCTTTTCAATTAAAGCAGTATCTTTTCTTATACTGCCGAATTCCTTTTCTGCTAATACCTTAACTTCTACTTCTGGCTGTTTTTCTTCTTTTGCTTTGCCTTCCTCTTCCTCTTCCTCTTCTTCCACCTCCTCAGGCATGAATTGCGTATCCCTCATGACAAATTCAATCAATGCACGCACATCATTATCACTAAACCGGAACTGTGCCATCATTGTGTCCGGAAAATAACTTTTTGTATTACTAAGCCAGCTATATAGCCAATTCCTGTTAATCTTTGTTGTTATCTCACCAAGGTCAGGTCCGACTCCCACGTTACCGCCGACACCTTTTATTGGGTGACAAATTGTACAACGTGCCCTGCCCCAGACTCCTTTGCCCTCATTAAAAATCTTATCTACCCTATCATATTCTTCGTCAGAAAGGTCATCCTCTTTCTTTAATAGGTATGAGTCCCAACTAATCTGTGGAACTTCTTTCTCCAAAATACTGCCAAGATAAACAATAACAGCCTTTATCTCTTCAAAATCCAACCCGAGATTTGGCATCTTTGCATTAGGCACTACCTTTTTGGGATTAGCAATCCATCTTGAAATCCACTCAACATTTGCCTTATTAATAACATTTGTCAATGGCGGCCCATTCTTTATCCTTTTGTAAGGGTCTTCAAGTTCAAATGGTAAGATACCCCAATGTTCTGGAATCCGATATTTCTTATCAAGGTCTAAAAAAAGCGCATCAATTTTTCGTTCTTCGCTGTAAGAAATCTTTCCAGCAGAATAAAATGAAAAACAAGAAATAACAGCTATAATAAACAAACCACATTTACAAATAAATGATTTTAATCTCATAAGAACTCCTTAGGTTGCTATAATTTACTACGTCTCCTGCTCTTCTTCAAATTCTGGCGGGAACCTGCGTAGCCTTGCAACAAACCACAGCTCTATACTTGCACCCATGACAATTGCAAACAACACATAAACAAACACAGTTTTTGGAACGGGCTTTTCTAATACTACATAATACCAGGAGGATACGGACTTTTGACCTCCAAAATCACTATTAGAGCCATCCCATATAGCAAAGGCAATTGGTATTAACTTACCTATCTCGAATTGTATATCTATTTTTGCATCCTCCGTTTTTAATTTCCTTTTCATTACAACTTTCCATCGTCCATTATGATAAGCACCCTTACCTGTCACATTTTGGCTCTCATTTGCCTGTTTAGTAATGTTCTTAAAACCCTTCGCATTCAACTCACTAATTTCACCAGGTTCGGTTTCTGGCGCCTCTATAACCGTACCGAATCCTTCATTCCAGTACGCCTTCCAACTCCATAGATTAACGGCACCACTAGGATCTCCCATTGCAAAATATGGTTTTTTCAGTGATTCTGGAATCTTTGTTGGAAACTGAAGAGAAACTGAGTCTCTGAACACTTCTTCCTGCTTGTTGGTTGAATCATCCCATTCAACCAAAAAGGCTATTTCGTCATTATTATAAATTGCCCTAACCATAACGGCATCAACCGATGGAGTCCAATGCCTTGGACTTGCAACGATTTGTCCTGCCAAAGGAACTTCAACCGGAAGTGCCTTATCCCAATTCTCATCTGAAGGTTCAGATGGCAATTGGTCTGTTTCAAACAGCTTTGCCTTTACTACCACATCAGAGTCCATATCTTTAGACAAACTTCTCACATAGTGAACTACATGCCAACGATCTTCATCCGAAAGTTTCTCGAGATAAGAACCCATAGGTGTTTCATTAAACCCAGTTGATATAGTGCGGTAAATATCTTCTATCGTATTTCCGCCTTTAAAATTCCAAGCCTTTGATAAATCCCTTGCCCTGTAAGGCATATTCCACTCTGTCTGCAGGGCAACTGCTAGTGGACCATTACCTCTACCATCCTCACCGTGGCATTCAAAGCACTTCATTTCTTTAAATAACTCTTGACCTCGTTGAACACTTTCCGGCGTTGAAGGAACACTTCCAACAGAAACAATTTTAGGTGGGTTTTTTTTAAATTGTTCGTTAAAGGTTTTTATATAATAAATAACTTGCCAGCGTTCTGTTTCACTAATTGTGTACCAAAATGGCATTGCTGTACCTTCTATTCCGCTTGTTATAATCCTGAATAAATCCTCATCAGTAGATACTGAGCCATACGCAGTAGAGCGCACTTTATATTCATTCCGTGTAAAATTTCTGGGCTTGGGAAACATCGTTTTTGAAGCAGGACCATCACCCCTTCCCTCTATCCCGTGACAGTACCAACATCTCTTTTCGTAAATCTTCTTACCCTCAGCAACGGCATTTGGTGTTTCTGATAGCTTTTGTGGTACTTCATGTTTGTACGTTCTAAATAATTGCGATGTCTGAGCAAACAAACCAGAATTTGCTCCAAAAATAATAATAGTAAAAACACTTAAAGTTAAAGTTATTGAACGTCTTAAAGGTCTTATCATAGTTTATGATTTTCTATCTGTTGCTAGAATGTACATTAAATTAACAAAAAATACTTTATTCCATTTTTTCCCTTTGTCTGGGCATTACACCAGCAGTATCATACTCTCCCATTATTATCTTCCAGACTTCGTCATCCTTCAAATCATCCTTCCATGAAGGCATCGCCGAATCCCACGGTGTTGCTTCAGATGGAAGACCTGGGCCACCTTCTTTAATACGCCAAAAGAGATAGTTATCAACTACGGTTGCGATCGTTCCAGGATCCTGGAAGTTAATTGGCCTCAAGCGAAAAGCATTCGCAAATGGCCCATTACCATCCGCCTTTGAACCATGACACGGCCTGCAATATGTTTGAAAAAGTATTTTCCCTTCTTCAATACATTTACGCTGTGTTTCTGCATCGGTTTGTCTAAATGGATTTTCTAGTTTTTCAAACTCTTGTGGCAACGTCGGATGTTGAATTCTTAATTCTACAGGAGACGCTGCACCTGGAATTGACCATGAATATACAAACCACCCAACGACAACCGGAAAACTTATAAACAATAACTTTTGCAAGAAGAATTTAATTCTTGGACCACCACCTGGAAGCAAAAATCCTAAAAATTCTGCAAACTTTTGATTACTTGTCGTCGCATAAACCAGTCCTGCCAATATACCCATAATCATATACCACATCATCAGGGTGCTTGGCGTAGGCATTGTATGGTCTTTAGCCATCAACACCTGAAAGATTTTAGGGGAGGCATATTTAAGGAACAGAAACAAGCAGACAACGGCAAAGATTACTTTTATTAATAAAAACGAACCTCGCTTATTAGCCATTCATACGCTCCTAACTATTTATTCCTTTGCATAAACAACACCGCCATTAACCTATTTCAGACTCTGTAAAAAGGATATAATCCCGTAAAAATCCCTTACGCTTAGCAACTCACCAATGTTCCCTGGCATAATCGAGACATCCTGTTTTTTCATTTCCTGGATATCACTTTTAGCAATGGTTATCTCTTCAAGCTCTCCGCTCTCTTCCTTTAATAAAACAATCTCTTCTTCAGATTCACTCTTAATCAACCCGTTATAGGGTATTCCGTCTGTTGTTATCACATACATCGTTTCATACCCCTTTACGATCTTAGCACTTGGTTTCAGGATAGATTCAAGAAAATATTCAGGTGTCTGAATAGCACCAATCCCCGTAAGCTCCGGCCCTACCTTTTTCCCCTTTCCATTAACAACATGACACTTTCCGCATGTGACCGGACGCGTTTCGTCGAAGAATATCATCTCACCTTCTTTTGCATCAACAGCAACTGGAGGCACCCATGGTTTCACCTTCTTCTTTGAAGCTTCAGGTATTTTATCCTTGTATTTCATAATAGCCGAAATATCCGCTTCACCGCCTAATGTCTGCAGATATGCAATAACTGCTAAAATCTTTTCACGCGATAACATAATAGGCGGATCATAAACCTTTGGCATAATCTTATCATATCCATGAACAACATACTTCTCTGGCTCTACTATTGATTCAATAAGATAATCCAGTCCTGAGGCCATTCCTAGTTCTTTTGCACGCTCATCTGCTCTAGACACCAAACCCTCTTGGTCAGGACCTCTCGTTGCACTACCACTGGAACCCACTTTATGACATGTACTACACTGCCCGTCTCCCCAGAAGACATTTTCACCAGCTTCAGGGGTAACTCCACCAGCAGACTCGCCTCCGCCGGTACCAGAGAGCCCCGAAACATACATTGTTATGTATATGTAAAATCCTATAATAGCAATACCAAAAGCTGTAACTTTTAACATGCTCTTATTCATGAGTCTTTACGCCTTCACCTTACTATTTCTAGATCTTAAAATTAAGATGATCTACGATCTTATTAAACTTCAGTGTGCCTTCTCGTAACCAGCCGACTCTTCATAATCAGATATCTCTGTCTTAACCTTCTTTTCTCCCAAATTGGCAAGCCAGAATACAAACGTAACCAAACCAAGGAAAAGAGCCACAATCAAACCAACAATCCTACCCATATAGGAAAGTTGTGGTGTATAAGCCCACGGAGATGTATCCTGCATAATACCATAAATATGCCAATCCATTCTGAGACCAGAACGTATGAAACCCATCAACCCCATCAGGATTACGATAACAACACACAGTAAAATAAGTGCGTATTGCGATCTGACAGGCATTTTGCCCCATACGATACCGCCAACAAGTTTTGCCTTGCGAAACATAAATATGTCAATAATAGCATTCGTAATCAAACAGCTCATAACAATCGAAACTTGTGTTACAGACAAGTACCTCAAGACTAGATTCGCCTTCTGCATTACCTGGAAACCATAATACCAGAAATACAATACAGCAATACATGCAGTTACGGCAAATAATAGAGTTTGAGCCAGCTTCCCCTTATTCTTGAAAGTCAAAAAGGCAGCAACGCATACAAAAAATGCCTGTATATAGAGACATCTAATCAACGGTTTAACAAAAACCTTTACATTCGCTTCTAATTCAACAAAATTAAGCGATATTGCATAAGAAACCAGCATCAACAAGCTGAAAATAACCGCAGAGAATATTCCAATTTTGCCAGCCTTACCTTGCTCAGAAAATGGCACAGTGTCTCCTTTATTACTGCGGCGGTATATAAGGAATGAGAAAAACGTGGCAAGTATAATCATATTTACAACAGCATTCTTCGCTGCCATAACTCCAAAATACTTAGAGAATGGATGGTACTGCTCTCCAATCATAGCCCTCTCTTCACCGCTTAGTGGAAGGTTATGAGGCGTGAGCCATACAGCAAAACACATGAATATTATCATAGTGAGAAATTTAATGTATTTTGTATACCGTTCAGAACCCTTGATTCGACTCATCCCAAGCCACAGATAATAATTTGCACCAATAAATAGCATTCCGATAAGTATCGCCTGTATAATAAATGTCCATGAAAAAGCGCCACCCATCATGATATTACCCATAACCGGGCTTGAGCTGTATACCTCACGGCCTAACCAGTATCCGGCAAATGGCAAAGGAATCAAAGCACCTATTCCTATAAAATTTCCTACGTAGCCCATCCAGTCATAATGGGCTTTTTCTTCCTCTGTTTTTGCACCAAGAAATTTAACCGCAGCATAAGCACCTACCACAAATCCACCAAAACATACATTCGCAATTAAACGATGAATATTTACTGGCATCCACAATGGGTTATAAAAGGCATGGTACAAGCTAACAACTTTACCTGTAGCAGGCACTACCCCCGCAGGACTCATCATATAAGTTGCCCAGGAATTGGTTAGGAACATAAGGGCCGTACCAAAGAGATTTAGCATAACACCAAGTATAATATGGAACCACTTCTTAAAAGCTGTCCCTTTGAGAACTTCCCATGAATAGTAATATGCATACAATGTAAATGCCTCACCAAAGAACATCAATGCATAGACATACATCGTGGGCGAGAAGACATTCGTCATGTGGCTCATAAACTCCGGATATAACCCAAACAAGCAAAATCCTAGCAAGCCGCCTAATGATGCAGTTGTAGCGAAGGCAGCCGATAATAACTTAGTAAACTCCTTTGCCATTTTGTCATACTTTTGGTCACCGCCCTTAAATCCAACAATTTCCACTATGACAGCAAATATTGGAACACCAAGCACAAACGCCGCAAACATTAGATGCAGCTCAGAAACTATCCAGACGACAACACGTGAGTCTATCCCAAAAAACGTCCTGTATTGTACTGGACCCGCCTCTTCTTCCTCAACAGTTGCGGTTGCTGTTCCAACCTCTCCTGCGGGTTGACCCTCGGCTTGCTGAAGTGGAGCTGTTGGCTGACCAGCCTCAAACTGAGGTAATTCCACACCAGATGCTGCAGCCCCACCCTCAACAGTTTGTTGCGCAGCATCATCGGCCGAAAATACCTGCTTGGAATATGGAATGACTAATAAAACAAGGGAAAGAAAAAACAATATAGCAATTCTACTTCTTAGCTGCATTAATTTCTTTTTATTCATTAGTAACGTGCCTTTTCAAACTGGTAAGCTTCATTTCCCAAATATTTAAGAACACTAAACTATTTCTTTGTATAGACAAAATCTACAACAGCATCCTCTTTTGCATTCACAGCAACATCAACGGTTTTCTTACCGAGCTTCTCCTGCCAAGCTTCAATTTTGTATTTACCTGCCGGTACATTTTCTATCTTAAAATTTCCATTTTCATCCGTAACAGCGAAATAAGGATTGGTTTTTACAACAATAAAAGCGCTCATCCATTTATGTACATCGCATGTTATTTTTACAACTTCTGCAAAATCGAACTTCTTAGTTAATATACCGCCGCCAGACACGCCTTCATTAAAAGCAGCGTTTTTAATCGCCCACGAGTGGAGGTTATGCATTACGTTGTCACTGTTTAAAAAATCCACACTAGAACCCACAGGTATAGCAAGCACATGGGGAATAAATAAACACTCTTTCTGATCAAGGGCCGCTGTTACTGCTTCAATCTTCTTGCCAGATGCTATATCAACCAGAGAAACAACAACATTTTTAATACCCTTGGATTCGCCACTAATAACCAATTCCTCGGACGCCTTATTTTCATGACCGCAGGTTTGCTCATCCTTATCTACCTTCAAAATCTTTGCGGACGGAATATCACTGTCATACTTAACCATACCAGAAATCGAACCTCCGTCCTTCACTTCAACTTCGGTATAAACAACCCCTTTCCCCTCCGAAGCATATATGATGTTATTTAAACACATAGCACCGCTCGTTATAGTGGCAGCCAAACTGCCAGCAATTGCCATAAACCTTAAATTCTTTATCATCATTACCTCCATATTTAAATATTCAAAATAACTCTAATTTATACCTTAAACTAAGAGAAAATCACGCTTATCAAAACCAAAGGTTGCTATAATAAATTTATGCTGTGAATTTGTCAATCGCAAAATGAATAGTAAATTTAAATTTTGTATAAATACTTCTTAAATTCTTAACAATAGTCATATATCAACAACAATATTTATTCCTTTTTATAAAAAAACAGAAAAAAGCATATAACTAATTACAAACCAAATTGTTAGTTTGTTAACCTATGTAAATTTATAAATACTTCCAACCTTATTTAATTAAATTTAAATTCCATTATTGAAATAATATTTTCAAATATAGCAATGCAAAATTATTCATATAAACTAAAATCTATTTTTCTATGGTATTAAAGAATTGATAAAAAATTTTAATTTAATGTCCTTTTTAATATTTCCACATCCTTAGGATTTGTAGTCTTTCCGGGTTCCACAATAACATCTGGGTCCATTTTGAATCTCCTGATCCACGTGGTTTCATCCTGAGGCTTCCAGTGCAATTTATATAAACCGGGAGATACATTTACAAAATGATATCTGCCATCCTTGTCAGTAACTGTCTCAAGTTCCAACGCCCCTTCTACTGGACGATACCCTTTTGTTAACAAGCCAGACTTTTCCAGCATTTGTAATTTTACCTGACAATTTGGAAGCAGATTTCCACCATGCAGTATTCGACCTTTAACATTGCCAAGATTCATGTCCTGAATAACAGGTTTTCCTTCTTCTGTAATGTTTTTAATTCCTTTACTAATTTCTTTATTCTCCTGTAAACCTTCTATATGTTTTTCTGCTTCTCCAGATTTAGTGGTTGTTTCATTAACTACCATTTGATTTTGCTCCACGTCAGTATTCTTATTTTCGTCTTCTGCCTCTTCATTGTCAAAAACTGCCTGTTCATCTTTTTTAGACAAACTTTCTGGCTTTTTCTTCTTAGACTTTAAACGAAAGTTTTTTCCGCTATCTTTTTTCTCTTTTATATCGGTTCTTATTTCGTCAACCGGTTCAATTGTTTCCGATTCGTTCCGTATGCCGGCATCCACGACACTCTTTTCATGCATATTTTTATCCGCTTTTCTCGAAACATCCTCCACCACTTGTGTGCTATCAACATTTGTGAAAACTGTTTTGGTTTGTTCACTATCTTTCTGAAATGACATTTTAAGAGACGAGATTAAAGATATCGGAATCAGCACATTGATGTTATCCTGTGTAATTTCTTTGACTTCACATTCTAGCGCAATATTACTTGTGTCTGACCTTAAGGAAATTAAATCCGAGAATTTTCCAGTATTTGAAAATTGCATGTTTAATGATGTTAGAAGTTTCTTGGGTATCACGGCGCTTATATAGTCACTTGTAACGCCTACAATTTTAAGTTCCAAATTATTGCTTGTATTCTTTAATACTATAGTATCCCCTCTGACTCCCACGTGAGAACCGAAGATAATGCAAAATATAACTAGCGTTAGCCTTAAAAAATACATAACCTTGTTTGAACCCATCTTTCCCAATTTTTCTATTAATAAAATATTCGACACGCAATTAAAGAAAAAATAATTAGAACACCCTTTCAAATATTAACATTCATTAATTTTATATCAAATAAAAAAAGATAATCCCTGATGCCTTAAGCATCACCTTTTTTCATCATAAAGAAAAACATCCCTCAACAACCAGTATTGTTGAGGGATGTAAATTAATAAGGGTCTTGTCTGGAACAGATGCATTAAATATACTCTGGATATAGTCAAGACCCTTATTTTATTAGTTTTCCAAATGTAATAGGGAAATCATACATACTACACCTCCTTCAATATTTTCATTAAAGTGATACCATATGTATGATTATCTGTGAATATATTGTTTATTTATATTACATTATTATTTTGTACCTTTCAACTTAATGACTTTCACAGAATTGACTGCGAAAAACATCTAATTCTGATTTTTAACATACGGCGTTTCTTTTAATTCAACAATGAGCAAAAGATTCTTAATTTAGTGTTGTCTGCCTGTAAATTTACCAACAAATATAAATTTCCTAATTCAATCTAAGACTGCTAATTTGCATTCAACCACCACACATCTAACAATCAATAAAACGCTTGACACTTTTGTTTAAGATTCGTTATCATATTTTTTTGGTACTTTCATTTTTTATAATTAGAGGAACCAATCTTGCGTTCTAACGTCAGGGTCCGTTTTGCACCAAGTCCCACTGGTTATCTCCACATTGGAGGGGCAAGGACGGCGCTCTTTAACTGGCTATTTGCAAGGCATAATAAAGGTGCTTTCATATTACGTGTCGAAGACACCGACCAGCAGCGTTCCACAGAAGAATCCACAAAAGCCATATTCGACAGTATGAAATGGCTGGGACTTGACTGGGATGAAGGTCCATATTTCCAGAGTCAGCAGTTATCCGTTTACAAACAATACGCAGAAAGACTAGTCGAGCATGGAAAGGCTTTTTACAATACCGATACCGAGGGACGTAAAGCCATTCGTTTCAGGATGCAGGATGAAATAACGAAATTTAATGACCTTATTCATGGTGCCATTACCTTTGATGCGGCACTCATCGAGGATTTTGTAATCCTCAAGGCGGACGGATTTCCTACATACAACTTTGCCTGTGTTGTGGATGATGCAGATATGGGCATTACCCACATTATTCGAGGGGATGACCATATATCGAATACTCCCAAACAGATTGCCCTTTATGAAGCCTTTGGGTTTAAAATGCCAGAATTTGCCCATATTCCTATGATACTTGGAGAAGATGGCTCAAGATTGAGCAAGCGTCATGGGGCAACTTCCGTCACTGAATATCGAGATAAAGGTTATTTATCACATGCGCTAGTAAATTTTCTTGCCCTTCTTGGATGGTCTCCTGGAAACGACCAGGAAATAATTTCCGTTCCAGAAATGATTGAGAAATTTACATTAAAACGCGTGAACAAAACCAGTGCTCAATTTAACAATATAAAACTGGACTGGATGAACGGTCAGTATATCAAAAATATGCCCGTAGAAGAGCTCACGCCTGAAGTTCGGGCTTTTTTTGAAAAATCAGGCATTAACACCACAGAATATACCACAGAGTGGTTTAAATATTTAGTAAGTTTGTACCATGAACGGTTTAAAAATTTTAGGGACCTGTTTGACCAAACGGGCTTCTTTTTTACTGACACCATTGAGTACGACAACGTCGCTGTAGAAAAATTCCTGAAGAAGGAAGGTGTAGGTAAGTTGATAAAAGAGGTGCATTCGGCAATTTCTCCTCTAGAAAATTTTGATAAACAATCTTTAGAGGTATGCCTGCGCAATTTGACGGAAAAGCTTGGCGTAGGGTTTTCAAAGCTTGCCCAGCCATTGAGAGTTGCCATCACAGGGAAGAGTGTAAGTGCAGGTATATTTGAAACGATGGAGCTTTTAAAAAAGGAAAAAACTCTAAAGAGAATCTTATATACAATTAACAATTTGTGCGAAATTCCAGAAATAATTAAATCGGGTAAGAATTAATTATGCAATTACTTGTTGCTGGTTCTATCGCTTTAGACTCTGTGAAAACACCCCATGGAAAGGCGGAAGAATGCCTGGGCTATTCCGCAATATACTTCTCTCACGCCGCACACTTTTTAAGTAATGTGAGGCTTGTTGGTGTCGCAGGAAAGGATTTCCCTCAACATTTAAAAAGGTCATCCACAAAAAATATGGATAGTTCCGGCGTGAAGGAACTGCAAGGAAAGACCTGCCGATGGAAGGGTTTTTATAAAAGCAATATGAATGTAGTTATTAACACAGGAAACAAATCCCGTCAAGGCTGTGAAAAAGATTTTGCATATGGTACCTAAATACTCGATCATAAAAAAGGGAGAACATGGGGGCAATTCTGATGTCTGATAAGGGATATTTCATTATTCCAGCGTATCCAATCGAACATATCAAGGACACTACGGGCGCGGGTGATAGCTTTGCAGGTGGGATGATGAGATATCTTGCTAAAACCCGCGATACGAGCCTCTCAAATTCAAAAAGAGCCATTATGTTATGTACGGGACCGTTGTCGCTTCATTTTATATCGAAGACTTCAGCCTGAACAGATTTCAACAGATTACATTTGAAGATGTTGAAAACCGTATAAAAGAATTCGAAGAAATGGGCAGGCTGTAAATGGCCTATTTGAACTAAACAAGTATCTTTATAAGTCTTCTTATCTACATATGAATGTAAGGCTCTTTATCGCTGTTGAAATAACGGATGAAACTCGTAAAAAATTAACAGAGTTTCAGAATAACCTTAAAAAGGCATGCGCCGGGGTAAAATGGGTATTGCCCGAAAATATTCATATCACGTTGAAATTCATTGGATATTTGGATGAGGAAAAGATTGGAAATGTAGTGAATATAATAAAAGATTCTGTAATTCATATAAAACCATTTAATCTGAACTACACAGGGGCAGGCGTTTTCCCGACACCAAAAAATCCGCGCGTTATCTTCGCCGGTATCGTAGATAAAGATGCGATCTTAAAAAAAATCCATGAACACCTCAATAACCAGCTAATGGCGCTGGGCGTGGAACGCGAGTCGCGCAAATACCAAGTGCACCTTACAGTCGGGCGTGTAAAAACACGCAAGAACACGGAGAAATTAATGGAAGCTCTTAATTCTTACAATGAATTCAAATTTAGCTCAGAAGTTGTAAATCAGGTGATTTTGATGAAAAGCGACCTTTCACCAAATGGGGCTGTTTATACAAAGCTTCATACCATTAACTTATCTCAATAACCACATAACTTTTATAAAGGTGATTTATGATACCAAAACAAGAAGCGGCAGATAGAGAAAAACGACAGCAGGCTTTAGAAAGGGCCCTTTCCCAAATTGAGAAACAATACGGCAAAGGGACAATAATGAAACTGGGGGGAGAAACAAGGCTGGATGTACCCACCATCTCCACTGGCGCCTTATCTCTGGATGTTGCACTCGGAGTAGGCGGGATACCTCGTGGTAGGGTTGTGGAAATTTTTGGGCCTGAATCCTCCGGCAAAACCACTTTAACTTTACATATCATTGCAAATGCCCAGAAAGAGGGTGGCATAGCGGCATTCGTTGACGCAGAACATGCCCTCGACCCTGACTATGCAAAAAAACTGGGGGTGGATTTAAACAACCTCATGGTCAACCAGCCTGATACAGGCGAACAGGCGCTCGAAATTGTTGAATTATTAGTAAGAAGCAATGCAGTTGACATTATAGCGGTTGATTCAGTTGCGGCGCTTGTCCCCCGCGCTGAAATTGAGGGGGAAATGGGCGACGCTCATGTAGGATTACAAGCAAGGCTGATGTCTCAGGCATTACGCAAATTAACTGGCTGCATTTCGAAATCTCAAACGAGCGTAATTTTTATAAACCAAATACGAGAAAAAATTGGCGTTATGTATGGCGGAAACCCAGAAACAACTCCAGGTGGAAGGGCATTAAAATTTTACGCCTCTGTGCGTATTGATATAAGAAAGATCGGCAGTATAAAAGACGCTGATATAACCATCGGCAACCGTGTCCGCGCAACGGTTTGCAAGAACAAGGTTGCCGCACCATTTAAAAAAGCAGAATTTGATATTTTATATAACTGCGGCATTTCACGCGCAGGTGACATTATAGACCTCGGAGTTGAGCATCAGATTATTGATAAATCAGGAACCTGGCTTTCTTACGGAGAGTTGAGACTCGGACAGGGAA
The DNA here is from genome assembly GCA_963709355.1 of uncultured Planctomycetota bacterium. GTDB lineage: Bacteria > Planctomycetota > Brocadiia > Brocadiales > Brocadiaceae > PLOWO2-12-38-17. The sequence continues at coordinate 2,336,793 of CAVPVY010000005.1, forward strand.
GGGAAAACTCAAGGCAGTTTATTGAAAGTAAACCTGAATTAATGAAAGAAATTGAACAGGTAATCATTGAGAAGGTAAAACCAACATTGGTTTCAGAAAAACCCGTTGAAAAAGCCCCTGAAAAACCAAAGTCTGAATCACAATCAAAAAAAGGTGAGAAATAGTCTTTTACATGAAGACAAGCGAGATTCGCAATAAATATTTAAAGTTTTTTGAGAAAAAATCTCATGTAATCTGTCCCAGCGATTCGCTGGTGCCACAGAATGACCCCACACTCCTGTTTACAGGTGCAGGGATGAACCAGTTCAAAGATATGTTTCTGGGTAAGGGAAATCTGAATTTCAAGAAGGCAACTACATGTCAAAAATGTATACGTACAGGTGATATTGATAATGTCGGTAGAACCGCCTCTCATCACACCTTTTTTGAGATGCTTGGAAATTTCTCATTCGGTGATTATTTCAAAAAGGAGACAATCGAATGGGCGTGGGAGTTCTTAACACAGGAGTTAAAAATTCCAGAGGAACGGCTGTTGGTAAGTGTATACAAGGATGACCAGGAATCTTATGAAATCTGGGAAAAATGTATAAAGATATCCAATTCAAAAATATACACGTATGGTGAAGAAGATAACTTCTGGCCATCAAATGCGCCATCAGTAGGCCCTAACGGTCCGTGCGGTCCTTGTTCTGAGATATTTTTCGATCAGGGGACTAATGCTGGTTGTGGTCGAAAAGAATGTGAACCTGTATGTGACTGCGACAGATTCGTAGAAATATGGAATCTTGTATTTACACAATTTGATCGTAAAGAAAACGGCAAATTAGACCCATTACCAAATAAGAACGTTGACACTGGTATGGGACTCGAAAGAATGGCTCGTGTAATGCAAGGCGTGAAAACAAATTTCGATATAGATATATTCCATCCCATCGTTAAATATCTAGAAGAAGCAGCAGAATTAAAATACAATGGACAGTCTGAACACTCAATTTTAATGCGTCGTATCGCAGACCACACAAAGGCTTGCGTGTTTTGTATAGCAGATGGCGTCCTTCCCAGCAACGAAGGGCGTGGATATGTTGAGAGGCGATTATTAAGACGTGCTGTTCGCGACGGCGCGCAATTGGGTATCAAAGATTCGTTTTTATACAAATTAGTGCCTATTATAAGCGAAGTGATGCATGAAGGTTACCCTGATATCAAACAACGCAGGGAAAATATAGCAAGAATCATAAAGAATGAAGAGGAAAAATTCCACGAAACATTAGAACAGGGTACTATTATACTGGATGAATTAATGGAGTCCATGCAGAAAAACAAACAAAAAACCCTTACAGGTAGAGATGCATTTAAACTATACGACACATACGGCTTCCCTTTGGATATAACTGAATCAATTCTTAGCGAAAAAGAATTTACAGTTGACAGGGATGGTTTTGAGAAAGAACTTGAAAAACAGCGGTTACAGGCAAAGCAGTCCTCTCAAATGACAGGGCAGGTGTTTGATACGGGTCCGCTCAGCAAGATAAAGGACATTTCAAAAGGCACAAAATTCACTGGATATGAAAAAAGCGCCTGTGAAGCAACGATAATCGCCATAATCAATAACAATCAATTAGGAGATGAGGCATCAACAGGAAGCGAAGTTACCGTAATTCTTGACCAAACACCCTTCTATGCCGAAGCAGGAGGACAGATTGGTGATACAGGTATACTCGAGTCCAATGAATCCCTCGTTAATATTACAGATACAAAGAAAAACAACGATTTTATATTACACATTGGAAAAATAACAAAGGGAACACTTAAAAAGGGCTGTGTAGTTAATGCAAGAATTGACATACAACGGAGGAATTTAATACGAAAGAACCATTCTGCAACGCATATTCTTCATTATGCCTTACGAAAAGTCGTAGGGCAACATGCAGAACAGGCAGGTTCGTTGGTAATGCCAGACCATTTGCGTTTCGATTTCCACCATTTCTCCAGCTTAACAAAGGAGGAAATTGCTCGAATCGAAGATTTAGTTAATGAAATAATTCTGGAAAACACCTCTGTAAACACACGAGAAATGGCAATCCAGCAAGCAAAGAATGCAGGAGCCGTGACGTTGTTTGGTGAAAAATACGGAGAACGTGTCAGGATGGTTTCAATCGGTGATTTCAGCAAGGAGTTGTGCGGGGGAACCCACATAAATAATTCGGGAGAAATCGGCTTATTCAGAATTGTCAGTGAATCTTCAATCGCAGCCGGAATCAGACGCATCGAAGCAATAACTGGTTCGGCAGTTCTAACCAGAGACAGGGAAAAAGAAAATACAATTCAAGAGATATGTGGGATACTGAACACAACTGAACAGAAACTTGTAAAAAAAACCCAAGAAGTCTTAAACGACCTTAAGAATTTACAAAAAGAAATTCACAGATTAAAACAAAAAGAATTAGGCAGTCGCGCTGATTCTTTTTTAGACAGTGCAAGAGAAGTTTCAGGGGTAAAGATAATTACTAAAAAACTTGATAATGCAACTGCAGATGATATGAGAAAAACAATAGATATATTGATGAAATCCCAGATTGATATTGTAATTGTGTTGGGTTCAACACAAAACGGACGCACAACCATAATAATCGCCATTAGTCCAAATCTTGTAAAACGTGGTTTACATGCAGGAAACATATCAAAGGAAGTCGCAAAGATAATTGGTGGTGGTGGCGGCGGCAGACCTGATATGGCGCAGGCAGGCGGCCAACTAGCAGAAAAGCTAGACGAGGCGCTCCGTTTTGCTGAAGAGTTAATAGACAAGAATATAGAGCAGGCTAAAAAGTAAATGATAATTTAGTATCAATTTTAATTTTTGGAGAAGTACGAGTTAGTAAAATTTTTGAATGCTTCCTTATATATTCGATAACCCTTTTGTTTTGATTAGTTCCGAACGGAAATAAGAGATTACTCGTTATTGCGGCCCCAGAATTACAAACAACCATTAAATCCTTTTACTTAATTTTCTTAAACAAACATATAGAAATTAAATCCGAAATAACATAACTGATGTATTTAGAAAATGTAATTAAAGATAATACAAATTAATTATTTTTTGATTACAACTGGTATAGAATTGAGTAATCCATTAATTCTTAAATAGTCCTGAACACCTCCCTTGTAGGTTTTGTATTAGCTATAGACATAGGTAACACTTTTGTAATTAGGAAAAGTTTGTAATTTTTGCAGTGGAGTCCACCCCTGAAGCCCCATGTGTGGTCTTTTGTTGTTAAAGAATTCATCGTATTTTTTACGTTCTTTTACAAGGAGGTCAAGATTCCGAGTTTTTTGTAAACGGAAAAACTCTTCTCCATCGGTTCTATGAGACCTTTCTACCTTGCCGTTTTGCTCTGGACAAGAAGGCCTATTGAGATTGTGTTTTATACCCAACCCCATGCACGACAGGGTAAAAGGATGTGTCTTGGGCTGCCGTAAGGGATGGGTTTTGGGTTCACCGGTGTAAGCATTGGTAAAGACGGCGTCGTTGTCGGTCCTGATGTGCCTGATCTTGAAAGGAAAGCGTCTGAATATATATTGCAAGAAGTCCAGGGAGTTAGATGTAGAGCGTTCCTGGTAAAGTTTGGTGAATTTGATCCTGGTAGAGTCGTCCTGAGCGGAGTACTGAACAAAGCTCCCGGGTCTGTAGCCGCCCAGCAGCTTTATATCTACCTGTAGGTATCCTGGAGAGGGCATCTGATAACACTTAGGTTTTCTGTGCATCTTCTTGGGTTTCTCAATGAGTCCGTTGCGTTTTAAAGTGGCGTATATGGTGGACCTTGGAAGCGAGATATTATAGTCCTTCAATAAGAACAGCCGTATACGGTCGGGGCCGAAGGAAGTGGTTTTACGAAGTCTTATGATGATAGACTGAATATATTTATGGGTAAGCATAGGGGAGCGTCTGGGACGTTTTGAGCGATCAATGAGGCTTGCAGGGTCACCTCCTGAGTCTTCGTAACGTTTAAGCCATTTATAGAAACATTTACGAGATATGCCAAAATACAGGCATACCTTTGAGACGTTATTAATCTTTTTATACATGAGCATCCAGGCTAACCTTTTTCGACTAAGTTGATCGTAATAATACTTGGGCATGGGTAACATCTCCATAAAAAAATTTAGTAAGTCGCCTATCCCATAGGGATAGGCATATCATATTACATAAACTGTTACCCATGTCTATATACTTTACAAGTTGCTAATAAATAGTCCTTGACTGATTTTTGTAAATGATATAGCATTTTTACTTTGAATGTAATTTTTAAAGTACGATAGCAATTTGCTTGTGCATAAATGGAGTTTTATATAAATGAGAGTATCTTTATCATTAAGCGCATCTTTGATCAAATATTTAATTAAGAACAAATTATTAGCCATAAAAAGGTTTCCATTAGTGTTGATGTTGGAAGTTACACATGCATGTAATCTTGCATGTGAAGGTTGCGGTCGTATTAGAGAATACAGGGAAACAATGAAAGAGATGTTGAGCACAGAAGAGTGTCTTCAAGCAATAGAGGAATGTTCAGCGCCTGTTGTTACTGTTACGGGTGGCGAACCGCTTATGCATCCTGAAATTGACAGGATTATTAATGGCATCATAAATAGAAAACGTCACGTATATTTGTGCACAAATGGTTTGTTGTTGGTTAACGCAATAAAGAAATTAAAACCCAGCAAATATTTTAATATTAATGTTCACATTGATGGTCTTGCAAAGACCCATGATGCAATTGCAGGGAAGGGGGTTTTTGAGCGTGCAACCGATGCTATCAGGGAGGCAAAACGCGCTGGATTCAGGGTATGCACCAATACTACCATTTATAAGAATACTACAGAAGATGAATTGGAAGTACTTTTTTCGTTTCTTGAAGGTTTGGGAGTTGATGGGATGTTGGTATCGCCCGGTTTTAGTTTTGAACATAATAAGAATGGGATGTTCCTTTGCAGAAAAGAGGTGGAAGAAAGATTTGGTTTTATTTACGGGATTTCAAGTAGATATAAAATATTAAATTCTCCCTTGTATTTGAAGTTTTTGAAGGGTGAGAGACATTTAAAGTGCACGCCGTGGGGAAATCCAACGCGGAACTACATGGGCTGGAAAAGCCCGTGTTATCTTATTACTGATGCGCATTATAAGACTTTTAGCGAGTATATGCAGAATACAGACTGGAAACGGTATCAGGAAGGCGGCGACTCGCGTTGCAAAGACTGTATGATGCACTGCGGTTTTGAACCAACGGTGGTGCTGGAAGGCGGAAAGCGGCTTTCGGATATCGTGGAGATGGCAAGGTGGAGTCTTCGTTGAAATGTTTTTGGGCGTATTAATATAAGATGTAAAAAGTGAAGTTTAAAAGATAAATTAGGTGTCTAATATAATATTACGATTTTTGTATAAGATTGCGGTATTTGCCTAGCGCAAACAGTGGGAAGTAATTTCGATACATATGATACTTTAAGTAAAAAACCTTTGGGAATCCAGTTGCAGTAAATTCGTTTTCATCCCAGCTACCATCTTCATTTTGTTTAGTTAGTAAAAATTCTATGCCTCTTTTTACAGCGTTAGAGCTTACCTCGTCCGCATGGAATAATGCCATGAGTGCCCATGCCGTTTGTGATGAAGTGCTGTTGCCAACAGCCTTGAGTGATGGGTCATCGTATGATTTTATAGTTTCACCCCACCCGCCATCTGCATTTTGTACACTTTTTAACCATTCAGCGGCCTTTTTGATATAAGGTTCGTTTGCATTCTCACAAACAGAGGCAAGTCCAGAAAGCACTGACCATGTGCCGTAAATATAGTTAGCGCCCCAGCGTCCAAACCATGAACCATCTTTTTCCTGTTCTTTCTTTAGTAATTCGATTGCCTTTCTAACGTTTTTATATGTCCTACTGAAACCAATACATCCTAAGAAATCAATACATCTAGCTGTTACATCGCTTGTACTCGGGTCTAATAATGCATTAAAATCTGCAAAAGGTATATAGTTCAAAAGAGTTTTGTTGTTGTTGCGATCAAATGCCCCCCAGCCACCATCGTCGCATTGCATGGCTTGAATCCATCTTAAACCGCGCAAGAATGCCTTTTCTTTATTTGAGCTTTCAGGTAACGATACACGTTGCAGTGCCATAAGTACTGCGGCGCTATCGTCTGTATCAGGGAAAAATTCATTTGCATACTGGAAATACCATCCACTCGGTTCTTCAACCTTACATTTCAGTGCCCAATCTCCAAAATTGCGTACCTCTTTGCTAATTAACCATTGCCCGGCTTTTTGTAAGGCAGGATGGGTACTCGGTATTCCGGATTCGTGAAGGGCAATAATTGCCCATGCCGTATCCCAAACAGGCGATACGCATGGTTGTAAATAGAGCTTGTCTTCTTCATAAACTACAAGAGCCTCTACCGCTTTTAGCTGGCTTAACATTGCAGGATGATCATCCGGATAGCCTAGACATTTCATTGCAAAGATAGAATTAATAAATCCCGGCCATATAGCTCCTAAACCACCCGATTTTTCCATATGTTCCAGCATCCATTTTTCAGCTCTTTTAAGCGCTGTTTTTCTGATAAATTTAATAGGATGTTGTTCGTATCTTCTGAATATACTATCGGCATCAATAAAGAAATTACGCCATGAAAACAAAGCATCATCCCTTTTAATTCGGTAAAATACCTTATTACGGGGTATGATATATAGTTCCTGAAGCAAGGAATCTCCCACTGGAATGCGTGGTTTTCTATCAATAGCAATGGATAATGGTACAACAATACATCTTGACCAGTAAGACATTTCGTAAATACTGAAGTAGAAACCTGGCGGGAAGAGGATCATTTCTGCAGGAACGGCAGGTACAGCCCGCCAATCAACCTGTCCAAAAATTGCAAGATAAATCTTAGTAAAGCAATTGGTTTTCATTATTCCGCCCATATCCAGGATGCATTTTTTAGCCTTTTGCATGAATGGTTCGTTGGCAGAATACCCAGCTAATTTTAGGGCAAAATAAGCCTTAACAGAGGCGCTTATTTCGCTTGGCCCTCCATAATAAATATTCCATCCACCGTCGGGTAGTTGATGTCTGAGAATTAAGTTTGCGGCTTTTTGTTGTTTTTCTTTGTCTACCTTTCCAAGGAAATGCATCAGCATAATATAGTCTGATGTCACGGTGGTGTCTGCTTCCAGAATTCCAACCCAATGCCCGTCAGATTCGCCTTGTTCTCTTAAAATGTATTTTTGTGCCCTGCTTATTGCGAGATCTATTTGAGTTTTTGATTCCAAGGTAATGCTATGCGAATTATCAAGCGATAGACTTTCGAATCTTAAACCGCTTTTTGGTAATTCAGGAACGGGCCGCTTACCGTTACCGTTTCCATTGAATTTATAAAAGTTTATATCTAATCGTTGAAGAAAGTTAGTAAAAAAATTTCTCATGCTTAAGAATTCTCAACTAGTCATTTATAAATAGTATTGCCATTAACTTAAAGGTAACTGATTGTAATAAAGTGCTAATGAAAGATAAAAGGTGAGCGACTATATATTATTTTGTTCTTATAATTCGTTCATTAAGTTTCTAACCGTAATCAAGTTATGCAAACAACTAAGAATACAAATAACAAATTTATATTTTGTTTTCAAGTAAAACTTGCCTTATTAACAGGCTTTTTATATTATTTGAAAGTTAAAATTGTTAAGAATAGGAAGGTAACAATTATAATTGAGGTGATTTTTATGGAATCATTTCTACTTGCTTTGCTCACAGCCTTTATCTGGGGGTTTGTACCATTTTTGGAAAAGGTAGGTTTGTCATCCGTTGAACCCACGTCTGCATATTTAGTAAGATGTTCAGGTGTTATAATGGGCGCGTTGATTACTATGTATTTTTATAGTCCGTTCTCTTCTATTGCTAAAATGGATTTTAAATCTATTTTTTTTCTTGTACTTGCAGGTATTCTGGCAGGATTTGTAGCGCAATTGATATTTTATAAAGCGCTTAAGACAGGTGAAATCTCCAAAATCATCCCTATAACAAGTTGTTATCCGTTGTTTACATTTATTTTAGGTTGGGTTTTTCTTGGAGAGGAAGTTACCATAAATAAGGTGCTGGGTATTTTGTTAATTCTGGGTGGTATATTTCTTTTAAAATAATAATTATTGTATGACACTACTTGTTTACGATGATATTTTTTTAAAACACGATACCGGATATGGTCATCCTGAAAATTCTAGAAGAGTTGAGAACGCAGTAAGCCATCTTAAAGCAAGTGGATTGTGGAAAACCCTGAAGATTATAAAGCCACAAGCCGCTTCTATAGAAGAAATTGAATTGGTTCATCCGCGAGATTATATTAAAACTGTGAAGAAAATAGCAGATGAAGGCGGTGGTTGGCTAGATGGTGATACAATAGTTTCTAAAGCGTCATATGATGCGGCTGTTTATGCGGCTGGTGCGCCTCTTACAGCTATAGACTTGGTTATGAAAGGTGATGATAAAAATGCATTTTGTCTTGTACGCCCTCCAGGGCATCACGCAATAGCTACTAGAGGAATGGGATTTTGCCTCTTTAATAATGTAGCAATTGCAGCAAAATATATTCAATGGAAGTATCAACTTAAAAGGATTTTCATAGTAGATTGGGATGTTCATCATGGTAACGGTACGCAGGATATCTTTTATAATAACCAGGCGGTATTATTTTTTTCTATACACAGATATCCATTTTATCCAGGTTCAGGCAGAAAGGAAGAAGTTGGAGTGGGACACGGTGTGGGATTTACTATAAATGTGCCTCTTTCGGCAGATATAAAATCTGAAGAATATGTAAGTTTGTTTAGAAAGGTGCTGGAAGAAAAAGCAAAACAATTTGGTCCTGAATTTATTATTATTTCTGCGGGTTTTGATGCATACAAGAGAGACCCTATAGGTGGCTTAAACTTGGAAATCGAAGACTTTAAAACCTTAACTGAGATTGTTGTGAACTCTGCAGAAGATTACTGCCACGGCAGGGTTGTGTCATGCCTTGAAGGAGGGTACAATCTGTCAGACTTACCGCTGTGCATTGAATCTCACCTCAAGGCATTGCTCAGGAAAAACTAGGCTTTTTGTTTTGTTGCTTTTAATTGATTACAAGTCTGTGTATGCCTCATAATACTCGTCGCAGAAGAATGTCTGCAAACGTCAATTTCCTCGCTGAGTAATATGATGTGGTACTTCTGTGACTACCACACGCGCAATCCTGGACATGAACACACCTTAACTATTTTAATAACAAAGTCAATAATTAACTACGGTGTCCCATGAATTCCTAGGAATCTCCGTTACTTACAATTCTTTCAACTATCCCCATTGGTATTCGGAGCCAAGTAAACGGGTGTTACATTTGAATTACGATTCCAATGGAATGTTCTTAGACCCTGTTTTCATATGGTAGCTTGTGGAAAATCTTCTCCGCCATTAGATTTTTCTCTATGGGTTACTTTTTTGGGTTTTTACATACCGATGATAAGAATCTACCGAATACCAACCGCATTAAAGGCAGCTTGTACTGCGATGAGTTCTGGACCTTGGCCATAAAGATCTATGGTGGCCTGTTCTACAGCATCCCTGGCATCGACAAATTGAGAGTTGGATGAAAGATAGAACATGGCGTAGTAGTATATTTGTTTTGCCTTTTCTGAGCCGACATTGTTATTCGTAGTGATCAGATAAGCAGCCTTATTGGGGATGCCAGAGTTTATATGGACGCCTCCATTGTCAGTCCATGGAAAGCATCCAGCATAATATTGTTCTGAGGTATGTTCTGGTTGTCCCCAGCTACCCAACGGATCATTGGGGTAGTAGTCGTTTTTAGAATAACTATCACTCCTGAAGGGCGGGTCATCCATTCTTCTAAGGGCATAATATGCCTCATTCCCTGAGGTTTCATCGATTTTCATAATCTCCTCGCCGAGCAAATATGGAAGATCATCTCCGTAATCGATCGAGTTAAACATCCCCATAACATCAGACCATGATTCGTTCAGCGCTCCAGGTTCTTTGCAGTATGTAAGATTGTTTATGGCCTCTGTAACACCATGGGTGATCTCGTGAGCAACTACATCCAGCGCACCTGAAAGTGGATGAAATATTTCATCCCCGTCTCCGTATACCATCTGAGTTCCATTCCAGAATGCATTATCGTATGCCTTATCGTAATGTATGGTTGATAGGAGGCCGTCAGAGATATCGAAGCCACTGCCAGAAAACCAGAAAAAATCACTGAAGTTGTTTTTATAAAAATCAAAGACAAAATTTCCGTAGAAATGGGCATCTACCCCAGCCGGATCTTCCCAAAAGTTATCTGCATCCTTCATGATCTTTCCCGGGAGGGATTTGGTATTGTTAGCAGTGTGGGTCTTTATTTTTATGGATGTTACGTTTGGGATGGGACCGTTGCCGAGATAGAAGGTTCCCCCTTTTTCATAGGTATCAAAGGTCTTTAGTTTGTTATCCACTCCTATACCTGTTCCAAAGGCAGAACCATCATGCATGACCCTGTTTTCAACAAGGATGATACTGCCGTCATGCGCATTTACATATACCCGATACTTTGATGGTTCTGGCTTGGAATTAAACGGAAAATCCACCTTATAGGCGAGATATGGATAAAATTTGTCTTCTTTCTGGTCTGGATCGCATCCCTTTTCCCAAAGGAAAATAACCAGAGCCGTCTTAATATCCTGTTTTGTAAGGTTTACCTCAGACATTGCGATTGCTACCGCCTCATTATTTGAAATGGTGGGAGTAGTTTTCGTAGAGATATTTGGTTCAAAGTAGTTTGCAAGAGTAGTTATGATACCTTTATTTATCCTCACAGTAATTTTGCCACCGATGACATCCAGACCATCTTTTTTCTGCTTTAAGTTGATGAACTGCCCTTCAGGTGTAGCATAGGTACTGTCCAACTCGATCTCTTTGTCTGTGTCCTGCACACCAAATAACACATTGTAATGTTTAATGAAATCAAATGTCACCTCCAACGCAGGCAGCTCAGAAGGTTTGGTGAGTTGTCCTGAAATAAATTTGGCAACATCCCTTCTGTCATCCCATTTAATAACTAAATTTATTGAAGATGTTCTTTTTATCTCTGAAATGGCAACCCTTTGATCTTCACCTGCAGAGGTAGAAATCTCTCCAGCCAGCACAATACCACAACTAAAAATAACCAAAAAAAGAATAATTACGTTCATCCAATGCTTCATAGCTATAATCTCCCTTCCTTTAAAAGATGCTATATAACAAAGTTATTCAAATATTTATATCGTTAATTGTCAATAAAGAAATATAAGAATATTTATTGTTCTATTTGGTAAATCAAATACCTTTAAAATATCATATTATAGCCGTGAAAAGAAGATAGGAGATGATAGATGATAGGAAATTGCTTTTTCTCATAGGAAAGCTAATATAGCAAAAACGAAGAATAGTTCAAGAATTTTTAAATTTTTTCAGTAAAGTTAAAAATCAAAGGAAAGAGAAATAGGAAAGAAAGGTGTGAAATTATAGGTGAACTATAAGAGGATAAGTAATGTTCTGTACATTACCCGATTTTCACAAGAAATTGAAAAAAATGGCAAGCCAATCCCTACGTCCTGTAGAAGAGTACAAGGAAAGGTTTATTTTTGCGCAATACAGGATTCATCATATCCAGGCCAATCATCTGCCTGTATATTGAATGCAGTAAGGTTTACTATAAATGTGCCTCTTTCGGCAGATATAAAATCTGAAGAATATGTAAGTTTGTTTAGAAAGGTGCTGGAAGAAAAAGCAAAACAATTTGGTCCTGAATTTATTATTATTTCTGCGGGTTTTGATGCATACAAGAGAGACCCTATAGGTGGCTTAAACTTGGAAATCGAAGACTTTAAAACCTTAACTGAGATTGTTGTGAACTCTGCAGAAGATTACTGCCACGGCAGGGTTGTGTCATGCCTTGAAGGAGGGTACAATCTGTCAGACTTACCGCTGTGCATTGAATCTCACCTCAAGGCATTGCTCAGGAAAAATTAGGCTTTTTGTTTTGTTGTTTTTAATTGATTAAGTTTCTTTGTTAAACGAGATTTATTTCTGCTTGCTGTATTTTTGTGTAAGATACCCTTTGCAGCACTTGTATCCAGCTTTTTAATTGTAAGTTGTAATTCTTTCTCTGCTGCCAGTACATTTCCCTCTTTCATTGAGCCTAAAAACTTTTTAATCTGTGTTCTTAAGGAAGTTTTGAATGCTCTATTCCTTAAATTATGCTTTATATTTTGCCTAAGCCTTTTTTTGGCTGATTTCATTGTTGGCATAACTGACTCCTTTAACAAATAGTTATAATAAATTTTAAGAAGTATATAATCTATTTAATGTACACTTTAAAGTCAATAAGAAAAGTGAAAGAATCTTGCAATTTCTGTTTTTTTATATTAACATTTTATAATAATTACTTTTTGTGTTTTTGAGATATTAAGATGAATATTATTTTGTATCCACATCCGGTACTTCGTCAAAAAGCAAAGCTTTTAGCTAACATCAACAAAGAAGTGTACAGTAGAGTTGATAAAATGATGGAGTTGATGTATCAGGCTAATGGTATAGGGCTTGCGGCGCCTCAGGTGGGGTGGTCTGTACGTTTGTTTATAGTCGATATTAATAATGACAGGAATACTGAAAAGGTTTTTATTAACCCAGTAATTGTTGAGGAATTGGGAGAGGTAGTTAAAGAAGAGGGTTGTTTGAGTTTTCCCGGTCTTATGAGTAAAGTTATCCGTCCACAAAGAATAAAGGCAATTGCATACAATCTTGAAGGGCAGAAGATTAAAATTGAGGCAGAAGGGTTAGCTGCGCGTGCATGGCATCATGAACTTGACCATCTAAATGGTTGTCTTTTTATTGACAGGTTAAGCCCTGCTAACCGTTTGGCTATATCCCGTCAGTTAAGAGAATTTGAGACGTCATACAGTGAGAGTCGTAACATTCGTATATGATTGAGAATTATTGAAATTCACTGTCAGTCTTCGTGTGATAAAATTTATTGATGCAATTCACAACTCAGGTTGTTTTCTTAGTAAAAAAATAATGAAAGTGGTTTTTATGGGAACGCCTGAATTTGCAGTTCCCAGTTTAAGTTCATTGATAAAGGCAAGCCATAATATTGTTGGGATTGTTACACAACCAGATAGACCCAGGGGCAGGAGTAAAGTTCCCAGTCCATCACCCGTAAAGGAAAGGGCGCTTGAGTTGGGATTAAAAGTTATGCAACCCGTTAATGTTAATGACGCAGTGGTTGTGAAACAATTACAGAATCTCGCTTCTGATTGTATTATTATTGTTGCTTTTGGCCAGTTTCTGTCCAGTTCGATTATTAACCTTCCCAGACATCGCTGTATTAATATTCACGCTTCTTTGTTGCCTAAGTATCGGGGTGCGGCACCTATTAATTGGGCGATTATTCGCGGTGAGACTGTTACAGGTGTCACTTCAATGTTGATGACTGTTAAAATGGATGCTGGTGATATCATTATGCAAAATAAGACTTTGATATCTCCTGATGAAACTGCAGTGGGACTTGAAAAAAGGCTGTCGCTGATGGGTGCAGATTTGTTGGTAGAAACATTAAAGCTTATTGAAACAGGAACTGCTACTTATACAAAACAAAATAATAATGACGTAACCTTTGCTCCAAAATTAAAAAAAGAGGACGGATTAATCAATTGGTCTCAGGAAACACAAAAGGTTCATAATTTAACACGGGGATTAACTTCCTCACCGGGTGCTTATACATATTTCTGTTCTGAAACAGATTCAAAAGAATTAAAAGATAGAAAAAGAATTATTATACGGAAGACTCAGATACACGACAGATTTGAAGTTGGGACATCTCTTGCGCCAGGCACTGTGGTAGAGATAGCCTCTTGCGGCATTCATGTCGCCACACTGGGTGGATTTATTTGTATTACGCAATTGCAGCCAGAAGGCAAATGTGTAATGGACGCACAGGAATATTTACGCGGCCATAAAGTAAAGCTTCAGGATACATTTATATCATAGCCGAAATAGTTATTTACACAAAAGGCAGGTAATATGGAATTTATTGATAAGCAAGTTGTTTCGATAAGCAACCTTATGATGAGGTTTCGTAAGAAGAAGTGTTCTCCTAAGAATTTGTTGATTTTGTTTCCACATTGTATTCAGAATTCACAGTGCAAACAAAACATTAAGAATGATCTGAACGAATGTAAACGATGTGGAAAGTGCAAAATCAAGGATTTACTGGAATTTTCTGAGAAGTACGGGGTCAATATTACGCTGGCTACAGGTGGACGTGTTGCCCTTCAGAAGGTAATGTCAGAGGATATTCATGGGGTGGTTGCTATTGCATGTGAAAAAGAACTCAGGACAGGCTTGATGGCTGCCATGCCCAAGGCAATTTTTGCGGTGCCAAACCTTAGGCCGCATGGATATTGTAAGGATACTGATGTTTACTTGGATGAGGTAAAAGAGGCAATTGAAAAATTCTTGAAGTAGGATATAAATGCCGTTATGGCAAAATAATTTTAACAAAGCAATTTTTGGGTTTTCAGTTTGTTTTATTTAGATAAGTTTTGAAAATAACAATTTCCGATTATATGGGTTCTGAAAGTGAAATTTCAGAGAATAAAGATTTATTTACCATACGTTAAGTCTTTTGCGTACATATATAAGTATTGTTGAGCATATCCAGCATATCTGCCAAAATAATTTGATGCGAATTCATGCACTTTTTTATTTGATACCCTTCGGCTTCTGAAATAAATTTTCTGGACGATTTTTTTGATCCACGTGTCAACAGGAAATGCCTCTGTGAAACCAAGCGAGAAGAGAAGTATACAGTCAGCTACCTTATCACCAACTCCAGGGATTTGTTTCAGTGCCTGTTTAGCATTAGAATACGGGCGTTTTTTTAGTGATGATAGAAATTTTTCAGTGATTTGGTCGTTTGCCGCCTTGATGTATTTTGCCCTGAAGCCAGTTTTTGCTTTTAAGATTTGTTCGTAATCGTTTAATTCTCCCGGATGTGGAAATGTATGGCATTTAAAGTTATTTAATCCGATTTCCTTTCCAAAGAATTGCGACAACAGTTCCACGTTGAGTCTTATTTTAGGGATATTTGCCGCAGAAGAACATATAAAGGATATCAGACACTCCCACGGGTCTTGTCTTAAGATGCGTAAACCATGATATTTTCTGATAGCCTTATCAATATGTTTATCCTTATTTATTTGTACGAGTATGTCTGGATATGGTTCATCAAGTGCAAAATAGCGTATAAGTGATTTTTTATCAATACCACAAAATTCTAACTGGTCTGATAGTTGGCGGACTTTAAAAACGCGGTTTCTTAAGGTTATATAATACCAGTCTGCGCTTTTAAATACCCTGAAGAGTTGTCCGCATGAGAGTGTATATTCCAGGTGAAAATCTTTTACTACGATTTTGGACAATGTACTACAATCCAGATTGTTTCTGATTTTGTTATGAATATTTTTAAAAGAATACTATTTTTGTTTACTGACCAATAACGATTGTACAGCCGAAAGCCCTTTGCCCAGTTGTAAAGAGTATCCGGCTTCATAAAGTCCCTTTTCAAGTGCAGCAATAGCGACGATTACATCGAAGTCATTTACATAGCCCATGTGACCTATTCTTATAATCTTCCCTTTTAATTCATCCTGTCCACCGGTAAAGGTTACACCTGTTTCATCTCTAAGTTTCTTGATAATCTTATCAACGTCTGTTCCATTTGGCGCTTTAATTGCCGTTAATACATTGCTTGAATATTCTCCAGCAAAGAGTTCTAAGCCAATAGCTTTGGCGCCTTCTCTTGTCGCATGGGCAAGCCTGGCATGTCGTTTCCACACATTTTCAATGCCTTCTTTCTTAATCATGTCCATTGCGGTTTTCATTGCCATAACCAGAGAAACAGCTGGGGTAAATGGGGTTGTTTTGTCCTTTAGTTCCTTCCTCATTTTTCTGAAATCCCAGTAGTACCTTGGTAAATCTCCCTTTTCTATAACATTCCATGCACTGCTATTGACGCAGACGAATGCAAGGCCTGGTGGCATCATACAACCTTTTTGTGAACCGGTAATTGCAATGTCTATATTCCATTCATCCATCATTAATGGATGAACGCCGATGCCTGTGATAGCATCAACAACGATTGTTGCTCCATGCTTTTTTATAATTGTAGAAATTGACTTTATGTCATGCACAACACCCGTTGATGTCTCGCATTGAGTTGTGAACACAGCTTTAATGCCACTATGTTTCTTTAGTGCAGATTCAATATCCGCAGGATTTACAGCTTTACCATTCTCAACATCAATTGTAATTGTTTCAATGCCGAAGCATTCGCATAATTCAGCCCAGCGTTCTCCAAATTTTCCGCTGATTACAACCAATGACTTATCACCTTTGGAAAGGACATTAGCGACGCATGCCTCCATTGCACCTGTTCCGGAAGACAGTAATGTGAAAACCTCGCCTGTTTTTGTTTGGAATAGATATTTTAGGTCTTCACTTAATTCATAGAAGATTTGAGAAAATTGCGGTGTTCTATGATGTATCATTGTTTGCGCCTCGGCAAGCGATACTTCTGGTGGAACCATAGTTGGGCCAGGCGTGAACAGGTAAATCTTTTTCATGATAGCTTTTCCTTTCAGGGATTAAACATTTACTACTAAAAATATTTTTTCATAAATTCTTACTAACAATATTTTATTGTTTCTATAAATCTATATAAGAATTAAAATTATATTAGAATAAGAAAGAGAGTCAAGAGTTAAAGATAAAACATAACAGGTGAAATATCTTTTCTGGTGTTTTATAATCATTATTTTTAATATACTTTAATTTGACATTGAATAAAACTTCAGGATTAGTTTTCTTGTTTAGAATGAACTAAACTGATAATAAAAATAAACACTTATATGTAACTATAGGGGTAAAATATATGTCAGCCAGATGTCTTTTTAATTACACATTGTTTTTTATATTTATTCCTTTTTTGACGATATCTACTGTATTTGCCAGTGAGGTTCATACAAGTAGGATTTTGAGTCATGATATTGAAATAGAATTGTATCCTAAAGAGCATAAGTTGAATGCAAAAGACAGAATACAAATACAATGCGCTGATTCTGAGAAGATATACTTTTTTATCAATGATTCTTTTAATGTATTATCCGTCAGTACGCCTGATAAAAAATTAGACTTTAATGTAAAAAACGGAATGCCATGGAATATTAATTCTGATCGAAGTAAAGGTTTTGGAGATGTCCAATATGTTGAGGTTATTTTACCCAACGATTTAATGCAGTTGACTACAATCGCACTGGATGTTGTATATGAGGGTCTTATATTGTCAAGGCCGAGTTCCATAAAGGAAGAAGATATTGGTGAGACTGTTGGGATTGTTGATGAAAGGGGTGTCTATTTAAGTCCTGCATGTTTTTGGTATCCAGATGTTCCAGATTCTCTGTCTACTTTTAAGGCAAAGGTTATTACTCCCAACGGATATGAGGCAATTACGCAGGGTAAGCTTGTTAATAAAGATATAGTTAAAGATAAACTATATACAACTTGGGAGGAGAAAAATGTATCCGAAGGATGCCACCTGATAGCAGGGAAATATATGGTAAAAGACATTAAAGTAAATGGGATTAATATTTATACCTACTTTTTCCCGGAAGAACAAGGCTTATCAGAAATATATTTGAGTGCATCAAGGCGTTACCTAGAGATGTATCAAAGACTTCTGGGAGAGTACCCATATGATAAATTTGCTGTGGTTGAGAATTTTCTTCAAACTGGGTACGGTATGCCGTCGTTCACTTTGCTTGGAAATTATGTAATAAAGTTGCCGTTTATAGTGGAAACATCGCTTGGTCATGAGATTCTTCATAATTGGTGGGGTAATTCCGTTTTTGTGGATGAGAGAGAGGGCAACTGGTGCGAAGGATTAACCACTTATATGGCAGATTATTACTATAAAGAACTTTCGGATAAAACATCAGCGCAGGATTATCGAAGGGATATATGTATGAAATATACCAATTATGTAACAGAAAAGAATGATTTTCCCTTAAATAGTTTTGTTGGTAGAAGAGATCAAGTAACACAATCCGTTGGTTATGGTAAAACGGCAATGGTTTTTCACATGTTGAGGAAAATAATCGGAGACGATTTATTTTTTGAATCACTTAGAAAGTTTTATAAAGAGAAACTATGGCAGTCGGCGGGCTGGACTGATATTGAAAATGTCTTTGAAAGTGAATGCAATATGAATTTGTCGTGGTTTTTTAGGCAGTGGATTAATCGTACTGGTGCACCATTTATTGATTTTGGTGGAGTGAATATGAAAAAGGTTGACGATGGTTGGCTTACAGAGATAGAGATTATTCAAACTTATCCTAGAGTACAGAGAGAAATTGATAGGCCGTACCGCTTCCATTTGCCAATTATTTTGGAACTTCAAAATGAGTGTGATTATAGAATTGTAGAAGTCAATGAAAGCTCAAATGTTGTTTCCTTTAAATCAAAGTCAAAACCGGTGTCAATTACTTTAGACCCTGAATATGATGTGTTTCGTCGTTTGCATATAGAAGAAGTACCCCCGTCTATAGATGCTGTATTGGGGGATAGTAAGGGAATTATTGTATATCCGACAGAATGTGAAAGTAGTTCGGTGTCAGCTTATAAAGAATTTGCTGAATTTCTGGCAGATGGAAAAAAGATTATTAAAGCAGATAAGGAAGTTACAGAAACAGATATGGCAGAAAAGAGCCTTTTTGTCTTAGGTGGTGTGTTGGAGAACAAACTTACAAAGAAGTTTATAAAAAATTTACCAGAAAACCTGATAATTAGAGAAAATGAATTTACTATTAATGAAGTAAAATACAGTAAAAAAAGTAATATTCTACTTGTTGTTCTTAGAAATCCCGAAAATAAATTGAAAAATATTGTATTGTTTTTAAGTTTAGGTACAGATAGTATTACAGATACTGGCTATAAAATTAAACATTATGGGAAATATAGTTACATTGTTTTCGACAGCAGTAAGAATATTGATAAAGGGGTGTTTAAGGTGATTTGCAATCCATTGAAGAGATACTTTAGTGAGTAAGTTTTTTATATTGTTGAAGTTTATGTTTTTGTTAGTGGATAAAATATTATAATATGAAACTTGCATTTCAAACATGAAATTGTTTGAATAAAAATTATTAATAAAAAGAAGGAATGCTTAATATTTAAGTATTTCTGAAGGTTAGTACTTATAGTATATTTTAAATTTTTTGATTTTAATTGTTTAGTAGGAACGATTTTTGTCGTAACAGTATATTCCATTAATATGTAAACAAGTTTTAGAAACATGTCAAAATTGATTAAGAAATTAACTTTTTTTAGTATTCTGATAATATGCTTTAGTTGCCTTTTAATTTATCAGTTTGCCTTTGCTCAGGGTGACTATGATGAAATACAAGTTGTAGATGGCAGTACTGTTATAGGTAATGTAAGGTATCTGGGTGACCAAGCAAGTTTATCGTTAGATCTAGCGGGTGGTTGGGATCTAACGGATACACAAAAGACAGGTTCTGAAAAATTTGTAGTAAGTAAGATTAACAATGGGCTTAAGAACGCTGTGGTTTCAATTACCGACATTAAGAAAGGCAAAAGAAAAATAATATCGCAGATTAATCCTATTATGGATCAGCAAAGAAATAATTTCATTCCACCCGTAGTTCCTATATTGATTGGAACTACGGTTGATATTTTAAATGGGGACGACGAAATGCATAATGTCCATACCACGTCTGTTAGGAACCAGCCATTTAATCTTGGCACTACATACAAGCAGAGACTGTCAGTGAAATTTGATTACCCTGAAATAATTAAAATGACTTGCGATATTCACAAGAAAACGTATGCATGGATTGTTGTTTTTGATAATCCATATTTTGATATAACCGATAGAAACGGCTATTTTGAAATTTGGGATGTTCCACCAGGCTCATATAAATTTCAAGTATGGCATGAGGAATTAGGTAAACTAGAAAAGGAGGTAACGATAAATCCAAAAGAAATTTTGAACATTGAATTTGTTTACTCGCAGAATTAATAAATTAGCAAAAAAAATTTGTTTTTTATTCAATAGGTTAGGTTTATAAAATTGCAGTCGGAAAGGAGGAGTAGCATATATGAAACCAAAGGAGCTATTAGCTAAGTCTGTCTTTTGGTGTACTACGGCAGTGGTAACTGTGATGCTGATATCAGGCGCTATGCTTAGAACTGCCCGTGCAGTTAATATACCGACAGAAGTTACTGAAGAGAGTAAGAATACGTATAAGAAGTATTGCAGCGCCTGTCATGGCGAAGAGGGAAAAGGGGATGGGCCTCTTGCAAGGTCTATGCTTCCAAAACCTCGTGATTTTACGAGAGGTGCATACAAATTTAGAACCACACCAAGTGGTTCGCTTCCAACGGATGAAGACATTTACAGGACTATTTCATACGGAGTGCCAAACTCTACTATGATACCATGGGATATCCTTACTGAAGAACAAAGGGCATCGGTAATTCCTGTTCTTAAGAGTTTTTCTGAGGCGTTTGAGGTGAGGAAACCCGATCCGCCTGTGGATGTTGGGTTAGAGATAAGGCCATCCGAAAGGACAATAGCAGAAGGCAAGAAGATATACGAAGAAAAACTGGAATGCTGGAAATGTCATGGAGTTGAAGGACGCGGGGACGGCCCAAGTGCTGCTGAGCAGGAAGATGACTTTGGTTTCCCAATAAAGCCTTTTGATTTCACAACAGGAAAGTTTAAAGGCGGAAATTCATCAAAGGATATTTATTTAAGATTTACAACAGGATTGAACGGTACGCCAATGCCATCTTTTGCCAAAGAACTTACTGATGAACAAAGGTGGTGTTTAACTCAATATGTAATAACGCTCATTAAACCAGAAGAAGAGGAATAGATCATAATCATAATAATATGTTAATCATACGGAGGTTAATGAAATGAAAAAATTAGGTTTAGGTTTATGTCTATCTGCGATAATGGCGTTTACTTCCGTAACATGGGCTGCCGATGAGAAACAGCCAAAGAAGGAGACGCCACCAGATTTATATGAAGGAATGCCTGATTGGTACAGGGCCGTTTATAAGGACAATGTTGGACTAAAAGAGGGTTCGGGTCCTTTTAAGGACTATTTTAAGCCACAAATGCTGGATATGTACTGGCAACCAAACAGACATTACGAACCAATGAAGAACTTGGATCATTCCATCTTCATTGAAAAGGAGAGAAGGGACTTGTGCGTAACGTGTCATGAAGAAGCAACACCGGGTGTCGTGAGGGATTGGAGGAGTTCTGGACATAAGAATCCAAAGAGTACACCATATCTTTCTGCAAGGACTGCCGAAATCGAGAAACGTACAAGCAGGGTTTTAAATGAGGTTCACTGCTTTGATTGTCATGCTGATACAAAGACAAAACAGATTAGAATGCCAACCGGAGAGGTATGCGGTGAATGCCATAGACCCCAATTCGATGATTTCTTAAGGGAACGTGAAGTGGGCCGTCCAAATCATATTCAGTCATGGGAGGCAAATACAATTGTACCCTGGTATGCTGAGGCTGCGCGCAGGGGTTATTTGTATGGACAACATGGCTGCGATTTGTGTCATTCCGGTGCCGAAAAGTGCGATGTATGCCATACCCGTCATAAATTCAGCGCCGCAGAAGGCAGACAACCAGAGGCCTGTGTATCTTGCCACATGGGACCTGACCATCCAGATGCAGAATCTTACGGTGAATCAAAACACGGTGTGATTTACGAAAAAGAAGAAGAACATTTCGATTTCACAAGGCCCCTGTCGGAGGTAAGACCAGGTAAGGATTACCGTACTCCAACGTGTCAGTTTTGTCACATGTATGAAAAGCATGGGCGATTTATCCATAATCCTGTAATGAAGGGGATATGGCGTATGGGTACAGTACCACCAAAGAATTTAGAGTATAAGTCTTCTCTCAAAGATTACCCATATGGGATTAATATTATTGCTGACAAAATTGACATTTATTCGGAAGAAAATATTGCAAAACGTTCTTACTGGTTAGAAGTATGTGCAAAGTGCCATAGTGACCGTTTCGCAGACACATATTTGAAATCACTGGATGAATTTATGTTCCAGGCGCACAAACTGGCTGATGAGTCACAGAAAATTATTGAGGACTTGATTGCAGACGGGCTTCTCTATCCAAGTTGGGAAGAAAAGGATCCTTATCCGCTGAGTGATGGTATTATAGAAAAGCTTAGTCCTGCCTTCCTTGGTGAGCCTGTATACAACGCATTTAAGACCTTGAAAGGTAAGTTCCCGGTTGTAGGACCCATTTTGGGCGTATACGGTATGTTCTTGCAACAGCAGAACAATCCTTCAGAGATTGAGAATATGTACAACAGGTTGTGGTTTTGGTATAAACTCCAGGGTTATAAAGGAACTGCACACGTTCAACAAGACGTTTCCTGGTGGTGGGGTCAGGCGCCCATGATGATGGAATTCACAAGAATACAAGGAGAAGCTGCCAGATTGCGCAGGGAAGGCCGTATAGACAAACCCGCTGCGAAATAAAACAGTTACTTAGATTTATTAATCTTAAAGAGAAAAAGCCCATGATGTTTGCTAATCATGGGCTTTTTCATTGCCTTAAATTTTAAGTGTAAGACCAACTAGTAAAAGACAAATCTTAAATACTAAAGTTGATCTAGAGTAAGATTTATTGCACCATATAAATGTGTATTAAATGGGTATCTTAAAGTAGGTTTCTGAAATGATGGAGATATTGTACTATTTATATGTGGTCAATAGATTTAAATTTCTGGCGTATTTCATTTAAGATTTTTATACCACCGTTATCAAGCATCCTTTGCGCAAGCGTATCTCCAATTTTTGATGCCTGCGATACTGGACCACTATGTCTGTCTCTTATTGTATGGTCACCGTCGAGTGTGCAAATGACTGCTTCAACATGTAAGTCATTTTTCTTGATTTCTGCATATGCTCCAATAGGAATTTGACAACCACCCTGAAGCTTTGCTAGAAGAGCCCTTTCTGCTTCAACGGAGGCTCTTGTTTGTCTGTCATCAATGCCTAAAACAAGCTTATTTGTTTTAGAATCATCTTCGCGTATTTCAATACAAAGCGAACCCTGTCCAACCGCAGGTAACATTATATCAAAGGGTATAATCTGGCTGATTTGACCCTTATAATCCATCCTGCGCAACCCAGCGTATGCAACGATAATGGCGTCCAGATCTTCTATTTCGAGCTTTTGTAACCGTGTATCCAGATTACCGCGTAAATCAAGGATTTTAAAATCAGGTCTGAATGCCAGTAATTGCGCCTTTCTGCGTAAGCTGCTTGTGCCAATGCGCGCATTATCAGGCAGTTTTTCTAGTGTAGTATTATTGTTACTGATGAGAACATCGTGCGGATCTTCGCGCTTCGGCGTGGCGCCAATCGTCAATTCCTTCGGTATTTCTGTGGGTACATCTTTGGTGCTGTGGACTGCTAAATCAATCTTTCCTTTGATTAGGGCTACTTCGAGTTCCTTTGTAAATAAGCCAACTCCACCTAAACGCGATAATGGTGCGTCAGTTCGCTTGTCGCCTTTTGTTGATATTTTTTCTATTTTAAATTCAAGTTCAGGATTTAGTTTCTTGAGTTCGGATATAACCCAGTTTGTCTGAATCAGTGCAAGTTTGCTTCCTCTTGAACCGACTATAATTTGTCTTTCTTTTGCCAACGGTAATTATCTCCGTTTTTATATAAATAAAACTGATACAAACATATTATATCTATTAATTTATTTTAAAAGCGAATACTATCATAATATGCTATGTGTGTCAAACTAGTTTGTTGATAATGGAGTGTAGTGAAATTCGCTAAATAGTATTTTGTTTCTATTAGGACATTGAAGATTGATTTAAAAGGGATAGTGCGATGATAAATTTGTGAAGTATTGAGCTTGAGGTTTATAAAACAATTCATTAACATATTGTAGGGCGCTTAAATTGTCAGAATACTTTGTGTTTAGAAAAGAATCCTGTTGTCTATTGAAAAGGAAATAATTTTAATGTTTACAGTTATCTGTCCGAATTGCAGACGTCAAGAAGAAGAGAAAATGCCTGTTGAGGCCTGTTAGTATTTTTATAAATGTGAGAATTGCAAATCAATGTTAAAACCAAAAAAAGGGGATTGTTGTGTATTCTACTCGTATGGGACAGTTCCATGCCCACCAACGCATAAAAAAAATTGAATTGTGTTATAAGATGGTAAATAAATTGTGCAATAGTACGAATATATCCCTAGTAAACTATTATGGAATTTTATGGAGAGGCTAAATAATGGCAAGACTTTCGGTTATAGGTAGAGAGCAAGTCCTGAAGCATGATTTTGAAGTGCAGGAGATATTTACTGAAATTGAGGGTGTTTTTGGCAAGATTCCAAATTTATTTAAGACCTACGCATACTTCCCTCCATTATTGAAGGCCAACTGGAGCAAGGTAAAGGCAGTAATGATGCAAGGGAGTTTGAGCCGAAAGGTCAAAGAATCTATTGCCCTTTTGGTTTCAAAAGACAATAGTTGTGCGTATTGCGTAACGGCTCATACGGCTGCACTCAGGACAATCGGGACTACGGACAAAGAACTTAGAATGATTGAGGATGAGATTGAGAAATCAAAATTTACAGAGAAGGAACGAGAAATCATAACCTTTGTCAGGAAGGCGAACAAATACCCAAATAAGATAACTGATGAAGAATTTGAAGAGCTAAGGAAGAGGGGCGCTACTGATTCTGAAATTGTTGAGGCGCTTGGTGTAATGGAACTCTTTACATCCTTTAATAAATTTCTAGACTCACTTAAAGTAGAGATAGATTTCTGATGATAATTTTAATACTTCTTTTTCTGGCCACCTGCTTCCTTGCATATTCAAATGGCGCAAATGACAACTTTAAAGGAGTTACTACTCTCTTTGGAAGTAAGACCACGAATTATAAGTACGCAATTTGGTGGGCAACTATTACAACATTTGCAGGTTCGCTGTCTTCCATATTCTTTGCATACGGCCTTGTAAAGGCCTTTTCTGGTAACGGATTGTTTCCTCAAAGCATCGCAACTGCTCCTGAATTCCTTACAGCAGTAACGATTGGTGCTGCCATTACCGTTGTGGTTGCAACGATTGCAGAGTTTCCAATCTCAACTACTCATAGCCTGACAGGCGCCCTAGCCGGCGCTGGTTTTGTAGCTGTAGGTTTACCGGCTAATTTTGCCGTTTTGGGCAGCGCCTTTTTCCTGCCTCTTTTACTCAGTCCTGTTATTGCTACTGCTCTTGGCGGCGGTTGTTATATTATTTTCCGGAATATGCGTATCCGTTCCGGCATAACAAAGAAATGGTGCATTTGTGTTGGTGAACAGATAAAAGCAATTCCAACATGTATGCCTGCTCCTGTTCTGAGTGTAAAATACGGTAATACTATTAGCGCTGCAATTGACACAGAAGAAAACTGCTGGGAAATCTACCAAGGACGTTTCCTTGGTATGAATAGCCAGAAATTGTTGGATTATTTACATTTTTGTTCTGCTGGAGTCGTAAGTTTTGCCAAGGGTCTTAATGACACACCCAAGATTGTTGCCCTCTTATTATTAATCAAAGGACTGTCAATACAATGGGGCATTCTGGCTGTTTCTACTGGTATGGCGATAGGCGGACTTTTGAATGCGCGGAAAGTGGCTGAGACAATGAGTAATAAGATCACAAAATTAAATCATGGTCGGGGCTTTACTGCAAACCTTGCCCCAGTATCCTTGTAATATTTGCAAGTAAACTTGGAATGCCAGTATCCACGACGCATGTATCTGTAGGGTCTATTTTCGGGATAGTTCTTGTTACGAGACATCTAAATACTCGTATGGTATTAGAAATACTTTTATCATGGTTCATAACCTTGCCTATTGCAGCGGTATTTAGCGGCGGCGCGTATTGGATATTAGGAAATTGGTTATTCAATTACCAGTGTAAATTTATTGTATAGGAATTTTCATTTTATTTATGAGAGTTTACAAGACGTTTTTTCATATAAAGTCATGGGTGAAGCGAAGCGCACCCAACAAAAATTGTGGCGATGGGTTCTCTGTGCCTAACCCGTCCTTATAATATTTAAAATGAGGAAAATTATATGCCCAGAGACATACCGGTAGGAAATGGTTCAATGCTTGTTACCTTCGATCGAGAGTATCAGATCAGGGATATTTATTATCCATACGTGGGGAAAGAGAATCACACCAGTGGTCATCCAAGCCGTATGGGTGTATGGGTCGATGGCCAATTTAGCTGGATGGGTGGAGAATGGCAAAAGACGTTAAAGTATAAAGAAGACACCCTGGTGACGGATGTGAAGGCAAGGAATGATCGTTTAAAAATTGAACTCCAGATGTATGACACGGTCGATTTCCATTTAAATATTTTTGTAAAGGAAATCGTTGTCAGGAATTTAGAAGGAAGAGACCGTGAAATACGGCTGTTTTTTAATCACGATTTTCATATTTACGAGAACGAGATAGGGGACACGGCCTATTACGACCCGGATACGAGGGCAATCATTCACTATAAATCCCAGCGGTATTTTCTGATTAATTGTTGTGATCCTACCAAATGCGGGGTAGACCAATTTGCCACAGGGATCAAGGAATTACGCGGTGCAGAGGGGACATGGAGAGATGCTGAGGATGGTACGTTAAGTGGAAACCCCATAGCACAGGGATCGGTCGATTCGACCTTAGGAATTAATCTACAGATAAAAGCATACGGTGAAAATGTTGCCCACTACTGGATTGCTGCAGGGATGAAGCACAGTGACGTGGTAACACTCAATAAAGTTATCTGGGAGAAAACACCCGAAGAGTTGATCAGACGCACTGAAAATTACTGGAAATTGTGGGTTAATAAAGAGGTCTTTAATTTCTACGATCTTCCGCAAAGGCTGGTATCGTTTTTTAAAAGGAGCTTGCTGATTATCAGAACGCAGATTGACAACAACGGTGCCATCATTGCTGCGAATGATTCAGATATAGTACAGATGGGCAGAGATACCTATTCGTATATGTGGCCGCGTGACGGTGCGCTGGTTGCATACGCTATGATCAAATCAGGATACATAGACATAACGAAGCGATTTTTCCAATTTTGCGCGGACGTCATTTCTAAAGACGGTTATTTACTCCACAAATATAACCCGGACAGGTCTGTTGCCAGTTCGTGGCATCCGTGGATGAAGGATGATAAGAAGAGTCTCCCCATTCAGGAAGATGGCGTTGCGCTGGTTGTATGGGCATTATGGAATCATTACGATGAGTTCAGGGATATCGAATTTGTGAAGCCTTTGTACCGGTGCTTGATCATCAATGCCGCAGAGTTTATGGTTAAATTCATGGACGAAGAGACCGGTTTGCCTTTAAATTCATACGATCTGTGGGAAGAGCGATACGGTATTCATACTTTTACGGTATCCGCGGTTATTGCAGGATTGCGGGCGGCTGGTAACTTTGCTTGCGCTTTTGGTGAACAGGAATATGGCAAAAAATATTATGAAATTGCAGAAAAAATGAAAGAGGCATTGATAGCATATTTTTATAATAAGGACGAGGGAAGATTCGCAAGGATGGGGAAAAGGACTGTAAAAGGGTATGAACTGGATATGACGGTAGATGCGAGTCTTTACGGACTGGCAGCCTTTGGGTCGTTCAGTCCTGAATCATCAATGGTAGTATCGACAATGAATGCAGTGAAGGAAAAACTGTGGGTAAAGACGTCTGTGGGTGGAATTGCCCGATATACCAATGACTTGTATCATCGTGTCGGTAATGATACAGAGCATGCGCCGGGGAATCCGTGGTTTATTTGCACGATGTGGCTGGCGGAATATGATATCATGCGTGCAAAAAATTTGACCGAACTGAATAATGCATTGCCCATCCTGGAATGGGTAATAGACAAAGCCTTGGCATCTGGCGTTCTTGCAGAACAGATCAATCCTTACACTAACGAACCATTATCGGTGTCACCTTTGACTTGGAGTCATGCAGGCTTCGCGACTACCATGATACGGTATATGAAAAAGCTGGAGGAGATTTCTCTGTGCGATAAATGCGGTAACTCAATGTATTATATGCATAGACATATCCAAAAACCCTGCGGTGCTTAATTAAACTTTTCGGAAGAGAACTTTAAAGGCTGAAACCTTGAATTATTTGTAATCATTTTAAACAGATGGAGCGAATCGTGAACAAAAAAATATTTAAATATAGATGTTTTGCTTTTTTGTTTGCAGTTTAGATTCCATTAAGTAATTTTAGAAGGTTAGAACCATTAATACGCCAAAGATTTCTTTAAAACGACTTGAAACGTTGTGGTTTCAGGTAACAGGAACTCGTTGTAATTTACAATGTGTTCATTGTTTTATCTCTTGCAGCCCGGAAAATAATGCGCATGACTTTATTAAGGTGGATACTATCCAGCGTTATTTGAAAGAGGTATTAACATTAAATGTAAAAGAATTTTATTTTACCGGCGGCGAGCCGTTTTTACACCCTGAGATTATAGATATTGTAAAGGAGGCTTTAAAATGCGGTCCGTCCACAGTTCTTTCCAATGGCACCTTGATAACAAAAGAGAGTGCACAAATACTTTTCCAAATATCATCTCAGTCCAAATACAAGCTGGAATTTAGGGTAAGCCTGGAAAGTTTTATAGAGGAAGAAAATGACCAAATCCGTGGAATGGGATCATTTAAGAGGGCAATCATGGGTATTCAATCTTTGGTACATGCTGGTTTTAATCCGATTATTACGTTAGCTGATTGGTCGAAATATAGAAAGCTTACTAAAGAAAAGGCAGAAGTATTTCAGTCGTTAGAACGTTCTTTGAATATCCCACAGTTAAGGCTCAAAAAACTTCCTTTGGTTTTGCTGGGACGATGCGCCGAATTCGTCAGACCTTACGATGAAAGCGAACGGATTACCGAAAAGTGTTTTGATAACTACTCGATGGACAATCTACAATGTGCCACAAGCCGTATCGTGACCAGCAAAGGAGTATTTGTTTGCCCCATACTTATTGCCGACCCGAAGGCCTGGATGGGCTGGAGTTTGAAGGAAGCTCTTGGACCATACACGATGGTATCGCCTGCCTGTTATACCTGTAGGACTTCGGGATTAACCTGTAAGAACAATGTTCCTCTTTCATGTAAAACAAATATTATTCAAGGAGATAAAATGCCTAAGGTTTTTGTAAAAGACACCATCAGGAAATCTGTTAATGAATTTTATGCTACTGCGGCTAATCAATTTAAAAAAGAACTGTGTTGCCCGACCAATTATAATTCCGCAGATGTGTCGCACATTCCCCAGGAAGTCTTGAATATTTCTTACGGATGTGGCAGTCCCGTGACACAAGCCAACATCGAACCTGGTGAAAGTGTACTAGATTTGGGTGCAGGCGGTGGGATAGACTGTTTTATCGCTGCTAAGCTGGTAGGCGAACGTGGACAAGTTATAGGAATAGACATGACCGATGAAATGTTGAAAAATGCCAATATATCAAAAAGTGTTGTTGCAAGAAACCTGGGTTTTAATAATGTACATTTTATGAAAGGATTTCTGGAAGAAATACCCATTGCGGATAAATGTGTTGATCTGGTAACATCCAATTGTGTCATCAATTTATCAGCCCAAAAGGAAAAAGTTTTTCAAGAGATATTCAGGGTACTAAGAACGGGTGGCAGATTCGTGATATCTGACATTGTCTCCAACAGGGAAGTTTCTGTATCTATGAAACAGGATAAAAAATTATGGGGTGAGTGCATTTCTGGGGCAATTACAGAACTAGAGTTTTTCAACATAGCGAAGACTTCTGGTTTCTATGGACTGGAAGTGGTGAATCGTTATCTGTATAAGGAAGTGGATGGTTTTAAGTTTTACTCTATAACCGCAAGGGCTTATAAATATAAAAAATCGAAGGAATGTGTGCATAGAGGGCAGTATGCTATCTATAAAGGGCCATTCAGCAGTGTCTCAGATGATGATAATCATACATATCCAGTGGGAATACCCGTAGGAATATGCACCGATACGGCTTGGAAGCTTTCAAATCCACCATACAAAGGGATGTTTCTATTATCGGATACGAAGAGCAATGATGCGAAAATGTCATGTGGACCACAATGCTGTTAGTTCATACAAGTATACAAAAATTGAATTGGTTAGTTTTGGAAGGGTTTAACTATAATAAATTTTTTTAGCTGTATGAGTTTGTTAGGTTGCGTGGAGCTAACTTTGTCCAATATTGTTGAAGCTATGAGCGTATCTCTCCACCTCGATTAAATAAATGAACCGGAGGCCAACTAAGATATGGGGATGGATATTGACAATCTCTGTATAAATACAATCAGGATGTTATCGATAGACATGGTCCAGGAGGCAAATTCGGGTCATCCTGGGATGCCGATGGGCGCAGCCCCGATGGCCTACGTGTTGTGGATGAGATTCCTCAAGTATAATCCGCATAATCCTGCTTGGCATGATCGTGACCGTTTTGTCCTCTCCGCTGGTCATGGGTCGGCACTTCTTTATTCAATCCTACATTTGACAGGGTATGATATATCCGTTGAAGAAATTAAGCATTTCAGACAATGGGGAAGCAAGACCCCTGGACATCCAGAGTATAGAAAAACCCCAGGCGTAGAAAGCACCACGGGTCCTTTGGGTCAGGGTTTTGCAAATGGAGTTGGCATGGCTATCGCCGAGCGTTTTCTGGCATCAAGGTTTAATCGCCTGGGTTATGAAATAGTTGATCACTACACCTATGCAATGGTGAGTGACGGGGATTTGATGGAAGGAGTTGCTTCTGAGGCAGCATCGCTAGCGGGACACCTTAGATTAGGCAGGCTTATATGTCTCTATGACAATAATCACATTACGCTTTCTGGGGAAACACGACTTACATTTACTGAGGATGTGTGTAAACGGTTTGAGACGTACGGATGGCATGTGCAGTCCGTTGACGATGGCAATGACATTGAGGCTATTTCAAAGGCGATAATTGCTGCCAAAAATGAAACTATCCGTCCGTCTTTCATTTCAGTAAGAACGCATATAGGTTATGGCAGTCCTCATAAGCAGGACACTTTCGAGGTACATGGCTCTCCTCTTGGCACTGAAGAGATTGTAGCCACAAAAAAGAATCTTGGCTGGCCTATTGAACCGAAGTTTTATATTCCTGAGGATGCTCTTGCTCAATTCAAAAAAGCGCTGGATAAAGGTATACAGCTTGAAGCAACTTGGAAGACAAAAATGGGCTTGTATGAAAAGACATATCCAAAGCTTATGAACGAGTGGAATCAGATGATGAACTCAAAGCCTCCGGATGGCTGGGACCATGGTATCCCTGTATTTCCTCCAGATCCAAAAGGAATCGCAACGCGTTCTGCCTGTGGCCAGATAATGAATGCCACAGCATCACAGGTGCCTTCATTAATAGGAGGTTCAGGAGATTTAAATCCATCAACGTATACTGTCCTGAATGGTTTGGGTAATTTCCAATATCCTCAGTCGGAAGATAGAGAAATACAAGGCGCTGTGTCTGGAGAATGGGGATATGGCGGGGCCAATATAGCCTTCGGTGTGCGAGAACATGCCATGGGAAGTATAGCAAATGGAATAGCCCTTCACGGAGGATTACTTCCTTTTGGCAGCACTTTTTTAGTATTCTCTGATTATATGAGGCCAGCAATAAGGCTTGCAGCCTTGATGAAAATCCATGTTATATATGTATTTACCCATGACTCTGTTGGCATTGGTGAAGATGGTCCTACGCATCAGCCTATAGAGCATCTTTCAAGTTTAAGGGCAATACCCAACCTCATTGTTCTCAGGCCGGCTGATGCAAATGAAATGGCAGAGGCATGGAGGGTAGCGATTCAACATAAAGATGGACCTGTGGCTATCACACTGACAAGACAGAAGGTTCCGGTTATAGACAGAGGCAAATTTAATCAGGCTGTTGGGCTTAGGAGAGGGGCCTATATATTGTCCGATTCAGCTTTTGGCAAACCAGAGATAATCCTGATTGCAACTGGTTCAGAGGTCTATCTTGCAGTGGAGGCGCATGAAAAGATGCAGGTTGAGGGCATTCGATCGCGCGTAGTTAGCATGCCGTCGTGGGAACTATTTGAAGAGCAGTCTGAAGAGTATCGCAATGAGGTGCTTCCTCCTGATAGCAAAACTAGGATATCCATTGAAGCAGGCTCAACGCATGGCTGGCATAAATATGTGGGGCTGGAAGGTGCGAAGATAGGTATTGATCATTTTGGGGACTCCGCGGCTGGAGAAGTACTCTTGAAAAAATTTGGTTTTACATCTGAAAACATACTGAATAGGGCAAAGACTCTTTTGGCAAAGAAGAAAGGGTGATGGGAATGGTAATAGTTGTTGGAGCAGACCATGATGGATTTTGTTTAAAAACACCCGTGGTAGAATTTTTGAAAAAACTTAAACATGAAGTGAATGATCTCGGAACTTATAATGAAGTATCCTGACTATACGAGAGCAGTATCGGAAGCAATACTTTCCAAAAAGGCTGAGAGAGGAATCTTAATCTGTGGGAGCGCGGTAGGTGTTTGTGTTGCAGCAAACAAGTTTCCGGGTATACGTGCCGCAATCTGTCATGATACTTACTCTGCCCGCCAGAGTATTGCGGACGACAACATTAACATCCTTTGCCTCGGTTCAATGGTTATAGGGCATGAACTTGCAAAGGAAATAGTTAACGTATGGCTGTCTGCTACGTTTCTAATGGCTGAGCGGCACAATAGTAGACTGGCCAAGGTGGCCGAACTAAAGAGGGAATTTATCATAGGGATAGGACATTAATAGTAAGGAGATTATATGCAAATAGGTATGATAGGTTTAGGACGGATGGGCATGAACATGACAAGACGGCTAATCAGGGGCAGACACAAGGTCGTTGCTTACAACCGTACCCCTGAGCGTGTAAAAGAGATAATGAAGGAAGGTGCGAAAGGAGCACCTTCTATTGAAGAACTAGTTAGGATGCTGAAGCCTCCCCGTGTCATCTGGTTGATGGTTCCAGCAGGCAAACCAGTGGATGAGTCTATTGAAAAGCTTTGTGGTCTCCTCCAAAAGGGTGACATAATTGTAGACGGTGGAAACAGTTTTTATAAAGACGATATCCGTCATGAGCAAGAACTCTTGCCTTCTGGAACACATTATATGGATGTGGGCGTAAGCGGTGGTATATGGGGACTTAAGATAGGATATTGCTTAATGATTGGAGGAGATAAAAAAATTTATAGGTATCTCGAGCCCCTGTTTAAAACACTTGCCCCTAAGGATGGATACCGTTACTGTGGAGAGACAGGGGCAGGACACTTTGTGAAAATGGTGCATAACGGGATTGAATACGGTATGATGGCTGCTTATGGAGAGGGATTTGAAATTCTGAAGGCATCTCCTTATGGTAGCAGTATAAACTTTGCGGAGATAGCACACCTTTGGAATCAAGGGAGTGTTATCCGATCGTGGCTCCTTGAACTTGCTGTGGATGCATTTAAGAAAGATAAAAACCTTTCTTCAGTTAGCGGATATGTTGAAGATTCAGGTGAAGGACGCTGGACGGTGCAGCAGGCAATAGACACTGCCGTACCAGCGCCAGTAATTACTGCCTCACTCTTTCAAAGATTTCGTTCTCGTGAGACTGAGGCCTTTTCTGATAAGATCATTGCCGCCCTCAGGCGTGAATTTGGCGGGCATGCAATTATAAAAGCAAAGAAAAGGAATACCATATCTGCAAAACCATTAAAGTGAGAATGCAAAACTTATGGGAGAGAAGATAAAAAAGGTGAGTAAGGTTAGGGTGGTTGATGAATCTTGCGGTCAGTTCAGAACAGAACTAGAGGATCAAATATGTGGAAGTTGTGATATCGAGATTCCGCGTGCATGCAGTCTGAGTGTCTTTGGTGCCTCTGGAGATCTCGCAAAAAGAAAAATTATTCCTGCCCTTTACCGTCTTTACATTAACGGGTTACTTCCAGAGAAATTCTTCTTTCTTGGGATAGGCCGTACAGAAATAAATACCGATCAATTTCGTGATTCGATGTGTGCCGCGGTAAAGAATTCATTCCTAAAGGATTTTGACGATTGTTTGTGGAAGGAATTTGCGGTTAAACTCTATTACTTATCGTTCGATTATTCCTTCTTGGAATCTTATACCAAAAGCCTTAGAGAGATGCTTTCTTCACTAGAAAAGAAGCACTGCACAAGCGGGAACCGTATCTTTTATCTGGCTACTCCTCCAGCGCTTTTAGAAAAAGTTACGCTTAACCTTGGCCTTGCGGGTCTTTCGAATGAAGACACAGGGTACTCACACATTGTTATTGAAAAACCCTTTGGACGGGACTTGGATTCAGCCAAAAGACTGAATAATATTCTTCGGAAATCTTTTGAAGAAAGGCAAATTTATCGCATAGATCACTACCTGGCCAAGGAGACAGTTCAGAATATCATCATGTTTCGGTTTGCGAACTCTATCTTTGAGCCGATCTGGAATAGAAGATATATTGACCATGTTCAGATAACCGCTTCAGAAACTATAGGGATAGAGCACCGAGCGGGTTATTATGAGGAAACCGGGGTAATGCGGGATATGTTCCAAAGCCACATATTCCAGCTTCTCGCCCTTACTGCCATGGAGTCTCCTACAGCATTCGAGGCTGACAGGGTGATGGATGAAAAGGTCAAGGTTTTTCGCTCTATAACACCCTTTCCAGTGGACAAGCTTAATGAGTATGTTGTCATAGGGCAGTACGGAAGAGGTAAAATTGATGGTAATTCGGTTTCTGGTTATAGGGAAGAACAAGGGGTTTCTAAAGAATCGACTGTCCCGACATTTGCAGCCATGAAGGTATTTGTTGACAACTGGCGATGGGCGGGGGTTCCATTTTATCTCCGCTCAGGTAAAAGGCTTTCAAGACGAAGGACAGAAATTTCAATACACTTCAAGCCAGTTCCGCACATGATGTTTTCAAAGGCCATAGATGAACCAATCCGCCCTAATACATTGGTACTCAGGGTGCAGCCTGATGAAGGGATAAGTCTTACATTCCAGGTAAAAAGGCCTGGTTCTAAAGTCTGCCTGAGACCTGTTTTGATGGATTTTACATATCGGGGAGATGTTCTGCTAGATGCGTATGAATGGGTATTGCTTGATTGTATGCATGGGGATCATATGTTATTTTTGAGAGAGGATGGAGTAGAGTTGATATGGTCGCTACTCACGCCGTCAATAGATAAATTTGAGTCTACTGTAAGAGTAGAACAATTTCCCAACTATATTGCAGGATCGATCGGTCCCGATGAGGCAGCATTATTAATGGAAAGAGACTGCCGGGCATGGAGGCAATTATAATTTGACGAACAATGTGAAGGTTCGGATACTTTTCAGACCCAGGGGCTATCAGCCACGAACTTTTAGTGGCGATATAGTTTGGTTGGTTGATAGAGAGACTGCAAGGAAATAAAAAGTGAAAATAAGACCTCAATATTTATGAAAACTTCCATTTCGAGGAAAAGTGGCTTAGGAGATTTGGTGGTAAAATGTAGGGTAGATTTTATGTTAAGATTTTCAGTCTTGTTTGTGACAATCATGGTGTCTTTTTCTGTATGCTATGGATAGGCGCAAGAGGCGGGAGAAAAATTCCACTATAAAGCGCCGCAATTTTTATATGAAGAAAAATACTCAAAGTGTCATACCCTTGAGCGAGTATTTGCTGAGTCTAAGACTGAAAATGAATGGTGCGCCTTCGTTACTCGGATAATGGAGAAGAACAGGTTGTGGATTACAGAAGAAGAGGGGGGGCGCAGATAATTAGCGAGATTATCGGGGAAAGAATAGATACGATAGCCTTTGTTCCTCAAAAGAAGAGATATGCTAGTGAAAACGCAGGGGGGTAAAGATGGTTGATGATTTAGTTTCTGAGAACATAGACAAATAGTAGTGTATTATTTATAAGGAAAGAATCTTTTATTTTAGTCTTTGGAACAGGTAGTTCAATTGTTGCTTTTATAAGCATTAAAGCATGCCATTTTTGTTTACATGGATGGTGCAAGTGTTTTTCGGGCAAGCTATTCAATCATATTGTTCTCTAATCCGCATCAAGCTGAAAATTGAGATTATGAAAAAAGAGAGTGTCTTAAAGTCAATAATTACCTGTTCTAACTGTGTATATCAGAAAGAAGAAACGATGCCAATAGATGCCTGTCAATATTTTATGAATGTGAAAATTGCAAATCAAGATGAAGACCAAATAAAGAGCATTGATGTGTATTTTGTTCATTTGGAACAGTTCCATGTCCGTTAATACAAAAGCAATAAAACTGAATGAAGAGGTGAAATACATGAGTAGGAAAAACTTGTTTTTCATGGTGGTTGCCGCTACTTTTGAATCAATGCTTGTAGGATGCGGTGGGGTTACGGACCTATGGAACAATATCAATTCTCCCATAGGAAATACCATAATACAAGACATACAAGCATCTGAAGAAAAAGGGTGTCTATCATGTCATGAGGGAATCGATATTATTAATGACAGGATGCAACCTTTTCTTTTGAGCTTTGCAAAACAAAAATATGGAAAAGGGAAAGGGTATGAATGCGCCATTTGTCATGAAGGAAACCCCTCATCCGGCAAAAAGGAGGAAGCCCATAACTCTCTTAT
Source organism: uncultured Planctomycetota bacterium (assembly GCA_963709355.1). Lineage (GTDB taxonomy): Bacteria > Planctomycetota > Brocadiia > Brocadiales > Brocadiaceae > PLOWO2-12-38-17. The sequence continues at coordinate 2,373,744 of CAVPVY010000005.1, forward strand.
CCCAAATCCATCAAGTATGTGGGTGCTTCACGAGGGAAAGGGTTGCGCAAAATGCCATGATAGCAAAGGAAGTATAACTACATTGATGGGAAAACCTCTCAATCAGCCTGTTGGAGGAGAACTAATATCTCAAGCAACTTCCTTCATCAGAGCCTTCCGGAACATTGGGAATAGATTATACCTATAGGATGTCTATGTCTCTCCATTCACTGATGACAGGCATAGCAAGCAAAACCCTCTCATCGAACGGAGTTATACCAAAAGGCTCCTTTCCATATGGAAACTTTGATATGGTAGACACCGATGGCCCTATTCCGAGGGTAGGTTCAGAAAAATACAAAGAATGGGTTGGGAAGGCGATAAACACCGGCTATCTGAGAAGACTTGAAAAAGTGGATGAGATCCCTGACTTTGAAAAGGGTATTAAGGTTTTTGGTTCAGAAGAAAAGGCGGGCTTTTCTGATACCTATAGAAAACAATGTGCAAGATGTCATGTCTGGGGAGAAGGAAGGAACGAACGGGGAGATTTAAGGGCCTCCGGGTGTGCCGCATGTCATGTACTCTATGGAAATGATGGCAAATATGAAGGTGACTGATCCAAATATCAAAAACGACTGGAACTCGTCCCCATCCGCTACGACATCGCATCACAACAGCCATTCCTGCCGCCCAGTGCACCCATTGCCACACACGGGGAAGAAGAATAGGGACAACCTTTGTAGGCATGTTTGAATATGATTATGTAAAAGACGGACATGCACCTCCTTTTGATGAGCATGCGAAACCGCAGGAACTCTGTTTACGAAAGAATATTTGCATGTGAGAAAAGATGTACATTTTGAAAGAGGAATGGAGTGTGTTGATTGCCACACCTCGATAGACGTTCACGGAGATGGCAATATCTACCCCGCAACGGTCTATCAGGTGGAGATTACCTGCTACGATTGTCATGGTACACCCGAAAAATATCCCTGGGAACTTTCTGTGGGATATGGCACACCGGTGTACCCTGGAAGGCGAAAGAGGAACTATTAAGGACGGAAGCAGGGAATATCTCCTTACTTCAAGGGGTAATGTAAAGGCAAATTGGATAAGGGAAGAAGAAAAGGCGTATGTATTGAGTAAGTATACGGGAAAAAACATGAAATACCTTTACTCAAAGACATAGCATTACTGATACCTTTAAAACCCAACAGGGAAAGGTTGCCATGTCAACTATTCATGAGCATATAGAAAAACTGGAATGTTACGCTTGCCATGCAACTTGGGCACCCCAGTGTTACGGATGTCACATGCAATACGATAGAAGGGTAAAGGGTACGGATTGGATAACGACATCCAAGAAAGTAGACCCCGCAACAGGCAGGCAGACAATAATCAAAGAATTTGGAGATCTGTCTCTTGAAAACAGATCCTTTATGCGGTGGGAAAGTCCAATATTGGGAATTAATTTGAGAGAAAAGGTCTCCCCACTCGCCCCCGGTTGTCAGGTCTTTTACACCTTTGTTGATGAAAGAAGGAAATATTAAAGCACTCAACAAACATTATACCACATCCACGGGTCACAATTCCCCTACATTAGCTCCTATAAACCCACATGCGACAAGTCTTGTTGCAAGAACCTGTGAGGATTGTCATACAAACCCCAAGTCCATAGGGTATGGTACGGGCAATTCCAGGAGTGCAGGAAAGCTCTTGGGGGACAAACCGCTGTTCCAGGATTTATCAAAGGGAGTATATGGAGATATTCCCAATATAAAAACCGGGAGGTGGCAAACCCCAAAGATAGAATGATTTTCCCTATGCGCTGGATCAGTTGGTGGTAAGAAGCGGAAAACAGATACAAAATATGCCACTTCCTGAAGACAGACCATTAAACCAGGAAGAAAGAAATCTTGTCGAAAGAGAAGGTATATGTATAGGATGTCACCAATATTATGGAACGCCAGAGTGGAACAAGATAATTGAAAAGTACGGAAGGGCAGAAACCGCAGAGCAACATGAAGAAATGATTTCAAAGGCTATCATGAGCCTTATAGAGAATATTAAGTAGAGTATAAATAAGGATATGTTCCTATGAAAACAAGGATATTTGTAAAAAGTATGTTTCTGGTTGTTCTTGTCTTATTCATATCTTCACCGGTAATTTCAGGGGAAACATCTCCATTTAAAATAAATGCAAACCTTTTAAGAGAGCGTGTGACTGCTGGTGATACGGTACCGGTTATTGTTGTTTTCTCGATTGCTTCTAATCATCATATTTACAAAGATCAAATCAGGATAGAAAGCGGAAATCCTGAGCAATTCTCAGTAGAGTCAATGGAACTTCCGGCAGGAAAGAGTAAGTTTGATGCATTTCTGGAGAAAGAGGTTGAACTTTATGAAGAAGGGCGAATTGAAATAAAGTCATATGTCCGAGCGTCAAAGGATGTTTCTGCTGGTTCAAATAATATAAGGCTTGAGGTACGTTATCAGGGATGCTCTGATAAGATTTGTTTTACGCCAAAGATGGAAGAGTTCACAATACCTGTGCATGTTGAACAAGCTAGTTGGACTGCGGGCATATCATCAGGAGAAGAAAAACCCACCCATCCTGTTTCAAAGCCTGTAAAAGAAGCCGAAGCCGGTGGTTTCCAGAAAACTATTGAAAGCAAGGGAATTTTCGTATCACTAATACTTATATTTTTGGCAGGTGTAGGTCTTAGTTTTACCCCCTGTGTATATCCCATGATACCAATCACTGTTGCCGTAATTGGCGGGCAGACTTCTGGAGAACAAACCACAGCCAGAAAGCCACTAAAGGCCTTCTTCTTATCGCTGATTTATGTATTGGGTATATCCATTGTTTATTCTGCCTTGGGTGTAACTGCTGCTTCCACTGGCGCACTGTTTGGCACAGCACTGCAAAGCCCATGGGTTATAGGGTTTGTAGTAGCAGTCTTTGTTGGACTTGCAATGAGTATGTTTGGGGTTTACTACCTGCGTGTGCCGTCTTTTATCTCAGATCGAATGGGAACTGGAACGAGAAAGGGGATTATCGGGGTTTTTGTCATGGGATTAGTTTCGGGAATAGTTGCCTCGCCCTGCATTGGTCCTGCCTTGGCTAGTTTGTTAGTCTATATCGCCAGCACGGGAAACAAATTTCTTGGATTCTGGATGCTTTTTGTCTTTGCCTGGGGTCTTGGTGTATTACTTATTGTGCTGGGTACATTCTCTGGCGCAATAAAGGCAATTCCAAAATCAGGGTCATGGATGGAAATAGTTGAAAGGATATTTGGGATTTTACTGCTTGGAGCGGCACTTTATTATTTAAGACTTATTATTTCAGAAAATGCTTTCATTATCGTTCTTGGACTATTTTTAATTGTTGTCTCAGTATTTTCATGTGGGTTTGCTCGGTTGGCTCATAAAAGCACTAACTTCCAGCGTGCCAAAAAGGCATTTGGACTGGTATGTTTTATTTTTGGAATATACATTCTTGCCGGTTACATGATAATTAAGGGGTTCGTTTTACCTCCACTTACGGGAGTTACTTCAACGCTGGTAACAACTCCGGAAGAAAAGATTCAGTGGATATTGAATGAGGAGGAGGGAATAAAGCAGGCTAAAGCCGAAAATAAAACAGCGATGATTGATTTCTGGGCATCGTGGTGTGCCGCCTGTATGGAGTTTGAGAAGATTACGTATGCAGACCCGGAGGTTATTAAAGAACTGAAGGGATTCGTGAACATCAAGATTAATTGTACAAACACCAACGATCCTGATACCAAACGACTATGGAGCAAGTATGGAATTGTAGGTTTGCCCACCATTGTGTTTATTGGTAAGGATGGCAATATCGTTAAGGATAAAACCATTACAGGATTTGTCAACGCTCAGGAGTTCATCAGCATCTTAAAAAGCTTGTAAGGGACACATTACATACGCCCTTACATTATTAGTCGATAATAGGTTGTTTTGTTGGGGTTTCGTTCCTCAACCCAACTTACTATAAAGATAATTAAAAGTGCAAATGTTCAATTAACCACGTCCGCCCTGCTTTTGGCAAAGTACTGTTATCGGATGTGCTATTCAGTCCACGAAGCAATTTTAGTTTGTGTCTGCGGTAACTGTTCTAAAAAATTATCATCTACTTGTCCAATATTGTTTAATGTTTCTTTAAATTTTGGTTCAAGCCATTCAACTGCATTTTGTGTTAGTCGCACATACGGTTGTCGGCTTAATGATTTATAAGGGTTAATATCTCTTTTGCCTCTATCATAGCTTTGTCGCGTAGTTGGGAAACTGTCATAGTCCAACGCTTTTATTAAGTCATAGAGGAGAATACAATCTTCAAGAGTTCCATTAATGAACACGGGCTTTTTAATTCTCAAATAAATTGGCCAATCTTTTTTCCAAGGTCTTTCAGCAATTTCACCTTTTGTTGCTCTATCCCTACCGTCAACAAAACGTAATGCTTCAGCTTTACCAAAAATCGCATAATCATGAGGGTCATTAGTCATACGAGCCATATAAATTATGTCGCCATCCTTAACTTGTCTTGGCTTTTTGCTTTCAGAAAAACAACAAGCATAATTGCAAAGTGCTCTTTCTATTTCTTCTATTACGTTGAACTTCAAATTTTCTCTGTTTTTGTCAGTCCCAAAAAATTTAATGTAATAAGATTTATCCTTGTCAATATAAGTTTTTGTTGAACCGTAATCCGGAAGGGAAGGAATTTTTGTATTGTAAATTTCAACTTGCGAAATTTCTTGTTTCCATTGTTCACATTTCTCAATTGCTAGAGATTGTCCACCTATGTTTTTAAGTTCATTAAAGTAGTCTGAGAGTTCTTGAAGTATGTTGCTGTCAGTTGTAAAAAGACCACACTCAAAATTATTTATTAGTCCTCCCCTTGTTAAGTTGGCAGATGTAATGATTGCTGCTCTGTCGTCAAACAGGTAAACCTTGCTGTGAAGTTCACGAATACCGTAAACTTTTGCTCCGCTCTTTACGGCAAACTTTAAACTATCAAGGTTTGAAACATTAGAGGCAAAGTCCCGCAAATTGAAACGAGTAATAAGTTCAAAGTTGTTAAAGTCAAACCGGCTTTGAATCTTTCTTACAATTTGTTCCGATATGAACGGAGAAATTACTCTTAACTTTTTTGTATTTAGAAGTTCGCAGAGAAGTTTATTATACCAATTTTGTAAATATAGTTTCATTTAGTTTTGAATTAGCACTGTAGCCAAAAGCATATCCGATAACTTGGTTACAAACTTAATAAGTTTGTTTATCCCATCAAAATTGGGGTTATAGACGAACCTATTGCGTCTATTCCGATTCTGACTGGAAAGACAGAAATACATTTCTCAAGGAGATTTTCTCACCTATCAACCTTTTCACTGGTTTTCGGATTGGTAATCACCCACCACAGAAATACTATACCCCACGCCTTTCAAAGGTCAAGGATATTTTTATTAATAGAGATGCCCACGAAATAAGCTAAAAGACATTAAAGTAACAAAAAGCAGAAACCCACGGCTAACGCGAAAGTACGCAAAAGGGATTTCGTATATTTCGCGTCTTTCGTGGGTAAATTGAAATTACTATACATGCACCGTGTCATCAGCAGTTGCAGGAATGGCTTAAAAACTCTTTCATTTATAAACATCTTTTCTATGACGTACTGCTACAATGTCTACTAGATTTTTATCATCATACACCGCATAAACTATCCGATAATCACCCACTCTGATTCTCCAAAGATGTTTATTTCCTACCAATTTTCGGCAGCCTGATGGACGAGGATTTGTCGCTAACGCTTCAATTTTTTGGAAAATCCGATTAACCAACTTTTCGTCAAGCTCCTCAAGTTCCTTACGGGCGGAGCGAGCGAAAGTTATCGTATAATCAGGCATGTAGCTTTCCTTTTTTCCTTAAAATTGCTTTTACCGAATCAAGAGATTCCCTCGGTTCGTCAATTCTCTGCTTTGCAATTAAATTATCGTAAAAATCTTCCCAAAGGTCGCCTAGTTTTTTTAGGTCAATTTGCACCGCAACTTTCTGCCCCTTTTCATCTGTAACAAATTTAATTCCTGCCATTAATAATTCCCCTTTTCCTTATGTTAAGATTGTTCAATGGCGTCTTTATCCTTCTGAAAAATTTAAGTGGTGGATGTCACAATGAGGTTGGCGCTCCAATAACGGGATTGAATGAGGCTCTATGGCCGTTGTCCTGACGCTCCAGGGTTTTTCAACCTCTTCCCTGGTTTTTGGACCGGTGATTATCCACTCAAAAGATACTATACCCCATGCCTTTCAAAGGTCAAGGATATTCTACCACAAAGCCACAAAGAAAAAGCTTGGTGTCTTAGTGACTTTGTGGCAACTTTTAAATTCCTTACATAAATTTACTAATTTTCAGTGAAATCAGGCGATTTAACCTTCTTGCCGATTTTGTTCTCAGTGCCATTCAGGATTCTTTTTATATTGGATTTATGACGAACAATCAGAAGCACCGAAATAAATATTGAAAATAATGTCAGAGAAAGTCCATGACGAAAAGGTTCTTTGCCAAATAGTATTATACTTGCCACAATCGCTATTGAACTAATCATGGAACCCAGAGATATGTAACGAGAAATAAAAACTACCAGTAACCAAACGGCAACTGAAATAAGGAGTGGGAGTGGAGCAAGCCATAAAAAAACACCGCAGCTAGTAGCTGCTGCCTTTCCACCATCAAAGCCAAGAAATATGGGAAAGGTATGACCGCATATTACACCCATGCCACATAATATTAAAAAGAGATTATGTCCATAGCCAGAAAAGAAATAATCAAAGGCAAAAACGGTTAGAAAGCCTTTTAGCAAATCAAGAATAAATACTAATATGCCATAGGGCTTTCCTAGGACTCTGGTAACATTTGTAGCACCCGGGTTGCCGCTGCCCACCTGCCGAATATCAATGCCTTTTACAAATTTTGTGATTAAAAACCCAAATGGGATGCTTCCTATAAGATATGAGATAATTGGGCTAATAATATTTTGTATTAACATAGTTAATTATATCTTTCTTTCTTTACTAGTCTATCTCTCTCGTTCTCAACGATCTTTCCATTACTGCCTTCATCGGTAAACCGCACAAGCTCAATCCGTTTGTGGTCATCATGGCAATGTGTAACTATCAGGCCTTTGATCTCTTTTAGTTTATGTCCACCAAGTTGCTGAAAAACAGGTGCTCCACAATCAACCAGATAACTAAATTGACCTATGGTTACCTGATACCCAATACTTTTCCCAATCCTGGAAAATGGACCGCAGTCACCCAGGACCCTTACAACAATGTCATCAATCATTATCTCAACTTTATTCCTGTGTTTTTATCTTCCCATATTATTGTAGCATTCAGTACAGCAGCCTGTATCAGCACTACAATTGAGGCGAATAATTATTCTCAAAGAGATTATCAGTCTTTTAGTATCATTTTGATTAAGAACCAAAAACACGCCACCAGAATCTATGTAACGCATGGTGTGAATGGTATTGACGGATATATCTTTTCCAATCTTTATCAATTGCGTGGTTATATAACATATACGACTTAAAAAACCCAATTTTATCTGTTACAGAAATCAACTTTATCTTTTGATTTATAGATTCATGTTTAGTCCCTTCTCCTGATGTGTCGCTTTGAGAAACGGATCCATTGAATTGATACTTTTTATCCGTAAGCCCATTTTCCATAATTCCCCTTGCCCTCCCTCCTTGCGAAAGGGGAATTTGAGAGGAGTATTTCCTGCTATCCTCAGTGTTTCTTTGATACAGGATTGTTTTATCAGAGAACCATCGCAATTTTTCCAGAGAGCGGTGAAGACGCAACAAATTTTTAATCCTTTGATTGATACTTAGCTTGTTAAAAATGACCGATTTGTCAAAATCTATTATATAAGCTTGAAACTCCCCGTTCAAATTTTTTCTCAAGAGTATATTTTTAAGATGTAAATCTGCATGATATATGCCAGCATCGTGCATATTTCTTATAAGTCTTACGAGGACAGAAATTACAGATTTTTTAGACTTTTGTATGTATTCAAATGGCGTTTCTTTAAGAAATTGTAATATATCAATGGCACCCTTGATTTCCTTTGAAACGAATGTTGCCTTGTAGAATATACCGAATATTCTTTTTTGAGTTACGGCAATTACCTCTGCGGATGGAATGCCTTTTTGTAGTGCGAACTCACTAATAGATATTTCGTTTAGAGGTCTTTTAAAGTTAAAGAAAACATTGCCAAAAAGCTTTCCAAATAAACCACCGTGTTTATAGTCTCTGATAATAATTCTTTCTGTGCTATCTTTTGTTATAGGAATGGATAAATAACTTCCCCTTCCAGATTTTATATCAATGTTAGTTGCTTGTCTATTGACAGAAAACCTGTTGTTGAAGACTATTTTCTTTACGATTGCATCATAACCCTTTTTTACGAATATAGTTTCATTACCCTTTTTAATTACTGAAAAATGCGAAGGTATTTTTGATTTGCTTAACATTTGATAAACAATAAAAAGGCTTTATTTATGATTTCGATAGTGAGTGTTTTGTTGTATATACTAATAAATTATATATAAGGTTGCGTACCGATACAATGCAATTTAAGTCGGATTCTTATTGAAAAGGGTTTTTTTTAGCTTTATAGTAAAAAAAGTATAGTATTGCTTTTCCGGGTTGTTGTAGTTCTCTAAATCTGGCGGTTTCTGATTTCAGGCAATTTTAATTTACTAAAGGGGCGCATTTAAAAGAGTTATTTTTATCAAAATTGAATGTTTAGGTCTTCGAACGCGTATGGAGTAAATTGTTGAACAGGTTATTAAATAATCCGGGAAATATACTTGTAGTTCGCCTTGGAGCGATGGGTGATATTGTCCACGTAATGCCAGCCGTAAAAAATCTGAGAATGGCTTTCCCCTCCGCTAGTATTACCTGGCTTGTAGAAGACAAACACAAGGAATTGATTGAGGTATTACCCGACATTAATGAGGTCATTGTATTTCCAAGAAGTCAGTGGCAAAGCTATCTTAAGCATCCGCAAAAATATTTTAAACTGGCGTTAGAGATAAGGGCATTTTTAAAAAAAATAAGGGAAAGAGAGTATGATGTTGCGTTTGATTTCCACGGTAATCTTAAAAGTGGTTTGTTAACTTTTATGAGTAATACGAAACTTAGGGTTGGATTTTCCAGAGGTTATTGTAAGGAATTCAATTTTATTTTTACAAATTATAGGGTTACTCCACCGCAGAAGAAAATGAACAGAATTGAAAAGTATCTGAGCCTCTTACGGGGTTCAGGTATTGAGGCAGAATATCAACGCCCTGTATTTTCTTCTTCTGAATCAGACCGTATTTATATTAATAATTTTATTCAACAAAACAATGTCAACCAGAAGCTCATTGTAATAATTCACCCGGGGACAAGTTTGTTTGGGAGATTCAAGAGATGGCCCGCAGAGAATTACGCTACCCTTGCGGACATTTTGATACAGAAACTTGGATTTTCAGTTATCTTTACATGGGGTAATAATGAATACGAAATTGTAACAGAAATAACGTTGTTGATGCAAAATAAAGCGGTTATTGCATGTAAAACATCAATAAAACAGTTGATAGCATTGTTACAACGTGCACATCTTTTTATAGGTAGCGATACCGGAACCACCCATCTTGCCTCCTTTGTTGGAATTCCAACTGTAGCTATTTTTGGTCCAAAAGACCCCGTCGTATATGTCCCTTACGGTGAGAATGCGGTTATTGTTAGAAAAGAAATTCCTTGCAGTCCTTGTGAAAAACGAACATGTGACCATATAACATGTATCACTTCTATTACCCCTGAAGATGTTCTTATCGCTGTTTGTAAGTTAGATGATTTAATACAGAAAAGAAGTTTGACTTTTTAAATGTTGGTTGATATTATAAATTTTCATTTTATTTATTATAGTTAAAGGGAGAATATTAATAGTGGAAACCGTGGGCGCTTTTAACACAATAAAAGCCCTTTTGGACGAAGTAGAAACTAGATACCATAAAGAATTAAAATCGGAAAGCAACGAGCTGTCTGACCTTATTGCCCATATTAGCAAATATAAAGGTAAGAGATTACGTCCTGCTTTGGTATTGCTGTCGGGCAAGTGTGTGGGCGAAATATTACCTCAACACATAGACCTTGCTGTTGTGGTTGAATTGGTCCATACAGCAACACTGGTGCATGACGATATTATTGATGAAGCCAAGATGAGGAGGCATGTTGAGAGTATAAATTCAAAATGGGGCAGAGAAGTATCAATCCTGTTTGGAGATTATTTATTTTCAAGAGGGTTTACTATCCTTTCTGCGCTTGATTCTCAGCTAGCGACTCTTTTGCTTTCACAAACCGTGAATATTATGGCAGAAGGCGAACTAATACAGCTTCAAAGACGTTATGATATTGGACTCAGTGAAAATGAATACTATGATATTATAGAGAGAAAGACTGCGTCACTATGCGCTGCTAGTTGCCGCCTTGGTGCTACGTTTGCAGGTGCTAATCGAAAGGTATCAGATATGTTGTACAATTATGGATTGAAGATTGGTACTGCTTTTCAGATTGTGGATGATTGCCTGGATGTTATAGGTATAGAGGAGGAGATCGGTAAGTCGTTAAATACAGATATACAAAAGGGAAAACTTACCTTGCCGCTCATAAGGTTGGTTAATAAACTTCCCGGACACAAACTTGAGACAACAAAGGAACTTATATTCCATCATAATGAAAAAGAGAACAAAAGCTCTATTCTTGAGTTGTTAACGGAACACGACGCAGTAGAGTATGCATTTAATATTTCAAAAAACATTGTAAGACAAGCGCAAGAGGAAATTGCTCCGCTTCCAGAATCTAAGTATAAGACTGCGCTTTTTGAATTGGCGGATTTTATAGTTTCAAGGCGAACATAATAATAGAGGTCTGTTTATGTTTAGTATGCCAAGTGGCTGGGAATGGATTATAATAGGTGTAATTGTTTTTATAATCTTTGGCAGGAGACTGCCTGGTGTAATGAAGTCAATAGGTAAGAGTTTTGCTGAGTTCAGAAAAGGTTTGAAGGGCGTTGAGAAAGAAATAAAAGACGTTAAAGATGTTAAGGAGGATATTGATAATGTTACTAAGTTTAAGATAGGTTAGATACTGGTCAAGTCGAATTTCATTCCATCACCGGCTGCAATAATCTTTAATCCTGTTTCATCTGATAATTTCTCAGCAACCAGATGCGGTTGCGCCTTAATCATTGTCATACCAAAGTGATTCAGTATTGTTACTTTAGGTTTCAATGCAGTAACTATTTCTTTTACATCTCTGATAGTCAGATGATATAGCCACTTTTGTGTGTCTTTATCTGCGTTATAACGAACCACATTTATAATCAATACAACACCTTTATAATATTTTAACAATTCAGGGAAATAACGGGTATCTACAATTAATGAAATTGTGTATTCTGGTGTAAAGAAATTTATACCGTATGTCTCGCTTGGATGCTGATGTTTGAGAGGGGTTTCAAAAGAAACCGTATCTGATAATTTGTATTTACTGCCTTCTTTGATAATTTCTATACGCGAAAGATAATCTCTTACGTATTTGAATACTACGGGGTCTTCTATTAATGCGTCTTCAGGTGTATAAAGCACGCCGCGCCTTTTAAATCCACCTTCCGTCATTGCCTCAATCATTACATTTACATCGGCGGCATGGTCGAGATGCCTGTGTGTGAGAATAATGGCATCAAGCTTCATTGGGTCCATCTTTGGTTTGCTTGAAACACACCGTACAAGGCATCCGGGGCCTGGGTCAACAAGCACATTAAACCTATCTAACGAAAACCACATCCCGCCTGAAGCACGTAATTGTTTGGATACAACAATCCTTGCACCTGCCGTACCCAGGAATTTTATAAAATCTGTTTCGGGTATACTTTGCATGTAAATAAGCAGTTTGTTGTAAAAAGTTTTGAAAGTGGAAATAACATTAAAAATTTTTAATTCATATAATTACTTATAAAACCAATAGCTTTAAAAATATTTAGGTGTATTAAGTTTATGCAATTTTCAGGTAATGCGACTTGAATGGTATCCTGAGGAACTATTTGGGTTTCAATAAAGGAAACAGGATAACTTCTCTGATTGATACATTGTTGGTTAGTATCATAATGAGTCTGTCTACACCGATGCCAAGCCCACCTGCCGGCGGCATTCCGTACTTTAGCGCAGTTAAGAAGTCTTCGTCTATTTTACCAGTTATGTCTGATTCTGTGCCAAGTTGTTCGTGAAATCTTTTATCCTGCTCAACGGCGTCATTTAATTCAGAATAGGAGTTTGCTATTTCCATTGATGCGATATACAGTTCAAATCGTTGTGCAAATCGGTTATCGTATTCGCATATCTTTGTTAGCGGACAAATTGATGTTGGATAATCTATAACAAACGTAGGATTGACTAATGTCTGTTCTACTATCTGTTCAAAGATATTGTTAGCTATGTTGTCTTTATCAATGCCGTTTGTTTCAAGCCCCAACTCCTTTGACTTTCTAATCAGCACAGACTCATCATTAATACTAACTCCGCCGCATTCTTTCAGTAATTCACTAAAGGTGGCGCGCCGCCATGGGGGTGTCATATCAATTGTCTTATCTCCAAACGGAATGACATATCCACCGTGAATTTCTTTTACAAGTGAAGTGATAAGGCTCTCCGTCAGTTCCATCATGCCGTTGTAATCGCTGTATGCCTGATACAGTTCCATCATGGTAAATTCAGGATTATGTTTAGTTGAGATCCCTTCATTCCTGAAATTTCGGTTTATTTCGTAAATCCGTTCCATTCCACCCACGAGCAGTCTTTTCAAGTAAAGTTCGGGCGCAATCCTTAAATAAAGGTCAATATCGAGTGCATTGTGGTGTGTAATAAATGGTCTTGCTACAGCACCGCCTGGTATTGATTGCATCATCGGTGTTTCCACTTCAACGAAAGCGCGTTCATCCAGAAACTTGCGTATATACTTCATAACTTTTATACGTTTCAGGAATGTTTCCATTACTTCTGGATTGGTAAATAGGTCAACATAACGCTGGCGGTGTCTTAATTCCACGTCTTTGAGTCCATGCCACTTTTCAGGAGGCGTTAAAAGTGATTTTGACAGTATGGTAAAGTCGTCGGCATAAATCGTAATTTCACCCGTTTTGGTCTTAAAGAGCGTTCCGTCTGCGCCGATAATATCACCAAGGTCTAGATATTTGAAGATTTCAAACTTTTCGGCACCAACCTTATCAAGTTTTATATAAACCTGTATTTTCCCTGTCCAGTCTCTGATGTCCATAAATGCAGTCTTTCCATGCGGACGTATCGTCATGATACGCCCTGCTGCTCTGACCTTGATATTATTTTGTTCCGGTATGAATTTTTCTATGACAGCGTTTATAGATTGTGTATTATCAAATCGCTTTCCATAGGGTACTATTCCTTTTTCATACAGCTTTTGAAGCTTATCAAGGCGTTCCTGTTCGTATTTATCCATACATTTAAATAATGAATTTTAGTTTAACATAAAAACAGAAAAGTTGAATTATTCTATCAGTAATACAAGGACAGTCAAGGGAAATGGTGTAATTAAATGTAAAGTATATAGACATGGGTAACAGTTTATGTAATATGATATGCCTATCCCTATGGGATAGGCGACTTACTAAATTTTTTTATGGAGATGTTACCCATGCCCAAGTATTATTACGATCAACTTAGTCGAAAAAGGTTAGCCTGGATGCTCATGTATAAAAAGATTAATAACGTCTCAAAGGTATGCCTGTATTTTGGCATATCTCGTAAATGTTTCTATAAATGGCTTAAACGTTACGAAGACTCAGGAGGTGACCCTGCAAGCCTCATTGATCGCTCAAAACGTCCCAGACGCTCCCCTATGCTTACCCATAAATATATTCAGTCTATCATCATAAGACTTCGTAAAACCACTTCCTTCGGCCCCGACCGTATACGGCTGTTCTTATTGAAGGACTATAATATCTCGCTTCCAAGGTCCACCATATACGCCACTTTAAAACGCAACGGACTCATTGAGAAACCCAAGAAGATGCACAGAAAACCTAAGTGTTATCAGATGCCCTCTCCAGGATACCTACAGGTAGATATAAAGCTGCTGGGCGGCTACAGACCCGGGAGCTTTGTTCAGTACTCCGCTCAGGACGACTCTACCAGGATCAAATTCACCAAACTTTACCAGGAACGCTCTACATCTAACTCCCTGGACTTCTTGCAATATATATTCAGACGCTTTCCTTTCAAGATCAGGCACATCAGGACCGACAACGACGCCGTCTTTACCAATGCTTACACCGGTGAACCCAAAACCCATCCCTTACGGCAGCCCAAGACACATCCTTTTACCCTGTCGTGCATGGGGTTGGGTATAAAACACAAGCTCAATAGGCCTTCTTGTCCAGAGCAAAACGGCAAGGTAGAAAGGTCTCATAGAACCGATGGAGAAGAGTTTTTCCGTTTACAAAAAACTCGGAATCTTGACCTCCTTGTAAAAGAACGTAAAAAATACGATGAATTCTTTAACAACAAAAGACCACACATGGGGCTTCAGGGGTGGACTCCACTGCAAAAATTACAAACTTTTCCTAATTACAAAAGTGTTACCTATGTCTATAGCTAATACAAATGGTGTAATTAAAACCGTACTCTTGCCAGACGTTTAAACTTTAATTAGACGATATGCGCTTATTGTGTATCAGGAAATGTAGATTAGGCATGGCTTGGTTGCGTTTGTGTCCTGTGTCTAAAATAAAATTTCATTGGTATCTCAGAGAATACTAGTTTACTGCGCAGTTGATTGGCGAGGTAGCGTTCATAATCACTGTCAAAGAGTTTGGGGTTATTAACGAAGAGGACAAAGGTTGGAGGTGAAACACTTACTTGGGTAGCATAGTAAATCCTTGGTGCCTTAGATTTGCTGCGCGTTGGGCGGCGTAGTGTTATGGCTTCTTCTATTGCCTGATTTAATTCAGATGTTGTAATGCGTGTATTAGCCTGTTCATAGAGTTCTAATGACAGGTGTATCATTTCTATAACGTGTTCGTTGTTTCTAGCGCTTATAAAGGAAATTGGGGCAAAGGAAAGCCCGGGCAGACTTTTATAAATATATTCATTATATTTTTCAGCTTCAACCCCTTTAATTAAATCACACTTATTTATTACAATTATGCAGGGTTTATATTCTGAGATGATATAATTACCTAGTTTTTTATCAACTTCTGATATTTTTAGCGTAGCGTCAATAAGAAACAATACTACATCTGCTCTTCGTATAGACCGCTCTGCACGTGCCATACTGTAAAATTCAATAGAGTCTTTAACCTGACGTTTTTTCCTCGCCCCTGCGGTGTCAATGGCAAGGAATGGTTTTCCGTCAATTTCAAATCGTACGTCTACTGAATCTCTAGTGGTTCCTGGGACTTCACTAACAATTACACGCTGTTCGCCAGCCAGCGTATTGATTAATGTAGATTTTCCTGCATTTCGTTTACCTACAATCGCAAGCTTCATGATAGGTTCTGTAGAATCTGTGTCTTTTGTGTGATTTTCAGGCAGAAGAGAAACAATTCTATCCAGTAATTCTGTGCGTCCATATCCCTCATTGGCGGATACTGGAAGCGGTTCTCCAAATCCCAGTTTTATAAAGACAGCGACTTCGTGTTCAAGTTTAGGAACATCTACTTTATTGGCAATAAGGAGTATCTTTTTTCTTAGACGTCGTAATTTTTCAGTTACCATAACATCAAGCGGTGTAACGCCATCCCGTACGTCTAGTACAAAAAGAATTACATCAGCCATAGAAATGGCAATTTCTATCTGTTCTTCTATGTCCTTTGTGAGACCGTCAACATCATGAACACCGATTCCTCCTGTATCGATTAATTCAAATAGACGTCCTTGATGTATAATCTCAGTAGAAACACGATCTCTTGTAACGCCAGATGTTGGTTCCACTATAGAAATTCTGCGTTTTGCAAGGCAATTAAGCAAAGAAGATTTTCCTACGTTTGGTCTGCCAACGATGGTAACAACTGGTATAGACATGTTTGGTTAATATTAGAATAATTACTTAATTGGAAGGTAAAATAAAAGAAAGATTTTTGTAAATGTTAATGATTTAGATATTCCGAAGACAAATGATTTATAAGATGTCTTAAATTTTATATTTAGTTGGTATCAGAGTTTCACATTGAAAAACTAAAAAGACGAAATTAATGTTTTTATAGCACAAATGCTATTTTAATGTTAAGGAATTTTAGGTAAACAATGACGAGATGCTTCACGGAGTCTACCCTGAGCATAAAAAAGAGATGTTTCGCTTGCGTTCAGCATGACAAAGGCGAAGGGTTCAGCATAACAATTTGTCATTCTGCGCCCTGCAAGGAATCTAATTTATTTAATTGACTCGATTGTAGTCAAAGCAATTTTTATTCACTATCTTTATTCCCTTCTAATGATGGAGTATCCCTTTCTGTGTTTTTTAACTTCTTTGCTTCCTCAGTGCTTTCTTCGATGTATACATCAGTTATATCTGTGTTATCAACATCTCTTCTTAGTAAGAAATATACAATTGTCTTGGCTGAAAAAATGTAAGATACGACAAATGTCCAGACGCCCACTTTGATCAGTAAGATATATAGAATCAACATGCCGGCAAGAAATTTTAATGACCAGTGATCAATTGAAACGGCAGTCGTTTGAGCTGCAGAGAAACGTTCACTACAAAATCCAAGACAAGATATGTTGCATTTTTGTAGTATAAAAGATTGTACTGTGGCAAATTTTTGTCCCATGCCAACGCTTACAGTGCAAAGACTTAAACGTACCATAAGCCATGCTGTAAAAGAAACGATTATCAAACAGACAGCACCAAATAGTATGTACGTAGTACAATATAATATATACTGTTTCGGGCGTGAAATGACGTAACTATATGCACGGCTCATTGCGTCAAATGCATCCGAGCCTTCAGCACTGATAGTCGGATACATGAAACACAGACCCAAAGCGCCGATTACCCCGATTAAAACCATTAAAAGTCCTGAAAGCAGGGCGAGGGGGAACCCTACGGCTACCATGACATCTCCCAATACTGGGACCCTGCCAACTAGACCTCCTATTACATTACATAATGCAAAAAAGAAAACACCGATTACGGGTACTAATGGAGACCAGAAATAAGACCAGAACTTCTTTCTTGAAAATTTGAGGGCATCTATTAGACGGATACTCTCTTCTCTTGCATAATCAAGTGAGGCGATTCGTGTTATTGCACCTCCAATGATTGACCAAATGATAAGTAGCCCAATAATTATTATAGCAAATATAATAAGTTCACCAAAATCCAGCGGTACAATAGTTAGTAAAATATCTCTAAAAATAACTGGTATACCCTCTCTGGCTGAGTATAAAACAAGTTTTATGATAGCAGAGGGGCTGGTGCTTATCATCTTTAAAGAAGAAAAAAATGCAACTGCTATTGTACACCAGAAAAGGCTTGACAAAATGCCGATACAGCCAAGGAGCATTTTCTTAGGATCGAAAGCCATTTTGAAAGCACGGAAAATATCACGCCAGTCATGTTTTACTGTTTTTGCTTCAATCATTTTCCCCTCCTTTATTTTCAATTCGATTCAATAATTCTGGACTTATAGGTTCTTCAATGCGATATTTTTCTTCTAACCATGCGCCAAGGTCTATAAGTTTGCAACGTTCACTGCAAAAAGGGAAGTAAGGCAGGTCTCTTATCTTTTGATAGATAAGCTTCTTCTTACAGTTAGGACATTTAATTTTTGGCATTGTTCTTATTGGTCTTTTCTGCTGCTTTTGTATCGGGTTTTGTAGATTCTGATTCCTTTTTAACCCTGGATTTGTATTCCTCACTTCGATAGTCCGTCTGGTAAAAACCAGAACCTTTGAAAATGATAGCGCCGCCGCTTCCTATAATTCTTTCAACGCCTATTTTCTTACAAGCGGGACACTTTTTAATTGGTTTTTCTGTAATATGTTGAAACAATTCAAAAGAGTGTTTACATTTGTTACATTTATAATCGTATGTTGGCATGATTTCTCCTTAAAAACTATTCAAAAATATTCTTCATTTTTTCAAAAAACCTTTTTTGTTTAGGTGATACATTTTTTTTCTCGATTTCAGCAAATTCACGTAATAATTCTTCCTGTTTGGAAGTCATTTTTGTTGGTACCTCTACCGATACCTGCACAAGGAGATCGCCTCTTCCATATCCGTGTATATTGGGAAATCCTTCACCACGGATCGGAATAACTTCACTATTCTGAGTTCCTTTTGGTATTTTTACCTGGATTACATTACCAACAAGCGTGGGGACATCAATGGCGCAGCCTAATGCTGCCTGTGAAAATGTTATTGGAATTTCACAGATTACATTATTCCCATGTCTTTTAAAAATTGGATGCGGCTTAACGTGTATGTCACAATACAAATCACCAGGAGGCGCTCCATTTTCGCCTGATTCTCCCTGGCCGGTTAATCTTAATCTTGTACCATCGTCAACCCCTGCTGGAATCTGTATTGAAATAGTGGTTCTTTTCGGATAGCGTCCAGAACCTCCGCATCTTGAACATGGCGATTCAATGATTTTACCGTTACCGTGACATTTGGGACACGTAGTGCGTAATGTGAAAAAGCCTTGCGATTGTTGTACTTCTCCTCTTCCACGGCAATATGGACAATTTACAGGATTAGTACCCTCTCTTGCGCCTGTTCCACGACATGTATCACAAATTTCCTTCCGTGTTAATTCGATCTTTTTCTCAACACCAGTAGAAATTTCTTTAAAATCAACTTCTATGTCACACTTCAGGCTTGTACCTCGTCTTGCTGCACGTCCGCGTCCTCTGCCTCCCCCAAAAAAGTCTTCGAAAATGCTTCCACCGCCAAAGATGTCTCCAAAGGCATCAAAAATATCCTCAAAAGTACTGTAACCGCGCGTCTCTGTACCTCTCAGACCATCCATTCCGAATTGGTCATACCTTCTTTTCTTTTCAGGGTCACCGAGCACACCGTATGCTTCGGCAGCCTTTTTAAAGATGTGTTCAGCCTCTTTGTTTCCAGGGTTTCTATCCGGATGGTATTTTAATGCCATCTTTCTGTACGCCTTTTTAATATCATCCTGGCTTGCGCTTCTATCAACGCCCAATACTTGATAATATTCTTCTTCCATGGTATTGTAGTTTTATAAATAGTCTAATATTAATTTGTGGAGATTCTATTTCGCATGTTTATTTTTGATAACATGTTTTATGACTTTGACTATTTATTATTTTCTTTAATGTTTTTAGTTAGTGCTTTTTTAAATATATTATTGGAACTTATTCAGAAAAGTATATTATATAAAACTGTATAAAACAAGGATGTTCTAAAGGCGTTAAAATTAACCTTTAAAGTTATACAAACAGGATTGGAAGTTTGCTTTTCAGACACATAAAAGTAAAAAGGCTACTATAGTAGCCTTTTTACTTTTATTTAAATTCAGTTTCTTTAATATTTGATTAATGGATACTGCCTTCAACCTCTTTTTCTTCCTCATCCTCTTTGATTTCTGTTATCATTGTTTCAGTGGTTAGCAGTAAACTAGCAACACTTGCTGCATTTTGTAATGCAACACGCGATACCTTGGCAGGATCAACAATTCCCGCTTCAAACATATCAAGGTACTTTCCAGTGTTCGCATCAAATCCCATAGTAGTTGATAACTCTTTTACCTCCTCCACAACCACTGAACCATCAGCACCAGTATTTGAAGCGATCTGGCGTAAAGGTGACTCAAGCGCCTTCAGGACAATATCCACTCCGACCTTTTCATCTCCTTTGAATTTTTTACGAGCTTCGTCAAGCGCTTGAATTGCCCTGATAAATGCGACACCGCCGCCCGGCACTATACCCTCCTCTACCGCAGCACGGGTTGCATGTAATGCGTCTTCCACACGCGCCTTCTTTTCATTCATTTCTGCCTCGGTTGGAGCGCCAACGTGAATAACTGCAACGCCTCCTGCTAACTTAGCAAGCCTTTCGCTTAGTTTTTCTTTATCATAGTTAGAAGTCGTCTGTTCAATTTGGTTTTTTATCTGACTAATCCTTGCCTGAATATCAGGCTTTTTTCCTGCACCCTGGATGATAGTCGTATTGTCCTTATCAATTGTGACACGTTTTGCGCGACCAAGGTCTTCAATTCCAATATTTTCAAGCTTTACCCCTAGTTCCTCAGTAAAGGCATGACCTTTGGTTAGTATTGCAATATCCTCAAGCATGGCCTTTCTGCGGTCTCCGAAGCCTGGGGCTTTTACAGCGGCACAACTCAATACACCGCGCAATTTATTAACCACGAGTGTTGCTAACGCTTCGCCTTCCACATCTTCTGCAATAATTAATAAGGGTTTCCCGCTACTTGCAATTTTCTCCAGTAATGGAAGGATATCTTTTATGCTAGATATCTTTTTCTCTTGAATCAGTATATACGGGTCTTCAAGCATGACCTCCATATTCTGTGCATCAGTAATAAAATATGGTGAAAGGTAGCCTTTGTCGAACTGCATTCCTTCTACAACAGCCAATGTAGTGTCAATACCTTTAGCTTCTTCCACGGTAATAACGCCATCTTTGCCAACTTTTTCCATAGCATCAGCCAGAAGATTTCCAATGGAAGAGTCATTATTTGCAGAAATTGTTCCAACCTGAGCAATTTCTGCACGGCCTTTTACAGGCTTACTTAATTTTTTAAGTTCGGCTACCACAATTCCAACGGCTTTATCTATCCCTCTTTTGATAGCCATTGGATTTGCGCCAGCTACTACGTTCTTTAAACCCTCGTTAAAAATTGCCTCTGCGAAGATTGTCGCTGTTGTGGTACCATCTCCAGCAACGTCGCTTGTTTTTGAAGCAACCTCACAGACCATCTTTGCACCCATATTTTCAAAAGGATTCTGCAGCTCAATTTCTTTAGCTACTGTTACACCATCTTTTGTGACTGAAGGTGAACCAAAACCTTTTTCAAGAATGACATTTCTCCCTGTAGGACCCATTGTTACCCGTACGGTGTCTGCTAGTTGCTTGATTCCTTTCTGGAGCAACCTTCTGGCGCCTTCATCATAAACTAGTTGCTTTGCTGCCATTTTATAACCTCCAAAAAATTTATATCTCTGAAAACCTTTAAAAAAACCAGGCCTTAATTATTCAATTTTTGCCAATATGTCACTTTCTCTCATAACAAGATATTCTTTACCGTCAACAGTAACTTCGGTTCCTGCATACTTTGCATAAAGTACCTTGTCTCCTTTTTTTACAAGGAGTTCAGCCCTTTTACCATTTTCTAACATTCTTCCTTCGCCAACTGCTATGACCTTTCCTTTCATGGGTTTTTCTTTTGCACTGTCTGGTAGTACAATGCCACCTTGAGTCTTTTCTTCAGCTTCCATTGGTTCAATAACTACTCTATCGTCTAAAGGTCTGATACTTGCCATAGCTTTATATCCCTCCTAATATTAATTAAATTAATCAGTAAAAATTCTGATATCTAGTTATAATAATGTAGATGAATATTATCACATACCGCCCATACCACCCATACCACCCATACCGCCCATGCCACCCATGCCACCCATGCCACCCATACCACCGGGCATTTTTTCTCCTTTTTTTGGAATGTCAGTGATTATGCATTCTGTCGTTAATAGAATTCCAGCAATACTAACTGCATTTTGTAAGGCAATCCGCGTTACCTTAGTCGGGTCTATAACACCAGCTTCTATCAAATTACAATAAGCTTCTTTTTCCGCATCATAGCCAAAAGCCTTGTCTTTCGATCCCAGTATTTTTCGAACTACGACAGAGCCTTCGAGACCTGCATTTTTAAATATTTGTTTTGCCGGGGATGGAAGCGCACTTTTTATAATTTCAACTCCCATAGCCTCATCGCCTTTTAGTTTAATATCACCAAGACATTCTGCTACCCGCAGCAATGCAACTCCACCGCCAGGCAAGATACCTTCTTCAACTGCGGCCCTTGTTGCGTGTAAAGCATCCTCTACCCGTGCCTTTTTCTCCTTCATCTCGCTTTCAGTTGCAGCGCCGACAAATATCTGTGCCACGCCGCCAGCGAGTTTTGCGAGTCGCTCCTGTAACTTTTCTCTATCGTAATCTGAAGTTGTGGTTTCGATTTCATTACGTATTTGTTTAATGCGTCCTGAAATTGATTCAGAATTGCCAGCACCCTGTATGATGGTTGTATTGTCCGCATCTATGGTTACTTTTTTTGCACGACCTAATTCACGTATATCTATATTTTCTAATTGAATTCCAAGATCTTTAAATATTGCCTTAGCATCTGTAAGTATTGAAATATCATCAAGCATTGCTTTTCTGCGATCACCATATCCCGGCGCTTTTATTGCTGCACAACTGATCGTTCCTCTAAGTTTGTTGACCACCAGCGTAGCTAATGCCTCACCTTCTACATCTTCTGCAATAAGCAGAAGCGGCTTTCCTGTTTTTGCTATCTTCTCAAGTAAAGGAATCAAGCCTTTGACAGCCGATATCTTGTCTTCGTATATTAAAATATAGGGTTCTTTAAACTCTACTTCCATTGAATCTGGGTTAGTGATAAAATGGGGCGATAAATAACCACGATCAAATTGCATACCTTCTACTACATCAACACTAGTCTCAAGACCCTTTCCTTCTTCGACTGTAATTACTCCATCTTTCCCTACCTTCTCCATTGCATCTGCGATCATCTTTCCAATTTCTGGATCGTTATTTGCGGCAATAGAACCAATGCTTGCAATTTCCGTCTGGTTTTTAATCTTCTTACTCATTTCCTTGAGTTTTTCTACTACTTTGTCGAGTGCGGTACGCATTCCTCTGTTTAGTGCCATAGGGTCGGCGCCTGCTGTAACACATTTCAGGCCTTCCAGAAAGATAGCTTCTGTAAGGACTGTAGCTGTAGTTGTACCATCGCCTGCGACATCGCTGGTTTTGGATGCCGCCTCTCGAACTAATCTTGCACCAGTATTTTCATAAGGGTCTTTTAGTTCAATTTCTTCTGCTACACTTACACCATCCTTTGTAACTGTTGGACTTCCATATCCTTTATCTAAGACAGCATTTCTACCCCTCGGACCTAAAGTAATTTTCACCGCCTTGGCGAGTTTTGAAATGCCTCGCGCAATAGCGGCCCGTGCGTCTTCATTGAAGACTAATTGCTTCGCCATGAAAACCTCCTTTCGAATTTTTCATACTTAAATGCTAATGAATTTCAAAAAAACAATACTGATATGCTTCACCCTGTTCAGAATAACGATTCGTTATTCTGAACGTAACGAAAAATTTATTTCTAAAAAATTTTTACTAAAGATTCAATATGAATTAAGCAAACCAGATACCATTAAGTTTTTTAAAATTCTCAGATATCTTAACTACTTACAATTATATGTGTTGTATTCACTATATTTATTGAAAATCAAGTGAGGTGTTTAACGGTACCATGCCATTATGACAGAGAAAAAAAGATATCATATTGGACATCTGTCAGTATGGCAGATATATTGCGCCTTGTTATATTATTTATTTGTAAATGCAGTTTATAATTTACGTAACTCTCATTGGTAGACTAACTATCTATGATAATATAAAAATCTAAATAATATAGAAATGTTGATATTATATTAATTATAGATTAAATTTAAGTATGCTTTTAGTGTTGACTTTTGATGTATTTATGACATTATTATAAAAGGAAAATTGAAGGTTGTTTTTCCGGTTTTAATTGCGTGTTAAGTTTATTTAATTATGTTAAAAACTGAAGAAATAATATAGCGGGTAATTTACAGAAGTCACGCTATATAAAATATTTAGGCTGGAGTACGTTGAGATAGAAATCAAAATTTGCTAAGAGGTCTCAACCTATGTTTAGACAAATACTACCTTCCTGTAATAAAAAAAGTCATAATTCTTATATCTTAGGCAATAATTACGGGATTAATAACTATCAAAACATTTCAAATATATCAATGGATGTATCGGAACGTCTGATTTGTGAAGAGATAATGAAGGGTTTGAAGACTAAAGTTATTGGAAACAATGTGTTGATTTGTGAAAAGATAACATCAACAATGGATATTGCTAAGAAACTAGCCCGCAAAGATTTCAAGAATGGAACAGTGGTTTTTGCTGAGGCGCAGACCGGTGGTAGAGGACGTTTAGGACATTCGTGGTTTTGCCCAAGATACAAAGGTTTACTTTTTACTATAATGTTGAAATATAAGATAGAACATAATCATATGTGTTTATTAACTGGTGCTGTGGCTGTTTCTATAACAGAGACAATTAGAGAAACCCTGCAATTGCCAGCAGTAATTAAGTGGCCTAATGACATCTTAATTGATGGTAAAAAAGTAGGTGGAATATTGGTAGAAGTGGAGAAGGTGTCAAGGAAACAACCGGTTTTCTTAATTGGAGTTGGTTTAAATGTTAACGTGTTTGAAAAGGAGTTGCCTAATCAAACATCCATGCTATCGACATCTTTGGCTATCGAGAAAGGGGAATTAATAAATCGCACATTCCTTGCCATGGCATTGTTGCAAGGGTTTGACAGATGGTATTCAATTCTAAGGGACGAACACTTCAGATATATAACAGAACGATGGAAGGAATTTTGTATTACTATAGGAGAGAGACTTACTATAACCGAGTGCGCGCATGAGTATACGGGTAAGGTTATTGATATATCAAATAATGGTGGATTAATGCTTAAGTTGGATAACGCAGAGATAAAAACATTTCGCGGCGAACATGCCACAATCAAACATTGACAATTTTGTTATTCTACGTTAGAAACCAATTTAAAAGTTATATTCACTAATTTTAACTTTTACCAGATTTCTAGAAAAGATCGTAAAAGAATACTATTAGATAGTGTTGGAGATAATGGTGAGTATAGAAATATTACAATTTACCAAGAATCACGCAAGCGTTGTGGCCGCCGAAGCCGAATGAATTTGAGAGCGCTCTTTTGACCTTTTTTTCTCTTGCAATATTGGGGACAAGGTCCAATCCCAAACATTCAGGGTCAGGTGTTTCGTAGTTAATGGTTGGAGGGATGATTCCTTCTTTGATTACCATGGCGCATATTATGGTTTCAACGCTTCCTGCTGCGCCGAGTTGATGTCCCAACATGGATTTTGTTGAGCTTATTGGCACTTTCTCCGCAGCATTTTTAAAAACTTTTTTTATTGCTTTGGCTTCAATGTTATCGCCTACGGGCGTTGATGTGGCGTGTGCATTAATATAATCTAGTTCATTCGGATTACATTGAGCATCTTTTAATGCATTAACCATACATAGTGTTGCACCCTCACCGTTGAGTTCTGGCGAAGCGATGTGATATGCATCTGCGCTGAGCCCATAACCAAGTATCTCTGCGTATATATTTGCGCCCCTCTTTCTCGCGGCTTCAAATTCTTCAATTACTACAACACCTGCGCCCTCTGATAAAACAAAACCATCACGGTCTTTATCAAACGGTCGGCTTGCTTTTTGAGGGGCGTTGTTGCGTGTCGAGAGCGCCTTCATTGCATTGAAACCACCAAGTCCAAGTGGGGTGATTACTGCCTCTGTGCTTCCAGCAAGCATTATTTCAGCGTCTCCGCGTTGGATAATTTTTACTGCTTCTCCAATTGCATTTGCGCCAGATGTACATGCTGTAACAACTGCGTAGTTTGGGCCTTTTATGCCGAATCGTATTGCAACCTGTGCGGATGCTGCGTTAACCATCAATTTAGGGATCATGAAAGGAGAGATTCTTGAAGGGCCTTTGTTTAAGAGTGTTTTGTGTTGTGCTTCAAGTTCGATTAAACCACCCATACCGGAGCCAATTACAACGCCAGCTCTCGCAGGATCAATATTCTCAAACTTTAATCCGGCCTCTTCTACTGCAAGTATAGATGCTACAACGGCAAATTGTGCAAAACGGTCTAAACGACGGGCTTCTTTAACATCGAACCACTTTGTCGGGTCAAAGTCGTTAACTTCTCCGGCAAAATGGACGTCAAAAGCGGACGTGTCAAAAGATGTAATGGGTTTTATGCCACTTTTCCCTTCGCATAGCGCCGACCATATTTGTTTTTTCTCCTGTCCTAGTGATGTGATAGCGCCAACTCCTGTAATTACCACCCTTCGCCGCTGTGAATGCATTTATTTGTGATCCTCTATGTATTTTATAGCATCTCCTACGGTTCGTATCTTTTCGGCATCTTCATCAGGGATGTTCATATCAAATGCATCTTCAAATTCCATGATAAGTTCTACTGTATCCAGTGAATCTGCGCCAAGGTCATTTATGAAGGATGTTTCTCTTGTAATTTGTTCTGACTTTATACCCAATTGTTTCGTAATAATTGCCTTAACTTTTTCTTCAATTGCTGACGACACGTTTACCTCCTTGTATAATTAATTAGATTCTACTATATTTTTTAGAGCTTCTATATTGTCAATATTAACAATTTTCTGGCTAGCGTCAATTCTTTTCATAAGTCCCGATAAAGATTTTCCTGGACCAATTTCATAAAACCTATTAAAACCGTCTTGAATAAGGATCTTCATTGATTGATGCCATCTTACAGGCATGTCTAATTGTTTAGACAGAGACGCCTTTATTTCGTTAGGTTCAGTTACATATTTTGCACTGATATTTGCTACTATGGGAACTTTAGGTTTTGAAATTGGTGTTGATTCCAGTTCTTTTGAGAGTTTATCGCTTGCAGGACTCATTAAGTTTGAGTGAAATGCCCCACTTACCTTCAAAGGAATAACCATTTTGGCTCCTCTTTCTTTGGCAAGAATGGAAGCCTTTTCTAAAACAGATTTTTCACCTGCGAGAACTACCTGTCCAGGACAATTATAATTCGCGACACAGATAATACCTATTTGTTCCACTTCTGAACAGATTTGCTCTACTTTTTCATCTTCTAATCCGATTATTGAAACCATTCCACCAGGATTTGAATCGCAGGCTTCTTGCATAAATAGTCCCCTTTTATATACTAACCTTGCAGCATCTGCAAAAGCGATTGAGCCAACAGATACATGGGCTGTATATTCTCCGAGACTTAGTCCAGCAGCAGCCTTACAATCGTTTATTTGAATTATAGAATTTTTTTTTAAAACCTCAAATATAGCAATACTCGTTACAAGTATAGCTGGCTGGCAGATGGAGGTTTTATTTAATTCTTCTTGTTTCCCGTTAAAGCAAAGTTTAATTATATCGAAACCAAGAATTTCGCAGGCATGGTTAAAGATTTCACGTGCCACTTTGAAATTTTCATAGAAATCTTTGCCCATACCTGGATATTGAGCGCCCTGACCAGGAAAAAGAAAAGCTGTTTTTCTTGAGTTTTCTACCATTTAATGATTGATGCTCCCCACGTCAATCCTCCTCCAAATGCAACCAGCATCACAATGCTTCCTTTGCGGAGACGCTTTGTCTTTCGGGCTTCATCAAGTGCTATTGGGACAGAGGCAGAAGAGGTATTTCCATATTTGTCTATATTTACAAATACCTTTTCAAATGGCAATCCAAGTTTTCCCATGGTTGCTTCAATAATCCTCAGGTTGCTTTGGTGCGGAATAATTAAATCTATGTCTTCTATTTTTAATTTGTTTTTCTTTACCGTTTCTCTGATTATATTCGTTAATTTATTAATTGCCAGTTTGAATACTTCTCTTCCCCTGAACTGTATAAAATGCATTCGTTTTCTAACAGATTCTATAGAAGCCGGATTTTTGGCTCCTCCTCCAGGCATTATAAGTACATCTGTTTGTGAGCCATCTGCAGCGAGATTTGTTGAAATGATTTCGTGCCTTGTACTACTTCTTTGTAAGATAACAGCGCCTGCGCCATCGCCAAACAAGACACAGGTTGTACGATCTGAATAATCCGTTATTTTAGACAAACATTCGGCCCCGACAACGAGAACAGTATTAGCCATTCCAGAGTTTATAAAACTTTCTCCAATAGCCATAGCATAAATAAATCCAGAACATGCTGCAAGTATATCAAAGGCGCATGCTCGCGTTGCCCCTATTTTTTTCTGTATATAGCAGGAAGTGGAGGGGAAAAAGTGGTCCGGCGTTATGGTTGAAGTAATAATTATGTCAATATTTTTTGGTGAAACTTTGGCGTCTTTGATTGCTCTTAGTGAAGCCTTTGCGCCAAGATCGGATGTTGTTACTCCATTCTCGATAATACGACGCTCTTTAATGCCTGTTCGTTTGACAATCCAGTCATTGCTAGTATCAATCATTCTCTCTAGAGCATAGTTGGTCAAAACCTTTTTAGGAAGGTAGGAACCGATACCTGTAATTGAAGCTTTTAAATTCTGTTGCATTATAATTTTTTAGTTAATTTAGAGGATATATTGGTAGTTAAATTATCAAGTAACATTAGCTGTGAGCGCATCTGTCTTTTCTATTTCAGAAATAATATGCTCGTTTACCGCATTATTTGATAATTGTAAAGCAAGTCTTATGGCATTATTAATAGCTTTGGAATCGGACCTCCCATGACATATAATGCAAACCCCGTTGACTCCAAGCAAAGGTACCCCTCCATATTCTGCAAAATCCATTTTATTCTTTAAAGGCAGAAGCGCGGATTTACATAACCCCAATCCTAATTTTGTCCAGAAACTTTTCATTGCCTCATCCTTAATCGTTGCCAGAAGGTTCATAGCAAGTCCTTCTGCAAACTTCAATAAGATGTTTCCAACAAAACCTTCACAAACAACAACATCTGCTTTGTTATCAAATATTTCACGACCTTCGACATTTCCCACAAAGTTTAAATGCGAGCTGGAAAGAAGCGCAAAGGACTCTTTTACAAGGTCATTACCCTTTGCATCCTCTTCGCCGATGTTTAAAATTCCAATTTTTGGATTTTCTATACCCAAGATATATTTGCTGTAAATTGATGCCATCAAACCGTATTGGAAAAGATGTATTGGTTTGCAGGCAATATTTGCTCCCACGTCAATGATTAAACATACACCATGTCGAGTCGGAAGAGGGACGGCAATACCTGGACGCCGAACCCCTTTCAGGGTTCTTAAATGCATGGTTGACGCAGCTACCGCAGCGCCTGTATGTCCTGCACTGACAATAGCGGCAGCTTTACCATTCGCCACAAGCTCTATACTGCGAGTGATTGACGAATTAGGTTTTTGGCGTATGGAATAAGTCGCGGGGTCGTGCATACCAACCACTTGAGTTGCATGATGGATGGTAATATTCTTCGGAATGGATTTCCAAGAGTCTAATTCTCGCCGTATTGCTATTTCATCGCCAACCAAAGCAATTTCACTATCCGAAAATTGTTGTGCAGCCAGATCGCCCCCTTAACAATTTCGTGTGGAGCCTTATCCCCACCCATTGCATCTACCGCAACTTTCATAAATCTTACCTTTCAACAGCTATAACCTGTTTACCTCGATAGTAGCCGCAGTTAGGACAAACAGTGTGTGGTTGGGTTGTTTGTTTGCAATGTGAACAAATATATAGTTTGACCGTATATCGCCCTTTTCTATGTTTTCTCAAGCGGAATAACAGGAGGCGTTAACTTGTCATGCGTGCGTCTTTTGCGTGTTCTGGAATTCGAAAACCTTCTCTTTGGATTAGGCATTTGTCACCTCTATTATAAAATTATTGATTCTCAAAAAAAAGAAGTACAGGAAAAACCAAATGGCGGTTAAACTTGCCTGCAAGTCTTTCCGGTACTTCATTATAATCTTTCGGATTAAATTGTAAATATATAATCTGACACCTGTTAATGTTACATTAGCATCTATACGTTGTTGTTGAACTAAAAGATTTTATACATGCATACTGTTATTGTCAAGCGAAAACCTACAAGGGAGTGTAAAGTATATAGACATGGGTAACAGTTTATGTAATATGATATGCCTATCCCATAGGGATAGGCGACTTACTAAATTTTTTTATGGAGATGTTACCCATGCCCAAGTATTATTACGATCAACTTAGTCGAAAAAGGTTAGCCTGGATGCTCATGTATAAAAAGATTAATAACGTCTCAAAGGTATGCCTGTATTTTGGCATATCTCGTAAATGTTTCTATAAATGGCTTAAACGTTACGAAGACTCAGGAGGTGACCCTGCAAGCCTCATTGATCGCTCAAAACGTCCCAGACGCTCCCCTATGCTTACCCATAAATATATTCAGTCTATCATAATAAGACTTCGTAAAACCACTTCCTTCGGCCCCGACCGTATACGGCTGTTCTTATTGAAGGACTATAATATCTCGCTTCCAAGGTCCACCATATACGCCACTTTAAAACGCAACGGACTCATTGAGAAACCCAAGAAGATGCACAGAAAACCTAAGTGTTATCAGATGCCCTCTCCAGGATACCTACAGGTAGATATAAAGCTGCTGGGCGGCTACAGACCCGGGAGCTTTGTTCAGTACTCCGCTCAGGACGACTCTACCAGGATCAAATTCACCAAACTTTACCAGGAACGCTCTACATCTAACTCCCTGGACTTCTTGCAATATATATTCAGACGCTTTCCTTTCAAGATCAGGCACATCAGGACCGACAACGACGCCGTCTTTACCAATGCTTACACCGGTGAACCCAAAACCCATCCCTTACGGCAGCCCAAGACACATCCTTTTACCCTGTCGTGCATGGGGTTGGGTATAAAACACAATCTCAATAGGCCTTCTTGTCCAGAGCAAAACGGCAAGGTAGAAAGGTCTCATAGAACCGATGGAGAAGAGTTTTTCCGTTTACAAAAAACTCGGAATCTTGACCTCCTTGTAAAAGAACGTAAAAAATACGATGAATTCTTTAACAACAAAAGACCACACATGGGGCTTCAGGGGTGGACTCCACTGCAAAAATTACAAACTTTTCCTAATTACAAAAGTGTTACCTATGTCTATAGCTAATACATATTTATTAGCAACTACTAAAATTTAACCGCCTAAACATTTGACTCAAAAGCAGTAATGCTAAAATCCAAGATGCTAACAGCAGATTTATAAAAAGTTTTACAAAACAACCATAATACTAGATAATGTAATACGTTCAATGGAAAAGCTATTCCCAAAAGATTGGAGTCTATTTTCATGGTAAAATTATATTTGTATTGAAAATTATAATTAAATTTGATTCCATTATACACGTCTTGGAACAGTATAAGAAAACTATACAATACATAAATAATAGCAACTATATTAGAAAATTCAAAATATCACATCATGAGCAATCTTAATATCAACCCACAAAAACAAAAACCTTTATGATTACCATTTTCTTTGCCCTGAGCCAGGAAATTTCATGCCTAAAATCAAAAGTAAATATCATAAAAAAGATTCGGCATGCCAATGCCTTAGCATATCAATCTGAATTTTGCGGTTTTCCACTAACCTTAGTTCAAACGGGCATGGGCAAAAATGTGCCTGAAATTATCAAATATTTATCAAAACATCTCAAGATACAATTAATGGTTTCATCCGGTTTTGCAGGCAGCGTTAAACAAACAATAGAAATCGGTGACCTAGTTATTGGCAAACACGTACTATATTCATCTCAAGAAACATTTGGAAGAGACATTAAAATTGAATCAACCCTTACTTGCGACAGACCATTCGTTGACTTAGCTATTAAACAAAGCAGGACTGCAAACATCAAAGCGCATTGCGGCGATGTCCTTACAGTTAATAATATAATCGCTCAATCATCAACTAAAAAACAAATTGGGTACGCCACCTCAGCAATAGCTATAGATATGGAATCACATATAATAGCTGAACAGGCAAATATGACGGGGATTCCATTTATTGTAATACGCTCAATTTCTGACGGAGTAAATGAAGACGTTGAAGTAAACAAAAATATGGTAACTAATCACGGAAACGTCAACGTATCGGCTACTATGCTCCACTTATTAAAAAAGCCACATAAAATTCCCAACCTTAATCGTCTCAGAAAACAGACAAAACATGCAAAAAGCAGCTTATCAGCATTCTTTCCAGATTTTATTACACAAGTCTATAATACTTTGTTAACATAAAGCATTATGAGGTGAATAATGAACAGTAAAAAAATTGGAATTGTAATGGGTAGCAACTCTGATCTCCCAATAATGAAGGAAGCAATAAGCATACTAAATGAATTTGAAGTGGATTTTGATTTAAATATTATTTCAGCCCATCGCACCCCTGAAAGAGCTCACTCATACGCATTAGAAGCAGAAAAGAAATATGCTGTAATTATTGCTGCTGCTGGAGGCGCTGCACATCTGGCTGGCGTTATAGCAAGTTTAACGCCCATCCCCGTTATTGGTGTTCCAATGCAGACATCCGGCTTGGGTGGATTGGATTCCCTTCTATCCATGGTACAAATGCCCTCAGGCGTTCCTGTAGCCACAATGAGCATTGGGAAATCCGGCGCCATTAACGCCGCATTATTAGCCATCCAAATAATAAGCATCACAGATACAAACTTAAGGGATAAAATTATTACGTTTAAGAAGAAACTCTCTGATGAAGTATTGAGGAAGGACGCAGAAATTACAAAAGAACTAGGTTCGTAATAATCACAAAGGAGGTGAGATGCCATTACCAACGATTGAATGGGAAGGAGACATCAATGGTCGTATTAAATTAATTGACCAAACATTGCTTCCCCTTGAACTAAAATATGTTTACTGTGAAGATATTAAAAGCATCTGGCACGCAATTAAAACACTAATGGTCAGAGGCGCACCAGCGATAGGTATTGCCGGCGCCATGGGAATAGTTCTCGGTATCAAGAATATAAACACAAGCGACACAAATACATTTTTAAGTGAACTAATGCGTGTAAAAGATTATCTTGGGTCTTCGCGCCCCACCGCAGTAAATCTATTCTGGGGACTGGCACGCATGGAGCAGGTTGCATCCGAAAACAAAAATAAACCAGTTAAAGAAATAAAAGATATACTCTTAAAAGAAGCAATAAAGATACAAAACGAAGATAAAGAAATTTGCAGAAAGATTGGAGAAAATGGGGCAGCATTAATTACAGATGGCAACGGGGTGTTAACGCATTGTAACGCCGGCGGTCTGGCAACTGCCGACTATGGCACTGCATTAGCCGTGATGTTTAAAGCAAAAGAACAGGGCAAACGTTTCAAGGTCTTTTCAGATGAGACACGTCCATTATTACAAGGTGCAAGATTAACCGCATGGGAGCTTATACATGCAGGCATAGACGTTACATTAATATGCGATAACATGGCTGCACATGTAATGAAACTGGGAAAGATTCAATGCGTAATTGTCGGGGCAGACAGGATTGCCGCCAATGGCGATACAGCCAATAAAATTGGCACATACGGCGTATCAATTCTGGCAAAGGAACATGGAATACCCTTTTATGTTGCAGCACCAGTTTCAACCTTCGATTTAAATACAAAATCAGGAAATGAGATTCCCATTGAAGAACGTTCGCCAGAAGAAGTCACAAGCGGATTCGGGAAAAGAACAGCACCGGAAGGGGTCAAGGTGTTTAATCCAGCATTTGATGTAACGCCTGCAAGAAATATCACTGCTATAATTACAGAAAAGGGTGTAATTAATAACCCTTCAACTGAAAATATAAAAAACATTATTGGAAAGTAAATCTGACTTGTAATATAAAAGTGAAAACCAAGTAAATAAAAATAATAAAATCGGAGATTTTCTATGCGATTCTGTAAACAATTAATACTACTGATAGTAAGCTCAATACTTCCACTAACAATTTTAAGCTGTGGCGGTAACAGGGTTAATGTTGAGTTCAAGACATCACCGCAAATCTACGTTGATGATTCAAGGACAGACCCTGACCAATTAAATAGGGAGTTAGAATACGACTTAAGAGAGACAGAGAAGAAGCGCAGGCAGAAGCAACAAGCGGCAGAAACCGCAGCGAAGGCAAAAACAGAAGCAGAACGAAATGCTAGGGTAGAACAGAAGCTATTGGAACAAACAACCAAAGAGGAAATATCAAAACCAGAAAATACAGAACAATCACCGACGCTAAAATGATTAATTAAAGAAAAGATTTGATTTTCTGTTAATCATTGATAAACAAAATAGATTTGATAATCTATTTTTTAAAAACCAGTGGTCATTTTAAAAAATGAATTCACTAAAAATTCTTTAAATCAAAACTATCATGCAATAATTTGTTTCTTAAATGTCCAAATGATTGTCCTTTACTAGTACCGGGTCATAAAGCTCCACTCTGTGGTTAAAACCACCGCCAGCCACAACCGCAATGATATCACCCTTACAAACAAATGTCCTTCTTTAACTTTTCGCCTTTATGAGATGCTTTCATCGAGCTTTAACGAAAAATACTCAACGACTGGCAGCTCAGTAACAAGTCCATTCTCTTTTACAACTTTGCAAAAAAGCTATTTGGAATAAGTTGTTCAGGCGTGATGTCACCCGTCCCAATATCCTCTTGAATAGCATGTTGAATAAGGGTACCTATCTTTTTTGGTTCAAATGTAATTTTCATAATAGAACAAGCCTATCGTTTACTTTTCTAACAGATTCTTTTTAAACTACATATTCTAAACAAAACTCCTTTTATTTTTTTATATTACATACAAATACCCTCATCTACAAGAATATCCAGATATGTTTTTGAAGTTCCAA
This sequence comes from uncultured Planctomycetota bacterium, assembly GCA_963709355.1. Classification (GTDB taxonomy): domain Bacteria; phylum Planctomycetota; class Brocadiia; order Brocadiales; family Brocadiaceae; genus PLOWO2-12-38-17. The sequence continues at coordinate 2,408,608 of CAVPVY010000005.1, forward strand.
AACAAAAAATTTATGGTCATTAGTTGAGTTTTTGCTAGTAAATTGCTATATATGTTGTATATTATACACAATTCTTAAAACCATTATACCCCAATATAAGGAGTATAAAAGCAATGAACACTATTTCTTCTTTGAATCACATCACAGCGGAAGATATAAAGTCAATCACAAACAGCGGAGTTTATAGCCGAGGGCTTTCATATTGCAAAAATGGACATGTTTGTAATTTAAAATCTGATGAAAGAAGTCCGAGCGTCTTTGGAAAATCAATAGAAAATAATCGTTATAATATAGAACTATCAGCACCAGTAATACGGACCAATCTGTACAAAATCACACTCGTTCCTTACCTTCATGCTGATATAAATAACCCTGGATGTATTGAGTTGTCTCCCGTTTCAAAATTAAAAGGTCCCAATAAAAACAATCAAACCTTTTTTGCAAAAAATTTGATTTAACAATACCAAAAATGACTGTATAGCGAACGTAAACAAAATTATCCTAAAATCAGTACATTTAACAACGAGTTTTTAACAAAACAACTAATAACTTTAACAGAATTTATGTATGGATAATCTCAATAGAATTCCTCAATTGTTTCACAACACCGATTTAGATAGCCATATTGAAGACGGAACAAAGGTTAATAAAAAACATTTAATAAACACCCTGAACTATATTAATTTTAAAAGTGGCACAATACTTATAAATTTCAAACATCTAAAATATAATAATATCATATCTCTTCAAGCCAAGCCGCAGCCCTGTCTTGAAAATAGTTTGGAATGTTTGTGGATTGAACCGGCAGGGCTAAAACAGAAATTGAGTTCTTACAAATTTCTAAATTTCCTACTTACAGATGGTCTGAAACTAATTTTAGTAAAAGCCGACTTAAAAGAAATAACAGGTGAAGGAATAAGTCTCAATCTTCCTGAAATTTGTTATGAACTCAGTCATCGTAAAGTAAAAAGGCATTTATGTAAAGGCACAGAGGTTAATTTTATTCAAAACAGTGTAATATTTTACGGATTTCTTTTGAACTTTAGCGCTGTCTCGTTCTGTGTAGAAGTATCAACTGAACCGTCCCAACCATTCCATTGGGTTAATCCAGATAAAATAGTATATATCATTTTTAGAAATAAGCAGGAAATCCTCTACTCAGGAGAATGCAGGATATGCAGGCAAACGTATGGCCAAAAAAAGAGGACATTTGTATTAGAACCTGTTAACAATAAGACATACAGGTTTAAACAAAAAGAATACCAAAGTTCAAGACACAAATTGCTACCTTCGCCAAATATTATTTTCGTGCATCCTTTTACTCAAAAGATGATTAACCTGGAAGCAGAAGATTTGTCAGCTTCTGGTTTCTTTGTGGAGGAATACCTATACAATTCAGTGCTTTTACCCGGAATGATTATCCCGGAACTGTACATAGAATTTGCACATGATTTTAAAATCAGATGCAAGGTCCAAGTTGTTTATAAAAATGTCTACGGAACCAACCATGAAAAAATCCTTGTGAAATGCGGAACGACAATCCTAGACATGGACATCCAGGAACAAGTGAGGCTTTCGAGTCTTTTGCATCGGGTAACAAACAAGAATTCCTATGTTTGCAATAGAGTAGATTTAGACGCTCTTTGGAAGTTCTTTTTTGAAACAGGCTTCATTTATCCAAAAAAATACACCTTTATGCATGCTGATAAGGAAAAGTTCGAAGAAACTTATCAGAGGCTTTACATGCAGAACCCCAATATAGCAAGGCATTTCATATATCAGAATAAAGGTATAATTCAAGCACATATATCAATAATCCGGTTTTATGAGAATACATGGTTAATTCACCATCATGCCGCCTTCAGAGAAGCCAATAGCAGTGCCGGACTTGTTGTGCTGAGACAGGTTGAACATTATATAAATGATTTTCATCGTCTCTATTCAACACACATGAATTTTGTTGGTTGTTATTTCAGACCAGATAATAGGTTTCCTAGTCGTGTTTTTGGAGGTTGTGCCAGAGAAATCAATACTCCAAAGGCATGTTCCATTGATTCCTTTGTCTATTTCTGTTTTCCAAGAACTTGCACACAACATAATTTACCGGAAGCAATGGCATTAACCAAAACCCAACCCGAAGACCTTTTAGAACTGGAAAGTTTTTATGAATATGAATCCGGAGGCCTTATGCTTCATGCCCTGGATTTAGAGCCGGATATGATTGATAATGATAATCTCAGTAAAGAATATCGCAGGCTTGGTTTCAAAAGGGAAAGGATTCTCTTTTCTTTGAAGAAAAATGATATTCTAAAAGCAGTTATAATGGTAAACGTCTCTGATATCGGCTTGAATATGTCTAACCTGACAAATTGTATCCACGTTATTATCCTGGACGCTAAAGATCTCCCCATTAATACAATTTATATCTGCCTCTCCATGCTATCGAAATATTATGAGCAGGAGGAAATCCCTGTATTATTGTATCCCATTAGCTATGCACAAAGTCAGTTCGTACCCTATGAGAAAACTCATGACCTGTGGATACTGAATATGCAATATACTGATCTTTACTTCAAATACATGGATAATTTATTTCGCCATAGTCATCATGAAAAGATTCAAATTTTACAGTTTACCCCCCAGATGCCTACATGAAAACGAAGACAGACGATAAACCTCTATATAATAGTAGGGTAATAGATACTTACATAAAGTTTATTAAGATAAAATATAATTACATAAATATCAGTGAATTATTAAGCTATGCAAGGATTGAGCCATATCAGGTTACAGACGAAGGCCACTGGTTTACTCAGGAACAGGTAGACCTGTTTTACGAAAGGCTGGAAAAGCTAACCAAAAATAAAGACATAGCAAGAGAAGCTGGAAGATACGCGGCATCAGCCGATACCATTGGAGCAATGAGACAGTATATGTTGGGTCTTGTTGGCCCTGCAAAAGCTTATGAAATAATAGGAAAGTATGCCCCTAAATTCACCAAATCGTCAATTTATGAATCAAGAATTAAAACCCCCCTCGAAATTGAAATTACAGTCACACCTAAAGAAGCTATTTATGAAAAACAATTTCAATGTGATAACAGAATCGGGTATTTTGAAGCCATTGCCTTAATATTTAAGTATAGGCTCCCTAAAATCAGACACCCTGAATGTATCTTCAAAGGTGGGAAAGTTTGTAGTTACGTTGTTTCCTGGAAAGAATCACGCTTTGCTTTCTTTGGAAAAATAAGAAATTATATAACCATGACTCTTTTAATGACTTGCATCACATATTATTTCATCTCACCATGGACAACGTTGACAATGATCTTACCCTCTTCACTTTTTGCTGTCCTGTCATTAAATTTGTACTTAAAAATCCTTGAAAAAAAGGAATTAGCTGCTGCGTTAGAAAATATCTGGAGTTCTACCGATAAGCTTATAGAACAGATTGATGTAAATTATAACAATTCCCTAATGATAAATGAAATTGGACTATCTCTTAGCAAGCAAATGGACATTGATAGCATTTTATCTAATGTTATGCAAATTTTAGAGAGACGCCTTTATTATGATCGCGGTATGATTCTTTTAACAAATCAAGACAACACCCTGTTATTATTCCGTGCAGGTTTTGGTTATACTCCTGAGCAATTAGACATCTTGAAGAACTCTTTGTTTCACTTAAATAAGCCTGAGTCAAAAGGGTTATTTGTTGTTTCTTTTCGTGAACAGAAACCATTTTTGATAAATGATATAAACGAGATAGAGACAACCCTTTCACCTCACAGCCTGGAAGTTGCAAGAAAATTGGGGGCAATATCCTTTATCTGTTGCCCAATAATATACGAAGGAAAATCACTAGGAATTCTTGCAGTAGACAATATAAAGACAAAAAAGCCATTGATCCAGAGTGATATTAGTTTGCTTATGGGTATTGCGCCTGAAATTGGGATATGCATTCATAATTGTATGCTCACGGAAACCAAAGAACGTCAATTCAAATCTATAATACAAGTCTTAGCAGCCAGCATTGATGCTCGCGATCCACTGACAGCCGGTCATTCCGAAAAAGTTACAGAATATGCCCTTGGAATATGTTGCGAATTAGGCCTGCCGAAGGAATATGAAGAAATCATTCGTATAGCCGCATTACTGCATGATTATGGCAAGATAGGTATTAAGGATTCTATCTTAATGAAACCAGGCAAACTGGACACCGAAGAGCGTAAGGAAATAGAAACCCACTCGAAACAAACCAAGGAGATATTGGAACAGATTCATTTTGAAGGCGTTTATAAGGAGATTCCTGATATTGCAGGGTCACACCATGAAAAAATTAATGGAAGTGGTTACCCAAAAGGACTCAAGGGAGACGAGATTTCTCTGGGTGCTAAAATAATTGCTGTAGCTGACTTTTTCGAGGCTGTAACATCAAAACGGCATTACAGGGACCCGATGCCCATCGATGTAGCGTTTCAACTTCTCAATGAGGAGGCAGGAAAAAGTTACGATAAAAAAATTGTTGATGCTTTTATCAAATATTACAATAAAATACTTAAGACTTAATCAAATATTTTACAGATTTAAATCAAGCAACAGGCTTACGTCCCCTGCAACAAATTACTGGTGTGTAAGTAAATCTTCTTGGATTGACAAAAAATCTATTAAATTCTCCTAAAAACTCTTCGTATCCTCCCTCATATTCTTCATAATTGAAATTTATCTTTTTTGAGATAACTTCAAACTTTTTCATCCAGTTGAAGGCATCCGTATCGTTTAATTCGCCAAATATAAGATGATGAGCGGCAACATCTATGTTTATATCGTGATAGCCAAGATCATACAGGAAAGAATAAAGTTTTCTCCCCATATACGGGTCAAAATTCGCTTTTTCTTCTAAATATTTAATTACAGCAAAGATGGTTCTTTCCAACCTTGGAGAAAGGCCAAAATGATTTAAACAGTTATAGTCCAAATCAATCAGACATAAAATACCATCCGGTTTTAAAATCTTTGATACATTTTTGACTATATCAAAACTGCCGGATAAGTGATACTCTAAAAGGAAACGTACCCAGACAAAGTCGAACAACCCCAAGTCGTTGAGGGGTCCTTGTATATTTTTACATCTAAATTCTATTCCTTTAACACCGTAACGTTCTTTAGCATATTCAATTCTTTTTTTCGAACCATCCACTCCTATTACCACACCTCCGGGCTGAACCAACTTATGAAGTATGGAGGCTGTTTTTCCCGAACCACAGCCAATGTCGGCAACGCGCATACCTTCCTTTATACCAGCCCAGAGTGCCTGTTTCTTAACAATCTTACTATCTGTTTTTATATCAAGACGGTAAGTCTCTTTATCATTCTCCATTAAATATAAATATTCATTGCTTTGCATGTTTAACTCTCCTACTGTCTAGATCGTGTATTAACAAGAGTTCTTTACGGGCATATTTATATAATATGTACCTTTGTTGTTCAATATCAAAATATAATGGTGAAAATTTTTTGGTTGACAAAACCCCTTGACAATCTATTATATAGCCAAAATAAACTTCTTGATCTTTGTTTTCATCCCAAACCTTATTTACATCTCTTATACCAAATTGGAGAATGTTTTACTATGAACCAAAAAAATTTATGGAAGTATTTAGGTGGTCTGGTATTTATATTCCTTTCCTTTTTTACTATCTCAAATACTTACGGCTCAGGCTTCGCAATTTATACGCAGGGCGCGTCTGCTTTAGGTCAGGCAGATGCTGTAATAGCGCACACAGACGACCCGTCAGCAATTTTTTTTAATCCTGCTTTAATTAATAAACTCGAAGGGACACAAATAGAAGCAGGAACAACCTTACTCTTTCCTTCGCAAGATTTTGAAAGTGATGCAACAGGAGATACTTTCAGTACAAAAGACGACTTGTTTTTCCCATCCACCTTCTTTCTCACTCATAAATTCAACGACAAAATCAGCGCGGGTTTAGGTATCTTCAGTCCTTTTGGTCTTGGAACTGACTGGGGTGACGATTGGGAAGGAAGGTATGTCGCAACCAATTCAGAAATGCAAACCTTCAATATAAACCCCGTTGTTTCATACCAAATAGTACCTAATGTTGCATTCGCCGCTGGTGTAGATTTCCTTCTCCTTGATGCCACGTTAGAAAAGAATATAAACATGTCCGCTCTCGGGCTTCCTGATGCCGGACAAAAATTCGATGGCAATGGAGATGGCGTTGGATTTAATTTTGGGGTTCAGTACGATATCACAAAAGATATCTCCTTTGGCGTGTCATACCGCAGCGAAATTGATGTTAATATAGATGGTGATACAACTTTCGATCTCCCGTCAGATACGCCACCAACGATTGGTGCATTATTTCCTAATACTGACGGCAGCACAAATATTTCACTCCCACAGCAGGTTCATGCAGGAATCTGTTATAAAGGTTTTAATAATCTAATTTTGGAAACTGGTTTGAGATGGGAAGATTGGTCTTCTTTCAGAGAATTAAAGATAAATCTTGACCAACCGGTCGGCGGCAGTAACGAATCAATAACAGAAAAAAACTGGCATGATGCATACGCTGTAGATTTTGGAGCCAAATATCAGCTCAACGAGACGGTTGCGTTACTTGCAGGCTACCTATATAGTGGAAATCCAGTACCAGATGATACATTTGATCCGATTGTACCTGATGCCAATACACATCTCTTCACTATTGGAACAAGTATAAAATACAAGAATATGAACATTGCTTTAGCATATGGTTATCAAAGGCTGGAAGGAACGAGTAAAGACAATAGTATAGATGATTATCCATCCGACGGTTTTGTAAATACCGCCACAAGTGCCAATGGAGAGTACGATACAGATATCCATATGTTTGGTATCAGCCTTACATATAAATTCTAATAGTCGTTTTAGAAATAATAACTATAACTTAGGTTGGGGTTTTAAAGAACAAAACTCAACGACTCTTATTATGACTACACACCACTTAATCGTTCGACTGATCCTTCGACAGGCCAAGGGTGCAGCATCATGCATGTTTGGCGCGATAGCTCACGTTTACAATCTTTGGGAGAGACATGGTTAGTCCTACAACCTTGGCCTTGGCCGCGGCTGCGCTCGGACTCGGTGCCGATATTCCTTTGGACGTCAAAGAAATGGCTCACAGTCTTACGGTCACGTTTTTACCACCGCACCAAGACTCGCCTAGCCTCAGAAGATTTGTTCAATTACTGAAAGACGCTTTGACCGATTCCGGCGCCAACGTGATCCCCTATCGTGAAGCTTTGGTCCCAGGCAATAAAGAGAGGGTGCGGCCTGGCGTTGTAATTGTTGAACAGGGCGAGGGAAGCGATACCTCTCTCGCCATAAATCGGGTGAGTAGTCTTTACGACAATCCGCTTATGGCCGTCTATGACAAGCCGTGTCCGGCGATTGAAAGCGATTCTTTGCAGCACAAACTGGATGCCATCGTGGCGGTTCTTGCCCGTAACATGACGCATATCGCGATCTTTGTAAATGAAGGTACGTGGACATTGGCCGTAATGAACGGCGCGATAGTTCAGTGCGGTTCCATCGAATGCTTGCGCCAGAAAGTTGCCACCGTACTTGTCCCGAAACTGGTCACGCAGGTTCGACCGCCAAGGCCGGAGCAGATCGTTTTTCAGGAAGGCGCACTCGAAGTTGAATCTAAGTCATTCATTGCCCATGCAAATGATTTCGTTGCTGCGGCCAGAGTATGGCGTAGCAACGGGCTGATGTTGGCCCACACGGATCTCGACGACTTGGTTTACCGCAATAAACGCTTTAGGAAAATTGTTTCTGCTTATCTCGATAACCGTACAGGTTTGGCTTATGGGTTCATGGCGCGCCAGTTACCAATTTCCGTGAGGCCTGCTGTTCGTTTGCACGATGCAGGTGCCGCATTCCACCGCGTTAATTGGGACCGAACACCCATTTTTGATGCTCAAGAAAAAGTTTATGCCCGAATTAACTTGGCAGGAGAAACCGTGGTTAGTAGATGTCCCCGAAGTTTCAGTCTTATGCACACGTTCGGGCTTCGACAAAACAAGAGTCTCTCCAACTCGCGATATTGTAAGGATAACCCTTAAACCCTTTTCCCTCACACGGGGGGGGGTCTATCTTGACACGGCTCCCGGAGTTCTCGGAAGGGACGCTAAGCCTTCTTTCGACACAGTGGCGATCCTTTCGCACGCGTTGGGAAACGCCTTTGCTGCTTCCATGCTGTCGGCAATTAATAAGCAATCTCCGTTTACCTCTGCACTTCGGGATCACGGAATCGCGATATCTCATTGGCACGGATATTTACCTGAGGATCAATCACCAACGGGCTATGCTGTCCACGGCTCTTCAAATCCACCGGTTTCATGCTCTAGCCCGCAATCCGCAATCTTCGCAATGGCCGGAAAACTCGGCGCTTTGGAGGAAAGTATCATCAAGCAGACATCGTTTTTGGGTGACGTGCATTACGAGCCTTATCACGGAACAAATGTTTCAGGCGTCCTCTCCCTCTCCGAATTTGCGAACTGGTTTGATGGGCGCCAAAGGAACTGACCGCTTGCCAGCAGTCGCGCATAACAAGCCCATCAACGCGGGCAGCAAAAAGCGGCGCTCCTTCGTCACGTCGCTTTTTGCTACCGGCACAACGAAGCCCCCTCTTGATAGATGGGAAAAACGCTACATCTCCCCTCTTTTAACAGGGAGCGGGGAGTTATTATCTAATTATGATTCACAGCCAAAAACCAATAACATTGAAATTGCTATACACTTAATTAGGCATTAGGCTAGTTTTTTGCCAACCGGTGTAGTAGTTGAAGATTTTCAACCCCCTACTTTTGAAAATTAACGTGAAAAATCAATAAATTCTTTTAAATATTTCGTTATTAAAAAAATGCATGTCTACAAAGTCCTTACTATTGCCGGCTCTGACTCAGGAGGTGGGGCTGGGATACAGGCGGATATTAAGACAATTACTGCACTCGGTTGTTATGCCACAACCGTTATTACTGCACTGACTGCGCAGAATACACTTGGCGTTAAGTCTGTATTTGAGATACCAGTATACTTTGTTGGTCAACAAATTGATGCCATTATGACAGATATTGGCACAGATGCTGTTAAAATAGGCATGCTGGCGAATAAAGAGATTGTTGAAATCGTTTGCTCAAAAATCAGGGAATATAATATCAAACACGTTGTTGTTGACCCAGTAATACTGTCTAAAAATGAAAAAAACCTTTTATCTGCTGATGCAATTAATGAACTCACTTCAAAGCTGTTTCCACTTTCCTACCTCGTAACGCCCAATATCCCAGAGGCAGAATGCATGTGTGGTTTTAAGATAAAAAACATCTCTGAGGCAGAAAAAGCCGCTAAAACTATTCACCAATCAGGCGTCTTGAATGTCCTTATAAAAGGTGGTCATGCAGAACCATCAAGCGATATAAGAAAAAAGAATACCATAATAGATGTTTTATACAATGGAAAATCTTTTGAGTATATAGAGGACGAATATATATCAACAAAAAACACACATGGCTCAGGGTGTACATATGCCTCTGCCATAGCTACATTTCTGGCTAAAGGAAGCCAATTGAAAGACGCCGTTTTACAGGCAAGAAAATTTGTTACAAATTCTATTAAAAAGTCCCTCTGCCCTGGTAAAGGTTATGGAACTTTGAACCAGTTCAATGGTATACAATTCCCTTGAATTAAGTAGAATTGACTGTTATAATTTTTCTTGTTCTAATATTTAGAAATTTTTTCTGTAATAATTTTGCATTTTATGCAATAGTTATTATTCACGAATTAGGCAAAATGCACTTGTCTCGTATCGAGGAAGAATTATATGCAACAAGTTGTCGCATTAGATTCTAGTGTATTAGTTTTAAACAAATTTTTCATGGCTCTTCATGTAATTTCTGCAAGGAGGGCTTTTGCGCTGCTATGCAAAGCATCTGCAGAAGTAATCTCTGTAGATGACGGCAAGTTTAGTTCGTATAATTTTGAAAGCTGGATGGATATTTCTCTTTATAAGGCAAAATCAGGCTTACCAGACGTTGACAGGAGTAGTTGGGTAAGGACTGTTTCTCTTGAAATTGAAATACCAAAGATAATTCGTCTGCTATTCTACGATAAGCGACCCCAATCGAATGTAAAATTTAATAGGCGAAATATCTTTGCACGAGACGAGAATAAATGCCAGTACTGTGGTAAGCGCTTTCCAACGTCTGAACTCAGCCTAGACCATATTCTACCAAAGGCATATAATGGTAAAACGACATGGACAAACATCGTATGTGCATGTACAGAATGCAATAAAAAGAAAGGTGGAAGGACTCCGGAACAGGCTAGAATGAAATTAATACGCAAACCTGCAAAACCGAAACACAGTCCGGTACTGAGCCTTAAACTTCGTTTGGATAAATATAGCTCATGGAGGCAATTTTTAGATGAGGCTTACTGGTCTGTCCCATTGAAATGACATTCTTAAAGATAACTATAAAGAAACGGAAAAGTTTTTATTTGTGGTAACTGTCTATCTTTATTTTAAGAAAATATTATATAAAAATCTTGGAAGAAGGGCAATCTGATCTCTTCTCCAGTACCATAAAAAATATATTATATCCTATTTCAAAAATATACGGGTTTATAATTAAAACTCGTATTTTTTTTTATAGGAACGGTATTCTTAAGAGTGTCCGCCTCCCAGTTCCTGTAATTAGCATTGGTAATATAACGATTGGTGGCACTGGTAAAACGCCAATAGTAGAATACATCGCAAATTATTTAAATAATAAAGAGAAAAAGATTGCAATCTTAAGTCGTGGTTATGCCGCTAATATAATACAAAATAGCGACTCCTTGACTGAAAATGCCTGCAATGATGAATATCTACTATTAAAGGAAAACATTCCTGGTATTCCTAATTTATTAAATAAAAACAGAATCAAAAGTGGTCTTGACGCTATAAAACATTTTAACGCTGAATATCTGATACTCGACGATGGTTTTCAGCATATTAAACTTACAAGAGACCTTGACATTGTGGTTATTGATGCACTAAATCCGTTCGGTAATGAATACATGCTTCCATGCGGAATACTACGGGAACCGCTGGAAGAACTCAAAAGGGCTGATATGTTTATATTGACTCATACAGACCAATGTAATAAAAATAAAATCAGTTTTATAATCAACCGTCTGCAGGAACTTTCTAATAATACACCAATAGTAGAAACTGTTCATAAACCTGTTTGTTTGGAATCTATAACTGACGACACAACAATAGAAATTAATTACTTAAATAACAAAAAGGTCTTTGCTTTTTGTGCTATCGGCAATCCTTTGTCATTCAAAAAAAGCATTGAAAGTGCTGGGGCAGAGATAATTGGTTTCTGCCCATCCCCAGACCACCATATATATTCTGACGCCGAATTAAATAAATTGAATAAAAAAGCACAAAACATTAAACCAGACGCAATAATAGTCACTCAAAAAGATAAAGTAAAAATTAAAAATACTTCACTGACATGGAATTTACCAGTATGGTCATTAAAGGTAAGAATAAATATTGTTAAGGGTTTTGAGATCTTTGAAAATAAAATCAATGAATTTCTAACTTAAGAGGAAAAACAAGATGGCTCATAAGATTACGGATGAATGTATAAACTGCGGGGCATGTGAAACTGAATGTCCTTCGAATGCTATATCAGAATCGGACGAAAAGAGGATAATCAACCAGGACGCCTGTACCGATTGTGGTAATTGTGTGACTATATGCCCAGTTGAGGCAATTCTGGCTCCTTAACAATCTTTTAATAATTTCAGAATAAAGCAGGCATAACTCAAATATCTTTCTTTATAAAGATTTTAAGGCAACTTACAAATTACCCTTTGGACATATAAATTCCCAAGATTTTATGATTATGCCTCAATTACAACTTTCGAAAGGAAAACAGGATGGGGAAACAAAATAAATCCTATACCAAATCTCATAAACCTCTTGACTTCAGTAAAATCAGGACATATTCAATAAAAAAGCGAAGGAATCTTTCGAATATCAAACTATTTGCCAAACCTGTTTTACCATCAGATGGAATAAAGGCTTTTTTAGAATCCCTGCCTGAAATTTTAGCCTCTGTAAATCTTCAAAGGGTAATTGAAGCAATAGTTCATGCGTACAAAAACGAACACCCTGTAATATTAGCCATTGGGGCGCATGTAATAAAGTGTGGTCTATCACCATTAATTATAGACCTCATGAAACGCGGTATCATAACGGCAATTGCAATGAACGGCGCGGCCGCAATCCATGATTATGAAATCTCACTAATCGGTGCAACCTCTGAAGATGTTGCCTCAAGCCTAAAAGACGGAAGTTTCGGAATGGCAAAAGAGACTGCTGTAGCTTTCCAATTTGCATCAGCCAGAGGGGTAAAAAATGGCACGGGTCTTGGACAGGCGCTCGGGCATGAAATGATCGAAGAAAAGAACAAATATAACAACCTGAGTCTTTTAGTCTGCGGTGCAAAATTAAATATACCAACCACAGTACACGTTGCACTGGGAACTGATACAATACATATGCATCCTAACATCTCAGGGAAAGACCTTGGAGAATCAAGCCAGATTGATTTTAAGATACTTGCATCGGTTGTTTCAGAACTTGAAGGAGGCGTATGGCTGAATGTTGGTTCAGCTGTCATCATGCCAGAAGTCTTTCTCAAGGCACTCAGCGTTGCCAGAAACCTTGGCTACAAAGTTAAAAATTTTGTAACTGTAAACATGGACATGATTCAGCATTACAGGCCGCAAACAAATGTTATAAAAAGACCAACGCAATACGGCTATGCAATTACAGGACATCACGAAATCATGTTGCCTTTATTAAGGATAGGCATTCTCTCAAAACTTGGTATAGGAGATGAGTAAAACTAGAACACTTTTACAGATATATGAAAAAATGTTCGATGTTTTAGGCCCACAACGCTGGTGGCCCGGAGAAACTCCCTTTGAAGTTGCTGTAGGCGCCATACTAACGCAAAATACCAATTGGTCTAATGTTGAAAAGGCAATCAAAAACCTAAAGAAAGCAGGAAAACTTGACCCAGCCGGTATACACAAGTTAAACATGTCGGAACTGGCGGAACTCATACGCCCTTCTGGTTTTTTCAATATTAAAGCAAAACGTGTTAAGGCATTCATTAGCTGGTTGTTTTCAGTGTACGATGGTAAACTTTCAAAAATGTTTACAAAGGATTTAGAAATTATTCGTGAGGAATTGCTTGGTATAAAAGGTATAGGGCCAGAAACTGCAGATTCCATTTTACTTTATGCAGGAAATTTTCCAACGTTCGTTGTTGATGCTTATACACACAGGATTTTTTCAAGGCACGAATTTATTCCAGAAGAAAGTTCATACGATGAAATAAAGGCCTTCTTTGAAGAAAATCTGCCAAAAGATGTGAAGTTGTTTAATGAATACCATGCCTTATTGGTGAATGTTGGAAAAATGTTTTGCAAGCCAAAAAGATTATGTGAACAGTGCCCTTTAAAAGATTTCTTGTAATTTTACAATAATCTAGTATAAAGACGATTTTAGGTTAAAATTAATATTGCTTTTATAAATATCAATTTCCGGAGGTAATAGATGACAGGCAATGACGTTTTAATAAAAGGTGGACATGTTATTGATCCCTCCGCAGAGCTTGACGGAACTGTTGATATTCTTATTGGGAATGGCAAGATTAAACAGATTTCAAATAACATAGACGCAACTAGCAACACAAAGATAATTAACGCAACACAAAAATATGTAATACCGGGTTTAATAGACTGTCATGTCCATCTTCGCGAACCAGGTCTTGAATATAAAGAAACTATAGAGACCGGCTCGCGCGCTGCAGCAAAAGGCGGTTTTACTACATTAATATGCGAGCCAAATACCATGCCTCCAATCGACTCTCTGGAAATGGTTAAGTTATTTATGGATAGGGTTTCTCAGAAAGGCAAAGTAAATATATACACAAAGGCATGTATAACGAAAGGGTTGTTGGGTGAAGAACTGACTGATATTGATAAGCTTGCGATAGATAAACACGTAAAGGCGCTTTCAGACGATGGTAATCCAGTGTTTTACGAGTCATTAATGAAGAAGGCATGCGAACTGGCTGCCAGGAACAACATTATCATAAGCCCTCACTGTGAAGACTCTCAGGTCTCTCTGGATAAGGCAAAAGGGAACAGTAAAGCAGCGAATTTCCCAGGCAATCCGTTTTGCCATGAAACCGATTTTGTTATCCGTGAGATTAAATGCACCGAACAATTTGGTGGAATGTTACACGTCTCGCATGTCAGTTTAAAAAGCACTGCTGAAGTTATCAAACAGGCAAAAGAACGGCGTCTTGCAAAAATTACATGCGAAGTTACTCCGCATCACTTATTACTCGATGAAAATTTCAAGAACGAAGATGGAACAATACCAAAAACAAATCCACCATTGCGAACTAAAGAAGATAGAGAAGCACTCCAGAAATATTTAAAAAACAACACTATTGATGTTATTGCCACTGACCATGCCCCACATACTCATAACGATATTAAAAAGGGGTCATCAGGCTTAGTAGGACTGGAAACAGCGCTTGGCGTTATTCTGACAAAACTTGTTCACACTGACATCCTGACTCTGAAAGAAGTTGTGCAGAAAATGTCAACAAATCCTGCGAGAATATTTAACGTTAGCGGAGGCAGTCTGGCAGTAGGCATGCCTGCCGATATTGTTGTTATTGACTTAAATAAAGAGTGGACTGTAGATGTTGAAGAATTTGAATCTAGGGCAAGAAATTGCCCCTTTAACGGCTGGAAACTCAAGGGACAGGTTGTAACTACCATCGTTGGCGGGAAATTAGTTGTAGATAATAACCAAATGGTATGCTAATTATTGTAGATGGTTATAATTTTATATTTAATGTACCAGAACTTGAAAAACATGTAAAAATAAACCGTATAGAACACTTACGGGATTTTATTGTATACCTGTTTTCCAAATATAAAGAAAAAAACCGCTACAATATAATTATTGTTTTTGACGGTAATTTTACCAAGGCTGCACTGCCAAAAAAACAAGTTCATTCTGGTATAGAAGTTATTTTCTCAAAATCAGGTATAAGCGCAGACACTGAAATAAAAAACATCACAAGCCTTTGCCAGAATCCCAAAGATGTCCGTATCGTCACATACGACAATGACATTATAAAACACGTCAAAAGATGCGGCTGTCAAATTATAGAACCAAAGGCTTTGTACAAGGATATTCTGGCTACACTGGATACTGCAAAAAAGCAAGTGGTGGACGAACCTGAAAGCAAGCACAGCGGCCCGTTAGAAGCCGATGCCAAATACTGGAAAGACATCTTCAAAAATCTCCCAAATAAGGAATCAGAAACTGTTACACAAAAGATTGGAATGCCGGCAACAAAGATAAAACAAAGAACGCCAAAGACCAAAGACGAACCTCCATGCAAATATTTCGGGCCCTCTGCCGATGAAACACAATACTGGATACGTATATTTCAAGAGGGTAAAAAAAATGAAACAGAAAAATAAAATATACTTTCTCTTTAAATATATATTAACGTTTACTTATGCCTTTTTAATATTTTATGTCTCATCTCAAGACACATCTTCTGTTACACTGCCGGTTTTCAGTGATAAACTAATACATTTCTTAGAATACGGTTTACTATGCTTTATGATCTGCTGGTCAGTTTTCTCTTTCTCCATCAGGACCAAACATATTTATATAGTTATTATTGCAATCTGTATTACGTCCTTATACGGCTTATTAGACGAAATTCATCAATATTTTACACCGCACCGCTCAATGGATATCTTTGACTGGTTAGCGGATACTGCTGGAGCTGTTACTGCAGGATTCTTCTGGAAAATGTTAGTATATAAACTACAAAGAAAGCAAAAATCGCTTGCAATGAGTAAAACTCCGATTAATATGTAGGGGAAAAATCGAGCAAGACAGTGCCCCATGTAAATATTTTTGGTAACACTTAGGCTCACCGCAGAGTACGCAGAGGTCGCAAAGAAATAGAGAGGTTGTAAAGTTGAGAGGTAGTGATGTTGTATTTCTCAATTTCCCATCTTTCCAGTTTCTTTCCTTCTGTTCTTCTCCTCTGCGTTCTCCGAGTCCTTTGCGGTGAATATTAAGATTTTTGATGGTCTTGTGTAAAAAAGATGCAAAGAAAAACGCGAATCAAATCAATCAACAAAGCTAAACGAAAAACATCGCATACTTACAATCTCCCTGAAAATCCCATCGAATTTTACATTTCAGAAGAAACACCGGTCTATGAGAAAGAGAGACCTTTCGCCATTTATTATGATGAC
Organism: uncultured Planctomycetota bacterium; assembly: GCA_963709355.1. Lineage (GTDB taxonomy): Bacteria > Planctomycetota > Brocadiia > Brocadiales > Brocadiaceae > PLOWO2-12-38-17. The sequence continues at coordinate 2,425,048 of CAVPVY010000005.1, forward strand.
TCTGTACATTCAGTAAAACTGCTCAAAGGAGATTGTATTACAATATTGAATCAGGCACGGGAAAATAGCGTTGACATGATCTTCGCCGACCCACCCTATTTTCTCTCGAATGGGGGAATTACCTGTCATGCCGGGAAAATGGTTTCTGTTAATAAGGGAAAATGGGATAAGTCTAGAGGTGTAAAAGAAAACCACCAATTCACCCTTGACTGGCTAAAAGCCTGTCAGCGAGTTTTAAAAACAAACGGCACTATATGGGTTTCTGGAACAACTCACATAATTTATTCAGTTGGATATGCCATGCAGGAACTTGGATACAAGATACTCAATGATATTATCTGGTATAAACGCAATGCCCCACCAAATCTTTCATGCAGATACTTCACGCATTCAACAGAAATAGTCTTGTGGGCGGCTAAGAATGAGAAAAGCAAACATTATTTTGATTATCAGTTAATGAAGCAGTTTAACAATGGAAAACAAATGCGTAATTTATGGCAAATATCTGCACCACCTGCCGAAGAAAAGAAGTTTGGTAAACATCCAACGCAAAAACCGGTTGAACTTTTAACAAGGCTTATACTTGCATCTACAAAAGAAAACGATTTAGTCCTTGACCCTTTCTGTGGAAGCTCAACAACAGGTGTTACCGCAGTTTTACTTAATAGAAAATATGTTGGAATTGATTTAGAAAACGAATATCTCGACCTTTCAATAAAAAGATTGGGAGAAGCCATATTGAAGAAAAAAACTCGTTTGTTTGTCGGCGTAGAGGCTTATGTTTTATGAAATTTTCTACTATTTTCAGAAAAAGGTTAAATTGTAACAACAGCAAAGAAGTTTTTGGTTATTTGGTTAATAATCTTAATGATTCCATTACATATTGGGATTATTTTGTCAATTGGAATAAAGTTAGTGGCAATATAAGAGATTTTGAAGTCGACTTAAATATCTTTAACTATCTAATAGGCAAAAACAATATTGAGAGAGAATTAAGATATATTCTAAAAAAACATCCCCAGACTATAAGACTGATTCCTGTTCTTCTTGCTTGCAGAGAAGATAATTTCAAAATCCTAACTGATTTTACAACTGGAACCCTCACGTACGAAAACTTTTCGTTTAAGAATCGAAAGGAACTTTCTGACACAGAAATTTCTAAAATCATTAAATTTGCTAATGAAACAGGATTATTAAAACTATTCCAAGAAAAGACTATCAAGAATATTGTAGATTATACAATAGGTGTTGAGGTTGGGTTAGATAGTAATGGAAGGAAAAACCGTGGAGGTACTGCCATGGAGAATATTGTAGAAACTTTTATAAAAAGTTTTTGCAGTAGTCAAAGGTTTGTTTATATGCCTCAGGCAACTTCTGGTAAAGTAAAAGCAGACTGGGAAATAAATCTCAGAGTTGACAAGTCGAGCAGGCGATTTGACTTTGGAGTTTATAATAATAAAACTCTTTACCTTATAGAGGCTAACTACTATGGGGGTGGCGGTTCTAAACTAAAGTCCACAGCAGGTGAATATAAATCTACCCATGATTTTCTTATCAAGCAAGGTCACAAATTTATCTGGATTACAGACGGGATAGGATGGAAGACTACAAGTAGACCCCTAGAGGAAACATTTAATCACATAGATTATCTATTAAATTTAAAGATGCTGACAAACGGTTTATTAGAAGATATTATTAAATTCAATTTATGAAATATTGATAAAACTCTGTCACTTTAGTAAGAATTTTTTTGTGTTATTTTTAATTCAGCTTTCTATAAGGCATCGAAGCCGTAATATCCAACATCTGAAAAACTCATAATCTTACTTTTCTGGGCTAGAATTCACAATATGAATACTTTCAGTGTATTTTTTAAAACCTTACTAAACAATTCTAATATATCCTTGTCACGAGATTTATCCATTGAAGAAATAAGATTTATCATTTCTAAAATTATTAAATTGATTGAAGAATGTATCTATAAGCATAAGCAAGCCATACCCGATAAGCAACCGTAGCAAAATTACGGATGGGCTCACTTCATTTAACCCATCCTACATATTCATAATAAAAGATGCATACCAAGAATCTTTAAAGCCTCTAAAAAGTTATGTTCAATCTAGAACCTTATGATTGCTTAAAATCCTCACAGGAAATCAGGCAATGGTACGAAAATAATTACCACTTACTTTCCCTTGCCGGGTTATGGTTAAAAGGCGGCGAACCTAATACCATGGACCCTGAACTATTTTCTCAGGCAAAGGTAAGATTCCTGATTTGCAGGTTATCAACTTACCGCGACGTATCAACCTCTATTTCCCACTCACTTGTTGCTCAGATTGCGCAAGAGGTTGACAGCGTTTTTACTGATTTTGCCTTCCTGCCGCCGCCAAAGGATATGGGCATAATGATTTCTTCTGAAATCCCGTTATGGGTCGGCGCTACCACAAAAGAACCGCCTTCATCGTTTGATGTGTTGGGCATAAGTAATTCTGTCGTACTTGAACTATTAAACCTCCCAAAATTATTACACTTCTCAGGTATTCCGCTTTTTAAGAATGAACGAATGGCACGATCAAATATCCCACTGATAATACTTGGAGGCGCCAATGCGGCAGTAACATCAGTTTTACACGGACCGATAAAGGAGCAGGGGTTTGGAGATGATTATGGACTTGTAGACGCTGTCATTATTGGTGAAGGTGAATATTCCATAAAACAATTTCTGGAGATTGTTAAAAAGGGTAAGGCATCCGGACTATGTAAAACAGATATTTTGCGTGAATGTCACGGCATGGTGGATGGGTTTTATGAACCGGACAAATACGAACATCGGTATAAAACAGTTGTACACAATCCTCCGGAGGAACGAGAAATAACCGAACATAGCCCCCCTGCATCCCCCTCTTGTAAAGGTGGAGGCGAGGGGATTAAAATTCTTCTTTCAAGCGAGAAACACTTAGAAGAAATTATACCAAAAGAACCGTATGTGTCATCCCCTGTTAAAGGCGCATTTGTATTTGACCTTGATAACGTGAGGACACTGGAATCCGGTCCAATATGGTACGAAATGGAATCTATCGGCACGGGATGCTTGCAAATAAGCAACGGGTGTCCGTGTTTTTGTTCGTTCTGTGCCGAAAGTTGGGAAAGGAAACCCTATCGTGAACGCTCACTATCAAATCTTCTAAAGGCATTAGAAATAGCCAAGGCACAGCAGGGACTCGACACAGTAAATTTATTAAGCTTTAACTTCAATACACATGCAGAGCTATACCCAATTATCCTCTCCTTCTATAAAAAAATAGCCAACCTGAGTTTAAAAAGTCAGCGTTTTGATTTATTATCAACAGACAGATTCCTCGTAGAAGTACAGCAAATAATCGGGAAAACGACAATCAGTTGTGGAATGGAGGGTATCAGCGAAAGGTTACGGCGTTATTTGCATAAAAACCTTACAGAAACGCAAATTTACAAGGCTTGTGAATTCTTATTTGAAAGGGGTATAAGGGAACTCAAGATTTTTTTAATCAGAACAGGCTTAGAACAACAGGAGGACTTTTCAGAATTCAGAAGATTTGTGAAACGTCTGGCAGATCTGAAAAGTATGTCTGATAGCAAAGTACGCATCATTTTTAGCCTGACCCCCCTCTATTATCCTCCGCACACACCACTCCAATTCAATGTTTGTTTAACTGCTGTTAAAGAAAAGGGAAATACCCGAAAAGAGATTGAACGCATTTGCAAGCTAAACAATATGGAATTCAGGGAAAGCGCATCACACGGTGAAACGTGGTTGATGCAACTGCTTGCCATGGGTGATAGACGATTAACGCAGGCTCTAATATATTCATCAATCAAAGATGGTTTTATTTATTACAATACAGTATCTGAGCATATAATTAGAAATTGGCGCGGCTATTTGGAGAAACTCGGTTTATCAGAGGAAATGTATTTTCGGGAAAAGGATAAAGACTGTGTCTTTCCATGGGACGATATTGATCTCGGCATATCAAAGAGATTTTTGTGGGAAGAATATAAACGCTCAATCATTTTCGCTGAACGGGAATATTGCCTTGGTCGCCCTCATTTAGAGGCACAATGCCTTGGCTGCGGTGCATGCCCATCAACTACACATATAAATAAAATTACAAAACATAAAAATTCAGAACCGTTTTTATTGGAAGAAATTACACAAATCGCTGAAAATAAACGGCAGACATGCACATTAAAGGTAGTTGTAGAAATTGATCCCTCAATGCGTATGGTGTCAAAAAGATATATTGGTGTTATCGTAGCACGGGCATTGATGCTTACTATACCTGAAATCATACCATATTATCATTCCGTATCAGGACACCTAAGGGATTTTATTACTACAAGCGATTTTACCTCCGGCATTAACGTTTATAATCTATCATTCGTATTAAATACTAACTTAAAATCCTCGTTAAATGAGGGGACACTATCACAAAAAATCAAAACCATACAAAAACATTGCAAGGAATTTAAAATAAAGAAATTTATTTTGGATGCAGGCTCTCCTTTGGATATAAAATATATAGCATACAACATTTACTTTAATAAAGATTTTAAGAAGTCTTTTATAGAACAGAAATTAGGAGAATATCTGCATACAAATTATGTTAAGCATACCTTACTAAGAAAAAATGGACAAATAATGTTTAGAGTGGACCCAAAAACCAGAAAGCATGCCATAGTTATTCATGCTGAAATTAATAGCAAAAAACAACTAAAGGAACCAGCCTTCTCGATTTTAATAGTAGTAGCAAACCGATTCGATATCAACACATTTCTTGAGACTTTTTATGGCAAGGACAGAAGGCAGGAAATTGTCCGTACTCAAATAGAATCTCTGGGATATTATGGAAGAAAACTTACTACACAAAAAGCTACAAGATGCACTTCATGTGGAGACAATATTAATGAAATCCTTATTGCTGGAAAATCTTTAATCGAAGACCAATGTCTTATTTGTAGTATAAGTAACAGCAAATTTAGCGCTTAGTGTATTATTTAAACTCTTGTAAATTTTTTAGAAAATATATTATAAATACGTAACTACAAGGCCGACTTAAAATAAAATGTTCTTAAACTTTCTTTCTGGTATGTATTTTGAGTGTGCCCTAATTGCATCACACACCTGATCAAAAATTTTATGTTTATCCATAGAATATCCTTTTTTTTATTATTTTTACTTTTACTTGACATTATTCTGCCAATAACCTAGCCTATAGGTAGGTTATATACAAAACTTCATTACATGCCCATTTTAGCATATAATATATTTTAAGTTGCGCTTCGTAAGGGCAATAATAACTTACGCGTTTCGAGCCGATTTCAAGCGTAAAAATTAGGGACTTATTTTTGCACGCTCCCTTAGTCGAACTATATAAAGGAGTCACCAATGAAGATATATTCAGCATATTCGCCTTTCTTCACGACTTGGACTAAGCTGTATTGGACTCGAAAGACAATTAAGATACTCCTGATTTGTGCATTACTCCTTGGGGCTTACGCGGCCGTTTATCGCGGCGGGGGTAGTGAGCCTGGGCTCATCTCTGCCGGCTACATCCCGATCATTATGGCTAGCTTGTTCTTCCGAATTCCGGGCGGAGTAGTCACAGCAATTGCGGCTGGAATTATGCTTGGCCCATTTATGTCAAGTAATGTGTACACAGGGGATCAACAGGATACAATCCTATGGCTCTCACGGCTGGGTCTCTATATCCTTGTGGGCATTCTCACCGGTGCGCCACTCCAGGTTTACAAGCATCACCTCAAGAAAATGCACTACTTGTCTACACACGATTATGCGACCGATCTTCCCAATCGGCGCGCCTTATACCAAACAATTAATGAATTATATAATCGGCCAACTCCGTTACACAATTGCAATTGTTTGATCATCATTAATTTTGATAACTTGCCAGATATTACCAGCACCTTCGGGTTAGAGACGGGGGATATGATTATACTAGAAAACTATCGCCGACTCGTTCGTGCATTACCGCCATCCGCTGAGTTATTTCACTACCTTCAGGACCGATTGGCAATCCTCTTGACGAATACCAATTTGAAAACCATTCCCCAAATCATCAAGATAATTACGGAAACCGTCCCACCCTCTGTGATATACCAGGGAATTCCATTGCACTTGGTGCCATATCTTGGCCATACCATCTTCTACCATAAAGCGTACGTCAAACCGGGAACGTTGGTTTGTCAAGCGGACACGGCTATGCTTTTTAATAAAGAGACATGCTCATCGTATTCCTATTCACCGCAAATGGAGCAAACCAGGAAAGAGGACATGATCTTACTGGGCTCGTTGCTCCGGGCTATGCAAGAGAATCAGTTGTTGCTCCATTTTCAGCCTAAGAGCTATCTACAGACTAAAACGAGGGCTGGGTTCGAGGTGCTTATTCGCTGGCATCATCCCAGTTTGGGAGATATCCAGCCGCTTAGATTCATCCAGCACGTTGAGAAGACAGATCTGATCGACCCGCTCACCTATTGGGTTGTAGATCGGGCGTTGAGCACGCATGCGGCGTGGCGGCAGATGGGCTTTACAGTTAACATAGCGGTCAATGTTTCCAGCCGCAATCTCGTATCAGCCGACTTCGCAGATAACATCCTGAATTTGCTTGACCACCACCATGTCGAGCCAAGCATGCTGGAACTAGAAATCACGGAAACCGCAATCATGGCCAATCCAGAAAAGTCTATGTCGGTGTTAGGCCGACTCGCCGACGTCAAAATCAGCATCTCGATTGATGACTTTGGCACCGGTTATTCGTCCCTGGCCTACTTGCACAAGTTGTCAGCGACGAAGATCAAGATTCCACCTTGGTTTACTAATAAATTGACCACCGATCCAGGCATCAAGGAAATCGTGGCCGGAGCGATTGCAATGATGCACCGATTGAACCTGGAGGTCATCGCTGAAGGTATTGAGAATGAAGAAACATTCAATGAGTTATTGAATTTGGGGTGCGATATAGGCCAAGGTTACTTCATATGCAAGCCACTACCTGAGAAAGAGGCGCTAGTCTGGTATCAAAATGCGTCTCGTATGACCCAGTAAGCGCAACCTAATTCATGTTAGGCGCTTGCGATAAGAAGGTTGGAAAGCGAAGCAAAGGTTTCCTATTTGTCGATTCTCTCCAACGCAAGCAGAAATCCGTATATAATAGATTGTGTCCGTGGAGAGAAACCCGGGATGTAAACATCTACGGGAACAACGTTATCAATCCATTTCTTGTAGCATAGCAGTTACTGAAAATACCACCACTACAAGCAAACGCACCCGTAGCAATAATCATACGAGGCTCTGATGTACAATGATAAGTCTTGATTAATAAGCAATTTTTCTAACTTCTTTTACGCGCCGCAACAAAACCGTTGCTATAATAACCCTTAAAAAGGATGAAATAGCAAAAAGGGTAAGTATTTGGTAACCGAATGAATGTGGTATGTGCGTTGCCAAAAGACCACCAAGTAAACTGCCAGTACAAACAGCGAAACCATTAAAAACATTGAAGTAGGAAATACAACGCGTTCGCTTTTCAGGAATTATTGATTCATAAATAAAATTTGAAGAACATAAATTAAACCCAGCCCAGAATATACCGGCAAGTGTTTGAATTACCAGTAAAAAATACACATCCCTTGAAATGAGCCACATCGCAGGTAATACAGATATAACTAGACTGCATATCTTTATAAGCTTCAAATTCCCAATTGCATCCGCACGCTTTCCCCAGTAACGCACCGCTATTATACTTGCAATCGGAACAGTTGTAGTAACAATCGTATAAGTAATATAAGAAAAGCCCAGATCACGGAGCATGAATACCGGGAAGAAATTCGAAACTAAAAAGACAGCAAAACTAAAAGAACTATGAAAAACCACATACTTCCCGAAATTCCCAACATGTAACCTGCGTGTAAATTCAATAAAGGAAAAATAGTGTTCCTTTTTTACCTCCAGAGGTGGTTCATACATCTTACTCAGAAAATAACATGAAATATACCTTGAAATCATCGCTATAAGAAAAATAATGGTAAATCCTATGTAAGCATGTTCTCTGAATAAATGTAAAATATATCCCGCAAGAAATGCGCTAACCACAGTAACTAAACCAACGACCCTTCCGCGCCTGCTAAAAAAAGTACCCCTTTTCCTTTCGGGTACAAGATTTGCCATCAGGGAACCCCACGATGGATTTGCAAACGAGGCAAGAGATGAATACACTGTAAAAAAACAAATAAGTGCATAAACGCTGATAAACTCTGGCAGGTAAGGAATAATTGCTATAGGAAGCAACATTAAGGCGTGAAAAAAAACTGAAATTACTACAACTTTCTTTCTACTTCCCAGCCGTTCAGTTATATCGGCAGCCTTGAGCTGAATGAATGAAGGCACTAATTGCGCCAGAGAACCCAATAGACCAATTTGAAAACTACTCGCACCTAGTGCAACGGCAAACGGATTGATATAGTTTTCACCAAACCCGATCGTTGATGCAAAAGCTACCCCATCTTTAATTGAAAGATCAAGACTCCTTCTGACAGCAAGTCTTTCCTTCGGTCTGTACAGATTTACTTCCATAAAACCAACTATAGCTTGTTTTGACTTAACATCAAAATAATTCTAGTTCTTCAAGGATATAATCCTCTTAGTTCTTTAGCTTCTGCTACACGTCCTATGCCCAGCATCAAAGCTGCGGTACGCATATCAACACCCTTTTTATTAGAAAATGCCAACACCCTGTTGAACGTACCAACCATGACATCTTTTAGTTTCTTCTGAATATCTTCTTCACTCCAGAAATAATACTGGATATCCTGTACCCATTCGAAATACGAAACAGTTACGCCGCCTGCATTGGCTAAGATATCAGGTACGAGGAACACCTTTTTGTCCTGTAATATCTTATCAGCCTCTGAAGTTGTTGGACCATTGGCGCCTTCCACTATAATCTTTGCCTTGATTTTGTCAGCGTTATCTTCAGTAATTTGCCCTTCTATCGCGGCTGGTACAATAACATCGCAATCCAGCTCAAAAAGCTCTTCATTTGTTATTGCATCTGCCTCTTTCAGGCCAATAACATGCTTATTTTCTTCAAGATAATGCCTGAGGTACGGAACGAGGATACCTTTGGGATTATATGCCCCGCCGCTAACATCACTCACTGCCACTATATTACATCCTTGATCATAGAGGTCTCTGGCAACTACAGAACCTACATTTCCCAAACCCTGAATGGCAATTCGCATGCCGCGGAGGTCCTTATATAACACCCTTGCAGCTTCCGTAACCATATAGGTAACTCCTCGTCCTGTGCCTTCTGCCCTACCCAGAGAACCACCCAATAACAAGGGTTTACCAGTAACCACGCCAGGAATTGTATTGCCTTGCTGCATACTGTAAGTGTCCATCATCCACGCCATGGTTTGGGAATTTGTGTATAAATCAGGGGCAGGGATATCTTTGTCTGGTCCTATCATTTGAACAATTTCGGTGGTATAACGGCGTGTTAATCGCTCTAGCTCAGTCTCTGACAACTCCTCAGGATTGCACTGAACGCCCCCTTTTGCACCACCATAAGGCATGTGCATGAGGGCGCATTTCCATGTCATTAACATAGCAAGGGCTGAGACTTCATTAAGGTCAACGTAAGGATGGTAGCGGATACCTCCTTTGGAAGGACCGAGCGTAATATCGTGCTGTACCCGATAACCTCTGAAAACCTTCACCTTGCCGTTATCCATTCTGACAGGCACAGAAACAATAAGGGAGCGTTTCGGAAATCGCATACGCTCCCTTATTCCACCTTCTATATTTAACATCTCCGCAACGGTATCATATTGTTTGAGTGCCGTTTCATAGAGGATATTGTTTGCATTCATATCACACCATTACCTCTTTGGTTAGATTATTTACTCCCGAACACAAAGTTGTCTGGGCATTGAAAGACATTATAGTAAGTTAAAACGACGAATGCAAGGCTATGAAATATTTTCCCACGTAGATATTTTAAAATTCCTCCTCCGTACCCCTTTGCCACCTTTATTTAAGACATGCGTATAAAGTATTGTCGTGTTCACATCTTTTATCCGAAAAGAATCCTCACCCAGACCCTCTCCCACATGGGGCGAGGGAACTTCCCCTCCCTTGACGGGAGGGCTTAAGGGAGGTTGCCGTATTTACATACGTTTTTGTAAGCCTTTTGCTCATGGGCGTCACCCTGAGTCTAACGCACTCCATCGAACGAAGCCCCGATCCATAGAGAAGACTTGCCATAAGCCATTTTATGCCTTCCAGCCTCAGGAGTATCTTTTTTTGCTTCCACTCTCGTAAAAACAACTGGAAGTCTTTTGGACCTTTTTGACCTTTCTATGTCGTCTAACCAGCCAACATCCTGTTGCAATACCTCACGGTATACAAGGAAATAAGCTTGATTATACATATATAATTGAGTAACATGTTGACAATTTTAGGCTATATAATGTAACAATAGGTTTCGCAAATGACGTAAAATAATATGATAATTGGGAAGCCTAATATAAAGTTATACCACGTAAAATTACTTTTACGTAAGAAAACTAATGAATTTGCCTAATGCAGATCAGGCACAAGTGGATCGTAAGAAAATTACGGAATACTTGTTGTGTACATCACATCCAGATGGGAACAATAAAGCGATGTTTTTTTCTCAATTTGGTTTCACGCTAGAAAATTGGAAAATATTAGCAGAATCTTTGCGCAAACATGGGGCAACCTATAATGTGACAAAAGTTGTTGAATCTGAATATGGCACACGTTATAGTGTAGATGGATTGTTAGAAACACCAGATAGCCGCAATCCATATGTAAGGACTGTTTGGATAATAGAAAAACAGTCTACAACACCAAGGTTGATTACTGCACACCCAAAATAGGAGGAAACCATGATAAAAGAGCACGATCGAATTGTTTTGTTGAAAGACTTACCGGAGGATGGTTTACAGGCTGGTGATGTTGGTACGGTTGTTCATATTCATCGTCAAGGTGAAGCATTTGAAGTCGAATTTATGACACTTGACGGTGGAACAGTTGCTGTTATAACTTTGCTTTCATCTCAAATACGAGCAGTTAGTAAAAGGGACATCACCCATGTTAGAGAACTTGCTGTCTCTTGATTAAAAAAGGATTTTGGTGATGCATGATGCAGACAATATGGTTAGGCTAAAGGATTTCCACCTTTATAATTGAGTAATATGTTGTTGATTTTAGACTACATAATATGACAATAGGTTTCGCAAATGACGTAAAATAATATGATAATTGGGAAGCCTAATATAAAGTTATGTGTAAATAGATTAATCCAATAACCAAGGGGGTTACTCATGGGAATCATCTCCGACATTAGAGAGGCATTGAAAGAAATTCCGCTCTCTGACATTCTCAGAGAGAGACTTGTTACTGCGGAACGAGAGATTGAAAAACTCGAAAAAGAAAATATAAACCTTAAGCAAGAAAACTCCAGACTTAAAAAAGAAAATAATGAACTTAATGAGCAACTTGTGAAGTTTAGGGTGAATAGAGATGAATTTGTTGAAGCGCAAGGGGGGCTTTTTAAACGTAAGGCTGGGGGCGGTTATCATGAAATGGTGTATTGCCCCAGTTGCAAAATGTCCTTGAGTTCTTTCGGAGGAGATTTCCCTTACAGTTGCGACAGATGCAAGGTTCACCTTGATTTTTCTCTTAAAGATGTTCCAGCTATTTTGAAAGGACTTCCTTAATGACATATGACCTCTTGAACATTAAAATTAATAAAAAATCATACATAACCAGGCATTCAAGTGGACGGGAAACAGCTCTGCCACTTGATTCAGTGTTAGGCTATAAAAACTATGGAACGAAGACAAATAAACGAAGAAGAACTTCAGCGCCTGTTCAACCTTATCGGAGAGGCCATATGGCACTCTCAGCATGTCGAACAGGCGCTGCATAACTTCGTCACCTTAAAAAGAGATATTAAGGTCAGAGGTTCAGTAATGCCTGCCGAAGGGGCACAGCTATTAGAGAAAAAACAGAGAAAACCTCTGGGGGTATCACTTAAAGCATCTCGTGAGTATGGAGTTTTAACCATATTACTTCAGGAAAGAACAGAGGCCTTCAAGGAAGAACGCAACTGGCTCATTCATTGGTGTGTTCCGTCTAATAGCGCAGATCTATATCTGGACACCACTCGCTTTGCCCTAATGGAGCGCATTAAGCGATTATCAAACGAGGCAAGAACAATTCATGGGTTAATAGCAGAAGAAATCAAAGAGTTTGTTTGCTCTCAGGGTATTTCAAAAAAATGGATTATGGAAACTGCTATGGAAACTATCAGGAAGCTCAAAGGTGAATAAGCCTAACACTTACATCAAGTCGTTCGCTTCGCTCTCTGCCATGCCGGCGGGTGATCCTTGGCGTTAGGTTTCAAGTGGCTTATTATTCATGGTTTTAAAATTAACAAACTCAGAGTTTATACAAAGGGCGAAGGCGATCCATAAAGGAGCGTATGATTACTCATTAATTCGTTACAAAAACAACAGTTCTAAAGTAGCTATAATTTGCCCTATCCACGGTGTCTTCGAGCAACGCGCTAGTAATCATATTGCTGGTCGTGGATGCCAGAAGTGCGGTGGCAAAGAAAAACAAACTACAACAGAGTTTTTCGAGAAAGCAAATCAAGTACATAGCGATAAATATGATTACCATTTAGTTACATATAAAAATGCAAAAACTAAAGTTAAAATTATTTGTCCAAAACACGGAGTTTTTCAGCAAACTCCTGACAACCACTTAAATAACGGTCGAGGATGTCCGAAATGTGGTGGCAGTGCAAAGCTGAACTCAAAAGAATTCATTGAGCGTGCAAAATCAATTCATGGAGAAAGGTACAAATACGATAAAGTTGAATATAAGAATTCCAATACCAAAGTAGTAATAACATGTCCTTTACATGGCGATTTTATGCAAGCGCCAAATCATCATTTGCAGGGCAAAGGCTGCCGAAATTGCAGTTATACTCTTAGAGCAAGAAACCTTTCTATGAGTAAAAACGACTTTTTAACTCGCGCCGAAGAGTTGCATGGTGAGTTATACGACTACTCACTTGTTGAGTTCACTAATGCAAATACACCCGTATCTATAATTTGCCCAGAGCACGGTGTTTTTTCTCAAATTCCAAGTGTTCACTTAAGACCAGCTAGTTGTAAAAGATGTGCAACTTCAAAGTTATCGGAAAGTCGAAAACGAACCACAGAAGAGTTTATTCACGATGCCATAAAAAAACATGGAGACAGGTATGATTATTCAAAAACTATATATGTCTCATCAAGGGATAAACTTATAATAATATGTCCATCGCATGGTGAGTTTAAACAGATTGCACATAGTCACTTAATTGGGATGGGATGTAACAAATGTGCAGCAATAAAAAAAGGCAAGGATAAGGCTTTCAGTATAGATTTTGCTCATGAACTGGCAAGGAAAAAAGGTGGAGCCTGTTTGTCACAAAAATATCTAAACCAAAATGAAAAGCTAAAATGGAAATGTGAATGTGGTTATATGTGGGAGGCGAAAACATCTAATGTTGTTCAGGGGAACTGGTGTCCTAAATGTGCTGGTAAGGTATTAAGCATACGTGATATGTCTATTTTGGCAAAAGAAAGAAAAGGTAAGGTGCTTTCTAAAAAATACAAAACCGCTAAATCAAAACTTCGCTGGAGCTGTTCTCATGGTCATGAGTTTGAAATGACTTATGATGTTGTAAAGAGAGGTGGTTGGTGTCCCAAATGCACAGAAGGTCTCGGAGAACGTATAGCTAGAATATATTTTGAAGAACTATTTGAAGTATCATTTCCCAAAAGTTATCCAAATTGGTTAAGAAGCAATGAAGGATTTCAATTAGAGCTTGACGGCTATGCCAAAAAAGTTGGTATAGCCTTTGAACACCAAGGTCGCCAACATTATTCAGTGCAGAATAGATTCATCAAGGATGCTAAATCATTAGAAAGAAGAATTAACCTTGATCAGCTAAAACGTCACCTATGTGAAGTTAATGGCGTAGTGCTTATCGAAATCCCAGAGATTCCGAGCCTATTGAAATTGGATGATGTATACAATTATATAATTACCGAAGTCACAAAGAAACAAGCGCATCATCTTATTGCTGGTATAAAGAAGTCTATTAATATATTTGAAGCATATATTCCCAACAGTACTGAGTACCTGGAAGAAATTAGATCTATCACAAAAGAAAGAGGAGGGATCTGCCTTTCGAATGCTTATTATGGTAACAAGGTAAAATTAGAATTTGAATGCAAAAATGGTCATAAGTGGCAGGCGGTTCCAAGTTCCATAAAAAATGGAACATGGTGCCCTGTTTGTTCTAGAAACTCAGCGACTATCGAGGAAGTAAGAGAGTTAGCAAAAAATAATAAGGGGTTGTGTCAGTCTGAGACTTTTGAAAATCAAAAAAGCAAGCTGGCATTCAGGTGTAAATATGGTCATGAATGGTCAGTACAGTATCGCAGTATAAAGAACGGGTCATGGTGTCCAGAATGCAAAAAATTAGAAAATAACAAACTAGAACTTAGCAAGCTAAATAATATTGCAAGAATTAATAATGGAGCCTTACTTTCTACTGTCTATAAAGGTAATTTAGTTAGGTTAGAATGGCAATGTATGCATGGTCATAAGTGGTTTGCTATGCCAAAGTTAATAAAGCGTGGTGTTTGGTGTCCGCACTGTTAAAAAAACCTAACAAAACCATCCACGCGGACCACCAATTACGCTGCGCTTTGTTGGCAGCCGGTTATGCAGCACGTTGGCTCTTGTGATAAGAGGTTGGAAAGCGAAGCGAAGGTTGTCCTATTTATCGATTCTCTCCAATGCAAGCAGAAATCCGTATATAATCGCCTGCGGTCTTGGAGGACAACCAGGGATGTAAACATCTACTGGAACAACATTATCAATCCCATTTTTTGTGGCATAACAATTACTGAAAATACCCCCGCTGCAAGCACACGCACCCAAGGCAATAACCATCCTTGGTTCTGGAGTAGCATGATAGGTCTTGACCAATGCGGTTTCTAAATTCCTTGTAGGAGGTCCAGTAACAAGCAGACAGTCCGCATGGCGTGGCGAGGCAACAATATCAATACCAAATCTCTGTAAATCATGTACGGGACTGTTGTATAAGGCAACAACCTCCCATTCGCAGCCATTACAAGAGCCGGCATCAACCTCACGCACGTGCAGTGAACGTCTAAATATTTTAAAAATCTTTTTCCTCAACCTTTCACCTAGCACTTCTATTGAATCTTTCGTATCAAAACCGGCTTTAACTAAAAGGTCTTCCTTATTTGTTGCCGCAAGTTCAAAATCATTGGCAATCCTGATGGCTTTATAAGGACATACCTCCTCACACATCCCACAAAATACGCATTTTGCATGGGATAGTTGCAGGTATCGTTTTCCCTTTTCCTCTACCCAAGTATAAGCATTTGTCGGGCACACCTCCACGCACACATTGCACTGCTTACACCGCTCGTTATCTATCTCGATCCTGCCTCGGAAACGCAATGGAGCAGGTTCCTTTTCTTTTGGATATTTTGAGGTAACTACGCCTGTTTGAAGACTTTTTTGAAATTTTGTAAACATGTTCTATTTTTACCCACGAAACACACGAAATAACGCTAAAATAAATTATAATAAACCCCGAATCAAATCATGCTACTGCTTTTGCAAGGACTTGCAATATTAATGTAAGCCTTTATTCATGCATTACCTTGTTGATCTTTCTCTGTTAACACAAATCGTTTATGTTCTAATTTAGGGTAATGACCAAAATTTACGAGAATACCCAACTTTAGTCCAGAAGCATTTAAATAATTTAGAACTTGCGCTTTATGCTCTTCCAGCAAATTGGAAATTGCCTTAATTTCAACAATTATTTTATCGTAACAAACAAAATCGGGTTTATATGTTTGTGCTAACTGTTGATTTCTATAAAAAAGTTTTAACTCTTTATGAGATTCACAAGGAATCTTTTGTACGCCAAATTCAATTTCTAAACATTCCTGATACACATTTTCCAAAAAACCACATCCCATTGCTTTGTAAACATTAAAGCAAGCCCCCATAATTGCATAACTTTCCTCAGGATATATAATATCCGACATACCTTAAATTCCATTTTTAGTGAATTTCGCGTGTTTCGCGGGTTAAATTTTTTACAGATCAGTACAAGAATAACACAATTCAAAACTCTTATTAATCAATGGAAAATCAGGAACGATGTTACCGGGAGTTGTATAAGGAATTGCAGGCCAGTTACAGAACGAAGGCGACCTTACCTTATATCTGAATAACCTGTTATTTGGGGCCGTCATAATCCAGTAAATATTTTCACCACGAGGTGATTCTACATAACTCAAGGCCTGTTTGTACGGTGGAATCTCCTTAATTGGAACCTTTATCGGGCCATCAGCCATTTTCTCAAAACATTGCTCAATAATATAAATGGACTGATAGACCTCATCTACCCTCACCCGCACCCTTGCAAGCACATCCCCCTCATAATGAAAGATAGGAATATCAAAATCCACTTCGTTATAAGCCGCATAAGGGTGGATAATCCTGGTATCGGTAGCAATTCCAGATGCCCTTGCAGCAACACCAACAACTCCTAACCCTCGGGCGATCTCTGTGGAAAGCCTGCCAGTGGTTTCAAGGCGGTCTAACAAAGAGGAAGACGCAAACATAATATTTGTAAGCTCTTTGAAATCCTTTTTAACATGAGTAAGTAATGACAAAATATATTTTTTTAGATCGTCATTTATATCAAATCGTACCCCACCAATGGTAATCATACCCCTTAAATACCGGTTGCCGCAAATGGTCTCATTGAGTTGTTGCATACGCTCACGAATCCTGAATCCATGTGCGACTCCTAAAAGGAATGCAGCGCCCGCACAGATATTGCCGACATCACCAATATGATTGTAAAGCCTTTCCAATTCTAAGACAATAGTCCGTATAAATTTAGCGCGTGGTGGAATTTCAATACCTGCTATCTTTTCAATGGCCTGACAGTATCCTGTCGCATGAGAAGCTGCGCAAACACCACAAATTCTTTCTGCAAGAAAGAGAGCCTTTGTATATGGCATAGTTTCAAAAATCTTCTCCGTACCCTTATGTGTATAAAAGAGCTTTGCGTCTAAGTAAAATATACTATCGCCTACCGCGCTAAACCTGAAATGACCAGGCTCAATAATTCCAGCATGAATAGGGCCAACCGGTATTTCAAAAACCCCTTCTCCTTCTACTCTAAAAAACGGTAATTTGGATTCTTGAAGTGGTATGCGGTTATTTATATCAAAATCCTTTCTTAAAGGATACGTCTTTTCGGGCATATTCCCGTGCAATACAAGCGTATATGGATCGGGATGCCCAACTGGTTCAAGTCCGAACATATCCTTTATCTCACGCTCATACCAATGAGCGGCTGGTATTTTAGAGGTAATCGAAGGAAATTCTGGTTGTTGGTCACTGATAGGTATGTTAACAATCAAGAAGATATCCGCACGAGGCATAGAAAAAACGTAGTAGATTTTGAAATGCTTGCCTAGACCTCTTTCATCATTACAAATCATAGAGGAGAGAGAGGCATTAAAGGTATCTCGAATATAGAGACATACCTTCACAAGATTTTCTTTTTTCGTAGAAATGTATATCTCGTTTTCCAGAAAACTTTTAGTGACGGAAATAATCTCTCTGAATTGACCTGACAAATTATCAATATAGAATTGCCTACCGTTACTCATTATGCATTCCTTATAATATCATAGACACGACTAAGTATTTCACGCAGAAGTGGCGGCACATAGAAACTGATAACCAGCACAAAGAACAAAAGGAAGAGCATCGCCGCAATGGTAAATTTACTTATCTCTCCTTTGGGAATAACTTCGGGAGATACGCCAAAAATCATCTTGAATATATTATATATATATCCAACAAAAATAAGCGCAATGCATACTATAAGCAATGAGCTGAATATGATGATGAATGCATTCCCACTTGAAAAGCCATCAGCAAGCACCATAAATTCACTAACAAATATATTAAACGGCGGAGTGCCTGTAATGGCGAAAACAGCGATTATCAAAATGACCCCTGTAACAGGCATGGCCTTAATCACCCCTCTTATACCTTCCATTGTAGTTGTTTTATATTTCAAAAATAGATTACCACCACAAAGAAACAAGAGGGATTTCGTTACGGCATGGTTGAAAGTATGGAGTTCTGCGCCGTAAACACTATACATACCGCCAAAACCTATTCCAAGCGCGATAAACCCTATATGCTCTATACTGCTAAAGGCGAACAACCGTTTATAATCCCTTTGCACGAGGATAAAAGGTATTGAAACGATGACAGAAATAAGCCCAAACACCATGAGGAGTGTGCCTGAATAGCTGCTGCCTACACATTTGGACGTCAAGATATGGTATCGGATAATTGCATACAAGGAACAATTCAATAGCACACCAGAAAACAATGCGCTAATTGGCGCTGGCGCCTGACTGTGCGCATCCGGGAGCCACGTGTGCATGGGGGCAAGACCCGCCTTTGTGCCATATCCGATTATGATAAAGAGAAATGCCAGTTTTATAAGATGAGGCTCTGCCCTGTCTGCCGCGGCAAGCAGGTCCGTCCAATTCAGCGCATACCCAATTTCGCCAAGAACACCCTTGGACGAATGATAGGTTAGTATAACGCCAAACAATGCCAATGTGATTCCCACCGTGCAAATGATGATATATTTCCACGCCGCCTCCTGATGCTGCTTTGTGTTGTAAAAGCCAACCAGAAACGTAGTAGAGAGTGTAGTAGCTTCAATCGCCACCCACATGATTCCAAGGTTATTTGCCACGCATACCGATAACATGGTGAAGATAAACATATGAAAGAGGAAGTAGTACAATCGTAACTTCTTTTGTGTGACCGCGCCTTCGTGAAGTTCTGCCGCCATATATCCTGCTGAATACAATGAAGACGCAAAACCCACAATGGTAACGATCTGGGTGATAAGGACACTCAGGGAATCCATATAAAAGAAATTATTTATCCCTGCGAGGGAGCGATGGGTGTAAATATTGTAGTTAAGGAATATATTGTATAGTAAAGCGATAAAACTACCGGCAATACTTATATATTTTGATATGCTATGTTTCCCTATGAGAACACACGCAATAGCAGTTATTAACGGTATAATCAATAATATTAATATAATCATTTTATTCCCTGAGTTCCCTTAGGAAGTCTGTATCAGTGGTATCAAAGGATTCCTTGATTCTATATAGGTAAACCCCCATAATGATCACGCTCACCAGGATATCGAAAAATACTCCTAGCTCCACTATAAGGGGCATACCATAAGACGTGGACAAGGCGGCAAAGAAAAGACCGTCTTCCATGGTAACAAGTCCAAGGATCTGGGTAATGGCCTTCTTCCTCGTGATCATTGCAAAGAATCCCACAAGGGTAATGGCAAGTGAAATGGGCAGGCAGTGCCGCATAAAGGTGCTTTCAAATTGGATAATAGACAGAGTTGCATAGTATGCAATAAGGATAAGACCGCAAGAGATCAGCAGTGATAATGTATAATTAATATAAGACTCCACTTCTTTTTTAACATTAACCTTGTCAACGATATAAAAGATAAATCCTGGAATAACAACAACCTTCAGTACCAGCGAGACGCCTGTTGTAATATAAATGTGATGGATGCCAGAAAAATAGGCTATAAGACCACTGGTTAATGTCAGGAAAAAAGATCGAAAGACACATGCCCATATACAGGTCTTTACCCGGCTTGTGCCGATGAGCATAATTGTTGACATGAGCATTAAAACTGCTAATACATCAATAATCTGGGAATTTACTATAATCTGCTGTTCCATAATAATTAACTCACTACATAAAACGAAATAATTGCCAGAATAGAGAGAATAAATGACGTGCCTAACAGGTTCGGTATACGAAATAACCGGACCTTTGCAAGCGAAGATTCTAGTATAACGATTGCGAAGGCAAAAAATCCGATCTTAACAAGATATAATGCAAAAGAAATAATCAGTCCTGGGAAAGTAAAGCCAGTAGCAATCCCCCAGGGTAAAAAGGTATTCACCAGGATAGTCAATAACAACAGCAGCTTCATTGAAGATGCCCACTCTATCAGGGCTAAATAACGCCCGGAAAATTCAAGGATCATCCCTTCATGAATCATCGTCAATTCCAGATGGGTAAAAGGATTATCGACTGGAATCCTTCCTGTCTCCGCAATAATAACGATGACAAAGGCTGCAAATGCCAATAAGAGGGACGGATTCAATGATTTGTAATTAAGCAATGTACCGGTGATATTGCTTAGATTGGTAGAGCCAACGGTTAAGGAAACTGTAAATATAGAAAGCATCATGGCCGGTTCTGCCATGGAAGATATTGTCATCTCTCTGCTACCCCCCATACCCCCGAAGGCGCTCCCTGTATCAAGGGAAGATAATGCCAGGAAAAATCTTCCTAATGCAAACAGGTATATGATTAGGATAATGTCGCCTATGAAATTGAGAGGCACCTGTGATGACAGCACCGGTACTAGCAATGCTATGAGTAAGATTGAAACAAACGTAACATAAGGGGTTGCCCTGAAAATCCACGAGGCAGTCTCTGAAACTACTGCATCTTTTTGGAGCAGCTTGACAAGATTATAATAGGGCTGAAATAGGCTAGCCCCCCTTCGACACTGTAGACGCGCCTCCATCTTATTGATAAATCCCTTTACCAGAGGAGACAACCCTACAATGACAACAATCTGCAAAATAGGAAGTAGTATGCCTGAAGCCATTTTCAATACCCTGTTACTCTTGATAAATATAAAACATAATTGCAATTATTAAGGTTACAAATATATAGGCAAGATACACATGAATACTGCCGGTATGCACCCACCTTACCTTATTTGATATATTTAAAACATAATTAGAAATGGGATTGTAAAAATATTTTTCAAATATAGGCGTTATTTCACCAATATAGGTAATAGATTTAACAAAATATTTAGGGACAGCATACGTAGCGCGAATCTCTCTTCGGGGTCTGTATAAATTACCAAAGATGACCTTAAGCGGTTTTGTGAAGGCAGTAGCAGTATACCCAAATCTCGGTTCCGGTGATATTCCGCACGTCCAGGTTTCATATATCTTCTTTGTGAAGCCGGGCCTTAGTATGGTTAAGACTCCAAAAGTGACCGCTAAAAGTATCAAGCCAAATACTGAAGCGCTTTTTGGAGATAACTCTGTAAAACTGGTATGGATTGACTTTGTTTGCAACCAATCATATGAAGTAATAGTATTTATAATATTTGTGCCCAGGAGATGGGTATTTACCTGATTAATGGTTGTCATAATCGTTGCCGGGAAAAGACCCATAAACACACACAACGAGGCTAAAAGCCCCATACTGGCGAGCATAACAATCGGAACCTCTTTTGCCTTTTTTGCATGCTCTGAACGCGGCAATGCAAGAAATGAAATCCCGAATGCCTTGATAAAACACGTTGCGGCCAGTCCACCTGCCAAGGCAAGAATAGCGCCACAAATGACCGTTATTATTTTAAAAAACACTGACGGCAGACTAAAGCCGTTGAGTATGGACTGGAATATCAGCCACTCACTCATGAACCCATTCAGGGGTGGAATAGCAGAAATGGATAAGGCGCCCACAAGAAATAACGGGGCAGTAATCTGTAGACGCTTTATTAACCCCCCTAATTCTTCAATGTTATTTGTGTGGGTCGAATAGTAGATATTCCCTGCACAGCCAAAAAGCAGGCACTTGAATACCGCATGATTAATCACATGATAAAGGCCTGCAATCATGGCAAGAGATGATAAGGCCATTAAATTATAAGACTTAAAAATCATAGATAATCCAATCCCGATAAGGATGATACCAATATTTTCTATACTGTGGTATGCAAGCAACGTTTTCATATTATGCTCCATAAGGGCGTAAAGCACGCCCAGGATGGTAGAAGAAGCGCCTATAATGAGGATGACCATCCCCCACCAGGGTGGACAAGGTGTAAGGAATTCAAAATAAAATCGTATAAAGCCATAAATAGCCGTCTTGATCATGACGCCTGACATAACCATCGAGACGTTGCTTGGGGCAGCGGGATGTGCCAGAGGAAGCCATAAATGTAATGGGAAAATGCCCGCCTTAATACCAAAGCCGACAATTACCAAAAAAAATACAATATTTTTGTATATCCCAGGTATCTGTGCGCCAATATGCCTGAAATCATCAAAACCGAATGTAAAAGTACCGGCATAAGCAGACAAAATGAAAAAGGCAACGGCAAGAAATCCGGAACCAACATGTGCCATTACGATATATATAAAACCTGCTTTTCTGCTAGCCGCATTTTCATGCTCAAAGATAACCAGGAAAAAAGAGATCAACGTCATGAACTCCCATACAATCATAAATACTAATGCGTTATTGGCTGTCACTACCAAAAGCATGGACAAGAGAAAAAGGTTATAGGTAAATCCAAGGAATCGAGTATCACGTTTATTTACATACAATCTCGTATAACCTAATGAATAGATAGCGGCTATAAGACCAATAACAGATATGGCAAGCATAAAAAGTGCGGAGAGTGGGTCTAATAAAAAATTATATTTTATGATGGCGTGATATATTAAGAAATCGAAACGCATTACAGCGCCGTTAAACAACACAGTTATAGACAGTGCGATGCTGAAGCAAGAGGCAATAGCTGTACAAATAAGTGAAATGTAATTCCCAACTCTTTGCCCTCCATAAAAGCATAGGGCAAACAAAGAACCCGATGCAAACAGGATAATTGATATAATAAACAGACGTTCAACCATATTGTGTAGTGTTCAAGGTTTTCAAAAATAAATCACACGCATTTTAATCTAATCACAATTAAAAAGCACATTATTAAATAGGTTTCATAAAGAGTTATTGGTGCTTCTGCACCCAGCGGAGATGCAGAGTTTCATGCTTGTAATGATGCAAGACCTGCACCTTACGTTCAGGCAAGCCGAGGAAATTGCTGAAATAAAACAGGAAGACCAGAATGGTGTTTAATTTCAGAATAAAAAATCCCTTTATTACCGTATGAGGGGCAATGGGTGCAGCATAATGAACAAGTTGTTCCCAACCCATAAAGGTGCCCAGCCCGGGTACACCCACAATGGCAAGGCCGAGAAGGAACAACAGGGCGTTTGACAGAGGAGTACGATAGAGTTGCGCTGTGAAGCTAGTCTGTTTCTCGTTATTATGCGAGGAGGCGCATGCCGAGTAACAGGCGAGTCCCACAAAAACAATGGCAAGAACAATCACAGACACACAAGACCACAGGTATTTCTCATCCATATGTTTTATTAGTTCTAACCCCTGGACAAGACCTACCGACCAGGCGGAACAGGCAAGGGTTACAAAGTACATGACTACCCTTCGGATATTGTAAAAGGAGAGCACGCAGAAACCTACCGCAAGAACAAGTATTATCTCTTCGCTGACATTGAAATAATTCCAGTTGATAATAAATGACATGACGGTATTTCCGTTGCCATCGCTGGTATATTCAATGTTGAAAAGTCTCTTGTTGAGGAGGAACATCACGATGCTGAAGCCTACCCATACCAAGGATATCGCAATGGTGAAGCGTTTTGCCGCTTTTTTATCAAAACGCATGTATTTCAGACCTAGAAACTGATCAATAAGGTCAAAGGATCGCGACAAAAAACCGAACTCGTTGATCGTGAGTGAGTAAAGCCATTTTCTGAACCGTTCAGGAAGTATGGCTTCAAAGTACTTCCCAGTACTTGTTACCCTGGGGCGTCGCGTCTCCATGGTGTGGTATAGGTGGAACAACGATGGGGTACGCATATACTCATAGGTACGATATATCCCGTGAGATACCACGTGGATTAAAGCAAGGGTGTAAAATCCAAGGAATATCTCGATGTAGATAATGGCTAACTGTGTCGTGGTGGCATATGCAACGGTATTCTTGGCGTCGGAATGCTGCCGGCTCATATGGGTCGTGACAAAAGCAGAAAAAGCACAAATGGCAATCGCAAGGGCGATGGCATTGGCTGGATGCGAGATAGTCCACACTTCAGGCCAATATGTGAAAAGCGCCCATTCACGGGGCCACATGCGAAGGAGAAGAAAGACAGGTACATGAGTTGACAGCGAGCCGTAGAAAACCGCACTCGAAGGTGTAGGTCCCTCCATTGCCCGCGGTATCCATATCCACGGAAACACACCTGACTTGAAGAAACATGCCACAATCAATAAAAACTTCGCCCACTCGTGGCCATGTTCCTGAATCAAAGCCATGTTGTTGATGTCATCAATGTGGAAATAAAGCAGTAACACTATCAGGGCAAAAAAGAAGATATCTCCTAATTCATAAATGAACATCACCCGCATGCCATTTTTGAGCGGATTGGGACGATGCTCATAGAACGCGATAAGAAGAACAGATGAAAGGCCCAGGAGTTCCCAGCCCATGAACAGATAGGTGGTGCTGGAACTTAGAACAATAAGCCCCAGTGCCAGTTGAAAGATAAAATAAAGGGAAAAGAACTTATGATAGTATGCATCGCGGTGCAGGTAAAATAGAGAAAACCGGCCGATAATGGTAACAATTGTTGTCGTGAAGGCCAGAAAGATAGCTGTATAGAGGTTCCAATCCACAATGAATGGCCAGCCGATCAGACAGAAGGAGTCCATGTGAACTGTAATCGTTTTAAAACCCAGTATGCACAAGGAAGTCGCAACGTGTACAATATCACTAACGCCTCCCCAAGTAAGCAGTTTGCGGACCATATGTTCTTCGATTTCCCGCTTGCTGTAAAAATACTGGATGTTAACAGAAAGCACCTTAATGATGGGAAACAGTACAAAGTAATGTGCAAGATAGATAATCAAAAAGTTTTCCACCGTATGCTCCTAAGTAATCTGTCCAAACAAAAGATGATCCTGTTCCAGGAAAAACCGTGGATCGTCGCCCTTGTATTCAGGCACTTCCGCCGTTTCTTCAAATGGCACAAACCGGCCATTCATTCCGCCTTTCCACAAAAAGAGTTTTTCCTTTTCCTGGTCGTGGATAGCGAGGGTGATCCAATTGTGTTTTACAAGGCACTGAAAGTGCCCGGGCTGATTGGTGTAACCGAAGGACTCTCCAAGGATGGTTTCCATCGTCTCAACCTTACAGCAGACAAGAAGGATCAATCGGGTAGGTTCGTGTATCTCGACCATCTGCCATGGCAAACCCAACTGCAGGTCGCTGTAATGCCCATTCATTACCCCTATCAGTGATGTGACGTTGTGAGGTAGTTTGGTACCGCAGCCGTAATGCTCGTTATCAATAAAGCTGAAATAGTATTCGAGATTAATCCCCGAGCATACCGGTCCAATCGCACCAAGGATGGCTCTCAGAAATTTCCCTTCGGGATCTACTTGATAATTATAGGAAATCAAAAATGAGCGTCTGTCCAGGAAAAGATTTCGCGTCAAAAACCTTGGTCCTACAATGGCAATCGCGTTGGTACAGTGACCGTATTCTGGACGCGGCTGGGTGATATTCATCGAGCGGCCTTGGGCGTAATCAGCGAATGCCTTTTCCGACAGGTTCGTCTTAACCTCGTCAAAGCGTCTGCAGCGCTCTTTCGCGTCCAGCGCCGCCGCACGGCGAATCGTGTCAATATACTTTTGCAGGCGCGGTTCTATGGGGTCTGGAAGGTCGAAAAGAAGCACCTCATCGCTGCAGGTGTTATGATATCCACCAATAAACCGGGTAGAATCCGGTATGATTACGCCATTTTTTGCAAGCCCTGCGCGAACTTCAGGTTCGTTGCAAATAGCCGCAATAATGCGCGCGTTAGGCGCTCCGCGCCCCCCAGCGCACGCCCCACAATCATGGGCTGCTTCATGAGGGTTATTGAGACTGCTCGACCCATGCCCCAGAATAAATATGTATGGTGAAAAGTTATCCGAAAACCCGGCGCCCTTGAGCATACCAGTGGTGCGGGCAATACGGGCTTGCAGATCCCACCCTTTTTCATTTTCATGAGTTTCTTTCTTGTAGACTAACCGTGTCTTGGGTTTGTAAGCTGCCAGGTATCGTCGCAGCTTGGAGCTGTACCTTGGGGAAAGCACGTCCAGGATAAACGGCGGGAAATCCAAAATTCCGCTGAAAATCGTGTGGGCGAAGCCCCCCAAAAGGGTTTTGGATGCCTGCGTAATCGCCCACTGCACCTCCCCGTAAAGTTGCAGTTTTTTTGGCATTGCATCCTCAAGCTTCTCTGCCTCTTCGTAGACCTGCACCGACGGTGTCACTAAAGGATGTGGACACATCTTGCGGTAATGTTTATCCGGCACTGCCTTAAATTTCATATCAAGACCGAAATGCCCGGCAGCCCCCAGGGTCTCTGCGGCAGAATCTATCCGCTCAAGATGGCGGCGGAAAGATTCCTCCCGTTCATCTATGCAGCAAAAGACTTGATAATTCGGAAGCTTGTATTTTGGTTTTGCCTCAATAGCTCCCTTACGGTATGTTGAAAGAAATTGGTTGTAAAAGGTGTCTTCATAGGCGCGCTGCCATATCTCCAGGCGGTTTTCATCGGTAAATTGGGTAACTTCTTTTGGAAATGTGGGGTTATCTTTAATGCCTAAAGCGCTCACGATAGATGCGACAAAAGAGGGATCATACAATGGTATCGGTTTATAAACGGGAATCCTCAGACTGATAAGTTCACATATAGACTCAATCGCAGCGAGTTCAACAACGAGAATCACTGGGACAACCTCTTTAAATGATGCCTTAATATCGTGCCTTTGAATCCAATCCGGCATCTCCTCCAGTGATTTAATGGTTCCTGTCCACCCCTTATAACGATAAAGGGTGCGGAACAAATAGTCGTCCAGGTGTTCATCAGGAATTGCCAAACGTTTGAGCAGAAGCGTTGTGGCCTCGTCGTAAGGGTATCGTTTTGCCTCGGAGACGATACGGTTCAATATCCTGAGAAATTTCGGCCTGAAGAAACCGCTCTTTGAGTAAATTTCACTAAAACAATGCCACATCCCTTTCTCCCGATTCGGCATGGGCCAATAGGCAAGGCCAAAGTCGAAATAAGAAGGGAGAAACCTAAAGATAACAGGTTCCATCAGTTCGTCGATGTTCTGGTTGTGTGTAATTTGAACTGCTTCTTTGTAATAACCCGGTCGTTGATATGCAGTGTCATTTACAAATTGCTGAATCCTCCCATCAGGCGCCGGACGAACACGTGGATTTTCTATCATAAGCTCAAAAAGGATATCCGGTTGAATAGTAAGCTTGTGATGATTGATATATTCTTTGATCTTCTTTTGAAGCACATCAGCCGTAATGCGGCGCCGTTCAAACGCCAGAAGAAACTCCTCTTCTGACATAAATGCTTTGGCGCCATAAGCGCGCCCCGCCTGCTTAACGCCTTCAAAAAAGTCGTATGTTTCGAAGTGGTGAATGGTATTGTGGTGAACAAAGAAAGGCAACGGGCCCTGATCAGGCATCAGATGTTTTGCGTGTTCGATTGCGTGCTCAATCTTGTCGGACATCGTTCCTCGTTGACTTAGAAAAAAGGTACCTAAACTCATTAACAAATTTCTAAGTGATTATATGGCACCAAGAGCACACCAAACATTGCAAAACCCTTCGCTGTGTTTATGAGGAATGAAATACCTCGATGAAAAACACAATATAATTCTGCTGAAAAACCATACTTTTCAACAGAATTAAAATACTTATTAATGAAAGCAATTGGTTCGGGCGCGGGTGAAATGAAATTCCAACTGTCTTTATTGAGAAGACAATTATCATTCTTGCCTCACGTCAACATAAAAATTCACTTAGATTAACCATCAACGGACTACTTTACAATAATAAACCTAATACAAAACTTAAATCAGCATAATACAGAAAGAATCTTGAAATTCAAGTGTTTCTATAAAAGTCGTTTTCTTTGTACCCAAAATTGCGCTATGATTACTAATTAAAATAGCGAAATCTATGTATACAAAGATTACTTTGTAATAAATTGCAAGTTACCGTAAAAATATTTGTTAAGAAAGCCTTTCATGAAAATACTTGCACATAACCATTGCATCTGTGCCATTACGGTAAAAACTGGAGAGGATATCGGACGTCGCGCTATATTCCAACCGCTCGTAAAAGGTTCGCGCTACGTTGTTGAGCGTGCCCACTTCAAGTCTGATTTTTCTGACGTCTCGCAAGCGAAATTCTTCTTCCAGAAGTCGCACAAGGCGGGTGGCTATGCCGCTTTTGCGATGCCCGGCAACAACACAGAGAGAAAATATTCTTCCCACTGATTCGTCTCCCACACATTGAGTAACACCTATGATATTGCCAATTATCTTTCCTGATGGCAAAGTTGCCTTTATCACTATTGACTTTGGATTCATCAATAAGTTCTTTATAAGGCGACGATGAAACGCTTCTATGTTAAAACAGTCTTTCTCTATCTGTTCAAGCAAAGGCAAATCCAAGAGCCTTGCCCAACCATAAGTCATCACACTTTTATTTCTCGTAAATAAGAAACTTCTTTGCCTGTATGCAAGGATGATAGGACATCTTTGCCCTTCTCAGACCTTCTATTCCCCAATCTTCACCGGCATTGACATATTCAACATTAAAGAAATCACTCACACAAAATTGTTGATAAATAAACTGAGACATACCTTGAAATCTTTTATTAGTCTTTTCTATCAATACGGAAGCAACGTTGGGTGTAATGCATTCACCCAAAGTTATTCCTTCGATTTTGCCGCTAATAGTCACAATCTCACCCTTTAAACCCATTTCTTCAGAAAAAATGACAGCGCATTTCGAAGCCTCAGCTTCGTGAATGAGGCTATATTGATAATGAGCTTCATGGTGGTTAGAAATATTTGATTCCTGCTCTTTCTCTTTCTTCCACTGTTCAACCATGAGTAATGTCTCTGCAATATGTTTCTGAGAAAACCGTTCTAAAAGGGCGTCGTAATGTTTTCTAAAGTAATTTATTTCATTCCTTTTCTTTTCATATTTCCTGCCGACAAGCTTTATTAGGTCGGATGTTCTGTAAATGTAATCTGGATAGCCTTCGATAATGCGGTATGCACTGACATCAAAAAGATTCAGGAAGTCTTCATAAACGTAATTGATATACGAATCAAAACCACTGCATTTATTACATTCGCGCATGGTGGAAAAACATTCATTTAAGGTGCTTTGAATGTTGTTTTTCCCTAATGGTGGGAGTAACATACACATGCCTTTGGAGGTCACTCCAAAGAGGCAGAAATTATTGTTAATTATTTTCCATAATAGTTCAATAGAACCCTTCCAAATATAATTATTTGCAAATGAATAGTCACATAGGATTACACCTTCTTCAATTAAATATTTATCAAATTTTTTTTTATCCTCAAGTTTTACCCTGTTAAAACCATATTGTTTACACTTTTCTTCGATACTGCCATCACTGCATTCGTCCGTCCTAGAAAGACCGGTATCAATAAGTTGTAAAATAGCTTTTCTCCTTTAGTAGCACGCCCAACAAGGCAACACGACGGAGGTTCCAGGTCAAGCGCAAACCATTGTAAAATTGTGGCAGACATCCCCTGTAAACGCCTGAACCAACAATTATTGCGTTTTGTCATGATAATTTTAACTTTTAAATTTAGAAATCTTCTAATCATATCTTTCATAACATAGCCTTTAAACAGTAGTTAAGACAAGAAGGATTATAAAACTTGTAGAAGGATTTTCAAGTATAATTTATAATTATTTAAATTAGAATTAACGTGTCGTTATCTTTATAAAAAGTTTTCTCAACTATACACAATTATAACAACTCTGAATAAACACATGCATAACCCAGAAATTCAGCCTAAAGCTTTTAAATCTGCTTTTACTGAAACGCCTTAATTTAAAGAACCAGAAAGATTCTTAAAAAGTATTGAAACAATTTTACACGACACAAATAACTCAGCTTTACAAGTAAGGACATTATTAATACTTGACAAAAAGTGTCGAGCTGATAAAATGTTTTTTTACTGTTTTGTGTTGTAATTTTGACTGAAGTAATTTCTTAGTAACAGATAAAGGACTAAAATTTATGG
This sequence comes from uncultured Planctomycetota bacterium, assembly GCA_963709355.1. GTDB lineage: Bacteria > Planctomycetota > Brocadiia > Brocadiales > Brocadiaceae > PLOWO2-12-38-17. The sequence goes on from CAVPVY010000005.1 coordinate 2,455,388, forward strand.
CAATCAGAGTTGGTATTAACGGATTTGGAAGAATTGGAAGAAACGTACTTCGTGCTATTATAAAACGCGGTGGTATTGATGTGCTGGCAATAAATGATCTTGCCGATTCAAAATCACTGGCAGTATTATTAAAATACGACTCGGTTCACGGCATACTTCAAGGAAACGTTGAAGCAAAAGAAAAATCACTGATTGTAAATGGCAAAGAAATTCAATTATTAATGGAAAAAGACCCATTAAAATTGCCATGGAAATCAATGGCTGTAGATATTGTAATAGAATCCACTGGTATTTTTACATCAAGGGCAGAGTGCGCAAAACACCTTGATGCTGGCGCAAAGAAAGTTATACTTTCAGCACCCGCAAAAGATAAAATTGATGCAACTATCGTAGTAGGCGTTAACACAAAAGACCTCAAGCCCGAACACCAGATTGTCTCAAATGCGTCATGCACTACCAATTGCCTGGCGCCTTTAGTTAAGGTACTGCATGATAACTTTGGTATAGAAAAAGGGCTAATGACAACAATTCACGCTTACACCAACGATCAACGTATCAGCGACCTTATACACAAAGATTTGAGGAGGGCAAGGGCGGCAGCAATTAACATCATTCCCACAACAACTGGGGCTGCAAAGGCTATTGGCGAGGTAATCCCTTCGCTCAAAGGCAAACTAGACGGGCTTGCCATGCGCGTTCCTGTTGCTAATGGTTCCGTAACGGATTTAGTCGCAGTGGTATCAAAAGATGCCACTATAGAATCTATAAATGCTGCTATGAAAAAGGCCGCCGGAGGAGAACTAAAAGGTATATTACAATATTGTGAAGACCCTATTGTTTCATCTGATATTATAGGAAATCCCCATTCGTGCGTTTTTGATTCTGGATTGACATATGTAATTGACAAACGCATGGTAAAGGTAGTTGCGTGGTATGATAACGAGTGGGGCTTTTCAAATCGTATGATAGACCTTATTGAATTAATCGCTCGCCACTGATTTTAATAAATCAATCTTTTTAAAACTCTCAAATAACGATATATCGTTTGCCACTTAAAAAGTTTGTTGCTGTATATATTATCTCCTTTAACATTAAAATTATTAACAAAAAGTTTCGATAAGAATTTTATCTGAAAACACATTTTATTAATGAGGTAATCCTATTAAATTCCGTTATGAATAATAAACTATTTATAAAAGATATTAACGTACGAAATAAAAGAATAATGATTAGAACAGACTACAATGTCCCTTTAGATGATTTCGGGAATATTACCGATGACACAAGAATAAGGGCAACCCTGCCAACTATTAATTATCTCTTAGACGAATCTGCAAAGGTAATTATTGCTTCGCATCTTGGCAGGCCGAATGGTAAGCCAAACCCTAAATACACCCTCGAGCCCGTTGCATTACGTTTGCAAAGATACCTCCATGAAAGGGCAAAGGTAATTATGGCAAAAGACTGTATAGGTACGAATATAAAAAAACAAATTGATGAAATGCGCCCTGGCAACGTCCTCGTGTTAGAAAATTTAAGATTCTACCCCGGTGAAGAAGAAAACGACCCTTCTTTTGCTAAAGAACTGGCTAGCTTATGCGAGATATTTATACAGGATGCCTTTGGAAACTGTCATAGAGAGCACGCCTCAATGATCGGTGTAGATAAATACGTTACTTCAGCGGCTGGATTTTTACTTAAAAAAGAAGTTGATTATTTTGAAAAAGCAGTCAACAATCCTATGAAGCCGGTTGTCGCATTACTTGGCGGCGCGAAGGTATCAGATAAGATAAAAATAATAGAAAATCTTGTCAATAAAATGGATAAAATACTAATAGGGGGCGCTATGGCATTCACTTTCCTTAAGGCGCAGGAATTTGGTGTGGGACAGTCTGTGGTTGAAGATAAAATGCTCGATGTTGTGAAAAACTTAATGGCTATCTCAAAAAGGAATGGTACAAAATTATACCTGCCGGTTGATTTTGTAGTTGCTGAAAAATTTGAAAGCCATGCAGAAACAAAATTAGTTCCTTATCAGGAAATACCAGAAAAATGGATCGCCCTTGATATAGGTCCTGCTACTACAAAACTGTTCTCATTGGCAATTCAAGATGCAAAAACAATTGTATGGAACGGACCTATGGGGGCTTTTGAGTATGATGCATTCAGTCGCGGAACATATGCAATGGTAGATGCTATAACCAGTTCACACGCCTTAACCATCGTCGGCGGCGGTGATACCGATATGGCATTTCATAAATCAGGAAAGGCGTTTGAGGTATCCTTTATTTCTACTGGTGGAGGGGCATTCCTGAAATTATTAGAAGGCCGCGTACTCCCAGGAGTAGCATCGCTCTCAAATAAAGAAAATTAAATATATGAGTCAAAAAATCAAACTCGCCGCATCAATCCTGGCTGCTAATCCGGTGAGGCTCGAGAGTGAAATTAAGAAAGTAGAAAGAGCCGGCATTGATTTAATCCATATTGACGTTATGGACGGCCATTTCGTCCCTAATATTACAATGGGACCTTTCATCATAAAGGGTATTAAAAAAATTACAAAAGTGCCTTTGGATATACACCTTATGATTACACACCCTGAACGTTATATAAAAGCATTCGCAGCCATTGCAGGAAAAGGTGATTTTATAACCTTTCATATCGAGGCAACAAAACAGCCAAAAAAAGTTATATCATTAATCAAAAAAACCGGCTTGAAAGCTGGTGTTTCTCTAAACCCAAACACAAAAACTAAATCAATTGAAAACCTTTTGAGTACGCTTGATTTAGTGCTTATAATGTCTGTATATCCTGGGTTTGACGGGCAGAAATTTATGCCGGAGGTCTTACCAAAAATCTCAAGATTGCGCAGTATTGCACCCGATGGACTAGAAATAGCAATTGATGGAGGCATTACACCAGAAAATATCCCCCAGGTTGTAAAACAGGGGGCTAATATAATTGCAGCAGCATCCGCAATCTTTAAAACAAAAGACCCTTACAAGGCAGTGAAAACCTTGAAAGAAATTGCAAAACAAGCGGTTAAAAAGACGTCCTGTATGAATTAACAACTATTTTATACATTATAAAAATATCTTGTTTTTTGATTAAAAGTATATAGACTATTAAGGGCTTATAATTATGGTGTTCTTTAGAAAAAAAAGAGACATGCCGGATGGCTTATGGATGCGGTGTGACGGCTGTAAAAATCTGGTATATAAAAAGAAGGTGGAAGAAAGAATGCATGTTTGTCCTGAGTGTAATTACCACTTCAGGATATTCAGCAGGGACAGACTCAATCTTTTACTCGACGAAAACAGCCTCGATGAAATGTGGGCAAATATGCAGTCATGCGACCCCTTAAACTTTAAAGACCGCGTTACCTATCCAGAGAGAGTGGCCGCAGAGCAAGAGAAGACTGGCTTAAAAGAAGCCGCCATTGTTGGAAAAGGCAAAATCAATGGGAAAGAGGTAATGATTGGAATTACCGATCCAAGTTTTATAATGGGGAGTATGGGGTCTGTTGTTGGAGAAAAAATTACCAGAACTACAGAAAAGGCATATGAATTAAAACTGCCATTAATTCTTATTTCTGGTTCAGGCGGCGGCGCCCGCATGCATGAAGGTGTATTCTCCCTGATGCAAATGGCAAAGACCAGTGCAGCTGTTGCAAAATTCCGTGAAGCAGGCGGTTTATACATATCTGTATTAACAGACCCTTCTCTGGGCGGTGTAATGGCGAGTTTTGCTTCTCAGGCGGATATTATAATTGCGGAACCAAAGGCATTGATAGGTTTTGCAGGCCCGAGGGTCATTCAGGAAACCATAAAACGCACATTGCCATCAGGTTTTCAGACGTCTGAATTTCTGTTAGAACACGGTTTTTTAGACATGATTGTCCATCGTCATGATATGAGAAAAGAAATATCAAGATTGATTGATTATTTGCAATAGTCAGCCTCTTCATTTGATTCAGAATGGCTTTTTTCTCGGGATAATTGTTATTAGACAGCAAATGTAATTTTCCAAACAATCTTTAATCCTATCACTAACACTGAACACTGCCGTTTAAATTGACATACTGATCGAAATGTCTCACATAATTTGGTTATTCAAATAACCAGACGAAAAATAGGTTCCCCTGTAGCTCAATGGTAGAGTAGCCGGCTGTTAACCGGTTGGTTGTAGGTTCGAGTCCTACCGGGGGAGCCAATTATTATAAAAACCCTTTGTCATCATGTTAGGCTTTTCCAGCAAAACATCCAATAGTCCTTGCCCAGGAACTCCTATCTAATTACTGCTATTTTATTCTTCTCTGTCTCCGCAAACTACATAATTTTTTAAAAATTTTATCAGGGAATATTCTCCTTGCCCTTTTATTTGTATGTTTATATACTCTGTTCAAGGCTGAAAAACACCAAATAATATCTGAATTTTACACATCAATCAAACCTTAGACAAACATGGAAATACTCTGGTTAATTATTGCCTCAGTCACAGGGACATTGATTGGCGCAGGCACCGTCTGGCTGATTAACAGATCGCATATTATTACGCTGAATCAACATCTCGCCGCAACACAGCAGGAATTGGCAAACGCACGAAACGACATCAATCAAAAGAATGAAAGGATTTTCGGGCTTAATCAATCAACGGCACGCCTGGAAACCACCCTTGAACATGAACGCAAGGCTTCTATTGAGAAGATAACATTGCTTAATGAAGCCTCACAAAAATTGCAGGACACATTTAAGGCGCTTTCATCCGAGGCGCTAAAAAGCAACAACCAGAGCTTTCTGGAACTTGCAAAGGCTACCTTAGAAAAGTATCAGACCGAGGCAAAGGGCGACCTAGAACAGAGACAAAAGGCGGTAGAAACCCTGATTTCGCCTATCAAACAATCGCTTGATTCGGTTAACACACACATTACTGAACTGGAAAAGGCGCGCCAGTTTGCCTATGGAAGTTTAACAGAACAGGTAAAGTCTTTAATGTCCTCTCAGGAAAAATTACACCTTGAGACAGGTAATCTGGTCAAGGCGTTACGAACGCCCACCGTACGCGGCCACTGGGGAGAAATACAGCTAAAGAGGGTAGTTGAGATTGCTGGTATGTTAGAACATTGCGATTTTTACCAGCAGCAAACCGCTGTGACTGAAGAAGGACGCCTTCGCCCTGATGTACTGGTACGTTTACCGGGAGGCAAAAATATTATAATTGACGCCAAGGCGCCGCTTCAGGCTTATCTTGACGCACTTGAAGCCCCGAACGATGAACAGCGTATAATAAAATTTAAAGAACACGCTCAGCAACTCAGGTCACATATGTTAAATTTGAGCGCAAAATCTTACTGGGAGCAATTTCAGCCATCGCCTGAGTTTGTCGTTCTCTTTTTGCCTGGAGAGTCTTTCTTCAGCGCCGCCCTTGAACAAGATCCCGCGCTAATCGAAGAGGGCGTCAACAGGCGTATCATTCTTGCCACACCAACAACTTTAATTGCACTATTGCGCGCCGTGCACTACGGCTGGAAACAGGAACAGATAGCTGAAAATGCGCATAGAATCAGTGTACTTGGCAGGGAACTCCACGAACGTATTGCAACAATGGTAGAACACTTAACAAGACTTGGCGCATCGCTTGGGAAGGCAGTAGAATCATTCAACTCAGCCGTAGCGTCTTTTGAAGGGCGCGTGCTTCCATCTGCGCGGAAATTCAAGACACTCGGTGCAGGTGGTAAAAAAGAGATTGACGAACTTAGCCAGCTTGACAAAGGCCCAATGATGCTTGTGGAACCACAAGAAGGAACTGATATAACCTGAGCCTTAAGGCAGGACAAGTGTCCCGGTTTGTCAATTTAGTAATTTGGAATGCGTATTTGAGATTTATCAGCAACGACTGTTAACCTACCACTAACTGTCCGTTGCTCACTGTTCACTGACCACTATTTACTGATTATTGATACACCCCTACACCCCTCATTTAGATGGGATATTACAACACACACCCTGATCCACCTTGCAATAAGGAAAACTATGTACTGATTGAAATCCATAAACGTTTAATTAAAGCTAGCGTCATACATCGAGTTCTATCAATTCAATATTGTTCTTATCAAATACACCAAGACCGTTTTTCCATGCCGTCGCTATATGTTTAGCTTTTTGGAAGATAGGCATGAAATTATTTTCTTTTCGCTTCTTATCAATAATCTCAAGCCCCACTCTGTCAATAGCCACAGGGTCTGTCCCAATAAATAAACGCTCTTCATTCCACATCGTGTGAGATTTCATATTTGTAGGACCGCCGGAAAAGCAAGCCTGCAAGGCATCCAGGACATGTAAACGGACTTTATCCCTGATGGCAGGGTGAGCGCACACTTCGGCTACGGCGGGGTCGCAAAAATATGGTGACGGATGGAATCTGGCGGTATTGTTTATTACACCAAAGGCAAGATTCTTCAGACATAAAGACACACCGGCAATCCCGTGGTCTTTCATTACCGGAACGTTTATAAGTGCAGTTACCTGTTTAGTTGCAACACTGGTATAAAATGACCTGTTATCTCCATCTTGCCGTAAGGTAGGTTCGTCTTCCTCGGATTCGTAATAAGTTGATTTATCGTACCCCGCTGTCTGTTCTGTGCCATAACAACGAATCCCGCTACTGCCTTTATTCAATCCGTAACCAGCATGGACAAGGTGTTCGTCAAAGCGATCCCAGATTATAATGTTGTTTTCTTTAACACCAGCAGCTATAAGGCCAAGAACTATCGCATTAACGACTTCTGGTCGTGTAGAAAGCCTTTTACCTCCAATGGGATTAACCTTGATTCCCACCACATCTTTTGAATTAAAAAATTCACGCCAGGCATCTGTAGTTGTTTTCTTGCCTGTAAGCGCAAACATTCCTTCATCCATCATTTTCTTAATATTTTCAAAATCAGGATGACCATTCTTCATAATTCCGCTGTCCCTAACAGCAATTACATTGCTTTTGTCAAAGCCAGGAAGAGGTTCATTACCTCCACTTACAATTTTCACGTTACCAAGTCCTCTTACACCAATACCTGCCCCAATAACACCAATCGCAACCTGTTTTATAAAATTCCTGCGGGAAAGATTATCATTTTTGGTACGCATAGGTTCACTCCGTTATGAATGGTTTAGAATCCAATATAAGACTCATAAATCCATATTACTGAATATTTCAAAGTAACTTAATCATTACCAGAAAATTATCTCACTTACAGCACAATCTATTTTTACAAATACTAAAAAACGCAAAAACATTACAAGTCTCGCATAAAAAAAACGGTTAAACTGCAATCTTAATATTTCTCTGGACATTAATTTTAAACAAAAAGAATTTCCTGTCAACGAATTTTAAATTTATGACATACAAATTATTTTTAATGGAATTTCGCATAATTTTTTAATAAAATATTTTTAGTTCAGGGCGCTTGGCTCAGTGGCTAGAGCACTTGCTTCACACGCAAGGGATCAGTGGTTCGAATCCACTAGCGCCCACCATCTTAAAGTACTCAGCTTACTGATAAAATTAGAATGCTGGAAACTTTTGACTTATACAATATGTTATAAAACTTAGAATTAAACACCCTTAATACACTTTTAAAAGGAGCACAAAAATGTCTGAGCATTTTTCAAACAAAGAAGTAGAAGAAAAATATAAGGCTATAATTTCTCCGGCACAGTGCCCTAATTGTGAAGGTGACGCCATCTCTGTAACTGTAAAAGCAATGAAAGGGAGTATGATGATAAGGTGTTTTAGTTGTGGTTACAGCGATGTAATTATGTGGATTGAAAAACAGGTGCTGGATGCTTTAAAAAATGCAAACATATTCAATCAAATCTGGAAGGAAGGGCAATCAATAGAAATAACTCTGAATTAATAATAATACTTGGACAAATCCAATTGTAAAATTTTCAATATCTTATAAGTGAGAATATATCGTACTTGTTCAAATTCTTTCTTACCGTTAAGGAAGGCCAACTCAATCAAAAAGGCACAGCCTACAATATTTCCACCAAGAGATTCAACCATCTTACAACAGGCAGCCATTGTTCCTCCGGTTGCAAGCAAGTCGTCCACCATAAGTACTTTTGGTTCTTTCCTGACACCATCTTTATGCATTTCTAACGTATCTGTACCATATTCAAGGACGTAGCTCATACTAATCTTTTCGTAAGGAAGTTTTTTGGGTTTTCTAACGGGTACGAAGCCTGCACCAAGATTAAATGCAACAGCTAGGAGCAAGTATAAAACCTCGAGCTTCCGCACCAACAACAACATCCACCCCTCTATCTTTATAATTATTTGAGATAATTTCAACGGCAGTCCTTAAACCAGTTGGATTTTGCAATAACGGTGTAATATCTTTAAAGATTATACCCTTTTTTGGAAAGTCAGGCACATCACGAATCAATTTCTTTAAATCATCCATAAGTAATCACTCCTTCGTCAGAATATAATGTAATTTCTGGATAGTTGCTTTCTCTATCTGCCTGACACGCTCACGGCTCAGACGTAATTTCTTACCAATCTCATCTAAGGTTTTTGGTTTACCGTCAGAAAGTCCATACCTCATCTTTAATATCATTGCCTCTCTTTTATTAATGATGTCGAGAAGATGCTCTACCGATTCTCTTTCGAAAATTTCTTCAAGTTCATCTTCCGGAGTAAGCGTTCTCTTATCAGGTATAATATTGGCTAGCGCCCAAATAATATCAGAACTAGTAACATCCGATGCGTCCAGAGACACTGTCGAACGTATAGCATCCTCAATGGATTGCACCTTCTTTGCAGTAATATCCATTTGTTTAGCTATTTCATCAACACTTGGCGGCCTCTCAAATTTATTCAGTAAATCCGTTGTAACAGTCTTTAGCTTTGAGACATTTTCAACTATATAGGCAGGTATTCGAACAGTCTTTGCCTTGTTTCTTATTGCCCTGCGGATTGCTTGTTTTATCCACCATGTAGCGTATGTACTGAATTTATAGCCCATTGACGGATTAAACTTTTTGACGGCATGAATTAAACCAATGTTTCCTTCTTCAATTAAATCAAGGAATGAAAGACCACGATTAACATACTCTCTTGCAATATTAACAACCAGCCGCAAATTGGAACGTATCAGCTTTTCTCTTGCCCTCTGGTCATTTCCTGCAACTTTTCTTGTTATTTTCCTCTCTTCCTCAATAGACAACAGTGGAAACCTGCTAATTTCCTTTAAATAAATCTGTAAAGCAGATTCCGCAGGATATTTTTCTTTCATCTATATAACGGAACCGTAAACATAAAGTTAAATCCCAATTAATTTCCAGTTGCATTTGTTGCGGTTTCAGCAATAGGTTTTTGAGGACTTGCATCAAATGCGGCTTGCGAATCATTTTTTTCATCTGCGGCAGACATCTTTTTAAGACTCAGACCTATTTTCCTCGCCTCAGGCTCAATACGTATAACACGTACTTCTAGTTCATCGCCCATGTTTACAATATCGGCTGGATTGGTTACCTTCTCATTAGATATTTCCGATATATGCAGTAACCCTTCGATTCCTTTTCCGAGTTCAAGAAATGCGCCAAAATTTGTTAATTTTGTAACTTTACCCTTAATAACATCGCCAACCTTAAACTTCTCCGGTATCTCTTTTACCCACGGATCATCCGAAAGTTGTTTCAAACCCAGTGCAACCCTCTTCTTTTCACGGTCAACAGAAAGTACAACAGCCTCGATTTTATCTCCCTTCTTTACGATTTCAGACGGATGGCTTACCTTTTTCGCCCAAGACATATCAGAAATATGGAGCAAGCCATCAACACCTTCTTCTATTTCTATAAATGCGCCATAATTAGTAAGATTACGAACGCGACCTTTTATTCTCGTACTAGGTGGATACTTTTCTTCAATAACAGTCCATGGATTTAGCTCTGTTTGCTTCATGCTGAGGGAAATCTCTTCCTTCTCCCTGTCTATCTTGAGGACAACGACTTCAACCATATCGCCTATAGCAACCATTTCCGATGGATGATTGATACGCCTCGTCCATGACATCTCTGATATGTGCACAAGTCCTTCAATCCCGATCTCCAATTTTACAAAAGCGCCGTAAGACATAATGTTGACAACCTGACCTTTTACCCTGGAAGTTACAGGATATCTCTGCTCAATATGTAACCATGGATTTTCTGACTTTTGTTTTAGACCCAGGGCAACTTTTTCCTTCTCTTTATCAACCTCCAATATCACAACGTCAACTTCATCATCAATAGCAAGCATTTCAGACGGATGGCTTATTCTTCCCCAGCTCATATCGGTAATATGAAGCAGTCCGTCTAAGCCGCCGAGGTCTATAAATGCACCAAAATCAGCTATATTCTTTACAACACCCTTTCTAATCTGTCCCTTTTCTATTTCTGTCAGCAGCTCTTTCTTCTTCTTCTCGCGGTCTTCTTCAATAAGCTTTCTTCTAGAAACAACAATATTCTGTCTGGTTTCATCTATCTTAAGAATTCTGCAGGTAACTTCCTTACCTATGTATTGAGCAATATCTCCGGGAGGCTTCACATCTATCTGAGAAGCAGGTAAAAATATGGGTACACCCATATCTACAAGCAGTCCTCCTTTAATCTTGCGTGTAACACGACCTGTTATTATATCGCCTTCCTTATATTTAGAAATAACCCGTTCCCAACCACGTATGCGGTCAGCTTTACGTTTAGATAATTTAATTAAACCTGAGTCATCCTCTACCGCTTCTAATAAGACTTCTATTTCTTCACCAATCTTTATTTCGGATGGACCTTCAAACTCACCCATTGGAATTATGCCCTCAGACTTAAATCCACAGTCCACAACGACATTGTCTCCCACAATACTGAGTATTTTCCCTTTAAGAACAGAACCCACCCCGAAATCCTTAACAGATTCAGAATACATGGATTCTATCTTCTTTTTTGTATCCTCTGCACCAATAATCGCCGCAACTTCTCTTTCTATTTCCGCAACATTTACGTTATACTCCTTTAAAATATCACGCTCCATAATTTAATAAATTCTCCGAAATAAAGACTAAAAAATAAAAAATTAAAGAAATAAAATACGCTATTTCACTGCTTAAAAACCCTATTTTTTAAGATAAATTCAATCTCCTTAAGTACCTTATTAAATACTTCCTCGATAGTTAATCCCGCTGTATTAATATAAGTAGCATCCTCGCTCTTTATGAGGGGAGAATTGCTCCTCGTAATATCGCGGTTATCCCGTGTTTCAATATCCTTTACAACGTCACCGTAAGAAACTTTCTTGTTTATCAAATTTAACTCAGCAAACCGCCTTCTGGCACGTTCCTCAATATCTGCATCTAGAAAAAATTTCTTATCTGCTCCTGGAAATACAACAGTCCCCATATCTCTTCCTTCAGCAACGATATTTCCCACAGATGCATACTTTTGCTGAAGTTTTACCATTCGTTGTCTAACCCTTAGTTTATTTGAAATAAAATGAATATTATTCGTAACAGAAGGTAATCGAATTTCTTTAGTTACATTAATTCCGTCAACAAACACTTCAACTGAATTATCTTTGTATTTGAGCTCAATACTGGTTTTCTCCATTAAACCACACAAAGCATTCTCATCCTCGAGATTTGCACCACTGTACATCGCCTTCCAGGTAAATGCTCTATACATCGCACCTGTATCAAGATAATTAAAACCAAGGTGTTTTGCCAGCATCTTGGCAATTGTACTCTTACCTGAACCTGCCGGTCCGTCTATTGCTATTACCAAAAGCACCCTCTCACATTAGACCATTGAATTGAGCTGAATTAAGGCATAATGGAAGCACTAAAATATACTAAACAAAATATTTTAATGCAAGCTTTTTTTGTTTTAACTCAGCCCCCCACGTTTTCGGAACCACCATTCTATAGAAAATATTGCAAGTATAACAGAGAACACATACCAGTTATCCCATAAAGACATCTGCCTCTTGCCTACAAGTTTCGCCACGAGTGGATTCTCAATAGAAAGTTTTTCTTTTATATTTTCTAGCGGAAGCTCAAAATATCTCCCGCCTGAAACCTCAGCCATTCCAGCCAAAACATCATGCCTGATAGATGGGTCTTTAAATTCCTTATTTTCTAATGCAATATTAAATACAGTATAATTTTGCCCAATTTCATCATTTTCTTTCTTTGCTATGGCCCTTACAACATAATAACCTTCTTCACCATGTTTAATGTTAAATTTATACTGACCGTTGTTTTCAGTAATTCCACTTACAGAAAATATACTTTTTCCTGAAAACTCATTAGTAACATCTACCATTAACTGAACCCCTTCCAATGGCTGATAATTTCTGCCCAGAACTTCAATTCTGATTTGTATTTCCTCATCTGGAGAAAATATTTCTTTATTTAAATAAATCCTGATTAGGTTCAGGGTAGGGTCTTTAATCAGCCATTTAATAGAATTCTGCCAGAATTTTATATAGTGCCTGTTACTTCCCGCACTGCCAACAGACAAAAAATTCCACCGCCATACAGAATCGGTTGTAATCGCCATGCACCGCCCCTGTCCAACATCTCGCACTGAAATTAAAGGAACATTCCCCTCTACCGGATATAATACCAAAGGTATAGCATCTTTCTTAATTTGTGTAATCATATTGCACCCGTCCAGTTCAGGAAGTCCTTCCCACAACGCAATATTTCTTTCCGAATTACTATCTAACATAGTAACCGGATGCTTTTGGCCGTCTCTGGTCAATACTGCCTTCAGGCGGGATGTATTAATGGATTCCTTTTCTGCAAAAAGATTCACTGGAAGAATATCCTCAATAGCCGTACCATCATAACCACCGTGTGAAAATGAAATATCGCCCCCAACCATCACAAAACCGCCACCCTGTTCTGTCACAAATTTCTTTATGTTATTCAAATAGTGTGAAAATCTGAAAAATGATGTATCGTAAGGACGATAATCAAAGTTTTGAAATATGATTAGGTCAAAACTACTAAGCGCTTGTGTAAATAGTTCGTCTACAGGAAAGGGAATTAGACTTAACTCGTCATTTCTTGCTTCTGAGATGTCCATAGGCGTTCTTAATATGAAAAAAGAAATGAGGTCTATATTGGGATCGCTTTTTAACATATGCCTGAAAAAACGTTCGTCCCATGATGGTCGTCCGCAGACATGCATAATTCTGATTTTATCACGCACCACTTTTATCAAGAAACTTATCTGATTGTTTTCAGTAATTGCTTCGTGAGATTGAACAGGGGTGGATATGGTGTATAGAAATGTGCCTGTTGCATACGGCGTAAATGAAAATTCTATATGAAGCTCCCTTTCGTCGCCTGTATCTAAAACTTTAGAGGACACGATATCGTTACTCTGTTTCAGTGTAACTGGTAATTTAAGGTCTCTGTATCCAAAAATCTTTATAACAGCACTTACCTTGCATAGACTCCTAACAAAGGTAAAGCTATCGTAAGATACGCTGCTTATTGCAATATCTTTAACCTCCATATTACCCGAAGGTGAAAACGTATGAATCGGAGCAGATAGTTCTCGTGCAAGATTAGAAATTACATTTAACTTGTTTATATTTGAAGGAAACTCAGCCGTATCCATACCATCAGAAAAAAACAAGTAGCCCTTAACAGATTTGTCTTCATAACGTTTTTTCGCTAATTTAAGTATCCCGACAATGTCGGTATTCATTCCGTCAAGTGCGAAGCCCTTTTCAATGTCATTGTAGGAAATCTCTTTGATAGTGTCAGAAAAAATCAGATAATCCAAATCAAAATCATCCTGCAATTGTTTTACAAAAGCTTTGTTATTTTCAAAGAAATCATTAACAAGCTGAACCCTTGTAATCCCTGTATCGCCACCTTTCAGCGACATGCTTTTCGAATTATCCAGCAAACATACAACCTTATTTTTTAATTTGAGAATTTCTTTTTGCTCTAACTGTGGTTGCAAAACAAGCACAACTAATAAAAACAAGGACACAAACCTAAGCGCAATGAGTAGAAAACGTTTATAAATAGGGTATATTGCTTTAATGCCCTGCCACGAAAAGTACAACGCAACAAATGCCAGGCATACTACAGCCACACGTAAGGCGATACTTTCAATACCAACAAAATTTATGCTCCAATTGACAGGATTTTCCATATTTGTTCTTGTTAAGACAGGATTAACAGGATTTTAGGATTAGATTCTTTCGTCTTGTAAATTCAGCATTATTCATAAATTTAAAACTTTCCTTTTAAACTTTAACGTTTTTTTACAGAAGTTCAAAAGCATACCTACTCCCTTTGATTTGTAGCTTTAAGATAATTAATCAATTGCACTTCATGAACTTTATTTAGCTGTTCAATAGACTTTAGCTCAATAATTACCTTATCTTCTACAACAATATCTGCAATATAATCCCCCACACTTCTTTCTTTATAACACACCTTTACTGGATGTTGTCGAATTGCTTTTAATCCTGATAATTCAAGTTCCACCATGATAGAATTTTCATATACTTTCTACATAAATCCAAATCCTAAAGCATTGTAAACATTCATAGGTAAATTGATTGTTTTTTCTGTTATTTCTGCATGGAGCATACGACACTTTTATAATAAAGCCTTTGTACTTAATCCTTCCAAAACATATTTTGTTACCTTAATTACTTCTTCACCGCATTTCAAATTTATTAACAATCCTGTTTATCCTGTCTACTTTTTTAGTATTGTGTCTTACATCTGTCTTTTCAAAATAAAAGGCAGGTGTACCTGGTCCTGCTTATAGTCGCCTGTCAGGGCATACATAACAATATTTATACCCAGACGAAATGCCATAGCCCTTTGAGTTTCTCCACCTGGGATTACTTCATACTCCCAGCTTCCAAGCGGGTTCTTCGACCAGGCACCGCCAAGGTCGTTCTGCGAATATATTATTACCGTACGATTCTCCAGTATTACACCTTCCAGATATGATTTTTCCATAATCCTTCCATAAGCCTGATTCAGTAAATAAAAAGATTTGAACACAGTATGGTCTGTCGGCATCTTCTCAAGCGATTTATCAGTAAATAACCTTTTAAGTTCCCGCCTAACCGATTTGTCGAATCCAAAATCTGTCTTTCCTATACTATCATCAATTAAAAGAGTACCACCAAACTCAAGGTATAATTTTAAGTTATTAATCTCTTTTTCACTGAAAGATGGAAATTCTTGATCACCCGACATATAAAGGAATGGATACTCGAACAGGTTAGTATCATCTGCACGAACAGAAACAGTCTCAATTTTCGCCTCAATACTGGTGCGTTTAATGAGTTCCCACATAAGCCTTTTACCAGCATTTGGCCTAGGATTCCAGTTACCACCATCATACCGTAAATGAGCGAATGTAAACTTCGAGGTCTCCCCCATTGCAAAAACATTACCGGACAAGCATACCAAACCACAGATTAGACAGATTACACAGATAAAGAAACTGAGATTTCTGCGGATAGTAAACCACGGAGACGCTGAGGTACAAAGATTACGATACAAGACGCTTATTCCCATTAATAAATATACAGTAAAGTTAAGTTTTCCTAACTCCTAATCCTCATTGAGCGATTTGTTGTTCAACTTGTAATTCCTCGATGCGTGAGCGAATGGGTTTTATTCTTTTTATCTTAACACATACTATCTGTTAAACTCTTTAATTAAATCAGTATTTTTCCTTTCCAGAATATTCATGGCATATCTACCTTTAAATATTTATTTTTATGCATCTCCCATTTTCGCCGAGGAAACAATGGTCAAACCTTTGTCATTGAAGAATGATGTAAACACGAAAGATTTGAATCTCAGTTCTATTTCTTTATAGAATGATAATCTTTGCCTCTATGTTCAATATCGTAAATCTTTATATGTTTGGTTTTATAGTAAACCCAATAAATTATGCGGTAATCGCCGACCCTGATTCTGCAAAGACCTTGTAAGTCATCTGGTAAGGATTTCAGTGGATGGTGAATTATTTTGTCAGCATTTTCTGCAACCCAGTCAATTTTCTGGGCGATTCTTCTTTGCGTTGGTTTATCCAGTTTTTTGAATGATTCTTCAGCATCAGGCAGGAATGTTATTTTATACATAGTTCATTTTTGAGAGATTTCCAGTCTTTCCCTTTACCTTGGATATCTTCTTGTTTTGCTTTACGCATTTTTTTTATAAATTCAGGATTTTGCGACAAAAGCCAGTCTTCAAGGTCTTCTTTTGTATCTGCTGTTTCAAATACAGTGATAGGAAATTTTACTATTTTTGATTTGTCTTTTTTGCTAGTTATTGACATACGATATTCCTTTCTTTAGTATCTTTTCAATTTCTGGAAGCTCTAAATCCTCTCCTTCAAAATACAATTCAACGGTTTCTTTCAAATTATTTACCGCTTCATCTATAGTGTCTCCAGAAGATGATACATTAACATTGAGACATTGTGAAACATAATACTTACCTTCCTTCAAAACGACATAATCCATTTCCATCATACATTACACCAGCCTTTCTTTACTTTACTTCTAGACACAAATAATTATGCCTCAGTATATTTTACTCTACTCACCTTTTAAACATTTTATAAATCTTTTACCGTTTGTTTAATTTTCTTCTTTTGTTTATAAGCATTTTTGTGAATTATAAACATCTGACCCTATTGATTCTTCTTAGGTTTTGAAATAAGCGATGACTGCATTGGCAATCAAGGCGCCTGCCGCGATCCAGAGACCTATACGAGTGTACATATTCGATCGCTTGAGCTGCCGATTCTCTTCCTCGCGCTTTTGCAACTCTCTTGCTGCATCAAAGAGCATGGCTGAATGGTAAGGGAAAAAGAAGCAAATGTCTTTCCTATTTGTTTTGTTAAGCGTAATGTCACGGCCACCAAGAGATTGGCACACCCCCTCATCCCAGACACCAAGGTGGCACTTAAGAGAGTAGTGGTCCTTGACGGCACGCGCCGGATCCGATTGCACAAGTTCTCTCTCGGATTCGTTCAGAGAAAACGACAAGGGCCGCCCCCAGTTTTCCTCCTTTGCAAGGAAATGACAATTTCTACAAATGGCTTTCATATGGTGTAATAAATAATTAAAAGATAAATAGGACCACATCTTAAATAATAAATACTATTGGGGATGACGAGAAAGCAATTACTCATCTCAAGAAATTAAAGCAAAGATTTCATTAAAGCAATTCTTTAGTATTTAAGCTGTAACCCTTTTAAAATTTTTCTTTCAATTTCTCTTTGAAAAGCTGTATGCAACATTGCAAGCAATCCGACTTCTTCATGGTCACATTTTTCAATGTCTCTGCGGAGTACAAAATAGTCTGTGAAATCAAGAAAATCTTTACAATAAGTCACACCTTTTATTTCAGGCTCAATACTTGGTGAAAGATTGATAAATCTCCAGGCTTGCTGTGTCTCAACTTTTGCTAATATCTTTTCAATAACTTTATTCCAAGCTCTAACGTTGGCTTGGAAACGTTTCTCAACCAATGAATCTTGTTTGCTTATTGTCCTTTTTTGTGATTCACTTTTGTTCTTTAAACGAGCAGGAATATCCGTTTCATCAGAAAATTTTAATGCGAGTTGAATAGCCGTTGTGAATATTCGGTTTTCCATATCAAAGATTTTTTAAAAAGTCTGCTTCGGATAAAATTTCAAGAGTAGAACCTTTTTCTATTAGTCTTATTGCTTTTTCTTGCTTGCTACTCATTCCATCGTCTCCTATTAAATTTCTAAATGTTTTGCCCAATGTTCTTCAGAGACTATTGCGATAGGAAATCCTTTACTCTTTTGCCGTATTACATGCTCTATCTTTCTTCCATATAAAGAGTGAATCCACTCTTCATTTCCAAATGAACCCACTACTAAATAGTTGGTTTTTCTTGTCGGATTGGACTGTACAATGCCTCCCCTATTAATAACTTCTGATTCACATTCGTCGCGTGTACCATACGAAAATTCTCCGGTAAAACAAAACATTTTGCCGTTAAAAATAACTTCTGGTTCTGTATTGTCAAGTGGCAAACCCGTTGGTAGATTGAGTTCGGGAATACCACCCATCGTCTTTTTTAAAATTCCAAAGAGTTCTGTTAATTCGTTTTCGTTTATTATACCATCCGAAACTATTTCTTTTATGCGCTCCGCTAAAATATTACCAGGCCATTTCGATGTAGCGTTCTTATTACTTTCTAACCATTTCACCAATATCTGGACTTCTTCCACAGTTAAAACACCATCAGCTGTTACGCCTTTACATATACCAATAAGCTCATCGACCTTTCTTTCATTAATTCTTTTTGCGTCAATATAACGATTTGGCATACGTTTGTTATATTGAAGTATTTCAAAAAAGTAAGGTTTTCCTTGTTCGCTGATTTGGGAAAGAAGCAACAACGTGGCCTCTATGTCCAGATTCGCACGATGTGCCTGTGGTACTTTGATTTTGTGGTCTTGTAAAAGATTTTGCAGGGCGGCAGATTTATAACCATATTTGCGCCATGCAACCCCACCTATTGAACAACGCCACTGTTTCTGATTTGCAACTGGATATAAATTACTAACAAACTCACGGTCAAAAGAGGCATTGTGCGCAACTAAAAACTCCGCTTTTTGGATTATGGATTCGATCCGATTGTACTCTAATTGTTTTCCTTTAACTTCTTTATCTGTAATTCCATGTATTTTATAAGCTTCTTTTGGTATAGGTTTAGATGGTTCGCGGCGTCCTGTATATTCTTCCAGAACACCGAATATTTTGCCGTTACCTTTATCGTAGGCAAAGAGCATTATTGATAATTCCACAATCTCTTCGGTTGTAGGGTCCAATCCTGTGGTTTCTACATCCACAAAGGCAGCCTTTCCCCAGTCTGGATCTATTGGGTCTTCTTTATCAAAATAAAGCAATCTGGTTGGCGGGTATTTTTTTATAATTTGTTTTTCTGGCTGTTGTTTTTCGGATGTCTGTTGATCAGTTTGATCGGCAGGTATCATTGGAAATATATAACCGCACGCACATTTTATTGTATTGTCTGGATTAAGCGAGCCACATTGTGGACATTTTATTGGCGGGTATTTTACTTTTGGGGTCTGCTTTTTCTCACCAGAGAACCAATTAAACAATCCCATACTACACCTCTTTTCTAACTAATCCCATTTTTAAAAGCTAAATACGCCAGATTCCTGGGACATTATACTTAATTATCTACCTTCATCATCAGAATAAGTATCTTCTTCAGGTGCATTTAAAAAATCGAAACTACCGCACGTTTCAGCGATTTAGTATATTTCCTGATATAATGATTCGTCTTTGCTAGTCCCTAAGTCAATTATCTTTAGACAAGATTTACAGGATAATTTTTTGATTTCTTTTTTATCCTGTCAATTTTAATCATACAGATAATCTGCGTTCATCCGTGTCCAATGCACTATTCAAAGCACAGTAAATCTTTGAACTTTTCTCTGCGGTCTCTGTGGTTCGTTTTTTATATTTATTATTTTGGCTGGTATTTTGAAATTGTCCTGAGTTTATTACGAAACGACTCTGCCACGCTGCGCGATTTTATTAAAACAGATGCCTCATGGTTTTTCCTTAGTGCGCTATACGTCCAGTTTGTACTGCCCACGATAGTAATATAGTCATCTACGACCAATATCTTACTGTGGGTAACACGGTCTTTGCTATCGTAATACACAGGGACGCCATTTTTCTTCAGTAATTCGTATGCCTCGTGGCTTTTTCTTTCAATCTCTCTCCCCTTCCTGCCCTTCTCCCAGAACATAACATTTTGATCAAAGATTACATTCACATCAACACCGCGACGATGGGCATTTATAAGGTCATTGACAAGATTGTATTCCCAGCCTTGTTTGTATTTAGAATCAATATCAGTAATAAACATAACACAAAGTATAGACTTCTTTGCACTGATTAACGACTGGTGCACTTGCGGATAATAGTCTCCGTCTACCAGTGGTATAACATCATCGGCGGGCAATCCATAAGAAGGTGAATTAAACAAATTAAAAGTAAGAATAATTGAGAAAACCTTAAAGATTACAATATTCTTAAAATATTTCATTATATTTACACTTAATAAAAGTTCTTATTTTAATATCCCAACAACAAACGAAGGATTAACATCTTTTATCAGAACAGACACTATTGTATTTTTAATGTCATCGGGGCCGTCAAACAATACCTTTACATATCGTTCAGAATAACCACATAATTTATTTGTTTTTTCATCCCTCTCAATCTCTACCATTACATCTACGTACTTATTCAAAAAATGCTTTTTATAATAGACTGCAAGCCCTTCTGCTACACCTTCTAACTCTTTTTTCCTCTGTTTAATAACATGCGAAGCGCAATGTTCAGGCATTTTCGACGCAGGCGTATCCTTTCTTACACTAAAATGGAAAATATGCATCCTGCTGAACCCTGCTTTCTTACAAACATTAACAGTATTCTCAAAGTGTTCATCCTTTTCACCCGGGAAACCGACCATAACATCGGTAGTAAATGATGGCATAACAATTTTTGAATGAATTCTATCTAAAGTGTTCAGATACTGAAAGGCAGTATATTTTCTGTTCATCCTCTTTAAAATAAAATCGTCTCCGCTTTGAAGCGGAATATGGAAGTGTGGACATATCTTATCACTTCCTGCAACGAGGTTTATTAAATCATCAGTTATTTCATTTACCTCTATAGAACTTAACCGAAGCCTCTCCAGACCGGGTAAATCAATAAGCATTTCAATAACATCAATCAAGCCGAGTTCTCTATTAGTATCCCTGCCATAAGCCCCAAGATGAATGCCGGTCAAAACAATTTCTTTGTAACCATTATCAATTAACCGCCTTGCCTCATCCTCAATTTCTCCAAGCTCCCGACTCTTGATTTCTCCGCGTACATAGGGAATGATACAGTAAGAACAATACATATCACAACCATCTTCAATTTTTAGAAATGCACGTGTGTGCCCTTCAAAGCGACTTATCTTAAGATTATATATTGAACCTCTGTTATGTTTTAAAGCAGGTCCTTTAACCTTTCTATTGTCCCTCTCCTTAACAGGAGCGATAACCGCCAATCTATCTTTTCCCCCCTGCCTAACCGACATCAGATTAACCTGTGTAAAATCCTCATTATAATGCGAATCATTTAAAGGCGACACAAACGGCTCTTTAATATGATTATCGTGAAGCTCACTGCCACATATAATCTCAGTAATATGCGGTTCGTCTTTCTTTGTGATTACGTAATCTACGCCTCCTATCTTCTTTATCGTATCTCCATTCGCATCCGCATAACAGCCAGTGACAACGACGGTCGCACTAGGATTTTTTCTTCTAACCTTCCGAATGTATTGTAGTGACTTTTCATCGCTTACAGATGTGATTGTACACGTGTTTATTATATAAAAATCGGCAGCATGGTCAGGGCTAATCTCCTTAAACCCACTGGCAGCGAATGACTCACGTATAGCCTGGGTTTCATACTGATTAACCTTACAACCCAGCGTAATGAAAGCGCACGTTTTCATACACAAAAAGTATTATGAATTAACTTGACAAAAAATATGTTCAATATACACTACAAACAAATGTTTGTAAATCCACCGTAACTATAAATAAATGCTATAAAATCTCCTCTTTTATTTGAAATATTCTTCATTAAATCGTCTCGCATAATTCTATCAGACACCGAAATCTTTTTGAAGTGAAAATCAAATGATTATTGGCATACCTAAAGAAATAAAACCAGATGAATCTCGAGTGGCACTTATACCTGCAGGCGTGGAGGAAATGATAGAACATGGACATATGGTATTTATTGAAAAAGGTGCTGGTCTGGAAAGCGGCATTTCTGACATGGAATACAAAAAAGCTAGTGCCAAACTGGTAAATAGTTCAAAAGAAATTTATGATAAGGCACAGTTCATAATGAAGGTCAAAGAACCCTTACCTGAAGAATATCATTTCTTTAAAGAAGACCAAATCGTTTTCACTTTTTTCCATTTCGCTACATCAAGAGAATTAACTGATGCAATACTAAAGTCGAAGGTAATAGCCATTGCTTATGAAACAATTAGGGACGAACATGGTAAACATCCAATATTAACACCTATGAGTGAAGTTGCAGGACGCATGTCTATTCAGGAAGGAGCAAAATATCTGGAAAAACCCATGCACGGACGTGGGATACTTTTGGGAGGAGTACCAGGCGTTGCCCCTGCTGAAGTAGTCATAATAGGGGGAGGCGTTGTAGGTACCAATGCTGCAAAGGTAGCCGCTGGACTTGGGGCACGAGTTACAGTTCTCGATATCAATACGGAACGACTCAGATATCTGGATGATATCATGCCAAAAAACGTCGTAACACTTATGTCTAATGCCCACAATATACGAGAAAAAGTTAAAGATGCTGATTTATTGATTGGTGCAATCCTTATCGAAGGGGCGCGTGCTCCCTACGTAGTAACAAAGGACATGGTAAAAACAATGAAGGCGGGTGCTGTAATCGTTGACGTAGCCATTGACCAAGGCGGATGTATAGAAACCAGCAGACCTACTACTCATAGCAAACCCACGTATAAACTTTATGATGTTATTCATTATTGTGTTTCCAATATCCCCGGTGCAGTGGCATGTACGTCAACCCACGCACTGACCAATGTAACTTTACCATACGCATTGGAGATTGCCAATAAAGGCTACGAACTCGCATCTCAAGAGAATTCTGCCATACTTAGAGGCATCAACATAGTAAAAGGTAAGGTTACCAACAAGGCCGTTGCCAGCACCTTCAGATTAGAATATACTGAACTTAAATGAACCACGGGGTTGACTAAGAAATAAAAAGGTTTAATCAAAACTAAAACTTTCAGTCGCAAAACTCATCATACAGCATCAGTAACTCAAACCTTTCGGTTTGAACTACTACAAAGTACAATTGGTGGTGTTTACCCATCAAAAGCTAAAGTTTTGAGTTACAATAGCAGTGATTACTCACGTGTGATACTCTGCGTTAATCGTAACATACTCATGAGATAAATCACACGTCCACACAGTATCCGCATAGCTTCCTAACACAAGCTCCAAACGAATATTAATTTCACTGCGTTTCATAGATTTACTTAACGAGTGCATGTCACAATTTGCTGGCATTCCTTTAGAAAAAATCAAAATATCGTTAATATATAGATTAATCTTCGCTTCGTCTAGGTCAACGCCTGCATAACCAGCAGCAGAAACGATGCGGCCCCAGTTAGGATCACAACCGTTGATTGCGGTTTTCACTAGTGGCGAATCTGCAATTGATCGGGCAATTTTTGTCGCATCGTTGCGTGACCTTGCACCCACCACATCAATCTGGATGAATTTTGTGGCACCTTCACCGTCTTTTACTATAGCTTTAGCCAGATAAGTTGTTACATAGTCTAAACCCTGTTGAAAGATTTGTAGTTCGTGACTATCGGGAAGGATATTAATTCCGGAAACCCCATTAGCAATGATTGCTATGGTATCGTTAGTGCTCATGTGGCCGTCAATCGTAATGCGGTTAAAAGAAGACTCTACAGAATTTCTGAGGCATTCATTAAGAAGAGATGCAGACATGGAAACATCTGTCGTAATAAAACATAACATGGTGGCAAGATTAGGGGCAATCATTCCTGCACCTTTAGAAACACCGCCAACAAAAACATCCTTATTTTTTATTCTGATTCCAATGGCAATATCCTTTTGTTTCGTATCTGTTGTCATTATTGCTTTTGCTAATTTATTGCCATGTATAGGAGTATTCCCAAGGGAATCTGTTATAGTCTGGATCCCCGCGGTAATTTTATCCATAGGAAGATGCCTTCCAATAATACCAGTAGATGCAACAAGTATTTCTTCTTCAAATATTTTTAAGCAATTTGCTGTCATTTTAACCATTTCTATAGCATCTTTGTAACCCTGCTTTCCAGTACATGCATTTGCATTACCGCTGTTGACAACAAATGCCCTGATGCACCCCTTCTGGATAATCTTTTTAGTAAGTTTTACTGGAGCTGCACAAATTTGGTTGGTAGTAAATAAAGCAGCACCTGCAGACTTATATTCTGAAAATACAATCCCAAGATCAAAACTATCTTTTATTGTTTTTATTCCACAATAGGTAGCGCCTGCCTTAAATCCCTTAGGAACAACAATACCGCCAGATTTTGTTATTACCTGCATCTCACAGGGTATTTCTTTTTTCATATGATTTGTACGAAGATATGCTATAAATTAAATAATGATGGTCAACACTGCATTGAAACTGTTTTGGAAGGACAACAAATGGGTTGAAATTAAAATAGTACCAAAGCCTTATACTTAAAACTTACAGTATAAATACTGCTGCTGCAACTACAGTTGTCCACAAACCGTTCTTATCCCCACGCGCAGCTTGTGTGATATTTCTGGTTTTTACAATCTTACCGCTCATCCTGTATGTTTCTTTACGTTCATCATAATTCTTTGCTGGATCAAATTCTATACCCAGCGTACTTGCCAGCATAGTAGCGGCAAGATCCTCCGCATAATCTCCAGATTTTTCTTCTGTTTCACCAAAAGCGTGGTGTTCGCTGAGATAACCATAATGTTCCTGCTCCGATGGAACGGCCATTCCAACAGAGGCAGAAATCATTCGATTGGGTTCACTAGTAGAGTTTTCACTCATTACGCAAAAAATCACCTGCCCAGCCCTAAGCATAGTCACACCCT
Source organism: uncultured Planctomycetota bacterium (assembly GCA_963709355.1). Taxonomy (GTDB): domain Bacteria; phylum Planctomycetota; class Brocadiia; order Brocadiales; family Brocadiaceae; genus PLOWO2-12-38-17. Next base: position 2,480,218 of record CAVPVY010000005.1, read on the forward strand.
GTTCTTTTGTAACAATTTTACAATTTGGCGGGAAGATACTTGAGACCCTTACCAGGTTACATTTCTCAATTCCTGCCTTTCGCAGAGCAAGCTCGAATGATTGTAATTTGTCTTTATGTTTTCCAACACCTTTGGTAAAAAATACCAGCCTTGGTATCATCATAGTTTTATGATTCTCCCAAATATTTTATTCAATAAAAAATAATTTCGTTGCTTAATGAAACAAATTTATAAATAAAATGCAATAGAATTTTATAAATTGCGGCATATTTTTTACACATTTTTTATCTTTGATTTTGTCATCGTTAGATGTTGTTGTGTTTTCAAGTTTCTTTGTGTATGAAATAGCCACTCCGAAGTCTTGCGTGAAGGTACGGAAAACCACTATTAGAATCCAGAGACATCATGAACATTGACAAGAGCCCAACCGGTTTTCATCCACTTGGGACGTTAACGTAGTTATTGAAATTCCGCTAGGAAGCGAACCAGTGAAATACGAAGTCGATCCAGAGTCCAAGGCCATCTTCGTGGATCGTTTTCTGCATACTACGATGTTCTATCCGTGTAATTATGGTTTCGTCCCCCACACCTTAGCAGATGATGGCGACCCCGTTGATATCCTGGTAATTGAACCTGTTCGAGTAATACCTGGATCGGTGATCCGGTGTCGGCCCATCGGCATGTTAGTCATGCGTGACGAAGAAGGTAGGGACGAAAAGATACTTGCCGTTCCAGTTGACAAACCTCATCCCTTTTACAAAGATGTATTCTCGTATAAGCAACTTCCGACAATTCTACTCGATCAGATTGTCCACTTCTTTACGCATTATAAGGATCTTGAGCCGGGGAAATGGGTGGAACTGGAAATCTGGCGCGACTCCGATGAAGCTGCGAACTATCTCAATGCAACAATCGAGAGGGCTGTTTCTAGAAAAACTTTGGTGTTCCTTTTTTTTGCAGAAGCGGATAGTAGTTTCCGCTGCTCCATGCCACTTCTGGTACACGAGTAATCTGTCTGGTTAAATCGTACGTTTACCAGTTCTACAACTTGGCCTCACGCCACTAAGCTGTCTCCATTAAGGATTGGAAACACTGGTAGACGGAAAATTTTCTACATTTCATTTGATAACAGTATTATTTTTGTATAACTTACTACGTCGTTTTTAATTTTATCATATTACTCACTCATTAATGTTTGCCGCTGGCAGTGAGATGATTGGCTTCCTCACTGGGGTAAGACGTTTAGTTGATCAAAGGTAGGATATTATTAATATAAATTTAATGAGGGAAATAGAGTGACGGAGTGGAGAAAATATCTTATAGATTTCGTTTCACATCTTGATACCCACCTATACGAGTTGGTCAATACTTACGGCATGTAGATGCACTCACTCCTATTTTTGATCGTGTTTGCAGAAACCGGATTGGTAGCTACACCCTTTATGTCTGTGGATTCTCTATTGTTTGCCACCGATGCAATTGCCGGTGCCGGGTATTTTAATGTGTATATGCTTGTTGTGATTTTAGCTATGGCAGCTATTCTTAGCGACACGGTGAACTACTGGATCGGTTATTATATCGGCCCAAAAGTATTTAGAAAGCTGAAGTCTTTGTTTTTTAATACCGAACACCTTGAACGAACCTATCGATTCCTCAAGAAGTATGACGGTAAAACGATTAGGGTAAAGTACCATTCCAGCCACCGATTTTATGATATTTACCGTATTTTACAAAGCAATTTCAGCAATTTATTTATTTGTTCATCAGTAGATAAATTTCGATGATTAAATCGCCATACATATTCAGCGAGATAAAGAGGAAGTCTTTCTCTGCGAATACCTCCTTTAGCTGCAAGGTTTCTTTTAAGATATCCCCAGAAGCCTTCCATGCCGTTTATATGGCTTCCTCTCTTATCAGAGAACTCACCTTTGCCATGTTCTACCATACGGTGAACATAGCCTCCAGACGCCACTCCGGTATATCCCTTCCAGGTATCAGAGTAAACCACAGAACCTCGTTTTACTCTATTCCGGATCAAAGGCAAAAGAGTATTGGCTTCCACATTGGGAACAAGTTCAGCCCATACATATCCATTACGACAAAGTACACCGAATACAGGTTGCTTCCTCGTTCCACGCCCTCTCTTTGTCTCTTGAGCCTTCTCTGCTTTCCTTTTATTCTTCCATTGACCACCAATATAGGTCTCATCTACCTCAACAGCACCTTCAAATACCTCTGGTATATATCTCTAATCATAACTTTTCTTGTCATATTCAATGCCCTGAGGATTCTACGCTTGTCAGTCCCAGTCTCACTAGCGATTTTATTGCTACTAAGCCCCAATATGAAGTATCTCAATATCTTTTGCCATTGTGTCTTTGTAAGTCTAAGAGGCAATCTATAAGGTGTCCATTCATGCTTGCATTTAGCACACTTATATTTCCCTCTTCTTATAACCCAATATTTAATATAATCACACCATGGACATCTCTTGTTTTTCATGCCACCATCTTATACTTTTGGTGGCTGGAATGGTACTTTACCCACGATTATTATTGCCAGGTTTATACCCATTATCCGTACCTTTGCGCCATTTGTAGCAGGTATTAGCCGTATATCGTATTTGCGTTTTGCTTTGTACAACATTCTGGGGGCCGTTTTGGGGTTCCTATATTTATTTTCGTGGAATATTCTTTTGGCAATTTGCCAGTCATTAAACAGAATTTCAGTCTTATGATTGTTGCGCTTATAATAATTTCATTTATACCTGCAATTCTCGAATATTTTAAACATCATCAAGAGAAAGGAAAAATAGCAAAATGATGCGCCTGTGGAATAAAGAAAACAACTCATGATAACACAAAAAGCATGTACATTCTAAAGAAACAATGCTTGTCTTCGTCCGGACACACGAGAAAGACTATTATATTAGCTTTTGCAGGTTTTATGAATAAAGATAATTTAGAATAGAAAATATCTCATTTGTTACAATATCAACACGAACAAGACCGGGAGATTTTATTATCTCTCCGAGCAGTTCCACTACTATTGTTCCTCACATTTGTATTTTCATCAGAAATGCAATAATGGCTAATACCACGCTTACTACAATACGATAATAACCAAACCATTTGAAACCGTACTCTTTCAGGAAACCGATAAAAGCCTTGATGGCAAACATTGCTACGACAAATGCAACAAAACTCCCTAAAAGCAGGATGGCTATATCATCGTGTTGGATTATCTTGTAAGAATCCATCATTTTCTTGGCGCCGGCGCCCAACATGGTGGGAACGGCGAGAAAAAATGAAAATTCAGCGGCTGTTCTCCGGTTAAGGCCTACCGCCATTCCTCCGATGATGGTGGCTGCCGCCCGTGAGACTCCCGGGATCACTGCAATACACTGAAAGCAACCGATTTTAAAGCCCTGGAACCATGATATTTCCTGTTCTTCCGTCCCTTCGGCATGTTTAAACCATCTGTCTACAAAAATCAAAATAATCCCACCAAGAAAAAGAGTAGCAATCACTACCCATATACTCTCTAACAAAATATCGATGTAATCGCCCAATAAACCACCCGCAACAGCAGCCGGCAGGAATGCAAAGGCTAATTTCAGATAAAACCTGAAAGAGGTAAAGAATTTACGCCAGTAAAGCACTACCACCGATAAAATAGCACCTAACTGTATGACGACCTCAAAATTCTTTGTCAGAGCATTTTCACTGATACCCATAAACGTAGAAGCGATTACCATATGGCCCGTAGACGAAACAGGCAAAAATTCAGTGATTCCTTCGACAATGGCAAGCACTATTGCTTCTAAATAAGTCATAGATTATCTCTCTTTCATATTTATAATTCATAATTCTAGAAACTTTTTGTTTCTTGGTCTCGGAGGCCAGAATGCTTCATGGTATATACTATTACAAATGCATGGGTAATTACAAAAATTAAGAAGAAGGGTATTAAGGGAGCAACAGCTTCTTTTATTCCTCGCAGATTCAATAGAGTGAGCACCACAATACCGGAAATTGCAAAACGGAAGTTTTTATGTGTGCTACATGACTGTTTACAATCTTATTTTAATTTTATTCGTCCTTATTGCGGAATGAGGGTTTGTATTAAAGCATCATAATAGTATGGTTTTAAAAAAGTTATTTATAAACCATTAACAACCCATTACTTTTTTTTGAACAGTTTACACAAGTTCTATAATACTATCAATACTTTTCTATGGAGATTGCCAACTGATTTCCGTTAACTTCCTGAGCGCATTTCTAGCATTGCCAGTATCTATAGATTGTGCGGCAATTTTAAGCCCCTCCGTAAAATCCCTTGCCAATCCACCAGTAATGATTGCTGCTGCTGCATTCAAAAGCACTACATCTCTTTGGGGGCTGTGAACACCATTCAATGCATCTCTGATTGCAATAGCACTTTCTTCAGGCGTATTTACTGTTAAGTCAGAAATTTTAGACTTTTTTATATCATAATCTTCTGGATTTAAATAATAACTACTAATAGAACCTCCAACAAGTTCACATACCTTGGTTTTTTCAGTAACCGTTATTTCGTCCATTCCATCCAATCCATGCACAACAAAGGCATGTTGATCTCCAAGCTTTTTCAATACCTCAGAAATAATTTGAGTTAGATGTTCATTATAGACACCTAATACACGATGAGTAGCGCCAGCAGGATTTGCTAGAGGACCAAGAATATTAAATATTGTACGTATTCCTATTTCTTTCCTAGGACCTGTAGCATATTTCATTGCCTGATGTAATAAAGGCGCAAAGAGGAACCCTATATTGGCATTTGCAATACATTTTTCTATGGTTTTAACATCAGCTTCTATGTTAACCCCTAAAAGTTTCAATACATCAGCGCTTCCACATTGACTGGAAGAAGCCTTGTTACCGTGCTTGGCAACTTTTAAACCAGCGCCTGCAACAACGAATGCTGCCGCAGTTGAAATATTGAACGTGTTTTTTGCATCTCCTCCGGTTCCACAAGTATCAATTAAAATCCCACAGCCCGCGTTTATTCTAACTGCCTTTCTCCGTATCGCTATGGCACATCCTGTAATCTCATCAACCGTTTCACTTTTCATGCGCAAGGCAGTAATAAAAGAAGCAATCTGGGCATCAGTAGCCTTCCCTTCCATTATTTCTGTCATTACATTAAAGCTTTCTTCCAAACTTAACTCATTATTATTTATAAGCTTAGAAATAATTTCTTTTATTGACATTGTTTTACCCAAAAACTTTTTTATTTGACTTTAATATATATTTAAATTAGTATTGTTTTTGAAATTTCAATTAAATTTAATATTTATAGAAAGGTCTGATAATTTTTTATGGCGAAAATACAAATATCACATGGCGAAAATATACGAGATGCTTTAAGAAGATTTAAAAAAATGTGTGACAAAGAAGGTATTATAAATCAATCAAAACGTATTGCTTATTTTGAAAAGCCTTCAGAAAAAAAGCGCCGTGAAGAAAACCGTAGAATAAAGAATATAAAAAGAGCACAGAAACTTGGCATCACTGGAGAAACCAACACTTCTCGCTCACAAAAGACCACTTATTAATCCACGATTCAAGAATTTGATGTCCATTGTAATTTCGGGGCATCGCCCCAAAGTAACTCTAAATCGTAGAAATACCGTTTGTCTTTATCAAAAAGATGAACAATTACATCGCCAAAGTCTATAAGTATCCATAAGGCTTCTGTGTAACCCTCCATCCCCAACATATGAATACCCTGACTTTTTAACTTCATCTCCAGCTCATATGCAATACTTTGTAATTGACGCTTATTAAAACCAGTGCAAATAACAAAAAAATCAGCAATAAACGTCAACTTTCCGACATCGAAAATTAGAATATCTTCAGCCTTTTTATCACTTGTTATTTTAGCACAAAGTATTGCAACTTCCTTTGAATCTAACGTTTTTGAACCTCCCTAAATCATTACCTGCTTTTTTTATCAGTATCTTCACTGAATTCCCCACCGTATTGAGAAGAAGAGTTTGTCTCTAATAAACTACTCCCACAGTAATAACAAAACCTTGCATACCGTGGATTCACATCAAGGCAACTCTCACATCTATGATAAAGTAGCGTACCACACAAGATACAGAAATTAGCACCCTTTATGTGATTATCATACTGGCAATTTACATTTGGACAGACTCTATCATCCCTCTCTGATATTACATTTGTTGACATAACAGCCTCCCATTTCAAAATTAACGCTATCAGAAAAGTTAATTACTTCCCTTTCTTCTTGGTAAATGAAAATTTGTTTCTACCCTTCCTTCAAAAACCTTCTTCTTCATTTTTTTAATGAAGATGTAATAAAGCGCTTATCTTCGGTGAAAATTTAATAATAATTCCCGCAAAGACAACCGACACAATCGACATTAACTTCAACAAAATGTTTAAAGAGGGTCCTGACGTGTCTTTGAAAGGGTCGCCCACTGTGTCACCCACAACAGCGGCCTTGTGCGCTGGAGAACCCTTTCCTCCTAACGCACCGCCTTCGATGTACTTTTTAGCATTATCCCAGGCTCCACCGGCATTTGCCATAAAGACCGCTAACAGGAAACCCACGGTTAAACTTCCAGCTAGAAGTCCTATGACACCTGGCACACCCAGTACTAAACCAGTCGCAATGGGCACCAATAAAGCAAGGAGTGCAGGAACGAACATCTCCCTTTGAGCCCCCTTGGTACTAATAGCCACACATGCTGCATAATCGGGTTTTCCTGTTCCATCCATAATACCTGCAATTTCCTTAAATTGTCTCCTGACTTCTTCCACCATGCTTCTTGCCGCGCGACCTACGGCCTTCATCGTCATCGCACTGAAAATAAACGCTGACAGACCGCCTATAAACAGACCAATCAATACTTTTGGATTAATCAAGGTAACGTCCAGATAATACATGAGATCGGATAACTTGGCATTTACCATATCAATAGAAGTCCCGGAAACCTGAATAACATGTACCCCCGCCTTTTCTAGCCCTACCTTTATTTGTTCAACAAAGGAGGAAATCAGCGCCATGGCTGTCAGTGCAGCAGAACCTATGGCAAAGCCTTTCCCTGTCGCTGCCGTTGTGTTTCCCAATGCATCAAGGGCATCGGTTCTTTCTCTCACAGATGGTTCGAGACCGCTCATCTCAGCATTACCCCCGGCATTATCCGCAATAGGTCCATAGGCATCGGTTGCAAGTGTCAACCCCAATGTTGACAGCATGCCGACTGCTGCAATAGCAATTCCGTAAAGACCAAGGGAGATGTTCGAAAAACCACCTGCAAACGCATAGCTCAACAAGATTGCAATGGATATAGTAATAACGGGTATAATCGTAGACATCATTCCCGTTGCAATACCATCGATCATAACCGTTGCCGGGCCTGTCTTTGCCTGCTCGGCAATGCCCTTTGTTGGCGAGTAATTGGAGGAGGTATAGTATTCCGTACCTTTACCAATAATAACTCCGGCTATTAATCCAGTCACTATCGAACCCCAGACACCAAAATTGTGGGGTAGCATAAACTTGATAATTCCAGCTGAGATAATCAAGACTAGAACTGAACTCAGGTTAATTCCTTTTCCCAATGCCTTCAGGAGTTCTTTCTGCGATGCTTCTTCTTTTGTCTTAACGGCATAGATGCCTATAATGGATAAAAAGATACCCACTCCTGCCAAAATCATGGGTACAACCATGCCGGCAATACCAAGACCGGCGGTCACACCCAATGCTGCGCATGCCAGCATTGAATTATAATACGACTCATACAGGTCTGCACCCATACCTGCAACGTCACCGACATTATCTCCAACGTTATCGGCAATAGTAGCAGGATTTCTTGGATCGTCTTCAGGGATTCCGGCCTCTATCTTACCCACCAGGTCAGCGCCCACATCTGCTGCCTTGGTGAATATCCCACCTCCTACCCTTGCAAACAATGCCTGGGAACTGGCGCCTATACCGAAGCATGGCAGCATCATAGCCATATCAAGCAATGAGACATCGGTAAACTTCCGGAACACAAAGAACCATAATGAAATGTCCAGAAGCCCCATACCCACGACTATCAGCCCCATTACGGCGCCGCTCCTAAATGCAACCTGAAGGCCCTGGTTCAGTGATTTCCTTGCGCCTTCAGCCGTCCTTGAACTGGCGCTGGTCGCCGTTTTCATTCCAAGAAAACCTGCAAGACCGGACAGGAAACCACTGGTTAAGAATGCGAAAGGCACTACCTTTGATTGAGAGTGCAATCCAAAGGAAATTAAGAGAAGGACAAGAAATGCTCCAATAAAAAATATACCTACGACCTTGTATTGCTGTTTCAGGTATGCATAGGCGCCTTCTCTGACATGACCGGCTATAGAAATCATTTTTTCGTTTCCCTCAGGAGACCTCATGACTTCTTTATAGAACTTTCGTGCGTAAAAAAGGGCAAAAAGTGCTCCAATGGGCGCTATCCACCACAATTTGGGTATTGAGCGTGATGTATCTGCCGCTGTTTTATGCACAGAAGCTTCCAACTCAAATAAAGGTCTGTCTTTTTGAGTCTGCTCCCCGATTTCAAAAACAGGTTTTTCTCCATCTGTTTTTGTTTCAGTTTGTGCCTGAACGCTTTGAGAAAATAATCCCGATCTTGTAACTCCAAATATCAGGGTTGTTAGCATTAAAAGTATCATAACAATGCTAACGCGATTATTTTTTAAAATATGTCTAAACTTGTTTAAGAATATATTCATTTATCCCAATCTTTCTCCTTTCTGCTTTTTAACAATTCTTGTAAAAATTCTTTCCTTCTTTCAAGATTACTAATAAATCCGTTCACATCAATCATTGTCTCTTCCGGATGTTTCATCTGATAGCTCTCCCACTCCTTTAATGCAGATTCAGTATATTCAATAGACTTATTTAAATCTCCTTCGTTTTCTGCACATATTGATGCATACATCAAAACATGGCATACAGTCCTTTCTATTGCTATGACATTATGTATTTTAGGTGAATTCAAGAGAGCTCTTCTTATCCAATAAAGCGACGCCACAAAATTATCCTCTCCTTCATCCTTTTTTAATTGCTCCCTGTAATATTCTGCATACTTAAAGACACGATGATCAAACAAATGCAAATACATATATCCTAGTTCAAAGAACAGATCACCACTTTTTGGATTTTTTAAAGTGCCCTTCTTTGCGAAACTCAATCCGGTACGAATCCATTTCCATTTGTTTTGTGGAGAATCCCACTCATACGCAATATTATAAGCCATATTCCATGCCTGAAAAATCCATACAGCAGGAAAATTAGGCTGTAACTTACATATAAGATTATTTATCGCCAATAATTCATAATATTTCTTCTCTTCATGCCTGACAATCGCCCTTGCCCATAGAAAATCCACAGCCAACCCTCTAAGGCTTCCAAATAACAGCAATGGTATATTTTCCGTCGGATCATAACGAGAGACATTATTTACAGTTACATTACGAAGCGAAAAAACACAAATATTAATAAAAAAAACTATACAAATTAATAGTAAGAGGACTCCTTTACGTGACATTAAGAGTATTTAAAATATTTCTCTCTTTCTAAACACCAAATAAGAAATAAACAAGCAAACAACCGCATATAGTATCGTATACCCCAAGGAAACCATAATAATTTCCGGAGGAATATTAATTCCATTCAATAAGAAGTTTAAACTATCGAATCTCTTAAAATCAGGTAAAATAACTGCAAGCCATTCCAGAGGTTTTTTGATAATGTAATCAAAATAAACTAAAAGAATCTTTGGTTCTTTAATAACAGTTGGTAAATTATATTTATGTATATCATATCTCTGGATTAATATCGAAAAATCTTTAACATAATCGAGAACATGCCCACTCAAAAAGACAACCATAGAAGTAGCAATACTAACAGGGGCAGAAAGATACGTTGATCCCATCACTGATATAAATATTATCAACAAAAACTTCAAAAAGGTTATAAAAATGGCTTTTACATAATTTGATAAAAAACCTCCATATACAGAGTATACCTTGGCATCATTTTGACTTACGCCAATATAATCAGTCCTGGATAATGGAAAAACATATACATTTATATTCCCGCTCTTTTGAACAAATCCTTTATCTAACTTTAAAGTTAATAACTCGTCTATCTTTAATGATATTATTTCAGTCTTTGATTCTCCTGAAAAAACATCCTCAACTCTTACAACAAGCGGAACATTCTCTACCATGTCCTTACTACTGTCTACTTTCAGATCCAATTCCAATTCATATGAATGCCTCGCATCCGATTTGTTATATAAATCAGAAAAACTCCACTGTGCAACCGCTGTTCTTCCGCCCTCAATCCATAAAAACTCTCTACTCGCATGATTCACTTTACCTTGAACATGGAACTGCGACGATTTATATAAATTTCTTGCCTTTAATATACCCCTGTATTCATCTGGTAATCTCGATGCAATCCAATAGACAATAATTAAATTCATTAAACCCAGAAACACCAAAACAAGCACTGATAATATTGCAAACCCCGCCACCTTACCCATAATAATTTTTATCCTGGAGACAGGTTTTGACAAAATACCAAGGATTGTCTTATCTTCTATTTCACCCGGTAAAGAACTCGCCGCAAGAAAAATTATTCCTGATATACAAAGAAGTATTACAACTTGGAAGAAGACTACCAGTACAATCTTGATATGGGCATCAGGCTCGTCCATTGTCGGGAAAAACGGCGACAGAGATATAATGAAAACACCCAACCCAACCAATATATGCAATATCTTTTTCCGAAACGCCTCGCAAAAGGTATGAAAAGCAATAGTTAAAATCATCTTTTGAAATAAGCAAAAATAATAAACTAGCGACGTTTTATAATATTAATAAACAACTCTTCCAAAGTGGAAAATGGATGGCTTACTGATAGCACATCGCCATTTTTACTTTTAATAAAAGACTCTACTACCGGAATATTATCTTCGGAAAGATTTCTCACAATAAACTCTATAACGCCCTTCTTTGAAAGCAGGTCTTTAACCGTACCAACTATCTGCAATATACCTTTGTCAAGGATCGCAATCCGATCGCAAATGTCCTGTACATCTGCTAATAAGTGGGTGCACAAGACAACAGTTTTACCCTGTTTTTTAAATTCAAGGATAAGGTCTTTTATTTCACGGCTACCAACTGGATCCAAACCGCTTGTAGGTTCATCTAATATAATCAATTCTGGATCATTTATGATAGCCTGAGCCAGTCCTATTCTGCGCAACATACCTTTTGAGTATTGACCCAGGGGACGTTTCCGATAAGACGCCAATCCAACCTGACGGATAAGTTTATCAACCCGATATTTTCTTTCTTTTTTAGTAATGTAAAAGAGCCTTCCATAAAAATCTAAAACTTCTTCAGCGTTCAGGAATTTATATAAATAAGATTCTTCAGGTAAAAAACCTATTTTGCTTTTAATCTTTAAATCATTAGAAGGATAGCCCAACAACCAAGACTTACCGCTTGTGGGGAATAAAATACCAAGCATTAATTTAATAGTAGTTGTTTTACCTGAACCATTAGGGCCAAGCAGTCCGAATACTTCTCCACATTCAATACTTAAATTAAGGTCAGTTAAGGCTGGTATGCTTTTACGTCTCCAGAAATCCCTGTAAACTTTTGTAAGTTCTTCTATTTTAACTGCCCAATTAACCAAGATATTCACTTCTTCCACTTTTAAACCCTAATGGAATTACACAAAAAGTAATTTAATAAAATTTATTTTACAAGTCAAACAATATTTAAGTATTAAAATTTCTATAAAAACTCTTTTACATTAAATATTAGCTTCTCTTAATGGGCCTTACCGCTGCAATCTTAAACTAGCGTCCTTTATTGCACAAATTATACATATAAAAATTCTGTTGGGAATTATACACATTGAAGTATTAATTATTATAAAATTCTCAAAAAATATATTGAAAAATACAATGTAATTCCTGTAACATTTCAACTCGAAATCTTTGTCCTGTACACGTGAATGTCAGTAAAAGACCACAAAAAGAACAAATTAAAATTAATAATCACATAAGATTTTCGTTGTTTTTTAAGCAAAAAACATTTATGAGCCATAAAAAGTTTATTGAAAGAATACTTCGAGGAATTAGCCAGATAATGTTAGTGAATAATGTTATAACCGGCGTTTTATTTTTAATTGGAATTTTTTATAATTCTTGGCTTGTGGGGATAGGGGCTATTATAGGTGTCATAACAGGTACCTTCACCGCTATGCTACTGAAATACAACACGAATGATATTGATAATGGTCTTTATGGTTATAATAGCGCGCTTGTTGGGCTGGCAATAATATATTTCTTTGAATTTAATGTACCGTCTATAATCACTGTAATCGTTGGTGCTGTCTTATCAACGATAATTATGCGCTCAATTAGAAAAACAAGATTACCTGCTTATACTGCGCCGTTCATAATTTCAACATGGATTCTACTAGTTATAATATTAAGACTTCACATCATCCCGTTAAAAACAATACAGACCCCAACTGCTGAAAACTTGGAGATCATATCTGCTTTTTTTAATGGTATCGGACAGGTTATGTTCCAGGAAAACGTAATCACTGGTATTATCTTTCTTATCGGATTGATGGTTTATTCAAAAATCTCAACGTTGTATGCAATAATTGGCTCAGCAACAGGAATAGCTATTGGTTTTATATTCTCATTCCCAATAAACATGCTAAATATGGGGTTATTTGGTTTTAACGGGGTACTTTGTGGAATAGTGTTTTCAAATAAAAACTGGTATTACATGATAATAACATTAATATCTATTATTATCTCAGTTTTTATAATTTATGGCATGATTAATCTAAGAATAATAACATTAACTTCACCATTTGTATTGTCAACATGGTTAATTCTAATAATAAATAATTTATTCAAAAATAAAATTAAGCAATATAATATACCCTGGAAATTATATTAAAAGACCCTGTCCTTCAAAAGATTTCTCGTGAAGAAATGGTAAAATTCTTTTCTGCGTATCAATCATATCTCTGGAATGAAGTTTTAAGAAAAATCATACAATCTTTATATAACAATACCTCTAAAATTTATAAGGAATTGCGGAAAACAACTATATATTCTACACACATTTAGATGATGCAAAGAGGGCGTATCTTAACAACCTATTTATTTCTTTGCTGACATCTAACATTAAAATGTCTGATGCTTTTACAGACAATCTGTATTCAGAAGTATTACAGGAAAACAAATTGAAATTGCCTATGTTTAATATAAGAAAAATCAGACAGGCCTTTTTAAAAGGTGTGGAAAAAAAGACAGTAGTAATCCCAGAAGCCCTTTCAATTGAACCTTCTGACGATGAAATCTATACAGGAAATAAAAAACGGATTCTAAAATTTATTCTACCTCGCGGAAGTTTTGGTACAATGTTTATCAAAAGATCATTTAGTTCCTACTGCATTAATCCACATAAAGATTAGATTCCAAATAAAAGACAAAAAATTATTATGGAAAGATATAAGGTTGTCGTAATTGCATTAGGTGGAAACGCCTTAATCAGAGAGGAACAACAGGGTACAATTGAAGAGCAATTTGAGAACATCAGTAAGAGCCTCGATGGTATAATTTACTGTCTAAAGAAGGGATGTAGTGTTGTTATCACTCACGGAAACGGCCCGCAAGTAGGAAATATGTTGTTAATGGCGGAAGCCAGCAGGAGACTGATGCCAGAAATTTCTCTTGGTATCTGTGTGGCTGATACCGAAGGCGCTATTGGTTATACGATTCAGCAGTCTTTAACTAACCGATTACGTAAAGAAGGAATCAATAAATGTGTGGTTACTGTCATTACACAGGTAGTGGTCGACAAAAATGATAACGCCTTTTCAAATCCCACAAAACCTATCGGACCTTTTCTCAAGAAAGAGGATGCCGAACGACTTCAGTACGAAAAGGGCTGGCATATAGCTGAAGACAGCCACAGAGGTTATCGCAGAGTTGTAGCTTCCCCTGAGCCTATTAAAATTATAGAGGTCAATGCTATAAAAAGTTTGTTGTACGCAGGGGAGATTGTCATTGCGGCTGGTGGTGGTGGCATCCCTGTCATAGAGAAAGAAAATGGCGACTTAGCGGGGGTAGATGTCGTAATTGATAAAGACCTCGCATCAAGCATACTAGCAAGGGTAATTAAAGCAGACTGTCTTATAATGCTTACGGGCGTTGAACATGTGTGCTTAAACTATAGACAATCAAATGAGCAGGTATTGACTAAATTGACCGTAGAAAAAGCAAAAAAATATCTGCATGAAGGGCATTTTCCGCCAGGCAGTATGGGTCCAAAAATTCAGGCAGCAATTAATTTTTTGGATTACGGCGGAGAATTGGCTATAATAACTTCAATTGATAAAGTTAGGGAGGCAATGGAAGGTGTTGGCGGTACTAAAATAACCCTGTATTAACTAAACCCAAATTAAAAAAACTTAAAAAATCTTGAACATATAACGGTCTTTATTAAATATAAAAAACTTTTAAATAATAGCTTTATTTGATATGAAAATTTAAAAATTCCGCTTAATTTACCATTATAATCTAATTTATTGAAAAGGAGGTGTGTATGTGTACAACATGCGCAAGACATAACCCAGGCAGGAAAAAGGCTTCTAGAAAATCTAATGGGAAAGCAAAAGGTAAAAAGAAATAGATAAAAAATCCCCTCCGATAATTATCGGAGGGGATTTTTTATTAAGCAGACAATAAGCCGAGTTCTGTCATGGGCGGTCATTTATCTAGCCTTGCCGTTACCGACAAGATCCAACGGCTTACCCAGAGGTAATAGCGAAGCGGACCGCTTCGTCCCTCTCTATTTAGCCTTTCTCCCAGTGGGGTTTGCAATGCCTCCAATGTCACCACTGGAGCGGTGGGCTCTTACATTAAGTCAAAAAATGACCCCACCTTTTCACCCTTATCACACCATAATCCTCTTGTTTTACAAGAAGAAGGCGAGACGGTATATTTTCTGTTGCACTTTCCTTCCCGTTACCGGGACTCCGAGTTACGGAGCACCGTGTCCTGTGGAGCTCGGACTTTCCTCCCGTTTCTACTTTTAAATAGAAACCGACGACCACCTCGTCTGCTTAAATATTTTTTTACTAATTTTCGCTACTATCTTCCAGGTATAAAATGCGACCGCAACTGTGGCAGAAAGTAATATCTTTACCAGCCATAAGTTGATTTATTATTTGAGACGTTACTGCCATGAAACATCCCTGACACACCATATTAACCACGCTAACAACTGCCAGCGCATCTTTATGACTTACCAACCTATTATAATGTTGTAATGCATCCTGATCTAATTTTGCAGTAAATTCACTGCGTTTCTTCTTAAGTTCAGCAATTTCATTTTCTGTTTTTTCTAAATCAGCTTTTACACGATCCTGAAGTCCTTTTAATTGTGATTCCTCATGCTCGACTTCTTTCTTAAATAAGCCCTGCCTTTGTTGCATCTCCTCATATTTTGTAATCATCATTAAGATCTCTTCCTCAAGAAGTGACTTATCTGCCTCCTTGCCTCCGATTTCGTTTTTTATTGCACTATATTCTTTGTTGGTCTTAACCTGGTTAATCTGGATACGCAATTTTTCAATCTCGCCCTCTTTTGTTTTGAGGTCGAGTTCTTTAATACCTGTATCTTTCTGGAATGCCTTTATCTCCTCGCCAAGCTCTGCTAACGCCTGTTTCTTTTGCTGAATTTGATTCTGTTTTTTTTGAACATCATAACCTCTATAAAGCTTATCACCCACCAACCTTTTTATACTTGTATCTATTGATTGCAAACGCCTGAGCAACTCTATCCTTTCATTCATAGATTCCTTTCTTCTAATAATCTTACCTGTACTAGACTGTATAACCATTTTTTAGGAATTCTACTCATCTCATCTTTTAGTATTCTGTTTAAGCTAGTTTCACATCTCATAAACCAGTAAATACCAAGAATTGCAATCTGTTAAAACGCTTGCGCAGTTACTAATCAATACCAAGTCCATCTAAAAAACCCTCTAGTTTCCTGCTCCTTATTGGATGTTGCAGTTTTCTAACCGCCTTTGCCTCAATTTGTCTTACCCTTTCTCTTGTAACTTTAAATATCTTACCCACCTCTTCAAGCGTATATGTATATCCATCACCGATGCCATATCTAAGTTTAATAATTTCCCTTTCACGGTAAGTTAAACTTTCCAGTACACTTTCTATCTTATCTTTTAACATCTCTTGGGTTGCTACAACAACAGGAGATTCAGCCTTTTCATCTTCAATAAAATCGCCAAAAGAACTATCCTCACTTTCACCAACAGGTCTATCCAAAGAAATCTGATGTCGGGATATCTTAAGTACACGTCTTGCTTCTGATACAGTTATTTTTACTTCTTTTGCAATTTCTTCTATTGTTGGTTCTCGGCCTTTTTCCTGTAAAAGCTTCTTTGAAACATTTCGTATCTTGCTCATGGTTTCAATCATATGTACAGGAATACGTATTGTTCTTGCCTGATCGGCAATTGAACGAGTGATTGCCTGGCGTATCCACCATGTGGCATAGGTACTGAACTTATATCCACGCCTGTATTCATACTTATCCACGGCACGCATAAGACCTGTATTACCTTCCTGAATCAAATCGAGAAAACTCAATCCACGATTCCTATATTTTTTTGCAATACTTACAACCAGTCTCAAATTTGCACCTGAAAGCTTTCTTTTAGTAGCTTCATGTTCCTTATGAATGCTTTCTATTGATTGTATTCGACGATTTAGTGTTCTTGAGCTTTCCAGAACTGTATTTTCCAATTTTTCGTATTGAATTCCCAATTCTTTATAACGACCATTACCCTTGGACACAGTTTTACATTCCACAATCTGCTTCTCCAGATTTTCCATCTCAGCACCTATCTCTTGAAGCTTTTTCATTAAAGGATGTATCCTCTTTGTACGAATATTGATTTCCTCAAGTAAATCTATACCTTTTCGCCGCCTGTTCCGAATTGCACGAAGCAGTTTTATCCTCTCTCTTTCCGATGCCTGCTTCCGTTTGAGACGTATATAATCTTCCTTGTTCTTTTGAAGGATTGTTCTTAAAATCTTAGCTGTTCTTGGAAATTGTTCCAAAATTTCATCTTTGCAATTATCAAC
The DNA here is from genome assembly GCA_963709355.1 of uncultured Planctomycetota bacterium. Classification (GTDB taxonomy): domain Bacteria; phylum Planctomycetota; class Brocadiia; order Brocadiales; family Brocadiaceae; genus PLOWO2-12-38-17. The sequence continues at coordinate 2,497,496 of CAVPVY010000005.1, forward strand.
CATTGCATTTACTTTCAAAGTCCGATCAAATGAAAGTTCTCCGTTATTTACATCCTCCAGTATTCGCAAACACGTTGCTAATGAGAGATCGGAATGCAATACTTTCTTTAAAAAGCTCTTTCGTGTAATTTCGATCTTTTTAGCAAGCATGATCTCCTCTTCGCGGGTAAGCAATGGAATTTCACCCATTTGAGTAAGATACATCCTAACTGGATCATCAATCTTTTCTGTAATGGTTGGTACTTCGCCAATCTCTAACTCGTACTCAGGATAAGGTTCTGCTTCTTCAGTCTCAGTAGCAATGTCTCGATTCTCAATCTCAGTTTCGTCAATCAAGTCCACCCCCAACTCATCTAACATCATTAGAATATCATCTATCTTTTCCGGTGGTATATCAGCATCGTCGGGCAACATATCGTTTAATTCATCATACGTCAAATAGCCCTTTTCCTTACCCTTCTGTACAAGGTGCTTAATTTTCTGATTCAAACTTTCCATTTAATATTAAGCCTCCTAAAAAACGCCTTTTAATTTAACGTTTAGGAATTTCATAAAGTTAAATATTATTATTTCCGAACCTATTAAAAACTAAACTTATAAATTATTTTTCAATCTGTGTATGTGCCTGTTTTTCTTATGAAACTCATTCAGCAGTAATACAATATCCTGCTCATTACCACCGATTTTAACCATTTCCATCATCTTCTTTTTTGTTATGCTAATTTCTTTCTTTGCATTTCTTTGCTTAAGAAACTTAATACATGCCCCCAGTCTATCCTCATGATTTTTAATATTTTGAAATTCCTCTTTGGTTATAATATTAGTAAGTTCTTTTGCAAGCTGTTCGTCGTGTAATAAATGTAACATATCCTCTCCTCTAACAATATTGTGCTTCTGATATGTTTCAAATATCATCCTTACAATTTTAGAATAACCCGCATCGGCAAATTCTCCTGTATTTATTTCGTTCATTACTGTAAGTATGTGTTCATTATTTGATAACATTAAATATAAAAGTTCCTGTTCCACCCTTGAAGACGCATCAATTCGTTGCTCAGCAGTCTGTTTATTATCTGAATTGTAAGATTGTTTATTAAATCTTTTAATATGAGCCCTCAATGCCTCTTCATCTATTGACATCTCTTCGGCAATTTGTTTAATAAGCAAGTTGCGCTTAATGATATCTGGCACCTTCATCGCCGTTGAAACGACGTCATTAATTGCATTTGTTTTCCCACTAATTGTTGACATATCCCATTTAGTTGTTGCCATCTCAACCTTGAAACTGAAAAAGTCCCTTGCAATATTTATGTATGCCAAAAAACTTTCAACCCCCTTTTCAACGAGAAAGTCGCAGGGATCATAGTCTTTCGGCAGTTGAACTATTTTTATATCAAATTCCTCTTCAATAAAAATATCCAGATTTCTATCTGAAGATCTTAAGCCTGCAACATCTGAATCTAAAAGTAAAATTACCTGATTGCAATATTGCCTCAGTTGATGTAGCTGCTGCTTTGATATTGCTGTCCCAAGAACTGCAACCGACCAATCAATCCCGTGTTGATGCGCCATTATCACATCAGTATATCCTTCCATCAGGATAACTTTATTTTTCTTTATTATTGCATTTTTTGCCAACTCGATCCCATAAAGGTTATCGCCCTTATTAAAGAGTAATGTTTCAGGTGAATTCAAATATTTTGGTAACGAATTGTCCAGCGTCCTCCCACCAAAACCCACAACCTGCTTTCTAGCATTAAATATTGGAAACATCAATCTATTGCGGAAGCGGTCGTAATAACCATTACCTTCTTTTCTAGCTACAACTAAACCTACTTTTTCTAATAACCCTTCAGATATGCCTCGTTCTTTACAAATTTTTATTAACGAGCACCAATCATCAAGCGCATAACCAAGACAAAAATTTTTGATTGATTGATTGTTTATGCGTCTTTTTGCCAAATAATCTCTTGCAATTTTACCACATTCCCTTTGACACAAGTTGTTATGATAATACTTTGCAGCAATATCTGTTAAATTTAATAACTGCTGTTTTTCTGTGGTTGAATAATAATTCTTTTTGTTTTCTAAATAAGACAGGTCAATACTAGCCCTATTGGCCACTAATTTTACCGCCTCAACAAAATCAACACTCTCATGCTTCATTATAAAATTGAATACAGTTCCACCCTCGCCACAACCAAAACATTTAAAAAGCTTCTTTTCGGGATTTACTGTAAAGGAAGGGGTTTTCTCTGAATGAAAGGGACATAAGCCGATAAAATTTTTACCACTTCGTTTCAGACGAACATAATCTGAGATAATTTGGATAATATCTGCGGAATGTTGTATATCTATAATCTTATCTTGTGGAATGAAATTGGTCATTAATCAGGAAGATAAAATTTTTAAATAATTTAAACTTTTTAATTATATCATATATTCTCAATATGTCAACACATTGAAAGAAATTATGGAGATATATCTAATTATCTAATAATATGTAACTTATAACAATTTAAGCATTTATTAAAGTTACAAAACAAATAAGCGCCCCCAGCAGGATTCAAACCTGCAACCTTTGGCTCCGGAGGCCAACGCTCTATTCAATTGAGCTATAGGGGCAATTTATTCTGAAGTCCTTATTTCTGATTTTAATCCAGTAAAACAACATCAATCAACTGACCAGCAATAAATCTTTCTACATCCTCACGCACAACCATTAAACAATTAGCTCTGGTTGTCGCAAGCAAATCGGCAGAACCGTGCCACTCCACAGGCGAAACTATCCATGCGTTGTTCTGTAAACGAATAAATGCCGGCCTATATTCACGGCGTCTTCTTTTAACAATTATTTCTGTTTCTAACGCCGCGCTTACCATTGTCCTATGTACGTCAGTAAGTCCCATCATTTTACGTATGGCGGGATATATGAATAATTCGAATGTAACAAATGAGGCAACCGGATTACCCGGTAAGGCAAAGATCAGTGTTTTATCCTTTCTTCCAAAAACCACAGGTTTTCCAGGTCTCAATGCGACCTTCTCAAAATAAATATTAATCCCTAAATCCTTCATTACATCACCAACGAGATCATATTCTCCCATTGAAACCCCTCCAGAAAGTATTAAGATATCTTTCTGTAAACCCTTTCGTATTGCTGAAGAAATATCATCCTTTGTATCCTTAACAATACCAATTATTTCAACTTCCGCATTCAAATTCCTTGCTTGTGCTGCCAGTGAATAACTATTACTATTCCTAATCTGCGCAAGGGAGGGCTTGGACGTCACATCTACCAACTCATTTCCTGTAGAGATAATACCAACTGTCGGCGTGGAAAATATCTCAACAAAAGATTTTCCAACGGTTGCAAGAATACCGATTTCTTGAGGTCTAACAGGCATATTCTTGATAAGGACCACTTGCCCGACTCGTATGTCTTCTCCCTGTTTAGAAATATTGCTCCCCCTGCTAACAGATTTGAGAATCTTCACTTGGCTACCGGATTTAAGGTCTTCCGTCTCCTCAAATTTGATAACAGCATCAGCACCATCTGGCACAGCAGCCCCAGTCATAATCTTTGAAGCCTGTCCTCGTAAAACCTTTTTCTTAGGTACAGAACCCGCCGCAATATTTTCAATAACAGTTAATTCAACAGGAACTTTTGACGTATCTTCTGCAATTACAGCGTATCCATCCATTGCCGAACGATTAAAAGGCGGCATATCTATATCTGAATACACATCCTGGGCAAGACAAAATCCAAGTGATTCCTCAAAATGTACTGTTTTGGACGGCAGTATTTCTGTATTATCTGTAACTATCTTTATTGCTGTATCTACTATAATCATGATTTTATGTTAAATTAACATCTCTAAACTGTCAAGCACTCTCCTTTTATCCCAAGATATTATTAAAGAAGTCTTGACATTGTAAAATCTAATTAGATATAAGAAAAACACTTATATGATTTAATTTATATTACCATTACACAACCAATATGCAAATACGTGAAAGAACAAAAGACATAATCTATATATCTTGTTTGCTCATTCTAACTATTATATTTTTCGAGCAAATGATATTTCATGATAAGATATTGCTCTTGCGCGACCTTCTTTGCGATTTTGTACCATGGCGTATGTATGCCCACGAGTCTATCAGAAATGGAACAATACCTCTCTGGAACCCATATTCATCCCTAGGACAACCTTTCCTTGCCTTTTCACAAACTGCTGTATTTTATCCACTAAATCTCATATTTCATATATTTCCAGCAGTAACTGCACTACGATATTTCATAGTTCTTCACATCTTCTTAGCCGGCGTTTTTATGTACCTGCTGATGAGACACTGGCAAATAGCCAGGATTGCTGCATTTGTTTCTGCAATCATATTCATGTTTAATGGTATGATTATTAGTAGATTAGAATTCTTGAGCTTTATAAGCACCGTCATTTGGATTCCATTATACAATAAAGCCCAACAGTTTTTATATAGCCTTAAAAGTGAATCAGTTTTTTTGTGGGCTAAATCGGCTTTAGTAGGTGAGACCAGCCTCCCTAATCATATCTTTAAGGAATTGGGGGGAGGAGAGCTTAGGATAAATAATTATACGGAATTTTTAGGATACTTGTCTGATAACGTTCATTCATCAAATATACAAAATAATATTTTAAGATTGTTAAATGTTAAATATATAGTTACAGGTGGGAATGCGTTTGATATCCTACTTCATAAGAGTAATAGGAAGATAATCGTTACGAAAATAGACAAATATCTTCCTCGGTTATTTGTTGTTGGAAAAGCAAGTATCCTAAGCGACAAAAAAGATATCTTCAGCAAACTATTCAATGAGAACTTTGAGCCCTCAAGAGAAATTATTATAGAAACTCAAGAAAATTATATAGATAAACCCTCATCCGAAGAAATAAATTACAAAATAAAGAATTTAGAATACACATCAAATAAAATAACAATTGATATCGAACTGAACAATAATGGATTTTTGGTATTAGGCGATACTTATTATCCTGGTTGGAAGGCTTATATCGGGGGAAAGGAAACCAAGATTTACAAAACCAACTATATAATGAGGTCTGTATTTATTAAAAAGGGTGTCCATAAAGTTGAGTTTATTTATAACCCATCATCGTTTAAAATAGGATATAAAACAACGCTATCAACTGTATTTATCCTCATTGTTCTCGGAATATTAAAATATTACAAGTATATGCAAAATAAAAAACATTTAAAGTCACCACCAACATTATCTATAATGTAAACATGCTGTAAACAACCTCCATTGTTTACGGAGAACAACAGGTGCTAAAAAATATTTTATTATCAATTGACGCTGCAAGTAAAAAATTTATCCTTTCTATAGGGCAAACGACTTTATTAGCCATTAAAGGACTCGAAGGTATATTCTTACCCCCTTTTGGTCTCAGATTGATACTGCGTGAAATAGATAATTTTGGCGCTGGCTCACTATTGCTTGTAGACCTTATTGCATTATTTACAGGCATGGTAATGGCATTACAAACAATCTATGGACTCAGTTGGTATGGTGCAGAGATGTATGTAGGCAGTGTGGTATCCTTGACGCTTGTAAGGGAATTAGGACCTGTCCTTACATCCATTATGGTTGGCGCCAGGGTTGGGTCTGGTATCGCTGCTGAAATTGGTTCTATGCAAGTCACAGAACAAATTGATGCAATGCGGGCTCTTGGCGCAAGTCCAATTAAAAAACTTGTAACTCCCAAGATACTTGCCGGAATGATTACATTACCATTACTCACAATTACAGCAGATATTATTGGTATTTTTGGTGGAATGGTTATTGCGATATTTGAACTTGAAATAGACCGTGTGTTTTATTTAAACTCAGTTTTAACAACAATCAAGATTTCAGACCTGATAAGCGGTACTGGTAAAACAGTCTTTTTTGGTTTTCTTATTGCTGTAATCGGCTGTTATTTTGGACTTAGAACCAGCGGAGGTACAAAGGGAGTCGGACATGCAACGACAATGACTGTAGTAACAGTTTCAATTCTTATACTTATTTCTGACTTCTTCTTAACAAAATTATTTTTGATTTTATTTTAAGCTTTATGTCTAAAGTAATAATCGAATTCAAAGATGTACACAAATCATTTAATGGACTATCAGTTCATAATGGTATAAGTCTATCCATTTTTGAGGGAGAAATAATGTCACTCCTCGGTGGAAGTGGTTCAGGTAAAAGTGTCTTACTCAAAGAATTAATCGGACTAATAAAGCCCGATAAAGGTATAATTACGTTAATGAATGAAAATGTACATCAAATGAGAGAAGAGAATCTATTTAAACTACGAGAGCATGTCGGAATGTTGTTTCAGAGCTCCGCCTTATTCGATTCTCTTACAGTATTCGAAAATATCGCATATCCTCTACGTGAACATTTTAAGCTAACTGAAAAAGAAATTAAGGAAGTAGTAGAAGAAAAGCTTCAACTTGTTGGATTAACCGGAATCGAAAACAAGATGCCTGCAGAACTAAGCGGCGGGATGAAAAAACGAGTTGGGTTGGCAAGAGCCTTTGCTACTGAGCCAGAAATCATTTTATATGATGAACCTACCACCGGATTAGACCCAATAAACGCCCAGCGTATTAACGAATTGATTATAGACTTACAAAAGAAATTAGGAATAACAGCTATTGTGGTAACACACGATTTGCACTGCGTAAAAACTGTCTCTGACAGGATTGCCATGCTTTATGATGGGAAAATTGTTGCAATCGGAACATGGGAAGAACTTAAATCGTCAAATATCCAGACAGTAAAGGATTTTATCAGCGGCAATATTTGTGTATAAAGGGAACGCTTATGACAAAAGAACAAATATCTGAATTGCGCGCGGGAATATTTACCCTGATAACGCTATTAGGCTTCGGGGCCATGGTCTTCATCCTTGGCTCACAAAAGGGATACTTTAAATCGCAGATCACATTAAAGACAAATTTTTTGAATGTTTATGGATTGCAGGAAGGCTCACCAGTGAGATTCATGGGTGTGGGAATCGGACAGGTAAAGGCAATTATATTACCAAAAGAACTACCCTGTATCAGCATTGAAGTCTTACTGGAAGTGGATAAATCTGTTCAGAAGAATATAACAAGAGATTCAGTTGCTACTATTAAATGGCTGAGTTATGTAACAGGTGATTCTTATGTTGAGATTACAACAGGTGCCTGCCTAGAACCACCCGTAGTTGATGGCGATTCAATTAAAAGTGCAGAACCTATTAACTTTACTGCCGCTATTGAAAATGGTGCCACCATTATTGAGTCCTTTTCAAGAATCTTTAAAAAGATTGATGAAAGCGATTTTGTTAATTCTCTAAGCAATGTTTCAGCTTCCCTGAATGAAAGTGTAAAAACTTTTCAAAAAGGCGAGGGGCTTCTTCATTCTCTGATTTTTGATTCAAAAGGTAAACAATTACTCGAAAATCTAACAGTAACCTCTGAGTCTATTAAAAATATTACAGCAGAAATTGAAAGTGGAGAAGGAACTCTCGGCGCCATAATAAAGGACCCTGCATTATATGATAATTTAAAGAGCCTCCTTGGCGGCGCAGAACGAAGTTTTATACTGCGTAATTTGATTAGAAAAGGTATTGAAAAAGAGAAGAAAGACAAAAAGCATAAAATCCAGTAATTTTCCAGACACGACGACAAAGGTTGAACAATAGCCCACTCCACACCTAAAATTGATTATTTGTATCGTGATTTGATATCTCCGAGTGTTATATTTATCAGCAATTCATGAAATGTAACCAGTTTTTTAAAGTACGTTACCATATTATCAATTATCAAAACTTAATCATAACAGAACCCACTGCATTACCTCGCATCCAAAAACCCGAATTAAACAAATTTAAATCAAATCGGATCCTTGCCTAAATTGCTGTTCAACTTCGCCTCTTGATAAAAACATGTATTTCTCCTTCTGCTTCCTCGATACCCATGAGATCATTTCCTGTTGTATTACACCACGAAACAATATCTTTCTTAATACCTTCGTCTGTGGCTATAACCTCAAGCACCTTGCCTATTCCAACCTCCTTTATTTTATTTGCCGTCTTAAAAATGGGCATAGGACACATTAGTCCGTAACAATCCAGGATATCATCCGCATTCATTAAATATTTCCTTTTTATGTCATATAAGTTTTGAAAATTATATGTTAATGCTCATGCTGCTCATCGTGTTTATGTGCTTTCTTCTTTTCAAGTCCTTTTCCCGTTGTCTTTTTAAGATAGTCATCAATAGCTGCTTCTATCGCCTCTTCTGCAAGTACAGAACAATGCATCTTAGCAGGCGGCAGGCCATCTAAAGCCTCTGCTACAGCTTTATTTGTAACCTTCAGCGCTTCTTCCAGTGTTTTGCCCTTAATCATTTCGGTTGAAATACTACTGGTTGCTATCGCCGCCCCACAACCAAACGTCTTAAATTTAACATCAACAATTACATTGTCCTTTATTTTGAGAGACATCTTCATAATATCTCCACAGGCTGGATTCCCAACCTCACCAACACCATCTGCACCAGAAATTTCTCCTACATTTCTTGGATTTGCAAAATGGTCCATGACCTTTGGACTGTACTGCATATAAGCCTCCTTATTGCTATTTTCTATTTATTCTGGTTATACAGGGGGGACATCTGCCTCAGGCGTTCAACTATTGGCGGCAATTTTTCAAAAACATATTTAACATCATCTGCAGTATTATTTATCCCCAGACTGAAAAGTACCGTCCCCTGAGCCAGCGCTGCATCAACGCCCGTTGCCATTATAACATGAGATGCCTTTAGCGACCTTGAAGTACAAGCAGAACCGCTTGATATTGCAATTCCCTGCATATCCAGAAATAATAAAATAGACTCCCCTTCAATGTATTCTATACATAAACTGAGATTACCAGGAAGATGGTTTGTTGGATGTCCATTAACGCACACGTGATTTATATTCTTTAATATGCCTTCTTTTAATTGGTCCCTTAGTTCCTGAATCTTTTTCATTCGTTGCGACATCTCCAACTTCGCAAGTTCTGCAGCCTTACCCATGGCAATAACACCAATAATATTTTCTGTTCCGGCACGACGCCCGCCCTCCTGTATACCACCTTCCATAAATGGAAGTATTCTTACTCCCTCTCTCAAATAAAGCGCGCCAGCACCGGATAAACCTCCAAATTGATTGGCAGACATGCTCATTGCATCAATATTACATTCTTTAACATCAACAGGTATATTCCCTGCAGCCGCGACTGCGTCAGTATGGAAAATAACGTCCTTCTCTTTTGTTATATTTCCAATTTCCTTAATAGGTTCAATCGTCCCAATCTCTCCATTTGCATACATAATGGACACCATAACTGTCTCAGGTTTAATAGCTTTCTTTATATCATCCAGGTTAACTGTACCATGTTTGTCAACAGGCAGGTATGTTACCTCGTATCCTGATTTTTCCAGCGATTTCAATGGGTTAAGCACTGAGAAATGCTCAATCTGTGAGGTAATAATATGATTTCCCTTCTTCTTAAGAGCAGTTGAAATTCCCTTTAAAGCAAAATTGTTTGCCTCAGTACCGCTTGAAGTAAATATAATCTCGTTAGGCTTCGCATTAATAAGATTAGCCACATGCCCTCGGGCAACTTGTATCGCTTCGCTTGCGACTCTTCCAAATTGATGTAAATTAGAAGGATTACCCAAACACTCCTTTAAGAAAGGCGTTATAACCTCAACTATAACAGGGTGTACAGGATTACCTGAGGCATTATCCATATATATTTTTGTCATGAAATATTTTCCTACACAGAGTGAAAAGAATTAATTCTGAAAAGTTGAGAACTTTTTTATTATATCATCTTCTTCTTTTAATCCAACCATTTAATGATGTCATTCTCAGTATTTATCATCGTTTAATGGCAAGAAAAACCAATGTACTAAAAGCTACTTTTGCACCTTTCCATACCCCTTTGTCTTCCAATCCTTATCATAAATCGTAATATAATCATCTTTAATAATTACATGCTCTTTTACGTTTCCCTGATTATCGTATATATCAATTACCTGGCGTTCTGTCTGATTATCTTCAACAGATGGCAAGGAAACACAACCGGCAATTATCATGCATAAGATTGATACAACGACACTTTTTATTGTCATTTTATACCTTTCCAACCGATTTTAAAATTTCCTGTAAATCTATTATATGCCATATTTACCAGTAATTTTCCATTGACAAATGTTTTATAATTTTGTAAACATAATGACATGAGTACGGTAAAGCAAAAAAAAGAAGGTGTAAAATCCATAAAATTCCTAGAAAGAAAAATAAACCCAATTCCAATAAAAAAGGACGATCCCTTTTTTTCATCTGCCCCTGTGGATATAGGTCATACTAATAATGAAATAATTGATGAATTGTTGTATGGCATGAAATGTCAGAAATAATTTTTGCAGACACCTCCTTCCTCATTGCTTTTTATAATAAGAAAGATGATAAACATTCGATAGCAAGATTACTTGTCCAAAATCTTATTCATCATCAAACATCGGTTGCATTTATAATTACAGACTATATCTTTGATGAAACCCTCACTACCGTTATGAGACAGGGGGGGTAAAAACCTTGCCGTAGATATAGCCCGAAAGATTTATGAATCTCCTTCTATAAAGATTTTTCCTATAGATTCTGAAATTTTCAATCTTTCCTATGATATGTTTATCAATTATCGAGACCAAATGTGGAGTTTTACTGATTGTACATCTTTCTGTTTTCTGAAAAGATATAAAGATACATTAAAAGTTGCGGCATTTGACCGACATTTCATAGCTGCCGGTTTTCACATAATTCCTGAAATCCAATCCTGAACATCAAATCATTTCTCCTGTAAAACATAGCCTATCATCTACTTTGTTACATTTCCCTGATTATCTTCAACAGATGGTAAGGACGCACAACCGGCAATTATCATGCATAAGATTGATACAACTACACTTCTTATCGTCATTTTATACCTTCTTGGCTAATTTTAAGATTTCCTGCAAATCTACTATATGCCGTTCAGTATATTTTAATTCAACGTGTTCGTTACATAACTTTAGTTTAATAATGGCAGTATTTTCTGTTCACATTTCTTCTTTAGATGCCTGACACTTCTTGTTTTTGTACTGCTCTGCTATCTTTGTTGCTGACCCTCTTTACCGCTTAGAACAGACAAATAGGTATTTAAACCAGCTTTTTCTTTCCTCCCACACCGGATACTTATCAGAGTAATATTTTTCCCCTGCCGCATCACGTACCCACCAATACAATATTTTATGCTCAAAAGACTCATTTAGATCAACGAACAATTGACAGTGCTGTCCCTCTAGAAGTTCCTTTGGTAAATTGTCATCTATCATTTCTATCTCACCATTTTCTGACTTATCTTTAAAATGATATCCATGTGCCACAATAGTAATCCGCCTTTTCCCCACATTAATTATTTTTACACCTATTTCATCTTCATACCTTTTCAAACTAAAGTGCTGCCCAACATCCACTTGAACTTTTATTTTTGGCTTATCTTTATGATACTTAATTACATCCCAAATAATAACAATTGTTGAAAGGATTGCGCCGTATAGAGCTATATAAATTGTAACGTCAATTTTCATTCGAAATAATAAAAAATAATTTGTACAATTTTCTGTTGTGTAAATATAATTTCGCTATTGAGTTTTTTCAAAGATAGGTAAAAGATCAACAAGATGCTTCTCTGCAAACTGAATTTGTTTTTGCTCACCGCACAAGTCAATTGTAATAACAAATCTTTGCATCATTTTCCGTTTTAAATATAATTCATGAAGCCGCTCTTTTATTTTCTCGTCTTCTGTCCTTTCTCCATTTAAATATTTTGCTGCACATAGTGGACACAAAGCAAGTGCATTACGATCGTATTCTTTTTCATCAGCTACAATTTCTACAGCTTCGAAATAATGCTTATCTTGTCTATTTTTAAAGGAAGATGGAGACTTACATATCTGGCAGATCACTTTGCCTTCTTCATTTTGATACCATTCTCGTAGAAATATTCGTTTATCTGTCTGCTCTTGTGAAATTCTGACTGAACGATCCTTCTTTGTATATTCTTTATTTGGAGAACCTTTATAATTTTCAATAGCTTTAGATTTCCTACGTTCCTCATCATTAACGGGTTGAACTGGAAACCGTTCGTGATCCTTCTCTTCAGCAACAAGTTTTTCTAATATTCCCAGAGGAATTTTCTTTGATAATTCAATCCTTTTCCTATCTTCTTCGGAAATTTGAGATAAATATTCCTGCTCTATATCTTTTTTAAATCCCAACTTCTCTGCAAGAATCTTTGCTTCAGTACTTTCTTTATCAAAATCATCTAGTAAATCGGATAGAAGAATATCAGATGGTTTTCGGAAGTTACCGTATTTATCAGGTAGCCATTCCGCTTCTCGAACAAGTTTGCCCATTTTTGAAGCCATATCTTCTTTTTTGCTATAGCTATAATCTTGGCGAGAGCTGGATTCCGTGACTCCATAAATACTACGATAATTTTGCTTTAGTAAATTCCAAATAACAATGGATCTACCTTTATTTATATTTTTCAAAGCATATTCAACGCCTTCAATCTCACAATCAGGGTCAAACCCATCAAGACCTCTTTTATGATTACTATGTCTATTGTCAATAGTGACATTACCATCATATCTATTACTTTCTCTTTGCTTTACACGTACTTTATCTAAACAGCCCAACTCTAAAAGGTCTTCTTTTTTGAAGTCTTTATAAATATCATCCAAAAAATATATATCAGGATTCCCTTTAAAATATGTTTCGAGTATTTCATTACCAGAATAGCGCTTAGTAAGGTATATAGAATGAATGCAAGGCGTGCAGAAACACTTCTCTTGTTTAACAGGATTTGCAGCTTTTAAGAAATGGATATTTTTTAATTCATCTATTAAATTTTGTTTTTTATTTGGTATCACAATCTTCAAGACTTCTATTATTCTTTTTACATCGTCAATATTTTCATAATCTGAAATATCAGCCTTTTCTTTATATTTGGGTAAAATATATTCGACAATTTCATCATATTTGTCAGGTTCGTTCAAACCCAGTTCCTTTAGAAATTCTCTTGCTTCCTTATTTTCCGCAATGCTCTTTTTTGCTGTGGGAAAGGAAGATTCGTAATTAACAGGTAGATAAACGAGCGGTTTCCCACTATCATCAAACGGCACTACATGGGCATTGTTTTCCCGCCGTATAAATGGCTTACTTCTTAAAGGGGCATTATGGTAAGATTCCCCCCACAAATTCCTTCGATTTTTTAAAAATGTATAAAATTTTATAATCCATTCATCACTTTGCTCTTTTATAAATTCTTCGGTAAATTTACTGGCAAGTTTTTCTGGAGTAATCTCTTCAATACCAACATCTTCAATAAGATACTTTCTTAATACAGGCATCCTGTCCTGTGTAATATTAGAATCAAGCCATTGGCAGTTCTCCTTTTCAAATAAAAATGATAATTGCTCAATCCCTAATAATTCTATTAATTCTTTACCTCTTGCAAGGAATGCTTGTTTTGTACTTATATGGTCACCATCATTTGCAGGTAGAAGTTTTTCTTCACTTCTCAATTTCTTTAGAACCGCATCATAGATAGGTTGGAATTTACTGTCTTTAAAATCGTCTTTTATAATGGACAGCACATTGAAAAAGCCTACATCAAGAAGTCCCATTTCTCTGATTTCAGGTAAACTATCTCCTGCTAATTCTGCCAACTCTTTTATTAAGAAATCATTCCATGCATCCTCTTTTATCCCCTCCCTACTATCAGTAAGCAAAAAGGGCGCATGAACAATAAATCTCAATTCCGTGTTTTCTCGTGTACGGAAAAAACAGTAAGCAGGAAATTTGTGGTCAGAAGAGATTTTTTCTCCTTTTGGATCGTACTTGTATGCAATATTTATAGCACGTTCAAACTGCTCTTGATCTTTGACCTTCTTTTCGAATATTAGGAATTTATGCTCAAATTCATTTGAATAAAAACCTGATTCTCCCTCTTCATTTTTCCACTTTATGTTCTTCAGATGCCTTAAAAACAATAACGGATTATCCAAAATTTTCAGCTTCTCGTTGATTTCTTTATAAGTAGGGTCTTTTTTGTTTTCCAGATCAAAGGGAAAGTAAAATAATGTTTCGCCATCCATGCGATTTGGATGATCATTTTCAAGTAGAACAGGAATGATGAAGCGTTCTATTTTAAACAAAAAAGGCGGATCGTATACATGAGGGGTATTTGTGTATTCAAAAACAGCTTTAAAACCGACGCCAAATTTACCAATTTGTGATTCAAGTTTTGTGGTATTTCCAATTGATGTAATAGAATTGATATGACCAAGCTTACGACTTTTTTTGTCTGCATCTTCTGTATGAGGGTGACTGATAGAAAAGTGAATTTCTCCGTTATGGGCAAAGAACAAACCACTTTTATTTAGGACAAATCTTACATTTGTCGCATTTGTGTCATCTGCATTCTGTAACAATTCATAGATAAAATGGGCATGTTCTGAATATTTTTCTATAACACTTCTTTTAACACCTCCCATAGAAGGTTTTTCCAATACATTTGCGTTTTCCTCTCGATCTTTTTGAAGAAGTTCAAAGATCTCAATTTGCTCTTTCGATAATTTCTTTGTATTCAAGATATTCATGAGTTTTTTACCTCCATAATGCCATAGGCAACCCTCTGGTTTATTATGTCTGCTTTTTTTCTTTCCTCATTCTCATGTTTCTTTTTTTCCCTTTCTCGTTGTATACGATCTTTCTCAGACGTCTTCATCCTGCGGATGCGGTCATCGGTCACAGATTTAAGTTCTTCTTCAACCCTTGCAATTCTTCGCTGGTAGTATCTGTTTAAACTTGCCAATCGCTGCCCTGCCAATTGATAATTGATTTCCCTCAATTTTTCTACCTCCCTTATCCGATTATCATGGATAGACTCTTCGAGTTTATGTAATACCTCATCCATTTGCTTTTGAGACAGAGAAATTAAAGATGTTGTAGAATAAACCTGACTTAATAATTTCAGTAGTTTTTCGGCTATCGCGCCTGCTGGCTTATCTTCGTTTATGCCACATACCAATGGCAAAAGACGCACCTCAGAGCGAAAAGAAATTACCTCCCACAGATAAAACGCAAATATGTACATGCCTGGTTGTATTCCATTGTCTTTTACTTCCAGATTTACAAACAAAGGTGTTTTCTGGTTGTTCCAGTAGGATACAGCTATTTTGGTCAATGGGTGGATGGGGGTAATGAAAGGGATACTTCTGTGTTCCAGGGCAGTTTCCTGATCAAAGGTCATAGTAAAAGACAATTCACTCCCTTCCAGCCAACGTTTCAACTCTAATGTTTGACGATCATGCCTTTTGAGCTTGTTTATGTCTTCAAGCAAGGTGTTTTTATCCTCTTTATATGCTTGCAGTTTAATCAACTTTTCCTGCTTGGTATCTGCGAAAAGTTTGGCACTTTTGCATCGAACTTCGATGTATAGCCCTATTATATGCTTAATTTCGTCAGGCAGTACATAACGCCCTTCCTTTTCGATCTTTTCTGCCTCCTCCTGAAAAGCAGTGTCCAGACCCAGCAGTTCAGTACTTGATTCTTCTAAACGCCTTTGTTCTTCAATCTTTCGGATTTTGTTATCTGCTAGTTGCTGTAATTTTTCCTCCATTTGTTCGGGTGTTAATGAAGGATCAAAAACCATCCTGGTAAGCTCTTCAGTAAGCTCACCCAAAACCTCCTCCATGTCTCCTATGGTCTCCTTAAAAATGCCGAGCCTCTCAAAACATCGGGAAAAGATACGTTCTTCTATTGTCCCCGGGGTAATAAAATTGTAAATCTGGACTTTCTCACTCTTTTGTCCAAAACGGTCAATACGGCCAATACGCTGCTCTATTCGCATGGGATTCCAGGGGATATCATAGTTCACAATACGGCTGCAAAATTCGTAGTCAAGTCCTTCACAGCCCACTTCGGATGAAAGTAATACATCAATAGCTTCAGGATTTTCTTTGTTTATACGAAATCTTTCGCGTAGACTTTCTCTAATATCATCATCAACTTCACCATTTATAACTGCTACACGGTATCCCCTTTTTTGTAAATGCTTCTCCAGATAAGAGAGTGTATGGAGAAAGTAAGAGAATATAAGAACTTTGCCTGGCCCTTCGCTCTGGATCGTTTCTGAAACAATTTTTAGTAAACTGTCCAATTTAGGATCGTCATCAGGCAGGAAAGACGCCATTTTTCTCAATTCCTCCGCCTTTTCAGTTAAACTATCGGGCAGCTTGTTAAAGTCATTCTCAGATTCAAGGTCATCTGTTACCGCAGAAAACCTTCCTGTGCTAATGAACTTATCCAAAGCGGGTATTAAGGCAGGCAAACAACTGGCTGCCTGGCGCTCAAGTATATTAATAATCAACCTTATAACTAAAGGGTCGTATGATAGTCTTAAAACTTCCTTGCGAAAAGAAATAATGGCATCATAAAAACGCTGTTGGTATTCCGTAAATGGCACACGGATTGTGATAGGTTCCCGGATGGTAAATTTCCCAATATCGCGACGGCGGGTTCTGTTCATGACATGGGCAAGGGTATGGATATCTTCCATGTCTCGTATGAATCTTACGCGTTCTTCGTCTGTCATAACTCTATTTTCTTTAAAATAAGTTATCCAATGAGGAAAACGGGGGTCTTTCTGGAGCGCGCCTTGACCCCAGGGAGTATTGTTTGCCCTATTTAATTCAGAGTAAGCATCGCCTTGCCATGTATCTTTTGGTTGTTTCATTCTTACATGACGGATTGCTTGATTAATATGCCTGTTTGGGATAATCATTTCTTCAAATCCTGGTTCGTCAAGAAACTGGTCTGGCCGTAATAAATTTAACAAAGTAAACAGATTTTCTGAACCTAATTGTATTGGCGTTGCAGTAAGAAAAATAACCGATTCAGAAATATCACAAAGAAAACGTGCCAGTTTATTCGTATTGCTATCGGGTGTTCGTAAATGGTGCGCTTCATCCACAATCAGGAGATCAAATTGAGGCGGGGGATCAAGGGTAATTAAGCCAGGTCTTTGTTTTTTCCCCTGAATTCCCTCCAAATATTCTTCGCGCCGTAATAATTCCAGATGCACAATAGACCGCGCATATTGGTTAGGCCATACGCCGTCCGATTGGGTTTCTTTTAAGCAATATTTTAGTGTTTCGGCTGTTAATGGTCTGAAATCTTCATCAAAGCGTCTCATTTCCGCCTTCCATTTTTGAACCAATGCCTTCGGACATACGATGAGTATATTCTTTAATTCCTGACGGCTTTGGAGTTCCCGCAATATTAGCCCTGCTTCAATTGTTTTTCCTACACCTACTTCGTCTGCAATAAGTAATCGTGGTCTGTCAGCACGGAGGAATCTGAGTAATGGTTTGAATTGAAAAGAAATAAATCTGATTCTGGCGGCGTGCAGAGCATAGATAGAATCCGTCTGAGGCTGACTCAATCGAAGCGAATTTAAACGGACAACAAACTCTTCGGGACTTATTGCTATTTCACTACCCGCAATCTCTGTGCTTACCGGTATAAGGGTGATTTGATCTTCGAGGTATTCGCGCATATCATCGAGTGAATGAAATATCTTATATCTATATTGACCTTGAACAGGAGGAAGTGTTTCAATTATAGGTCCTTTACGAGTAAAGTCAGCCTTGAGAGTTACTATATCTCCAACTTTGTATTTTGGTTGATTATTTTCCATTTAGTTTTATCTTTCAGCTAATATTTATGTAAGTACTAAACTTCTTTACCCTTGATACAACTTATTATCTTTCTAATCAAAGCATTAATGTTCAAACCAATTCCGTGAAAATTTGGCTTGAGATCAATAATATCTTCATGTTTGTTATGTATGTCTGACTTTTGGCTCAGCAAGACAGAGTATAAAGGGCATTCCGAGTAATGTTGCGGCTTAATATTTGCCCAAGACCATCTCCAATCATCTGGTGCTGCTATTATTTTTGATAAGTTAGAATCTGTTAAATCCTTATCAATTTCGTCTGCATATCTATCCAAATCGGTAGCAAAAAGACCAAACCTCTCAAATGAAACTTCAGGACAAAAGTTCCAAAAATGTTTGTAGTTTCCTTCTGTAGCAAATATTGAAGTTCCTTGTTCTTTTGTTACTTGCCATAAAGGTGAACCTATCCATTTTTTAAATAGTTTTTTATCCTCTTTTTCCGAGATTTTTGTACTACCAACATCACCTAATAAAGACAAACTTTGATAAAAACGTGGACAGCTTTGTACCGTTGTAAATGGACAGCGTGGAGAAATATTCTTACAAGCACTTTGTTCGAGATACCATTGCAAGTCAGGAATTATAACACTCATTTTTTATTTCCAATTTAGGGAATAAATATGAACAAAAATTATTATCTATCGCAAATAATGGTCATTTCGACCGAAGGGAGAAATATTGAGATTCCTCGATCCGCTCGGAATGACAGCCGAAAGGGAGATTTTATCCCCCTGTGCAAACTTCGGTCATGGATGTTTTATTTAACATTCCTACTCTTTTCGTGTACTATTTTTCCGATTCACCCTTAAAGGTATCAGCCAATTTTGAAATTTCATCGGCTAAATGACTAACTTTATCCAATAATTTTAGGTATTTATTTTTCTTTTCCTTATTCTCACTAAAAGCTGCCTTGACTGCCTTTTCGCCAAAATAAACCCCATCGCTAATTTCGTTTATTCCCACATAAATCAGGTTCAAAAAACCATAACTATATTCCTTATAACATTCTTCATCATGTTTGTCTAAAAGGACATCGTCTCTGTATGCGGCTTCAGCCAGGACCCTAACTATTGCTGTAAAAGAATCGGATTTTTTGCCCGTAGCAAGTAAAAAGCGAACCAAATTTAAATGACGCATAAATTCTGATGGATAAAAATACATTGTCTTGCCTTCTTTTTTAGAACATTTAGCTTTTGGCAATTGACCGACTTTGATGTAGTGTTTTATTGTATTAATATTTAATGGCCATTTTTTTTTCTTTAATTCGTTCTGTATGTCTTCTCGCAGCATTCCATCTTTATACTTTTGTTCTATTGCCGCAAGCTCCTCCTCTGAGAAACTCTGGAAACCGTCCGACATGGCTTTTTTATACTCATTTAATTTTATCAATGAGCTAACCATTATGTCCCTCCCTGCAGTTCCTATTTTGGGGATATCGTTCAACTTAAGCTTCGTTTCTCTCTTCTTTTCAGTTTTCATTCCAGCATTCCTATTAAAATTTACCAAATATCAATTACACCGTAATAATATTACACATGGGTAATATATAGTCAAGTGAAAATTTATATTACTGCTACGTTATTAATGAGAAAGTTATTCTACACTATGTGCGGTAATGTCAAAATTCGGTGGAGAGTTGATGGTCTTTGGTGGTGCTAAGAGGAACAAAAAAGGGCAAATGATTGAAAACATTTTTTACGTTGGTTTTATCTTACCCGCTCCAGTTTTGCGTATGCCAGCATTAGATGTTTTACTCCGCCAATATTAAAACTAACCTTTGCGCTCGCCTTTTCATTATTACCAGAAACTTCTAAAATCCTCCCAACACCAAAAACAGGATGTTTAATTACATCGCCGCTGGAAAATAATATATAATCCTCTTTTGATTTAACGTCTGTTATATAGGACGCATTACCAGACGAAGCAAAGGTATCTAAATCTAAATTTGTTCCAGAAAATATATCTTTACTACTGCCGCTTTCTGTTTTGTAAATATCAAAAGACTGGTGATTAACTCTGTCAATCTCATCCATAATTTCTCTTGGAATTTCATCCAGGAATCTTGAAGGGACAGATGAATTCATCTGTCCATATCTCATTCGCCGCTTTGCATGTGTAATATACAGTTCCTTCATAGCCCGTGTAATACCAACATAGCAAAGCCTGCGTTCTTCCTCAATTTCTTCATCGGAATGGCACGACTCTGAATGTGGTAACAACCCTTCTTCCATGCCCGTTATAAAAACAATGGGGAATTCTAACCCTTTAGCGGTATGGAGGGTCATCAACGTTACACTATCCATATCTCCTTCAAACTCGTCAACATCTGAAACAAGCGCCACGTCTTCTAAAAACCCCTGTAAAGTTCCATCTAAATTATTCATATCATATTCATGGGCGGCATTAACAAGCTCCTCAATGTTTGCAATGCGATCCTTTGAATCCTTTTCTCCTGACCCCTCAAGAAACTCAATATATTTTGTTTCTTTAACGATGTGTTTCACAACGTCTTCAACTGTTAATTTTTGTAATTTTCTCAAATTTAAAACTAATCCAAGAAAACATTTTATAGCTGCGGACGCCTTTGCTCCTATCTCCGGTATTAACTTGACCTGCTGAATCGCGTTAAAAAGGGTTGTATTGTTCATAATTGCCCAGTCCTTTAGCTTCTTAACAGTAGTATTCCCTATACCCCGCGTGGGCGTATTAATCGTACGTTCCAATGCTACTTCATCATTTGGATTAACACATAGCCTGAGATAAGCCAGTGTATCCTTGATCTCTTTTCTTTGATAAAACTCTACACCTCCAATAATTGTATAGGGTATTCCATAATTTCTCAAAAAAATTTCAAGCACGCGTGATTGAGCATTTGTCCTATAAAACAATGCAATATCTGAATATTTTACATTTTCTTCTTTAAGTCCCCTTATTGTCTTTGCGATTTCTTCTGCCTCTACATGCTCATCCTCACAATAAACAACTTTTATCTTCTCACCTAATGGGTTTTCTGTCCACAAATCTTTCCGCTTTCGGAATATGTTATTTTTAATCACACAGGAAGCAGCGTGAAGAATATGCTTAGTTGAACGGTAATTTTGTTCTAATAGAACAACCCTCGCATCCGGATAATCCTTCTCAAAGTCCATAATATTTCTAATATCTGCTCCTCGCCAGCCATAAATTGACTGGTCCGGATCGCCTGTTACACAAATGTTTCTATATCTATTAGCAAGAAGCTGCGTAATAATATACTGTGCGTAATTAGTATCCTGATATTCATCAACAAGAATAAATTTAAATTTTTCCTGGTACATTTCAAGGATATCAGGATATATTTTAAAGAGCTCAATAGTCTTAACCAGTAAATCGTCAAAATCCAGGCCATTATTAGCCTTGAGACGCCCTTGATATTTCGTATAAATCTGTGCGACAATGCGATTATAGTAACCTGATGCGGTTGTTGTAAATGCATCAGGATTAACAAGCTTATTCTTGGCGTTGCTAATAGAAGCTGCAATCTTACCAGGTTTCCACTGTGAAGTATCAAGTTGAAGTTCTGCCATAATAGATTTGATTTGATTCAACTGATCAAGCGTGTCGTAAATAGTAAAATCCCTGGAGTAACCCAATCGGTCAATATTGCTCCTGAGAATACGTGAACACATCTTATGAAAAGTAGAAATCCAGAGTCCCTTATGTGCGGAAAATTGCTTTACACGATCATACATCTCATCGGCCGCCTTATTAGTAAAAGTAATAGCAAGGATGTTGTAAGGATTTACACCTTGTGACATCAAATAACCAATGCGGCGCGTGATTACCCTTGTCTTACCGCTACCGGCGCCTGCTACTACAAGCAGTGGACTTTCTACATATGTAATTGCTTCACGCTGTCTTTCCGTAACGTCATTTAAAAGCAGCATTGATCTTCACTTTCTCGCAATAAGGCTTGCAACCGCCTTTTTATCATCCAAAACAAGTTCTCTATAATAAATAATTGTTAAATCTTTAAATAAATACAAAAGTTCATTAGTTTTCAGCAGATAGTCTTTGTTCTTTGGTCCTTCAAACCCGCGTTCCCAGTTTTCAATTGTATAGGTTTCATAAATAACCATACCACCGGGTTTCAACGCCTCCTTAATCTGCGGTATGAGACTGCGTTGCAAATAATAAAAGCACGCCACTACATCATAAGTATCTTTAGGTAGTTTATAAATTTCCAAATCCGCAACAAAGGCATTTACCCTGACGTCATTTTCCTTTGCCAGATCCAGCGTTTTCTTCACAGCTATCTCTGAAACATCACACCCATCTACTTCAAATCCATTTTTTGCAAGGAAACCAGCATTACGGCCCTCACCCATTGCAATATCCAGAGCCTTTCCTCCTGGCAATATATTAATATGCTCCTTTAGAAATTCGACAGGTTCTTTACCCAATATATATGTCTCTGTATCGTATCTTTTATTCCAGAACACTCTATCTTGTTCACTCGCAAATAACGCAGATGTAACATTAACTACAACATAAAAAATTATTATATACAAAGAATAATCTTTGTAAGGTACATATTCTTTAACATTATCCATGTCTTACAAATTCTTTTTATTAATAGCTTTTGTTCCTATATCTTTTCTGTAATGTGCACCATCAAAAGATAACTTTTTAATTGCCTCATATACGTTCTTTTGGGCTTTTTCCAAATCTCGTTCCAATATAGTAACCCCCAAAACCCGTCCCCCATTAGTTACAACCTTTCCATCTTTTATCGCAGTACCAGCGTGAAAAACTTGTACATTGTTTACACTTTTAACCGCTTCTAGTCCAAAAACAGGTAAACCTTTTTCGTATTTATCGGGATAACCTTTGGATGCCATTATCACACAGACTGATACACCGTCATGCCATTCAATTTCCACCTCTTCTATATTATTCTTTACTGTTGACAAAAGAAGCGGCACCAAATCGCTTTTCATCCTCATGAGAAGAACCTGCGTCTCCGGATCTCCAAATCTGGCATTAAATTCAAGCACTTTTGGACCAGCATTTGTTATCATTAGCCCTGCGTAAATAACACCCTTATAAGGGCGGTTTTCCTTTTTTAATGCATGAACTATAGGTACAAGGATATTTTCCTCAATTGAAGACTGCAGGTCATCCGTAACAAGCGGCACTGGTGAATAAGCACCCATCCCGCCTGTGTTAGGACCTTTGTCTCCTTCGTACACTGCCTTATGATCCTGCACAGAAGAAAGGGGAACGATTGTCTTTCCATCTGTAATTGCAAGAATAGACACCTCTTCTCCAGAAAGAAACTCCTCAACAACAATCCTTTCTCCTGCATATCCAAATATCTTTTCTTTCATTATATCATCAATATGCCTATCTGCATCTTCCAATGTCTTGCATACAAAAACACCCTTTCCCTTTGCCAATCCATCAGCCTTAATTACAAGAGGAAACTCGCAAGTTGATATATACTTCTTAGCATGTTTTAAATCGTCAAACACCTTAAAATCAGCGGTTGGAATACCATATTTTTTCATAATAGTCTTAGCATATACCTTGCTGCCCTCAATAACAGAAGCGCGTTTATTTGGTCCAAATATATTTAAATGTCCATCTTTAAATCTATCAACTATACCGGCGACTAAGACATCCTCAGGACCCACAACTGTTAAATCAATCTTCTTTTTAAGAGCAAAATTATAAAGACCTTCAATGTTTTCAGCGTCAATATCCACACACTCCGCAATTTCTGATATCCCAGGGTTCCCCTGAGCACAATATACCTTTTTAACCATAGGAGACTGCGCTATCTTCCATACGAGTGCGTGTTCTCTACCGCCATTTCCGACAACCAATACTTTCATCCGTTATCTTCCTCTGTTCGCTGATAAAAAAACAAATCTTAAAGAAACATAAATACTCTACTACACAGGAATATCAAAGTGAAAAACGATAAATAAATCCTTTGTCAAAGTGTTTCTTAAATTACCAAGCATGTAAGAATTTTATTCTTTCTGGTTATAAATAAAATCATTTTACCAGAATAGGATATAAAAAAGGAAAGTTTTTTATCCTTGACAGTTTATTGTGGGTTGATATACTGACAATTATTAAAACTTGTGCAAAAGAACAAGTTTGTTGACGCGGGGTAGAGCAGTCCGGTAGCTCGTCGGGCTCATAACCCGAAGGTCGTGGGTTCAAATCCCACCCCCGCTACCAATATAAACACCCCGCCCGAAATAATCCTCTGGGAAACAAATCATTAAATGAAATCTCTTCGCGGCTTTTTATAATCATTTACCAATAATATCAGCAGATTCAAGAAAGAAACAACTGTACATGTAGTCTATGTACCAACTCTTAAATTATCGTTTCTTACCGAACAACTTAAAGTAATTATAAAAGATTTGACACCAGAAAAAAGTATAATGGTGTCAAATCTTTTATAATTACTTTAAGTTGTTTCCAAAACATACGTAAAACGGCGAAAAAAATAATGCTACGTTTTTTAAAATTGATATTACTCATCGCAATTCCAGTCATAGTATACGCAAATTCATTCCAAAACACCTTCGTCTATGATGATGTATTCACAATAACGGATAACTATTTCATCAGGAACTGGGGAAACTTTCCTCACTTGTTCACCAGCGAATATTTTAAGAGTTCTGGTGAGGCAACATATCGTCCAGTCGTCACTTTTTCGTACTTTATTGATTATTCAATTTGGCATCTCAACCCATTGGGATTGCACCTGACGAATGTATTACTTCATACTACATCTGTTTTACTGGTTTATTTTTTATTAACAGCCTTTGTTAAGGATAAGGTCGTTCCTTTTTTAACAGGCATCTTATTCGCCTTACACCCAATATTAACAGAGGCTGTAAATGGTATTAGTTATAGGGAAGACCTTTTAGCCGTTATCTTCTTTCTTGGTTCTGTTCTCTTATATATCAGATCAAACAGATACACAGACAAATACGTTTACTTATATCCGCTTTCCCTGATTTCATATCTACTGGCATTGTTTTCAAAGGAGATGGCAATCACTTTACCATTCATTATACTCCTATTCGATTGGGTCTTTAATTGCGGCGCCACAATAAAGAAAAATGCCATTAAATATTATTTGGGGTTTATACTCGTAAGCGTCTTTTATTTGTCTATCAGGTTTATATGGCTTTATAATCCGGCGGAAAAACAGATATTGCATCCTGATAATAGTTTTTTAACAAGTATTTTTACTATGCCTAAGATCTTTTGCGCTTACATTAAATTATTATTTTTCCCTATTAGTCTAAACGCAGACTATATAATAACTCACACAAAAAATCCGCTGACTGTAACTTTCATCGTTAGTATTGCTTTCCTGAGTGTAATAGGAATTATCACTTACAGATTTTATTACTATTCAAAAAGTTTATTTTTCCTTTTATTATGGTTTTACATAACGCTTCTTCCAACCACGAATATTATTCCAATAGCCAATATTATGGCCGAAAGGTATCTTTATCTACCGTCAATAGGATTTTTTGCGATACTAGCCTACATTCCAATAAAAATCTGGAGACGTCTTTACCTGGTTATATTAGAGAAAGACCTTTACAAAAAAAGCTTTGCAAATGAAATTATCAACTTTACTATCTACAAACCTGTTTTAATTACAACATCTCTCTTAATATTAATTCTTACTATCCCATATTCAATATCAACAATTAAAAGGAATGGGGTCTGGATAAATCCGCTTGTTTTCTGGTCAAAAACCGTAGAAATGTCTCCACGCAGTTCAAGGGCACATAATAATCTGGGTATGATTTATAACAACAAAGGTAAAATTGATTTAGCAATCCGTGAATTTCAAACGGCGGTATCCATTGAATCTGACCCAGAATTTCACCATAATTTAGGCATGGCTTATCAGAAAAAAGGCATGAAGGTGGAGGCATTACAGGAATACAATCGTGTCCTTGCAGTTAATCCTAATTCACCTTTTACGTATAACAATATAGGAAATATCCTAATTGATTATGGCCGTATTGACGAAGGGATTTCTAAATTCAAAGATGCCCTACGACTAAAATCCAACTATTACGATGCTCATTTCAATCTGGGGCTTGCTTATTATAAGAAAAACCTTCTTGATGACTCTATAAATGAATTTAAATTAGCAATACATTACGAACCTGACCGGGCAAAAGCCCACCACTGTCTGGGTATAGTTTATGCAAATAAAGGTATGCCTAATAAGGCACTGGTGGAAATGGAGGAGGCTATACGACTAAAACCCGATTACGCTGAAGCATACAAAAACCTTGGCATAATTTACATGGAGTATAAAAATAATACAGAAAAGGCATTATATTATTTTAATGAATTTCTAAGGTTAGACCCCAATAACAATGATGCAGGTACTGTTAAGAAAACTATTGAAACACTTCAATCAACAAATTAAAGGCAATATCCTTTGTGCATTTTTTGCGTTAAAAGACCGATTTCACTTTTTCTCTGTTCAAATCCATTCTTACCTAACATCGCAAAGGCATTGATCTTCCCGGCTTCTACACCTGGCTGGTCAAATGCATTCACGTTGTAGAACTTACCGATATAAGCCGTTTCTAACTCAAACAAATAGAACAACTGTCCCAGCGTTAATGCTGAAAGCTCAGATAACGTAACTGTACAATTTGAACGCCTCTGCTCCGTTAGCGCAAGTCTTGTCCCTTCAAATTCAGCCCTCATAATATCGTTCAATGAATGTCCTTTTAAATAAATCAAATCACTCTCGATATTCTTCTCTTTGTTTGTAACAGGAATATTTTTGTTGAATTGCTCGATGGCAAAAAAGTTTATAACCTTGTCGTATGGTCCTTCCATATAAAGCTGAAGCTGGGAATGCTGGTCAATAACTCCAATTGCCCTTACTGGAGTAACGCCTGCATGAACAATGCTTTTATTCAGAGAAAATTTTTTACCAAGACTTTCAGCCCAGAGTTGGCAAAACCAATCCCCAAAACCACTGAGTGCACTTGAATAAGGCATCATGACCAATATATTTTTACCCTTTCTGGTATGACTTAAAAAATAAAGCGCCGCACCCATCAAAGCTGGATTTTCCCAAATACTATCAGACTTGCACCTCTCGTCCATCATCGCCGCCCCTTCCAACAACGCAAAAATATCAACACCAGACATAGCAGCAGAAAATAAGCCAACCGACGTCAGCACAGAATAACGCCCACCTACCCCTGCAGGTATTGAAAAAGAAATAAAACCTTCTCGTTGTGTAATATTTCTTAAAGTACCTTTCTCGCTGTCCGTAGTTGCAATAATATGATTTTTATACTCCTTACCAATCTTATCGCGCAAAAGCCTTGTTATAATCAAAAACTGCGACATCGTTTCAACCGTTGTGCCCGATTTTGTTATAAAATTGAATAAGGTCTCTCTTGGCATGATAACCTCCATGAGTCCGGCAAATCTATCAGGGTCAATATTATCAAGTACAAAAATACGAGGGAATCCGCCTCTCCCTTTCTCACTGAGTAAGTTATAAAAGGGATGATTTAGAGCCGTGTGAATAGCAATATTTCCGAGCGAAGAGCCGCCAAGGCCAACAATTACAAGGTTTTTGAATCTTCCTTTGATGGAATTTACCGTTTCAAGGATTTCAGTTGCCGTCTTCTTATCATAAGGCAATTCAAGAAACTGAAGTCTGCCAGCAGTACGCTCTGTTTTTAATTCTTTTGCAAATTGAGAAGCAACTGGTTCAATTTCTTTTAACTCCAGCTCAGTTATACCATTTTCCTCCCCAATAACCCCCGCCATCATATTATTGAAATCAAAATGTACTGTTTTTTTATTTTCCATTTCTATATATTCTTACAACAAACAAGTTAATGTCTATCTATAAGCTCAAAAACCCATTAAATTTTAAAGTTTTATTAATCTTGCCCTTTAATTCTTCTTCGTCCAGCGCAAAACAAGGATTAATCTCAATCAAGCCAATAACATTGCCCTGCGAGTCAATCGGAACAAAAACACCCGCATTACACAGCCACCTACCAAACAAATTGACCATATCTTGTTTTGCAGTGACAGGCGAATTCTCGCCCTCCACATTTTTAACAGGTGAAAACTCGTCTTGACGCAGAACTTCCATGATTACACCTTTTTTGACATGCTTTAGCATGTCAAAAATAAAACTTTCAAATTTAACAGCATTATCTTTTTCAGGATTTACCAAAACCCCATTACTATTAATATACGGCACTTTCTTTATAGCTGCATGATATGGAAGCGTTTCGCCCTGCTGATACACTTTTTCAAGAAAATCAATATTAATCATGTGTACAGCAATACTTCCCGCATTGTACTTTAATGTGCCATCATCATTTTTTGCATACATATCCTCTCTGCTAAATTCGCTATATTCAATTATCTGTAAACATCCATTAAGGTATACCACAATGCCAACCTTTTCTTCTGGATGATACTTCTTTACAACTTTCAAAGACATTTCCGCTCCGTCTTTCAGGTGATATCCAACGAAAACAGGATCGGCAATCTTAATCAGAGCATTATCAACCTGATGATAGAATATTTCTTTAACGCCACGTCTCTTCATATCATTAAGAATACCTTTTTCATTAAGAGCAATGATTGTACCTCCGTGTCCGTTTGGACTCATAACAATGCTTGATTTTGAACTCATAAGTAAATTTCCGTGCATGTCCACGGCAGGTAACATACCTTGAGTAAAAAAGGATATCTGTTGCGGGTCTAATCTGAAGAATTGATTTTCCTTAAAAAAAGCCTGTGTGGCATGGTTATTTGTCTCGCTGGTCATAATGTACCAGAGGATATATGTGTCATACCTTTTCTGGATTGCATATATCTTCTCTGCGTGGAGCTGGAAGATACTTTTTTCGCTGATTGGCGCGATAGGTAGCGTCCCCTTTGGTACATCACTTCCAAGCCTTGTTCCTTGCCCTCCTGCAACCGTAAGGACTGCAATCTTTTTTCTATGTAAGGCATCTTCCCCAATTCTCTTTATTTTTTGTTCCGCCTCCCTTTCAAAATTATTCACAGGAGGAAGTGTTACCTTTGGCGGAACAAAGCACCCTTCAGTTCTGTTTTTAACTTTGCGAAGACCGTCTCTGAAGAGTTTGTTTACAAGTTGGAAATCTATGGATGATATTTGTTCAAGCAGATGTTTCTTTTCTCTAAAGGTTATTTCCTCCCACCACCTGAAGATATGACCTTGACCAGCTTCTAAGGCATTCCTTAGATTGCTTCCGTAGTTTGGAAATGCTTTATCAAGTTTTTTTAGTATCTTTATATTCAATTTAAAATAGGCTAGGAAACTATTATTTGAATATCTGCCTTTGTTTCAGAAAACTAAATGAAAATGTCGAATCAAAAATCCTGGATTAAATTCAGGACTAAGCACAGAATTGCAGTGGAATAAACTAACATGCCATGATATATCATTTCTGGTAACTATGTTGAGATCGACAAAAACTGACATGCGCTCATACCGTTGTTTTACAAGCACATAAACAGCATAATTATAATTTAATGCGAAAAATTATATCGCGTGTTATCAAACACTGCAATTATTTTTACAGTGTCTATTCAAACTTGTTAAAATTTAAGCTTGAAATGAACCAAGAATGACAGTAACCTTATGTACAAAAATAAACGAAAAGAAGAAATATATTTAATGAAAAAAAAGATAATTATCGTCTCAATTATCGTTTGTGTAATATTTGGAATTACAGGCACAGGATATTTCCTTTTTAAAAAATCAATATCCGATAAGACGATAAAAGCCCGTCTGCTTACTGCCCTTGGAAAATATGGTGATGTCACAATTGATAGCGTACACATGGATATCCTCGAAGGCATTACCATTGATAACCTTTCATTCACTGGCACATCTGAAGATTTAAAAGGCAAGTCAATTGTTATTCCTAAAATCATTTTAAAACATAATCCACAGAGCCTTTTAAAAGGTAATCTTAACATCATTAATGCTATAGCTATATCTCCAGAACTAACCATTGAGAAACCGACGGATATCTGGACTTTGCTTAACGCAATTAAATCAAACTTCGATAAAGCTGAAATCCCGCCTTACGTTGAAGTATTAAATCAAGGTATAGAAGTCAAAAACTTAAAAGTTCATATAAAGGAAAATCCACAGAAAAACAACCCTGAAATAAAGGTTTCGGGCATAGATATATCGTTTCTACCTTATGCTGGTTCCTTTAAAGATATCATCATCAATGGGAATATAGACGATGAATTTATGGGAAACTACTCATTTTCAATGAGACTATCTCCAGGCATTCCCAAACTGGATATCAAGGCATCCGCAAATAATCTTATGCTTAACGAAGCATTCCTTGACAGATTCCCGTATGTAGGCAAAATGCTCTGGGATAACTACAAGCCAAACGGTAAAGTAAGTGTGACATACAGGGCAAGTTTTGACAACCAAAACAACCAGAAAAAGATGGACTATGTCATCAATACAAACCTGAACGGACTTGAGGCCATGTACACAAAGTGGCCATTCATTATTTATAACTTGAATGGAGCCGTCGAAATAAACAGGGAAAAACTATATCTGAAAGGAGTGATTGGATATATCAAGAACGGTGATAGCACCTCTCAAGCTGAATTTAAGGGAGAATTTGATCTTCATGGTACAAAAAAAACATTTGTCATGACAATCCCAAACCTATTTATAAACGAAGAGCTATTAAATAATATACCAAAATTTGGCGAGCAGATACGCTCAAAAATCAAGCCAACCGGACTCGTAGATCT
Organism: uncultured Planctomycetota bacterium; assembly: GCA_963709355.1. Taxonomy (GTDB): domain Bacteria; phylum Planctomycetota; class Brocadiia; order Brocadiales; family Brocadiaceae; genus PLOWO2-12-38-17. Next base: position 2,528,275 of record CAVPVY010000005.1, read on the forward strand.
GATGCTTCAATATAACACAGGCGAAAATCATGAAGATAGATGTTTTATTGCTATAGATTGTAAAGATTTAAACTTTAACTCTCCTGATTTTCCTCTGCCTGTATCACACGTCAATGGCCAATTAAGGCTATGCAATAATATTATGGTGTTTAAAAATGCCAATGGTTTTATACAATGCGGAGACCAGACAATCTTCACGGAAATGAACGGCATTTATAATATTAAAACTGGCAGGAAAATATTTAATTTCCATGCACCTAACCTGTCAATTACCGAATCTTTCCTGAAAAACCTGCCATTTAAAAACACTGGAGAAAAATTATGGAGTGCTCTTCATCCGGCAGGTAAAGCAGACATTAATATCAACTTTCAGGGTTTTGATGAAAAAAAGAGTAACGAGTACTCAATTGATGTCAACCTTAAAGATTGTGAAATTACAGAAAACAAGTATAAGATTCACCTCAGAGGAATAAAAGGACGTTTGGAAATTAATAAAGACTGCTTCGTAACTAAGCACATGGAAGCCAATTGTTGCGGTGGACACGTAGAAGGGTCTATATCAATTAATACAACAACTGAACCGTATCAGTATGAAGGGGAATTAAGTTTTTCAAGAGTTATCCTGGAAGAATTAGCTATAAAGGTTACTAACACTGAAAAACCGTGGTCAGGGCTACTGTACGGCAGAATAAAGTACAGAGGGAAAGGCACAGACCAAAAAAACTTTTACGCCGAGGGACAGTTGAATATTAACGAAGGCTATCTATCAGACGTTCCTTTAATTTTAAGTGTATTCAATGTCCTCAATCTCAACATCCCAAGAAAGGAAAGTTTCAACAACGCGCAGGTGAAGTATGTTGTGAAGGACGGTGTAATTCATGTAGACAACGGCAGGATTTATAGTGACACAATTGAACTTAATGGACGCGGCGATATCGAGCTCAATGGAAACCTTCATTTAAATGTTGTTGCTGGGTTTGGCAAGGGCGTTCTTTCCCAGATTCCTATTGTAGGAAAGGTTTTTGACTTTGTTGTTGGAGGTGTTAGGAAACAATTAACCATGGTAGAAATCAAAGGCACTTTTTTAAAACCAGAAAGCCACCTGACTCCTTTTAAACCGCTTACTCATTCCATCAAAAACATGTTCGATATATTGCCAAAAGAAGAACATATCTCCAGTACTAATCAGACCGAAAGTAAAGAAAAGGAAGAAAGACCTTCACAGTAATTTATGTTTGAACATTTCTTCTCACCAAAATCTGTCGCAGTTATTGGCGCATCGCGTGAAAAAGGTAAAGTAGGCCACGACATACTCAAAAATCTTATTGATTTCGGTTATAAAGGCAAAGTATATCCCGTTAACCCGTACGCAGAAAGTATACTTGGAATAAAGACATACGCAAATCTCAAATCAATCAACAATAGAATTGACCTTGCAGTAATCGTTGTTCCAGCAAGACAAGTATTAGGTGTAGTTAATGAATGCGTAGAAAAGGGCACTGATTCCATTATCGTTATCAGCGCCGGCTTTAAAGAAAGTGGTATAGAGGGCGCTTCGATAGAACGTGAATTATATCAGATAATTAAAGAGCATTCGATACGCATGCTGGGACCAAACTGCCTCGGATTGATTGATACACGCTCGTCGCTTAATGTTTCTTTTGCTGCGGATATGCCCGCAAAAGGCAATATTGCATTCTTTTCGCAATCAGGTGCCATTTGCACGTCAATCCTCGACTGGGCTGTTAGTGAATGTATAGGGTTCTCGAAATTCATCAGTATGGGCAACAAGACAGACATTGATGAAGTAGACCTGATAAAAGTAATGTGCGAAGATAACTATACAAAGGTTGTGCTTGGATATTTGGAAGGCGTAAAAAACGGAATCGAATTTATTAATGCAGCAAAGGCGCTTACCAGAGAAAAACCTGTAATCCTTGTAAAATCCGGTGGTACTTCAGCTGGTGCAAGGGCAGCATCCTCTCACACAGGTACTCTTGCAGGTTCTGAAAATGCTTTTGACGCAGCATGCAAACAATCTGGAATTTTACGAGCGATGACAATTGAAGAATTTTTCGATTACGCCAGAATATTCAGTCAGCAGCCTCTGCCAAAAGGACCTCGCATAGCATTAATTACGAATGCAGGAGGACCCGGAATTATCGCCGCAGATGCAGTGGAACGCTCACAACTAAAAATGGCGAGTTTCTCCAGAAATACCATAGACACACTCCGTTCTTTCCTGCCATCTATAGCAAATGTTTATAACCCTGTGGATGTACTAGGCGACGCCAAAGACGATCGATACAAATTTGTTATTGAAAAAGTAATCGAAGACCCAAATACTGATATAGTCCTAATCATTCTTACGCCGCAGGCAATGACTGAAATAGAAAAAACCGCAGAGGTAATTATTGAGATTTCAAGTCGAACAGAAAAAACTATCGTTACCTCTTTTATGGGAGGGAAACGGATCAAAAGTGCTTTAAAAATTATGTGTCAAAAGAAAGTACCTAATTACACTTTTCCGGAACGAGCAATAACCGCAGTAGAGGCAATGTATAAATATACCTTGTGGCAGAAAAAGCAACCGTCCGAAACAAAGAAATTTAATATCATTAAGGATAAAGCATTGTCTATAATTGCAAACACAAAACAAAACTTACGCCGTTATATCAGCGAAGAAGATGCAAAGCAGGTAATTGCTGCCTATGGCTTCAGGATACCAGCAAGCATTCTTGCCGCTTCGGAAACAGAAGCTGCTGAAGCCGCTGAAAAAATAGGATACCCGGTTGTTTTAAAGATATCTTCTCCTGACATACTACACAAATCAGATTTCGGCGGGGTTATAGTTAATATAAAAAACCCAGATGAAGTCCAGCGGTCATTTTGTGATATTATACAAAAGGCACGCCGCCTCATGCCGGGAGCAGACATAAAAGGCGTTCTGGTTCAACAGATGATTACAGGCGGTAAAGAGGTTATACTTGGTATGTCAAGAGACCCCCAATTTGGTCCTCTATTGATGTTTGGACTAGGCGGTATTTATACAGAAATACTAAAAGACGTCTCATTCAGAATAGCCCCAATCGGATTAAGCGAAGCGGAAGAAATGATTAAGGAAATTAGGTCTTTCCCGCTTTTAAAAGGAGTGCGCGGCGAAAAACCTGTTGATGTAAACACCTTGTTAAATGACCTCTTAAAACTTTCTCAAATGGTAACAGATTTGCCAGACATCGTAGAAATAGATATTAATCCATTAATCATTTTCCCTGAGGGTAGCGGTACTATAGCGTTGGATGCGCGTATTACAACATCTTAAAAGTCTAAATAATTGAAAATGTATTCAAACAACAAGCGACTTTTTTATTACCATTAACATTTATTAAAACATATAAATAAAAGGGGGTTATCATGATACCTATATTTATTGCCTCCGTTTCGCCTTTCTCCGGTAAGAATCTAATCTGCCTTGGAATGGGATTAAAGCTCAAGAAGGATGGTTATAATGTCGGTTATTTCAAACCTGTAGGATTCTCACCTATTGTTGTTGAAAATGTGATTACAGACGAAGACGCTGTCTTTCTTTCTAAAACATTGGAGGTAAACGAACCGCTTCACTCAATCTGCCCTGTGCTGGTAACCGATGATTTTATAAAACGCCTTATGAGCGGAGAAGAACTCAATATCCGTCAAAAAACGATGATTGCGTTTAGAGAAGCATCCAAAGGAAAAGATTTAATAATTGCACGAGGTTTAGGAAGACTTTCTGCTGGTACTTGTCTGAATTTCTCAGAACTGGACTTTATCAAAGAATCCAACTCAAAGGTAATCTTTGTAGACAAATTTCAACAACACATCGTTGAGACGCTTGATGGTTTCATTTACGCATCACGAATGCTTGGGAATCAGTTACTCGGCGTTGTATTTAATCTAGTACCACAAACAAAACTAAATTATATGCGCGAAATACTAATTCCATTTCTCAAAAATAAAGGCATCACTACATTGGGGATTATTCAAAAAGACCCCATACTCGGAGCTGTACCTATAAAAGAAATCGTCAATGCCCTTAGTGGAAAAATCCTCTGTTGTGAAGACAAAATGGAAGACCTGATTGAAAATTTCATGATAGGCGCAATGAATGTTGAGAGCGCCCTGAGTTACTTTAGAAAGGTTGCAAATAAGGCGGTAATCACTGGCGGCGACCGCAGCGATATCCAGCTTGCCGCCCTTGAAACACCAACAAAATGCCTGATTCTCACGGGCGAATTATATCCCGGCGCATCTATATTAGGGCGCGCTCAGGAGGTAGGCGTACCTATAATAGTAGTTAGGGCAGACACAGCCAGCGCCCTTGAGTCCTGTGAAAACCTTTCCGGATACGTCAGCCTGCACACCAAATCAAAGATAACCCGTGCAGCAGAAGTCGTGGAACGAGATATTGATTTTAAGACTGTTTATGAAAGATTGGGATTGTCAAAATCATAATAACAAAATCTTTGAAGTAGCTCCTGATATGCGGGTATTAAATGCTGTGTTGAAAAGATTAGCGGGGAATATTTAATTACTGTTACCAGTATGATATAAAGAGAAAAGCTTTAACGACATCAGTAAAATTTCTATACTTATAACAAGAAGACTTCACAGAGAACGGAAATTATCATTGAGCACATTCGCCACGAGGCTTGAATTATCGGTAAGCAAGGCTTATACCTTCTGGTTGAATTCGGGATTGAATCCCCAAGCGACCACAATGATTATTTAAAAGGGTTTTGGAGTATTCAAATAAGATGCACGGAATTAACGAGGCAACCGATACCGCCTTAAAAGTTATAGAAGAACTAAGGCAAAATGGCTGGAAGAGAAGCAGGTATTGTTTTTGAGATAATTTATATGTTAAGAATGATATTCCTCTATAAGGAGAGAGGGTAAAAGTACACCGTGCTTTTGCTGTGATGGCAAGGAAAAATGCATAACCGTAAAAGTCATTGACCACAGAGGAAATGAGGTTACGGTGGTAAGGGAGAGCGAGTAGTAGATATAAACGTATAATAAAGACGCATGAAAAATAATTCATTTCATGAAAAGGCAAGGGAAGCGTTGAAAAACATCTAGAAAATATCTTATTTCCCTGTGTAACAGATAATGGCGTTGTTAGTTTTGATAGAAGTAAAGACGAAGATTTGTACAAGTACATAATTGTATGGTATCCGCTCAAAAGTCGTTCACGGAAGGAAAGCATACCTAGATTACAAACAGCGGCACTTTTTAAACTATACCCAGATTATATTGGAAAAAGTCATTTTGAAAGAAATTTCTTATATTAAAAAAAGGCGAACAAAATGAATGCACACAAAAGAGCGATGGAATTGTATTGTCCTGAGATATCCTGAAATGGATGGGCAGAATAGAAGATAATTTGAAATTTAAGATTTGATAGAGAAGATTGGAGAATGCATTGAAAATTTGAGATTTGAAATTTGAGAATAAAAGATTGTAGATTTATAACCTGCAAGTGGTTTTGAGGATTTGCCTGTCTGGAAAGCAGCCATTGAGTTTACAGAAAAGATTTATGCCCTGACCGAAAAGACTCAATTCAGCCGGAAAGACAGCCTCAGAGACCAACTGGAAAGAGCGACGTTATCCATCTCAAATAATGTTGCTAAAGGATTTGAGAGAGGAAGGATTCGTTTGTAATTGATTAATAAATTGCTAGAAAACATCTGAACAGGAGGTAAAATAAATGGCAACGCAAGAAAAGGGATTTATTGTATGTGACCCAATATTCTCGATGGTAAGCCTGTTGATGATGAAGTTTTGTTTGTATCTGGGGGAGTTGCTTGATTTTAAATAAACAAGAATGTGAATACTTTTCATATCCCAAATAACAATAAATCTACCGTAATTATCGTTAATGCATATAGATGTCAAACTGTATCCATCCGAATTAAAAAGAGTTGACCAAAAAGGCAAAACGATTGTAGTAGTTGATGTCCTTCGTGGCTCTTCAACCATTATTCATGCCCTTGCGCATGGATGCAAGGAGATTCATCCTGTACCCAACGTTAAAACGGCGTGGCAAAAAAGAAAGGCTTTAAATCTTACCATTACCCATAATCAAAAAAATAAATATGTCCTGCTTGGCGGTGAACGAGGCGGCTTCAGGATAGAAGGTTTTGATTTAGGTAATTCACCACAGGAATATACCGCTGAAAAAATCGCAGGGAAAACACTGGTTTTTACAACAACCAATTGCACAAAAACTTTAAAGCTCTGTAAAAATCCAACGGAAGTTTTAATCTGCGCCTTTCTAAACGCAAATACAGTCTCCAAATACCTTGCATCCAAAAAAAGATATGTTATTTTTGCGCTCTCAGGAAGAAACGACACATATTCCATGGAAGATATGATATGCGCAGGAATGGTCATAAATGAAATTTCTAAATCCTGCAAAGTCCTTTTGAGTGATACAGCCATTTCTGCTAAAATAATTTATAATCATTATAAAGGACATATACGCAAAGGGCTTCTTGATTCTTTTCATGGACAATACCTTAAAATAATCGGCATGGAAAACGATATAATTTTCTGTGCTAAGGCGGGAAAATTTGATATTATCCCCAGATATTCGAATGGGTTAATAAGTCTTTACTAAAAGGATTTTTAATATAATATAGCGTAATGCCAAGAAATCTAAACAGGAACTTTACCAGAGAAATATCTAATAGATTCGCTCAGAGCGAGAAGGCTATCTAATAAAGTAACTATTCTAATTAGGATATTTAAAGATTCCTGAATATTCTAATACCATACATTTTGATTTAAGCGTAACAGACCCAAGAGCAAGGAGCACACATGTTTGATAATTTTAAGAAGATTAAGATGCCAAAGAAATTTTCTGCCTGGCATATTATCATAGCTGTTGGATTCTTCATTTTACTGCAATTATATTTTCTAAATCCTGGAGTAAGAGACGTCTCCTATAGTGAATTCAAAAGGCTCGTCAGAGAAGGTACCGTTCTTGAATGCTACATCACAAACACAGTAATCCGTGGTAAACTGCGTGAGATTGAACGCGGAACAAGAAAAAATGTAATTTTCATTACTGCACGCGTTGACGACCCGGACCTCGTAAAAGAACTTGAATTTGTAGGTGTAAAATATTCAGGTAATTACGAAAGCCCATGGTTTAAGACCTTCTTTTTCACATGGGTAATGCCGTTGCTAATTTTATTTATAATATGGCGCTTCATTTTCAGACGATTTGGTCCTGCAAGCAGTATTATGTCATTTGGCAAAAGCAAAGGTAGGCTCTACGCTCAGGAAGACCTCAATATTACCTTTGACGACGTTGCGGGAATTGATGAGGCAAAGGAAGAATTACAGGAAATTATAGAGTTTCTAAGAACGCCCGAAAAATTCCGCTCACTGGGTGGTAAAATACCGAAGGGCGTTCTTCTGGTAGGCGCCCCTGGAACTGGCAAAACACTCCTTGCAAAGGCGGTAGCCGGCGAGGCTGGAGTGCCTTTCTTCAATATGAGCGGTTCAGAATTTGTTGAGATGTTTGTTGGCGTGGGTGCCGCACGTGTAAGGGATTTATTCAATCAAGCAGACCAGAAAGCCCCCTGCATTATATTTATAGACGAACTTGATGCACTAGGCAAGGCTCGCGGGGTAAATCCTATGGGCGGTCACGATGAACGTGAACAAACACTAAACCAGCTATTAGTTGAAATGGACGGCTTTGACTCTAATAAAGGTGTGATAATTATGGGCGCAACAAATCGCCCGGAAATGTTAGATCCTGCCCTTTTGAGACCAGGTAGGTTCGACCGGCAGGTAGTTGTAGATCGTCCTGACTTGCACGGCCGCGAGGCAATACTTAAAGTACACGCTAAAGAAGTAAAACTGGAAAAGGATATCAATTTACATTCTGTTGCGGCAATGACGCCAGGATTTGTTGGTGCAGACCTCGCTAATCTTGTTAATGAAGCGGCGTTATTGGCTGCGAGACGAAACAAAAAGGCTGTAGGTATGCCTGAATTTGAGGAGGCAATTGACCGTCTCATGACTGGTCTTGAAAAGAAAAAACGGTTAATGAATAAAAAAGAAAAGGAGATTGTGGCGCATCATGAATCAGGACATGCCCTTATTGCATGTTCTGTGCCACACGCAGACCCGGTTAGAAAAATCTCCATGATTCCCCGTGGAATTGGCGCATTGGGTTATACCTTACAAAAACCAACTGAAGACAGGTATTTAATGACAAAGGCTGAATTACTTGACAGGATAGCCATACTGCTTGGGGGCAGAGTTTCGGAAGAAATTATTTTTAATGAAATATCAACAGGCGCCCAGAATGATTTAGAAAAAGCCACCGAAATCGCAAAAATGATGGTCAAGGAATACGGAATGAGCGAAAAGATGGGGCTTGTAACTTTTGAGCAGGGCGACAGACCGCTTTTCCTGGGCGGAGGATTTGCAGCCAAAAAAGAATACAGTGAAGAAACAGCCCGTGAAATAGACCTTGAAATAAGAAAGATTATTGACGAATCATTACAACGCGTTAGAAATATATTAACGGAAAAGAAAGAAATCCTGAAAGGTATGGCAAACACACTGATGGAAAAAGAGGTTATTGAAGGCGACGAATTGAAAAAACTCCTTGAAGAATTACATAAAACAAACGGAGGAAAAGGGGCATGATAACTGTTCTTATCAAAGAATACAAATATTGTGCTATTGGAGTTTTAGTTGCCATTAATTGCGCCTTTATAACCATATTTAAGCTAGAAGCTTTATATTACGGCTTACTAGTTCTGGCTTTTTGTTGCACCTTACAATTTGTAATAAGGAACAAAGAACCTGCCAAGACCATAAAAAAAAAGCCAAAACCGATTTCCGAAGAGTTGTTTTACAAAATTATAAATGTCGTCCCTGAAACCATATATGTATCCATGTTTGATGGTTTAATAAAATACATCAGTGCCAGTATAGAAAAGCTGGTAGGCTATAAGCCAGAAGAAATTTGCAGCACAATAAATTCCTTATTACAGCTTATACACCCTGATGATAAAGAAGCCGTGATGCAACAAATCCAAATGTTACAACATGAAGTTGAAGCAACAACAATAGAATACAGATTACTAAAAAAGGACGGGACTTACGTCTGGGTTTCAGACAATCTTAATGCAATTAAAAATGAATGGGGTAATATAACTCATTATAATGGCATCCTAACAAATATCGATGAAAGGAAAGCTCATGATAAGAGCCTGCATACCCTTAATACAAGAATACAGCAATTAAATGACATAGTTAACCAACATGCCGTGCGTGACAGCTTAACAAATCTTTATAACAAACGCTACTCACTTGTAATCCTACAGAACGAATTTAATATGGCAAAGAAACAAGGCAAACCATTGTCGTGTATTCTGATGGACATTGACCATCTTGAGTCTATTAACAATTCATATGGATATTTCATTGGAGATCGTATCCTTATGGAAACATCCCAGTGCCTGCAAAGAAATACAAAATCAACAGATGTCGTTTCAAGGTTTGGCGATGATGAATTCCTTATCATACTGCCAGAAATTGACCGTGAAAAACTCAAGAAAATATCAAGTTCTCTGGCAAAAGAAGTTGAAAAATGCCTGATAAAAGATGAGGGAAAAAACATAAATATTAAATTCAGAATAACGTTAGGAACAAGCTCTGTTACACCAAAAACAAATACTATTTCAGACCTTGTCGAGCAAGTAACTAAGTCACTTCATGTCGCCAAGAAAGCTAAAAATGTACGTAAAAGAACCGCCTGAAAGAGAATCAAAACAATCTATGGATACGATGGACTTCTCTCTGCATAAACGAGACGATAGTATTTTGATTGAAACCATCAATATCATCCCAGCAGAAGACAGACGTATTCTTCCCGCATCTGATACGTCCTTTAACGCTCTTCGGTGCTGGAATGGTAAAAGCAGTAAACGAGTCGGTTTCAAAAAATGAATTAATAGGCATTGTGTTGCTGAAAATACCAAAAGACGGTCCTTCGGCTGGCATCACCATGTGTATTGCGCTTATATCACTTTTGACAGGCAGACAAGCCCGAAGGCAAGCAGCGCTTACTGGCGAAATCACGTTAACAGGGAATATGCTACCAATCGGTGGGATAAAAGAAATGGTACTTGCAGCAATAAGGGGCAGGTGTAAAAACAATCATCCTCCCACTAAAAAACAAGGATGCTTTTGAGGAAATAGATAAAGAAATACGCCAGAAAATCCAATGTATATATATTCAAAAAGTTGATGCAGCCATAAATCACGTATTAATTTAGAAAGAGGGGAAACGCATGATAAGTATTAAAAATGTCCTATGTCCAATTGATTACTCTGTATACTCAGAAAAAGCCCTTAAATATGCTATTGAGTTCGCAGAGAAATATAATGCAAAACTTTACCTGATGCATGTGCTTGACATTCGTATATATGATATCAACGATCCAGAGCTCTATAATGTTAACGTAATAGACAAAGAAACAATAAACAAATTAAGAGAAAGATTGCATAAATGCATAAGTGAGGATACCAGAAAAAATATAGAAGTTGAAACAATTGTTATAGAAGGTGTTCCTTTCGCCGAAATTATAAAGAAGGCGAGGGAATTCAAGGTTGACCTGATTGTACTCGGGACACACGGGAGAACAGGTTTATCACATGCAATCATGGGCAGCGTGGCAGAAAAAGTTGTGCGGAAGGCCCCGTGTCCTGTGCTTACCATCAGGCATCCCGAACACGATTTTGTTATGCTTTAACACATAGCAAGGCTTGTCACTATTTAAACATATAAGAAACCAAAGTAAATGCCATAATAAAACTTACATCCTATTGCCAAAATGTCATTTCCATGAAAGTGGGAATCTAGAAAATAAGCAAAGAACGGAACCCTGTTTTGCTGGAATAACAGCTTGCTAGAGTCATCCCCACTATAACAATAAACATGTACATGTCGTTGGAAATTGACTATAAAAAGCTGTAATCCTTATATTTCTGTATCTTGATACTTATTTTCAAAGATTTAATTTATCTAGTTATGCCTAAATATACAATTGTAGACCACACCGCTGATATTGGAATTGATGTATTTGGAGATACTTTACAGGATTTATTTTCCAATGCTGGTTTTGCCCTGTTTGATATTATAACAGACCTTTCAACTGTAGAATGTAAGGTTAAACATAGCCTAAATATTATAGGCATAGATAAAGAACAACTGCTAGTCAATTGGTTAAGCGAACTGTTGTTTTTGCATGATGTAAAAAATCTGTTATTCAAGAACTTCGATATCAGTCAACTTTCAGATTATCAACTAAATGCAGATGTAAGTGGTGAGGTTTTTGATGAAAAAAGGCACATAATCAAGACTGAAGTCAAGGCAGTTACACATCACAACCTGTCAATCATACAGAAAGACCAGCAATGGAAGGCACGTATTATATTTGATTTGTAATTATTTTGTCACAAATTGGCATAAATTGACACAAATGAAAATAACATACTATATAAGATTTATCCTTACAAAATCTTTTTTAAAGTTCGTATTCATTCGTGGCTATTTTTTTTAAAAGGAGTCTTTTATGGGAGATAACAAATATAAAATTCAAAAAATAGACGCATATCGCTGGCGTATTCCAAGAGAAGGCAAAATGCGCGTGGATGGCATCGTATACGCCGATGAGCATATGCTGCAGGAAATCCAGAAAGATGAAAGCCTGCAGCAGGTAATCAATGTCTCTTATCTTCCTGGAATTGTAAGCCATTCGCTGGCAATGCCCGACATTCATTGGGGGTACGGATTTCCTATCGGCGGCGTAGCTGCGTTTGATATGGATGAAGGAGTCGTTTCCCCAGGCGGCGTTGGATATGATATTAACTGCGGTGTAAGATTGCTTAAAACTGGACTAAGAAGGATTGAAATTAGTAATAAGCTGGAGACACTTGTTAACACCCTGTTTGCGAATATACCGTCCGGCGTCGGCTCGCACCGTAAAGACCTGAAACTTTCGCAACAAGAGGCTAGGAAAGTGCTTAAAAACGGCGCACAATGGGCGATTTCACAGGGTTATGGCAATAAAGAAGACCTTGAACACATTGAAGAAAAAGGTTGTATCTCTGGCGCAGACCCAGATGTAGTCTCGGACAAAGCAATAACACGAGGATTGGCGCAATTAGGCACGCTTGGTTCTGGAAATCATTTCGTTGAGGTTGGCTATGTATCCGAAGTTTATAATGAACAGGTTGCTCGTGTGCTCGGTCTTGAAAAAGATGGTATTACTATCGTCGTACACACAGGCTCAAGAGGATTGGGTTATCAGGTATGTGATGATTTTATACGTGTAATGATTGATGCATCAAAAAAGTACAATATTGAGTTACCTGACCGGCAGCTATGCTGCGCCCCGATAAATTCCCAGCAGGGTAAGGAATATATCGCCGCAATGGCATGCGCAGCAAATTATGCATTTGCAAACCGGCAGATGATTACACACTGGGTCAGGGAATCCTTTGAAAGGGCCTTACTTATCAGCCCGAAGGAATCCAGAATTTTTCCTGTATATGATGTATGTCATAATATTGCCAAATTTGAGGATCATATTGTTGATGGTGAGAAAAAGAGATTATGCGTGCATCGCAAAGGCGCTACGCGCGCATTCCCGCCGAACCACCCCGATACACCCGATGCATATAAATCGGTAGGACAACCTGTTCTGATACCGGGAGATATGGGACGTTGTTCGTATGTACTTGTTGGTACAGAAAAGGCATATACAGACACCTTCGGTAGTACATGTCACGGGGCAGGCAGGGTAATGAGCAGAAATCAGGCATTAAAAATGGCAAAAGGCAGAAGTATTGCTCAGGAACTCAAAGAAAAAGGTATCCTTGTCCGTGCCGACAGCCGTGCAACACTGGACGAAGAATTACCAGAGGCGTATAAAGACGTAACAGAGGTAGTGGATATAGTGGAAAATGCAGGCATCAGTAAAAAAATTGCTCAACTGAAACCGTTGTGTGTAATAAAGGATGATTATCAAATTTAAATAAGAAAAACTAATAATGAAAAACTTTAGAAAACGTATAACAATTAACCCTGAGATTCATTTTGGCAAACCATACGTGGTGGGCACAAGAATAATTGAAAACATCAAAGCATGTATGCAATATGCGTTGCAACTGATTAGAGAAGAAGCAATATACGCGAAAACAGACTGATGAAGCTGATACAGACCATGATGGATATAAAATAACTGTAGATTTCTTAAGACAGCATGGACATGATGTTGCTACAGCAAGAGAACTTGGCTTACATAAAGCCTCCGGCAAAGATCTCAAAGAAACCGACGCCAAGAACAGACTTCTCCTCTCTCGAGACAAAGACTTTGGGATGTTGATTTTTCTTAATAAAGAATTGTATTCAGGGGTTATTTATTTAAAAATCATACCATTGGTAATAAATGAAATTCACAATGAAAACTTTTAAAAGCATTAAACACATTCTTTTAATCAAGTATAGCCTTGAACATACTCCACAAAATAGTGATAAATACGCAGTACAAAGGCTTAATATGATACAACACCAGCTCGTAAGCAGAGGTATCTATGATGAGCGTGTTTTGAAGGCAATGTCAGAAGTACCCAGACATCTTTTCGTACAGGAACTCTATAGACATGCTGCATATGAAGACTGTCCACTACCTATAGGTGAAGGACAAACCATATCACAGCCCTATATGGTAGCAATTATGACTCAATGTCTTGAACTAAAAGGAAACGAAAAAATACTGGAAGTTGGGACAGGCTCAGGATATCAAACTGCAATACTCAGTAAATTAGCAAACCGTATCTATACAATTGAAAGGCATGATGTACTTGCATCAAGGGCAAAAAAGATTTTACAGGAAATAGGCTGTAACAACGTTGATGTTATTGTCGGAGACGGAAGTATTGGATTGCCTGATAGAGCGCTGTTTGATGGAATTATCATTACAGCGTGTGCACCATATATACCAAAGAGTCTCCAAGACCAGCTTGAAAACAAAGGACGTCTGGTAATACCTATAGGGAATCCTTATAACCAGACATTATATCGGGTAGTAAAAGCAGAAAAAGGCATCGAAAGCCATAGCGTTCTGGAGTGCGCCTTTGTACCCTTAGTCGGTAAAGAAGGCTGGAAAATGGAATAATCATACGTATGGTATTCTTCAAAAATAAACTTGCCCATGGACGATAAAAATACTGAAATCACAAAAATTTTAGAAACTGCCATTTTGGAAGAAATAAAGGCAAAGGAATTTTATTTAAAAATGTCTTCCCAATTATCCAACAAAGAGGCACAAATGCGTTTTAAACGCATGGCAGAAGCTGAGCAGGAACATGAAGATATCCTTAAGCCATGGTACGAAGATACTTGCGGTTATCCTTTTGGCCCCCTGCAAGCACAGAAAAAGGAAAACGAACTGGACATTGCTGAACCTGAACAGAATGCCACACTTCCCGATGTTCTCAAATTAATTGCAAAAGCAGAAAACAGGGCATTTCTTTTTTACAAAGAGGCCGTCATCTTTGCAAGAATGTCTGAAGAAAAAAGGCTATTCACCAGGCTGACCTCGCTTGAACAAATGCATGCCGATCAATCACGCATTGAATTACAAATGTTTATGAGTGAATCACTCCATTTCTCTGAAAAAGACATACCATGAAAAGTATAAATATGTTAATATTCAAACTAACAATAAATATAAATGAAAACTAAACACCTCGAAACACAATATTTTTCTATTATTTCGACTTATTTAAAACAAGTTTAAGAGGATACCGCCGTGCCAAGCGACATACCTGTTGGAAACGGTTCACTATTAGTTTCATTTGATTCAGACTATACCATAAGAGATTTATATTATCCGCGCGTAGGAAAGGAAAACCACGCCCTTGGATACCCAAGCAGATTTGGTGTGTGGACACACGAAGGTTACTATTGGGTAAATCGCAAAGACTGGAAGCTTGCACTGGGTTACTCGAAAGAAACACTTGTAACCAATGTCCGCGCGTTTAATGAAAAACTTTCTCTTCAACTGACCTGCAATGACGTCGTTGATTTCGAAAAAAACATATACATGCGCAAGGTTCTGGTAAAGAATCTTAGAAATAGTGAAAGAGAGGTCAAGCTTTTCTTCCACCATGATTTGAATGTAATGGAAAACGAGGTAGGCGACACAGTATTTTACGATGCAAAACTAAACTGCCTGATTCATTACAAAGGACCGAGGTATTTCCTGATAAATTGTTCTACTGGCGATGTCTGGGGCGTAAGAGAGTATGCAACTGGAATAAAAAGACACCACGGTGCTGAGGGAACATGGAAAGATGCGGAAGATGGTGTACTTGAAGGAAATCCAATATCACAAGGTTCTGTAGATTCCACCATTGGTATTCCATTGAAACTCACAGCACTCGGAGAAACAACTGTCTATTACTGGATTGCTGCCGGTAAAAACTATAGCGAGGTAGAAGAGCTGAACGATATTGTCTTACATGAAAAACCCCAAAAAATTATTGACAGAACGGCTTGTTACTGGCTTCACTGGGTTAACAAAGAGGAAATCAATTTCGGGAATTTACCCTCGGACGTAATTGACCTCTTCAAAAGAAGCTTATTAATCATTATGACGCAAATTGACAGCGGTGGCGCTATCATCGCCGCAAACGACTCTGACATCAGACAGTATGCAAAAGACACTTACAGCTATATGTGGCCAAGAGATGGCGCATTGGTTTCTTATGCGCTTATAAAGGCAGGATACACTACCACATGCAGAAAATTCCTTGACTTCTGCGCAAATGTAATTGCTCCTTATAATTTTTGCGCAAGCGTTTTGATTGAAAGTGGATTTCTACTGCATAAATATAATCCGGATGGTTCGTTTGGCAGCTCATGGCATCCATGGATAAAAGGAGATGAAATACATGTCCCAATCCAGGAAGATGAAACTGCATTGATTCTCTGGGTAATATGGCAATACTATGACCTCTATAGAAAGATTGAAGTTGTACGTCCGCTATACCACGCATTTATTGAAAAGGCTGCAGATTTTCTTGTAAATTATCGGGACGAACAAACAGGACTTCCATTACCCTCTTATGACCTGTGGGAAGAAAAACGAGGTATATTATCTTTTACAACCGCAACTGTGTATGCTGGTCTGACAGCAGCCGCCAACCTATCGGATATATTTCACCGTACAGAAAAATCTAGTTTATACAGACAAACCGCCGCTGAAATGAAAACAGCCATTGATAAATACCTTTACAGCGAAAAACACAAAAGATTTTTAAGGATGCTTTATCCGAAAAAGGACGGGGGATTTGAACCCGATGCATCAATAGACGCCAGCCTTTATGCCATGTTTGCCTTTGGCGTTTACGACGCTAACGATATCAAAATACATAACACAATGAAAGCAATAGAGGAAACGCTATGGGTCAAAACTAAAATCGGTGGAATTGCACGATACGAGCGAGACCAATATCAACGCATAGCCGCTGACGAATCTGTTCCGGGCAACCCGTGGATAATATGCACCATGTGGCTGGCACAGTATCATATAGCCACCGCAAAATCCATAGAGGAACTCGACCGCGCTGTAAATTCCCTGAGATGGGCTGTATCACACGCATTACCATCAGGTGTGCTGGCAGAACAGATAAATCCTTACACAGGCGAGCCTGTCTCTGTCTCTCCATTAACATGGAGTCATGCCGCTGTTGTCCAAACAGTTATGGACTATCTCGATAAATTGCAGGAACTTCATACTTGCGAAAAATGCGGACGGTCCATTTTTAGATACGATAGGGCAGGCAGACAACAGGTAAAAAAACATTCCTTGTCTCACACTGTTTCAATTTCAGAAAAGAAAACCATTCAATATCTTGACCAAGTAAATTTAAAAAAAGACGATGAACTCTTATACGTAGCCATTGATCAGCGACAGTGTGTTGGTTGTGGAATCTGTGCCATTAATTCCAGAGGCGTTATTGATGTAGTAGAAGACAAGGCAAAAATTATCGCAGAAAAAGTAAACGACTGGAATGTTAAATCCGGTTTTGAAAAGTGCTGCCCATTAGGGGCAATTACTATAAAATCCGAAAAGAGACTATGAAAATCAGGCATAAATTAGTGATCCTCCTGGCTGTATTGATGGTTACCTTAAACGGTGTAATTGCGTTTTTAATTCACAAACGCACACGGCATGAATTCATCAAGGAAGTAAGAGAAAAAGCAAAGCTGATTGCAATAGAGCTGGAAACCACCAGAAACTACTTTGCATCAGTCCTGCAAACATCAAAAATTGAAATTACCGAACAAACAAAATATTTCATCCCTGCAATTTCAGGACAGGCTATAGGCTCTGAATTTGCTGAAAGAACAGGCTATATTATTAAACAAACAAGTATGAGATATAGAAATGCCTTTAATAAACCTGATTCGTTTGAAGAATCTGTACTGAGGAAAATGGAAAACGACCCCAGCATAACAGAATACTGGCATAGCGACATTATTGATGGCAAAAGGGTTGAACGTTATCTTTATGCCTTGCATATAAAAAAAGACTGTTTACTCTGCCACGGTCCCCAGGAAACGGCGCCAGATTTTATAAAAAACAACTATACCACCGGATATGATTATAAAATAGGAGAAATCAGAGGTGCAATCAGCGTAATTATCCCAAAATACATCGCCGAGCAGAGATTTGCATCGAATATCGTTTTTTTTATTACGATTGGTTCTATAAGTATTTTGCTGATTGTTGCCATTATCTTCTTTACAACCGGTAAATTCATGAAACCAATAGAAAGATTAGCGTATGCAATAAACAACATCACAAAAACCGGTGACCTTACTACAAAAGTTGACATTGCCTCCCACGACGAAGTTGGACAACTCAGCAGGAACTTCAATGAAATGTCCACAAAGTTACAGTCAATTTACGCCACGCTCGAACAACGAATTGCAGAAAAAACTTCTCATTTGCAAAAGGCTGTTCTGGCACTGGAACGCGCAAATAAAATGAAATCAGAATTCCTGGCTAATATGTCACATGAACTGCGCACGCCTCTGAACGCTATTATAGGTTTTGCAGAAGTGCTGCGCGATAAAATTTCAGGTGAATTAAATGAAGACCAGATTGATTATGTTAAAGATATACATAGCAGCGGCATTCACCTCCTCCAGATGATTAATGACATTCTGGACCTATCCAAAATTGAGGCAGGCAGAATGGAACTCCAGTACGAAACCTTCGCAATCCGCGAGGCAATCGAAGACGTCTATACCATCCTAAAAGGCATTGCCGGCAAAAAGCATCTGGAATTAAAAACAATAATACTAACAGATGTAAATACCATAGAAGCCGACCGTGTAAAATTCAAACAAATCTTATATAATCTCCTCTCAAACGCTATAAAGTTCACACCTGAACAAGGTAGTATTATTGTTGAAGCCAGCATCACAGACGATACATTACAGGTATCTGTATCTGACACAGGAATAGGCATGAAACCAGAAGACCAGGAAAAAGTATTTAAAGAATTCTGGCAGGCAGACAGTTCTTTTGCAAGAAAGTATGAAGGAACTGGACTCGGTCTTGCACTGACAAAAAGAATCGTTGAAATGCACGGCGGGAAACTCTGGTTTGAAAGTGAATTTGGTAAAGGAAGTATCTTTTGTTTTGCTTTACCTTTAAAGGCACAAAAGAAGAGACCAAAATCAAAGGAAACTGAGGTTAAACCCTCTAAGTCAATATCCACAACAGAAAAATCTGCAAGGACAGTTCTGGTTGTCGAAGACGACCGTATGGCGGCTGATATCATCACACTATATCTAACAAATGCCGGGTATAACGTTATTATGGCTATTGATGGTGAAGACGCAATCAAAAAAGCCAATGAATTTAAGCCTTTCTTAATAACACTTGACATAATGCTGCCTAAGAAAGATGGATGGGACGTCCTTTCTGAACTTAAAAACTCTAGTAACACGGCAAATATACCTGTAATTATAATATCTATTGTAGACAATAAGGAATTAGGGTATAGCCTTGGCGCCGCCGAATATCTGATTAAACCAATTGACAGAAATAAACTGCTTAACAGCGTAAACGCCTGCATCCCTGCAGAAAAAAATAAATGCCTGAAAATACTTGTGATTGACGACGATGAAAAGGCTGTAAAATTTATGAGTGCCATTATGGAAAACGCAGGCTTTGAAGTCTTCAGGGCATACAGCGGTAAGGCAGGAATCAAACTAGCCATGGATTGTAACCCCGACCTCATTATGCTTGACCTTATGATGCCGGATGTTAGCGGTTTTGACGTAATTGAAACGCTTAGGAAACACCCAAAAGCAAAGGAAATACCCATAATTGTATGTTCAGCTAAGGATATTACACCGGAAGATAAAAAAGTATTAAATGGAAATATATTGGCAATTGTCCAAAAAAGCACTCATACAAAAGAAGACCTCCTTGCTGCAATTAAAAAGATAGAACAATTGCATCCAAATAATTAATACTTCTTGTATGATAAATTCACATTTTATATAACAAAACTCAACATACAGAGAAAATATATGCCAGATAAAAATGTAATGGTTGTTGAAGATAACGAAAAAAACCGGAAACTAATGCGTGTTGTACTCAAGGCAAAGGGATACAATGTAATTGAAGCAGCAAGTGGCGAAGATGCTTTAAACATATTAAGGAATCAAAAACCAGATATAATTCTTATGGACATACAACTACCAGGTATTGACGGCATTACATTAATAAAACAAATAAAAGGGACATCCGTGCTGAAAGATACTCCAATTATTGCCGTAACCGCTTATGCAATGAAAGGCGATGAAGAAAAAATTATGGAAGCCGGATGCGATGCCTACGTCAGTAAACCTATCAATACACAGGAACTGCCGCTCATCATTGAAAAATATATTAAAAAACATGAATAAGCCAAAAATATTGGTTGCAGATGACATCAAACAGAACGTAAAGTTATTGAGGGTAATCCTGACCGCATCGGAATACGATGTAATCGAAGCTTATGATGGAGAAGAAACTCTAGAAAAAGCACAAACAGAAAACCCGGAATTAATACTACTTGATATCATGATGCCCAAATTATCAGGATTTGAAGTGTGCAAGAAACTACGAGCAAATGACAGAACAAAAAATATACCTGTCATAATGATTACCGCACTTCACGAGATGGATGATCGTATTAAAGGAATAGAGGCAGGTGCCGATGATTTTATCAGTAAGCCATTCAATAAAACGGAACTGCTTGCCAGAGTAAAATCATTACTCAGTATGAGGCAGACGACGACTATAAAAAAGGAAGTAACGGACGCCCTTGAATCAATTCTACTCGATGTATCGGAAGGCATTGTTGTTGCAAACAAACAGTGGGAAATTAAGAATATAAATAAGACCGCACAGGAGATCTTACACATTAAAGATACCCAAAACGTCAATCTTCTTACATATTTGTCACAGTTAAATTTGTCAATACCGATAGAGATGCTAACCAGCACGCAGGAGAATACTATCAATTTTCAGATATCACCCCCAGATACTCAACCCTCCTTAACAAAGACAACTGCGAAGTTAACAAAAATATTTGATGATCATAAAAATATGGTCGGCATAACACTAATCTTAAAGAAAGAAACCCTTAACTAAATGCTCCTACTATGTCTTGACATTTTGCGAATGCATTCAGCAGGTTTATCTATTTAAAGAGAAATAAAATCTAAAATATATTTTCATCGTTTCTTATAAAAATAAAATGGCAATGACACACCGATTGCTACTGCGGTTGCCGCTATTACCTTTAGTTCTACATTAAACACAAGCCATCCACACACCAGCAATGCAAAAAAAGGAATCAAATAGCCCCCTGGTATTAAATAACCCCCTTTTCGCTCCGCATCAGACCTCCTCAATATAATTACAGCAAGACATGTTGGAATATATTGCAGAATGCTCACCATTACACTGGCTGCAACCAGATACTTAAAACTACCTGTTAACGCTAACACAAGAGTTAAAAACGTATTAACAATAATCGCCAGATACGGGGTGTGATATTCCGGATGTGTTCTTGAAAATACCTCAGGTAAATATCCCTCAATCGAAAGCACATACAAACTGCGCGGGCTTGTGAGCGCTATACCGGCATTAATTCCTCCAATAGATAATAAGGCGCCTATTCCAATAATAATGCCGCCTGACGTTCCCATAAAATGTTTTGCTGCATCCACAAGCGGTTTGTCAGAAATGGCAAGTTCCGGAAAAGTCCATGTTGCCACAACTTGAATAACTGCATACAGGGCGGTAACTGTCATTATTACCAAAAATAATACGATAGGGATGTCCCTTTTAGGTCGTCTCATTTCACCTGCAGGTACAGCAACAAACTCAAACCCTGTATATGCGTATAATGCCATCACAACTGCCATACCAAAACTCCCTATCGTTAATCCGCCTTTATCAACCTTCGTCAAAGACTGTGTTACTGGTTTATCCCAGTCTATAAAAAAAAGTCCTGCACCAATAAAAATAAGCAAAGACAACAATTTTCCTACCGTAAAGAAATTGATTGTCCTTGCACCGGGCTTTACTCCAAAATAGTTAATAATACTTAATCCCACAATCAAAGCAGCAACTAATCCTTTGTTCAGCCACACAAACCCATCAGGCAGAAAATACTCCAGATAAAGCCCTAAACCACTCGCAACCGATGCCCAGCCTATAACAGATGAAATCCACATCATCCAGCCTACCAGAAATCCTGCAAAAGGGCCGAATGCGTCCCTGGCATAAAGATATGCGCCGCCTGTTTTCTCATACAGACCTCCCATCTCAGCAAAACAGAGCGCAATTGCAAAACATAAGACCCCGCATAGCGGAAACACCCAAATGGCACTTTTTCCTGCTAGTCCAAATAGCTGTCCCGGCAATAAGAAAATACCAGCGCCCACAACACTATTAATTCCAAGGCAAATTACGTCAAAAAACCCCATTGTTCTTATTAGATTGTGATTTTGCATATCTGTTTTTTTTACGCTAGATAATTTCGGATTGACGATCATCCATTATTTTATATAATAACATTTCATTTTTAACACCAGTAACAAATTAGTAAAATATTATTGGGCGTTAACATCCTGTAAACTTGTTTTTATTTATAGCATTCACTTTAATTAAAAGGATTTTATGATGCACTTCAAGAAACAGAATTTAATATTCTTCTCTGTATTTACGTTATTTATACTACCAATTACAGGATGTGGTCAAAAAGAGCCAGCTACAACTTCCATCAAATTCGAAGGCAGTACTCCTTCGGTCCACAAGAAAACATTAGCAGACGAAGAAATTGAAAAGAATAAAAGGCTGCTGGAAACCAATCCAAAGGATGCCAAGGCATATCATACTCTGGGTTTATTATACGATGGAAAGGGTATGTTTGATGAATCCTTAGATGCTTATAAGAAGGCGTCAGAGATTGACCCTATGATGGTTGAATCACTTGTTGGACAGGGAAACATCCTCAACAAGAAAGGAAAATCAGATGAGGCAATTTCTGTTTTTAAAAAGGCACTTGAAATAGACTCACATCATGCATTGGCATATGAAGGATTGGGACTTGTTTACATCCACAAGAAGCAGGAGGAAGATGCGACGAAATCATTTCAAAAGGCTGTTGGCCTGAATCCTGGTCTTGTGAACTCACGATACAATCTGGGTATTCTCTATGCAAAAAAGGCACAGTTCAATGAGGCGGTTGCAGAATGGACAAAGGCAATCGAGATAAACCCACAGAAAATTGAAATATATTATAATCTTGGTATCGCCTATACAAAACTGGGCAAAATGGATGACGCCATTTCTATATGGCAGAAGGCGTTAACTATACGCCCTGATATGGTAGACTTTTATTATGTTATAGGAATCTCATATAAGGAAAAAGGCGATTTTGCCAATGCTGAGGCATCGCTTAAAAAGGCGCTTGAAGTAGACCCCAAATTAGTCGAGGTGCACAAGGTGCTCGAAGAATTATACCGCTCAAAGGGTATGATGGGAGAGGCTGACCGCGAGGCAGAACTATACAAAAGCCGGTCAAGTCCGCATCATTAGATTTTAAATCGGATAATATATTCATAATTATTTATAAAAATTGTATTGTAGTCTAAAAATTTCAAAATAAATAATGGTCAATGCGCTTCTTCAGCTATACCAGAAGAATCCAAAAAAGGTTATAGGACTCATGTCTGGTACATCGGCAGATGGTATTGACGCCTGCCTTGTTGAAATTTTTGGAAATAGCCTGCAAACCAAAATAAACATGCTGGCTTTTGAAACATATCCTTACAATGATACAACACGCAATGCCATCCTCGATACTTGCAATCATGAAACAGGCACTGTTGATAAGGTATGCCAGTTAAATTTCCAGTTAGGTAAGCTGTTTGCCAGCGCGGCAAAAAACATCGCAAATAAGGCACGCATTCCAATTAGCGATATTGACCTCATAGGGTCTCATGGACAAACTATTTATCACATCTCTGACCCTGCTTTACACAAGATATCTAACAAATTCCCCGCATACCCTTCTACGCTTCAAATTGGCGAACCTTCCGTCATTGCGCAAGAGACCGGAGTTACTACAATAGCCGACTTTCGTCCAAGAGATATGGCGGCAGGTGGACTGGGCGCACCCCTTGTTCCATATATAGATTACATCCTATTTAGAGACAATGAAAAGGGGCGCGCCATGCAAAATATCGGTGGGATTGCAAATGTTACCTTCCTACCACCAGATTGCAATATAAATGAGGTTATTGCGTTTGACACAGGACCAGGCAATATGTTAATTGACAGAATTACGGAACTCATCACAAATAATACGTCTCATTTTGATGAGGAAGGTAAATTAGCATCAACAGGAACTATAAACGATAGACTACTAACTTCTCTTCTCAAACATCCTTATCTTACAAAACCACCACCCAAAACTACCGGTAGAGAAGCATTTGGGAAACAACTTGCTGACAACCTATACAAAGACGCTATCAGTTCTGGCGTTAAAGGGATTGATGTCCTGACAACCATCACTGCATTTACAGCGCACACCATTGCAGACAGTTACAAAAAATGGCTTTTATCCAAGCATGAATTGTCTGAGGTAATAATTTCGGGAGGTGGTAGTTATAATAAAACTTTAATGAAACTTCTTAATCAGTATCTGACACCTTCCATAAAGATATATTCCATTCACAGTTTTGGTATCTCACCCAATGCCAAAGAGGCGATCGCCTTTGCCATTCTTGCAAACGAAACTATTTCTGAAAATCCAAACAACGTCCCAAGCGCTACAGGGGCAAACGAACCGGTTGTAATGGGAAAAATAATACCCGGCAAATATCAAACCCGTCATCAATAGCAGTTTGAGTTCCTGACAAAATGTATCACTGCCAGCCTTATCAGCCTAATATTTATTTCGAGTTTTTCTTGATAAATATTCCGTGTCTTTTTATACTTATAAAGATATTTTTTTGAAAATCTTTGTAATAAAAAAGAACTATAATCAGATTGCTGTCTGGTTGTAATTTTTCCCCTCTTATATCTGGCAGATAATTTCTTTATTACCAATTTAAAGGAATGTAACATGAAATTGGAAACAAACACAAAACACTTACTGATTACCTTCCTTTCGATATTATTTATTGCTTGCATTTTTAGTGTGCAAAGCAGAACCTTTGGGTTGGAACCGCGTCCAGATAAAAACAACGGAAAAAATGATACAAACTACAAATTCCGCCTTCCAAGTATTGTTAACTCCTATGTCAACAGACTGTATGTTGACCCGGAACGAATTAAAACTATAGAAATGCTTAAAGAATCCCTGGCATGGGAAGAAAGAATAATTCCTGAAGTTTTAACCGACTTTGCAGAAAACACAAATACCCAGACCGTAACTGTGGATGATGTTGTGAAAACTTACGATCTATCCAGAATAAAACGTTCCAAAGACATGGTTGAAATACTACAGGACGCCCTTACATTTATCAACACCAATCGTCAGCCCAACGAACTAATCACTGCCAGCGATATAGAATATACAGCAATTAATGGGATGCTTACACAGCTTGACCCCCACTCCATTATTCTTCCGCCTAAGGAATTCAATGAATTCAAAATAGGCACTACTGGTAAATTTGGTGGATTAGGAATGGTCGTAGGTCAGCGCGACGGGGTATTAACTGTAATCTCACCTATAGATGGAACGCCTGCAGCAAGGGTGAGTATAAAGGCGGGGGACAAAATTGTAGAAATTGATGGAGAATCAACCATCAATATGAATCTTACTGAATCTGTCGGTAAATTACGCGGAGACCCCGGCACAACAGTCACACTTGCAATTCTGACCGAAAAGGCATCACAGCCAAAACTCATAACACTGAAAAGGGAAATTATAGTCGTCCCGACGGTTGAATCAGCGTCTCTTGATAATGACATCGGTTACTTAAAAATAAGAAACTTCCAGGATGACACCTCGCAGTGTCTCAACGAGCACCTGAAAAGGCTTAGAACCGCAAACAACAATAAAATAAAGGGATTAATCATTGATCTGAGAAACAATTCAGGTGGATTACTAGAACAGGCAATAAAAGTCGCAGATAAATTCCTTGATGACGGCGCTATAGTTATTACAGTAGGACCCAGCGGACACCCGCGAGAGGTTGAAGGTGCGCATAAAGCAGACACCGATGAGACTGGTTATCCCATTGTTGTCCTTGTTGACGCAGGAAGCGCATCTGGCGCAGAAATTGTCGCTGGAGCGCTTAAGGAAAACAACCGTGCCATAATAGTTGGAGACAGGAGTTTCGGGAAAGGTTCTGTACAGCAATTAATCGAATTAATGGATGGGTCAGCCCTGAAATTAACCATTGCTAAATATCTCACACCGCTATCCACAGATATTCAATCTGTAGGTATTACTCCGGATATTAAACTCATTCCTGTAACTGTTAAAAAGGACAATATAAATCTATTCCGCGGCATAGATGCTTTCAGGGAAGAAGACCTCAAACAACATCTTGATGAACACCGAAAAGATGAAAATCCATTTGCAATCCTTAAATATTATCACGAAACGAAGGAAAAAGATTCAAAAGAAAAAACTGATGCACCAGAAGAAGAGATTGAAGACCCTTACAAATTGCCGGATTTCAACACGGATTTTCATGTCCTTTTTGCTAATAAGTTGCTTACAAAAACAACCGTATGGCAACGAGAGACATTCTTAAAAAACGCACGTCAAATTATCGACGAAACCTCAATGGCTGAAGAAGTTAAGATTGCGCAGGCATTACAGAAACTAGAAATAGACTGGTCTATCGGCAATTCTACAGGAATGGTAAAATCAAAAGTCTCTTTTTCAACAAACCCGTCCAATGGATGCATCAAGGCTGGAGACAAAATTATTATTACTGTAAATGTCAAAAATGCCAACGAAACACCTCTGTATCAGTTACGAGGTATTTCTTCATGTAAAAATACAATTTTTGATAAACTCGAATTTATCTTCGGCAAAATAGATAAGGGTGCAACAAAATCATATTCAACAACAGTCGAAGTGCCTAAGGCTTCTCTTGATAGAGAGGACGAAATTATCATCAAATTTGAGGAGCTCAACCAAAAAAATCCGGAAGATATTAAACTCAATATTACTACAGAAGCAATACCTCGTCCACTTTTTGCATTTTCCTATCAAATTCTTGACAACACAAAGAATACTTCTGTAAATAATGGCGATGGTTTGGTCCAGGCAGGAGAAGAGCTTGAACTACTGGTTTGGGTAAAAAATATTGGTGACGGCCTTTCTGAAAAGAATGTCGTGACTTTAAGAGAATTGAGCAGTAAAGAAGTTTTCATAAAAAACGGCAGGGTTGAAATCGGACAGTTAAACCCAGGCGAAATAAAAGAGGCAAAATTATCTTTCTATATAAAGGAAAAATTGCCCTCAGATAAATTCAGTATGGATTTGATTATTTCAGAGACTATATTAGGAACATTTTTATCCAGTAAGCTTACATTCCCGGTTGTTACAAACAAATTTAAGTTAACACCTGTTTCCGGCACCTTGAAAACAAGCAGAAATCGTATCCCACTTTACGGCGGGATGTCTCTTGATTCTCCTGTACTGTCAGTGATGAATGAAGGCACAATACTAAAAACTGATGCAAAAACACCAGATTGGTTCCGCATAACATTACCTGATAATCACTATGGCTGGGTATCGTCAAAAGAGGTAATCGAGGCAAATGGCTCAGAAAATAAACCCACCAGCATAGAACCTTTTATTCAGAAAATACCTCCCACAATTAAATTGAGCAATCCCATCTCAAATGTACTACTTGGGAACGACCGTTTATCGCTAAATGCAATTATAGAAGATGATTCTCAGGTAAAACAGGTTTATATCCTTGTCAATAACGATAAGATCTTTTATAAGTCTAACAAAACATCTACCCCAAGGGAGCAGTTGAGGCTGGAAATCAACACAGACCTCCCCCTTAAAGACGGTCCAAACGTAATAACAATAGTTGCCAGAGACAACAAAGACCTTGTAACAACGAAATCATTCATTGCGACAAAAAGCTTTACTGTAGCGAAGGGATTATAACCCGACTTAAAAATCTCAAAGCTTATGTAGTTCAGAACTCATATTACTTTAAGTTCTGATAATACTCACTTAACACCTTTGCCACTTCTGGTCTTGTAAAGGTTGTTGGCGGCGCCTGTCCTGAACTTAACATTCTGCGAACCTCTGTTCCGCTAAGAATAACATGATTGGATGAATCGTGTGGGCATGTCTTATATGATGCCATACCATTACAGGATTTACAATAAAACGTATGATCAAAAAATAACGGCGTAATCCCCATCTCCAGAGAGTCAATCTCATCAAATATATAATGGGCATCAAATGTCCCATAATAGTTCCCAACACCTGCATGGTCTCTGCCAACTATAAAATGAGTACACCCATAATTTTTTCTTACAATTGCGTGAAAAACAGCCTCCCTTGGTCCGGCATACCTCATAGCAGCAGGAAAGACAGCTAATGAAACCCTGTCCTTAGGATAGTATTTTTCTAAAAGAATCTCGTAACTTTTAATCCTCACATCCGCAGGAATATCGTCACTCTTTGTTTCTCCAACCAAAGGATGTAAAAGAATTGCGTCTACTATTTCAAGGGCGCACTTCTGAATGTATTCATGGGCACGGTGCACTGGATTACGAGTTTGAAAGCCAACGACCCGTCTCCACCCCTTTTTTACGAACAAATCCCTTGTCTCAGAAGGGTCGAGTCTGTAAGGTAAAAAACCACATGGTTTTGCCCTGTTTACAACACTCACCTTACCACCGAGAAGATACTCATTCATTTTGTAAACATAATCT
Organism: uncultured Planctomycetota bacterium; assembly: GCA_963709355.1. GTDB lineage: Bacteria > Planctomycetota > Brocadiia > Brocadiales > Brocadiaceae > PLOWO2-12-38-17. The sequence continues at coordinate 2,556,864 of CAVPVY010000005.1, forward strand.
ACCCCCGGGTGTTTTCTATCATCCGTACCGTAAACCTCCAAAGCTTCTTTTGGTTTATCATGATGATAAATTTCTTCAAGATGTAAAATAGCAATAACAGCATCTGCCTGATCTACAAGGGCAATATCTTTACCCGGTTTGAGACCTTCTATTTCTTCCTTATTTGCGGATAAAACAATTGGGATTGACCAAGGTAATCCATTGGCTAATCGCATATTATCCACAACGTTATCATAATCGGCCTTACACATGAATCCTTCCAGAGGACTCATTGCCCCAACTGCTATCATATCAAGATCAGACATTTCTCTGGCATTAAGCTGTATCTTTTTCATACTGTAGTTAGCGGCTTTATCCAGCAACATTTCCCGTGCTTCCATTGATACAATTCTACTTACTAATTCCCCCCCATGCGGGGCAATATTCTTAACCATCTTTTTTCAATCTCCTTTCAAACATCTTGCCTTAATAACAAATTCTTCATGATTTCCATTTGCATCTTTAATTGACCAAACAGTCTTGTCGCGCTTTAACTGTGCCTTTAAAGAAGCCTCATTACAACTAATCTGGAAAGGCAATCTCAATTCAATTGCCTGTACAGGACATTCTTTAACACAACATGCACACGTCCAGCAAGCTGACTGGTCACGTATCGCCGCCTTTGTATTTTCTTTTCGATAACATAAATCACCAGGGCAAATACGCTCACACCTTGCCTCCGCCAACCCCTTGCATCCATTACAAATATCTTCATCAATATAGATACTCATCTGTCTAACGGCCTTTCCACCATTCTTATTTCATCGGCATCAGGATTATAAATGGAATTAACAAAAACACGCCAACGTTTATCGTCTTTTTCCGGATAATCCAATCTTGTCTGATAGCATGACCATCTGGTCTCCTTACGATAAATCAGATGCTCAACCAGCACTCTTGCAACATCCAGTCTATCAATACATTCTAATGCCCCAACCAGGCTATAATTATTTTCTGATTTTATATTATTTGTACGTTCCTTAAGACATCTCAATAACCGCCTTGCCTCTAATAATCGTTCCTCATGAAGCTCATAATTCATGGATATACCACCTGCGTATTCATCCATAATCTTCTGGAGTCGTTCACGTATTTCATGAGGCAATACACCCGTTTTTTTGTTCAAAGGAGATAAGACCCTTTCCTGTTCTTTCAAAATCAGACTATCATTTATTTTTTTGAGAGGAGCCACTTTTATATCTTCCAGCGCTGTCGCTGACGCTATACGAGCCTCAACCCAGCTCCCGCTTACGTACTTTTTAGGCGCACCTCCTGCCACTTCCCCTGCCGCATAAAGCCCTGGAATCGTAGTCCTCCTGTCCTTATCAATCCAGTATCCCGCCTGACAGTGTCCTCCCACAATAAAAGGCTCGGTCCCATGAATCTCCACAGGTCTCGTTCTGGGATTCATACCGTTAGCTGCCCATAAAAGTATAATTGGTGGATTCATGTTCAAGAAATCTTTCTTAAGTCTATTTTCTTCATCAACACTCAAAGTGGTTGTATCCAAATAACACGGACCCCGGCCTGCCTTTGTTTCTTCTATTGTAGCTAACAATCTGTGTTGGGTAAGACATTTGTTACCGCCTAGGTGTTTATAATAACGCTCTAAATAATCTTCTCCACGCGCATTGATCTGCTTTGACCGCGCACCAACTGCGATAGTACCCGTTGGAGCATTAACATCTTTCACACGTAACGCTATGAACCTGTTTTCAAAACTGGTCATCTCCGCGCCAATGCGAATTCCAATTGCATAGCCTGTTCCCACATTCCATGGACAGTACCAGGTAAGGTTTCTAGCTGTCCCGGCATTATTAGACCTGTATATACCTGATGCCCCGCCTGTTGCCACTATAACCGCTTTTGCTTTTACAACATAGAAATTACCGTTCCTAACCCCATATCCAAAAGCGCCAAGGACACACTCGCCATCGTAAATAAAATTAGTAGCTACTACACGATTTAGAATCTGAGCCTTCGTCTTATATACAGCCTCTGCAAGGATGGGTTTTAATCGCTCGCCACAAATCCGAATACTCCGTTTACTACGTATCTTATACGTACCGTCGTTATTCTTTTCAATAGGCAGACCCATCTCTTCTACATCTCTTACCGCACTGTTCAATCCCTTAGCTATACTATAAACGAGGTCATTCCTTATAACTCCCTCGAATTTTTTCTCAACATTTGCGACATAAGATTCTGGTGTCTGTCCAGGATGTATGTATGCGTTGATTGCATTCAACCCCATCGCAAGGCAACCGCTGCGTTCAATATGCGCCTTTTCCATAATTAATACATTACAATCAGGGGATTTTTTATAAATCTCGACTGCAGCAAAACACCCAGCGGCGCCACCGCCAATAATTAGTATATCGCAATCTATACGTACAACACCCATACTTACCCCGCAAAATCTCAAAACGAAAAAAATATATTATAAAAAGAAGATTTATGATACTCATATTTTATTTTCATGTCAATTTAAAACATCATTTTACGTGTATTAGCTATAGACATAGGTAACACTTTTGTAATTAGGAAAAGTTTGTAATTTTTGCAGGGGAGTCCACCCCTGAAGCCCCATGTGTGGTCTTTTGTTGTTAAAGAATTCATCGTATTTTTTACGTTCTTTTACAAGGAGGTCAAGATTCCGAGTTTTTTGTAAACGGAAAAACTCTTCTCCATCGGTTCTATGAGACCTTTCTACCTTGCCGTTTTGCTCTGGACAAGAAGGCCTATTGAGATTGTGTTTTATACCCAACCCCATGCACGACAGGGTAAAAGGATGTGTCTTGGGCTGCCGTAAGGGATGGGTTTTGGGTTCACCGGTGTAAGCATTGGTAAAGACGGCGTCGTTGTCGGTCCTGATGTGCCTGATCTTGAAAGGAAAGCGTCTGAATATATATTGCAAGAAGTCCAGGGAGTTAGATGTAGAGCGTTCCTGGTAAAGTTTGGTGAATTTGATCCTGGTAGAGTCGTCCTGAGCGGAGTACTGAACAAAGCTCCCGGGTCTGTAGCCGCCCAGCAGCTTTATATCTACCTGTAGGTATCCTGGAGAGGGCATCTGATAACACTTAGGTTTTCTGTGCATCTTCTTGGGTTTCTCAATGAGTCCGTTGCGTTTTAAAGTGGCGTATATGGTGGACCTTGGAAGCGAGATATTATAGTCCTTCAATAAGAACAGCCGTATACGGTCGGGGCCGAAGGAAGTGGTTTTACGAAGTCTTATTATGATAGACTGAATATATTTATGGGTAAGCATAGGGGAGCGTCTGGGACGTTTTGAGCGATCAATGAGGCTTGCAGGGTCACCTCCTGAGTCTTCGTAACGTTTAAGCCATTTATAGAAACATTTACGAGATATGCCAAAATACAGGCATACCTTTGAGACGTTATTAATCTTTTTATACATGAGCATCCAGGCTAACCTTTTTCGACTAAGTTGATCGTAATAATACTTGGGCATGGGTAACATCTCCATAAAAAAATTTAGTAAGTCGCCTATCCCATAGGGATAGGCATATCATATTACATAAACTGTTACCCATGTATATATACTTTACAAAACATCATTTTACGGTAAATGTCGTAAAAGAAAATGTTTTATATGCATAATTATTAACCAGGATAAACTGTGAAATCAGCTTCAATAAGAAGTGAAATTTTTAAGAGGACTTGCTTTAAAAAAGGCAGGCTTCAATAGCAACCTTTTCATAGTCATTCTGCAGTTTATTCATTTTGAATTTTAAATTTATTTTAACTTACGAATAACCATATTATCACTCAGCGAACTAACCGTGTCAGCAATGCAAATTAACTGGGCACTCACTGATATCTCATCTCCTTTCTTTCTACCGGAATAACCGCTCCCATCATACCTCTCATGATGATACTGTAAATAATCACATGCCCCTTTAAGAGTATTTATTTTAGATATAATCCTTGCGCTAACAGCGGGAGTTCCCAATATCATATGAACTTTTTTCTGTTCTTCCAAAGAAGGAAACATTAATGGATGCTCTCCATAAAAAACCCCACCAACACTGCTAAACAGGCTCGCACAAAATATAAAATCTTTCTTTTCAGGTATGACTATTTCAGCAAGTGCGGCAGCTATTACAACAACACGTCTTGGCTTGAATGGAATAGATTATTTTCACCATACGGGTCTATAATAAGCGGCAGGACAGATATTATCTGGTTAAATTTTGTTTTTGTCTTCATTCTTACGTCTTTTCGTAGTCCTTCATTCCCATCTCAATAGATCAGTATAGTCACCAATTTTTCCCCCCTTTTTATTTCCTCGTATTCTTTGTAATTTACCTCTCTTTTGTTGCCAATATTTCAATGTTTCTAACACATAATTCTTTTAACTGTTTTACGGTAAAAACTTCACCGACAAGTCGTTCTTTATTTTCTGAGCTTGTTTCAAATATTTGAATTACATTTTTATATTCCTTTATAGCCTGTACAATAAGATTAGCCTCCTTATATAGATTCCCAAGATAATAATGTGATAGTATGGAATTATTATCTAAATATATTGCCTTTTTAAATGAGGAAATTGCCTTTTCTTTTTCTCCAATTTTATAGTAAATGCCTCCCATCAACAAATAGGCATCAGTTGATAAATCATTAACCTCTAGGACATCCATACTCTTTCTTAATGCCTTATCATATAAGCCCATGTTTGCATATATCTCACCCGCCAATAAATGAACATTTGCATTTTTAGGATCGTCCTGCAAAACCCCTTCGATATTTTCCAATATTGATTCATAGTTATCGTCTCCTGCGGGCGGCACTCCATTTTTCATCCATTTGGATACATTTTTTCTATGCATCAGTCCAATATTCTGTTGTGAGGTCTTCTCTCTCGCTACTTGCGGTGTAAGTGTGATATGCCGAGCTGCCTTTTTCACTAAAGAAGAAGGTAATCTTTGATAAGTAAAATCCATAATATTTACTGCTTTCCCCTTTTGCTGATGCCATTTTTTTACAGACCCAATCTTGTTTTTCCCATTTTTCCGGTATAGAAATACCTCAGAAATTTCTTCTAACTCAAAATCGTCGGATATCTGCCAGAGGGATTCGGAATACCCCACATATAGATAACCTCCCCCTGCAAGCGCATTATAAAACCTTCGAATGACCGTTTTTACTGTATCTAATCTAAAATAGATAGTCACATTCTTACAAAAAATAATATCAAAACTGTTCCCTCCTATGGAAAAATAGGGATCAACAAGATTTACATAATCAAAGTGAACAAATTGTTTTACCTGATCATTTAAATAGTACCATCCTTCTCTTTGGGTAAAATATTTATTTAACATTTCTTTGTCTATTGCCCGCATGCTGCTTTTATTGTAGATACCTTCTTTTGCCCTTTTTAAAACCTCCTTACTAATATCTGTAGCATAAATAGATACATTAATATTGTTGGGCAGATGACTTTCCATGATTGCCATCGCTATGGAATACGGCTCTTCACCTGTGGCACAGCCAGCGCTCCATATTCTTATTTCTTTCATTTTTTTTCTTTTTATCAATTCAGGCAGGATATTTTTTACCAACACCTGTAATTGCTTATCGTCACGGAAGAAAAATGTCTCTTTAATCAATATGAGATTCAATAACTCATCAAATTCTTTCTTTCCTATGGCGTTTGTTATAATGAACGAATAATATGCATCATAATCATTTATACCTAGTATATTCATACGGGTATCCAGACTTATTTTAAGCGAATTCTGCTTACTGTCGTCAATATATATACCGGTACGATTTTCAATACACTGACTAAATTTATCGAAATCTGTTTTAGATAACACTCGTTTTGTTTTTTCCATCAAAGCATCCGTAACTATAATGAACGTCTTAAATGAATCCCCCTTTAGCAAATTTATTATTACCAGCATCTTAATGACTAATACAGTTTCCCCTCTAACAAGAGGGGACTAATAGGGGTGTATCTTCTGTTTCCCATAATCTTCAATAAAGCATCGAATTACTTGTAAAACTCCATTCATATTTTTCATTACATCTTCATCGCAGAATCTCAATACTATTATTCCCAATTCCTTTAATCTGTTTCGTTTTAATATGTCCTTCTCTACAATTTCTTCAAATGTGTGGGTATAACCATCCAACTCAATAGCAAATTTTAATTTATTACAGAAGAAATCTAATATAAAGTTATCAATTGATTTTTACCGATGAAAATCATAACCCATCATTTTCTTATTCTTCAAGTGTTGCCATGGTTTTACTTCTGATTTTGTACCATTATTTCTTAAATTCCGCGCACGTTCTTTGGGTTTTGGATGATAATTTACCTTCATGGAAAACACTCCCCCTCCCCCCTCTTGATAGAGGGGATAAAACACACCACTGTATCCCCTCTTTTTAGAGGGGACTTTTTTTATTGCCCTTTCATAATAATATTCTTTTCGAACTTGTAAGTAATGATAAGTCTGGCAAAGAGAGCTTCGTTTGCTTATAATTGTCACTAACTATAGTTGAATATATATCACTTTTGTTCCGTATTTACTAACCAATGAACACCCGATTCCTACCCGAAGCCTTTGCATTGTAAAGCGCCTTATCAACCTTACTAATTAAGCCTTCGAAATCTTTTACGTCAGGGCAAGGATAGCTGGAAATACCTATACTGACAGTACACTTGATTACCTTGTTCACCTCTCCAAAATTATATTGTTCGACTTCCGTTCTAATTCTTTCAGCTAAATTTACGCTATCCTCTAGTTTTGATTCCGGGAGAATAATCAGAAATTCCTCCCCGCCGTACCGACCCAGAGTATCACAAGCCCTGATATTGTCTTTAAAAATCTGTGCTAATTTACATAACAAGGCATCACCTTGAAGGTGGCCGTAGGTATCGTTCTTCCTTTTAAAATAATCTATATCAATCATCAAAATGGAAAGAGGCAGATTATATCTTTTAGTCCTGGAGAATTCTTTGCCTAAACATTCAAAGAGAAAACCACGATTGTAGATACCCGTCAGGCTGTCAATAATCGCAAGCTTTTTCAGCCTGTTATAAAACCACGAATTTTGCATTATGGTGTATGCCCCTTTTATAACGGCTTTAAAAAAATCTACATCTTTGCTGTCTACTATTTTGGAGGAGTTGCACGCTAACATAATTAACCCACCCAGCTTGTTGGAGAATCTTACCGGCACGTCAAAATATGTTATTTTTTCTTTATTTGCAACACCCGTCTGTATTAGCCTGTCTTTCCCCAAAACCGTCATTTTGTTTGAGGAAGAAAAACAAATATTATTTTTCACCAGGTAGTTCTTTGTATATTCCTGCACCTCTCTCAGACACAGTTCACTAACGGGTTTATTAATTTTAAGAAAACATCCGGTATCCTGCTCTTCCAGAACAACAATTACCGCCACATCATAATCCAGAAGCCTTGCCAATGTCTCTGTCACAATATTTATAATACCTTCTAAATCTTCAATTTCTCTTTCAATCAAGGAACTCATTTCGTTTAATATCGTGACTTCAAACAGCTTTCTATCAAGCTGATCGTTTACTTTGGAAACAATATCAATGGCATCAATCAAACGGGATCTCTTGACAAGCAATTTTGTAGTAAGAATCTTCTGCCCCTTTTGTAAAAGTGTTTCTATCGTTTTTAACAATATGGTTTTTTCACATTCTTTGGATAAATAGGCCTCTGCACCGGCATGAACACCCCAATACTTATCGCTTACCTGGTCTCTTGTGGTCAACATAATAATTGGAATATCGCAAGTTTCATGGTCTGATTTCAAGAAACGGCATGTCTGATACCCATTCATTTTGGGCATCACAACATCGAGAATAATCAAGTCCGGCAATTCCCTGAATGTCTTTTCAATCGCCTCGATCCCATTGCTTGCAGTGAACGTTCTATATCCATTGTCACTTAAAAAATTACATATGAATTCCAATATCAACGGGCTATCATCTACAACTAGAACATTTCCCTTCGTCATACAAAATCTCCAAAGTTTGATTTTAGACTTCGGATTTCGGATTTCGGATTAATGTACATATAATGTCTTCTACAGATAACAACTTGCTTACAGCTCCTTTTTCTACGGCGGCTTTTGGCATGCCAAAAACAGCGCAGGAATTCTCCGACTGGGCAATAGTAACACCCCCTTTGTCTTTAATGTGTTTCAAACCCACTGCACCGTCAACGCCCATACCTGTCAATAAAACCCCAACGGCAGTTTGCCCAAATACCTCAGCAATGGAATTAAACAATGTATCCACCGATGGTTTCACGCCGTGTACTTTTTCACCAGAAACTAACCCAATTCTTTTTTTACTGCGGACTATGGTATGAAATCCATCAGGGGCAACTAGCACCTGCCCTCTTTCAATCTTTTCACCATCATTAGCCAGCTTAACTTTTATCTCACACACATCCCCAAGCCAATCTACAAAACCCCTTATAAACCCGCTCGTCATATGTTGAACAACCAGAATTCCAAGGTCATAGTCGGATGGAATATTTTTTAATATCTGCATCACAACAGAAGGTTCCTCCCGTAGACGCCCCAATACCGATAATTTCATATTTATTTGGACTGGGAATAGAAAGAGACTCTTTATGTTTAAGAAATCCCCTTTCCCCTTCCCTGCCCTTCACATGAGTTATTACCTTCACCTTTGATACCAACTTTACCTTTTGAACAAGCATATCACCGAACTTATTCCACTCCTTACTCTCAAGACTAGCGGGTTTATCCATAACATCCAAGGCACCTGCAGCAAGGGCGTTAAATGTTGTATAAATTCCTTCTTTATCTATGATGGAGGAAATAATCAATATGGAAGTTGGACAAAATGCCATAATATGTTCGGTTGCTCTAAAACCATCCATTCCCGGCATATTAATATCCATGGTAACGACATCCGGCTTTAGCTTTTGCACTAATTCAACCGCCATCTCACCATTTTCAGCCATTCCTATTACCCGTATTAATGGGTCGGTCTCAAGCATTTTTTTTAATATTTCTCTTACAAGACCCGAATCATCTACAATCAGTACTTTAATTCCTTTAAACATAATTCTCCTTATCCATAATCGTTCATCGCAAACCAGACACAGAGATCACAAAGAGAAAGAAGTTGGAGAATTGGGAAATTGAAAGATTGGGACTTCCCCAGCTTCTCATCTTCTCAACCTCTGTTTTCTTTTTTTGCGCCCTTTGTGGTAAAGTTATTCCCCTATCAGCCTTTTTATCGTATTTAATAAGCTGCTCTGGTCGAACTCCTTTTTTAAGATGTACGCATCTGCGCCTACTTCAATACCTTGCCTCTTGTCTTCAATCTTTTCCTTATAAGTTACAATAATAACGGGAGTGTCTTTAAGTCTTTTATCTGCTCTTACCTTTGATGTCAACTCGAACCCATTCATTCTGGGCATATCAATATCTGTTACCAGGAGATAGTATTTTTTAGAATGTAATTTCTCTATTGCCTCGATACCATCGGTAGCAACATCTACTTCATAGCCGGCATTTATAAGGATATTCCTTTCCAATTCTGCCGTTATCATGGAATCTTCAGCAATCAAGATTACATTCTTTTTTACTTCTGGTTTTACCGTTATTGCGGCTTCATCTATTGGTAATGCCTTTGCTGACTCTTTTATGTTGGTAAGTTCCTGCATATTTAATATCAGGATGACTTCACCTGTTCCGAGAGTTGTGACGCCTGAAAAGTATCTGGGCTTTTTTAAGTATCCTCTAAATTCACGGAAGACAATCTCTTTTTCATATAATACTTCTGTCACAATGAATCCTATTTTTTCCCCTGCAGATCGCAAAATGATAATGGGCCCTTTTTCCTCTCTTTTTCCCTCTTGCCTTTTCAGCATAAAAATATTCTCTATGCGAACTAAAGGAATGGTTTGTCCTTCGATAAAAACAGAGGATCTCCCTTCCAATGTCTTTATATCCTTCCAAAAAACATAAGCAATATGTTCGACACTCGTGGATGGGATGGCAAGAGTCATATCCCCAACCCGTATCAGTAAGACATTGGTAAGGGCAATCGTTGCCGGCACTTTTAAAATAAACACGGTACCTTGCCCTTCAATTGATTCAATAATCAAAGAACCGTTCAGTCTGTCTACTACCGTTTTTACAACATCCACGCCTACACCACGACCTGATGTGTCGGTAACGATCTTGCGCGTGGAGAATCCTGGTCTCATAATAAGTTCATAAATCTCTTTATCCGATAACCCTTGAGCATTTTCTATGCTCAAAAGACCCTTTCTGACAGCCGTTTCTTTTACCAATTCTTTGTCAATGCCTTTTCCATCATCTCTTATAGTAATTAAGACATCCCCGCCCTCTTGTTTTGCGTTCAGTGCAATAGTTCCTGTTTTTTTCTTTCCAAGAGATGCGCGGAGAGAGGGTTCCTCTATACCATGATCCACCGAGTTTCTCAGCAGATGCACCAAAGGGTCTTTTAGCATTTCTATGATATTATTATCCAATTCCACATTCGCGCCTGAAACCACAAGGTCTGCCTCTTTATTAAATTGTCTTGAGAGATCTCTTACCAATCGGGCAGATAAGTCAAACACGGTAGAAATAGGTTGCATACGCATAGACATCACCTGCTGGCGAATACCTTCTGTAACAGCATCCAGCTTAACAATATCCGATTCATATGCTGCCGAATACTTTGAAATCTCTTCCAGGAGAGCATGTTCCGTTTTATTAAATTTTGTGATGATCTCGTGCAATTTTTTATTATCCGATTCCTGCAGACCCAAATTGGCATCCAGTTCGGTTTTTATTTCCTTTAACTGCTTCGCATATTGGTTTGGTTTCATCATATCCTCGTATCTTTGACGAAAAGTCATCTGTGTCATGATTAATTCCACCAAATGATTGTATAAAGTCTCGACCTTATCAAGCCCTATCCGTATAGTTTTTCTACCCTCTTGTACAATCTTTACCTTACTTACCGCCACTTTACCCTCTGGCTCGATGGGAAACATTGGGGGCGATTCAGTTTGCACAATTTTCGACTCTGCCATATCAGACACGATTTTATCTACTTCAAATTCTTTCTTGCCTTGCAACCCGGCATCGCTCAAAACAGCCTCTAGCTGACCACACATTTTCTCCACATCCACCGTCTCTTTTGCGTCCTTAAGTTTCAACTCTACCATATTTGCTAGCATGTCTAACGCCTGAAATACAACATCATATAATCTTTTTGTTGGTTGTAAGCCTCCGTCCTTAATCTTTACAAATATATCCTCTACCTTATGAGCCAAGGTCACAATATCACCAAATCCCATCATCGTTGCCGTCCCCTTCAGGGTGTGGACTTCCCGCATAATCTCTTTGAGCAATTCAAGATTAGGTGCTTCCTTTTCGAAGACCAAAATAGCCTGATTTAACTTTTGCACCCTATCCCTATTCTCGTCAACAAACTTTGGGATAAATACCGTTATGTCAAAACCGTTGCTCATATAATCCTTACCCGAACGTGTCGGAAGAGTAGCGCGGGTGGTTTATCCCCCGTCAAATTCCGACCACAAGGGATCGGCGCTACATTTATGTTTAGGAATTTCAAACTATCGTTCCTCCCCCTTAGGGCTGTGTCATAATTCGTTTTAGATAGCCTAGCTATACAATATATTGTGTTATACGTACTGCTTGGATCTATATACGACCAGCAAAACACATTACGACCCAGTCTCTGATGGGGGGAGGCTAGGTGGGGGGGCAAGAAAAAGCTACGCACCCTCCCTTTGTCCCTCCCATCAAGGGAGGGATTATCTTTAATTCATATAGTCGCCGAAGGCAGCCTAATTTAACAACTTACCAACATCCAGTATTAATACTAATTTATCACCTATGGTAAACACACCTTTAAAGATATTTTTAGATATATGCCTCACAGCAAATGCAGGAATTGACAATATATCTTTTTCTGATACCTGAAAGATATCTACTATCTCGTCAATTGGTATTACGAACTCGTCATTCTTGAATGATACGACTATAAATTTCATCTGATGGCATTCAGCCGCCTTTTCATTCCTAACTGCTTCCCCGCCCCACTCTCCCAAAAGATGAGAATCGCAAAGGCCCCTTTTATTAAAGGGGGTTAGGGGGGATTCCGGGAGAACTTCGCTATCACTTGTGCCTTTCAAAGCTACGTTTGTTTTGTGAACAAACTTTCTCCCCAAATCAATTACCAATACCTTCCGACCATCATAATCCACATTGCCATCAGCAAAGGACGGAAAAGGTTCATCGTTAATCCATCCAAGATTTTTGGTAATAGACTTTACATAAGCCGTTTCTATACCAAAACAGGTTACACCTATTTTAAACACCAGGATATTCTCCATAGTATTATCTTGCAAAAACTTCTTTTCCCCCATTTTCATGAGGACGTGTTTTGGAAAGTATTTTACCTCCCCCACGAGGGGTGGTTATTTCGGTTGCGGTATAGATGTACTATGTTCTAAACTTTTTAATAACTTCTTTAGAATCATCCGCCAGTTTATTTAATTCGGCAACAGCAGTTGTAGATTGTTTTAAACCTGCGGCTGTTTGTTTTACTACTTCGGATATTTCTTTCATGGTTAATACAACCTGCTCTGTGGCGCTCTTTTGCTGATTTGTTGCCATAACGATTTGCCTGGATGCCTCCGCTGTTTGTTTTATCAGATTTAAAATCGCCTCGATAGCTTGCCCTGCCTTCTGCACTATATCTACCCCTTTTTCCACATTCTTTACACCCTGGTCGGTTGTTATAACTGCCGCATTAGTCGCCGATTGAATCTCATTAACGATGCCTTTTATTTCTTCCGCTGATGTTTTTGTTCGTTCTGCAAGCCTTCTTACTTCGGCTGCTACCACACCAAACCGTTTGCCAAATTCACCGGCAACCGATGCCTCTATTGAGGCATTTAACGCTAACAGATGTGTTTCGCCTGCGATCTCTTTGATGATCCCCAACACATCGCCAATCTTTTGCGCTTTTTCACTGAGAGAAAGAATTTTGGACGCACTCGCCTTTGTTACACTCTTAACTTCTTCCATAATGTGAACGGATGCTATGACAGCATCTGTCCCTTGAAGACCCATGTTTTCCGAATCTGAGGCAATCTTTGCTACAGACTCCGCACTGACAGCAATCTGTTTTGCCGAAGCGGAGAGTTCTTCGATTGTTGAAGTTATTTCAGCGGTAGAGACGGCTAATTCAGCGGTACCACTTGTTTGTTCCTCCGAATTAGCCAGTATCTCAGTAGTAATAGAGGAGATACGCGCAACAGACTCCTGGGTTTGTTTAATTATTGTGCGCAAATTTTCCAGCATGTAATTAAATGCATGTGCAAGCTCTCCCTTAGCTTCAACGTTTGTTGTAAGATCGCCTCCGGATATAATTCCTGCCTGCTTTACCAATAACCGCATGTTTTTTATCATCTCATTAAATACGTTTATTAAAACGCCAATCTCGTCGTAACTTTGCATCTTTACATCTTTATCGAGCTTCCCTTCACCGACATGCATTGAAACCGCAATTAGTTCCTGAACAGGTTTTGTAGTAGCACGTGCCGAGAATATGGCAATAACAACTACCATAATTATGGTTATAGACAAAAGAATACCCTGGTGTGTCTTGGTAGTTCTTAAGGGAGCGAAAGCCTCTTCTTCATCTATTTCTGCAAGTAATACCCAGTTTGTATGCTTGATTGGATACCATGCGCCAACCACGGGAATATTCCTGTAATCCGTATAAGTAGAGACTCCGCTTTTACCTGCCAAACCCTCATTTACCCCAAAGGTATCCACCTTAAGCTTAAGCACAATATCTTTTTGGAATCTGGATTCCGAAACCATGAGTTTCTCATGATTCACGATATAGGTCTCACCTGACTCCCCCAAGTGCTCGCGGTCAACCAGCACATTGTAAAGCTTATTCATATTTATTTCAGCTATAACACAACCTATGAACCTCCCTTGCTGATCAAGGCAAGGCGTTACTACATACAAAAGATTTTTGTCAGCTAATTTATTGTAAAACAAGTCTGTAAAATAGGTCTTCTCCTTACCACGTTTAAAATATGGTTCTGTGGATATATCCAATCCCATGTCCCATTCTAGATCCCCATATTCAGCGCTTGTTAACTCTATTTTCCCCTCCGCAGAAACCAGCATTATATCATTATAACCTCTGAGTGAGGCAATTAGATCTAAGGTTCCATGCGTATTCTTAAACAACATATTGTTAAAGTCAGGGTCAAATTTATTAACCTTTTCAATGGATATCTGTCTTAAAACCTCTATCACAAACCAATTTTTTGCAATGATCTCTACATCAAGCCTAATTTCTTCTAACTTTTCACTTAAAAATATGGCGCGTGTCTTTCCTACGGAAAGTAATTTCTCGCACACATTTGTATAAATAGTGGAGGATATCTTTCTCTGAGCCCCAATTCCAATACAAAAGACAGGAACCGAGGTTACTACCAGCAATACGACAATCAAATTTTTCGTCAGTTTCAATCTTTGGATAACTTTTGCCTTAATCAATACAAATAAGGAAATATTAAAAATCAGTATAATAACAAGGGGTATAACGATGCTCCAATATGTATCCGCCATAATTATTTCTCCTGTTTAAATAATAATCTTTCGATGTCCAGAATACCCATTAATCCGAGATCAATCTGTACCTGGCCTTGAATATAGATACGTATTTCGCCGCTTAATGTGGAAAGGGGGGCTTCTATATCTTTTTTCAAAACGGAGTATATATCTATAACTTCGTCGCAAAAAATTCCTACAGGACCTTCAATAGTTTTTACAACCACCGCTTGACTATTTTCTGTTGGTATTGCATTTCCAATATTGAGTAATATCTTTATATCCACAATACACAAGATTTCTCCGTGGATATTCACTAAACCCATGATATACGGAGCCGTTCCCGGGATACTTGTTATTTGGAGAAATCTGGCAACTTCTCTTGTTTTTTCAATAGGAATTCCATATATCTCTTTTCCTAGTCGTATCCCTATGAACTGGTGCAGTTCTTCTTGTAAGGGGCCTTGCGTCGCCTGGCTTTTATCACTGATCATTAGCATCAATCTCCTTTTTTTAGATATCATGGAGGCACTCAGTGTATACTTGACAAAGGTTATAACAATTTAGAATAGTATTTGCAATTATAGAATGGAATCTTTTTACTTCTCTCCTCAAAATTCAATAAATTAAAAATCCTTGTTTTTGCTAAAAAAGAACTTTAAAATCTATTAATTAAAGAAGTAGTATAAGATTTAAAAGACATACAATTAGCCTCGAATTATGAGTACCAAGGATATCGCAGAGAATTTATCAACGATATTTATAACAAAATTTAGTTCCAGTATTTGCACAGTTTGATACTATTTATACATGCATACAACAACCGTCGAAAAAACAATAAAAAGCAAACTAGCAGAAACCTTCAACAGCCTAATTGGCAAGGAAAATGTGCTTTATAAAACGGAGGATAGGATATGCTATGCATATGATGGTAGTAAACAAAAGTATATACCTGATATCGTATTACAACCAAGGTCTGCACAACACGTATCAAATATTCTAGAATTCGCAAACAAACACGAGATTCCAGTATGCCCGCGTGGCGCAGGTTCTGGGCTTACAGGAGGAGCAATACCCGTAAAAGGCGGTATTGTGCTCGATTTCTCAAAAATGAACCAAATAATTGAAATAATCCCTGAGGACCTGACTGCCACAGTTGAACCCGGTGTTATCACACAAACATTACAGATTGAGGTTGCTAAATATAAGCTCTTTTATCCACCAGACCCCGCCAGCGCTGCATTCTCCACAGTCGGAGGTAACGTTGCTGAATGTTCTGGTGGCATCACAGGGTTAAAATACGGCGTTACCCGTGACTATATTTTGTCCCTTGAGGTTGTTCTTGCAGATGGACGTATTATACATACAGGACGAAAGACATTAAAAAGCGTAACTGGTTATGACCTGACTCGTCTATTTATTGGTTCTGAAGGTACACTTGGCATCTTTACGAAAATAACTGTAAAACTAATTCCCCTTCCTGAAAGAATTGAAACGCTTCTGGTTTTCTTTTCAACACCACAGGATGCTGTTAAAACCGCTAATATTATCATTTCAAACAATATCTTACCAAGGGCGCTTGAGTTTATTGATAAATCAAGTACTGACTGTATTAAGGGCTATAAACAGGAAATTCAAATCCCTGAAGAGGTACATGCTATACTGCTTATTGATATAGACGGAAATGCGGAGGCGGTTAAGAAAGAAAGGTCTATTGTTGAAAAGATTATAGCAGAAAACAATCCGCTAAGGGTAATTCCAGCAAAGAGTTCAAATGAACGCGATAATCTTTGGGAGGTAAGACGCGCCATATCTCCTGCACTTTACAATATAGCTCCATTTAAGATTAATGAAGACATTTGCGTCCCTAGAAGTAAAATACTAGAAATTTTACAAAGAATTGCTTATATAAATAAAAAATACCCCTTCCTAAAAATTGCTAATTTCGGTCATATTGGCGACGGTAACATCCATGTTAATATCATGTATGGAAATGAAACACGGCATGGAGCAGAGGCTAAGAAGATGATTAAAGAGATTTTACGCAATGTAGTTGAACTTGGAGGGACAATTTCGGGTGAACACGGAATAGGAAATGTAAAATCAGAATTTTTATCCCTCGAAATACCCCCTAGCGAACTACAGATAATGAAGGATATAAAACGGTTACTGGACCCTAAAGGTATATTGAATCCTGGTAAGATGTTTTGCCAGATTTAAGTAGTATGGGATTTATATCAAAACGAGTACTACAAGTTTTAATTAGGTATTCGGCAAGTTTCTTTATTTACAAATGTCAATATAGAGACACGCTGCTGTGCATCTCTACAGGTTCGAGATATCTAAAGGTTAAATTATTTCAAGAAATAAAGTAATATTATAATTTTACAGGGAGACTTTAAGTTATGACATTATCAAGAATTGCAAGAGAAGTAAAAACCTCCGCCACGCTTGCTATCACTGCAAAGGCAAAACAACTTGCGGCAAAGGGCATTGATGTAATCGGCTTCGGCGCCGGAGAACCGGATTTCGATACGCCTGAAAACATTAAAAATGCAGCCATCAAGGCAATCAAGGACGGCTATACCAAGTATACGCCTACTGCAGGAGTGCCTGCACTAAAAGAATCAATCTGCGAAAAACTTTCAAAAGATAACAGTCTAAACTATAAGCCCTCACAAATTATTGTGTCTGCCGGGGCAAAGCAGGCAATACTTAATATTGTACTTGTCGTATGCGACACTGGAGACGAGGCTATTATTCCCTCTCCATACTGGGTGAGTTATCCTGAGATGGTCGTTATGGCAGGCGCTAAACCCGTATTTATCGAAACAACTGATAAAGAAAATTTTAAAATTACAAAAGAGTCACTTGCAAAGGCACTAACACCCAGAACCAAATTACTATTTATGAACAGTCCAAACAATCCAACAGGTATGGTGTATACAGAAAAAGAAATCAGAGAAATTGTTGGGTTTGCTGTTGAAAAAGGGCTTTATGTAATATCCGATGAGATATATGAAAAAGTACTGTATGACGGTGTTAAACATTTTAGCCCGGCAATCATCGATGATGAGTGTTATAAAAAGGTCATTACCGTAAATGGCTTCTCAAAGGTCTATTCCATGACTGGTTGGCGCCTGGGATATGCTGCCGGATACGAAGAAATCATTAAGGCTGCTACTAATATTCAGGACCACACAACATCTGGGGCAAACTCCATTACCCAACTAGCAGGTATTGAAGCGATAATGGGTAATCAGGATTCCGTTGCTAAAATGGTGTCCGAATTCGACAGACGCAGAAAATATGCAGTTGAAAGACTCAACAGAATAAAAGATGTATCCTGCTTATTACCACACGGTGCCTTTTATGCGTTTCCAAAGGTCTCCGGTCTATATAAAAAGAATATAAACGGACAGACAGTAACAAACTCATTTGATTTAGTAAATCTCTTGCTAGAAAAGGCACACGTTGCGTTTGTTCCTGGTGCGCCATTTGGAGCTGATGAATACATCAGGATTTCCTATGCAACATCCATGGCAAACATAGAAAAAGGACTGGATCGGTTTGAAAAATTCCTGGCGGGCTAAATTCTGATAATGAATACATAATAAATATTGGGACAAATGACATATCTTCTTTTACTTCTTTAATAGGTTTCTTATCATATCTACAATCATACAAAAAAAAGCCTTGTAATTGGAATTATTTATTCAATTACAAGGCTTTTATTATTTATTGATTCTTTTTTTCAACATTATTGATGCCATCCGATTAATTTTAATTCCGGATAACGCCAATTACAAAATAATTAAATTTTATTCTGACATGCAGTTTTCACCCTCATGCTTACATGCAGATTTATCTACGTCTCCTGCCTTCCTCTTCCAACCCAAAAGCATATCGGTGTACTCGCCGTGTTTCCAGAAATCATATGCCTTGTGTTTTATTCCTACCTGGTTCTTCAAGCGCCTTTATCCTCCTCAGTCTGCTGGCTTCGCCCTTAATCTGGACGAGCCAACGATCCTGCAGGAAAGCCCCCTTCCCGTAGGTAGCGCCATACATAGCTCCGTGCGCCATGGCCTTGTATACTGCATTGGTTATATAAACAAGCATCTCGAAGGAGGTGCGTTCTATGTCAGAGACGTTGAACATCCTCCCTTCGCCTCCTATCAAGACTAAAGGTATAATGTCCTGCATAATCAGGAGCAAGATCGTTCGGCATAGGATCCAACATGCCGTCGTTATAAAGATCAGTCACGATCTTCATGGCCTCACGCCATTTGACAAAGCTTATCTTTACGGCTTCGTCCATTGCTTCAAATGGTCTGCTGCAAATCTGGGAGAATGACAGCCCTTGCAGGTATTAATCCAATTCTGACGGGATTCCTTAAATTTAGGAGCGCCCCTGTCTACAAGAGACGTACCCATATGGCTATTGATCGTGGAGGCCTTTTGCGCATTGTGTTCGCCGTCCTTCATATGACAAAACGCACAGGTAGGGGTTTTGTAATTTGCCGGCTTCAAGGGTTTCGACCAATCCCACGTATGCTGCTCAGATTCATAAATCATACCGTGATAGGATTCCCTGTACATCTCATATTCATAGTGATCCAAGCCCGGTGTGGCAGATACCGCAGTTATTGGGTTTTCTCGCCTCTGCCAAGGAAAAGTCGTGCCTCGTATGGCATCCATCGCACCGGTTCTCAGCAATGCCATGGCATGTAGCACAGGCCGTTACCTCCGCTTCCGGCTTTGCTATCTGCCAGGAGGCTTCAACCAGTACTTACATGAAATGCGTGTGTATGCGAGCCAATCTTGCCGGCACGGTGTCCTGCCTGCTGTTCAGGATGACACTCACCACAATGCTTCCAGGAAGGCATATACAGCTGCTGGTGATTGTTCCCATGGCATTTGTCGCATCCGACAACACCCTTTTCTGTCGAGGCATGTTTGCTCTTTTTCCATTGTGCAACAATACCCGGCGTCTGCACCGTATGACACATAACACACTCTTCATGCTTAAACTCTCCAGACACGTTCATATTTGGTGTATAATAATGATCAGGATCATACCATCTGATAAGAGGCAAAAATTTAAACAGCTTCCCAAACTTACCCTCACCAGGCAATGATCTCTTCCGGGCTCGTGTATGTTGCAGTTAACCCACTTGAATAAAGACTGCCAGAATTATCCGGACCTGTTTTTTCTCCCGTTATCTCGGATATAATTTGCTGAATGGTCCTCTTGTCTTTCGGATGAGACCATGACTCTTCTATTTTAACCGGACTACCAGATGCTGCTTCTGCCTTAGCTTCTACTGGTTTTGGTTCTTCGACAGCAGGTTTTATCTGCGCCTCCTGTCTGGAAACGCTAACCTCCTTTTTTACACCTGTCTGCTCACAACCCAAAAAGGCAAAACCGAATAAGGCAAAGAAACTTACCTACAAACGCCTTTAATATAACTGCCCATATTCTATATCTTCCTCCTTTCAAATTTTAATCGGCAAACGTACATTTAAGATTTTATACGATGCAGTTCCGTTTATTTTTTTGTTATTTCTACCTTCCAAACTTCTGGACCCTGTTCAATATATTTCCAGTCTAATTGTCCCGTACGCTCGGCATCTAACTGGTACTTTAACGGCTTTGGGTCATGATCGTTTATCAGCACCATCATTTCTCCCTTTTTCAGACCATCAAACGTGTTAAATATCTTTGGATGTCTTTCCTTGGGTACAATATTTCTAACATCTAGTATAATAGGCGTTATTACATGATTCTCCTCCTTAATTATCTACTCAATCTCATCCAACACTAATACGCTAGAACAACCATTCTTTCAAGCACTTCATTCCCCTCGATGCACCCTCAGGGGCAATAATGATCATATCTTTCTTCCATATCAATCTTTTTATCGTCAAGCGTAAAGATACCCCTTTGCCTTCCTTCACATAAAATATACCAATACTGATGCCCGCCATGAGAAGGAATTTCCTGTCCCGGTTCCATACAAATAAGGGGCATCTTCACCTTTGGCGAAGCAAAAAGAATATTTGGAACAAACTGTTCTTTATTGAATTTTATTTTTTCTTTTAAATTTATCGTTTCCAAAGTTACTTACCTCCAAAATTACAAAAACTTTTTAAATGATTCCACTTACATAAAATTCACGAATGTTTTACTAACGAAATTCAACTTTTGGCATAGATAGAAGCGAAGATAGTCTATTCTCTCTCTTATTATTTGTGTGAAAAGCATAATTATGATTTTTTGTTCAATTCTTGTTTTGCAGCATCATTTAATTCTTTAACAAATTTTTCTACATCGGTGTTATGCATCATGCAGGCAAGGTTTATATCCTCAGTGCCAAAGGATGGGCAATCAAAACACCCTTTACCAAAATACTTGGTGAAAACCGCTTTTGTTGCGGGATACTTCTTTGTTACTTCTCCTGTACTCATTTTTTTTGTAATAAGGATTTCACTGCCCATATTTTCCCCTCCCATAATAAAATTTAAGTATGACCTTGTATACCAGACATCCGCGAACTTACGTTCCTTCGAGGACTGGCTAACTTCGGCTGATTCCTGATCACAATTCAACAGGTGCAATATCTTCAATTCTAACCGGTAATCGTACATCTCTTCGGAAGCGGGTCAATATATTTTTTCCTGTATGCCTTGCTCTGCATACGGCATGTCGGATATCTCTTGTTAAAATCCGGATGAGAAACCATTTTCTTCCATATCTCCTGAATCGGCATGTCACGTACATTTCCAAAGTTTATCGGATTAAAATCACAGGGATTAATATCACCGTACGCCGTCATATAAAATTGTGATTGAGCCCCATAACAACCCACACCCCGTGGAGAATTAATAATTGACATACAGTTTACACCCATAGGATTATCCATATCATGATATTTCTTTGAAATAGCAATTAATTGCTTTCTGTCTTCTGCAGTTAATATCTTTGATGTGTCTTTCAAGAATCTACCGGATGGTATACAATCAAATATTGTTACTTCTGAAAAGCCCTGCTCTTGAGCAATCTTTAAAAGCTTTTCCACCTTTCCAGTCTTAATTGATTCGCTTGTCGCATAAGTTGAAATTCCCGTCAATATGCCGGCTTTTCGACAACGTTCGGCACCCTCAAATGCCTTCTGATAGCAACCTGGTACAGCCCTAAATTCGTTATGCAGTTCCGGTTCACTGCTGTCTATAGAAATATTCAGAGAAAATAGACCTGCCTTTGCAAGCCTTTTCGACGTTTTCCTCCGTCAAAAGCAGTCCATTGGTAAATATCATTACAATAGCCTTTGTTTTATCCACATACTGAATGAGTTCGTAAAGTTCTTCTCTAAGCAATGGTTCACCGCCCACGTAAATAACAAGGCTTGCTCCTAAGTCCAATGCGCCATCTACCACGGTTTTTATTTCCTCAACAGTCAGTTCTTTTTTTGTAGGGTCAATAAATGGGTCTGCACTGCAATGGATACACTGGCACTGACACTTATGGGTTATGGCAAGATTAGCAGTAACAGGAAATGCCATCTTATACAGCATCATTCGCAGTTTTCTTTCAAGAAATCTCATCCCTGCCCGGCTAGGAAATGGAGGATTATAAAGATTATATACGTGCATGCCGTTAATTTTAGCAATTACCTTTAGTGAATTTATCTTATCAAAAAACTGATCCACGTAAGGCTGAAGCATTTTACCAAGTACTCCCTCAGCATTTCCAACAATCTTATTTCCTATAATTTCGGCATCTATATGTAAAAAATCAAATGATGTCATTTTTTATCCTCCTTGCAAGACATCTTAGTGATTTTAAGATTTTCTTCTATCTCACGCAAGATATCATTCGCAACCTCAATAGCTCTTAAACCTTCCTCACCGGAAACTACAGGTTCTTTATGATTTACTATACAGTCAACAAAAGATTCAAGCTCTTTCTTTAGCGGTTCATAATCGTCCATCTTTATATGTTCTATCTTAAGTAGATCTCCAAAGACATAACTTTTGAGGTCTGCAATAGTGGAAAAATTTGTGTCAGAGATGTTTAACGACTTTAATGTCAGTTCCGGTGATTTTTTATATATTAATGCATCTTTTTTCTGATAATCAATAGAAATATATGAATCTTCAGAAAATAATCTTATCTTACGCATTGGTGTAATTGACACGCGGCTCGCCGTTACATTTGCTACACATCCATTCTGAAATTGAACCCTAACATTGGCAATGTCTTCTTTATCTGAAATAACGTTCACACCAACAGCATCAATTTTTTTTACTTTTGAATTAGTTATGTAAAGCAGAATATCTATGTCATGTATCATCAAATCAAGTACCACACCAATATCTGCAGACCTAAATGTAAAGGGACTCAACCTGTGACATTCAATAAACCTGGGATTAATCGATAGTCTTTTAATTGCAGCTATTGCAGGATTAAATCTTTCAATATACCCTGCTTGAAGAACCAGTCCCTTTGCTTTGCTTATATCTATCAATTCTCTCGCCTCTAAAACTGTCCCTGTCATTGGTTTTTCAATCATGACATGGACACCTTGCAGCAGGAAGTCTTTTGCTATGGCATAATGCGACTTTGTGGGTACTGCTATACTTACTGCCTGTACCTTGTCTATTATATCCTTATAATTTAAAAAACAGTCGGTATTATATTGTTGAGCGACTTTTTCTGCCTGTTTGCGTTGTATATCTACAACACCAAACAACGCTACTCCGGGCATTTCTGCATAGACCCTTGCATGTTCTTTCCCAAGATGCCCAACACCCACCACTGCAACTTTTAATCTATGCATATTAATACTAATAGGTAGCTAATGCAGAATATCGAAAAGATTCCCGATATCTTCCAAACCTACCCTTATCAATATTTTGCAAAAAAGTAATAAGATATTTAACTTCGGGAGAAATATCCTTTTGTTTTTCCATTTCCTCTAAAGCAGTGTGTCTGTTTAATTCGTCCGTACGAAATAACAACTTAAATGCCCTTTTAATATCTTCGAGTTGTTCTCTTGAAAATCCCTCTCTCTCTAGACCAACAACATTAATCTGTCGTATTCTGGCTGGATGTCCCTCAATAATTACATAAGGTGGCACATCTTGGACAACTCTGGTAAGACCTCCCACATATGCATATCGTCCAATAGTCACAAAAGGTTGCACACCAACAAGTCCCATTAACTTTGCGCTCTTTTCCACTATAATGTGACCACCAAGCAATACTCCATTTGCCAATAAGCACATTGTCCTCTATAATGCAGTCATGAGCAATATGAACACATGCCATGATAAAGTTATTGTTGCCAAGCACAGTCTTTCCACCACCGCCAGCGGTACCAACATTTATAGTCACACATTCACGAATAACATTGTTGTCGCCCATCAAAAGGGAGGTAAGCTCACCTTTGTACTTAAGGTCTTGAGGTTCTTCGCCCAAAACCGCATTTGGATAAATAATATTATTCTTACCTATCGTTGTATTCCCTGTAATTGTCACACTATTTTTAACAATCGTTCCTTCTCCAATCGTAACATTGGTACCGATCACCGAAAAAGGCCCAATTTCAACATCGTCACCTAAAACTGCATCGGGATGTACGATTGCCGATTGATGAATTTTCATTTTGTTTTCCATTCAATCTGACATTCTAATTTTTCGCATTCCTATGTAACTTTTTTCGTCTGGTTTATTCATGCAACTTTTGCAATCTTTTTTGCCAATTGAACATTTAAAGAATGTCCAGATTTATTTGCTATTATACGTCCACGAATTAAAACGTTAGCCAGATAAAGGTCTCCTATAAGATCTAAAACCTTATGCCTTACAAACTCATCCGGAAACCTTAATTCTGCAGATTCCATAGAAATAGGTTTTGTAATTTTCCCGTCTTTATGTACGATAATACTATTTTCGTCTGTAATACCTTTACCCAAACCAAGTTTTTTAAACTCATCAACGTTTGTACTCAGATCCAAACGTCCTTGCAGGCGCAATTTCTTTACAGAAATTTGACTCAGTTAATTCAATATCGTAAGTTTGCTGTTTTATAAAAGAACCACTAAAATCAATTGTATAAGAAAGCATAAATCCTCTATCATGCGGTACTGCCATAATGCTTGCATCTCCGTTATTTACCATGATAGGTGTCTTTACTGTAAAAATTTTCTTACTACCACCAAGGCTCACAATACGCGCTTTCTTGAGAACTTCAAGAAAGATGCTGCGCGCTACCGTCTCCTGCAGGAATTTCTCGTACCATTTATCTCTATCTCTATATTGTCAATCCCCAATCCTGCAAGAGCCGCCATAAGGTGCTCTACGCTTTCTACCTCCGCTTTCTCATTTTTCAGAAAAATGCGTTTATAACTGTTCGACAACGCATGCACACTAGCGCTTACTTTCGGCCGCTCGGGCAAATCCACACGCACAAAATATATACCTGCATCTAATGGCGCAGGTTTAAAATGGAGACTTGTGGCTTCTCCACTAAACATCCCTATGCCAGAGTATACCGACTTCGCTGCCAATTGTCTTCTGAGTAATGTCCACGAACTACTTTCCCTTGCTCGCTTCGGAATATTTTTTGTTTAAGCTATTAATCACCTGATTTGTAATATCAACCGATTCGGAATGATACAAGACTGTTTTTATCCCGACTTTAAACTGTAATTCAGAAATCCCTCCGCTCTTGCAACTCCGGCTCTTCCTTTTTAATAATCAAATCATATTGTTCACGCTTACCTATACCTTCGATTTCTCTACAGACTTCTGTATAGAGACTTCCGAAATAGTCCTTATACTTTTTCATAAGACTCTTTTCAGCAAATTTCGCGTAGGATTCCAACTCCATATTCTTTTTTTCAAATGTTTCTTCGTCCCTTTTTCTGGCCTCACTCCCCAAATCCAACAACTGTATCTTCTCGTTTAAACTCACCAGTTCTTTCTTCTTGTCGTTGATAATTTTTTGATATTGCTTTTCCTGTTCTTTTAGCTGTGCATCAAATACCTTCCTCTTCTCATATTTCTCAAATACAGTGTTTAAATCAACAACGCCAACCCTTAAACTTCTGTTAGCGCCGTATTCCTTCGCCTTCATTGATGATGACGCAGAAACCGCAATTTCCTTTTGAGACGGAACAGCCTGGTCCTGCTCTTTTGCATGGACATCACTCAATAAAAGTGATACACACGTTAAAATTAACACAAAACAAAAAATAATTTTCATATTTCTATCCTTACAATATAACTTTCCACGGTTTCATAATTAAAAGCTACTGCCTCCTCCAAAATTAAATGAAAAAGCCTGTGTTTCATCCCCATCCTCTTTTATAATAGGAATACCATAATCAATTGCTATCGTAGAGCGTCCAAGAAATGGTATACTTATTCTCAAACCAGCGCCAGTGGATAATCTGAAGTGGTCAAAATTAACATCACTAACACCTTCGTCTGCCTTTCCACTGTCAACAAAAACTGCCGCACGTAAAATCTCCTTGTAAATCGGTACTAGATACTCCGTGTTCATTAAAACCAATACATCGCCACCGATTTGATTGCCTGTTTTTTCATCTACAGGCGACACACCCCTATATCGGAAACCCCTGAGAGAGCCGTATCCACCCGCAAAAAATCTCTCAAATATAGGGACTTCTTCGCTGGTTGTTGACTGCACAATACCCAAGGTTCCTCCGTATTCCAGGACATGCTTTCCCCACTTGGGTACTTCAAAAAGCGGCATATACTTTACAGAATGTATTTTGTATTTCACCAAATCCACATCCACACCAGAATACTCAATCGAGGTGTCTCCTTCAAAACCCTTCGTTGGCATATATATGTTATCTGTCTTGCTCATATTTGCAAATAGCGCAATACTAGACTTCAAATAGCTTCCCTCTGCCTCCAGTACATCAAGAGACGTATCTTCTTTGGAATTCTTTCTTTCAATATCAATATACTCGAATGCAGGGCTTAATTTTACGAAAAAATCCTTTACGATTTCCCTGCCAACGGTAACGCTTGAGCCCATAGTTTGTTCCTGGTATTCAGTATACCATCTCAGATAATTAAACAAGCTGGTGCCGGCGCTGTATGGAGAATCAAAGACAGCGGGATTAGTCAAAGACATCATGATTTCAGTCCTCTCGAAACCAGGACTAAACCTCATGGTTAATATCTCACCTGCTCCACGAAAAGCATTTCCTTCCAAAAAATCCGTCCAGCTTTTCGGAAGATCAAAGATATCAAAATTCCTGTCAGTATAAGAAATATCACCAAATGCGCCTACATTTGCACCATAACCTCCACCAAACCGCAACATTCCTGTCCTTCCTTCTTTAACATCAAGCAATATATTCTGCTTGTTTGGTTCAGAACCAGGTTCAAAATTTATTCCTGCAGGCATACCCGATTCCATATCAAAATATCCTGTATTCACCAAACGCCTCTGACTGTCGCGTATCTTTTCAGTATCCAGTCTTTCGCCCGGATAAAAAGTAAGTTGACGTCTGATTACATTGTCTCTGGTCTTATCGTTTCCTGTAATTTTAACTTTCTCAATGTAGTACCTGTCTTTTTCATCTATATCAAAAGATATATTTACCTTAGCCCCCTTTGAATCAAACGTATGTTTTTCTTTAACAGCAGTAGCAATATATCCTTGCTCTCCGTAAATCAAACGCAACTGATATGTATCCTTTTCAACTGCATCAAGAAAGAAAGGACCGCCTTCTTTTAACTTTATCTTTTCTTTTAACTCTTCTTCAGTAAAAAGATTTGTACCATTTATATTCAGACTTTTCACATAATATCTTTCGCCTTCTTTTATATGCATGGTAATAAACATGTCAGAATTATCTTCACTATATGCCAATTCCCATCCAACCTCAACATCTAACCATCCATTATTCATATAAAACTCTTTTATCTTTACAATATCAGCATCAAACTTTTTTTTGTCAAATCTGCCAGGAAAAATAAAAGATGGAAAATGCTTCTGCTTTGTTTCCGCCTGCTTAAGGAGTTTCCTTCTTTTAAAACCAGTGTTTCCCTCAAAATTAATCTTGGCAATACGGGTCTTGGGTCCTTCTTCCATGTTAAAAACCAAAACTGTTTTACCATCAACTACATTACTTTCTGCATGCACCTGTACCCGTAAAAACATTTTTTTATGTAATACTCTCTAATCTTTTCCTCGTCCATTTTAAGTAAATATGGTTTTATATAATCTCCTACTTTTATTTCTATCTGTTTTTTTAACGTTTTAGTTTTAATCTTTTCATTGCCATGAAACTGTATTTCATCTATCACCGCACGTTCTGTAACAATAAAAACAAGTTTGAAACCTTCTTTTATGTCTTCAAGTTCTACTTCTATATTGTCAAAGAACCCCAACGACCATATTGAATCAACGTCCTGACTTACCAACTGTGGGTCGTATGGATACCCTTCCCTTACCCTAATACTGCTTCTAATTGCTGCCGTACTTATTCTCTGGTTGCCTTTAATTTCAATCTTTTTAATAATACCTGCTACTTTTTCCTGGTTTTCAGCACAAATTGAAGTTGAATACCCGAAAAACAAGGTTAGAACAAGCATTACGATTATACTCGTTGCCTGCAATAAAACCTTGTCTGGTTTCATTTGATACCCACCGAGGCTAAACTTTCGAAGCGCATAAAATGCGAAAGAAATGTTAATTTCACTACTCCAGTTGGCCCATTTCTCTGTTTGGCAATAATGAGTTCAGCCGCATCATCATTTTTTTCTGGATCATAATACTTATCCCTGTGTAAAAGGACAATGACATCGGCATCCTGTTCAATAGACCCTGACTCACGCAAATCAGACATTCTTGGTCTGTGCCCTTCCCTTGCCTCAACAGATCTATTTAACTGAGAAACAGCAATTACTGGTATAGACAATTCTCTGGCGAGTGATTTTAATCCACGAGAAATTATAGAAATTTCCTGTTGACGATTTTCTATCCCCCGTGGTGCTTCCATTAACTGTAAATAATCCACAACAACCATTTGTATATTATATTGCGCTTTCAACCTCCGCGCCTTTGCACGGACCTCCAAGACTGTAAGTCCCGGCACATCATCAATAAAAATCGGCGCTTCCGAAAGAGACCCCATCCCGTAAGAAAGGGCACTCCATTGTTTATCCTCAAGAAACCCTCTTCTTAATTTGTGCGCGTCTATACGTGCGTGGGAGCAAAGCATATTCTGAGCTACTTGCTGTGCAGACATCTCCTGTGAAAATACTATAACGGGTTTTTTTTCCACAATACCAACGTGTTCAACCATATTCAATGCAAGACTAGTTTTACCCATACTCGGTCTTGCTGCAATTATAATTAATTCCGATGGCTGCAAACCACACGTAAGGTCATCCAAATCATAAAAGCCAGTGGATAATCCTGTTAGTCTGCTCTGTCTGTCATGTAGACTTTCAATACGACTAAATGTATCTTTAAGGATTTCATTTAATTTAGTTGACGAAACTTCAAACTTTTTCTGAGTAACATCAAATATAGCTCTTTCTGATGCGTCTAGTAAATGGTCAGTTTCGACTGATTCATCAAAGGCTTGTTTTTGTATATTAGAAGCGACCTCTATTAAGTGCCTTTTGACCGCCTTTTCTCGTACTACATTTGCATAAAATTCTACATTTCCTATCGTAGGAACAGCACTTTCCAGTTCTAAAAGATACTCTT
Organism: uncultured Planctomycetota bacterium; assembly: GCA_963709355.1. Taxonomy (GTDB): domain Bacteria; phylum Planctomycetota; class Brocadiia; order Brocadiales; family Brocadiaceae; genus PLOWO2-12-38-17. The sequence continues at coordinate 2,586,332 of CAVPVY010000005.1, forward strand.
CACCACCAATCTTTTCCAGCAACGACCGCTTTTTCAGTTCTTCTCTGAGAATAACCAAATCAATCGGTATTCCCTTATCATAGAGGTCAATAATAATTTGAAATAATTCCTGGTGCGCTGTTTTATAAAAACTCTGTTTATTAAGAATAGGCACGACAACACTGACAACCTCATTGTCAAGAATCATCGCACCCAGAACACATATTTCAGCCTCAATGCTCTGCGGAAGAGTACGCTCAAGCATGGTTTCAGCAACCATTATTATTGCCTTCTAAAATTATTATTTTTCTTGCTTATCAGTATCTTTTCTAACTACCGATATTTTGCATTTCGTTTGCATTTCAAAGTTCAAAGCAACCTGGACATCGTATGTACCGCATACTTTTATCGGATTATCCAATTTTACCATATCTTTGCTCACAGGATACCCTTCTTTCTCCAGCACTTCCGCTATGTTAGCAGGCGTAACAGAGCCAAACAGCTTTCCTTCTTCATTCGCTTTTACAAAAATCGTACAGGAAGCAGTAGAAATTTTCTCCAAAACGTCTTTTAGGCACTCCCTTTCTTCCTTCAACTGCATTTCTACCTTTATCTTTTCTTTTTCTACTTGCTTTAAATTGGCAGGAGAAACATAAGTGGCTAATCCTTTCGGTAACAAATAATTCCTTGCATAACCATCTTTTACTTTAACGATATCGCCAATTCTTCCCAGCTTATCAACATTATTTTTCAACAACAGTTCCATTTTAATCTCCTCCTATGTAACATAAGGAAGCAGTGCCATAAATCTTGCCCTTTTAATAGAAATCTTTACTGAACGTTGATGACGTGCACAGTTACCAGAGCGCTTCCTTGAAAAAAGTTTACCCTGGATTGTAATGAGTTTCGGTAAAAACTGTGTATCTTTATAATCCACAGCATCCATTCCCGCCCTACAAAAACGACATTTACTTGTTTTGTTTAACATCTTTCTGGTCATTGTCTCTTATCCTTCAAAAAATCCTATAAAAAACTTCAAAATGGTATTTCTTCATTATTAATATCAACGTCTCCATGCGCAGAATCAGAGGAACCGCCTCCTTTCGACGAATCCCCTGTCGTCTCCTGTTGGCGTTTGGAAGTCGCACCGATAAATTGAAAATTATCGGCAACAACACGAAGCGTACTCCTCTTTTGTCCATCTTTTGTTTCCCACTGATTGAATTGTAACCGTCCCTCAATAAAAATTGGATTTCCTTTATTGAAATATTCACCTATAATCTCAGCCCTGCGCCCAAAAATACTAACATCAACATAACACACCTCTTCTTTTTGTTCACCACTTTTAGAAGTCCATGCACTATTGATAGCAAGCCCAAAGCTTGCTATAGCTAATCCTGTTGATGTATACCTCAACTCCGGATCTCGAGTCAGATTTCCCATTAGAAATACTTTATTAAGACTTGCCATATATAACTCCGCTATGTATTATAAGTATATAGTAGCGAATTTGCGTACACCTCAAAATATAAAAGCAGTAAAGTAACCGCTTAAATAACAAAGTTGTAATATTATACAACGAATATATAACATAACTATAATGTATGTTCGTAAATCCATGACCCCTTCTAGGTATTTACAGGAACAACGCTTTCCACAAGCAAGTCTAACGCTTCCATTTCAGGTATCTTATCTGTATCCTTTTCCGCCGTGCTACTCACACCCATCTGAGACAAATCTTCGATTTTATCATCTTTTACAATCAGAAAACGAATAATAGAATCAACAAATTGAAAATCTCTCTTTATTGCAGTAATAACATTGCTTTTCGCATTGAAATGTATTAAAAGATATGTCCCTCTCCTATGCCCTTTAATTTTATATGCCAATTTTTTTTCACCCCACTTTTCAGTTTTAATTATCTCAGCACCATTTTTTTGTAAAACAACGTGGATTTGATTTACCACATTGTCCCACTCAGTAATGGCGCGTGCATTATCAATTAAAAACAAGCCCTCATACATTTTCAAATTCTCTTCCTCCTTTTCATAATTATATATTAATACATAACAAAATTACATTTCAAAGATTAATTTAATTAAATTTATTCATACATACCTCGATACCTTCGAAAATCCATGTTCTTAAAGCCATGCAAGCCCTTTCGATGGTTTCCGCAACTGCTGCTTCTTCTTCTTTTGAAAACGAAGAAAGCACATACCCACTTGGGTCTTCAGCCTCAGGACGTCCTATTCCTACCTTCAAACGAGAAAAATCAGTAGTTCCCAAATAAGTTGATATGGATTCCAAACCTCGATGCCCACCACAACCGCCCTCACTCCTTAAACGTATCTTTCCCAGCGGCAGATCCATATCATCACATATAACCAGAATATTTTGTAAATCACACTTATACATGTCTACAGCATCTTTTACAGCCGGCCCACTAACATTCATATAAGTTTGTGGTTTTAATAATACAACTTCTTCATCATTAACCAGCTTCTTTGAAAAAAAAGATTTAAATTTCTTCTGAGTAAATTCCATTTCATGCTTCTGTGCGAAATGGTCTATTACCATAAACCCAAAATTATGCCTAGTTTTTATATACTTCTCCCCAGGATTACCTAATCCTATAATAATCTTCATTAATAAACGCCATATTAAGTCTTTTTTCCTGTTTCTGGCGGCGCTTCTTCCTCTCCCTCTTTTGGTTTCTTGGTTATAACCTCAGGTTCGGCAAGTAATTCTTCTTCAGATACTGCCTTTTCTTCAACAACATGATGCACAGAGGCAACAACCGCCTCAGGATCAGATACATAGTGAATACCTTCTAGTAATGGTAATTCCTTAACATGTAATGACTTTCCAATTCCTAACTCGGATATATTCAATTTTATCTTTTCTGGAATTACTGTTGAAAGACATTCTACCTCAACATCTTTCATAACATGGGTTAATACACCGCCTTCTTTAACTCCAACAGACTCACCATACAATTCTATAGGGGTTCTTACTCTAACCTTCTCGTTTAAATCAACCCGAGAAAAATCCACATGGAGTATGCTATCCCTAAGATTGTCATATTGTATATCCTTTATAAGAGCAGATTCTTTTTTATTATCAAATGTTACAAAAACCATCCTTGCCTTGGCGCGTAATATATGCACAAAATCGTCTTCCTTTAAAGAAAGCATAACATTATCTTGTTTGTGCCCATATAAAATGGCTGGAATCTTTCCAGCATCCCTTAGCTTTCTGACAGCTTTGCTTCCTTTAGTACTTCTTTTTTCTGTTTTCAATTCTAAAATCTTCATCTATTAATTACTCCATATAAACATAAAATTATTAAACAAACAGAGAACTCACAGACTCATGCCTGTGAATTCTCATAATCGCATCTCCTAATAGCCCGGCAATGGATAACACCTTGATTTTATTACCCAGCCCCCGTGCTTTTTCATTTAGAGGAATTGTATCCGTTACCACAATTTCCTTAATTGGTGCAGTATATAACTTTTCAACCGCAGAACCACAAAATACAGGGTGCGTTGCACCAACGTAAATATCTTTAGCACCCTTCTCCTTTAATACATTAGCCGCCTGTGCAATTGAACCTCCTGTAGCAATCAAATCATCAATCATTACAACATTTTTATTGGTTACATCTCCTATTATAAATCCTATCTCAGTCTCCTCTGGTCCAACCCTTCGTTTATCAACGATAGCCATTTTTATTCCCAACTTTTTTGAATAATTCCTGGCTAACTTTATACCTCCAACATCAGGAGTCACTACCACCAGATCATCGGACTTTATTCTTTCAAAATATTTCGAGATTATCGGAAAGGCTAATAAATGATCAACAGGAATATCAAAAAACCCCTGAATCTGAGCAGCATGTAAATCAACTGTGAGTACACGATCAGCGCCTGCTTCTGTAATAAGATTTGCAACCAATTTTGCAGTTATAGGTACACGTCCCTCGTCCTTTCTGTCTTTTCTCGCATATCCATAATAAGGTAAGACAGCAGTAATGCGCGCGACCGATGCCCTTTTCAAGCAATCTATAAATATAAGCAATTCTGTCAAACTTTCATTAACAGGTGCACATGTTGGCTGTACCAAAAATACATCTGCACCGCGAACATCTTCATTTACTTTCAGGTCAATTTCACCATCCGGAAAGCGCCCGACATAGGCATTGCCAAGCTGAACTGATAAATGCTCGCAAATCTTCTTTGCCAACATAGGGTTTGCATTTCCAGCAAAAATCTTGAAATGGTTAATCTCTTCAAGCCTTCTTTTTTTATCCATTTTTTCCCTTCTATGCCAGAAAGACTAATATTTACATCATATAACAAATCTTTATATCATCACATATTCTTGTACCTGATTTTAAATAGACAAATGGTCCTATGCTGCATCGCTGGCCAACAACAACATCTTTACAAATATATGTAAAAGGATATATTTTTGTCCCTTCGCCTATTTCAACATGATTCTCAATAAATGTGTTTGGCGTATCAATAATAGTTACACCTCGTTCCATTAAAGAACAGATTATTTCTTCGCTTCTCAATTTATTTGCTACTGCTAAATCACGTTGATTATTTATTCCCATTACTTCAGCCGTATTTTCACTAACAATATTTTCTATCTTTTTCCCTTTATTGTATAAAATTGCTATAATATCTGTAAGATAAAACTCACCTTTTTTGTTATGTGGTACAATTAAATCTATTCCTTCAAGAAGAGAAGATACTCTAAATACATATATACCCACATTTATTTCTTTAGTTTTCAACTCATCTATACTTACCTCACCACTCTCAATAATTCCTTTTATATACCCTTTATAATCCCTAGAAATCCGCCCATACTCTTGTAGATTATCCAGATAGGCTGTCAATATTGTTACATCTGCATTTGTTTCAGCATTTTTAACAAGCAGCCTTCTTAATGTCTGCTCTTTAATAAAAGGGGTATCTCCATTCAATATAATAATAGTATCAGTTGAACCAGTAACAAGAAGATGTTTTGTAGATTTTACTGCATCTGCAGTCCCTAATTGCTCCTTTTGCTCCACAAACTCAACCAATCTTCCTTTAAGACATTCTTTTACGGCTTCTTTTTTATCCCCTACTATAACAATAATTCGCTGAATTCCAACATTATGCAAAGCTTCAACAACGTATTCTAGAAGTGTCGTTCCGCATACCTCGTGTAATACTTTGGGTTTCCGGGATCGCATCCGAGTCCCCTTCCCGGCAGCAAGAATTATTGCAGTAGCTAATCCCATTTCCTATATTTACAGAATCAAACAAAAACACATAAAATTCATCAATCCTGTTTGTCGTCATAAAACAAGTGGCTACCCGGGGAGGACTCGAACCTCCAATGAAAGAACCAAAATCTCTAGTGTTACCATTACACCACCGGGTAGCATTCATTAGAAAATATTCTTAAACTACCTAACCACTATATTCAACCAACCAATACAGCGCCTTTATCAGCAGATGTAACACACTTTGCATATCTGGATAATAAACCCTGTTTTACTTTTGGTTCAAGTGGCATCCATTTTAACTTACGTTTTATTAACACCTCTTTAGAAACATTCAAATTTAACTTTCTGCCGGGAATATCTATAACTATTTCATCACCATCTTCTACGAGGGCTATAGGTCCACCCACCATCGCCTCTGGTGAAATATGACCTATACATGGCCCCTGTGTTCCGCCAGAAAACCGTCCATCAGTAATTAATGCGACAGATTCACCCAAACCCATACCTACAAGCGCTGCCGTTGGGGATAACATCTCCCGCATCCCAGGCCCACCACGAGGTCCCTCATAACGAATAACCACAACAGTACCTCTGTTAATTTGTGAACCCATAATAGCTTTCATGGCTTCTTCTTCACTATCAAACACCTTTGCTACTCCTTTAAACTTCATCATCTTTTCTGATACAGCACTCTGTTTAACCACTGCACCATCCGGTGATAAGCTCCCATACAATACAGCAATACCACCTTCTTTATGATACGCCTTCTCTTTCGTCCTTATTACATCCTCATCATAAACTTCTGCTCCATTCGCAATCTCTTTTGTACTCTGTCCACTAACAGTCAAACAATCATTCAAATCATCTGACAACCTTTTCATAACAGCAGGGATACCGCCTGCATAATATAAATCTTCTAATAAATATTCACCGCCAGGCTGCAAACTTGCTATATGAGGAGTTTTAGAACTGATTGCATCAATCAATTTTAAATCAATTTCGACGCCTGCCTCTCTTGCTATAGCCGGAATGTGTAAACAGGAATTCGTTGAACCGCCTAATGCCATATCAATAATAATAGAGTTTTCGAAAGCATTTTTGGTCATTACCTTTCTTGCTGTAATATCCTTTTTTACAAGCTCTACTACCTGCTGACCGCTTTTGTATGCAATCCGATCTTTTTCCGAAGAAATAGCTAACGACGCTGCACACCTAGGCAGAGACATACCCAAAGCCTCAGACACGCAAGCCATTGTATTTGCAGTATAAAGCCCCTGACATGAACCTGGACCGGGACATGCCTCCATTTCCAGGCATGACAGTTCATTATCGTCTATTTCTCCTTTACGTCTCCTTCCAACCGCCTCAAATGTATCTTTTACCAGAGATAACTTACGTTTACCAAAGCGACCAGAAATCATGGGACCCGCAGTAACAACGATACCCGGTATATCCAATCTGGCAATACCCATTAACATACCAGGGGTAATTTTATCACAGTTTGTTAACATCACCAAACCATCTAAACAGTGGGCACTGACCACACATTCTATAATATCGGCGATAAGGTCTCTGGAAGCAAGTGAATAACGCATCCCTTCATGTCCCATTGCAATCCCATCGCAAATACCAGGAACACCAAAAACAAAACTAACGCCACCACCTGCATGAATACCCTTTTCAATTGCCCTCTCGAGTGCACGCATGTGGACATGACCCGGAATAAGGTCTGTAAAGCTACTCGCTATCCCAATAAAAGGTTTGCCTAAGTCGTCCTTATTTAAACCAGTTGCGTATAAAAGTGCACGCGCAGGAACACGTTCTAAGCCTTTAGTAATCTTATCGCTACGCAATTAATTATATCCAAAATAATAGTTTAAATATAAATCATTATAATCATATATTATAAAACTGTTTTATTATATCTAAAAGCCTTTTAATGTCAAATCAAAACTATTCGCTCGCTATCTTAAATAGTCACTTCACAGGATTTTACATAGTTATCTAATTACTATCACCACTCAATTTTCCCTTGACTTTCAAGTTATATTATGATGAAATTTTATCGTGTATTTACCCACCAAAATTAACTACTTCATATAAATATGGTCTTAATTAGTGCATGTCTGATTGGTTTGAATTGTCGTTTTGACGGGCAATCCAAAACAAACACAACGCTTGTTTCTACTTTAAAAAACACACGCTTTATACCTTTTTGTCCAGAACAGCTTGGTGGTTTACCCACACCGAGAAGCCGTGCCTGGATCACTAATGGTGACGGTAATGATGTGTTAGCTGGAAAGTCAAAGGTAATTAATGAAGCAGGAAACCGACGTAACGCCTCAATTTATAAAAGGTACCATTGAAACTGAAAAACTGCTCACACTCTTTAATATAAAAAAGGCATATCTCAAGAGTAAAAGCCCATCGTGCGGTATTGGAAAGATTTACCACGAACGAAATTTAATAGATGGCAACGGAGTTTGTGCCAGCATGCTAGTTAAAAAAAATATCGAATTAATTAATGTTTAACTACACCCCAAGGAGCTTTTATGGATCGTATCGAAGAAGTTGAATTGCCCCAAACTAAAAAACCTGGTATTCATAGACGACTTTATAATTGGACATTACACTGGGCGCATACACCATACGGAGCCGTTGCCCTTTTTGCGTTAGCCTTTTGTGAATCATCATTCTTCCCCATACCGCCAGACGTACTATTAATGGCACTTGCTTTTTCAATTCCAAAAAAATCTTTTAAATATGCTGCAATATGCTCGGTAGGTTCTGTTCTTGGTGGATGCTTTGGTTATTTCATTGGATATCAGTTCTTTGAACATATAGGGCTACCCATTCTTAATCTTTACGGCGTAACCAATAAATTTAACTTTGTCAAAGAAAAGTATAATGCTAATGCATTTGCCGCTGTTGCTATTGCAGGGTTTACGCCAATTCCATACAAAGTCTTTACAATAGCGGCAGGGGTATGCAAAATTAACGTCTGGACTTTCATTATTGCCTCTATCGTTAGTCGTTCTGGAAGATTCTTTGTAATAGCAACCCTTACTCACATTTTTGGAGCAAAAATCAAAGATTTTATTGATAAATATTTTAATATAATCTCCATTGCTTTTGTAATTCTGCTAATTGCAGGCTTTTTCCTTGTAAAATCATTTAAATAGGTGAATGTATATGAAGCAATTACTTGTATCAACTTTTCTGTTAATTGCAATATTATTTCCTTTTACAATTAACGCACAAACAGACCAAAAGCTTACATGGGAATCGCAGGTTGCGGGGCGTTTTTACCCGGCTACGGAAAGTGTTCTAAAAGATCAGATTAATATATTTTTCAAAAACGTTCCAAAGCAAACCATTAATGGTAAACCACTTGCAATCATCTCGCCTCATGCGGGGTATCAGTACTCAGGACAGGTAGCGGCTTATGGATACAATGCTGTCAAAGAATGTGGATTTAACAGAGTTATTATTTTAGCACCGTCCCACTTTATGAGTGGGAAACGCTATCGCGGAGTTTCTATATTAAATGCAGAAAATTTTAAAACTCCTTTAGGTAATATCCAAATAGATAAAGAAGCTTGCAATCAACTACTCAGCTTCTCAGATAACCAGGCACATCGTACTCAACAAAAATCCATAACGCTTTTCGGAACTTATGAGGGTGCCTATCGCGGTGAACACTCCATGGAAACTCAATTACCTTTTTTACAACTAGCTCTTGGTGATTTTAAATTAATTCCTGTAATGGTTGGCGTGCTAATAGACGACGATTTTGACCAGGTTGCTAATGCTATAAAACCATTAATTAATGACAAAACAATTATAGTGGTGAGTTCCGATTTTACTCATTTTGGTGAGAGTTACGGCTATATTCCATTTAAAAAAGACATCGAGAAAAACATAAAGGCGCTTGATTATGGTGCTTTCAATAAAATACTTGCTAAAGATTTTGAAGGGCTGCGCATTTACAGAAAAGAAACAGGTTTAAACGCTTGTGGCATTCTGCCAGTATCTTTGCTTTTAAAACTGCTTCCTACAGACGCCCTTGGTGAAATTCTTAATTACGATACCTCTGGACTACAAACGAATGATTTTTCTTTCTCTGTAAGTTATGCATCCATAATATTTACAAAACCTTCTAAATCTGGCCATTATGTCCCAGAACCAGGAACACAGGACACACCGTATGTCAACTTAACCGAAGACGAAAAGATACAGTTACTATCTCTCGCCAGAAATACGTTAGAAACCTTTATTAAAACGGGAACTCCGCCTAAATTTGATATTACAACAAATAAAATTTATCCTAAACTTTACGAAAAATATGGAGTATTCGTTACCCTTAAAAAGCACGGCGAACTAAGAGGCTGTATCGGACACATATTACCAAAGACATCACTTTTTCAGAGTGTAATTGAAAATACAATTAACTCGTCTTCTAACGACCGGAGATTTAATCCAGTTAATGTCACAGAAACACCTGATATCACTATTGAAATTTCCGTACTGAGCCAATTACAAAGAATAAACAGCCCAGAAGATTTTACAGCGGGTAAAGAAGGAATCGTTATCAGGAAAGATAACAATGGTGCAGTATTCCTACCACAGGTTGCTACTGAACAGGGATGGAGTCGGGCAGAAACCCTTTGCCATCTTTGCAGAAAGGCAGGACTTCCAGCAGATGCATGGCGGGATGACGGAATGGAATTCTATATATTTACTGCAAATGTTTTCCATGAAAAAGAAAAATTATGATATATTTCTTTTAAATATTTATTCACTTCTTATCTTAATTAAGAAGCTAAATTTCCTTGGATACACAAACAAAAATAATTCTTTTAAATATTGCAAGAAACAGCATCGTAGCTGCTGTAAAACGAAAACCTACACCTGATATTTTCTCAGATCTTCCAGAACTTCAGGAAAAACAGGGTGCTTTTGTTACTCTGAAAGTACATAACCAGCTTCGCGGATGTATAGGTTCTTTTACTTCAGACTTGCCCCTGTATAAATTAGTATCAGAAATGGCTGTTTCGGCCGCCACCGAAGACCCTCGGTTTACCTTCAATCGTATTAAACCACCAGAATTAAATCGTATTGAAATAGAAATTTCTGTCCTTTCACCTTTAAAGCGTATCAAAAATCCTTTAGATTTTGAACTTGGCAAACATGGAATATTTATTAAAAAAGGGGGACTTACTGGGTGTTTCTTACCTCAGGTTGCTGTTGAAACAGGATGGAGCAAAGAAGAATTCTTATCTCATTGTTGTTCAAGTAAGGCGGGTTTACCAGATAACGCATGGGAATATGGGGATATTGAAATTTACATCTTCACAGCAGAAATAATCGAAGAAAAACTATACAAAAAAACCTAAATAAAACTTAAAAAATTACTTCTTCCTTCCCTCAATAATACGTCCCGCGTAAAAGACTACACCACCTATAAAAAGAAAAAGCACTTCCGTCTTCATAGAATCTTTTGCTATACCAAAATAAAGTGAATAAAAGACAAGAAGGATTCCAATGATTTGTAAAATCCTACCAAAATTCACACCGTTACCCTCAAACAAAATATCAAATTCTGAAAAGTTACAACTGGGAACAATCAAGACGTGTTCTCTAACTATACAAAAAACAACAATCTTTTATTCAGAACGAAGTTAAACATTTTACCAAACATTATATTCCCAAACACCAAGATTCACTTAATCATTTATTCATATATAAAACAACTGTCTATTTCCCTATGTTTATTTTATCTGCAAGTTCAATTGCTTTTAATAATCCCTTCGCCTTATTCATTGTCTCTTCGTATTCCCTTTCAGGTATAGAATCCGCCACAATCCCTGCACCAGCCTGTATGTACGCCTCGTTGCCTTTTAGTATTATTGTGCGAATTGTAATACACGTATTCATACCCCCAAAAAAATCTAAATATCCTACCGCACCACCATACGGACCGCGTTTGGTAGGCTCTACATCATCAATAATTTCCATTGCCCTTATTTTAGGTGCACCTGTTAATGTACCGGCAGGCAGGCAGGCCTTTAATGAATCAAATGCACTTTTATCCTCCCGCAATTTACCACAAACACTCGAGGTTATATGCATCACATGTGAATATTTTTCAATAACCATCTTTTCGTCTATACGAACGCTTCCGTATCGCGAGACACGACCAACATCATTCCTCCCCAAGTCTAAAAGCATAATGTGCTCAGCTCGTTCTTTTGGGTCGGAAATCAATTCCTGTTCAAGGTGCATATCTTCTACATCATCCTTACCTCTTTTTCTGGTACCTGCTATCGGCCTCACAGTTATATCTTTTCCCTCAACCTTCACCATAACCTCAGGAGATGCCCCGATAAGTTTTAAATTCCCCATCTTTAGATAAAACATATACGGAGATGGATTAACTACCCGCAAGATGCGATAAATACTAAAAGCATCAGCCTGTGTTCGCGTTTTCAATCGCTGAGAAATTACCACTTGGAATATATCCCCCGCACGAATATATTCTTTACAGCAGTCTACAGACTTAAGAAAATCAGCCTTCTCAAAGTTCGAAGTGAATTGAATATTAACTTTGCTATCCACATTGACATCGTCACATAAAGACATTACAGGTGTTCGGAATCTTTCAATAATATCATCAATTCTTAGACCTGCATCGGCATACAAATTTTCCAGCGAGTCATTACCTATTCTCGCAGAACAAACAACATTAATCGTTTTTGTAAGATTATCAAAAATAATTATGGAATCGTAGAACATCACCTGAATGTCTGGGAGAAGCAAATCATCCGTCGGAACATTCGGCAACTCTTCGATATAACGTATTGCATCATAACCAATGTAACCAACTACGCAACTGTAAAATTTCGGTAAATCGTTAACCTGTACCGGTGTAAACTCCCTTATTTTTTCGTTCAAATATTCCAATGGGTCTTTAACACACACGCTTTCCTTTTTGGAGTTCTCATGTAATATCTCAACATTATTACCAAATGCTGTAAATTTAATAAAAGGGTTACTCCCCAAAATAGAATATCTGGAAATCTTTTCACCGCCAGCGGCGCTTTCAAGCAAAAAGGCATGGTCAGAATCTGAAATTTTCTGGAATGCAGAAACAGGGGTAAGCGTATCGGCAATTAATCGCCTGTAAACAGGCACAATGTTCCCCTTTGATGCCAATAACTTAAATTCTCCAAACGCAGGATAGTAAATTGAATTAAATTCTTTACTCACTTTAAAAATCATAATAACAAAAAAAAATGGGTGTTGCAATCGCAACACCCATTTTAAGTCAACTAATTTTTAACTAACTGTTAAAAAATTAGAATGTAACTGTTGTCTGTAAATAGAACCAGTTGGTGTCAATGTCATCAACGTTGTTTTCAATCCAGTCCCCAGCACCAAACCATGAATATCCAGCTAAGATTTTCACGTTCTTATATAAATCATAGCTTACCGTCAAATCCACCTCCTGAGCTAGGTAATCATCGCTATCGTCAAATGCGGAACTACCATCAGGATTGAGCGGACGTGGTGTAGCAAGGGACGCGTTAGCAAGGTACCAACCATCTTCTTCTTCGTCTAGCAGGTAATAGTGATAATCAACCTGTATAGTCATCTTGCTGGTTGGCACAACCTTTATGTTACCCCTGAAGTCATGCATGTTCTGCCATGAAAGCAAATCAATAAAACCATAGTTACCCTGCCAGTGATTCGTAGGATAAAGGTTATCAAATGTTTCGTGATCACCATCGGTTTGATCATCGTCACCTGATGCAAAAGCATATTCAAAACCTATACGCGGCGTCCATGCACAATTCTTAAAGGTATAACCTGTCCTGCCGGCAAATGCCCATGCCTTCTGATCCATATCGCCATAATCACCAAACTGACCATGAGACTCTAACGTATAATCTATCGCATCAAGGTTTGGCAATTTACCATCAATCCTAGCGCCAATGTCATGAATCACAACACCAGACCCATTAGCGGTACTACCGTTAGCATCAGTGCGGGCGTTCCCTGTTGCAGCAAGCGTTGCATTGGTAGCGGAATCATCCTGGTCATTTTTCTGGATGTACATAAGTTCTAGCAATGCGCCAGGTACAAGTTTCTTAAATGCTAACTGTGCTGCGTACATATTTTCATCTGAGTTGTTGCTGCCATCAACACCAAAGTAGCCGTCTTCGTCAACTTTCGTAGCAATAGCTTCAGCATGAATACTATCAGTATCCCACATGAACCTACCGCCGTCAAATACACGCCCAACGTTAGACCATACAAAATTACCGAGCAACCTGTGGTCACCCCATATGATTTCCTGACGACCAACTCTTACTGTTAACGGTAAATCAAAGAGCTTCCTTAAATCAAAATAACCCTGATGAAGATCGAATACGCTGTTTTCAGCACCAACTACTGCAGAGCCAATTGTTGATCCTTCGGCACCAAACACCCTTGAATCCTGTAACTGTACAAACACTCTCAAATGCTCGTTGACATCTGCATCTGCCCAAATCCGTGTCTGATTCATTACATAGTCATCGTCGGTTGACTCAGAAGCATGCGGAGTTGCAGCCTGGTTAGGCGTCCTAGCTGCACCACCTAACGTACCATTGTTTGTCGGTGTCTGATAAAAACCGTTAGCATACTCTGCCCTTGTCCTGATCTGACCGCCAAGCTTTACCTTCTTTGCAAATTCCGAATACACGTTGCCTGTAATATCCTCTGCCTTTAATTGTTGCTCACCTTCTGCGGCTGTCTTTATTTCTTCCTTCAAAATAGTAACTTCCTCTTTTAATGCCTCTACATCTTCCTTTGTTTCTGAAGATGTCGCAACCCTTTCTTGCTTAACCGATTGAATTTGCTCTGTCAAGCTTAAAACAGAAGCCCTCAAGGCATTCAACTCCTTCTCCATCTCTTCCAGCGATTTTACATCCGCAGCAAACGATGGAGCACAGACCACCACGCAGAAGACGGCAGTCGTTAAACCACCAATACATGTCTTCCACAAAGCTTTCTTCATACTTATCCTCCAATAATTAAAGTATAATTTGACCCCACATGACTCAATGTAATACACAATAAGCATCGAATTTAAAACTAAACTCCGCCCTCCTTTCTCCTCCTTCCAATCTTTTCTCGCGAAGAGTTTAAGTTAACATCTCAACAAAAATCGATGGCAAAGCCATTATAATTGTAAACCATCGAGTGTCAAGAAAATTATTTCCCTTAATATCAATCCGATTAACTAGATATGTAATAGAAAAAACGCCCAATATATTAAAAAGCTTCTTTTCAATAATAAATATATACTGCTAACAAACACAAATCGTAGAATTAACACAAGATGCAAACACTTTTTCACTGCTACTACTATTAAAGAACAAATACTATTCCCAAAATATTATTTTAATCCAAATAGAGCGCTAACCTCTCATTAACATACACTTATAAACAGCTGCAAGATAAAACAGACACAAAAAAGACCCTGCGCATTTATTTTTTACTATTTCATCTCTGAAACACTTTTTACATTTTGTTACATTCTTAAAAAAGTCACACTGACAGTAAATCCCTTCAATTAACTTTTCACATATCAAAAATACAACTTTTCTATTATTAATAATTTCATAAATACTAACAAACTCAATTTCCAATGTTTTTTAATTTTTTATTGACCTTACGGAAAATATTCTTATAATGATTTTTCAATTAATCTGTTACTGTTTGTAATACTTTATAATTAAGCATTTTAAGCCTAATAAAGGCAATTACTATATGGATAAAAACTTCAAACCGCAAGTCAGACATTTTAATCTTTATAGAAAAGCAATTATAATAATTATCGTATTGGGATTAATTGTTGGCGGTATTTACGGTGGTAAAGAATTAAGCTGGAAAGAAATTGCTGCCGACGAAGTTGCCGTAATTGTTAATAATCTTACAGGTGGTATCAAGCTGATCAATCGTGCTGGTGCAGTTCTTTATTATCCTTTTATTCAGGACATTTATATACTGGACAAACGCGAACAAGTTCTAAAAATGGCTGCTGCTGAAATTGACGAAAAACATCCACAAGGCAATCCACTAATTGTAAAGTCTATAGACGGTGGTGACGTTGTACTGGATTTGCAGATACAATATACGCTAAATCCTGATTTTGCCATGCACATTGTTCAGAATACAGGCATTGGTGATATCTATAAAACAAAATGGCTCTACGATTATGCACGTACTGTCTGTTATTATTGTTATGGAGAATTAACGTTAGGCGAATTCCCAGTTGCTTCTCTGCGTGATCAAAAGGCGCAAAAGGCTAAAAACGAAATCAATAAAATGCTAGAGTCCCACGGTTTTTATATAACGTCAATAAACCTTAGCGACTATCGTTATTATCGTGAATATGCCGAGAAGATCCAAGAGCGCAGGTTGGCTGACAAGGAAGTAGAAGAACAAAAAACGAGGGGTTCGGCAGCCAGAGAAAATCAGAAAAAAGTCATAGTTGAGGAAACGAAAAAGTTAGAGGTAGAAGTTGCAAGGTTTAGAGGTGATTGCGACAAACGCATCATGGATGCTAGAGGTTCTGCAGAAGCAAAAAAACAGGATGCCGAGGCGTATCTTATAAGGGTAATGTATGAAGCAGATGCCGAATACGAAAGACTTGCAAAGGAAGCGGATGCAATCCTTGCAATATTACGGACAGAAGCTGAAGGTCTTTTATTGTTAAGAAATGCATTTGAAGGAGACGGTGGACGCAATCTTGTTAGACTTGAATACGCCAAACGTTTAAAACAGGCTATTATCCGAAGCACCCCAATTATCAGACAGGGTATCGAAACGCCTCAAAGTATACAGAGATTTAAGTACATCGAGGATGCGCCAAAGATTGATTACATATTTCCAGAACCACCGGATGCGGCGCTGGTCAGCCCAATGAAACCCGGACCTGATAAAAGTCCATAAGTGTTCTTAAAAATATTGTTTCAGTTTAAATCTTTCAATAGTACTCAAGTAAAGAGGCAAAAATGCACATAAGTAAGCTTACGGCTAAATACATAATTCCTATTGGAATATTCCTGCTTATCGTTACCTCCATAGCTACCATAAAATTCTTTGTAATAAAGGTAGGCGTTGATCAAGCAGGCGTGAGGACACGTATCTGGGGTGTAACAAGGGGTATTGTACAAAAAGATTATGGTCCTGGATGGCACAGGGCAGTTACCGGCATTGATCAATGGGACCTTTACGATTGTACCGTTCAAACCATGGAACTTGCGAAAGAACCCTCTCATTTGGGACACGATGAACGAAAAGAGGCTGCTATCAGAACAGCCGATGACTATGATGTATCAGCAGATATAATAATTAAATACCAGATTCAAAGAGGAATGACATGGAAATTACGCCAAGATATTGGTGTCGGTGAACGGTATAAAATTATTGTGGAAAATGAAACTCGCGATATTGCAAGAAGCGTGCTCGGTAAAATGGTAGAACGCGATCTGTATAACCCAGAAGATAAAAGGAAAAGGGCTGAAGAATTTAAAAAACAACTCACGGAGAGGCTCGTCTCCCGCTATGTTGATGTTATTGATGTGCTCATTCTGGAATTGCGTTTTGATCCTCAACTGGACAGAAAGATTAAGAATATTAAACTGGCAGAACTCGATAATGTATTAAATAAATCAAAAGCATTGGCGGCAGAACAAAGAGGTATTACGCAAACTATTGACGCTGATACTGAAGCCATTGCGCAAAAGATTGGCGGAGACAAAGAAAGAACAATTACAGTCTTGGATGCTGAAACAACAAAAATGACGATCGAACTACTCGCTGAGGCAGATAAATACCTTGTCCAAAAAAAGGCTTCAGGAGACCTATATATGCAACAACGCAAGGCGGAAGGCACACTGCTTATCAAACAATCTCAGGCAGAAGGGGAACGTTTAAGAAGACAGGCACTCGCAGGTACGGGTGGAGATATTATCGTTGCGATGGAGGCAGCACGAAATATTAATTTGGCAGATATTAATATATCGAGCCTCGATATAAACCTGCTAGATGTTGACGATATGGCTACTCGTCTCGGTGTATCAGATATTAAGGGGAAGCTCCCTGTAGATTCAAAGACATTTAAACAAATTCAGGAGATGCTAAATCAGCCAAAAGGCATCGACACCTTAAAACTAAAGTAACTAAAAACTACTTATATATAATTTCATCTATTTAATATACTATTTACAAAATATAGGTTTCACTCTTATGAATAGCATTAGAAAAAAATTTATAATATTTGTAATATTTATATCCAGCTTTACGATCGCTAAGAATATTTTTGCAGAAGCCGCGCAAACAGATACACCAGATAAGAAGTCAAGTACAAAAAAAACAGACAAAGCTCCAGGATATTCCAAATTTTTTGATGAAAAAGAACATTGGTGTGAAGCTTTAGTTATAACTTGTACAGACTTTCGATTCACTACTGCTACACAAGAACTTATAAATGTCCGCTTGGGCCTTCAAGGTAAATATGACTACATCTCTATACCCGGTTCCATACGCAATCTTTTGGATTCAAAAACCAGAGACCTTGTTTTGAATAAGTTTGGCGTATCTGTGCGACTTCATCATGTAAACCGCATCATTATTATAGGGCATCAGGATTGTAGCATCGGATATGGAGGTTCAAATAGCTTTTTTACGCCGGCAGATGAGTATAATACTGTATACGCTGATTTGAAAAAGGCAAGAAGACTAATGCGAATAAAATTCCCACACTTAAAGGTTTACTTATTTTATTCAACGGTTTATTATAAAGAAAATCAACGCATCTATAATTTCAAACAAATCTTGTAATATAAACCCCTTTAATGGCTAATTAGATAAGGCAAAAATGTACACGACCAAGAAAAAATATATATTCTTCGTATTTGCTGCGCCGCTTTTATCATTAATTATCACTATTTGGGGTTGTTGTTGCAATAAAACTTCCCCTGATATTTTATATGACCAGCAAATAGTCGCACCTCTTAATTCGCAAACATCCTGGTCAGATTGCGACACTCTTTTTATTACATGCATTGATTACCGTTTCGCCGCCGCTAATCAGGAATTTATAAATGACACACTCAAATTAAGGGACAACTACGACCACATTTCAATTCCTGGAAGCATCTATAACTTGGTAAACCCCGAAACACAGGGAGTACTTTTTAGCAAATTTGAGCTTTCCGTAAGGCTTCATCTCATAAAACAAGTTATTATTATTAGCCACATTGATTGTGGCGGTTATGGAGGGTCTGCCTCTTTTGGCTCAGAAATAGCTGAGCGCGAAACTTTAATAACAGACATAACGAATGCACGAGAGTTCTTGATAGAAAAATATCCTACCTTGGAAGTAAAGTTGTACCTGGAATCACTGATTAACGAAGGCAATAGCGTAAAGGTAATTTTTGAAGAAATCCACTGATTTATTTGGTTAATTTCTCAGGCGTCTTTGCACACCGGAATCCAATTTGCGGACTCGTCGCGTACCATGGTACCCTGTAGCGTGCTGCACACCTGGTAAAATGTCCGAAATATAGAAAACCGCCTCCTCGGATTACCCTCTGTGTACCCGTTTCGGGACCTATGGGATTATTCACCGGTGACACAAGATAATAATTCTGGTCGTAATAGTCAGCACACCATTCCCAGACATTACCACCCATATCATAGCAACCATAAGGACTTTTACCATTTTCATACGAACCTACAGGCTTCGTTTCTCTGAGACCAGTTTCGCCAGATTCCCAAACATTACAATTGCTTTTATCAAATTTATTTCCCCATGGCCACAGGCGCCTGTCCATTCCACGCGCTGCCTTTTCCCACTCTGCTTCTGTTGGCAACCTTTTCCCAGCCCATTTCGCATACGAAACGGCATCCTCCCAGGTAACGCCTACAACAGGCTGGTTGGGACGATTAAACCTGGCATCATTCCAGCACGTGGGCATGCGGCGACCTGTCGCTTCTACAAATTTTCGGTATTGCTCATTTGTTAATTCGTATTTATCAATATAATATGCATCAAGATACACCTTATGTTCAGGGCCGTCATAAATATTGTAGGCAAGCATAAACGACCAATTATATCGGGTGTCTTCACCCATAAAAAATTCACCAGCAGGTATCAGCACCATGTCAGGATAATTCCCGTCGGTTGCCAAATGTCCTTCGTTATCGCCAGCCGGTACTGATTTAACATAACAAATGCATACAAGGCATAATAAAAATATAATTATAAAACTTCTGTATTTAAACAACCTTAATATCTCCTCTTTGGTTCAATTTCATATCTAGCAATATCCAGTGGTGAATACCCAGATATGATTTCATTAAAACTACGAACCTCACCATTTTTAAAGGTCTTTACCGAAAAATCCTGGTTAAACAAAAACAGACCATTAGCATTGTAAATCTTTATAACAAATGCAGCAATACTCCGATCTTTATCCGATAAATTCTTTATCTCACCTTTAATTTGTGAGGAAGACCCGAATAAAAACAAATTTACATTTCGAATATAGAAACCATCTCCTATCTCTTTAAACCCTTCCTCCTCGGGTGTAGAAACACGCTCTTTTAACGCCTCTGCAGTTACAGTTGCCGTACCTGTTTCGACCTTCGCTGTTTCGGTCCCAACTGAGACTTGTGGCTGCTGAACAACTGTAGGAGATTCTATCGTTGCAGTGCCAGGAACTGCAGCGACACCTTTTTCCAACATCTTCATCCTGGACTCTAGATCCGAAATCGTCTTCAAACGTTCATCAAGGGTTTTCATTGCAATATCTGATGACGCGATACGGGTTTTGACACTATTTTCAATAGCGGCAAACCTTTTTTCCTGCTCGCTCAATTTATCGTTAACGGTTTTAGATACATCCTCTATGGCCTTTTTAATTGGTTCTAATGGCCTCTGCGCCTCTTGATATCTTTTCTCCAATACACTAGTTTTCACTTCCTGATCCTCAACCCGTTTGGTTAAATCTGACACTAATTTTTTAAGCACATCAAACGTCTTATTGAATGAATCGAGCATATTTTTAACTTCAACAATAGATGCCACATTTTCAATCGATTCAACTCGCGACATAATCGTATTTAACTTCTCTTCTATTCCCTTCACAGATTTATCAAGCTCTTTTAAAGGCGTCAAACCCTCGCCAACGCTTTTTTGAAGCAAACCAAATTGAGAACTAACGTTATCCAGATTCTTCATCCAGCTCGAAAGCGCCTTTTGAAAATCATCCAGTTCTTTCAGCACCACAGTTCCTCCATCCTGTGCACTGACATCCTTAGCACCAAGAAGGAAAAACATCATAAATAAACAACTTAACAATAAAAGTCTGTTTTTCATCAACAATACTCCATACAAAATAAGCTAGTTTTAAAAATTTGGAATAGTTTAACACAAAGTATATTGCATCGCAAATAATTATCAAACAATTAACCTTATTTAACATAAAGCAAACCTACGATACTCATTTTAAAATAACACTATAACGGTTAGATATTCTATAAACGAAGCATACAGAAATTTACTGCTAAGTTTAATTTGATTTTAAAGCATAAAATTGATAACATAATTTTCTTGGTTTTTTAACTTAAATTAATTCGTTTTTGTTTCAATTATTATTTTTCCAAGAGAGGTTGAAATGCTTGTTTTAATTGCTGATGAACTTCCCGATATATGCATTGAAATATTAAAAAAAGCCGGTGTTGAGGTTTTGAAAAGGCCTAGTATAAAAGCAGAAGAACTAAAAAATATTATTAATACCTGCGATGGAATTATATTGCGCAGCGGCACAAAAATTACAGGTCCTTTGTTAGAAAAAGCCGCCAAACTAAAGGCAATCTGCCGTGCAGGTGTTGGCGTAGATAATGTTGACATCTCTTCCGCCACTAAAAAAGGCATCGTCGTAATGAACACACCAGAAGGCAATATCACTTCAACAGCCGAACATACTGTAGCATTATTATTCTCTCTTTCACGCTTTATACCACAAGCTTGCGCCTCATTAAAGTCTGGTAAATGGGAAAGAAAGAATTTCACAGGTATCCAAATCGCTGGAAAAACACTCGGGATTATCGGTCTAGGGCGTGTCGGAAGACAAGTCGCAAAACGTGCAATAGGTCTGGAAATGAAGATAATTGGATACGACCCATTTATTTCAACGGAGATTACACCTCTATATGGAATAAATTTAGTAAAAAATTTAAACGACTTGCTTTCTGAGGCTGATTATTTAACAGTTCACGTCCCCTTCAATAATGAGACGAAAAATCTTATAGCACAAAAAGAATTTTCTATTATGAAAAACGGTGTCCGTATCATTAATTGCGCCAGAGGCGGCATTATTTCTGAGGAAGCGCTTTACAATGCTATAAAGAGTGGCCGAGTTGCTGGCGCTGCGCTCGATGTATTTGACATGGAACCGCCAGCGGATAATAAATTGCTCGAACTAGATAATATTATTGCAACGCCCCATTTAGGTGCATCAACCGAAGAAGCTCAATATGCCGTTGCTATCGAAGCGGCAGAACAAATGGCAGACGCACTAACGGGAAAAGGATTTAGAAATGCGGTCAATCTTCCACCGTATAATCCTGAAGAATACGTAAGTCTGAAACCATATATGACTCTTGCAGAGAAAATGGGGTCTTTACTCATACAGCTTGCTGGTGTGGGCATTCAAGCAGTAAATGTCACTTATACAGGCGAAATCTGCAAAAAAAATGTTAGGCTTATTACTGACAGTCTAATTGTTGGCCTACTCAAGCCCTCCCTTGAAGACGGCGTAAATATGGTCAGCGCACCTCTCTTATTAACAGAGCGCGGTATTAAAGTTAATGTAACGACATGCAGTGAAATTAGCGATTATACAAGCTTGGTTACAGCAAAAATTAATACCTCAAAAGGTGAAACACTAATTTCGGGTACAGTCTTCGGAAAAAACGAGCCAAGAATTGTAAATATTAAAGGATTTGACGTTGAGGCTAATCTGAATGAACACATACTCATCCTCTTTGGGAAAGATAAGCCTGGTTTAATTGGAAATATCGGCTGCTTACTCGGCAGCAAAAAAATAAATATCGCTCAGATGACGTTTGGCAGAAAAGAAAGCGGGGGGAATTCCATTATAATTGTAAATGTTGACGCGGCCATACCACAATCATGCTTGCAGGAGATTCAAAAACAGGAACATATTGAAGCAGCTTATTTAATACACCTCTAATAATACCTGATAATTTCTTGTAGTTATTAATAAATTATTTCGGATAATTATAAATTACCACAATTTCGATTAAAACCTCTTATCAAGAAAGCATAATCACTTTGTTAATACTTTAAAAATTAAAATTAAAGATTTATAAAGTTTGACGTGGTTATTAAAAATAGTATATGGCTTACCTCATTGAAATTTATCTGATACAATTTAACAATATATAATTCCCGTCTGATTGGTTAGTTACTTTGATTCTTCAGCCGTTCGTATTCAGTGAATTCTTTTTCTGCCTCAGCAAGCATAACCTTTTTCTTATATGCAAGACCTAAATCGTAGTGTATATTTGCCATATTAGGTTCCATGGCGGCAACCTTCTGGAATTCTCTTATCGCCTCGTCGTACACACCCTTTTTGCCATACGCAACCCCCTTTTTCGTTAATCTTCTTTATATCAATCGCACTCGTATTATCACCTCTTTGCATACCTGAGGGGCTTCTCCACAGTTGCAACGGGAGGCTGAGTCTGCACTGTGGACATATCTCCTGTCCCAACGCTTGATACCTTATTGCTTGCAGTTTTTGATGTAGATTCACCCTTTTGAGATGATTTTGCAGTTGTCTTTTTCGCCGGGGGTCTTTGCCTTCTTGGAAGCAGTCGCTACCTTGTCCTTGCCTGACGTCTTTTTATATGCAACCTCTAATGATGAAGTCCTCTTCTTCAGTTTTGCGTGTTCTTTTTCCAATGCTGATTGCTTAGCTTTCATTTGCAAATAAGCCTTGTTCAATTTATCCTTCTCTGTTGTCAACATATTAATCCGTCCTTCCAGATTTTGATTCGTCGCCTCAAGGTTGTCTGCCTTTTTTTCTAGTCCGCTGAAACTTCGGACAAGGTTTGAGTGAAAGCGGCTGAAATCACTATCTTGAAATCTCTTTTATTGCTTCTCGCACTTATACTGATTTTCCACACAAACAGCTGTCTTTGTGATTGTATTTAGTATAAACATTAACAGGGGAATAAGCAAAAAAGTTATATTTCTTGTTTAAAATGCATATTCGTAAACCTGCAAAATATAATTGATGAAATCCGGGTATGAAACACAAATATAAACTTATTATGTAACACTGTCCATCAGTCGGAGCGCATTTACACCCGGTAGGCCTGCCATGTATACCTTTGTTACGGCATCATTAATATTATATTTCACACGTTTTATACTGACGATCTTTTTATCGGTATCATAAATTGCGCATGACGCCCGCATATCCCAATCTCTGGGCTGACCCACACTACCCACATTAATAAGAATTTTATCAACTTTGTTTAAGTCAAACACATTTCCTCTATCAACGTGGATGGCACCTTTTTCTATATACAGCGCCAAAGGCACGTGCGTATGTCCATAAAAACAAACAGTTGTTTTTAACAAATCGAGACTGAGCTGTGCGTCAACAAGTGTTACTATATAATCAAAGAATTCAGGGTGACTCAAAGATGCATGCACAATAGTAATATCATCAATTACCTGAACAAGAGGTAATTTTTTTAGAAAATTCATATAGCCATCAGAAAGTTGGTTAGCAGTCCATAAAATCGCTGTCCTTGCATCGGTATGAAAATATTCCAGGGGAAACTTTCCAACACTTGCATAATCATGGTTACCAGCGACACCTATGCAATTTAATTCCTGTACTAGTTCTATACACCTTGCTGGCTCTGCGGCATAACCTACAATATCTCCTACACACAATATCCTATCAACCTGTTCCTGGCGTAATTCACCAATAACGGCCGTTAAAGCATCGTAATTGCTATGTATATCTCCTATAATGCCATATATCAATCATAAATCCTTTCAGCGCAAATAGTTAAGAACTACACATATTCTTTGCTTTCAAAAAAATAGCATGAAAAAGATAATACGAACATCAAGTATGAAATTACGTATACTAACATGAATATCAGATAAGTAAAACTAAATACGTCTAAGCTATTATATGCATTAACGAAGCTTAGCCCTTCAAGGTTTGGAAAAAATACATAAAAAAGCGCTTCAAGCCACAATATGCCGCCTTCGCTATTTAAAAAGTTTGTTTTGAAGAAACCAATACCATTTCCAGCAATATAAATAAACATACAACAGCTAATATTTGATATTACAGGTAAATAGACTGACAAGGCAATTGATATCCCTGTCATAATAGCAACCTGTAAAAACGAAAATATGAGTTGCAGAATTGTTAGACAGCCTGTACCTTCGAATGCATCAAGAAAACCAATATTATATTCTTTGCATTCTTTTATAAGTAAAGAAACAATTAAACATACACCCATCATTAAAAATGCAATCGAAACGGCACATAATACACCAAAGAACTTACCCAGAAGAATTGATTTTCTGGTAACTGGCTTGGAAAGCAAAGTCAAAATAATACCTTTTTCTATCTCTTTTGAAATCGTGCTGGCGGCTGATAAGGATGCGAGAAATAGACAGCACAATGTAATTGACGATACCCCCATTTCCCTTATCATGCGCGCCTCTTCACCAAAAGCGAACATAGTAAATGAGAAGGATAATAGTATCATTAGTAACCCGCCACCAGCAATAAAATAAAATATCGCCTGTCGTAAAATCTCTTTAACTGTATTAGATGCTATTGTTACTATGTGTTCATTCATAAAAAAACTTGCAAATTTTGGAAAAATTCATACACTATACATAAAATTATGCTTCACGTGTAACATCTTGTTTTTTTACCACGAAAGTTTATGTTATCATCCTTAAAGTATAAATTCAACTAAAAACAACAACCAAAGGAGATTTAATAATGTCTAAAAAAAAGGATGAACTCAGTCGCAGCCTTCAATCTCTGCTTGGCGGGGTTATCGGGATTGAGACGGATACAGGGAAAGATGTTCTTATGAAATTAAACCCCAGCGACATCCAGCCAAACGCCCTTCAACCAAGGAAAGTTTTTAATGAGGACGACATGAAAGATCTTGTCGCTTCAGTAAAAAAACACGGTATTTTACAACCCGTAATTGTTAAACCA
The DNA here is from genome assembly GCA_963709355.1 of uncultured Planctomycetota bacterium. Taxonomy (GTDB): domain Bacteria; phylum Planctomycetota; class Brocadiia; order Brocadiales; family Brocadiaceae; genus PLOWO2-12-38-17. The sequence goes on from CAVPVY010000005.1 coordinate 2,611,958, forward strand.
GTTGCCCACGGTTACATGTTAATCGCTGGCGAGAGGCGCTGGAGGGCTGCAAAGCAACTTAAGCTAAAAGAGATACCTGCCATCGTCCGCCATGCCGATGAACTCAGTGCATTAGAGATTGCGCTGATTGAAAACATACAGAGGTCCGACCTTAACCCAATTGAAAAAGCAAAAGGATTCCTGGAATTAATCAATAAATTTCATTTAACACAGGAACAGGTTGCTCAGGCAGTCGGTAAGGAACGCAGTTCTGTGACTAATTATATTCGCCTTCTCGATTTACCCCAGGAAATACAGGATTATGTTTCACGTGAAACAATTTCTATGGGACATGCACGCGCCATACTCTCAGCCCACGACAAAGAAACACAGCAAAGGCTCTGCAAACAGATTATAAAGAACGGCCTTTCAGTACGAGAAGTAGAGGCGATAGTATCCAATGAAAAAAGGGGCATCAAAGTAAATAAATTATCTCATAGAAAGATAAGTCCACAGATACTGGACCTGGAAGACCGCTTCAGGATGTTTTTTGGAACAAAGGTTGTTATTAGAGAAAACGGGGGGAGGGGAAGGATTGTTATCTCCTTCAACAGCAACGATGAGTTTGACCGTATAACCAAAACACTTGGTATCCATATGTGAAATTTACTTATTTATAAAACGAGGTTTTCTCTACTTACTTAAAAGCGAAACCCTTATAAATTCCTTAAATAAGGGATGGGGACTTATTGGTTTTGACTTGAACTCAGGGTGAAACTGAACACATACAAACCACGGGTGGTCTTTAAGCTCCATAATCTCTACCAACTGATTACATGGCGAATGTCCACTAAAAATCATACCATTGGACGAAAACACATCTTTATAATTATTATTGAATTCATATCTATGGCGATGGCGCTCCGATATCTCCCGACTTCCATACGCCCTAAATACATTTGTACCTTCCTGAATTGTACATGACTGTGCCCCCAATCGCATTGTCCCACCCTTATTAAACACCTTTCGCTGTTCTTCAAGTAAGCTGATTACAGGATATGGGGTATTTACATCAAACTCTGTACTGTTTGCACCTTTTAATTTACACATATTCCTTGCAAATTCGATTGCAGCACACTGCATTCCAAGACAGATACCAAAAAAAGGTATTTTCTTTTCCCTGGCATACCTTATCGCCGCAATCTTGCCCTCAACGCCACGCACACCAAAACCACCCGGCACAAGTATGCCATTCACACCCTCAAGATATTCCCTTGCACTCTTTTTTTCAATATCTTCCGACTCTATCCTACGTTCACGTACCCTAGCATTATTACCTATCCCTCCATGAATAAGCGCTTCGTAAATAGATTCGTACGACGATTGATGACAAATATATTTTCCCACAATTGCAATCTCTGTTGCATGCTTGGGATTTTTTAGTATCTCTAATATTGACAACCACTTATCAATATTATTACCATTCGTTTTAAGCTTCAATTTCTGTATGATAAATTTATCCAATCCCTGCTCAACAAGGATTAGTGGAATCTCATAAAGATATGGTTTCACATCACGTTCTTCAATAATTGCATTTCTATCTACATTACAAAAAAGCGATAATTTCTCCCTAACCTCTACACCCAAGTGTTTTTCCGTTCTGCAAATTATAATATCCGGCTGTATGCCCGCCTGTCTCAGCATGCCTACGCTGTGCTGTGTAGGCTTTGTTTTTATTTCCTCTGCTGCGCTTAAATACGGCACCAGCGTCAAATGGATATACAGCACATTCTCTCTGCCAAACCTCTGCCCGAATTGCCTTATAGCCTCAAGAAAAGGCTGGTTTTCAATATCACCCACAATACCCCCAATCTCAGAAATCGCCACATCTACATCGGGCCCGTCCAGCTTCTGAATACATTCAATTATTTCATTTGTAATGTGAGGGATTACCTGCACCGTCTTCCCTAAATATTCCCCCTTGCGTTCCTTTGTAATCACAGAATTATAAATTGAACCCGTGGTAAAATTACAATGTCTGTTTGTCTCTGTATTTGTAAAACGCTCATAATGTCCAAGGTCAAGATCTGTTTCTGCACCATCTTCTGTTATATAAACCTCACCATGTTCATATGGACTCATTGTGCCAGGGTCAACATTTATATACGGGTCGAATTTTTGAAGCCTCACCTTTAAACCTCTGCTTTCAAGCAACATCCCAATTGAGGCAGAATTTAAACCCTTGCCAAGCGAAGAAACAACACCACCTGTAACAAATATGTGTTTAGTCATCTTTTTTATATCTTTCCAAAAATGCTATTAAGTCTTCTCTTGTATCAATACCTCTTGACGTATAATTCGTAACTGCTACTTTTATTTTGTATCCATTTGAGAGCGCCCTGAGCTGTTCGAGTTTTTCTGCATTTTCCAGGTATGAAGCCGGAAGCAGTGAATATTTTAATAAAAAATCCTTCCGATATGCATAAATACCTAAATGCCTGAAAAAGGTTATACCCGTTTGGGAAGCAGGCCTTTTGCTATCGCGCACAAACGGTATCTGTGAACGTGAGAAATAAAGCGCATATCCCATGTTATCAATCACAACCTTTACCACATTTGGATTGGTAAGCTCTGCGTCATCTATAATTTTATTTGCAAGTGTTGCCATTGTTGCACTATTATCCTCCACCAGGGTGTCTACAACCTGATCAACCATATATGAATTCATCTCGGGTTCGTCTCCTTGTACATTCACTACAATATCTGCACTTATTCGTTCTGCAACTTCTGCAATCCTTTCCGTACCGGAACCATGCTGTTCAGAAGTCATTTCAACCTCGCCGCCAAAGTTTTTTACCATATCGTAAACAAGCCTGTTATCAGTGGCAACAATTACCCTTTTAATTCGCTTTGCACCACTTATATTTTGATATACATGTTCTATGAGATGCTTTCCAGTAACAGCTTTAATTTCGGGATGAACCATTTTTGCCGGCAACCTTGTTGAGCCATATCTAGCAGGAATTATGACAACTGCATTTTTATTCTTCATCAAATCACACAATCTTATTAAATATAAAAAAATAATAAAAAACAAATGTTATCTTTAAAATTATTTACCAGACTCAATTTCCAATGAAATATCCATTGCCTTTGCTGAATGAGTAATGGCGCCGACAGAAATCCTATCCACACCAGTTTCGGCTACCGGCCTCACATTTTCCAAGGTTACATTCCCCGAGGCCTCTGTTAATGGAAGGTTCGTTTTTTTCTTGCTTTTCCATTCTTTAACCAACTTAACGGCATCCTTTAATTGAGCAATATTCATGTTATCAAATAAGACAATGTCAACACCTGCCTTGAGTGCATTCCTGACCTCGTCAATAGTCCTTACTTCAATTTCAATCAGGACATTCCTTCTTAGTTTTCGCCTCAATAGAGATACTGCATCCTCAACCTCACCAGCGAAAGAAGAACTGGGAAATAATTTACTTTCCATTATATCCAAATGATTATCTTTTATAATCGCCTGATCATAAAGTCCCATCCTGTGATTAACTCCACCGCCGATTGCTACAGCATATTTTTCAAGATATCTCCAACCAGGGATTGTCTTCCTCGTGTCCATAATATCAACCTTTATTGGCTTTACCTGTTCAACAAACTGAGAAGTCAACGTTGCAATTCCTGAAAGTCTCTGAAGAAAGTTTAATGCAATCCGTTCTCCGGAAAGCAAAGCCCTGGCACTCCCTTTTACAACTGCAATAATATTTCGTTTATTGACCTGCGCACCTTCTTCGACTATCCTTTTTACAATAGCTTTTTTATCCAACTTTGAGAAAAAATATTCAACTACAGGCAATCCTGCAACAATCCCGTCATCCTTTGCAACAAAACTCCCTTCTATTGCAAGATTCTCAGGCACCAGGTTCTCTGTTGTTATATCACCCATTCCGATATCTTCTTGAATAGCCAGTTGGATAAGGGTGTCTATTTTTTTAAATTCAAAATCCGATTCAATAACCTTCATATTTGAAGAATCCTGCCTTATTTAACCAATACCAAGCAAAAATTCCTACAAATTTTACAATACATATAAATGGTATGTCCAATTATTTGTGAGACAAGCCGCATATGAATTCAGCCAGCAACACTTCAAAAACGCATTAATAAAAAATATTTAAGGTCATTAGTTGACATTTTAAATATAAAATGATATATATATTGTATGATGTTTCAGTCCCAACAAACTTTTATGTCAACTGTATGGACATAAGATTATGAATACGTCCTTTTTAAATTCCATCACTTCTGAATATATCAAATCAATCACAAACAATGCTATTTTTGCCCGAGGTCTTTCATATTTCAAGAGTGGTCGAGTCCACAATACAAAATGCGTACACGGAGAATTAACAGCAAAGGTTTCAGGGAGCGGGATGTCCCCTTACGATGTTGTAATCACCGTAAGCAAGAAAGAAATACTTCATACGTACTGCTCCTGCTTTTGTGCAACAGACGGAGAGCTATGCAAACATATTGTTGCCACATTACTGCAATGGACTGATCAAAGGAGTAGAATGAAAAACAGTCAATCACCCTCTTATATGAGAAAAATGTTTTCCGATAACGAAGATGTAGATATTTACGACTTTATTAACAACGCTATACCTTTTTCATTCCGGGAAGAAAAACCTGCCGATGTTCTTAATGAAATATTTTCTGAATTTGACAACTTTTTTGTAAGAGTAAACCTGTTAAATGGTGGTCCACAATTAGAACTCTGTCTGATTACTTGCGAGGGAGATGAATCTACTTTCCGCATCTCTGCCAAAAGAAGTCCGCATGTCTTTAAAACACTGAAGAAAACACATCGCTCGAATATTGAGTTTTCCGAAATAGCACGACGCATCAGGTTATATAAAACACCTCTTATTCCGCATTTATACGCAGGTATAAACAAAGACGGACATATTGAGTTATCCCCGCTTCTCAAAACAAAAAATCCTAAAAAAGAAAACATTGTTTTCCCGTGGAATCAAATAGAACAAAACAGCCTCGGTGAGGATTGGATATGGTTAAATAATTCCTACAGACCTATTGACAAAATACCCAAACTTTTCAGACCGTATTTTTATAATGAAAAACCTCTTATCTATAAAGAACATGCTGCGGTTGATTTCCTTAAGGAAGATTTTAATCAATTACTAAATGAACCTTCATTTATACCTTCAGAACAATTACAGCTAATCGAGTTTTGCGACGAACCCGAAATTTCCTTTTTACAAGTTCAAGCCTGCAACAACGAGTGGCTTTGGCTTGACCCCACTTATACTGTGGGTAACCACAGTATAACACTTTCTGAAATCCTGGCATGCTTCAATAAAAAAGAACGTTATATAAGGAAGGGAACTTGTTACATTAAGATCTCCGAAGATATAATGGATATATGGAAGCATAGTAACGGCACCATCGAAAACGGAAGAGTAAAAATTTCTAAGCTGGGCTTCCTCCGTACAAGGGCAGAATGCGGCAAAAATGTAAACATAGCAACGTGCAGCGAAACACAAAAATTCCTATTTGATTTCGACCGTATAACTCCACCTCAGCCCGCGCCTCCAGTTGACCTTTACAAGGGCGACCTCCGGACTTATCAAAAGGCGGGTTATGACTGGCTCTGGTTTCTGTATAAAAATAATTTTAACGGCATCCTTGCTGATGAAATGGGTCTTGGCAAAACGCATCAGGCAATGACGTTACTCCTCGCAGCTTTGCAAACAGAACCTAACCTGCCCACTCTTGTTATATGTCCCACTTCAGTACTCGACCACTGGGAATCCAAATTTCAGATATATGCGCCTACAGTTAGAATAGCCCGTTTTCATGGAAAGGAGAGAACCACACTCCTTACAGAAAATATGCCGTCTGTTGTACTCACCACATACAGCATTCTTTCTCGTGACATAGAATACCTGAGTAAGATTCAATGGAACTATGTGGTGCTTGACGAAGCACAAAAAATCAAAAACCACAAGACGCAAATGTGCAAGGCGGTCAAACTCCTTAAAACACAGCGTCGGCTGGCGCTGACAGGTACGCCTATTGAAAACCGTCTTGTAGAATTGTGGTCTATATTTGATTTCCTTATGCCCGGCTATCTTGGAACCATGCAGGACTTTAAAGTAAAATATGAAACTCCTATTACAAAATATCAGGATAATGATAAACGCGAAATACTAAAAAAGGTTATTCATCCCTTTAAATTGAGACGGCTCAAAAAGGATGTTCTTGCCGAGTTACCGCCAAAAATCGAGGAAAAGCGGTACTGCACCCTTTTGCCTGTACAAATTATTATGTATAAAGATTTAATCAAAGAACATGGAAGCAAATTAATTCAGAAACTAAAAGATGAAAACAAACCCGTTGAATACCTACATATATTCGCCCTCCTTACCAAATTGAAACGACTCTGCGATCATCCAAAACTGCTTTTAAACGGCACAACACCCAAATGGTCAACCTCCGGCAAATTTGAACTCTTTAAGGAAATCATGGAAGAAACTCTTGAGGCAGGTGAAAAGGTGGTGGTCTTCTCGCAATACCTGGAGATGCTTGATATCATCGCCAACTGGCTGAATGATATCCGCGTTACATACGAGAGTTTACGAGGCAGTACAAAAAATAGGGGCAAGGTTATAGAGAGATTTCAGAACAACCCCGATTGTAACGTCTTTCTGGGAAGCCTCCTGGCGGGGGGGCTGGGTATTGACCTAACCTCAGCATCAGTGGTCATTCATTATGACCGCTGGTGGAACGCCGCGCGTGAAGATCAGGCAACTGACCGCGTCCACCGCATAGGGCAGATACGCGGCGTCCAGGTGTTTAAACTCATTACTAGAGGCACATTGGAAGAGAAGATCGATGCCATGATTACAAAAAAGGCCGCCCTCATGAATTCCATCGTAGAGTCAGACGATGCCGTGTTCAAGGCATTTTCAAGGGAAGATTTGATAGAGTTGCTGTCGTTTTGAGATATTTTTATAGATTAAAATAAACAAAAACGCCCATATGTGGTTATTAATAAAAATATATTTATTGGCGTTAGTACTAATATTCTATAGTTCTTATAGTTTCCTTCCCGATAAGCTACAAAAAATAAACTGGATAAAATTTCCTGCAATTGCATCAGTAAGTATTGTCCTTATATTTGATATTTACAAAAATATACAAGAACATCAGACCCAAATCTATGCTGATATTTCAAAAGACGGGATTATTTTAAAAAGCAAAAATTTTCCATGGAGAATCTCAAAAACAAATGGAAATACTATCTATATTATCAATGAAAGATATGGCGAGGCTTCAAATGTATCTATTGTTCCTGAAAAACCAATTGATGAATATACAATATATAATGCAATAGATGGCATAGTAATTAAATTCACCTGTCCTGAAGAAAAAATTTCAAATTTTAGGATTAAAATTAAAAATTAGTTCATATAATTCATTTGAGCATATGGTAATTACACCCCGTAACTCTATCGTCTAATCAGACGAGACCATATTTAACTCATTTTCGAGGTAGGAATTAATAGGGTTGCTGACGTTTTGAAATTATGAGATAATTATTCCTAATTTCTGAACGGCAACACCTCACATACATGTAAAGAATATGTAACAATGAATGGCTAGACAAAATGATCATTGAGAAAGATTTATTAACAATAAAAGAGGCCAGTGCGTGGGCAAGCAACTATCTGAAGAAGAATGTTACCACCTCAAATATTTCTTACCTTATTCAGTATGGGCGAATAAAAAAATTGGCAGTAACTGGTATAGTATTTTCTTGATGAGTTATTGAAAGTTTTAAGAAAGGATGAATTATGAAAACATATCAGGTTGTACTTACTAAAAGCTATCTGGTAATGGTTGATGCTTGTACAAAAGAACAAGCACGAAGAGTATGTGAGTTTTATACAAATGATATTCAGGATATTTCAACTATAGAAGACAGAGAAAAAGAAAAGTTTTTGATTGAAAATATTGAGTGTACTGTGAATGAAACTTTTGAATGCCGTGAAATAAAAACAATATGAAAGAGATTATAACAAAAATCATTCAGGGCGATTGTAAAGATGTTCTGAAAATAATTGATGCTGATTCAATTGATTTAATTGTTACATCGCCACCATATGCTGATAGACGAGAAAATACTTATGGCGGAATAAAACCCGAAAAATACGTAGATTGGTTTTTACCAATTGGCGAACAACTTTTACGGGTTTTAAACCCTACTGGCACATTTATTTTAAATATTAAAGAAAAAGCTGAAAATGGTGAACGACATACTTATGTAATAGAATTGATATTTAGAATTGAGAAAGCAAGGTTGGTTTTGGACAGAAGAATTTATTTGGCATAAAAAAAATTGTTATCCGGGGAAATGGCCTAATCGTTTCAGAGATGCGTGGGAACGTTGCTTACAGTTTAATAAAACAAAAAGATTCAAGATGTATCAGGAAGAAGTAATGATTCCTGTTGGGGACTGGGCAAATGGAAGATTAAAAAATTTAAGTGAAACAGATAAAATCAGGGATAATTCACGTAGCGGAAGTGGTTTTGGTAAAAATGTATCTAATTGGATAAATAGAGATAAAGTGTATCCTACGAATGTTTTACATTTTGCAACAGTTTGTAACAATAAAAACCATAGCGCCCCGTTTCCCGAAGAGCTGCCTGAATGGTTTATGAAATTATTTACGAAAGAGCATGATTGGGTATTAGACCCATTTGCAGGTTCAGGTACAACGTTAAGTGTAGCAAAATTGATGCATCGTAATTCTATTGGTATAGAAATATTACCTGAATATGTAGAAATGTTTAAGAAAAACCATCAAACAGAAAAAGAATTTGTATTGTTTGAACCAAAGGTAAAATATGAATCAGTTAAATCTAAATGAAGTTTACGAATATGCAGAAAAACATATTTCCGCTTTTCATCAAAAACGACTTGAATACATTACAACTACAACAGAATTAGATAAAATTCTTCAGCAGAAAAATCCTTATTTGTTCAGGGCTAAAAATATTTTGACTGCCCAGGACTTAATAAAAGGATTTTTAGATGCTTTTCTTCAATCTCAAGAAGAAACTTTGTTTGGTGAATTTATTGAAGGTTTGGCAATTTTTGTATGCGACAAAGTTTTTAGTGCAAAAAAATCACAGTTAACAGGGATTGATTTGGAATTTGAAAAAAATAATTGCATCTACATTGTAGAAATAAAGGCTGGATGGAATTGGGGCAATGCAAGCCAAATCAAGCAATTAAAAATTAACTTTGAAAATGCCAGAAAAATTTTAGAAAACCATACAAACAAAAAAGTAATTGCTGTAAACGGTTGTTGTTTTGGAAATAAGAAAAATAAAAATCCTGAAAAGGATGGTTACTATAAAATTTGCGGTCAGGAATTTTGGCAATTGGTTTCGGGAAGTGAAAATTTTTACATTGATATTATTGAGCCAATCGGACATAAGGCAAAACAAAAAAATGAAGAATTTCTCGAAGCTTATGCTGCCGTTATAAATAAATTTACCTCAGAGTTTTCACAAAGATTTTGTGTAGATGGGAAAATTGATTGGAAAAAACTTTTAGAATTTAATTCAGGAAAAATAGAGAAATATACGTAATTGTTCCTTATGGCAAGAACAGCATTATTCTATAAATATTGAAGACATTCAAAATGTTGCAGAACAGGAATTAGAGAGAAAACTAATGGCAAAAGAAGTAAGATTAGTCAAAAAGAAAGTTGGGGATTATATAAATTGGTACGAAGCCATTCTTAATGCAATTACTGAATTAAAACTCAAGCCTTGAAATTATTATGAAAGAAATTAGCCTTACAAATAGGTAACAATTTGGTTCACCGCAAAGAACGCTGAGATCGCAGAAGTTGTAAGAAGATAAACAGAAACATTCAACGGATTCCTTTCATTTCATTTGTTTTCTCTGCGTTCTCCGTGCAATCTGTGGTAAACTATTAGATAAACGGAAACGATATGGAAAAAATTATATGGGATGAAAGCTTCAGCGTCGGCGTTCGAGTCCTGGATGCACAACACAAACAGATCGTTATAATGGTAAATTCATTGATTGAGATGAATGATGCGAAAGTCGGTTCAGAAATTATCTCGGATACATTGACAAAAATGACCAAGTACGCCATAGACCACTTTGAAAGAGAAGAGCAATACATGCTCGAATACGATTATCCAGAATACTCATCACAAAGAAAGCAACACCAGGAATTCAAGAAAAAAACCGTTGATTTCTGCATGGAAACTATGGCACATAAGGTGACAGTCCCGACAGAAATATTCACTTATCTAAAATCGTGGTGGACAAATCATATACTGCAAGAAGACATGAAGTACAAAAAGTATTTTAACGAAAGGGGGCTGACGTAATTAAAAAACTAAACATTCCATATGTTATATAAATGCACTATCAGAAAGATAAAATTATCATGGATAATCAAGCATGCAAGGAATATGTATGCTAATTTGTAGGTTGGGTTTCGTTGCGCTCAACCCAATCTACCTAACGATTTTGTAAAAACTACAAACAGTAAAAATAGAATGGTTGGGATTAAGACACTCAATGAACTGTGAATAAAGAAGCGCACTATTTCAGCTCACCAAATAATGTCAGGTCTGTCACATCATTTATTGTAATATCAACCAATCTTCCAATTAAATCCTGACTACCGTTAAAAACAGCGATGTGGTTCTGACGAGTCCGACCAGACAACCTATTCGAATCTGATTTACTTGCGCCTTCAACAAACACCTGCACCTTTCTATATATCATCTTCTTGTTCTCTTCCAGACTGATACGTTTCTGTATATCCAGCAATTTTAGGTTTCTCTCTCTTTTAATCTCATCAGGGACATCGTCTTCTAATTCAGATGCCTTTGTACCAGAGCGAGTCGAATACTTGAATATAAAACAATTCTGGAAACGGATATCACCCATCAGATGCACCGTCTCCTGGAAATCCTCTTCCGTCTCGCCCGGGAAGCCCACAATAAAATCACTGGCTATCGTAATGTTTGGGATGAGTTCCCTTGTAAACTGAATCAACTCCCGATAGTAATTTGCTGTATAACCACGGCGCATTCTTTTTAAGACCGCATTCGAACCCGATTGGGCAGGCATGTGTAAATGCTCACAGACCTTCCCTAGGCGGCTCATGGTTCGGATTAGCTCTTTAGACATGTCTTTTGGATGCGATGTTACATACCTGATTCGCTCGAGCCCTTCCAGCTCATTCAGTTCCGTAAGCAGGTCTCCCAATGTTACATCTTCAGACAAACTCTTTCCGTAAGAATTTATATTCTGTCCCAACAAGGTAATTTCTTTGCATCCATTTGATACTAACGCTTCTGCCTCTTCTTTTATATCTGCAATTGTACGGCTTATCTCCCGACCGCGCACATAGGGCACTATACAATAAGAACAATAATTATCACAACCTCGCATAACCGTAACAAATGCCTGGTAAATATTTGGACGATATACCACCGCTCTTTTTACGTTAACAACCTGGTTTTCGTCTATAGCAAGTACATGCGAACCGTGATTCTTAATTTTTAAAAGAAGTTCCGGTAAATGTGAAAACATGCGCGTGCCACAGACAAGGTCAACAAGAGGCATGCGTTTGAATATTGACACACCGTCCTTTTGTGCCATACAGCCAAGTACTCCCACAATTAAATCGGGGTGTCTTTTTTTCATGGTCTTCAATGCACCAAGGTGTGAATATACCTTATCTTCTGCATGTTGCCGCACACTGCACGTGTTGAACAAAATAACATCAGCCTCGTCAATTTTGTCAACTATTTTATAACCATCTTCCTGCAGTAATCCCAGAGAAAGCTCGGCATCGAGCTTATTCATCTGGCAACCAAAGGTCTCAAAAAAAACGGTCTTGTATGGTTGATCGTTATTCGTAAAATTAGCGGTATTAATCATACACAGTCTATAAATTCCTATCTGCGTCAATTCTTGCTTATTGCAAGTTTTTAATTTTAACTGCCGTTGTTATGTAATCCAAGTGTTTTTTGGTATATTTCATATCAAAGAAGATTAGCAAACTGCCTCCGTAAATGCACGGGCTTGCTTTGCAGGCCATTAATTACTATACTCTCTCAATAGGTTGTATGGAATACAAAAAAACCCTTCTATTTGATCGTTTTATAGAAGTGCCGATATGAAAATATTAGTTGTAGAGGACGAGAAGAAATTAGCCGCCTATATCAAAAAGGGGCTGGAAGAAAACCACTTTGCCGTTGACGTATGTTACGATGGGGAAGAAGGCCTCTTTATGCTCAATACAAATGAGTATGACCTCATAGTGCTTGACATCCTGCTTCCAAAGAAAAACGGACTCGAGATACTTGGGGAGGCCAGAAAAAACGGTAAAGATATGCCAATTCTTTTACTGACGGCAAAGGATGCTGTTGAGGATAAGGCTCATGGGTTAGATTTAGGAGCCGATGATTACCTTGTAAAACCCTTTTCTTTTATAGAACTTATGGCACGGATACGGGCATTGCTCCGAAGGGGAAGGATAAATTACCAACACGAGTTAACGATTGCAGATCTTACTTTAGATGTAGCTGCGCACCGTCTTTATCGAAATGGACAGCCCATAGACCTCACCAATAAAGAATTTGCCCTGTTGGAATTTTTCATGAGAAATCTAAATACGGTATTAACCCGTACTCAGATCGCAGAACATGTATGGGATTACAATTTTGACAGCTTTATCAATGTAACTTTTTAAATTATATTTACCGTAAATGAACGACGTCAATTCCACCCGAAACTATTACATTACAGCCTTTATCGTATTGTTTACTGCATCTTTTTTCCTTTTCAATATTGGAAAAAGGGACTTATGGGCGCCGGATGAACCTCGTTATGCTCAGGTCTCAAAAGAGATGCGGGACACAGGGAACTTTATCGTCCCGCATTTAAACAGCGCACCATATCCAGATAAACCCCCGCTTCTGTTCTGGCTTATTAATCTTTTTTCGCTTCCCTTTGGAAAGATTACTGCCCTGTCTGCACGCCTGCCTTCTGCATTTGCAGGAATTGGCTGCTGTGTGGCAATATTTTACCTTGGCAAATATTTATATCAGAATACACGTCTTGCATTATTGTCTTCTCTTTTACTGGCAACAAGCTCAAAGTTCCTGTGGATGGCTCACCGCGTAGCATTTGATGTACTGCTTACATTCTTTGTAACGATGGCAATAGTGTGTTTCTATAAAGGATATTCCAAACAAAAAAACAATAAAAACCACTATCTGCTCTTTTACCTCTTCATGGCTTTTGGCGTGTTGACGAAGGGGCCTGTAGGTTTTATTCTGCCCTTCTTAACCGTTTTAATTTACCTCATATTAAAAAAAGACTTAAAGGTTCTGAAGGAAACCCGCCCTTTGCTGGGTGGATTGATATTTGTCCTCATCGTTTTCACATGGGTTTATCTTGCAAGTGTTTACGGCGGCAGGGAATACGCACACCAGATTCTCTTTAAACAAAATGTTGGCAGATTCGCCAGTTCATTTGCCCACGAGCGTCCTTTTTATTATTACTTCATAAATTTTCCGATTAATTATTTCCCATGGGTCGTGTTTATCCCTAGTGTTGTAATATATCTTGTTTCTAAGGAAGGGCGTGAAAAAATCAGGCATATACTCCTGCCTCTCATCTGGTTTGCTGTTGTTTTTATTTTCTTTTCCTTTTCATCCGGCAAAAGAGACATTTATGTCCTTCCGCTGTATCCTGCCGCAAGCATTATTATGGCATGGTTCCTGAATGAATTTATAGAAAGGTTCCGCGAGGATATATTTAAAAAAATAGGTTATTATCCGTGTTTTGCCCTTACAGGGCTCTGCGCTTTATTAACTTTTATTTTTCCGGTAGTAATATATAAATATTTCCCCGAATACATTGTCTCAACAATCCCATTTGTAATATGCCTCTGTTCGGGTAGTATCGCAATGTTCCGGCTTATAAAGCATTCAAGGATAATCCCTTTTCTGTTTACTGTTATTTTCGTTATCTTCTTTGCATTCAATCTCGGTACAATAAGGGCAATTCCTTTATTGAACCAGCATAAATCTGCCAGAGAAATATGTGATAAAGCAAAGTCAATAATAAAACCTGATGAAAAGCTGGCAATGTTTAACTTCTTTTCAGACCACTATCTATTTTATACAAACAGAAACTATGTGGAAGTAATACACGCCTTTGATGCATTAAAACAATACCTGAATTCGAATGAACGAGTGTTCATCTTTATACAAGAAAAGGATTTTAAGGAAATTTCAAAATTTCAAGAACTGCCTTTATTTGTACTGGCAAAAGATTCCGTAGGACATCGCAATATCCTCTTCGTATCAAACAAGGATATTTAATTTATAAATGCATAAACATTTATGCGATTGAAAAACAAGGTTGCAATTATTACAGGTGGTGGAACCGGCATCGGAAGAGCAACAGCGCTGCTCTTTGCCAGAGAGGGTGCTTCTGTCGCTATAACCGGAAGACGTAAAACACCGCTAAAAAAAACAGTTTCGGAAATAAGAAATTTAAATGAAAATGCCATATTTGTAACGGGTGACGTTTCAAAGGCAGATGACGCCCAGAAAATGATACAGAAAACACTGGAAACTTTCGGAGGACTGGATATTCTCTTTAATAATGCAGGTGTGAATTACAAACCTGATACAATCATGGCAACAAAAGAAGATGCTTGGGATGTAACCGTTGATATAAACTTAAAGGGCATATATCTGGTATCCAAATACGCAATCCCTGAGATGTCAAAGAATGGAGGTTCTATTATTAACATATCTTCTGTCGTTGGGATGAAAGGATTTCCAAATGCTATTGCTTATACTGCTGCAAAGGGTGGGGTTATAAATATGACAAAAAGCATGGCGCTGGAATTAGCACAATATAAAATCCGTGTCAATTGTATCTGCCCGGGTATTGTTGACACTGAGATGTACAGAGGTTTTATAAATGCATCTAAAAACCCATCCGCTATGAAAAAACAACTTGTACAACTGCATCCAATCAGGCGTATTGGTAAACCAGATGATATTGCATACGGCGCACTCTTTCTCGCCTCGAACGAAGCCGATTGGATTACAGGGGTTATATTACCGATTGATGGAGGATTTACAGCACGATAACCTCTTTTATACTTATCTTTCATGAATCATAACTACTTAAAACAACGGTACCTACTGCAAAAATTGATGCGTCTTATGCGCCATACCATACTGCGTGCTGTGACAAAGGTAGCTCCAGCTGGCACCGAACCCCTTCCGGATTTAAGGATGGCAAAGCGGATTCTGCTTGTGCACGTGAATTATCGCATGGGTAATACGATATTAGCAACGCCTGCTGTGTCTGCTTTGATTGATGCGTTGCCTATGGCAAAATTTTTTTTAGTTGGCGGACCTTATGCACCTGGTATTTTTAAAGGATACAACCTGCAACATGTTTACACCATCAATCGCCAAGACCCATGGATGCCCTTACGGATGGGGCGACTTATTCGCACACTGCGTCAGGAATCATTCGATGTTGCCATTCACCTTTGTATGGCAACTGCTTCATTTGGTGCATTCATTATGTATGCTTCTGGCGCTAAACATCGGATTGGATGCCGCGGTACAGTTGGCAATATTTTCTTTACGTCTGCCATGGAACATCCACGATCAACCCACAAGGTCGATCAGATCAATGAGTACATGAGATGGCTTGGCATTTATACGTCAGGCGAGCGAAAGGTGGTGATTAGTAATGAGGAACGGTGTTGGGCCGAAAGATTCTTCAAAGGAAGAATCCATAATTCTGGTGGTCAACCAATTGGCATTTTTGTTGGTAGTCGTCAACGTAAGGGCAAGTTTTGGGATATTTCAAACTTTGGTGTAATAGCCAAAGGTCTCCGTTCTCACGGTTTTCCAGTTGTGGTTTTCATTGGATATGAGGAAGCATCACAGGAGGAACTCATTCGTGCTTCGCTTGGGCAAGCATTATATATAAAAGAGCCAAACATTCGCAGGGTTGCGACGCTCATTTCTGGCTGTCGAGTTGTTTTCACTCCAGATTCTGGCCCAATGCACCTCTCGATTGCCGTAGGAACCAAAACCGTGGCACTCTTTGTCAAACCGAACTTTGATCGATATGGTCCACGACAACCACAAGGGGAGGTGGTCTTTGACCCCCACGGAACATCAGCCGACCGTGCGCTGCAAACAATTCTAAAGCTCTGTACTCAGTCATGTGCTATGCTTTAAACCATATACGTGTTTCAAACACTCATTTTTTAACAAAGTAATGTTTATACTGAACGAAATTTAAATTAGGTGATTATAAAAGATTTGACACAAAAAGTAGTGATGTATAATAGTGTCAAATGGACGTAACCACCTTTGAAATAGTAGGGAAAACAGAGAATAAGGCGCGGTTGTTTTTCAAGAAACACTGTTGGAAAAAGGGCCATGTTTCTTGTACACGATGTACAACTCGTAAGGTATATCGGATTAAAGGTAAGAAATACCGTTGTAAACGGTGTGGATATACGTTTCACGACTTTAGTAACAGATGGATAAATGAGGTCAAAATACCTTATAAGAAATGGCTGTGGATAATAAAGCTTTTTGAACTTGAACTTTCGGCAAGAAAGGTAGCCCAGCAGGTAAAGCTTAGTTATCCAACGGTACATAAAGCGGTAAATATCATTAGGAAGTCCATTATAGCAAGCGATAAGGATGCACAGGAACTTCTTTATGGTGAGATAGAGCTTGATGAGACATATTTTGGTGGTAGGCGTAAGGGCAAGCGGGGTAGAGGGGCATATAATAAGGTCCAGGTATTCGGTATCTTGGAGCGAAACGGGGTGGTTAAGGTTAATATTATTAAGGATGTTACAGCAGAATCTATCCTTAATATATCCTTAATATGACTATTAAAACTCTCAGACGTGGCTCTATCGTGTATACCGATAAATTTAAAAGCTATGATACACTTATGTTTTGTGGCTATAGACACCTTAGGATCGATCATGGTAAAATGTTCGCCTCCGGTAAAGTATACATTAATGGACTCGAAGGCTTCTGGAGTTATGCGAAATAAAGACTTATTAAGTTCCATGGTGTGTCTAAAGCATACCTCCCTATTTACCTGAAAGAAATGGAATTTAGATATAACAATAAACACATAAACCTTTTTACCCTATTTGTTCGTAAGTTGTGCTTCTTAGTGTCAAATCTTTTATAATCACCTAAAATAAATAAATTATCTCGTAATATGGAAATAAAATTACAAAATCATACCGGAAAGTTGACGAAAAAAGACATTCCTTTTCTTATAGGCTTATTTTCGATAGGCCTTTTTTTATTTCTGTTTTATACATGGGCAATTCCTCTCATAGACCCGGATGAGCCTCGTTATGCATCAACTGCGCGCGACATGATAATCAACGGCAACTGGATTGTACCTCATTTTAATGGTGAACCGCGCATCAACAAACCTCCGTTATTTTATTGGACAATTGCCCTTTGCTATAAAATTTTTGGGGTTAATGAATTCAGCTCCAGATTACCCTCTGCTTCAGCGGCTATTGGAACAACAATAATTACTTATCTATGGGGAAGGCGTTCGGGCGGCTGTAAATATGGTTTCTGGTCTGCCATGATTTTAATAAGCAGTCCGCTATTCTTTCTAATCTCCCGTTTCTGCATTACGGATATGTTGCTGACATTCTTTGTCTGCGCCAGTCTTTACCTTTTCTACATAGAGTACACTGAAACTGAAAGGCGAAACGCCAGAAGATTATTCCTTTATTTACTCCTGAGCATGGTCTTTCTAGTTAAAGGACCCGTGGGTATTTTGCTATTTATTATAATTACAATTTGTTTTTTATTGTGTATGCGCGACTTCAAATACATAAAAAGACTCTGGTATCTACCCGGTTTCATACTTTTCATAAGCATTATCTGTGCATGGGGCATCCCATTCTGGTTAACTCTTGGCACAAAACAGATTTTTTCCCTGCTTTCACAGGAGACGTCAGGACGATTTGTCAGTGGATACGCTCACCCTGAAACCTTTTATTATTATTTACCTGTGTTTGTAATTGGATTCTTCCCATGGTCACTGTTCATGTTTGTCGTTATTTTTCATTTCTTCAGGAAAAAAAAGACTTTTTCTAAAGAAACAAAGAAACAGATATATTTCCTTTGCGCTTGGTGCATAATTACCATTATCTTTTTTTCTTGTTCACGCTCGAAGTTAATGACCTATATCCTTCCAATGTCACCTTCTGTCGCTTTGCTAATGCCTCTGATCTCTAAGTGGGAAATGGAAGATAAATTCGGGAAAATGATGAACTGTTTATTATGGTTTATACTTTCTGTGTCAATATTAGTTCCAATCACACTGATAATAACAATGCCAAAATGGCTGTCTGCGGATTATAGCATCACAAAACACCATGTTTTTATAACAATCATTGTACTTCTAATCGGCTCAATTGTAACAATGTTTACATATAGTGTTACAAGGCGTTTTCGGTTGATAAAAAAAACCATTTGTCTTACAAACTGCATTTTTCTAGTCTTTACGATTGTCAGTTCATCAAAGTATATGGGGACATTTCGTTCCACAAAGGATATTGTTCAAAAATGTCTCTTGGAAAAAGAAACGAACTACGCCCTCTTCGGTAATCATGTTGTGCCTAGTTTAGTGTTCTACAGCGGTAAATGTGTAACGGATATGGGAACAGGCGTTGAATTCCTAAAAAATCTTTCTAACATAAAAGAGCCTGTATATATATTATTGAGCCTGAAAGATTATAATAAAAAAAAGGACTGGTTTCAGGAAGTTGGTTTTTATCCTGTTTGTCAGAACAATGTCCATGTTATTTTAAGCGAGGCAAGCGACTGATGCCCTTATCTCCTTCTGAAAAATATTTCACTAACAATAACAGTCTTTTCTCAATTTTTAAGAAAGAATATCTCTTTGTCATACTCTGTATAATTTGTGGTCTGCTTTTCTTTTTTGAATTAGGAAGCAGAAACCTTTGAAACACATGACGTCCCACGATATGCCGAAATGGCAAGGGATATGCTCCATACCGGAGACTGGCTGGTAACTAAGTATCAGGGGCATATTTATCTGAGCAAACCTCCCATGTTAATGTGGCTAATTGCCTTCTTTTCTTCGTTTAGTGATCACATAACTCCGCTTACTGCACGTCTACCCAATGCACTTGCAGGCATTGCAGGCGTCCTCATCACATATTACTTCGCAAGGAAATTCTTTTCCAATCGCATCGCGTTTCTTTCTGCAACGATCCTGTCTATCAGCCAGAAATACTTCTGGCACGGCAGGGAAGCACGTACAGATATGCTCTTTACAGTATTTGTCACGCTTTCGTTTTATTTCTTTTACCTGGGCTACAGGCAAAAAAAGTGGTTTTATGCCATCTTCTATTTTGCATTAGTACTTGCTATGCTTACCAAAGGACCGCTGGGTATTATATTTGTTTTATCAGTTATCATAACCTATTTAGCGCTTCAAAAAAACCTATCGGCTATTAAAACCATGAAATGGAACTGGGGGTTCGCTATCTTTGCGTTGACAATCGGTATTTGGGGAAGTATCTTTTGTTTGAAGGTAGGAATCAAACCTATTATGTCCACTGTAAAATCTGAACTTTTTACGCGTGTTAATGATCCTATCAGCCACGCTGAACCATTTTACTATTACTTTGTTAGTATATGGGCAGACTATGCACCATGGACTTTGTTTATCCCTTTTGCCTGTATTTACGCATATAAAAAGTGGAGAGAAGGAAACCCGCACCATACATTCCTTTTTTGCTGGATAGTTGTAATCTTTATATTTCTATTTATATCTAAGGCTAAAAGCTCAAGATATATGCTCCCAATATTTCCTGCCCTTTCAATTCTTATTGCAAACCTTATCAGCGATGTTTTTGAAAATACTATCTTAGAGCCAAAATGGTTAGCCAAGGTAACAAGGTGGATTATCTTTGCAACAGCCATAATAGCCGCCATAACGCTTGTCGGTATGCCGCATTATCTCATAAAAAATATATGGATCGTGTATTCTATTTCGATAGGAACAATATTGATGTTAATAAAACTATACAGATATTTCTTTGAAAGAAAAAAAATATTAAAGGCAACTCTGGCTTTCATTATCATTATCACTACTGCCGGGTGGTTAGTTTACATTCATCAGCTTACTGTTCAATCAAAACGTGATTCATTTGGACCCGGGCTTGTTAAGGTGGTCAACGAAGAGGCCCTGGATTGGAAGAGCAACATTATTTGTGGATATCAGCTTGATCGTGATATATGGAATATTATCAATCTCAATCTCAACACATTCGTTCCTCGTCTTACAGACCATAACGAACTAAAGCAATTTATAAATAGCGTTGACGCAAATCCTATTTGTATCATTGAGAAGGTTGTATTTGATAAAATAAAGGAAAACATTCTCGACGATTCTTTAAAAACACTAGATATCAAATCCAGAAAACATCCGCTTGTGGTGCTAACAAAAAAATGAAATGTACAAATTTAATATAATTCTTATATAAAAAGAAGAAGAAATAATGCTGAAGGATATATCAAAAAATCAAAGGTTTTTACTAATAACACTTATAACAATAAGCAGCTTCGTCCTGTTCTTCGATTTAGGTGGCAGGGGCTTTCAGAATAAAGATTACCTGCGCTTTGCAGAGGTCGCCCGTGAAATGATGTACACGGGCGATTATATCGTCCCGCATTATGCCGGCAAGATTTACCTGGCAAAACCTCCCATGCTCATGTGGTGTATTGCAGTGTCTTCTAAATTTAACGGCACAATCACCCCATTCACTGCAAGAATACCCTCGGCTCTCTGTGCGCTTCTGAGTATTATCGTCGTATACTTGTTTGGAAAGAACCTCTTTAAAAATCCAATGGCAGGCCTTTTTGCAGGGCTTATTTTGCTTTCCAATTACATGTTTTTCCTCTACGCCAGAACCGTTAAAACAGACATGATGTTAGCAACATTCATCTTCACGGCCTTATACACCTTCTACATAGGATACTTATTGAAAGATACCTCGAAAAAAAGAAGGTACTTCATTTTATTTTATATTTCAATTGCGCTTGCAATTCTTACAAAAGGTCCGCTTGGATTCATTATTCCACTCTTAATTATCTGCATTTATCTGCTATTTAAGAGAGATTTGCGGTTTTTCAAACAAATGCATTGGCTAATGGGTGCGTGCATATTGGCGCTGGCTGTTGCACCATGGGTCTCATTAATATGTCATCGAATAGGACTTGATGCCTTTATCAAAAACACCTTCAGCGAATCTGTGGTTAGATATGGCACGGAAGAATACGGTCATAAGGAACCGTTCTATTTTTTTCTACCCGAACTCATTAAGGGATTTTTACCGTACAGCATTTTTTTTCCCGCAACTTTTGTCTATCTATTTTCCAAAAAGGTAACAAGGTTTGCCGTTGATCGTTTATGGCTCTTAATATGGTTCATTACAATCTTTATTTTCATGTCAATCTCACAGTGTAAAAGCGCCCGTTATATATTGCCTTTGTATCCTGCTATAGCGCTTATGATAGGTGGCATGCTGGCGAGTATATCTGATAGGTCAGTAGATAATACATATTTGAGTAAGTGGACAAGATATACCCTTGCATCAATGCTGGTTATTGTTTTTGCGCTGTCCATTGGAGCCGCTGTTTACACGCATTCACACTATACCGAACTCTATCCCTTCAGCATCGGTATTGCCATAATTTTCATAACAATCACTGCGGGCAGGGTTCTTACTAAAAAACTGCAAAGTCAAACTGTATCTTTTTTAATTATATGTGCATTCTTTACAATAGTTGGCATGGTATACATCAAAGAATTAAGCCTTTATAACCATCGCCATTCGCCAGGTCTGGAACTGGCAAATGCTGTGTCAAAACATGTAAACAGGGATGACCTGTATTATCATGAAGTGCCGGATGAATGTCTATCACCGATGAACTTTTATATGAACCGCCTTATCACTGAAGTAAAGAATGAGCGACAGTTAACAAAGACATTCCTGTCAAACGACACTGTCTATTGTGTCGTTGGCAAGAAAGCATACGATGAGACAGAATTTTTCCGTCACTTTCCGCATCGTGTAATGCAGAATATACGTTACAAAGATATTGATTTAATTCTTATAAAAAATCACCCAAAGGCAATTCAAACAGAATGGTGATAAATGTCATTATATTGTTTATTCTATTCTTTGCAGGCCAATTCATACTTCTGCCTTTACAAAGAATATATCCCCAATCTGGAGAAACTGCACAGCAAACTACTTTATCAAATACACAGACAGACTACGTTAACGTTGTATATAAAAACCACAAAGACGTCTACGAACAATTTGGCGATAACGCGGTACGTCTCTATCAATTACATGGCGCTTTTGCCCTTGAATTTCTAAAAGAATATAAAGTTGAAGGACTATCACTCCTCGAAAGATATGCAGGGGAAATGGCAAGCCTGTACCCAATGCTTGATTATCGTGATATCTTTCAATTATACAATAACTCCAATAATAACACAGAAAATCTAAAAATATTTTCACCCGAAATTATCGCCGATTTTTATAAAACATTTGGAAATGAAGGAATAAAATATATAACCGATAACCCTGAAAATTTCTTTCTCATCAGCGGAGACAAAGAAAAAGGGCATGAATTAATCCAGCTTGCAAATGAAAAGGGTGATATAGTCTTTCCGCTTGTGCATAAACATGGGATTGCCTTTGCAAAACATTACGACAGGGATGTGCTGAACATTGTTATCAAATTCCAGGAAGACGGACTCCTTGCAATCAAGGAATATGGAGATAAGGCAAAGATGTTATTCAGCCTTTTTATAGACGAAGAGACTTTCTATCATGTGATAAAGACGTATGGACACAAACAGACCATTCCGATTATCTATCTCTTTTATGATAATAAAGACTTCAACAGCCAGATGTCTAATTACTTGAAAATAACAAACGCTTATAACTGGCTCTCAAGCTGGTGGTACGGCACGGATACTGCCACAACAAATACACAAGACGATGACTCCGTAAGGTATAACAATGCCAGAAGGGGAGTTAATCTCATCTTTGAACTGGGTAACGATTTTATAGATAGATTTGAAATCGTGGATATTAACAATGTCAAAGAGGAAGCCGTTACCATAATCACCAATAAATTAAGAAACTTCTTTATTTCTGATGTTGAGAAGGTCAGCCGTAAAAGGATTCGACAGGAAGACATTACCTTCCAGGATAACCTGTTTGCAGGACTGGATTTACTGGGATTTGTTCCTATCGGCAGCGGCATATCAAAAGGGGCAAAGTTTGCAGCAAAAGGGGCGCAGTTTACAAGGACTATAAAAGGTTTCGAGGGACTCGCAAATTTAACAGACGACCTTGTTAAAACCTACGGAGACGATATTATCAAATTCGTGGCAAAACACGGTGATGATGGCATAAAAGCCGTACAGGCAACGGATGGCAGAATACTCAAACTATCGCAGCAATATGGGGATGATGTTGTCAGATATGTTTCTAGGTATGGTGCAGACGCTGGAAAAACAATCGAGAAATACGGTGATGACGTCCTGTCGCTTGCACGCCAGTTCGGCGATGATGTAATAAAATATACAACGCTTTACGGCGATGACGCGCTTAAGATTATCAAAAAACACGGCAAAGATGTTGTACTTTTGAGTTCAATTTATGGTGACAATGTCATAAAGTTATCAATCATACATGGCGATGACGTTGTTAAGTATGCTTCGAAATACGGTTCCACTGGTATGAAGGTTATTGAGAAATACGGTGATGATGTAATGGGTCTGGCAAAAAGGTACGGAGACAATGTCATAAAATATGTAGGCATGTATGGCGATGACGGTCTCAAGCTTGCAGGAAAAGGCAAAGCGGGCTTATTCATAATGCGTTTCATGTCCCCAAAGGTATTTGCAAAATGCGTAAAGTTTATCAAATATGGACTTATTGCTACTATTTTTCTCACTATTGCCACACATCCCTTCGCATTTTTATCTGGATTGATAAATGCACTTGCATGGCTATTTGGCACCAGCCCGGTAATCATAGCAATCATTCTAGGCCTTGTCGCCACCTTTTTCCTCATACGGTTTCTAAGAAGATTTAAATGGGTTTTCACGCCATTTCTGGTATGTTTTAGGATACTAAAAAGATTTGTATAGGCAGTCACGTTGTTCAATATTCTGACAAACTGGACACGCTATGGAGAATTATTCGCATATAGCGAAGATACAGGATATATTACTTTTGAGTAGAATTGCAGAATAGATTTTGATAAATTAGCCAAAATTTAAGAGAAAATATGCACTTCACCTTAGTACTGCATGTTTCAGATTTGTTATTTTATAACTGATACATTAGAAATGATGCTTAAAAATTCAACTTCGAATATAGCATACGAAATATTTTACAGTAAATGCGCCTGACTTAGCGACTCATACAATATAAATCAATTATGGTATTGAATATTTTACTTTTCTTTCTGGGACTTGCCGGGCTATATTTCGGGGCAGAGTGGCTTGTAAAGGGTGCATCCAGATTTGCCCGTTCATTCAACTTCAAACCAGTAGTCATAGGCCTTACTATAGTTGCATTCGGTACCTCCACTCCAGAACTCGTTACCAGTGTGCTAGCCGGCATAAAACATCTAAACGACCTTGCTATAGGTAATATTGTTGGAAGTAATATTGCCAACATAGGGCTCATTTTGGGACTTGCTGCGCTCATCCAACCGCTCAAGGTTGATATGAAACTCATTATCCGTGAGATGCCCATTGTGGTAGGCCTTTCCTTGCTATTGTATTTTATGGGACGGAACGGCGTACTGAGCAGATATGAGGGTATGATACTCCTCGGAGGTATTATTGCATACATTCTATATGTATATCGCATGGCAATAAAAGAATCTAAATCTGTTGAGCAAGAATATCTCGAAGTTGAGGACAATTTAGGAACAGCAAGTAATCGTAAGTCAAAAGATATTTTTTTCATACTTATCGGCCTTGGAGCGCTTGTTGGAGGGGCACACTTCCTTGTTAACTCTGCCATTTATATCGCAAGAGTTATAGGTATCAGCGAACTTGTTATCGGTCTTACTGTTGTTGCAGTAGGCACCTCGCTTCCCGAACTAGCCACTTCAATGATTGCTGCAATTCGAAAGGAATCGGATATAAGTGTTGGCAATGTGCTTGGCAGCAATATCTTTAATATCCTTGCAATACTCGGTCTAGCTGCAATAATTCAACCCCTGCAAATCAATACCACCTCTCTTCGGGTAGATATGCCTGTAATGATTCTGTTCGCCATATGTCTAATACCAATGATCACATGGAAATTCGTACTTACTCGTTTTCAGGGTGTGCTTCTATTAATCGGATACGTTGCTTACATGTTGTGGTTATTCAAATAATTTTTATGCTTCAAACAACTCCGCTTACCAATCGCTAATTGCAATTTCAAATTTAAAAGGCAATCTTTCCCCGCCTATAATTACCTCATTTTTTGTTTATTAAGAAATGGTAGCAGAATGTCACTCTCTTTAAATATTGATTCCTCATTTTTACATACTATTTCTACTTCTGTACTACTTATGCTACTTTTTATTACTTAAAAATTTCAGACAAACGTCAGCAACCTTATCAGGTTTTATCTGCGTCATACATCTATGATCCTTTGGACATATCTTTAGCTGACAGGCAAGACAGTCCACATCGGCACAAATTACTTGTCCTATCTCTGCGGGAGTATCCGTATATCTCGGATCGTTCGGTCCTATGATTGTTACTACAGGTCTTTTAAAGGCAACGGCGATATGCCTTGGACCGGAATCCACTGTAATCAACAAATCGCATACCTTTATAACCGATTTAAGAACATTAAGGGACAAAGAATAACTTGCCAGATTTATCAACCTCGATTTTGCTGTTCGTTCGATGTCTGTCGCCAGATTTATTTCGTTTGGTGCACAAACGATGGCAACATTACAATCCAATTCCTTCTTTATAAGGTCTGCTGTTCGGGCAAATCCCTCTGCCGTCCAGCACTTTGAGTAACCATACGCTGCACCCGGATTTAACAAAATAAGAGGCACATCACTATTCACATTGCAGTTTTTCAGGATTTCATCCGCGCGTGTCTGGCCTTCCTCGGTAACGAACAATTCCAATTCATTCGATCTTATATCGCAGCCTATTTCAGTACACAAACTCAGATAATAATCCCCCATATAGGTTGGAAGGAAATGTCCGTTTTCAGATGGTCTGTTTATCACATCTGTAAGAAATAACGAGCGCGCATCCCTTCTGTAACCTATGCGCCGTTTTACACCTCCCAGCCAGAACACGAGCGCCGAACTGAACGAATTAGGGAAGAGGAATCCGATATCATATTCTTCAGACCGTATCTCTTTTACTGTCGAGATAAATTGAGCGGTTTTGTTGCGCTTATTATTGTCTAAAACGAATAATTTATTAAACCAAGGCGCGCCCTCGATTAAGTTATGGACATAGGTTTTGAGCACAAGTGTTATCTCTGCCTCTGGAAAGTTTTCCCTTATACATCGAAAGGCGGGAGTAGCCATAACAACATCTCCCACCCAGTTGGGCGAGCGGATAATGATTTTACTGATATTTTCTGGTTTAACCAATGACAACGATACCTCACATTAAGAGAATGACAACATTGAAAGACACGCTTGAATTTTATATTAACAGTTCGCATAATGTCAAGTTATGTATTACCACCTTAAAGTTTTTCTATTGACAGAATATATGCTTATAATATTAATATGTTAATAATCATTATGTAAGTCCTTAAGCAAGGTATTTGAAAAGGGTAAAGCACACACTAGTTTTGTGAATAATTCATTTTTCTGTAACTTATGCCATTATACGAAATTATATCTCTGATCGGTTTTTTGTTAGGTACCGTCCTGCACATCATTCTTTCAATACTGATTGTGCAGAGAAAACATAAAACGAGGAGCGAACTCGTCTTCCTGTTCCTTGTTATCAGCGTGGCTATGTGGCACTTTGGAAATGCAGTGTACCTTTTTAGCTTTATTTTATTTGGAAAAGGTGTTCCAATCGTAGGTATTATTACCGATGCGATATCATACACAGGTATCGGTTTTATGCCAAGCCTATTGCTACACACTGCTGTCCTGTTTCTCTTTGAAAGCAAACCTCACATAGAAAAATCCGTTCAACGCCTCATTATAATGGCTATCTACCTTCCCGTTATTCCATTCGTGTTAATTTTAAAAAATTTTATTGTCTTTGAGGATATATATTCAATTACAACAGCATCGCATTATATTAAACCCTTTGTTGTATGGCTTATAATCTCTTTATTTATAGCGGCTTTTATTTCCAGAGAGCTTGCAAAAACTGTGGTAGAAAAAGAAGAACGCAAATTCCATCTGGCAATTTTCTGGGCGGTGATAGCAATTTCAATTTTTATAGGATTCACTGTACTTTTCAACGGAAACAAGATTCCTTACATCGGGAACTATCTCGTACTGATCTCCATGTTATCATCCATTTTCCCGAGTATTATTTTTTCATACTATGTTTATCGTTATAATTACATGGAATTTGTACTCCGACGCAGCGTTTTTTATTCGCTGCTTACCCTCATACTGATATGCCTTTATTATTTTGGAATTAAAAAGCTAAGCAAATCGCTGGAACAGCACCACGCCATTAACGCAAGAATAGTTGAATCCGTCTTTGTCATCAGTCTTGTGTTCTGGTTCCCAAAGCTAAAAGAAGGTGTACAAATACTTTTAAGAAAATTAATATTTTACAAGATTGCAGACAACGAATACCTGTTGAACGAACTAAGTCACGTTATCAGCACAGACACACTAATTAATTTCACAAAACTGCTTGAACATATTGTAGAAACAATCAGGAAGGCTACAGCTATTAAATCAACCAACCTTTTTCTTTTCAGAGCAGACCATCCGCCAGACACAGGAGGCGAAAGAATACAAATCATCGGAAACAAACGATACGAACCAATCACACATTCAGACATTCAGCACATTATTCAATTCTTCGCCAATGGAGAATTTGTTGTACTGAACCGATACGAGGTAAAGGATGTCTCTGTTATCAACGAAACGAAGACACTGGACGCCGTTTTTGTATTTCCGATATTCGTAAAGCGCAAACTTACAGGACTTCTGGGACTGGGGCGTGCCAGACGTGGCATACCAATTACCTCCGACAATCTGGACCAGTTGATGATTATTGCCAATGAAATAGGCTCCGCAGTAGAAAAATCAAAGATTATCGAAGAAAAACTTCAACTCGAAAGGAAGATGTATGAGAACGAAAAACTTTCAAGTCTTGGACGTCTTTCTACAAGCGTAGCGCATGAGGTAAAAAATCCGCTCAGCTCAATAAAGACCATTGTTCAGGTAATGCGTGAGGATTTAAGCAAGGATGACTCAAAGCAGGAAGGACTCAACATTATCGTGGGCGAAATAGACAGGCTGACTAAGGTTGTCAACCAGCTTTTACAATTCGCAAAGCCTCGCAACGAGCAGAAAACAAACATAAAGGTCACAGACATTATTAACTCAACACTGGTTGTGCTCGACCACGAAGCAAAACAAAATAAAATTACACCTTTTTGCGATATACCGGAAGACCTGCCCATGATTATTGCAGACGAAGGGGCGCTAAAGGAAATATTCTTTAACTTGCTCCACAACGCAATCCAGGCCATGCCTTTCGGAGGGAAGATATACATTTCAGCAAATTATCAACCCGAAACCCGTGTTGTTCAAGTAACTGTTGCCGATACAGGGATCGGCATACCTCAGGATGCGCTGGAAAAAATATTTGAACCATTTTATACAACCAAACAGACTGGAACTGGACTTGGACTCTCCATCGTTAAGAGAAAACTCGAGGATATGGAAGCTACCATTCGTGCAGAAAGCAATGGTACTGGTGCCTCATTTACTTTAAATTTCACTTTAAACGAACCTATTTTAGTATAAACCGATATCATGCCAAAACCTTCAATTTTAATTGCAGATGATGAAAAAGCAGCGCGTTACGGAATGAAAAAGGCGCTGCAAAAGGAAAATTACATCATCTATGAAGCGAAAGATGGCACAGATGCGTTACAAATAATAAAGGCGCACCATCCTGAATTAATATTTCTGGATATCAATATGCCGCAACTTGATGGTATGAAAACACTTGAAATGATAAAAGAGATGAGAAATCCACCACTTGTGGTTATTGTTACCGCTTTCGGTTCTGAAAAGACTGCCGTTGAGGCAATGAAAAAAGGCGCTTATGATTATATCGCAAAGCCTTATGAAATTGATGAGCTTCGGATTATTGTTAAAAACGCATTCGAGAAACTTACTTTACAGGAAGAAAACGCACGCCTCCGTCAGGAAATAGGCCGTCTAGAAGGAATGGGAGAACTCATAGGACAAAGCGAAAACATGAAAGAGGTTTTTGATAAAATAGAAAAAGTTGGTACAACTGATGTCACTGTTTTGATACAGGGCGAAAGCGGCAGCGGTAAGGAACTCGTGGCAAGGGAAATATATAAACGTAGTAAACGTAGAGACGCCCCATTTATAGTAATGAATTGTGCCGCTGTACCCGAGACATTGATTGAAAGTGAACTCTTTGGACACGAAAAGGGCGCTTTCACCGGGGCAACGGAAAGACGGTTAGGAAAATTTGAACTAGCCAATAATGGGACAATATTCCTTGACGAAATCGGAGATATGAGCATAAGCACGCAATCAAAGCTGCTCCGTATCTTACAGGAACAAAAATTCGAACGACTGGGCGGCACAGAAACGCTCGCAGTTGATACACGAATTATAAGCGCTACACACCACGAACTTGAAGAAGAGATTGAAGATGCAAGATTCAGAGAAGATCTTTACTATCGAATAAATGTAGTTAATATAAAACTGCCCCCATTAAGGCATAAGACAGAAGATATTCCATTACTTGCAAATCGCTTTATACAGTATTTCTCCGAAAGACACCAAAAGAGTGTTTTATCAATAACAAGCGATGCAATGAAATGTTTGGTATCATATAATTGGCCCGGCAATGTCCGTCAGCTTAAAAATGTTATCGAAAGCGCTATTGTGCTTACTAACAATGAGGCACTCGATACAATAGACCTTCCGGAAGAAATACTACATCCAGAAAATAACGCTTTAACTTCAAAAAACATTAATTACAATCTTTCTTTTAGGGATGCAAAAAAGTTATTAATTGAAAGTTTTGAACGTGATTTTATAAAAAAGAAACTCGATGAGTGCGGGGGGAACATAAGCCGGACTGCCGAAACGCTTGACATGCACCGCCAAAATCTTCAGCAGAAGATACGCGAACTGCGCATAAGCAAGTGAGATTTTTTGGATTTAATTTTTTAAATAAAAGGTAAGGGAATAAATCTTCCCTTCTTGTCTAGTTTTGTATTAATTAATATTTATTACATTCCTTACTTTAAATTCTTCAATGCCTTTTCAGCCCTGGAAAGTAATATACTCACTTCCGTCAGCGACATACTCGGAGAAGTAATCCTCTCACGTAATAAAGCAAACGTCTTGTCTAATTCCTCTGTTGCCGGAAGATCCCAGCTCTTTTGTCCCGGCATAGGACTCTGTGATGCTTTTCCAGATTCCATAATTGGGAAATGCGGTTCCGATGAAGACCCGGAAGACGATGGTGGAGTGCTTGGCACACCGGGCGCACCAGATTGACCCTGGCTTTTTAACCCGGCAAGTTCCTGCTGAAGCTCAGCAATAACTTTCTGTTTTTCTGCAATTTCCTGGTCAGCTATCTTCTTTGCCTCTGTATAATATATCAACTGCTTTTTTATTTCCTCTTCACTCCTCTTTATATCTGCAAGCTGCATTTCAAATTTTTCGTTTATACCCTTACTTTCACCTTCAAGCGTGCTAATCTGTTCGGATAACTTACCCCTCTGTGCTTCTAATTCATTAAGCTTATTCTGCTGTACCATAATTGTATTTTGTAATCCGCCAAGCTGAACGCCTACCGCTACCTTAATTGCACCAAAAGTATCAACTTCCTTTTGTAATTCGGCAGCTTTTGCTGACAATCCATCCTTTTCCGAAGAGCAAGTGGTAAATTTATCTTCAACTTCCTTTTTTGCCATCTCAGCCTTGTCAAGATTCTCCATTAATTCAGGAACCTTCAATACTTCTGTTCGTCCGGCAGCCAGTTGTCTTTCCAATGTATGTACACGTTCTTTCTGTAGGCTGTACTTTTGTGTAACTGATACACCAAAACCAACGCTCATTAGGCCAAAAAAACCTACAAGCACTACCATAATTGCTTTTGTTTTCATATTACAACTAGACATTTGACACCTCCCCTTTGTTGTACATATTAACTTTTTTAAATTCCGAAGGCTTTAATATTCAAAAAATTTAAAGAAACCACTTTTAAGGAAAAATAATACTAGCAAAATACAAGTTAAGTTTCAAGTAAAATTGTTATGAAAAATTGAACTTGATTTTTTATACAATATAAATTGTAATTAGTAAAAATCAATTTATATTTGATTAGAAACTAATGTTTGTTTTTTCGCACAAATTCGGTTTCATACCTTAATAAAAAAATGATTATGAACGCTTCCAGTCCAGTTGGAACCAGTTAAAAACATTATGGTTAAGGATAATTTTATCCATCTTCATGTTCATAGCGAGTACAGCCTCCTTGATGGGGCATGTAAAATTAACGATTTGGTAGATAAAGCCATCCAGTTTAGAATGCCTGCCTTGGCGCTAACAGACCATGGAAATATGTTTGGCTCTATCGAATTTTATGAAGCGGCAAAATCAAAGGGCATAAAACCTATTATCGGTTACGAAGCATACGTCGCACAAAACAGCCGCTTTGATAAAGAGTCAAAAAATGGCAAAGAAAACTTCACACACATAACCCTTCTTGTAGAAAGCGATGAAGGTTATCGCAATCTTTTAAAATTAACTACATCTGCTTACCTTGAGGGTTTTTATTATAAACCAAGAATTGACAAGGATATACTTAAAACCCATTCAAGAGGCTTAATATGTTTAAGCGGTTGCATGACGTCAGGAATTAATCGTTGCCTGATAAACAATCGCTTTGAAGAGGCATTAAATGTTGCAAAAGAATACGCAAATATATTTGGTAAAGATCGTTTTTATATAGAAATCCAGAACAACGGTATTAAAGAACAGGCACGGTTGGTATCTGGAGCAGTTGAAATAAGTAAAAAACTCGGCGTTCCAATGGTTGCAACAAATGATATTCATTATATGAATAAAGACGACGCCACAGCCCACGATGCACTGTTGTGTATTAATACAGGAAAACACCTATCGGATGTTCAAAGACTGCGCTTTGAAACAAATGAATTTTATTTTAAAAGCCCCGAAGAAATGTACGCCGTATTTCAAAACATTCCCGACGCAATCGAAAACACCTTAAAAATAGCAGACCGTTGCAATCTAAAATTGACCTTCGGGAAACTTCACCTACCTAAATTTAAACCCCCACAAGGTTTTATAAACATCGCGTACCTGAAAAAACTTTGCGAAGATGGGGCAATTAAAAAATACGGCTCAATCACACAGCCCATCCGTGAACGGCTGGATTACGAGCTTAAAGTCATTGAAAACACAGGTTTTGTTGATTATTTTTTAATTGTCTGGGATTTCATTAATTTTGCCATCCAACACCGTATTCCTGCAACCGGCCGCGGCTCGGGCGCAGGAAGTCTCGTAGCTTATGTACTAAACATTACAAATATTGATCCGATTGAAAACGATTTATTATTTGAGAGATTTCTGAATTCAGAAAGAATTTCAATGCCCGATCTGGATATAGATTTCTGTGCTGAAGGACGAGAAAAAGTAATCCAGTACGTCAGGGGAAAATACGGCGGCGATAGTAATGTTGCGCAAATCATCACATTTGGAACAATGAAGGCAAAGGCTGTCATCAGGGATGTTGGACGCGTGATGAACATACCTCTGTCTGAAGTGGATAAGCTGGCTAAGCTTATCCCAAACACCTTAAACATAACATTAAAACAGGCCCTGGAACAGGAGCCTTCCTTGAAGGCTCTGTATGAAAACGAAAAGCATATCCATGAATTATTTGATATTTCAGTAAAACTTGAAGGTTTGTGCCGCCATGCCTCTGTGCATGCAGCAGGGATTGTAATTTCGGATGAACCGCTGACTGAATACGTCCCGTTGGCTAAAACAGGGGATGTAGTTACAACACAATTTTACGACGAAATACTGGTAGACAAAATAGGTCTGTTAAAGGCCGATTTCCTAGGGGTTAGGAAATTAACGGTTATAGACAAAGCTCTAAAGTTGATTCGGGAAACCACAGGAAAGGAAATTGACCTTACAAAAATTCCAAGGGATGATGCGGCAACTTATGACCTATTATCACGCGGAGACGTAAAGGGCATATTTCAGGTAGAAACCAGTCGTGGTTTTAAGGAGCTACTGAAAAAATTAAAACCAAACCAATTTGCTGATATCCTGCCCCTTGTTGCTTTATACAGACCGGGTCCGTTACAAAGTGGTATGGTAGATTCGTTCATTAACAGAAAACATGGCAGGGAAGAAGTAGTTTATCCTCATCCTTCTCTCGAACCAATCCTCAAGGAAACGTACGGGGTAATTTTATATCAGGAACAGGTCATGCGTATCGCCAACCGATTAGCGGGCTTTTCCTTAAACCAGGCAGATAATCTCCGCAAGGCGATGGGAAAGAAGAAGCCGGAAATTATGACAAAATTCGAAGACCAGTTTGTAACCGGCGCGGTAATGAACGGAATTCCCAGAGAAACCGCAATAAGCATATTTAAATTAATGGAACATTTCGCCGGCTATGGTTTTAATAAGTCGCACTCTGCTGCTTATGCCGTGATTACTTACCAGACCGCATACCTGAAGGCAAATTATCCTGTTCAATACATGGTTGCTCAGATGAGTTGTGAAAAACAGAATACGGACAAGATTGCTGAATACATTGAAGACTGCCGTCACATGGGCATCGAAGTAATACCACCCGATATTAATGAAAGTCAGAGTGACTTTACTATTTCTAACAATAACAAGATTCGATTTGGACTTGGTGCAATAAAAAATGTAGGTGAAAAGGCTATAGAATCACTAATTGAAGCCAGAAATACTTCCGGCAGATTTACGTCTCTTTTTGATCTTTGTAAACGTGTTGATATGCGCGTTGCCAACAAACAGGTAATTGAATTCTTGATTAAATCTGGTTGTTTTGATGCACTTTATGACAACAGAGCAAAATTGCTTGCCGGACTTGACACAGTCATGCAAATAGGGGGTATTGCAAACAAAGACTTACGCACCGGCCAAAAATCACTATTTAACTTTGGCAATGATGCCGTTGAATCAGAAAACCTGGATTTCAGCAATGACACACAAATAAATAATTGGACTGAAAGGGAGCTGGGACAGGCTGAGAAGGAAAGTCTGGGCGTTTATATGAGTTCACACCCATTAAACTCGCATAAAGAAAAAATAAAACTATTATCCACTGTGTCCTCTTCCGAAATCTCCGAACTCGCCGAGGGTGAAGAAGTAGTAATAGGCGGCATTATCACAAATATTAGACAGAGTGTTACAAAAAAGGGCGATCCAATGTTATATGTTACGTTGGAAGATATGAGCGGGGCAGTTGAGTGTATTGCCTTTAAAAATGAAATAAAGGCATATCAGCCGTTATTGGCAGTTGACGCAATTGTGTTCATAAGAGCACAGGTTGGTTTCCAGAGTACTGTACCTACTGTACGGATTAAGGAGATTATCTCTGAAAAAGACGCACTGGCTCGTCTTGCAAAGAGTATGACAATACGACTTGATGTCTTGAGTTTCGATGAAAATAATTTGATTCAGCTAAAAGAAATCATTAAGAAACACAGTGGTACATGTCCTCTTTTCTTTGAAATCGCCACGCCAGACAATAACATTCAAATTAAAACCTCCTCACAATATTTTGTATCGGTATCAAATACTTTCATATCACTTATACAGGATTTATTTGACTCAGATGGTTTCCAAATCAATCAGCCAGAGATACTTCCTATAGTTTAAAATGGTTGACCTCGCTTAGTTATTGTGCTAAAATTTTTCAGTTACGTAAAATTAGCTATATTATTTTTTGGAGACAAGCAAAATGGGCGATGAGCTAACTTATGCATTAATCACACCTTATAGCCTTTTAAAGAGCCGTACTGGCGGAATACTGGGACGTCTCCTTTCGCTTTCAAATCTTGAGTTTATTGGAGCAACCATGTTCGCGCCGAGTGACGAATTCGTTGATAAATATTGCGCCACTATCGAAGAACGTGATATGAAACCAGCATGGAAGAAGGCAATGGTTGACTATGTAAACAATACCTTCCGCAAGGAAAACAGGTTTGGAATAACAAATAGAACGGTTTTGCTTTTCTACAAAGGGCCCAATGCCATTGCAAGATTAAAAGATGATGTAATCGGACCTATAACCCGCTTTCAGGGACACACAATTCGAGGGAGTTTTGGCGATTTCGTTGAAAGCTCCGACGGTAAAATCGAGTATTTTGAACCTGCCGTTATCTCCTCAGCGGATCATGTCACAAACAATAAACAGCTTTCATTATTTGCAGAATACCTGCCTAAAGACGGCGGGGTACTCGAAGATATTGTTAAATTCCCTGAGGGTGTAACGGCAGAAACTACGCTAGTTATTCTGAAGCCCTTCGAGGAACAGAGCCCTCTGCCAGGGAATATGATTGATATGTTCTCAAGAACAGGACTATTTATCGTCGGGATAAAGCTCCTTCGAATGAGTATCGTCCAGGCTGAGGAGTTTTACGGACCTCTCATAAACATCTTCAGAGAAAAGTTAAAACCCAAACCTGAAAAGATTGCAGAAAAATTAAAAGAAAGTTTCCAGTCGTTATTTACATTCGAAGTGCCAAACACAATCGTTAACAGTCATGCAGAACAACTGGCAGAACAATTAAAAGATAAAAACGCCATAAATGAATTCAACAAAATTATTCAATATATGACAGGATTAGACCCTGAGAAAACAAGCCTTACTGACAAAAAAAAGCCAGGAACGGCTCGCTCCATTGCGCTTCTATATCGAGGCCCCGATGCAATAAGTAAAATAAGAAGCCTCTTGGGACCTACAGACTCAAAAAAGGGCGAGCCTGGTAAGGTGCGCAGGATTTATGGTGAAGATATTATGAAAAATGCAGCGCATGCCTCAGATTCCATAGAAAATTCAGAAAGGGAACGAAAGATTATTGGTCTGTGGGACAACAAGAGCATCTGTGAACTC
Source organism: uncultured Planctomycetota bacterium (assembly GCA_963709355.1). Lineage (GTDB taxonomy): Bacteria > Planctomycetota > Brocadiia > Brocadiales > Brocadiaceae > PLOWO2-12-38-17. The sequence continues at coordinate 2,648,577 of CAVPVY010000005.1, forward strand.
AAGGAGCTGATAGAAGATTATTTAAAAAGAAAATAAGTATGGTAATTAAAAAAATCAATGTCGGGCCTTTGGCGGTCTGTTGTTATATTGTTAATAGCAATGTCTCAGGGGAGGCAATTATTATTGACCCAGGGGCTGATGCAGAAATTATAATAAATTTCATAAAGGAATCTCAGCTAAATCCTAAACTTATTATACTCACTCATGGGCACGGCGACCACATTGGAGCCAACGCTGAACTCAAAAGGGTTTTCCCTGACATTCAAATATGCATTCATGAAAATGATCAGAATATGCTGCCTTCTCCCACAAAAAACCTTTCTATACTTGCTGCCTTTTATGGTGGAGCAACGGTACGTTCCCCATCAGCAGATAGATTATTAAAAGATGGAGATACACTTACTCTGGATAAATATATATTTGAAATAATTCATACCCCAGGCCATACTTCAGGCGGTATATGTTTGTATAGTAGAAAACAAGAAAACGGACAAGTTCCTGTGCTTTTTTCAGGCGACACCTTATTTAAGGTAGGGATAGGTCGGACAGATTTCCCGGGCTGTAGCAAAAAAGAACTAATCCTGGCCATAAAAGAACGACTATTTGTATTGGATGAAAAAACAATTGTTTATCCCGGGCACGGACCTTCTACAACTATTAAAGAAGAAAAGAAACATAATCCTTTTTTGCAGTAGGGTTATATTTCAGGATATACTCCAAAATAGATATATAAATAACGAAGCACCTCCAGACAAAATTATTCCCAAATTCCATTTCAAAAATAGTTTTAGAAATACCTGCCTTTTATTTGTTATAATATGTCATAAATAAAGTCACATATCTTGAACCGGCACTTTTAAAGTACATAAATTGTTTATTAAAATGATATCTTTAACATCTTTATATAATAAGAGGCGCCATACATGGTAGAAAGAAGAGAAAATATAAGAGACTTATTCATTGAAGAAGAAATGAAGGATTCGTACCTGAGTTATGCAATGAGTGTTATCATGAGTCGTGCACTTCCGGATGTAAGGGACGGCTTAAAGCCGTCTCAGAGACGTATCCTTGTCGCAATGAATGACCTTGGTTTGGGCCCTCGTTCAAAATCCAGAAAATGTGCTAAGATTGCAGGCGACACCACAGGTAATTACCATCCGCACGGCGAACAGGTAGTTTATCCAACCCTTGTTCGTATGGCACAGGATTTCAACTGCAGGTATCCATTGATTCAAGGACAAGGAAACTTTGGTTCTATAGATGGTGACCCTCCCGCAGCCATGCGTTATACAGAAGCGCGTATGACGGAGGCAACAATGGCACTAATGGAAGATATTGACAGGGATACTGTAGACTTTATGCCCAACTATGACGATACACGCATGGAGCCCAGTGTTCTTCCCTCAAAATTCCCAAACTTGCTTTGTAACGGCTGCTCTGGTATTGCAGTTGGCATGGCAACAAGTATTCCTCCGCACAATGTTGGAGAAATTTGCGATGGAATTGCCATGGTTATTAACAATCCCGACGTTACCATCGAAGAAATCATGAAAGTTATCAAAGGTCCTGACTTCCCAACAGGCGCATTAATATGTGGTACGGAAGGGATCAAGGAGGGTTACATGACAGGACGTGGAACAATCATAGTTCGGGCACGGGCGCATGTAGAGACAGCTAAGAATGGTAAAAAGAGTATAGTTGTAACCGAAATTCCATATCAGCTAAACAGGGATAACATTATAGAACGCATTGCCGAACTGGTTCAGGAAGAGCAATTAAAGGGTATCTCAGATGTTCGCAATGAAAGCGACCGAGAAGGAAGCAGAATCGTCATTGATTTAAAAAAGGGAGAAGATGAAGATGTTGTTTTGAATCAACTTTACAAACATACCAAACTTCAGGATAGTTTCAGTATAATAACGATTGCCTTAATAAATAATAGGCCAGAAACGCTCAACCTGAAACAGCTCCTGACTTCTTATATTAATCACAGAAGAGTCGTTATTATACGCAGAACCACCTTTTTGCTTGAGAAGGCACAGGCAAGGGCGCATATCCTTGAAGGATTAAGAATTGCTCTTCAAAATATAGATAAAATTATCAAATTAATAAAAAATTCGGAATCTGTTGAGTCGGCACGCCAGGGGCTAATGAAACAATTTTCACTTACCGAGATTCAGGCAAACGCCATCCTTGATATGAAACTCCAGCGTTTAACTGGTCTTGAACAGGGGAAGATTGAAGAAGAATACAAAAAGGTACGCGCCGACATTAAGGAATATCAAAACATACTCGCCAGTGATAAGCTGGTATTGAACATCATCAAAAAAGACGTTCTGGAAATTAAAGAGCGTTTCAGTGATAAACGCCGTACGGAAATAGTGGGCGCTGTTACTGAATTAAATATGGAAGACCTCATTGCAGAGGAAAGCGTTGTAGTCATCATTAGCCATGATGGATATATTAAACGCCTGCCACTTACATCTTACCGCAAGCAGCATCGCGGCGGCAAAGGTGTTACCAGTACAGATATGAAAGAGGGGGATTTCATTGAACACCTATTTGTGGCTTCGACGCATGATTATATACTATTTTTTACTGATCAAGGTCGTGTTTACTGGCTAAAGGTTTATGATGTCCCGCAGATGAGCAAAATGGCCAAAGGGAGGGCTTTAATTAACTTGCTGGAATTGAAGGAAGGCGAAAATGTAACATCCTTGATTCCTGTACGAAATTTCGATGGAAGACAACTTGTTATGGTAACACGTAATGGAGTTATCAAAAAGACCGAATTAAGCGCTTATGGCAATCCCAAGAAGGGCGGCATTATTGCAATAAATCTTGACGAGGGTGACAAATTAATCGGCGTTAAATTAACAAACGGAAAACAGGATATTATAATTGGGACAGAACAGGGGAAGGCTATCCGCTTTAATGAAGAAGATGCCAGGTCAATGGGACGTGTTACACACGGAGTAAAGGCGATCACCCTGAAAGAAGATGATAAGGTCAAGGGCATGGTAATTGTGGATGAGAACGCTACACTGCTAACAGTTTGTGAAAATGGATTTGGTAAACGCACCAATTTCTCGGAATATTCTGCACAGCACAGAGCGGGACAGGGTGTTATAAACATCAAAACAACTGAAAGAAATGGAAATGTAGTTGCATTGATTGATGTGAGAGATGAAGACGAATTAATAATGATTACCGCTAAGGGCATGGTCATAAGGACGCCTGCAAACTCCATCCGTTCAATTGGGCGTAATACCCAGGGGGTTAAACTCTTTTCAGTAGACGAGGATGATAAAGTAGTATCTGTTGCCCGAGTCCTGCCAGAAGAAAAACAAACAGGTGAAGAAACTGAAGAAACGATAACTGCGGTAAAAGACAACAAAGAAGCTTCGGAAGAAACCACACAAAAAGAAGATAAAGAGTAAACAATAAAAATTTTTCGAATATATTTAAGATAACCTATTGAGAACAGCGCTAAGAATTAACATATCTTAGCAATTTATCTTTGATTTAATGATATTCTTTTTTGAATTCATTAAATATCAGTAAGCGAGAATAGATTGATATTGGTTACCTTTCTTTTCTCATATCATAAACCTGACACGTAATCTTCCCTTAAAATTATAATGAATCCAAAATATCCTATTTCAGCATGTATTATTACCTTTAACGAAGAATCCCGCATCCGCGATTGTCTTGAAAGCGTTAAATGGGTAGATGAAATTATTGTTGTAGATTCGCTCAGTACAGATAAGACAGTAGATGTCTGTAAGGAATACACAGACAGGGTATACCAAAGACCATGGCCTGGAAATATTGACCAAAAGAATTATATCATCAGTTTAGCCAAAAACGAGTGGGTACTCTCCCTGGATGCCGATGAAAGGCTGTCTGTAGAACTTATTGAAGAAATTAAGAAAGCCCTTTCTAATCCCGGCGATGTTATAGGGTTTTTCTTCTCAAGACGCAGTTTCTATCTGGGTCGCTGGATATGCCACGGAGACTGGTACCCCGACTATCAATTGCGACTCTTTAAGAAGGGTCATGGGCAATGGCAAGGCACAAATCCACATGGACGAGCCTGCATAAATGGTAAAACAAGATATATGAAAAACGATATTTACCACCTCAATTACAAAAACTTTTCGCACCAATTGAGAACTATGGATAACTATTCAAATATATTTGCTGACGTTATGATTGAACGCGGCAAAGGTTTCAGTTTATTCCAGCTAATTTTCAGGCCGCTATATAAATTCATTAAGGTTTATTTTTTTAAATTAGGCTTCCTTGACGGTTTTCAGGGATTTACACTGGCAATATCCAACGCATTTTATATTTTTGTGAAGTACGTAAAACTCTGGGAAAGATTGCAAGACAACAATAAGAAAGATGCAAACCATTAGAAAAACATATAATTCAATCTTACCGCATATTTATGCATTCCTTGGGAAAACATATCTCCCATATTATCCTTCAAAAATCTCTATAGAATCGGGGAATCTGTGCAACCTGCGTTGTCCGTTGTGCCCCACAGGACAGCAGGATAAAACCGCAAGAAAAGGCTTTATTACCTTTGATGTATTTAAAAGGATAATTGATGAAACAGGGAAACATCTTACCATTATACGCCTGTACAACTGGGGTGAGCCGCTGCTTAACAAAGACTTACTAAAGATGATTCAATATGCAAAAGAGCGCCATATTGATATAAAAATCAGCACAAACCTTTCAATGAAGATGGAAGACAAGCAAATAGAGGCATTGCTAAAATCCGGCATTAGTAAAATATATATATCCTGTAATGGTGCAAGCCGTGAAACTTACATGAAATATCATGTAGGCGGCGATTTTGATCTTGTTATGAACAATATGAAACGATTGAATGCAAAGAAACATGTATTACCAGAATGCCGCACAAGCCTTGTCTGGCTATTCCATGTCTTTAAACATAACCAACATGAAATAAATAAAGCACGGGCACTGGCTGAAAAAATGGGCATTAAAATCAAGGTATCTAAAATGAGACCGGATATGGGAAAAGAGGTATTTGAAACGACACAACAGGCGATAGAAAGAGATACGGCGTGGTTACCGGATAATCCTGAATTTTCTGTTATTTCTAAAAAACGTCGCAAACGTATAGGATGTATGCTCCCATGGACAGAAACAATGATTAACTGGGATGGCAACGTCCTGCCATGTTGTGCAGTTTACAGCGAAAAGTATGCATTTGGAAATATCCTAGAGAATTCTTTTGCAGAAATCTGGAATAACGAAATGTACGTTTCTGCTAGAAAAGAAATTTTAGGACGAAAGAATACAAGACATACAATCTGTCACACATGCAAAAGAAGCGGCTACTTGCATGGATAATATATTCCGTTATCATTAAAGTCCGTGCACCCAAATACCATAGATCATTGCTGGTTCTTTACCATGTATTATGTTGAAAACAAGTATTTTGCCGGAGATATCAATGATGAAGAAAATAATCTTGTCATTATGCATTGCATTCGTTTTGTACTTTTATAAGTCACATATCACATTCGCAGATACTTACAGAGACGGTTTGATTATAGTAAAACACGCTAAATTACATGTTAAAAGAGCTGGGGCATTCTATTCAGTTTAACCATCCATGCAAAATAGAAGAAAATACTATTGCAAATATATTATCATCAATTTATTACAAGGAAAAATGGCTATTTAAAAGGAAGGGGTCGTTCAGGGTCTTTCAATATAGAGAAATAGAAAAACTTACTCCACTGATTGCGAAGGCATTTTCAATCGCAACGCCAGACAAGGTCTTTTCTACTACATCATACTCTGAACGTGTAATTTTGACTGATAAAAAAATAATTGTATTATGTTTATTACAGACCATACACTAAATATAGTATTTAACCGTATGCATTCGTTCCAGACGTACAATGACATTATGTCAGCAAAAAAGGAATATCTTGTAACAAAAGAACAACATTTAGAAACGCGCCATGAAAACTGGTTAATTATTAACTTGTCTAAATGACTTAAATATCATAAAAATGTTTAAAGTAGTAACTAATCTTGATGACCTCATTAGAGTATTTACTGTACGCGACATCGTATTTATTGAAGAACAGAAGGTTCCGTACAAAATAGAACGCGATGAATACGACTACGCATCTATTCATGTTCTTGGAGAGGATAACGGCGAACCCTTTGCGGCTGGCCGCATACGCCCTGTTGGAGAATATGCGAAACTAGAACGTATAGCAATAAGAAAACAATATCGGGGAAAGCGCCTTGGTCATAAACTAACGGATTTCATGTTAGAAACCGCGCATAGCCATGGCTTTAAAAAATTTAAATTACACGCCCAGACATATCTGGTTGACTTTTATAAAAAGCATGAATTTGAAATTGTCGGTGATATGTTCAAAGAGGCTGGTATTGACCACTACCTAATGATTCGCAATGAATAAATCAGGTCCTTTGCATTTTGTAATGCTGCATGATCGGTAGTTTACACAAACCTGTGCATAATATAAACATCTACCATTCCATGTTTTTTATGATTAAATGCCTTTGGTACAATGCCGACAATCCTGAATCCGAGTTTCAGCCATAATTCTACCGCGACAAGATTTGTGCTGACCACAAAATTAAACTGTATAGCAGAGAAGCCCTGCTTCTTTGCTTGTTTTACAGAATGCATCCCCATAGCCCACCCAACACCCTTTCCGCGGGCATTAGGATGAACCATGTATGCCGCATTTGCAACGTGTGCGCCAAGACCCGATTGATTGTTCTTAAGGATATATGTCCCAAGAATCTTACCCTGTAATGCTGCAACGTAGGTACGCATATTGGGCGACATCCATAATGCACAGCAATCTTCTCTATTTGATGCAGGATCAAAGGCAAAGGTATCGCCTGTCTTTACCACCCGATGGAAAATATCCCATATATCCTCAAAATCTTCAGCCCTTGCCTTACGAATTCTTAACATGGTGTTTTCTTCTCATAAGCTATGTTTAACTAGATTTTCATTAACCACATTAACTGATCTTTCAAAATCAGGCACGCGATTCATCAAGAATTCTATAAACACAGAAAGGATACCCTTTTCTTTATCAGTAATTTGGTCATAATTGTTTAATTTGGATATAATCGAGCGGGTCTTCTTCTCTATTTTAGACAAACCACACTCAATATCTGTCTTCTTATTACCCTTCTCAGGCTCAAAGAAATAGTGATGTCTAAATTCTATATTGCTTATTTTCACGATCATAAACGCACAATTTGCCATTATTACAGAAATTTTACAAATAGAATTGTGGTAAATAATAATGTCTTCTTGGTCTACCCCTCTTATTGCTGTTTTGAATTTTCTTTGCATGAACCCAGAAAAAGTGATTTGATTTATTTGTCTTTAACCTCTTGATAAGATGCCTTGAATATACTCAACAATTTATTGTTGTCAACGATAATATATGAAGGGTTTACACCATGCACACTTTTAATTCTGACGATGAAGTAAAGAGACCTATTATAGAGAGATTTATTAAAAAGATAACACACAGTACAAAGGAACGCATTGAACGTTTCTATGAAATCTTTTCTGCGCGCGGTTTTTTGCTGGACTTCGATCGGCGTTGCGTAAAAGTACGGCTGAGCGGCGATTCACATGAAGAGGATAGCGAATTCCTAGAGGCATTGCAAAATGTTGATTATAAAAAGAGGTATAATAAGCTTCATCAGGATGCGATTGATAAGCACGATTGTAAAGACAGCAACAAAGCCATGCATATATACTTTGACCATATTGATACACAGCTATTTGAAATAGACAACGCAAAATATTTAACTGAGATATTCACGCATACAATCCCTATAGACCTCTTCCGTTTAAACTGGGAAAGGGCTTATTACGGTAAGTTCGAGCAATTTAAGACAGTTGAGCAACTACCCCTGATACGCGTTTACGACCTGGAGCCTTTTATTGCCCGTCTGATAAAATCTATTTCGTCTATTGGAATCTCAACGTGGTCATCCTGCGAAGGTCACTGGGATTCACCTGCATATATAGTTTTCGACGGGAAATATCATAGTACATGGTTTCAGGCTCTCTTTAATACGGTCATTAAAAAGAGGCTAAACACATTATGTAATTGGGAATGGCTGGGCGAACGTTGTTCTATAAGTAATCCAAAAGGTAATTATCTTGAATTATACCTTGAAATTCAGGCTGCAGCACGATTAGTTTACGATAACAGGATTTTGCTAAGGGCTACGAAAAAGCAGGTGTGTCCCCTTATCGCAGACAAGCACAAGGGAATGAATAAAAAAGCATTGCTTAAGGTTTTTGAAGAAGGTTTTGAAGAAGCGACAAATAAGATTAGATAACGCACCATTTTTTTGCTTCACATCAGATATTTCCTTGCCTTTTTCAACTAAAAACCCTTTATAAGATTCTTCGCGCCTTATTGACCCCGAACTAATTCCAGCAACCTTTGTAATATTAGAATCCTGATTGATTCGCAGAAAGAATTGAAATAAATCCTTATAGGGGGTATTGGGTGGTCATCTCGTTAGTACGTTTTAAAATAACATCGGTAAAACCTACGAAGGTAAGTTATATGCGACAGCAAACACAAGTACCTTAAACAAACCAGATGGTAGGAAAGGGACGACGACGCACGTTTTTTCAACCTGCCTGCGGTTCAACACCAAAAAGATTTTTAAAAGCCGATTATCACTAATCATTATTATACCTCCATCATCCATGGTATATCTTCGCTTGCAAATCGGATGGTAGATTCCGTTGCGTAATTAAATTCTTTTCGGAATTGTTCAAAGTGGGATTGCTCCATACCCTCCAACATGTTAAAAATTTTTTTATCATCCTCGCTGGTTGAAACCTCAAATGCCTTTTTATAAAATTCGCACGCCTTCCGCTCCGTATCCATGATAACCTTGATTGCCTCTTCAAAGGTTGCTGTTCTGGGCGGCGTCTCGGGTCTTACAATCTTACCTTCTCCTGTTTCCTGTATAACCGGTGTCTTTCCAAATTTATCGCGATAATACGATAAAAGCATCTCGTAATGCTGTAACTCGATGCCTGCCATTATTTCAAATTTTACACGTGCCCCTTTATCTTCCATCTGCGACGCAAGGTTTGAGTAAAATCTATTTGCCTTTTTCTCTTCAGAAATAGCAGTTTCTAAAACGACCCTAGCCTTATCCTGCATATTTTAATTCTCATCTCATTTCTTGATTCTGCCTACTGGCATTATACATAACGGGTGTTCTTCTTGGGGCATCTTCAGAACCGCTTTCACTTCATCATCATAAAAAGCCCCCACAACCACTGTCCCGAGGTTCAGAGATATTGCCTGCAAGCATATATTTTGTGCCACATGCCCTACTTCCATATACACATATTGCAGCCCTCTTTGTCCGTACTTCCTAGTCATTCGCTCGTAAACTGCAGAAATAACAATTGAAACAGCCCCCCTTCTGACACAGCCCTTTTCAAGTGCGGCAGACGCCAGTTCATTCCGCATATCACCGCCGGCAACTTTTATCATTTCATGTCCAAGAGGACGGTATCTATAACTCCCTTTTAAAAGATTCATTACATTTCCCGCAACAAGATACACTTCAAGCGGGTAAAGCGCACCGCCAGAAGGCGCAGCCCTATAACCACCCTACTCCGTTATTCCTTGCGCAGCCCAGAGAAGCTGCGATATATCGGTAAGTGTTAATGGCTCATTCAGATAGTCCCGGATAGACCTCCTGTTCAAAATTGCATTTTCAATTGATATTTCACCATCACAACTAGGTTCTGGCAGCGTTATAATATTTGCGCAATCACTTTTATGTGAAGTCATGCTAAATAAAATGTATCATTATTAAAAACCCTTTTTATACTCAATAATTTCTGTCATTTACCTTTTATCTGCTTACCAATTGAGAATGCCTTACCCAGAAACTTACCCACTCCGTAGTAGGCGCGAATCTCCGGGGCATAGAAAAACGGAAGTACTTTCTCTAAATCAATTGCCCCATCTTCGCCGAGCACCGATTCTTCAACCTTTACGTCTATAATTTCCCCGATAAACTGTGTATGTAAGCCAATTTCAATTGTATGTTTTAATTTGCATTCCAGAATAAGCGGAAACTCCGTTATATAAGGCGCATCCACAATATCACTTTTTACAGGGGTAAGTTTCGTAGCAGAAAATTTATCCTCGCTTCCCCCCGAAGCAATCCCAAAATAATCAGCCTCTTTTACATAATTTTCAGAAGGGATATTTATCGTAAAAGCTTTCCGTTCCACAATATTTCCATAAGTATACGTAGCCTTCCTTAGAGAAATTGCAACGCTTGGCGGATTCGAACAGCATAGTCCGCCCCATGCAACATTCATTGCATTCGGCTTCCCAGCTTTATCATAAGTCCCCACAATAAATACAGGGGTAGGATATAAAATAGTTTTTGCCCCCAAAGACTTCTTCACGATTATCCTCCATCACTTTAAATAGTTATTTTTGGCTTTGCCTCAAAACTTAAAATAAGTACTATTTTATAATATCTATTTCACAATTAACAGTCAATGCGCTATTTCACAATAATTATACTGCTTACTTCATCGAAATATTCTACACATTTCAAAAAGAGATAAAATAATTTGAATGTTTGAAACAGTGATGTTAAAGTTATTATGAATTTTGTTTAAAGGGGCGACGGAAAGGTTTAAATTTAAAAATGCACTTCTTTACTAAAACAGATTCAATATGCCCGGCGTTTCGGAAATCTTTATACAAGCAAAAAATTAAACAATTATGAAAATCGTTCGGGTCAATTTATTCGCTAACAGTTATAACATTTATATAGACCAGAGCATTTTACAAAAAATCGGAGATATTTTAGTCAAAGAGAAAAAACCATGCAGGACGCTTCTGATTACAGACACAAATATTGAAAAAATTTACGGCAATATAGTTACAGAAGGTCTAATAAAAAACCAGTTTAATGTCCGTATTGTGTCATTAAAACCAGGCGAAGACCAAAAGACGTTGGAAACAGCAATAACCCTTTATGACGCATGTTTTGAGCATAAACTTGATAGGCACTCCATGATCGTTGCACTCGGTGGTGGCGTTGTGGGCGATATCAGTGGTTTTGTGGCTTCAACCTTTATGCGCGGTATTCCATTTATTCAAATACCCACATCGTTGCTCGCGCAGGTTGACAGCAGTATCGGAGGCAAGGTAGCTGTTAATCATCCAAAAGGCAAAAACATGATTGGCAGCTTTTATCAACCAAAGGCGGTCTTTATTGATACAGACACCCTTTCAACACTGCCTGCCGCAGAGTTTGTCGTGGGACTGGTAGAAGTTATAAAATATGGCGTCATCAGAAACGCCGAACTATACGAATATATCGAAAAGCACCTTCATGACATATTACAGCTTAATCATGCAGCTTTGCTAAAGATTATTGCCGATTCATGCCAGATAAAGACAGGCGTGGTCGAAGAAGACGAAAAAGAGGTGTGTCTGCGCGCTATTTTAAACTACGGACACACGATAGGTCACGCCATTGAAACCCTTACAAATTATAACAAATACAGACATGGAGAGGCGATTGCCATCGGTATGCTTTATGCCACAAAAATTGCTGTCGAAAATGGTCTAACAAACAACAAGGTGTACGAACGACAGTTGTCCCTCATTAAAAGATTGGGATTACCGCTTACTATAGATTTAAAACCCGGCGATATTATAAAAACGCTATATACAGATAAAAAAGTTATTTCCGGCAAACTACGCTTTATTCTGCCCAAAAAAATTGGAGAGGTTATTATATCAGATGAGGTAACTGAAGATATTTTATATAAAATATTAAATGCGCCTCTTTAACAGAGACATTGTAAAAGTTTTTATTGAAAAGAAGGTGTATCTGGAAACATTTTTTGAACTAGAGAATACAAATTTGTATCATATGAGGTATTATATTGACTGAATTTGAAGCCCTTTTGCGTCTGAGTTTGACAAGGGGGATTGGCGCAAGGACATACCTGTGTTTGCTTGAGCATTTTAGCACAACAGAATCAATACTCAACGCTAACAAAGACGAACTTGAAGCAGTACCTGGTATAGGTCCAAAACTCGCCTGTGCAATTTCAGAAACAGCAAACAGCATTGATGTAACAACAGAAATTAAACTTGCAGGTGAAAAAAATGTACAAATAATCCCTTATATAAGCGAGCAATACCCAAAATATCTTAAAAATATTTACGACCCGCCGCTCGTCCTTTACGTTAAAGGCAATCTCCTTGAGACTGACATATTATCCATTGCAATCGTAGGCGCCAGACGCTGTACTTATTATGGACTCTCTCAGGCAGAACGATTCGCACGCCAGCTTGCATCAAAAGGACTCTGTATTATAAGCGGAATGGCGCGAGGTATAGACGCTGCTGCCCATCGCGGCGCTATAAGCGCGAAAGGACGTACTATTGCAGTACTAGGTTGCGGGCTCGACGTCGTTTATCCCAGAGAAAACCTCGAACTTGCAAAACAAATTCTACAGCACGGTGCAATTGTATCCGAATTCCCCATGAAAACACCGCCCGATTTCCGCAATTTTCCGCCAAGAAACAGGTTGATAAGCGGTTTATCGCTTGGTGTGCTTGTGGTTGAATCTTCACTTAAAAGCGGTTCACTGATAACTGCAAAATGGGCACTTGAGCAAGGAAAAGAGGTTTTTGCCATCCCTGGCAATATTGACAGTGTTTATAGCCACGGCACAAATAAATTGATAAAAGACGGTGCAAAATTGGTGGAAGACATTAACGATATCATACAGGAACTGGGACCTTTAGCAGAAACGTTTAGCACAGATACCGAATCTAAATTTGACGATCCGAGAAGCCTATCTCTCAATTCTCAGGAAAAAAAGATATTTACACTACTTTCCAGTAGCCCAAAAGATATAGATGAGATAATCCATGTTTCTAATTTACCTGCATCTATTGTAACAAGTACCCTGATGATTCTTGAAATAAAGAAGCTGGTAAAACAATTGTCCGGAAAGAGATTCGTTAAGGCATAAATAACCTTAATAAATTAATGCATCGTTGTTTTTCGAATCCACATTTGGCATTCCTATTGCATAATTACTTCCATTAGAAGATTAACCTTTCGTTATTGTTTTTAACTATTCGTTACATTCTTTAGCTCAATCTCTTTAAACTGGCTTAATTCAACGAGAAAAGCTTGTTATTCAAAATAATAAATAAGGTTTCTTCTTGATGCGGAAACAAGAATTCAATCCAGCAAAATAGAACAGGTTGTCTAAAATTCTGGATAAATATACTTTAATAACAAAAAACATTTTAAGGGGGGTACTTAGGAATGGATTTAATTAAATGGGACCGGCCTGACCCGCTCGATAGCCTCACGCATATCCAGCGCGAAATGAGCGATTTATTAGATTTTTTAAGTTCAACGCCACCTAAAGGTACGTATATTAATGCGGAATTTCCTCCGATTATTGTCTCAACTTCTGGTGACGGTGATAATGTCATTGTTCGCGCAGAAATTCCGGATATAAAAGTTAACGACCTGGATGTTCAGGTGGTAAATGACGTCTTAACCATCAAAGGTGAAAGGAAAACCAGTAGTGATGTATCAAAAATGACTTATTTGAGGAGAGAAAGGCCATACGGTACATTCGCACGCGCTATCGTTTTGCCAGAAAGGGTTAATGCCGAAAAGGTGGGCGCGTCTTATAAAAACGGCGTCCTTATAGTTACGCTACCCAAAGCGCCTGAATCGAAACCAAAACAGGTTATTATTAAAAAATCCTAATGGAAAAAGGAGATCTCTAATATGGAAAAAAAAGAACATCCCGCCGTTGAAAAAAAGAAAATTTCGCCTGATAAATGTACCGCAACTGGCAAGGGAAGGTGGTATTTCCCCCTGTCTGATATATATGAAACACCAGATAATTTTGTCATATTAATTGATATGCCAGGCGTGGATACTGAAAACATAACCGTTGATATGCAAAGCAATGAATTAATTATCAACGGTGAGATTCCACAAACCACTTATAGTAACGAGAAACTAATTTACAGCGAATACGACATCGGACATTATCACAGACATTTTGTTATTTCTGACGCTGTTAACAGAAGCAAAATTGAAGCAAAGATGACGGATGGCACTTTAACTCTTATTCTGCCAAAGGCAGAATATGTAAAACCAAGAAAGATTGAAATAAAGACTGATTAGTTTAGTGCATTTAATCAAATCAGGTGTCCTGGAAAGGCAAACAAAATGATTGCTGTAGATAAACCGGAATGTGTCGGTTGCGAAGAATGTTTACAGGTGTGTCCGTTGGATGCCATTGACATGAAAAACAACAAGGCGGAAATAGTCCAAAACAAGTGCAATCAATGCGAACTCTGTATTCCAATGTGCCCAGTAAAAGCAATAAAAGCAGTACCTATAGGTATAAATAATTGTTAAATTTAATTCTGATTAACTTTCTTTAAAAGGAGAACCGAAATGGCAGAGCCAAGTTTGTTTTGTCAGATTAACACTTTAGCGTCTGGGCCGGCAGAGACCGCAAAAAAACACGCACCTGTAATCACCGTGCCGGCAACAGTAAAAGCAGGACAACCTTTTACGGTAACTATAAAAGTTGGGGAGGCCCCTCATGTAATGGAAAACGGTCATTTTATCCAGTTCGTTGACCTTTATAGTGGCCACATTTATATCTCTCGGGTAGATTTCACGGCTGAACTCAACAAGCCGGAAGTGACACTATCTATCGTCCTGCCTCACGAGGGGACAAGAACGCTTCGGGCGTTTAGCCGTTGTAATCTCCACGGTATATGGGAGGGAACTAAAGAGGTGCCTGTTACTAAATAATTTTCTTTATTTAAAAGGAGCCATTTATGGTAAAAGTAAAAACTTTTACTTCGTCATTAAAGATATTTCAAGTTCATAATGAACTCGTAGCGTTGGATAAGGAGGTGAATGATTTTTTACAGGCAAACAAAACAAAGAAGGTGCTTTCTGTCAGCGATAGTACTACAAATACCGATGGCGGCACGATGGGCATTATTCGTGTAGTTGCTTATGAAGAGTAATGTGTTGTGGAAGATGATACATTGAGTAAAAGACGCTTGGTGGTTTTAGCGTCTACGTAAATATTGTTATTGTAACACTTAAACTTTTAAGGAGGTAAATATATGTATAAGCGTGGGTTTTTTGTGATACCCTCATTTGCAGTAATTGTTGGTGCTTTTGTTTGTTTTTCAGGGGTTTCCGTTGTGAAAGCGGATGACGATGCCAAGAAACTTTATATGACCCATTGCAAAACTTGTCACGGCGAAGACGGTCACCCTACAGATCTTGGGGTTGGATTGGGGGCGCGTGAGTTCGCTAACGCAGAATGGCAGGCAAAAACAACCGATGAACAGATCATCAAACAAATTAATGATGGCACACCAGAAAAGATGATGCCGTTTAAAGAAAAACTGACGCAGGATGAGATTAAGGCATTGGTGTCTGTTATCAGGGATTTCGGGAAGAAATAAATTCATATTCAAGGGTTGTACATATCTTTTTTATGGAGGAGTTTTTGAGTTATGGGTGATTGGAAAAAGTCCGTAATTTATGCAACATCCTTCTTTGCCATTTTGGGTTTATATTCCAGTTTTTCAGCTGTTTGTGGGCAGGAAGACAAAGGGATTAATGCAAAAAGTCTATTCGTGTACCACTGTGCCACCTGTCATGGCGAAGATGGTAAAGGTACAAAAAGGGGGCATGCATTAAAATCCCCTAACTTAGCAGACCCTGAATGGCAAGACACCAAAAAAGATGAGGAGATATTAAACACTATTACTAACGGCAAGAACAAAATGCCCCGATGGCGTGAGAAGTTAAAACCAGAAGAGATACAAGCATTAGCCAAATACGTGAGAAAATTGGCTCCTAAAAAGCGAGAATAACATCCTTCTGTTTATCTTCTCCCGAAAGCGGATGGAGATTAAGAGATGGTTTATCTTTTAACATCACAAACGTTAAGAAGGGATGTCATTACGACATGAAAAAAATCGGTGTATTGACAGGCGGTGGTGATTGCCCCGGGCTGAACGCCGTTATCCGTGGAGTTGTAAAATCAGCTGCGATAAAACATACCTGCGAAGTGGTTGGGATAGAGGACGGATTTGATGGCCTTGTTTTACCCAATAAGACCAGGAACTTAACTCTTTTGAACACCCGTGGAATACTCCCTATCGGGGGTACAATTCTAGGCACATCCAACAGAGCGAATCCCTTTGAATATAAAGTCACCATAAACGGCAAGTCCGAGGCGAGAGATGTCTCTAAAGACGTAATCAAAAACGTTCAGTCGCTGGGTCTTGATGCACTGGTTGTTATCGGGGGAGACGGCTCACTCAATATTGCACATGAATTATTCAAAATGGGATGTCCAATTGTTGGCGTTCCAAAGACCATTGACAACGATATCCTGGCAACGGATGTTACTTTTGGATTTAACACTGCCGTGGAAACAGCCACAGAAGCCTTGGACCGGCTGCACACCACCGCCGAAAGCCACCACAGGGTCATGGTCGTTGAGGTAATGGGTCGCTATGTAGGCTGGATAGCACTGGAAACGGGAATCGGTGGGGGCGCAGATGTAATCCTCATCCCTGAAATTCCCTTTGATATAAGTAAGGTATGCCAAAAGATTGTCAACCGTAAAAAAAGTGGAAACAAGGCGAGCATCGTAGTCGTATCCGAGGGTGCAAAACCAACAGGAGGCGAGGTCTCGATACTGTGTGCAGCGGACGCTGGCGGGAGCGCTGAACGTCTCGGCGGCATTGGAAACAAGGTCGGAGCAGATATCGGTAAGCGTACGGAAATGGAGGTGCGTATCACCGTCCTCGGACATTTGCAGCGGGGTGGCTCCCCCTGCGCCTTTGACCGTATCCTTTCTACCAGTTTTGGTGTTGCGGCAGTTGATTTGATCGCCAATAAACGATTTGGCGAAATGGTCTGTTTAAAAGGGCAAAGGATTGAATCTGTTTCTTTGAATGAAGTTGCTAAAGGTCAGAAAAAAGTACCTACGGAAGAAGGTCTGGTAAAAACAGCTGAATCAATAGGTATTAGTTTTGGACGATAAATTTCTTGTTGGAACTATATAATTAAACTATGGAATACATCATCATTGGGAATGGTGTCGCAGGTACCGAGGCAGCAAAAGCCATTCGCAGAAACGATAATTTATCAGAAATAAAAATATTTTCACAAGACCACCATCCATTTTATTCACGACCAAGACTTCCCGAACTACTGGCAAAAGAGGTAAACCCAGAAGATATATTCGTTTACAATTACGAGTGGTATAACAAAAACAAAATCCAATTGTTTCTTAATTGTACAGTTAATCATATTGACACTAAAAACCAAAAAATCACACTTAACGACAAGTCTTGCTTCGGTTACAGCAAATTGCTGCTTGCCATAGGTAGCAGCAGCACCCTTCCGCCGATAGACGGGATTAATACATCTGAAGGCGTTTTTACCTTGCGAACCGTTGAGGATTCATTAACAATCACAAAACATGCTTCATTAACAAAAACGGCAACCCTGATTGGCGGGGGACTGCTAGGACTTGAGGCGGGGAATGGACTAAGAAAGCTTGGGCTTTCTATAACAATTATTGAATTTTTCGATCGTTTACTGCCCCGACAACTAGATGGAGATGGTTCTGTAATTTTAAAGAAACAAATGGAAGAAATGGGTTTAAAATTTCTCCTCGGGGCTCAGTCAAAATCGGTAAAAGAATCTGGTCATACAAAAATTGTAGAATTAGAAGATGGTAACATCGTTGAGGGCAATTTCATTCTTGTTTCGGCAGGGATTATACCAAATATTACACTTGCGCAGGAGGCAGGAATATCTGTAAATAAAGGTATTATTGTAAACGATCGCATGGAAACCAACATTGCCAACATATATGCCGCAGGAGACGCAGCGGAATATAACGACATTATTTACGGTATCTGGCCAGCAGCACAACGGCAGGGGGTAATTGCTGGTAAAAATATGTCCGGCGGAAAAGAGGTGTATAAAGGCACCGTTCCATCCACAACGCTAAAGGTCGCAGGCATACATCTAACTTCAATGGGCGATATAGCGACAGAAGATAAAACAATTGAACAAATAAAAGTAGCCGACCCCAGTAAAAATATATACAAAAAGTTATTTTTAAAAGACGGGAAAATAGTGGGCGCTATCCTCCTTGGCGAAACGAAAAACGCTGCAGAAATCACACAACTTATGGAAAACAAAACCGATGTGGGTAAGTATAAAGAAAAAATACTGGACACAATATTTGACTTTAAAAATTTATCAAAATAGCACAATCCATGAAGCCGCTAACTAGCTCTGTATTAGCATTTATACTGCTTGCTGTTGGTATTATCGCTGTTACCCTTATTCTTATCTGTTTAGGCCGAAGGCGACCCACAAAAAATCATGTATTCTTCCTGTGGGTACATCGTATTGCAGGATATATTTTTGTTGCCCTCTATTTATTTATATGTGCTTTCATGCTCAAAAAACTTACTTCAAGTCACACAACTTTGACTCCAGCAACTGCGATTCACGCATATATTGGAATTACTATTTTCCCTCTGCTAATTGCCAAGATATCTATTGTAAGGCTATTTAAAAAATATTACCGGCGTTTATCAATCTACGGAATAATTATAATAATAATTACTTATATGGCAGTAGCTTTAAGCGCAGGTTATTTCACGCTTACTACAGTAGGAGGTCAATATGCAGTGCTTTACGACAAAGGAACCCCTGTAAAAGTTAATATAAACATGGGTCATAAAGTCATTCAGCAAAGATGCTCTACATGCCATTTCCTGGAAAAGGTCTATGCCTCTGTTAAAACGGAAAATGACTGGCGAAATTATATCACGAATATCCGCATCAAAGAACCTGCAATCTTAAATGACCAGGAGGCGTTGCAGGTACTGGGTTATCTGGTAAACAATCTTGGCATTGATGATACAAAGATGGATGTACAAATAGGCATGAAGATTATTCTGGGAAAGTGTCACAAATGCCATACCATTGAACGTATATTTACATCCAAAAAGAACTCGGCAGATTGGGCAAAAACAATTGAGCTTATGCGGTCGTTTGACCCCACTTTATTGAACGATTCAGAGGCAAGGCAGGTTAATTATTATCTTGATAAAGTACTTGCGGGTAAAGGCATTGAAAAATGAATTCTATTAAATTAAAAACGACGCCCTTGTGGAAATTAACCTGACAAAATCGCTTTTGAAGATCAAAGACATTAAAATAATCCATTAATAAACCAAATTTTTTTATATTTTAGAATAAAAGACCGCCATTATGTGCCTTGAATTTTTTAGCTTACGAGATAAAGTTGCTTTGGTTACGGGTGCCGGTAAAGGACTCGGCAAATCAATGGCCCTGGCGCTCTCTGAAGCAGGCGCTCACGTGGTCGTGGTCAGCCGCACACAGACAGATATCGAAGCTACGGCTAAAGAGATACAGGAAAATGGCGTAAAATCAATACCTCTGGTTGCAGATGTTACAAGGCAGGAAGATGTGGTAAAGATGGTGGAAAAGGTTTTAAGCGAATTTAAAACCATTGATATCCTTGTTAATAATGTAGGTACCTATATTTTTAGCCATTGCCTTGAATCTTCCTTAGAAGACTGGCATAAGATGCTGGAGATAAATCTCACAAGCACTTATCTGTGTTCAAGGGCAGTGGGTGAACATATGGTCGAAAAACAAAATGGAAAGATTGTCAATGTTAGTTCCGCCCTTGGGATGTTTGGTGCTGGTGGTTCGTCGGCCTATTGCGCCAGCAAAGGAGGAGTAATCCAATTAACAAAAGCACTGGCCATCGAATGGGCAAAATACAATATCAATGTGAATTCTATTGCTCCGTATTCCATGGAGACGGAGATGACGAAAACTATGTTAGAAGAGGAAAAGGTTAAAAAGGCTATAATCTCAAAGATACCTTTAAGGCGAATTGGTAAACCCTCAGACCTTTCGGGTGTGGTGGTATTCCTGGCATCAAAGGCGTCTGATTATATCACAGGACAGGTAATATTTGTGGATGGAGGGTTTTCTGCACAATAATTTTAAAACATTGTTTTGGTAGCCGTAACCTTGAGAGCCTGTCCTTGGAACAAAACTCAGGATTTGCGCTATCTCATGCAGGCTGAAGCCTGCGATTACAACATTTGTAAAGAAGGATAGAATAGGTAGCTTTTACAAAGGAGGATCAGCATGATGAATAAAATAGGCCCTATAAGATTTGTTTTGGGAAGTATTGTTTCTTTGCTTTTGATGATGCAGGGAGTTCGCGGAAGTGAATTCCCACCAATATGTCCGCTTCCACCTGCAGCAATTCCCGCAGATAATCCACAAACATTGGCAAAGATTGAATTAGGTAAGAAACTCTTTTTTGATCCCCGCCTTTCTGGAAATAATTGGATTAGTTGCGCTACATGTCATAATCCGGCGCTTGGATTTGCTGACGGCTTACCAAGAATGCTGGGCGGGCCTAACTCCAAAGAGGGCGGCAGAAACACCCCAACAATAATCAACTGTGCCTACAACGAACTTCAATTCTGGGATGGGCGTGCAGCCACTCTAGAAGAACAGGCACTCGGCGCTATTCAGAACCCAAGCGTAATGAATGAAACGCTTGATGGCGTTGTGAAAAAATTAAATAGCCTGCCTGGGTATGCCGGTGCATTTAAGGCGGTCTTTGGGACAGATGCTACTGCGAATGGCATAGCAAAAGCAATCGCCGCTTTTGAGCGTACGATTATATTCGCCAATTCGCCTTTTGACAGATATATGATGGGTGACGAAGGCGCCATGTGTGAGTCTGCAATAAGAGGTATGTACCTTTTTAACACCAAAGCAGAATGTATCAAATGCCATAACGGACCCAATTTTACAGATAATAAATTTCATAATATCGGCGTTCCTGCCGATGGTCCACTAAAAGAAGACCTTGGTCGATACGACGTCACAAAAAACGATGCAGACAAAGGTGCTTTTAAAACCCCTACATTACGCAATATCACAGAAACAGCTCCTTACATGCACAATGGATTCTTTCCAACATTATTTGAAGTAGTCCAATTCTACAACGGTGGCGGCGGAAGAAGCGAAAATAAAAGTCCTGACATACATGGACTGAATCTTACAGCCCAGGAAGTCAACGACCTGACTGAACTCTTGAAAGCACTAACAGGTGAACTTGTTCTTGTTAAATATGAGCCAATGTCCTTGGGATATCCCAATTTACCTGACGACTTCTAGCTATGCCTAAAGAATGTCTGGTCTTAAAATATTTTTTTCAAATACTTGTAAGAATGCTATCGAATGAATATAATTAATTTCTGCGCTCCGTTCAGCATGGCAAAAGGCGAAGATACAGCATGATTAATTGTCATTCCGGGCAAAGCGAAGACTCTGGTTTTGTTTGTTTAAACTTACCAAACATTAAAATATTCCCAAACTTAAAAATCGTTTATGAATATTCTGCTAAAGACATTTATTGACAATCTCGAATCATTACCAGATAAGCCTTCAATGGATGAAATTAAAAACTGCGTACGTGAAGCAAGCAAAGAACCATTCCTAATCCAGGAATATATCAGTTTTTCCAGCCAGGGATACAAAAGAAATACAGTTCATGTTAGTACCAAGTGCGAAATTACCGTCCTTTGTTTCAAAAAAGAGCAATTTACGCCAATACATGACCACGGTGGCTCAATAGGTGTTACCCTGATAGGAGCTGGTACTTTTACTGAAGAACTTTTCGATAAGCAGCCAACAAACATGCTTGCACCCACATTTACCCGTAGATTTTATAAGGGTGCCTTGTCTTACGTAAATCTTAAAACTATCCACCGTGTTTCAAATAAGCACACAGGAGACCTGGTCACTATTAATATTTACTTTCCTCCGCTGACCTTAATGAACATATATAATACCGAAAATACAAATATAGAAAAATGGACTGCAGATTATACAACCCAGAAAAAAGCATTTCCCTGACTACGATTATTAAAACAAAAGGATAATAGTGTCAAACATGAGTAATCAATGGCAAATTGCACGAAAACAGCTTGACGGTGTTTCCGCTATTTTATCATTGCCTGAAAATGTTCATCAAATACTCAGGAATTTCGACCGTATTTTAACTGTTTCTGTTCCCATACAGACGGACGACGGCGCTGTCAAGGTATTTACAGGCTTTCGCGTCCAGCATAACGCGGCTCGGGGTCCGTATAAGGGAGGTGTTCGATATCATCCAGAACTTACCCTTGACGACTTAAAAGCACTAGCAATGGAGATGACGTGGAAGTGCTCTCTGGTCGGCGTACCATTCGGTGGCGCAAAAGGAGGAATTATCTGCAATCCCAAAAACCTTTCCAAAAATGAATTGGAGCGGTTGACGCGGCGCTATACATTTGCTATTATGCCTATCATTGGTATCGAAAAGGACATCCCCGCCCCTGATGTTAATACCAACGAGCAGATCATGGGGTGGATGATGGATACGTACAGTGTGAATAATGGCTATTGTACACCGGGGATTGTAACGGGTAAGCCTGTTAATATCGGCGGCTCTCTGGGGCGAGCGGACGCGACAGGTCTGGGTATAGCCTTTACAATTATGAATTCTGTTAAACGCTTTAAACTTTACCGCAAGGGGTTAAAGGTAGTAATTCAGGGTTACGGCAATGTTGGGTCTGCTGTTGGAAAATTTCTCGGAGAAATTGGCTGTAAAATTGTTGCTGTAAGCAGCTCAAAAGGAGGTGTATTTAATCCAAAGGGTATGAATCATGATGCACTTATACGACATTACAAAAATAACGGCTCCTTTGATCGTTTCCCAAACGCCGAAAACATATCAAATGAAGCCCTGCTGAAACTTCCATGCGATGTGCTTATCCCGGCAGCGCTGGGCAATCAGATTACCAGAGACAATGCTGATAAGATAAGGGCAAAGATAATCGTTGAAGGAGCCAATGGCCCAACCACACCGGAAGCGGACCAGATTTTGGAAGGGCACAACATACCAGTGATTCCTGATATTCTGGCCAATGCAGGAGGGGTAATCGTTTCTTATTTTGAATGGGTACAGGACGTACAGTGCTATTTTTGGTGTGAACATGAAGTAAATGCCAGGCTTAAAATGCTCATGGAACGTTCCTACCAGGAGGTATATTCTCTTTCCCGGAAAAAGAAATTAAATATGCGTACTGCAGCTATGATACTAGCCGTGAAAAAGGTTGCAGACGCAATTTCAGTACGGGGATTGTATCCATGAAACAAATAATTATACTCATATTGAATAGGCGATGAAGGTCTTTAACAAAAAGAATTATTTCAGATTTATTTCAAGGTTTACGCAAAAAAAGTATTTGTTATTTTTTCTCCCAACCATATTTTTATTTACCTCTACGGTTGTAATATATCCTGAGGAGGTGTTAATACCCGGAGATAAAAAACTAGAAGAGGCATTTACTGAGTTAAAAAATAAAAACAAAATAGAACGGGAGTTTCATCTTTATGTAACAGATGGTTATCAGGAAATGGCCGATGGAGAATTAATTTATTTTTGGGGATATACTCATGCAAATGACTTTTCTGACGTCGGAGAAATAAAAACAAAAGAGGAAAGAGATACTAAGTTACTACCAATAAAAGTACCCGGTGACGAGATCCGTCTTGCTTCAGGTAAGAATTATGTTATCGTTTTGCATAACGCAGGATGGTATGAGACCGAGAAGCATTCAGGAATTAATCATGTTGCTCATACCATTCATTTCCATGGATTAGATTTATTGCCTGCCCTTGATGGTGTGCCAAACCTTCCTTATTCTTCAGTTTTCCCGGGGGAAAAATTCCGATATTTCTTGTCAATACAGGAAGACCTTGAAGGGTCATATATGGGGCATTGCCATGTTGATACAACTAACCATCTCATGGCTGGAATGTATTTCCCATTAATCATTGAGAAAGCCCCCAATGAAATCTATGGGTATAAGTTTGACAGGGAATATACCCTTTTTATGAGTGAAGTTGATAGCGAATATATGGAGATGCTCAGGACAGAAGGAAGTATAAGACGTGGATTAGATTGGAAATCGAATTATTTTATGCTCAATGGGAGAATATTCATGGACAATTTGGTGCATCCATTGTCAACAATTAACGACCCGAAGACAAGAATCGTTGCTTACGAAGGAGAGACTGTTTTGATCCGATTAATGGCAGTAGGATATAATCATATCTACGCATGGCATCCACATGGATATCATGGATTGGTAATCGGTACTGATGGAAGAAAATTAAGCCATCCATATGAAAAAGATACTTTGCTGATTGGGTCTGGCGAGAGATATGAAATGTTGTATAAGATTCCAGCTTTTTCTTCTAAGCGGGGATGCCTGTCGTGCAATTATGGACCGGGTATCAGTATAGCCCATGACCACAATATGATGGGAATGGTCAGTCAGGGAATTTATCCGCATGGACCACAAACTATTTTTGAGGTAAGACAAAAAAGTATGAAACCAGAAAAATAGATATGCATCCTTACTTACAAAAAGCAAAAATGGTTACAAGTTTAGATCCCAAATCCCCAACTGTAAATTTAAAATGTCTTTATTTTGATTCGTCCAAATTTGGAGAATAACACCACATGAAATATGAAAATTTTAATGACGCAGAGGCTCTTAAAATTGCCATCAACACAGAAGAAGAAGGCCTGGAATTTTACACCCTCCTCACAAAAAACGCCAAAGATACCAAGGTCAAAGAAATCTTTTCAAAACTCGCGTCTGCCGAAAAGAAACATCTG
Source organism: uncultured Planctomycetota bacterium (assembly GCA_963709355.1). Classification (GTDB taxonomy): domain Bacteria; phylum Planctomycetota; class Brocadiia; order Brocadiales; family Brocadiaceae; genus PLOWO2-12-38-17. The sequence continues at coordinate 2,673,565 of CAVPVY010000005.1, forward strand.
GCGCTTTTTCAAAAGGTATTTTTAGAATTATCCTCTCTTAAAGATGTCACACAAAGTTGCGAAGATTATTCGGTAGACCTTTATTTAAAACATCTTATTGACACTGGTATTTTTACCAAAAAAGGCACGGCAAAAAACATCGTCAAAGAAATACACACAGACGCAGACGGCGTTAAAATCGGTATTCAGGTAGAGAAGGATTCTATCCTTTACTATACAGAGGCGGCAAAATACACTAAAAATCCCGCTGGGAAAGCCGCCTTTGGACAACTTGCAAATGAAGAGAAAAAACACCTTGAAATACTCGCTGAACAGCTCCGCCAATTAAACAAAACACATTAACTATATAAATCCTCCTCATGCAGCAAGGCGATTATCAACTAACGAATAAAACTGAATGCCACGACGGCTTTCGCTCATTTGAAGAAGCCTTGTCCTTTCTCTATAAATCCATAGATTACGAAAAACTAATCGGCTATCAATACAATGCAGCCACTTTCAGCTTAGACAGGATGTTAAAAATGCTTGAATATGTTGGCAGTCCTCACAAAGACATCCCATGCATTCATATAACCGGCACCAAAGGAAAAGGCTCAACAGCAATTATGTTGGCAACCATCCTGGAAAATTCCGGGTTGAAGACTGGGCTCTTTACATCGCCCCACCTCGTTGATCTGGAAGAACGCATTCAAATAAATCGTCAGAATATTTCCAGGGGTGCTTTTGTTGACGCTTTAAATGCCCTTAAATCACATATCCAGAGCCTGCGAGATACAGACCTGTCCTCTTCCCCTACCTTTTTTGAAATACTCACCTCTGTTTGTATGTTATGTTTTAAAAGAAAGCAGGTTGATATGGCTGTTTTTGAGGTAGGGCTGGGAGGACGCCTGGATTCTACAAACGTTGTGCTGCCGCAGGTATCGGTTATTACCAATGTGGGGCTTGAACACACGGCAATACTCGGCAACACGCTTGCTGATATCGCATATGAAAAGGCTGGCATCATAAAACAAAACGTCCCCGTTGTTTCTGCAGTAGAAGACCCGGATTCCCTTTCAATAATAGAAAATATATGCAAAGAGAAACATGCGCGGCTATATCTTCTCGGAAGAGACATCCTGGTTGAATCTGTAAGGAGTTCCAATAAAAACGATACAAGAGGCTTGCTATGCAAGATTAAAACATGGCGACACACATACGATAATATTTTTCTTCCGCTTATCGGCACTCACCAGGCTAAAAATTGTGCCCTTGCGCTGGGTGCTTTAGAAATCATGAGAGAATCAGGCTGTGTTTCAATAGACGACGCCACAATCAGACATGCATTAAGCACCTTGCGTTGTCCGGCAAGGGTTGAAATAATCAACAAAAACCCTACGATAATTATTGATTGCGCTCATACCGTTGCTTCCATGCGGTTTTTGAGAGATGCCCTTCTCGAAAACTTCAAATATGACAACCTAATTCTGGTCCTCGGTTTCTCGCAGGACAAGGATTTAGAAAATATCTTACAAGAAATTGTGGTTGGCGGTAATACCATTATTTTGACAAAGAGTAAAAGCCCGCGTGCAGCAGAACCAGAAGACCTGAAACAAAAAACAGAAAGGCTTTTTAACAAGCACTCAATGATAATACACAACGTGACCGATGCAGTGTTTCATGCAAAACAGATTGCTACAAGAGCGGATTTAATATGCATCACGGGTTCAAGCTATGTGGCTGGAGAGGCATTACAAACACTGAAAACTTGTAACGCACAATTACTTCAACGCCCTCTTTAACACCTTTCCAGTGGGGCCGTGGGGTAATTCTCTTAAAAATTCAAAATACTTCGGTACTTTATAATGCGGTAGGCGTTGCATACAATAGGTTCTGATTTCCTCCTCGTCACATGTTGCATTCTCACGTAATGCTATATATGCCTTTGGGACCTCGCCGCGCAATTTATCCGGCATACCGATAACGGCGACCTCAAAAACCTTCTCATAACCGCTAATTACATGCTCAATTTCATTTGGAGAAACATTTTCTCCGCTGATAATAATCAACTCCTTCTTTCTTCCGGTAATCCAAAGAAACCCTTCTTCGTCAAGCTTGCCATAGTCGCCCGTCTTCAACCAACCATCAGGAGTAATAGCCTCCGATGTCTCTTTGGGCAAGTTGTAATATCCCTTCATCACATTAGGTCCTTTTACCCATATCTCACCATTCATATTCACTGGCAGACATTTACCATCATCGCTAATAATCCCAACCTCCAGATTCCTTAGCGGCAGACCTATACTACCATACTTAAATTTTTTTGGGAGATTTACAGAAACTATTGCTGTTGATTCTGTTAGCCCGTACCCTTCTGTTATTGGCACAGGAAAAGTTCTGTTAAACGCCTCCAGCACGTCACGGGGCAAAAGCTCACCGCCAGATGTGCATAATTTCAAAGAACTGATATCATGTTTCGTCGTCTCTGCAGTTCTTAAAAGCACCCTGTACATGGAGGGGATAGCAAACATTGCCGTGATTTTACATTTCTCTATAATTTCCAGGACTTTTGGCCCTGAAAAACGCGGAAGATATACCACCGTCGCACCCATATAGATAGGAAGCACCATTGTTGTGGTTATAGCATACGTATGAAATAGCGGAAGCATCCCCAGTAAGATAGACTTTTCAGTAAAATCAAACGCATAAATACACCCTTCAAGATTGCTGAGAAAATTTCTATGAGTTAACATTACACCCTTGGGGTTCGCGCTCGTACCAGATGTATAAAGCAAGGCTGCAACGTCTTCATCGTCTCCCGGTTTAATATCTTTATCTTTAAGCGAAGTATTAAGTACAATCTCTTCTGTTAAAATGATGTTGCTTACGTTACCTTCCAGATGTGGTTTGAATAGATTGGTAGTAAAAACCGTGTTGATGTCTGCGTCCTGAATAACAAAATGCTGTTGGGCAGGCGAAAGCAAAAAATTCAGCGGGACAGGTGTTTTGCCCGCCATTAGGATGCCGTAAAATGCAGATACAAACTCCTTGCAATTTACAAGAAGTATACCTATGTTTTTACCTGTTTCATTGGATTGCACAAGACAGGCGTACGCCTCCGCTTCTTTTAATAAGGCGTCATATGTGGTTTCGCCTTTCAGGTCTGTAACGGCAACCTTGCTGGGATATTTTTTACATGTGTCTAAAAATGATTTTACGAGGGTCATTAGGCTAGATATCCAGATTCCTGGCTTCCAATGCGTGTTTCTCTATAAACTCCTTTCTGCGTTGAACATCTTTTCCTGCCAACGTACTGAATATTGCATCTGCCTTCGCGGCGTCTTCAACTTTTACCCGCAGAAGTGTTCTTGTGTTAATGTTCATTGTAGTCTCTGCTAATTCTTCAGCATTCATTTCTCCCAGACCTTTATACCGTTGTATTTCCAGTCCTTTCCTTCCGATCTCTCGTATCTTCGTAAGGACATTTCCCAGAGAGTCCGCATAGACTTCCATATCCGTGTGGATTAATTTATATTTTTGCTTTTCATTATCACTTCCATTGAAGAAATCGTCTATCCCAAAACCACACCCTTCGATTGCCTTGACTACCTTTTCAATATCCTTGCTCTCGTGGTATTCAACAACCTCTATTGCGCCCTCCTCTTTTTCGCGTGCTGTTTCTGCGTCGCCCTCCTCAAGTATTTCCAGCTCTTTGCCCTCTTTCTTTTGCTTCTCTTTAATAAATTTCTCTAGTTCTTCTTCCGAGTAAATATACTCCACTTCGCCTCTGTATGAAACCCTGTACAAAGGCAAGGTCTCGCTTTTTTTGTCCATCAGTTCTAAAAATTTTTCCAGGGCAACGCCTTTTTTTCTGAAAATTTTTATAAATATCTCTATTTGTACCAATTGCTCAACAAGCTTTCCAAGTTTTGCACTCTCAAGCTTCTCGGATTTTCTACCATTTTCAAACTCAAGAGTAGTGCCTTCGGCTCCCAGTTTAATCAGCGATTTCTGAAGCTCTCTGTCGTCATAGATGTATTCCTGTTTTTTGCCCTTTGTTACCTTATAAAGCGGCGGCTGTGCAACATACACATGACCTTTTTCTATCAATTCAACCATTTGCCGGAAGAAAAACGTGAGAAGCAATGTCCTGATATGTGCCCCGTCTATATCGGCATCCGTCATGATTATAATCTTGGAATACCTGAGATTGCCTATGTTAAACTCGTCTGTGCCAATGCTGGTGCCCAGGGCGGATATAAGCGTTCGTATCTCTTCATTTGCAAGCATTTTATCAATTCGCGCCTTCTCCACATTTATGATAACCCCCTTTAGCGGCAGGATTGCCTGACATATACGGTCTCTTCCCTGTTTTGCGGTGCCTCCCGCCGAAATGCCTTCAACAAGAAACAACTCCGAGGACTCAAAATCCCTGCTTGAACAGTCTGCCAGTTTTCCAGGTAACCCTGTTCCGCTCAGAGCGCCCTTCCGCCTTGTCAAATCTCTTGCCTTACGTGCAGCCTCTCTTGCCCGCGCAGCTTCCACACCCTTATTTATTATTGCCTTTGCAGTGGGCGGCGTTTCTTCGCAATAGGTTTCGAGTTTCTCATTAACTGCCGCCTCAACTATTCCCTGTATCTCGCGATTCCCCAACTTTGTTTTCGTCTGCCCCTCAAATTGCGGTTCGGGTAGTTTTATGCTTATAACCGCTGCTAGGCCTTCTCTATAATCGTCTCCGGTGGGCGCCTTGTCCTCGTCGAGTAATCCCTTGCTCTTTGCGTAGCTGTTCAGCGTCCTCGTTAAAGACGCCCGGAAACCGCTAAGGTGGGTTCCGCCTTCTATTGTGTTGATATTGTTGGCAAAAGAGTACACATTTTCCGTATATCCGTCATTATACTGTAATGCAACCTGGATGATGATACCGTCCGACTCTTTTTCAAGATAAATTATGTCCTTGTGTACTGTTTCCTTGCCCTCGTTTAGCTCCTTTATAAATTCCTTTATACCACCGTCATACTTGTAAGTCTCGTTTTTGTCCGTTCTCTCGTCTGTTAATGATATCTTCAACCCTTTATTTAAAAATGCGTACTCGCGTAATCTTTTAGCTATGGTTTCGTAACAAAACGATATGTCCTCAAATATCTCCTTATCCGGCTTGAAAATAACCCTTGTGCCTCTTTTTTTTGTCACGCCCCGCACTTCAACCGGCGATTTCACAATTCCTTTTTCGTATCGCTGAAAATATATATGCCCTTCCCTCCGAACCTCTACTTCCAGCCATTCGCTGAGCGCATTTACTACGGAGACGCCTACACCGTGCAAGCCGCCGGATATCTTGTAGCTTTTTTGTTCAAACTTGCCGCCGGCGTGCAACATAGTCATTACCACTTCAAGCGCCGACTTCTTCGTCTCCTTGTGCACATCTATGGGTATGCCTCTGCCATCGTCTATTACGGTAACACTCCCGTCAGCGTTTATTTTAACGCTTATATTTTCGCAGATCCCCGCCACAGCCTCATCAACGCTGTTACAGACCACCTCCTCGACAAGGTGGTGTAGTCCCCTTAAGGAGGTATCGCCTATGTACATTGCCGGCCTTTTTCTTACGGCTTCAATGCCGCCCAGCACCTTTATAGACTCTGCGTCATACTTTTCCTGCACAAGGGCATTTTTAACTACACCCATTTTTATTCTCTGCCTTCTTCTATCATCTTTAATAATATCCTGTCTATGATATTCCCGCCTGCGTTGTCATTAAACAACCCGGCCAAGCCTTGTCCAATAATAATCCTCAAATAATGCAAAAGTGTTGGTGACTTTACCCCCACATATAAAATCCTCCCTTTTATGCCTATAATTTCCGTGCACTCGTAAATCTCCTTGCTTACTACATTCTTCCAAACACGGTCTGTCTCTGTATTTTTTCTCCTTAGTTTTGCTTTATCTGCACCGTACATACCCGTCAAGATGTCTCCAACCTTTTTTGTCTTGCGGCGATTTATAAAATACCTGTCTGGTAGTTCCCTCGACAAACCCATTTTTTCACCCCGTTGACTCTATGGGCATTATTATATTTGTCTGCTCATGCCCTGTCCTGAATATAGCAGCGCCGTCCTTTCTGCCCAACTCCATAACGACGGTGTCAACATCCGATGCTTTTAGCGCATCTATAACATAATCCGGATTAAAACTAATTTCAAAGTCGGGCCCCTCGTATTTGACATTCAAATCTTGTTCTGCCTCGCCAACATCCGCCGCCCTTGATGATAGATTTAGCTTATTATTAGTTAGACGAAATTTAACAACCCTGTAACCTTCGCTCGTCATATATGAAGCCATTCTTATGGCTGCCAACAGTTCTTCTTTATTAATCTCTGCCTTCTTATCGTTTTCCTTTGGTATCACTTCTTCATACTTTGGATACTGTCCGTCTATTAGTTGAGATATAACCTCTCCCCTGCCGCCTATAACATGCAACTGCGACTCGCTTAATCCAAGTTTTAACGCACCTTTTTCTTCCGCAGAGAATTTTTGTATAAAACTCAAACACTTTGCGGTTGCTATGCCGTTAATTTTAATATTTTCAGGATTTAGTATCTTCCTTCGTACAATGGACATCCTGTTTCCATCTGCTGAAACCAAAACCAAATCATCCCCTTCAACCCATAGCAGCACACCACAAAGAACACTCCTTGCCTTTACTGTGGATACGGCATACAAAACCTTACTAATCATACTGCTCAAAATATTTCCATCTACTGCAATATAACCCAAAACACCATCTGCGCGTACCGAAGGAAACAGCCCTACATCATCACTTTTTAACTTAAAATAACCCCCTTTTGATTTTAATATACAATCTCCGCCACTAATAGAAATTAAAATCTCATCTCTTCCAGCCCAGTCTCTGGCTATATTACCCAGCCTGCTTGCATGCAAAACCATTCCTTTGCTCTCGCCAGAAACCTCTATTGCCTCTATATAGTATCTGACAAACACCTCCAGATCCGTTGCAGACAACTCTAATCTTTTTCCACTAAACTCAAATTTTATTCCCTGTAAAACACTCTTTATAGCAATCGAAGGTACAATACCAGCCAAAAGGCTTAAGCCCTTATGAAAATCATTACCAGTTAATTTTATATCCATAATATAATATTGTATTTTTATTTAAGAAGTTTATCAGTATTAATTAACGTTTATAATTACAAAAAAACAACATAAAACACTAATTATTGACTATTTGTGTTATATAATAGGATGTAGTTTAAATGTATATAACACAATAAAACAAAACAACCAAATTGTTTTTTTACATACCTTAATGATTTTTACATACATGTTATCTACAATTCATTTTCAAGTTTTTTGATAGAAAGGAGGATGCCTCTGTCTCTTTTTACTAATTTTGAAATTTTCCTGTTAGCATGTATAACAGTTGCATGGTCGCGGCCGCCAATATAACCCCCAATTTCTGATAGTGACATATTTGTCAGCTTCTTCGAAAGATACATTGCTATCTGCCGTGGCAGAACCACCTCTCTTGACCTGCATTTAGAGAGAATTTGCGAGACACTAACATCAAATCTCTTAGAGACGGTCTTCAAAATTGATTCTACGCCCACACCGCTCTTTTTCCTTGGTTTGTCTCCTATAAGCTTCTTTACGAAGGAGACACATACGCTTGATCTTCTATATTTCCTTTCCCTTATAATTGTATTCAAAAAACCTTCTATATCCCGGAAGTCCTCTAATATTGTATCAGCAATATAAGAAGAAACTTCTCTCGTAAGCTTTAAACCCAAAGCGTCTGCCTTGTTTTCTATGATTGCGACCTTCGTTTCGAAATCTGGGACACCGATACTGCAAACAAGCCCCCAACGAAAACGCGAAATTAACCTGTCCTCAAATGTTAACAGCTCTTCAGGGGAGCAGTTAGCGGTAATAACCATCTGTTTTTTAATGTTAAAGAACTTGTTAAATATATAAAAAAACGCCTCTTTGCACCCCCTCCCTGTTCCAAGCTTCTGTATATCGTCAAAGAGAAGCACGTCGGCAGCATCGTAGGGCTCGTAGAAGGCCTCTGCGCTATTATTTCTTATTGATTCTACATATTGATTTATAAATTGTCCACTATTAACCAAAACAACAGTGCCTGCGTGTCTTTCAACTAACAGGGCTTTAATAATCTTTAACATCCCCGTCTTGCCAGCGCCATCGGGCCCATATAAGAACAACGGGTTGTAAATATTGCCCGGGTCCTCTGCAACTGCCAGAGACGCCGCATATGCGGTTCTATTATGAGGACCGACAACAAAGCCGCCTGCGTTAATATATGTCGTGGAACTAGTTAGCATCTGGCATCTCAAAAGAAGAATGACGCAACCTGCTTTGACAGTAAGCAATTACGTAAGAAATACACGAAAGGTCTAATTTAGAGCTTGACCAAACATGTAAACTTTGATTGTAAACAAAAAATACATTTCCCATAATACTAAATTTATATACGAAAATACTGGAATAAAGTCAAAGGAAAACATATGCGGTTTAAAAACCTTGGCTAATCCAATATGTTTAAACAACAAGGTTTGTGGAAGGAAAAAATTTTCTTTTTTTTATTGACTACATGTAAAATACGTGTTATATTCCTACCACAGAATTTGGTAGGTACATAAGATTTAAGATAAATTAAAACAAAGAAATAATTCTAAAGAAAGGAGGCTCGCGGGGAAAAATAAAAAGGTTCTTCTGCAAAGGCAGTCGGCTCAAAAGCCCCTAAAACAGGCTTGCTTTTGCAGTAAAACAAGGTTGTTTTTCCCAACACACCCTTTCGCTTCATCAAAAGTAAAGAAGGAGGTGCGTCGGAATAAAAAGGGTCAAAGTTGATTGGGAGATCGAGAATTTCAAACATGTTCTTGGGGTCTTTAAAGAATAGGAATTTTGTTGATCGTAATTTTATTGAATTTTAATTGGTCTCAAACAAAAGCAATTAAGGAGAATTAATTTATATGGAAAGACCAAAAGTAAAAAGGAAAAAGACAAGTTGGTTTAGTATCACCAGCGTGTTTCTGCTGGCGATAGCCCTTGCGGTGGGCATGACAACGAGCGTCCATGCCGCATCGGGTAGTTTTGACAGGGACGGCTATTTACCAGATTTGGGAAGCAGCGATCAGGATCGCGCCTGGATCACGGTAACTGACTCAACAGGAAATACGACAAACAGTGCGGATGATATCGATGTAACGATAAAAAATGTAACGCAAAACGTTTTTTCAACCTTCAAACTCAAAGAAACGGGTGGTACAACCACGGTGTTTACCACCACTGGCGCAGCACAAGCCGCTGCGTATCCTGTGGGTTCTACCTCGGGTTATGTAGAAGACTTCAATTCTGGCAGCCACAACTACCCCGCATTGGGCTCCAGTGTGGTGGGCTTAAACCTTAAGGAATTAAGCTCAAACAGTGGTGGTAATGCAGTAACCGGAAGCGATGGCCAGCTTTCTGTGGCATCGGGAGATACCATTCAATTATTATATAGTGGTGCCACCCTTGATACCGCCGTCGTCAAGTCGAACAGCGGTTCTTTCAGCTTTTCACCAAGCGCCGTTACTGCGGTTACATCAGATACCCTTGGAAGCGCAAATCTTATTATAAGCATTACAGACCAGGATGAAAACCTGGATCCCGTTTTTAAGGATGTAATCGGGTTGGCGGACCGTAGCGCATTGTTGTCGGGCACGCCGGGAACGGGTTCTTCTAGGGTACAGATTGAGGCAATTGACCAGACCACCGGAAACAGATTATCGGTTGGTGGCACAGAAGTAGTAGCAAGAAATATCATGCTGGTTGAAACTGCCAACGACTCGGGAGTGTTTACGGCAAGCGGCAAGGTGTTTGGTTCGACTACTGCGACTATTGTTAATGGTAACGTCTTGGTTGGTTCAAGCTCGACACCTGTTTATACTGGACAAGACATCACCTTGGGAAATCTAACAGCCGGGCCAGGTGTTAGATTTAAAATAATTGAAGTTAGTGCCTCTGGCCAATTATCATTATATGAAGCCGGAACGACTACGTCGCCAGCGCAACCAGTGCTTGGTTTTGTTGCCCCGGCAGGTGGTTCCTTTGTGGGCACCTCTAGTTTGTCTACATCTAACGTAGTTGTCATGGGCACAACCACTTGTCTTTTTGGTGTTCCAAGCAGTACTGCTAATCAAGGCACAAACACATCAGGTCTTCTTAAATTGATTGAGGGCAACGATTATTGCTTGGTTGCTATATCACAATTTAAAGGAACAACCACAGGTACGACTATTGGTGGTGCTTATACGATTGGTAACGGCGGCACAGTAAGCGTTACATTAGATAGCTTCCAAATATCCGGTCCGCGCAGCGGAGACACACTAAAGGTGTCTTACCTGGATGAATTAAGAAGCAATGGCACATCGGGCACAGTAACGGGGAGTCTGGCATATGGAGTTGCCGGTAAAACGGGCACCCTTGCCCGCGATAGTGATGCGCCGGATATCAACGCCTTCGCAACCATTACCGTGGTAGATGACAACCTGAACACAAGTTCTTCTAGTTCAGAATCCGTTGCCTCGGGTTCCAGTTCCTGGAGTGGTACAACCACGAACAGAAGGGGCGACCATTTAACGGTAAGTGCCTATAACCAAAGTGCTAAGGCAATAGATTTAAAGCATGTAGATGGTTTTGAGGTTGGCGCACAGGCGATAAGGATTTCTAATACCAGCAACAGCTTGGTTTGGATGGTGCCGAATACCGCTGGCATATTTGGTAATCCTCTCACTAGTGGTAGTATTACGGTTTCCCTGGGCACGGAGTCGGTAAGCTCAGTACCGCTGGTAAGGGGCGACTCGACGGCAGCAAACAGCTTCCTCGAATCAGCATCAACTGCCTCTTTTGTAGCAACGCTTGACGGCCTGGACAACACAGTGGAAATCTCGCCTGACGGCACACACTGGATTTCCGTTCCTATCGAAGAAGAGGGTGCAAACACGGGCACATTTGTAGGTACTATTGGATTTGATTACACTGCGCTGCGCTTAACCACAAGCACAACGACCAGTGTTACCACACTAATTTCAGACCATACCGGCACGACGACGATAAAATTTGAGAATCCCGTGGCTGCCGCTGGCAGGGTTGATTCGGTTATCGGGACCGGTTCGGTTGTCAGGGTTTTTGACGGCACAACCGAGGAGTTCACCGAGGTTTGCAGTCCGACGAATACAACGCTGTCTGTGAAGAAGCTTGCCAAGTCAACGGCTTACGACCCCGATAAGACCTATGTACAGGTAATCGGTAACGACATGATGACCCAGAGGATTGAAACAACAGACGGAACAGTGATTGCCCGTATCGGTGCTATTTGTGGCGGGACATATCGGATCCGATACAACGACGCCATAGGCGAGAGTAACGCATATTTGGGTGGTGATACACTTGCTATAACGGCGGGTAATTTTGGCTTCACAGCTTACACGGCGAGCTTATCTACGGATGTAACAGGAAGTTCTGGACCCAACACATTCATTACGGTAACGTTGGTAGACGAAGACCTGAATACTGATACCAGCAGCAAACAGACCACATTTGAAGCTGATTCAACGGGTAGCGGCGCCGCGTTTATTACTGCAAACAATGAAAATGGTCTGGGGTTACCTTCAGGTTCATCAACGGGTAACGTATCGAGGGGTTTTGTAAATGGTGCTACAGCAAAGATCTTGTATGCAAGTAGATTAGGAAGCTTGCCAAGTTCTTCTGCAGACCAAAGTGATAATACAATAGATTTTCCGTTAGTAGAGACTGCCAACGACTCTGGTACATTTAAAGGTTCGTTCCAGTTGTCCAGCAGCGCCTCTACCAGCAATGCAAGCGATATATTGAAGGTTTCGAACGGCGAGAATATCACTGTGTTCTATAACGACTCGCCAAGCGGGACTAAATGTGATAATTCAGCCGCTTATGTGACTACGGATCCAATTCTCATTGTCGCAGAGTTGGGTAATTTAAGCCTGAGCAAAGAAACGGCATATCTAACCGGCGACACAGTTGTTGCAACGGTTATTGATGAGGACAGGAACACAACGAACAACACGGCTGATACCTTAACTACTGCGCTTAAGGTTGCTGGGGCGAATTATGATGCAACAGGCACAGACGGCGATTTGACGATGGACCTTGTTGAGAATGGCGTAAATACGGGCACATTCCTTGCCACAATTACAACAGGCGGCACAACGTCAGGTGGCGGGGTTGGTGCAGATTTTGGTACGATAAAATCGCAGCAAGGCGGAGTAGTCAATGTTGTTTACACAGATACAAACCCGTCATCATCCTCAACTACGAAACAGTTGGCATTTAGCTCCTTTGATGCCACCTTGGAATTTAGTGCAGACACGGTCGGCTTAGGGGCGTATGCGCTGCTAACACTTGCAGATGCAGAGAGAAACGCAAATGCCGCAACGACTGAGTCTCTCCTGAGTGACGTGTTTATTCAGACAAGCTCAGCTAACAGCACTAAGGTAAGGATGGTTGAATCGGGCGAGGATACCGGGGTGTTCGCGGGGTCAATCAAGGTTGCCGCCAGCGGTGGTACCACGGAGTTCAGCCAGATTCAAGCGGCAGAAGGTGACACATTGACGGCTACTTATTCCGATGCGGTAAATACGACCGGGTCTGTAAGGTCGGTGACGGATACGGCCGCGGTTACTTGCGGAGGCGATGTAGGTGGTACGGTGACGGATGCAGATACAGGCGCTCTAATTGAGGGCGCTACGGTAGAACTTGCACAGGACGGAACGGCCGTTGCCAGTACAACGACGGACGATCAGGGCGCATATGCATTCCAGGGTATTGCTGAGGGCGATTATACGGTTGCCGCACAGGCGGATGGTTATGTGAGTTCAACGCCAGCGCCGGTAACTGTGGTTTGCTTTGAAACAGCAACGGTGGATATTGGATTAACGACAGTGCCTCCGCCATGCGAAGGGGTTGGTGATATTGTTGGTGTAGTAACAGATACAGCAACAAGCCTTCCGATTGAAGGCGCCACGGTAGCGCTTGCCACAGGTCCAACGCCTCAAGATGTAATTGGTAATACACAGACGAACGCCTTGGGCGAATATACCTTCCCGGATGTTGATTGTACTAACAACGGCGAAAGCTATACTGTCGCGGCACAGAAAACCGGTTATCAACCGAATGCAATACCAAATGTTGAGGTGGTTGGTGGCGAAACAACAACGGTGGATATAGCATTAACACAAATAGTACCACCGCCACCACCGGGTAATATTGCTGGTGTAGTAACAGATGCAGTAACAGGCGCTCCGATTGCTAACGCTACGGTAGTACTTGGCACACTCACGCCGCCGCCAGATGCAGGCGATATAATTTCTACCACAAAGACGAACGCACAGGGTGGTTATGCATTCCAGGCTGTTCCTGTCGGCAGTTATGGTGTTGCGGCAGACGCAACTGGTTATGCACGGTCACCAGCGGATAATATAGAAGCGCCGGTTACGGTGGTTAGTGGTGAAACAACACGGGCGGACTTTGCATTATTGCCAATTGGGGCAACACCAACACCAACACCAACACCAACACCAGTTACATGCGATGTTGCAGCGGCAATAGATGCGCCAGCTTCAGTTGCATTGGTGAAGGGTGAAAGCACGGAAGTAACCGTGACGGTGACAGGTGAAGATGGTTGCGCAGTGGTTGGTGATAAGGTGAAGGCAACTTCCAAGGACACAGGCATAGCCACGGTTTCACCGTCTAAGGTGACGACAGATGCTAATGGTCAGGCAACGTTCACGATTACAGGAACCGGAAAGGGTTCAGCAAAGATTACGTTCAAGGAGTCCACAGCTGACCTGAAGGCAAAGACAACGGTGGATGTAACGAAGCCGTAACGAAGTAGAGTATTTGCCGACCATATATTGGTTGATTAGTTAAGAAAAGGGGTGTCATGCCGAAAGGTGTGACGCCCCTTTCTTTTTGTTGTTAAGAAATTTTTAGTTTAAACCACAAGGCATATGAAGCGGGTGGGTCGCGCGAAGAAACACACCCCTTACCCCTCTTATTAGAGGGGAGAGAGTGGAAGGACACACCCCCGACCCCTCTTAGTAGAGGGGAGAGCGTGGGACACGACCTTTTAAAAAATGGAATAAGAAAGTAGTACTTACGCTGATGAATTATACAAAAGGTAGCAGCAGCAAGACTCCCCTCTAACAAGAGGGGCCGGGGGTGTGTTTAAAACGGACATACACCACCCGTGGCTAGGCTATTACAACGCTTTTTAGTAGTATCAGAAGGTCTGATTTCAAGGTGTTTTTTCTGGCCGTTTATCGAGGGGCGCCGTTACTCCCCTCTACTAAGAGGGGTCGGGGGTGTGTTTAAAACGGACATACACCACCCGTGGCTAGGCTATTACAACGCTTTTTAGTAGTATCAGAAGATCTGATTTCAATGTAATTCTTCTGGCCGTCTATAGAGAGGCGCCGTTACTCCCCTCTAACAAGAGGGGCTGGGGGTGTGTTTAAAACGGACTTACACCACCCGTGGCTAGGCTATTACAACGCTTTTTAGTAGTATCAGAAGGTCTGATTTCAAGGTGTTTTTTCTGGCCGTTTATCGAGAGGCGCCGTTACTCCCCTCTAACAAGAGGGGTCGGGGGTGTGTTTAGAACGGAAAGAACTTGCGCGAAAGGAGAAGGGTTATTTTTTACACAAAAAGGACTAGCGGTTTCACATTAATTGAACTAATTGTTGTACTGGTAATCATAGGTATAATCTCTGGTGTGGTTGTGGTAAGATATACGGGTTCTTTGGATTCGGTAAGATTCAGGAAGACCATGACAGAGCTTGTTTTTTTTCTTCGCGAGTCGCGCATAAAGGCAATGGCAACCGGGGAACCAGTAAGCGTGCTAATTGACCTGCACGGGGGGTTTTGCTGGGACAGCGATAGCGAAGAGTTTTTTAAATTATACCCAGAAATTGAGATATTTACCGATAAAATTGATGCAAGAGAAGAACAGACAAGGAAAATTGTGTTTTATCCCGGCGGGATGGCGTCGGAAGAAAAGCTGGGTTTTGTTTGTGATAAGATGGTCATTGTATTACATGTAGTGCCGCTGGGGGGCCTTGCTTATTACAAAATTGGCGAGGATATGAAAGAGGAGTATCGGTATGCGCGGATAGGTGGTATATTGAGTGACGAGGAAATCGAGGAACGTATTTATAATTATGAGCGCCTGGATAAAAATTTATATGGTCAGTTGGTAAGGGATGCCAGAAAGACAGAGGTGCTGACGCTTAATAAGGGCAGTGATGTTGAAAGCGAAGATTATGTTGAGGAAGACACTGTGCCGGACGACGACGAAGAAGAATGATTTTTTATTGATGAATTGTATTGTTACGGTATAATTTTACATGTTGTTGTATTTTACGCATGAATAAAAGATTTGCAATGGGGAATTTCAAACAAGGCGTAACCGGGTATCTTGTTATATATAGTTTGTTTTTATCTCTTCAATTGTATGGGGGAATTAGGGATTTTTGGAGCTATTTAAAATGAAAGATAAATTATTGCTGAAAATAGTTAGAAATGCTGGTTTTACTTTGCTGGAATTGCTAATTGTTATGATTATTATTGGATTGCTTGCGGCTTTAATAGGTCCAAAGATGATTGGGCGGGTTGGCGAATCCCGCCAGACGGCAGCCCGACAGCAGGTAGAGGGTTTTGGCAGCGCATTGGAGATGTATAGGCTGGATACTGCAAAATACCCCACCCAGGAACAAGGCTTGGAGGCATTGGTATCGGAGCCTCAGGGCGTGAATAATTGGAAGGGGCCTTATTTAAAAAAGAAATTTATCCCAAAAGACCCGTGGGGTCACGATTATATTTACACATATCCTGGCGCTAACGGCGACTACGATATAGTATCTTATGGCGCGGATGGAAATTTTGGAGGGGATGGTGAGGATAAGGACGTTGCAAGCTGGGAATAGGGTTTGTGTTTCTGATTGGTGAAGGTGCATCGGGGACGGCAAAAGAGAGGAAATAATTTGCAATTTACATTTTGATAGTTTCCTTTTTCATTGTTTATTTTGTGAATATATCATGGATCAAACAACGACTTATAATATTGGTGATGTGTTAGTAGAAATTGGCAAGGTAAGCAAGTCAGACCTTGATCGTGCAATTGAGGTGCAGAAACAAACCGGGCAGAAGCTTGGACGCATATTCATTGACCTGGGAATCTGTATCGGAAGAAGACCTCAGGCTTGCCTATAGCAAATTATTGCAAATACCTGTCTGGGAAAAGAAAAAGGACGATCGTTACCCTATTATTGACAACATACCCAAGGTGTTTTTAATAACGAATCGTGTGCTTCCGCTAAGGCTGGACAATGGGATACTTGAGGTTGCGCTCGCAGACCCTCAGGATTCAATGCTTATAGAGACGGTTTCTTCCGCCACAGACAAACAGGTAAAGGTGTTTGCCGGCTGTGAGAAAGATATTTTGTCTACCTTACATTCGCTTTATGAGGGCGATGTAAAAGAAGAGGAGGATTCGGCAGCCTCAAGCATTGAGATAATGGAAGATGTTGAACAATTGCGCGACATGGCTTCGGAAGCGCCAGTTATTCGTCTTGTTAACAGTGTGTTGACAAAGGCGATCGAAATGGGTGCAAGCGATGTCCATCTCGAGGCATTCGAAAGGTTTGCACAGATACGATACCGTGTTGATGGTGTATTACGGGAAATGGCGCCCCCGCCCCGTGAAATTTATAGTGCAATAATTTCGCGTATTAAGATCCTTGCAAAACTAAACATCGCAGAGAAGAGGCTTCCCCAGGATGGCAGGATTAAGATGAGGGTTGCGGGCAAGGAAATTGATTTGAGGGTTTCAATTATACCCATGAGCCATGGAGAGGGTGTTGTAATGAGAATCCTGGACAGGACTGCCGTAATGCTGGACTTGGAGAAGCTGGGTTTCCAGCCAGAGTTTCTTGTGATGTTCAGGCGCATGATAAAAAAGCCGGAGGGTATGCTGCTTGTGACAGGTCCAACGGGCAGTGGTAAGACGACCACGCTGTATGCTGTGCTTAAAGAAGTTCTTTCGCCGGAAATTAAAATTGTGACCGTGGAGGACCCTGTGGAATACAGTATGGAAGGGGTGAACCAGATACAGGTAAATCCGCAGATTAGCCTTACGTTTGCCTCCGGTCTCAGATCAATTTTGAGGCACGACCCCGACGTTATCCTTATTGGTGAAATCAGGGACAGAGAAACCGCGACAATAGCCATACAAGCGGCGCTAACGGGGCATCTCGTTCTTTCAACATTGCACACAAACGATTCTGCCTCTGCGTTTACCCGTCTTATGGATATGGGGATGGAGGATTACCTGATATCTTCATGTGTAATCGGCGTTCTTGCCCAGCGGCTGGTAAGGAAGACGTGCGATAAGTGCCGTGAGCCGTTTTTGCCTGCGGAAGATATAAGAAAAACGGTTAACCTAAAAGAAGGTGAGCGATTATACAGGTCAAAGGGTTGCGACGAGTGTAATAATACAGGCTTCAGGGGCAGAAAGTGTATCGCTGAGTTTCTGCGCGTGGATGATGATATAAGACATCTAATTTTGACACATAAAAGTTCAGGCGAGATCATGAAAGAGGCAGTAAAAAAAGGAACAAAGACACTGTGGGAAGACGGCCTCGATGCTGTTCGAAGGGGAGAAACAACGCTTGATGAATTGTTGCGCGTATCGTCTGATACAGAGGGATAAGTTTATAATTTTCTATTCAGGGTCAACGATTATTGGTTCGCATCTAATTTGTTTCCAGATATTTTTTCAAGAACCTTCCCGTATGTGACCGTGGGTTTTTCGCTACCTGTTCGGGGATGCCTGTCGCCACTACTTCCCCACCATTTCCGCCGCCTTCAGGTCCCAGGTCTATTATAAAGTCTGCTGTTTTTATTACTTCCATATTATGTTCAATGACCAGGACGGTATTCTCCATATCAACCAGTCTGTGTAAAATCTTCAAAAGCTGTTGGATATCGTGAAAGTGTAAACCTGTAGTAGGCTCGTCCAGGATATACAGTGTTTTCCCTGTGGCACGCTTTGAGAGTTCTGCGGCAAGTTTAATTCTTTGCGCCTCACCGCCGGAAAGAGAAGTGCTTGACTGCCCAAGCTTGATATACCCCAGTCCAACATCGTTAAGTGTTTTTAAAACATGTTCTATTTTTGGTATGTTTATGAAAAAATGATAGGCGTCTTCTATATACATGTCGAGGACGTCTGAGATGTTTTTGTTTTTATAGACAGTTTCAAGGGTTGCCTGGTTGTATCTTTTACCCTTACAATCTTCGCAGGAGATATACATATCCGGCAGGAAATTCATTTCAACTTTTTTAATCCCCTGCCCCTTACAGGCTTCACAACGGCCACCGCTTAAGTTAAAACTATACCTGCCAGCGGTATAGCCGCGAATCTTTGCTTCCTGTGTTTTTGCAAAGAGAGAGCGGATTAAATCAAATAACTTTGTATATGTTGCAGGATTTGAGCGGGGAGTGCGGCCAATAGGTGATTGATCTATTACCACGACCTTATCTATACGTTCAACCCCAAGAATTTTATCGTGTTCTGCAGGAGATTCATGACTGCCATACAGCGATTTTGCGAGTGACCGATAGAGTATGTCGTTTACCAGCGTGCTTTTCCCTGAGCCGGATACACCTGTCACACAGCAAAAGGTTTTAAGCGGTATTTTTACGTTAATGGCCTTCAGATTATAAGCCCTGGCGCCTATTATTTCGATAGAGTTTTTAAGATTTGTTTCTCTTCTTCTTTGCGGGATTTCAATTTTGTGTATATGGTTCAGATATTGTCCTGTCAGTGAGTTTTTATTCCCGGTAATTTCTTTTAATGTTCCATGAGCGACTATGTTGCCGCCTTTTTCGCCAGCTCCCGGGCCAAGATCCATTATATAATCTGCGTTTCTGATGGCGTGTTCATCGTGTTCAACGAGTATCACGGTGTTTCCATTGTTTTTTAATGTAGCGAGCGTCTGCATGAGCCGTTCATTATCTCTCGGATGGAGACCTATCGTTGGTTCATCCAGCACATAACAAACACCAACGAGGCCAGACCCAGCTTGCGCGGCAAGCTGGGTTCTCTGTGCTTCGCCACCAGAAAGGGTATCGCTGCTTCGTTCCAAAGCCAGATAGTGCAGTCCGACATCAAGCATAAAGCGAAGCTTATTATTTATTTCCTTTATAATCTGCTTTGAAATGGTTGTTTGCTGTTCGTTTAGTTTTAGTGTTTTAAAAAATTTAAGGGCTTCTTCTGCGGTCAGATTGAGAACATCGTGAATGGATTTACCGTTGATTTTTACCGATAAGGATTCAGGTCGCAATCTTGCGCCGTTACAGGCAGTGCAGGTTTTATGGTTCATGTAGCCTGAAAGGCGGCTCAAGACTCGTTCACTGGATGTTTTTTCATAGATGCGCCTGAGGTTGGGGATTATACCTTCAAATTCGTTTGTGCCGTAAAGCAATGCATGCTGGGTTTCTTTGGCTAGTTTTATAAACGGCATGGTTAAAGATTTGGGAAAGGCATTTGAAAAGGTTTTGATTTGGTTGTTGTAGTATGATTGGGTTAGCGACTCCCAGTTTTGCCATGCATGGACGGCGCCATTTTTTAAGCTAAGCTGTTTATTGGTTATAATAAGGTCAGGGTCAAAATCAAGTGTTTTTCCAAGTCCGTTACAGGCAGGACAGGCACCGTACGGGCTGTTAAAGGAAAACATGCGGGGCGTTAATTCTTCGTAACCGGCTCCGCATTTTGGGCAGCCAAGGCGTTCATTAAAGACAAGGTCTGTCCGGTGTTTTTTGTTTTCATGGCTTACCAGTAAGACACCCTCCGAAAGTTCCAGGCAGGTTTCTATAGAATTGCAGATGCGTTTTTGAATGCCTTCCTTGATAACCAAGCGATCAACGATAATATCAATTTCGTGGGTTTTGTATCTTGCCAGTTTCGGTATTGTTGCAAGGTCAACGATGCTATTATCAATACGCGCCCTTACGAAGCCTTTTTGTATTATTGATTGGAGGACTTCGCGATGTTCGCCTTTTTTGCCTTTTATAATCGGGGCAAGAAGCATGATGCTGGTTTCCCGGGGAAGTTCCATTATTCTTTTTATCATGTGGTCAATGGTTTGACGGGAGATTACGCATTTACACCTGTAACAATAGGGTGTGCCGATTTTTGCGTACAAAAGCCGTAAGTAATCGTAAATCTCGGTTATGGTTGCGACGGTAGAGCGCGGACTTGGCGGGCAGGTGCGTTGTTCGATAGCGACAGTCGGCGGTAGCCCTTCAATAAGCTCTACATCAGGTTTTTGTATTTGGTCCAAAAATTGTCTCGCATAGGACGAAAGACTTTCTATGTAGCGTCGCTGTCCTTCTGCATAAATAGTATCAAAGGCAAGCGTTGATTTTCCTGAACCGCTTATGCCGGTGATAACAGTGAGGCGGTCCCTGGGTATATTTACGTTAATACCCTTTAGGTTGTGTTCCCTTGCGCCGCGAATAGTGATGACGTTGTTTTCGTTTGCGGTTTTAATAGTCATAAACGAGGGTGGCTGTATTGATATTGTTATAAGTGTGTTTTTATCGGAGTTTTGTCCAATCAATCACTAGTTGGGTGAGTAATCGGACTCCCACGCCGGTAGCCCCTTTTTGCAGATATGCGGTATTTTTTTCAGCCCAGGAAGTACCTGCGATATCAAGGTGTACCCAGGGATATTTTTCTGTAAATTTACTGAGAAAGCATGCTGCGGTTATAGCGCCTGCGTAGGGGCCTCCGATATTTTTAATATCTGCAATATCGCTTTTGATTTGTTCTTGATAGTCCTCCCACAGCGGAAGCTCCCAAACCCTTTCCCATGTTTTTTCGCTGGCAGCTTTTACCCTTTTTTTCAATTCGTCATTGTTGCCTAGCATGCCGGAGGCTGCAGTGCCAAGAGCAACGACACAAGACCCTGTAAGTGTGGCAAGATCAATTACTGCGTTTGGTTTATACTTTTCTGCATAAGTCAGGGCGTCAGCAAGTATCAGGCGGCCTTCTGCATCTGTATTTGCCACTTCAGCGGTTTTGCCTGAACAAAATTTTATAATATCACCCGGCTTGATTGCAGAACCATCTGGCATGTTTTCTGTCCAGGGGACGAGACCTATTATATGCTGGTTTAAATTCATTCTGGATATGGTTTTTAAAGCCCCCAGTACGGCGCCGCCGCCGGACATATCACATTTCATTTGATCCATATCCTTTGCCTGTTTAAGGCAAATTCCGCCGGAATCAAAGGTTAGCCCTTTACCAACAAATACAATTGTATCCTGATTTTTTGAATGCGGATTATATTCGAGTATTGTGAATTTTGGCGGTTGTGTGCTGCCTCTTGAAACGCCAAGAATGCCGCCCATGCCCAATTTTTTTAGTTCTGGAGTTGATAGTGTCTTACATTTGATACCAAGTTGTCGCGCCATTTTTTCAGCAATATCGGCAAGGATTGTTGGTGTTTTGTCCTGCGCAGGTGTATTTGTCAAATCACGTGTAAAACAGACAGCATCTGCAATAATCCGGCCGTGATTAACGGCAATGCGGGAAGTATGTGATATATCTTTGTCTGACACAATAAGTATAAGAGATTTTATTTCTTTATGTTCTTCGGGTGGGACTTGTTTATATTTTCGGAACTTATACTGTGAGAGCAGAAATCCTTCAATATAAGCCTGATACCATTCTTTTGATTTTGAAGCGGGTATTTCAATAGAATCCATTATGCCTGTAATCTCTTTAATGCCCGCATCGCGTAAAATGGTGGCAGTGGTACCAGCAGCCTGTCTGATTTTGTCAGAAGTAATGTCTTTCTTTATGCCCAACCCCACCAGCATTATTCGTTTAGCCGGGATTTTCCCGTAAGTTGGAAGAATAATTGTTTTATTAAGTTTTGGGATAAATTCCTTTTTGTTTAGCAATCCTGAGATGGCGTTGTTTAATGCGGTGTCACAGTATTTAAGTAAACTGTTAATTGTTTTAGCGTTTTCGTATAAATAAAACACCTGTACTTCTGCGGGCTGGTTTTCAAATTTGCCAATCTTTGTTTGTATATTCAAGGTGCCTCCTTTTTAAATTATTGAAAGGTTTTTTAAAATCTACATTTAGGAATTTAAAAAGATTTAAATTAGATACTTCAGGGCGTCTGCCCTGAGCATGAAATTAAGATGTTTCGCTTGTGCTAGGCATGCCAATATATAAAGGGTTCAACATGGCATAGCGTCATTCCTTCGCTTGTCAAGGACGGCGTCTGAGCAGAGCGAAGAAGCTAATTTAATTGCCCGGATTATATTTTATTACAGGTGTAGGGAAATAAAGTTAAATATCAAAACATATATTATTATCAATTATTATGTTAAACGTCAATGATTTAGCAATAAATTGAATAGAGGCTGTATTTATTGTTTAGTCTGGTTAAATCAAAAACGAATTAAGCGGGGCAAAGATTTTATTGGTTTTTCCAAGCTTTTTGTTCGATTGCCTGGTGCGCATACCAATTTGACATGTGTTATACTTTGTAATGGCTTGAAAAGCATCTGGTGTGGTTTCAGCGTGGGATTTAGGATTAGTTTAAGGTGGTTTTTAATTCAGCGATTTCATTTTTTATTTCTTCTGCATCCGGGGCATTGGGATTTAGTTTCAGGTATATTAAGAAGTCTTTTTCTGCATTTTCTTTTTTCCCAAGTTTTTTGTAAGTGTATCCCCGGTTAAGGTATGCAAAGGGATTCAAAGGGAACAGCTCGATAGATGTATTAAAATCTGTAAGTGCATCCGCCTGCCTTTCAATCTGTATTTTGACGAGACCCCGCTCAAAGTATACACCAGCAAGCCTTGGACTGAGTTCTATTACTTTGTTGTAATCTTCAAGCGCCTTTTCAAATGCCTTTTTACCGCGATAAGCCTTTGCGCGGATGTAATATGCAAAGCCATTTTTTGGAGCAGATTTTAAAAAAGTTGTTACATCGCTGATTGCGTCATCGAATTGTTGCATATCTGCGTGGAGGATAGCCCTTTTCATATAAATTTCAGTATTACAGGGCTCGAGTTCGAGGGCTTTGTTGAAGTCTGACAGGGCTTTTTCCTGCTCGCCTGCTTCTGCGTAAGCAAGTCCACGCTGTGCATAGGCTGCTGCAAATTTTGAATCTAAGGAGACTGCCATTGTTAAATCTTCTATAGCAAGGTCGGCTCTTCCAATCATTTTAAAGGCAATGCCACGATTATAGTAGGAAAGGATAGAATTCGGGTCTAAAGACAACGCCTTGCTGTAATCCATAAGCGCCTTATCAATGTTTTCTGTTGATGCATAAGCGGAGCCGCGGTTGTAATACGCCGGGGCATAGTCAGGATTGAGCTTTAAGGCTTTATCATAATCACTTAAAGCCTGTTCTATATTCCTCATCTTTTCATAAATTACACCGCGATTGCAGAATGCTGCGGCATCATTTCCATGCAGTTTGATTGCATGGTTTACATCCTTTAATGCGGCATCCAGCTTGCCATTGTTTTTTTGAATAATTGAACGGTTTAGATAGATATTTGCAATAACCTCATCTAGAGTTAGATTTTTAAGATAGTATCCAGCCTTGATGCATATTTGCGGTATCCGTTTGCCGGGCATATTAACATAATAGCTGTCAGGGGTTGCCATGCCTTCGTAGCCAGTTTCAATATTCTTACGAAAATCACCATCGTCGTAGCGCACAAAAATGTGTTCGGGGACGCTTACGCCGTAGATGGGCAGGTGTAACCCTTCCGCTATGCACAAATAAAGAATAGATAGGCCAACACAGTTCCCGGTATTTGTATCAAGTACTTTATTTAAAGATATATGTTCAAGCCTCCCCGTCTGGACGTACTTGAATTGAAGCTCATTGAAAAGCACGATATTAATAGTTTTTATAATTTGTTCAGGTTCTGTTTCATCTCTGAGGCTAGTTTGTATATTTTTAATAATATTGTCAAGTTTTGTAAGATATTGTTTTGTGTCTAGTTCAGGGTATGATTCTTTTGCAATATTTAAAGCTGTCCTTGCAAGGGTTGTTTCTTGTGTGTTTATTTCCCACACGGTTTTTTGTTTGAAGTCGTCTGCCATGGAATTTGACGCAAGAAATATAAGCGCCGATATTATGGCAAGGGATTTTTTAGTATGCATTTTTATTTACAAGGCCATTCCAGATAGTCAGCCATATTATTTTTAGATCAAGAGACAGCGACCAGTTTTCGATGTAGTACAGGTCATATTCGATACGTTTTTCGAGGGAGGTGCTTCCGCGCCAGCCGTTAACCTGTGCCCAACCTGTAATCCCTGCCTTCATTTTGTGTCTTAACATGTACTTTGGGATTTTGTTCCTGAAATTTTCAATAAATACAGGACGTTCTGGCCGGGGCCCTACGATGCTCATATCTCCTTTGAGAACATTAAAGAATTGCGGGTGTTCGTCCATGCTTGTCATTCTGAGAAATCTGCCAATGGTTGTGCATCTTGGATCGTTTTTCTTTGCCCAGACAGGACCTGTCTCGGCTTCTGCATTTACCAGCATAGTACGGAATTTGATCATGGTAAATATTTTACCATCCAATCCCATTCGTTCCTGTTTATAAAAAACGGGGCCTTTAGAGGTTAATTTTATTAATAAGGCTATAATCAGCATGAATGGACTTAATAGAATCAATATAAAAGAGGAAAAAATAATGTCCAGAGCCCTTTTTATAATGAGATTCCAGCCATATAACGGTGTATCGCATAGGGTGATAAGCGGCATGCCATCAAATTCATTTATCCTGCCGCGTAATGTGGCAAACTCAAAGAGGTCTGGTAAAACTACAACACTAACAGATTCGTCTGCTATATAATCAAGGATACCCTTTAGTTGATTGTGTGCATGATAAGGTAAGGCGATAAAAACAATATCAATACCATGCTTTTTAATCAATTCACGGAGATTAAGGTGGCTTCCAAGAATCTTTGTCCCCTGTATTTCTGCACCGACATTATCAGGCGTGTTTGCTATAAAACCTTTTATTTGAACACCAAGATCAAGGCGGCTCTTTAATTTATGAACAAGTTCCTGTCCTAGTTTTTCTGTGCCGACGACAAGAGCAAATCTTTTATTATAACCCTTTTTCCTTATAAAGCTGAGGAACGCTCTGAATAGAATACGCGTTAAGCTAAGGAATACAATGTTAATAAGCCAGAAGTAAAAGAAGGTTAGCCTGGAAAACTCATACTGGCGGAATAGAAATGTTAGTGAAACAAGGATTAGTGTAGCGAATGTGGAGGCTTTACCGATATCTATGACCTCAGAAAATATGGTTGAAATTCTGCGCGGGCGGTAAAGCCCAAAAGCCTTGAAAACCATGCCCCATAGTGGGATCATAAAGAAAAGAAGCATTAGGTATATCTTGAGGGGTGGGATTGTTTTGTAGGCTGGGACAATGCCTGAATACATACGTAAATAGTATGAACATATCCATGCGGTGGATAAGCCAAGCCAGTCTACTATGAGTACTAACGATTCAAAAAACTTGCTGTGTTTTCTTAACATAAGAGGATGGATTTTAATCAGGGTTAAATTTTTCTACCATTTTGAAAATTTTAACATAAAGCTTAATAAAATAGTAGAATTATAGTAATCAAATCAATCACTTTATTAAAGGATAAAGCTGGAGAATAATATGTAAAAATTAATTATAATTTATAAAAATGTTTGGTGCATGTCAGTTTACTTGATATTGTCCGATTAAAAGGTTTTTCCGGGGTACATAAAAATTGATTAAAATTGCTGATTCTGGTATACATAATATTTAAACAAGAATTTTGGATAGTGTAATGCCCCGTTTCAGGGTGGAGCGTTATATAAACACGGAAGATAAAGTTTACTAAAAGAATGTCAATAAAGGAATTTACGTTTTCTGCGAAAGAGTGTGCGAATACACTTTTAGATTTTATAGCTTTAAAGCTGGCTTCATCCAAAAAAAGGGCGAAAAGGCTGCTTGACAAACGACAGGTTTTTGTAAATAAGAAGCGGGTCTGGATTGCTTCACATATACTTAAAAGAGGCGATAAGGTAGAGGTAATTGCTGAGGGAATAAAGGCCTCTGTAGTTAATAAGGATGCGATTCTATATGAAGACAATTATTATTTGATTGTTGCAAAATCACCTGATATTTTAACAAACGGTCCCAGAAGTCTTGAAGAGATGTTGAAAAAGCGCTTTGACGATAACCGAATTCAGGCAGTTCATCGGCTTGACAAGGATACGTCAGGCGCAGTTGTATTTGCAAGGAGTAAAGAAGCCTTTGAACATTTAAAAAATCTGTTTAAAAAAAATCTGGTTAAGAAGGTTTACAGGGTTATTGTAAAAGGACAATTAGAGACACAGTTATTTACAATAAACACCCCGATTCGCGGGCAAAATGCCGTTACACATGTAAAAGTTATAACTAGCAGTAAATATGTATCTTATCTGGAAGTGAATATAGAAACAGGCAGAACGCACCAGATTAGGGTGCATCTTGCTTCTATAGGACTTCCTGTTGTTGGTGAGACAGAATATGACCGTAAACCAGTTGAAATATCACGGCTGAGAAGTGTTCCAAGGCAGATGCTTCACGCATATAAGGTATCTTTTAATCATCCATATACTCTAAAGTTGGTATCTGTTACAGCGAAAGTACCGGACGACTTTAGTCAATGCCTGAGGTTGTTATTCCTTATAGATGATTAAAAAGGCGTAGCAAGTGATTTAAAGAGAGCTGGTTTGAATTTAAAGACGACTTGCATTTATTTTATGGCAGACCCTATGCGAAAGACACAATTTCTGGTAAGTGATTTTTTGTTGTCAGAAGCAGTATCATCAATTCAGGCTGCTATTGAAAGGGTGAATGGAAACGAGGTGTTTCTGATAGGCAGGCTAGATAAAGACCTTATGGTAACCGATGTGGATGTTTATGCCATGGGGAATAGGAATGCTGTGCCTGCTGTGATTAAAGAGGCACGATGCGGCGATGTAATTATTCATAATCATCCTGATGGAATACCTGAACCATCCGAAGCAGATATTGAGATTGCTTCGATTATGGGTTCTCTGGGAGTAGGGTTCTACATCGTTGATAATAATGTGGAATACATATATCCAGTAGTAAAGGCTGTAAGAGAGCGTACACATGGAAAGTTGGAGTTCGAAGAGCTTTCCAGCCAATTCCAGCCTGATGGAAATTTTGCGAAAAAACTGCAACAATTTGAATACCGCCAGCCGCAAATAGAGATGTTGAGATCAGTAATAGACGCCTTTAATGAAAACAGAATAGCAATAATTGAGGCAGGGACTGGCACCGGTAAATCCCTCGCATATTTGTTACCCGCAGTATTTTGGAGTGCGAAGAATCAAGAGCGGGTGGTAGTTTCTACCAATACTATAAACCTTCAGGAACAATTAATTGAAAAGGATATCCCCTTACTTAAAAAATGCTGTGGACTAAGTTTCAAAAGTGTTCTGGTTAAAGGCAGGAATAATTATATATGTTTAAGAAAGGTTAATAATTTAAGAACGGAAGGCGGCACATTAATTGAAGATGATTACAGAAGGCAACTGAATAAATTGCTGGAATGGGCTGTGAAGACCAGGGATGGAAGCAAGGCGGATTTAAATTTTATACCGTACGATGATGTTTGGGAGGCGATACAATCGGAGGCCGACCAGTGCACGCGGCTCAAGTGTCCTTTTTATGATAAGTGTTTTTTTTACATAGCCCGACGGGATGCTGCAAGCGCAGATATCCTCGTTGTAAACCATCACCTTTTAATGGCGGATTTGATTGTACGTCAGGAAACAAAGGGTTACGATACAGTTGCAATCCTCCCACCTTTTAAAAAGATTGTTATTGATGAGGCGCATCACCTTGAAGAGGTCGCCACATCAAATATGAGCTATGTAATTTCGAGATTAAGAATAATGAAGATATTGGGAAGATTGGTCAACTTAAAGGATGCAAAAAAGGGCCTTTTGCAATATCTTAAGAGCAAACTTAAAGAGATTGATGAGGAACGCAACAGTCCTGAGGTGGTAAGTATAACAGATAAAATTAATACAGAAATTATGGAGTCGAGGCAGATTCTCTATGATAGTACGGTGGAGATGTTTGAAGATGTTTTTAACATGCTGGACGGTTATATAACCAAAGAAGAGTTACAAAAGGACAAATCAGATGAAATCAAGCTCAGATTAACTACCAACTTAACAGATGCTGAAATATGGCATACTATTGAGGTTAGATTAAAGACATTATGTGTACAAATTCATGGGTTTGTTTCGCTGATAAAGGACTTGTTGGACGACATAGGAAGATTATCGAAATCATCGCAGGATATATTATCGTCTATGTTGATAGATGTTGCGTCATGTAAAACACGTTTAAAAGCGGTATCAGATGATATTGCGTTTTTTATCATGGAGGATGAAGAATCCTGTAAATGGATAGAAATCAAGTGGTATAGGGAAGGTGCGTCTGTCCGTTTCTGCAGGGCACCACTTTCGGTTTCTGACGGTTTGAAGGCATGTCTATACGATAATTATGATACTATTGTGTTAACTTCAGCAACGCTTGCAATTGGTAAATCCTTTAAATTTTATAAGGGTAAGACAGGCTTGCACCTGGTTACTGATGACCGCCTTACAGAGCTCATCCTTAACTCCCCGTTTGATTACAAAAAACAGGCAATTATTGGAATTCCCACAGATATTTCAGAGCCAAATGCGGCTGGTTATACAGCAGCGCTTGAAGAAAATATCTTTAAGGCAGTGGAAATCTCGGAAGGCAGGGCATTAATCCTGTTTACATCATATAATCTTCTTGATAACTTATATCAGAGGCTGGCGCCTCGCATTACACCGCTTGGATATACCTGTCTCAAGCAGGGGATGGACAATCGTCATAATCTGCTCGAAAGCTTTAAGAAGGATAAGACATCTGTGCTGTTTGCTACGGACAGTTTCTGGGAGGGAATTGACGTTAGCGGTGATGCGCTGGAATGTGTTGTACTTACGAGGTTGCCTTTCAAGGTGCCTACTGAACCCATTATTGAGGCGCGGGCAGAAGCTATTGAGAAGGCAGGCGGCAATGCCTTTTATGAATTTTCCTTACCGACAGCTGTCCTTAAATTTAAACAAGGGTTCGGAAGGCTTATTCGCAGTCGTAACGACAGGGGCGCAGTAATTATATTTGATAGCCGGGTGGTTAATAAACGTTACGGGCATATATTTCTTGATGCCCTTCCTGAAAGCAGGTGTATTAAGGATAAGAAAGAAGTTGTTTTCAGGGAGATGTATGCTTTTTTCCATAATACAAAGCACAAGGTTTAAATAGTTTTGAATGCTGGAAGTAAAAATGTTAAAGTTTTTACTGAGGTATTTACGAGGGAATAATATAGTGAAGGCTTAAAATACCTCAGGTCGTACCACGGTCGTACTTATCCTGTTTGTGCCTTTAGATGCCAGGAGCTGACAGGAAATGGCTTTCTACCACCAGGAAGTCAATTTAGCAAAAACAAAGGAAATTACTGCACTATGAAACTACCACATATATTGACCAGTTTCTTTTTAATATTCTCTTTATCCTGCACTATTAACGCCCAACAAATTCAGCAGTATACATTACAAGACGCATTCCCAAATCTTGCCTTTGATAATCCGTTAGATTTGCAGCATGCTGGTGATGGTACGAACAGGCTCTTTGTTGTATCGCAAAGTGGATTAATTTCTGTCTTTGAAAATACTCCATTTGTAGAGTCAGCAAAGACTTTTCTGGATATCCGAGACAAGGTAACCGTTGGTGGTGAATTGGGCTTGCTGGGACTCACTTTTCATCCTGACTATGAAAACAACGGATACTTTTATGTGAATTACACGGCGTCTAATCCTCTTCGCTCCATTATCGCACGGTACTCGGTAAGCGCAAATAATCCTGATGCTGCTGATAAAAAGAGCGAGGCTATTGTATTTCAAGTGGATCAGCCGTACCCTCATCATAACGGCGGACAGCTTGCCTTTGGCTCCGATGGCTATTTGTATATTGCATTAGGAGACGGAGGTGCTATCGGAGACCCTCGGAATAACGGGCAAAATAAGTCGTCTTTCCTCGGGAAGATATTACGTCTCGATGTAAACTGTACTTCAGAGAACAAAAATTATTGTATCCCACCTGACAATCCATTTGCGGGAAATACACAAGGCTATAAAGAGGAAATTTATGCGTATGGGCTGCGCAATCCCTGGAGATTTAGTTTCGACCCTGTTACAAATTGGCTGTGGGCGGGAGATGTAGGACAATCGTCATGGGAAGAGATAGACATTATTGAAAAAGGGAAAAACTACGGCTGGAAGATTATGGAAGGAGAACACTGTTATAGGGCTTCTACCTGCGATACCTTGGGACTTACCTTGCCAATATGGGAATATGGCCATGATAATCAGGGCGGGTGCTCAATAACGGGAGGTTATGTTTATCGTGGAAAGAAATCCCAGGAGCTTTATGGAAAATATCTGTATGGTGATTATTGTAGCGGTAGAATCTGGGCATTACAGTATGATAGTGTAAATCCAGCAACCAATACGCTTTTATTAACAGAAAATATTAATATTTCATCTTTTGGAGTTGACAAAGATAATGAAATGTATATTTGTGATTTGAATGGTAGAATTTATCAGCTTGTTTCCAACATTCCAACACCAACAAACACTCCTACCCCGTCACCAGCGCCAACACAGCCACCTATTCCAGGAGAAAAAGGTAAAATCTATGGGTATGTGGTAGACACCAACGGCAATCCCATTGAATATGCAAAGGCAAAGCTAAAAGGAAAAGAAACAAAGATGGAAAAGAAGACCTCCGCAGATGCAGATGGGTTCTTTGAATTTGCAGACGTAGAGGCGGACACTTACAAAATCACTGCAAAGAAAATGGGTTATAAGAAAGGCAAACAGACGGTAACACTTGAAGACGGAGAAGAGGAAGAGATCACGATAGAAATGCAAAAAAACAGTTGAAGTGCAAGTCCATCTTCCACTAAACTAGGACATGGTTTAGGTAAAAATTTTTTTGAAGATTATTTGAAATTTGGAATTTAATTTTATTATTTTTTATGCCTGTTTCGTTCCGGCCTGTCCGGGTTAGGATACACCATGAGCAAAACGAGACAAAACAAAAAAGGAACCACACGTTAGGATTTATGCTGTAATGCCATGTCAGTGCAGGTAGATAATAGGAAAGGAGTTTTTACTGAAGTGCTTACGAGGGAATAAATAGGGAAAGTTTAAAATACCTCATAACAGTAACATATTGATCAAACCCGCGTAATTCCATCATCTGTGAAAATAGAAGTGTGGGAGAGAGGCAAGGGCAGGTGTGTTATTTGCGAGAAAACAAATAATTTGCATTTTGACCATATTATTCCATATTCAAAAGGAGAGGGCCTTTGCTTGTTGCAGAAAACATTCAAATACAGTGTGCGCGCCTTAATTTAAAAAAGATAGATAACATAATTAGAAGTGCTTAACAAGCGGCTTTGGGGTACTTCAAAAAATAAAGACTAATAAGTACAATCTATTCCACAGATTTATTATTTGGGTTTTTCTTAAAAGTTTTTATGTGGTGTAATTATAGTTCGTTCTGGAGGAATAAATTATGAAGGTTTTTTTAACGGGCAGTACTGGTTTTGTTGGGAGGCACATACTTCGGGATTTAATTAACTATAACCATCAGGCCAGGTGCCTTGTCCGTCAGGGGTCCGAAAGTAAAATAGCGCATTTTAAGAATGTAGATTTTGTGTATGGGAATATCACCGATGCCAGCAGTTTAAGTGATAAAATAAAAGGATGCGACGCTGTAATTAATCTCGTTGGTATTATAAGGGAATTCCCGATTAGAGGAATTACATTTGAAAAATTACATTACGAAGGCACAGTGAATATTGTTAATGCCGCAAAATCGCAAGGAGTAAGACGATTCATACAAATGAGCGCCTTAGGGGCGCGGGCAAATGGAAAGACCCTATATCAGCAAACCAAGTATCGCGCGGAAGAATATATTCGGAATAACGGTCTTAATTACACGATATTTCGTCCTTCAATTATATTCGGACCCGAAGATAAATTCGTTAATCTTTTTGCCAGGATGCTTAAGACTCAGCAATTTGTGCCGGTGGTGGGCAATGGGAAGTATCAGATGCAGCCAGTATCTGTTGAAAATGTGTCTACGGGTTTTGTTAAATCACTTGAGCAAAAGGATGCTGTAGGCAAAACTTTTAATGTGGGGGGGCCTGAGAAATTAGAATTCAATAAACTTATTGATATTATTGGTGAGGTTATATGTGCGCCTCCAAATAAGGTTCATATTCCAGTATTCTTAATGAGTTCACTTGCAGAAATGTTCGATTGGTTGCCGTTCTTTCCTGTTACAAAGGATCAAATCACAATGCTTCTTGAGGGTAATGTTTGTGATGAGAAGGTGTTTTTTGAACATTTTAGGATAAAACCGATAGGCTTTAAGGCTGGGATTTTAAAATACCTGACATCCAAATGACGAAGGGTGGGGTTATAATGCGGATGAATGTGCGATTTGTTACAAGGCATTAAATTCAGGCTTGGTGAGGGCTTGGGAAGAAAGAGAATTGTTTATACCTTTCTAGTTTTCTTTCTGAACCGTCCTATATTTAGGTACACGCCTATATTTGCTGTGGTATCTATATATACAATGAGTTTCCCTTCCGCTGAGGTGATTAAAGTTGTTACGCCGGGTCCGTGGCCTGCTGTTACACAGTTGCTGTGTACAATAACTCCTATGCTTATTGCGCCAGTTTTGTATATTCTTCCGAATGTATGATCGGCGTCCTGGATTGCCACAATGTCACCAAGACGCAAAGTATGGAGATTGTATTTTTTAACAATTTGTTTATCAAAAAGTTGTATGTCATAATCTCCGCGATAGCAATTCTGGGAGCCAAGACCTGAGCCCATGATAGCTGCGGGAATTATATGTGTTACAGGGATATGTAATGTGTTTTTATTTTTGTCTTCACGGATAGGTAATGTCTTTAAGAGGTTTGGAGATAAATTGATAAGTTTAATATTTGGGTAATTTGTTAAGGATAGACCTACCCCAATACTTCGGATTTGAATCTTATCGCCAATGGAGAGCTTTTCAAGGGTTTTATCTTCAAAATCAATGAGTACATTTTCGATACCACCATGCTTGCCTGTTACAACTCCCGTGTCGCCTTTGGCATCTCCTGAAACAACTTTGGCAGTATTGCCTATACATGACAACAAATTCAGTGCGCCGTTTTCTTCTCTATCTTTATTTCTGATAGATACGCATGGTTCTACATGATCTCCTTCCCAGTTAATAGCACTATCGCCAACTTTGACATTGTAAGTGATGCCACCAATTCCGGCTAGTATCGTCGGTTTCCCTTCGGGTGTGACAATATATGGCTGAGAGCCGCTGAGAGGGCTTGAAACGTCGCCAATTACTGATATTTCCAGAAGCTGCCTTTCGTTTGTTTCCATTGTCTATCCTCCAAACGATGATATTTTTTGGAATCTGTGAATTACATCATAATGATTATCTTGTTTAATATGGTGATTTCTTGTGATATAAATGTTAGTAAAATTCATTCATACCAGAGACGTCCATTTATATAATTGATTATTTTAATGTTTTAGTTTAACAAAGAGGGTCTTGCCTTGACAATATAAAATGTACAATATATTTAGTTGCATAGTTGCATTAAATTACAACTATAAAGGTTTATGGGGGGATTGTTGGTCTAAAGGTGATTTTGTATTACAAAAAACAAGTTTCTCTAATTATCGAATGAAATAATTTCTAATGAGACATAACGTAACTTGTCAGGTATTTTAAATAACAGATAAAATGTATAAAAAAAGACAGCAAATCCTTCCAATTTCAATCCTTGTTATTCTGGCCGTTGTAACTTATCTGAACTCCTTGCCAAATCAATTTGTGTATGACGATGTATCAACCATTGTAGAAAACAGCCTGATTAAAGAATGGGGGAATTTCCCAGTCTTATTTTCTCATGATTATTTCAAGTGCTCAGGAGAGCTTACATACCGGCCTGTTATTACAATTTCCTACTTTATTGATTATTCATTATGGCGTATGAATCCAATAGGTTATCACGCTGTAAATGTTTTTTTTCACACGATAAATACGATTCTCATATATTTTCTAATATCTTTGCTATTTCGCAAATATGAAGGGGATATGTTTGCCAGGGGCGTTTTAAATGATGTTGTCCCAACTCGTACTATTAGCCTTGCGTTGCTTGCTGGTATTATGTTTGCAATACATCCGATTGTGAATGAGGTTGTTAATGGAATCAGTTACAGGGAGGACTTAATAGCAACCGCCTTTCTTGTTTCGTCATTTTTATTTTTTATGCTTTATAAGAGGCAATCGTTATTGCTGCAAGGGCAATCAAAACAGGAGCCGTCTCGCAAAAGTGCATTTTCTTTATACTCAGGCGCACTTGCCTGCTATTTTTTTGGATTATTTTCTAAGGAATCAACCATTGTGTTACCAGCCCTTATTTTTTGTTATGAAATAATATTTGGCAAAAATATTGGCGTATGGTTTCCAGATAATCATGGGATTCAAGGTAGAAGAACATTTTATATCATTTATAAGAAAGCTGTAAATATTGTTACATCTTATATTTTCCTGGGATATATCGGGGTTAGTGTTTTGTACCTTTTAGTCAGGTTTTTGATTTTAAAGAATCCGAATGAGAGCCTTGCATTCCCAGAAAGCAGTTTTTTCATCATTATGCTAACAATGGTAAAGGTTTTAGGCAGGTATATTGCCAATGTTTTTATGCCGTTCAACCTAAACCCGGACTATCATGTGCTTTACCTTAAAACACCTTTTGCATGCGCATTTATTATACCGTTTTTAACGTTGGCATCCATTGTAGTTATTGCAGTTAGATTGGTAAATAAATTTGCAACCGGAAAAAGTTTTTACAGAATAATGGTGTTTGCCATAGTATGGTTTTTTATCTCAATGCTGCCTGTTATGAATATTCTTCCAATTGCTAATATAATGGCAGACCGCTATCTCTATTTGCCTATAATTGGATTTTGTTTGTTTGTTTCAAATGGATTGATACGTCTTGGTTCAACACCCAGATATATTTTGTTTATTTCTTTGATTATATTTTGTATTTTTATAACTGTTCCAAGGAATAACATTTGGAGGAATAACCTTATACTATGGTACGAGTCTTCTTTAAGTCCTTTATGTAGTTTTACAACATATAACAATTTAGGGGCACAGCTCAGTGAGCGCGGAGATACGGATGCGGCATTATTAATGTATAGTAAGGCAATTCAGAAGTCCCGTGAGGTTGGGTTTACTAAGTATGCTGCGGTTTACTATAATATAGGTAATGCATATCAAAAGAAGGATATGCCGGAGGATGCCGTCAAGGCGTATAAAAAAGCGGTTCAGATAAGACCCGAATATAAAGAGGTGCATAATAATCTGGGCAAGGTCTATTTTACACTGGAACGATATAATGATGCGCTGAATGAATACGAAACAGCCATTAAGATTGACCCTGAATTTTCTTATGCGTATAACAATTTGGGTGTTTTATATAACAAGCTTGGCAGAGGCGATGATGCAATAGCAGTATATAAGAAGGCAATATCATTAGATAACAAATATGGAGAGGCGTATTATAACCTTGGCAATGTTTACGAAGGGAAACGGCAGTACGACCTTGCCATGGAGACGTATCAGGTTGCACTTAAAGTTGATCCTGCACAAATTTATGCCCATAATAACTTAGGCACAATTTATGATAAGAAGGGACTAATAGAAGATGCAATAATGGAATACCATTATGCGATTAATATTGATCCAAAATATCCATTTTCTCACAATAACCTTGGCGCCGCCCTTATAAAAAAAGGTGATATTGAAGGCGCGCTTGTTGAATTTAAAGAAGCAGTTGATTTATTGCCCAGCCAACCCGATTTTCATTTCAATCTTGGTTATACTTATCAGCAAAAAGGCCAATTAGGACTTGCCCTTAAAGAGTTCGAAATTGCGCTAAAAATAGCCCCTTCTCATATTGAGGCACTTTTTAATATAGGGGTAATTTACTATAAACAGGGATTTAATGAGAAAGCCAGGAAAATATTTGAGGCTGTACTGGGAATAAATCCAAATCACTTAAATGCTAAAGAATATCTGAAAATGCTTTCAGGATGACAATGAACCTTTAAATCAGAAAAAGATTGAACCGCTCCGGAACGATAAATATTCATTGAGTCCTGATTGACAAAGCTGGAGTTGATGGATGCTTATGTTTTTACTATAGAAGAAGCCTGTACTTTGCCTGTTTTATAATTGTACAAGGTTTTAATAGAAATTATTATGATTCCGGATGAGAGCCCGAGCAATACTAGATCTGCAATAATCAGTGTAACATTTCCTTGTGGGATGAAACGTGTAATGAGCATGATAAATAACATGGTTATCGTGGTAACGATCATGAATATGGCTGGAATGGTCGTAAACCAAATGAGCTTCTTTTTTGAAAGTAACCAGAACGAGACAATAATTAATGTTAACGCAGCGAGGAGTTGATTGGTTGTGCCAAATATTGACCACATGGTGTTTACTGTATTTGTGTATGCAAGTCCAAACATCAACCCTGCTGCCAGCCCTGAATTAACCCAATAATAGCATAATAGTTTTGGTGGGTGTTTGAAAATAACACGCCAGAGTTCTTCAAAGAGATAACGGTTTAATCTCACAGCAGTGTCGAGAGATGTGACTATAAATCCCTCGAGTAATAGCATTCCAAATAGAATACCAAAAGAAATGGGAATCCCCAACCCTGTATTTAATGTGTGTCCAAGGGCTAGTGCAAAGGCTAATATAGGATTACTTTGAAATTTTGAATTTTCAGCGGGTAAGACCAATTCTTTATACTGAAATATATTAATGCCTATAATAACAGTAATAATTACACATAAGGCAAGGAAAGACTCTAATAGCATACCATAATAACCTATCTTATATGTTGCGGTTTCAGATTTAATTTGTTTGGATGTTGTACCTCCTGCGCAGAGTGCATGAAATCCGGAAATAGCACCACAAGCAATTGTTATGAAGAGTCCGGGCCAGATGAACCCTACTTTTGAAATGCCTTCCTGGATGTTGTTTGCAGGGAAATGTATCTCTGTACCATTAATGCTACAGGATACTATGCCAATAAAGAGTAAGCCCATGCCTATATATAACAAGTGTACATTGATAAAATCTCTTGATTGAAGAAATATCCAAACCGGGACACCAGCTGCGATTATAGTATAAAGTGAAATTATTATCATCCAGTGTAATGGATTCAGAGATACTGGAATGAAAAAGCCGACAACAACCGATACAACACAAATTAAAATTGCAAACACGGAGCATTTTACAATGGAAAGATGTTTCTTTATATAAAAGTATCCAATGAGTGGTGCAAAAAAGGTAATAACAATAACTGACATCGAGGCGATACCACCAATCACAACCTTCTCCTTTGTTTCATCAGCCCAGCGGAAAAACATCTGGTCTTTGTCAAGTCCGAGTTGTATTCTGTCTATGACCGAGGTTAGTGCGGTTGACGAAGCATTTAAGAAGGTGGCATTGACAAGAATTAGCATTACTATCGTAAATGAAATGACCATGATAAAACCAGCGGTACCAAGACATTTTCTTGCAACCTCAGCGATGGATTTACCATTTTCACGCACACTGACAAACAAGGCAGTGAAATCATGAACGGCGCCGAAAAATATTCCACCAACCAGTATCCATAACCATGCAGGACCCCAGCCATAAATTAGCGCTATGACAGGGCCGATAATTGGTCCGGCACCTGCAATACTTGCGAAATGGTGGGCAAATACGACTGGCGTTGCTGTTGGTACATAATCGCGGCCATCGTTTATCTTAACTGCAGGTGTTATTTGTTGAGGATTTATACCTATAAATTTTGATATTAATTTAACGTAGAAAACACCTGCAAACAGGAAACATCCAATGGAAATGAATAGTATTATTATGGGATTCATACAACTTGTTTGTTTATCTGTAATTATAGAGGCGGGGAATACCTTTAAATAATAAGATTATAGAAATTAAATTTTTTAGAGCCGTATTTATTTAAAATTAGGACTCAAAAGTTTTTCCTTGGACAGTCCAATTGTATCCTTTTCAGGAACGACCGTAGTCGTCTTCTACCCTAATAATGTCGTCTTCTCCCAAATAGCTTCCCCGTTGAATTTCAATGAATATAAGCGGGTATTGCCCGGTATTTGATATGCGATGTAATGACCCTTTATAAATATTAATGGATTGTCCACACTCAAGTCGTATCTCTTTGCCATCCAGAGTCACGAGTGACTGCCCTTCAACTATATTCCATAATTCTTCTCTTTTGGAATGTTTCTGATAGCTGAGTCTTTTTCCTGGTAAAACAATAACCCTTTTTACCTTATAAGTAGGTTGACTCAATAATACTTCCCATCTACCCCAAGGAGGAGAGGCACTTTGTAATTCTGGACTTTCCATTTCTAGTACTTTCTTGTAAATATTGATTTAATATAATCTTCAGCTTAGTGTTTTTGAATATTTAATGTACTATTTTAAATCCGTATAAATGCTTTTGTTGTATGTCACAATTTACTATTTGCATTTAACAGAGTCAAGGGCTTATATAAGTTTTAAGATATGTTATATGTTTAAAGCCTTGTTAAAGAGGGATAAGAAAATAAATGGAAAGAATTGTTAAAAGGTGTTGTTTGTAGTGTATTGTGAAATTTGATAATGTACTCCCCTATGTATATTTTAGAATAACAAACTAGGGGAGCACAATCAAATACACTGTGGCTCATTGTGTTTAATTTTATTTACGGCTTTCCTAGCGTTTTTTTGCCAGGTTTCCATTCTACAGGACAGAGTTCGCCAGTTTGTAATGCCTTTAATACCCTTAATATTTCTTCAACGCTACGTCCCACACCCAAGTCATGCACCAGTTGATATTTTACTTTTCCTTCGGGATCAATGATAAACGTTCCTCTTAGAGAAATACCTTTGTCTTCAAGCAAAACGCCATATTTCATAGATACATCCTTTGTCATATCGCTTAGTAATGGATAATTCAGATTTCCTAATTCTTTTAACCACGCCTTATGAGAAAAGACACTATCAACACTGACGCCGAGTACTTGTGCATTTAGGGTTTTAAATTCCGCTTCCCGTTTTGAGAATTCAGTAATTTCTGTTGGACAAACAAAAGTAAAATCTAGTGGATAGAAGAAAATAACAACCCACTTTCCTTTATATTCGTCTAAACAAAAATCTTTGAACTTATCTCCAATAACACCTTGCAAAGTAAATTCAGGCGCATTTTGTCCAACTTTTATACCCATAGTACTACCTCCTTAACCAAAATGAAATTATTATTATTTAATTATGGTTATCAATTATAATCCAATGGCAATATTTGTCAAGTATTTTAAAAAAATTTAGTGCCTATTTTTTTATTACAAAAAAGGTCAGCGCCATTACTTGAAATATTAAGGCAAGTAATAGGTATGAATGAACATCGCCATTGCGATAAATGTAAGCGAAAATAAGTGTACCAAAAGCAAAACATTGTATAACAGAGGCGAAAATATTCAACCAGGAGACGGGTGCATAGTTTAAATTTTGGTTAATGTTCTTTACCTCATTTAAAATAGATTCAAGGACGAAGTCTTTTTCCTCATAACCTTTTTCTTTTCTGGTTTTTACTGACAGGCACTCTTTACAAAGGAATTTGCCGCCTTCCTGATAAACTGCGTGTCCTGCATTTATATCATTAATTGTTAAACTTCTTTTGCAATTTGTACAGAGATGTATTTGTAGCATATCGTTTAATGTTTGGTTTTTAGTCTTTATTTAAGTCCGTAACGGTCTAATTTTCTATATAGAGTACGCTCGCCTATTCCCAGCATTTTTGCTGCTTCTTCTCTGTTCCCATTCATTGTGGCGAGTGTGTTTTTAATAAGCTCCCTTTCGGCTTCTTCAATTGTAATTCCTGCGGTTAGGCTAGGTGTGATTATTGTTTTACCGCTTCGTTGTAATATATGGTCAGGTACATCGTCATTAGTTAAGATGTCTTTTGCGGACACAACAATCATGCTTTCTATGCAATTTCTTAGTTCTCGCACATTTCCTGGCCATGAATAGTTATACAGGATTTTTCTGGCATCTGTAGAGATTGAGGAAGTGTTCTTGTTGTGTATTATAGAAAACTCGTGCAAAAAAGCGTCTATTAATAACGGAATATCTTCGTGTCTTTCCCTGAGTGGTGGCAGTTTGATAGAAACAACATTTAATCTGAAGTAAAGATCTTCTCTGAATTTTCCTTCTTTAATAAGTTTTTCGAGATCTTGGTTTGTTGCGGCTATTAAGCGTACATTCACTTCGACCGATTCATTGCTGCCGATTCGGGTTATGATGCCATCTTCAATTACACGTAATAATTTTACCTGCGTAGAAAGCGGCATATCTCCAATTTCGTCCAAAAATAATGTACCATGATGTGCATATTCAAATTTTCCTTTTCGCTGATACATAGCTCCTGTAAAAGCGCCTTTTTCGTGTCCAAACAATTCGCTCTCCAGAAGATTCTCGGGGATGGCTGCAGAATTTAAAATAACTAGCTGATTGATTTTTCTCGGGCTGTTATTATGGATGATTTTGGCAATAAGTTCTTTACCTGTACCGCTTTCGCCAGTTATTAATACGGTTGCAGCTGTTCCTGAGATTTGTTTAACGGTGTTTAATACCTTTTGCAT
This sequence comes from uncultured Planctomycetota bacterium, assembly GCA_963709355.1. Lineage (GTDB taxonomy): Bacteria > Planctomycetota > Brocadiia > Brocadiales > Brocadiaceae > PLOWO2-12-38-17. Next base: position 2,714,629 of record CAVPVY010000005.1, read on the forward strand.
TTTTGGACTATTGCAGACAATACCACCCAATCCAAATTTTTCATCAAGTTGTTTATGCAGTTCTTTGTTATTTCTTATAAGATCCTGCTTTTCAATAAGCCTACCAACTTCTGCGCGCAAGTGATTTATATTGATAGGTTTCAGAAGATACGTAGCGGCACCTTTCTGCATAGCATCTACTGCCGTTTCGACCGTACCATAACCTGTAATCAGAATAACTTCTGTTTCTGTCAATCTTTCCTTTGCCGCCTTTAGTATTTGTAATCCATCAATATCATGCATAATTAAATCAGTTATTACTATATCAATTTCACCTGTTTCTATGATTTTTAAACCTTCTTTACCGCTTGTAGCAATAATACATTTGTACCCTACCTTTTGCAATACTTCAGCAGTGGCTTTTGCATGTTCTTCTTTATCATCAATTACAAGAATAGCTGTTTGGCTAGACATATCAATTAAGTGTCAAATTTATAGGTAATTTAATGCAAACGTTGGTTCCTTTACCTTTTTCACTTTGAACAGAAATAGTTCCTTTGTGTTCTTCTATAAGGCGTTTTGTTGTGGGAAGTCCGAGTCCTGTTCCGGTCTTTTTTGTTGAAAAATATACCTGAAAAATCTTATGTATAATATTCTTTTGTATACCGCAGCCCGTATCTGTTATGTCAATTTGAATATGTTTTTTATTTCTGGAGGTGCGAATCATAAGTTCTCCGCCGCGTTCCATCGCTTGTTCTGCATTAATGATAACATTCAGAAGCGCCTGTTTTATTAGATTAGCGTCTATCTCGCATTTAGGAAGGGAAGTATCGTAGCTTTTTAATATTAATATTTTTTTTTGTCTCATTTCTGGTGTGACAAAGTCAACTACATCATCCAGGACGTCGTTGATAGCACAACCTTTCAATTCGAGTTTTTGTTCCTTTGCGAATCTGAGGAAATCGTTTAATATTTCATCTAAGCGTTGTATCTCTTTTTGCAGCAACTGTATTTTTGAATATATCCTTTTGCCGGTTTCGTCTGCTGCGTTTTGTATGTCTTCTTTAAGTAACTGCAAATTAATATTAATGGTGCTCAATGGATTTTTAATTTCATGAGCGAGTCCGCCGGCAAGCGTGCCAACAAAGGCCAATCTTTCTGCATTCATTGCCCTTTTTTCAAGTTCTCTGGCTTTGTAAGACGCCCTTCTTATGGAGAAAAAGAAAATCGGTATGAAAATAACAATGAAAGCTATTGCGCCGGTTAAGTAAGGAATTAAGTCTTTCATTAAAAAAAATGAGCCAGGAAGACGGTTTTGGTTGATTTCTTCCTGGCTCAAAAATGGTTTTTATATGGTTTTTACTAGGTAACCCGAGTTACTTTTTGTGCCTGTAATCCTTTTGCACCTTCGACAATATCGAATTCAACTTTTTCTCCGTCTTCCAGTGTTTTAAATCCATCACCCATTATAGTTGAGTAATGAACGAAAACATCCGCTCCGCCTTCTTGTTCAATAAAGCCGAAACCTTTTTTTGCGTCAAACCATTTAACTTTGCCTGTTGCCATTAAAATATTCTCCTATCAATAAAACATAACACAACAATATAACATATAACAAAAGTTTTCTTCTGTTTACTTACGCCCTTTTCTTTCCTCCTGAAAAAATGATTAATAGTGTAACTTGCTTAAATAGCTAAAACTGTTAAATCGGTACCTCCTTTTTTCTTAAATATTTTGAAAATTTAACACAATTAGCTGTTTTATTCTATTGTTTACACGACGGACTCGGTTGTTCTTTGCATTTTAAGACTGCCTTTCTGCTTAATTTGACCTTCTTTTGGTCATCTATACCAATCACTTTTATTAAGATTTCTTGTCCTACCTTGATAACGTCTTCTACTTTCTCTACATAACTATCAGATAATTCTGAGATATGTAGCAGTCCATCACGACCGGGGAGAATTTCTATAAAAGCCCCGTATTCTTTTAACGAAAGCACTTTCCCCATGTAAGTCTTACCTACTTCTACTTCTTCAGTCATACGTTCAATCCATATTTTAGCCTTTTGTGCAGACTCTGCGCTTATTGAAGAAATTATGACATTGCCGCTGTCTTCGATTTCAATTTTCGCACCGGTTTCTTCCTGTATTTTCTTAATAGTCTTGCCTCCTGGGCCAATAATCATACCAATTTTTTCTGGATTTATTTTGATGGAAATGAGTCTTGGCGCATAAACTGAAATATCAGATCTTGGTTTATCAATAACCTTTTCCAGTTCCTTCAGAATTTGAAGTCGTCCTGTCTTTGCCTGTGCTAATGCATCACGCATAATTTTTTCCGTTATTCCAGAGATTTTAATATCCATCTGTAGTGCCGTGATGCCATTTTTAGTTCCTGCGACTTTAAAATCCATATCACCTAAATGATCTTCCGTGCCAAGGATATCAGACAAAATACAAACATTGTCAGCTTCTTTAACCAGACCCATAGCAATTCCAGCTACAGGGCTGTTTACAGGGACGCCTGCATCCATCATTGAAAGGATTCCGCCACATACTGTGGCCATGGAGGAGGAGCCGTTTGATTCCATAACGTCAGAAACGACCCTGATCGTGTATGGGAAATTGCTTGGTAGGGGTAAAACTGCTTCAAGCGCCCGTTCTGCAAGTGCTCCATGTCCAATCTCGCGCCTTCCAGGCCCTCTAAGGGGTTTTATTTCTCCGACACAGAATGGCGGGAAATTATAATCTAACATAAATTTCTTCGAATATTCTTCATCAAGCGTATCTACTTTTTGTTCATCCATTGTTGTTCCAAGCGTTGTTACTACAAGAGCCTGTGTTTCGCCTCTGGTAAACAGGGCTGATCCATGCGTTCTTGGTAAGATTCCAACCTCACAAGTTATTGGGCGAATATCATTAAGGCTGCGTCCGTCCGGTCTTTTGCCTGCTTTTATAATCTGGTCGCGAACTGCAATTGTTTCTATTCTTTCAAAAATTGACTTAATTTCCTTTTTTGGTGGAGAATCTTCTTCATCTGTGCAATATTCACTTACTATTTGATTTACCAATTCTTTCATTGCTCTTGCACGGTTTTGCTTACCGGGAGTATTGCTTTTTTCTAATATCTTTGGGTAGTATTTATTTTTAATTTCTTCAAACAGGGTATTGTTTAATTTTAAAGGTGGAATAAGCTGTTTTTCTTTCCAACATTTAGCCGAAAGTTCTTTCTGAAGTTGTATGATTTCTTTTACAAATGAATGACCGAACATAATCGCATCTACCATTCGTTCTTCAGCGACTTCTTTACTAGATGCTTCAACCATTGTAATTTCATCTTCTGTTCCTGAAACCACAATATCAATATTGCTCTGGGCCAATTCAGTGTGAGTAGGGTTGATAATGAATTCCCCATTAATTTGTCCTACCCTTACAGAACCCGTTGGTCCATTAAAAGGAATACTTGAAACAGATAAGGCCGCCGAAGCAGCAATCATAGCAAGGATGTCCGGGTCATTTTCCTTATCAGCGGAGAGGACCATAGACATTATTTGAACTTCTTTGTGATATGTTTCTGGAAACAGAGGTCTTAATGGACGGTCTATTAACCGCATCGTTAATATTTCTTTGAAGGTAGGCCTGCCTTCTCGTTTGAAGAAACCACCTGGAAATTTTCCAGCAGCGTAAGTCTTTTCTCTATAATCAACGGTGAGCGGGAAAAAATCTGCAGCTTCACTTTCGTCGGGGGCTGAAACTGCCGTTGCCAAGACAACCGTTTCGCCATATTGAACCAGAGCAGCACCATCTGCCTGTTTTGCTATTTTACCAAATTCTATACTAAGTGTTCTTTTGCCGATCAATCTCTCTACTTTACAATATGTCATATAATACTCCAACCTGATATTTCATCGCATTTTGCTTTTGACCTGCAAAAGAAATTTACGACTTGCATCATTTTTAAATTAGGCTACGGATTCCTCCTGTTAATAAATTTATTTGCGAATTCCAAGTTTGTTAATAAGACTTTTATGCCTTTCTTTATCTTTACTTGATAAATATTTGAGTAATGCAGACCTTTGACCTACCATTTGGAGAAGTCCTCTTCGTGAAGCATGGTCCTTTTTGTGCTCAGTTAAATGGTTGCTCAGATGGTTAATTCGCTCTGTTAGTATACCAACCTGCACCTCTTGTGAACCTGTATCAGTTCCGTGACACCTTAGTTCGTTAATTATTTTTTGTTTTGATTCTTTACTAATCATTTACTTTAATCCTTATATGAGCATTTATATAACTATAATATCAATTATTGTAAGATTTTAGCAAAGCAATGTTGTTCTTTGCAACAAAAAAATTTATAGTTTTTCCGATACAAGCTTAAACACCGTTTCTGCATTTTCTTTGTTTTTAGAAAGAACTGCCATGCAAAGTATGTTTTTTTCTTTTAAACACAAAGTATAGTATTGCAATTTATCTTGAAATATATAAACATTTTCGTGAGTTAATTCTTTTTCACACCATGTTCGCCACAATTTCGTTATATCTTCTATAGCAAGCGTTGCAGTGGCAACGTCTGGATATTTTATAATTATAAGCTTGAATGGCTCTGTGTCATTATCAAATTTGTATTCTGCAACGACGGCGTCTGTTTTTTCGCTAAGATGGAATACATTTTCTTCGATAAAATTTTCCGAAATTTGAATGCTGTCGAGTATTATTTTTTTATGAAAGAATTTTATACTTTCTTTGATAAGGTGTTGTTGCGGAAGATAAGACATTACAGAGGGGAGCCTTAACTTTTTGTATGGCATTAAACTGAGGATAGTTTTACCTATTAAAGTAACATCGTCAGTTAAAACATTACCTTCTCTAGGTTCAATCATTATAAAGTAAGTGTCGTTCCATATATATAAATAGTTATTGTATATTGCGCTCCTATTCCCCAGGTTTATATCTGAACCTGCACTATCCTTGCTGAAAACTCCAAATGCATCATCTGAAGAGCTAAACTCCCAGGCATCAACAAAGACCTTTATATCTGTAGTTTTTTGGTATGCAACAGTTGAAACCCGGAGAAAAGAATAAGATAGATAGGGTTCTGCCCCTCCATTAATATATTCATAAAGTTTTTCTTTCCCTTCATAAGTAACAGGGCTGGATATCATTTTCCATTCGCCAATAACTTCAGGGAAAAAGTTATAGACTGAAGGTTCAATCTGTCGTTTTATTCTTGTTTGTGGTTGTATTCCTTCTACAACAATTGCAGAAGTCCCAAGAACGGGGCATACCTTTTCGCAGAATCCACAACCCACACATACTTCTTCTCGTACAAAAGGTCTGCGTAATTCATGTTGTTGTGCATCTACGTATGTATTAAAATGAATTGCCTTTGTTGGTACAGGGCAAACCTCTTCACATACACCGCAATTGAAATCCTGCCATTTCTTTTCCAGTTCAGGAAGCCTTGCATATCCAACCCATGGGATACAACGATTGTGGTCTATTCTCGCCTTACCGAGCGCAATTTCACGCTTTTCTTCAAGGGGTAAGCGCTTGAGCGCACCTGATGGACATACCCGCGTACACAACACGCACCCGTAATCACAATACCCTAATCTTGGGATGAGCTTGGGTGTCCACAAAGCTTCGATACCGCCTTCCAGTAAAGTTGGATGTAATCCGTTTGTTTTGCAAACCTTCATGCATTCCCCGCATCGTATGCAAAGTTTGAGGAAAACATCTTCATCCATTGCTCCGGGTGGGCGAATAATAGTAGCTTCTCCTTTATTGGATGCCTTTACAAAGTTTAATTTTAACAGCGGCGCAATTGCTGCGCCTATCAGGCTGGTAAATACAAAAGCCCTTTTTGACAAATCCATTGTTTGTCTTTGTTCAACAGGTTGCTTGATATTAAATGTGATGCTGTTTTCCGGGCATATCTTCTTACAGGTCATGCACAAAATACATTCCCCTTCCTTTGTACCCTTGCCGTCACTTTGAATTGCCCCCATACTGCAATTTTCAACGCAAAGGCCACAGCTTGTACAACTGGATGAGACAGTTCTTTTGAAGAATGACCACTCAGATATCAACGCAAATATAGCGCCCATGGGGCATATATTTCTGCACCAGTAGCGCCTGAAGATCATTCCAAGTGAAATTATTAAAATAAATACGGAAAGGAGAATTCCATGCGCCCGGAAAAAGGGCGCATGGTAAGCAAAAAGGATTTCCTGAAGGAATTTCTGAATTACGATAAAAAAAGACCCGATGTAAGGGATAGCAGAAAAATAACCAAAAAACCCATTGATTATATGTACTACATATGGGTGAATACTGGCTGTGTAAGCGCTGGTTGCTATAGAAAGTGGGTCAAACCATCCAGCCCATTGCAGACCGAAAAAAAGACTTATCAGAATAAATGCCAGGAGATAATACTTTAGCTTCCTGTTGTCGTAAATATTTTTCTGGGAGTTTTTTCTTATTCCAGCAAAGAGGCGATCTGTGATATCAAGGGTGGTTCCAAGTGGACAAATCCATGCACAGAAGAAACGTCCGAGAGGTATTGTGAAAAGTAATATTATCAGCGCCGGCCAGTATTTAAGAATGAAGGTCTTTGCCGCCATCATAGCGCCTATGGCTGAAAGAGGGCTCATGCGGAGGAAGATATTTGCAGAAAGGTCTCTTTCAGTGAGAGGGTCTAAAAAGAGAAGTAGATAGATGAAAAGGGAAAAAGAAAGGTATTGAACTACCCTGCGTGCATAATAAAACCAATCTTTTTTTTTACATTTGTCTTGCATAGTGTTAGTAAATATTTTGCCACAAATTTACACAAATAAGCATGAATGAAAATAAGAAAATTATAAATATTATTTAAATATAAAGACGTATATGCCCGGCGTCCCGTGTCTCCGTCGTTATATTTGAATAAATTCGTGTTTATTCGTGGCTAGTATTTATTCAAATTATAAGTGTATTTCTTCAAAACCTTTTAAACGATAATCAATTTCACCGAGCCCCTGTTCGTGTGATTCCCTGATGTAACCGACGTCCTTTGGCTGAATACCAAACAAGGTGGCACTATAGGCATCGGCGGCAACAGGGTCTGTGCTAACAATTATACGCCTAGCACTATCTATAGAATTATCAACATCGTCAAGCCTTCCACCTGTGGGGCCATGATTCTTTAAAATTCTGTAAGCATCAACAACGGTAAGGTCTATTTTTACAAATTTATTAAGGTCTGCAATCTTGGGATGGATATCCGTGTGCAGACTTCCCCTGTTGCCCCCAATCATACCAAAGACATTTTTAAGTCCCATGGAAAGTCTTGAAGTACCGTGTTGTTTTGCGATTGGTACATTAATAAGCACATCCACCTCATCGGCATATACCATCTCTTCATAAAAAGGCCATGACTTCAGGACCTTACCATTGGGTATGATAAAATCTTTGAAACGATTTTTATTAAGATAAATTATTTCAGCGCCTGACTTGCGGGCGGCTTCAGCAATGCCGCTATTTTCGTAAGATGTTTCTGGATTTGCAGAACAGGTATGATCCATGACCCTTACACGACTTGCCCCTGCCTCCCGAGACAATTCCACAAGCGCTGCAACCACATAAGGGTTTGTGTTAGCGGCAAATTCTGGTCTTTGGTTCCATGCGATATTGGGTTTAATAATAACCTTATTGCCTTTTGAAATGAGTTTATCTATGCCTCCCAGTGACTTCAAGGCGCGCCGTACCATTTCTTTTATAACGGTGGATTCATCATCCTGGTTTAATACATTTCCATGGACAACAGCAAGTCCGGGTTTCAGGGTGTGTTCCTTGTGTCTTTTAAAAGGAGGACTTCTTTTCGTAGTACTTAAATAGGATAAACAATAGAATCCGGCACCTATAGCGACGCTGGTTTTAAGAAATGTACGCCGTGAAATTTTGTCATGTATGCGCATTGTGTTGCGATTGTGACAGAAGAAAAGCCATGAAATATTTTTGTTACATGATTTAAATTACTCATATTATCACAAACTTTTTCAAGAAAAACCAGTTTTTATTATCTAAAGAATGGCATTTAAATTCTTTTGTGCCCACAGGGTAAATAGAATTCAATTGAATTAGTAAAAATGATTCCATATAATCAAAACAAGTTTTAATGAGTTTGAGGCTATAAATAAGGCTGAGGGGGGATTTTCTTATTCATGCTCGATATAAATTTAATCAGAAGCAATCCAAACAAAGTTAAACAGGCAATAGTTCATAAGCGTGAAAATGCAGCGGGCATAGACCAGATTTTGGAACTCGATGCGCAGCGCAGATCGCTGATTCACGCCTGTGAACAATTGAAAAATAAACGTAACGAGAAGTCAAAAGGAGTGAGCGAGTTGAAAAAAAAGGGACTGGATGCGTCTATAATCATTGAAGAAACAAAAAAGATTGGCGATGAGATAAAAACGTATGAAGAAAAAATAGTTGGGCTGGAAGCACAAATTAATAATCTCATGCTTCGCATCCCCAATATCCCGGCTGCAGACGTCCCCATTGGTAAGGATGAAAACGACAATGTAGTTGTTAAGTCATGGGGCGTAAGGAAGGAGTTTGATTTTACCCCATTGCCGCACTGGGAACTGGGCAGCTTGTTAAATATTCTTGACCTTGAACGTTCATCTAAGATTTCAGGTTCTGGTTTCATATTGCTCAGGGGACTGGGTGCAAAACTTGAACGAGCATTATTCAGTTTCATGCTGGATATTCATACTACACAGCACGGATATACCGAACTGTTTCCGCCATTTCTTGTTAATCGTACCACTATGACAGGTACAGGTCAATTGCCAAAACTGGAAGAGGATATGTACCGCACGGCCGTTGAAGACCTTTTTCTCATCCCAACAGCAGAAGTGCCTGTAACAAATATCCATCGGGATGAAATACTCTCTTATAAAGACCTTCCTCTTTACTACACTGCCTATACGCCGTGTTTCAGGCGCGAGGCAGGTTCTTATGGTAAGGATACAAGGGGCATAATAAGAGTTCATCAATTCAATAAAGTAGAATTGGTTAAGATTACGAAACCTGAAACTTCTTATAATGAACTGGAAGCATTGCTTGGTAATGCAGAAAAAATACTTCAGCTCCTTGGGCTTGAATACCGTGTGTCTAAATTATGTACTGGCGACATGAGTTTTGCAGCTGCAAAGTGCTATGATATCGAAGTCTGGGCACCTGGATTGGGGAAATATCTGGAGGTCTCTTCGTGCAGCAATTTTGAGGATTTCCAGGCGCGGCGCATCAACATACGCTTTAGAGACGAGGATGGCAAATTGCGCTTTGTTCATACTATGAATGGCTCTGGGCTGGCATTACCAAGGACAGTTATTGCATTCCTTGAGACATATCAACAAAAGGACGGTTCCGTAGTTATTCCGAATGTGCTTCAATCATATATGGGAGGCATTAAGGTTATTGCCTGCAAATGAATTATTTGCAGGTGTTGTGGAAGCTATTTGCCCGTAAGTGGCGGAAGTTTCCACAGTCCATACATTGTTACATAGAGGTGAATGGTTTTCATCAGAAGGTGTCTACTGACGACATGGAAAACATATTGATATGTTTACCTCTGCATATTTTTAAAGGAATAACTCTTTCCAAACATTTCAATTCCAAACCACTTGCCATCCGAACCGATAAGTAATCTCCCTTTGCCTGTTATAAGTACGAATAATGTAAAGAGCGGAAATAAGACCGGGAGTACTATAAGAAAGATGGATAAGGTTACGAGGACGGCAGGTATTGTTGCAACAAAAGCAACGCCTAATAGGGGTAAAATAAGCATACTCACAATAACGAGTAAGCACATTGCAAAGACTGTGATGGGCGGTAAAATCAGGATTGACAATATACCCCAGAATACCTTTCCAAAAGAGCTTGAAATTTTCTTCCCATACAGAATTACCCCGTCGCCTAAATCTTCCCTGGCTTTATCGTAGCTTTCAAATTCAGGCATTTTTTCAGAATCAACTCCTTCCTGTCCGGGTTGTTCTTCTGATGGCGATGCTTCGGTACCGGTAGGTGAAACACTGCCTTCTCGGCTTTCAGTTATTTCACCTTTCTGAATAACATCTTCAGATGCCTTTTTCTTTTTTCTTTTCCATAATGCCATATTTAAATCATCTCATCCTTTTAATACACATGTCTAATAATTATTTGATACTGCAAAGGAGGTTTAAAAGCATAATTGAAAATCTACGTGATATAGAAAATTAAAGAAAAATTAAGCGATTTCGCATAAACTTGCAATAGCCTGCGCGGCAATTGCCTCACAGCGTCCGATGGCACCAACTCCCTCCATTGTAGTTGCTTTGACGCTTACCCTGGTTACGTCTATATTGAGCCATTCTGCAATATTCTTTTTCATTTCACTTTTTTTTAAGCCTAGTTTGGGTTTCTGAGCGAGAATCATTACATCTATATTGTTAACCTTGTAACCTTTTTCTTTTATAAGGTCAGCAACTTTTATAAGTATCAGTTTACTTGCAGCGCCTTTCCATTTGTTGTCGGTATCAGGAAAATGTTCCCCAATATCGCCGAGTGCTGCTGCACCAAGTAAGGCATCACATATCGCATGGATTACCACATCTGCATCTGAATGTCCATATAGACCCATGGGATAATCAAATTCAACACCGCCTAATATAAGTTTGCAGTTTTCAACAAGTCTATGGATATCGTAACCAATACCCAGGCGCATATAGCCTTATTTTTCGTTTCCAGAAGTTTGTTCTAATAGTGACAACCTGCTTTGTGCCTTTCGACGTGATTTTGCATCCGGCCCGTACAAAGCAGCCTGTTTATAAATTTCCTTTGCTTTATCATAATCAGTTAGCTTTTTGTCGTACATTTCAGCGGCTTTTAAAAGTACTGGTTGTTCTGTGTATGGATTCAGCTGATAGCTCTTTAAGTAATACCTTGCGGCGCTTTCATAATCATTGAAGTAACCGCTGGCGTAAATTTCTGCAATTTCAAAGGCCGCATCGCCAACCTTATCACTGTCAGGATACTCCGCAAGCAGCTTTTCTAAACGCCTGATAGCTGTAACACGGTTCTCCTTATTGAAAGCCTTTTTATACATCAGGGCGTCTTTAAATAAAATGTTGGCATCTTCAATATCCCGCAATATGGCGTCTGTCCTAACATTGCCAATGCCTTCGTCGGTATACAGCGGTTGCGGTACTTTATCCAGTGCATCGAGCTCCCTTCGTATTTTCTGCAGTCGGAGTTGATTGCCTGTACTCTGGTAATACTGTTTAAGCCTTTCAAGTAATTTTCTGTAATTTTCCCTTGATATAGTTACGGCATGTATTAATTGTTCTTCCTGGGTCTTCAGTTCATCCACAGGTAGTTTTACCTTACAGGCAACACAATATTTTTCGTTTTCGTCAATTTGCTCAAAACAATTCAGGCAGTGATTTGCAGCAGATGCTATATATGAAGTTAACACAATACTAACTATTATGAAAAATATTTTTACAGTTTTCATGTTTTTCTCCTTAGCTCAAGCCACTTTTTCTCATAAGGCATTTTACGCTTTCTAAAAGGATGTTTACTTCGGATGCTTGTCTAACCATTTCTTCTCTTTCTGTCCATCGAAGGTCACGATAAGATGAAATATTATTGCTTATATCCTCAATTACCCGGTCAATGGCTTTATCAACTTCAAATTTCATAAATTCAACAAACCGTTCACAGATTGTATCGGTTCGCTTCACAAACTCGTTACGGAAGGATTTCCGCTTTTGAGGAAATATGGCAAGCCCAATGGATGCCAATGCCACGGCAATTCCTATAGTCACAGGCGGAGGTACTATAAAGGAGAACATCATTGTAACGGCTACTCCGATACCTATGGCAAACGCCTCTGTCAGCAAGAAACTAACAAACCCACCTTGAACTGAGCTATTTAGTCTCTCTGATTCCCGTTCAATATCCAACTCTCTGAACTCTTTGGATCGAGCCTTTAAGGCAACCTCAATATCATGTTTTCGGTCATCATAATGCCGTTCGGCATGCCCGTCAAGGATGCTTCCTGCCCTGCGATCGTATCCTACTTCCTTCTCAATATGGTCTCTTGCCAAATCCCATAATGAACGATTATTTCTAGCTACATAATCCACCACATCGTCTATAATTCTATCCAGATCTGTTTGCGGATTTAAAAGCCCATACACTTCCCTTTTAAACCGATCGTTTATTTTTTCCCTTCCCACCTTGGAAAGAATAACAGATTTCATGGTGACATACGAATTAAGGAAATTATCCAATTTTTCTTTTAGTCGGGCGAATACCAGTTTGATTTCATCTTTATATTTTACTGTGTACTCCCTCATATCCTGTTTTTTATTCTTAAGGCGCGTCTCAAATCGTTCAATACTCTTGATATCTGTATTGCACTTGTTAACCTTTTCGTTTAGATTTTGCTGGAGCTCACCGAACACATTAAATAGGTATTTTAAAGGGCTAACCAGTTTAAAATCTATTTTTGTGTCCAGGTCTAGTTTATTAAAAATAAATGCCTCAACCTCTGCGATTTTACTTTTTTCAAGGAGAGTTTCGTCCCCTTCAACCTTTGCCCTGTATGCTTCCTTGGCAGATATCGATAGGATTTTTGGTTCAAAACCAAGCAACCGGTAACAATTCTTTTCTAAAAAAGTAACAATTTCATTGAGTTCTTCCTGCGTTTTTAGGTCTATTTTATTGAGGATAAACAGCACCTTTCGTCCCCACTTGCCTTTCAAAAACTGCAGGAACTGTCGCTCGCTCTCTGTAAATGGATGGTCTGCTGAGGTCACGAAGAGGACGAGTTCTGCCCGATGGACAAAGCTTTCTGTTAATGCTGCATGTTCTAAAATAATTGAATTGGTACCTGGTGTATCAACCAGTGTAATATCTTTCAAAACTTCCATTGGATAGGTTGCCTGGCAAAGATGATCACCTACTTCCTTTATTTCTACCTTATCGCCATGGGTTAATAAGGTAATTCGGTTGGTTGTTGGTGTAGGACCTTCTTGTAAAATATGTTCGCCACACATAGCATTAATAAAACTGGATTTACCTGAGTTATACTCACCAGCTACCAGAAGATAAAATGGTTCCTCCAATTGGCTGCGCATCTCCACAACCTTTTTTTCCATATCTGAGACACCCACTCGTTCAAAAAATTTCTTTGAATTCTCAAGCAGGTTTACAACCTCAGGGAAAATTTCTCTATGTTTTGCCTGTGTCGTTATATTTAACATAAGTAGTATTTTTATCAGTTTTTGGAATATAAGTCAAACTTTCTTTTTTATGCAATAAATGCAATTGCTTCAATTTCTATGCCTACGTCACGAGGTAGTTTTGCAGCCTGAACTGCCGCCCTTGCAGGTGGTTTTTCTGAGAAAAATTCTTTATAAACGTCATTAATTGCCGTATAATCGTTTAAATCTTTCATAAATATAGTAGTTTTTATTACATTTTCCAGTGAGGAGCCAGATGCTTCAACTATATTTTTAACGTTTTCCAGTACCTGCCTTGTTTGAACCCTGATATCTCCCTGTAGTATTTCACCTGTTGCAGGTATTATTGGAATTTGACCAGATATAAATACAAGGTTATTTACCTTTATTGCCTGAGAATATGGTCCTATAGCTGCTGGCGCTTTATTTGTTGAGATGACTTGTTTATTCATTAATAATCTCCATTTGCCATAATCTTTATATAATATATTTTTGCTATAATAACAAAATAAAACACAATCTTGCAACTTTTGATTAAATTGATTTGAAGGCAAAAGGTGGTCTTTCTGATTTCGCAGAAATCCGGTGTTTTCGATATGCGTAACATACGACTCCTGATAGAATACGACGGTACAAATTATGCCGGCTGGCAGCGGCAGAAGAATGATGTAACAATTCAGGAAACCCTCGCAAAGTCGGTAGAACGTGTAATTCAGGAAAAAGCTATAATTTATGGGGCAAGTCGTACTGATGCAGGTGTTCATGCTATTGGTCAGGTAGCTAATTTTAAAACCAATTCTAATATTTCGTCTGAACGATTGATTCATGCAATAAATTTTTATCTGCCTCACGATATAACAGTAAAAGACGCTGTTGATGCCCATGAATCTTTTCATGCTCAATATTCTGCAATAGCGAAGGTTTATCGTTATACACTATTTAACGATTGGATAAGGACGTCTTTGAACAGCAATTTTTGTTATGTATGCGGGTTTCAACTGGATATTGATAAGATGATTAGTGCAACTGGATATATTTTAGGAACACATGATTTTACATCATTTACAACCAAGGCAGTTAGGGAGGAAAACAGGGTACGTACTGTTAAAAAATTGGATGTAATAAAAAATGGCAAGTATATTTATTTTACAATCGAGGCTGATGGATTTTTGTACAACATGGTGAGGACGATTGTAGGTACTTTGATAGAGGTTGGACGAGGGAAGATTTCTGCGGTGGATATAAAAGGCATTTTAGATGGGAAGAACAGAAAACTGGCAGGGCATACAGCGCCGGCAAGGGGGCTGTGCCTAATGGAGGTTAAATATTAAACGAAAGGGAAAGGAAGGCATAAACTTTATGTAGCAGATGAATAAATTTTCCACCGATGAATATTACGCTCACAGAATTCGGTCTGCAAGGTATAATTCATTGACACACCTTTTAAAAACCATTATATTTATGAAGATTCTGATCATTTTTGATTCCATTAAAACAATGACTGGCATAGCGTATAAATTTTGGACGAAAGGTTGTTTAACGTGATTTCTATAGAAGATTTTTTGAAGGTAGACCTGCGAGTGGCTAAGGTGCTTCATGCCGAACCACATCCAAATGCAGATAAACTTTTGATTTTAAAAATTGATGCAGGTGATGGGATTGAAGGCCGACAGATTGTTGCTGGGATTAGAAATTATTATAAACCAGAAGACCTTATCGGGAAAAATATTGTTATTGCAAACAACCTTGCGCCGGCAGTCCTGCGTGGCATAGAAAGTCATGGGATGCTGCTTGCCGCCAAAGAAGAAAGCAACTTGACGATTATTACCACAGAAAAGGACATAAAGCCAGGTTCTAAGATTCAATAACTTGTTGTTAAGGAATTTCAATTTCCCATTTAAATCCTCCCATACAATTTGGGGACTAAGGGGGGAGGTAGCCAGCCAAAGCCGCCGAAGGCTTAATTTGTGTTATTTTGTGTTTATGAATTAGACAGGCTTTTTTGCAGAAAATGGTGATTTATCCGTGCTGCAAGAATTATATATTAATAATTTTGTATTGATTGATAAAGTTACAATTAAACTCTGTGAGGGGCTGAATGTCTTCAGCGGGGCTACAGGTGTTGGGAAATCGATGGTAATAGGAGCGCTCAATTTTATTCTTGGCGGAAGAGCAACCTCCGATATTGTGCGGAATGGGAAAGAAGAAGCGACGGTAATAGGCAAATTCTGCATTAAAGATAAATACATGCTGGAAAGAATAAAAAAAATGTTTGATACCAGCGCAATTGAAGAAGAGTTATTAATTCAGCGAAGTATGGATACAACAGGACGAAGCAGGTGCCGTTTGAATGATATTCCTATTACGGTAACCATGCTCAAAGAAGCTGGAGAACTTTTGGTAAATATTCACGGTCAGCATGAGCATGAAGCCTTGTTGCACGGAATCAATCAACTTTATATATTGGATGACTTCGGAGGTATCGCATCATTGCGGGAGGATTTTTCAGAAATACATCATCAGTTTACAGAGAAAACAGGGTTACGGAACACCCTTAAAAATAATCAACAAGAGCGAAAACAGATGATTGATTTATATGCCTTTCAAATTGACGAGATTGATAAAGCACAGCTCAGGGCAGGAGAGATAGAGGAACTCGAAAAAGAACGAAACATTTTAAACAATGCAGAAAAGATATACAATACAGTCTCTAACTGTCATTCACAAATCTATGAATCTTCCGATGCTGTTATTGAAAGGCTAAAATGTGTAGTTAAAGAATTGCAATCCGTTGCGAAACTTGATGAAAAACTGTTAAATTTATCTGATACCTGTAATCAGTTGCTTTATCAACTTGAGGACATTTCATTTTTTTTGGGGAAATATATAGAAGGATTCAGCTTTGACCCTCAAAGGCTGGAGTGTATTGAAGACCGTTTGAATACAATAAGGAAATTAAAGTCAAAATATGGAAATACGATAGAGGAAATCCTGTCTTACCGCAATGAAGTTGAATCAAAATTAAAACAGATTTCTGCAAATGGAACAACGTTTGAGCAGGTGGATAAAGAATTAAATGCGTTGTCTGAATTGTTAAAACAGAAAGGCAAAGGGTTAGCCAAAAAACGCCTCGCAACTGCTGAAAAATTGTCACCTCTGATAGACAAAGAACTTCATGACCTTGGGATTCCGCATGGTAGGTTTTGTGCGCAGATAACGTCACCGTTTTTGAGTGAGAATAAAGATACTGATGTTTCAAATGCAAACAGTTACGGGTTTGATCAGGTTGAGTTTCTTATCTCACCCAATCCTGGCGAGGATTTAAAACCTCTGCGGAAGATTGCATCTGGTGGAGAAATATCGCGGGTTATGCTGGCATTGAAACACCAACTGGCAAAAGTTGATAAAACACCTGTGTTGGTTTTTGATGAAATAGACGCCAATGTTGGCGGCAGGATGGGAGAGGTAATTGGAGGAAAACTAAATAGTATTGCAAGGTCGCACCAGGTAATTTGCATTACTCATCTTCCGCAAATTGCTAGTTACGCTGAAGAGCAATTTAAGGTTAGTAAATTTGTTAAAAATGGAAAGACATACTCCACTATTGAAAGCCTTTCAGAAGCGTCTCGCCTTGAGGAAATTGCCGATATGATTAGAGGTAGTGAAAAGACGGAAATTACCATGAAACAGGCGCGGGAGATGCTGCAGGACGCAAAAAGAAAGATTAAATCTAAGGGCTGATTAAAGCACGGTTAAGATTTTTGCAAGCAGATATAAGAATTAGTGAATTTGAATGTGTTTGTTTAAATTGTTTATTCCAATTGCTGGCTTTTGTTGTATGTTGCAAACTTTATTTATCGTAATTTTTAATCAATTATAATTACAATGTTAGAACGTTTGCAAAAAGTACTGGCGGAAGCTGGTTTCGGTTCCCGCCGCGAGTGCGAAGAAATCATAGAAGCCGGCAGGGTTATCGTTGATGGGAAATGCGTCACCAAGCTTGGCACTGTTGTTGACCCGGATAAGAGCATGATTTATTGCGATGGAATAAGTGTACAGAAACAGCGCAAGATTTATTACTTGTTAAATAAACCTAAAGGGTATGTATGTACAAATTATGATGAACTAGATCGGTTGAGGGCGATTGATATATTAAAGAATATTACTCAAAGGATATACACTATTGGACGGCTTGATAAGGAAAGCGAAGGTTTAATTATTATAACCAACGATGGCGACCTTGCAAATAAGTTATCACACCCAAGGTATGAAATAACCAAGACGTATTATGTTGAAGTGGATGGATATTTAACAGACGAGGCAATTAAATCGCTTAAATCAGGCGTATGGCTTTCTTTTGGCAAGACAAAGCCTGTAAGGGTACAGCATTTGAGGAAGGGGCGACATAGTAGCAGGTTTGAGATGGTACTGAAAGAAGGCAAAAATAGAGAAATCCGTCGCATGCTCAATGAATGTAATTATAAAGTGCGCATTCTGCGGAGGATAAAAATTGGCAATTTATATGACCCAGCATTGAAAATCGGTAAGTATCGGAAATTAACAGACGCTGAAGTGAAACGGCTTTATGCACTAGCCGGAAGAATTAATACAAAGGAATAAGGAATAGTTCTGTGCTTTAAAAAGTAGCTGCGAATGGGTACCAATTTACACAAATTTTATCTTAATTATTTTGTGTACATTCGTGGCTAAACTACAAATAAAATTGAGGAGGTTATGACACAGCTACAACAGGCGAGAAAAAATATAATTACTCAGGAAATGAAACAGGTTGCAAAGGATGAAGGTGTTGACCCTGAATATATCAGGGAGAAGATTTCTGAGGGCAAGGTTATAATCCCTGTAAACCGCAAGCGTAAGGCAACAAGGTTTTGTGGTATTGGTGCGGGGCTCAAGACCAAGGTTAATGCAAATATAGGGACTTCACCTGATTATGTGAATGTTGAAGTTGAGTTAGAAAAGCTAAAAGCATCGGTGGATGCAGGCGCTGACGCTGTGATGGACCTTAGCACAGGTGGCGATTTGCGCGCGATACGCAAAAGAATTATTGAAAAATCTACAATTATCGTTGGAAGCGTGCCGATTTATGAAGCAGCAGTTAAAGCTGTTAAAAATAAACAAACAATAGTCAATATGACCGCAAGTGATATGGTTGACGCTGTTAGGCTGCATTGTGAGGACGGAGTGGATTTTATCACCGTCCACTGTGGCGCTACAAAGGGTGTGCTCAAACATTTGAAGGAGAGCAAACGCATCTGCGGTGTGGTAAGCCGCGGCGGCACATTTCTGGTGGAATGGATGATACACAGTGGACAGGAGAATCCTCTGTATGAGGACTTTGATGAAATACTGGCGATAGCAAAGGAATATGATGTAACTCTTAGTCTTGGAGATGCTATGAGACCTGGCGCACTAGCGGATGCGTTTGACCGCGCACAGGTTTATGAATTAAATGTACTTGCAGAACTTACTCAAAGGGCGTTGAGTGCCGGTGTTCAGGTCATGGTAGAGGGACCGGGTCATGTACCCTTAAACCAGATAACTGCCCAGGTTCAATTACAAAAAGAGCTTTGTAAAGGAGTGCCGTTCTACGTTTTGGGTCCGATTGTTACTGATATTGCGCCCGGATATGACCATATTACATCAGCTATTGGCGGTGCAATAGCTGCCTCTGCCGGGGCTGATTTCTTGTGCTATGTGACACCAACCGAACACTTGAGTTTGCCGGGTCCGGCAGATGTAAAAACTGGAGTAATTGCAGCACGCATTGCGGCTCATGCAGCTGATCTTGTGAAGGGCGTAAAATCAGCATGGGAATGGGATAAAAAGATGTCGGAACTGAGACGAAAGAGGGATTGGGAAGGACAATTTAATACGTGTATTGATCCGGTTATTGCCAAAAATATCCGCCAGAAGGGACGCCCGCAGAATGAAGAGGTTTGTTCCATGTGCGCTGAATACTGCGTATTTAAATTGAGTGACAGGGTGTAGCATAGATAAATTTGGATTTTGGAATTACGCTTCTGGATTTAAAGTCGTAAATTTAGTTTTTAATTCGGACTCGTTCGGGTTAGGAATTTGTAATGGTCTTATTCATAAAGCACATTGATATTGAAGGTCCGGGTACTATTGCGGATTTCCTTGAGGATAACAAGATTGAATATACGGTTATAGACCTCTCTTCTGGCGACAAAGCACCTAAATTGCAGAAGAATATTCAGACTATAATTTGTCTCGGAGGTCCCATGAATGTCTATGAGGAAGATAAGTATCCGTTTTTGAGAGATGAAGACGTTTTACTCAAAAAAGTGGTTGACGATGCCATTCCGTTTTTAGGAATATGTCTTGGAGCGCAACTGATTGCGAAGGCAACAGAAGCTAAGGTGGCGAAAAATCCTGAGAAGGAAATTGGTTGGTATAAAGTAGTGCTTAACGATAATGGATTAAAGGACGATTTGTTTAAAGGTCTTCCTGAGATTTTTAAGGTATATCAGTGGCATGGTGACACATTCGGTATTCCCAACGGCGGAGAAAGGTTAGCCTTTTCTGAACTCTGTCAGAATCAGGTGTTAAAATACGGTCGGAACATATATGGTATCCAGTTTCATGTTGAGGTAACGAGAGACATGATTTCGCAGTGGGCAGATGCTTATAAAGCAGAACTGGAATCTCTGAAGGGTATTGTGTCTGATAAGAAGAAGATGCTGGAGAATTATGATACGCTGTCGAAAGAGTACATCAAGCAGGCAGAAATATTTTATGTAAATTTCTTCAGTGTTGCTGGAATATTAAAAAGGACATTTTATTCTTTTTCACGTTAATAGTTATTTTCCAATATTGTTACGGATGCTGTTCAGTGAATCAATCTACGAGGGAAAGGCGTGGTGGGGCCAAATCTTTATCGTTGAAGAATGATGTCAATTTGAAAGATTCTACTCCTCTCTCCGCCTTTCTTATATTTTTGGATTCTAAGGCTTTTCTAAAACGGGACAAAATCTCTAAAACTGCGTTTTTATCCATTTTTGTCGAACATTATTTCGGATGTTTTTATATCATAATCAGCCTGTTTCAGCCATTCTTGTGGACTTTTGCTCATGAATCTTCCTTTTTGGTTACTTGAGACTATTTGTCTATTTATGCTTTGAGCACTGCCAGGTATGTATGCTGTAAATTTACAGGGTGGCCTTCCTCATTCCAAAATTTTCTTCACCAACTCATCAATTTCTGATAACTCTTCTTTCAACATTTCACGCACCATCCCACGCAATTTGCCGATACTGATAATTTTACCAGCACCACCGCTTCCCAGCCATTGATCTAATTTGTTGCCGCATCTTTTCCCTAATTCCACTAGTTTACCATGAGGAACATTTGCTGGATCGAACTGTGGAATTGGTAGTTCTAAAGGTTTTTTGTGAATATCACGTGGTCCATATAAGCCGCGACTTTGCATGGGCTTAATTAGTTCGTCGGTTATAGGTGAGTTGAGAACCGTTGCCAAAAAGAGCGCTTCCTGGTGGCTATTCAATTCACAAAAATAGGTTTTGGTATCTACGATATAACCTCGTGTGGTAATCCTTTGTCCCTGGACTTCAAATTCAATCGGTTGATTTTCAACAACTGCCGCAGTTAGAAACGTACCAGAAGTATTATAAATAACCCGATACTTTGTTTGTGGATTTTGTACAGTTAGTTTCCTGCGGTAGTCCAGCCAGCCAAGCGCAGTCATTTGTTCCGCCTTCGCCCTGCGCCTCTTCGTCCACTCTTCCTCTACTTTCTCTACCCACCGCGCCAAGTGGAGGAAACCCTGTCTCCGCGCTTCGTTTGCATCAATGAGTTTGTAGTGGTCTCCCTCAGGTTCAATTGGCAGCACAATAAGGCGATAATCGAGATGACCAAATGGCAGTAAATCAGTAGAAAGAAGTGTTGCGTAAATAAAACGGCTCTCCACGGTGTCTTTGAAAAATACACTTTTATAAGCATCCTTTGCCTCTTGTAAGGCACGTTCTGCCGTTGCTAATGGCAACAAATCAGGGTTGAATCCAAGTGGTGAGGGTGTGATCTGCACGAACCAAAACGAACGCGGTACAATCGTTGCGCCCTGTGCAAATCGTGTTTTGTAATAACTTTCTGACTGCGCTTTCAAACCTTTGCCGGTTGCCCAGAAGGAACGTTTGCCGCGTGTGTGGAGTGAAAACTCAACATAGTCAACGGTAAGCAAGTCTTCGGCTTCTGCGAGGGAGGCATTTTTCCGTTCGAGTTTACCGCTCAGAATTTGTCCAATGGCAGGATACTCGATCGTTGTAGTTTTACCCTTATCCGCTATGAGAACACACGATGGAACATTAAAGAGCGGAGTCACATTCTCACAATCCCAAATTTCCTTCCAGTGAAAATTCAGTTTAGCCTCTTTGCCGATCTCTCTACGCAGTCTGTCATGCTGGTCGGCACTGAACAAACTCCTGGGTAAAACAAATGCAATCATTCCACCACTCTTTAGATACAAGTCTGCAGCACGTACAAAAAATAACGTTGCCAGTTCAAGATGTGTAATCAATTCACCACGCCCAGAAAGCAGGCGGTAGTTTTCTATAATCTGCATCTTGAGGAATTCCTGGTAAGCAAGTTGCTCGATGAAGCGATAGGCAATCCACGGTGGATTACCCATGATGAAATCAAACTTACCCTTGAAAAATAGCGGTTTGTATATATTTTTCAGCACAAACGCCCAGATAGTATCTCGCTCTTTATCAATAAAATGCTTCAAAACGTCTGCAATCATAAAGATTGCCTGAACCAAAGCAACATTGTCGGCATTGGAGAAACGTTGTGCTGTGAGAAAGTTACGAAACAGTTCAGTGGAGATGCGTTTGCCTTTATTTTGACGTGCAAACTCTTTTGCGAGTTCAATTGCCTGATCGTAAAGGTCTAGGTTCTTAAGTAAAACTTCCGGGACATATACTGTGCGGGAATCAAGCGTAATTCCGTACTCGCCCTTTTTCATAAATTGCTCGGGTAATTTGAGCGTATCTGCAAGATAAACTGGGATTGCAATTGTACCTTTCCGCTTCTTCAGTAAATCGCCCAGGGCAAGGATATAGTTGGTCTTGGCAACAATAACGGCAAGGGGATGTATGTCTGCACCGCATACGGAGTCCAGGATATGGTGTAGGGTTTCCAAAGTATCACGTAACCTTTCGCGTTTTTCCCGAATGGCAAGATAGAGAAATGTGCCCGAACCACAAGTTGGGTCAAGCATAGCACCCTGAGGATTAGTATCTAGCAATTTACGGACAACGCGGTGTGCTAACCAATCAGGGGTATAAAATTCTCCCAGATCATGGCGTGTTTCCGGATCTACCAATTCCTGATAGAGCGATTTTAACACGTCTTCTGAGAGTTCGCGTAGATTATAATTCTGCAAAAGGCTAAAGAGCCATCGTGTTATGCCTACTCCGACTTTTATTGCTCTTTCACGTGACATCCACGAAAAGAAATCCTCTTCAATAAAATTTTCAATCCCTTGCTTTTTAAACAATCGTCCTTCGAGCAACTCAGCGATTTGCGTGTTGTCAGGCAAGCTGGTACTCTCAGTAATGCGCATCCATGCCATTAATTTTGCCAGTGTAGCAAGATAGGTATGGCTGATAAAGAGTTCATCGCCCGCCACTGCACTGCCATAAACGATACGCAGATATTTTTCCCAACTGTCATAAACGACAGCAAATGTACTCTGGCTTTTGACCTCTCTCCATAATGCCATGAGTGCATTCGTTGTGGTTTGAAAGGCGTGGCTCTTTGCGCCAAAGTCATGCACAATTTTTTCGCTGGTTGGGGATAAAATCTCTTTACGCAGGAAATAACGGTCGAGCCAGTAAAAGACCTCATCCGGCTTGAATTTTGTCCAGTCCGCATCTTCGAGTACATGAAGGCACACATCATCGGGTAATACGTCTTTCTTTGTTACATGAGAAAGTGTTGGAGAATAGGATACGAAATGTATGCCATCCGTAGCGATGCATAGGTATGGAGTGCGAGCTTTTGGTACTTCCTGTGACCAGAGAATTGCCACGTACCGGCGCAACTGTTCTTCAGCTTCACCACGCTTTTTGAGAAGATTTGCCTCGAATTCGATTACCACATTACCAAAAAGATTATCTACTTCTCCTTTGAGAATCAAATCTTTTTGTTTAACGGACAAAGATTTTTCAATTCCTGCATTGTATGATTCAATGAACCCAGGCTCAACACCTAAAAGCTCGTGAACAAGTATAGTAAAACGATGGGAGCGTGCAGATTCCTTATTCAGTAATTCAATTTCACGTAAATACTGGGGGATAATTTCTTGCCGATGGGCTTCGCGCGTATCAGGGATACGTGCAGATTTTTCGGTGAGTTTTGTCTTCTTTTTCATTGGGGTGACTTTCTCGCCAGACGGCGCGCCAGTTCAAAGGCTGCTGCAATACGGACGATTTTCACATCAGATAAACCCTTGATTTCTAAAAAGCGTTCGAGCGGCTGATTTGCCAGTCCTTCAAGCGAACCAAACTTTTGTATCACTTCCTCAGCGATTTTTTCTGCGGATTTACCCTTGATACCTGTGGAGATCAAAATAGCCAGGAGTTCTTTGTCGGTAAGGCTGGCTGCGCCTTCCTCTCTCAATTTACCACCCGGGTGTTTCCATTTGGCTGTCAAGAGTTTATTCCCTTCGATTTTCATATCAATAACCTTTTCCTATAACTTTGCATAAGCACTGTCATTTCACATAATGTCAACAACCGAGTTTTTGAAACTGATAGCTGGGCGCCTATGCAAGTGTAAGTGAGTACAATGACAATGTTGTAATCCTAGCGTTAAACGACATACTATTAACGGAAAATGCGTCTGTTAACATAAGTCAACAGCATTCCTACCATAAGTAAACCGAGAAATAATTCTACAGATACGAGTATCTTTGCTGTCATACCACAAGGACGAACATCTCCGTAACCAAAGTTAGTGAAAGTAACAAGGCTGAAATAGAAATAATCGAACCAGTTTGTTACCGAATCAATTAGTCCAAAAACAAAATAAATTGCCGCAAAACCAAACAAAATACTGAGACATATCAGACTCCAACGCCACAAATTTTCCCCATATCCGCAAGTAATCTCCCATATCCAAAAACATAAAGCTGCAACAATCTTTTTCTTGCACCAGAATACTTTTCGTTGACGTTTCCGTTCCTCATAATAATATTTGCTTGCTTCTTTGAAATTGCCTATCTTTTCGAATTCAAGATAAAATTCGTGGAAACTAGAAATCATATCTTTATCTGTCATCCATCTTGCCCATTCTGCATTAAGTACATGTCTATTCAATTCCTGAAATAATTGATGTCCGAGGAACGATGCTTGTTCTAGTATAACAATCGGATTGGCTTTTGTTTTCCTTTCCTCGTCACTCATTGGTAATGCTTTCCTTAATTGGTCTCCTTCATGGGTGTGATCAAAACGGATACACATTACAAGGGCTTTCCGAAATGAGGTATATGCAGGATTTCCATACCTTTGCTTTAAATACATTTTCCCAGCATCCCAATATGTAGCCCGCGCCCAAGCCAAATCATTTCCCATGAGGAAAGCATCAGCTGCCGCATTGTAGCATATACCAGCTACGGCATATTTTCCAGCACCCGCTAATGGTGGAATATTGTCTTCTATATGTATCTTATCAACTGGTGCATCTATGAAGGCAGTTGCAGCACGTCGGTATGAGTCCCCGGCATTAAAGAACTCAGAAACGGATTTAAAGTTTAGTGCAGCACGGTTAAATAATTCCCCTGCGTATTGGTATGATATTTTTCCGTTATGAAGAATTGAAGCGGTTTCGAAGTAGGCACGTGCTGCGTCTCTATTCTGAATAGCTAACTCAAAACAAGTTGCAGATCGAACAAAAGCCTTAGCAGCCTCAAAAAGTAATGATTTATGGTCTTTAAGAATCTTTGCAAGGGCAAAGTATTTTTCTCCTGCCATAAACCACTGACCAAAAGCCTCTAATTCTTCAGCTTTCCGAAGAAAGTCAAGAAATGTTTCTTCCGATAAAGAAATTGATTGTGTAGACAGCTTATGACGCATAATTTACAAATTTAATATAAGTTAGCGCATCTCTATATTCATTAGCGAATATATCACTTTTTGGTATATGTCTCCATAGAAGCTCTAAAGACAATGCATTTAAGCTGGTCAATTTATAGCTCAAATCTTTTTTATTATCAAGGTATTTTTAATTCAATATTGAAATGGAGATAGCTGTGCTTGTGTTGTAATTAACCACGAATAGACACGAATTTACACAAAGTTTTTCTTTTGAAGTTACAAGATGAACAGTAACTATTTATATTTGTACGATGAACAATCATGGATTATTTTTCATTCGTGCTTATTTGTGTGTATTTGTGACTTACTATTTCGAGGCAATGCTTTCCAGGATGGCATCCACCAGTCCATGGATGGTGTATTCTTTAGCCTTAATATCAACACGGAATCCCATTTCCTCCGCTGTTTGAGTGGTAATAGGACCTATGCTGGCAAACTGGATGTGTTTATTCAGTGATGAAATATTTTTTTCACCAATAATCTGGACAAAATTTCTTACTGTTGATGAGCTTGTAAATGTAACGATATTTATTTCACCATTATTAATTTTGTCAATGAGGTTGATATTTCTCGGTTGTGCCATAATTGTTTTGTATGCCACCAGGTCAGTAACCGTTCCCCCGAGTTTCTGGAGTTCCTGAGGCAAAAAGCTTCTGGCAATATCTGCCCTTGGCAGGAGAAATCTTTCGCCCTTTACGACCGTTACCTTTTTCAATTCTTCTACGACAGATTCTGCAACAAATTTAGGCGGTATGCAATCAACCTTTATATGATATTCTTTGATACATTTTTCTGTTGCAGGTCCAATGGCGCACAACTTGATGCCCTTGAGTTCCCGGATATCCTTTCCCAGTTCAGATAATCGCTGGAAGAAACTGTCAACGCCATTAATGCTTGTAAATATAAGCCAGTTGTAAGACTGTATATTGTTTATTGCCTCATCTAAGGGTTTTAGTGTATCAGGTTTTGCAATCTCGATAGTGGGGAATTCAATGACATGGGCGCCATATTCATATAATTGATAGGCGAAGTCGCTTGCCTGTTCCCTTGAGCGTGTAACGACGATTGTCTTTCCAAACAAAGGTTTGGTTTCAAACCAGTTTAGCTGGTCTCTCAATTTTACAACCTCGCCGACTATTGTAATTGCCGGAGGTTTTATATCTTTTGCTTTTTGTACAATAGTTCCCAGTGTTCCAATAATTGTCTTCTGCTGTGGTGTGGTTCCCCACCGTATTACAGCGACCGGGGTATCCTTTGAACGTCCGTGTTTTATGAGTTGTTCGGTGATGTAAGGGAGGTTTTTGATGCCCATGTAAAAGGCAATCGTACCGATTCCAGTACTGATTTTTGCCCAGTCAATTGAGCTTTCATTTTTAGTCGGGTCTTCATGACCTGTAATCAAACCAAATGTTGAAGTAAATTCGCGATGCGTGACTGGTATGCCTGCATAATTAGGAGAGGCTATAGCAGCAGTAATTCCAGGAACCACTTCAAAGGGTATATTGTTTTCGTGGAGTACAATTGCTTCCTCACCGCCGCGTCCGAAGATGTATGGGTCACCGCCTTTTAATCTGGTTACAATTTTTCCCTCCAGTGCTTTTTTGGCTATGAGTTTATTAATATCTTCCTGTTCCATGGTATGTATGCTTCCCTGTTTACCCACGTATATAAATTCTGCGTCTTGTTTTGCCGCCCTCAGAAGGTCGGTATTTACAAGATAATCGTAAATAATCACATCGGCTTTTTTAATACATTCCAGACCTTTTACAGTAATAAGGTGTGGGTCGCCGGGGCCGGCGCCAACAAGATATACCACGTTACGTTTCATTAAAATAATACCTTTCGTCAAGGATTTAATAAAATGGAAGTGTTTATTTTTAGAAAATGTTAAAAGTTAAAATTTTGATGTAAGTTTAGTCATATTATTGAAAATCTGTAGATAAATCAACTATAGTTTTTGGCTGCGGTAAAATATTTTGGCCTTTAAAAGTTGAAACACGCAAAAAAATAGACTGAAGAAAAGCAAAATAAAATGCATGTTGCTGACTTATAGTCACGGTGTATAAGCATGACATTTGTTAATTATGTTTTACAATGGGGATTGTTACGTTCCGGGGAGGTTTTATCTTTCAATTATGATTTACATACAAAAATAGAAGGGCGCTAGAATAACAGCAAATATAAGGCGGCGTTGTGACTTTTCTGAATTTATCTTTTGATAGATTTTACAAGATAAATAGTAGCAGGGTTGTATGTTTATTGTTATTCGATATCGTTTGAACTTTCGTAGGATGCTTTCTTTGCCATAATTCTTTCGATGGACTCGAGGGCATTTTCCCGAATATCTTCGTTTTTACTGTTTGCTAATGTGTGTAAATACGGGAGTGCTTCCAGGTTGCCAATTATCCCTAATGCCCATGCAGAGGCGTTTACGACTGTGGGGTCATCATCCCTTAGACTCCAGATTAACGACGTTACGGCTCCGGTATCCCCAATCCACCCAAGTGTCAAAGAGGCGCGTATTCTTGTAAATGTGTTTGTGTCGTGCAATGCTTCAATTAGCGGTTTAACGGCAGGTGTGCCTATTTTTACCAGCGCCCAACCTGCCCTACGCCTTGTGGATTCTTCATTATCACGGAGGGCCTTTGTCAGGGAACGAATTGATTTTTCACCAAAAGAGGCTAATACCCATGCAGCCATTGTGCGCGCTATAGAGGCATCTTTTCCGGCATCGCCAATTAATATCTTGGTGAGAGGCTCTATTATATTCTCGTTTTTAATGTTTCTCAATGCTTCTACGCAAGCGCTTTTTACAAACCAGTATTTTTCATTACTGAGCATGTTTGCCAGAGTAAAGGCTGAATTTCTGTCTCCAAGCGTGCCTAAAGTTCTTGCTATATCGTATCTTACCCGTGGGTCTGCTTCTTTATTTAAAGCACCCACTAGTATTGAGGCAGAATTTTTATTTCCCAGCCTTCTTAATGCAAGCACAGCCTCCCTCCGAACGGTGACATTTTTATCTTTCAGCAGTTTATGTATGTAATCGGCAATATTTTCGTCACCGCAAAATCCAATTGCCCATACGGCATTTTGTTTTACCATGGAGTTCCTGTCGTTAAGAAGTTTCAAAAGAGGCGGCATAGTATATTTGGCTGGTAACACAATCATTGCCATTGCCAAGGTTCTTGCCTTATCAACATCGTCGCCTCTTATTGCTTCAATAAGGGTTTTAACCTTTTCATTGATGAATGTTGAATTACCGCCTATTTCTTCTTGGTAATTATCAGTTTTTGTAAGATTAAACGTATTTCTAATATTGATTATTTTTCTTTTGATGTTCAATATGTCCATAGCAACACGGGGATAATCAACAAGAACGACATCCACTCCGAGTTTAATTTGATTTTTAATGGTCTTTCTGTCATCTGTTTCGGATATTATGGAGAAGGCATATTTCTTCTCTTCGTGTATCTGGTTAATTTTTTCTTCTTTCAGTTTTTCGGCAGGTACATAAACAATTTCTTTTGAGAATAGTTCGGCATCTTCTACGTCTGGGTTTCTCAATGTTCCCCAAAAGTAAACCTGTGAAGCCATTTCACATTCTCTAATAACGTCCACTACCTGTTTCTCAAGGCGGGTTTGCTTGCCATTTAAGATTAATTTGAGGTTGTTGATTTTGCAAAATTTGAGTACATCGGAGAGTAATGGCACGCGTTCGTTTTTAAATTTATCACTGCACCATGAACCTGCAGTCGTATAGCTTTATTTCGGCGTATAACAGTTCATCAACGCGCCCTTTTCCATCGGTTGTTCTGTCAATTGTTTCGTCCCGCATCAAGATAAGCTTGTTGTCCTTTGTTTGCCGTATATCAACCTCTATGCCGTCCACGCCAAGTTCAAGCGCTTTTTTCAGCGCAGTGAAGCTGTTTTCCGGGATTTCTTCTGATAAGACAAAACGTGCAAATATTTCGCTTTGTTTTGTACTGACTTTAGAGGATGGAATAATATCTTCGGCAAAAATATGCGGAAGCAATAGAAGTAAAAGCAGTATTACGGATGGGATATGAAATATATTTCTTTTCACTTAATTGGTATCTGTCGTTTCTTTGCTGATAATCTGCCAGTGCGGTCTGCCTTCCCACGTAACCTTTTTCCCGGCTATGTCGAAATAAACTTTTTCTGAAAATGTCCGCGAACCCTCTTTTCGTAATTCAGCCTTTGGATTGCCAGTAAGTAAAGCCAGATTTTTAATTAAGTCCCACGTTAGTAAAGAGCCGAAACCTTCGCTGTCATTTAAAGCCTTACTGTAGAAATAAACATTACCTATAGAAATAATTTTACTTATTTCCTGATTTTCATTCATATAGGCGTCAACTTGGTCGCCGTATAGTTTTTGTTCATTCCGCGTAACTCGTGCGCCTTCGTAAAAACTTGCCTTTTTGAGCGTGTCGTTATATTGCATTTTTTTTAACCAGACGACTTTTATGTCTTCATCTTCTCCCTGTCCACTGTCAGGGTGTTTTTCATAAAGAGTTCCATTACCTTCGCAGAGCAGGTTGTTGCTGTTTTCGTAAAATAAAACCTTTGGAGCGAGAATTTGTCGTTTATTGCCTTCTCTGAGCATCGCAAAAGGTTTACCTGTCAGGACGGTGACCATATTTTTTGCATTCCATGTAACCCTGTCACCGACAGCTTCGCTATATAGTGAGCCTTTTTTATCCACAATATGGATTTTTTGTGCGGCTTTCATTGACTGAAGGTTATAGTCGTTTTCATTAAATGTTACATTAAGCTTATCGCAATATAACAGAGAAGCACCTTTTTTAACTTCTATACCCTTTTCAAAGAATGCCTCCCTAGTGTCATCAAGGAAATTCATTTTTCCTTCCCATTTTACATTTATGTTATTATCGGCCGTACTGCTTTTGCCGAAGGTCTTTTTTCTGCCAGATTTTTCATTTGTTTTGGTTTTTAAACTGCCCGGGCTTGGGATATCTATCTTGCCGGTGTCTTTATATAAAATCATTTTTTGGGCGTTGATATTTAGATCTTTCTTGACAAATTCTGCGTTTTGTGAATCTTCTAAAATTGCGCACTGGGTATTGACATCCCACGTTAAAGAACTGCCTTTGGCAATTTTAGTTTCTTGGGATGCTAGTACGTTTCCACTGGCGATAGCCTGCTTTGTTTGTTTTGTTTGTGGGTCGAGAAAGATAGTAAGCTTATCTGAAAAAACAGTGGAACTGCCTTTTCTTACTTCCACGTTATCGTTAAACGTCATAATTTTTGCATCGGTTTGTCTGTCAAACAAAAGCTGACCGCTGGAACGAATAAAGGTCTTTTCGGTGATTCCATCCTTCATTGTTTCGGTTTCGTTTAAAGGGGTTGAATTTTCTTCAACAAATCGATTGTTTTCACCGGATAGGAAGAACAGGTCATTTTTAACACCGTCCATTTCCATTTCTGCATCTTTTTTAATCCACATCTTTTTATTAACAAGGTCTATCTCGCATCCCTGACCTGTGATTTTTATTCCTTTTCCATTAATAACAACGGAATCGTCAGTGTATACAAATTTCTTTTCTGGGGAATACCTTAAAAATTCAGTGATTAGTTGAGTTTCAGTGTCTAAATGAATAACTACATTGTCAGAGAGATAGCCTTCGTTGGTTGTATTATTCATTTCACCGGTTTCGGATGTGATAAGAACAGATTGGGTTCCGTTTCCATTATTTGAATAGTCCATAACCTCAATTTCTGGTGAAATGATTTTATAGGTATCGTTGTTCGTCAGGATGGTATTTTCCCCGCGCATAACCACGGTCTCTTTTCCAGTTTCATCATAGCTCGGCATGGTTAGTCCTCCGACGGTTTGCGTTACGGAATCTTTTCCGCCGGTATTGTCTAACTGCTTAAGTTCTAAAGCGCTTTTTGTTGGAGAGGCGGTCTCTTTTCTGTTTTTAGCCTGTCTTCCCGGTTGATATATGATAATTGACACAATGACTGCAATTATACAAGCCACAGGAATGCCTATAAATATGTATCTTCGGATTGCCATGATTTAAAGTTAAGAATCCCTTTTATTTTTTAGAATCTGTAGTAACCGTCATGAATTCTGATATATTTATGTGTAACCGCAACCTTTACATCCTGTCCGGAATTAATTGAAGAATTGCGCATTTTGCACAGGTGTAAATCTGCGACCACCCATTATTTTAACCTATTTTTGATATTTATTATTGCATAAAAACGATTACCATTTGAAGGTTTTTCAAGTTCTTATTACTTAAATTTCCTTATATCGTTCCATGATGAGATGCCATTTGTCCTGAAATTTAAGTATCTTTTCTGCGACTTCCCTTACTGCACCAAATCCACCTTTTGCATTTGTAACGTACAAAGAATGCTGTTTTACAAGCGGAGATGCATTGGCAACTGAAACGGGAAATCCAACGCAGTAAAATATCGGCAGGTCTATGAGGTCGTCGCCGATATAGCATATTTCGTCGTCACGAAGAGAGTGTTTTTTAAGTAGCTCTTTATAAGCATCTAATTTGTTTAAGGCACCCTGGTACACATCTTTAATGTTTAGTTCTTTGGCTCTGTGAACAACTGCATCACATGTTCTTCCGCTTATGATTGCAGTTTTAATACCCGCCCGGTGCAGATATGAGATGCCGGTGCCATCTAGTACATGGAACGCCTTCGTTTCGCGGCCCTCAGAATCAATATAGATGGTGCCATCCGACAAAACACCATCAATATCTATTATAACCATCTTTATATTTTTCAAAAATTAAGCCCCACCTCCAATAAATCTTGTACGTCTATGATACCAATAAGCGTGTTGGTATCGTCAACTACAGGCAATTGGTCAATTTTGTGAGTTTTTAGTATCTTATATGCCTCGGCAACAAGGCATCGGGCGTTTATTACTTTTGGCGACTGCGTCATGACTTCTTTTACACTGCCGTGCAAGAACGAAATACCGTTTTTTAAATATCTTCTGAGGTCGCCATCGGTAAAAAAACCTACCAGGTTGTTTTGTTTATTAACAATACTCACAGCTCCTGGCTTACCTGCTGTATCTGTCATAATACTGATTACATCTAGTAGTGGTGTATCTTCATAAGCAACAGGGTTTTTTTCGTTTTTACGCATTACCATTTCTACCGTAAGCAATTTCCTTCCAAGTTCTCCACCGGGATGATAAAGGGCATAATCTTCCATACTGAGATTTCTTTTCTTAAAAATTGTAAGCGCAAGTGCATCGCCCAGCGCAAGCATGGCAGTTGAGCTTGCAGATGGAGCAAGGCCTAATGGACAGGGTTCTTCTATTTTCCCTATATCAAGCGTAACATCGCTATGCTGTGCAAGGGAGGACTGACAGTTTCCTGTAATGGCAATAATTTTTGCCCCTATCTGCTTTAGAAAAGGAAGCAGTGTAACAACCTCTGTTTCGCCACTGTTTGATAAAGCAAGGACAATGTCGTCTGATACAATGCGTCCTAAATCACCATGCCTTGCTTCTGAAGAATGTATCCAGAATGATGGCGTTCCGGTGCTTGCAAGTGTGGCTGATATTTTTTGCCCGATTATTCCTGCCTTTCCTATTCCTGTAACCACAACACGCCCCTTGCAGTTAAAGATCAGGTTAATTGCCTTCTTGAAATTATGGTCGAGACAGCTAATCAGATTTTTAATCGTTTCTGATTCGAGCAGCAACACGTCCCTTGCAAAGGCAATATCAGTGTCTGATAAGGAGTTCTCTTTCATTTGGGTTTTTGTAAAATAATTTAAAATTTATAGTCGGTGTATATAGTAACTGCGTTTAGAAATTCTGAATATAAGGTGATTATATTGGTCATATCTGTATTATTCAAGTGAAAACAACGCAATAAAATCAGGTAAGTGTTCCAGGCTTGACAACTTACTTATGGTGTGTTAACATGTTGAAAAATTTGAGGAAAGGAGCCACAGCCAACTAGTGAATTTAAACAGTTTAATAATATCAATTCCCGCCATACTTTATGCACTGACCATTCACGAATATTTTCACGGATGGACTGCAAACAAATTTGGAGACCCCACTGCAAGACTACAGGGACGGCTAACTTTAAACCCGCTGGCGCATATAGATATCCTTGGGGCATTATGTTTTGTTTTTGCGGGTTTTGGTTGGGGTAAACCTGTTCCGGTGAACCCATATAACCTTAAAAATCCGCGCCGTGATAATATGATCGTATCATTTGCAGGTCCTGCCTCTAACTTTGTTTCTGCATTTTTGTTCGGCGTTATATTTTACTTTTTCCGTCATGTGACGTTTGTACCCATGAATATATCTGCCATTATTTTTAATTTGCTGATTTCTGGAATTATTGTTAATCTGTCACTGGCTTTTTTTAACTTGATTCCTTTATATCCGTTAGACGGCTCTCATATACTGGAAGGTCTGTTACCTTATAGTATGGCTGCAAAATATAGGGGGATTGAACGCTACGGCCCATTCATCCTTATTGGAGTTATTGTTGTTGGAAACTATACAGGTATTTCAATACTGGGGAGGATATTAAGACCGCCCATACATTTTTTTCTGAAATTGTTTACGGGGTTTTAAATAATATATAAAAAACTTTTTCACAGGTTAATAAAAAAATGTCAAACGAATATAAAGTAGAACTTGATATGTATAACGGACCACTTGACCTGCTACTTTACCTGATTCGTAAGGAAGAGGTAAATATATACGATATCCCGATTGCGCGGATAACAGATCAGTACTTAAAGTATGTGGAGACTCTGCAGGTGCTTGATATGAATATTATTGGTGATTTTCTGGTAATGGCGGCGACTCTCATGTATATAAAATCTTACACGCTTCTTCCACAGCAAGGGACACAGGGTGACGAAGAGGAAATAGAAGACCCACGGATGTCTCTTGTAAAACAGTTGCTTGAATACAAGCGGTATAAGGAGAGTTCCTTTTTCCTTAGCGCAAGAGCCGAAGAACAGGAAAAGAAGTATGTGCGTGTACACAGGGAAATTCCATTTGAGTTAACAGACGATGAACAAGAAATACCGCTAGAGGGTGTAAAGATATGGGACCTACTACAAAGATTTTCTCAACTCATGAAACAAACACTGCTTAATGTTACCACCAGCGTTGTTTATAACGATACTCCAATACACGAATATATGAACGAGGTTTTAAAAAGGGTTCATCTTCATACTTCCATATCATTTACTAACTTATTCCGCGGGCTAATGGAAAGAAGCCATATTATTGGATTTTTCCTGGCATTGCTGGAACTGGTCCGTTTGAACAAGGTGAGGGTGGAACAGCCTGTGAATTATGATGATATTCAGATATCTATAGCACGGGCGGGTTGAATAAATTTATGAGGTTTGCTAATTAATAAGGTCAAAAACCATATAATTGTTTATAAGCCTTTAGCCATTCTTTTGGGGGTATGGCTAATTCCTTTATCCAGTATTTAACCCAATGCTTAGTTTCTTTATTCATTGATGAAATTATTGTTTTTGTAATTTCGTCAACTATACCTTTTATCTCTAAAACATTTGTTCTATCTATTTGTTGCATTGTAACTGGGAATCTGTTTTTTGTCTTTTTCTCCGTGCTTTCTCCACGAAAATCAATAACTGGGCTATAAAAGAATAACATATGGTCCTCTAATAAGGCATATACCTTGTCCTCGTCTGTAACATTTCCGTGAATCATTGTATTTCGAAAATCTCTTAATTTAATCATTTTTCCCCATAGTTCATTATCGGTGCTAGGGTTAATGATTTGTGATTTGAACCCGTCGCAGTAAAGATGCATACATAGTAATCTTAAATCAAGGTCTGCCTTGACCGTAACTCTTTCGTAATGTTCTGAAGCAAATTCCTTTTTGAGTAAAAAGTAGTATAAGACATTTATTAAAGATTCAAGAGAGATTATAAACATAATTGCTGAAGATAAATATATAGACCCTGTTGTACGAACTTTTGGTAGTTCAACAGCTTTTAGGAGTGATGGTGGTTCTTTTATATCAAAGGTATCGGCTAAATTTATAAGCATTTCTGCCGCTTTATATCTTTGCAGGTATATATTTGGTATTGTTTTAGAAAAGGCTTCTTTCTTAAGGCTTTTTTCCTCAAAGAGATTTAGGTTATTCTCTATAAGTTTGGTGATGTCCGTAAAAAAGTTTCCTATTATTTGCCTAAGGTCTTGTTTCCCGAAAATATATTTATTGGTTTTTATAACTTTACTGAAATTATCAGGGTTTGTTATTAATTGTCCATAGGCTTTGTTGTTACCTGATATACAGTTAGACCAAAAGCGGAGCCTGAATCTGCAATTAATGAATAAGCTCCTAATTTCAGCAATTAAGGACTTATTAATTCTCAAAGAGTAGCTCCAGTCTGTTATATAACCAACATTTTTTACACTTTTATTTATGGTATTTGGACTAATACCTGCTCCAACAATATCAGGGGAATCATACAATTTTTTAAGTATTTTATATATTAGAATTGAATTAAAATAAGGTAAGATATTTTGAAGGTCGAATTCTATAAGTAGTTTGTAATCTGTTAAAGGATTGTCTAAAGTAAAAGCATAAATAGAATCAGATGTATCAGGTGGGTGATAATCTCTTTCGCTCTTATCAATATATTCTGGGCTTAAGTGATAGTTTTGACGGAATTCTCTTGGATATTTAGATTTGAATTTTTCTATATTCATAATAGATTTTCTAAATGTTTTAGAGGCGATTTTAATTAATTCGAATTATTTATTACTCCCATATTTTTCATAATAAACAATCTTCTCAAGTTTGAATCTCGGTCTCTGAGGCGGGTCTTCGTCAGGATAACCTACAGGTAAAAGGGCAATAATTTCTATATTTCGTGGTAATTCGAGTATTTCTTTTACCTTGTTGTCGTCAAACCATCTTACCCAGCATGTGCCAAGTCCCAATTCCACTGCCTGAAGCGCCATATGTTCAATGGCGATGTCCGTGTTTCCCACAGCGGCGATGATTAAATGCCATTTAATGTCAGCGCTCATTCCTTCTTTTTTTAGCGATGAGACAAATACCTCACGCGTCTTCGCTGGTAATGCGCCGGAGACGATAAGCTCATCAATGCGTTCAGGGAATTCGCCAAATGCCTTAATATCTGCACAGCAAGCGATAATCGCGGGTGCCTGCCCGACATGGCGTTGATTGTATGATGCTTCCTGCAATCTTTGCCTTGTTTCAGGGGTTTTTACCACTATAAACCTCCACGGCTGCGTATTGGAACCGGATGGGGCAAGTCGGGCGCTCTCCAAGAGCTGAAGTATCAGTTCGTCCGGCACAGGGTCTGGTTTGAACCTTCTGATGCTGCGGCGTTTAGTTATAGCTTCTTTAACGTTCATAATCTTTGTTCTTCTTTGTGAATTAATAAAACTAATTAAAAAAGGGTGCAAATAGATTTTGGATTGATAATCAGTATAGCATATTTGTACAGACGCTCAAGCAGATTGTTTTAACGACGGTGGTTTGTTTTCTGCCTAACAGCATAAGGATTTCAACCTTGCAAAGAAATGCCGTGGCGTGTCTCTACAATAACATTTGTAATATAGAAATGTTGTTGAAGGCAGCTAAATTTAATAGTTATGTAATTCGGAAATATTTATTGACATCGTTATGTCGTTTATGACATAATGAAACCGAAATTATGAAGGTTATATTTAAAATATGGTTAGAAGAAAATGGGGGTGTCGCTTTTTCTGAGGGAAGAAAAATGTTGTTTGAAGCCATTGCCCGTCGTGGTTCTTTAAATGCGGCGGCTAAGGAATTAGGCATGTCTTATCGTGCCGCATGGGGCAAGGTCAAAGCGACAGAAAAGGCGTTGGGGGCGAAGTTGTTGTATGTTACAACCGGGGGCAAGGGCGGCGGCGGCGCTGTATTGACGCAGGAGGCGAAGGAATTGTTATCCAAGTATAAAAAATACAAGAAAAGAATAGCTATCCTAACAGAAAAGGAATTTAAGCGTTTTTTTAAGTAATTTATCTAACGTCCGATTTTCTGTCGACCAGGAATCAGGGATAACTGTCATATGTCAAACAGGCTTAATGGAAAGATTGTCAATATAATACGCGGAAAAATACACGCCCATGTCCAAATTCTTTGGAAAGAAGTACTATTGAGCGTCATTATAACAAGTGTCTCGTGCGACGACATGCATCTCACTGCAGGTGATAGCATATGTGTAATCATTAAGGGTACGGATATTATGCTTGCGAAATCAATATCAGGGATGCTTAGTGCTAGAAACAGAACAATGGGCCTTGTTAAACAGATTATCAGAGGAGACGTATTATCAAAGGTATTAATAGAATCACAGGGTGATGTACTTCATGCCATTATTACTAATGCGTCACTTGATGAGATGAAAATTAATAATGGCGATGAGATTACTGCAATTGTTAAATCAACCGAATTGATCTTGTCAAAGGAGTTTTAGTAATAATGCAAATCAGGGTACATATTGTTTGTGCAATAATTCTTTTATTTATATGTATAAATTATACTGCACTTGCTGGCGAAAAAATATTAATTGCGGCTGCCTCAGATCTGAATTTTGCCATGAATGAGCTTTGTCGTACCTTTGAAAAGTTACACCCAGGCATCAAGGTGGAAGTATCTTATGGTTCATCAGGTAGTTTTTTTGCGCAGATTAAACAGGGCGCACCTTATGACATATTCTTCTCTGCGGATGCATCGTATCCAGCACTTCTCGAAGGCGAGGGTTTTTCGGTAAAAGGACGGCGACAACTTTATGCCATTGGGCAAATTGTGTTTTGGATTCCCAAAAAGTCTGCATTGAATCCCGGGAAAGGATTAAATATAGTTTTGGACCCTGCAGTAAAAAAACTAGCCATTGCAAACCCCAAACACGCGCCTTATGGACGGGTAGCGGAGGAGTCACTTCGATATTATGGACTATGGGATAAGGTTCAGAACAAGCTGGTTTTTGGTGAAAATATCTCACAAACGGCACAGTTTGTTCAAACAGGTGCCGCTGATGCTGGGATTATAGCCCTGTCTCTGGCGATTTCCCCAAAAATGGTCAAAGATGGAAGTTATTGGATTATTCCCACCGAATCGTATAGCAGGCTGGAGCAGGGATATGCCGTATTGCAAAGAGGCAAAGGCAAATCCAGCGTAAAGGCTTTTTTAGCGTTTGTGCAAGGGAAGAATGGGAAAAAAATACTTTCTGATTTTGGCTTTATTTTACCATAATAACAAATGAATTTTATAGAACCTCTTCTGTTATCTTTAAAACTTTCTCTCATTACCATGATTTCGTTGTTTATCTTGGGTATTCCGGCAGCCTATTGGCTTGTCTTTTCAAGGATACGATGGAAATATCTTGTAGAGTCTGTGGTAGCTTTACCTCTTGTCCTTCCACCAACGGTGTTAGGTTTTTATCTCCTCATGGCCATTGGAGGCAATAGTTTTATCGGCCGATGGTATGAAGTTGCGTTCAATAAGACACTTGCCTTTTCCTTTGAAGGGCTTGTTTTGGGTTCACTCATTTATAGCCTGCCCTTTGCCGTGCAGCCTTTTCAAACAGCTTTTTCAGGGGTTGACAGAAAATTACTCGAAGCATCGTGGTCCTTGGGCCGGTCTCATTTATACACATTTTTTTCTGTTATCCTGCCTCTGTCCCGCCAGGGTATTATTACGGGTTGCGTGCTTTCCTTTGCTCACACCCTTGGCGAATTTGGGGTTGTATTAATGATAGGAGGTAACATTCCCGGAATTACGCGGGTTGCCTCGGTAGCTATTTACGATGAGGTTCAGTCCCTGAATTATGGAACTGCAAATATTTGTGCCGCAATTCTGCTGTTATTCTCATTTGCTGTACTTGCCGTAGTTTATTTTGTAAACAGGAGATTTATAAGGACGCTTTGATTTGTTTAAGGTTAATTTAAAAAAAACGTGGAATAATTTTACCATAAAAGTTGACTTTGAGATTCCTCTGGGTAAGGTAACGGCATTGTTTGGACATTCCGGCGCTGGCAAGTCGAGTATATTGCGTATTATCTCGGGACTTGAAATAGCTGACGAGGGGATGATTTCCGATGGAAAAGAATTGTGGTATGATAGTACAAAACAAATTCATCTCCCTGTCCAGAGACGTTCAATAGGATTTGTATTTCAAGACCCTTCTTTATTTCCACATTTAACTGTAGAAAAGAATATATTATATGGAGTAAAGGGAAAAAGGAGACTGAATGAAATAAAAGATCTGATATCACTTGCGGGTTTATCGGGATACGAGCGATTTTACCCTGCTCAGTTATCCGGCGGCCAAAAGCAGAGGGTAACGCTGATTAGGGCATTAGTCAGAAGGCCTGATTTGCTATTATTAGACGAACCTTTTTCTGCTCTTGACTGGGAGGCCCGTAGGCAATTACAGGAAGATTTAAAATGGATTATAAAGCAATTGAAAGTGACAACACTTTACGTGACACATGATATAAAAGAAGTTTATAAACTCGCAGATAAAGTAGTTGTATTAGAGTCTGGGAGGGTTCTAAGGCATGGGACTCCGGAGGATATCTTTATGGGAAAAAGGTTGAGCACCCGTATCCAGATTGTTGGAAAGGTAGTTGGAATAGAATCCGATTCCATAATGGCTGCAGTTACAATCATGCATGAAGACCAATATTTCAAAGCCCTTGTAGATGCAGAAGAAATAGAGCGGTTAAATTTGGTTGTGGGAGATGATGTTGTCATTGGCGCAAAATCATCTGATGTAATCATATTTAAGGTATTAACACAATTTTAACAAATTCTTAACATTTTTTTAACATTCATAAGATATATATTTCAATTAAATCTTATGAATTCCACGTCAAAGACTTCAAAAATTAGCTCTTCTATAATTTCCTCAAACAATTCTACCAGAGATAGTTTGAAACGCTTTGGGGACAAGCGTATTTCTGATTTACTTGTTGAATCTCGCAATATAAATGTACACAAACAGCGTGTAAGAGAATTTATAATAGAGAAATTGGTTTTCATCGGCGGTTTGACAGCCATTGTATTTATTGCACTGATTTTTATTTTTTTATTTAAGGAAGGTGTCAGGGCATTTTTCCTAATTAAACCAATGGAGTTTATTGGAACGCACATCCTTGATTTTGATAATAACCGTGTTTTCGCATGTATGTGGCAGCCTGTAGGTGAGCCGGGGAAATTTTCAATAGTTCCTTTGCTAATTGGCAGTTTTCTTGTGGCAGTGCCTGCTACAGTAATTTCTACCATACTTGGTGTGGGATGTGGGATTTACTTGGCAGAGATTGCGTCCTTTAGAATGCGAGAAATTATTAAACCTACAATTGAACTTCTGGCAGGTATCCCCACAGTGGTAATAGGTTTTTTGTGTTTAACGCTGCTTGCAACTTTTATACAAAATGTTTTTCACACGACCTTCCGTTTGAATGCCTTTGTAGGGGCTATAGGTGTTTCTCTGGTTATAATTCCAGTAGTTGCTTCAATTACTGATGATGCACTGCGTGCGGTGCCTTCTGAATTAAGAGAGGCATCCTACGGGCTTGGCGCTACAAAATGGGAGACGATATGGAAGGTTGTTGTACCTGCGGGAATTTCAGGCATTACGGCATCCATTATACTTGGAATGGGACGCGCCCTTGGTGAAACCATGATTGTTATAATGGCTACAGGTAACGCAGCGCTGGTTACCGGTAATATATTTTCCAGTGTACGGACAATGACGGCAACTATTGCTGCTGAGTTAGGGGCAGTTCCACAGGGAAGTGCACAATATTATGCATTGTTTCTTATAGGTTCGGTACTTTTTTTAATAACTTTTGTATTGAATTTAATTGCCGAGATAATTATTAACCGGATGCGAAAGAAGCTAAAGTTATGACGATAAAGAAACGGAATATTTTTAATGCCTTCTTTCAGGGTTTGTGTCAGGGTATGGCTTTTCTTGTTATAGCAGTCCTCATTGCAATACTTGTTAAGATTGTAATGAGCGGTGCGGGAGTTATTAATTTGCAGTTTCTGATAAAAGAACCTACAGAAGGAATGACTAAAGGCGGAATCTTTCCTGCAATCTTTGGCACAATTTGCATTACCGTGATGATGATTATTTTGGCAATTCCGGTAGGGATTTCGACAGCAATTTATATTACGGAATATGCTGGAAAGGGATTACTGGGTAGGATTATTCGTGCATCAATCAACAATCTTGCGGGTGTACCCTCGATTGTATTTGGATTGTTTGGAGTTGGATTTTTTATCCTGTTTGTTGGACGTGGGATTGATAAAATTGCAGGATTTGAGCTATTGTTTGGCCAGCCGGCGATGATATGGGCTGCTTCAACACTTGCTCTTCTTGTTTTACCGGTAATTATTGTTTCTACTGAAGAGGCAATGAATAGCGTTCCGGTGAGTTTGAGAGAGGCTGCCTTTGGGCTTGGCGCTACGCGGTGGCAGGTGATTAGAAATATTGTCTTACCGCAGGCAAGGTCTGGGATTCTTACAGGGGCAATACTTGGTATCAGCCGTGGGGTTGGTGAAACCGCACCAATTTTATTTACTGGCTGTGCTTATTTTTTGCCGCGTTTACCGGTATTTACAATTCCATATATAAACATACCTATCATAAACCCCCTTGATCAATTCATGGGACTTTCATATCATATTTTTATTATGGCGACGCAATCCACAAATATTGCTGAAACGAGACCTATCCAGTACGGGACGACGCTTGTTTTGATTGCCTTGACATTTCTTCTGAATCTTTCTGCCATTATCTTTCGCATTTATTTCAGGAAGCGTTCAAGATGAATATTGAACAGGATATTAAAGAGAATCAGAAAACCAAGATAAAGCTGGAGAATGTATCATTTTACTATGGGAAATACAGGGCGTTAGATAACGTATCCCTGGGGTTTTATGAATGTAAGGTTACGGCTATTATAGGACCTTCAGGCTGTGGAAAATCTACTTTAATTAAATCTGTCAATCGTATTTCTGAAATTACAAATGAAGTAATCATAGAGGGAAAGGTCTTGCTGGATAATAAAAATGTTTACGACAGGGATGTTGACCTTGTTGATTTGAGAAGGCGTGTTGGTATGGTGTTTCAGAAACCAAATCCATTTCCAAAATCTATTTACGATAACGCGGCTTTTGGTCCAAGACTTTATGGGATGAATGACAGAAAGCGTCTGGACGAAATTGTGGAATATAGTTTAACAAAATCTGCGCTCTGGAATGAAGTTAAGGACAGGCTGAATCATAGTGCAATTGAGCTTTCGGGGGGACAACAACAGCGACTTTGTATTGCGCGGGCGCTGGCGGTTGACCCTGAAGTGTTGCTGATGGACGAGCCTTGTTCGGCGCTTGACCCTACGGCAACCGCTAGGATTGAGGAACTTATTGAAGACCTAAAAAAATACTACACAATAGCGATTGTTACCCATAATATGCAGCAGGCGGCGAGGGTTTCCGATTATACTGGATTTTTATTGAACGGACAGTTAATAGAGTATAATATAACTACCAAGATATTCACAAATCCTGATAAGGCTGTTACGGAAGATTACATAACAGGACGATTCGGATAATTATGCATATGGAAAGACATTTTGATCAACAATTAGGAGCGCTCAGAAAAAATCTCATTCAGATGGCATCGTTGGTAGAGATGGCAATCGCAGACGCTATAAAATCCCTTATTGAACGGGATAGCAAACTGGCGCAGGGTGTCATAAAAAGAGACGAAGACATTGACTCGCTGGAATTAGAGATTGACAAGCAATGCGTGGATTTGCTTGCATTGCGGCAGCCCCTGGCTATTGACCTCCGGTTTATTACTTCGTCAATCAAGATTACAAATAATCTTGAGCGTATGGGAGACCTTGCTGTGAATATTGCTGAGCGTGTTATTCCGCTTAACCAAGAACCCCAGTTAAAACCACTTATTGATATACCCATGATGGCTACTATCACGCAGACAATGGTTAAGGACAGTATTGACGCCTTTGTGAACCGCGATACAGAACTTGCAAGATCGGTGTATGAACGTGATTCCACGGTTGATGCCCTTAACGACCAAATATTCCGCGAACTATTAACTTATATGATGCAGGACCCGGGAAATATAACACGTGCCGTCCACCTTATACTAATTTCACGCCACCTTGAAAGGATTGCAGACCATTCTACTAATATTGCTGAAGAGGTTGTATATATAGTTAAGGCAAAGGTAGTTAAACACAGAAGTTATGTGTTAGAAGAGTCGTAGTGATTAAAAAAGACACAAACATTCCATATTCTCAGAAGAGACATTCTCAAACACTTGTTTCCAGGTTTGTATATATAATTTTAGTAATCCTACCTCTGTGCGCCTTTCTCAATACACTATTTAATGGATTTGTTTACGACGATATTAGTGTATTGGAAGAAAATTATTTTATCCGTAATCTTGGTAACATACCGAAGGTCTTCAGTAAAGACTATTTTCGCCTTGCCAATGAATTAAGCTACCGTCCTGTCGTAACTCTCAGTTATTTTATTGACTATGCAATTTGGCGATATAATCCACTTGGATACCATCTTTCCAATATTATTCTCCACGCGGCCAATTGTATTCTATTGTACCTTATAGTGGTTCAACTCATAAGGGTACGTTTAGCGGCAGTATTTTCAGCAGTAATATTCTCAATTCATCCATGCACTACAGAGGCAGTAAATTGTATCAGTTACAGGGAAGATATTTTCGTTGCCACCTTTTCATTTCTTGCTTGTCTTTGCCTTATCAAATCAGTTCGTATATACCATTACAGGTGTAAAACAAGTACTTCTTACCATGTAAAAACAGAAAATCAGCAGGCTGACGGGTGGTGTTCGCAAACATTTGCATCGAGATATTGGATGTGGATTTATTATGCGGGGTCTCTTATATTTTATTTGCTCAGTCTGCTTTCAAAAGAATCCGCAATTGTAGTGCCACTGTTTATCCTATTGTACTGGTTCTTGTTCAGGAGGAAATCAGGTCCTTCACTTAATTTAAATCAAAGTGAAAACAAAAATTCTGTTATTCATGCACTATCTGAGGATAACGAGTATAGCAGTCATTCGAAATTGGGATGGATTAAGTATTTCGTAACCTATTTTCTCGGTTACATTCTTGTGAGTATTTTTTACTTATGTATCCGTTTTCTTGTGTTAAAAAATCCGCTTGAAATGTCGGCAAGCTATGTAAAGGGAAGTATACTGATAAACTTCATGACAATGAGCAAAGTTTTATCTTCATATATAAAACTCATGTTCTTACCGACTCATTTAAGTGCTGATTATACTATTACAGAGGTTTTGTCTGCCTTTGATGTTTCCTTTGTTATAAGCAGTATCTTACTCACCGCAGTAGGTGTAATTATTTTCAAGACTGTAAATAAAACTAAAGCTTATAGTCTGTTTATGTTGTATTTTTTTGTATCATTGTTGCCAGTTCTTAACATTGTGCCGATTGGCCACATA
Organism: uncultured Planctomycetota bacterium; assembly: GCA_963709355.1. Classification (GTDB taxonomy): domain Bacteria; phylum Planctomycetota; class Brocadiia; order Brocadiales; family Brocadiaceae; genus PLOWO2-12-38-17. The sequence continues at coordinate 2,759,613 of CAVPVY010000005.1, forward strand.
ATGGCAGACCGCTATCTATATTTGCCCGTTGCAATGTTTTGTCCTGTTATAGGGGGATTATTATTTTACAACAGGCCTTCTCGATTATCTGTTGATATACAAAGGAAATTACCCGTTTATAGTTACTACAGTGTATTAACGAGGAATTATATTGTTATTCCTGTTGTGTCAATAATATGCATCACTTTTTTTGTAAGAACCGTGCTAAGAAATATGGTCTGGAGAAGTGAGTTTGTATTCTGGACAAAAATCCTGAGTGAACAACCTGGTAACTGGGATGCGCATAACAATCTAGGAAGATATCTCTTTAATCAGGGAAGGATTGATGCGGCAATTGATGAACTGGAGACGGCAGTTAAGTTAAAAGAAAATTTTCCAGAAGGACATAATAGTCTGGGTACAATGTATATAGAGAAAGGGCTTATTGACGAAGCTATTATTGAGTACAGGAAGGCATTAAAGTACACGCCTGTATTTCCTCATGCATACTATAATCTTGGGAATGCCTGTGTTAAGAAGGGCTTGATAGACGACGGTATAGCCTTTTTTAATAAGGCAATTAGTCAGGGTATGTACGCCCCTCAGGTCTTTAATAATCTTGGCAGCGCGTATCTGAAAAAGGGCATGATGGATGAGGCAATCGTGCAGTATCAAAAAGCATTATTAGTCTCAAAGGATTTTGCAGAGCCGCATAGTAATATTGGATATGTGTATACTGAGAAAGGGGAGTTAGATAGGGCATTGACTGAGCTTGAGGAGGCAATCAGGTTAAAACCTGATCATTCCAATGCACATAATAATCTAGGTGTGGTTTATTGTCAGAAAGGATTATGGGATGCGGCGCTGAATGAATTTCAAAAATCTGTAATGTTTGATGCTAAAAATGCCAGTGCTCATAAAAATCTAGGTATGTTCTATTTTGCAAAAGGGAATAAACAGCTTGCACGGGAGCATCTTATACAGGCGTTTAAATATAACCCAAATTATTTAAAAGAACCCAGTGTCTTTGAAGCAGCTTTACAGCTGGGTTTAATAAAGAAACATTAATTTTATACAAAGATGTGATATTAAAGATTAAAGATATATTACACTCCCTAGCGATAATGATATGCTCTGTTTCTCTTTTAAATGATCAGAAATGATATATCTAAAAAATTTTTGCTGTGTGGTTACCGTTTAATAAATTTAGTATAATATATGTAATAACGATACATTCCATGTACCTTGGTAAATAACACAAGAGTAAATATGTATATCAAGTGTCTCTGAGTCACTTTTTCTTGACCATAAATAAATTCTGGAGTAATATTAATACAGGAGGTGTAAAATGATTGCTGAAATTAGCGTTGTTCCTATAGGCGAGGGAATTGAGCTCGCAAAACATATTGCAAAAGTGGTAAAAATTATTGACGAGAGTGGATTTGAGTACAAAATTAATGCTATGGGTACAGTTGTTGAGGGAGATAGCGACCATGTTTTTGACCTTATTAAGAAATGTCATAATAAGATGTTAGAATCTGCAAATAGGGTGTATACAGTTGTGAAGATTGATGAAAGGAAAGACAAGAAGGGGAAGATGCTTGAACATAAGATTCAGGCGGTAGAGAAAGAGCTTGGGAAAAATCTGAAAAAATAAATGTGATTTTTTTCGGTGTCGTTTGTGAGGAATAAAAATGCGAAGTAAATTCCTAATGTACGGGATAATTATTGTGTTGTTTTTTTTATCGGGCATATTGAGTATTAATGTTAAGGGAGGAGGCGATATGCAATCTATAAAAAGTAAAAAGGTCGTGATGATTATTGCAAGTAATAATTTCAGGGACGAGGAATTACTGAAGCCTAAGGAGGTTTTAGAAAGAAATGGTGTAGCGGTAACAGTTGCTTCTTCTTCGTTGAATGAATCAACAGGTATGTTAGGGGCAAAAATAAAGCCGGATATTTTATTTATTAATATAAATGTAGCAGATTACGATGCAGTTATTTTTGTTGGTGGTTCTGGTGCCACTGAATACTGGGATAACCCCACTGCCCATAAGATTTCAAAAGATGCATATAGTGCCAAAAAGATTGTCGGTGCCATCTGTATCGCACCAGTAACTCTCGCAAAGGCAGGTCTGCTAAAGGACAAAAAGGCTACCACGTATTCTTCCACAGTGAATGATTTAAAATCTGCTGGTGCAAAATATACCGGCGCAGATGTTGAAAAAGATGGGAATATTATAACAGCCAGTGGTCCAGCCGTAGCACAAGAATTCGGTGAAACAATTCTAAAAGCGCTTGGCCAATAATTATAGTTGGGGTAGGGAAAATACATAAGTTAAATAATAGTATCCGGATGAAAACATGAAGAAGCACATATTGCTTACTGGCAAACCTGGTATTGGCAAGACGTCTGTGATTAAAAAGATTGCATTAAAATTGAGTTCGGCTGCAGGGGGCTTTTTCACAGAAGAGATTCGTATTATGGGCAGACGTATGGGATTCAGGGTTGTTACTCTGGATGGTGAGGAAGGCATTCTTGCCCATGTAGATTGTAATAGTAGTTATAAAGTTGGTAAGTATCGGGTGGATGTTGATTCTTTTAATAGAGTTGCAATTCCAGCCTTAGAAAAGGCGTTGAAAGAAAAGCCTATTATTATCGTTGATGAAATCGGGAAAATGGAACTATTCTCGGATAAGTTTAAGGAACTAATTAATAATATCCTTGATAGTGGAAAGTTACTTGTCTGTGTAATAATGGAAAACAGAGATGGTTTTACGGACAGGATTAAAAAACGTAATGACGTTAATATATTAACGGTTGATTATAATAATAGAGAAGGTTTGGATGAGAAGGTAACTGAGCTTATGAAAGGGTGTTGAAACAATTTAATATGGTATTTATAGACTTATTTAGTAATGATGGTTTCTTTTATTATCCAGTCAAGATAACTTTTTGAACCACTTAAGACAGGAACTGCAATAATTTCCGGCACTTCATAACTGTGTAACTGTTTTATGCGTTTCTCAACAATATCGAATAATTCCTCTCTTGTTTTGAATATCATTAGTATTTCGCATTCAATATTTAATTTTCCCTGCCATTTAAATATAGACTCAACTGTATTGATAATATTACAGCATGCGACATAACCTTCTTCTACAAGAGTTTGCCCTATTTTCTTTGCTTCATCTAAGGAGTTTGTTGTGGAAAATATTACAATTGCTTTTGACATGATTATAAGTTTAACACTTCTTTCTCAATTGCTCGTTTATCGCACAAGCCTCCATGCTTTTTTAAAAAAGATTCAATTTTTTCACTGCCTTCTTCATCTTTTGTTACATACATTAGTTTGCACCGGCATCCGTTTGCATTCTTACAACCAGAATTAGGAGGTCTTATATCGTTCAATATTCTATTATCAGGAAGTAAATATTTCCCATCCATAGATAGACATACCTTGCAAGTATCGTCGTCTTTTGTTGATGAATAAACTATATAAGCTATTTCCTTCTGGTATGAATCAAATTTGCCTTCTTTTTCTTCTTGATATTTTTTTTGAGTGCGGCTTTGTGAAGTGTTTTCTGCTATTACTGAATTTGACTTTTTACTCTTTAAACTACTTTTAATCAGATAATAGATTACATAGGCAGCGATTAGAATTACAAGGAGGCGCGTCATGAACTATACTGTACCCTTGGGCTTCCTTAACATAAATAAAAATAAACCTCCTACAACCAGTACAGCCTGTGTCAATACGATACTTTTGATCCAAAATGCAAAGCATTTCCATATTAACTCAGAACCCTTCACGTGTTCAATTGCCAAGGAAATGCGTGTAAAAGTGTAAACGGCAATCATTGAAATAATTATTGCCATGATAATTACAATAATTACCTTTAGTGTTTGTTTCATAACTTTATTTTTCAATTTTTATGTTTTTCGGATGTAATAATTACATCATCTTCTTCTTTTTGTGTTTGTACTGTTTCAGCGTTAGATTTGCCGTGTCTACTTAAATTTACATCAATTGCATTTTTATATTCTAGTATTGCCTCATCTATCATGTCTTTCTTTTCGTAAGCATAAGCAAGGTTATAATGTGCGTCAATATTCTCCGGGTTTGTATTTAAAGTAAGCCTGAATTCATTTATAGCATCTTCTAGCATATTTTTATCTGTGTATGCTAATCCAAGACTGTAATGCGCTTTTGCTGAATTGGGATTTAATTCCAGCATCTTTTTCCATGAAACAATTGCGTCATCATACAGACTCTTTTGTAAGTAAACGCTGCCCAGCTTATTGTAAACTTCTGGGAAATCAGGGTTTGTTGTAACAACTTTATTATACATGATAATGGCTTTATCCAGAAAACCGTTATCTGCATAAACATCGCCAAGATTATAAAGTGCACGGATATTGTTTGGATTGGTTTTTACAATGGTTTCGTATTCCAGAATGGCTTCGTCGCTCAAGCCTTTTTCAAAATATAATTCACCAAGGTTTAATCGGGCTAATACATTGGAGGGGTCTTTTGTGATAATATCTTTGTATATGTTTATTGCCTCGTCTAGCATCCCCTTCATGGTATATGTTTGTCCGAGATAACCAGATGCTATCATATCGTCAGGATTTTCTGACATAACCTTTTTAAAAGATATAATAGCCTCGTCTAAAAGCCCTCTTATATACTGATTGTAACCAATGATACTTTCAGGGGCTATTCCCTTATTTGCAGTTTGATATGCCTGGCTTTTTTCGTATAACTTTTTTTCTTCCCTTGCAAGGCCTAAGTTTTTCACTGCCTCCATGTCTTTGGGGTTTATTTTTAAGGCAAGATTATGTTCTGCAATTGCCGCATCGAACATATTCTTGTTTCTGTATGCAAACCCAAGATTGTCGTGTGCCTTGGAATAATCTGGATTAATTTTAATTGCCAATTTAAATTCTCCAATTGCCTCATCAACCCTTTTTTGCCTGCAATAGACAACTCCAAGATTATTATGAGCCTCTGCAAAATCAGGATTAGCCTTCAAAGACCTCTGAAATTGTATAACGGCTTCGTCAATCATGTCCTTACTAAAATATCTTGCACCGAGGTTGTTGAACTCCATTGCAAGTTGATATTGGTTTCGCGCATCTTTATTTTTTGCCTTTTTTGTTGCAGATGAGCATCCGAATACAAATAAAACGAGGCATCCACACAACAATACTCTTTTAATATGTTTTTGTGTTTTTGTCATTTTTAATGACCTTAAATAAGGTGTACGTAAGATAATCGATATAATTATAAGTTACCTTAGAATGTATTATTATGTCCATTAATTTATATGGAATTGATATTAAAGTCAATTCAAAAGTTGCTTGTCTGTTTTATTATCACATAGAAATAAAAATGACAACTCTTTCGTTACTAACGCTGTAGTAAATTTGATACCGCGTTTTTTATTTTATCAGTTACATAAATAGTGTATTCACGGTCAGTTCTGGAATAGTCAAAATCCAGGGCTTTGCCGAAGGATATCCTGATAAATCTTTTTCCAGGATGTGACAACAGGCTGTGTTTGGGCATAAATTGATTACTACCATAAATAGCCATTGGTACCACCCTTTTGCCCGATTTTAAAATAATCAAGGAAATGCCTCTTTTAAATTCGCCGAGCCTGCCGTCTTCGCTCCTTGTGCCTTCCGGGAATACAACAAGTGATTTCCCTTTGGCAGTTAGTTGCTTAATGGCTTTTAAAAGTGTAGCATATGCCTTTCTGTCTTCTCCTCTTTGGATTGGAATATGTCCGGATGACTTCATATATGCACCTAAAATTGGAATATGAAATACCGAATCTTTTGAGATAAAACTAAAGTTTATAGGTATATATGCAAGAGATAGTTTTATATCGAGCATACTTTGATGGTTTGACGTAAAAATAACAGTTTCGTTCCTTGGTATGTTCTCGAGCCCATGGATTTCAATGTTCATTCCTAGAAGTCTGAATACGATACGACTGAAGAACCGCTCTATTGTGTTAAATACCCTTTCCTTATTTTTTGTATCAAAGCTTAATATTAATGCGGTAAAGGTTGAGAACATCCAAAGAGAAACAAATAATGTCCATGAATATATTGTGAATATGATTTGATAAAGTTTAAACATAATGCAATAAAAAATGTCTGGCAAATTAAAATAAATCTTTACAAAAAGTTAAATGCACGGATTTATAATTTTATCTTCTGATGGCTGATTTTCCATAATTTTAATTTTGCCATCTGTTGTTCAAATTATTCTATTTTAAATCTCAGATTTTATCTCAATTATCTTTTAAGATAGTTATTTTATTTAAATACTCTTTTAATGCCTCGTCCCACGGTCTCATTTTTTGTCCGCTAACGAGCGCAAATTTTGTGCATTCTAAAGAAGCATTTTGTGGTACTGGGGCAGGCCGTTTATAATCACTGCTTTTTATGGGTAATACCGAAACGCAATCACCTGTTAGTTCAAAGATCTTTCTTGCCCACTCGTAGCGAGAGCAACTTCCAGTATTTGTAATATGGTATATTCCTTGAAGATTGTGTTTGATAACAGTCCTTAGTGCATCTGACAGGTCAATAGTATAAGTTGGAGATCCGATTTGGTCTGTGACGACAGATAAGGTTTTATTTTTTCCTCCAAGCGCAAGCATGGTGGTCACAAAATTATTTCTATGCGAACCAAAAAGCCACGCGGTTCTTATGATAGCATAATTATTCATTAATTCCTGTATCGCCAGTTCACCCTCAAGTTTTGATTTACCGTAAATTGAGATAGGGTTAGGTCTGTCCGTTTCAACATAAGGCTTGTTCTTGGTGCCGTCGAACACATAGTCAGTGCTGATATGAATAATCTTTGTTCCGGCATCTTTTCCTGCCTGTGCAACGTTTCTTGCACCTGCGGCGTTTACGGCGAAGGCTTCTGAGGCTTGAGTTTCGCATGCATCCACATTAGTAAATGCAGCGCAGTTAATAATTATATCTGGTGCAAACCGCCCGACAACCATCGATATGCTTGAATAGCTTGCAATATCAACATGCTCGTGATCTACGCCAGCAATTTCGTTATATGTATTCCAGGGATCGGAGGGATTTTTGAGTTGATTAACTACGTCTCTGCCGAGCATGCCGTTGGAGCCTATAACAAGTATTTTCATGTGCCAATCGTATCGTGGTGCATCTGGTAAACTCGTTTATATTCTCCCTCAGTTGACATTAGCGACTCGTGATTACCAATTTCTACAATACGCCCCTTCTTCATTACAATGATCCTGTCGCAATGCTGTATGGTAGACAGGCGGTGGGCAACAATAATAGTTGTCTTTCCTACGATAAGATTGTTTAATGCCCCCTGTACAAGCTTTTCTGATTCATAATCCAGAGATGAAGTTGCCTCGTCGAGAAGCAGGATGGGGGCGTTTTTCAATATAGCACGGGCGATGGCTATCCTCTGACGTTGTCCTCCGGATAGTTTTACGCCAAGTTCACCTACAACTGTATTGTAACCTTTCGGGAGTCCTGTTATGAAATCGTGAATATGCGCTGCTTTGGCGGCAGATATTACCTCTTCCATAGTGGCATTTTTTCTGCCGTAAAGTATATTTTCATAAAAACTGCGGTTAAACAGGAAGGTTTGCTGTGTAACAATTGCTATGTGTTCTAGAAGTGATTCACGCTTAATTCTCCGGATATCTATTCCGTCAATTTCTATATTACCGTTTACAGGATCATAAAATCGCATTATGAGATTTATAATCGTTGATTTCCCTGTGCCGCTTTCTCCCACAATAGCAAGGACCTCCCCTTTATGGACGTCGAAGCTTATATCCTTTATCACAAATCTATCGCTGCCGTCATAAGAAAAGCTTACGTTTTTGAATGAAATATCCTTTTCAATTTTTTCAATTACGATTGCCTCAGGATGGTCTTTTATGGTGGGTTCAAAGGTGAATATTTCAAAGACCCTGTCCACACCTGATAAGGATTCCTGTAAACTTGCATAGCTTTTTGCTAATTTTTTTATAGAAGTAATTACCATAAAACCGGTTGCCGTAATAAATCCAGCGAGATCTCCCGGCGTAATTTTACCTGACACAACCACATAGCCGCCGAGAATAACCATTGCAGCCATTCCAAGGGTGTAACTAAATTCACTAGTACCGGTATTAAGCGCCTTTGCCTTGACCATCTTTAGTCTTTTTGAAAGGAATTTTTCGCTAATATCGTGAATTTCACGGCTTTCTTCTGCCTCCATTTTAAATGCCTTTACAATCCTGATACCGGAAAACATCTCACGTATGGCATCTGTAAGGTCGGAGAGATGTATCAGGCTCCTCTTCCCGTGTTTCTTGATTTTTTTACCTAGTATAAGTACCGGGAAAAATATGACAGGGAAGGCAATCAGGACAAGTAAGGATAATTTCCAGCTGAAATAAAATGACAGCGTCAATCCGCAGATTAGACGCATGGGCTGAAGCAATATCTCATCAAATAGAATTGTTAAACCGGACTGCGTAACTGCAATGTCGTTTGTTAACCTGGATAGCAAATCTCCGCTTTTTCTATTTTCAAAAAAACCCAGCGGCTGGGGCAGGAGGTGGTCACATACTTTATTTCGGATGTCAACGACTACTGCCCACATAACACGATTTCTGAAATATTGTTGAAAGTAGCAAGATAAGAAAATAATTGGGGCTAGTATTGCTGTTACAATTCCTATATTTGTAAATGAACTTGTTGCGTGTACTCTTATTTTTTCTAAAAAACCTAGTTTATCAAATATCTTTTTTCCGAGGTTCTTTACAGTAGAAGAACTCTCCTGTTTTTGCACAGTTTGATCAATATCTATTCGTGGCAGGATTTCTGTCTTCTTGGCATCAACCGTTATCAGTTTATCTATAATGGGCTTTATTAAGGAAAGCTGTATGCCATTTGCCGCCGTGTAAATAATCATACTGATTGTTGCAAAAATTATAAGCTTCCAGTATGGCTTAACAAAAGATAGCAACTTGGCGCAGGCACTTATAAGAGAACTTTTTTTCATTGGTTTATAATCAGATTATAATGTAAAAAGGTTCCTTTTGCTAAAGATAGAATATTTAAAATAAAAGTGTAAAATATTTTTTTCCGCTGTCAATGTTAATTATTAGCGGGTAGCGATTAAAGATCCGCAGTTTGAGCAATTAAAGTAAAATGTCAAAAATAAGTTAACATGATTTGTGTCTATGGGCATAGATTCATGTATAGATTCATGTAATGATGCCTTTTGTAAACGATATAAATTTGGAAGATTAAATATGCAGCCACGCAATATTTACAATTATGTATTTTGCAATAAAATTAACAACAGGATATTTTTAAATTCCTAAAAACCTTTTGTTTCTGGTTTTAAAGTTTCTGTTTCTGTATAAACTACGTCCTGCCCCAGATCCTGTTTTGATTCATTTGGTAAGCTGTTTCTGGTATTCTGTGATACCAGAAATCTTGTGGGTTCTGTGATTGGTCTCAGACTGAAATTATCATACCATCCTGCCACATTCCCATGTGTCCAGTCCTGACGTGTTTCAGTAAAAATGGTAATAATGTCTTTTGATGGGACGACCGTAATAGAAAATTCCATCCATGTTGAGACTGCATTTCCGCTGATATAATTTTTGTTTATTGTCGTAAAGGCTAGGGCTGGATTCCATGAGCCATCGAGGATGCCTATAATTGTTACGTCACCAATGTCATCGCCGTAAAATGACATATTACCTGTCAGGATATAAGGGGTACTTGGTATTACCTTTACTTCTTGAAACAACCCTCCTCTTGCCGTTCCGTTAGAACTAACCTGCTGTGTGAGGGCAAAGGAGCCGCTTATAGTGGGTGGGAAAGGGTTCCCTATAGTGCCAGGTACTGCAATGGTTATATGTGTGGGATATTCAACAGGCGCACCATCTCCATCCCACGGATAGGTTTCCCAGTATTTCCAACCAGTCGCATCGCCTGTTTCAAAATCGCCATTCTTTAGTAATTCTGCGGCGGTTAAAGACTGCAATTCGGCAAACAGGCTTAAAAATATGATAAGTACAATATTTTTCATATGTGTATTTTACGCTGAACAGCCTGAAATTTCAAACTGTAGTTTTTGATTGTAAGCGTTGGGTTGGAATTTACCTTAATAACGTCTTTTATATATTATGGAATTCTTATCCAGAAATTCTCAATAAAAATGGAAACCAGGAGAAAGAATATACCTGCTATTGCAGGATAAATAAAGAGATCCCTCTTTTTTGTTATAGGTTCGATAACAATCTTGTCCTTTTCGATTTTATCTATTTCGTCGTAAAATCTGGCGACCTCATCAAAGTTTTCTGCATGGAAATATTTTCCGCCTGTTGATTCAACTGCCCCCTGCAATTCCAAAATATGTTGTGCGGCGACTTCCGGATCTACGCCTGTGACGTCCGATGCCTTGACTGCCACCACATATGCTTTTATGCCCATCCGCTTCAATAAACGTAACGGTCTTTTAGGGTCAATGCCGATATTGTAAATCCCATCTGTAAATAGGATGATAAGTTTGTTTTTAAGGACGTTCCTTTTTTCCATTTCTTTTACGAAGTTAACGGCATAATCTGCAAGATACTCCTTATTAATACTGGCTCTTAATTCCTTGATGGTAAACTTCTTTCCCATCTCTTTTTCAAACAAGGCCGCAACGGACGTGAAGAGTCCCTCGCCGATGGAGGTTTGATAACCTACCTGTGACGCCTGTATGCGTTCAAGCGACCTTTCAAGCAACTGTGTCTCCATCGTGGGCATGACAATGAGGGCAGCGTCCGTGCCGAATATCGTTATGCCCAGTAGGTCGTTGGGGCGTTTCTTGATGAAGTCGTCAGTGATCTTTTTTATGGTTTCGATGGCGGTTCCCGTCATGCTAAAAGAGGTATCAATGGAAAGGATAATTTCCCGTCCCCGCAATGCCGTTTCTTCAGTGTAATACCTTGTTTGCGGATGGGCAATAGCAATGATGGAGAATAATACAGCGCCAAAAAATAATGGTTTTGGCGCATGGAATAAGGCTTTTTTAATACCCGACGCTTCTTTTACGTGATACAGGCTGGAATAACCAACATACTTTCCACCCCTCCAGAAAAGGTACAAGAGTCCAAAAGGGATGAGTAGCAAAAGCAGCCAAGGGTTTGCAAAGATCATGTATGTGTACCTGATTTAACGAAATTCTGGACTGATTTAGATTTGACCAGGTCTAAAATTTAGAAGCCAAGGTTCAAGTAGTTTCCAATTTGTAATTAATAGAATTTTAATTATTAACAGGATTTTCATTCTAAAGCATTATAGTGCCTCCTTTTCTTCTAATTATTGTTCGTAATTTAGTCTAACGTTTCAAGCACAAACGAAGCCATTATGTTTGAGTATTTGTCTTTGTGCCGTGTTAGATGAAGTTACCATCTTTTTGCCGTTTTTAAGAAAAAGAAACATTATATTTTTCCATCAAACCACAGACATAACTGTAATCAAAAAGTTCAATACGTTTGCCGCTCACAAATTCTCGACAGTCCCTTGAAAAATCACCACTCGTTATTAGCATGCCTTTTGTAATACTCGGCTGGTCATGAATTACGCCATATAATGCCCTTGCATGTTCAACGCCTACCGTTCCTTTAGGATAGTGCTTGCATTGGATGGCTAAGAGCTCCGTACCGCTTTCACTAACACGTTTTGCGTATATGTCAACACCTTTATCACGTGTCTGAGGCGTAAGTTTCACATGAAAGCCCATTTTTTCATAAAGCATAGAGATAAGTTCCTCGAATTGTTGAGGTGAGATTTGGTTTAATATTTCTGGAGATACTTTCTTTGACGATGATTTTGAATCACTACGTTTTCCTTTTTTAAGATTAAACAAACTGAAAAGTTCGTCTTCAGTTAGGGCTTGTGACAGATTCACATCGCTTAAATCGTCAATAACAGATGCAAAAAGTTCGCGCTTTCTATTAAGAAGGTTTTGTATTCTTTCTTCAATAGTACTTACGGTAAATAAAGAAGTTACATAAACCGTTTTCTCTTGCCCTATCCTGTGGGCTCTATCTTCTGCCTGTGCCGCAACAGCAGGATTCCACCATAAATCAAAATGGAAAACATAATTTGCTCTTATCAAGGTTAAACCCAAACCACCTGCCTTGACAGACATCAAAAGAACCTTACATTTGTCTTTATTTTGGAAATCATCTACTATCTTATCTCTCTGAGAATCAGATAAAGCTCCATGATAAACCAGCGGGTTAAATTGTTTAAGTTCAGGCTCTATGTTCCTTAGTGTTTTTTCTGGATATTGAGAAAATATAAGAGCCTTTGCGTTTTCTTCGCTAATGCCGTCTAGCTGTTCTATGAGGTATTCAAGCTTACAACTTTCTTTGGAAACAGGTTCAAGATTGCATATCTGCTTTAATTTCGTAATCAATGCTAAAACATGTTGAACTGTTACGGAATCACCTTCTTCATTTAAAGATATAATTCCTTCTTTTTCTGCTCTTTCATATGCCTCTTTTTGTGCCGGTGTAAGCTCAAGCCAGACCTCATCACAATTCTTTGCCGGTAAATTGTCCAAAACATCGGCCTTTCTTCTCCTTAAAAAGTAGGGTTTTATAGCTTTCTTTACTGTTGATGGATGCGATGCATCATCATAATGTAAAAGACCCGGTTTAAGATATGCAAAAATAGATATCAGTTCCTCTAAGCGATTTTCTAACGGTGTTCCAGATAAACCCCAACGGCGAGGAGAGTTTATTTGTCTTGTTGCTTTAGTGATATCAGCACTTGGATTTTTTATCTTTTGGATTTCATCTAAGACTATGATGTCAAAATCTTTCTTGACAACATCTTCGGAGTAGGAATTTCCGATTGAGTTGCTCAAATCTTGTCGCAGGGTTTCATATGTTGTCAAATAAATATGTGCTGGGCTATTCCAACATATCTGTCTTTGGTCTTTCGGCCCACGGACTTTTACTATTCTTAACTCTGGTGCCCAGTCCCATAGTTTTTTCTCCCAGTCTGTTAGAACAGACTTAGGACAAAGTATAAGACCATTAGTTATTCTTCCCATACGAAGCAAAAATCTAATTGCAACAATAGCCTGTATTGATTTTCCCAAACCCATTTCATCAGCAAGCAATGCTCTTTCGTGATCTACAAGAAACTTAATACCTAAACGCTGGAAAGGATATAATTCAAATCCTTGCGAGAAAGCTATCGGGCTATCAAAATTTTTTCCTAAAGGTGGTTGAAGGATAGGGTAAATGAGGTCGAACGGATCAACTTTGGATGTCCTTTCTCGTTCCTGCATTTCCTTTTGAATACAAATAGAACACCAACTCTTTTTTAAGCCGTGAATACATTTATTATCTACTTCATGTTCTCCAAACAAGGATGCCTGTTTATTTTTTTCAACACCCTGTCTGTATGACTTTCCAGGTGTTCTTGGTCTGTCTAATTGAACAGGGAATGATTCTATTTCTGGATAGCAAAATTGTTTTTTAAGCCATTCTGTAAAATCTTCTATCAGTTCATTTCTGGACTGGTTATATATGAAAGAGTGGCGACAAGTAGGACATCTAATATTTAGCTGTTTCCCAATACACTGTTCGTCAATAGTTAATCGGAGCTTTTGAAGGCATTGTGAGTTTTGGCATGTAATGATTTGCGTATAAAAAGGAACAGCTTGCAGATCAACAAGTTCTGGAGTCAAAGGACAAAAGTCCTTAGTAACTGTTGGTATCGAAATAGAAGGAATACCAATTTGGTTTATCTGGGCTTCCCGTAAGTCTATTTCAATTTGATCAAGGAAAAGTTTTTCCGTCTGCCTAACTGGAAATATTTTGCTAACCAGATTTAGCTTTGTTCTTTTAAAGAATTTTAGGCTGTTTAATAGCATTTTTATTGTTAATTACTGATTACTGAAATCGTTTATCTTGTTTGCCCAGCACTTCTATTGCCTTTGCCATTCTTTCAAATGGTTCTATAGGGTCAAGATAACTGAATATTTTTTCAAGTATATCTCTTGCAACTGTTATATCATCACTAAAATCTGGATGGGATGTTAAAATAATAGGTTGAAATCTGCCAGTAGCGCAATCAATCCTTTCCCTTATTAAATTAGTTTCAGCAGTATTAGACGATTTCAAATCAAGTGCTTCACCTGCTCTGCGAATAAATATGACTGGACAAGAAATTACTTTCCGAACATCAAGGAGAAATTCTTTGTCAACCATTATAAGAGAAGGAATATTTTGAATCGATTTAAATAATGGAATGCCACAGAGATTAACTCCAATATATGGCTCTAACATGTCGCCATAAAGTGGTTTTTGAATAATTGTCGGCTTCACCGGATGAGTGCATCTAAATTCCTGTGGTATCCCTTGAAAATCAGTCACAAGAACTGTTCCAAGATAACCGTCTTTTGATAAAGTTTCAAAAAGAGCCAAGAAACCTAGCAAACAGTTTTTGTTCTCATTATTTGAACTCATTCCAACTCCTCCTTAATTAGTGTAGCAATTTCATTTAACGTGCGCAGGCACTCCATCGTAGCACCGGCCAACACTCCTAGATTGACGTCGTCAAGGATGGAACTCTACTAAGTTCGGTCCATTTGGGATACAACCGAGCCTTACCAAATGAGCGAGAGTCGATAGTGTCTGCTGTTATGTACCGATGGTGTCTAATGTTTGTCTGTTTCCCTCCACAACTTCTTTGATGTATTGGAGCGCCTTGTGAAAGTGGTTGAGCAAAGTCAGCCACGATGTTTGGTATTCAGTTACGGGGTATCCAATACCTAAGAACTTGTGTGCCTCTTGAACGCCATTAGCGGTGTCGGTATGGACGGGGTAACCTTGTCGAAGACGAACAAGGTCACGCAGAATAGGTACGGACAACTCTGGTTTACCGCCAAGTGATACGATAAATTTTTCTAAGAGGGATATTGACTTTACTTGGGTGTCAGGTTCTTTGGTCAGTTTTCTGAGTGCAGATAGATTAAGCCGGCCAATAAGCTGTGCCAATGATATGACGCGGACGATATACTCTTCCTTCGTATTGGCAGGTCGCACAAGCTCCAAGGTTGCACGGAACTCCACAGGAACGAATAGCAAATCACCGAAAGAATCGTGGAAGACCGCATTGATATTGTCGAGCATGTCCACAATATCACCGCCTAACTGGAGACCTTCTCGATTCTCGGAGAGATTTGGCTTTTCCATAGGAACAAAAACCTCGAAGCCTTGAGGGTCAGGAATCCTGCCAGTATCAAATGGGGCTTCGTTTGTAGCGTTTGACGTGGCAAGTTGCAATTCCACCTTCGAAGTTAGCGTACCGTCTTTGACTTTCTCGATAAGGTGGCGCTTGCCAAGTTCGAACAGCGTCTTAACGAGCGGTAAACCTTGAAGACCCCACATAGCGTGGAGAGTCCTGGAAATACCAACAACCAAGTGGTATGGCGCCATCTTCCTAAACTCCTCAGGTGCTCCAACATACCTAGAGTCTACCGTTGTGAAGTGGAAAAGAAAGTCCAACCCATCACGAGTTATAGGTAACTGCTTGTAGGCTCCAAACTTTATTCTGATTCCTTGAGTCATTTGTCAATAAGACACCAATGGCGCATAACTATTTCATAGACATATTGCATATATATTACTGATTTGATGGTATGCACGCAAGCATGAATACCACCGTGCAAATGCAGTCGCAACCTTTTTCCAATTAAGCCCTTCAGAACTTGCACTGCTTTAAGCAGGTCAGTGTTTAACAAACATTGAGCCCGTCTGATTTATTATATTTTCGATTCCCAGTAATATTTTATCAACCATTTCTTTCTTTATTTGCCTGCCGTACACAGCGGTATCAATTTGCTTTAATACAGTTCTGGCAGTAGTTGAAATTTCGTTTGTCAATTGTTTTTGCGTGTCATAATTAAAGAAATCCGTTGTTGTGACGGATTGGGCGATTTCATTTGGGATATTAGCGAGTGTGCCGAGATATGTCCTTAATGCCCTGTCAATATTGTAAATGTTTTCTCTGTTTGTCTGTTCTTCGCCAGAGTATTTGAATGACGCCATGAGATGCTGTAATCTTTCAAGGGCTACCCGTGGGGTTTCAGTTAGAGGTATTTGAGAAGGCGGCGTAATCCTGCCAGAAACGGAACGAAACGTAATTATTCCAAGGAATAATAACAATCCAATACCCATCCCCAGCATTAAATAACCGTTTAAAAAGATATCCTTTTTCGAATAATACATCGGACCTTTAAGTCCTTCTAATGGTACGTCAACTGCTTTTAAAAGGCTGTTTAATATAATGGGAATTGAGGCAGTCTTAACCTCTTTTGTTTCGATTTGTGTATTATCCGTCTTTGTTGTGCCTTGTGATGATTGTGGTCGTACATAATAAAGTATAATTAGATTCAGGGATTTCGGGTGTCTTTTTCTTTCCGACTAATTCAAATAGTGAGAGTGTATAGTTAATCATTACCTTTTCTATATTTCCTTCTGTTTGTTTTTCTATATCTCTTTTTAGTATTTCAAAGGGGGAAAAATTTAACTTTTCGATGCTTTCCCATATTAGGTTCACATTCTTTTCATGTCGGATGGTAAGGGTATAATTAATTCTGTCGCCAATTGTTATAACGTCTTTATCAACTTTTCCATCAACAAGCATGGGTACTTTTTTGATTACAACGGGCGAAGAGGTTGCCTTGCCCTCTGATTTGTCAATCTCGTTTGTATATGACAATGAGAAAGAAGGGATAGAATGCAGTCCCTCCTTAACAGAAGCAGGCAGTGTTAGTGTATAGGTGATTACTAAATAGTCGTGTTCATTATCGAATATCTGGCGTTCACCGACGATTGCGCTTTCTATTCTGAAAGGGGAAAGGTCTATTTTGTCCACGCCCTCAAGGTTGACTGTTACGCCTAATTTCCACATAACCTGAACGGTTAAATGTAATGTCTTACCTGTAATCAGTCTGTAATCATCAATAAATGTCCAGATTTCGAGGGGTTTGTCTGTAAGGACTAATTCCTGTCCTCCTTCTGCTTCTTCTCCCGCTGTTTGCTGCTCCTGGGCTTGGTATTGTTCCTGTGCGTTTAAATACGCAGGGTGGATGCCTGATAAAAGGCTTATAATAAATAAGCTGGTGAAAACTGCATGTTTCATAATCTCCTTCTTCCTCCCCTCCTGATACGTCTATCAAAAAACTCAGAGATTTTTTTAATACATACTTCTTCACTTTCATCAGTTGATATAGCAAGACAATCTATGTTAAGCTTCCTGAATAAACTAATGCATGGCTGTTGTTTGTTCAATGCAGTTGAAATTTCCAAGGGTTTTATTTTGTTTGTTTCTATATCCAAAGTAGTTAAATATCCCCTGGCGTATGGCAAACCCCTCTCTGCCTTGTCTGAAATAATTATGGGTATTACTTCATGTAAATAAGCAAGGATTTTGAATGATTGTTCGTAATTGTAAGGGGCAAAAAAATCTGACATTATGAATACAAGGGCAGTAGAGCGAATTTTTTCTATCAGGAATTTAAAAGGTTTATCCAGATCTGTGCCATTTCTTATATTTGATTCAAGCAGAATATTTTTAATATTTTTCAGGGCTTCCTTTTCACCTGCTTTTGGCTGAATATAACCTTCTATTTTGTCTGTGAATGTAATGAAACCTATCTCATTGCCCGTTTCTGATGCCGCATAAACAAGGATAGAAAGAATCCTGGATTGCATATCCTCTTTTGTATTTACGAAAGAACCAAATTTTTCAGACCGACTTCTATCAATGAGGAATATGATAGTTACACGTTTATCAACCAGTTTCATGCGGACGTGCAACCTCCCCGTTTTTGCCGTTGTCTTCCAATCAACAGATCTAATGTCGTCACCCGGCTGGTATTGTCTGAGTTCATCAAGTTCTAAACCGTGCGGGGCATTTAAATAGCTGGAAAATGTTCCATCGAACAGGTTGCCGATTAGTCGTTGCAAATAAAGTCTTATTCTCTTTTTCATCAGGCTTATTCCAGTCTAGGTATTTTTTGCAGTATCTTTTTTATAATACTGTCTGAATTAATGCCCTGAGATTCCGCCTCATGGGTAAGTATAATTCTATGTCTTAAGGCAGGATAAGCCATTTTCTGAACATGTTCAGGCAACACCATTTCATCTCCGTGTATAAAGGCGTATACGCGTGATGCCTTAGCCAGTGCGATAGTTGCCCTTGGTGATGCGCCATACATAACAAGATTTTTAATATCACCATTACCTTCTTCAGGTCTTGTTGCCCTGACAATCCGCGCAATATATTTTACAATAGCCGAATCTTCGTTTAGGGGAAACCATTCCGCAATGGCGTGTCTTAAAGCAAGCACTTCTTTTGGCGTTAAAACGGTATCCAGGGTTGCATTCTTCGTCCCGAATCTGTCTTTTTGTAATTTCTCTTTCATTTGTATAGGTGGGATAGTGTACATTCAGTTTAAACATGAATCGGTCAATTTCAGCCTCTGGTAACAAATATGTTCCAGAAATTTCTATAGGATTTTGTGTTGCCAGTACAAGAAATAATTTTTCTAACTGATAAGTTTCACTGCCAATAGTTACTTGTTTTTCCTGCATTGCCTCAAGAAGGGCGCTTTGAACCTTTGCAGGCGCCCGGTTTATTTCGTCTGCAAGTAATAAATTTGTGAAAACCGGTCCTTTTTGGATTCTGCTTTTTCTTGTTTCCGGGTCCCACATTTCAAAACCTGTTATATCACCTGGAATGAGGTCTGGTGTGAATTGTACCCGCTGAAATTTTGCGTCCAGTACACGGGCAACTGTTTTTACTGTAATAGTTTTCCCAAGCCCTGGATATCCTTCTAATAAAATATGTCCGTCAGAAAGAAGTGCTACGATTATGCTTTCTATCATCTGCTCCTGACCAACAATGACCTTACTTACCTCTTTTTTTATCTTTTCGACCTTAATATTAATTATGTTTTCGCCCTTTGTTTTTGGCTGTTGTCTCACAACTTTATTAACCCCCATTTCGTGTGACGACCACATTAATAATAGTGTGACAAAATATCAAAAAAATTTTCAATGTGGCTGGTTCATCCTAATATTAATTAAATTGCATTAAATACAGATAGCAGTTTGTGAAAATTTTGAAGAACTAAGGGTTGAGAAATAATATTATCAAGCCTTTTAATGTGATAAATTAACTTATATACTTAACTAAAATTTTACCTTAAATATTATTCAAAACAGTCTTTTAAAAAACACTTAAACCTTTAAGTGAAAATTATATACTTTGCTTTTTACCTTTACAAACAAAATAAAAATCCAGGTATTTTATATACTGAAATTTATGCATATCAGGGCAAAGACCTCAAAGCTTAAAATTTTAAGTAATTGGCATATCTTGTGCTATAAAATATTATTAAGGTATCCGTCTCTTTAAAAAATATATTGACAGCAAATTTGAAAAGGTGTATAAAATTGATTCACAGGGTCTTAAAAATAGGCATAAATTTTAGTTTGGTGAACATATTCAATAAGAAAGGGGTTTGAAAATGTCATTTTCAAAGCCAAATGCATCGGCGGCAACTCGTACGAAAAACAGGACGCCTAATGACAGAACACAAGCAAGCGGTATGTGTTCAGTCTGTGTGGATGAATGTCCTGGTTATTGCGAGATTGGTAAGTCAGCTTTCAGGGCATCTGAAAATTTATATCCACAACCTTTTGGTACAATTACAGCAGGGGCAGACAAGGAATATCCTGTAGATTTTTCTCACTTAAATGTTATGGGTTCTGCGGTAGGGGCTGTGGGAATAGAGGCTGATAGCGACAAGGCAATTTTTGAAAATGTTAATATAGAAACGAGATTAGGCAGAGATAAAGGTATTAAGTTAAAACTGCCGATTGTTATTCCGGGTTTAGGTTCAACAAGGGTTGCAAAGACACATTGGGACGGATTAGCAATAGGCTCAGCCATTTCAGGCACGGCTTTGACAATTGGTGAAAATGTTGGCGGAATGGACGTCAATTCTCAAATTGAAAATGGGAAAATTACATATTGTCCTGACATAGAATATCGTGTAAAGACTTTCCAAGAATGGCAAAGTAACGGTTATGGCTTAATTGTAATGCAGGAAAATGTTGAGGATTCAAGGCTGGGCGTCCTTGAGTATGGTATAAACAAATTAGGAGTTCAGGCAGTAGAATTGAAATGGGGGCAAGGCGCAAAGGATATCGGCGGCGAAGTTAAGATTGATAATCTGGATAAAGCAAGGATGTTAAGAGACCGCGGTTATATTGTTTTGCCGGATCCTTACGATGGGAATGTATCAACACTCTTTGGAAAGGCATTTAAGGAATTTGAGAGACATTCAAGAATTGGAATGGTTAATGAAGAAGGTTTCGTAAAGAGGGTTGAAGAGTTAAGAAAAGCAGGCGCTAAATATGTATTTTTAAAGACGGGTGCTTATAGACCAGCTGACCTAGCAAGGGCAGTACGTTATTGTTCTATCGCAGGTGTTGACGTTCTGACAGTTGACGGCTCTGGCGGCGGTACTGGCATGAGTCCATGGCACATGATGAACGAATGGGGAGTACCAACTTTATATATTGCAGCTCTTACATATAATTATGTACATAAACTGGCATCTAGAGGTCAGTATGTTCCTGATATTATACTTGCCGGTGGTTTTGCTTTTGAGGATGATATTTTTAAAGCTGTAGCGCTTGGTGCGCCGTATGTCAAGGCAGTCGGAATGGCTCGTTCACCGCTGTGTGCGGCGCATGTAGGGAAATTAATTGGCGAGCAATTAAAGAATAACAATATTGATAAAACTATTGAACCCTATGGGAAGACAATGGATGAAATTTTTGTGCTGGCAGCCAAGGCAAAGAGATTATTTGGTTCAAATGGAAAGGAAGTGCCGCCTGGGGCTATAGGTGTGTATTCGTATTATCAGCGTTTATCTCAGGGATTACGTCAATTAATGTGCGGTTCAAGGAAATTTGCGTTAGAGTACATGACGAGAAACGATATTACAGCATTAACTAAAGAGGCTGCTGAGGTGACAGGTATAAAATATATAATGGATATGGATATGGAAGAGACTGAGCAGATACTCACCGGCAGGGCAAAAACCATTTCGAAAACAGCGAAAGCGGTTGTTAAGCAGAAAGCGAAGCCAAAGATAAAGGCAAAGGCAAAGGTATCTTCACCAAAGCCTAAAGCAAAGAAAAAGAAGTAGAGTAAAATTAGTAACTCAATAAAAGGTTTTAAAATCCGGTAAATAGATACAGGGGTTTTCCAATATCACAGTATATTGGAAACCCCTTTTTTGTTTGATGAATTTTATCTTTTAAAGTTAAAGAATGAAGATTGCATTAGTGGTGTTTCAGTTTATAAGGGAAAAAGGAGGAGTAGAAGGATATGCATATAGCTTATCCAGTCAGCTATTAAGGCTTGGACATGAGGTTCACCTTTTTGTGCATAGATATTCCCCGAATACTTCATCCATTGCTTCAGACATAAACAACGAATTAACCTTTCACCATGTACCTGCTATAACTTTCTGGTCTCCTTTAAAATATTGGACATTTGCCATAAATGCGCCAAAAATTATTAATAAAACTGGAATAAGATTTGACATTGTTCATGGCTTAACGCATGCATTGTCTCAGGATATATACCGCGTTGGAGGAGGGTGTCACTGGGATTATATGATGCACACGTATCCAATAATGAGATTCCCTTTAGGCAGGATTCTTATGTGCCTTAATCCAAGGCATTTTAGCATACTCCTGCTGGAAAGGCTTATATTTAAAAAGAGACTTTATAGACAGGTTACATGTATTTCTGAACAGTGTAAGAAAGAGATAATTTGTCATTATGGATTATCTGTAAATGATGTAGAAATAATATACAATTGCGTAGATACAGAACTTTTTACTCCGCAAAATAAACCAAAGTACAGAACTTCTGCGAGAATTAAGTATAATATCGAAGACGATGCAATCCTTTTAATTTTTGTTGGTTTCTGGTTTCAAGCGAAAAGGTCTGAGACATATTATAGATGCTTTACCATTAATAGATAGGGGCAAAAATATAAAACTGCTGGTTGCTGGAAATGGGAATGTACGGTTTTATCAGAGACTTGCAAAAGCAAAAGGCGTTTCTGATAAGATAGTTTTTGCCGGCGTATCAAGAGAGATACATGAGATATATGCCGCTGGCGATCTCTTTGTTTTTCCAAGTGAATATGATGCCTTTGGAACAGCGTGTATTGAGGCATTGGCATCGGGGCTTCCTGTTATTGTTAGCAGTGCCAGCGGGGCTTCAGAGATTATTTCGCATGCCAAGGATGGCTTTGTTATTAATCACCCTATAAATTCGGTAGAAATAGCGAATTTTATTAATATACTCTTAGAAGAAGAAGTAAGAGAACAAATGGGTAATGCCGCAAGACATACGTCTGAAATTTATTCTATTGATGCTAATGTTAAAAGAATACTTCATATATATCAAAAAGTGTTAGCTCTTAAATCTTGAACATCTTTTAATAAATCGGTTTCAATGCAAGTTAAAACCTATAAGTACTTTATAAATGATACAAAGTGGGTTGTAAAATCCATAACACTGGATAGATTAAAGGGAATAATAGATTCATATACAGGTAATAATTGCGAGGTAGTACATAATGGGTATTTTAAAAAGGTAGTAAAGTGTAACTACGAGCATGAGTCTTTTTATGTAAAGCAATATACAGTTAGAAATGTTATGGATGCCGTTAAATCTGTGTTTTCAATTTCAAAGGCGCAGAAAGAATGGAAGCATGCTTATAATCTGCTGGGATACAATCTGCTTACAGCAGAACATGTTGCTTATGGTGAGAAAAGGCGATTCGGAATGCTTAAAGATTGTTATATAATTTTGAAGGCAGTACAAGGTTGTATATCGTTAAAGAGGGTTTTATTAAACAGTAGTGTCCATGAATGTACAGGTGAGCATGAGAAATACAAAAAAAGTACATTGCTCAAAGGCCTTATTCCTTTCATCAGGGAAATGCACGATTATGGAGTTTTCCATGGCGAACTTCATGCTGAAAATATTCTTGTTGATTCAAAGAATTTAACACTGTTTTATCTGATAGACCTTGGTCGCATGAAATTCAGAAATAAAGGGGAATTATCGCAAGCATGGAGGATTAGGGAAATATCTAGATTATTGTATTCTATTATAGACGTGTGTACAGATGAAGAAATAACTGACATGATAAACAATTATATACGCCAAACGTCGTTGTTTAAAAGAAAGGAAAAGTTTCAAAAGACGGTTATGGGCGAGATTTACAGAATTAAACACCGGTTGTGGTATAGCAGGTCAAAAAAATGTTTAAGGACTAATGATGTATTTAAGATTGTAAACCAGCATAATTACAAAATAAACATGAGAAATGAGTGGGATGTTAATGATTTGGTTGTCCTAGTCAAAAGACATACCGTTTTATTAAAAGAGAATCTTGATAATATTATAAAGATATCACCGAAAGTTGGAATTACACGTATTCAATTTCCTTTTGAAGATATACCTGGTGTATGTATTAAGGAGTATAAATATCTATCTGTATTCAAAAGATTCCTGTATTGTTTCTGTAGTTCTCCTGCCAGGAAGGCGTGGTTTTCTGCGCATGGTTTGATGGCTTTAAAATTTTTGACGCCAAAACAATATGCGCTTATTGAAGAAAAAGTGTCTGTTCAACTGAAGAGAAGCTTTATCGTTATGGAGGATATTTCTAATTATTTACCATGTAATAAATATATTGATGGCATGTTTAAAAGTTTTCATAATAAAATTATTATCAAAAAAAAACGCGATTTTATTACCTGTCTGGCTGTATCATTTCGGCGATTACACGATACAGGTGTTTACCATCATGATTTAAAGGCAAATAATATTATGGTTGAAGAGTTGCATAATAAGTGGAACTTTTATTATTTGGATTTGGATCGAATATATTTCGGTAAAAAAGTTTCTATTGAGAAGAAGATTAAAAATCTGTCACAAATAAACGCATCATTGTCTAATATCATTACATATACCGATAGATTGAGATTTTACTTAATTTATGCAAATATAAAAGCTCTTGATATTGAAAATAAACTGGTATTGAGAACGATCATTAGGGCAAGTATCAGGCGAAAACATGTATGGAACCCAGGTGTTTTGGGAAGGTAGTGGTATTTGATAGGAAAAAGCAACAGACGCCCGGAAGGTTAAAATCTTTTTAAACCATTTTTTAAAATGAAGAAAGTTTATTTCCTTATACAGGAATGGGAACATCCTGCAAGTAGATACAGGGTGTTGCAATACGTTCCTTATCTTAAAGAATCACAAGTAGAGGCGAATGTTGCAATCTTCCCTGATTCTTTCTGTAAATGGATGAAACTATTTTCAGAGATTAAGGGTTACGATATAATCTTTATTCAAAAAAAACGTCTGTGGCGCTGGCAGCTCTGGTATCTTAGGAGGAAACATATAAGGATTATATACGATTTCGATGATGCTGTTATGTTCAAAAGTCCTGTTGATGGAGGTGGTCGTTCTTTTAAAAGGCAAAGAACATTTGCGAGAATGGTAAAATATAGTGATTATGTTATAGCTGGAAACCAGTATTTGAAGTCGAAGGCGGTGGTTTATAATAAGAATATAATAATAATACCCACCTCAATTGATACAGATAAATACACAATAAAGGATTACAGTAAAAGCAAAGAAAAGGTTACAATTGGCTGGGTTGGAAGTAAGTCTTCATTGCCATTCTTAAAGGAGTTGATTCCGGCTTTTGATCAACTAGCTGGCGAGTATAATTTTGTAGAATTAAAAATTATTTGCAACGATTTTTTTGACTGTAAAATACCAATTGTTAAAAAAGTGTGGGCATTGCAAGATGAAAATACAGATTTACAAGATATTGATATTGGTCTTGCACCATTGCCAGATCATGAATGGACAAAGGGTAAATGCGCAACCA
The DNA here is from genome assembly GCA_963709355.1 of uncultured Planctomycetota bacterium. Taxonomy (GTDB): domain Bacteria; phylum Planctomycetota; class Brocadiia; order Brocadiales; family Brocadiaceae; genus PLOWO2-12-38-17. The sequence continues at coordinate 2,784,695 of CAVPVY010000005.1, forward strand.
AGTTGTTGCAATACATGGCTGTAGGGATTCCTGTTATATGCTCTCCAGTGGGTGTGCATAACGAAATTATAAAAGAGGGTATTAACGGCTTTCTTGCAGCTTCAATAAAGGAATGGACAGAAAAGATAGACTTGCTTATAAAGAACAGAACACTGCGAAAAACTATAGGGCTTGAGGGGAAAAAGACTTTAGAGTCCTCTTTTTCACTCAGGGCAAATATACCAATATTTATAAATGTCATAAATGGAACGTAACGGCATGTCTGATTATTCACCTCTCGTAAGTATTGTATTACCCACATACAATTGTGCTGCTTTTTTGCCCCATTCAATTGGATCAATTTTGGCACAGACTTATAACTCTTATGAGATCATTGTTGTGGACGATGGATCCACAGATAACACAAAAGAAGTCTTATCTCCGTTTATGCAAAAGATAAACTATATTTACTACCATCAAAATAAGGGATCTCATGTAGCAAGAAATATAGGCATCCAATCGTCCCGAGGTAAATATATAGCCTTTATTGATGCAGATGACCTCTGGTTGCCTGAAAAATTGAAGACTGATATTGAATATTTTGAAACACACCCAGGGGTTAATATGGTATATTCAAAACATTTAAATATAGATCAAAATGGTCGTATGCTTGATGAGACTTCACAGAAACGATTACCATCAGGTAATGTTTTTGTACAATTATTTTCTGAGCAGAATTTTATAAATACCTCATCCGTAATTGTACAAAAAGAGGTATTTAAAACAACGGGTTTATTCGATGAACAACTTTTTAACTGTCAAGACTGGGACATGTGGTTACGGATTGCATTCTACTTTAAAGTTGGGGGGATTAATACACCGCTTCTTAAATACAGACATAACCCCCATTCTTTAAGTAAGAACAGGAATAATGTCCTTAAATACCAAAAAATAGTTATCGATAAAACATATAATAGTTTTAAGGATAAAGGAAAGGGCATTAGTAATAAACTTTATAAAAGGCGGTTATCTGCACATTATGCTAAGGTCGGTAGGCATTTCTTAAGAATGGGAAATAAAGCCCTGGCACTTGAAAGTTTTTATTCATCTCTAAAGTATGATCTATTAAATTTCAGAACAATAAGATACTATTTATATACATCGTTTATTTGTTTGTTTTCGAAGTAGATTTTAAAGATTTTATTTGATTAATGGTTATAAAATAATCCATCATGAACAAGCCTATTACAGCTTATACAAGTCGAGTTTCCGAATGGGCATTTATTGTCTACTTTTTTATTCACTCTTTTTTTCCTTTTGGTGCTGATGTCATAAAATTATTATGCTTTCTCATTATTATCGGGTGCTGGGTAATCAGGGCAAAAATTGAGAAGAAGATACTGTTTAACAGAACATCAATTGATATTCCTATTCTTTTGTATCTTTTGTTTTCAATGATAGCTTCATTTCATTCAGCTTACATCAAATCTAACCTTGAAACAGTATATCATGAATATTTACAATATTTTATTCTCTTTTTTTGCATGGTTAATACTATCCATGGTACAGAACAAGTAAAACGAATTGTAAAAACTATGCTCATTACATGTGGCTTGATCTGCGCATACGGATTATATGGATATTACACAGGAATAGCTATTAATGCAGGAAGACTTGTTGCTACCTTTGAATATCACTCCAAAATAGCAAGATATATATCGTTATTATTGCCCATTACCATATGCTTATTCTTTTGGTACAAAAATTTATTAATCCGACTATCTCTTATCCTTTTGGTGTTCTTATGTAGTTTTTCCCTGATTTTGACGATGAACAGGACAAGCTGGCTAGCTATTTTGGTTTCAATGTTTTTTATAGGTTTTGCTTTTAAAAGACAATTATTAGTATTTACATTCGTCGGTATATGTGTAGCATGTTTTTTCTTTTTACCTTCTAAATATACTACCCGTGCGAAAACTATTATACAGGTTAACAAATATTTTGATTCAGAAGAAATACTTGGAGAACGGGAGCTATGCTGGAAAGCATCAATCGCTATGATTTGGGATCATCCTTTGCTAGGCATAGGCCCCAGCAGCCGGGTTTTTAGAGATGCTTATCAACAATACGGTAATAAAATAAGAGACGCAGAAAAACAAATAAAAAACGAGACAATCCCTGTGAAGATCAAGGGAAAAAAGGCAAAAGAAAAGAACAAGGTCAAAAAGCTTGATAGATTATCCGATGCACACAATATTTTACTGGGTGTATATGTCGGTACTGGAATTGGGGGACTGTTGACCTTCTTATGGTTGTTTACAAATGTATTCAAAGAGGCTATAAAATCATGGCGTTCTACAGAAGCCGGGTATGAAAAAACTCTTTTAATAGGGATTACAGCAAGTCTCATTTCTATTATTTCGCATGGCTTTACAGATTATTTCTGGGGAAAACCTGACACAATGTTTCTTTGGTATATTATTGGAATATTATTTGTCATTACTCGTAATAATTCAAGCGGCAATCATACGAACTCATTCAAGGCTAAAATATAAGCCGAACGAGCCGGAAGATTTCAGAAAGTTAGGCATTGTAAAAAATCTTCTCAACACCGGTCAGACGAACAAGGATTTTGCTACAAACGGGTACTTTGCCCAAAGTAAATGATTATTTCGTTTAGTCTGAAAACATTTGAAAACGTACGGATTGCTAAGTCTGTGACATTAAGAATCCTTTTCTGGGCTAATCCAATAATCACCTTAAATTATTACCTGAATCTTGCATGAAATTTTGATGCGCTCTTCGGAAAACTCTTATTAATAAAGGCTTAGAGAGGATTTTATTGGTTTTAATATTTAACCCATAGGGTTAAATACTTGTATTGCGTAAATCATGCTCAAAGTCAATAACAATAGGACTTACAGAGCAACGTATTCATTAGTAATTAATTTAATGCAAGATTCAGATATTAAATTGATGGTTGACTTACATTTTATCTTGGTAAACTGGAACACCAAACAGTTGTTGTTAAATTGTATAGATTCCATATACGCAAATGTTGCGGATCTTAAGTATCAGATAACGGTGGTAGATAACGGCTCCTCGGATGATAGCGTTAAGGCTGTACACGAACGATTCCCGCAGGTTGTTGTCATAGAAAATGTGAGAAATAGGGGATTCGCAGCGGCAGTAAATCAGGCATTGGAAGAAAATCTGGCTAGATATACTGTACTACTTAATACAGATTCTGTCTTACAAAAAGGTGCAATTTATACGTTATATACATTCATGGAACAGCATGGCGATTCAGGTATGGTAGGCGCCCAGCTTATAAAACCTGATGGCACAAGGCAACATAGCTATGATAATTATCCTACTTTAGCAACAGAGCTCTTTAACAAAAGTCTTCTGAGAGTGTTTTTCCCACGTAAATATCCAAGTAAGAAACAGGTGCTAAATCAGCCTGTAGAAGTTGAATCAGTTATAGGGGCATGTTTAATGGTTAGAAATGAAACAGTGAAACAGGTAGGCAGATTGGATGAGAACTATTTTTTCTTCTTGGAAGAAACGGATTGGTGTTACCGTATACGAAAGGCAGGCTGGAAGATTTATCATGTGCCAGCTGCCAAGGTAATCCACATTGGAGGCGAAAGTAAGAAGATGGCGCCTTGGCAATCACAGGTAGAGTATTGTCGTTCTTTGTACATTTTTTTCAAAAAGAACAGGTCAGGGTTATCATACATAGTATTAAGGATATTGTATGTTATGAAGATTGTTTTAAATTTGATTGCAAATATAATTGGTAATGTGTTTGTATTATTCCAGAGTAGAAAACAGCGTTATCGTTTGATGATATATTCTAAGCTTTTTTGGTGGCATCTGTTGTTGTGTCCAGAATGGATGGGTTTGAAGCCTATAAATAAAAAATAATTTATTAAAAAATAATGGATTTAACTTGTTATTGATTTACTAATTTCTCTACTGCAGCGATAGCGGCTTTAATGACATTTTCTTCGCCTAGTTTATAAGCCTTTTTTGTTATCTTATCCATGCTAATTTTATTAATCACACCTGTAATGCATCCTCCTTTGAGACCCATTGAAGCAGTAAGTGTTAAAATCGTTGATGATTCCATCTCGTAATTCAGTACATTAAGCATTTGCCATTCTTTCGTTGTCCCCAGAAATTTTCTAAGTATATATTTTTTGTAAGAATTGGATCTTTCTTCACCAGGATAAAATGAGTCAGTTGATGCAGTTATGCCCGCATGATATTTTACTTTTGTTTTCTTTGCGCCATCAATAAGGGCATTAACGATTTCAAAATGTGCAACTGCAGGATATTCAATCGGGGCATAATAGGTTGAAGCGCCATCAAGGCGAACGGAACCTGTAGTAATGATAACGTCTCCAATGTTGATATAATTCTGTATTGTACCTGTTGTACCAACCCTTAAGAAGGTATGTATTCCTAATTGAGCAAGTTCATCAATGGCTATTGCTATAGAAGGGCCTCCAATTCCGGTGGAGGTTATAAGAACTTCTTTCCCCCTTATTTCTGCCAGATAAGAACAAAACTCTCTTTTCCACACCAGTTTTTCATTACTTGTGTTGTATATACGTGAGATTGTATCAGCAATTATTTGAGATCTAAAAGGATCTCCTGGTAATAACGCTATTTTTGCGCCTTGAGTCTTTTGTTTGTTAAGGTCTAAATGATATACGTTTTTCATTTCTGAATATTAAATTTTATAATTCAATACTTAGTATTTTTGTGATATTTCTTAGACTTGGATTACGTAATTGTAAATGTACCTCTTATAAAATATTTATTATTTTTTCTTTTCAGCCGAATGGAATGCCATCATACCTCCGCTCATATTAAAGACCTTCTTAAATCCTGATTGTAGCAAAATGGCGGCAGCTGCGTGGGCGCGCCCCCCGCTTCGGCAAACTGTAATAAAGTCTTTTTCTTTATATTTTTCAAGTTCAATAACTCTTTCAGTTAGCTGCCCAACTGGAATATTTAAAGCCCCGTTAATGACACCAAGTTTGCCCTTTAGTTCAGCAGGCTCTCTGACATCGAGAATTATAGTATTATTTAATTGATTAGACTGTATACGTCTCTTTACTTCGGAAACAGGAATGGTAGGCACCTGTTGTTCGTTTACATTTGTAGGTAGTGTTCCTTTTACTTCGCAAGCCGGAGCGTCTTCAGGAATCCATGCCGCTTTTGGATTGCGAGTGCATTCATAATTTGCACTCAGTACGTCTTTCATCCAGTCAGCAGCGCCCAATTTCATGCCTGTAAGCCACTTTATATAAGCCGCCTTTGTGCGTGGCTGTAAATTAGGATTGCATTTCTTTTGCTCACCAAGGCTCGATGGTTCACGTCCACGATAATCGTGTGCAGGATATACAATCAAATTATCAGGCAACTTCATTATTTTCTGTATGGATTCCCAGTGTTCTCCCGGATCACCACCTGGTAAATCTGTGCGTCCGGCGCCGCCTTCATCCAGAAATAATGTGTCCCCTGTTAAAATTCGATCTTGAAATACAAGGCAAATACTATCTTTCGTGTGGCCCGGTGTATGCATTATCTTAACAGGTATACCACTTAAATGGCAATCAAAACCGTCAGAAACATGAAATGCCACACAGCGAACAGGTGAATTTTGATACATTACATATACTGCACCCGTCTTGTCAGTAAGTGCACCAGCGCCGGAAATGTGATCGGCGTGGGTATGCGTGTCTAATACATGCGTTAGTTTGAATTCTTCATCTTTGATGATAGATATGTATTCATTAAGATTTTCCAATACTGGATCTATGATTATTGCTTCTTTTGTCTTTTCGGAGCTGATGAGGTATGTTTTGCAGGGTTTTTTGTTTAGTTGTCTAAAAATCATGAGTTTTCCTCCCTATAGTTTATTTCCATTCCTAGGTATTACAAGATTTACAGGACGCGCAACTGTCACATCCTGCACCGATACAAACCTTTTTATCGCCATGAACCAGACCCGAACCTTTACGTGTATCGCAGCGCTTAGCAATATCAGGAATCTGTCCTGGTCCACCAAAACCATTACATTTAATACATTAGTTGCAACCTTTGCCGCTGCATGGGATCTTGTTGTCTGTGTGCCATAAACCGCTGCCGCAACACTTAAAACATCTCTGGTTTGCAAGTACTGAAGAACTAAAAAACAACCCGACAGCTAAGCAGCAGGCGATTATAAATACTGTTATTATTCTGAATTGTAACTTTCCCATAATACTTTCTTTTAAAGCAATGATTGATTGAACTATTTCAGATTGTTTTTATTCTATTTTTTTTTGAGCGTAATTGTCAATTTTTATTTATCTCATAAGTGTAATTGTGCTTTATTCTTGACATAAATTTTTTATAATATTACTATTTATAATAATATGTGCAATGTCCAATACTTACAAATATAGCTGATACATTAAAGTAAAAATTATAGATAAACATTTTTTGCTAACGGAAGATTAGTTTAGAAAATTAATTAATATCGAGCAAGGTACTGTGCTAGGTATTCTCGATTGTTATTAATTATTTTGAACCTGTTTTATATCATTTTATCTATAAAATAATGTTGAAATTACTAAAGTGGTCTGGTCTCAACGTTGTTTTTTACAAATCGCGCAAAAATTTCTCCGTGCATTAGTTAGAAATATTTGGGATACCACTTTTTTATAACCATTATTTTATCTTCTTAAAGCTTAGATTGTCAGACTAAATTTAAGATGCAAAAAAAACACAACATACTTATTATTGATGACGATAAGTTGATATGTGTGTCCCTCAAAGGCTTGCTTGAGGAAAATGACTATAATGTTTATACAGCATCAAACATCAAAGAAGCCGCCTCCGTTTTAAATAAATATTCCGTTAATCTGATATTATTTGACTTAAGATTGAACGACCTCAAGGAAATTTCTCTAATAAACAATATTAAAGAAATCTCACCAAATACAATTATACTTATCATGATTGACCAGGCTAAAATCAAGAACGTGATCAATAATATGTGCTTGGATAATGTTGATTATATTATAAAACCTTTCGACTCCGATTATTTAAAAAAGACTGTAGAAAAAGCGCTTTATAAGCAACAATTGGAAAGTAGTTTAAAAAAGACACTGATAGAAAAGGAAATAATCGGTAATATCAACAAAGCAATAGCCATGAGCCTTGATATTCGGGAGGTTTTCCCGACAATATGTGATGAACTGAAGAAGGTTATACAATTTGAGCGTGCCTGCATAATTATTTCAAATGAACAGGGGCAGTGGTTTAAGGTATTTGCTTTGACAAAAACATGTAATTTTAGCGAGATCAATGAAGGTGAGTCATTTCCACTTTCTGGCAGTCTTCTGGGAGAGGTTATAAAGACAGGAAAACCTGCAATCGTTAATGATACAGGGAATGGCCCTTTCTGGACAGATAATGTACTATTTAAAGAAGGAATACGCTCAAGACTGGGATTCCCGCTTACTTACAAGGGAGAAGTGCTGGGAGCTATTACTTTTGGCAGTGAGAAAGTGAATAGTTTTACTGAACAAAGCTGTTATTACCTCTGGCAGATAGCACCACAGCTTGCTATTGCACTCGAAAATACGAAGTTGTTTAACCGTATCAAGACATCTGAGGAGCGCTATAAGACATTATTCAATAATGCCGCTGATTCTATGATGATGCTAGACCTTAATGGAAAGATTCTTATGGTAAATCAGCGTGAGGAAAAAATCATTGGTTATAGGACAGAAGAACTTCTGGGTAGGTATATTTATGATTTTTTACCAAAGACGTCAAAGAAGCTTGTTTTAGAACTTCTTGTAATGGCAGTTAATAATAAAGCGCAGACAACAGAAATTGAAGTTATAACTAAAAATCAGCAAGTTCTTATAATGGAGTTGGATACTACGGTAGTAAAAGAAGAAAATAATGTTTTGTATATACTTGTACATTTCAGGGATATAACCAGAAGGAAAAATCTTGAACTTGAGCTGCAGGAGGAAAAGAGAAAACTTGATAGCATAGTGAGCGAAATAGGGGCAGATCTTTTAGTTATAAACAGAGATAATGAAATTTGCTGGGCAAACAAGCGATTAATCGAGAACCACCGCTTAGGTAAAAACATCTTGAATCACACGTGTTATGATGCCTATTGTAATCTCCAGTCACCGCCAAAAGACTGTCCATCTGTTATTGTGTTCAAAACCGGAAGGATAAATCAGACAGAACGTATTGTATTAAATCATAATAAAAGGAAATTTTATAATGTTATCAGTTCTCCAATCTTTGACAAGGATGGAAAAGTTATTCAAGTGCTGGAGTTAGTTCAGGACATTACCGAAAAGAAACTGGAAGAAGAAAAACAAAAAAAACTTCAACAACAATTAATACACTCAGACAGGTTAATTTCTATTGGAAGACTTGCAGCAGGAGTTGCTCATGAAATCAATACGCCGCTTGCAATACTTTCTGGTATGACGCAAAGATTTCTTGAGCGGAATGATTTATTTGCAAAAGAGACATTAAAAGAATTTAAGACCATGCAAAAGGTTACAAGGCGTATCGAAAAAACAGTTGATTCTTTATTGGAACTTTCACGATCCGAAGGAAACGAACATCCAAAACCTGTTAATGTTAATGAATTAATTAAGAGCACAGTTTCTCTTATTATTGAACAGTTTACCAAGAAAGATAAAATAGTTGTTTTAAGGTTGTCTTCACGATTGCCGAAGATTATGGGTTTTGCTGAACAATTACAACAGGTATTTATGAATTTGCTTATAAATGCTGATGATGCCACTTCAGGCGGCGATGCAATTTCAATTAGCACTGCGCAAAAAGGCGCACATAAAATTAATATCAGCTTCAGAGACACTGGTACTGGTATTTCAGGGGAGAATCTATCCAGGATATTTGACCCTTTTTTTACAACTAAAGAAGTTGGTAAAGGAACAGGGTTAGGTCTGCCTATTAGCTATGGCATTATAGAGAGACATCATGGTACAATTATCACTAAAAGTAAAATGGGTAGAGGTACTACCTTTAACATCAGTTTACCTGTAGATTTTGGTAAGGTAGCAGTACATGGATAGAGGAATAAAAATATTAGTTGTAGACGATGATAAAGATTATAACGCATATTTAACAAAGTTTCTGTTGGATGAAGGATATATTGTTAAGGGTATAACAAAACCGCTGGATACCATATCCACATTAGAGCATGAAAAGGTCCATATTGTAATACTTGATCTGAAAATGCCGCATATAAGCGGCACTGAACTGCTTAAACAGATAAAATCAAAATTTCAGAATATTTGCGTAATTATACTTACGGGATACCCTTCTTTTAATACTGCAGTTGAAACAATGAAATTCGATGCATTCGATTACTTAAAAAAACCGTTTGACTTGAATGATTTGCGGAAATCATTAAGTAATGCTCAAAAGGCTTACTGCCTTATTGGGGATTCGAAAAACAGGCTCAAGGCAAGTGTAGGAAAGAAACTTAAATTTTTAAGAAAGAGCAGAAAGATAACTCAAAAACAATTAGCAAATCGTACAGGTTTATCGCCAAGCTTACTATCCCAGATTGAAAATGGTCAAATCGCAGCATCTCTTTCAACACTGGACAAATTATCTTCAGCGCTTAATATTAAAATGTCGTATTTTCTCGAAGGTGAAATTAATGAGACCCAGATTGACGAAATCAAATAAGATTAGATTTTTGAAAAGTATTACTTTTATAGGAGCAAGTATTAATGGATAAAACGTTTAATATTGTATCAAATTTAAAATCCCCAAGAATTATGGTTATTGGGGATCTTATGCTTGATAAATATGTCTGGGGTGAAGTAAGGCGTATATCACAGGAGGCTCCTATACCGATTATTAATGTATCCTCGGAAGATATGCGACCTGGCGGTGCTGGTAGCGTAATAAATAACTTACAAACGCTCGGAGCCAATGTTTTTGCCTGTGGAATTATGGGAGATGACGTTTACGGACATACGCTTTTAAATATTTTTAAAGGTATGAAAGTTGACACGAAGGGTATTTTTATTGATAAGAGTCGTCCGACAATTCTGAAGATGCGCCTTATGGGTCATTTACAAACTGCAGGAAAAGGTGTTCAACAGTTATTGCGGGTTGATTATGAGAAAACGCATGCAATATCTGCGGATTTAGAATCTCAGCTTAGTTCTTATTTAAATAAGACTATACCGCTATGCGACATAGTTCTAATTTCTGATATGAATAAAGGGCTACTTTCCGCTTCGTTTCTAAAAACGATTGTAACCATCTGTAAAAAACATAACAAGATTGCGATTGTGGACCCAAAACTTTCGGTTGATTACTCCAGTTATCATGGTTTTACAGCAATGACTCCAAACAGGAACGAAGCCGAACTTGCCACAGGTATAAAAATTACAGATAACGATAGCCTGAACCATGCCGGGAACAAGCTTACTTCCAGCCTTTCACTTGAATATTGCGTCATAACCATTGATAAAGATGGCATGTTCCTTTATCACAAGAGTGGTCAGGGAAGAATTATTCCAACTACTCCGCGGACTGTATTTGACGTTACGGGCGCCGGAGACATGGTGCTTAGTATGTTCGGGATGGTTGTTGGCAGTGGTTATAGTCTTGAGGATGCAGCACCGATTGCCAATATTGCAGCGGGAATAGAAGTTGGGAAGATTGGTGCAACACCGGTCAGTAAAGGCGAGATTTTAGATGAACTCATGAGTGGGAAGGGCCAGACATCCGGTAAAATCAAAGATATTGAAGTGCTCATAGGTATTTTAAATGAACACAGAAAGAAGAACGATAAGATTGTTTTTACAAACGGATGCTTTGATATACTACACGTGGGGCATATTGAATACCTTAAATTTGCCAGGAAACAGGGTGGTTTACTGGTTGTAGGATTGAACTCCGATAACTCTGTTAAATCTTTAAAGGGACCCAGTCGTCCCTTTGTTTCTGAGGCTGAACGTGCTAAAATGCTTGCCGCATTGGAAGACGTTACATATGTGACAATCTTTGATGATTTGACTCCGGAGGATTTAATTAAAGCTGTAAGACCGGATATACTTGTGAAAGGTGAAGACTGGAAAGATGCCGGTGTGGTAGGCAGAGAGTTTGTTGAATCTTGTGGTGGAAAAGTTGTGCTTGCACCGATTGTTGAAGGGATTTCTACTACTAATATTGTATCGAGAATAATTGATAGGCATAATCAAATAAAACATGTAAAAGAAACCGTGAGTCAGGCGGGCTAGAATTGAAAAAGAACTAATCACAATGAACGATATTGAAGTACAATTACAGGAAAGCATTGATACCAAAAAGGCATTATTAACTACAAAACTTGATTTAATTAAAGAAATAGCTGGTTCTATTGTTAAGGCGTTCAAAGATAATCATCGTGTTTATTTAATAGGTAACGGTGGAAGCGCTGCAGATGCCCAGCATATTGCTGGTGAATTAATAGGCAGGTTTAAGAAAAACCGGCGTCCACTTCCTGCTGTTGCTCTGACGACAGATACTTCTGTAATGACTGCTCTGGCAAATGATTTTGGTTATGATGCTTGTTTTGCCAGACAGGTTGAAGCCCTTGCCTGCCCCGGGGATATTCTAATTGCATTCAGTACCAGTGGAAATTCAAAAGGCATTTTAAATGCCGTTCAAATTGCTAGAAATAGAGGTACACTTACAATTGGATTTACGGGAAAAGACGGCGGTATTCTTAAGAATTCAGTAGATATTTGTCTAAAAATCCCCTCCGATAACACACCCAGAATACAGGAATGTCATATCACCGTTGGACATATTATTTGCTCTATAGTTGAAAAAGAGCTTTTTGGATAGTAATAGAATGAAGAAGAAAAAAGCAGTATTCCTGGACAGGGATGGAACAATTGTTGTTCACGAGCAGTTTCTGAGCTCCCCGGAACAGCTGCAATTATTGCCAAATGCTGTAAGTGGAATCAGGCTTTTCAAAGAGCACGATTATTTGATTATTATCGTTACAAATCAGTCTGGTATTGCAAGGGGGTTTTTTAGCGAGGAGCGGTTGACACTTATTCACAAAAGATTAATAGATATACTTAAAGACGAGGGGATTGTAATAGACGATATTTACTACTGTCCGCATCATATTGAAGGAATTATTGAACAATACAGGATCGAATGTGAATGCAGGAAACCCAAGCCAAATATGCTTCTTACGGCAGCAAGAAAACACAATATTGACTTAACACAATCTATTATGATTGGCGATTCAGAAGTAGATATACGTGCTGGTAAAAATGCAGGGTGTAGCTGCGTACTGATAAAAAAAAGTTTTGAGGATATGGTGTACAACGATGCGGAAAGCGTGGATTATGTGGTAAGCGATTTACTCGAGGCTGCAAGGATTTTTACTCAACAAACAAGATTTGTTTAAAGAAAGATATTCCTTTTTGTGCGTTTAATTTAAAAAGATATTCAGATTAAGCTGTTGTAAACTAATGTAATTAATTAAAAACATTTATAAAGATTAGATTAAATGATAAAAAAATTGAATAGGTTTATCGTACTTAAAATAAATGGCTTTAAAAAGAATTAGGTAATTATTAAATTCCAGGTTGTAAATTCTTCCGGTATCGCTTCCAATTAAAAATTAATATCTTCAGTAAAATTGCAATAACTCTTTTTCAAGGTGTAATGTTTTTGTGCCGTGTGGTTCACTTCAATTTATAACTAGATCTCCTTATGTTTTAAGAGTTAATAATTATAGTATATAGTTTTAATAGTTACATATTAACATTTTGGGTTTACTTAAGTAATCTTTTGTTGTTAAAATAATGCATTTATAAGGATTGTTAACCTCTTGTAAATATACAGCCAGACAGTCTTAAAGCATTATTATTTGATAGGTGAGGCAAAAATATTAAATGAACGTCCTTCTTGTAGACCCGCCTTTTTATAGATTCTTCAATTATTTTAATCGGTACTTTCCTTTAGGATTAAGCTATCTATCCTCAACACTGAAAAAGGCTGGGCATCAGGTAACCATCTATGATGCCGATTGTAATAAAAATTCAAAGGGGATGGATTATACGAGATTACCTGAAAAATATAGGATTTATTTGAAGGAATTGGGGAATCCGGAAAATCCCATTATAAAAGAGATCTCAGAAACTTTTATAAAATACCAGCCCGATGTAGTTGGTGTAACTGTTATGACGCCGAAGGCGGCGTCTGCATTTACAATAGCGTCTATCGTAAAGAAGTTTAATAAAAACTGCTACGTTGTCTTTGGCGGTCCTCATGCGACTTTAAAATCTGATGAGATACTCAAAAACACTGAAAATGTTGATTTTATTGTAAGCGGGGAAGGCGAAGTTACATTTCTTGCATTGATAAAAAAGCTGAACATGAAAGACCCTGATTTTAGTAGTATAGGCGGTCTTTCGTATAGGCATAATGACAAGATTGTCCACAATAATATCAGAAAATTTGTAGATAATTTAGACGACCTTCCAATTCCGGATCGTGAATCATTTCTGGGTTCAGATACGTATACCTCTGAAGATATGGGTTTGCTAATGGGAAGCAGGGGCTGTCCATATAAATGTTCATACTGTGCAACACAAATCTGGACAAGAAGGGTGAGATACCGTTCTTTATCAAACATCTTGGATGAAATCAAATATGTACATGAGCGTTACGGTACACATCAATTTACATTTAAGGATGATTCTTTTACTGTAAACAGAAAGAGGGTAATGGAATTTTGTAATGGATTAATGGATGCAGATATAAAAATTAATTGGGATTGTAACACACGGGTTGACCTGATTGATATGGAACTGCTCAGGACAATGAAAAAGGCAGGTTGTAACAGCATAAAGGTAGGTATAGAATCTGGAAGTGAGAGAATCCTTGAACTTATGGATAAAGGTATTACGCTTGAACGTATAAAGAATGCTCCAGGTCTTTTCAGGGAAGCCGGGATTCACTGGACAGCTTACTTTATGATGGGTATACCTACAGAGACCAGAGAAGATGTCCAAAAAACATTAGATTTGCTTTATGAAATAAAACCTAGTTTTGCCTCTATTGGTGTTTATGAACCTTTTCCTGGGACGAGACTCTTTGATATTGGTATTGAACATGGGTTGGTAATTAAAGAGATGTCGTATGAGGATTTTTTCAGACGTATACCCAGCGATTATTATCTGAAGGATATTAGGCGTAGGGTTGATACGATGAGCTACGAGGATTTTGTGTTACTTGAAGATAAAGTTAAAGAGGCCTTTCATAACTATAACAAAGGTTTTATGCGTATCATTGAAAGGGCAAAGGCAAGGAGCAGTGTTTACATACATAATCCAAAGATATTTCTTAACGATTTTGAAAAATTTTTAGGATGGATAAGATAGGCAGACTATCAATATGACAATCAAAATTTTTAATTATCCTGTCTCGAAACGGCTGATATTGCTGGTAATTGGTGACCTGCTCATTGTAAATGGTTCGATATTTTTATCGGCAATAATCCGTCTGGGATTAAATCACGGCTGCGATTATGTAATAAACAATCTTTTATCGTTTGTCTTAACCGGCTTGACATTCATACTCACATTCTTTTTTATGGAACTATACGACATTCGCAAGGACTTCAAGTCAATTGGAAATGTCATGGCCATTGCCTTTGCAACTGTGAGCGCCTTTATTGTTACTACGTTTTTATTTTATGTAACCTGGTATCTTCGCATAGGACGTGGTGTATTTGTTATAAACGCGGTTTTAGTTACTTTTTTCATTATAGGATGGAGGATTTTGTATAGTTATTTGCTAGAGCAGTCCATGTTTAACCAAAACGTTCTAATTATAGGCGCCGGCTGGGCTGGAAAGAGTGTTTTGCATGAAATAAACAGGTCAAAGAAAGCAGGATTAAATGTAGTTGGTTTCGTTGATGACGATCCTCTAAAAAAAGGTAAGTTTGTTGAAGATGTCCCTATTTTAGGCGACAGATATACTTTAAATAACATCGTTAGCCAGAATCATGTTACCACAGTTATTGTAGCTATCACACATGAAAAGCATGCCGATTTAATAAAGGCGCTGATTAATTGTTCATGGAATGGAATCGATGTGGTTGACATGCCTACAACCTATGAACAGCTCACAGGGAAGATTCCTTTTAAACATATTGATAATATGTGGATGTTGCACATCGCCATTGGCACGCCCAAACTATATAGCAGGTTGATTAAGCCTATTTTAGAAGGAATTATCGCGTTAATACTATTTGTTTTGTCAATACCTGTTATGGTGGTTATCTCAATAGTAATAAAATGCGATTCCAGGGGCAGGATTTTTTATACACAGGAACGTATTGGCAAGGATGGTAAAAAATTTACCATTATTAAATTCCGTACTATGGTGGAGAATGCTGAGTCGATTACCGGTGCGGTTTATGCCGCAGATAATGATCCCAGGATTACAAAGATTGGGAGCTTTCTGCGAAAGTGGAGATTGGATGAAAGCCCGCAATTGCTAAATGTCATTAAGGGTGATATGGGTTTAGTTGGACCGCGTCCGGAACGGGAGGTCTTTATAAGGGAATTTGAAGAAAAAATACCTTTTTATACCCAGAGGCTTTTGGTAAGACCTGGACTAACTGGCTGGGCTCAAATAAAGTATCCTTATGCTTCTTCAGTGGAACAAACAGAAGAAAAATTACAATACGATCTCTATTATATTAAGAACATGTCGTTTATCCTGGATTTTGTGGTATTTTTAAAAACCATTAGAGTAGTACTTTTTGGAAAGGGAAAATAACCTGGTTTGCAGTTTCAATCCACGCTCCCGCGCAGGGAGCGACCGGAAATATCTCTAGCCATTTATGGACACTCCCTGTTTCAATCCACGCTCCCGCGCAGGGAGCGACGCAAGTGCTTCAAGTGGTTTATTATTTACAAAAGTTTCAATCCACGCTCCCGCGCAGGGAGCGACTTGCGAATGCAATCTTGCGAAACCTGCGTGTAAACGTTTCAATCCACGCTCCCGCGCAGGGAGCGACTGTGCGAGTCTGGTAAGGCAAGATTAATTGTTTATGTTTCAATCCACGCTCCCGCGCAGGGAGCGACAGTAGAGATGCAAGAAGTACGTACAAGGCTGTTGTAACGTTTCAATCCACGCTCCCGCGCAGGGAGCGACTTTGGTGTTTTTCGTCAGATTTTGGGTTTTCTGTTTCAATCCACGCTCCCGCGCAGGGAGCGACTTGTAACCGACCTGATATGCTAGTGATACTGCTAGGTTTCAATCCACGCTCCCGCGCAGGGAGCGACCTATATGACAGCTGCATATCTGCTCTGTTACCTTGTTTCAATCCACGCTCCCGCGCAGGGAGCGACTATGAATTTTGTATAACAAATACAGTGGTACAAGTTTCAATCCACGCTCCCGCGCAGGGAGCGACTTAATTTTGGACAGTGCATACCGACAATAACGGGTTTCAATCCACGCTCCCGCGCAGGGAGCGACGTAGAGTGAGCCTAATCGGGATATTAGCGTTGATTGGTTTCAATCCACGCTCCCGCGCAGGGAGCGACCTCGGCTAGATGTTAGCAATTGCAGAGCCTATAGTTTCAATCCACGCTCCCGCGCAGGGAGCGACCATATACGTCTTCTTACCACCTCACCACAGGTTTCAATCCACGCTCCCGCGCAGGGAGCGACGGGTGGCTGGTAGTTTCAATCATCGAAAGGGGTTATTATAATGCTGTATGTTTCAATCCACGCTCCCGCGCAGGGAGCGACCAAATCCTCGTAACATACCAGCCCCAACACGATGTTTCAATCCACGCTCCCGCGCAGGGAGCGACTGTCGGTGTAGGCGTTGTTCGCTATATACATAAGTTTCAATCCACGCTCCCGCGCAGGGAGCGACATGGACGAAATCAAATATAAAAAATTAAGAGAAGTTTCAATCCACGCTCCCGCGCAGGGAGCGACGCCTTACTCATAACTTACTGAATATAAACAACTTCTTTGCTATTTTGTGCGAATATATCATTTTTCATCTTAGAAAATCTTAGGTTGTCAAAGAACATTTTGTTAACATCGCTATTTAAAACATCTTTAAAGCACTGCGAACCATGCATAAAAATCATGTGAGCTTCAGGTTCGCAGCAGCCTTTTAGATAATCAACGGTCCCTCCTGATCAACGGACGCCTTTGCGCCGACATGTTCTACACGATGCTTCCAGTTAGAACCAAGATAGTAAAATCTCAGGCTGTCTTTCTTTGGATCAATTTCCGAAATTAACCTGTCTTTAAGCACCGCCCATTGTGCCGGATCAACAATACATTCAAATACAGAGTATTGAACCCTCTGTCCGTAATCCTTGCAGGCGCGCGCTACCCTGCGCAAACGGCGCTGTCCTTCTCCCCCGTCAGTGGCAACATCATAACTTATCAGCACAAACATATTCCCTCTTAAATATAAGATAAGCACAAAGTACAAAGATACAAAGGCACAGAGGCACAAAGTTCAATCTTTTAAACCTACTTTTTTAATTAAGCTGCTGAGCATTCTTTCTATCTCCCGACTCTGTTCATAAACCTTTTCAAAAATATCTTTTGATAAATACCCCAAATTTAGACCAATCTCCAGTTGAGTTTGAAACTCATACAAAGAGCCTATTGATATCTGTAAAAAACGAATATAGTCATTTATAGAATATCTGCCATATCCTTCTGCAATATTGCTCGGTATTGATACCGCACTTCTTCTTATCTGCGATATCAACCCATAGAGTTCTTCTTTCGGGAACAATCTTGTTATCGAATAAACTTCAGTCACCAACGCCATAGATTTCTGCCATACAATAAGATATCTGTAGTTTCTTATTTTCTTCATGTATGCCTTTCTGTCTCTGTCCCTTTGTATCTTTACCCCTTTGCGCCTTGCATTTCTTCACTTCCATATAAATGGCGGATAATTGTCCATATCTCCGCGCAGATAACGTGCCATGAGCAATGCCTGCACATAAAAAAGAATGCCAATAGAAATCTTCTCCTTTAAAAACGGATGCTCTATCTCCTCCTGTTTGCGCTTCTGATATGCAACCAGAACGGTCTTCCTTGTGTCATCGTCCATCCATACGGCGCCGGATTCTTTTTTCTGAAATCCATTTCCCTGCACCTGACAAAGGTTGATAAGTGAAAGAGCCAGGCGGTCGGCAAAGAAAGGACGAAATTCCTCCATAAGGTCAAGCGCAAGTCCGAATCTGCCGGGACGGTCTCTGTGCAGGAAACCGACAGCAGGGTCAAGCCCTACGGTCTCAAGCGCTGAACGCACATCATGCATCACAATGGTATAGAGAAACGACAGCAGGCAGTTTACATTATCCAGCGGAGGCCTGCGGTTCCGCTCATGGAATCTGAAATTATCTTTCTGCGAGGTAATAAGATGATCAAATACACCAAAGTACGTATATGCCGACTCTCCCTCCATGCCCCGTAATACATCCAGCGTCAATTCAGAACTCAACCTCCTCATGTAATTAGCGAGCCTTTGCGAAGCCTGCGAAACCGCATCAACGTCAATCTTGTCTGAGTGGTCTCTCAGGGCGCGCTGAAGCACGGTGCGGCAGTTGGCTATCTTGCCTGTCAATACTGCCTGCGCTATCAAGGCGGAAGTTTTTAAATCATCGGCGCTACGATATTGTTCACGCCTCAAAAGGACATTGCCGGACACAGGGCCCTGAACCCTTGCAAGAAAATCTCCGTTTTCTGTAAGAAAGCTGATTGCCACGCCATTTTCCGCACAAAATCCCATCAGGAACGGACTGCACGATATTTGGCCAAAGCAGACAATCCCGCCGAGTGTGTGAACAGGCAAACGCAATCGTATTTCGTCATCTGCTTTTATTACAACAGTTTCGCCTTCTTTAAACAAATACGAACCCTGCGTTGTTACAAATAACGTATTAAGGAGTTTTTTCATTTCTTGTCCTCGGTGTCATTCCGCACTTGATGCGGAATCCATCGCCCTAATCAGATAATTACTTGCCTTTTTGCTTAACTTTGGCAGGCACAATTCAACCAGCGAACAACGCCCGCATTTTTTAGAATATTCGGCTTTCGGAGTCTTTCTGGATTCAATTAGCTCATGTAGTCGTCTCGCAGCTTCCTCTGTCTCTTTCCGCAATGAGCTGTCGAATTTTACATCCTCTCTGCGCCGCGTTTGTCCGTAAAAAAGCGCGCCATCCGGTATCCCGACATTCATCATCTCTTCAAGACACAGTGCCTGAGCGCAAAGCTGAACCTTGTCGCAATTGCCACCTTTGGGTTTTCCCCGCTTATACTCCACCGGAAAGGGAATCCACTTATCGCCATGTTTATGAAACTCAACCACATCAGCCTTGCCGATTAATCCAAGCCTCAAAGACCGCATCGGCACGCCATATTCAATGCGGAGAATCCCGCGCGATTCCCGATTTGCTGTATCAACCTTGTCATGCATAATCCTGCCTTCGGCGGTAAAAAGATTCTCGTTCCAGATTTGCTCATTGTGGATCAGCGCACACTGCCGCTCGCAGAAGACAAGGTGCTGCAAGGCTGAAAGCTGAATAAGTTCATCCTCATTATAGGTCTTATTTGTCATATATGTCCTATTTGTCCTATTCTTCCTATTGCCCTATTTCCTGTTTTTGCGTGCATTATAGAGCCTTTCTGTAAATCCGCCATCTTTCAGAAACTCCTTTTCCAATGCCCGCAGTTGTTGGTCAAGCAGGTAGTTTGTCTGGTGAATCAGGCAGATCATGGTGTTTGCCGCAACTTCAGGCGGCGAATGCTCAACATAGGTCCTATACGTCGTATAAGACCTATTCTTGCTGTGCACTAGTTTGCGCACAGCAAGCGCTTGCTCATGATCTTTCCCCCAGAGAGGCAGCCCTTTCTGCCGCAAAAAATCCTGAAAATCAAGAAGCAGTTCTTCAAGGCTTGCCCGCGCCACGCCAACGAGCTTCAACTCGGTCTTTTTAGAAGTGCCTGATGCCATACTCCCCTCTGCGATATTCTGTTTGCCGCTGCGTGCCGCCTGCACCATCTGGTCATGAGTGCGGGATCGGCTGTCAATAAAGCGGTCGCAGAATTTTGCCATAGCGTCATAAACAATCTCTGCTATTTTGTAAGACTGTAGCTCCCGATATCCGCCGTGCGGCGGGATAAGCTGAGAAAAGTCTTTTGGATCAGTCATTTAAATCCTTTCAATGACAACATTGTTCGGATTAAATATTTTCGGCTCTAATTTCTCCAGCTTTTTAAGCTTTATTGAATAATCTTCAATCTCCTTCGGGTCAGTTACTCCATCTTTAGTCGCAACGCTCAACGACCGATGAACCACAGCAGAGGAATATTGACCATTATTAGAATTATGTTGCCACCATATTACCGCTACAATTTCCATACTGCCCGCAGGCCTAGCCGAAGACTCATCGTTGTCAAACAAATGTTCAAGCACTTTTTTTATAACTTCAGCATCTTCATCTTTGAACCAAGTCTTTGAAGCAAGCTGTGGGTTAATGGCACCGTATGTCACATATACTCCATGATCAACACGATGTTTCATTCCCATAGTATCCGATGCTTTCTTCGTGCCATCTCCCTCACCACTAACGCTTTTTGTAATCTGTATACTGCTACGACTGGTAAGTGGCGCAACGCTGAATGCTGAATGAATTGAAACGGGACCCCTGATTCCGATAGAAACGCCTGCATCATCACCCTTTTCCTGTTCGCCTTCTTCTTTTGCTTTTTTATTCTTTTTATTCCCCTTGCCTTTATAGGCAAATACCTGTCCGAAAGCCCGCACATCAAGCCATTTCTCACAAGCTGCTTTTCTGAATTGTTTGTCATCATCCATGCCAACATTCTTTAATTCACCTTCCGCCCTTGAACGTAAACTCCTATAATCGTCCATACGATTGTCATCGGACTGGACAAAAATCTTATGTCCTGCTTCCATCAAACGGTTTCTGATTTTTCGCTTAATACATACATCAGACACCTCGCCCATATTGTCATAATTCCTCCTCGGTCGATTGCCGTCTTGGGGATCACCATTGGGATTGGCCCCATTTACGCTGAATACGACCGCAAAATCAATTTTGTTTTGCAATGTTTTTTCTTCTTCTTTTTTTGACGGTTCCATAAAATCCTCCTTTTAGTTTTTTTGGGTTATTCTTCCGTTAAATTGTCATCTTCAATACTCTTTGGTTCGTCTTTTTTGGGCTTTAAATCTTCTCTCTGGCAATGATAACCCAACAAAAACTCTCCGCTTAACGGTTTGTCACTCGTAAAATCCTCTACCGGATCAAACAAATTCATAGCCTCATCAATAACATCTTGATATTTTTTAGCCCTTCCACCAAGCCGCGCTTTGTAAGGAATCAGCGAAAGTTCGATTGTCTTCCATGTGCTGCACGGCCGGTCAGAAAAACGCTGCATTAAACGTGCGGCATTGGTATCTCTCTTTTTTTCTGAAACAAACAATGCAAAGTTTTCCAAACAATCTGCGGCTGCCAACAACCTTCCGTAAAGATAATCCCTCGCTTTCCTTTTCTCATCTAATGCCATACTATATCCCTCCTTTTCGTTTAATTTTTTATAAAGTGCGCAGGCTATGCTGAGAGTTTTATTCCATTCCCATCCCTCCATGCCTGCCCGATTACATGCCCGACGAACTGCTGAATCAACAATATCCCGCGGAATTTGCACACCATCAATAATGCAAGGTAAAAGGCGTTCAACTGTTGTTTTCTTTAACTTGTCATCCACCTTACTGCCGTAAGCTGCTTCGGCAATATTGATTGGCGCTGGTGCACCTATGAATGGCTGGAAAAATCTTTTGTTCTGTCCTGTTTCTTTATCTTGGATATCTTTGTATCTATATTCATGAATCCACTCACAGGTTTTATGCCAGTTTTCAATCCGTTGTAGAAAATCTGATCCGGTTAAGTCTTCCCGATAATACGTGATTGCCAAACGTCCCTTGGAAGCGGAGTCCAATCCCATAACTGAAATGTTATCTGTATTGCCCAATTCAGACGCATAACCAAGCATTCTGTTCTTGAATCTAATTGCCATCTCCTGTGCTGTTGAAACAATGAAGGGGTCATCGTCCGGCAAGTCATCAAACCCTAAGATAGACAGAGAATCATCTGTCACCCTCGGAATTGTTTTTCCTGATGTTGCCCATGCAACAACAGTCAACCCCGGCTCTTTTCTCCCTTTGTCACCCTTAACAAAAAATACTTTTCCCTGTCGGCTAATCAGCCATAATAACGCATTGTGAGCTTTCTGTGATACATCGAAACCAATACCACAAGCTTGTTCAGCAGTAACGAACCGTCCCCTAAACGTAAAACCGGATGTGTCGTTAGAGGAGATGAGCTTTGCTCCGTCGCCCTTTACCCGGATGTATTTCGGATGTTGAATTGCAAGAAAGTCCTCCTCTCCTTTTGCATAGCAAAGAGGTGCCTTATTTTTTGTGCTGAAGTAATACTGTATCCAGCTATCCCACAGAGTCTTATCATTCCAGACTTTAGTTTCTAGTTCTCCGGGGACATCAACTTCCCAGCGAATGAATGAATCTTCCTGCGAGCCAACTGCTGCAAAAATATCTGAAGTGTTTTTTGGTCTTTTCCTTTCACCCTTTGTTAAGAATTTCCTATCCTCTCCAACAAATAGTATTTGGTCTGCTATTAAGTCTCTGATAAGATTTTTTTTCTTGACGTACTTTAGCACTGCTTGTGCTTTGGGATGAGCAAATTTCGATTGGCACCAGTCGGTCAATACTTTAATATAATTCCTGTACGGTTCTTCAGGATCATTAACAAATCCGATAGTTACTGTACCTCCATATTCTGCAAAATCACCTGCAACATATTGAAGTTGATCGCATAGAGGATGACATTCAGGTTTTTTCCCCGCCCTGCTTCCTGAACCTTCTGTGCATGGAATAATCGTCGCCGCATTATTAGTATCAGTTACCACGCGAGATCGTCCTTTCAGGAAATTGCCTTCCTGATCAATGACGATTTCTATGTGTGCCTGAGCTGTCATATGACAAATGGGAAGGAGGGGTCTTTTGTTCTCATCAGTGGAATAACCGACCATTGACTGACAATTGTCATAAGTTTCATATAATTTTTGTATCCAACTCATTTGAGCACCTCCCATTCTTCAACACCTTCCAGTAATCCTTCCTCATCTAAACCGACTGATTTCGGTGGATACGCTTTCATTGACCGGACGAGTTTCCGAATGTTACACGCTTCAGGCTTAATAAAATCAATCTTGCCATCAATCATCTTGGGACGCCAGAACCGGGCATGAAGCTCATCTTTTCCAAGCTCATCAGGATAATCAAAACCATGAAACATCAGATCAAATGCTATTTCGCCATAATCATCGTAATCGCTTTTCCCTTCTCCAAACCTGCACGGCTCAACGTAGCCCTGACATTCTCGTGCGCCTAAAAAAATATCTCTCCTGCCGCCTTTTTCTATCATTCGCTTGGCGACAAAAAAATGTTTGTTTTCATTCCGATCATTAGCCATATCGTTACGGTGAACATTCCACTCAAAGTGCGCCTGAACCTGATACTCAACATCGGCAAGGTATGTATAGATTGCAAGGTCATTGCCTCTACCGCTATACTTAACAGGTTTTGCGCTTCGGGTCTGTGTCCGTATCCGTTTCATTACCCTAACGCGATCGATAATCCATACGATAGTCGGTTTCCAATAGACCGAACTCAATACACCCTTCAATGCCTCGTATGTTGGGATGTGATAAGAACATTTCTCTCCGCCGATCTTTGTCATCGGGTCAGTAAAGAGGGCATATTTCCCGAAAACTTTAAATTCAACTTTGTTTTCTTTTTCCATGAACACCTCCTTTTATTAATCATTTAAAAAATCCATGTCTTTTACAGGCATCTCGCTTAATCCGAATTTATCGCTGTAATACTGTTCGTCGAGATACAATATCCCTGACTCCTTCTGAACTTCATTAATGACTCCTTGCTCTTGCAATCTTTTCAACACGTCCGGGAAAACATTTACCGAATAACGTTGTGCCCGCCGGATTAGTTTGTATTGCTTCTCTAATTCATAAGCAGAGCAAAGTTCATTGACAATATCTTTCCCTTCTTTCCCATATGGCACAACGATTCCGCGTGTTATAGACTCAATCGCCTGAAACGATTTGGCAGCCGTCATAAAAGCCTGTTTCAAAGGAATTGCAGGATATTCCCCTTTCATTCGCTTATGCTCTTCTACTGACAATGAATTAACTGATAGAAGATTAAATAAATTATCTTCCCGCCCAGCAGGAGAATTAGCCTTGACGGGGTACTTCATCTCTTTCGCCCTTTGATAGAAGTAATACTGATAATATTGTTCCATTGCTTCAGGACTTATTATGTTATTCCCAAGTCTTGCCGGATTTTCCTCAAATTCACCAAGCAACCGCTCGGTCTTCTCTTTGCCAATTCTTATATCCTCAAGCCTATTTATATTTTCTTCCGCAGGATTAATTAGCAATACTTCGCCAGGTATCAGTCGTTCACGATGTCGATTACACCTGCCAGCGGCCTGAGCGATTGAATCAAGCCCAGCCAAAAAGCGGATGACTGAACCAAAAGAAACATCAACACCAGCTTCAATAAGTTGGGTACTGACACAAATAACTGGCTTCTTATCTCTCAAACAAGCTTTTACCTGACCCAGCACTGCCATACGGTGGGCCGGGCACATATAAGTGCTTAAATGGTATGTCTCACCATTGCTTATCTGTTTACATTGCAGATAAATCTCTCGCGCCGATGTCTTCGTATTCACGACTACCAGAACGCTGCCTGATTCAAGGACCTTTCGGCCAGCAAGTTCTTTTATTTCATCGTTACTCCAGCCGCAGGGTCTTGTTTCATCTTTAACCTCAACGCGTTTTAGATCATCAAATAATTGTCTCGTATTAAGAATCATTTGTTGTTCTGGGGTAATAGTCAATGCTCGTGACCTTGGCTTGATCTTATCCAAAAGCGGCTGAGTTGCCGTGCAAAGCACAACTGTCGAACCGCAATTATTTACCAGAAAATTTACTGCCGTATTGAACAATTGCACACACTTTACAGGCAACGTTTGGACTTCATCGAAGATAATCACTGCATTAGCAAGCTGATGCATCCGGCGCGCCCCTCGCGTCCCGGAACCAAACAAAGCCTCAAGAACCTGTACATTAGTTGTCAGCACAACAGGCGCATCCCAATTTTCAGAAAGGACCTTTTGCCTCGCCGTCTCTTCATCAGGCATTAGATTAGAGTGGTGTTCCAATACAACGTGATTCAAATAATTGCCTTTTTTGTCCTTTTCTTCTAAAACCTTGCGTATCTCTTCGGCGTTCTGGTCAATAATGGTGGTATATGGCAGCACATAGATAATTCTGTCCATCTTGTGCTTGTATGCATGATGCAAAGCGAATCTCAGACTGGCAAACGTCTTACCGCCACCAGTCGGGACTGTCAACTGATACAAACCTTTCTGCCTAACTGCAAAATCGTAACACGCTTGTGATATTCTTTGTCGTATTGCATTGATCCCTTTTGAGTCAAAATCTTCCAACTTTTTGTTTAATCTGTCTATCAAAACTTTCCAATCCTCATAGTCTCCATAATGCCGCAATTTTACTAATGCCGGCTTTTCAAAATCGGCAGTATCCAAGCGGTCAGCATCAATAAGGCAACTGAACAGAAACCTAACCAGCAGGCCACATTTAAATGTAGAAGTATCCCTACGATCATTTGCTGTTTTCAATGCTGTGAACTTATCTATAAAACCTTGAACAAACTTCTTTGATTTCAAGCTGCTTATAATGCAATTTTTCGACTTATCGCTTAATTTTTTGACCACGTCATCAATGTGAGTTTTCTCTTGCTTTTTGTCCATGCGCTTTGAATAGGTATTTTTACCATCAGGTGAGATACAGTCTATCAAACCAGAATGATGCGAGGCTAAACACAGTGATGAGACCTGTGCTACAAATTCAGATTCTTTTCCATTATGGGCGATTTCTCTGTAGATGAATTGAGCACCGGCGCTCGAATGATCAACTTTTCCCTTCAAACCAGCAGCATCAACATAATCATCTTCGTCAGGGTTGATAAGACCAACGGCTGATTTAATATATTGCTGAAATTCATGACTTGCTTTCCCAATATCGTGCAAAAGTCCAATCAGTTCACCTTGATCCTTCAGCCCTATCTTTGAAGCAAACTTACCTGTTATCTTTGAAACCTCTTCGAGATGATGTGATAGATAGTGTATTTCCCCATCTTTTTCTCTGCGATGGGCGATATAATCAGAGTTGTAAAACATATTTAAATCCTTTTTGACTCAATTTCTACAATCATGCTACAAACACGGCCAGTAAGCCGGGTATTCTGCGTCAAATTTATCGGTAAACTTTTTGGAAAGTGCGGCTACTTCTTTCAGATGGATGTCGAGGCAATGTCTTTTGCCTTGTGTATTAACGGAGTGGGCATACAGTTCTTTCACATGAATGCCTCCATGATTGTTTGCTTGCTGTAGAAATATGCAGCCCCATTGCCCGGGGTTATACAACTGGAAGAATAATTGCCGTTAATAATAAGAAACATGCGGCAAAAAAGCAATTGAATTTACTTGCAAGGCTTGAAATTACTGCTAAAATCAAAAAACTGTTAGAGATAACGTACAGAAGACACACAGACTACAGTAAAATACTATAAATAACCTGTGAAATTGTGTATCGCAAAAGCTGTGGTCATACATTGGCAATATTTCAGAAATGGACAGGAAATAGTTTATGAAATTTACAAAGATGCACGGCATTGGCAATGACTATGTCTATATCAACTGTTTTGAAGAAGAGGTGAAAGATCCTGTAAATCTTGCTCCAATTATCAGCGATAGGCATTTTGGAGTGGGGTCAGACGGGAGCTTATTCTTATCCTGCTGTCAAAGGTAACGAATTGCAATCGTATAATCCCGTCCTTTTCTCGTTTTGGTAAAAGCCCTTTTCCGATCTCACGATGCAGTCTATTTCTTGCCGATGATTCACACAATCCGCTCTCCTGTTTCGATTATTTCTTTGATATAAGGGTTGGTTTCGTCAAAATCCGTCCTGGCAAATGAGTGTGGTTCAATCAGCAGGTCAATATCCCACCTCAATTTCATGAGCATGACATCTTCATCAAAACCGTCAATATCATCCTTATCCCAAAAGACGGCAAGATCAATGTCGCTATCTTTATGATAAGTATTTTTAGCATAAGATCCATAGAGATACAGACGCCAGACAGGGATATGGTTTTCCTTCAGTCGTTGTATATAATCATAAATCTTTTTATAAATTAATTGCTTATCTTCTCTGTAAGCCATAATTTGAACTCTTTTATCTCTTTGATGTACTTTTCAGTAAACTCTTTAGTTGCCTTTTTATAAAAGCCCCTTTTATAGTCAGGGTATCTTGCTCTTATATTAAAAGTGGTTACTTCATCCAAAAATATCCTTTGTTCATAAGACAGTTCCAGACTTGTCATTTCGGCAATTTTAAGAAGATTGTGCATTTGAGGCGCATTCATATCAACCTTTTTCACGTAGTACGCCTTTAACAATTTTTCTATGACAAGATGTCCCACAAACAATGACCACACATAATGTCCACTATCAAAAAGGCTTTCCATCGCCTTAAAATCCACATCAGACGAATCAACCCAGTATTTTATAATTTCATCCTTTGTCATATATTGATGATAAAATACTCGAAGTAAAAATGCAAATGAATTTACTTGCAAGGCTTGAAATTACTGCTAAAATCAAAAAATGAAACCAACCACAGAGTTCGCAGAGAAAAAGCAAATCATATTAAATTAAAGGGACAGGAAATAGTTTATGAAATTTACAAAGATGCATGGCATAGGCAATGACTATGTCTATATCAACTGTTTTGAAGAAGAAATTAAGGAACCGGCAAAGCTGGCTACGATTATAAGCGACAGGCATTTTGGAGTGGGATCAGACGGGCTTATCCTCATTCTGCCGTCGAAGGTGGCGGATTGCAAGATGCGTATTTTCAATGCAGACGGCAGCGAGGCACAGATGTGCGGAAACGGCATCCGCTGTGTCGCAAAATATATATACGACCATAAAATCACCCAAAAAAATCCTATAACCATAGAAACGCTTGCAGGGTCTAAGACAATCCAGCTTTTTACAACGAATGGGAAAGTATCTAGCGCGAGAGTCAACATGGGGAAACCAAGACTCATGCGTTCCGAAATCCCTATGCTTGGCGAGGAAACTCAGGTTATTAACGAACAATTGATAATCAGCAAGGAAGTAAGCTTTTACATCACGTGTGTTTCTATGGGGAATCCGCATTGCGTTATCTTTGTTGATAATTTTGACAAAGTAGATATATCAAAACATGGCTCAGAGATAGAGCGTCATAAATCATTTCCAGAACGAACAAATGTCCACTTTGTCAAGATACACAGTCCTAAAGAGGTTACTATGAAGACATGGGAGCGCGGTTCGGGGCTAACTCTGGCTTGCGGGACGGGCGCTTCTGCGGTATGCGTTGCGGGTGTCCTCAATAAAAAGACCGAACGTAGAATTCACGCCCATCTACCAGGAGGGGATCTGGAACTGGAATGGGCAGAAGATGGGAATGTTTACATGACTGGTCCCGCAACAGAGGTATTTACAGGGGAATGGATATTAAAACCGAAGATGAAAAAATAAAGCTTAGCGGTAGGCTAGAGCAAAACAGGATTGCTAAAGAATACGCTGAATGGATCAAACAAACGGGAAAGAGGCAGGGAATATTGAAAATGTTGAAGTGCCTTTTGTAATGTGCAGTGCAAGCGCACTCCGCGAGAAATAGGAATAAATATATGGATGAAGATTTGATAGAGCAATACCGATACTTTCTCAAAGACAGTATCCGGAAAGAAATAGATTTTTCACAGACTGGTCAAAACAGTGGTAGTGATATCCCTCCCATCGAAAAGCCGTATCAGGTTGATGCCATCAGAATTGACCTCGTAAAGCCGGGTATGTGGAAAAATATTGCAGGGATTGATCTTATTACGGCAATCAGGAACAGGCAGAGCCGGCGAACATACACAAAAGAACCTCTTATCATGGAGGAAATTTCTTTTCTCCTCTGGGCAACCCAGGGTGTGCGCGGGGAAGTTATGAGTGGCCATGCATATCGCACCGTACCCTCAGCAGGATGCCGGCATGCCTTTGAGACGTATTTGGTTGTGCTCAATGTAAAAGGACTGAAACCTGGTGTCTATCGGTATCTCCCGCTTTCTCACCAGCTACTCTTTGAATTTTCAGAAGATGACCTTCCCGTAAAACTTGTTAATGCCGTTTTCCAACAGCCTTACCCTGGGAATGCATCGGTGACGTTTGTCTGGACGGTTTTTCCTTACCGGATGGAGTGGCGCTACCACCTGGCAGCACATAAGGTCATTGCCATTGATATAGGGCATGTATGTCAGAATTTGTATCTCGCATGCGAGGCAATTGGTGCGGGAACGTGCGCAATTGCCGCTTACGATCAAGAGGCATTGGATCGGTTACTTCGAATTGATGGAAAAGATGAGTTCTCCATTTATCTGTCGTCGGTGGGCAAGGTATGAGATTGGAATTGAGAAATGGGATGGGAAGGAGGTCATGCCTTGTATCTTAAGGATATAGTAGAGGCAATGGAGGCTATTGAGAAACCTCTCATTTATAAAATCACAGAAGACATCAACAACCAAAAGTAATATGGGAATACAAACGGACATCACCCTCCTTGATTAAGTCTTTGCTACAAAGCAAAAAGCCCGCAGGCAGATATATTGGTATTAGAGAAGCAAATAGACGTTACAGAGGCATTTTCCACCATTACACATTCACTCAGTAAGTCCACAGTTTCTGATCCTGAAATGGCAATAGGAGAAAACGTATGTTAAGGAGATATTACAAATCAGGGATTCTGTGTATTGTGGTATATGCTATTATCCTTATTACCTGTGGTAACACAAACCACACTTTGAAAGTTCATAATGTAAAAGATGGCAAGACAACGGAAGAAAAGAAGCGTACAAGGTTGCAAAGGATGAAGTCAAATGCTGGTATTACAACATCCAGGACATAGAAACTGATAGGCAACACGATCAATTAGTTGGAAGCCACTTTGATATGTATGTGATCGAAACACTACCTGAGATTAAAAAAAACATGCCCGTGTTTTGCGTGGAATATGCCCAGGACAAGGACGGTTAAAAAATACACTAGTCTCGTATATAAAAACAAAGCGCCAAAATCTGGTTTCATTCCGTATTGTACCTGAAGGTCTTTGTCTCGTTTATCAAAAACACGTTATCCCTGAGGGTACAAACCGAAAGATTATTAAGGGTGATCCATTTGCTTCTATTTCAAAGGAATAGAATCTATATCCTCTCTTGAAACGCCTCTCCATAGTCCTTTGATTTCTTCCGGTTCTGTTTTTTCAACCTTTGTTATCCTTTGGATTTTTATGTGATCCGGTTCTGGCGGCTTCCAAAGCATTGCCATATAGTCGCCTACATTGCCCACTTTTTTTGGAGTAGCCAGGGTTATTTTTTCCTTTAAAAATCCATATGTAACCAGGACCTTTACAGCTTTTTCCTGTAGGTCAGTTCTGTCGTGCAGGAACAGATAGACGTCTTTCTGCAAATCTATTTCTGCCGCAGCGGCGCCTTGCCGCAATGCAAGTCCTAATAAGATTGAAATTGCAACCATAATAATCCTCCCCCTTACTTTCGACATCCCACTTTTCATCATCTTCCTTTCAGTTCGAGCGGATTTCTTTTTATGTACCATAGTTTTGTCCTTTCAATTTATTTTAGATTTTTTGTAATTATTCCCTAATAATTATTTCCCTTGGACTTGAACAGGATTGTTTTATTAATTGCTGTAGTTATACATTATTTTAGGTTTCGTAAAAAGAATTATCTCAATACTTCCTGCACAGGGCCAGAGGGACAGGCCTTCGTATTTCAATTACAGGATGCAGAAAAACCATATCAGGCTAAAAATAGTGAAAGCAATAATTCACCACCGGGAGCACGGAGGATGCAGAAAAAATAGGGTAAAGCATGAGAATCTTTAAAATCTTGTACCACTCACACCCGCACGTTCTGCAATCTTTATGACATCCGTGGTATGCTGTACTATTAAAATAAACAATACTTGACTAACCTGCAAGCTTGTTTTACCATAATTTTAAGGAGGTAGATCAATATGTATACGATAAACATACATGAGGCAAAAAACACATCTATCCGCTATAATTAAGCGGGCAGAGAGGGGCAGATGAGTTATGGCAAAATTTGTAGAAGGTGTTGTTGTTCCTTCTCCGGTTGTGTTATATAGGTTTGCAACCTGAAAATAGGAACACTTGAAGTTGTTATTGGATCTGCGATTGAAATTATTCGAAATAAAATGCAAAATTCAAATATATGGTTGAAAAAATATTTAATGCGCAGTTTCTTTCTGTGTGCAATTTTTGTATCTGGTTGTGCTACATATAAAGCACAGATAATCCAGAAACCATCGTGGGAAGATACATCTGGCCTCTTGAGAAACGTACAGGGGGATGTAAAAAATCTCTCACGTCAACAAATTAAAGAAAGTTTAATTTCGAATAGTTCAAAAATTGCCACACTCCGCGCAAATATAGATATCACTCTTACCACTCCTGATGCAAAAGCACCTCTCCGTTGTAATGGATTGATTTTATATCAGAATCCAAATCATTTACGTGCAATGGGTTCAAAATTCGCTACGACATTATTTGATATATATTCTGATGAGAGAAAATTTTATTTGTATATTCCTATTGAAAATAAGGTTTATACTGGGTACAGCAATGTCTTTCATAAAATAGAAATACTTGGTATAAATATTTTTCCAGGAGATATTGCGTATTTGTTCAATCGTAGAGAGATTTTAGAAGGGTATGAACCAGTAATTGAGACCTGGCCTTTCTATTGGTTACTGCATTTAATGGAAGCAAAGGAGACGAATATCAGTCTCAAAAGTAATCTGTTAATTGACAGGGTTAATGCAGATATATTTCGATGCGAGATGTTTGAACCGGATGGCGCTGTACGTTTACAAATATTATTTACTAATTATGTTTCTATGGCGGGGTGTAGATTACCTCAAAGGATTGACGTCCGTTGGCCTAAATATGATACGACTCTGAATATAATATTTTCTGATGTTATTTTAAATAAAAAGTTAGATCCAAAAGTGTTCTCGTTTGCAAAGTCTGAAGGAGTGGAAGTAATAACTCTGGATTAAATTCCTTCCCCGTTTTCAACGCCCGTAATTTTCTCTACACGACGCGCATGTCTTCCACCTTCGAATGGAGTTTCAAGCCATAGCTTGACTTTTTGCTCGAGAATCTCTTCATTAACCACATCAGCTCCAATACACAATATATTAGAATCATTATGCCTACGGCTCATTTCTACCGTATAAAGATTATGACATAACGCAGCACGAACACCCTTTACTTTATTAGCTACCAGAGACATACCAATTCCGGTACCGCAGATTAGAATTCCTCTATCGGACTCCCCTGATCCTACAGATCGGGCGGCTTTCAACCCGTAATCAGGGTAATCTACCGATTCAGTACCTGTTGTCGTGCCAAAATCCTTAATCGTGTGTCCCATTTGGGTAAGCATGGATGCCACATGCTTCTTAAACGTAAAACCTCTATGGTCTGACGCTAATGCAATTTTCATATTTGGAACCATGTAAACTTCGGATAATATACGTAATTTCTATAATAATTATAAGATGAAAAGCGATGATTATGCAAATCATTTAGCAATAACTTGAATCTTAAAAAGATTATAGCTTGAAAGAAGATTTGTGTACACAAATCAAATCCGTAATCTCCAGAAGGTCTTTTAAAAACACGTACAAAATTATACTAACTATTTTGTATTGAGACAACTCAATATTGCAATTTCAGAAATAATACCCTGACGAATGATTTTTACTTTCCCATCGTCAGGTTTTACCATCGTTGAAGGCGATTGAAATCTTGTTGAACCACCATCAAGAATTATATTAATATTTCCTCCAAGTTCTTTTAGTACCTGTTGTGCATTTACAGATGCCGGATGTCCTGAAACATTTGCGCTTGTGGTTGCAACAGGTATTTCTGCAGTACGAATTAAGTTTCTGGCTATTTCATTGTCTGGCAGTCGTATGCTGATATCAGTATCATCGTTTGTTGGGAAAATAATTGCCAGCGGTCCCGGCCAGAAAAAATCCATTAATTTTGTTGCTGTTCTGGAGATGCATTTAACATATTTCTTAACGTCTTCACGGTCAGCAACCATCAGCGTCAATTTCTTGTCTTCCGGTCTTCCCTTCACTTCGTAAATACGTTCAATTGCTTTTGCATCATTAAGGTGTGCGCCAAGGCCATAAACTGTTTCTGTTGGAAAAGCAACAAGTTCGCCTGTTTTTAAAGCGTGGGCTGCACGTTTTATATAATTCCAATAAAATTCTTCTTTACTTAAATTTAGCAAAAGCGTTTCCATATATTATAAAGTAATATTAAGTTCAAACCGATGATATTTCAACATCTTTTATACCTTGACAATAAATTGCAAGATTTGGTAGAGTTGCAACATGAAACAGAAAGCCCATCTATTACCTTATTTCCTCGCATTCTTTGCTATTTTAATTTTTATTACAAATTCATGTAAGTTGCCTCTTTTTGCTGCAGAAGACATAATGGATGTTAATGAAATCAAGCCGGGTATGACGGGATACGGTAAGACTGTCTTTCTAGGCGACAGGATTGATATATTTGATGTAGAGGTGCTGGGCA
Organism: uncultured Planctomycetota bacterium; assembly: GCA_963709355.1. Lineage (GTDB taxonomy): Bacteria > Planctomycetota > Brocadiia > Brocadiales > Brocadiaceae > PLOWO2-12-38-17. Next base: position 2,818,724 of record CAVPVY010000005.1, read on the forward strand.
TATTGAGGAACTGGGATGCAAAAAGCGACATGGTTCTAATTAAAATGTCGGGCAGCCCCCTTGAAAAAACGGGTATTATTGCAGGTATGAGTGGCAGTCCAGTTTACATCAATAATCGTCTGATTGGCGCTGTTGCTTATGGATGGAGTTTTGCAAAAGAAGCAATTGCAGGTGTTACGCCGATTAAAGAAATGAAAAACACATTACTGAATTTGCCTGTTCAAGATGAAAAAGATACATTAGCATCTGCAGGCTGGGAATTACAACCTTCTAAGGATGACTGGATGGTAGCGGGTAAAAAGGACAATTCGTTTTGGTATCAAGAAACGCTTCAGACCGATTCTGGCTATCCACAGCTAACGCCTATATTAGCTCCATTAATTATAACAGGTATTGATAATGGAGTAATACAGCAAATGCGGCCATTCTTTAATAAATACGGATTATATCCTGTACAGGGAGGAAGCTATATTTCTTCTTCTGGTATTAGTGAAAAAGGAAAACTTGTACCAGGCGCTGCAGTAGCAGTCATCTTGATTAAGGGTGACTTAAATGCCGCTGTTGTTGGTACGGTAACTTACGTGGATGGAGACAATGTCCTTGCTTTTGGCCATCCATTTTTACAAACAGGTAATACTGATATCCCAATGGCAACGGCGTATGTTTATACAGTTCTTTCAAGTCAGTCTAGTTCTGTAAAAATGGCTTCTCCGATTGAATTAGCGGGCAGGATAAGTCAGGATAGAAAGTCAGGTATTGCCGGTATTATTGGTGAATTTCCACGCATGGTGCCTTGCCATATTGAGGTTGAAGGGTCGCAACAATTAAAGTATGATTTTGAGATTATTGATAATAAACTTCTGACGCCTAGTCTTCTTCTGATGGCTGCACAAAGTGCAGTGTTATCCACAGAAAAAAGGTTAGGCGAGAAATCTGTAAACGTAAAACTGTCCTGTCAGATAGATAAATATGAAAATCCAGTTGTTGTCGAGAATGTATTTTACGAATTTGATCAATCATTATTTTCACTTAATCATATTATACAACCCTTTGCGATGCTTACAAATAACCAATTCCAGAAGGTTTGTATAAATAAAATAGACTTAAAAATAAAGGTGCTTGACTTCCGGCGAACAGCGTACATTGAGGCTGTTAAAGTGGCTAAGAAACAGATTAAACCCGGCGATGTATTACAGGTAGACGTACGGCTCAAACCTTTTACTGGAGAAAGCTTTTCTCAAACAGCATTCATACAAATACCGGAAGATACGCTTCCAGGCAGTACTTTGAATGTGACGGCGTGTGACGCTACATATGGTCAGGCATTAAATATGGGACGCTCTGCAGGAAAGTATTTACCGACAAACTTTGAACAGCTTATTAACTACGTTGAGAATATTGAACGTAATAATAATTTAATGATACGTGTGTTATTACCAAAAAGGGGAATTACTTTCAAAGGCGAAGGTTTCCCATCATTACCCTCTTCAGTACTTGCCATAATGAGTTTTTCTAGTCAAAGTGGTGTGGGGCCTTTATTTGATGAGGTGATAACGCGCATTCCAACTCAATACGTCCTGAACGGGAATCAGAGTATCCCGGTACTGGTTAAATAAAATAAAGGAAAAATCATGAGGGGTATTACATTTTTAAAGATAGTTATATTTTTTTGCTTTGTAATATTAGTTTCATGCGCTTATGGTACAACGACTAATACATGGACTCAGTCCTCAGAATCCGATTTCACTAAAGGCACTACGCAAAATGTATCTACTTACAGTACAGGTGAAGTCAGGCTTTCACAGAAGATGGAAATTATTACAGGAATAAGTAGTACATTTGTATGGACTATGACATCTGATTTAAAAGATCAGGTTTTTGTTGGCACAGGCGATCCTGGAACAGTTTACCTTATAAAAAGCAATTCAGAGGCAGTAGAGATTTTTAAAACACCGGAAATATATGTTCAGAGTGTTACGACTGATAAATACGGTAATCTTTATGTAGGAACAGCGCCTAAGGGTATTATATATAAGATAAATACTAAAAATGAAGTTTCGGTATTTTGCGAGTTGCCCGCAATTTATATATGGGATATGGTTGTGGACAGTGATTCTAATCTTTTCGTTGCAACTGGGAATGGAGGGGTTCTGTATAAAATAACATCCAATGGCGTGCCTGCAATATTTTTTGATTCACCAGAAGCAAATCTGCTATGTTTATTACTTGACCAGTTTAACAATATTTATATAGGAACAGAGCCTGACGGTGTTATATATAAAGTAACACCAGCAGGACAGGCGTATGTGCTTTATGATGCAAGCGAAGGCGAAATTCATTGTCTTGCGATGGACTCTTCAGGCAATATTTATGCAGGAACAGCATCTGGTGTGCAGGCGCAGATTCTCACCGCCCCATCTGGACAACCTTTAACGCAAACAGGGGTTACAACGTCAATCTTCAAGGAAGAGAAGACGTGGGACTTAAACATACCTGAGGAATTATTGTTAGCACAACCTGCACCTCTTTATCAACCGAAAACATACACAAAAGACGCCGATACAGCGCAGAAAGTTACAGGCATCCCGATGGTACCAAATTGTGTTTATAAAATTTTACAGGATGGTATTGTGCAAAAAATATTCGAAGTAAGTCAGGCGTTAATCCTTGGTATGTCTATAGACACACAGGATAATCTCTATGTTGTTACCGGTAATAAGTCGGGAGTATATAAAATAATCAAAGATAATATTTCAGGTAATCTAATAAATCCGGAGGAGACACAAGTTCTTTGTTGTCACAATACAATCAATGATGAATTGTACATTGGGACAGGCAATACAGGAAAGGTGTATAAAATATCTACATCTTATGAAAAAGAAGGTGTTTTTGTTTCTAGTGTATTGGATACAGCTACACAATCTGACTGGGGATGCATTTATTGGGAAGAGACGTTGCTGGAAGAGACGGAAATCAAACTATTCACGCGTTCGGGAAATTGTGGAAAACCAGACAAAACATGGAATGACTGGTCTGTTCCTTATTTGTTATCCGGAGAAAAAATTATGAGTCCACCGGCGCGTTTTATACAATATAAGGCAATCTTACAGACAACAGACAGCGATAAAACGCCTGTTTTAGAGACGGTTTCAGTGACGTACGTTTCGAAAAATCAGCCTCCAAAGATTGTAAATTTTGCGGTAGAGAAAGAAACCTCTGGTACACCGCAAAAATTACCAGAAGCAAAAACAAATGGTAAGGCAGAATCAAAACCACAGACACCCACTAGTTTGAAACCGCATCATCAAATGGCGCAGAAGAGCATCCAGTGGGAAACGGAGGACACTAATAATGATTCGCTCCAGTTGACGATTCTTTATAAAGGTTTAGATGAAAAAATGTGGAAGATCATTGATAAAAATACACAAAAAAAGGGAAATTATACCTGGGATACGTTGCGGATTCCTGATGGGAAATATGAGGTTAAATTACTGGTTAGTGATATTCCTGATAATCCGCCGGAAATTGCCTTTAATGTTGAAAATGTCATACAGAACATATTGGTTGATAACTCAAGACCTGTTATAGAATCGGTTAGCGCTGCAGCAGGAACAGATAATAAATTTATTATAACAGGTAGAATAAAAGATAAACATAGCAATGTTATAAAGGTTCAATATACCATTGATGGGCAGGAATGGATATCGGCGTATCCTGTGGATGGGATTTTTGATAGTCTTGATGAATCATTTCAAATCACTACGAAATCACTCACATCTGGCGATTATACAATTATTATCAATGCATTTGATACCGAAGGGAATGTCGGAATTGAAAAGGTGGTGTTTGAGATTAAGTGACAAAGTATGCGGAAAACAATTTAGTTATTTGAATACTTTTAAATTAGCTTTGCTAAGAGCAGAATATTAATAGAAAAGGTTTACGAACATAATAATAGCTCCAAGGGAGAGGCATATTTATAAAATGAGAATATCATTTGACAACCTGGGATAAAACGGATAAAAATTATAACGTATTCATGGGATTCTGAGATTTTCAGAATTTAATCAGGTACATTTATTAAAAACCTATCAGGGTAAAGATCACAAATTAGTGTAAATTATTTAAAGGTATCGGGGCGTGGCTCAGTTTGGCTAGAGCGCGACGTTCGGGACGTCGAGGTCGGAGGTTCAAATCCTCTCGCCCCGACCAAGATTATATAGCTTTAATTTCTTATCGGAAATCAAATAAGTTTAAACGAACGCTTGCATCATAGTGACTACAAGTGTTTACATTGTCTATCATATCAAAATAAGTTAAAAATTTCTTCGTATAGATACACTTCTTTTGCTGGCGATAAAAAATGGAAGGTATTTTATTGGTTTATTCTCTATCTTGATTGTTGCTATTACTGTTCAATCTTTGTAATCTACAAAATACTCTTTATATAACATTTCCAGGAGAGTTATTCTTAAATTGATATATACGGAGCAAACAGTTGAATTATTTTCAGAATAAGAGCATAAGTTTTTGGTTGAGTATATCAGGTTTTGTGTGTCTTATTATGTTTAGTTCCAGTTGTACTCAATTACAGGTAAAAGATGGGGTCTTTTCGCCTTCACACAAGGAATATACTATAAATATACCTGGGAGAAACTGGACGCCCGTTAAGGTTGGTAAAGAGGATTTTGCCTTATGGAATAAACAATCCAATGCAATGATTGCCTTAATCACCAGTAACTTTGAAAATAAAAAGATTTCGCTGGAGATTTTAAATAAGCAGCTTTTTATCGGAATGAAAAATAGGAAGATTATATTCAAAGAACCAATAAAGATTGATAACAAAGAGGCAATACATACTAGTATAACTTGCGAAATGGATAATTGTAAATTTAAGATAGATTCTTATGTGGTTAAGGCAAAGAACAGGGTGTATGACCTTGTATACTGGTCGCCCTGCGATTCATTTGACCTGGCAATAGGTGATTTTGTGGATATGATAAAGTCTTTTAAATTTTCACAGTTAAACGAATCTATTTAATAAGGGAATGGAATTTCATTATTGTGGTCTTATAAATTGACATTAGTCTTCAAAAGTCGTTCAACGAGCTGTAAGTTTATTTGCATATTCCTTTGAACGGAAAACTGATTTATACAAAATAATTTATAGTTTCCAAGGCAACACTTTAACTTCAGATCTTCGCTTACCTGGACAAGCATATCAACTGCTTTAATATCTTTACTCAGCATTCCAAAAGGTGAGATTTGTTTGACAAATTGCAAAAGTGAAAATGATATCTTGTCTTTGTTCTGATTAAAATCAGCATATTTGTTTAGTGGGATACAGTTTCCCGTTGTTTCTGAAATTAAAAAACCTTCACTTGGCTTTTTTGCATGGTTTTTTATAAATAAGCCAGCTGGGATGGGTACGTTGATCCTCAATGCAAACAAGGCATTTGCATGCATCCATGCCCGCCTGAAAATACCTTGTCCGCTTAAGACAGAGGGGTTTTCAAATAAACGTAATATTTGAAATTGGTTTGTATAAAGGATGGTTTCGTCTGTTTCCTCTGCCTTTTTCAGTATTGCTAATAATGTTTCTGGTTGATATTTCTTTTTGTAAAGACCATAAAATCTGGAATTTTTAAAGAGACCGAATTTTCTGTTTTCACGTATGCTTTGCACATAAAATTTCTTGGCATCTTTCTTCTGAATGCGTATGGTTGTACTTTCTATTTGTTGTGCCAGCCTTTTACAATGTTTATAATCTCCATTTGTATACGACATTAGAAACCTTAGTCTGTCAGCGTTTGAAAAATAGTTTTTTGCCCTGTTTAATTTTGCCAGACACCAGGTACAGGGTTTTTCGTTCAAGCATCCTGCCTGTACAGAAACCCTTTCAAAATCTATTAAAATTATTTTTTCTTTCCCTTCCGAATCTTTATATACCAAAAAATTGTCTAATGAAAAATCATCTTGTTTTATACCTGCATCATGTATTTCCTTTGCAAGCTTACCAAATTTTCTTAAAACTTTTCTTCTTTCTTCGAGTGAAACATTACTTTCAAAATATTCTCTCAGTGTACACGAGTCTTTGATCTTCTTTATAATTATGTATGATTTCGTAATGAATAACCGCTTTTCTTCTCCGTGTGCAACTGGGACCTCGACGGAGAGACCTCTCGATCCTGTAATGTAGGTAGTGTTAAACTCCCTGAATGTCTTTGTATGTTTGAGGAGATTTTTTATCCTCTGGAATAGATGGGGATATTTGTATATCTTTACAAGATAAGCCTGTTCATTATCCACCTGCGGTATTTTAAATTCACCTATTATTTTGTAATTGTCTTTTTTGATTATGGTAAAGAAATCGTTGTTTTTTGTTTCATGGACTTGCTCTAAATATGGAATTAGGAATGAAGCCTTTTCGTTTATAATCCATCGTATCTGTTTTGTTGAATGCGATATATAACCTTTGAACATTTTTAAAAGGATCGTTATAATATTGTAATTATTTCAGATTAAATTAGATTCTTCAGCGGAGCCTGCCCTGAGCATAAGAAAGAGATGGTTTGCTTGTGCTCGGCATGACAAAATGCGAAGGGCTCAGATGAAGAATTTACTATTACGTACCATTTCGAAGGAAGTAAAGCGACTGAAGAATCTTATATTAAAGTTCCTTAACATAAATTTTTGAATATATTTATTTTGATATGTCAGAGATAGCCAAACAAATTATACAAAAAGCTGTACAACAGAAACAATACCAATTGCTTGAACCGCAAGCAAAAGAATTAATTAAAGCCTTTGGAATACCAACAACAAGACATTTATTGGTGTATTCTGTTAAAGAAGCAATTCTTGCCGCTAATTCGATTGGATATCCTGTTGTTATGAAGGTCGTATCGCCAGACGTCCTGCACAAAACAGATTATGGTGGTGTAAGACTGAATGTAAAGAATGATGAAGAAGTAGAATACGGCTATGAAGAGATTTCTAAGAACATAAAGAAGAAAGCGCCTGATGCGAGGATTACCGGAATACTTGTGGAAGAAATGGCGACGCCTTCCACTGAAGTAATTATTGGCGGTCTCAGAGACCCTCAATTTGGTCCCGCAGTTATGTTTGGTATAGGAGGTGTCTTTGTTGAAGTATATAATGATGCATCCTTTCGTATAGCCCCTGTAGACGAATTTGAGGCAGTTGATATGATAAATGAAATAAAAGGGGCAAAAATTTTAAAAGGGTTTAGAGGCGCTGAGGCTGTTGATATAGTAGTATTAGCGCAAGCAATTGTTCATATATCGGATATTATGGTTTCTATAAATGAGATCAGGGAAATAGACCTCAATCCAGTTTTTGCTTATTCAAAAGGTATCAATGCTGTTGATGTCAGAATTATTTTAAGTGAGTGCGTAGAAGGAGGTTGATTGGAATTAAAAGAGACTGCATTTACAGTAAAAGCTGAACGTGCCATTCTTTTCCGCGTCTTGCTGCGTAATGACCACATAGACAGAGAAGATCCTCTTGAAGAACTCCACCGTCTGGCTGAGACAGCGGGGGCACGAGTTGTTCATTCTGCTGTGCAAAAAAGGTCGCAGATTGATCCACAGTATTATATTGGCAAAGGGAAGGCGGCTGAGTTAACAGATATTTCAATAGAAATGGAAGCCGATGTGCTCATTTGTGATGACGACCTCTCTCCGGCACAGGTCAGAAATCTTGAAAAAGTTATCGAAAAAAAGGTAATTGACAGGAGTGAATTAATCCTGGACATATTTGCCACCCGCGCAAAGACCTTTCAGGCAAAACTGCAAGTAGAACTGGCGCAACTGGAGTATACCAAGCCAAGATTAAAACGCATGTGGACGCACCTTTCCAGAATTGAAGGAGGCATCGGCACACGGGGACCCGGTGAAAAGCAACTGGAAGTGGATAAGCGCATTGTTGCAAGAAAGATTCAGTATTTAAGAGGAAAATTACATGAGATTGAAAAAAGGCAGGAACGTCTTGTTGCATCGCGGAATGAATTTTTCACAGTATCCATTGTGGGATATACAAATGCCGGAAAGTCTACGTTAATGAATGCTTTAACTGAGATTGATACATTTGTCGAGGATAAGTTGTTTGCAACACTTGATACAAAAACAAGTATCTGTAATTTGAAGGACGGGAAAAAGATTTTATTGAGCGATACAGTGGGTTTTATAAGAAAACTACCCCACCACCTGATTGCATCATTTATGGCAACCCTTGAAGAGGCAAGAAATGCAGCCCTCCTGTTACACGTTGTGGATATAAGTTCTCCGATAGTTACTGAACAAATAGAGGCAGTAAATGCCGTATTGAAGGAACTCGGATGCGATAACAAACTAACGCTTATGGTATTTAACAAAATAGACGCTGTAAAAAACGAATCAATTATTCCCCTATTTCAACGTCTTTACAGTAATTGTATTATGATTTCTGCAAAGACCCTGCAGGGAATACAGGAATTAAAGAATAAGATTTTAGAAATGCTTGAGCGTGATTTCATCGATGTAGAGCTTTCATGCAGTCCTGCCAATGGGAAGTTGATTGCGTTTATTCATGAACACGCCCATATTATAAACAGCCGTTTTGACGAACAGCAGGCGGTATTCCTATTGCATATGGATTACAAACTTGCTAATAAGTTGCGTATGCTCGATAACAGCATACAGATAAAAGAGGTTTCACGAAATCCAATCTGTACATGATGTGAATAAATTATATTAAAGATGGCTGGTGTTTAATTAACATGTTTATTTGGCTTGAGCATCAGAATAAATGTGTAATGTACTTAAGTCTCTTTACGTACAATTGGTTGATTACAACTGACTGGTTTAAATCTTGAAATGGTAAAAAGGATTGATGATGCTACGAAAACGAAGATACTTATAATCTGGGCAATGGTAAAAAGATTGAAAAAGAGTGGGGTATCATCCCTTAATAATTCCATACAAAATCTAATAATTGGATAAATTATTCCAAAGAGTAAGACTATTTCGCCGTTTCTTCTGCGGAATTTAAAGAATGCGATAAGCACAAAGAAAAGAGCCACATCTGATAAAAACGAATACAATTGGGTAGGATGAATGGGAACGGAATGCGTGTCGGAAAGCTGAACCAAGCCGAGTTCATACTGATGAAGAAAAGCGGGGCTGCCATCAACCATACCTGCCTTGTCCAGTGTTCTTGGAAATTGTAATGCCCATGGAATATGTTGTGCTACCTTTCCAAAACAGCACCCATTCAGGAAGCACCCAATACGTCCGAGTCCTAGCCCTAGTGCCGCTGAGGGCATTAGGATATCAAATAGCTTTAGAAATGGTAAGTGGTGCTTCTTAACGAAGATAAATAATGTTATAATACCTGCGAATAGACCCCCATAATAAACTAACCCTCCCTCATAAATCTTGAAGATGCTTAACAGGTTGTGCCTGTAATCTTCAAAGTATTGTATAATAAAAAAAAGTCTTGCCCCAAAGATACCCGCACAGACTAGGTAAATCCCAAGGTCTGTGACTTTATTGGGGTCAATATCTTCCTTTTTTGCCCTCCATCGCGCAATGATAATAGCCGTAACAAAAGCGACCATCAACATAAATCCATAAGAGTAAATAGGAATGCTTTTCAGGAAAGGGAGGGGTATTTCGAAAAGAATTTTTCTCATGATGAAAGGTGTTTGGTGGGCTTGTTATTGCCGTCCACTAGGATAATCTTTGGTTCCCAGCTTCTAGCGTCTTTATCCTCAACCATGCAATAAGAGATAATAATTACCTTGTCGCCGGGTTGTGCCCATCGTGCCGCTGCACCATTAAGACATACAACGCCTGAATTACGTTCTCCTTCAATAACATAAGTTTCTACGCGTGTTCCATTGTTGATGTTGAGTACCTGTACTCGTTCATAATGCAGGATGTCTACCGCTTCTAAAAGGGATTTGTCAATGGTGATACTTCCATTATAGTTAAGATTCGTTTCCGTTACCGTTGCGGCATGAATCTTGGATTTACACATCTCCCTGAGCATGTTTCTCTCCAAAAAACTTATAAAAGAATTATGAACAAAACAATTTTACCTTAAAGCACTTCAAAATCAATATTTGTCGTTATTTTTCAGGCGGTGTATAGTAACTCCTGACACACACTTTGACAAGGTCAACAATCTCTTCGTTGGGAAGCTTGCCCTTAAAACCCGGCATCTTTCTCTTACCATTAGCGACAGCTATAATTAATCGTGAATCAGAGACATTATCCTGCCATTTAGTATTGGTAAAATCAGGAATTTTGAAGAATGATCGGCCAATAAAACCGCCATTTCCATTAACCTTATGGCATTTCCGGCATTCCCTATCATATACTGCCCAGATACCACCCTTTTCAGATAGATAAGTTTGTTTTGGATTGCATCCGTAAACCAAGAATGCGCAAAACGCAACGATAATCAAACAACTAAATTTCTTCATTTCTTTGCCTCCTGATTCTTTTGAATTTAATTCTTTTTATACGGAAAGTTTACCATAAAATTTAATGTATTCAAGTTCTATTATCTTTAACACAAAATTAACATTCTCTTAATCTTTTCCTTATATAAAAAGTTTATTATTTTTGTATGATTGGTATGAATTATAGTCTCGTAATAGGTTATTTGTGAGTTTATTTTTTAGAAAGGGGATTGTCGTTATGCGTGTTAGATGGTGCAGATGTTTATTATTAGCAATCTTGTGTGGCGTGTTCACGAATAGTGTGTTTGCACAGGAAATTGCACAAACAGGTAAATCAGCAAGCGAGGAAGTTGAAGCCTTGAAGCAGCAATTGAGGCAAATGGAGTATTCAGTTGCAAGACAGCAGGAACAAATAAAGGAGTTGAAAGAGAAATTAGAAAATATAGGAACTGGTGCTACAGTTGTTTCAGAAAAAAATGTTAAAAAGGCTGTCGAAGAATATCTTTCCTTGCCTGAAGCAAGAAAAGAAAGTGGTATTGAGCCTGTAGGGACTGGAACTGCCGTTGTTTCGCAAGAATATATCAAAAAAGCCGTCGAAGATTATCTTTCAACCCCTGAGGCACGAAAGGAAATGGGGTTTGGACTATCTAATGTTACGGCTGAATACACTCCTGATGATGAGAAATACGCACTAAGTTTTAAATCGTCTGATGGTAATTTTTCATTAAACACAGGAGGCAGGATGCAGTTCCGATATACGTATAAGGATAAGGATGCTGATTTTAATGAATCCGATACTCAGGATATTACCATTCGCCGCGCAAGAGTTTATATGGGTGGTAATATCTACAGCAAGTTTGTTCATTACTATGTCGAAGCCGATTTTGATAATTTTAATCTTGGCATGAGGGATTTTTATGTATATTGGGATCCAATTCATGAATTAAACGCCAAAATAGGGTATTTTAAGGTACCCTTTAATCGGCAAAGGGTCTCAGCATCTTCAAGGCTCCTATTACAGGATAGGTCCATTGCCAGCGAGGAATTTGATCAAGACCGAGATTATGGTGTCGATATCTATGGAAACCCATTTGGCGGATACATGGAATACCATGCTGCGGTATTTCAGGGTGCTGGCGAGAAGAGTATCAAAGGCAATACCGATAACGAACTCCTGTATGTGCTGAATGCAAGGTATAACCCCTTTGGAAAGTATGATTACTACGATGAAACAGACGTAAAGTATACCGATACACTGAAGGCAACGATCGGTGCTTCCGTAGCTTTTAATGGAAAGGATTCAGATGAAAAACTTGAGAAAACAAATACTGTTGTTGGCGTTGTTGACCTTGGTGTAAAATATAAGGGCTTGGCATGGAATAATGAATATTTTGTAAGAACTGAAGATCCTGAATCAGATGGTGACACTATAAACTCTGACGGATTCTATACACAACTCGGTTACTTTGTGCTGCCCAAAAAACTTGAGATGGCTGCTCGTTATTCCCAGCTTGATCCTAACAATGATGTATCAAAAGATTTTCAGAAAGAATATACAATTGGTGTAAACTATTACTTCCGTGCCCATCGATCAAAGATACAAACAGATTTCGGCCACTACGTGACTGATGATAACGAGGCGGATAAAGAAGATAGCATGATTAGGGTGCAGTATCAAATTATATTTTAATGTGACACGAATTCTTTTTGAAAATCTGATTTATATTAATTCTTACAAGAATATTTCTTGGAGGAGGTCAAATGAAAAGGCTTATAAAGTCGCTGATTATATTATCATGCTTATATGGTATGTCGTCTTACAATCAAGCAAAAGCGGCAGAAAGTATTACCGTTAAAGGTTCAGATACGATGGTCATATTGGGACAGAGGCATGCTGAAGAATACATGAAAAAGAATAAAGATGTTACCATACAGGTAACGGGAGGCGGTTCTGGTACAGGCATTGCCGCACTCTTAAACAAAACTACCAACCTGGCAAACTGCAGCAGGCTAATAAATGATGCAGAGCTAAAGAAGGCAAAGGATAATGGGATTGAAATTGCCGAGTACAAAATAGCTTTGGATGGTCTGGCTGTAATTGTAAATAGAGAGAACCCAATTAACGAATTAACGATGAAGCAGCTCATGGGTATTTACACAGGTTATTATAAGAACTGGAAGGAGGTTGGAGGTCCAAACAAAAAGATCATACGCTACTCCAGGGAATCGAACAGCGGAACGTATGTATTCTTCAAGGAGCATGTGCTTCTGGATAGGGATTATGCCCCCGACTGTCAGACCGTGTCAGGCACCAGCGCTGTGGCTGAGGCCGTGTCCAGGGACAAGTGGGGTATTGGTTTTGGGGGGTTAGCATATTTTGAGAAGATACATGAATTGAAGATTGTGAAGGTCAAAAAATTGGCGAACACACCAGCCGTATCGCCTATTAAAGAAGACCGTTCGGTGAATTACGAGCAAATCTGGAATGGAGAATATCCCATTGCACGTTACTTGTACATTTATATTGTTGGCAAACCCACCTTGACTATCAAGAAGTACATAGATTGGATACTTGGCGATGAAGGGCAGAAGATTGTGGCAAATATTGGATATGTGCCTTTACAGAAAAAGCCACAAAAACCATAATAATTAATATAGTAAATTATATAAAAACCAATTTGATGTAAGATGCATTAAAATAAGGTATTCTTTAGGTAAGAGGTATAGTTCTAAAATATTATTTTAATTAAAAGGTTTTACTATGATTTATTGCCTCTATACCATTTTCAAGCGCCTGTTTGTTAATAGTAAATAAATCGCTCTTTTTACCCTTGAGTACCACAGTCAATTGATTAAGGATTTGATTAGTAGAAAATAATTTTTTGATTGCCAGATATGCGCCGAGAATAACAATGTTAGAAACAAGCACATTTCCTAATTTGCTGGCAATCTCTGTAGCAGGAACTTTATAAGTATTCGCCTCCGGAATTGGAGAATCATCTGGTTTAATCATGGATGAGTTCATTATGAGCAAACCGGTTGATTTTAACGTATCTTTGTATTTTTGATAAGAAGGCTGGTTCATGACGATTAAAGTATCAGCCTCCTCAATCAGCGGAGAAAAGATTTCTTCAGTTGAAATAATGAGATGGTACACAGCAGTGCCTCCCCTGACCTCGGTACCATAAGACGGGAAGTATGTTACATATTTCCCATCAATCATAGCGGCTTGCGCTAGTAATTTCCCCAGCAGCATCATTCCCTGTCCGCCAAACCCAGCCAGGATTATTTTTTCTGTCATAAATTAGTAGAAGCCCTTTTTTCGTTTAATATTTGTTCTATCGTGTTGAAATTTTAAGTGGCGTGCAAAGGATGAAGTATTTTAGACACACTTGAAATATAAATCTAGTTGAAACAATCAGGTGATTCTATTATAGAAAAAGCACTTTAGTTTTTATTATTCCAATCTTTAACAACTCCTAACGGGAAAATCCTGGTCATATCTTCATCAATATACTTCATTGACTCGTTTGCGTCCATTCTCCAATAGATTGGGCATGGAGATAGGATTTCTATTAGAGAAAACCCTTTTTTCTCTAGCTGGGTTGTAAAGCCTTTTTCAAGAGCCTTTTTAGTTTTCCTGATATTTTCCGGAGATGATAGACTGACCCTTTCAATATAACTTGTGCCATCAAGCACAGCAAGCAGTTCACATATTCTAATTGGATAACCGTAGTTTGCAGAATCCCTGCCTGCAGGTGTAGTTGCGGTTCTCTGTCCAGGTAATGTTGTTGGTGCCATTTGACCGTTTGTCATACCATAGACAGCGTTGTTAACGAAGATAAATGTAATATTTTCCCCCCTATTTGCAGCATGGATAATTTCAGCTGTTCCAATCGCTGCCAGGTCTCCGTCTCCCTGATATGCAAAGACAATATTATCCGGGTGTACCCTTTTAATACCAGTTGCCACTGCAGGTGGACGGCCGTGGGCTGCCTCACACATGTCAATATCGAGATAATTATAAGCCAGAACAGCGCATCCTACTGGCGCAAGCCCGATTGTTTTTCCTCGTATACCCCATGCATCAATGATTTCAGCAATTAATCTAAGAACTATTCCATGACCGCAGCCGGGACAAAAGTGCGTTGATGTGTCTATGAGTGTTTTTGGTTTTTCATATATTGTCTGCATATTATTTAACTTCGACTAATTGTAATAGAGTATTAACTTCACGGTTATCTGGTAATATTTCTACTATTTTTCTGATTATTTCTGAAGCGGTGGGTACACCGCCACCAGTTCTTCCATAAAAATGAACCGGACACCTACCTTCAACAGCTAACCTCACGTCTTCCACCATTTGTCCTGCGCTCATTTCAACGGTTAAAATACACTTAACGCTTTCTGATAATTTTCTTATAATCTCTTTAGGAAACGGCCAAAGTGTAATCGGACGTAACATACCCACTTTGAAATTAAAACGTTGGCTCTTTTTGACTACTTCCTTACATATTCTTGCAGATGTGCCATAGGCAACCAAAATAATATCCGCTTCGTGGATATTTATTGCTTCATAGCACACTTCATGTTCTTTGATTAATTTGTACTTTCTCTGAAGGTGTGCGTTAAATTCCTCTAATTGTCCTTTGACTGGATAAAAAGATTTAATAATGCGTCTTTCCCTGCCTTCAGTGCCAGTTAATGCCCAATCTTTGACTGGTAAATTTTTCTTGGGTTTCTTATTAAATTCTACGGGTTCCATTAATTGTCCAATTTGTGCATCGCCAAGTATTAATACAGGATTTCTATATTTATCCGCAAGATCAAAGGCATCGTATACAAGATTTGCCATTTCTTGAGCAGAACTGGGAGCGAGTACAATGGTATGGTAATCACCGTGTCCGCCTCCTTTTACAGCCTGAAAGTAATCTGCCTGTGATGCTGAAATATCTCCCAATCCAGGTCCTCCACGTTGAATATTTACAATTACACATGGAAGTTCGCTTCCTGCAAGGTAAGACATCCCTTCCTGTTTCAGGCTTATACCGGGGCTGGATGATGAAGTCATTGTACGGGCACCTGCTGCTGCGCTTCCGTAAACCATGTTAATTGCAGCAATTTCACTTTCGGCTTGTATAAATGTGCCGCCAACCTCAGGCATTCTTACTGACATGTAATTGATAAGTTCGTTCTGAGGTGTAATAGGATACCCGTAATAATACCTGCAACCCGCTTGAATTGCCGCTTCTGCTGCAGCCTCATTTCCTGTTAATAATAGTTTCATTTTAATATGTCATTTAATTAAAGATTTCTATAGCAACATCGGGACACATTATTGCACATTTTTTGCAACCATCGCACTCTGCCCCTTCCTTGAATCTTACCGGATGCAGTCCATGAACGTTTATAGTATCTGATAGTTCCAGCGATTTGTTGCGGCAGACGGGTATACAGAGGAGACAGCCCTTACAATAGTTTTCTTTTATTTTAATTATTGCCATAGTTTGGTTGACCTCCCCAATTCAATTTTTCCCTTAGCACGCCGTAAAATGTCCTTGCTCCTGTATCAATCATTTGTACCTCGATAGTAGCCTTTTCTATTTTTACTTTATCACCCGATTCCAATTCAGTGAAAACCTGCCCATCTATAGTCAAGCCTGTGCTACCCAACTGAGATAAAACCTCCATTTCAATTTTTACATCTCCTGAGACAACTAATGGACGGTTTGTAAGTGTATGCGGACATATTGGTACTATAATAAATGTATTTAAATCAGGCGTCAGAAGCGGACCACCGGCAGATAGAGAATGTGCTGTTGAACCCAAAGGGGTTGATACAATCAGCCCATCCGCCCTGTATGTTGCCACACTTTCACCATTAATGGTTAATTTTATAGGGACTAATCTTGACAGGGATGAGCGGGAAATCACTGCATCGTTTATACCTGCAGATTCATTTATAATCTTGCCAGCTCGCTCAACACGAGATAATAAGAGCATTCTCTTTCGAATGCTAAAGTTTCCTGTAAATATTTTTTCTAATGATGGGCACACATTTTTTTCCACAAGCTCTGCAAGGAAACCGAATCTTCCCATGTGTATGCCGACAATTGGAATTTGATTTTTCCCGAGCAATCTGCATGTGCAAAGAATTGCTCCGTCACCGCCAAAGACCACAGCTATTTCTGCTCCTGTTTTTTCAATTATTTTCACTTTTGATAAATCTATTATATCAATCTCTACGTATTTTTTGAACCATGGTTTCAGTTCGTGAATCGAATCATAAATCTTTTTCTTACATAAGTCTCCTAAAACAAGTATTTTTTTCATTTGCTTATACACTCAGGTGTCGTTTTTCAGACCTGGTAAAGGAGCCATGCACGTCAATTAATTCAAGTGATGTTATAAATTTATCAGCGATTCCATCCGCATCCAAGCCAAGGTTTTTCAATGTCTGATTACGAGGACCGTGTTCAATAAAATGGTCGGGAATGCCCATTCTTACGATTTTACTTGCATCTTCTCTCTCATCAGAGGCGAGTTCAAGTACAGCAGACCCAAACCCCCCCATTAATGCGTGGTCTTCAACTGTTATTATTAATTTATAATTTCTGACTAGTTTAAAAATAAGTTCTTTGTCAAGCGGTTTAGCGTATCTTGCGTTAACTACTGTGACGTCAATACCCTTTTTAGTTAATTTTTCTGCTGCATCAAGACATCTGTAAACCATAGCGCCGTAGGCTAGAAGAACGCCGTCCATGCCTTCCCTTAATACTTCAGCCTTTCCAATTTCGAATGTTTTATACTGTGTATTAAGTTTTTCATCTGGAATATCTTCTTTAGGATAGCGGATAGCTACGGGTTTATCAGAATCCAGTGCAATCTTAAGCATAGATCTTAATTCGTTGCCATCTTTAGGTGCCATCAAGATGATTTCTGGTAAATTTCGAAGGTAAGCAATGTCAAATACACCATTATGTGTAGGACCGTCATTACCGACAATTCCAGCCCTATCTAGCGCCAGTACAACCCCATTTTGCTGTAAACAAATGTCGTGAAATACTTGGTCATAAGCCCTCTGTAAAAATGTTGAATAGATTGCAACTACAGGTTTTAGCCCTCCTACTGAAAGTCCATTTGCTACACCAATGGCGTGTTGCTCACAAATTCCTACATCGTAAAAACGGTCAGGGAATTTATTGCCAAAGGTAATGATTCCGGTTCCGTCGGGCATAGCGGCAGTGATTCCTACTATCTTTGTGTCTGCCTTTGCCAGTTCTAATAAAGTATCGCCAAAAACCTTTGTATAAGATATTTTCTTAGGTTCACTGCTAACTTGGGTAATTTTACCGTCACAATGTTCAAATTTGCCAGCGCTGTGGAATTGTGTTGGATTTAAATATGCAGGTTCAAACCCGTGTCCTTTTTCTGTTATTACGTGTAAAAGAACAGGTCCTTCGAGATGTTTAATGTCATTTAATGTCTCAATTAATAACTGGAAATTGTGTCCATCTAACGGACCAAAATAATTAAATCCAAGGCCTTCAAATATATGGCCCGGCGTCGCGCCTCTCCTTAAAAGTTCTATAGCATGTTCGAGTGTCTTTTCCATTGGCTTGCCAACTACTGGTAAAGCGTTTAATACGTTGCGAATTTCTTTCTTGAGATCGGTGTATAAAGGAGTGGTGCGTATCTTATTCAAATATTTTGAAAAGGCGCCTACGGTGTTAGATATAGACATCTCATTGTCATTAAGTACTACCAACAAATTTTTTTTGAGGTCGCCTGCGTGATTTAAAGCCTCAAGCGACATTCCCGCTCCTATAGCGCCGTCTCCAACTACAGCCACAATAGTCCTTTTGTATCCCAGAATTTCATCAGCGCAGGATAACCCAAGTGCGGCAGAAATGGCGTTACCGCTATGACCGCATGTAAAAGGATCATATATGCTCTCATTTTTGTCTGGGAAACCGCTGAGACCTTTATATTGTCTTAATGTTGGGAATTTGGTTTTTCTACCCGTAAGAATTTTATGGACGTATGCTTGGTGCCCTACATCCCAGACGATTTTATCCCTCTTGAAATCAAAACAATAATGCAGTGCAATGGTTAACTCAACAACACCAAGATTTGAGGAAAGATGTCCTGGATTTTTTGAGATTACATCCACTATTAATTCACGGACTTCTTCTGCTAATTTTGGCAGATCAGTAATCTTTAGTTTTCTTAAATCTTCTGGATATTCAATATAATCTAATAATTTGCCCATATTTTGATTTTAACCTGAAAAGTTTATCCGATATTAAATTAGATTTTTCGCTGCGCTTGCTCATAATCTTCGATTGAAATTTCTTAGCTTTAAATTAAACAGTATCTCCTTTTGTGTTAGTATTCTGGTCAGTTCTGACTTCAAAATCCTTTTTACGAAGTACACCATTTCCCTCTTTAACTAATATCTGGATTTTTTTCTCCGCATCTTCGAGCATTGAAACGCACTGTTTATATAACTTAATGCCATTCTCATATTTAGACAACGCTTCGTCAAGGGATAAATCTCCCTTTTCGAGCTGCTCTACTATATCTTCCAATCCTTTTAGTGTGTCTTCAAATTTTACCTTTGCCATAGTAAAACTGAATTCCTTTAATTTTGAAATTATACAAGTCCTATTTTACAACTTCTACCTGTAAGTTTATATTCAAATAACCTTTTTAGCCTTAAATGTAACACAGTGTTGCCTGTTTTATTTTTGGCAGTTACAGTGAATTTTGTTAATAACGACCTCCTTATTTGTTGCAAATTAAGGAATACACTTTTATTCTAAAGTCTTAACCACTGAGGATATGATAGCGCCTTTAGAAAGCCGTGTCTTTAACATTTTTCCAGTAATTAAATCTCCAACTGATTTAATGGGTTTATCATCATCAACATTTGTAGTAATGGAATACCCTCTATTTAGAACCTTTAACGGGCTTATATTCTCTAATCTGTTTGTTAGTCCATTTAATCGTTCCCATTCAAGTTCTGCAATATGTTTACCAGCATAAAATAGTCTCTGAACGATTTCATCAATTCTTTGCTGTAGCCTTAGATTTTTGTCAAATGGTTTTTTAAACGGGAAGCTGTTCCTGATTCCTTGCAAATGGCTCTTTATTAGTAATATTTTATTATATAACGCTTGTATAAGTCTAGATTTAATTTTTTCTATTGAATCTTTTAACTGCTCATAACGGGGGACTACCAATTCACCTGCTTCTGTGGGAGTAAGAGCCCTTTTATCCGCAACCAGATCGGAAATAGTTACATCAATTTCGTGTCCTACTGCTGAGATAATCGGGATTTTTGATGCATAGATACTACGCGCAACTACTTCCTCGTTAAAAGCCCACAAATCCTCTAGGCTTCCGCCACCCCTGCCAATAATCATTACATCAATATCAGGGAGGCTATTTAAATCTTTAATTGCCTGAGCGATTTCAAGGGCAGCGCCTTCTCCCTGAACTTTTACAGGGTAAACAAGCATTTCTACCCTTGCAAATCTTCTGTTGATTACATTTAAAATATCCATGATTGCGGCGCCTGTTATGGATGTTACAATAGCAATCTTTCTGGGAAGCAGTGGTAGAGGTTTCTTATGTACAAGGTCAAATAAGCCCTCCTTTTCTAATTTCTCCTTTAGCTGTAAGAAGGCTAATTGTAATGCTCCAATGCCCTTTGGTTCGATGTGTTCAATGATTAATTGATACTGTCCGCGTGTTTCATATACAGTAATAGACCCAAAGGCGATTATTTGTATTCCATCCTTTGGTTCAAATTTTATATTGTTAGCGACTAATTTAAATATTACAGCTTGTAATTGCGCATCAGAGTCTTTAAGTGTCAGATATACATGGCCGGATGTCGGTCTCTTTAGGTTGGATATTTCTCCAACAACCCATATACTAAAGAACTCCATCTCAAGCGAACCGCGAATTCTTCTGGTAAG
The DNA here is from genome assembly GCA_963709355.1 of uncultured Planctomycetota bacterium. GTDB lineage: Bacteria > Planctomycetota > Brocadiia > Brocadiales > Brocadiaceae > PLOWO2-12-38-17. Next base: position 2,839,178 of record CAVPVY010000005.1, read on the forward strand.
TTCAGAAATAGTTAATATCTTATTCTGGCTTTTTGTAATATCTAAAAATAATGGTGATGCCTTTGTGGAATTCATTTTAATCGTGTTCTTTAATTTCGACCCTTTGTATACTATTTGCCTTACCACTCTGGCTATCAACGACTATTTTTGCGCCGTTTATCCGTACATCATTTTCCGCCACTTCAAACTTGGTGGGCATTTGAGTTACAATTGCCTTTAATACACAATCAATCTTTCTTCCAAGTATGGATTCATGTGGACCTGTCATACCCAGATCGGTTATATAGGCCGTGCCTTTGGGCAATATTTTTTCATCAGCGGTTGGTATGTGAGTATGAGTGCCGACTACTGCGCTTACTTTACCATCAAGATACCATCCTATTGCAATTTTTTCTGAGGTAGCTTCAGCGTGAATATCCACAAATATGATATTTGTTTCTTTTGAAATGTTCTTCAAGGCATCATCAACCGATCTGAAGGGACAGTCTATTGGTTTCATGAATACACGACCCAGCAGGTTTATTACACCAATGGGAGCATCGGTCTTGGACCGTTTTACTACGTAACCTTTGCCAATTGCTAAAGGTGAGTAATTGTTTGGTCTTAGAACGCTTTTATTGGTTTCCAGTGTACGAAATATTTCCTTTTTATCCCAGACGTGATCGCCTGTAGTAATGACATCAATTCCATAGGAGAGTAGTTCTTCTGCTATTTCTTCAGTAATACCGGCACCCGCAGCTGCATTTTCAGCGTTTGCAATACAAAAGTGTATATTTTCGCTATCAATATACGGCTTTAGCTTGTCCTTTAGTATTAAACGGCCGGGTTTTCCTACTATATCACCGATGACAAAGACATTAATATTCATTAAGTATTCTTTCCATAAACATGCTTAAATTTCTCTTTTAAACGTCTTTCAACATCAGGTGGAACAAATTGGCTTACGCTGCCTCCAAGGCTGACGGCTTCTTTAATCAATGTTGAATTTAAGAATGAATATTGTTCGCTGGTCATTACGAATACTGTTTCAACCTCTTTATTCAGAACCCGGTTTGTCAGTGCCCTTTGAAATTCATACTCAAAATCTGAAACTGTACGTATACCGCGAAGTATGATATTTGTATGCTGTTTTTTGAGATAGTCCACCAGCATTCCGCTAAAGCAATCTACCTCCACGTTTTTAAAATCTCTGACATTGTTCTTAATCATTTCCATGCGGTCTTCTACTGAAAAAAGTGCTTCCTTTAGTGGATTACATCCAACAGAAATAACCAATTTATCAAAGATAATGCTGCCACGTTTAATAACATCAAGATGCCCGTTTGTAACGGGATCGAACATTCCTGGATAAACGGCCTTTTTCATTTTTGTATAATTTTAAATGGGTTAGGAGGTATCAATACAAGCCTTTCGGCTATTGGTAAGTTAGACGAATATAGTTTGTTAGAACCAAAAACGCCTAGGTGTCTTTTGCAATCCCCGGGGTGTTATATCTAATCTATAAGAATTGTCATTTCTTACAGGATCCAATTCTAAAGTAAGACTGCCGACCCAGTCATGGAAATAACGTGATAATACAAAGGTTGTTCTAAGATTTTTGGGTCTGCTTTGTGTATCTTTAATTTCACCATTAGTCTCCTGGCTGTCTGTAGAACGCAGATCATACTTTTCACCGAACATAACACTCCACTTCTCGCTAATCTTGTAATCAGTCGCTAGAATGACGGTTGAGCTGATGTCTCTGATATATCGGTGACCAACAAAATATTGCCAGTCGGGAAGATTGGAAATTTCAACGCCTGACGTTAAGACATCAAATTGAAGTTCTTCGGTGTTAAACTCATTTCTTTCTGAAACAAATGCAACAATGTCTGTCAGTTGAGAGCGAAAATCAATATTAATAAAATTATCCTTTCTTATTATAATACCATTTATGCCTTCATTGTAAAGACCCGCGTCTGTGGGGAACATATAATAATCTATGTTAAATTCTACAAAATCAACAGTCTTTTCCATACCGGGTTCGCCCCGTTTTGTTTGCAACACATTATTTATACCAATTGAAACGACTTGCGATGAATCCAGGGCGTCCACCGCGTCATATTGATAAAATTCATTCGGGTTTTGTGTAACAAGCGGACTGTAAGCGTACCGTAATGTGGGGGTAAATACATGTCGCAGACGGTTTATCTCAAACAAATCATTATAAATGCTGTATGTTCTCCAATGGGTTGAACTCCAGTCAAACCCCAGAGACCCGATGAATCGTCCTGTGGCGGGACCGTTTTCCTCATCAACTGCGCCGGATGTATCAATACTCTCTGAATATCCTGTGATTCTGCCTTCTACAAAGGGATCTATATTAAAGGCCCACAGATTAAATGGTATATCTACGCGGTTTACAGTATCCACCCTCAAAAGAGATTGGGGTTGGACTGTCTGTTCAATCTGGTCAAAAGAACTGTCGAAATAGGTTACCGCAGATTCCGAAGTATATAAAAGTCGATTATCCAGAAAGGGTTCTCCAATAACTCTGTATGTTACTTCGGGTAAACGCTCTGCATACCTCCTTTCTCGTAAGGTATCCACAGTATTGTCAAAGCCGTTTAACTGTTCGTTTATCAGGAATGTCTCTGCCTTGTTATCTTGGATTCTGTGTAAGTACAAGACAGTTTCGTGGTCTTTTTCCTCTTTAAATTCATGTTCAAAGTATTCCCTGAGAAATCTGGGGTCGCTTAAATATGAATATTCCATATCCAGTTGCCAGTCGTGTGGCAGTTCCTGTCTGTGCCTCCATAAGAACGTACCGCGGTCTTCGTGTTCGATGGGGATATTTTTGATATCAAAAGCACCTTGGTCTTTTATATAATATGTATCAACAAACCCATACATATCGTTTGTTTTATACTCAAAATCCAGACCAGTACCTATGCCTCTCTCTTGTAAATAATCAAGGTTTAAGGTAAGGTCACTCCAGTCACTCTGGTTTCCGCCTGTAACGGCATACAAGTCCCAGTCCGTTCTGATAAATGAGCCAAAACGGGAAGAACTTCCAAATTGCAAATCTTTTAAAGGGCGATTTTTCCTTATATCAAGGGATAAATACGGGAAATAAGCTACAGGATATTTGCCTAAGTAAAATGAATTATTTGTGGTGGACACAATATTATGTCCTTCGCTCTGGATTAACCGTATCCTTTTACCCTTAAAATGATAGTGAGGATGTCCGTATCCACAATTAGTTATGGTGCCATTTTTAATCTCATATCGGCCTTCGCCAATACGCTGTATTTCCTCTCCGCTGATATAAGCAGACATTTCTTCAGAGATAGGTTTTTTTGCTTTTTTAGAGCCAGTCTTTGTTCCTGAAGTAGCGCTAGTTTTATCCTTTTTTTCTTCTTGGATTGACGTTTTTATTTGGCTATTGATTAGTATGCCTTTTCCTTCCTTTGCGTTTTCGAATATTTTATCGGCAATTTGTACATCATCCTTTTGTCGCATGGTTACATTACCTTCAGCGTAAAACTCACTAAGCGCTCCCTCAGAATAAGCAGGGCTGCCTGATGCCGGTTGGTCAAACCACAGAATAACGCTGTCTGCATCTAGTGTCACTTCTCCCTGTTTAATTTTTACGTTTCCGAGTGCCACAACAACGCGTTTATTGCCCTCTTGCCAGGAATCAATGTTATCAGCAATTATATCAACCACTTCTTCTTTTTTTGGCGCCCCCGTCGTAATCTTCTTGGATATTTCGGTGGATAAATATTCTTCTTTATCCATCGAACGGATTTCTTCTCCGCGCAAAACAATGTCAGTTATATGCGGTTCTTCAAGGGTTTCGATAACCTGTGTTCCTGAATTGACGACAATGCCTGTCAGTGTCTCAAATCTCAAATAAACCTGCGCAAAATTCTCAAAGTTTTCATCTTCAAGAATGGTTACATTACCTTCGCAGTAGACTTCAATTGTTGCCTGTTTGAATTGTGTCGCTTCTCCCTCGTGAAACCAGCAGACTGCTGAGTTTGCCGTAATCTGGAAAGATCCCTGTAAGATTTTTATATCTTTGCTTGCAACAAATACACGAATGCCGTCTTTTTCCCAAGTGTTTATGTGACTTGCCGATATTGAAAAAGGCCTCTGTTCAATATTCTTTACAGACAATAGTCCTTCGGCGTGACAGTATACGCTTGATACAAATGACAGGAAAAGCAATAAAAGAATGTATGCGCTTTTTATACAGGAATAATTCAAATTTACAGACTCGAAAAGAATTTCTTTATATATTCAATTACGTAGTCCTGTTCTTTGCGTGTAATTTCAGGGAAAATAGGCAGGGCTAACGTTTCCTGTGCCGCCCTTTCCGATTCAGGCAAAGCGCCTTTTTTATACCCCAAGTACTCAAAACATTTTTGCAGATGAAGCGGAAGCGGATAGTAAATTACGGTTTCTATCCCCTGCTGTTTCAGGTATTCCATCAGTTTATCTCTGTGCGGCGTTGCTATGGTATATTGATGAAATATGTGGGTATTATAAGATGCCGTATCAGGCAGCTTAACGGGTAAATTTTTTAAATATTCATTGTAATATGCTGCAATCATCCTTCGGCTTTCAGACCATTCGCTAAGATATTTTAGTTTAACGGATAAGATGGCCGCTTGGATGGCATCCAGGCGCGCATTTATACCAACATATGAATGATAGTACTTTGGTTTTGCCCCATGCACCCTTAAAAGTTTGATAAATTCTGCCAGTTTATCATCATTAGTAGTTATAAGTCCTCCATCGCCATAACCACCAAGATTCTTTGATGGATAAAATGAAAAGCAACCTATATTTCCGATAGTACCAGCATTTTTACCTTTATATGTAGAACCTATCGCCTGTGCGGCATCTTCAATGACCTTTAATCCATTGGCATTTGCAATCTCAAGGATTACATCCATATCGGCGCATTGACCGTATAGATGAACGGGTAGTATTGCCTTTGTCTTCTTGTTTACTGCACTAGATATTTTGTTTACGTCAATATTGTAAGTTGACGGGTCTATATCCACAAATACGGGAACAGCGCCAAGGCGCGCAATAGAACCCGCCGTTGCAAAGAAGGTAAAGGGCGTTGTTATAACCTCATCGCCATCTTTTATACCGCATGCCATTAAGGCTAGGAGTATTGCATCGGTGCCTGAAGACACGCCTATAGCGTGTTTAACTAAGCAGAACTTTGTTATGTCTTGTTCGAAAGATTCTACAAAAGGACCTAGAATAAAAAACTGGCTTGCAACTACATCTAAAACAGCTTTATCTATTTCAGCCCGAATACTTTCGTATTGGCGCTTTAAATCAAGAGAGACAACTTTCATCGCGTGATAGTAGCCTTCGAGGAGGTAATTAATTTTAGTTCATAAGTTTGCTAAACTAGAATATTTGCATCATTAGTTAAGAATTATATTTCTTAAGTCTTAATTTGTCAAATAAAAAAGAAGTATTTGGGGATTTTAGAGGTGTTTTTATGTAACAATTGTATAAAAAATCTCTTTTTTGCATGTTTATACAAGTTATTAAAATCTTTCTGTTACTGTTTTTTGTTTTGTATTGCAACAACTTTTTGCATAAATTTATTGATTTTTTAAAACATTATACTCTTCTTTTTGTAAAGGTGATGTTGTGCGAGGTGGCCTATAGAATTCTGGATTTGATGTTTCGAATGGGTTTTTATAAATCCAGATGATTGTCAAACTGGTTTACAACTGATGCAAGTGATTCTAATGCGGAAACTGTCATTCTGAGAATGTGTGAGCCTTTAGCCATGAACTTGATTCAATTCAGATGAAGCGTAATGAAAATTTTTGAGGGTTTTATCAGAGATGGGTCTGAATAAAAGTATTAAATGACAATTATATTCTAACTTATACCAACCGCACAGGTTTCGCGGTGTAATTCTGTGGCTTTTCTTCCTCGTATCATCTCTAGGAAACCTTCAATTCTTGTGGAGAACTGGCCTGGCATGTAATTGTGGTCGTCTATGCAGTCGCCGTCGAGACTCAAGAATGGGAAGCCTGCTTTATTTAACTCCCTTTTTAGTGTAGGAACGGCGGCGTTATTTCTGCGGCAACCCCATGTTGAGAATACAACCACTCCATCAACGTTGTATTCCTTTGCAAGCTTTTTGGTCACCTCAACGCGCCTTTCAAGGGGTCCATTGTAATGATTGATAATGAGTTTCTTCGAAAGGCTTTCGTAAGGGTTTTTGGGATTGAGTTTATCCCAGTACATGTAATTTGTCTCTTCAAAAACAATCTTTACTCCCTGTTCCTTTTCAAGTTTTGTCAGGAAATCAACCTTAAAATATGGTTTTAGTTCCAGCCATAGAATCCTGATCTGGTCGTCTGGTGGTATCTTGTTATTTTTCTTATTTTCTATAATCTTTGTGCGTAATTCGGAGGAGAGGCTGGAAAAGAATTTCAGAGATAGTTTAGAACCTATTAGTAAAAATGCAGGAAACATGAAACCCAGTGCCCTGCTACCAGGCAGTGGGGAGTATAAATCCTTCCTTAATTCATTGATCTCAAGTATCTTTTCGTGCGTCTGGTTTGAATATTCAATTGCCTGTTCAAGCGCATCCTGTTTCATTTTCCTGCCGGTTATTTGTTCCAGTCGTTTTGCAAAATCTTCCAGTTGCTTTGCAAGATACGTTATAGAATAATCGTCTGCCTCATAAGGGACGTCCAGCACAATAGTTTCTTTTCCTGTTATTGATTCGCATATCTTTATTGTCTTTGTATTATTATCGCATAGGGTGGTGGTGGCGACTTGGAGTTTGTTTTTGGGAAACATATTTCTGAAGGCATGCCCAATTGCAGATCTGTGGAACGAACAGATGTCCGTGGGAACGCCATAAGATTCAGCTTCAATTAAGCCCCGGGCGCTCTGTCCGAAACCTGCAAAGAGCGCTGCGCCGATTTCAAGACAAAAGGGGTTTAAACCCATTGCAAAAAGAATTTCCGAAGGGACGAACATGGTTGTCCAGATGGTACGATCAGGATGCGCATATACGTTATAAAGGTGCTTCGTACCGACGCGCGTTTGAACGTGAAAAGAGTCCCATTCCTTGTCCTGGCTCCCGCGGGAAAAGATTTGGTATATTTTTGAAAACAACAAGATATTTTTGATCAGGCGCGGGAAACTACGTTTTAAGAAAGGACGCATCCATTCCTTAAGTTTATTAATTAATATCATATTTCACTTATTTTTCTTGGAGGTACTTGTTAATTGTTCCAGAAATGCCTCAACCCTGGTCTTTATTTGCCCTTCACTGTTTACTGTGTAATCACAGTTGAGATGGAGCAGCGGTATTTTTTTCTCCTGGAATGTTTTTTTGATAACAGGATAATCGAGGAGGTTATGGTCGCAGAATTTCAATGTATGGTAAATTGCAGCGTTAATGGATTTTTCCTGCATGACGGCAAGTATTTTATTAATTCTTTCAAATATATCTACCATGCGGGAGCATGGCGCGCGCTTTATATATCTCCGAGCTATTGACAGGATAGGGTCCTCGTTTATGCCAATCTGTGCGTCAAAGTGCCTGCTGCCGTTACACAAATCTTCTGCGACTACTTTAGCACCTGCATCTTCAATCACCTTTATTATTTTCTCGTTCTCCATAATGCTACCCCAGACAAAAAGCCGTGGTATAACTCTTGTATCCTGTATATTTTCACGTTGCTTCATCAAGTTTGTTAGATATGTATTGAATTTTTCTGGAACTGCGTTAATGCCTTTCTTTAAAAGGGAGAATATCTCATACCCTGAATTCCCAATGTATCCGCTCCAGTACACCTGTAAGAATAGCTTGACCTTTTCCCTGACGGCATTGTATAGTGCGATGCTATTGTTTATTTCATCGTTATGGATTTTGAGCGAGAAATAGCTTTCAAGTTTTTCTTTAAACCTTTTTAATAGACTTGCATAATAAAACACTGCAGCATCATCCGTATTCTTTGGAATATCAAGTATGTAGTTAAATGTCTTTTTCCCCTCGTCTATTTTTGTCCATGCATCGTAAAGTCTGCGCATCCCGTCGCATGAGTTGACAAATACCATTCCTTTAAAGTCTTCCAAGTTGCCGTTAATTTTTTGATCAACCACTGCCTTAATGTATGGGCATATATTTCCGCACATCACTTCGTTTGCAGAACACGACTCCTTTTCTGTGCCTTTAATTCTAACAGGGTGAAATCCCGCAGCGCGAATTAATTCCACAGGTGTATAAGAACAAAAATAGCCAATCTTTGGCATCTTATGTTCTTCTTCTGAAAACTCTGTAATAGAGGGTTCGTTGTTTGTGTTTTCTGAGATGTATACAGAGGTTCGGGCTTTTGATTTCGCCTTTTCCATAGCGATTAATGCAGCGCCAAGCGCCCCGTTGATTTGGGGTTCATCAGAGATTTTAATCTTGCAGCCCAGATTTTTCACAAGCTCGGTAACAACACCGATATTCTTTGCAACGCCGCCCGTCATGGCTACTTTCTCTTCAAGTCCGATTCTTTTTACCTGCGCTGTAATACGTTTGGCAATTGATATATGAAGCGACCTGCAGATGTCCGCCGTTTTATGGTCTGCGCCAACGAGCGATACTACCTCCGATTCAGCGAAGACGGTGCACAGACTGCTAATGGATACATTATCTTTTCCATTCAGCGAGATTTGTCCCATATCTTCAAGGTCTATCTCTAAAGTCCTTGCCATCACTTCAAGGAACCTGCCCGTTCCAGCGGCACATTTGTCATTCATAACGAAATCGAGCACATTTCCATTGTCGTCAACTTTAATAACCTTACTGTCCTGTCCCCCAATATCAATGATGGTTCTGGCATTGGGAAAATAATAATTTCCCCCCTTGGCATGGCAGGTAATTTCTGTTACAACTTCGCTTGCAAATGGTACCTTTATGCGTCCGTATCCTGTAGCAACAATGTAATCAATATCTTTTTCAGATAGTTTATGTTCTGTAAGGATCTGTTTAAAAGTCTTATCCGCTGCCTTTTTACTGCTTGCGCCTGTAAGAATAATTATCGAGGAAAGTATTTCCTTCTTCTCGTTTATTAAAACTCCATTGGTAGACATGGAACCAATATCGATTCCTATTGTATACATTCCAAAAATTCTCCTTAATTTAAGCGATTTAACCGCTAACTATAATATAAATGACTAAAAATAGATGTATATTATTATTCGGGTTCAGGCTTTGGTGGTATCAAACTCATCCATATATTAAATACAAACAGACCTGTGGATATTACTTGCAGGCTGCCGAATATTTCTACTAGTGGATGTATTGGACGAAAACACACCATCCCGACAAGCCCTATATTTGCCAAGTAGAATTGAAGGGTACCAATCTTGGGATATGCAAGTGGTGTTCCTGAGAATCTTGGTAAGATATGATAGCCTACACCATAAATCATCATAGACATCCAACCCAAAAGGTTTAGATGCACATGGGTAAATAAAAGCTGAGCTGGATAGCTTTTCATTGCGACCATAACAACACCAATTACAGCCGCAATAAAAAAGTAAATCAAGCTTGCTCGTATGAAATTTTTAGAGAGCGGGCTCATATATTATTATCCATTTATATACGCATAATAACAAATAATTCTTTACAAGAGTATTAAAAAGTTTAAAATATCTCAAAAATATTGATTGTCAAACAAAAAATGGTTTTTAATAGGTTTGTTTGTATTAAAGGTTGTGTCTTTATTAATTGATTAATAAATATAAATGTTTTTCGGTAATAATGTTAATAGGGCCGCTTATAAAAAATCTAATAGTATAAAGTACACCTTATTCCAATCAATGGAAGATTCTTTAGCTTATACAAAAAAGCTTCTAACTTCAGTAAGTGCATCAGAAAGACAGGTTCTTGGACAATGCCTTTTAGATGAAATGTCCCGTTCTCTGTCGATTTCTTCCGCCCAGCTCTTTGTATATGATAAACCTCAAAAACACTCCTTAAAGAATGGTAAATTAATGAGAAAAACTTATGGGACTTACAAGGACGGAAAGATTACTATAAGCAATAAAACTGCAATACGAGAGGCAGTAATCGCGCCAAAAACGTTCATTGATACGCTGATTCATGAGTTTATACACCATTACGATTATAAAGTACTTAAACTACCAGTTAGTTTACACACGGCAGGCTTTTATTACAGGCTGGGAGATATAATAAAAAAATTAATCAAATAGAAAACCAATTTATAGCAGAAATTTTATCTTTTTTGTTCTTATAGTTTTAATATTTAATTAATATTTATTATTAAATTTTATATCTTTGACCTCCAGTTCCAGATTTTCACTATCCATCCAATTATTTATTTTTAAAGCAAAGACGATTGAACATATATTCCCGTTTTGTTTAAGTTTATCAACCAAATCACCCATCCCAAAGGCTACAGTCCTGATGGAAGTATCGCCCTGTTTAACATAAAAACTAAGGTGTTTTCCGGTTGAGCCAATACGACGGGGCTGGCCTACAACTCTTAAATTTGTAGCGGCAAATAAAGGAACGGGGTTGCCCTCGCCATATGGTGAAAGACGCGCCAATTCTGATACTAATGCCTTTGACAGCATGGACAGTGTTACTTCTGCATCAATATTCAGGACAGGTAGTAAATCTGTCCTATTCAGTTTTTGAGACGTAGCGCTATTAAACATATCGCGAAATTCATTGATATTTTCAGGAAGTATTTTTAACCCGGCAGCTTGTGCATGACCGCCTACTGAAAGTAATTTCTCTTTACAGCATTCTAACACATCCAGTATGTGAAACGCTGGAATGGAGCGTGCTGATCCGTGTCCCAGATCATCCGCTATGGCAATCATCACAGCGGGGCGGTTAAATTCTTCCACAATTTTTGATGCAATAATTCCAATAACTCCAGGGTGCCACTTCTTATCAGCCAGGACGATAGAGTGGGTCTCATTCATATTTACCTCTTTTTCAATTTTTTCCATGGCTGATTCCATGATTTCTATTTGAATATCTTGTCGCCTTTTATTTTCCTGTTCAAGAAAACCTGCAATTTCCATTGCCCTTTCTCTGCATGCTGTAGTCAGCATTTCTACTACAATCCTGGCATTGCTCACCCTGCCTGGTGCATTAATCCTTGGTCCCAGACGATACCCTATATGAAAGGTCTCTAGCGTAGTGTTGGAAAGTCCTGCCACATCAAGAAGAGCACGAATGCCAGGAATTTCAGAGTGCTGTAAGGCGCTGAGTCCGTATTTTGTTAGAATACGATTTTCACTTAAAAGTGGTACAACATCGGCAATAGTTCCAAGCGCTACAAGCCCAACAGCATTTAATAAGAAATCTTTAAATTCCAATGACACCTTCTTCTGAGGAGAAGATTGCTGTCCAATTGCCCATGCAAGTTTAAATGCAATACCCACTCCTGAGAGGCCGCTAAAGATATATTGTGACGAACTTAACTTTGGATTTACTATTGCAAATGCGTCGGGTATTTCGCATCCAGGTTGATGATGGTCTGTAATAATCAGGTCAATGTCGCACTCCCGCGCAATATGAGCCTCTCGACAGGCATTTATGCCGCAATCCACTGTTAATATAACATCCGCCCCGCCTTCTTTAAGTTTCTTTATGGCGTCTGAATTTAAACCGTAACCCTCCTCCAATCTCTCAGGTATGTAATAATCTACATGCGCACCCAGCAACCTCAGGCATCTGTACATAAGTGCTGTGGCTGATAACCCATCAACGTCATAATCGCCGTAAATAACTATTTTTTCCTTTTTTAGTATAGCATCGTTTATTCTGACAGATGCCTTTTCAATACCCGGCAAAAGCGAGGGGTCTCCTAATGATGAGATTTGAGGTTGAAGGAAGTTTCTGGCAGTTGGAATATCCGTTATCCCACGATTAATGAGAACTTGGGCAAGCAGATGCGATATTTTAAGTTTATTAGCAATCTCAGCCTGTAAAGTCTTGTTCGGAGGATGGAATATCCACCTTTTATCCATTAGAATATTATTCGTGGTTGTGAGTTATAAGCTAACTCGGATTATTGCAAAATACTATTTTTTTACATTCTACTTGTATTTTTAAGTCTTTCAAGTAAATTTATTTTTTTATAATTTTGTAATCTGGAGTTGTGAAAGACGGGATAAAAACGAGTCCACTATGAAACGTTGTGATTGAATACTATGGAGTTTTAACCTGTTATTATAAATGAAGTCTTTACCCTGCGTATATTAGCATAATGGAGATATTATATATGCTAGTAAATGTATGAGGTTTATAAGGTTTGTTGAAGATTCCATCAGGGGGAACAGGATGTAATATTTTTAAGTATTTATTCATTTACACGGCGTGTCTTTTGTTATTCTTTCCATTTCTTCCAGCGTTCCTTCGGCAATCTCTTTCTCCAGCTTTACTACTTCACGGAAGGCGATTCCCTCATGCCATAGAAATATAAAACCCATGATTGTTGAAGGTATAATACTGATTGCCCACAGAACAATTGCATAACTTTGTGCTGCTGTGGTTTGTACACCAAATATGTCTAATGACTTTAAAACTGCGATATGGAAGACGCCAATATATCCAGGTGCCTGTGGCATTGCCACGGCTAGCGCAAGGCAGATAGCAACCAGACATGCGCCTACAAAAGGGAGTTGTAGATGAAATGAAAATCCAAGCAGATATATTACCGCGCCTCCAATAATCCATATTATGATAGAAAGCGTCAGCATGTAAACAGTCTGCATTTTATTTTCCAGTATGCCCAAACCGTGAACAAACGATTCGTAAAACCCTAAAATCTTATCTTTTAATTTGTGAGGCAAGAAGAAACAAATGCTGGAAAGTACCTTTTTGAAGAAAACGGGTTTTATAATAATCAGGAACATGGAAACTATGGTAAATACACCTACGCCGCCAAATACCTCCGTCCACTTTTTCAATGAAGGGATAATTGATTCCTTGAACGTCGTAACCTCACCTGCAGAGACCTGAACAGAAAGGTCGTGATGATATGCAGTTGGGTGCGGTAATAGAGCAATAACCACGACTGTAAATATAATCAATCCCAGCATATCAAAGATTCGTTCAACTATTACTGTAGCAATGGAAGTTGAGAATTTGACATTTTCTTTTTTGTACAGGATAAATGGTCTGAGCACCTCTCCAACGCGTGCAGGAAGGACGTGGTTTGCCATAAAACCAATGGATGTGATGGATATAAGATTTAATACAGGAATCTTTTTTATATGTGACAGGAATCCCTGCCAGCGAAGCGCCCTTATGGCATATATAGAAAGGGCAAGGATAACTGATGGTATAACAAACCAGTAATTGGCGTCTTTCATGGCGTTTTTAAGTAACGACCACTCAATTTTCCTGGCAAATAGCCATGAGCAGAAAACACTGATAGCAATGCTTACAATAAACAAGATGTTTTTTTTGTTAAATTTCATCACAGCCTTTCGTAATTATTGTTTTTTCACAATGATATAAAGACTAGTAATTCTAAAGGGTCTTGACTAGAACAGGGGGTATTGTCTAATCAGTTTTAACAGTATAGCATAAATATTTTCATTACGATGATTAAATCTAAGTTCACATTCTTTAAGGTGCAGATAAAAAGTATTTTGAGGCAAACCATGAAACTTCTGAAGTCGTCTTTTAGAATAAGACCAGAAGGACTCTATGCCGTTTATATGACTCTTATCATTAGCAAACTCATCGTCACCGTGCTTAACACCCTGTAGTGCTTCTCATAGCCGATATCTACCAGTCCGCTATAGCCTCTCCATTGGTCAGAATAAATAATACTTTCAGGAGATACTTTGCCACGAATAATGGCCTGCAGCGTGGCTTTAGCGCAGTTTGGCACAATCTCTGTATAGACTTTGCCGCCTCTTTGCAGAATACCAAAAACAGGTGTTTTACCATAAGCGCCTCTGCCTCTTTTGTCTTTTTGTCTGCGTGCACCAAAATAGGATTCATCAACTTCTATCTCTCCTCTGAATGGAGAGTCTTGTTCACAAAATTCAGCTATGCTTGTTCTTATCATACGGAGGTATCTATTAACAGTGTTACGATTTAAATTGCATAAAACAGCGATTTGTTGTGCGTCTAAATCAAGGGCAAAATGCTTTAATAATTGCCTTATTTTTGACTCAGAAATTATTGAACGCTTTGCATGCTTTTTTTCATTGTCCTGACTGTTTTTAAAGCATATTGCTGTGCCATGTTCTAGTCAAGACCCTTATATTTTTTATTAAAGGTAGGTTTTCAGGTGTCTGCCTGTGTAACTTTCTTTTAATCTTGCGATTTCTTCCGGGGTGCCGCATCCAACAACGTAACCCCCCCCATCACCGCCTTCAGGTCCAAGGTCAATAATATAATCGGCAGACTTGATAATGTCCAGATTGTGTTCAACTACAATCAGGGAGTGTCCAGCCTCAATTAATCCCTGAAAGCAGTTGAGTAATTTTTGAATATCGTCCATGTGTAACCCGACGGTGGGTTCATCAAAAATAAAAAGCATCTTGTCGGTGCTTTCCTGAGCCATGTAAGTAGCAATCTTGAGCCGTTGTGCCTCGCCGCCTGATAGTGTAGTGGCAGGCTGTCCCAATCTTAAATACCCTAACCCTGTATCCCTTAGAAATTTCAATCCTCTGGTAATCCTTGACGAATTATTGAAAAAGGTGAAGGCATCATCTACGGTCATTTCTAATATCTCATGGATATTTTTACCTTTGTACTTTACATCCAGTACTTTTTTATTGAATCGTTTTCCATTGCATTTTTCACAGGTAATGAAGACATCTGCAAGGAATTGCATGTCAACCCTGATGTAGCCAGCGCCCTCGCACTGTTCACATCTGCCGCCGGCTATATTAAATGAGAATGAACTGCTGTTCAGACCACGCATCTTCGCATCGCGCGTTGATGAAAGAAATTTCCGTATTTCATCAAATACTTTTACATATGTAATAGGATTGGAACGTGGGGTTCGCCCTATCGGGGATTGGTCCACGAGAATGACGTCATTAATCTGGTGTATTCCCTCAATAACCGTGTGTTTTCCAACGAATCCCGGGTATCCCCCCAATTTCTTCTTAATTGTACCGTAAAGGGTATCCTGTATGAGGGTGCTTTTTCCTGACCCTGATACCCCTGTTATGCAGACAAGCATATCAAGAGGGAATGTTACATCTATATCTTTCAGATTATTTTGAGAGACGCCCCTTAGAATTATTTTTTTACCAGAAAACTTGCGTCTGGCAGGTATTTTAATTGCTTTGTGGCCTTTTATGTACTGTCCTGTAAGCGAGCCATTATGGGCAGGTAAGTTCCTGAATGACCCCTGGTAGACAATCGTGCCGCCGTTCTCTCCAGCGCCGGGTCCCATATCAATAATCTCATCAGCCTTTTTAATAACCTCTTTATCGTGTTCTACGACAACAACCGTATTCCCTAAGTCACGCAATCGTTTTAGTATTTGTATCAATCTGTCCGTATCCCTTGGATGGAGTCCGATACTGGGTTCATCAAGGATGTACAAGGTATTTACCAGTGAAGAACCGAGCGACGTTGCGAGATTTACCCTTTGAGCTTCTCCTCCAGAAAGTGTACGGGTCATACGGTCGAGGGTAATGTACCCAAGGCCTATTTTGATCATGTAGTCTAATCGCCTTTTGATTTCCAGTAAAATTAAATGAACAGTATTTTTTTCATAATCAGAAATTTGAAGTTCCTCAAAAAACTGCAAGGCTTTTTCAATAGTCATAGAACAGATATTTGCTATATTTTTGTTATTGATAAAGACATTTAGTGCCTGTTTTTTGAGTCTGCTTCCATTGCAGTCTGTGCATAATGTGTAACCTCGATATTTACTCAAAAACACGCGAACATGCATTTTATATTTACGTTTTTCCAACCATTTGAAGAAATCATAAATACCACAAAAGTCTTCCGTGCCCTTCATAATTAATTTTACCTTGTCTTCTGCCAATTTTGAGAATGGAACATTCATGGGAATGTCGTATTTTGATGATGCACTTTTGAGAGACTCAAGCAGTTCTGAATAGGTAGGTGTATTCCATGGTACTATGGCGCCCTGATTTAGTGTTTTTCTTCTATCTGGAATGATAGCATCTAAATCAATGTCAATTGTATGTCCAAACCCCTGACATCTGGAACATGCACCAACAGGGTTGTTGAATGAAAATAGCGCAGGGATGGGTTCTGAATATTCAATGTTGCAATAACTGCAGTAAAACTGCTTATTGTATTTTAATTCAATCCATTGCGAACCATGAATTTCAGTTGGGATTCCTTTGTTTCTGCTGGAATCGGGAGGGTTATTTGTTATATCACAAATAATACTTAAGTGCCCGGCGCCAAGACGATACGCTGTTTCAAGGGAGTCTACCAGACGTTCTTTAATAACATCTGTTACAAACAGCCTGTCAACGATTCCATAAACTGCCCTTGCATTGTGAATATTTATGTCCTTTGTTTCTGTGGTGATATCAATAATAGTCTTATCAACCAGAATTCTGACTAATCCTCGCTCTTTGAGAAGATTAATCTGTGCGTGATTCGAGATCTTCTGGCTTATAGTAAGCGGGCATATGACCATAAATCTTGTATCTTCAGGCAGCGAAAGGGTGGTTTCGGTTATATTTGAGATTGTGTCTATTTGCACGTGTCGTTTACAGAAACTGCAATAGGTTTTGCCAATCCGTGCGAATAACAGTCTAAGGTAGTCATTTATTTCGGTAGCAGTTCCGACAGTTGAACGCCTGTTCTTTACAGGGTTTTTCTGCTGAATGGCTATTGCGGGCAGGATGCCTTCTATGTGGTCTACGTCGGGCTTATCCATTTTTTCTAAAAATTGACGTGCATAAGCGGAAAAGGATTCTATGTAACGTCGCTGCCCCTCTGCATAGAGGGTATCAAATGCAAGGCTGGACTTGCCCGACCCGCTGACTCCAGTAATCACTACTAATTTTTTATGAGGTATTTTTACGTCAATATTCTTTAAATTATTCACCCGTATACCGCGGGCAATAATATATTTTTCCATGATTTGCACCGACAAACTCGTATGTTTAAGATTTTAACATTTTTGTAAAATATTTATCATATTTTATCACAAATCTTGTAATTTGATGAAGAGATTTTTAGAAATGCAGGCTTATTAAACTCTTGCAATTTGTAAAGAAGTTAAGGGCGTGATAAATAAACAACGTATAGTTCAAATTATATGTTACTTCTATTATTTCCATAAACTCCTGTCCAGGCTTCTGTATTGTATCGCTTCTGAGATGTGTTCAATTTTTATGGTTTCACTCTCATCCAAATCAGCGATGGTGCGGGCTACCTTGAGAATCTTGTTGTATCCACGGGCAGAAATTCCAAGTTCTATCATTGCCTGATGCAGTAATGTTTCTGCGTGGGCGTCTAATACGCAATGTTTTTTTACCTGTTTTGACGACATGTGGGCGTTTACTTTTATTTGATGGTCATTGAAACGTTCTTTTTGTATTGTACGAGCCATTGCTACTTTTTTTCTTATATCTTCAGATGGTTGTACCTCTCTGTTTTTGGTAAGTTCACTATATCTTACAGCGGGAACTTCTATATGTATATCTATTCTGTCGAGCAAAGGTCCTGAAACCTTTGACATATAATTTTGGATTTGATGAGGCGTGCAGTGACACTCTCTCTGCTTATCTGTATAAAAGCCGCATGGGCATGGATTCATAGCGCATACAAGCATAAAATTAGCAGGGTAAGTAACTGATGTCGCAGCCCTTGAGATTGTTACGCTACCTGTTTCCAATGGCTGCCGGAGCACTTCCAGGGTCTTTCGATCAAATTCTGGAAGTTCGTCTAAAAAGAGCACTCCATTATGTGAAAGGCTGATTTCACCTGGTCTTGGAACTGAGCCGCCGCCAACCAAACCTGCAGTGCTGATTGTATGATGCGGAGAACGGAACGGCCTTGTTGCAACTAATGATTGTTTTTGATTGATAAGCCCCATTACACTGTAAATCGTAGTTGTTGTTAATGCCTCATCCAGGTTAAGAAGCGGCATGATTGTTGGAATCCGCTGTGCAAGCATGGTTTTGCCTGAACCGGGAGGGCCTATCATTATTATGTTGTGATATCCGGCAACAGCGACCGTCAACGCCCTTTTTACATGTTCCTGCCCTTTTACGTCTGCAAAATCTATTTCATAATCAGAGGATTCTTTAAATGCTTCGTTTGCTTCTATTTTATGCGGTTTTGCAGGGATTACCCCTGTTAGAATACCGACCGTATTGGTAAGTGTCTCGACTGGGATTGTCTCTATTCCGTCAACAATAGAGGATTCGTAAGCATTTTCAGTAGGAACAATGAATTTTTTAATACCCAATTCTTTACACTTAAATGCCATGGGTAAACAGCCCTTGATTGGGCGTAGCATGCCATCCAGAGATAATTCACCCACTATGGCATAGTTCTGGATGTCAGGGACTTCAATCTGTCCAGTTGCTATCAATATGCCAATTGCTATTGGTAATTCAAATACAGGTCCTTCTTTCTTACGGTCGGCAGGCGCCAGATTTATGGTTATATTTTTATGTGGAAATTTGTAACCGCAGGTGTTTATTGCCGCCTTTACCCTGTCACGGCTTTCCTTGACTGCTGCATCGGGTAAGCCAACGATTACGGTTGATGGCATCATGCCTGTAGCAATGTAAACTTCAACATCAAGTAAATATGCCTCAATACCGTAAACAGCAACACTTTTAACCTTTGCAAGCATTGGGTTTTATTCCAGAAACGATACCGATAGGGATATTATTTCTTGAAGTAAAATAGATTTTTATTTACTGCCGGCTAATGCAAACTTGTTTAGTGCTTTAAGTAAAGAATCTATATCTATCCCTGCCATTCCTGCTGTTTTTTCGATACTGAAACCCCCGCCACAGCAGGAATCTACCTTGTAATTACTAAAGACAGTAATTGTCTTTGGATATTTTTTTATCACATCATTAATAATCATGTCCTTGGTGATTAGTGTTTTTTCTTCCATTATTACCTCCTTTAATAATAAAATTTACTCTTCAATAAAACAACCTTAACCATCATGGATAAAGCGAGAAAACTAATTAATTGAATCAAATTATAATTTCTCAACAGATTAATTCTTAAATAAATAAGTTTATTTTATGGTAAATGTAAATTATAAATAAAAAACAATATAATTTTAATTTGGCTATCGTTACTTAATTTGGTATAAATATAAAAATTGAAATGAGTATAACATTTTGAAATGTAGCTGTAAGTTAACGTGTTGTAATTAAAAATCTGCTTATATTTTAAGTCTAATATATTTATACAATTATGTAAAATAAATTAAATATTAATAATTCTCAAAATTGGAATAACGCTTGTACTATCATTGATAGAATAGACCATAAGATATTAAATTTGCAATAACTTTTAATAGGAGATTCCGTTACAAATGGGTGTTATAAGGAATTCAATCAAGACATTGAATCCTGCGTATTTTGCTATGGTTATGTCTACGGGTATTGTTTCTATTGCTGCAAATCTTCTTGGATTTAAGGGCATTGCGCATAGTTTGTTTTATTTAAACATTATTGCCTATGCAGTTGTTTTGTCCTTGCAAATAGCACGTGTAAAAATGTTCTGGAGCAGTCTCTGTGGTGATCTTTCCAATCCCAAGCTGAGCCTTGTGTTTTTTACCACCGTTGCTGCGACAAACGTGATTGGTTCTCAGTTTGTTACTATTGTTAATCAGCCTGCAGTTGCCAAGATATTCTGGTATTTTGGCGTATTCCTCTGGACTATAGTTTCGCTCTCAACATTTAATATACTTTTTATTAAATGCGACCAGGGAATTGAAATGGTAATGCATGGCGGGTGGTTGATTGCTACAGTAGGAACTCAGTCTGTGGCTGTGCTTGGTGCGTTACTTGCACCCCAATATGGGGAATATGGTAGTTTTGTTATGTTTTCTTCCTTTGTATGGTGGATGATTGGTTCATTTCTTTATATTGTTTTGATCACATTGATTATATATAGACTTGTTTTCTTTAAGATTTCACCGGATGCATTAGTGCCGCCATACTGGATTAATATGGGTGCACTTGCCATTACTACTTTAGCCGGTTCTGTATTATGTATAAATATCCCCCAAATTGCAGGACCTTATAATGACTTCCTGGGATTTACAAAAGGGTTTACGTTGTTCTTCTGGTCTTTTGGTACATGGTGGATTCCATTTCTGGTAATTATTGGGATATGGAAATATATATACCATAAAACCAAATATAAATACACCCCGCTTTATTGGAGTATGGTCTTCCCTCTGGGTATGTATACCACTTGTACCTTCAAGCTTTCCCAGGCTATACAAATACCGTTTATTGCAAGCATATCTAAGTATTTTATATATTCTGCATTCGTTGCATGGACATTTATATTTGTTACCATGATACTATCCATGTTAAAAATAATTACAGCGAAAGAGGGAGTTGATAAACCTGCGACTTCAATAAAAGAAGAAAAAGCTGTTCAGTCTCATGTAACCGGCATTGCTAAAGGTTGAGATTATAACGGCAATAATCTGAGGCAGATTTTATGTTGTATCGTTTATTAATCTTTTTCTGTGGATTCAGTTCTTAATATAAAGCCGATTCTAATTTTCAGATCTTTAAGGGAAGTCAATAAGTATTGAAATTCTTGATGAGCGTATTGATTGTGTATCTTTAAAGTGAAAGGTTAGTATAAATAAATTATTTATTAAAGATACTTGAGTTTTGTGGATTTTATTTAAGATGCAAAATAAAATGTTAGAAAAGGGGGGATAGGGGAAAAAAGTGGTGAGTAGAACATTAGTTTTCCGGAAAACTTTTTATTGATTAAGAATTCTGCAAAATGAAAAAAAGAAATAGAAAGAAAGGAGGTAATATGTCTGATGCACAGAACAACAGTGCAAAAAGTCAGGATTATATAGTGCCTGTTATTGAAGTTGATGCATATGCACCAGCGAAAATGGCTGATAAGGTAGGCCAGGTCGGTGTTGCAAAATCACATCTCAGTACACCGACTGTTTTTGCGTTGAGTATTCTTGCAGGTGTTTTTATCGCACTCGGCGCACAACTTTCGATGCTGGTGACCCACAGTGCTACCTCGAACTTTGGTGTGAACCAGGTGATAGGCGGGGCGGCATTTACTCTAGCCCTAGTTTTAATTGTAATTGCCGGCGCAGAGCTTTTTACTGGAAACTGTCTCATAGCCATGTCTTTCATGGCAAGAAAAATTAGGGGAAGAGATTTTGCCAAAAATTTAATAATTTCCTTTATTGGAAACTTTATTGGTGCGTTGACCCTTGTTCTCTGGATATATAATTCGAAACAGTGGGCATTCAGTAATTACCTTCTTGGCGCTAAAATTGTACTTGCCGCCAACGATAAAGTAAATCTTTCATTTGGCGTTGCGTTTACACGCGGTGTGCTTTGTAATGCCCTTGTGTGTCTTGGTATATGGTTGTGCTATAGTGGAAGAAGCAATCTCGATAAAATTTTAGCGCTACTCTGGCCTATAACATGCCTGATAGCCTGTGGTTTTGAACACTGTGTTGTTAACATGTGGCTTATTCCAATGGGTATTGTATTAAAGGGTAATAGTTCAGTACTCGCTGCTATTGAGAAGGTGCAGGGGAAGGCAGACCTTTCAAATCTTACATTTTTAAATGGGTTTATGATTGATAACCTTGTTCCAGTCGTCCTTGGTAATTTATTTGGTGGTATTGTATTAGTAGCTGGTGTGTACTGGTTTATTTATTTACGTCCATCAAAGAAGATATAGGAGGCAAGGATATGAAAGAAATTAATGTTCCAAAACATATCAAACTTATAGATATAGATGCATACTCGCCTCCTCAAATCGCAGACAGGATTGATAAGGTTGCACTTGTAAAGGCGAAATTAACTTTTGCGCAAACATTTATGCTTGGTATTCTCGCGGGTGTTTTCATCGGTTTTGGCGCCCAATTTGCCACCCTAGCAACCAGTGATTCCACACTGCATTTTGGGCTTACTTCGCTTATTGCTGGCACTGTGTTCTCTTTTGGACTTATGCTGGTTGTTATAGGAGGTGCGGAACTCTTTACTGGTAATTGCCTGATTATTATGGGATACGTTAGTAGGAGGATAACAACACGTGAGATGTTGAATAACTGGATTGTGTCTTTTGTTGGAAACTTGGTTGGGAGTCTTACACTGGTCTTGTGGATATATAAATCACATCAATGGGAATTATTTCATCACATGGTTGGAGGAAAAGCGTTACTTATTGCCAATACAAAGGTTAATCTGGACTTTAATGTAGCCCTTGCGCGCGGTGTACTCTGTAATTCAATGGTGTGTTTAGCTGTCTGGTTATGTTTTAGCAGTAGAAGCGTTGCAGACAAGGTGATGTCAATAGTATTTCCTATAGGCGGTTTCGTTGCAAGCGGTTTTGAACACTGTGTTGCAAATATGTATTTTATTCCTATTGGTGTATTATTGAAGAAAAATGCGGCAGTTGTTGCTGCTGCTGAAAAAATGGCAGGCAAAACATTAGACCTCTCACATCTTACATGGAAGGGATTTTTTATAGATAATCTTATCCCCGTTACTCTTGGGAATATTGTGGGTGGTGTAATCCTTGTTGGCATCATGTTCTGGTTTGTTTATTTAAGGCCGCAGATTAATTTATCATTTAGCGTTAAGCAGGACTTCTTCCATGATAAAAAGTAATTTTTAAAGAGTTTGAATTATTGACTTGAAAAAATCCCGGCATAAAATAAACTATGTTTGTTGTGCCGGGATTTTTTATTGATAGAATTTTGTGATGTAATTGTATTAAACTTTATTTAAAACAAAGCGTGGTGCCTTATCTTAATAGTTTGAAATTCTTTTCTGTTATTTCTTAACAAGGAGGTGAAGTGCCTCTTTATGTATTATTAATTATAGCATTTGTATCCCTTTTTGTTTCTGCCGCAAGTTACTTTTTTGTTAAGAAAAAGGTATTCTTATTCTCAGTAATATTATTTTATTCTTGCAGTGTTTTGTTATCGCATTTATTACTGCTCAACCATCCAGTTATTTTTTATATAATCATAGCTCTCCTTGTTGCATTTCCAATTATATGCCTCATAATATTCGCATTTGATGTATATTGTGCATTATTTTGTATAGACACATCCTTTGTATTTGTTGTTGTCTGGTTGTTAATGCCAGTTTATTTGATTGTAAATTTTGTTGTTTATATTATTAGATTAATTTATGCCTGAATCTTACAAAAAAATATTTATCAGTGCAGGTGATACGTCTGGGGATATCCATGGCGCTAATCTTATACACTCTTTGCTTGAGAAAGACCCTGAGATAAAATTTTACGGACTGGGAAAAGAAAATATGATAAAGGCAGGTTTGCATTGTCTTCATGATATGTCTATGAAATCCCTGATGTGGTTGCATGTCCTTGCCGAGATTTCTGGCTTTTATAAAATGAAAAAGGACTGTATTTATTTCTTGAAACAAGAAAAGCCTTGTGTCGTTATATTGATTGATTATTGCGGTTTTAATTTTTATGTAGCCAAGGCGGCGAGAAAACTAGGGATTCCCGTGATTTATTATGTAACTCCTCAACTCTGGGCGCATGGTCCGTGGCGCGTGAAAAAGATGAAGAAGCTGGTAGATAAATTGTTAGTCGTTTATCCATTTGAAAAACCATTTTATGATAATGCAGGTATTCCTGCTACTTATGTTGGACATCCACTGTTTGATGAGATTTACAAAACAGGAATTGACGAGGGTGTTGTCTCTGAAATAAGAGACAGGCATGTTGAGACCATTGTTTCCTTTCTTCCTGGCAGCCGTAAACAGGAAGTTGTTAGATTGTTGCCTTTGTTTTTACAGTCAGCCACAGTGATACATGAAAAAATTCCTTTCGTACGATTTGTTGTTTCATGCAGTGAAGAGCAGCATTATAATCTCATTGATTCAATAGTAAAAGAATACGGGTTGCCATGTGAGATTGTTATTGGTAAGGTTCACGAGGTAATAAAGGTGTCTGGCTTATGCATCGCAAGTGCTGGTACGGTTACGTTGCAGATTGCATATTACTCGAAACCTATGATTGTTGTTTACAAGGTGTCACCATTCATATACTTTATAGCCAGACCATTTTTTATTACTCCTTATATTGGGCTTGTAAACAGGCTCTCTGATAAGATGATAGTTCCTGAGCGTCTCATGTACAGAAACGATTTTGCCTGGCTGGCGGAACAGGCGTTTCTGTTGCTTACTGATAATCGGAAAAAACAAACCTGCGTTGAAGAATTAACTCTGCTGATGAGCAAGATAGGAAAACCCGGCGCATCTGAACGTGCAGCTACAGAGGTGCTAAGTTTGTTGAACTAAAATAAAAATTGTATAGAAATTTTAATATACTATTTACTCAATCATCCGCCTCTTCTCCCTCCTCATAAGCCTCATATTTTGGAGGAGATGTTTCAAAGATGCCATACCAACAAAGTCCGGGAGTATTTCCATAATTACGGCGTCTGCAATTACTCCTGTAATATATATAATAAATGTAATCAACTTGACAAATAAAAGGTTTCTACAATATTTTAGTTTTCTTGTAGTTTTGGATAATCTCTATATCTTATTTATAGAGTCTAGAATAAAAATTGTAAAATATTAATGTATGAAAAATTATATTTCACAAAATTATGGTAAACGCCAAAAACAAGTTAACATAATAGGGTGGCTGTAAGTATTCGGCCTGCGCAAAATCCATAATCGTAAAGTTTGCGGCTATAGTGTTATCTTTCAAAATGCTTATCGTTCTGTATAAAACTATTGTATAGCGTTTCTCTGTCTCTTTCTTGTAATATTTACAAGGCTTTTTTGTCATATATAAACCTTAAATATTCTTTAAATAAAAAGATTATCATATGAAGAATAAAGGCCGTAATGCAACTATTGTTATGATTGTTTGTAATACGTTTCTTTTTGCAATCAAGATCACAGCAGGTATTACGTCAAACAGCATGGCGGTCATTTCTGATGCAGTGAATTCGGTTACCGATATTATTTCGTCAGTCGTTATATACTTTGCAGTAAAGGTTTCGGCTAAACAGGCAGATGAGGGGCACCCCTTTGGGCATCATAGGGCTGAACCTATAGCAGGATTGATTGTAGCCATCTTTGCGGGTATTTTAGGATTTGAGATATTTCGTACGTCTGTCTTCCATCTCGTAAGCCAGCATGATCACAACATTGGCATTTTCACAATCCTTGTCCTCCTCATCTCAATAGGTATGAAGTTTGTTATGTCAATATATTCTAAAAAGACGAGCCATACTATCAACAGTCCAGCACTCCTTGCTAGTTCGGTTGATAGCAGGAATGACGTATATATTTCTGCAACCGCCTTAGTTGGGGTTATTGGTGGATTCTACGGCTATCCAAAAATGGACGATATTATGGCAATTCTTATCAGCTTCTGGGTTATCTACTCCGGCTACAAGATCGGCATTCAAAATATTGACTATCTTATGGGCAGACAGCCTGAGGCAGGCATTATGGAGGAAATTAAAGCAAAGACTTGTGCGGCTGCAGGCGTGCTCGGAATCCATGATATCCGCGCCCATTATGTGGGTAATTATATCCATGTTGAGATTCACATATCCTTAAATCAACATTTGACGCTAACAGAGGCGCACGAGATAGGTAAAAACGTTCAGAAGGCTGTCGAAAACATCGAAAGCATTCATAAAGCCTTTGTGCACATAGACCCAACAGGGATGACAAGTAGTATTTAAATTTAATGTACAGGATTTCAAACGATTGTGCCTCTGAGGTTAGGTGGTGGTGAAAGAAAAAGCTACGCGCCCCGCCCTTTGTCTCTCCCATCGTTCGACTGATCCTCCTTCGACAAGCTCAGGATGAGTAGGATTATTTCATCCTTGTATGGTGAGCGTTCGACTGAGCGTTCACGCCGAAGGACCTGTCGAACCATCACGCCGAAGACTCACGACGAAGTCCAAAATCCAAAATTGGATAAGGCGGAATTTGTCCAGAAGACCGTGAAACTCCAGATGCCGTTTATTGCAAATAATGGGCAGGTGTATGAACAGGTAATCTTTTATGCAAAGATATTTGGTGGGACGGTGTTTGTGACGAAGGATGGCGAGATCGTGTATTCATTGCCAATGAATTGTTCGGAGTTGAGAGTTCAAGATTCGGAGTGCAGGGTTGAATTGCATTCGCCCCGTGAAATTTCCCCTGTAAAAAGAGGAGACTTCGTCGTGAGCAAGCAGTCGAACGATAAAGGGGTTTGTAATAAACCCCCAAACCCCAACAACAAGAACGAAACACACCTCAGGTCCATCTTAATAGAGGAGAGTATCCTGGCGATATTATGAAAGGGCTCTGATCGGCAGTCAGGTAGTGGTGTATGCAGTGAAAATAGAGGTACTGGAGTATTATCACGGGATGTTGAATAAACACATAGACCTTACAGACAGCAGGGTATTTAAAAGATTGTGTTAAAAAATCGAAAAAAATGTTGTTTTTTCCCCTCTGTTATGTTACTTAATATTACGGAAATTTGAAACAATTGAACGATTTTTATGGGTTCGCCTTGCTTAATCCATCTATGACTATTAAAAAGCTATCAAATTCATACTATATTTATACCATGTAAATGAAAAGAAAGGAGTGTCTTTAGTTATGATTACATTGCGGTTGTTGGGCATAGGTAACGTGGCGGTAAGGGTTACATCCAATCGCTCAAGGCTGGTTCAATCTGGCAGATTGTGCCGCACACTCAGGTTATTGAGCCTGTTTTTCTTCCTCATCATGCCGTCATTATTTCTTGCAGATACGGCAGATGCTGCATGGGGGACGACCACGGTGGATAATACGAGCTCTGCTGATACGGGGCAGTATACCTCCATAGCGGTGGGGACGTCAGGTGCAGCATATATCAGTTATTATGATGTTACGAACACCAACCTCATGTATACCACGAACGTCAGCGGCTCGTGGGGAACGAGCACACTCGATAGCGCTGGAAACGTAGGCAAGTACACCTCCATAGAGGTAGGGACGTCAGGTGCAGCATATATCAGTTATTATGGTAGTAGTAACGGTGCCCTCATGTATGCCACGAACGTCTCAGGCTCGTGGGGGACGACCACGGTGGATACTACGGGAGATACGGGGTGGTATACCTCCATAGCTGTGGGGACGTCAGGCGCAGCATATATCAGTTATTATGATGTTACGAACAGCGCCCTCATGTATGCCACGAACGTCTCAGGCTCGTGGGGGACGACCACGGTGGATAATACGGGAGATACGGGGCATTATACCTCCATAGCGGTGGGGACGTCAGGTGCGGCATATATCAGTTATTATGATGTTACGAACAGCGCCCTCATGTATGCCACGAACGTCTCAGGCTCGTGGGGGACGACCACGGTGGATAATACGGGAGACACGGGGCAGGATACCTCCATAGCGGTGGGGACGTCAGGCGCAGCATATATCAGTTATCGAGATGTTACGAACACCAACCTCATGTATGCCACGAACGTCTCAGGCTCGTGGGGGACGACCACGGTGGATAATACTGGAGATACGGGGTGGTTTACCTCCATAGCGGTGGGGACGTCAGGTGCAGCATATATCAGTTATCATGATGATACTGATACGAGCGAAGCCCTCAAGTATGCCACGAACGTCTCAGGCTCGTGGGTGAAGACCACGGTGGATAGTACTGGAGATACGGGGTGGTATACCTCCATAGCGGTGGGGGCGTCAGGTGCGGCATATATCAGTTATTATGATAATACGAACGACGACCTCGAGTATGCCGCCAATCCAACCCATACAGCGGTTACGGGCGCGGCATCTGGAGTTAGCACAAGCGGGGCTACACTCGGTGGTACGGCAAATGCGACAGGGCTTAATACAACGGCCTATTTTCAATATGGCGTAACAAGCGGTTCATACACAGGCACCTCGTCCACACAGTCGGTGAGCGGCACAAGCGATACGGCGGTAAGTATTGCGCTGAGCGGGTTAAACGCATCAACGACGTACGACTATCGCCTGGCGAATCAGCATTTTACCAATCTTGTGTACGGCAGCGAGGCGTCATTTACCACTTCGGGCACGGCTCCTGAACCGACTCCTATCCCAGAAACCCTCACCGTAACCTCCACCAATCCGGCAAATGGCGCTGCGGATGTTGCGGTGACAACAACGGTCTCCGCGACGTTCTCGCTGTTAGTAAACGAATCAACAGTTACTACAAATACTTTCACGCTCAGTGACGGCATTAGTTTTGTGGGCGGAGAGGTGAGCACTAACGGTGCGACGGTAACGTTTACTCCGTTATTGAGCCTTGTGAATAACACAACATACACGGCAACCCTTACAACAGATATAAGGGCGGCAAACTTCGAAGGCACGCAGATGACCTCCAATTATACGTGGAGTTTCACCACGATAGCAGGAACACCAACGGAGACTCCGACACCAACGCCAACAGAGACACCAACGCCAACAGAGACACCAACGCCAACAGAGACACCAACGCCAACAGAGACGCCAACGCCAACAGAGACGCCAACGCCAACAGAGACGCCAACGCCAGCTTGCGCAGGCATTATTG
The DNA here is from genome assembly GCA_963709355.1 of uncultured Planctomycetota bacterium. Lineage (GTDB taxonomy): Bacteria > Planctomycetota > Brocadiia > Brocadiales > Brocadiaceae > PLOWO2-12-38-17. Next base: position 2,867,973 of record CAVPVY010000005.1, read on the forward strand.
CTGGTCAGGTGGCGGATGCAGTAACAGGCGATCCGATTGCTGGCGCTACGGTAGTATATGGCGTAGTCGCACCGCCTCCAGATATAGGTGATATAATTGCTAGCACAACGACGAACGCACAGGGCGTTTATTCATTCCAAGGTGTTGATTGCGGCAGTTATGCTGTTGCGGCAGACGCAAATGGTTATTCAAGGTCATTAACGGATAATTTCGCAGCACCGGTTGCGGTGGTTGATGATGAAACAACACAGGCTGACTTTGCATTGGAGCCAGAAGGAGCGCCAACACCAACGCTAACACCAACACCAACACCAGTTACATGCGATGTTGCAACAGCAATATCTGCGCCAGCTTCAGTTACAGTAACGAAGGGCGACAGCACGGAAGTAACTGTGACGGTAACAGGCGAAGATGGTTGCGCGGTGGTTGGTGATAAGTTGAAGGCAACTTCCAGCAACACAAGTATAGCTACTGTTTCACCGTCTAAGGTGACGACAGACGCTAATGGTCAGGCAACATTCACGATTACAGGCAACAAGAATGGTTCAGCAAAGGTAAAGTTCACTGAAAAAACGGCTAACCTGAAGACAAAGACAACGGTAGATGTAACGAAATAAAATAATTGCTGACCATACATTAGTTGATTAGTTAAGAAAAGGGGTGTCATGCCGAGAGGTGTGACGCCCCTTTTCTTTTTGTTGTAATGTATAAAATTTAGACTGAATTTTGCATTCAACCGCTAGTTGTTACTTAGCAGGCAATAGGTATTTGATAAAGACATGCGTGAATCTGTTCTGGATGAAAGGTCATGTGCTCTGGGCGTTCATAATGCCAATCCTTCCCATCGGGAACGTGATGTTCCAGATAGGGCCATTTGCGAAATGGGTCGAGCCCTAAAACATGGATGAGTTTTTTATTGCTCATTGTAACATTTCCTGCCCTCGGCGGGATTGGACCAGCTTCTGTGCGCATACATCCCTTGAGTAAATGCGGGGCATAACCGCCTACCTTATTTACTATCTGTCCAATCTGATAAAGTGTGAGGTGCCTGTGTGAACCAAAATGATATATGCCGCTAATATGTTTCTTTTCAAGTGTAATCTCAACAACCATATTGAAGTCTTCGCAATAAAAAGGTGACCTAACTTCGTCAAAGTATAATGTCGCAGGATTATTCTTTTTAAATCGGGACTGTATCCAGTCAATTGCCCCTGCATGACCATTAACACTTATTCCCATGGGAAGCGATATACGGAAGATTGCTGCAGAAGGGTATCTGAGTGTAATAATTTCCTCTGCAATAGCCATTGTTTTACCATAGACAGTAACGGGGGCTGCAGGGTCTTCTTCTGTGTATAAGCCGTCTTGTTTACCTGGGAATACTAAGTCGGTGGAAAGGTGAATCATCCTGACATCATGCTTTCCAATCGTTTCCAGGACATTTAAGACTGACTGTACATTTACACGGTAGGCAAGCACTGGATTCATTTCACATGATTTCAGGGCACAAGACCCGGCGCCATTTAAAACAGATTTGAATTTTTTTTGCCTTATTAAATTGGTAAGTCCCTTACGATCTTCTATATCGAGTGGAATAATTCCTTCGCCTCGAAGCGGCCAGTACCGAACAGGTCTTATGGCTATGACGTGGTCAGGGTATTTCGAGTGGAAATACTTGTATGCACTGTAACCGGGAACGCCGGTTACACCTGTGATTAAAAGAGGCAAAAAAGAAGGTAGAGTCATAGTATATCTAAAATTGATTAATAAAGTCCTTTTGGATTAGAACCAACGACATAAACAATATCTTTTCTATTTCCTCATATGCCAAGTAAATGGTAATTCGTAATACTTTTTTGTTCTTTTCCAATTTTTACCCTCCTAATGAATTAGGTGATTATAAAAGATTTGACACTAAAAAGCACAACTTACGAACGATTAAGTGAAATAAAATATTATGTCTATTGTTATATCTAAATTCCATTTCTTTCAGGTAAAGAGGAAAGTATTCTTTAGATACACCATGGAACTTAATAAGTCTTTCTTTAGCATAACTCCAGAAGCCTTCGAGGCCATTAATGTATACTTTACCTGAGGCGAACATTTTACCATGATCGATCCTGAGATGTCTATAGCCACAAAACATAAGTGTATCATAGCTTTTAAATTTATCAGTATACACGATAGAGCCGCGTCTGACAGTCTTAATAGTCATATTAAGGATAGATTCTGCCGTAACATCCTTAATGATATTAACCTTAACCACCCCGTTTCGCTCCAAAATACCGAATACCGGGACTTTATTATATGCCCCTCTACCCCGCTTGCCCTTACGTCTACCACCAAAATATGTCTCATCAAGCTCTATCTCACCATAAAGAAGTTCCTGGGCATCCTTATCGCTTGCTATAATGGACTTCCTAATAATATTTACCGCTTTATGTACCGTTGGATAACTAAGCTTTACCTGCTGGGCTATCTTTCTTGCAGAAAGGTCAAGTTCAAAAAGCTTTATTATCCACAGCCACTTCTTATACGGTATTTTAACCTCGTTTATCCATCTGTTACTAAAGTCGTGAAACGTATATCCACACCGTTTACAACGGTATTTTTTACCTATAATCCGATATACTTTACGAGTCGTACATCGTGTACAAAAAACAAGGCTATTTTTCCAACAGTATTTCTTGAAAAACAACCGTGCCTTATTCTCTGTTTTCCCTACTATTTCAAAGGTGTTTACGTCCATTTGACACTATTATACCTTCTACTTTTTAGTGTCAAATCTTTTATAATCACCATGAATTATAATGCCGTTATCACCGATTGCAAAGATATTGTTATTATCAATACCACAAATCTTTCTAAGCCAGTTGTTGGTATTGCTTAACCGGCTTGTCCATTTAACTTCATCATAGTGTAAGATAATATCATCGAGTCTTTTGTTAGTGATTTGAACTGATTCTTCCCATATTTTTCCATTGTAATGTAATATTATGCTATAAACACCTACTGCACAAACATTGCTCTTACTACTGCCCCCAATTCCGTAAAGCAAATGGTAATTCCGCTATTTTGTTAGGTCCACTTCTCGCCATTGTAGAATAATGGCTTTCCTAGAGAGCCAGAAACGAATATATGGTTTTCATCAAATCCCCAAAGAATGCTTAACCAATTGTTTACATCGAGCATCTGCATTTTCTATTCTGTGCCATTATAATAAAAGATAGTTCCATGGTCTCCTGTAATGTAGATATTATGCGGGCTGCTTCCACAGATACTATTCAACCTGTATGGAATACGACTTTCCTGATGAGTCCATGAAGTGCCGTCGTAGTGGAGTATAGTACCTTTATCACCAATAACAAGAATTAAAAACAAGTTAAAGAAGGTCTTCTTTAACATTTTAATGAAAGAAGTAATAACGTAACCAGACGTAAATAGTCGCTATGATAATTGTTTCAATGGTAATGGGTATTGAATAGAGAATAAATTTTTTGAACGATATGGGATATCCTGCCTTTCCTGCCAGACCCAGAGTAATCACATTTGCAGACGCACCAACGGGAGAACCGTTTCCTCCAAGACATGCGCCTAATGCTAAAGACCACCACACGGGCATAAGGGTTGAATGATGGACGACTGACTTAAAATCCGCCCCTGAAGGCAAAACTGCATGCGCGGTGTCTATTACCAAAGGAACCATGCTCGCAACAAAGGGGATGTTATCAACGATTGCTGAACTAATAGCAGAAAACCATAAGGTGGTAATTGCTGTAACAAACATGTTTTCTGCGCTTGGTTTTGTAAGTGAAATCATACCTTCAGAAAGGTTAGAAATCAGACCTACCTTAATGACGCCACCGACAATAATGAAGAGACCGATAAAAAAGAAAAGAGTTGGCCATTCTAATTCCCTTAATATATGATGCGGGTCTTCCTTCGATATAATGAGTAAAACAGCTGCACCCAAGATGGCAATCGTTGCAGGTTCGTAATGGAGTATGCCATGAAAGATAAATCCCAGAATGACCATTCCCAATACACCGAGTGATTTTTTTAGCAGACCATAATTTTTGATCAAGGTAAATTCATCTATCGCAAGTATCTTTTGTCGGACATCTTCTTTTACCTGTAGTTTTCTTCCAAAAAGTAATTTTACCGTCAGGAGGAAGAATCCGAAAATAAAGAGGACTGCCGGCGCAGTATGATAGATAAAATCCATAAAGGTGAGTTGCACCTTGCTGGCAATCATGATATTGGGCGGGTCACCAATGAGTGTAGCCGTACCACCAATATTAGATGCCATAATCTCCGATATCAAAAATGGGAAGGGGTCTAGTTCAAGTTCGTCAGCGATAAACAGGGTAACCGGAACCAAAAGCAGCACAGTGGTCACATTATCAAGAATTGCAGAAAGTGTGGCAGTAATGCAGGTAAAGAAAATAAGAATTTGAAAAGGTTTGCCTTTTGCCAGCTTTGCTGACTTTATTGCCAGGAATTGAAATAGACCAGTTTTGCTCAGGATGTTGACAATAATCATCATGCCGATAAGGAGGAATATAACGTTATAATCTATAGCATACTTTTCGTCATAAAAGGCCTCGTGCTGACTTACGATTTTAAGTATTAGCATCAAACCCGCGCCGATTAGTGCGACCTTTGTTTTTTCGAGCTTTTCAGAGACGATTAGTCCGTACGATGCGATAAAGATGATAGTGGCAATCCAAAATACCATGAGTTTGTTTCCTTATAAAACTAAGTTGGATTTTGTTTTACAAAACCCAACGACTTTTATCGTGTAAGAAAGCTTATTAACACCCCTTTTATCCCTTCTTTTTTGATGGGAAACGCCATAATCTCCCTTCTATCAAGAGAAGCTGGGGGTGTGTTGATTTTTTGAAACTTATAAAGAGAAACTGTGAAGTTCTTAATGTTCAGTAAGAACTTTCGTTATATGTTTTAACAAGACTGAGCGTGGCACAATTCCAACGACCTTCGCACCTCTAACCACTGGAACGGACTGTATCTTGTTAACAACTATAAGTGCAGCAGCCTTTATTATAGGGTCGTCTTCATTAACCATGAATACAACTTTTGACATAATTTCATTAATGGTCAGAGCCTTACTTTCTATGCATTTTCTTTCAAAGTAATCTACGTCCATCACTGAAATAAGGGATTCATCCAAGGTTATGTATTTGGGAATAAGCACCTTTATAATATCCCCTTCGGTTATTATTCCTACCAGTTTGTCTTCCTTGTCAACTACAAAGACAACATGATATTTGACTTCATCTAATATCTTAATAAGATGTTCAAATGTATCTGAGGTTCTAATAAGATTCGGTGATTGGTCCATAATATCTTTTACTTTCATAGTTTTGCATTCCTTTTTATAATAATCTTAGAATTAAGTTACTACTCATCAATGTCATTCGATTTAACAGTTGTACCTTATTATAATTGGCAATTGGTAATGCACAAACGTTTTATTAAGAAACTAGGGATGTATGGTTCATTTTTTTCTTAATTAATTTATCAACTATTCACCATGTAGCAAAGACTACCGGATACACGAACATAGCGCAAGAAGTTGCTGAAAGGAGGATGCCTATGCAGAGGGGTTTTGCGCATTGTATAAAGTTTTTCATCATATCATTGTAGCCTGCAAATTCATTTACATGAGTAGCACCGCATAACTATAATTCTAGTTTATACTGTAAAAGATAAATTATTAGTGCCGATAATTGATTTGTTACATACTGATACCAGCTTTTTCTCTAGAAAGATTGTTGCCTTCTGTTTTTATGTAATCTCCTCATTTTTCTGGTCGCCTCCTGTAAAACTTTTAAGCCTCTGTCCTGTTCATTCTAACAGATATTTCATTTCCGCGGCTTTTTTGTAGCTTCCGATTCTGCCTGTTCCTTTCTTAATTCCTCATCTTTTGCTTTTCTTCTAGACGTCTTAGCTTTTCCTCTAAAAACGCGGCATTGATTCCTGCATTTTTCCACACCTGCAGTCCGACAGCATAGCGAATTTCTGACGTTTCCAGCCTCGTCTTAAATATCGAAATCCGATGTTCATTTACTGCCTTTTTCCACAGCAAAATACTATCAATCTTTTCCTGCAATTTTTTTGTGAGTTCATCGTCACCGATACCTTCTTTTACTGATTTTAATCTCTTAGCAAGATTCTGTTCATCAATAAATGCTTTATCTCTAATCTCCTTTAACCTGTTAGTAAAAAAGGAAACTACCGATGCCTTTTCTTTGATGCCATCTTGCATTTCTATAATCTTACTCTTTGTAATGTCAATCTCTTTCCGAATCGTAGGGGTAGCATCATAAGGTGTCGTCGAAATTGCATCCTCCAACTTAAATATTGAAGTTAGTAGCACAACCTGATTGGCATAAACCTTTGATTGATTATGAAGTACGGTAATCCGGTCCTCATATGTCTCTATCAATTCGTTATCAATGTCTATCTTTTCCTTAACTATTTCAATTTCTATACCCAGTAATTCTAAAAATTTTTGGTTTGCCTCTTTGCTCTGATAATCCTTTCTATCCTGTTGGAGTCTATCACGATAAATACCCATTGCCTTTGCGTCTTGTTCTAAACTTACTATAATGGACTTTATTTCTTCAAATGATTTGTTAACATTAGTTTTCACCTCCTCTTCTGTTGTCTTTGCCCATTCAATATCTTCGGCTTTTACTGTTATCCCTGTTTTTTCTAGCTTTGATTTGCCGAACTTTCCCATTTCAAAGAAAGGAGTTTGTGTCTCTACTGTTTGTGCATACAAATGAAAGCACAGGGTTGTCCACAAGAAGCAAATACTCAGATATCGTCCTAACGCAAAAGTATTTCTTTTATTAAATGTTCTGTACTTCAAAAACACCGCAACTCTCCTTACGAAAAGTTATCTTTCTTTTCCCTTAGTTTATCTACCAGTCCCCATAAAGAAGAAATTACTACATACCCTAATAATGAGCAAAAAGTTGCTGAAAGGAGACTGCCTACCCAGAGAGGCATGGCATATCTAAAAAAAATCCTAAGCATGCCTGTGAATCCTGTCAGTTCATTTGCATCTGGAGTTCCACTTAACCATAGTCCTAATCGATATTGTAAAGGATAGATAACTGGTGCTGTTAGAGGATTTGTTATCCAACTTACCGCTATCGCAACGGGAATATTAACACGCATACATAGAGCAGCCAGAATTATTAATGGTATTTGAACCCCAATAGTCGGCGTAAGTGCAATAAAAACACCTATTGCAAAACCTGCGGATACACTTTCTTGAGTTGGTTTCCATAAGCGTGAATCGAAGAGTCGTTCCCCAAAAATACTATGGAGTATTGTATCTTTCAGATGGTGTTGTCTTGGAACAAGCCGCCGAATACGTAAATGGAACCTTTTCAAATTAAAAATGTGTTTAATCTTTAATTTTAATTTGTTCATTAAGCACTAATTGCTCCAATTTGTTTCAATAATATTTAGACATATGAACTAATTGAGTAAATATGTTCCAAGGGAGAAGTATGCGGTTAATGAAATAATATCAGCAATCGCCAATACCAATGGACACGAGGCATGCGCTGGGTTTGTACCAAACTTTTTAAAGAGAATTGGCAGGCTGCATCCAAGAAAGGAGGCGTTAATAAGGGTAAAAAAAATAGTAAGAGACAAGGTTAAGGAAAAACTGTTATTCCCAATCCAAAAAAAGGATATTAAAAAGAGCAATCCGCCACACAATAAACCCATTTTAGCTCCAACCGCTACTTCATAAAGCACCAATCTTCTCAATTTAATAGTTTTTTCAAGACAAGAAAGTGTGACCGCTACTGCCTGTGTTCCAATACTTTCGGCAAGACCCAATATAATCGTGATAAAGAATGCTATGAAAATAAACTCATCTATTGTTCTGTTGAACAGTTTTGTAATAAATGCGCAGATGAGTCCGCTTGATATGTTAAAAAGCAAATAGGGAAATCTTAAAAAAGTACTTTTGAAGATCGTAGGTTTTCTAAATTCCTCCAATTGAATGCCGATTATTTTGAGAAGGTCATCGCGTTCATGTTCTGTTTTCGCTTCAATGGCTATTGTGTCTTCTATAAAATCATTCGCCCTTGCGATACCTACAAGTTTTCCGTGTTCATCAACAACAGGAAAGGCAATGAACTTATAAAATACAAAATACTCCAATGCAGTGTTTGTGGAAGAATCGGTGGTCAACCGAATTGGGTTGACCACCATAATTTCAGAAATTTTAGTTTCTTTATGAGCAGTTATAAGTTTTCTTATGGGTACGACACCTACCAGTTTCTCTTCTTTATCGGTAACGTAACAGTAAAAAATATTTCCAGTAAGTTTGCTGCTGCGAATTAATTCAAGTGCAGTCTGTGCTGTATCATCAACTGAAACCACAAGCATTTCAGTGCTAAACTCGAATTCAAATTTGTTTTTACTTGTTTTTTTACGAAAAAGCATAACTTGTTATCCATCTCTAAACCGAACGTGGCGGAAGAACTGTTGTTTTTACAGGGGTAATGAAATTATTATACGGTCATTCTTAAATAAAGCAACTTCAGAATGATTTTTTTCAGAAGAATTTTAGAAATGCCAGAACTTTCTAGAAAAAAAGGGAAATCGGAGTAAATAAAGGAATTAACCAACAGTGTGATTTAGCTAAAGTCCAATACCATATTGGTCTGCCACCTGCAACATTGCATTGCCTTTACAGAATTTGTGATTGCCTTGATTTTTATCCGTTTTAATGAAAAAAGATGGAATTATAATTTCACCAGTAACAATGCTCTGTGAAAATTCAAGTTCATTTGCAAGCGCGAAAGCTGCTCCGATTTTATTCTTAATATGATTGGCAATGCAATTGTAATTGTCGCTGATAATGCCCACGATATAACCACGTTTCTTAAGTTCTTTAGTTACGTCAATCGCATCGGGTACAATTGGGATATCTTCAACAACATTAAGCAAAGGAGCAATATTTTTGCCCTTAAATAATCTGGCAATAAGATTCGTAATTCTTTGTTATGATATTAACAAATTCTTCTTGAAAACTAAATGTTACGACTGCTTTATCAATGAAGCGTCCATTCAGAACAGTATTATCCATATCAAAAATTATCATTTTTTTAAGACTCGAAAGTTTTTCCTTAATCGCAAGAGCCATTTGGTCCCGAATAATATTAATGGTTTCCAGTGAATCAAGGTTAATCATATAACTTTGAGTTACACGTTTTAGAATTACCCTTGCAACTTCCCTGGACATAAAACTTAATTCCTGCCATTGCTTCATCTTGTGCTTTATAAATCCGATGTTAACTTCCACAATTCTTGCACCAAGTAAGGTTGCATCGAGTAATATTCCAATATCAACTCTGTAGTTATCCTCAAGCGTCACTTTTTTTTAAAGCTCTCGTTTAACTGCAATTGTGCCACCCAATGGTTGTGAGAAGTAATTTGTTTGTGGAAAAAAGAGGCTAAGGAGGGGTTTGACAACAAGTTCGGTAACCCTTCCTTCCTCACGCTCAAAATGTTGCCTTAACTAAGTCTGCTTCATCTTTCATCACAGGGGAGGTTAGCTTTTCTATGGTTTCTGGCGGGTAGTTCTCAATGTCTCCATCAAGAAAAACGATAATTTCATTTTTTGTCACAAGAAGACCGTCAAGCATTGATGCGCCTTTGCCAACCCTAGTACTTGTTATAACGCTAGCACCGGCATCCTTAGCAACTAGAACCGTGTCATCTATAGATTTATCATCTACAACAATTATTTCAGCAACGGACTGTATTTCCTTGATGAATTGAACTACTTTTCCAATGGTTCTCTCCTCATTTAGTGCTTGTATAATCACGCTAATCATGGCAATTTATCTCTTACCTCATCAATTATATTTTCCCATGAATTGCAAAAAATAAGCAAGCTTTATAATCCGAATTTATCCACAAGGTGTACCGTGACTGATGTGTCATTCTTGCCAACATGAAATTTAACCTCGTCCCATTTGGGATGGCGTCGTACTTTTTGTACGTCAAGCCTTGAAAATCCTATGGGCTCTTGGGGTATCCCCAGAATGCCGCTCCGTTCTAATTTACTACTGTTATTGAGGTCATGGTATGCGGAAAGCGAGTACTCCCCTTGTTCTACATTTTTAATCCTGTACTTTCTGAAATTATCCGTACGTTCAATGAGTTCTGTATCAATACCTACATATCCCTTATCTCTCTTCATGTGACATTCCTCATTATCACAAATAGAAAAACGTACAGGGGCATCATTGTTATGTTTAAATCTATCTACAGTAACAATTACATCTCCAGCAAATACTCGAAAAGAAAATACAAAGAATAGCAAAGGCAACCAAATAAAAATCATACTTTTGTCTCCCGTGAAATAAAAACGATGGATATTTTATAAATATCTGTCTTTTTAATTCAAAGCATAGTAGAAAGTCAAGAAAAACAGAAAAAAACAAAACACATACACAAAAATTTTTATAAATGGGTAGTTTCCATAAAAGAATACAAGGGATGAGGGTACAAATGTACATACATGTTACCGGATACTTTATCACGCCACTGCGAAACAAAAAAACTTCTGTATTACCGGAGGAAGGATAATGATCTGGAAGATGGCTAGTGAGTCATAGCCTAGAGCCGCATTCTGAAAATTTGGATTTAATTAGGTCTTCTTAAGTTTGTAATTGGTCTCAAAAGAATTAAACAAATCGAGATACTGCTCTACCAGGCGTGTCATTAAGAATTTCTTCTTCACTGTTTCCTTTGCCTTTTTGCCCATTCTCTCCCTGAGCTTCGGGTTCTTAAGGAGCTGGACAATGCGTGACGCGGCCTCCTCGATTGAATTCACAAGATAGCCGTTCACCCCATTCCGTATCTGACACCGGATGCCCCCCACGTTGCCTCCGATGACCGGGGTTCCCTTCCACATGGCCTCGGCCACGGTAAGACCAAAGCCTTCCCGGATAGATTTCTGAAGGACGATAGCTGCCCGCCTCTGAAGGGCATTCACAAGAGCAGTATCCTCTACACTAAGGATGATAATGCGTTCCTCGCGTTTTTTAAGGAGAGACTCAAAAATTTCTGCGCCTTCGGGATCATCCGTTGCCACGTTACCAAGGAGCACAAGGGTAGCTTTCACCTCCTTTCGTGCAATTTTGAATGCCTCAATTACCCCTTCCGGGTCTTTCCACCGGTCAAAGCGGGATATCTGCACTATGAGGGGCAGATCCGTGGGAATACCATAATGCCGTAGGCGCTCCTGCACTTCTTTCTCGGTAAATTCCTTGTTCTTAATGGTGAAGGGATCAATCGCAGGAAGGAAGAAGACCTGCGGCGTTTTGAACCCCTTTTGTCGGTATTCCTTAAGGCTCAGCACTACGGCATCGTATGCCCTGATAAATGGGATAAGATAATTGAGCATTTCTCTGTTCGGCTCAGAGAGGTCCACGTGACAGCGCCATATCCAGGGACCGCTCTTACGGTAATGCCGGATCATCGGAAGCGGCTGTGGGTCGTGGACAACAATAATGTCGTGGTGAAAGTGGTTCCGGATAGCGTTCTCGAAAATAACTTCCTCATAAATTTCCATTTTTAGTTTTGTGAGGTTAATATCCGCCCCCTGAAGGGCATTATGCATTTTCTTTGTGATGCTAAAGAAGTCAGGGGAACCCTGTATCACCCGCCAGCCGGTCTTGATGCCAAGGCTGTTCATAAGCAGAGTCTTCGAAGAGAGCAGTTCTGCCACCCCGCCTCCGTAATAGGTAGAATTAATATTGGCAACGTGGATATCCTTGAGCCGCGATGCCTTCTTGTATATCCGTTCCACCGCTTGTCCTCCAATATAGGGTTCGTAGTCCTCCACTGTTGTTAGTTTTTGTTCCTTTTCCATCATTCCTCCAATGTATTTAGGTGATACTTACAAATAAATCGTTATCCTTCTTTTAAGAAATCGGCATTATCTTCCGGTATGGAAGGATTTATGCTTATGCCCGACCCTATCTCAAACCCTGCCGTGGTCATAAGGCGGGGTCTGATCTGAAGATACCAGTGCAACCGAGGTTCTTTCGCCCTGTATCGCGCCGAGGTGTTTATGACGTAATTGTAATCAGGGTCATTCAGTTTCCGGTACATCCTTCCCAGAATATCCTGTAGCGCAACGGCAAGGTTTGATTTTTCACTGTCTGATATGTCGCCAAAATCTGCCGTGTGGTTTTTGGGCATAATCCAGACTTCAAAGGGGACTTCTGCGGCAAAGGGTATAAAGGCAACAAATGATTTGTTTTCATAAATAACCCGCCTTTTGTCCTTCATTTCATAATCCAATATATCGCAGTAAACACAGCATCCCCACTCATCAAAATATCGCTGAGCCTCATCCTCTCTCCATCGTATGTAATTAGGTACCATACCGGTAGCTATGAGTTGTGAATGTGGATGAACAAGGGAGGTGCCTGCCCTGAGACCATTGTTGCGAAAGAGGATAATCATCATATTCTCATTCTTTTTTATCAGATCAGTATATCTCCTGTAATAGGCTTCGATTATAATCTGCACATCATTTACCGGCATTTGACCCATCTGCTGGTTGTGCAGCGGTGATTCAATAATGACTTCATGATGGCCGTACCCCTGCATGGTCACATAAATCCCCTCCTGATTTCGCACAAGATTTCCCTCCGGTGTTAAGGCGGGAAATTTATTCTGGATGACCCTCACCTGCCACGACTTTTGCCCTTTCAATTCTAAAATGACGGGAGGCAACGCATGTTCATTTCCTGGACAGAAAGGACATCCTGCATCATGTTCCGGCAAAAAATACGTTTCTTCGTATTTATGAAAATCATTCGGTCTTTTTTTTCTGGCCGGGGAGTAAATTACCCATTGTTTGGTAGCCTTATTTTGACGTATTTCGCTTGTCATTGTAAGTGTTTCTTTCTCAATCAGGATTTCCTGAAGGTATTCTATCTAAAGATGCGAATGTTTCTGTTCAATAACGCCTTCGGAAGAAGATTGCAAGGCCTCAAAACCAGACACAATATCCAGAAGTTCATCGGTAATGGAACTCTGGTGTTGATGCCGGTAAAGCGCATCAATCTCTTCAATCCGTTCTTCGATATTTCGTTCTGCGGTTTGCATCGATAAAAGACGGCTTGCGTTCTCACTCGCCATAGACTCCAAAAATGCCCGGTAGAGTGAAACGAAAATATATTGGTGTACCAATGCAGAAAACAGTCTGTTTCGGTCCATGGTAAAGGTAGGGATTGTACGCGATGGCCATTCGTTACGTGCTATAGCCTGAAACCATTCACGATCCAGAGGCAGCAGGTGTATTGTTTGTGGTTTAGAGGTTACACTTGATATCAATTTATTGTAAAAGAGAATAACCCTGTTAATATTGCCCTTTGATTCCCATTCATTTATTGTCGTTACAATTCTATGTCCCGTTTCTGTGATGGCAGATAAGGCTGCCGGAACTGAAAAGTATTCTGCAACAGGGTGTCCCTGATCTTCCAGGAGGGCTCTTGCACGAGAACCCACACACATTACAAACCGATGTTCATGAGTAATTTCATGTTCATACATAGCTTCAATTGCATGGGCTACTATCTGGTCGTTGAATCCTCCACACAGGCCATGGTCTGAGCCAAAAATAACGATGCATGCGCCCTTATCTTTTGCCGGTGGCCCCTCCAATATTTCAACCGGGCCTCTCTGTAATACCACCCGAAGACCCAGTTCAACAGTCCTGTTGTAAACCGAAATTGATTCAACTGCCTTTTCGTAATGCCGGATATTCATTGCGGCGAGAGTCTTCATTGTCTTTACGATGGTATACAAATCCTCTGCGCTCTGATTTTTTTTCCTCAGCGTTTCAAGTGTTTGCATTCAGAGAGTTCTCCTCTTTTGCGGCAAGGGTCCTTCGGGCCATAGTTACCAATTCATATCGGTCTTCGTCATTGAGTTTATAACCTGCTTCAAGTCGTTTGCACACATCAGGCAATTTATCAGTTACTTCCCTGCAAATTGTCCGTTCTGCAAGAGAAATCATATCTAAAGGAGTCTCGTCAAAGATTCCTTCCGTCGCGGCAAGCAAAACTGCAATTTGGTTCGAAACAGGCAGAGGTTGATATTGGGGTTGCTTGAGGATTTCCCTTATCCGCTTTCCTCTTTCAAGGGTTTTGCGGGTCGTCTCGTCAAGCCTGGTGCTGAAGCGGGCAAATCTTTCCAGTTCCTCGAATTGTGAATAGGAAAGACGTAGCGTGCCGGTTACGGCACGATACGAAGGGAACTGTGTCTTTCCCCCTACCCTGGACACAGACTTCCCCACATCAATTGCAGGCAAAAACCCTTTTTGAAAAAGTTCCGGAGACAGATATATTTGACCATCAGTGATGGAAATCAGATTGGTTGGAATGTATGCTGATACATTCTGTGCTTCTGTTTCAATGATCGGTAAAGCAGTCAAAGAACCCCCGCCGAATTCTTTTCGTAAATGAGTTGACCGTTCAAGAAGCCGCGAATGGATATAGAAGATATCTCCCGGATATGCCTCTCTCCCAGGAGGGCGGTGGAGAAGGAGAGAGAGTTCCCTGTATGCACGAGCATGTCGTGTCAGGTCATCGTATACAATCAGGACATCCCTTCCTTGCCTCATGAAATACTCCGCCATAGTCGTGGCAGCATAAGGAGCAACGAATTGCATCCCCGGCGGTCCATCCCCGGCGGCTACTACCACAATCGTATATTCCATCGCACTATACTTGCGAAGATCTGCTACCAATTTCGCCACGGATGAACTCCGCAGCCCTATAGCACAATAGACACAGACCACATCTTTGTTTTTCTGATTAATAATCGTATCCAGCGCGATTGCGGTCTTACCGGTCTGGCGATCGCCAAGAATTAATTCGCGCTGGCCTCTCCCGATGGGAATCATGGCATCAATTACTTTAATTCCTGTCTGAAGCGGCACAGTCACCGGCGATCTGTCCATGATCGCAGGCGCATCTTGTTCCACAAGGCGACGTTGCGAGGTTCGAATAGTACCGAGGTTATCAAGAGGGGTCCCTAATGCGTCTACGATGCGGCCGAGCAATGCCTCTCCTACCGGAACATCCATGACTCTTTCCGTGCGCCGGACTTCACTTCCTGCCTTGATTTCCGCGCTTTCATTCAGCAATATGATACCCACTTCTTCCTGGTCAAGATTAAAAACCATTCCCAGTCCGCCATCCGTGAATCGGACCAATTCTTCCGACTCTACACTCCTCAGACCATCGACACGTGCAATGCCGCGCCCTACATACCTCACCATTCCCACTTCACGGGTTTTCAGGGAAGGTCTAAATCTTTTTAAACCCTGGTCGAAGCTTTCGAAGGTGTTGTCTAAGAGTGTTTTCAATTCATTGATAGGCATATTCTGTTTAACTACTTAACTCCTCATCGATGGTTTTATTTACCTCTTCTTCCAAGGCAGTTACGTAGTCATTCAGATTCCAGCCAATGATATAATCACCGACTTTAAGCTCGATTCCACAAATAAGATCGGGTGAGGTACTGTACACAATTTTTCTGTCATCCATGAGACATGTATGAATTTCGCGGTTAATCTCCTGTTGCATATCCTCTGAAATTTCAAAAGCGCTGGAGACACTTACCGCTTTTCCCGATGTTCTCATTGATTCTTTCATCTTGCTGAGTTCGACGTTGTTTACATTGTTTAACTTTCGGAGAAAGATATTAATCATGCCTTGTTCGACATGAGAATCCGATAAATCTGAAAAAGCCCGACCGGTAATTGCACAAATTTGTTTCTCAGCTTTTTTGCGTAACTCCTGAAGAAAAGATTCCTTTTCATCTCGCAAGACATCATGCCACCTTTTTTCCATCGCGGTTACCTCTTCGCGCGCTTTTTCGATTAATCCTTTTCTATTGACTTCAGCCTCTTCCTCGACTTTCCGAAGCATCTCTTCACGTTTCTCATCAAACTCCTTGTTTTTTTTGCGATACAATTCCCTCTCTTCTTCAGCCTCTGCCCGCTTATTATCTGCCTCATTAAGCCTTGAGGCTATTTTTTGCTCACGTGCATTCGTTGCCGAAATAATCCGGCCATAGAGAAAATGTTTAAGAAGGAATACCAGAATAAGAAAATTGATTACCTGTGAGAGTACCGTGAACCAGTCGATAAGCATCTTACCCCCCGGCCTTGCCAATGACATAATTCCAAAACGGATTAGCAAAGATCAAAATCATAGTAACTACAAAGCAATAAATAGCAGTAGATTCTATCATTGCCATACTGACAAATAACGTCCTGGTAATCGTGTTTGCCTCGTCAGGCTGCTGTGCAATTGCACTTAAGGCCTGAGCGGCAACACGGGCCTCTCCAAAAGCAGGCCCGATAGAGCCAATAGTTATCGTCAGCCCAGAGACAATAATAGAGACCATCCCGATAAGACCAATATTATCCATGCTGTTCCACTCCTTTCTTTTTATTCTCGTTTTTTTGTTCCCTTTCGTCATGAACGCGGGTCGCTGATGCAATATAAACAATTGCCAGAATAGCAAATATATACGCCTGAATCAATCCCGTAAGCAGTCCCAGTGCCACCATAATGATAGGGAAAAGCAGGGGGGCGATGGAAAGCAGAATACCCGCAATAATGGTTCCACTCATCACATTACCAAAGAGTCGAACTGCCAATGCAATAGTACGGGAGACTTCTCCCAGGATATTGAATGGGAGCATAAAAGGGGTTGGCCTAAAATAGTGTTTCAGGTATCCGACAACCCCCTTTTTTGAGATTCCAAAAATGGGGACTGCTATGAAAACACAAATTGCAAGCGCTGCAGTTGTAGATAAAGAACCTGTAGGCGGCTGGTATCCGGGTATGATACTCAGGATAATCGAGACCGCAATAAAAAGGAACAGGGTTCCCACGAAGGGAAGATACGGAGAAGGGTCCTGTCGGCTAATGGCACGAATCTGATCTTGCATCCCCAGCACCAGCACTTCAAGCATGTTTTGCCATCGGGACAAGGTAGTGCCCGTTGTTAATTTCCTTGTCACAAGCCAGGAACCGACAACCAACAGAGCCATCACAACCCATGTAAACACAATCGTAGCATTCAGAGACACCGGACCAATTTTTAAAAATATTATCGCGTCAGGGGTTATTTTCAATCTTTTGCCTTCCTTTTCCAAATAGTCTCATATTTGCTTTTCCGGCCGTAACCGTCGAACCAGGATGTGCCGTACAAGGAAAAAACCTACGGTACACGCAATCAGTCTTTCCCACCTTCCCTCCATAACGAGGTAGAAAGCAAACAGGCTAATACACGTCCGCACTACAAAGCTCACCAGGATCAGCAGCGTAGGGCGTTTTGTGGCAGAAAGGCTTTGTGCCGTGAACCAAAGCCCGGCGTAATTGAGAATTCCCAAGGCCATTCCCACAACGAATGGAACCATGAAAAACAGGATTCCCCCCATCACATTATCCCTCCTGTCTCATGACCAGCAGGGGATAAAAACGTTGTAAAGTAAATGACAAACGGGATTCATTCATTCTTGCTCTCCTGTTTTATCCAGTACCAGGCATTCAGGCAACCAAGGGCGACTCCGGCCATAAGCAACATGAGTGTCCATGATAAAGGTCCCCGGCCATCTCCTGTCAATCCAGATTCCAACCGTTATGCCAATTAATGTCGGAATGGCTACTGACCACCCGAGAATTCCCGACATACCCATGCCATACCATACACTCCGAATACCCTTTTCACCTCTTCTTCGGATTTTGCGGGCTTCTTTTTTCCCTATTTCTTCAACAAACTTGTGTCGGGAATTCCGATGATTTTTCTCCGGTAATTCAGACATGACCGCGTTCCTCAAGTTCGATGAATCGCTTCACAAAACTGACTTCAAGCTTGGATATGGCAGAACGGGCAACCTTCTGCCTGTCGTCCGCAAATCCAAACTGTTTCTCTACCGTCTCTTTCAATCTTCCTAAATCTGCGCCCCGCACTGCATTCAATGTTGAAACTAACACCTCGGAACCGCACTTAACCAGCACCCCTTCATCGATAGCGAGAAACTCTTCATGTTCTTCCGATTCAAATGAAAGCAGGCCGGGAACAAGCGCTGCTACAAAATCTATATGGTGTGGTAGCAGGCAAAAAAATCCATTTTCAGCCTCCGCAATCACTTTGGTGACCTCTTTGTCAATAAGGACCTCCGTCGGAAGTAACACTTTAAGTATCATGTTTTTTTACTTCATCGATTTTTCCTATCATATACAGTGACGTCTCAGGATAGGAGAAAAATTCGTTGTTTAAAATCCTTTCACATCCGTCAAGGGCCTCTTGCAGACCAACCGACCTCCCCGCCTGGCCGGTAAACTGCTCTGTAGTAAAAAATGGTTGGGTTAAAAATCTCTCAAGCCTTCTTGCCTGATTCACCATTTCCCGGTCTTCTTTGGAAAGTTCCTCTAAACCCAGCATGGCAATGATATCCTTTAATTCTTCATAAATTGCCAGCACTTTCAGTACCTCGCGGGAAATCTGATAATGCCGCTTTCCAACGATGTGAGGAATAAGCATCTTCGATCCGGATTGAAGCGGATCAATAGCAGGGTAAAGCCCTTCGCTTGCACGTTTTCTGGATAACACGACCGACGCCGACAGATGAGTAAAGGTATGAACTGCTGAAGGGTCGGTAAAATCATCAGCCGGCACATACACAGCCTGTACTGAGGTAATAGCGCCGGTTTGTGTATTACAAATCCTTTCTTCCAATTGTGAGAGTTCTGTTCCGAGGGTAGGTTGATATCCGACACGTGAAGGTAATTGGCCAAGAAGCCCTGAGACTTCAGCGCCTGCCTGTATAAAACGAAAAATATTATCAATCAGGAGCAAAACATCCCGCTTTGTTTCGTCACGGAAATATTCAGCCATGGTAAGCGCTGCATGCCCCACCCGGAATCTGGCGCCGGGAGGTTCTTGCATTTGACCGAAAAGCATTACCGTGTTGTTGAGCACACCAGCCTCTTTAATTTCGCGGAAAAGCTCCTCAGCCTCCCGGCATCTCTCTCCTATGCCACAGAAGAGACTGATTCCCCCGTGAAGACCCATTACCTTATGGATAATCTCTGTAATGAGCACTGTTTTCCCGACTCCCGCACCACCAAAAAGCCCAGCTTTTCCACCCCTTTCAAGAGGGACAAGCACATCGATTGCCTTGATTCCGGTTATGAATATCTCAGAGGTAACCGCCCGCTTTGAAAGCGGGACAGAGGGTTGATGTATTGACCGCCACTCAACATCCTTTAATGCCTCTCCGTTGTCTATTGTTTCTCCAAACACGTTAAATGCCCTGCCGAGAAGTTGTCGTCCAACGGGAACACAGATAGGTTGCTCTGTGTCTGTCACGCAAGAGCCACGAGACAATCCCCGGGTAGACGTCAGCGCTATTCCCCGAACGATTTCCGGGTTCAGGTGTAGGAGTACTTCTATCACAATTTCCCCTTTTTTACCTGCACGCAGTTTATTATAGATGGCTGGTATTTTCTGAGAGAAACACGCATCTACCACACTGCCGCGGACAGACACAACGGTTCCCCTGTTGACATTTTCCTGTTTAAGCATAAGCGAAACGGTTCATTTTGATTTCTAACGAAAGTAATGTTGTAATAATTTTGACATACAAAGTTATTGATGTAAGGTAAAAAGAATGGAACCATTAATCGAGCTTATCAAATACGTCTTTATTCGCCCCGCAAGCAGGACACACCCAGCCTTCTGGTAAACTTTCAAAAGCCGTGCCAGCATTAACACCTTTATCCGGATCGCCCTTTGCTGGATCGTATATGTAACCACAAACCCTACATTCCCATTTTGACATATTTTTCTCCTTTCCTTGTTTTTACATTAATAAACCATTTATACTATAACAGCAACAAATGAATTTATTTGTTTTATTACCAAAGCCTTCAAACTAATTTCTTATATATAAATCTTTTCACAACAACGTCTCCTTTTTTCCAGATAGAACAAGCACAAGTTTCAAGATACTCTGACTTTACAATAAGGTAGCTTTTTAACTGGTTTTACACCTTTAAGTTAAAGAAAATCGTTGAATACACTGCGTATATCAATATTTTCGGTCTGCTCTTCTACCAAAGGGGGCTTTTTGCATAGCCCACTCTTCTCTTCGTATGACTTTTTTTCTGTTTTATAAATTATGCCAATGGGAATCCTGTCCCCCCATTCAGCGGCTTTCTGATATGCCGCTATTTTATCTTCCGGGTTATATGCTGTATCATCATTGATTTTATAAACTCTCTTTGAGTACCACTCATAGGTATTTTTTTTATTAAAAGATACGCAAGGTTGCAAAACATCGATGAGTGAAAAGCCTTTATAATTTATACCCTCAAGTATCAACCAGCAGAGATGTTCTATATCAAGGGAGTACCCCCTTGCAACAAAACCTGCACCAATGGAGATCGCCATTGCAAGAGGATGAAATGGCTCTAAGATCACACCTTCAGGCTGGACCTTTGTTACATACCCAGGATCTGTGGTGGGCGATGCCTGGCCTTTGGTGAGTCCGTATATCTGGTTGTCATGGACAATTACCGTTATATCTATATTCCTTCTAATATTATGGATAAAATGGTTACCACCCTCTCCATAACAGTCTCCGTCTCCCGTTGTAACTAATACCGTCAAGGCATGATTTGCGATTTTTGCCCCTGCCGCAACAGGAAGCGCCCTCCCATGAAGGCCATTGAAACAGTTACATTTAATATAATGCGGCAATTTTGCAGCCTGTCCTATTCCTGAAACAAGCAAGATATTTTTCGGATCTCTGCCGAGTTTAGCAATGGCTTTTTTGACTGCATTCAGAATGCCAAAATTGCCACAACCGGGGCACCAGGCAATCTCATCGTTACTTTTAAGGTCTTCAATCTCTAACATAGTTATACCTCCTGTGTAATCTGCTGCGTGAGAACATCTAAATTGAAAGGCCTGCCATCAAACTTTAATATTGATTTATGTACTTGTATACCTGTTTCCCGTCTTAACAATCTGGCAAGCTGGGCGCCGGCATTATTCTCCACAGAGATAATTTTTTTAGCATCCTTCAGCAGCCCGCTCATTTCTGCAGAGGGAAAAGGCCAGACCTGTGGCAGATGAATAAAACCTGTTTTTTTATCAACAATCGACTCCTTCGCTTCCTTTAATACGCCAAAGGTAGAACCGAAACCGACAAGAACAATATCCGCCCCCTTTACATCGAATGCCTTAGGTATTTCAATCTCTTGTGAAAGACCGTGCATCTTTTTATAAAATCTCTTTTCAACCATCATGGTGCGCACCTGAGCATCTTCTGATACGTGGCCATCTTCTGTATGTTCATGACTGTCGGCATAGATAACATCCCTTATCCATGAAGGTATAGCAAGAGGCGATACCCCTGAATCAGTAAATTGATATCGTTTGTAATTCTGTATCTTTTCTGAATCCTTCTTTGATATAATGTGTCGTTGTATTTTTACGTTATTTAAATCAAACATATCAATGTTTCGGTAAGAATCTGCAAGATACTGATCCGTCAATATCAATACAGGTATCTGGAATTTTTCCGCAATATCAAATGCCTTAATCGTTAAAAAGAACGCCTCTTCTAAAGTACCAGGAGACAAAATCGCCTTTGCAAATTCACCATGACCTGCGTGCAGCAGAAATTCCAGATCTGCCTGTTCTGTCCGTGTGGGTAAACCCGTCGCAGGGGCTGGCCTCTGAGCATCCACAACGACGCAGGGGGTCTCTGAAATGGCGGCAAGACTTACGCCTTCTCCCATGAGCGCAAATCCACCGCCTGATGTGCCGGTCATTGAACGAACGCCGGCAAAAGATGCCCCGATTATCATGTTGATGGCTGCAATCTCATCCTCTGCCTGTTCAACAACTATATTAAATTGTTTCGCATAATGGGCCATCACATTCATAATGCTTGTGGAAGGCGACATCGGATAAGCTGAATAAAATTTACATCCGGCGGCAATTGCACCTAACGCAATTGCCTCGTTGCCATTCATCAGGAGCGTCTCTTTGCGCTCGCCCCGTCTTATCTTAAATAAGTCTTGTTTAAAATTATTTTTTGCAAAATCGTATCCTGCTTGAGCCGCATCTACATTCTTCTTTATTACATCCTCTTTCTTATCAGCAAACTCAGCCTTCAATACTTCATTTACAGAACTGAACTCTATTCCAGCCAACCCCGTCAAAACCCCGCAGGAAATTGAATTAACAAATATCTCACTTCCCCCAATTTCTTCCGCCATAGCATACAGCGGCACATCGAAAAAGGTATGGTCTTCTTCTGTAATGTTAAATTTTTTCTTATCCAGAACAATTACCCCATGATCTGTCATTGCCCCTTTATAGAGGTCAACGCTTAACTTATCTAAAGCGACAACGATATCCGCCTCCTGGCGGAGGGTATAGATAGGACTATCAGAGATTCTCAATTGGAAAAAGTTATTACCGCCCCGTACCCGCGACATATAGTCCTGATTGGCAAAGATATAGAATCCATTATTCTTAAATATTTTGCATAAAAGCAATCCCATGGTCTGGATACCCTGACCTGCTTCGC
The DNA here is from genome assembly GCA_963709355.1 of uncultured Planctomycetota bacterium. Taxonomy (GTDB): domain Bacteria; phylum Planctomycetota; class Brocadiia; order Brocadiales; family Brocadiaceae; genus PLOWO2-12-38-17. The sequence goes on from CAVPVY010000005.1 coordinate 2,890,681, forward strand.
CAGAAATCTTTATGGTGATTTCATCTGCCATATGTCACCTCGTCTTTTACACTAATGGTGTTTGTTACAATAAACACATAACTTGATTGTATATTATTATAAGGAATGACTTAGTCAAGGGAAAAATCTTGTTATTTAAACATCATTGGTAATGTTTCTTTCGCTTTTTAAACCATATTTTAATTAAAATAACCAGCAAGAATAGTTACACTATCAAACAAGTCTGTTTAGACATAAAAAAAAATTTGCTATGCATTTTGTGGTTGTCTTTTATAATAATCCACATGGTGTGTATGCAAAGAATAATCAAAACTGCAAAAAAGGGGATGATATGTTATTAAAGAAACGTGTGTGGGAAATAATGGAACATGCTGAAGCAGGCGATAAGCCGAGTAAGGTATTCGATATTTTTATCCTTTCTCTTATCGTAATAAACATTGCAGCCGTCATGATCGGAACGGTTAAATCCATTGAAAAGCAGTATTATATTATCCTTTATTACTTTGAGACATTTTCTGTCATTGTATTTACTATCGAATATCTATTGAGGGTCTGGTCGTGTGTCACTAAAAATGAGTATTCTAAAACATTTGTGGGAAGACTAAAATTTTTGTTCCGCCCCATGTCACTGGTGGATCTTTCTGCAATCCTTCCCTTTTATTTACCTTTTGTAAGTATAGATTTACGGTTTATTCGAATACTACGGCTCTTTCGTATTGTAAGAATTGTGAAAATTGGCAGGTATTATAAGTCCCTCAATCTTATGGTGAGAGTGCTTAAGTCAAGAAAGGAAGAGTTGGTTCTGAGTTCAGTTTTAATGATGTTTCTCCTGGTGATGTCGGCATCGTTTCTCTATTATGCAGAATATTATGCCCAGCCGGAACTGTATTCAAGTATCCCGGCATCACTCTGGTGGGCAGTTACCACACTCACAACCCTGGGTTACGGAGACGTATACCCGGTAACCGCTTTGGGAAAGGTGCTTGCGTCTGTTATCGCTATCCTTGGTATAGGCATGTTTGCGCTGCCAACAGGTATTCTTGGTTCAGGATTTGTTGAAGAAATCCAAAAACGTGATTCGGAGAAACAAATATGCCCTCATTGTGGAAAGGAAATAAAATAAAACTATGCATAACTACATTAAAAGACAGCACGATAAATTATTTTCCGCCTTTTTATCGCCTCTATGATTAGATTATCATCTATCTACTTCCTGAAATGGCTTTGTTTTGCCTTTTTGTCATCTGTTTTTGGAATAGTTATAACCTATTCTTTTAGATATTTGTTGCTAAAAATCTATGACTTAATTCACCTTTCCGGAGTACCTTTCTACTCCTTCCCGTTACTTGCCGCCTTTCTTTGTAGTCTCGTTATTTATCGAATTTGTCCCACTTCGTCAGAAGAGGGAGTGATAGCATATGCTAAGGCAACCAATACGAATGGAATTTTATCGTTAAAAGCTTCCATATGTCATTTCTTCGCTGCTCTTTTTACCTTGGGACTCGGGGGCAGCGGTGGCTTAATCGGGCCGATGGTCAGGACAAATGCAGGCATAATGTCTGGTTTTGGAAACTTGTTTATGAGAATGGGATTTACCGAGGAAGACCGTAATACGATTGTTATCTGTGGCGCCTCGGCAATTCTTGCTGTTGCATTTCAGGCTCCTATCGGGGCGGGTCTCTTTGCAGTAGAAATACGAAAAAGGCTTACCATGCGCTATCTGGATATTTTCCCGTCGATCATATCTTCGTGCCTGTGCATTGCCCTTATTCGATATTTAAAACTTCCTGCTCTTTTACCTTTTTATAGTGACAACAGTTATATCCCAGACCAGAATTTATCGTGGATCGTTCTTCTGGGTTTTATAACAGGATTTTATTCTCTTTTAATGATAAAATTTTATGGCTGGTTACAAAAGTACATGAGGCGCAGTTCCCTCCAGCTAAAAAGCATGATTGCCGGAACCTTGATAGTAAGTATTCTGGGGTATTTGATAGACCAAGATCTTTTAGGGACTAGTTTCCCTTATTTCAAAAAACTGATCACAGGAGAAGGTTCCTGGCCGTTTGAAGGAATTTTTCATGGCAGACGATTATTCGCTGTGTTCATCTTCCTTGCCTTTTTTAAGGGGTTGACTAATTGTATAACCGTTGGTTCAGGACTTACGGCTGGATTTACAGGCCCGTCTGTCATTGTAGGCCTTTTTTTGGGTGCCGCTATGGCAAAGGCATTAAATATTGATGCTCACAGTGGTTCCTATTACGCTTTCCTGGCTGCCGGCATGAGCGGAGTTTTGTCCGGGACATTGGATGTTCCTCTTGCTGCTGCGGTAATGGGCGCCGAAATCTTTGGATCGGCTTATGCGCTTCCGACAATAATTTCCTCGCTGATAGCATTTCAGATAGCAAGAAAATCAACACTGCGTGAATTTCATTGAGTTTAAACGATATAGTTGTATGATGTATTATTAAATTGTTTTACCCATTTTTTATATATCGTATATTTCTACGACTACATCATAATCATCAATTATCCATATCTGTTAAACGTGATAATTAGTATGAATTATAGGCGATATTATGGCAGAGCAAAAAACAGTACCACTTTGGCGATACATTGAATTAGAACAGTTTTCAAAGCCAAAAGAACCAACAAAGGAGACTATTCGCAAAGGAGTGTTTGGCTTTCTCAGAAAGCTGAGGCGCACACCAGCGGGCAGTCCGCCTGTCATGTCACTGTCAGACCTCAACATTGTGCCCCAACATATATTAGATAAAGTTGTATTGAAACCAGACTGGAATGAGGCATTTTCAGCGCTGAATGCGCTTTTGGATAATTGGGTAAAGACTGATCAATCTGACTTCTCTGCGCAAATTATTGTCGGCGCTCCATATAGCGGTACTTTACAAGTTGTGATACAATGGGCAATAATACAAAAGTGGCGTATCATTAACCCGCCGGACATAGATCAAATTTTGAAAGGCGGAAAAGACTGGCTGTCCCAACTGGATACCGATAAAAACATGCCGCTGGTGATTCCCTGTCTTGAACGGTTTTACTTGCGCCATCACGATGGATTAACGTTGATCCGGCAATTGCTGGACTGGCTGTGGAACAATAAATGTCGCTGTTTGATTGGATGTGACAGTTGGGCGTGGACGTATCTGTGTAAGGCATTGCAAATTGATTCTCTATTCCCAAATCCATTCATTTTAGAAGCCTTTGACCATGAGCGCCTTCAACGCTGGTTTCAATCTTTGTCCCTCATCTCCGGAAAAGAATGTTTCGTTTTCCGCCAGACAGACAATGGCAAATTTGTGATACAACCAAAAAAACCTTTGGAGACTCCAGGCAACAAAGATATTCAAACTGAGAAACAATTAACCAATATTAGTAAACCAGCTTCAGTAACAAATTTTTTGAACAATGTTGCATCGTGTAGTCGTGGAATTCCCGGAGTAGCTTGGGCTATCTGGCGATATGGCTTGCGCCTGACACCGGATGAAGATGTTCTGAAGAAAGCCTTGGATGAAGTGGAGGCTGATCGTTGTTACACCATATGGGTGTCTCCATGGCCCCAGCTTAATTTACCAATTGTGCAGGACACTGCAAATCAGAAACTGCTATTTGTGCTGCATGCACTTTTACTCCATGCTATCATTACAGGTACTCTCGCAGTTGTTGTCTATTCCTGATACCGAAGTTATACAGATTTTGCACCATCTGAAAAACGATGGGATACTTGATGTGGAACAAGGGATTTGGCGGGTGACACCACTCGGCTATCCTGCTGTGCGTAGATTTCTTGATAGTGAGGGATATCTTGTCGACATTATATAAGGAGACACTATGATAGAAGATACAAGCATAACCCAGGTCTTTCAGGGCTTTAACAAAACCAATATTGCATACATTGCTATTATAATTGCCGCATACTGGTTGCTTACTAAGCTCATTGAGCGATTGTTTTTCTGGCTCGAAGGAAGACTATCCGGACGTTTTCGCTTATATATTTTACCATCGATGCCAGTATTGCGGTTGTTTTTTTTAATCTTGGCAATTATGATAATTATTCCACTCGTCATCAAACCAACGTTCCAAAACCTGGTAGCTATTCTTGGCGTTGCTGGTTTGGCATTAGGGTTTGCGTTTAAGGACTATATAAGCAGTATTATTGCCGGTATAGCAGTCATTTATGAGCGCTGTTATCGTCCCGGCGACTGGGTGAAGATTGATGACGCCTATGGTGAAATTAAATCGTGGGGATTAAGAACACTGAAGCTGGTGACGCCAGACGACACTATTGTTACCATTCCCCACACCAAAATATGGAATACCAATATTTACAACGCCAATGATGGCAAACGGGAATTTCTCTGTGTAGCTGATTTTTACTTCCATCCAAATCACGATGCGGCACAGGTGCGGCAAAAGTTGTACGACGTAGCGCTTACCAGTTCATATATAAATCTCGAGCGCCCTGTCATTGTCGTTGTTGCTGAAAAGCCATGGGGAGCCATTATCGTCTTAAGGCTTATCCTATCGACGGCCGAGATCAATTTCAATTTATAAGTGACTTAACAGTGAGGGGAAAGATCGCACTGTCAAAAATGGATGTTAAAGCAATAATTTTACCCGTAGCAGTCAAAGACAATTATAACTAATGAGTGAAAAAGCAATTTCTTATACTGTAATTCACGCTATACGGTGTTTGAGATACGGTATTATTCCACAAAATCATTGACGAATGGTCGTATTTGACCAAAAGTGAGCTAGGTTAATTAACCTCCGTAATTTCCACATGACAAAAAACCGGCCGTTGATTCTATAAAAACACAATATACGCTTAAGGAGTTTCAACGTGAATTCAATATGGCGTCTCATGTCTCTTGCAGGTTTGTACTATTTTTTGCAGGGAATGAGCGGCAACCCAGGACTCCATCGTCAGGCGCTTAACTTTTATCTTACCCAGCATTTAAGCTTCGGGGCGGCGGATTTTGCTTATTTTACGTTTCTCATAACGATTCCATGGATGGTTAAGCCGATATATGGAATTATCGCCGACAGCTTGCCGCTATTCGGTTACCAAATGAAAAGTTATTTTATTTTAGGAAGCCTTATTGCTTCGTTGTCTTACCTCATTATTTTCTGGTTTGGCTCTAGCACAGTATCGTCGCTTTCCTTTTTGTTTATTTTGCCAGCAGTAGGAGTTGCGTCTTCAGATGTTCTTTGCGACAAATGGATGCTTGTCACTGGTAAACCTTTAAACATCACAGACCGCATGCAGTCTGCGCAATGGTTTTCGATTTCCATCGCGGGAATTATTATCATGGTTGCGGGTGGATATATTGCACAATATATGTCGTTACGCCATGCTGTACTGCTTTCTTTACCGTTTGCCCTGATGATAATTCCCTTGACTATTTTTTCGTGGAAAGAAGAGCGGGTTGCTTCAGTCGGTCATGCCGCCAAGGAAGCAAAAGAGGGCTTAAGGCAAGCGGCAAAATCCAAAAAACTTTGGGCGTGTGCGGCATTTCTCTTTCTTTTCAACGCAATGCCACAGTTGGGTTCACCAGTTCTGTACATTTACGAAACCAACGTTTTAAGCTTCTCACAAGTATTGATCGGTTATCTTGATATGACAGCTAACGTTGGATTTATAATCGGAGTTGCACTGTATGGTCTGTTTTGTAAAAAGCTACCGGAAAAATTGATGCTGCGGCTTATTGTAGTAAGCGCCGTGCTCTCAGCAATCTGCTTCATTTTTTTTCGAGGCACTCTTAGCGCCTTTATAATATTTTTTGGATCATCCGTAATAGGCATTATTGCTTATATGGGTCCGCTTGTCATTGCGGCTAAGGCATGTCCTAAAAATGCCGAAGGCACAGTATTCGCGCTGCTTATGTCTGTTATCAATTTCGGGAAACAGGGTGGCAATATAATCGGTGGCTGGATTTATGAACCGTTTGGGTTTACCTGGCTCGTAGTATTTTCAACGATTTGCGTAGCCGCAACATGGTTTCTGCTGCCGTTGGTTAGTTTTGATGATAGCAGGAAAGAAGAAGTATAAGAAGATTTGGACGGTGCAAACAACAAACCGACCGGAATGGAAATGGAGTAGTATAAAAATACTAGATAATATCCAGATTTATAAAGTGGTCTACGGGCTTTTTCAAAGGACAAAGCTCCTTTTTTCTATTGTATGTCATTGGGGAAGATATAATCACAATATAAAATGTAAATAAAGATCATTTTTTCCGCCTTCTTCTTATCCATTTATCAATTTCAACCGCAATGACAATGGTTATTGTTAATGCACATATCTCTTTCCACTCTTTTGCTGTAAGCGGCACTGTCCTGAATATCCATTGAAGAACTGGTACATATAACACCGCCAGGTGAGCAAAAAATGCAGCCAGCATACTAGAAAATAAAAAGGGATTAGATAATGGGTTCATCTTGAAGATGGACTGCGTTTCAGAGCGGCAATTGAGTGCCTGATAAAACTGAAAAAATACCATAGTAGTAAGTGCTACGGTGCGTGCCTGTTCCAAGGAAACACCAGAATTAAGATTTAGTATAAATATGAAAACAGTTCCTGCTGCCATAACGATTCCCATAAGAAAAGTCCTCTGTACCATAAGACCAGCCAGAATACCTTCTTTCGGTGGTCTTGGCAGCCTGCGCAAAACGCCTTTCTCCGCTGGCTCGAACGCTAGGGCGAACTCTTGCAACCCATTTGTCACAAGGTTCAGCCAGAGTATTTGCGC
>CAVPVY010000006.1:0-11679 GCA_963709355.1 uncultured Planctomycetota bacterium
GAGAAACAAATAAATAAAAATATTTGTTTTCTGTCATAAACTTTTAAGTATTTCAAATACAAAAACTTTGTTGAAATGTATAAAAATTAGATTTTTTCAGGTTCGACTATTTATGCCTGCCGGATTATGCGAGACAGGGGGCAGATACCATGAATGGCTCCGGTTTCAGGAAGGCAAGAGTATATTAATTGGTATTTTGGGTGGGATAATCTTGGTATTTTACGGAATATTTCCGACTCTTCAGCCCGCTCACGTTGGCAGAGTTTATGCAGCTTACGGCGAGGTGTTTGTAATAATGTCCATTCTTTGGGGGTGGAAGATAGACAAGATAAATCCTGATAAATATGACATCATTGGTGGCATAATATGCCTCATCGGTGTCTTTGTTATTATGTATTGGCCAAGGAATGCTTGATGATGTAAATGTAGGATCTCATTTTATATGTTTACCCTTTCTGCTTTTTTAAACCAAAGCCTCACGATAGAATGCTTTTCACTCTCCATATATCACCTTTCCATGATGAAAAGCTTCATACAGAATAGTACCCTTTACATTCTTTAACTTTTCTGCTTCGTCTTTTGTGATGGCAAAAATATCCAGAGAGAAATCTCTTCCGGGGAAAAGCCTGCTCAAGAAAAGGTTTCTCTTGTGCGGGTTAAAATCAGAACCCCATATAACTACAATGTCCAGTTCGCTTTCCTCCGTATATTCCCCTTTAGCATAAGAACCGAAGAGTATTATTGTTTCCGGTGAAACGGTATTAACAATCTTATTTTTTATTGCGTCTATTTTCTTTTCGTCTATCATCTTTAGTATTTCGTTTTTTACGTAACTAATCTGCAAACAGTCACTCATTAGTATGTAAGCACTATAATAGATTCGTCACCGAAATCAATTAAATAAATGTACTGGCCGAGAAATGTTTGAGTCAACCTAAAACAGCGCTACTTATCTCGAAAACCACACTCAGGACTCTTCTCAACTCTATCATTTAAAATCTTCTTAAAAAAACAGTAAATGAACTTTTGTTGTTTATTCCAGGGTGTTATATGTGCTTCGCTAACGCTATTGACGAGCTCAAAAGAATCACCAAGCTCGTTTTTTCATTTTCTCCGGGCTGTATCGTTCGACATCAAGGCCACTGCATTGAGGGGGCCATTAATAGCAAATGCAGCGATGACAACATGGCCCCCGAGCTTTACCAGTATTTTCCAGTCGTTGCACATACTTAGTTCTCTCTTCTGTATCAGTAAGAAAATGAAAAACTGCACGATCGTGCCAGAAGTCGTATTGGACTGAAGATTCAAACTCTGTTACATCAGCCTCAATCCAACTTACGTTTTCAGCCCGCTTGCCCAGCCTCTCTTGAGCATAATGAATCGCTTTTGATGAAATATCGAGAACAGTTAAATTCTGAAATCCCTGATCTAATAATTTATCCACAAGAACAGATGCGCCGCCTCCGACATCAATGATTTTCGCTGCATAGTCTATTTCTGTTGAAGCGATAAACTTCAGCGATACGGTAGGTTCAACTTGATACCAGCTGACTTCAACCGGCTTCTTTTGGCCATAGACATTTTCCCAATGTTTCTTGCGATTAAAACTCATCGCTTTGTCTCCCTAATTTTTCTTAATATACTCGCTCAATTTTATCTCGGATTTTATCCGAAAATCATTATGAGATGAGTATAACTTTGGACGTGTAATGTAATAACACCTGAGTTTTACGTGCGAAATAATATTTGCCGCAAAAAAACTAAAGCGTTAAAGACAAACTTGACTATATTATAATATTATCATATAATCATCAACTATATTTCTGAAAATATGGATGACAAATGAACAAATTAGACATAAGAGATAAAGCAGAGGTTCTAAAGCTCCTGGGACATCCAACTCGACTATTGATCTTAGAAGAGCTTGTTAAAGGAGCTAAATGTGTAACTGATATCAAGGATTTACTTGAAATTGAGCAATCTAACCTCTCTCAACATCTTTCAACGCTACGCAATCTCAAGATAATAGATTTTTACGAGGTTGGAGTACTACGTTGTTATTACATCATACGTCCCCGAATGGTAGATGCACTCTTTACATTCATTTCTGGAAACTATCCAATTGAACGCCGTTCGTGTGAAGAGGTTCGGAAGGAAGGCGAAAGACTAAAGGCAAAAAAGGTAAAAAAAACAAAAAGTAATTAATCTTTTATTGTGAGGAGATCAAAATGGGCAATAATAAAGCAGAAGAACTGGCGTTTCGTATTGTTGGTGATATGGGAGGCTGCTTTCACCATGGCTCTTGGATACATCGGAGATCGATTGGGGATTTTCAAAGCTATGGAAGGCGCAGGGCTACTTACAAGTTTAGAACTCGCTGAAAAAACAAAACTCAATGAGCGCTATATTAGGGAATGGGCTAAGGCTATGGTGGCGGCTGAGTACTTAGATTACGACCCATCTTCTGATCGATACATCATGACCGATGAACAGGCATGCGTACTGGCCAACGAAGATAGTCAGATGTTTGTCGGAGGTGCGTTTCATTTTACTACTCCCACGATTTTGAATGTACAGAAAATTATGAATGCCTTCCGAAATGGAGGAGGAATTTCTTATTCGGATATAGGTGAAGAAATTCCGGAAGCGATTGAACGTTTCTTTCGCCCCGGCTACGTGCACTTTCTCGCCAGGGACTGGCTGAACACGGTACCCGGTCTGACAGAGAAGCTGGAAAAAGGGGTAAATATAGCGGATATCGGTTGTGGCTACGGACAGTCCTCAGTGGCAATAGCAAAGGCATTCCCGAAATCAAAGGTTTTGGGAATTGATTACCACGGATCGAGTATTGATCGAGCAAGAAAACTTGCGGCGTCTAAAGGATTAACCAACATTGAGTTTCTCGAAGCATCTGCCAGCGCGATCCCTAGAAAGAAATTCTATGACCTGATTTGCACATTGGATTGCATTCACGATATGGCAGACCCAATCTCAGCACTGAAGGCAATCCGTGAAGCTCTTACGGACAATGGGACTCTTTTTTGGTCTGAGCCCAACGCCTCAGATAATCCACTCGATTGTAGAAATCCGGTGGGTAAAACGTTCTCATCCCTTAGCCCTTTCCATTGTCTGACGGTATCCATGGCTCACTGTGGCAAAGGGCTTGGTACAATCATCGGTGAAAGTGGGGCAAGAAAACTTGCAGAAGAAGCAGGTTACTCCTGTTTTGAGAAACTTTCTATTGAAAATCCCTTTAACCAATTTTTCGCACTTCGGGGATAGGTTTTTCTTCAATGCAAATTTACCCATATGTTTTATAACTATTACTTTTGGTTTTTAGGAACCGCAGTCATTTGTCTCTTGTTAGAATGGAAAAACCCGTGGCGAAAAAAGGTGTACCAAGGTAAGGAATATCTGCAAGATATCTTTTTTTTATTTTCAACACCTATGTGTTTTCTATGGTTCTAAGTACAGGACTAGGGCCTCTTGAAAGTAAATTTAAACAACTTGAAGAATGTCTTCACCCGTATATCTTGTTCGATACGCTTAATGGTCTTCCATTACTTGCACAAATCATTGGGCTCTTATTTTTTAAGGATTTTTTAGAGTATTGGGTTCATCGAATGCTTCATCGAATTCCTTTTCTATGGCGTTACCACAAACTGCATCATACTGTAAAAGAAATATACTGGATAGCAAACTTTCGTTTTCATTGGATGGAACTTATTGTTTATAAGAGTTTAAAGTATTTCCCTTTAGTTTTTTTCAGTTTTCATTTTGGGGTTTCTTGGCAGGCGGTTTTTTGGGTGGGAATTTTGTCTACCTTAATCGGAAACTTAAATCATACTAATTGCAAAATGGAGTATGGGATTTTTAAATACCTTATCAATTCACCCTCTTTGCATATATGGCATCACGACAAGACAAATCATTTTAAATATGGACAAAACTTCGGTGTCGTTTTAAGCGTTTGGGATTGGGTGTTTTCAACTATTCACTATCTTCCAAACGATTATCCCAAAGAGCTTGGCTTTGTGGATGAAGAAAAGTATCCAAAAAAACTAATAAAAAAAGTCTTTTATTTTTAAGTATGATAAATTTCTATAAATAATCCATCAAGCATTTCTTAGCCAGTATACAAAATGAAGTTTTGAATCCAAAATATCAACTCCGACTTATAAACTCTTTATCAACATAATTTAGTTTGCAAAACAGATTAACATAGCACCCGGAATTGTTGTAGGAAGGCTGCAAAAAGACAGTCGCCTCAAATATGGCTGGCACAATTAATTAAAAAGAAAATTTGAACTTGTAGAGTAGGATTAAATCAGGATTAGTCTGTACGGGATATTTTGTTATACAATAATCAAAATATAAATAAATGTATAGCAACTCGCTGCTTGACAGAAGTTGTTATACACAGTATATTATTGTTGAGTAATGTATAACAACTGATTAAATATAAAGGAATTTCAAGATCATATTTTTTAAATACTCAGGAGTACTTAACTTTATATTGGTTTAGGGGGAGATATGGCTGCGATAAAAGGAGTGCTCAGGGAAGAACTGGATAATTCATTAAGAATGAAGAAAGTATATGAACGTGAACTATCTAAATTACCTAAGGGCAGCCTTGTAAAAGCTAAGCGCAAAAATCACCAATATTATTATCTTGTATTAAGAGAAAAAGGCAAGGTGAAGCTTTTGTATAAAGGAAAACTTTCAGATTCTGAGATAAAAAAATATAACGAAATTAAAGAGTTACGGGCAAAATATCGCGAGTTACTTTCACAAACTAAAGACCAGATAAAATTTCTGGAGAAATCATTAAAGTATGCAGGATAAGCAGACAGAACTGCTCTTTAAAGTGTTAAACATTTTACAGGACAAAAGTGTTTTAAGGCATTTTGTTATTGCCGGAAGCTGGTGCATATATTTCTATAGATTTTATTTCCACAAACGTAGTCCCATTGCCTCATTGCGTACTAGAGATGTGGATTTCCTGATACCCAACCCTAAATCTTTAAACACCAGGGTTGATTTACCCGAATTATTAAGGTCTTTGGGATTTACTGTAGACTATCGAGGCGAACAAGGGTTTATGCGCTTGGTTCATCCCGAGTTATTTATTGAATTTCTAGTGCCAGAAAAAGGCAGGGGCATTGATAAGGCTTTTTCATTACCACATTTAGGTTTAAATGCACAGGCACTTAGATTTCTGGACATTCTCTATTTGAAGACTGTAACTCTCGAAATTAAAGGGTTGAAAATTAATCTCCCTGATCCTGCGTGTTTTTTATTACAGAAAATAATAATACTCGAACGACGTCCCGAGAAAGACAAAAAGGAAAAGGAATTGGAACAGATAGAACGAACCTTCGATTTAATAAAAAAGGAGAACAAGGTCGGAGATTTAAAGAGCATATTTCTTAAACTTCATCCTAAATGGCGTAGTAGACTCATAAACAATTTAAGTAAACTTGATAAAAAAGAAATTATCGATATTTTCCAGTAATATCGTAAACAAAGAAACCTCAAATGCATCGTAAATTATTTGTGAATATAAAGACACTTATTTACGAGGCGAGAAATGCTGTCGTCAGAAATGTCAACACCGTTATGGTAAAGACATATTTTGAAATAGGCAGAATGATCGTGGAGCATGATCAAAAAGGAGCAAAAAGGGCGTGGTATGCGAAAGGGACATTAAAGTCACTTTCCCAGAAGCTTACGGCTGAATTTGATCGAGGATTCTCAGTGGACAATCTTCAACGTATGAGAACTTTTTACCTTATAATATACAAAAAATACGAGACAGTGTCGCGTATTTCCGCCAAACAGATTTCGCAGACAATGTCTGAGAAATCTAAAACGGTTCTTCATATTTCAAAAACTTATTGAGATTTTGTCCATATCTTTGAGTTATATTCCTCGAACTCAAAAACGGGAGTTTAACCGATATCGGTTGTTCTATAAGGTGTACCCAAAATTGGGGAGGCGGCGACTCCCCAATTGAGTCAAAAAGAGATGCAGAAATTTATTGAAGAACAGATTAAGGATATTGAACATGGCAATTAAACTATCAGGTGGAAAGTTATATAATCGTAAGTAGAATATGATAGTTGTGGCATAAAAAATGGACCTGAATGGTGAGATTATTAAACAAGGGGACATTGCTTAAATGATGGACGCATTCTTTCGGGTCACTTTTTATCGTGATCCGCATTATTCTCTTAAAGCGGGTAAAGAGGCAGGAGAGAAAACTGTGGAGAAAGGGTTGGCAGAAAAAGGCGGAGAAGATACGGAGAAAATACGGAGCAAGTACGGAGAAAATGCGGAGAAAGTTATCTTGGTTATAACAGAGAATGAATTTATCAAGACCCATGAAATTGCGGATAAAATTAAATTATCTCAAAGCACGATTGAGAAAATTATCGCGAAACTTAAAAAAGTTTGGATTCTTAAACGCATTGGTCCCGACAAAGGCGGGCATTGGGAGATAGTGAATGTCTAAACCACAAAAACTTGGAATCACATGGTTATACAAAGAGAATCGGCTACGTATAGCGTTGCATCCTCGGGAAGCCGATTTGTTGAGACTATAGAGGAGAGATATATGAAGGAACCAATGATTACTTGTCCGGAATGTCAGACGGAGATCAAACTAATTGAATCATTTGTGATACTATGTTAGTTAGCCAGTAAAACTTTATGCCAAAAATAAAAACAAAGAACGGTATTGATTATCTCAGCAGAACGCTAAAAGATAAGGTGCGCACTGTTACTCGTGCCGTCTTTTGGAAAATACCACATCATACGCAAGATGAAAAGGATGTCCGTTTAAAAATTGGGAGATATACAAAAACGACAGGACAGCCAGAGACTCTTGAATGTAGTGTGCCAAAAAGCGAATTAACGCTTGATAATGATGAATTCAAAGCGCTGCTTAATTTCATCGAAGAGAATTATGAGCCTTTTAAGCAAGGCATAAAACAATATTTGCCGATTGACCAAAAATTTGACCCAGCAAGTTTGGCACACTTAAAAGGGATATTTGATAATCCTGATAAGAAAAAAGTTCTTGATTTCATAGCAGCAAATAACATCTTGCCAGATGACTTGATTGCAGGTTTGCAGAGTCAGGCGAGAATAAAAGCAGTAAGAGAATTTGAGATGATGTTGAATCAGAACTTGGTTGAGCAGAAGTGGCAGGTATGGTTCACAAGGAATAACTGGGTTTTAGGAAGCGAGTTTGTAAGAATCTTAGATGAAAGAGCAATAGACACTGCCAACATTGCAGATTATCTGATGGAGGCATATGACGGTTTTTTGGATATTATTGAAATCAAAAGACCCGATATCAGCCTGAAGTTTTGGGCTGATGCACTTGACTACGACAATTACTTTCCTTCAACAGATCTCATAAAGGCGATGACGCAAGCGACAACTTATATCTACGAAGTGGAGAGGGAAGCCAATAGCGTGAAGTTCCTTGAGCGGGTAGGCAATGTCAAAACGATTAAGCCAAGGTGTGTCTTGATATTTGGACGTTCTATTAATTGGAATGATCCACAAAAGGTGGCATATAGGATTTTGAATTCGAGCTATCACAATTTGACGATAATGACATATGATCATGTTTTAGATAGGGCAAAAAGGATATTAGATATTGGTGAAGATGTTAAGCCATTTTAATTAGAATGAAGAATCTATTGAAACTATGAGCAACAAAAAGCAAAAACTGGAACTTACCTGGATAAGCAAGGAGAATCGTCTACGGTTAGCGTTGCTCCTTGGTATGCCGATTTGTTGATAAGATAAAGGGGGAATATGACAGAAAGCCCAGACAAAATGCTTTTGGGGAAAATCCTGAAGAAAATAGAGGAGAGTTGTCTTATCCTTGAAAAGGTACTTACAAGATACCGCAAGTCTATTATAGAAGGGACTATGACGGTAGAGGATTGGAGTTTGTTGGCAGAATCAATTGATGAGGATATAAAGGAACAGTGATATGCCAGGGCGAATAGAATCAATAATCATTGAAAAATTCAAAGGAGCAACAAATAGGGTAGCAATCGATTTCGATACGTCCAAACCTGTTGTCATGATTTTTGGTGAAAACAGCACCGGAAAATCTACAATAGTAGATGCTATCGACTTTGTATACAATGAAAATTTTGGTTCTATAGATCAAAGAAGCACCACTGGGAGCAAAGCAGACCTATTAGCCTCATTGGGAAGTCCTGCAAGTAATCTCAAAGTTATAACAAAATATGCCGGGAATAACTGGACGGGTATAATTGGTCATGGGAAAAAACCTGAAAGCACTGGCTCAGGAGACAGACCAACAGTAAAGATACTCAGAAGAAGCGAAATACTTAAAATAGTTGACGGGCAACCTACTGCCCGTTATGAAGCATTAAAGTCATTCATTAATGTCCCAAAGGCAGAAAACAATGAGAATGCATTGCGGACTGCTGTTAATGATACAGACAAGAAATATAATGATGCTGTTATTGCCTATCAGCAAGCAGAGCAGAATCTCAAGGAAGCTTGGGAAGCCGAAGGGAAACCGGATGGAGATTACAAGAGATGGGCGAAAAGTAAATCTGAAATAGATGCAACCACTCTTGCAAAGTCGTCATCCCATCTCAACTCCATTATTCAAAGGATGAACGATTGCGATTCTGCTTTGAAGTCTTTGAACAATGAAGATACAACATATAAAGCTACAGAAAAATGGTATAGCGAAGCTGAGCAGAAATATAACTCTGTTAGAGAAAGCATTCAGGGCATAGAAAAAGATATTGTAGATGTATTGGAGAAGGCCAAGGATTTTCTTGTAAAGTACCCAATTGTAACATCCTGTCCTGTTTGCGAAAAGCCAGATGATCCAAAAGAATTAACAGAAAAGATAGATAAGAGATTAGCATCTTTAAAGAGCCTTATCGAAGCTAAAAGGGCATATGAAGCAGCAAAAAAGAATTTAGACGGTCAAAAGAAAGTTTTGCTGTCCAAAAAATCAGATTGGATAGGTAAACTGCGTGACCTTGCATCGTTTGTTAAGGATTCCTCCGTCCCTGAAATAGATTTCTTGTGCATTCTATGGACTGATTTTACAGGGGTATTGGGTTTTAACAAAAGTGATGGCGCCGACATGGTTGCACTTACAGCCAAACAATTATCAGAAAGACTTTTGTCAAGCAAAGGCTCTCTTGAGTCAAGAAAACAAAAAGAAGAAAAGGAAGTCAATCAGCTAAAACTTATAAAAACAACCTATCAGACATATACGAATAAAACCGTTCAAGCCAAGCGGTTAGAAAAACAGCTTGATACGCTTAAAAAGCTCCACGAGATTGTTGAAAAAGAAAGAAAAAACTTTGTGAAAAAAGAATTAGGTAGTATTTCTGGCGAGGTGGACAGCCTTTATACCAAAATCCATCCAGCAGAAGGTCTGGGAAAAGTAGAGTTCTATCTTAACCCCAAATTTATTGGCTCCTTGGGTTTTACTGGTCATTTTCAGGGAACGGATGATATTCAACCCCAAGCCTATTACAGCGAATCTCATCTTGATACTCTCGGTGTATGCATATTCCTTGCATTGGCAAAAAAATATGCAGATAACAATACAGTGGTGATTTTAGATGATGTGGTAACTTCTGTTGACCAAGCCCATATGGCAAGGTTCATCAATATGATTCATGACGAAGCCACAAACTTTAATCAGCTTATAATCACCACGCACTATAGACCTTGGAAAGATAGATATAAATATTATGGCGGACCGACTGCTAATATTCATCTTATTGAGCTTTTGCACTGGTCGCATCCAAGGGGGATTCGGCATACAAAAGCAAAATTGAGCGTTGAAGAGTTAGAAGAATATTTAGAAGATAAAAAATATGACCGCCAAATAGTAGCTAACAAGGCAGGCATTCTTCTTGAGGGGTTAATTGACCATATTGCACTTAGATATAATTGCAGACTACCCCGCAAAGCCGAGCCAGATTATACCTTGGGAGAGCTATTAAGCTCCGTTGAAAGCAAGCTGAAAAAAGCTCTAACTGTTCAGAAAATACAAACTGATGGAACTTTTACTCCTTCGCCGTTGGAGCTTATCTTGGAAGAGATTAAATCTTTGTCATGGATAAGAAACGAGGTTGGCTGTCATTTCAGATTGGATAACAACACCTCAGATACTGAGGTAAAACATTTCGGAGAGATTACAATAAGCTTGGCTAAGTCGTTAATATGTAATGGATGTGGAGAATTGCCGTATCGGGATAAGTCTGGGAGTTATTGGGAATGCAGGTGTGGTTCTGTCCAGATGCATCCTCACAAGATTCCGAGTTAACAAGAAAAATGAGTATGACCAAAAAACAAAAACTGGAGCTTACCTGGATAGGCAAGGGAAACCAGCCAAAACTGGAGCCTCGCATATTAATTGAAGACCCTGAAAAATCATATGGGGATAAGAGTAGTGAGAATATGCTTATTCATGGGGACAATCTACTCGCGTTAAAGGCTCTTGAACAGGATTATGCAGGAAAGATTAAATGTGTATGCATTGATCCACCATATAACACTGGTAGTGCATTTGAGCATTATGATGATGGGCTTGAACATTCTCTTTGGTTAAATTTGATGCGTGACCGCATGAAGACAATATTACAATTGCTTAGTAACGATGGAAGTATTTGGGTTTCATTAGATGATAATGAATGTCATTACTTTAAGGTTATTATGGATGAAATTTTTGGACGAAAGAATTTTGTAACAACTGTGATTTGGCAAAAGATCTATACTGTGAAGAATTCAGCCAGGCATTTCTCTGATATGCACGATTACATATTGGTTTATGCAAAGAACAAAGACTGTTGGAAAAGAAATGAACTTCCTGAGGTCTGCAAAACAAGATAAAGCATATAAAAATCCCGACAAAGATCCTCGAGGCCCGTGGAAAGCAACTCCTTTACAGGCTAGAAACTATTACAGTAAAGGTTTGTACAAAATACACTCACCGTCAGGGCGGGTGATTGAAGGTCCGCCAAAGGGTACATATTGGCGGGTCTCAGAAAAGAATTTCCTAATACTCCAAGACGAAAAAAGAATTTGGTGGGGGCAGAAAGGAAATAATATTCCAGCACAAAAACGTTTTTTATCAGAAGTGCAAGGCGGAGTTGTACCATCTACGATATGGTCTTATGATGAAGTTGGGCATAATGCAGAGGCTAAGACGGAGGTGAGAACATTATTCTCAGATATAGAAGATATTGACATGTTTATTACTCCCAAACCAGAGCGTCTTATTGAACGCATTCTTGTGTTAGCAACAAAAGAAGGAGATATTGTTTTAGATTCCTTCCTCGGTTCCGGCACTACCGCTGCTGTCGCGCACAAAATAAACCGCCATTGGATAGGCATTGAGCTTGGCGAGCATTGCCATACGCACTGCCTGCCAAGGTTGAAAAAGGTAGTTGACGGTACGGATCAAGGTGGTATATCAAAGGCTGCAAACTGGGAGGGTGGAAGCGGATTTAAGTATTACTACCTGGCTCCAAGCCTTCTCAAGAAGGATAAATATGATAACTGGGTCATTGATGAACGATATAACGCCGATATGCTGGCGGCTGCAATGGCAAAGCATGAGGGATTTAAATATAATCCTGACTGTAGATA
>CAVPVY010000007.1:0-11816 GCA_963709355.1 uncultured Planctomycetota bacterium
CAAGAATGGTATATTAATGTACTTCATTTCTAAACATTACATATCTCTACATTACATATCTTTTTTAGGAGGAGGGGTTTTATGCGTAAACTATTTATTGTTATTACATTCCTATTAGTATCTGCTCTTTATCCTACATCCAGGATAATTTTTGCTGATGATGTAGCATCACTCATCAAAGCAATCAAAGATCAAAAGAAGCAAATTGAAGAACTCAAAGCAAAAATGGAAGTCATGGAATTGATTGTAGCTAAGGATGAAGGGGTTTCCCCCAATGACAGTTCGAATACTACATCAGCACTGGGGTTTAAAGAAGATAAAAAACCATCCCCTGATGAAGATTTACAAAAAGACAATAAATTGTTACACGATAAAATGGCAGAGCGTTGTGTGCCAAGAAATGTTAAATTGCAGTGTGAAACTCCAGGCACGAAGCAAATAGGTAATTTTAATATTAGTGGTATAGCACTTATTGATTACAAGATTGGAATTGGAGTAAAGAATCCGCTTGCGAAACTCCATGTTGGCGGAACACCTGGAGTTGACGGTATCAAATTTCCTGATGGCTCATTACAGACTACAGCAAACATAGTGGGGCAGAAAGGTGACAAAGGCGATAAAGGAGATCAGGGAATACAAGGTATTCAAGGTGACAAGGGTGAGCAAGGAACACAAGGTGTTCAAGGCGTACAAGGTGAACAGGGAATACCAGGTGAGAAGGGTGAGAAGGGTGACCAAGGAATGCAGGGTATACAAGGAGTTAAAGGTGATAAGGGTGATCCTGGGGTTGTAGCTTCACTTGATAACATTCCTAGCAGAATTGCAGGTGATCCTGGTATTGTTAGTGGTGATTGGGCGCCAATACCTTATACAGATGCTTCCAATACAACAGATGGTGATTATTCTACTTTTGCTTACGGAAGCGCAACAGGAGATGGTTCTGACAGTACTAAAAGAGCCTATGTAACATGGGACATGGGTACGGTTTTTGATATTTCCATAGTTACAGTAAAAGCTGAAATTTTTGGTTCAGTTAAAGGAAATTTGAGGATGCAGGGAAGCCAAGATAATGTAAATTGGTGGAATCTGGAATATCCCATATTAGTTGCAAATAATACGTTACCTAAAACAGAACAAACTTTTTTTGAAAAATCCCGTATTCGATATATTCGATTTTGGTATCAAACATCTGAGAGCGACCCTTCAAACATACGCATTTACGAAATAAAAGTCAGGTAGTCACGAATAACAGACAGAAGATAACACATGAAAGTAATAGCATTCATTAATAGCAAGGGATGGTTCCATCATCCCAGAATCTACAACCATTGCCCTCCTTGATAGTGGATGGGGAAGCTCCGCAATATGCCGAAAATGTAAATTTGGGAATGTCATATATTGAATATCTGGAAATGGTAACTAAGCAAGAAAATGAAGAAATAAAATCTGTAGAAGTAAACTATTCAGTTGATGATTTATAATATTCACCCCACAAACCATTGACAATAACGACAAAAGTCTAGTGAAAGCTTAGGAAGCAACATAAAGGCTTGTTGAAAGGAGAAATAATATGTCACATTACATCTTTACATGGTTATGTGGTGGCATGGCCTTTCGCGCAGTTGCGCGAACACATGAAATGCTCAAGCCAGAGGACTTTATAAGTCGCCCTCAATTTCTTAACGAGAGCCGCATAGCTCCTGTTCTTGTCACCGTCGCATTCTTTGGCGTACTTGCCGCATCCGCTCTTTCGGGCTGGCACCATTCGAGTATTGTCGGTGTTGTACTTCACCCCGTCCAAGTTTTTTGCGCAAGCAGTCTTTTGGATATGGCAATCACAAAAGGTTTGCCTCTAAGGTTGCAATACTCATTTTTTTTTAATCCTATTGTTCATCTGTACGTGTTACCATGGATTTACATTGTTGGAGTTGTTATCAAGACTGTAGTGTGAACACTTCCAACAAATCACTGTATCCAACTAAAAAGCTAATACTTTTATCCGGCTGAGTTCCAGCTTTAACAAGTAATTGAATAAGTATTAATAACACACAAATTATATAGTAAATATAAAAAGTTTATATGAAAAAAATGAAACCGGGGAATAGTTTATGGGATTAATAAACTTTTTAGTTCATAAAAAAATGAAAAAAGAAGCTAAGAGACTTGCAAAGTGGGCGTTGAAGGTGTACCCAGAAACAAAGGCAAAAATGCCAGAAGCAGCAGAAAAGGATATAATAAAAGCTATGACTTTTACTGATGATAATTTGGTAAAATTTAAGCAAAAGACAAGGGATATGATAGATATATGCTGTAAAACTGTCAATGGGCTTTGCTATATCCTGGCGTTTGAAGGAAATTTTAAAGGATTTATGAATTCACGTTTATTGCAGTTTACGACCTATATGGATAAAGAGCTTATTGATGCTGGCTTTCCAAAACAATCCCTAGAGCAAAAGGGAGAAATTCTAAAGAGTCTAGGCCTTGCATTACCTCGTTGGCGTGAGATAACTGGAGATTAAAACATCACGTGGATATTGTGGAAAATACACAGTTATTAAAGATAGATTTTTAAGTACCTCAGATGAAAGGAATGAAACAATATTCTACACTTTTTTCAAAACAATACAGAAACCGATGAGGCATATAGAAGAAACACTTTCAAAGTAGGCAGAGAAATTCTCAACTTACGCAATAAACATATTATCAATTTACCTTAGTTTAAGAAGGGTATAAAAATGCCGATTGCTATAATTTATATTGTTGTAGCAATGTTATTTATTAGTGTAGCACCTTTGCCATACGGATATTATACACTCCTCCGGTTGGTGGTATGTGGTGTATTTGGATATTCAGCCTACATTGCTTACACAAGAAACAGCAAAAGCCTCCCATGGATTTATGGTTTTATGGCAGTGCTGTTCAATCCAATTATTAAGATTAATCTACCAAAAGAGTATTGGGTTGTAGTTGATGTGGTAGCTGGAATTCTTTTACTAGTAACCAAAGATAGAATTAAATGTTGATTCTAAGAAATTAATAATATCACTAAAGGAAATATATTACAGAAGTTAAACAAGCCGGATCCTCAACGTGCAAAGGTTAGGGCGGATTATAGGAAGTGGTTCCCCAGTCGGTCACATCCTTATAGAACAGATATAATAACCTAGAAGGATAGAATTCAGTATTTATTGCAGAAATATAAAAAATAATGTTATGAAAAAAGGACTCAAAGCATGTTAAGTATCACCATTATTGTTTTTATCCTTATCGGTTTGATAGTACATCGCCACTTGACCGCATTTTGGGAGCAAGGGATGCTACCATATTCGATGGGATTTCTATTATTTGCTAACTCTTTTGCATTAATTTATCTTGTGAGCTTCATCTGGATGTTTGGAATAATAGGAGGAATTGTTGTCGCACTCTTGTGTTATCTGCAGGTCGTATATTGCGCTGGACTATGGGTATTTCTTCTGCCCGTACTTATCAGTTGGCAAAAGAGCCTTGATAATTTCACAATTCCAAAAGTCAATCCTTTGGTTTGTGGGAGGTTTTCATTTTTAGTAATAATTGTTGCGATTCTTACTGTAATAAATTTTTTCGCTTCTCCGTATAAATCTATGTGGGAACTAATGGGGGAGAATGTTTGGACGCATATTCTAATATTTATTGGTATCCTTGTAATAGGTAATGTCGGAAGAGTAGCCGTCTTGCCTAAATTTACGAAGAAAGCGGTTGAAAACAATTTACCTTCAACTCAAAGTGAAATAAAACCGCCTACATTTTACAAAGAGAAACTAAAAGAAACGAAGAAGAGGGGGAAATATGGATGGATGTGGATATTATTTGGTTTACTTTGTGTGTATTTTATTGGCATGCTAGTGGTGACTAAAGATATCAAATCGTCGAAACTAAAATTGATAGAAAGACAAACTGTAATGGTTCATAAACAACCAACAGAAAGACTTGAAGAGGGATATCCACAAAAACATTTTCTAAGTGACAAACAAATGAAAATCCCACTCCATTATATAGTACTTGGCGAAATGGCTGAACTTAGCGCTTGCATTGTATTCCATCTCCCCAAAGTAACAATCTTTACCACCATTGGTATAATTCCTTTTCTATACTTTAAAAGAACTCGTCATTGGCAAATGCCCGTTTATATATTGTTTGCTGTAAGTGGTTGGTTTTATGGAATAAGTATAGCAGGATTGTTTTATTTGTATTTTTATAAAATGAATATTACAAGTCCAAGAATATTTGCCTTCGGGATACTTTTTCTTCATCTTGCGATTTTTACAAGCACTCCTGTTGTAATATTCAAATTTATAAAGAAAAATAATTGGAAACATTTTCTTTGGTTAATTTTTTTAATAACATACATATATGTAGGGATGAAAGTTTGTGATTTTATAGAATAAGCTTATAATTTGTTAACTGTATGAAGAAGGAAGATTGATGAACTATATCCGAAAACACTGGCATGGGGAGCTCTCGCTTGCTATATCATTTTGGGTTAATTTTTTTCTTATAAACGTTACTGGCGGATTGCTTTGTTCTTGGTTTTCTCAAAATTCACCAATCAAGCATCCCGTTATTGTCGCTCGTGTGTTAGTCTTTTACATCATTTTCACGTTAGGCATAGTTCCTTGGCAAACAGTCGGTTTGTGGCGAGCTTGTAACAGACATGTGGCTGTAAATGGCAGAGCATTTTGGGCACGAACTGCACAGGTGAATGTTATTCTATCTCTTGTCGTTACTTTAGGAAGTATAATTTCATTTTGGGAGATTTATAAGGCACACTATCAAATTGGATTCGAGAAGGACACAATCACTGCTTACACGCTTACATTAAAGAATATTGATTCACTTATACATTTGGAAGGCGGACTCAGTTTTGGTGTTTCAAAAGATGTTGCAGCTTTGTTGAAAGACCACTCAGATATTAAGGGAATCATAATAGACAGCGTTGGCGGTAGGATTTACGAAGGCAGGGAACTTTCAAAGTTGATCCTGATTTATTGTCTTGATACTTATTCGTTAAAAGGATGTTATTCTGCGAGTACAATAGCCTTTATTTCGGGGGAGAAAAGGTTTCTCGGTACAGGCGCCAATCTTGGATTTCACCAATACCGCGTGGTCGAGGGGGATCTTGATAGATTTGTGAACATGAAAAAAGAACAAGAAGAAGATTTGCGAATATTCAAGCGTAAAGGTGTCAAGAAAGAATTCCTTGAAAAGCTTTATGATACATCACATGAAGATGTATGGTATCCAACCATAGATGAACTTTTGAGTGCTGGAGTAATACATGGAGTTGTTAACCCTTCAGATTTAACACCAGTAGAATATCAAGAAAGCATTGAAGACGTAATCTTCAAAGAAATATTTCTTGATACTCTTGTCGGCAGAACTATTCAAAAATATGAGCCAAAAGTTTTTGAGCAAATCATAACTGATATGGAGGAACAGTTCAAGAAGGGAGCTACTCGAATTGAATTGCAACAAACAGGAGCAAATCATATTAAGACATTAGCTGAGCGATTGATACCAATGTCTAGCGACGAGACGTTGATTAGATTCGTTCAGAATTTGGTTGATACATTAAGAAAGCTTGTAGAAAAAGACCCAATTCTTTGTTTGAAATACATTTATCCTCAGCAGTATGGGGCTTTTGTCTTTTCAGAATATTTATCACATGATGAGCTAGAGTTAGCTAATGATGTGTTCAGAAATATCATTATTGATGCATATGAGAAGGAAAGCCAACCGATTGATATAGAAGCAGCCGAACTTCAAATGCAGAAGATTCTCCTTGAGCTCGGAGATGGTGTAGAATACTTTGATATTGACTTTAAAAAATTGCAGAACAGTGAAAATTATAAACGGCATTGTGATGCCAGGATCAGGTTCTTCGACCTTATTTTGGCTGAGGATAGAAGAATTTCGGCTAATATATTGCGTTATATTTTTACTCAAAATGAATCTGATGGGAGCAAATACGATGGAGATATTGTAGATGGTAAAAAGCATGGCCACGGGACTTATACTTGGCCAGGTGGTGATATTTATGTAGGTGAGTGGAGGGATAATATGGCAACTGGTGGGTGGTATTATTCACCTGATGGTAGTAAAAAGTGGGCTTATACAGATTCACAAGGAGAGTGGAAATACCAGAGCGGTGCTGATAGAGAACATAAACCTACTATAGAAAAACAACCAATCACCAAACATAAGCAGCAGCGTTATGAGTTAAAGGTAATTAATGGAGATAAGGTAGTCATAGATCATACCACTGGCCTGATGTGGCATCAGACTGGTTCGAGTAAAGGAATGAAATGGAAGAAAGCTAAGAAATGGGTGAAGAAACTAAATGGGGAAGGATTATTGTCTAGAGCTGAAAAAGGGTTTGCAGGATATAATGACTGGCGGTTTCCTACTGTGGAGGAGGCATCCTCATTGCTGGAATCGAGCACGAAGAATGGAATCTTATATATTGATTCTGTCTTTGATGATGAACAAAGTATTATATGGACTGGTGATAAATTTGGTTCGGATGGAGCCCGTACCGTTGACTTTGTTTCCGGTTGCGTGAGTTGGTACAATGTCCGCAAGAGCAAATGCCACATTCGTCCAGTTCGCTCAGGAAATTGACATGGCTTGGTAATTTGAATCATTGATTGTTTTGGTTTATTCCTAACGACTTATCCACCTCAAACGATATCTCAGCAGTAAAACCTTCTAAACCGGTTTTACAGAATCAATTCTGAGACGTTCAAATTCATCATGCCATGTGTAAATTGAGAAGAAATAA
Organism: uncultured Planctomycetota bacterium; assembly: GCA_963709355.1. Lineage (GTDB taxonomy): Bacteria > Planctomycetota > Brocadiia > Brocadiales > Brocadiaceae > PLOWO2-12-38-17. The sequence goes on from CAVPVY010000007.1 coordinate 6,818, forward strand.
TTTTCCCCATTGACTTCATTTCAAAACTATGTAACATGAACTTACCTTAGAAGTCGTTACAACAAAATTCATTTGATAACAAATAGGCTGTTAATCTTCTAGGGTTAATAGCCTTTTTTTGTTATCAAGTACGCCCGTGAACCTGGTGGCAGGAGAAATCCCCACAGAAAGTAACGACTTTCTAAGGCAGGTGAACACGGGCTTTTTTGTTGGGAGAGTGTGAAATGAAAGACAAGATGGTTGCAATTTATGTAAGAGTGTCAACCAAAGATCAAAGTGTTGATATGCAATTGAATGATCTTGAGAGATACTCAAGGGAAAGAGGTTTTGACGTATTCAAATCTACAAAGACAATGGTGTATCCGGTACAAAGGAATTAAGACCAGCACTCAATGAGTTAATGAACGATGCAAAGAAGCGAAAGTTTGATATTGTTTTAGTTTGGAGATTTGACGGTTTGCCAGATCAACTAAACATCTGGTAACTGCTCTTTATGAGTTTAGAAACCTTAGCATAGATTTTATATCGTATCAGGAGAACGTCGACACATCTAGCCCTCTAGGAGAGGCAATATTCACGATTATAAGCCTGTCAGAAACTGGAGACGGGACATTATGGCTGGACGGGTCAAGGGTGGTTTACGTAAGGCCAAGGCCAATGGTAAAGAGTTAGGTAGGCCTAACAGTGAGGTTGATACAGATAAGGTGATTGAGTACAAAGAACAAGGCAGTCAATCCGAGAGATAGCCAAAGAGATGGGAATTCATAGAAGCAAGGTAGAAAGGTCTCTAAAACAAGGTGTCTCGAAAACCCTTGAAACTTGCTTGTCATAAGTATAAGATTTTCAATATGTTGTTTACGCGATATTTGATGTCTTAAAAATACTTGTTTTCGAGACAGCTAATTCAACAATGTTATGCTATAAAAATCACCGAAAATACCGACAAAAGTCTAATTAATATATAATTAAGGGCTAGGAAGAGCTATCCGAACGGCTGTGACCTTGACAGCTTGCCCTTAATTCAAAATTCAAGGGTTATCTTAAGGGGATAACTGCATGTCCACAAATTTAGACCTTCCAGGCAAAAAAACTGACCTGTATCCAATAACACTTCTCAAAATAGAAGAATTAGACAGAATCATTACTGACAAACTAATGCCATGGAGAATGATGCCTGCGAGACGATGGAAAATGAATGTTACGAATTATTATGGGAAAGTGATTAGTTATGAAGGTGTGAAACTTGAAGGCACCCCTATGCTAGTTTTATGGGATAACTTCATAGAACCATTTTTAAAGAATGGAGCTGTATATATTCTTAAGTATATTTATCAATTGTGTACAGAAAAAAATCTGGATCCACATATTTACATGAAAGAAGCCAGTGAGATTTTGAAATTACTAAATCGAAAAACCTATGAGAGTATGGGCGAAATATGTAGTGGATCTCGGAATCGGGGTTTTCCAGAAGGAGTAACTCCAGTAAACATTGAAGGAAGAATAAAAGATATGAATATGGTTGTTGATTCCTTAGCTACAGCAATTATGAAAGAGGGTGAGAGAGCGAGGAAAGCGAATCAGATAAATAGATAAAATACTTGACGTATCCTATGACAAGCTAACGGCAAATTACAGGTTTGGAAAATGAGATGATGTTCATATACTCAAAAAAATCAAATACTAGAGTAAGGGGAATAGCAGAAAAACTTATGAAATGTTGGAAGAATCAAAACCTTGCCCTCAGAGTAAAATAGTAGATGACCCAACCAAGAAAGTACCTCAAGGAATACATGATGATATGTCAAAAATAAGAAAAATCCTTGAACCCATACATGTAAACATGCCACAATGCACCGAAGAAGGTTATCCTCCACCAAACGAACCAAAACACTTCAGCCTTATCACTAAAAAGCCAGACTAGCCAGTACACTAGAATAAGGGGAATTACGCAGCATCCCTTTCTTTCATGCCTTTAAAGCTGTTTTAAGCCATTTCCACAAACTAGAATCACACTAGAACCACTAAATTGACTTTTTTTACCGAAACTGTTTTACTCCGTTTTAGATAATTCTAAAAATTTACTAATCATTATTTTAAAGGAGTAAACATGGGTAAACAAGTTGTTGTATCCGTGAGGCGGCTGGATTATTGGGCATAGCTGAAACCACCTTGAGAGACTGGATATATCAGAAACGGTTACCCTTCTACCGCATGGGTAGAGCCATAAGATTAAAAAAAGTGGATATAGTTAAATTTAGAGAAAGAGCTAGGGTTGAAGTAAAAAAACTATAATTAACGAAAAATGGGATAAATTTTTAAATTGTTTTTTATTTACTGAAAGCGAGCATATATGAAAAAGAAAATATTCAAGTACACTAAGAGGAAAATAAAGATACTGCAAAAAAGTGAATCAGTTGATTTAAGAGGATGGGATCCTCGGCCTGGAGAGTCTTTTCGGATCAGGAAGTGAAAATCATTAAAGAAGTTCTATTTAATCGAATTAAATAATTTTTTAAGGAGAATTAAAATGCCATTATATGACATTAGATCAGTAGCCTTACCTTATTGCGTAAAACGCCTTGAGAATGGGAAATATATTCTTTTAAACCGTGACTACAAACCGATTGGGTTTAAAACGAGAGAAAATGTAAATTATGAAAATTTTCCGGTAAACCATAAGGTTCAGGGAATAACTAAAAAAATAGCAGCAAAGCTATCTTGGAGAGGTGATGATAACATTGAAGCGATTTTCTTATACTGTAGTGAATCCCACCGCAGTCTCTGTTGAATGGAAAAAATATTCGGAAAGATTGAAAATTCTTTTAAGGCTTAAAATTGACTAATCGGAAACCAAACAAACTCAATCTTATCCCTGAAGAACTAAAGAAACATAGACAGTGGGTTGTTTATCGTATTGTAAAGAGGGCAAGGGGGAGAAAACCAGATAAAATACCTTTTCAAACAAATGGACTCTATAAGGCCAGCCAACCGATCCAGAAACATGGTGTAGTTTTGAAGAAGCACTTTCAGCATACAAAACCAAGAATTTTGATGGTATTGGATTCGTTTTTACAAAATATGATCCGTACTGTGGAATCAGACTTGGATGATTTGTATAAATTCTGAAACCAGTACAATCGAATCTTGGGCAAAAGAGTGGATTGATAAATTTTCTTCATATACTGAATATTCACCTTCAGGGACAGGTACTCACACAATTTTAAAAGGGAAAGTCCCGTGCGGAAAAAGGAATAAAAAATGGTGATTACGAAATATATGATCATGGCCGTTATTTTACTTTCACGGGCGACATTATTGATCCTGAATATTCGAATATTGAAGAACGTCAGAACGTAGTTGAGGAGTTATACCAGTTCTTAAACGGTTCATCGAAAGCCAAAGATGAGACACCTTTACCAGAAGGACAGGAATTGAGTGGTAAAGAGATTGAGGAAATAATCAATAAAGCAAAATCAGCCAAAAATGGTGAGAAGTTTTCAAAGCTTTTTGAAGGAGATTGGGGAAGATACATCTCATTCAGAAGCCGATCAAGCTTTTTGTAATTTGTTAGCGTTTTGGACAAATAATAATCCATCTGGTTTAGACCAGAATTTTCCGTAAGAGTGGACTATACAGGAGTAAATGGGAGCGTGAATACTATCGTGAAGGTACTATTAAAAAAGCTATAGAATTGAGACAACAACAAGCCAAAAAGGATTTTGAAGATCTACCGAATAATACCACAACATCTAATGGAATTCCTATTATTCACATTGCTGATGTGAAATCTGTACCAGTTGAATTTCAGATAGATAAGATTTGGCCAATAAACAGTGTGGGATTTATGAGTGGCCAGCCTGGGATCTGCAAAACATGGCTAAGTTGGGATATTGCTGTTGGCATAGCTTCAGGCACTAAACTTTTTGGACTCTTTCAGTGCAAAAGGGGAAAAGTTCTAGCTTTTAATGCTGAGATAACCCAGCTATGATCACACGGACACGAATTGAAGCCTTTGCTCGTCATAAAGCCCTCAACATTCGAGATCTTGATTTGTACCTACTCAACATACCATCAATCTTTTTAAACGATCCGGGTACTCAAGAACAATTTGAAATTACAGTATCAGAATATGAGCCAGATTTTATCATTCTAGATCCATTACGAAATGTCCATTCTCTTGATGAAGATAAAGCTACCGAGATTAGTCTGCAAAACTTTTGCATTTTCTTAGAGAAATAAACAGGAAATATTCATGTTCAATTTTAATAGTATGCCATGACAAAAAACCAAGTAAAGGTAATGGACAAGATAGAGCTTCTCAAGTACGTGGTACCAGTGCTTTAGTTGGTTGGCGTGATGTTGCAATATTTCTCGATAAAGAAAGTGATGGAACGACTAAAGTTGTTGTTTACAATCGCTCTTGTCCATCTATTAAACCCTTTCATTTTAATCTAATAACTAAAGAAGATGATAATAGAAAGCTTATAATGGCTAATCTAGAAGTGACATCTCATGAGCAAATAGAAATTGAAAATGAACAACAAGATTTAAATAAAGTAAAAAAAATAATTGCTGAAGCTAACGAACCAATATCAAGAAATAAGATTACAGAAGGAGCAGGAATTAAAAGAAAAAAATGTTTGGACTTGATAAGAATACTATTGGAACAAGATGAAATAGAAGAAACAAAAAATGGGTTAATTGTTAAATTATTATAGAAATGAAGAGTTATCATTAACTACTCTCAATTATCATGAAAGTGGTTCCGTGTATATGGGAACCACTAGTGGTTCCCGTTTTTATGGAACCAGTCGGAACCACTGGAACCGTTTGGTGTAACAGTAATAATTACAATCTGTTAAGTGGTTCCCAAAAGCTGGAACTGGACGGAACTGCACAGGTGGTTCCGAGTTCCCACCCCTATAAGGGGGGAACCGGTACTTGGAACCATACACTGTGAATTCTTAGAAAAAAATGGAACGCTACGTGGATATAAAAA
>CAVPVY010000008.1:0-27685 GCA_963709355.1 uncultured Planctomycetota bacterium
ATAATTGTCTAAATCTTTCATAAAAATTTTTAGATATTTATGAATTATTTTCACTTTTTAAATAAACTGTTAGATTTTGACGTCTTTAAGTATTCTTATTAACGAAAAAATAGAGCTGTAATATATAGCGAATCTTTTTCTTCTCAATATATTATGTAAATTATTTATTAATCCCATTTGCGGATCCATCATTTCTTATAAACTCTATGAAATCTATTTTATGTTTATATAATTCATCATATAAATGACCCAATCTAAAATCACCTCTCGTTGTTTTATTGTAAAAATCACCTGTCCAGTTTGCCACAGTATGGTTTTTGAAAACCACAAAATAAATAACAGAAATTAATGAATAAATTCCTAAAAACAGATCATAAATCTTACTATTTATCAAAACAATTATTTTTTTAAATGCTAGTTTTTCTTGCTTTTTAGATTCTACAATATTTCTTCCAAAGCTCTTTGCGTATATCCTAATAATAGTGTGGTATTTTTCTTCAAAATCATCCAATTTAAGAGTTTCTACATTTCTTAATTTGTCATAAATCAAAAAGTAAGGAATCGAAAAATAGCTATGCACTAAATTATATATGGTCCATATGACTTCGTAATCTTTAAACTTGTACCTAGAGGTATCAATATTGTTAAATATCTGCTGTTGTTAAATCTAACGCCTTTTCCAAATTCGATTTTTGCAATTTTCTGTTTTCAGCAATATTTGAAGCTTTAATCATCAAAATCAGGCCAACTTTCTGATCTTGAGCCACTCTTTCATAGAATTTGTGGGCTGAGGACGTATCTTATTTATTTCTTCGAAATCGAACAATTTTCTGGTAACAAATATATGGTGGTCGCAATATCGAGGCATTTTTTTCTTTAAGTAATCACAAATCTCATATTTCAATCCCATCTTTTTCCTTCTAATTATTTTTCTACCAGCAGATAAATAATATTGCCTATGACGATGATCAAAAAAACGATGTTTGATTACCTCAAATCTGCAATAGCGGAGCATCCATACAAGTTCATTCTTTTGAATAAGTTCGTATATGCGGCCTATGTGGTCCAAAATAAAACATATGAGACCTTAAAGGGTGCTCCATTACGCTCTCTCCCCTCAATATATTAATCACATTAGCAAATGAAGTAATATTGTCAGTTGTCAAGATAAATATAGCACTGTGCTTAAGGGTAACATTTATTAAATCAAGCATATTTATCGGATTGTAAAAATGTTCTATAACATTCAGAGCCATTGCTATATTAAATTGTTTTTGATATTGGAAATTATCATAAGAAATGCACCGGTCTAATCGTTCAATATGATCAATATCATCAATTGACATTGTTTTAATACTATATCGATTACAAAAATTAATAAATTCTGTGTTGAATTCTAATCCGCTTATGGATACCTGTATCTGTTCTTTATACATTAACTTTAAAATTTTATCGAATGTGGCAGGATAAGCCCCAAAATCAAATAAATCAACTTTACCATTTTTACCCAATATACTATCTATAGTGGGATCAAGTTCTAATAACACATTTTTGAATCGGTAGTAAAATCTAAGAGCCGCATTTAATCCGTCTTTCTTATTGTCCGCTTCATATGACTCATCAGTATATGTTTGTACATAACGATCAAAAATTCTCAAGTTATCTGACTTAGTAGTAGTCATTGGTTAATTTTTTAGATTTAGACTTTAAATATATTCTTATAATTAAAAACCCGTGTATATAAAGGCGACAATTATAAGGATAGCACACGACATTAAAAGTGCTAAGCCCTCGAAAGCCAGCTTTCTATGCGGAAGCATATTATTTTTGATTACGTGTGCATAGAAAACATAAGTTATCACAGTTGTCCCTGCGAGCCTGCTTAAGGCCATCCCAATTAATGATAGTTTTGGAACTAATAAAAACGCGCTCACTAAGAAAACTATTTCCCTCAAGGGAGATGTAAGTAAAAGTATTTTTGTAGAATTCCCGATTAAGATAAGCAAATTATTTGTAAATCCAAATGAGCCGACAATTAAGTCAATTGAAAAAAGCAGAAAAATATATTTAATCTCTGAAGATTCTGATGTTACTCCAAATACTTTCATTATTAATGGATGAATAAAGAATAAAAAAGTTCCCAAAATAATAATTATCGATAAATACCCTACACTTCCAATGAAATATTTTTCCCTGAACTGAGCCTTGTAATCGTTATTTTTCTTTGTGAATGTTGGAATTAGTGTTAATAGAATATTAGGAAGAAAAGTGTGAGCAAGTTTATATATCTTCTTGGCAATTTCATAAACCCCTACACTTTCCATATTTAATAATGAACCAATTATCAAAGCAGGGGCATAGTTTTTTATATATGAAAATATATGAGTAACTTGTAATGGCAAAACATATGATTTTAAATATTCATTGAATATTTGTTTATAATCACTTATTAAATCCCTCCATTTGTAATGAAAAACATCTTGTAAGAAATTATGCTTCCTTTGCAGATAAATTATTACAATTACTGTAATAATTGCAGAAATAACCGTCTGTAACTGAATAATTGATAGGAGAAGCTGTGGTTTGCTTAGATGAAATATATACATAAAAAACGATACAGTACTTATATCTATTAAAGTAGAAGCAAAAGTTAGCTTTCCTGAAAGTTTATATTCTTCAAACCCTGTTAAAACTGTAAAAAAGCTATCTTTGAAGATATCAATAAAAATAGAATCGCGAAAAGATATAAAATAAATAAATAAGTATCATTTAATAGAGAAACTTTTTGTGCAACAGAACTCTTCCAAAAAAATAAAATTGATACTACCAGGGCAAATATTAAAAGTTTCAAGATAATAGTGCCGAATATAAGAGGAGTTTTTTTTCCCTTTTCTATGGTTGGAAGAAATCTCGAAATACCAGTATCTAAGTTTTGATAAAAAATAGATATAACTGCAGTTAAAGAAAAAAGATATTGATAAGCACCATAATACTCAGTATTTAAATATCTAACTATTAAAATTGTACGAAAAAAACTTATTACTAGAATCCTGCAGAGCTTACTCCTGTTAAAAAAGAAGCTTTCCGAAAAAGGCTTGTCTTTAATAGAGAATAAGTTTTTCTTACTTAAAGAACCAATTTGTCTTCTATCCATTTTTCAGAAATCCACTGATCTAACTTGCTATGTAAATCTCTTCCTGTAATCCATAGTTTTTCTATTGGCAAACACTTTTTGCCCATCCACCACCAGGGACCAGGTCCTTCTTTTTTCTCTAAATTCTTTATTAACGTGTTATATCTTACGGTCCAGGGACCCTGATCATAATAGTATACAACAGGATAACTCTGCCTATTAGTATCAGGATTAATATCTTTCAAAAAGGACTCTAAATAACCATCATTGTTTACGACCATTGCTCTATATGGATGATCATCCTGAGCTTTCCACATTGTCATAGTAGAGTCCAAATCTGGATTATTTAATAAAATTTCGATACTTTTGTCTATTGTTTCAGCATCTATCATTACAGTGTTCCCCAGAAGGACTGTAATAAACTCTAAATCAGGATAGTAATTGTTCTTTACAAAATTGGCTGCATGGATTATCACATCGCCATGATTAGTATCTGGTTTTGCAAGTTCTTTTGGTCTATCCAATACTTTTATAGAATATCTTAGAGCTACTTTTTTTATTCTCTCGTCTTCTGTAGAGATAAATACATCATCAGCAATTTTTGAACTTTTAGCTGCTTCTATTGGATACGCTACCAAAGGTTTACCAGCTATTTCTATTAAATGTTTATCAGGAATTGAAATATTACCGCCCTTTGCAGTTATTATAATTATCTTTTTCATCTAAAAACCTTTATATTCTGATTAAATTTAGGTCAGGTCTCTAAAATCCTTAACCCAGTTTCCATCCCACTTAAAGTTTATACCAACAAAATCTATGCATGCTTTTGTAGCAGCATGTAGATCATTATCAGCATCGCCAAACATAACACACTCATTTTCTTTATAATTGTGATGATAAATTAACTCTTTTATGTGCTCAAATTTTTTCTTAGGGCTTCCTTTGACTTCCTTGAAAAACTTATCCAACCCTCTAATCCTTACAATCTCTTTTATTTCAATTTGAGGAGTAGCAGAAATTACAAAACTAACTTTTTCATTACAATATTTATTAAGAAAATCTAGAATCCCTTTAATAAAATTAGCTTTGCCCATTTCTTTCATTACCATAGTATTCATCTTATCATCAAGCTCTCTAGAAATCTCATCAGTTATACTTTTACCAAGTATATTCTTGTAATAATAACGAAACTTGTCATATCTTGAGACACCTTTATTTCTAAGATGATAATCAACAACCTTTTTAACTACATCATCACCATAAGCCTCAAATAATTTAGCAAATGCTTCCGTTTTAATATTTACACTATCGAGTATTACACCGTCAAAATCAAAGAATAAGACCTTGTATCTTTCCATTTTAAAGTTATTCACCATTTCCTAACTACCCTCCGCAAGAGTTTTGTTATGAATTTCCTCTATAACCTGAAGCATACCTTGTCCCAAATCGATAAAACTATTACTAACAAGTTTTTTCCCTAGCCTGGGTGAAAAGTTATAAGGCACTATAGTATAATGATCAGTGGGGGTTTTGTTGGAAAACTTTATCCTGACTTCCTCTCCAATCATTTCCTTAATCATTGTAAGAAATTCTTTGGATGTTAGAGACTGAGTACCTGTTATTATAACCCTTTCATTAGCAAATTCTGCTTTTAGAACTTCAACACTGAGCTTTGCGGCATCAAGAACATGTATATACTCTCTTCTTTCATCACCTTTACCTTGATAAGTAATTTTACCTTCAGTAATAGCTTCATAAATATATCTGTATACTCCATTCTACACTGGGCCCTTGGCCCATAAAGAGAACCATATCTTAGTATAGTATATTCAAGACCATATCTTTCATGATAAGCTTCAATTATTGATTCTACTGCTTGTTTACTCGCTCTATAAAAACTGCCATGATTACTATAAACATATACCGTACTGGCAAAAAGAAACCTTTTAATTTTATGTCTGATACAAGCATCAATGATAATAGTGTTACCAAGGATATTGTATGTTATCGTATCCACAGGTCTTTCTGCAGCTTCTTTAATGTCAGCGATACCAGAAAAATTATAAACATAATCTGCACCTTTTATGGTTTTATTTACCAATTCCCTATCAAGAATATCTCCCACTACTAATTCCTGGTTCAAACCGAGAACTGGAGATTCCTTTATATCAAAGACGGTAACTTCACTATCCGTATTTGTCAGCGCTTCGGCCACATAACTGCCAAGAAAACCTGAACCACCGAATACTATTATCTTTTTTTTAGCTTTAGAGACTTTGCCACTTTGTGTTTGCCGATTTAAATCATTCATTAATATATGTCCCTGTTTTTTTGCTTTTCATTTCCCTGTAGAACAGTAAGCCACCTGTTATTAAATTTATTATATTCCATAATCTGTTAAACCTTTCAGAAGATTTTCTGCCGCTTGTTTTTCCATTTTAATACGTGATTCTTTAGCGTAGGATCCGATATGAGGAGTAAGTACAACAGTGTCTAATTCTTTTAAACACCCGGTATAAGGCTCCTCATTAAAAACATCGATAGCAGCACCTGCCAGATAACCACTTTTAAGAGCATGATAAAGAGTTTCTTCATCAACCACTCCTCCCCGTGAAACATTGACTATCCAACTACCTTTTTTCATTAATTTCAGCTCTTTATTTCCTATCATCGGGTTTGACCCAGCGGCATTTGAAACGTGTAATGTAAGAATATCAGACCATTTTAGGATATCTTCAAATTTCTTCATAATACAAACTATCGAACATTCTTTAGGTTCCCTATCATAATAGGCAAGTTCAGAACCGAAAACAGATAAAAGTTCAGCAACTTTTTGCCCAATACGTCCAAAACCTATTATCCCAACTTTCTTTCCAAAAAGCAGATTACCCATTAATTTATCCCATTTGCCACTTCTCATGATATTATTCATATGAGTAATTCTTCTTAGAAGATTAAAAATCAATCCAACTGTCAATTCAGCGACAGCAAGTGTAGGTGCATCTGGTGTATTGTATATCTTTATTTTTAACTTTTTGGCAGCCTCTGTATCAATATTATCAAGTCCAACACCGCAACGCGAAAATTACCTTCAGAATCGGTAATCTTGAAAGCACATCTTCTCTTAAAGACTCTGTTCCTGCAATTAACCCTACTGCATCTTTTGCAAGTTCAAGAAGTTCAAGAGGTTCAATCTTACGGTTATAAGGATTTAGAGCAATTTCAAATCCCTTTTTTCTAAACAGCTCTAAAAGAGTGCTATCGTATTTGCCAAAGGAAGTTGTAGAAATAACAATTTTTTGCATACATCAGTCCTTTCTATAACTAGAAATATTTGCTGAATCAGATAACTTTAAATCCTTACATGCGACAAATTCTTTTTTACTAAAATATTTTTTAACACCCCGCATACATACTTAATATCCTCTTCCTTTAAAGTTACAGCGGAAGGTAAACTTAATCCAGAAGCTGAAATATTTTCAGTATTCGGATATAAGTTGTTATCTTTATATGGAGGCATTTTATAAAGTGGGTAAAAAATTGGTCTCGTCTCAATACCTTTCTCCTTTAAAAAATCTATTAGCTTGTCACGGGTTAGATAGTAATAGTCAGGTTTTAAAAGTATCGAGAACATCCAAAAAGAACTTTTCACCCATTCCTTTTCAATCGGCAAGATTATTTCTTCAATATCACACAGATAGGAATTATACATTTGAGCAATTTCCCTTTTCTTTTCTACAAAAAAATTTATTCTTTCCAACTGAGCTACACCAACTGCAGCCTGAAGATTCGTCATACGGTAATTAAAGCCAACCTCATCGTGCCAATACCTTTTGTCTTTTCTCATTCCATGATCCCTGAGTCTTGACATCCTTTCGGCAACAAAAGTATCATTGCATAGGCATATTCCACCTTCTCCCGTAGTTATAATCTTATTACCAAAAAAGCTAAAACAGTTAATAGTTCCAATTCCACCAACTTTTTTCCCTTTGTACTCGGCACCATGAGCCTCAGCAGCATCTTCAATTACAAAAAGATTATATTTTGCCGCGATTTCCATAATCCTATCCATTTCACATGGATATCCATACAGATGAACGGGTATAATTGCTTTAGTGTTCTCTGAAATTTTATTTTCTATCAGCTCAGGATCAATATTCCACGTATCTTTTTCTACATCAACAAGTATGGGTTTTGCACCCGTATATAAGACAACGTTCGCCGTTGCTGCGAAGGTTAAAGCAGGAATAATAACCTCGTCACCGGGTTTAATACCTAAAGCTGCTAAAGCTAAATGTAACGCAATTGTCCCATTGTGTACAGCAACTCCATATTTGCATCCTATATACTCTGCAAAACCCTCTTCAAATTTATTTACGTACTTACCCACTGATGATATCCAACCACTTTTAATGCAGTCTGTCAGATATTTGAGTTCGTTACCATTTAATAAAGGTTCAGCCATAGGTATAATCTTCTCAATTTTCATATTATTCATCCATTATTTTAGTAAAGTTTCAGATTAGTAATCACTATCAGGTCTCTAAATTCTCAATATATTCTATTCCCGTATGAGATTCTTAATGCTCATCACTGTATCTTTCATGTGTAACAAGGATAAAAATTTATCTCCCTGAACAAATAGGTTAGATTAATTACATTTTCAATGATCTAAAAGATGTTGGGAGAGATTGAATCATCTTTAGTAAGCGAATTTTGTGACATTAGAAAAGTTTATATCGTGCTTTCAACAGGATTCGAAGATTGAAGAATTCTTTCTCTATCGGGTGGAACAGGCTCTCTATGCAAATCGCCATTAAAGTGTCTTTTCTTCAGCGATATGTCACCAGGATAATTAGGAGCATCCCATGGAAATGACTTCCCTTCCATGTAATCTTTCCAGCGCTGAAGGTCTGCTTCCAGCATGTTCTTAATGAGTGTTTTAAAGGTTACCTTAGGCTCCCATCCAAGTATCTTCTTTATCTTGGAGTTATCACCACATAACAAATCTACATCATTTGGCCGGAAGAAGATTTTGTTTGTTTTCACAAATTCCTTTGAGTCAAGGTTAACTATGGAGAAGGCTTCATCGACTAATTCTTGTACTGAATGTGTTTCACCAGTTGCCACCACAAAATCATCAGGCATGTTATGCTGAAGCATCAACCACATAGCCTCAACATAATCAAGTGCGTAACCCCAATCTCTTTTCGCCTCCAGATTACCTAATACCAACTCTTTTTGTAGCCCAAACTTTATTTTCGCAACTGCATTTGTAACCTTTCTTGTAATAAATTCCATACCTCGTAATGGTGATTCGTGATTGAACAAAATTCCGTTGCAAGCAAAAATTCCATACGCTTTTCGATAAAGGCGTGTGTTATGAAATGACATCAATTTAGCAGACGCATAGGGTGAATTTGGCCAAAATCGAGAGCTCTCATTCTGAGGTGTTTCTAAAACAGTGCCGTACAATTCACTGGTTGATGCTTGATAAAATTTAATGTCTTTTTTTAAATGTCGAACAATCTCCAATATCCTTGTGGCACCACTACCGTCAATTTCTGTTGTCAAGAGTGGTTGGTCAAATGATGCGCCAACATAGCTCTGTGCAGCAAGGTTATAAATCTCGTCACAATCTGATACAGTAATAGCTTCCAGGAGCGAGGCCATGTCTGCAACGTCTGCCGGGATAAGGGTAACCTTATTCAAAATATCCAAATATTGAAGTCTCCAAAAATTTGGAGTAGAGACCCTTCTATATGTACCAAATACTTCATAACCTTTTTCAAGAAGAAATGATGCTAAATATGCTCCATCTTGTCCAGTAATTCCTGTAATTAAGGTTTTTTTTTTCATATTGACCTCCTCAGTTTTAATGGTTTTTTATTGTTTGAATACTCATCCCATTGGAATAGATTTTTAGCATCTTTCCTGCAATACTTTCCCAAGAAAGTTCTGTCTCTAAAAAATATTTTCCGTTTGCTCCGTACTCTTTTATCTTCTCAGGGTTCTGCAAAAAATACCTGATTGCCTGTGTAATCATTTCAAGGTTCTCTGGCTGTATTATAAGTCCAGTTCTTTTGTTTACCACGATTTCTGGCAATCCTCCTACTCTGGTGGCAATTATGGGTTTTGAGTAATAATATGCCGTAGGGCAAACTCCGCTCTGGCCTGAGAAATTCCTGTAAGGTTGTACTACTAAATCTGCAGCAGAAAAGAATAGAGGGACTTCCTCATCACTGATGTATCTGGAATGAACATAGGTCTTTTCTTTTATTCCATATTCTACAATCATCTTTTCGTATTTCTCTTTTTCCTCCACAAAATCACCTGCAATAAGAAGGGCGACATCAAAGTCGTCTTTTATAACTCTGAAAGCCTCTAACAGACAATCTAATCCCTTATATTTCCTAACGAGACCAAAAAACAGGATTACCCTCTCTTCCTTGATACCCAATTTACTTTTAGCATCTTTGTTAGAAACATTGCTTTTGTGCTCTGCACAAATTCCATGAGGGATGATAAAGACCTTTTCTCTTGAAATTCCAAACATATCGATAAGGTCTTGTTTCATACTTTTGGTGTGAACTACTAATCTGTCAGATAGATGATAAATTATACTGCAGAGACGTTTATCAAAGAATCGATTTTCATGAGGTAATACATTATGCACGGTTAGAAAAATAGATACATTCGAAAAATATTTTAATAATATAACTAATGGAATTAGAATAGGAGCATGAAAAGTAGTACACCACTGTATATCAACTATGTCAGCCTTTAATTTTTTACGGATTAGCTGAAAAGTCTTGTAAACTGAAAAAAGTGAATAATATTTCAGAACATTATAAACAGTAACACCATCTTTCAATTTCCGATGTTGCTTGTTTATCTTCTCTTTATCCCCGGGGTATAACCATGTAGGAAAATATGAGTGGTATCCGATAACGCATGTTTCAGTTTTCTGAACAAGTGCCTCAGCATAGTTTTGGGAATATTGCTGAATACCTCCCCGCCAGTTTTCAATTTGAGCAATAAGACAAACTTTCATAAATACGTAGTTAGCAATTAATAAAACTTCATTATTTGTCAGTTTTTTCAAAAACTAACAATTGGTTAAGCCATAAATTAAATCGCTTATATGTAATCAATCTTAAATTAAGACTATTTTCTAGCCTAATAAGCTCTTTTCTCAGTATTAAATCTTGATGTTGATCAATACCTTCTTTGGCAAACAAATGAAGTTTAACACCTATATTAATTATCTTTTCCGAAAATGGATGTGGGGTTATAATGATTAATCTTCCGTTTAAGCACAACCTTTCAGAAAGATATTCAATAATGCTCACATGGATCTTTTAAATGTTCCAAAACAGCTAAAAGCATAATTGTATTAAATTTGTTATTGGCAAGGAATTTACTTTTTCTGTTAAGCAAATTTAAATCTTTCCTAAAAAATTGATGATCAGGATATCGCCTTTTATTAAAATCAATCAACTCATCACTAAAATCTACACCAACATAATTAATATTCTTCTCTTTATACTCTAAAAGTTTTGCCTGGCAGCACCCACAATCAAAAATATTCTCACCGATAATCCATGGCAATGCCATAGCCAATCTTTTATATTCAAGGTATCTGGATAGTAATCCTTTATATTTAAATGTAAGATTTGTCCGACTATCGCAAAAAGAGTCTCTCCTTTTAATTAAACTTTTAAAAAACAATAGAATCAAACGGGTTCAGGTAATTCAATAATAATAGAGTGATATTGCATGTTAAGCTCAATTATGAAGATTTTCTTTCATCTCTTACAGTCAACACAAAAGGGAAAGTTCGCAAGCAAAGAGTTGCTAATGAATTTATAGAATTGTTACTTGATCATACCACCAGAATTAATACGATTTCTTTCTTAAAGCCAACACTCCAGTAAACAAAATGAATCAATTTTGATAAATGGTTTAAAATCTCTTAAATATACTGCCCCATTTACCGCCACGTTTACGGAAGCGACGCAGGTCGGCAGGACGTGGCCAGGAATAGTAACTACCATCTTTTTGATCCTGCTGGATGTGAGGCGGTTTACCAGCTTCGATTAGGTCTAGCCCTCTGATCACGAGTTTGGCGCCGACCTGCGCACTCTTGAAAGCCAAAGAATTAACCGTATCTTTATCTTCGATAGGAATTACCTCTTGTAAGATAATTTTACCAGTATCAAATTTTTCATCTATCCAATGGAGTGTAGCACCGGTCTTATTATCTCCGTTTGCGACAGCCCAAAAGTAGGGAATCAGTCCTTTGTTGCGAGGCAGCAATGATGGATGGATATTTACACAGCCAAGTAGAGGCAAGCATATCAAATCTTTTTTTATGATTTGATTGATGTAAATTGAAACCACAACATCAGGATGCCACCTGTGGATGATTTCCATTGTCTCTGCACTGCTTACATCCTTTGAGCTGACGACAGATATGCCATAACGCCCATGCATCTCCTGTAATGAAAGCTCCTTGGGCGACTTGCCGATAAATCTGTATGTCTTAACCATTACCTTTGACACGAATAGTTCAAACATCTTATAGACCATGTAACGAAAACCTGTTCGACGCAAAAGAAACCACAGTGCTCCAGGTAGTGATTTTCCATAAATCATACAGGAGGACCGCACAATTCCTATTATTTGATGTGGCCTGGCCTGGATGAGCTGATGCGTTATATAGTTTGCACAGTGGCTTTCGTTAGTAAGTATGACAATACGCAATGTCACTCTCTATTCTGTGGATAACACATTAAGACAATCCTCAATCTTTGTGAAAATTGTTTAACTGAAAAGCAAATTCTTTCCAAACTTAACCATAGAGCGGGAATGACATAGTATGTTTGAATATGCTTGATTCGCAAGAGGACATGCACACTTTTCATCTTTAATATATTTTCTTACTTCCGCTGCCTTTTTAGAATGAAAGACTCGCTGAAATTCATAATCATAATCCCTTACATTCCCCATGCTTTGTTTATATCCCAGTACGCAACATGGCCAAATATCACCATATGGATTCATTTGAACATTAGATATTCCAGCGTAACAGGGAATTACTTGTCTGTTTTCCTTGAGGATTTGAATAGCAATATCATAATAAACTAATCGCAATGACTCGGTAATTTTAGTTAACCGTTTCTTGCCTTTAAGATTTCCCCTGATACGACGGGCAAAGATCTCCATGGTTTCTATATATTCCTTTGCACTAGGAGTAATCGTGTCTCCTTCATTAAGAAACTCTGATCGTTGTTCGGCAACTTCATTACGGTAGCTTTCCACACCGAGTGAAGAGGCGAATTCGGATATTTTGTCAATCTTATCAATGTTCTCACGTGAAATAACTGTTCCTAGTTCCACATGAAAAAAAGGAAATGATTCCTGAAGAGTCTTAAGTCTCTTCACCGTATCCAAAACCTTGTCAAAATTTCCTTTTATACCTCTAACCCGATCATGCTCAGCACCTACTCCGTCCATTGATGGCTTTACAGTAAATGGTACCGTATAATTTATACGTTTCATGTGTTCCAATATCTTATGCATTTCTCTTTCAATAACCATCGGCAACAAACCGTTGGTGGGAATATGTATAATGCTCGGTGTCAAGTGTTCAATAGCCAGGAAAACAATCTCTGACAGGTCTTTGCGAAGGAAAGGCTCACCACCGCTTACATTAAAGAAGTAAACATGTCCAACGCTATTAAAAACCTTCTCGATCTCCCGAATTGTTAGTTCATTGTTTTTCTTTCCGGCGTCCTTTTTGTATATCTGCCATATGTTACAGGTTCTGCACATGGACTGGCATGAGTAAGTAACGGCAAAGGTGAATGTTATTGGATTTGCCGGTTTGAGTAGAAGACGTCTGGCTAATCTGTAGTTAATCGTCTTCCAAAATATTTCCGTTACAAAGTCCTTTGCATTCATGCTTTATTAAGATTCCTTATTGAAAAATGCACGGTTATTGATCTTTTTTCTCGGCTAGTATGTAGAAAAGGTGCGAGTATATAAACTTGACAAACAGTGGCATAGGTATGCTTTCGAAAATACTTACAGCGTTGATCCACGCAGGAAATCTGTTGTCACAAAGATAATCCACATACCTGGAATGCCAGTTCATTTGATTCAAGTCCTTTTGCATTCGATGCAGGCGGATATCTCGAAAACCTATAGAATCTGGCCATGGAACAGAGTCAATGACTCCAACTTTTATGATCTTCAGTCCATGCTGGAGAAGAAATTTTTTTGTTTTCCGGGGGGAATAAAATGTTACATCACCATGACTCCAAGGCACCTTTGCCATATAATGCGCCATACGATGACTGAAATAACCAGGGTTATAGCTGTTAACAGAACAGAGAACAATATATCTTTTTGAAATTCGGATCATTTCTTTTAACATATCGCTGCAATTTACGAATGTAGAAAAACTGGCAAAGTTCCAGACAAGGTCGTAACCATTATCACACAAACATGTATTCGTTAAATCAGTACAATGGTGTATTTCAACAAGGTCTAAAATGCCGAGCCTTTCCCAAACTTGAAGAGAATCCGCTACGGCATTTACAAGGGAAACCTTACATCCAGCAAGTCCAAATCCAATAGAATAAATCGAAGGCATAGCCTTGACTCCCCCAGCGGGAAGTTCCAGAACATTACGTATCTTGTATTTTCCAGCCAACCACTGAAGGGTGTTACCGAGAGAGTATCGCTCATAATCTAAACCCCAGCATTCGATCTCTGAATTTCTTGATTCTATTTTTTCTTTATTGATGTCTAAAAACCTCCTAATTTTCTGTTGCTAAATTTCTCTTAGCATTCATGTTGTAGAATACAGCTAGTCCCAATGCAAGTTCGGTAACAACTTGTATTATACGTGAAATGATCATAACAAAAAAGGCTACTTGAACAGGAATAATAATAGAAAGCACATACGTTCCAACCCCCTCCTGAACACCAATCCCCCCTGGTGCAAATATTGCAACGAGACCAGTAAGAAGAGACGAAGAACCTGCTGCG
Source organism: uncultured Planctomycetota bacterium (assembly GCA_963709355.1). Lineage (GTDB taxonomy): Bacteria > Planctomycetota > Brocadiia > Brocadiales > Brocadiaceae > PLOWO2-12-38-17. The sequence goes on from CAVPVY010000008.1 coordinate 14,192, forward strand.
AGAACAATAAAAAAATCTTGATATTGTATAGCAGTTGTTGAAAGTATACAAAAAAACAGCTTTATACCCGTCAAAATCCAAAGAATAATAAAATAGATGTTTATCTTTATGTAGAAGTTGTTTGAAAAAAGGCTAAAATAAGCCGTATCTTTTACAAATCTATTCAGATAAGGGACAATAGAAACTGCAAATCTCAAAATCTTGGGATGGAATAAAATAAAGAGTAATACGATGAAGACAAAAACGATTACTTTCACAAAAGAATTTAATGAAGATATGTGAGGTAAAACAACAGGAAGTGATAGAGCCCCTCCTGTAAGAAATAAGAAAACATTGTTTAAGATAAAACTCTGGCTAATTACCATAGGTTGTATATTCAGTCTCACGATAAAACATAGAAATTTGAAGCATACCAGATTCTTCCAGGCAGGTAGATACCTAAACGGGATACAAGAACTATCTGAAAAGTCTGCCAGAAAGAAAGTCTAGCACCTAACCTGCGGTAAAGGACATGAGAAACATAACCAAAAGCTACGATGTTAATGAAACCTACTAAAAAGGCATAAAATATAAAGGTAAGTTTAGTTGTAGTTAATATCTGCCATATAATTTCACGTTGGCTAAACAGATAATAAAAAATGAACGTACAGGTAAATATTATATATGCGATAATTAGTCTTGGATCTTTTAGTAATAGTATCAGTCTTTTCATTTGATTAACAATTAGAATAAAGAACTATTTTCTCATACCAATCACTTTGGCAGGGATCCCAACAGCAATACTGAACGAAGGGATGTCTTTAGTCACAACACTTCCCGCACCAACAACTGCTCCTTTTCCAATAGTAACACCACCTAATACTGTCACGTTTGCACTAAGCCACACATCTTCTTCAATACAAATATTTTTTGCTATACCTCCTTGAAATCTAATTGGGATTGTCTTATCATGATAATTATGGTTTCCTGCAATTATCGTGATCCTCGGTCCAAATAAGCAATTTTTACCTATTGTTATTGTACCAACAGCGTGGATGAAGCTGTAAGGGCCAATATAAACAGAATCTCCGATCATTATCTCTCCTGGTAATTCTTGTTCACCACTTGTGGTTAAACGGCACCACCTTTGGATGTGCACGTCATTTTTGAAAATGATTTTCCCATGTATCCCTTTTGGATCAACCACTGAAGATTCCCCTAAAACCACCCGATTACCGAAGAAGAGCCTCTGTGGAATATTAAGCGTTACATTTTTTTCAACCAGCCCGCTACTACCCATACCTCCAAGCAGAATACGGTAAATTTTTCCTCTAAGGAACGACCCAAAAACAGTAGGTATGGATTTGCAAAAATTGAAAATAAATCCCTGAAGAAAAAAACGATAATAGCTCCTTGTACCTACAACACGCTCAACATATTGACCAAACTTATTTAATAATCCAGACCTCGGAACGGTTGCACCTGTTGTAGGTTTTCCAGGCTGCATTTGTTTTGTGTTATCCATAATACAACGCTCTATTCATGTCATTGAGTTTTAACAGAACCTGCTTGATTTTCAAAAATCGTTACGTCTAACTGCGGTGGATGCCCGAAGCTAAGCCCTCTCATCACTAAATCCATATCGCCGTCATTATCGATATCATGTATCAAGGGGCCAAATCCCATCACCAAATCTGAAGAAAGTGAGTGTTTAATCCACATCACTTCGTTACCTTGTCTTTGCAGTTCCAGCCAAAAAACATCCAAAGGATCATTTTCTCCGGGATCACAATGGGAATAACACCCGACTTTCCGGTAAAGATATCAATATCTCCATCATTATCTATATCAGCATAAGCTACCCCATGCAATTGGGAAGGGCTGGAGAGTATTTTATGAAGAATAAATTCGGGTAAAGTACCACCAGATGATTCAAGCCAATAGATTCCATGAGTGTGGGCCTGTGTGACCAAAATATCGTTATCTCCATCACCGTCAATATCATAAATAATAGTTTGCAAATTCATGAGATATTGCTTCTTGCAAAACAATGCTCTTATTGCAGCCTTCAGTTTTATCAATACAGTCTCGCTACTGGTCATCATCTGGTATGCAAACTTTATTCTGTAAGCGAAATTATCTATAATGCTTGAACCGTTTAGTGTCGACGGAAGAGTGTGCCTAACCCAACTTCCATCCGGCTTATTGATAAATAATTGATAGTCACTTACAATATCTAGCCGGTTATCTTCATTCAAATCCCCTATTCCCAAACCATGAAGCTTTGACTTGTGAATAGTTTTCTTATTTAACCACGGATGTGTTGGATCTGAAGGGATCTCATAAACCAATAGTCCAGGTTCTATACAGTCATCTACAGTGACCATCTCAATCATGCCATCATGATCGATATCAATAAATACTATCTCCTCTACGCAAGAAACATCCTCAGAAATAAGATGCCTCTTCCAGATATTTTCAGTTAAACCACCAGGATTTTCAAACCATATAAGCTCTCGCCCTCCATCTGCCCTTCTACGGGCCAGAACAATATCAATATCGGTGTCATTGTCTAAATCGTAGGTATATGTATTTCCTGCATCAATCTTGGTTCCGGCCTCCGTCTGAGCATACTGATGACGAATCCATTCAGGACCCTCGAACCACTGAAAGCCAGCCACTATATCTATAGTTCCGTCTCCATTTATATCAGCGGCACGAATCCTGCCAGTGTTTGTCTCTCCAATTGTAAACAATTTTGATATCCGGAAATCTGTCTTGGAACCAATTAGAGAACTTTGCAAGGTCACTTTATCTGTATGCAGAGCTGTTCTCTTATAAAAGACTAAAATAAAAACCATTATGATACATAATGTAAAGATTAATAATTTGCGGCTAAAGAGTCTTTTCATGGGGAAAAAGCAATTCGGGACTTTACTTCTTTTATAAAGTATTTTAGAGTTTAGATCTTCTTTTAAAGAAAAAAACTATTTTAATTAAACCTAAATATATTAAAATAAATGGGATTGCATAGACGCTTTTATCTTGCCCGAACAAACCAATTCCCACATCAATATCTGAAAATGGAAAGAGCCAATAATTTACTCCGGTTAGATGTTCTTGAAACATATCGAGAAAGAGATGCAAGAACACTCCTGCTAATAAACAGAAAAAAACTATTTTTCTGACATTTTCCTCAAAAAAATGGCTGATTAAGATGCATACTAAAAACAGTACAAAAAGAGTATGGAAGGGATAGATAAACCAGTATGTTCCTGGGAAAATAATATAAAAAGGCCTTGTCAGGATATCAGGGAGAATATTTCCTACAAAGAATATTACGGTACATTTTGAAATTTTAGGAAGTTTTCTTAAAAAATAAGCTGCAGATACATGTGTCATTAAATCTGGCATAGCTATCTCTCTAAAATAACTCTCTTTTCAAAGTCAAATTTATACTGTTTTAACACAAGCCATGCTATAAGCAAAACAGGCACTACAGAAACACCAACCTTTATTCTTCTTAATTTCCTCACATAAATTTCCTTCAGTTCCAAGTAACCTTCTTTGTGAAAAATGGATATAAGCTCTATATAATCATTTGTCTTCAGTCCTTCAACCGAACCAATAACGGCTATTTTATTTATCCCATTTAAGAGCTCAAATCGATCCTTTTGGACCTTCCCCACCTTTGTGTTATTTCCAAACGTTAAAGTAGCCATGTCTAACCGTTCAGGGTTTAATAGACATTCTTGCAGTGTTATTTCACTACAATATTTTTTCTGGCTATAGATACATGCTAAAAATATTATAAATATCAAGACTATTATTTTAATCTTATAATATTTGTTTCCAAAAACAACCGTGAGAACAGAGAGTTTATTCATCTATTAGATTTTCTGTTATTGCCTCACTCGTGGAATGGGAGAAAACCCTCTCCTTTAGGTGAAGATTTTAGTATGCTTGCGATAAGGCAATGAGCCTCCTGCTGGAGATTTTAAGATTGGTGATTAGAACTTTAGTCTTCTTGAAGTCGAACAGCAAAACTGCTTCACTTTAGGCGGTACCGGTCTAATTTTGATATCTATCATTTATACTCTCACCTCATAAAAATTCCCTATGTTAGTGATATGAGAAAACATCGTTCTTGAAATCTAACACTTTATTTTGATCGCTATCATCACCTTTATTCTCAGGCTTTAGCAAAAAGTTTAATTCTATCTTTTTTACCCTATACAATGTATCCTCAATCAACCGGCGGTTAAATGAGACGACATCTGCAACAAGACCTACCATGACAAGTATAAATCCTATTGTTGAAAATACACCGGCTATGATCAAAGACTGAATATGCCCGGAACCACTTCCTGTGAAGAAAAAATACAGAAATCTCAAAAACCCAAAAAATCCCAACGTAAATAACAGAGTACCTATAGAGAAAAACACTCTAAGGGGCTGAAACATGATATACATTCTGATAATTGTTATGATGGACCTTTGGACATAAACACGGATACTTTTAAAGAGTCTCGATTCTCTCAACTTCTCATTAGTTCGAATTGGAACATGGATAATATTCAGATGTTTTTTCCCGGCCTGTATGATAGATTCAAGCGTATAGGTATAAAAGGAAATGATATTGAGTCTTAAAGCTGCATCTTTACTGTAGGCTCTGAACCCGCTGGTAGTGTCTGCAATGGAAGTACCAGAAAATTTTCTAACTGCCCAGCTTCCCAAACGTTGTAACACTTTCTTAGTAAAAGAAAAATGCGTAATACTATTAACCTGACGATCACCAACAACAATGTCTGCTTTACCATCCAGTATGGGCTTAATCAATGTAGGGATGTCTTTACCTTCATACTGGTTATCACCATCTGTATTGACAATTATGTCTGCACCACATTTAACTGCAGCATCAAGCCCTGCACTAAAAGCAGCACCCAATCCTTTGTTTTTCGTGAACCTTACAATATGATCAACTCCTGAAGCCACAGCTACTTCAACTGTTCTATCTGTACTACCATCATCAACTATAAGAATCTCTACTTCATCTACGCCTTTTATAGAACGGGGAATATCCTGAAGTGTCTGAGAAAGAGTATTCTCTTCATTAAAACATGGAATCTGGACAATTAATTTCATAAAGCACTACCTCCACCAATCTGTATAATTAATAATTTATCAATTTTCTACCGTAATAATTAGATTCTAAGAAAACTCACCTAATATAAATTCTTTAAAACATCACAACCCATAACAAAAATTTATATTCTCACTGGGGAATTTTCTGTATCATCTTTTAGTTACCCTAAAATCTGAGTTGAATTCATGTTACAGATAATTGTTATTTCTTCCAGCCGAAAGAGAGGTGCAAGAATTAGTTTCTCATCACTCAATTTTTTAAGATACATCATATGTCATAATATGGAAGGCATTTGAATGCCGCAAATATATCCGATTTCTGAAAACAAATAATATCTATAAAAATTTGCGTTAGGAAGGATAATCGAACCCCGTGAAAAGCTTGGAAAACAAACACTCCACCTCAGATAATACTCTTTACAGCACCTATAAGTAATGTTTAACCATTCAGCTAGTTAGACTGCCTAGAGACATATATTGGTGTGGCGTTTATCTCAGAGCAGGGGTAGATATAATCTGCTGCTCATTAACTATTTTAAGTGTATTGGATTGCGGGATCGTGTCAACAGGCTGATTAATACGTTCTTTATTTTTTTATCTGATTCATGACCACTCCAATGATCTTGGTGTTGCTCTCTTTCATGCGACTTATCGCTTCATTGATATCCTTGATAGATGCATGACCTTGTTTTATTACAAAGATAACACCATCTACGAATGGGAACAATGGTTTAAAACCATTCATTGTGTCGAGCAGAGGAGGAGCATCAACAAGTACTACGTCAAAATGTTGTTTCAGTATGTCTAGAAATTTTAAAATGAGCATAAAGTAGCGCATGCCGCCATATCTCAAATTACCTGTACCTGCAGGCAGAATAGACAGATTAGGCTCGTCCAGGGATTGCAAGCATGATAAGACTTCATTTTCCAGGAAACGACTCCCGCCCATAAGACCCAAACGTTTGATAAGCGGTAAATAATCTTCTCTGAAATTGATTTTTTTATCTTTGTAGAACGTTACATTCTCCTGCATAAAAGTAAAGGTTCCTTGTTTCCAACTAAACAGCTTCTGAAGATGTTCCTCCATTTGAAGCTTTAGAGGTCCTTTTAATTCAGTCTGATTTAGGTATCCGGCATTAAGAAGAATGTATCCCAACGGTTGTCCTGTTTGATTATTTCTTTCCAGGGCATCCTTAAGTTGATCTTCGGTTATAAAGCCTCCACGTAAAAGCATCGTACCCAATCGGTTTGCTATGCGTATATTACCATCATTTTGAAGGTGAAAGAGATTTCCTTTATCAAAAATTGCTGTCATACTCTGGTTATCGTTTATAATGGTAAGTTTGCCACTCTGTTTTTTTAAGTTAATGAGAAAAAATAGATCATCCAAGCTATATTGATCCAAGGTTCCATTTTGCAACTTTTGATTTATAATATTCGACATGGTTTTCGTGAGCCCTTTCCCCCCCGAACCATTTAATTTGAATATCTTATTAAGGGATGGCCGATGTACATCAGCATCTACCATAACCACTCTTAGGCCTCCTCTTGCCAGGTTAATAGCCGATCTTGCAAGTACAGTGCTCTTGCCCTCACCAGCGGTCGTACTCTCAACCATAATTACATGGCCAAACAATCTTGGTTGCATCAATGTAGAACTGGGGATAATATTTGTGGAGATATCATGTTGATAATAGCCTCGTGAAGACACATTTTCTTTATAATAGTTAGACTCGTCTTCAGACAATGACAACACTAACGTCGTTCTCCCTTTTTTAAGTTCTTTATCTAAGGGTACCATTCCAAGAACATTCATACCTAGGCGCCTAGAAACATCTTCAGGTGTCTTCACAGATTTGTCCATATATTCAACGAAATAGGCTGCACCGAAGCCAAATGCTAAGCCAAAAACCACAGATAAAAGAATATTTATTGTTTTTTTCGGTCTTATTGGTTTCGTAGGCAACAAAGCCTCATCGACAATACGTACATTACTTCTCCTTGTGCTACTAATAGCATTAACTTCACTAGCCTGTCTCAAGAGGATGTCGAAAATATTTTGAGTACTCTGTGCTTCTCGTTGCAATACATTAAAGTTAATATTCTTTTCATTAAAGGACAAGGTCACATTTTTGTGCTCATCCAGAGCCTCTTTAATAGAGTTTTCAAAAGCGATAGCTCTATCTAATTCCGCCTTGATTGTATTACGTACTCGTTGCACTTCGTTAGTGATTTCCTGTTCTAATGGTTTGACACTAGAATTTATTTCCATAATCTTCGGATGTTTTGAACGATACATGGAAGACATTTCGATTTTCCGGGCATTAAGATCAGTTAGTCTGCTACGAAGCTTCTGTATTACGCTATCATCCTTGATCTCTGGTAGAGAAAAGATAGATTCTTTGTCTAAAGAGAAAGAATCGAGCTGATCATAGGCCGTCTGTCTTTCAATACGTTTTGCACTAGCCTGAATAAGGATATTGTTCAGTTCTGCGAGCTTTCGGGATATGATATCATCCTGTTCCCCGATGAATACTATGCCTTTATCTTTCTTATATTCGTGAACTGAGCGTTCGGATGCCTCCACTTTCTTTTTCTGTTCCTCAATTTGAACATTAAGCCAATTCAAGGACTGCTGAAAATCCTTATATTGTGTTTGTATGTTCTGTTCGATAAATGTATGAGCGTGAGAATTAGCAACCCCTTGAGCCACTTCAGGTAAAGTCGAAGTAAAGCTGATGTTGAAGATTTGGCTACCCTTTATCTGCTCAATATTAAGATTTGATAGATACCAGCCAACCATACTGGTAGCATTTTCCGATTCTGACTGCTTGACTGCATCGGTACTGTTAATATTTTTTGAATGTACCGTACTATCGGACAAATCTGATGTGTCGGTTAAAACGTCTGTATCATCAACTGAATGGAAAGTAGAATCATTCCATAGCTCTAACTTTTTAATAACCCGAAGAGCCAGATTTTCACTAACCAATAAATTGTGCTGCGTTTTATAATATTCAATATTTGGATCTTCCCTGGACATAGCGCTTTCAATAGTAGCTTCAGGCCTGAATTGTCTTTCAATCAATATTTTATTAGTAGCCTTATACACAGGTTTGGTATTAAATGTCTGGAATGTAACAAGGGAAACCAAAATCAAAAAGGAAGTAATTACCAACCATTTCCTTTTCCAAACAATATGCAAGTAGTCTGTTAAATGTATTTCCTGAGTAAATAAAGTCTGGTTGGACGTTTTAAAAGTGTTTGGATCCTGATTCATCATGAATTTTCACATACTCATCAAATGGTTAAGAAGCAATAATTTGCTATCAAGCAAAGATATTGTTTGCATTTTATCATTACCTTCAATATTTCGAAACAATAAGTACCTTCATATTCGTAGCGCTTCATTGATTACTTGGCAAAGATGGGAAAATAGTTTTTTTAACTTGTAACATTTTAAAACAAACGTGCTGGAACCATAATAACATCTCCGGGTTTTATTGCCGTCTCGTCTTCTTCATCAGCATTACCCTTTTTCTGTTTTTTAAGGATACTGGAGAGATTTACGATGATTTTTTTCTTTACGCCATCCGGATCTATCCTGATAATCTCTATCTTTCTTTTATTTGCCTCATCAGTAAAGCCGCCAGCCATCGATATGGCTTCCAAAATGTTCGTTACCTTATTCTTGGTTAGATTGATTGTTGTTGGATTCTTTACTTCACCTATAATATAAATAATATTCAACTGATTTAAATAGTACTCTAAGGTAAGGACAACAACATGAGGATTGACAATGTAGTCTTTATTCAGAAGTTTTTCTATCTCTGTTTCAAGATCACGCACAGTCTTTCCTTCAACGTTAATTGTACCCAATAAGGGAAAGGATATAGTGCCCTCTGAAGAAACACGGGTCTTTGTGCTTAAGTCCTCGTGCCCATATACGGTGATCTCTAACAAATCTTCTGGTGCTATTTCCCTGGCTGAACATGATATAGATTGAAATTGAACAATCATACATGCTGCAATAGAAGCGATGATTATACACAATTTTCTCATATTGTTACCATTTGTATATTATGTATTAAGTATATTAATTTCGATAAATTCATTTTCCTTGAAAATCAGGAATATTTCTTATTTCGTTTTCCACAGTCACAGCAAGAATATATATTTTTCGATTACTTTACTAAATATTCAAACTACGAGTTAACATAAATTTTCTAAAATTTAATTTACAGCAATGTAACCAGAAGGTGTTAAAGAATTTAGAAACAAAACAAGTTCACAATTCGCTATAAATCTTCAGAAAATCAATTAAATACTCACAGCCATGAATTGTGCCATAAACTTAAAAATAGCTACAATAGTATTTTCCCAATAATGATATTCAATTTCAAATTTATTATTTACTGTGTTTACAGCTCCGCCTTCTCAGTTACATTGGAGTATCTATTCCAAACAAAAGTAACATCCGCTTGAAGGCAATTTTTTTCTGACTACAGCCTTATAAAATTCGACAACTACAGATTCAAATTCCACCGTACATCCTTGTACTTTAAAAAATACGTTTTCGTTGTGTTTTCTGATTATAAATGTTTACCTTCTTCAAAAAGAATTTGCATATTAAGTAACTTAATACTTAATAAAATTACATTTTACTTCATCAGTGTCCGGTTAGGTTTTTGCGTGTTTCGTTTATTGCCCCCACAAGCCTTCATTCCCGCATGTTTTTAGCGGGAATCCAGGAAGAACGCGAGCTTATGGATACCCGACAAAAGAATTCAGGTATAACAAAAGCAGTGAAAGCAAAAACCTAACCGGACACTGCTGATTTTACTTAACCTTGATGATGTTATTTATCGAATCGACGCATCCTGCACTTAAGATCCCTGTCGGGAAGGCAAATGGACTTTGGACTCAGGACAACTACCTCCTTGTGGCTGCCTAAAAACATTAATGAATTAAGTTCCGCATAATTTCTTGTATGCGGTAAAGCACATAAAACTGGAATTTGTGATTTCTTATAAAATTTTATGATAATATGAAACTTATTATGAGTTCTTAACTTTGAAATAAGAAATATTTTATTTGCATTTACACATATATTAAGTCAATCTGCTTTTAAAAGGCTTACATTTATGGGTAAAGCTATAAAATCCTTGCAAATACCCATTTGGTAAAAGAAACACATGTAGAAAATAATGTAACTTTTTCATGATACGTATTGCTTTTAATTATCTTTTTGCGTCTGCACATAATCCCTGATTATCTTATTATGGTTTTGTTTCATATTCTTAAAACACAACCCTGCGTATCGCACTTCGTTCACGCCGGTCTCCCACACAAATTCTCCATCAGCTTTAATAAGCCTTGAATCATCATTTATGTTGAATTCAATGTCAAAGAGTTCCTTACCAATTATTCCAAGCGTTTGTACCCTCTCTTCTACTTTTTTATTCAGAGCATTAATTTGACTTATCATGACGCCCACTTCACTCAGATTCTCAATAACTGCCTTATAAGTAATGTCGCCATTATGAGAGGAGTTGGTTTTAAACTCTGTTCGTAAAGATGTGTTAACCCTTTGAAAGCGTCTCCTTTTGATGTCGTTCCTGAACGTTTTCTTTCCTTCAAGAATTTCCTTTTCAAACAGCAAAACAGCCTCATCCGGGTTCTGACAATTGTATAGTTTAATAGCGTCTTCTTTTCCTGATATCTTGATCAGGTTTTGTATCTCTACCCCTCCATTGAATAACATGATACGCATACCACGGTTTAAAAAATATTCCAGAACATCGAGACCCAATCCATCGGCTTTTTTCAAATGTTTCAGATTTATTATTTTAGAACACCTGCCTTCATCCATTGACGAATACAAGTAATCTTCAAGCTGTACAGCACCTCTACCCGTTAATTCACCGTTAATCTCGATGATCTCTATAACCGGGTGATTATTGGAATATGTTGTAATCTTCATTTTTAGATTTATTCAGTTTAACTAGTGCTGTGGTGTAATCACAAAAAACATACCAATAGAAAAAAAATAATGAGATTCTTCGTAAGTCTCTATTTATAAATGCATGAGAGTTAAAACATTCCAGCTGGTTGTACTGACAAATTGAGAGCAAAACGTTCGGATTCGAAGATTTATTCTTAAGACGCATCACAAGAATTTTTTTAACTACCTATTGTGTGATGAGATACATAATCGTTCGAATACGTACACTTACTGTTCACATTCGAACGGTTTATGTGAAAAAGCAATATGAGCTCAAAGCAAAAACAGCTGATGGCATATGGCTGATGGGTCATGGTTAAGCGTTCAGAGGTTCAGGGTTGATGGCTGATGGCTGATGGCGCAAAGATTTAAAGCAATATGAGCTCAAAGCTGAAAGGGCAAAGCGTAAAGGGGAAAGATAGAAAATATATGACAGGAAATAAAGAGCTATTTACTGGTTTTGTGTAACGAATTTATGAGGCCTTTTATCATAGACGCTATTTCTATTCCCTCAGATTCAAAATGCAAGTAGTCAGAATTTGAAATCCATTTCTTTCTTTTAAATATTTCAAGTAAGGTCATGGTTTCATATAAAGACCATCGAGCAATATAACAATATTGTACAAATTCTTTTTTCGAGAAGCGTCCCTTTCCTTCGGCAAGGTTCATGGCTATGATTGTTGAGCATGCTTCTATCTGTTCTAAAAGGCGATAATGCTTCCTTGACGTATTAATATTCTCAATAAGATCCAGTGTCGTCCGGTTAGGTTTTTGCGTAATAAATTAAAACAAAATAAATTTTGGGGAGGCAATTTTTTGCTTGACATTTTGAAATAAAGTTCTGCGGCGAAATTTTTATAACACTTTAAATATAAAGGAGTTATAAAAATGCCGTATACAATTGAGCCATTAAACAAAAATCAAGCAAATCCGTCTTTTCATGAATTATTTGCTCCTGTCTATAGAATGCTATTCCATACACCTCCTCTTGAATCAAAAGGAGACAGACCATTGCAAATGACTTTTGAACATCAACTAAAAGCATTAATCTTCTACCACCTTGAAGAATACTCATCAGGAAGCCATCTTATTCAGGCTCTAGAAGAAGATGATTTTGCCAGGAAGGTGATTGCACCGCCTGACGGTATTAAAAAAAGTAGCTTTTTCGAGGCCGTCAACCACAGAGGGCTGGAGCAATTAGTATATATTTTCGAGAAACTCCAAGCTGATGCCGCTAAAACTCTGCCAAAGGAGTGTGCTCATCTTGGAGACCTCATCTCTATTGACGGGTCTTTAATAGATGCTGTTCTTTCTATGCACTGGGCAGACTATAGAGATGGTTCAAAAAAAGCGAAGGCTCACCTTGGCTTTGATATTAACCACTCTATCCCATCAAAAATATTTCTCACAGACGGCAAAGGTGATGAACGTCCGTTCGTAAGCAAAATACTCTCTCCCGGTCAGACCGGTATCATGGATCGTTATTATCAATGCCACAAGGACTTTGACTTATGGCAAACTGAAGGAAAACATTTTGTTTGCCGTATTAAAAAAACAACCAATAAGACTGTCATAGAAACCAGTCCGGTACGTCCTGATTCAATTGTCTTTTATGATGCTACAGTACTTCTTGGAACACCTCATGTCAATCAAACAAGAAAACCAGTTCGCCTTGTCGGATACCGTGTCGATGGCAAAAAATACTGGGTTGCTACAGATCGATATGACATCACAGCAGAAGAAGTTGCATATATTTATAAGCTTCGCTGGGATATCGAAATATTCTTTGGATGGTGGAAACGCCATCTTAAAGTATATCACCTTATTGCACGATCACAATATGGGCTCATGGTGCAAATACTTGCAGGACTCATTACGTACCTGCTCATAGCCATATATTGCCACAACAATTTTAACGAAAAAGTATCCATCAAAAGAGTCAGAGAGTTGAGGATCAAAATTAAGAATGAAATCGGAAAATTTGATTTTGCTCCTTCAACAAAGAATAATTATAAAGAACAGAGAAAAAATCACGCTTACGCAAAAACCTAACCGGACGACACTGAATAAGATCAATAATGCTAACCGCAAAATCAACAGATCTGTTCCAAACTTCTAAATCCTCATAACCAAACTTCACTTTATCACTCCTTCCTATCAGCTTTTATTTTTGGCCTTTAGTATAGTCATTTAAGTTGAAAAGTTAAAGATCAAAGGTGAAAGGTCGAAGCTGAAAGAGGAAAGGGGAATCATGGTTGTTAGTGCGATGAGGAGTGCTTCGCTTGAGGTTTGAGCGATATAAATAAATTTCTGGATTAATTTATGTAAAGAATCCATTATGTATTTTTCTTTTCTCTTTAATGATA
>CAVPVY010000009.1:0-15225 GCA_963709355.1 uncultured Planctomycetota bacterium
GAAGATTCAGCCTCCCTCTTTTGGTTCTATCCGACCAGGTTGGGTACCTCAAATAAAAAATTAGTAACTGTTTGTACTAATTATATTACAGCCAAATAATAATAAATAGTAAACTTGAACTCCTAATACGATGTAATAATATGGAGAATTAAATGGCGAAACGGAAAAAAACTGTATCTAAAAAACCTATTGAGCATTATGAACACAAGGATAAGAAGCGCCTTAACAATCCTCCGGTAGGACTTGTTACTCCAAAAACTGATAAAGACGGCAAAAAGAAAAAATATCAGTATGATCCCCATCTTGACCCGCAATTGCAATGGGCAGGTAAGGCAGAACATACTAGTGTCACGTCAACCATCAAGTGTCGGGTAAAGCTTGGATAATCTTATCCTGGCATCAATCGTAGTAAACTGCCAATTAGCTTTTGAATTTTTATTGTTTCTAAATTTTTGCCATGACTGTACTTCTTTTTTTACCTTTGTAATATTATCAATCCGCCTCTTTAAACACTGCCCCGCAAGCACATTCAACTCGATTTCTGCCATATTTAACCAGCTACCATGCTTTGGGGTGTATACAAACTCAAATTTATCCAAAATCTCTTTTGCTTTATCAGGCACAAACGTTTCATACAACGATCCAGCATCATGAGTATTCAAGTTGTCCATTACCAATGTTATTCTGTTCGCATGCTCATATTTATTAACAATGTCTTCCAGGAAATATGACCAATCTTGTTTAGTTCTTCTTTCTGTTATTTTTACTATACGTTTCCCGGCCAATGGTTCAAAAGCTATAAAAATATTACACACTCCACAACGCTTATATTCATAGTCATACTTAGCTGGTTGCCTTGGTGAAGCAGAAATTGGCATCTTTGTCTCTGATATAAGTTGTTTTGGTGACTCGTCCATACATATTACTGGATGCTTAGGATCATATGGACGTTTGTATACATCCAGCACCATTTCCATGTTAGCGACAAAACTGCCGTTTTCTTTTGGCGGTATTACCCAACCTTTGCGTTGCCAGGGCTTAATTTCGTTTTTTTTAATATACGACGTATTGATTCGTGGGAAATTTTGTCAGTATATTCAAGTTCTACTACCTTGTCTGCTAATAATCGCAGCGACCATCTTGCAAAACCTTCTGGTGGCTCGCTACAACTTAACGCTACCAGGTGGGCTTCAAAGTCGCCATCTGTCTTCTTTTCATATACCCGATTGCCTTTGCGTCCATTAAGCGCAACTTCAAAACCTTCTTCAACAAATCTTTTCTTTACCCGGTCAATTTTCTTCATGCTTATTTTAAGAATACGGGCAATTTCAGCGTTTGTCGAACGTTTGTCCTGGTATTCTCCTTGGTCGCAAGCTAATAATATTAATGCATTGAGTATCTTCTGGGATTTATGTATACCTTTAGAAGTTAAAGCAACAAGCCCGTTACGTTCATCACAATCAAGAGTTACTATATATTTCTTCATAATCTAAATCTCCCGAAAAAAATTTAGTTATAAAGAAATTATAACCTATTTCATGCGTCATTACAAGCTTGACATGACACTAGTTTTGAAGTTCCCACTGTTTCATTACATGTTCATGAACGGATTGATCCGAAGACCATTATTGAAACAGCAAAAAAAGAGAATAAAGCCCCTGTACAAATGTCTCTCTTTGCCCAAGACGAAAGACCTCTTCGTGAAGCTATTGAATTCTACAAACACAAAGAGGGTTGGACAAACCGTCTGATTGCTGGAGACAGTCTTCTAGTTATGAATTCACTTCTGGTAAAGGAGGGTATGGGCGGAAAAATGCAGATGGCCTATTTTGATCCGCCTTATGGAATAAAGTATGGCTCAAACTTTCAGCCTTTCATTAATAAGCGGGATGTAAAAGATGGTAAGGATGAAGATTTAACTGCTGAACCTGAGATGATCAAGGCATTTCGTGATACCTGGGAATTAGGTATTCATTCCTATTTATCTTACATAAGAGATAGAATGCTTTTGACAAAAGAATTACTTTCAGATGAAGGGAGTGTATTCGTTCAGATAAATGATAACAATCTTCATTTAATTAAAGCAATAATGGATGAAGTTTTTGGTTATGATAATTGTGTAAACATCATACCTTTTAAGAAACGAGCATCTTTTCTTTCTCGTTTTGGTAAAGGTTTATTTGAACTTTTTGATTACATAATTTGGTATGCAAAGGATATAGACAAAGTTCAAGTAAATACACTTTACATAGAAGCAAGTAAAACTGAATTATTAAGAGGAGAATTTAGGTATTATGATGACAAAGACGGAATAAGGAATATTACTGAAGAAGACATCAATAATCCTAAACTTGATTTATCGAGGGTTTTTAGAACCCATTCCGCATCTAAGAAAAGTAAAGATCCAAAATATACTGAACCAATAAGAATTAACGGGAATCTATTAACACCTCCATATGGGCATGAATGGAAAACTGACCCAAAGGGGATGGAAAAGTTAAAACAATTAAACAGATTAGTTGGAAATAGCCCAACAAGGCCTTACAAAATCTATTATACTGATTTTCCATATCAAATACTAAACAATCTGTGGGATGATACGTTAGCAGAGCAACATCCGATTTATGCTGTGCAAACAGATGAATTGCCCATTCAGAGATGCTTGCTATTGACAACCATGCCTGGTGAATTAGTTTTGGATATTACTTGTGGAAGTGGAACCACTGCATATGTAGCTGAACAATGGGGAAGAAGATGGGTTACATGTGATACTTCCAGAGTTGCGATTACTTTAGTAAAACAAAGGTTAATGACTGCAAATTTTGATTATTATGAATTAGCTTATCCAAGTGAGGGAGTAGGCAGCGGTTTTAAATATAAAACAGCTAAAAGGTTGAAGCTTGAAATTCTTGCAAATAATTTAGAGCCATTGGAAATATCATTTTTAGATAAACCAATTACTAATAAAAAAAAGACCAGAATAACCGGTCCGTTCACTGTTGAGGCAGTGCCATCCCCTGTAGCAAGGTCATTAGAAGATATTGAAAGCGAACAACTGGTATCTGACGAAAGCGTTATTCATTCTGGTGAAACCTTACGCCAGAACGAGTGGAGGGAGGAATTGTTGCGTACTGGTGTTCGTGCAAAAGGTGGAAAGATGATAGAGTTTTCACGTGTGGAATTACTGCCTGGGACTAGATTTCTGCATGCCGATGCAGAAACAAGAGACGATGCTCCAAAAAAGGTTCTTGTTTCTTTTGGGCCGGAACACGCACCTCTTGAGCAGAGGCAGGTTGAAGAGGCCTGGCAGGAGGCTCGTCAATTTAGACCGGACATATTATTATTTGCTGCTTTTCAATTTGATGAAGAGGCCTCCAAAGATATTGATGAAATGAAGCCTGAGACAGCCGGTATGCAATTTCTCAAGGCCCAGATGAATGCAGATTTACTAACCGATGATCTGAAAAAGAAACGTTCCAGAAATGAAAGTTTCTGGCTCATAGGGCAACCTGACGTACAGGTTAAAGAGATAAAGAAAGGTGAAGACAAAGGAAAGATGCAAATAGAAGTATTAGGATTCGATTATTATAATCCTTTTACTGGAGATGTGGAAAGTAGCGGTAAAAAAAACATTGCCATGTGGATGCTTGATACTGATTATGATAACAGAAGCCTTTTCCCTTCACAGGTATTTTTTCCGATGGCAGGAGAAACAGATGGCTGGACAAAGCTTGCTAAAAACCTGAAAACGGAAATAGATGAAGAAAAAATTGAAGCATTCAAAGGAACGGTTAGTCTGCCTTTTAAAAAACCAAAATCTTGTCAGGTTGCCGTTAAAATTATCGATGATCGAGGTATCGAAAGCTTAAGGATAGTGAGGCTATAGTATGGAAACAATTGGAACTATAGATAAACTTATCATAAATTCTCCGTACGAAGAGCCTGTAAAACACTGGTTATATGATAGAGCCACCAGATTGTTTACACTTGCTGAAGGAAGACGCCCTGCTGGATATGTTGTCGCTACACCAGATTCCAAGGCATTTGATGACCCTGGCATATTCGTTGAAATTAAACTTGTAGAAAAGAAAATCCGTCCACGTGTTAAAAAATGGCGTGAAAACGGATACCCTGGAGTATCAGGTATAACAAAAAGACTATTAAATCACTGGTATGATGCTGAGGAAAGAAAAGAGAGAAGGTTCTTTTTTTGTCAACTTGAAGCAATTGAAACGCTTATATGGTTAACCGAAGCACCACCTTCTGAAAGAATTGGAATAGAAATACCCCCGGATGGAGGCCAATTCCCACGCTGGTGTAGTAAAATGGCAACCGGTTCAGGTAAAACAATAATCATGGCCATGATTATTTCCTGGCAGGTTCTTAATAAAATAAACAATTCTAAAGATACTCGATTCTCTAAAAACATACTTGTTATTGCTCCAGGATTAACCGTTAAAAGCAGATTGGCTGTTCTTCAACCAAGCGCTTTAGATAACTATTATGAAGAGTTTAATATTATTCCTCCAGGACTTATGTACAAATTAAGGCAAGGCAAAGTGCTTATTCACAACTGGCATACTCTCGCATGGGATTCGCAAGAAAAACTGAATGATAAGATAAAAAAAGGAAATCTTCGGACAGTAGACAAGAGAAAAAGAACTGAAATTAGTGATGAGGCCTATACTCGTTCTGTACTTAAAGATATGGCCAATGCAAAAAATATAATTGTAATTAATGATGAAGCACATCATGCTTGGAGAACGAATATTGGGGCGGTAGGTAAGTATCAACGTCAACGTGATTTTAAGGATAGCGCGGAGGAGGCAACTGTTTGGGTTGGGGGTTTAGATCGTCTTCATAAGACCCGTGGAATTTTAAGATGTTTTGATTTATCTGCAACACCATTTGCACCATCAGGCAAGAAAAGTGATGAAGAGGCCTTGTTCGGATGGATTGTCAGTGATTTTGGATTAAATGATGCCATAGAGTCCGGTCTTGTAAAAACCCCACGTGTGGTCATTAGAGATGATAGTCGTCGTACAAGAGAAATGAAATCCAGGCTGTATCACATTTACATGGATGTGGAAGTAAAGGATGACATCAACCAAAAAGTAGAGCAATCATATCCATTGCCTCAATTGATAATAAATGCATATAGTCTTCTGGGGAAAGATTGGCTTGTGACAAAAGAAGCTTGGGTAAATGCTGGCCATAAGATACCCCCTGTAATGATTACCGTTGCAAACAGGACTGAAACATCTGCAAGGATTAAATATGCCTTTGATCGTAATCTAATTCCTGTTAAAGAAATATGCAATCCCGATAAAACCCTTCAAATTGACAGCAAGATTTTAGATAAAGCGGAAGCTGAGGAGGAGAGTATAAATGTATATTTGAATAATGATGAGAAGAAACTTACCCAAAAACAGAAAGCCGAACTTCTTAGATTAAAGGTTGATACTGTTGGAAAAACCGGCAAACCTGGAGAGCAAATACAAAATGTTATTTCCGTAGGTATGCTTTCGGAAGGTTGGGATGCAAAAAATGTTACACATATTATGGGTATCAGGGCCTTTTCAAGCCAGCTTCTTTGTGAACAGGTAGTTGGACGAGGGTTAAGAAGAACTTCATATGATGTTGGTGAAGATGGGCTTTTTGAGCCTGAGTATGTCAATATCTTTGGTGTTCCATTTACCTTCTTACCACATGAAGGTGGTGAAGGCCCTCCGCCACCACCACCCAAACCCAAGACAATAATTGAGCCAGTAAAAGAGAAAATCCAACATGAAATAAAATGCCCCAATGTTATAAAAATTGAACATATATACAAAGCAAAGTTAATGCTTTATTATGAAAACGTAACACCCATTGAACTTGACCCGTATGAAAGCATTACTCATGCTGAACTGGCTGCTATTATAGCTGGCAAACCTAACCCGGCAGCTTTAACAGAAATCGATCTTAAAAAAATTGCAGAAGAAAACCGCTTACAAACAATTGTATTCAAAATTGCATCCCAAATATATAACAATGAAAAACGGCCAGACTGGAAAGGACTAAAGGGATATTTCCTAACTCAAATAATAGAAATAATTAATAATTTTATTCAATCGAATAAGATTATCATTAAAAGTGATCTCTTTGGTATTGAAGAATGGAAGAAAAGAATACTTATAATGCTGAACATGAATAAGATTGTTCAGCATATTTGGAATTTGATAAGAGCTGAAAATACTGAAGAAGTTAAACCTGTCTTTGACAGTGAGTATCCGATACGTTCTACAGGGCATATGAAAGCATGGTCTACAAGCAAACCTTGTGAATGGACACAAAAATCACATATTAACCATGTCGTTATTGATAGTACATGGGAAGCATCGGAAGCTTATGTTTTCGATAAAAACAAATTTGTTCAGTCCTTTGTTAAAAACGATCATCTTGGTTTTGCTATTTATTACAATTACCAAGGAATAATACGGAAGTATTACCCCGATTTTATTATCAAAATGAACAATGGAAAATACCTAGTATTAGAAATTAAAGGACAGGATGATGAAAGAAACAGAACTAAAAGAGCGTACTTAAAAGAATGGACAAAAGCAGTAAACACACAAGGTGGATTTGGTAAATGGCATTCTGATGTATCCTTCCATCCAAGTGATATTGAGGGGATAATAAAGAAATATGGACGTTAAAGGCTAACGATATATTTTTGGTTAAAAGTAAAAAAAAGATATGGTGCATAGTGAAATTTTGAACTGGTATGAAGCACACCAAATCTAAGAATTTGTTGGAGAATGTTGAATGAAGCTTAGAGAAATTATTGTCAAAAATTTCCGTTGCTTAGTAGATGTAACCATTCCCATATCGGATACTACCGTCCTAGTCGGTGAGAACAATTCAGGTAAAACAGCTTTACTTGAAGCACTAAAAATTTCATTACCTTGGAATACGGCAAGTCGAACGCCTCCTTTTAACGAATATGACTACCACATGGTTAAAAATAGTGACTCTCCTCAGACTAGTAATGGTATTGAAATAGAACTATGGTTTAGAGAGGATGCATCAGATGAGTGGCCAGAGTCTTTAGTTCAAGCCCTTACAGATATTATTCAAACAGACCCTGTGATGGATTTGGACTCCATTGGATTACGACTATCTAACAAATTCGATGAAATAGCTAAAGAATTTGTTACAAAATGGGAATTTCTCGCATTAGATGGTCAACCGTTAGGGGGCAAAGGAGCAAATTCTGCAAATCTTACAAGATTTCTTCCATTCAATCGGTTAATTTATTTATCTGCTCTACGTAATTCGAGTGATGAATTTTCTCCACGCTCTCAATTCTGGGGTAGTATATTACGTGACCTCAAAATTAGCGATGAACAAGCAAAAAGGATTAACGAAGAGTTATCTATTCTAAACGAAGACCTACTAAAGGCGGACCCAAGACTTGAAAAAGTTAAAAAGTCACTAAACAGAGTTCAGGAAATTATGGTGCAGGGAACAAATGAAACAACTTCGATACAGGCATTGCCGCTTAAACCATGGGATCTTATGTCTAAATCACAAGTTGTAATTAAAGCACGTGGAACTGAAATTGACATTCCACTTTCGAGACATGGACAGGGTATGCAGAGTCTAGCTGTTCTTTTTCTTTTCCAAGCATACATCGATGTACTTCTCAAACCTTTTTTCAAACCTGAAACAGAAGCTATCCTAGCCTTAGAGGAACCAGAAGCACATCTGCACCCTCAAGTTTCTCGTGCACTTGCAGTCAATTTAGGCGAGATTAAAAGTCAGAAAATTATCTCAAGCCATTCACCATTTTTTATACAGGAAATTCCTTTTAAAAATATTCGAATGTTTCGATGCGATGGTTCATCTTCCAAAGTCCTTTATATTAATCAGTTTTTTAAAACCAGTGTGCCGACAGCAGAGGGACTATTAACATTTTGTAATAACAATTCTTCGAAATACAACTTTAACCCAGGTAAATCAATTCTCACAGTTTACGGAAGAATGGAAGAACGTGAATATCGTAAATTGCTAAGAATGTATCCTGGACAA
Organism: uncultured Planctomycetota bacterium; assembly: GCA_963709355.1. Lineage (GTDB taxonomy): Bacteria > Planctomycetota > Brocadiia > Brocadiales > Brocadiaceae > PLOWO2-12-38-17. The sequence goes on from CAVPVY010000009.1 coordinate 8,074, forward strand.
AATGATGTTCATGCAAAACTTAAGCAGCTTAAGAAAGATTCTCAATTGTATCTTAGTGACAGTGATCTGGCCGATCTCGATACTTTCGCAAAGCGAATTCGTGGAGAAGTATTATTTGCCCGAGCATGGTTACTATGTGAAGGTCAAAGTGAATATTTATTAATTAGATATTTTGCAGAATTGATGAATAATCCTATGGATAATGTAGGAGTTTCTGTAATTGATTTTCAAAACAATGGTTCACCAGGAGCATTTGTAGGTCTTGCACGAGCATTTGAAATCCCTTGGAATATGGTTTGTGATAACGACAATGCAGGAAAAACATTTGTTGATCAAATCAAAAATCGTGGAGTATCTGACGAAGAAATTAGTGAGTTAGTTCAATTGTTTCCAGAAGAAGGTATGGACTTGGAATTATTCCTTGTTAAAAATGGATTTATTGAAGAATATAAACTGATTTTACATGAACGAGATATTAGTTTAAACATTAACGAAGGTGAAGATGGTTTTGAAGATGAAATTGCCTCAGTAATAAGAGAACACAAAACAGAATTTATTATTGCTTTAATTAATAAACTACGTTCTTCGAATGCGGATGTTTCAAGAGTACCGGCACTTTTTAGAAAAGCTATCCAAGACATAATTGCAAAAGCATTATAATATGAGCACAAAAGAATTTCTCAACGCTTTAGAGGAGCTAAGTCCTATCCAGAAAGAAGCTTCAGATTGGCAAGAAGATTCTCTTCTGGTACTAGCAGGGCCGGGTTCTGGAAAAACAAGAGTCCTTACTTGCCGGATAGCTCGAATTCTTGATTCTAGTCGTGATAAAAATTTCCGCATACTCGGTCTGACATTTACAAATAAAGCTGCCGATGAGTTGAGGAGCCGTGTGGAAACATTTATTCCAGGACAGAGTGGGCGCCTTTTCTTAGGCACTTTCCATTCATTTTGTGCTGATATATTGCGCCAGCACGGAACACATTTGGGCATCAACCCTAATTTTTATATATATTCACAAACCAGTGATTTGCAGGCAGTATTAAATGAGGCAGTAGAAGACGCTAAGAATATATCTGATATAGTGGGAGACAATGATAAAAAAGCACTGCCTGTAATTCAACACCTCAAGTCTCTTCTTGTTCTACCTGATGAGGGTTGCCACAAACGATTTAGAGATTTAAGATTCGGAGAACGGATGGCTATTGTCTATCCTGCTTATGAAGCAAAATTGAGTAAACAAAATGCTCTTGATTTCAATTCATTGATATTCAAGGTTTATCTGCTGTTTACGAAGTACCCGGCATTTGCCAAACGCTATCGGGCAGTTTATCCCTATATCTGTATAGACGAGTTTCAAGATACGAATTATGCTCAATACAATCTTATACGAGCACTCTTAGGAGATCAGCACAGAAATTTATTTGTAGTAGCTGATGATGATCAGATTATCTATCAATGGAACGGGGCTAGTCATAAACGCATTGTAGAGTTTAGGGATGATTATTCTCCAAGAGTTATTCAGTTACCAATGAATTATAGATGCCCCCCTGAGATTGTGGAGTTAGCTAATAAGCTTATACGAAACAATTTCTTGAGAACAGATGATAAAATGCCTCTTGAGGCATTTCATACTAGTAAAGGAGAGGCAACGGTTAGACTACTTCCTGTATTTTCAGATTTTGATACTGAAGTTGCTGAAATAGCCAAAGATATCAAAAAACTTCACTCAGGTCATCTTGGTTCGGTAGTTGTGTTAGGAAGAAGCCGCAAGTTACTTGTGGGTGCTGAACGAGCAATGCGAAACTTAGAATTGCCTGCTGTAATCTCTCAGCGAAAAGACGAATTTGAAAGTACCCCATTTGTGTGGCTGCACTCTATTCTACGTCTTGCAAATGATAGGCAAAATCGTAGTTACTTAGAGGCGATATGCGGTACTTTCTTTCAGCTTACAGATGTTGAAGTTGACCCTGAAGTTGTTATTACACTAGCCAAGGCCTCTAATCGTGATTATTTGCAACATTGGATCAAACTAATATGTCAAAAAAAATTGAATGCTTCGATAAAAGATGTAATTGACCAGACATCACGATATTTGGGAGAAGGTAGAGATTTTCAGAAATTCAGCCAGTATTCACTTGACTGGTTTAGCAAGCTGGCACAATCTCATCAACAAGAAGACAGCGATCCGGACACTGAAGTTTTTACTCGCTACGAAGAGGAAAGTATTGTTTGGAAAGAATTGACAAGAGAAATAATCGAATCTTTTAGTAATGAAATAACATTGGAAGCATTTCTGCAAGAACTTCAGATGCATTCAAAAGAACCGTCTGCCAAACCAGATTCAATAGTTCTTATGTCAATCCATGGAGCTAAAGGCAAGGAATTTGATCATGTTTATCTAATTGGACTTGTTGATGACGAGTTACCTTCCTTCCAAAGTAAGCAAAAAGGTGATCATAGTCCAGAAATGGAGGAAGAGAGACGCAACTGTTTCGTTGCTATTACTAGAGCTATTAAAACTTTAACCCTCAGCTATGCTGAACGTTATAGAGGATGGTCAAAGGAACCTTCTAGATTCCTTTACGAAATGGGATTGCTTTAAGAATAGGATACGTATGGTCAAATCTAACCTATTGACAAGAAAAAACCCCTACAAATGATTTGATAACATGTTAGGTAAAAGATGGAAAAAAAATTGATATTTTTGATCCATTTTGTTTCAATGTTCACATCAATAAAAAAACCGATTTCCTATCACCTTTAGTAGTTTTTTGAAGCTGCTGATGGAAACAATATGGCTAGAAGGCGATATTTAAATACTGAACTGTTCTAAAATACTATGTGCGATTCTGTTTCATGTGTCAGATGAAATATATTCCCTTAAAAAAAACAATCCTTTAAGTGCAAGCAAGGGTCACCTATTGACAGGTTGTCCGAGAATAGGCATTTTGGCAAATTTACGAGTCAGATCTTGATGTTCTTATTGTTGTAAACCATTCTTGGCCATCATTATTGGATTACTCTCATTTTAAACAAATGAGAAGTCTTAGGATTTGAATATACTCATCTGATAATGGTTTTCGGATAAAATCCAAAAACTATTTTGCCCGAGTAAAGTCCTCGGCGCCTTTTGTCCGTGGATACCTTCACCAAGCTTTGGTTTTTAGAAAGATCTAAAACCAAATCGGTTTTAGTATATATGCCGGTAGTGATAAATCAGGTATCTATGAAAATGGTATCTATCATCGGAAATCAAAAGAAGACATAAAAAAGATGGTACAAGTCCGGGAAATAAAATTGTTATTTGGCACAGAAGCTGCCAGTGAGGGGTTGAATTTGCAAACATTAGGCACCTTAATAAATATAGACTTACCTTGGAATCCTACCCGGTTAGAGCAGCGTAAAGGTCGTATTCAGCGCATTGGTCAGGAGAGAGAAGAAATCTGGATTTATAATATGAGATATAAAGATTCGGTAGAAGACAGAGTTCATCACCTCTTATCGAATCGCTTGAGAAACATTCAGGGACTTATTCGGACAGATACCCGACACTCTTGAGGATGTGTGGGTTGAGGTTGCGTTAGATAATATCGAAGAGGCCGAAAAGAAGATTGGAGAGGTTTCTGAAAATGATATACATCCATTCTACAAAAAATATCAAGATCAGGAAAACATTAAGCCTATTAAATGGGAAGATTGTAGTCAAGTACTTGACAGCTATGAAAAAAAGAAGTTTCTCATGCAGGGATGGTAGATGACGAAATTACAAGCTGATTATCAAAATTCATCAACAAGCAAATCTGGTGATGGTTTTATGGAAAACCATTTCAAAATTCCCAGATTACGGATAGTCTCCGCGACTTCTATCTCACTGATAGGCGGTCGCCTTCTCTGTTTCCATTTCATAACCTTATGCAAGACATCCCTCTCAGAAACATTTCCATTATTCGCCAACTCTTTTTCTGTAAACAGCACAGTTGCCACAATCTCTGCCTGATTTGTATTTAAACGCAAGAATAAATCTACCGTTTTATCAATTAATTGATCCCACTTTTCTATATATTCTTTAAATTTATTACGAGCAGCTTGGTACTCCAGGCCAGGAAAGACTCTCAACATGTTTCCTAACTTCTCTTCTTGAATCAAACCGTCATTTGAAAGCCGCTTCTTTACATCATCCAATTCACGAGAATATGGCCCATATGAACTTTTTACATGCTGTAATCCGGTTGGCAGACCTAAAGAAGTTGCTACATAAGCTATTTTTTGAAATATCACTCTACCAACCGGCATATGATATTTTTCCTGTTCAATCCGATAAATAATTTCAGCTAACGCTACCCAAGCCGGATTTAGTTTTTGTAATACTCTTTTTCCTGAACCCGCTTTTTGCAAGTGAGATTCCGTAGTGAAAAAACCAAGCTTTAATTGCTCGGGTGGAGTCCCATACGGCGCATACATTATTACAGGAATATCCCATTTAGAAACATACTTATAAATCAGAGGGCCAACTGATTCCCAGAGTAACTGCCCATTACCACAGCCAAGAGGAGGAATAGCTATTGACTCAATCCCCCATTCTTTATAGTTATCAGAAAGAATCCTTAATCCTCTTTCGATGTCTTGTATTCGAGAAGCAGCTCTCCAGTGGCTCTTTGTTGGAAAGCTAATCACATAGGGAGAAAACAATGATTCTTTGTATAAATACGGAATCCCTGGTTTAATTGATTTCCGCGCACATCTGGCAACATAGTCCTTAAACATTTCTGGATAACGTTTCTTAAATTCTGCGGCAATACCTTTCCCCATAATACCTACACAATTTACGGTATTTACCAGTGTTTGTGCTCCTGACTGAAAAATGTCTCCAATTAAAATCTTCACAATTTTTCCTTAAAAAAACAAATTTTTTTTAATCTGTACAGGCAAACTTGAGACTTCACTAAAACTATTAAAAGCAATTCTATTTGCGACATATGCGCCGGAAATGTATCCTGATCCGACACAATCAGGCACTAATACCTCAGCACATTTAATTCCTTTTAGCCTGTATTCCTCAAGATAATCATCACTAGTCCAATATTCAGCAAAGACTTCTCTGGCATCCAGTAATGGTAATCCTTCGTTAACAGGCTTAAACCAGCATTCTCTTGCAGCATTTTTATCTGTAATAATAACGTCTTCCAAATCTAAAATACTTTTGTCAATACTGAGAACACAAATCTCATTGTTTTTTGATCTTCGTGTGCTCAACATTGGGTTGTGCGCGTCAAAATACAGATTCGCATAATCATAATCATGCAATACTTTTTTGGTTCCTGGAATCCTTTTGTCTGAACGTCTACCCTGAACACTTCCTTCTGAAATATCGAGGTTATTTATTGTTTCAGATATTGCCTTATTCCTCGATAAAATTCCCCTTTGCATAATTGACGTTACATTGTTGATATGTGTTATATAATGTAATTCAATTATATCTGTACGATTCATAAGGACAAGTACATTGATTTGTCGGATTCTTTCTTATATTAGTTTAGGGATAGCGAATACATTTATTGGCTCCTTAACTAAATAAAACCTCTTAATATCCCAAACAGTCTATTTTGCTTCTCATATTTTTTAATAACCCCTTCTTTTTCAGGATTTTATACAAATCAACATCAATTTGTCAACTCATATGTGTTCCTGTTCGGCCAGATTGTTAAATGAAACCTATCTACCTGTGCCCAAACATGTCAGACAGTTTTCAAACTTTCCCTTATTACGATAAAGAAGAGCTAGCTTGTAAAGTTGTTTGATTTTAAATCAACAGAGTTGTTTGTTACTTAAAAAAACTCTTATAATCAAAAAGAATTCATCATTCTGAAAAATTACTTTAAATTAATATGGATCATGTCTATGATATTGGCAATGGACAGCTTCTGTCGATTTCGAAATATTATAGAGTCTGTCTAATTAACTGTTAGGTTCAGTAAGATTTTCCTCATCTTCTTCAAGGTTCTTATATGACAGCTTTTGACAAAAATGCGGTTAAATTTGTCTTTAACGTTTTAAACGATTTGGACAATAAGACTGAAGTCATTTTCAATCATGACTCAGTTAAACTATGCATCTATAGATTTAAAATTATTTCAAATTGTAAAGAAATTAATTTGGAATTCAGCCGTGCGCTGATGGATGATTTCGAGGTTGCAAGTGAAAAACACAAAGGAACCGATTATTACTATACATTAGAAAATGCTATTAGGTTTGATATTTATATAGCGTTGGGCTCTAAAGGGTTAATCACTGATTTTGATATTTCTTCGGAACTTTTAAATGAAAAAGGGCAATGGTCAGAAAGTCTCTCAATAACCGTTACTTTTGACAATAATATGTGTCAAATCCTGAATGATGGGCTAAGAAGATTGTCAAGTTTTCTAGAGCAAATCGTTAGTGAACATGATCTCGAACTTAAAGATCTTAAGGCTGAGAAAGAATATATTGATGGTTTAATTCAATACAACGAAAACCATGGCCATCTGAATTCTGGAGGTGCTGGGATCGAAAGCCTTGGTTATCTCAAAGCAGCCGCTTTATGTGAGATAATTGAAAAAGAAAAGCAAAAATCTCAAACAATAATATCCAGCGTAAAGAAAGAAATTGACAAGGAAATCTACAGAATCGTTCAAATACTCAGGCAAGCACCATTCCTTGGTATAAAGCTACCTGAATGCATTCACGATTATTTTGATGCTAACAAAGGGATCGAGACTCAAGAGGTTCCGGAGAAGCCACAAATTGGAATTGGTTACCAAACGCAGGACAAGCTCAATAACTTGCTTGATAATCTGGATCCTAATCTCAAGAAAAAAAGGATTGGGTCATGGATGGCTTTTAACTCTACTAGAAATCCAGACAGATTGAGCCAATCAGCAAATTCCATGGTGGAACTACTGGACAAAGTTATCGGTCAATTGTGCATTAATAAGAAATTGTCTGAGTATCTTGAAAAGAAATACGGAACCAGTGAAGAAACTCAATGGATAGATGCAACAAGAAAGTGGATATCAGAAACCAAAAGCAAATTGCAAAGGGTAAAACATCATCCAGATTATCAAGCAGAAATTCTTGCTCGCACTTTATTGACTACTGCTGAAACGATAATGATGG